>NZ_BDAM01000030.1 GCF_001895045.1 Rhodococcus coprophilus NBRC 100603 | reverse complement strand
GATCGCGCAGGCTGCGGTGGTGGTATCGGCTTCCGGTGTCGGGGAGCAGCTTGTGGGGTATGTGGTTCCTGTTGCGGGGGCCGCGGTGGATCGTGACGAGTTGGTGGGGTTCGTCTCGGGGTTGTTGCCGGCGTATATGGTGCCGTCGGTCTTGATGGTGCTCGATGAGTTGCCGGTGGGTTCGTCGGGCAAGCTGGACCGTAAAGCGTTGCCTTCCCCTGTCTTCGAAGCTCGCGAGTTCCGGGCGCCGCAGACAGCTGTCGAGCAGGTTGTGGCGTCGACGTTTGCGGACGTGTTGAGCCTTGAGCGTGTCGGTCTCGACGACAACTTCTTCGAGCTCGGTGGTAACTCGCTGATTGCGACCCAGGTGGTGGCGCGTCTGGGTGCGGCCCTCGGTACTCGGGTGCCGGTGCGGGTGTTGTTCGAGGCGTCCACTGTCGGGGAGCTGGCGGTGCGGGTGGAGCAGGTGTCCGGCGAGGCTCGGGTGCCGTTGGTTGCGCAGGTTCGGCCGGCGCAGGTGCCGTTGTCGTTGGCA
>NZ_BDAM01000029.1 GCF_001895045.1 Rhodococcus coprophilus NBRC 100603 | reverse complement strand
GGATCCAGAATCTGCGGTCAACAATATTCCGGTGGCGATCAGGTTGTCGGGTTCGTTGGATGTCGATGCGTTGCAGGCGGCGGTGTCGGATGTGGTGGCGCGGCACGAGTCGTTGCGGACGGTGTATCCGGAGGTCGACGGGGTCGGTTTCCAGGAGATCCTGCCTGTATCGGAGGCGATCGTCGAGGTGCGTCCGGAAACCGTCGCGGCCGACGACGTCTTGGCGCGTGTCACGGAGGTTGTGACTACCGGTTTCGATGTGACACAGCAGGTTCCGATCAGGGTGCGGCTGCTGCAGATCACGCCGGACGAGCACATTCTGGTGGTGGTGGTTCATCACATCTCCGGTGACGGGTTCTCGATGGGGCCGTTGACTCGTGATGTGGTCACCGCGTATGCGGCGCGGGCCGCGGGCGCGGTCCCGGAGTGGTCGCCTTTGGAGGTGCAGTACGCGGATTACACGTTGTGGCAGCGTGAGGTCCTCGGCGACGAGTCGGATCCGGAGTCGCTGCTCGCGCGGCAATCCGAGTTCTGG
>NZ_BDAM01000028.1 GCF_001895045.1 Rhodococcus coprophilus NBRC 100603 | reverse complement strand
AGCAACCAACGGCACCCGAGCCTCGCCGGACAGCTGCTCCACCCGCACCGCCAACTCCCCGACAGTGGACGCCTCGAACAACACCCGCACCGGCACCCGAGTACCGAGGGCCGCACCCAGACGCGCCACCACCTGGGTCGCGATCAGCGAGTTCCCACCCAAAGCGAAGAAATCATCATCGAGCCCGACACGCTCGACCCCGAGCACCTCGGAAAACACGGACGCCACGGCTTGCTCGGCAGAAGTAACCGGCGCCCGGAACGCTGTCACCTCGAACACCGGATCCGGCAACGCCCTACGATCCAACTTGCCATTAGCATTGAGAGGCAACCCCTCGAGCACCACAAAAGCCGACGGCACCATATACCCCGGCACACTCCGACCCAGCTCGAATGCAACCACCTCGGTATCGAGATCGACACCCGGCCGAGCCACCAGATACGCAACCACACGCGTACCCACACGCTCGCTCTCACGAGCAACCACAGCCACATCACGAATGCCATCCATTCGCCGCAGCGCCGACTCGATCTCACCGAGTTCGATACGGAAACCACGAACCTTCACCTGAAAGTCCGTACGACCCACATACTCGAGCTCACCGTCGCTCGTCCACGCCACCAGATCGCCTGTGCGGTACAACCTCTCACCATCACCCCACGGCGACGCCACGAACCGCTCCGCCGTGAGATCCGGCCGCGCGAAATACCCACGCGCAAGCTGCGCACCCGCAAGATACAACTCACCCGGAACACCCACCGGCACCGGCTGCAAACGCGCATCGAGCACAAACAACCGCGTATTCCACTGCGGCGACCCGATCGG
>NZ_BDAM01000027.1 GCF_001895045.1 Rhodococcus coprophilus NBRC 100603 | reverse complement strand
GGGTGCCGTTGGTTGCGCAGGTGCGGCCGGCGCAGGTGCCGTTGTCGTTGGCGCAGCAGCGGATGTGGTTCCTGAATCGGTTGGATCCGGTCTCGGGGGCGAACAACATCCCGGCGGTAATCAGGTTGTCGGGTTCGTTGGATGTCGATGCGTTGCAGGCGGCGGTGTCGGATGTGGTGGCGCGGCACGAGTCGTTGCGGACGGTGTATCCGGAGGTCGACGGGGTCGGTTTCCAGGAGATCCTGCCTGTATCGGACGCGGTCGTCGAGGTGCGTCCGGAGACTGTCGCGGCCGACGAGGTCTTGGCGCGTGTCACGGAGGTTGTGACTACCGGTTTCGATGTGACACAGCAGGTTCCGATCAGGGTGCGGCTGCTGCGGGTCACGCCGGAAGAGCATGTGCTGGTGGTGGTGGTTCATCACATCTCGAGTGACGGGTTCTCGATGGGGCCGTTGACTCGTGATGTGGTGACGGCGTATGCGGCGCGCGCTGCGGGCCGGAACCCGGAGTGGTCGGCGCTCGAGGTGCAGTACGCCGACTACACGTTGTGGCAGCGTGAG
>NZ_BDAM01000026.1 GCF_001895045.1 Rhodococcus coprophilus NBRC 100603 | reverse complement strand
CCCCGTGCGACACCGCCACACCCTTCGGCCGCCCCGTCGACCCCGACGTGAAAATCACATACGCCGTATTGTCCGGCCGCAACGGCGCAGACCGCTCCGCATCCGACACCGGACCGGCCGACACACCGGCAAGATCGAGCCGGTCGATCACCACCGCAGCAACATCGGCACCCGACGGCACCTCGAACCCATCGCGGGCCGTCGTCACCACACACACCGGGGCAGCAATATCGAGCACATGCCGGATGCGATCTGCCGGATGATCCGGATCGATCGGCACATACGCGCCACCCGCCCGCACGATCGCATACATCCCCACCAACAGATCCAACGACCGGCGCACCGCCAACCCCACCGTCGTCTCCGGACCCACACCCCGCGAGATCAAATACCGCGCAAGCCTATTCACCCGCACATCGAACTGCGCGTACGTCAACGACTCGTCTTCGAACACCACCGCAATCGCGTCGGGATTCGAAAGGACCTGGCTATCGAACCGGTCCAGCAATGTTCCATCCGGCACCGGACGCGACGTATCGTTCCACCGCTCGAGCACCGCCACACGCTCGTCGGCGCCCAGCAGATCGATATCCCCCACCCGCCGCGACGGATCGGCGACGACCGCCTCGAGGATCCGCACGAACCGCTCCGCGAACCCCTCGACCGTCACCGCATCGAACAAATCAGTGGCATAAGTGAACTCCGCACGGAAACCGTCCGGCGAACCGTCTTGGGCGTACCCCTCCGACAACGTCAACTGCAGATCGAACTTCGCGATCTGCGCATCGACATCCACACCCGAGACACTCAACCCGGGCAACTCGAGATGCGCGTCCGCCATATTCTGGAACGTCAACATCACCTGGAACAACGGATGCCG
>NZ_BDAM01000025.1 GCF_001895045.1 Rhodococcus coprophilus NBRC 100603 | reverse complement strand
TCGGTATCGAGTTCGAAGACGAAAGGTAGAAAGCCTTGCCCCACTTCACCAAACCGGCCGAGGGAAGCTGGACCGAGCACTATCCCGAACTCGGTACCGCCCCGGTCGACTACACCGACTCCATCGACCCCGAATTCTTCGAAGCCGAACGCGAAGCCATCTTCAAAAAGACCTGGCTCTACGTCGGACGCGTCGAACAACTCCCCCGCACCGGCAGCTACTTCACCAAAGAACTCCCCTCCGCCGGCCCCGGCACCTCCCTGATCATCGTCAAAGGCAACGACGGCAAAATCCGCGCCTTCCACAACGTCTGCCGCCACCGCGGCAACAAACTCGTCTGGAACGACTTCCCCCAGGAAGAAACCGCCGGCAGCTGCAAGCAGTTCACCTGCAAATACCACGCCTGGCGCTACAGCCTCGAAGGCGAACTCACCTTCGTCCAGCAAGAAGGCGAATTCTTCGACCTCGACAAGAAGGACTACGGACTCAAAGACGTCCGCTGCGAAACGTGGGAAGGGTTCATCTACATCAACCTCGACCCCGACGCGATCGCACTGGTCGACTACCTCGGCGACTACGCCAAAGAGCTCGAAGGCTACCCCTTCGACAAGATGACCGAGGTCTACAGCTACCGCTCCGAGATCGGCGCCAACTGGAAGCTGTTCATCGACGCCTTCGCCGAGTTCTACCACGCACCGATCCTGCACATGAAGCAAGCGGTCAAGGAAGAAGCCGAAAAGCTCGCCGGCTACGGCTACGAGGCCCTGCACTACGACCTCCAGCCCCCGCACTCGATGATCTCCTCCTGGGGCGGCATGGCACCGCCGAAGGACCTCAACATGGTCAAGCCCATCGAACGCGCCCTCCGCTCGGGCCTGTTCGGACCCTGGGACAAGCCCGACATCGAGGGCCTCGACAACCTGCCCAAGGCACTCAACCCCGCCAACTTCCACAGCTGGGGCCAGGACAGCTTCGAGTTCTTCCCCAACATGACCCTGCTCATCTGGGAGCCGGGCTGGTACCTGACCTACAACTACTGGCCCACCGCCGTCGACAAGCACATCTTCGAAGCCAGCCTGTACTTCGTACCCCCGAAGAACGCCCGCGAGCGCCTCGCACAGGAGCTCGCCGCCGTCACCTTCAAGGAATACGCCCTCCAGGACGCCAACACCCTCGAAGCCACCCAAACGATGATCGGCACCCGCGCGGTGACCGAATTCCCCCTCTGCGACCAGGAAATGCTCCTGCGCCACCTCCACAAAACCGTCGCAGACTACGTCAAGGAGCACCGCGATGCCGCTGCCAACTGAGTTCTCCGACCTCGAGCCCTACGCCGACTGGGCCCTGGCCACCGAACCCGAGCGCTACGCCAAGCGCCTCGCCTCGACCATGCCCGACATGCAGCAGTTCTACGACGCCGCCTTCGCACGCCTCGAAGACGCCATCACCTACTGCGACAAGTTCGACCTCGACGACCTGCCCGACGACGCCCGCAGCCTCATGCACCTGATGCAGTCCCTGGTCATGGTGTCCTTCCCCATCGAGGTCTGGAAACAACCCCGCGTCCCCGACAGCGGCGCCGCCTGGGCCACCATCACCAAAGAACCGGTG
>NZ_BDAM01000024.1 GCF_001895045.1 Rhodococcus coprophilus NBRC 100603 | reverse complement strand
TGAGGCGTTTCCTGCGGCTTTGGTCGATCAGTGTGCTGCTGTCGGTTTGCCGCGGTTGCACAACTTGTACGGTCCGACCGAGGCGACGGTGCATGTCACGGCGCGGCCGGTCGAGGTGGGTGTTTCGGGTGCGGTTCCGATCGGGGCGCCGGTGTGGAATACCGGGGCCTATGTTTTGGATCAGCGGTTGGTGCCGGTACCCCTCGGAGTTGTCGGTGAGTTGTATCTGTCGGGTGTGCAGATCGCGAGGGGATATTTCGGGCGTGCAGCATTGTCGGCGGAGCGGTTTGTGGCGTCGCCGTTCGGGGTGGGTGAGCGTCTTTATCGCACGGGTGATCTGGTGCGGTGGAGTGCCGATGGTGAGTTGGTGTACATCGGTCGTACCGATTTTCAGGTGAAGTTGCGGGGGTTGCGGATCGAGCTCGGTGAGATCGAAACGGCTCTGCTTGCGCTGGACGGTGTCGGTCAGGCTGTGGTGTTGGTGCGTTCGGATGCGCATGCGGGTGAGCAGTTGGTGGGGTATGTGGTGCCGGCTGCGGGTGCGTCGGTGGATTCTGTGGTGTTGTTGCGTCGGTTGGGTGCGGTGCTGCCGGGTTATATGGTGCCGTCGGCGTTGGTGGTGCTGGGTGAGTTGCCGGTGGGTTCGTCGGGCAAGTTGGACCGGAAGGCGTTGCCCGCTCCGGTGGTGGACGTTCGGGAGTTCCGGGCGCCGCAGACAGCCGTCGAACAGGTTGTGGCGTCGGTGTTTTCCGAGGTGCTCGGGGTCGAGCGGGTGGGGCTCGATGATGATT
>NZ_BDAM01000023.1 GCF_001895045.1 Rhodococcus coprophilus NBRC 100603 | reverse complement strand
TTGCGGGCAGGAGCCCGCGCCCGGAACCCGATCGCGACCGCTGTGATGTCGGTAATGAGAATGTCACTCTCATTGCTGAGTATTAGATTTTCACACAACGGGTACCGCGTCAACGGATGGGCCGTGCCGAAGGCAGAAAGCGCGCCGGCCCGGACCTCACGGTCCGGGCCGGCGCGCCTGCGGAGTTGTGTACGAGCGGCATCGCTCAGGAAGGCCGGGCCGGCATTTCGAATCCGGCCAGGATCACCGCATTGGTGTCGGCTGCGGCGTGGCGGAGCGGGACGGCGGCCTGATAGCCCTCCGAGTCGTACCACGCCTGCGCCGCCTCCACGGATTCGAACTCCAGCACGACGGTACGGTCCCCGTGCCAGTCGCCTTCCAGAACTCGCGGCCGGGCGTCGACGGCCAGGACGGTCGCGCCACCCTTGCGTAGCGAGGGGGCCGAGGCAGCGCTGTAGGCGCCCATTCCGGCCGGGTCCTTGATCGATTCGGTGAGGATTACGTATCCCTTGGGCATGACTCTCCTTCGAGGGGGAATAGCGAGCGGTATCCCGGAAGAGAATCAGAGTTCGCCTGGCTATGCAAGGGATGCAACAACTTTCGAGCTCGTTGCCGAAGACTCCACGGAGACGAAATGGGCGCCGGTCCGAGCCGCGAGGCCCGGGCCGACGCCCATCGTCGAACTGTGTGGATCAGGTGATCGTGATGGCGCGTTCGGGGCAACTTGCCGCAGCTTCGCGCACCGAATCCTCGTGCTCGGGAGGAACTTCCGACACGAGAGTCACGGCGTACCCGCCGTCGCTGAGATCGAACACCTCGGGGCAGAGAGCAAGACAGACGCCATGGCCGCGGCAGGAGTCGTCGTCGACGGAAACCTTCACTTCGCGTCGCCTTCCGCGAGCGTGAAGTCCAGGTGCAGCGTCATCAGACCGCGGAGGATGAATGTGGGCAGGTAGTCGAACTTGCGGTCGCCTTCGGGGCCGTGCACCTCCTCCGAGATAGTGATGTTGCTGGTCCGCTCGAGCAGTCGCTCGAAGCCGACGCGCGCCTCGGTGCGAGCGAGCGGGGCGCCCGGGCACGCGTGGATGCCGCGACCGAAGGCGATATGGGTACGCGCGTTGCGACGGTCGAGATCGAACTCGGCCGGATCGGAGAACTGGCGGGGGTCGCGGTTCGCGGCACCGTTCACGAGCATCATGATCGTGCCGGCCGGTACCTCGACACCGCCGACCTCGGTCGGAACCTTGGAGAGCCGGAAGTCGCCCTTGATCGGGCTCTCGACCCGCAGCGTCTCCTCGATGAAGTTGTTGATCCGCTCGGGGTCTTCGCGCAGCGCCTGCTGGAGTTCGGGGTTCTCGGCAATGATGCGGAGCCCGGAGCTCACCAGGCGGACCGTGGTCTCCTGGCCCGCGGAGAAGACGTTCGCCGCGATGCGCAGGACGTCGTCGACCGGCGGGAGCGTGCCGTCCGGGAAGGTGGCGGTGGCAAGACCGGTCAGGACGTCGTCCTGCGGGTTCGCGCGCCGGTCCTCGATGTACGCACCGAACTTCTGGTAGAGGAACTCCATGGGGTTGAGCTTGAGCTCGGTACCCTGCGTGCTGCCGATCGAGATGCCGTCCTTCATCACCAGGTTGAGACCCTCGATGAATTCCTGGTGGTCGCTCTCCGGAACGCCGAGCAGGTCGGCGATCACGAGCATGGCGAACGGCGCGGCAAACTCGCTGATGACCTCGCCCGAGCCCTTGGCCAGCAGGTCGTCGAGCAGCTTGTCGGCCAGGCGCCAGATGAACTCCTCGTTCTCCTTGAGGCGCTTCGGGGTGATCAGGCGCATCAGCAGGGCGCGATGGTCGGTGTGCTGCGGCGGATCCATCGTCGGCAGCTGGTCGTTCATGGGCAGCTTGGGACGCGTCTCTTCGATCAGGTCCGTGATGTCGTCGCTGTCGGTGGGGAGGGGGAATCCCGAGTACGGGCCCGTCACCGAGATGCACGAAGAGAAGGTCTCTTCGTCGTTCAGAACCTGGATGGCTTCCTCGTACCCGGTGACCATCATGACGTTGTGGTGCGGCTCGCGCTTGACCGGGCAACTCTCCCGCATCGCGTCGTAGTACGGACTCGGATCGCCCACGAGGGAGGGATCGGTGAAGAAGTTCAGCTTCTCGAGTTCGGTCATGTTTCTTCCTCTCAGAAGAAGTGGAGCTGCGGGGGGTGCGAGGAACCGGGGCCACTATCGAAACGACGGCAGCCGACCAGGATCTGGTCCACATCCAACCATGTTGATCTTGACTCCGAAATTCGGGAGCTACCGTACATTTCGGACCTTGTGATTGATGACTATCAATGTGGCAATGATTTGTTGTAGACCACGAAAACCCGCACCCGCACCCCGACCCGGTGGGGGTCGGTGCACGGATGCGGGCGATGTAGACATCGGGCGCCGGGCTCAGAT
>NZ_BDAM01000022.1 GCF_001895045.1 Rhodococcus coprophilus NBRC 100603 | reverse complement strand
TGCTGCACGCCCGAAATATCCCCTCGCGATCTGCACACCCGACAGATACAACTCACCGACAACTCCGAGGGGTACCGGCACCAGCCGCTGGTCCAAAACATAGGCCCCGGTATTCCACACCGGTGCCCCGATCGGAACCGCACCCGAAACACCCACCTCGACCGGCCGCGCCGTGACATGCACCGTCGCCTCGGTCGGACCGTACAAGTTATGCAACCGCGGCAAACCGACAGCAGCACACTGATCGACCAAAGCCGCAGGAAACGCCTCACCCGCCACAAGAACCAGCCGCAACGACGCACACTCCTCGCGCGTGGCGACAGCAGCGAACACCGCAAGCATCGACGGCACGAACGACGTCGCAGTAATCCCCTCCCGATGGATCACGCGAGCAAGATACGCAGGATCCCGATGCCCGTCGGGGCTCGCGATCACCACACGCGCACCCACCGCCAACGCACCGAACAGCTCCCACACCGACACATCGAACGTGAACGGCGTCTTCTGCAACACCACATCATCTCGGGTGAGCGAGTATTCGGCTGTCAGCCACGACACCTGATTGACCACCGAACAATGCGACACCGCCACACCCTTCGGCCGCCCCGTCGACCCCGACGTGAAAATCACATACGCCGTATTGTCCGGCCGCAACGGCGCAACCCGCTCACCATCGGACACCGGACCCGCCGACACACCGGCAAGATCCAGCGTGTCGATCGACACCACCGGCACCGACCCGGACCCGGACCCGGACTCGGAATCGGACTCGGGAAGCTCGAACCCGTCCCGCGACGTCGACACCACCAACACCGGCGACGCCGACTCCACAATGAAACCATTACGCTCAGCAGGCTGATCCGGATCGAGCGGCACATACGCGCCACCCGCCCGCACGATCGCATACATCCCCACCAACAGATCCAACGACCGGCGCACCGCCAACCCCACCGTCGTCTCCGGACCCACACCCCGCGAGATCAAATACCGCGCAACCCGATTGACCCGCACATCGAACTGCGCGTACGTCAACGACTCGTCTTCGAACACCACCGCAATCGCGTCGGGATTCGAAAGGACCTGGCTATCGAACCGGTCCAGCAATGTTCCATCCGGCACCGGACGCGACGTATCGTTCCACCGCTCGAGCACCGCAATACGCTCGTCGGCGCCCAGCAGATCGATATCCCCCACCCGCAGCGCAGGATCGGCGACCACCGACTCGAGGATCCGCACGAACCGCTCCGCGAACCCCTCGACCGTAACCGCATCGAAGAGCTCGGTGGCGTAGGTCAATTCCGCACTCCAGCCGACCGGCGAACCGTCTTGGGCGTACCCCTCCGACAACGTCAACTGCAGGTCGAACTTCGCGACTCGAACATCGACATCCACGCCCGACACCCGCAACCCCGGCAACTCGAGCTCCGCACCCGCCAAGTTCTGGAAGGCCAGCATCACCTGGAAGAGCGGATGACGCGCCTGCGAACGCGCAGGATCGAGCACCTCCACCAACCGCTCGAACGGCACATCGGCATGGGCGAACGCATCGAGATCCACCCGGCGGACCTCATCGACGAACTCCCCGAACGACACCCCACCGTCGACCGACGTGCGCAACACGAGCGTGTTGACGAACATGCCGACCAGATCGTCGAGCGCGGCCTCACCACGCCCCGCGATCGGCGTGCCGATCGCAACATCGGAACTCGCACCCAACCGCGACAGCATCACCGCCAACGCAGCATGCACCACCATGAATTCCGTTGCGCCACTGCGTCGTGCCACCTCCGCTACACCGGCACGAACACGACCATCGATCACGAACCCGTGCGAGGCACCCTGGTAACTCGACACCACCGGGCGGGGCCGGTCGGACGGCAACGTCGACTCCTCCGGCAGATCCGCCAAAGCAGTGCGCCAGAACTCGGTTTCCCGCGCGAGCAGCGACTCCGGATCCGACTCGTCGCCGAGGACCTCTCGCTGCCACAACGTGTAGTCGGCGTACTGCACCTCGAGCGCCGACCACTCCGGGTTCCGGCCCGCAGCGCGCGCCGCATACGCGGTGACCACATCCCGGGTCACCGGCCCCATCGAGAACCCGTCACTCGAGATGTGATGAACCACCACCACCAGCACATACTCTTCCGGCGTGATCCGCAACAACCGCACCCTGACCGGAACCTGCTGCGTCACATCGAAACCGGTAGTCACGATCTCGCCGACTCGCTCCGGCACCTCGTCGGCGGCAACGTCCTCGACACGCACCTCCACGACCGCATCGTCGGCCCCGAGCACCTTCTGGAAACCGACCCCGTCGACCTCCGGATACACCGTCCGCAACGACTCATGTCGCGCGACGACATCCGACACGGCCGCCTGCAACGCATCGACATCCAACGGTCCCGACAACCTGATCGCCACCGGGATGTTGTTCGCCGCCGACCCCGGATCC
>NZ_BDAM01000021.1 GCF_001895045.1 Rhodococcus coprophilus NBRC 100603 | reverse complement strand
CAGCAGCGGATGTGGTTCCTGAATCGGTTGGATCCGGTCTCGGCGGTCAACAACATCCCGGCGGTAATCAGGTTGTCGGGTTCGTTGGATGTCGATGCGTTGCAGGCGGCGGTGTCGGATGTGGTGGCGCGGCACGAGTCGTTGCGGACGGTGTATCCGGAGGTCGACGGGGTCGGTTTCCAGGAGATCCTGCCTGTATCGGAGTCGGTCGTCGAGGTGCGTCCGGAGACTGTCGCGGCCGACGAGGTCTTGGCGCGTGTCACGGAGGTTGTGACTACCGGTTTCGATGTGACACAGCAGGTTCCGATCAGGGTGCGGCTGCTGCGGGTCACGCCGGAGGAGCATGTGCTGGTGGTGGTGGTTCATCACATCTCCGGTGACGGGTTCTCGATGGGGCCGTTGACTCGTGATGTGGTCACGGCGTATGCGGCGCGGGCTGCGGGCGCGGTCCCGGGGTGGTCGGCTTTGGAGGTGCAGTACGCGGATTACACGTTGTGGCAGCGAGAGGTCCTCGGCGACGATTCGGATCCGGAGTCGTTGCTGGCGCGGGAAACCGAGTTCTGGCGCACCACCCTCGCGGACCTTCCTGAAGAGTCGACGTTGCCGGGGGATCGGCCCCGTCCGGTGGTGTCGAGTTACCGGGGTGCCTCGCACGGTTTCACGATCGATGGTCGTATCCGTGCGGGTATCACCGATCTTGCCCGTCGCAGTGGTGCAACGGAATTCATGGTGGTGCATGCTGCGTTGGCGGTGATGCTGTCGCGGTTGAGCGCACAGTCCGATGTTGCGATCGGCACCCCGATCGCGGGTCGCGGCGAGGCCGCGCTGGACGATCTCGTGGGGATGTTCGTCAACACGCTCGTGTTGCGGACGTCGGTCGACGGTGGGGTGTCGTTCGGGGAGTTCCTCGACACCGTTCGCACGGGGGATCTCGATGCGTTCGCGCATGCCGATGTGCCGTTCGAGCGGTTGGTGGAGGTGCTCGATCCTGCGCGTTCGCAGGCGCGGCATCCGTTGTTCCAGGTGATGCTGACGTTCCAGAACTTGGCGGACGCGCATCTCGAGTTGCCCGGGTTGAGTGTCTCGGGTGTGGATGTCGATGTCCGGGTCGCGAAGTTCGATCTTCAGGTGACCGTCACCGATCTGGTCGGGTCGGGTGAGCAGTCGCAGGGATTCGGCGTCGAGTTCACCTACGCGACCGAGCTTTTCGATGCTTCGACGGTTCAGGGGTTCGCGGAGCGGTTCGTGCGGATCCTCGAGTCGGTGGTGTCCGATCCGTCGCTGCGGGTGGGGGATATCGATCTGCTGGGCGCCGATGAGCGGGTGATGGTGCTCGAGCGGTGGAACGATACGTCGCGTCCGGTGCCGGAGTCGACGTTGCTGGATCGGTTCGATGCGCAGGTCGCTGCGTCGCCGGATGCGGTGGCGGTGGTGTTCGAGGGTGTGTCGTTGACGTACGGCGAGTTCGATGCGCGGGTCAATCGGCTTGCGCGGTATTTGATCTCGCGGGGTGTGGGTCCGGAGACGACGGTGGGGTTGGCGGTGCGCCGGTCGTCGGATCTGTTGGTGGGGATGTATGCGATCGTGCGGGCGGGCGGCGCGTATGTGCCGATCGATCCGGATCAGCCTGCTGAGCGTAATGGTTTCATTGTGGAGTCGGTGTCGCCGGTGTTGGTGGTGTCGACGTCGCGGGACGGGGTCGACGTTCCGGTGTCGGTGCCGGTGGTGTCGATCGACACCCTCGATCTTGCCGGCGTATCAGCT
>NZ_BDAM01000020.1 GCF_001895045.1 Rhodococcus coprophilus NBRC 100603 | reverse complement strand
AACGGGTGTTCGGCGGTGTCCTACTCTCCCACACCCTGACGAGTGCAGTACCATCGGCGCAATGGGGCTTAGCTTCCGGGTTCGGAATGGGACCGGGCGTTTCCCCCACGCTATAACCGCCGTAACTCTATGAAACCACCACGCACACACCCAACCCCACAAGGGAACCGGAATGCATGAGTGTGCTGTTTCAGAAACCACACAGTGGACGCGTAGCACCTTCGTTAGAAAGCCCTCGGCCTATTAGTACCAGTCACCTCCATGCGTTACCGCACTTCCAGTTCTGGCCTATCAACCCGGTGGTCTGCCGGGGGCCTTACCCCCTCGAGGGGGTGAGAAACCTCATCTTGGAACAGGCTTCCCGCTTAGATGCTTTCAGCGGTTATCCCTTCCGAACGTAGCCAACCAGCAGTGCCCCTGGCGGGACAACTGGCACACCAGAGGTTCGTCCGTCCCGGTCCTCTCGTACTAGGGACAGCCTTCCTCAAGTTTCTAACGCGCGCGGCGGATAGAGACCGAACTGTCTCACGACGTTCTAAACCCAGCTCGCGTGCCGCTTTAATGGGCGAACAGCCCAACCCTTGGGACCTACTCCAGCCCCAGGATGCGACGAGCCGACATCGAGGTGCCAAACCATCCCGTCGATATGGACTCTTGGGGAAGATCAGCCTGTTATCCCCGGGGTACCTTTTATCCGTTGAGCGACACCGCTTCCACATGCCGGTGCCGGATCACTAGTCCCGACTTTCGTCCCTGCTCGACCTGTCAGTCTCACAGTCAAGCTCCCTTGTGCACTTGCACTCGACACCTGATTGCCAACCAGGCTGAGGGAACCTTTGGGCGCCTCCGTTACATTTTGGGAGGCAACCGCCCCAGTTAAACTACCCACCAGGCACTGTCCCTGAACCAGATCATGGTCCGAGGTTAGATATCCAATACGATCAGAGTGGTATTTCAACAACGACTCCACAGTAACTGGCGTCACCGCTTCACAGTCTCCCACCTATCCTACACAAACCGAACCGAACACCAATACCAAGCTATAGTGAAGGTCCCGGGGTCTTTTCGTCCTGCCGCGCGTAACGAGCATCTTTACTCGTAATGCAATTTCGCCGAGTCTGTGGTTGAGACAGCAGAGAAGTCGTTACGCCATTCGTGCAGGTCGGAACTTACCCGACAAGGAATTTCGCTACCTTAGGATGGTTATAGTTACCACCGCCGTTTACTGGGGCTTAAATTCTCAGCTTCGCCACCGAAGTGACTAACCGGTCCTCTTAACCTTCCAGCACCGGGCAGGCGTCAGTCCGTATACATCGTCTTACGACTTCGCACGGACCTGTGTTTTTAGTAAACAGTCGCTTCTCTCTGGTCTCTGCGACCACACCCAGCTCAGACCGCAAAGATCGTCACCGGACATGGTCCCCCTTCTCCCGAAGTTACGGGGGCATTTTGCCGAGTTCCTTAACCACAGTTATCTCGATCGCCTTAGTATTCTCTACCTGACCACCTGTGTCGGTTTGGGGTACGGGCCATGTGAAAGCTCGCTAGAGGCTTTTCTCGGCAGCATAGGATCATGGAATTCCCCTCAACGGGTACGCATCACCTCTCAGGCTATATGCGACACGGATTTGCCTATGTCACGCCCTACAGGCTTACACCAGTATTACCACTGACTGGCCCCACTACCTTCCTGCGTCACCCCATCGCTTGACTACTACCACCGAAGATCCCGTGCAGCCAATCCCAGATCCCCCGAAGGGAAAAAGGAACCTTTTGGACGGTTAGTACCGATGATTCATCATGGGCGCGTTCACACGGGTACGGGAATATCAACCCGTTGTCCATCGACTACGCCTGTCGGCCTCGCCTTAGGTCCCGACTCACCCTGGGCGGATTAACCTGGCCCAGGAACCCTTGGTCATTCGGCGGACGAGTTTCTCACTCGTCTTTCGCTACTCATGCCTGCATTCTCACTCGCGTGGCCTCCACACCTAGGTCACCCCGATGCTTCCATGGCCACACGACGCTCCCCTACCCATCCACACCACTGCACACACTTCCATAGAAACATGCGGGTGTTATGTGAATGCCGCGGCTTCGGCGGTGTACTTGAGCCCCGCTACATTGTCGGCGCAGAACCACTTGACCAGTGAGCTATTACGCACTCTTTCAAGGGTGGCTGCTTCTAAGCCAACCTCCTGGTTGTCTCAGCGATCCCACATCCTTTTCCACTTAGTACACGCTTAGGGGCCTTAGCCGGCGATCTGGGCTGTTTCCCTCTCGACTACGAAGCTTATCCCCCGCAGTCTCACTGCCGCGCTCTCACTCACCGGCATTCGGAGTTTGGCTGATTTCGGTAAGCTTGTGGGCCCCCTAGACCATCCAGTAGCTCTACCTCCGGTGAGAAACACGCGACGCTGCACCTAAATGCATTTCGGGGAGAACCAGCTATCACGGAGTTTGATTGGCCTTTCACCCCTACCCACAACTCATCCCCTCAGTTTTCAACCTAAGTGGGTTCGGGCCTCCACGACGTCTTACCGTCGCTTCACCCTGGCCATGGGTAGATCACTCCGCTTCGGGTCTAGAACATGCCACTGCAACGCCCTATTCGGACTCGCTTTCGCTACGGCTACCCCACACGGGTTAACCTCGCGACATGCCGCTAACTCGCAGGCTCATTCTTCAAAAGGCACGCCATCACCAACCAACCACCAAAGGTTGCATCAGCTCTGACGGATTGTAAGCGCACGGTTTCAGGTACTATTTCACTCCCCTCCCGGGGTACTTTTCATCTTTCCCTCACGGTACTTGTCCGCTATCGGTCACCAGGGAGTATTCAGGCTTATCGGGTGGTCCCGACAGATTCACACCAGATTTCACGGGCCCGGTGCTACTTGGGTATCCACATCAACAGTCACCATGTTTTCGTCTACGGGACTCTCACCCTCTACGACAGGCCGTTCCAGACCACTTCGACTAACACGATGATTTCTTACTGTTGGCCGGCTCAGCAGCGCCGACACAATGAACCCCACAACCCCGCATACACAACCCCTGCCAGGTATCACATGTACACGGTTTAGCCTCTTCCGCTTTCGCTCGCCACTACTCACGGAATCACATGTTGTTTTCTCTTCCTGTGGGTACTGAGATGTTTCACTTCCCCACGTTCCCTCCACACACCCTATATATTCAGATGCGGGTAACACGACATCACTCGTGCTGGGTTTCCCCATTCGGAAATCCTCGGATCACAGCTCGGTTGACAGCTCCCCGAGGCATATCGCAGCCTCCCACGTCCTTCATCGGCTCCTGGTGCCAAGACATCCACCGTACGCTCATAAACACTTACTAACAAAGATGCTCGCGTCCACTGTGCAGTTCTCAAACAACACACAACAACCCCTACCGCAAGAAAACCTCAAGTCCTCTTGTTTCGCAGATCATCGTCGCTGAAAAAACACTCGCGTGTTCCCTCAGGACCCAACAGTGCACCGATATAACCCCTCGGCCTCTCCACTCAGGAAGAAACCGGATGAGAAGTAGCTGTCAGCGTTCCACCCATGAGCAACCGTGTCCCACATACGGGGACAAACGGTCTCTGGCCACACACGCACCCCGACATTTCAGGGGGTGTGGGCAGATGCTCCTTAGAAAGGAGGTGATCCAGCCGCACCTTCCGGTACGGCTACCTTGTTACGACTTCGTCCCAATCGCCGATCCCACCTTCGACGGCTCCCTCCCACAAGGGGTTAGGCCACCGGCTTCGGGTGTTACCGACTTTCATGACGTGACGGGCGGTGTGTACAAGGCCCGGGAACGTATTCACCGCAGCGTTGCTGATCTGCGATTACTAGCGACTCCGACTTCACGGGGTCGAGTTGCAGACCCCGATCCGAACTGAGACCGGCTTTAAGGGATTCGCTCCACCTCACGGTATCGCAGCCCTCTGTACCGACCATTGTAGCATGTGTGAAGCCCTGGACATAAGGGGCATGATGACTTGACGTCGTCCCCACCTTCCTCCGAGTTGACCCCGGCAGTCTCTTACGAGTCCCCACCATTACGTGCTGGCAACATAAGACAAGGGTTGCGCTCGTTGCGGGACTTAACCCAACATCTCACGACACGAGCTGACGACAGCCATGCACCACCTGTATACCGACCACAAGGGAAACCACATCTCTGCAGTCGTCCGGTATATGTCAAACCCAGGTAAGGTTCTTCGCGTTGCATCGAATTAATCCACATGCTCCGCCGCTTGTGCGGGCCCCCGTCAATTCCTTTGAGTTTTAGCCTTGCGGCCGTACTCCCCAGGCGGGGCGCTTAATGCGTTAGCTACGGCACGGATCCCGTGGAAGGAAACCCACACCTAGCGCCCACCGTTTACGGCGTGGACTACCAGGGTATCTAATCCTGTTCGCTACCCACGCTTTCGTTCCTCAGCGTCAGTTACTGCCCAGAGACCCGCCTTCGCCACCGGTGTTCCTCCTGATATCTGCGCATTTCACCGCTACACCAGGAATTCCAGTCTCCCCTGCAGTACTCAAGTCTGCCCGTATCGCCTGCAAGCCCGCAGTTGAGCTGCGGGATTTCACACACGACGCGACAAACCGCCTACGAACTCTTTACGCCCAGTAATTCCGGACAACGCTCGCACCCTACGTATTACCGCGGCTGCTGGCACGTAGTTAGCCGGTGCTTCTTCTGCAGGTACAGTCACTTGCGCTTCGTCCCTGCTGAAAGAGGTTTACAACCCGAAGGCCGTCATCCCTCACGCGGCGTCGCTGCATCAGGCTTTCGCCCATTGTGCAATATTCCCCACTGCTGCCTCCCGTAGGAGTCTGGGCCGTGTCTCAGTCCCAGTGTGGCCGGTCGCCCTCTCAGGCCGGCTACCCGTCGTCGCCTTGGTAGGCCATTACCCCACCAACAAGCTGATAGGCCGCGGGCTCATCCTGCACCAGTAAACCTTTCCACCACAGGACATGCATCCCATGGTCATATCCGGTATTAGACCCAGTTTCCCAGGCTTATCCCGAAGTGCAGGGCAGATCACCCACGTGTTACTCACCCGTTCGCCACTAATCCGCCCAGCAAGCTGGGCATCATCGTTCGACTTGCATGTGTTAAGCACGCCGCCAGCGTTCGTCCTGAGCCAGGATCAAACTCTCCGTTGAAGACTCTCGATCAAACCCCGAAGGGCCAATCAGTCAAACTGAAAGAGCCAAATCACTAGCATACAAAACTCAAACTAGCAAAAACCGATCACCACAGACGGAAGAATGTGATGACCAGCAAAATTGACCATCCACCAAAAGCGGATGATCGCACCAAATAATTGGCACTGACATTCATCGGCACACTGTTGAGTTCTCAAAGAACACGCACACACC
>NZ_BDAM01000019.1 GCF_001895045.1 Rhodococcus coprophilus NBRC 100603 | reverse complement strand
GACGCGCATCGAGCACAAACAACCGCGTATTCCACTGCGGCGACCCGATCGGCACGGACACCACATCGGACACATCGACAGTGTGATCGGTAACCGACACCGCAGCCTCGGTCGGACCGTACAGATTGTCCAACCGCGCATCATTGCCGGCAAGGAACCGCTGCGCCGTAGACGCAGGCAGAGCCTCACCGATCGCGAGCACCCGGCGCAGAGAAGACGGCAGAACACCGTCCGTGTCCGTCATCAACGCGGCAAGCATCGACGGCACCACATGCAAAGTCGTCACACCCTCCGACGCGACAAGGTCGTTGAGATACACCGGGTCACGATGACCATCCGGCGACGCAACGACCACCCGGCCACCGGACACCAGCGCCGACCAGAACTCCCACACCGACAGATCGAACGTCGCAGCCGTCTTGAGCAACAGAGCATCATCCGGCCCGAGATCGTAGTCAGCCCGCATCCACAGCATTTGATTGACGATCGCCGCATGGGACACCGCCACACCCTTCGGCCGCCCGGTCGAACCCGACGTGAAAATGACGTACGCCGTGTTCTCCGGCCGCAACGGCGCAAGCCGATCGACATCCCTGACCGGCGAGTCGGAGTACCCGTCGAAGTCCGCAGTATCGAGGCGAACGACGACGATCCCGGACCCCACGCCCTCCGGAACACCGAACTCGTCACGCGCAGTGGTCAGCACCACCGTAGGAGCCGCGACCGACAGAATATAGTTCGTGCGCTCCGCCGGCTGATCCGGATCGAGTGGCACATACGCACCACCGGCCTTGGCCACCGCATACATACCCACCAAGAGTTCCACCGACCGCCGCATCGCCAGCGCAACAGTCGATTCCGGCCCCACACCCACAGAGATCAAATGACGCGCAAGCCGGTTCACCCGAGAATCGAATTCCCGATAAGACAGCGACACGCCCTCGAACACGATCGCAGTCGCCGCAGGATCCCGACACACCTGAGCGTCGAACAAATCCACCAACGTCACCGGCGCACCCAGCGGGCGACTCGTGCGGTTCCACTCCTCCAGAACCAGATTCCGCTCCTCGACCCCGAGAATATCGAGGTCCCCCACCGCACGCCCCGGCTCAGCGACGATCTGCTCGAGCACTCGCACGAACCGCTCCGCGATCCCCGCCACCGTCGACCTGTCGAACAGATCCGTCGCGAACGTCAGCACATTACCGATCCCCGCCGCAGACCCGTCCTCGTCGTAACGGTCCGCAGCGACCAGATGCAGGTCGAACTGCGACGTCTGCACCTGCGCATCCACGCCCGACACCGTCAAACCCGGCAGCTCCAGACTCGTCTCCGCCAAGTTCTGGAACGACAACCCCACCTGGAACAGCGGATGCCGTGCGGTAGAACGCTCAGGATTGAGCACCTCGACGATCCGCTCGAACGGAACATCCGCATGCGCAAACGCCTGGAGATCCCGCTCACGCGTCTGCTCCAGCAAAGCATCGAAGGAACCACTCACATCCACATGAGAACGGAACACCAGAGTGTTGACGAACATCCCGATCAAATCGTCGAGCTCCCGACGTCCCCTACCCGCAATCGGCGTGCCGACCGTGATGTCGTCGGTACCCGACAAACGCGCAAGCAACACCGCGAAAGCCGCATGCACCGCCATGAACAGCGTCGAGTTCCGCGAACGCGCGAGCTCGACCAGCTTACGATGCAGATCCGCGTCGATGTCGAACTCGACCCTGTCGCCGACAAAGGACTGTTCCGCAGGCCGTGGCCGGTCGGTCGGCAGGTCCAACTGATCAGGAAGACCCTCCAACGACCGTTCCCAGAACGCGATCTGCTTGGCTGCCAACGACTCCGGATCCGACTCGTCCCCGAGAACCTCACGCTGCCAGATCGAATAATCCGCGTACTGCACCGGAAGCGGCTCCCAGCCGGGCTCGTATCCGCCGGAACGCGCCACATAGGCCGCTACCAGGTCACGGGTCAGTGGTCCCATCGAAGAACCGTCGGCAGAGATGTGATGGACGACGAACGCGACGATGATCTCGTCGTCCCCCACCGCGTACAGGCGAATTCGGATCGGCACCTCGGCGGTGACGTCGAAGCTCGTATTTACCAACTCACGAACGAGACCGGGCAACTGATCCCAGTCCGTCCGGACTGGCTCCAGATCGGGCGCTACCGATGAGACCGGCAACACGATCTGAACGGCACCGTCGTCCGACTCCGGGTAGGAGGTGCGCAGCATTTCGTGTCGTTCGAGCACATCGCGGATGGCTGCCTGCAGGGCAGTGAGATCCAGTCGTCCGCTGAGTCTCAACGCGATCGGCAGGTTGTATGCCGCGGAGTCGGGGTCGAACCGGTTGAGGAACCACATCCGCTGCTGCGCCAGCGACAACGGAACCCGGTCCGGACGCGGCCCGGCGACGAGAGGCACCGTTCCCCCCGAGCCGGCATGTTGCCCGACGTGTGCGGCCAATGCCTCGACGGTCGGTGCGTCGAACAGGGCTCGCACCGGCACCCGAGTGTCGAGCGTCGAGCCCAGCCGTGCGACCACTTGCGTAGCGTTCAGCGAGTTACCACCCATAGCAAAGAAATCATCGTCGAGCCCGACCCGCTCGACGCCCAGCACGTCGGCGAACGTCAACGCCACAATCTCTTCCACCGGGGTCCGTGGCGCCCGGAACTCCCGAGTCTCGAACACCGGCGCGGGCAACGCCTTTCGATCAAGTTTCCCGGAAGTGTTGAGCGGGAACTGGTCGAGGACCACCACAGCGCCCGGCACCATGTACGACGGCAACAACCCCGACACGAACGCGACCAACTCACCACGATCGACAGTGGCCCCCGGAACAGGAACCACGTACCCCGCGAGTTGATCCCCGATGCCCGACGACGACACGACCACCGCAGCCTGGCTGACCGACCCGTGCGCGAGCAACGCACTCTCGATCTCACCCAACTCGATGCGCTGACCCCGGAACTTCACCTGGAAGTCGGTTCGCCCGATGTATTCGAGTTCACCGTCGGCGTTCCACCGGACCAGATCACCCGTGCGATACATCCGATCCCCGGTCGGCCCGAACGGATTCGCCACGAAACGATCCGACGTCAGATCCGGCCGGCGCACATACCCACGCGCCAACTGCACGCCGGCAAGGTACAACTCACCCGGCACCCCCGCCGGCACCGGACGCAGGCGGCCGTCCAGCACGTACACCTGCACGTTCCATTCCGGCACACCGATCGGCACAACATCGACCGATCCCTCCGACGGCGCCTGCCAGAACGTAGCCGACACCGCAGCTTCCGTCGGCCCGTACAAATTGTCGATCCCCGCCGCACTGATACGGCGCACCCCGTCGACCGTCTCCGGCGGCAATGCTTCACCGATGACGAAGATCTCCCGCAACGTGCTGCATGATTCTGCAGCAGCGTGCGCCGCGAACACGGTCAGCATCGACGGCACGAAATCGGTGATCGTCACCTTCTCCCGCGCAATGACCTCCGACAGATATATCGGATCTCGGTGGCCGTCCGGAGTCGCGAGTACCAACTTCGCACCCACACTCAGCGGCATGAAGAACCCCCACAACGACACATCGAACGTCGTCGCCGTCTTCTGGAAGTACACATCCTCCGACGTCATCGCGAACTCGTGCAGCATCCAGTCGATCTGGTTGACGATCGCGCGGTGCGTCACGGCCACGCCCTTGGGCTTGCCAGTCGACCCCGACGTGAAGATGGCGTAGGCCGTGTTGTCCGGGCGGAGCGCGTCCCGCCGCTCCTCGTCACCGATCCGCTCGGCAGAGACCCCCGCGAGATCGAGCCGATCGATCTCCATCGCCTCGACATCTACCCCGGACGGCACCTCGAACCCATCGCGGGCCGTCGTCACCACACACACCGGGGCAGCAATATCGAGCACATGCCGGATGCGATCGGCCGGATGATCCGGATCGATCGGCACATACGCGCCGCCCGCCCGCACGATCGCATACATCCCCACCAACAGATCCAACGACCGGCGCACCGCCAACCCCACCGTCGTCTCCGGACCCACACCCCGCGAGATCAGATAACGCGCAACCCGATTGACCCGCGCATCGAACTCGCCGTACGTCAACGACACGCCCTCGAACACCACCGCCACCGCATCCGGCGACGCAGCGACCTGCGCATCGAACCGATCCAGCAACGTCGACTCCGGCACCGGACGCGCCGTATCGTTCCACCGCTCGAGCACCGTCACCCGCTCATCGGCGCCCAGCAGATCGATATCCCCCACCCGCCGCGACGGATCGGCCACCACCGCCTCGAGGATCCGCACGAACCGCTCCGCGAACCCCTGAACCGTCGAAGCATCGAAAAGCTCGGTCGCGTAGGTGAACTCGACGCCGAATCCCTGCGACTGCTCACCCGACCCGACCAGATCGGTGACGGTCACCTGAAGATCGAACTTCGCGACCCGGACATCGACATCCACACCCGAGACACTCAACCCGGGCAGTTCGAGATGCGCGTCCGCCATATTCTGGAACGTCAGCATCACCTGGAACAACGGATGACGCGCCTGCGAACGCGCAGGATCGAGCACCTCCACCAACCGCTCGAACGGCACATCCGCATGCGCAAAAGCCTCGAGATCCACGTCGCGCACGGCATCGAGGAACTCCCCGAACGGGACAGCCCCGTCGACCGACGTCCGCAACACCAACGTATTGACGAACATCCCCACCAGATCATCGAGCGCAGCCTCACCGCGACCCGCGATCGGGGTGCCGATCGCAACATCGGACTGTGCACCCAACCGCGACAGCAACACCGCGAGAGCGGCATGCACCACCATGAATTCCGTTGCACCACTGCGACGGGCAAGATCGGTGATACCCGCACGGATACGCCGATCGATCACGAAACCGTGCGACGCACCCCGGTAACTCGACACCACCGGACGAGGCCGATCGGACGGCAACGTCGACTCTTCAGGAAGGTCCGCGAGGGTGGTGCT
>NZ_BDAM01000018.1 GCF_001895045.1 Rhodococcus coprophilus NBRC 100603 | reverse complement strand
CTCGAGATGCGCGTCCGCCATATTCTGGAACGTCAACATCACCTGGAACAACGGATGCCGCCCCTGCGAACGCGCAGGATCGAGCACCTCCACCAACCGCTCGAACGGCACATCCGCATGCGCAAAAGCCTCGAGATCCACGTCGCGCACGGCATCGAGGAACTCCCCGAACGGGACAGCCCCGTCGACCGACGTCCGCAACACCAACGTATTGACGAACATCCCCACCAGATCATCGAGCGCAGCCTCACCGCGACCCGCGATCGGGGTGCCGATCGCAACATCGGACTGTGCACCCAACCGCGACAGCAACACCGCGAGAGCGGCATGCACCACCATGAATTCCGTTGCACCACTACGACGGGCAAGATCGGTGATACCCGCACGGATACGCCGATCGATCACGAAACCGTGCGACGCACCCCGGTAACTCGACACCACCGGACGAGGCCGATCGGACGGCAACGTCGACTCTTCAGGAAGGTCCGCGAGGGTGGTGCGCCAGAACTCGGATTGCCGCGCGAGCAGCGACTCCGGATCCGACTCGTCGCCGAGGACCTCACGCTGCCACAACGTGTAGTCGGCGTACTGCACCTCGAGCGCCGACCACTCCGGGTTCCGGCCCGCAGCGCGCGCCGCATACGCGGTGACCACATCACGAGTCAACGGCCCCATCGAGAACCCGTCACTCGAGATGTGATGCACCACCACAACCAGAATGTGCTCGTCCGGCGTGACCCGCAGCAACCGCACCCGGATCGGAACCTGCTGCGTGACATCGAAACCGGCGCCCAGGATCTCGCCGACCCGCCCGGGCACGTCCTCGACGCTCACGTCTTCGACACGCACCTCCACGACCGCGTCGTCGGCACCGAGCACCTTCTGGAAACCGACCCCGTCGACCTCCGGATACACCGTCCGCAACGACTCATGTCGCGCGACGACATCCGACACGGCCGCCTGCAACGCATCGACATCCAACGGTCCCGACAACCTGATCGCCACCGGGATGTTGTTCGCCGCCGACCCCGGATCCAACCGATTCAGGAACCACATCCGCTGCTGCGCCAACGACAACGGCACCTGCGCCGGACGCACCCGCGCAACCAACGGAACCCCGGCACCCCCACCGGACACCTGCTCCACCCGCCCCGCAAGTGCCCCGACAGTGGACGCCTCGAACAACACCCGCACCGGCACCCGAGTACCCAGCGCCGCACCCAGACGCGCCACCACCTGGGTCGCGATCAGCGAGTTACCACCCAAACCGAAGAAATCATCATCGAGCCCCACCCGCTCGACCCCGAGCACCTCCGAAAACACCGACGCCACAACCTGTTCGACGGTTGTCTGCGGCGCCCGGAACTCCCGAGCTTCGAAGACAGGGGAAGGCAACGCTTTCCGATCGAGCTTCCCACTGCTGTTGAGCGGCAACTCGTCGAGCACCACCAACA
>NZ_BDAM01000017.1 GCF_001895045.1 Rhodococcus coprophilus NBRC 100603 | reverse complement strand
TGCAGCCGGTGCCGGTGGGTGTTCCGGGTGAGTTGTATCTTGCGGGTGCGCAGCTTGCCCGTGGGTATTTTGCGCGGCCGGATCTCACGGCGGAGCGGTTCGTGGCGTCGCCGTGGGGTGATGGTGAGAGGTTGTACCGCACAGGCGATCTGGTGGCGTGGACGAGCGAGGGTGAGCTCGAGTATGTGGGTCGTACGGACTTTCAGGTGAAGGTTCGTGGTTTCCGTATCGAACTCGGTGAGATCGAGTCGGCGCTGCGGCGAATGGATGGCATTCGTGATGTGGCTGTGGTTGCTCGTGAGAGTGAGCGTGTGGGTACGCGTGTGGTTGCGTATCTGGTGGCTCGGCCGGATGCGGATCTCGATACAGGTGAGGTTGCAGTCGAGTTGGGTCGGAGTGTGCCGGGGTATATGGTGCCGTCGGCTTTTGTGGTGCTCGAGGGGTTGCCTCTCAATGCTAATGGCAAGTTGGATCGTAGGGCGTTGCCGGATCCGGTGGTCGAGGTAACGGAGTTCCGCGCGCCCGAGTCCCGGATCGAACAGATCATCGCGGACGTGTTCGCCGAAGTTCTGGATGTCGACAAGATCGGTGCGGACGACGACTTCTTCGCGCTCGGTGGGGACAGCATCGTATCGATCCAATTGGTGTCGCGGGCAAAGGCCAGAGGTGTGATCTTCACGCCGCGAGACGTGTTCGGTCGTCGTTCGGTTGCGGGACTCGCCGAAGTGGCTACGTGGGCAGAGACCACCCGGCCGGCGTCGCTGGAAGAGTTGCCGGGCGGTGGAATCGGCGAGGTTCCGCTCACGCCGGGTATGCGCGAAGTGCTGAGCCGGCCGGGTGGCTTCGACCACGCCGGACAGATCGTCGCCGTGGACCTCCCGTCGGATATCGACCGGAATGCACTCGAGCGCACGATCGGCGTCGTGGTGGATCACCACGATGCACTGCGTTCGGCCCTCGAAGGTGGCGTCGACGGTGAACCGATGCTGCGCGTACGCAGCGCAGGCACCGTCGATCCGGCGCAACTGCTCGTCAGGGTCGAGGTTCCGGCCGATACCGACGATGCCCGGATCACCGAGATCGCACGACCGCACCTCGACTCCGCTCTCACTGCCCTCGATCCGTACGCCGGGTCGATGCTGCGTCTCGTCTGGCTCGATTTCGGCCCGGGCGAGCGAAAGGGAATCCTGCTCCTTGTCGCACACCGTCTGGTGGTCGACGACGGTTCGTGGCGCATCATCCTTCACGACCTCGGTCTGGCATGGCAGCAGATCGCCACGGGACAGAAACCGCGACTTCCCGCCGTCGGCACGTCACTGCGGCGGTGGTCGCACGGCGTTCTCGAGGTCGCACCCGAATACAGATCCGAGTTGTCCTGGTGGGAGCGCGCATTGGACGGACCGGATCCCGAAATGGGGATGAGACCGTTCGATCCGGCCGTCGATACGACTTCGACGGTGCAACGGCTGGAGGTGTCCGTTCCTGCCGTCGACACCGACGCGCTGCTGACCTCGGTGCCGGTGCTGTTCAATGGCGCGATCACCGACGGCCTGATGACGGCCCTCGGTTTGGCATTGGTGCGCTGGCGCCGCGATCGTGGTGTGGAGTCGTCGTCCGCGCTGGTCCGGTTCGAGGCCGACGTACGTGCGGACACCGCGGTGGCCGGGGCCGACCTGCAACGAACCGTGGGTTGCTTCACCGCTGCGTATCCGGTGCGAGTCGAACTTGCCGGTGTGGATATCGACGAGGCGTTCGCGGGTGGGCCGGCGATGGGCGCAGCGATGAAGGCGGTCAAGGAGCAGCTGCTGGCCATCCCCGCCGGCGGGACCGGATTCGGCGTGCTGCGGTATCTCGATCCGGAGGCACGGGATCGCCTGGCATCGGTGGAGCGGTCGCCGCAGGTGCGTTTCAGCTACCTGGACCGGAGGTCGCGCTCGGATGCAGAGCAGGGCGCGACCGAGTCCGTCTGGACACCGACCCGTGCCCTCGGCGAACTGGAAGTGCATCTGTCTACGGCGATTCCGGCTGACGTCAGCGTCGATATCGAGGCTGTGATCTCGGATGGCTCCGATGGCACGCGCCTTGATACGACCATCGCGTTCCCCGCCGGGTTGTTCGACCGTGACGATATCGACGAGCTGTCGCAGCATTGGCTGGAAGCGCTCGATGCGCTTGCACGGCACGGGTCTTCGCCCGGTGCCGGTGGGCTGACACCGTCGGATCTCCCTCTCGTCGACCTCGACCAGAGCGACATCGAGATCTGGGAGCAGCGATACCCGTCGCTCACGGACGTGTGGTCGCTGTCGCCGTTGCAATCGGGTTTGCTCTTCCACGCTTCGATGACGGCCGACGAACGCACCGATGTCTATACGATGCAGGCGGTCCTCGATCTCGGCGGCGACGTCGACCCCGATCGTCTGCGACGCGCGGGACAAGCCCTGCTCGACAGACACAGGAATCTGCGGGCCGTGTTCGTCACCGACGAGGCAGGCCGATCGCTGCAACTCGTTCTCGACCAGGTCGAGTTGCCTTGGCGGGTCATCGAAGCGAGCGATCTCTCCGGCGGTGCCGGTGATAGTGGGGTGCCGGCGCTGCTGGCCGAGGAACAGGCTCGGCGTTTCGACATGGAGCGTGCGCCTCTCATTCGATTCCTGCTCGTGAAGTCGCACGAGGACCGCTATCACCTGGCGGTCACCGCCCACCACATCCTTCTGGACGGCTGGTCGATGCCGTTGCTCATGCAGGACCTCATGGCTCTGTACGTGCTGCGCGGTGACCGTGAGGCCCTGCCACCTACGCGTTCCTACGCGAACTTCCTCGCGTGGCTCGAGCAGCAGGACCATGCTGCGTCGCTGGACAGGTGGGCCGAGGCGATGGGCGGCATCTCGGAACCGACGATTGTCGCTCCGGTCCGGCGGGACGCGGACAACGACACGATGTCGAAGATGTCGGTCCTCGTCGACACCGACCGAACAGCGCGGCTGACCGCGCTCGCCACCGAAAGCGGCGTCACGGTCAACACACTCGTCCAGGCTGCGTGGGGCGTTCTACTGGGCAGGATCACAGGTCGCGCCGACGTCGTGTTCGGTGCGACCGTCTCGGGTCGCCCCGCAGACCTGCCGGGCGTGGAGACGATGGTGGGCCTGTTCATCAACACACTGCCCGTGCGGGTCCGGATCCACCCGGACGAACCCGTAGTGCAGATGCTGCGCCGCGTGCAATCGGAACAAGCCGACCTGCTGGATCACCACTACGTCGGGCTGTCGGAGATCGAGCAGCGGATCGGGACCCCGATCGGGTTCGATTCGTTGCTGGTGTTCGAGTCGTATCCGATCGACAGGGAGGCGTTGACCGACGCGGCCGGATCCCTCGACGGTATGACGATCACCGACGTGGTGCTGGACGATGCCACGCACTACCCGATCACGCTGATGGCCGTTGCGGATCGACAACTCGAGCTGACGTTCAAGTACCTGGAGAGGTTCTTCGACGAGGCAGGGATCGGACGGATCTCGGAACAGCTCGTGCGAGTACTGGATTCGTTCGTGTCCGAGCCGGAAGGAGCTGTCGGCGACATCGACCTGGTCGATGCGGACGAACGCGCACGTCTCGTCGCCGAGTCCGGGCCGTCCGCAGGCGCCGTCGACACCGGAGCGCGGACACTCGCCACGGTCCTGGCGGAGGTGGTCGAAGAGGATCCGTCGGCCCCCGCTCTGGCGGTACCGGCAGATCCGTCGGTCGGAGGCCAGGGCACCGAGATCCCGTATCGGGAACTCGACGCGCGCTCGTCGCGTCTCGCCAGGCTCCTCATCGGCCGCGGGGTCGGCACCGGCGACGTGGTTGCGGTGGCGATCTCCCGATCGGTGGAGTCGGTGGTCGCTGCATGGGCGGTCGTCAAGACCGGCGCGGCCCTCGCCGTGATCGAACCCGGCCGGGAGATACCGGACCTACCGCAGGGGCCTGTGGTGACCCTCACGGTTGCCGGCGTTTCCTCGCCCGATGGGGAACGGATCGTCGTCGACGATCCGGATGTGTGCGACGAACTGGCCGCTCTGCCGTCGGATCCCGTGACGTACAGCGACAGAATACGGCCGGTCGGTGCGACCGACCCCGCAGTCGTCACAGCATCGAAGACGTTCACCAACGAGGAACTGATCGACCGTATCGGGTCGCTGCGCGAGAAGTACGGGCTGACGTACGAGTCCAGAAGTGCCGTTGTGGGCAGTGTCGACGTCGAGGTCGTGGCACTCGAACCCTTGGTCGTGACCGCGACAGGTGCCGTGGTCGTAGTTGTGCCCGCGGACGCCACATCGGGTCCGGGCCTCGACGGGGTGCTGTACGACCAGTGGGTGACACACGTCCATCTGCCGGGCGCGTCGCTGGGCACGTTGGAACCGGGGACACTCGAGGATCTCGCAGCCGTCGTTGTGCTCGACGACGTATCCGGGGTACCGCTGGAGGAGTGGGGTGCCGCGCACCGCGTGTACCAGCTTCCCGACCTGGGCTGATTCCGGTGGGGCCGATTCGGCTTCGGCCCCACCGGTGGCCCGGATCCCGCACCGCCGGAGGCACCGCGGGTAACGTCGGGGCCTGCTCCGGGGATGGACCGGGAAGATTACTTTCGATTAGCGTCGCCCGTTTCGAGGCGGCGAAGTGCTTGTTCGATTACGGGCGCGACCACTGGATTATCTGAAGCGAAGGGTGTGGGCTTTCCATGTCACGACACGACGGCGGTTCGAACGAGGCCACTCCGGTGAACGCATCTCGATCGGCAGGTCCGGAGTCCCGCGACGCGGCAAGCGCCCGTACCGGTGCACGTAGCCAGCGACCCGAACGGGCACCACGTGCCGAACGGGCACCACGTGCCGAACGTGCTCCTCGACCGGCGCGAGGAAACCGCGCGCACGGTCGGCGCGGTGTGCTGTTGCCGCAGTTGCTGGTGTCGGCGGTGGAGTCCCGTGGTGACGCGGTGGCGGTGGTCGCAGCCGAGGGGTCGTTGTCGTATCGCGAGCTGGACGAGGTGTCGTCGCGGTGGGCGCGGTGGCTGATCGGTCGGGGTGTCGGACCGGGCGATGCAGTGGTGGTCGCGGTGCCGCGCTCGCTGCTGTCGGTTGTGGTGTTGTGGGCGGTGGCGAAGTCGGGGGCGACTTTCGTGCCCGTGGATCCGGGTTATCCGGCTGAGCGCGTGCAGTTCATGGTGTCCGACTCCGGCGCGGTGTTGTGTCTGTCGGTGGGGTCGTCGGTGCAGACAGTGTCGTCGGTGGCGGGGTCGGTGCCTGTGGTTGCCGTCGACGATGTGTCGGTGGTCGCGCAGGTGGACGCGCTGTCGTCGCGGCCGGTGTCGTATGCGGATCGGGTGCGCTCGCTGGAAGCGTCGGATGCGGCGTGGATGATCTACACGTCAGGTTCGACGGGGCGGCCGAAGGGCGTGGTGGTATCGCATTCGGGTGTCGGTGGCGTGATTTCGGCTGAGCGTGAGCATTTCGGGGTGGAGTCGTCGTCTCGGGTGTTGCATGTGTGTTCGCCGAGTTTCGATGTGTCGTTGCTCGAGCTGGGTGTGGCTTTCTCGGCGGGTGCGACGGTGGTGGTGGCGCCGGCAGGTGTCGGTGGTGGCGCCGAACTGGCGGATGTGATTGTGACGCAGTCGGTGTCGCATGTGTTGATGACGCCGGGCGCGTTGGGGACGATGGATCCGGCCGGTATGGATTCGTTGCGTGTGGTGGTGGTTGCGGGTGAGTCGTTCGCGCCGGAGTTGGTGCGGCGGTGGGCGGTCGAGGGTCGCCGGTTCTTCAATGCGTACGGACCGACGGAGACGACGATCCTGGCGAGCTCGGGAGAGTTGGTGCCGGGTGCGCCGGTGACGATCGGGTCGGCGATCGCGGGGGTGGGGTGTTTCGTGCTCGATGAGCGTCTGCGGCCGGTTCCCGAGGGCGTGGTGGGGGAGTTGTACGTGGCGGGGGCGCAGGTGGCGCGGGGTTATCACGGTCGGGTCGCGCTGACCGCGGCGCGGTTCGTTGCGGATCCGTTCGGTGCGGGTGGGCGGATGTACCGGACCGGAGATCTGGTGCGCCGTGGTGCCGACGGCGTGTTGGAGTATGTGGGGCGCAGTGATTTCCAGGTGAAGATCCGGGGATTCCGGGTCGAGCTGGGGGAGATCGACGCGGTGCTGTCGTCGCTGCCCGGCGTGGGGTTTGCGGTGACGGTGGGGACATCGTTGCCATCGGGTGAGTCGGCGTTGGTGGCGTATGTGGTGCCAGAGCCGGCGGCGGTGCTCGAGGGGGATCGGGTGCGTGCGGCTGCGGCCGAGGTGTTGCCGGGGTTCATGGTGCCCACGTTGGTGGTGGTGCTCGATTCGGTGCCGTTGACGGCAGTGGGCAAGGTGGATCGAGCAGCGTTGCCGGAGCCGGTGTTCGAAGTGCGGGAGTATCGCGCGCCTCGGACGCCGGTGGAGGAGTTGGTGGCGTCGGAGGTGGCGCAGGTGCTGGGTCTCGAGCGGGTCGGGTTGGACGACTCGTTTGTGGACCTGGGCGGTAATTCCTTGGCGGCGACGCGTTTGGTGGCGAGGCTGTCGGCGCGGGTGGGGCATCGGATCGCGGTGCCGGTGGTGTTCGAGGCGTCGTCCGTGGAGGAGCTGGCGGCGCGGGTGTCGGAGGCCGGTGGCGGGCCGGGTGTGGTGCTGTCGGCGCGGGAGCGTCTGGCACAGATT
>NZ_BDAM01000016.1 GCF_001895045.1 Rhodococcus coprophilus NBRC 100603 | reverse complement strand
CACAGACACCACATCGTCCACATCCACGACGTGACCGGTAACCGACACCGCAGCCTCGGTCGGACCGTACAGATTGTCCAACCGCGCATCATTGCCGGCAAGGAACCGCTGCGCCGTAGACGCAGGCAGAGCCTCACCGATCGCGAGCACCCGGCGCAGAGAAGACGGCAGAACACCGTCCGTGTCCGTCATCAACGCGGCAAGCATCGACGGCACCACATGCAAAGTCGTCACACCCTCCGACGCGACAAGGTCGTTGAGATACACCGGGTCACGATGACCATCCGGCGTCGCAACGACCACACGGCCACCGGACACAAGCGCCGACCAGAACTCCCACACCGACAGGTCGAACGTCGCAGCGGTCTTGAGCAGCAGAGCATCATCCGGCCCGAGATCGTATTCGTCCCGCATCCACAGCATTTGATTGACGATCGCCGCATGGGACACCGCCACACCCTTCGGCCGCCCGGTCGAACCCGACGTGAAAATGACGTACGCCGTGTTCTCCGGCCGCAACGGCGCAAGCCGATCGACATCCCTGACCGGCGAGTCGGAGTACCCGTCGAAGTCCGCAGTATCGAGGCGAACGACGACGATCCCGGACCCCACGCCCTCCGGAACACCGAACTCGTCACGCGCAGTGGTCAGCACCACCGTAGGAGCCGCGACCGACAGAATATAGTTCGTGCGCTCCGCCGGCTGATCCGGATCGAGTGGCACATACGCACCACCGGCCTTGGCCACCGCATACATACCCACCAAGAGTTCCACCGACCGCCGCATCGCCAGCGCAACAGTCGATTCCGGCCCCACACCCACAGAGATCAAATGACGCGCAAGCCGGTTCACCCGGGAATCGAATTCCTGATAAGACAGCGACACGCCCTCGAAAACGATCGCAGTCGCCGCAGGATCCCGACATACCTGAGCGTCGAACAAATCCACCAACGTCACCGGCGCACCCAGCGGGTGACTCGTGCGGTTCCACTCCTCCAGGACGAGATTCCGCTCCTCGACCCCGAGAATATCGAGGTCCCCCACCGCACGCCCCGGCTCAGCGACGATCTGCTCGAGCACTCGCACGAACCGCTCCGCGATCCCCGCCACCGTCGACTTGTCGAACAGATCCGTCGCGAACGTCAGCACATTACCGATCCCCGCCGCAGACCCGTCCTCGTCGTAACGGTCCGCAGCCACCAGATGCAGGTCGAACTGCGACGTCTGCACCTGCGCATCCACGCCCGACACCGTCAAACCCGGCAGCTCCAGACTCGTCTCCGCCAAGTTCTGGAACGACAACCCCACCTGGAACAGCGGATGCCGTGCGGTAGAACGCTCAGGATTGAGCACCTCGACAATCCGCTCGAACGGAACATCCGCATGCGCAAACGCCTGGAGATCCCGCTCACGCGTCTGCTCCAGCAAAGCATCGAAGGAACCACTCACATCCACATGAGAACGGAACACCAGAGTGTTGACGAACATCCCGATCAAATCGTCGAGCTCGCGGCGTCCCCTACCCGCAATCGGCGTGCCGACCGCGATGTCATCGGTGCCCGACAAACGCGCAAGCAACACCGCGAAAGCCGCATGCACCGCCATGAACAGCGTCGAGTTCCGCGAACGCGCGAGCTCGACCAGCTTACGATGCAGATCCGCGTCGATGTCGAATTCGACCCTGTCGCCGGCAAAGGACTGTTCCGCGGGCCGTGGCCGGTCGGTCGGAAGGTCCAGCTGATCGGGAAGGCCGTCCAACGACTGTTCCCAGAACGCGATCTGCTTGGCAGCCAACGACTCCGGATCCGACTCGTCGCCGAGTACCTCACGCTGCCAGATCGAGTAATCGGCGTACTGCACCTCGAGCGCCGGCCACCCCGGGGCCGCGCCCGCAGCCCGCGCCGCATACGCGGTGACCACATCCCGGGTCAACGGCCCCATCGAGAACCCGTCACCGGAAATATGATGAACCACTACCACGAGCACATGCTCCTGCGGTGCGACCCGTAACAACCGCACGCGCACCGGAACCTGGAGCGTCACATCGAAACCGGTAGTCACAGCCTCAACGACCCGCCCCGGTGCATCGTCGGCACTGACGTCCTCGACGCGTACCTCGACGACCGCGTCGCCGACACCGAGCACCTTCTGGAAACCGACCCCGTCGACCTCCGGATACAGCGTCCGCAACGACTCGTGTCGTTCCACGACATCCGACACCGCCGCCTGCAAAGCGTCGACATCCAACGTGCCCGAGAGCCTGATCGCCACCGGGATGTTGTTCGCCGCCGACCCCGGGTTCAACCGGTTGAGGAACCACATCCGCTGCTGCGCCAACGACAACGGCACCAGCTCGGGACGGGTTTTCGCGACGAGGGGGGTCTCGTTCCCGACCTCCAGGGGTTCGATCAGGGCCGCGAGTTTTCCCACCGTGGAGTGCTCGAACAGCAGGCGCGCGGGCACGCTGGTGCCGAGGCGTTCACCCAGGCGCGCGGCGAGTCGGGTCGCCACGAGTGAATTGCCACCCAGCGCGAAGAAGTCGTCGTCGAGCCCTATGCGCTCGACACCGAGGAGTGTGCCGAACTCTTCCGCCACGGCAACCTCGAGCGCAGTTGCGGGTGGACGAAACTGCACCGAAACCGACTCCGGCTCAGGCAACGCCGCACGATCGATTTTGCCCGACGGCGTCAACGGCACATCATCCAACACGACGATCGCCGACGGAACCATGTGCGCCGGAAGCATTTCCGACACCGCTGCGGATAGTTCACCGGCATCGATCTCGACACCTCCCGCGGAATGCACATACGACACCAGTCGCATCTCACCCGCCGGCGTCTCGCGGCCCACAGTGATCGCGAAATCGACTCCATCGCAGGCCGCAAGCGCCGCATCGATTTCACCGAGTTCGACCCGAAGGCCGCGGATTTTGATTTGGAAATCGTTGCGCCCCAGGTAGACCAGTTCGTCGTCGCCAGTACGCGGCGCACGAACGAGATCACCGGTGCGGTAGAGCCTCGTTCCGTCGGGGCCCGCGACGAAACGTTCGGCTGTCAGACCCGGTCTGCCCCGATAACCACGAGCAAGAGCGGGACCCGACACATACAGCTCACCCGCAACGCCGGGCGCGACCGGATTCAGGCGGCTGTCGAGTACGTGCGCACCCAGATTTCGCACCGGCGTACCGATGGTCACCGGCCGCCCCGGCTCGAGAGCACCGCTGCAATGCGTCATGATCGTCGCTTCGGTCGGCCCGTAGGCGTTGAGGAACCGCCGTCCCGGTGCCCACCGCTCCACCACATCCGGCGGGCACGCCTCGCCGCCCGACACCACCATTTCGAGTCCGTCGAGTCCCTCGGGATCGAGCGACGCCAACACCGCGGGCGTAATCAGCGCGTGGGTCACCCGATGACGACGAAGAAGCTCGGTCAGTTCGGCGCCTGCGAATGCATCGGGCGGGGCGACGACCATGGCAGCACTCACGGAAATCGCCATCAGCCATTCGAGCACCGACGCGTCGAAGCTGGGCGAGGCGACGTGAAGGGTGCGGGAGCCCGCAGTGGTCCCGAAGCGGTCCACCATCTCTTGTGCCAGGTCGGACAGACCGCTGTGCGTGACCGGAACGCCCTTCGGGCGGCCCGTGGACCCCGAGGTGTAGATGACGTACGCCGGGTTCTCGGCTCGCAGCGAACGCACACGCTCGTCGAAGGACACCGGAGCGGGCGACAACGCTTCCACTTCGGCCCTCGATTGCGGGTCGTCGAGCGCGAGCCACTCCACGGTGTCCGGCAGCGACGACACCGTCGCCGCGAGCGTAAGCCCGATCGCCGCACCCGAATCCGCGAGCATGTACGCGACGCGATCGGGAGGGTAGTTCGGATCTACCGGAACGAAGGCCGCACCGGTCTTCGCCACCGCCCAGATGGCCAGCACGGACTCGAACGACCGCGCCAGCGAGACTGCGACAATGTCTTCGGGGCCGAGTCCACGGTCGATCAATGCTCGCGCGAGGCGCGAAGAGTCGGCGTCGATTTCCGCGTACGTCCACGAGCGATCCTCGAACATCACCGCGGGAGCAGAAGGGTCACGTTCCACCGCGGTCGCAAGCAACTGCGGCAGAAGTATCGCGCGCGAACCGCGCCGGCGTGCGGGACGTCGACGCTCCCGTCCACGTTCGGACACCGGCGGCCGTCTACTCTCGGGTTCGCCGACGTTCTCCCGTGCCACGCCGTCCCCTTGCTGCATGCCGGCCGTGCGCGAGGCTTCACTCACCACTGGTCTCGCTTCCCTCATATCTCCGTTTCGGCCGTCGCCGCCCGTTGGTTACCGGACAGTCGTCAGCTGCCCAAATAGAGCATCGTGGGCCGGGGGTCATGTTACGGCCACTGGTGGGTCGCACCCGTTGGGGCAACCTCGCGAGAGCCCCCGCAACACAAGGAAATTTGGCGTTCTTCCAGTTCAGGGTGCAAATCGTGTGCGTCGCGAGTGACCGCCGGCCCCGACTCCCATTGCGTGAATGCGGGGATGCGTGGATGCGCTGGAAGGACATTTGCAGACGACGATGCCGTCGGCCTGACCCGAGCGGTCTGCGTTCTCTCTGCGTTCTCTATGCGAAGGACTCCCTCACCGACCCGTGACCCAGGGATCTCTGGACGGGCTGAGAACCCACGCCGCATCCGACGGCGCGCTCACGTCTTCGCCGTCGATCACGAACACCGTCTCGAGGTCGGCGCACGCTGCCAGGGCATCCACCGCATCGCGGGGCACGAACGCGTGGGTCACCCACTCTTCCTCCGCGAGATGGGCGACATCGGACGCATTGTCCGCCATCACCACTACGGCACCCGCGAGGGCTGCAGCGAGTACGGCATGGAGCACCCACCGATCCGCGTCCGGACCGGCAACGAGAATCCTTGCGTCGTAGGTCAACTCCTTGCCGACGATACCGTTGCGGAGGAGCGCGACCGCCCTTCCCTGGGAGAGCGCGGCGTCCGGGAAGCAGATCCCCGCATCCCCGGGACTCGGTACGGCGGTCCGCTCGGTATAGGCAATCGCCCGCGCCGAGAGGCCGGACACCTCCGAGACCAGGTCCGGTGCGTCCATAGCCAGTCGTCGGCCGGAGCCGTGAACGTCGCGGTCGGTGGTCGTCAGTACCCAGCGGGCAGCCTCCGACGACCCGACTGCGAATGCCGCACCCGACTTGACCACTGCCCACGCAGCGACCACCAGGTCGATGCCTACAGGCAGATCGACGCAGACCGTCTCACCCGGGCCGGCTCCGAGGGCGATCAGGTAGCGAGCCCACTGCGACGAGCGTTGTTCGACCTCGCCGTATGTCGACTCGACGTCGCCCACCACCACTGCCGGCGCATCGGGATCGGACTCGACGGCGACGCGCAACTCCTGCGCGATGGTGACGTCGGCGTCCTGCACCGTCGTGGTGTCCTGAGGCGGGGCGCTGCCTGTCACCGCTGTGATCTCGTCCTCCGTGCGAAGTTCGATGTCCCCGACGATCGCGGCGGGATCCGCAGCCACCGTATCCAAGAGAGCCACGAAACGACGGGCGAACGCATCCACGGTGCCCTTGTCGAACAGATCGGTCGCGTACGTGAGTGCTACCGACATGCCTGCCGGCGTTCCCTCCGGGGTGTCGTGAGGTTCGACGGTGACCTGCAGGTCGAACTTGGCCGCGAGTTCCCCAGTGCCGATCGTGTCGACCGTCAGACCGGGCAGTTCCATCCGTGCCTGCTCGAGGTTCTGGAACGACAGGACGGTCTGGAACGCGGGATGACGAGCGGACGACCGAGCGATCCCCAATTCGTCGACGACACGCTCGAACGGAATGTCCGCGTGCGTGAACGCTTCGAGGTCACCGGATCGAACTGCGTCGAGCAGCGACTCGAAGGCCGTGGCCGGATCAACGTCCGTGCGCAGCGCCAGGGTGTTGACGAACATGCCGACCACGTCGTCCAGTGCTCGGGCGCCACGGCCCGCCACCGCGGTACCGACGACCACATCGCGGGAGTTGCTCAGCCGGGAGAGGAGGACGGCGAGAGCTGCGTGCACCACCATGAACAGGGATGCCCGGCGCGACCCGGCGAGTGAGTCGAGATGCGAGTGGGTCTGCGCCGACACCTCGATTGTCGTGGTTGCACCCCGGCCGCTCGCCTGGGCGGGACGCGGACGATCGGTGGGCAGGTCGAGCAGATCCGGTATGCCCGCGAGCTTTTCACGCCAGTAGGCCAGTTGGACCCCGGCGGGCGAGTCGGGATCGTCGGCGTCGCCCAGGACCTCCTGCTGCCAGAGCGCGAAGTCCGCGTACTGCACCTCGAGCGGAGGCAGGGCCGGGGCCGTTCCTGCGGCCCTGGCGATGTATGCGCCCATGAGGTCGCGGGCCAGCGTGGGCAGCGACGCACCGTCTGCCGAAATATGGTGCACGACAAGCACGAGTACGTGGTCGTCCGGCCCGAGGGATACGAGGAGACCGCGTACGGGCACCTCCGTGGTGACGTCGAATCCGCGCCCCGCGATCTCCGCCACGGCCTCGAGCGCCTCGTGCTCCGAGGCTGCGGTCACCACCGTCAGGTCTTCCACCGTGGTGGCCGGAACGATCTGCTGCCGGGGGCCATGTTCGTCGTGCGGGTACACGGTGCGGAGGGCCTCGTGACGTTCGACGACATCACGCACCGCCGCACCCAGGCCCGCGACATCGAGTTCGCCACGCAACCGGATGCCGAGCGGGATGTTGTAGGAGCCGGACGTGGGGTCGAGCTGGTTGAGCACCCAGATTCGCTGCTGAGGAAGGGACAGCGGGATCCGTTCGGGGCGGGTTCTCGCCACGAGTTCCGGCCTGCCGGATGCGACGGGACCCGCGTCGACACGCGCCGCGAGGCCGGCGACGGTGGGTTCCTCGAACAGTTCACGGATCGCCAGTGAAGCACCGAGTGCCTCGTTGACTCGGGCGATCACCCGGGTAGCGACCAGAGAGTTGCCACCGAGCGCGAAGAACGAATCGTCTGCACCGACTCGATCGATTCCGAGGACATCGGCCCATACCTTCGCGACCGCGATCTCGGATTCGGTTGCTGGATCTCGGGATTCGCTC
>NZ_BDAM01000015.1 GCF_001895045.1 Rhodococcus coprophilus NBRC 100603 | reverse complement strand
ATCGGCCGACAACCCGTACTCGGCTGTCAACCACGACACCTGATTGACCACCGAACAATGCGACACCGCCACACCCTTCGGCCGCCCCGTCGACCCCGACGTGAAAATCACATACGCCGTATTCGACGGCAGCACGACGCCGCGCCGTTCCCCATCACCGATCCGCTCACCCGACACATCGGCCAGATCGTGCCGGTCGATCTCCATCGCCTCGACATCTACCCCGGACGGCACCTCGAACCCATCGCGGGCCGTCGTCACCACACACACCGGGGCAGCAATATCGAGCACATGCCGGATGCGATCGGACGGATGATCCGGATCGATCGGCACATACGCGCCGCCCGCCCGCACGATCGCATACATCCCCACCAACAGATCCAACGACCGGCGCACCGCCAACCCCACCGTCGTCTCCGGACCCACACCCCGCGAGATCAAATACCGCGCAAGCCGATTGACCCGCGCATCGAACTCGCCGTACGTCAACGACACACCCTCGAACACCACCGCCACCGCATCCGGCGACGCAGCGACCTGCGCATCGAACCGATCCAGCAACGTCGACTCCGGCACCGGACGCGCCGTATCGTTCCACCGCTCGAGCACCGTCACCCGCTCATCGGCGCCCAGCAGATCGATATCCCCCACCCGCCGCGACGGATCGGCCACCACCGCCTCGAGGATCCGCACGAACC
>NZ_BDAM01000014.1 GCF_001895045.1 Rhodococcus coprophilus NBRC 100603 | reverse complement strand
GCGACACCACCACACCCTTCGGCCGCCCCGTCGAACCCGACGTGAAAATCACATACGCCGTATTGCCTGGGCGGAGCACGTCCCGCCGCTCCCCATCACCGATCCGCTCGGCAGAGACCCCCGCGAGATCGAGCCGATCGATCACCACCGCCTCGACATCTACCCCGGACGGCACCTCGAACCCATCGCGGGCCGTCGTCACCACACACACCGGGGCAGCAATATCGAGCACATGCCGGATGCGATCTGCCGGATGATCCGGATCGATCGGCACATACGCGCCACCCGCCCGCACGATCGCATACATCCCCACCAACAGATCCAACGACCGGCGCACCGCCAACCCCACCGTCGTCTCCGGACCCACACCCCGCGAGATCAAATACCGCGCAACCCGATTGACCCGCGCATCGAACTGCGCGTACGTCAACGACACGCCCTCGAACACCACCGCCACCGCATCCGGCGACGCAGCGACCTGCGCATCGAACCGATCCAACAACGTTCCTTCGGGCACCGGATGCGACGTATCGTTCCACCGCTCGAGCACCGCAATACGCTCGTCGGCACCGAGCAGATCGATATCCCCCACCCGCCGCGACGGATCGGCGACGACCGCCTCGAGGATCCGCACGAACCGCTCCGCGAACCCCTGAACCGTCGAAGCATCGAACAAATCGGTCGCGTAGGTGAACTCGACGCCGAAACCCTGCGACTGCTCACCCGACCCGACCAGATCGGTGACGGTCACCTGAAGATCGAACTTCGCGATCGCCGTGTCGAATTCCAGTGCCTCGACCGACAGGCCGGGGAGCTCGAGGGATGTGACGGGCATGTTCTGGAAGGTCAGCATCACCTGGAAGAGCGGATGACGCGCCTGCGAACGCGCAGGATCGAGCACCTCGACCAACCGCTCGAACGGCACATCCGCATGCGCGAACGCCTCCAGGTCCACATCGCGCACGCTGCCGAGCACGTCGTCGAACGAGCGGGAGGTGTCGATCGGAGTCCTGAGGACCAGGGTGTTGACGAACATGCCGATCGCATCGTCCAGCGCGGCATCCCCGCGACCGGCGACAGGTGATCCGACGACGATGTCGTCGGTGCCCGACAACCGGCCGAGCAGCACTGCCAACGCGGCGTGCACCAGCATGAACTCGGTCGAGCCCTGCCGGCGCGCGAGCTCTGCGATACGACGACGCAGGTCGGAACCGACGTCGACCCGGTGCGATGCTCCTCGGTTGCTCGCCACCGCGGGGCGCGGGCGATCCCGTGGAAGCTCCAGCTCGTCGGGAAGCTCCGCCAGCGTCCGGCGCCAGTAGTCGAGTTGTTGTGCCATGAGCGACGACGGGTCGTCCTCGCTGCCGAGCACCTCGCGCTGCCAGAGTGCGTAATCGGCGTACTGCACCTCGAGGGGTTCCCACTGCGGAGCACTACCCGATGCCCGGGACACGTAGGCGGACATGACATCTCGTGTCAGAGGGCCGGCGGAGAATCCGTCGGCGGAGATGTGGTGGACCACCACCACCAGCACGTACTCCTGGTCGGAGACACGCAGCACCCGCACCCGGAACGGCACCTGACGGGTGACGTCGAATCCTTCGGAGACGATGTCGGTGACGCGGGCGACCACGTCGTTCGGGGAGATCGGTTCGGGCGTCACGTCGACGACGAATTCCGAGACCGGCAGCACCTGCTGGCTGCCGACCCCCTCGTCGTCCGGGTAGATCGTCCGGAGCGACTCGTGCCGGGCGATCACGTCGGAGACCGCGGACGACAGGGCCTCGACCTCGACGCGTCCCACGAGCCGTATCGCCAACGCGATGTTGTTCACCGCAGAGTCGGGATCGAGTCGGTTGAGAAACCACATTCGCTGCTGCGCCAGCGACAACGGCACCCGATTCGGACGTACCTGGGCGACCAACGGCGCACGCGTGTCGCCCCCGGAAGCCGATGCGGCGTCGACGAGAACCGCGAGTTCGGCGGCGGTCGGCGCATCGAAGAACTCGCGGACGTCGATGCGGACGTTGTGGTCGGCACCGAGTCGTGCCACCACGCGGGTCGCACTGAGCGAGTTGCCGCCGAGGTCGAAGAAGTCGTCGTCCACGCCGAGTCCTTCGACGCCGAGAACCTGCTCGAAGGCAGCAATCACAGTGTGTTCGGTCGGGGTGGACGGCGCGCGGTACTCCCGCTGGAGTGAGCTGAAGTCGGGTTCCGGCAACGACTTTCGGTCGAGTTTTCCGCTCGCGCCCAGCGGGAAGGCGTCGAGTGCGACGAACAGCGAGGGCACCATGTAACCGGGAAGACGCCGCCGCACCGCGTCTGCGAGTTCGGTGCGGTCGATCTCGCGGCCGTCGGTGACGAGGTAGGCGACGAGGTGGTCGCCGAGGGTGGGTTCGTGGTGCACCACCACCACGGCTTGACGCACCGTCGGGTGGTCGAGCAACGCCGATTCGATCTCTCCCAGTTCGATGCGCAGTCCGCGGAGCTTGACCTGGAAGTCGGTGCGGCCGATGTACTCGAGTTGCCCGTCGGAGTTCGTCTTCACGAGGTCGCCGGTCCGGTACATGCGGTCGCCGGCGTCGCCGAACGGGTCTGCGACGAACCGGTCGGAGGTCAGATCGGGGCGTTGCAGGTAGCCACGCGCCAACTGGACCCCGGCGAGGTACAACTCGCCCTCGGATCCGTCCGGAACCGGACGCAGACCCTCGTCCAGAACGTAGAGACCGGTGTCGGCAACCGCCGCGCCGATAGGGACGACGGTGTCGCCGGGCGCGGTGGCGTAGTAGGTGACGTCGACCGCGGCTTCGGTGGGCCCGTACAGATTGTGCAGGCTCGCCGAGGACAGTTGATGGAACCGCGCCACCGTCTGCGGAGGCAGGGCCTCACCGGACGCGAAGACGTAGCGCAGGGAGGTCACCGATGCAGCGGCAGGCTCCTCGAGGTACACCGCGAGCATCGACGGTACGAAGTGAGCGATGGTCACGCCGTGGTCGATCATGGTGCGGGCGAGGTACCCCGGATCGCGATGGCCGTCGGGCGCTGCGATCGTCAGGCACGCTCCCACCTGTAGCGGCCAGAAGAACTCCCACACCGACACGTCGAACGTGAACGGGGTCTTCTGCACAACCACGTCGTCGGCGCGCATTCCGTACTCGGCCTGACGCCAGGCGATGTTCGCGACGATCGCACGGTGTTCGACCGCCACGCCCTTGGGACGCCCCGTGGATCCGGAGGTGAAGATGACGTACGCCAGGTGGTCGGCGGTCAGCACGCCCGTCCGCTCCTCGGGCCGGACGGGTTCGTCGGAGACGCCCGACAGGTCGATCGTGTCGACTGCCACCGCAGGGACCGTAGCGGGCAGGTCCACGTCGTCTCGTGCGGTCGTGACGACGACTGCGGGTTCGGCGATCTCGAGGACGTACGCGAGTCGATCGGCCGGGTGATCGGGATCGAGAGGCACGTATGCGCCGCCGGCCTTGACGATCGCGTACATGCCGACGAGCAACTCGAGCGACCGCCGGACGGCGAGACCGACGCGAACGTCGGGCCCCACACCGAGGTCGATCAGGTGCCGCGCGAGGCGATTCGCGCGAGCATCGAACTCGCGATAGGTCAGGGTGTCGTTCTCGAATCGGAGCGCCGTCGCGTCCGGTGTCGCGGCCACCTGCGCATCGAACTTTGCGGCGAGGGTGTTCGGGTCGGCTGCCGCCGGCGCGACCGCGTCGTCTCCGAGCACCACCAGAGCGTCGGAGAGAAGCGAATCGACGACCGCGGGAAGTCCTCCGCCGCCGAGCAGTCCGGGGGCGACGTTCGACAGCACGACGGGGAGGAGGGCGTCGAACCCGAGCGCGCCACCCATCGCCGCGTCGAGGGTCGTTATCTCCTGGTGCAGGCTGCCGTAGGTAAGCCGGGTCTCGCCGTCGACGAGGGCTACACGGTCGGGCTCGACGTCCGCCACGGCGGCGAGCACCCGAGGCAGATCGCCGATTGCCAACGCCGGATTGCCCGCCACGTCACTCGTCATCTACCCCATCCTCCTGAAATAACCTGCGCTCGCTGTATCGCTCACGCGACCCCCGACGGTACTGTCCGAGCGTCGAACGACATCCGATCCTCGATTATCCCGAACGGACCGACGCAGAACTAATCCGCGGAGATCACTCCCTCTGCCTGGGCGATCACCTGACGCACGAGTTGCGCGAGACCGTCCGCCCCAAGTTCTGGCAGCATTCCCGGCACCAACCCGTTGAGCACCACCGATACGAGCGCTTCCGCGGTCAGCGCACCGCCTGTGGTCGTCGTCATCGTGTCCAGGCGTCCAGCGAACTCACCGAATGTGACTTCGCGTTCACCGTGCACGAAGGCGACCGTGTCGGGTGCGACCGTGGCTGCTGCCGTCACGAGTGCGGGAAGATCCGCCACCGTTCGCGCCTTCTGCGGCCGTGCGGCACGCGCACGTTCCTCGTCCGAACGGATGTCGATCGACCGCAGCACCGTGCGAGGGTCGGTGGCGACGGCATCGAGGATCCTGACGAAGCGACGACCGAACGTTTCCACCGTTGCCGCGTCGAACAACGCCGTGGCGTAGGTGAAGGTCACCGCGAGATCCTGAAGCGCACCACCCGGCGAGAACTGTTCGACGATCGTGCACTGCAGATCGAATTTCGCTTGGTCTACGCCCGTCTCGAGCGGAGTCACTGCCAGACCCGGCAGTTCGAACGTCCCGGTTTCGATGTTCTGGAACGTCAGCATCGCCTGGAACAGCGGTGTGTACGAGCTGCTCCGCCGCACCCCGAGACGTTCCACGACCCGTTCGAACGGCACGTCCGCGTTGCCGAACGCGGCGAGATCCTTTTCCCTGGCCTGTTCCAGCAGTTCCGAAAACGTCGATGAACCGATGACGCGGGTACGGAGCACCATGGTGTTGACGAACATGCCGACGAGACCGTCGAGTGCTTCTTCACCACGACCCGCCGTCGGAGTGCCCACGGTGATGTCGTCGCTGCCGGACAGCCTGGAGAGCAGCACCGCGAAGGCGGCGTGCATCGCCATGAATACGGTGGCGTGGTGTTCCCGTGCGACCTTCTCGATACGGACGGCGAGTTCCTCACCGACGTCGAAGGTGATCGATGCACCCGCGGTGGACTGCCGGGCCGGTCGCGGACGGTCGGTGGGGAGCTCGAGCACTTCGGGTGCGCCCGCGAGTTCACTTGCCCAGTAATCGAGTTGACGTGACAGTTCGCTGTCCGGATCGTCCTCGGAACCGAGAACGGACTGCTGCCAGAGCGTGTAGTCCGCGTACTGCACCTCGAGTGGCGCCCAGCCCGGGGCTTGTCCCTGCGCACGGGCGGTGTAGCCGAGCATCACGTCGCGGACGAGCGGCCGCATCGAGTAACCGTCCGCGGCGATGTGGTGAGCGACCACGGCCAGCACATGTTCGCTCGCCGAGATCCGGAACACCGCCATCCGCACCGGAGGCGGCGAAACGGTGACGTCGAATCCGGCGCCGAGGATCTCGGTGAGACGGTCGACGAGTTCGCCGGGGGTCACATCGATCGGGGTCAGAGCCGGAACGGCCTCCGCAACCGGCAGGACGATCTGCACGGGGCCGTCCTCGGTGTCCGGGTAGACGGTCCGGAGTACCTCGTGCCTCGCGAACAGGTCGAAGACCGCGTTCTGGAGGGCCTCGGTGTCGAGTTCACCGGTCAAGCGCACGGCAACCGGGATGTTGTAGACACCGGAGTCGGGATCGACCCGGTTCAGGGTCCACATCCGCTGCTGCGCCAACGACAACGGAATGCGTTCGGGCCGTGGTCCGGCGACGAGGGGGGCGCGAGCCCCCTCCCCGACGGAAGGCTGGATATGGGCCGCAAGGGCCCCCACCGTGGGTGCCTCGAACACCTTCCGCACGGCCACCTTCGTGTCGAGCGCCGCGCCGAGACGTGCCGCGAGTTGTGTCGCGAGCAGAGAATTGCCGCCGAGGGCGAAGAAGTCGTCGTCGAGACCAGCCCGCTCCACACCGAGCAACTCGGCCACTGCATCCGCGACGACCTCCTCGACCGGATTGGTCGGTGCGCGGAACTCGCCTGCCTCGACGCCGGGATCGGGCAGCGCCGCCCGGTCGAGTTTGCCGTTGGTGCTGAGCGGCAGCGCATCGAGTTCCACGAATGCCGACGGCACCATGTACGACGGAAGCCGTTCGGCGAGTGCGGAACGGACATCGTTCTCGTCGAATCGCCCATCGGCCGGAACGACGTATGCGATCAGCCGGTCGCCGGTCCGGGCGTCGGAGCGCACCACGACAGCGACGTCGCGCACGTCCGTGAGGTCGCGCAGAGCGACCTCGATCTCGCCGAGTTCGATCCGGTATCCGCGAATCTTCACCTGGAAGTCGGCGCGGTCGAGGTACTCGAGTCGGCCGTCCCGGTTCCATCGCACGATGTCGCCGGTGCGGTACATGCGTCCGCCGCCGAACGGATCCGCGACGAATCTGTCGGCCGTCAGGTCGGGGCGGTCGTGGTAGCCACGCGCCAGTTGGGCACCCGCGAGGTACAACTCGCCTGCCACACCCGGGGCGACCGGACGCAGCCGCCCGTCGAGAACGTGGACGGCGGTGTTCCACTCGGGCACACCGATCGGGACGATGACCGTGTCGGCATCGTCGACCTCGTGAACGGTGACCGAGACGGCAGCTTCGGTCGGGCCGTACAGGTTGAACAACGCCGCCGAATTCGCCTGGCGGAATTGCTGTGCCACCGGAGCCGGCAGGGCCTCGCCGATCGCGAGGACGCGACGCAGCGACGGGGAAAGCGGGCCCGCCGCCACGGTCATGAGCATCGACAGCATGGACGGAACAGTGTGCAACGTGGTGACGTTGCGGTCACGGAGCAGTCCGAGCAGGTAGTCGGGGTCCTGATGACCGTCCGCAGTTGCCACGACCAGACGCGCACCGGACGTGAGCGCCGACCAGAACTCCCACACCGACAGGTCGAAGGTGGCGACCGTCTTGAGGAGCACGGCATCGTCCGGGCCGAGTCCGAAGAAGCTGCGCTTCCACAGCAACTGGTTCACGATCGCGGCGTGCGGAACGGCAACACCCTTCGGCCTGCCCGTCGAACCCGATGTGAAGATCACGTAGGCCGTGTGGTCCGGCCGTAGCGGCGCGGTCCGCTCGACATCGGTGACCTGTGTGTCCGCGACATCGGAGAGGTCGACGCGGTCGAGTTCGACCACCCGAACCTGCCCGTGTCCGACCGGGTCTGCACTCGTCGTGACGATCGCCGCGGGTGCAGCGGTGTCGAGGATGTACGCGTTCCTCTCGGCAGGCTGCGCGGGGTCGACGGGCACATATGCGGCGCCGGTCTTGGCGATCGCATACATCCCGACCAGCAGTTCAGGCGAACGCCGAACTGCAAGTGCGACACGGTCTTCGGGTCCAACACCGAGTGAGATCAGATGACGGGCGAGCCGGTTCACCGACGAGTCGAACTCGCCGTATGTCCACTGCCGGCCCTCGTAGTCGAGGGCCACGGCATCGCGCCGGGTGGCGACCTGCTCGTCGAACAGGTCTACGAGGGTGGCGGATACGCCGGTGTCCTGGGTGGTCTCGTTCCGTTCGGCGAGAACGTGGCGCTCGGACGGGAGAAGCAGAAGGTGGTCGCCGACCGGCGCAGCGGGATCCTCGACGAACGCACCGAGTAGCTGCACGAACCTGTCCGCGACCGCTTCCACGGTCTCCCGCTCGAACAGATCCGTCGCGTAGGTGAGGACGGCGTCGATGCCGTCCGGCGTTCCGTCCTCGCGGTAACGGTCGGTGACGATCAGGTGCATGTCGAACTGTGCGACGCCACCTTCGAGGTCGATCGGCGTTACGTCGAGACCGGGCAACTCGAGTTCCGAGCGGCGCTGGTTCTGGAATGAGAATCCGACCTGGAAAAGCGGGTGCCGTGCGGTCGAGCGCGCCGGATTGAGGACCTCGACGAGTCGTTCGAACGGTATATCGGCATGCGCGAACGCCTGCAGATCCGTTTCACGGGCAGCGACGAGCAGATCACCGAAGGAGTTGCCGCCGTCCACCTGCAGTCGCAGCACGAGTGTGTTGACGAACATGCCGATAAGGTCGTCGGTTGCCTGCTGGTCACGGCCCGCGATGGGTGTGCCGACCGCGATGTCACCGGAACCCGACAGCCGGGCTAGCAGCGCCGCGAACGCGGCATGCACGGCCATGAACACCGTGGCATTCTGCGCCCGAGCGAGGTCGCGTAGCTCATCGTGCAGGTCGGCACCGATGCGGAACTCCACACGGTCACCGCGGAAGTTCTGCTGTGCCGGCCGCGGTCGATCGAGCGGGAGATCCAGCTGGTCGGGCAGGTCGGCCAGGGACTCACGCCAATAGGCGAGCTGCTTCGCGGCGGTCGAGTCCGGGTCGTCTTCGGAGCCGAGCACCTCGCGCTGCCACAACGTGTAGTCCGCGTACTGCACTTCCAACGGCGCCCAAACCGGTTCGGTTCCGGCGGTCCGCGCGGAATACGCCGTCATCACGTCACGCACCAGCGGCACCATCGAGGACCCGTCGCCACTGATGTGGTGCACGACCGTCACCAGCACATGGTCCTCGTCGGTTACGCGCAGCAGATGCATACGCACGGGCACGTTCGTCGTCACGTCGAATCCGGCCGAGACGATCTCGCGCATCCGGGTCTCGAGGTCTGTCGCCGTGACATCTTCCGGGGTCAGGTCCACCGACGCCTGCGCCGCCGGAAGGATGCGCTGAACGGGACCGGACTCCGTCTCCGGGTAGACGGTGCGCAGTGATTCGTGCCGGGAGACCAGATCCGCGACCGCGTCGCGAAGCGCTCCGACGTCCAGTGCACCGGTCATCCGCAGGGCGAGCGGAATGTTGTATGCGGTGGAATCCGGATCG
>NZ_BDAM01000013.1 GCF_001895045.1 Rhodococcus coprophilus NBRC 100603 | reverse complement strand
CAGGCCCGCGATGCGATGTTCGCCGGTGAGCACATCAACGTCACCGAGGACCGGGCGGTGCTGCACACCGCGTTGCGGTTGCCGCGGTCGGCGCGGTTGGTCGTCGACGGGCAGGACGTGGTCGCCGATGTGCACGAGGTGCTCGATGCGATGGGGGAGTTCACCGATCGGGTGCGGGACGGGCGGTGGCGGGGCGCGACCGGGGAGAAGATCACCACGGTGGTCAATATCGGGATCGGTGGGTCGGATCTGGGGCCGGTGATGGTGACGCGGGCGTTGCGGCATTATCACGACGGCCCGCAGGTGCGGTTCGTGTCGAATGTCGATCCGGCGGATCTGACGGGGGTGCTGGCGGGGCTGGATCCGGCGTCGACGTTGTTCGTGGTGGCGTCGAAGACGTTTTCGACGCTCGAGACGTTGTGTAATGCGACGGCGGCGCGGCGGTGGGTGGTGGCGGCGTTGGGTGAGCAGGCGGTGGCGTCGCATTTCGTGGCGGTCTCGACGCATGCGGAGCGGGTGGCGGCGTTCGGGATCGATCCGGTGAACATGTTCGGGTTCTGGGAGTGGGTGGGGGGCCGGTATTCGGTGGATTCGGCGATCGGGTTGTCGGTGATGTGTGCGATCGGGCGGGAGCGGTTCGCCGAGTTGCTGGCGGGGTTCCGGATGGTCGATGAGCATTTCGTGTCGGCGCCGCTCGAGCGCAATGTTCCGGTGTTGTTGGGGTTGTTGGGGGTGTGGTACACGTCGGTGTTGGGGGCGCAGTCGCGGGTGGTGTTGCCGTATGCGAATGATCTGGTGCGGTTTCCGGCGTATCTGCAGCAGTTGACGATGGAGTCGAACGGTAAGTCGGTGCGGGTGGACGGGTCGGCGGTGTCGTGTGCGACGGGGGAGATTTTTTGGGGGGAGCCGGGGACGAACGGGCAGCATGCGTTTTTCCAGTTGTTGCATCAGGGGACGCATCTGGTGCCGGCGGATTTCATCGGGTTCGGGCGGTCGACGGATGATCTGCCGGTGGTCGATGGGTCGGGGTCGATGCATGAGGTGTTGATGGCGAACATGTTTGCGCAGGCGAAGGTGTTGGCGTTCGGGAAGTCGGCGGCGGAGATTCGGGCGGAGGGGGTGGCGGAGGAGTTGGTGGCGCACAAGGTGATGCCGGGGGGTCGTCCGTCGACGACGATTTTGGCGCCGGTGTTGTCACCGTCGTCGTTGGGGCAGTTGATTGCGTTGTATGAGCATGAGGTGTTTGTCGAGGGTGTGGTGTGGGGGATCGATTCGTTCGATCAGTGGGGTGTGGAGTTGGGGAAGGAGCAGGCGTCGGTGTTGGGGCCGGTGTTGGGGGGTGTTGGTGATCCGGGGTCGGGTGATGGGTCGACGGATAATCTGATCCGCACCTACCGCCGCATGGCGAAGGAGGCGTGACCGGTGCCGGCCCTGAAGCTGCTCAAACTCCCCCCGCCCGTCGCGGAGTCCTGGGAGTGGCAGATGCACGCCGGATGCCGCGACGTGGACGGTTCGCTCTTCTTCCATCCCGACAACGAGCGAGGAGAAGCGCGGGAGAACCGCCTCGCCGCTGCGAAACGGGTGTGCGGACAATGCGTCGTTCGCACGCAATGCCTCGAATACGCACTGGACTCGGGTGAGCGGCACGGCATCTGGGGCGGATTGTCCGAAGACGAACGCACCCGGATGCGCCGCGCCGAGCGGCGTAGGCCGATCTCCTAGGGCGCCGGTCACGGGGTCGTCGCGGCGCGCCGGGCACACACATAGCCGGGACTCCGGCAGCGATGCCGGGTATACCTCGTGCCATGCCGACCGATAATCTGCTGTGGCTGGTCCTCGACCTCGCCGGGACTTTTGCATTCGCACTCAACGGAGCGTTGTTGGCGGTGCGCGCCGAGCGACTCGACATCGTCGGCATCGTCACGCTCGGCATGTTCACCGGTCTGGGCGGGGGGACGGTCCGCGACGTGCTCCTCGGCGCTCTGCCTCCGGCAACCTTCCTCGACTGGCGCTACCTGGCGGCCGCAGCGGCAGGCGGCCTCGTCGCCTTCGTGCTCGGCAGCCGACTCGATCGTCTGAACGGCACGATCACCGTGTTCGACGCGATCGGATTGAGCGTGTTCGCGGTGCTGGGCGCCTACAAGGCGCTGGAACTGGGTTTCGGTGTCGTCCAAGCCGTCATCGTGGGGGCCGTCACCGCGGTAGGCGGGGGAACCATCCGGGATGTCATGATCGGTCGCGTACCGACCGTACTTCGAAGTGAACTCTATGCGATTCCGGCGTTGATCGGAGCCGTATTATATGCCGCCGCATACAGTTTCGGATACCAAGGAACACTCGTCGCGCTGGGTGCGGCGGCAGTGTGCTTCGTGATCCGGATGATCGGTGTGCGGTTCGACCTGCACGCGCCGTACCCACCCGGCCGTCGTCAGGGCAAGTGAGTACGGCGCGGTGGCGTCAGTCCTTGTCGAGGAACAGGTCCCACTGGGGATTTTCGCCGCCACCGTAGGCGGACAGGTCGGTCTTGCCTGCTTCGACGAGGACATCCGCGTCGATGAAGCACCGGCCCGTGGTGTCCTTCGCCGGCCGCGACAGGATTTCCACCGCGGCGTCGGCCATGATCTCCGGGCTGCGCGAGGACGACAGGAGCGTGTCACCGTCCGGCATGTGCGCCACCGCCGACGTCGCGATGAACGTCTCGGGCCACAGGCAGTTCGCCGCGACGCCGGCCTCGGCGAATTCGGCTGCGAACCCCAATGTCAGCAAGGACATTCCGTACTTGGACAGGGTGTAGGCCGGGTGTGCGCCGAGCCAGTAGGGATTCATGTTCAGTGGCGGAGAGATGGTGAGTACGTGTCCGTTGGGTGAGTTCCGGAGGTACGGCAGTGCCGCCTTGGTGAGCAGGAACGTGCCGCGGCAGTTGATTTCCTGCATGAGGTCGTACTTCTTGGCCGACAGCTGTTCCGTCGGCTCCGTGGCGATCGCGCTCGCGTTGTTGACGCAGAAGTCGATACCGCCGAAGCGCTCCACGGCAGCTTCGATCGCTTGCGCGACGTCACTCTCCTTGCGCACGTCGCCGACGACCGCGACGGCTTTGCCTCCTGCTGCTTCGATTTCGGCCACGGCCGTGTGGACCGTGCCTTTCAGGCGGGGGTGAGGCTCGGCGGTCTTGGCGAGCAGGACCACGTTGGCGCCCTGCCGGGCCGCTGCGGTGGCGATCGCGAGGCCGATCCCGCGGCTGGCGCCGGAGATGACCATGGTGCGGTCGGTGAGGGCGTTGTGGCTCGACATCGTTCTCCCAGGTCGTATCAGTGAAACCGTTCCGTTCTCAGTGATGATATTGGCATTCTCTTTTTCTGCAAGTAATGTATCCAGCGTGAACGACTTCACCGAAACCTCGTCGGGTATCCCGCTCGAGCCGGTCTACGGACCGGACGACCGGGTTACCGAGCCGCCTGCGCCAGGCAGCTTCCCCTTCACCCGCGGCAACTTCGCCACCGGCTATCGGGGCCGGTTGTGGACGTTCCGCCAATACTCCGGCTTCGGTACCGCGGAGGAATCCAACAGGCGGTACCGCTATCTGCTCGAGCAGGGCGGCACGGGACTGTCGGTGGCGCTCGATCTCCCCACCCAGTGCGGTTACGACTCCGACGACCCGGAGGTCGGTGAGGAAGTGGGCCGCGTCGGCGTGGCCGTCGACACGCTCGCCGATGCCGAGATTCTTTTCGAGGACATTCCCCTCGACAAGATCAGTACGAGTTTCACCATCAACGGAACGGCCGCCATTCTGCTGGCGTTCTACGTCGCTGCCGCCGAGCGCAAGGGGGTGCCGCGGGAGAAGCTCACCGGCACCATCCAGAACGACATCCTCAAGGAATACGCATCGCGCGGAACGTGGATCTGGCCGCCCGAACCGTCGCTGCGGCTCATCGCCGACACCATCGAGTTCTGTGCGGCGGAAGTTCCCCGCTTCAACGCGATCTCGGTGGCGGGTGCGCACTTCCGTGACGCGGGCGCCAACGCGGTGCAGGAGATGGCGTTCACCCTCGCGGACGGCGTGACCTATTGCGACACCGTCCTCGAGCGCGGCCGGATGACCATCGAGCAGTTCGCCCCGCAGATCTCTTTCTTCTTCTACACCCACGGTGACTTCTTCGAGGAGATCGCCAAGTACCGCGCCGGACGCCGGCGTTGGGCAACGATCGTCCGCGAACGTTACGGCGCGACCACCGACAAGGCGTCGATGTTCCGCTTCGGCTGCGTGGCCGGTGGCGCGTCGCTCTATGCGCCGCAGGCCCAGAACAACCTGGTGCGGGTCGCCTACGAATCCATGGCCTCGGTACTCGGCGGCGTGCAGTCGATGTTCACCGCGGCGTGGGACGAACCTTTCGCCCTGCCCAGTGAGGAATCCGCGACCCTGGCGCTGCGCACACAGCAGATCCTCGCGTACGAGACCGGCGTGACGCGCGTGGCCGACCCGCTGGGCGGTTCGTACTTCGTCGAAGCCCTCACCGACGCGACCGAAGAACGCATCATCGAGATCATGGCTGATCTCGAGGCGCACGGCGGCATGGTCCGGGCCATCGAAGACGGCTACCTGCAGGGTCTGATCGCGGACGAGGCGTACAAGACCCACAAGGAGATCGAGGGCGGTGAGCGTCCCGTGGTCGGTGTCAACAAGTTCGTCTCCGACGAACCGGCACCGGAGATTTCGACGTACGAACTCGATGCCATGGGCCGCGAGATGCAGCTCGAGCGTCTCGCGAAAGTGAAGGCGGAACGCGACTCCGAGGCCGTACGCACCACGCTCGCCGAACTGTCCCGCGCCGCGGAAGGAACCGAGAATCTGATGCACCGTTTGATCGACTGCGCCAACGCGTATTGCACTGTCGGAGAGATGGTTTCCGCGCTCAAGAACGTCTGGGGCGAGTTCCGTCAGCCGGTGGTGTTCTGATGAGCGCCCGTATTCTTGTCGCCAAGCCCGGTCTCGACGGCCACGATCGCGGTGCCAAGATCGTCGCCCGCGCCCTCCGCGACGCCGGATTCGAAGTGATCTACACCGGAATCCGCCAGAAGGTCGAAGACATCGTCTCCATCGCGGTGCAGGAAGACGTGGCGGTGGTCGGCCTCAGCATCCTTTCGGGAGCACACGTCGCACTCACCACCAAGGTGATCGAGGAACTGCGTGCGGCCGACGCCGGCGACATCGACGTGATCGTCGGCGGCACGATTCCGCAGAGCGACGTGCCCAAGCTTCTCGCCGCCGGCGCGGCAGCGGTGTGCCCCACGAGCACTCCGCTGGACGTCCTCGTCGAAGAGGTTCGGAAACTGACGGGCACGGCCGCGCCGCTGTGACCACGCGCGGCACTCACACAATCGGGTTCGGAAAGCTGGAGGAATCGTGCGTATCGGAGTGATGGTCGGCCCGGAACAGGGCGACACGGCCCGCAAGGTCGACCGCATGCTGAAAGACGTCGAATGGGCGGAAGCCGCAGGCTTCGACACGGTATGGGTACCGCAGATTCCCACCGACTTCGACGCGCTCACCGCGGTCGCGCTGATGGGCACGAGGACCAGCCGCATCGAAATCGGCACGGCGGTCGTACCGCTCCAGGCTCAGCATCCGATCGCGTTGGCGCGTCAGTCGCTGTCCACCCATGCCGCTCTCGGCGGACGGCTCGCCTTGGGTGTGGGGCCGTCGCACCACTGGATCGTGCAGGACATGCTCGGACTCCCGTACGACAAGCCGGCCAAGCTCACCCGCGACTATCTCGAGGTTCTCAACGCGGCCCAGCACGGACCAGGGTCGGTGGATGTCGAGAACGACACGTTCACCGTGCACAACCCACTCGACATCGCACCGGTCGCACCGATGCCGATCCTGGTGGCTGCTCTGGGACCGGTGATGCTCCGGATCGCGGGCGAACACACCGACGGCACGATCTTGTGGATGGCCGACGAGCGCGCGATCGGCGAGCACGTCGTGCCTCGTATCACCAAGGCCGCCGCCGAAGCAGGGCGTCCGGCGCCGCGGGTCGTCGCCGGTGTTCCGGTGTGCCTGTGCGCGCCGGACGAGGTGGACATCGCCCGCGAGCGCGCCAACCGCATCCTCGCGGAGGCGGAGATCTCGCCGAACTACCAGCGTCTGCTCGAACAGGGTGAGGCGAAGGACATCGGCGAGATGGCGATCGTGGGAGACGAAGAGGCGATTCTCGCCGGATTCCGCCGCTACCGTGACGCCGGGGTCACCGACTTGTCGATGCGTTTGCTGCCGATCGGCAACACCCGCGACGAACTGGTCGCGTCGAAGTACCGCACGCGCGAGGTGGTCGCCGAGCTCGCCAAGGAATTGCGGTGACCGAGGAAGATCGGAATGTGGGCCCCCTCGCGGGTATCCGCATCCTCGAGGTCGGACACATCCTCGCGGGCCCCTACGCCACGATGATGCTCGCGGACCTCGGTGCCGAGGTCACGAAGATCGAACCGCCCACCGGCGATCTCTCCCGCCAGGTGAGCGACGCGTACTTCGCGAGCCTCAACCGCGGCAAGCGCAGTATCTGCCTGGACCTCTCGTCCGACGAGGGCCAGCGAAAACTCGGCGAACTCGCGGCCGGAGCGCACGCCTTGCTGGTCAATCTCAAGCCCTCCGCGATCCGCAGGTTCGGGCTGACCTACGAGGCGCTGCGCTCCCACAACGACAAGATCGTGTGTGTCGCGCTCACCGGATACGGCCTGAACTCCGGGGACGACCCCGCCTTCGACTATGTCATCCAGGCTGTCACCGGCGTCGCGTCCCTGACGGGCGATCCGGACGGGCCGCCCACCCTGCCCGGTTATTCGGCGGCCGACAACTCGACGGGGCTGACCGCCGCGCTGGGCCTGCTTGCCCAGATCGTGTCCGGGCGTGGTGGGCAACTCGACGTCTCGTTGCGTGACGTGATGCTTTCGCAGCTCAACTACCGCGCATCCGCGTACCTCAACGAGGGCACCGAGCCGAAGCGCATGCCGAACGGTGCCCATTCGTATTACGTGCCGGCACAGCTGTTCCCGACGTCCGACGGGACTCTGGCGCTGTTCATCACGCACGACGGTTTTTGGAGGGTATTCGCCGCAGAGGCCGGTATCGCGGGATTCGAGACGATGGCCGAGCGTGCGAGTCGTCGCGACGAGGTGCTCGAGGTCGTCACGGCGGTGCTCGCTCGCGACACGGCGTCGGGCTGGGAGCAGCGGCTTCGTCCGCTCGGCGTCCCGGCCGCCGCGGTGCGCTCACTGCCCGACGCGCTCGAGGCGACCCCGGAGGCGATCGTCACCGCGGGTGATTTTCGCCTGGTGGGCAGCCCGATCCGTGTGGAAGGGTACGAGCCGCGATACGGCGCGCCGCCTCGTCTCGGTGAGCACGACGAAGTGCCCACATCGTCGGTCTGACATCTGCTCGCCGAAAAGTGATCTGCCCGGGAAACTTCCCGGGCAGATCACTTTTCGGCGAGCAGATCGGTGTCGCTACTCGTACCGCACCTTGATGTCGTTGCTGTCGGGGACCGCCTGGCACGTGAGGATGTAACCGTCGGCGATCTCGTCGTCGCTGAGAGCGTCGTTCACGCGCATCGTCGCGCTGCCGTCGACGATCTTGGCGATGCAGGTCGCGCAGTTGCCGGCCTCGCAGGAGAACGGCGGTGCCAGACCGGCGCGCCGGGCGCTTTCGAGGAGAGTCTCTCCGGGGTGGCGCGGTACCGAAACCCGCTTGCTTCCCAGGCGGATCGACACCGTGCCGGTTATCTCCGCAGGCTGTGCCACGGCTGTTTCGGCAACGGCTGTTTCGGCGACAGGCACGTCTGCGACCTGAATGGGTTCGGCTGCGCTTCCGAATCGCTCGCTGTAGACCTGGCCGCTCCCGCTCAGCGCACTTTCGATCATGTCCATGAACGCTTCCGGGCCGCACAGGTAACTGTCGGCGCCGGTGTCGGCACCGACGAACGCTGCGACGGCGGCGGGATCCAGCAGTCCGCTCTCGTCGTCGTAGTGCCGGACGGCCTCGAGCCGGCCCGGGTACTCGGCCGCGAGGTCGGCAACGACCGTTTCGAAGATCGCGGACGCCCGGTCGCGGTCGGCGATGAGCAGGCGCACCCGGCGGTCGGTCGACGCGAGGGCACTCTTGGCGAGCGACAGGATCGGTGTGATGCCGCTACCGCCCGCGAATCCGAGTACCGCGCCCTCGGCTGGGCGCAACAGGAAAGTGCCAGCGGGACGGGTGATTTCGACTTTGTCTCCTTCCGAGATGTTGTCGTGGAGCCAGTTCGAGACCGACCCGCCGGGTACCCGCTTGATGGTGATCATCATTTCGGAGTCGGTTTCGGGGGCGCTCGACATCGAATACGACCGGTACAGGTCTGTCCCGTCGACCGTCACTTTGAAGGTGCAGAACTGCCCCGATCGATAGGTGAAGGGCCCGTCGTCGGGGGCGAGCACGTAGGTGCGCGCGTCGTCCGTCTCCTTCACGATCCGGGTCACGGTCGCGCGCTGAAACAGTGGTGGTCTCGCCATGGACCGTCTCCTCCTGGTATTAGTATTCTGCTAAGTGGAGAGTACTATTCTCACTCATGAGAGGGAAACCTCTCGACCTGAATCCCATACGCGAGAGAGCCCAATGACAGAGCCTGCCGTGCTGGCATTCGAAGATCGCGAGTTCACCCTCGCCGATCTCGACTCGTGCGCCGACGGCATTGCCCACCGCCTCCGCGCACACGACGTCGGGATCGGTGACCGGGTCGCGCTCATGTCGTCGAACCGTCCCGAGTTCGTGGCAGCGGTGCAGGCCGTCTGGCGACTCGGTGCCGTGGTGGTGCTCATGAGCCCGTCCTGGAAGCGCACCGAGGTGGACCACGCGTTCGGCCTCACCGCTCCGGTTGCGGCGGTGGGAGACAGCCCGGTCCTTGCCGAAGCCGTCGCCGGCCAGGACGTTCCCGTCCCGATGCTGCATCTCGACGAGCTGCATCCCGGCGAATCCGGCTCGACCGACGTCCCGTCCGGTTTCACCTTCCCGCGCGTGGACCGGGAATCGGACGCGGTGCTCGTGTTCAGCTCGGGCACCACCGGCCTGCCCAAAGCCGTCAGGCACACCCACGCCTCCTTCGGCGCCGCCGTGGCGCACTGGCGGGATGCCCTCGCACTCACGCCGGCCGACCGGATCCAGATCGTCACCCCGCCGTCGCACATCCTCGGACTGCTCAACATCGCCACGGCCCTCGAAGCCGGTGCCTGGATGCGGCTGCATCACCGGTTCGACCTCGAAACCATGTTGCGGCACATCGAGCGGGACCGGATCACCGTCGAGATGGCCGTCGCACCCATCGCCATGGCCATCGCGTCGTATCCCGGCCTCGAGTCCCTGGACCTGTCCTCGCTCCGATACATCATGTGGGGCGCCACCCCCGTGACCCCGAGCATCGCAGAGACGGTCACGCGCCGCACCGGCGTGCCGTGGGTGCCCGCCTACGGAGCGAGCGAGATACCCGTGATCGCGTGCAACCCGATCGACGGCGGACGGCTCGACAGCGTGGGTCGCGCGGTTCCCGGCGTGGAACTGCGTGTGGTGTCGCTCGACACCGGCGAACCGGTCAGCCCCGGTGAGCGCGGTGAGATCCAGGTGAAATCGCGGTCGCTCATGGCCGGATACCTGCCCGCCGACGCGACCGCCGACGCCTTCACCGACGGCTGGTATCGGACGGGCGACGTCGGATCCGTCGACGAAGCCGGATGGATCCGCATCACCGACCGATCCAAAGAGATGATCAAGGTCAACGGTTTTCAGGTCGCGCCCGCCGAAGTCGAGGCGGTCCTGCACGGACACCCGGCCGTCGCCGACTGCGCCGTGTTCGGCGTCGCCGACGAGGCCGCGGGTGAAGCGGTGGTCGCGGCGGTCACCCCCTGCGCCGGCGCGACGATCGACTCCGGCGAAATCATCGGCTACGTCGCCGAGCGACTCGCCTCCTACAAGCGCCCCAGCCGTGTGGTCCTTGTCCCCGAAATTCCCCGCTTGCCCTCCGGCAAGGTGTTGCGCCGACTACTCGAGGAGCGCCATGGACGTACGTCTGACGAATGAACAACAGCAGTTGCGAGATGCTGCCGCCAGGCTGGCCGACGACCTGGGACCGGGCTCGGTCCAGGACCTCGACGACGCGGCACGGCTCGCACGACTGGAGAAGACCGTGGACTCCACGGGCTGGCGCTCGCTGCGCTCCGACGGCGCCTCCGGGGTCGAAGTGGCCATCGTCGCGGAGGAATTCGGACGCGGTCTCGTCGACGTTCCGTTCCTCGGGCCGGTCCTCGCGGACGACCTGCGCCGCCACGTCGCCGAGGATCAGCAGACGTGGGCGATCGCGGTCGGTGAGGACGCGTTCGACACCCGCGGTCTGAAGCAAGCACTGGTGGTGCGCGACGCCGAGGTGCTCTCCGCCGAGATCGGCGAAACCGCTTCCGGCGCCGACCTCACCCGCGCGTTCGCCACACTCGGCGCGCCCTGCACGCCGATCGGGACCGTGGACGCGGAGCACATCGAGCGGGGATACGCCCTCGCTCTGGTCGCGACGTGCGCCGATCTCGTCGGAACGTCGCGAGGGGCGCAGAGCGTCGCGGTCGAGTACGCCAAGATCCGCGAGCAGTACGGCAAGGCGATCGGGTCGTACCAGGCCGTCGCGCACCTGCTCGCCGAAAGCCAAGCGCTGATCGAGGGATCGATCAGCGTACTGCGGCACGCGGCCTGGGCCGTCGACGAACTCGCGCCGGACGAAGCAGTGCGCGCCGCGCGCATCGCGAAGATCTACTGCGCGCGTGCGGCACGGACCGTCTGCGAGACCGCCGTCCAAGTGCACGGCGGCATCGGTAACACCTGGGAGTGCATCGAGCACGTCTATCTGCGGCGGGCGCTGACGTCCACCGAACTGTTCCCCGTGAGCCTGGAGGAGATCGACCTTGGACTTTCGTGACTCGCCGGACGAAGCAGCTTTCCGCGAACGCCTGCGCACCTGGCTCGCCGGTGTAGCCGGTACGTTCCCCACCTCGGGCGACGAATACTGGGCGCGCCAGGGTGAATGGCATCAGGCTCTGTACGGAGCCGGATTCTTCGGATTGTCCTGGCCCGAAAAGCACGGCGGGCAGGATCTGCCGCCGGTCTACGACGTGATCCTCGACGAGGAACTGGCCATCGCGGGCGCTCCGCCGCGTCCCAGCCTGGGCTACCTCGTCGTCGGGCTCGGACATCACGGCAGCGAAGAACTCTGCGACCGGTTCCTTCCGGGCATGATCAACGGCACCGAGCGCTGGTGCCAAGGATTCAGCGAGCCCGGCGCCGGCTCCGACCTCGCGTCGCTCACCACGACGGCGACGCAGGACGGAGACGAGTACGTCCTGCACGGCCACAAGGTCTGGACGAGCTATTCCGATGTGGCCGACTGGTGCCTGCTGCTTGCTCGCACCGACCCGAATGCGCCTCGCCACAAGGGTATTTCCGCGTTCATCGTGGACATGCACCAGGACGGGATCGAGCAGCGACCCCTGAAGATGATCAGCGGGGTCACCAAGGAGTTCGGCCAGGTGCTCTTCGACGGTGCGAGGGTGCCCGCCGACCGGATGGTCGGTGCGCCCGGTGAAGGGTGGCGCGTCGCGATGACGGTCGTCGGCCACGAACGCGAACCGTCCACCCTCGGTTTCGCCGCGCGCTACGGCAAGCTCGTGCGCCAGCTCGCCGCGCGGGTCGACGGCAGGCCGCCGGAGGATCTGGCTTGGGCCGCAGTGCAATCGGAGATGTTGCGTCTGCACGTCCGCCGCCGGTTGTCCGAACAGCTCGACGGCGTGTCGCACGGGTCGGAGGGCTCGCTCGACAAGCTGCTCATGACGTGGGTCGACCAGTCGGTCGGGCACGCGGCGCTGTCCGTGGCCGGGACGCGCGACCCCGAACTGCTGGGCTCGTACATGTACAGCCGGGCGCAGAGCGTCATGGGCGGCACGTCCCAGATCCAGAAGAACATCATCGCTTCACGCATCCTCGGATTGGGGGTCTGACATGTACGACATGCCCGACGAGATCGACGTCAAGGCCGACGGCTCCCTGCGGATCATCACGCTCAACCGGCCCGACGACCTCAACGCCGTCAACGATCCGCTGCACGAGGGCCTGGCCCGGTTGTGGCCACGGCTGGCAGCCGATCGCGAGGCACGTGCCGCGGTGATCACCGGCGCGGGCCGCGCATTCTCGGCAGGCGGCGACTTCGCCTACCTTGCCGAACTGGCGCGCGATGCGGACCTGCGGGCGAAGACCATCGCCGACGGCCGTGAGATCGTCCTCGGTATGGCGCGGTGCCGCGTGCCGGTGGTCGCGGCGGTCAACGGCCCGGCCGTGGGGCTGGGCTGCAGCCTGGTGGCGCTGAGCGACATGGTCTACATGGCCGAGAAGTCGTACCTGGCCGATCCTCACGTGCAGGTCGGTCTCGTCGCCGCGGACGGCGGTCCCTTGACATGGCCGTTGCAGATCAGCTTGTTGCAGGCCAAGGAGTTCGCGTTCACCGGCCAGAGGATTTCCGCCCAGCGGGCCTGCGAACTGGGATTGGCGAACCACGTCGTCGAGGATCCGCTGACCGAGGCGCTCGCATGCGCCAAGCGCATCTCCGAACAGCCTCAGAAGGCGATCGAGGCGACGAAGCGACTCCTCAACATCCACCTCGAGCGTGCGGTGCTCGCGACACTCGACTACGCGATGAGCGCGGAGGAGATGACGTTCCAGAGCGAGGACTTCCAGGCCAACATCGCAAGGTTGACTGCCGGCAAGTCCTGATCCGGCGAGCTACGAGACGGGCTCCGGGACCGAGCATCCGGGGTCCGTCTCGATGCGTCTATTATCGCCGAACCCGGAACTACAAGGAGATCAACAATGCCGGTTGCCGACCGAGGTGCTTCTTGATCGACCGCCTGCGTTCGCTACCTGGATTCCACCCCGACCTCCGCTGGACAGCGCTGCTCGCGCCGCGCAGGACGGTCACCCCCAGGTCGCTGCGGGTGTTGCGCACTCTGACCCGCGCGATCCGCGGCCGCGACCCGGATGTCTATGTGCTCGAACCCGGAGTCGCGGTCCGTTGGTTCCGGCCGTCGTCGGCGCGCGCCGACGAGCGCACGCCGGCGTTGCTGTGGATTCACGGCGGTGGATACGTGTTCGGCCGGGCGGCCCAGGACGACGCGCTGTGCCGGCGCTTCGCGGAAGAACTCGGCATCACGGTGGCGTCGGTGGAGTACCGGCTTGCACCGGAGCATGCGTACCCGGTGCCGGTGGAGGACTGCGACCGGATCTACGAGTGGCTCACGCGGCGACCGGATGTGGACACCTCACGATTGGCGATCGGCGGCGCGAGTGCCGGTGGGGGACTGGCGGCCGCGCTGGCCTTCCGCATCCGCGGCCGTGAGATTCCGACCCCGGCATTCCAGTTGCTGGTCTACCCGATGCTCGACGACCGCACGGACTCGGGCCCGCGGCACACCCGCATGTGGGACGCGACCTCGAACCGGTTCGGCTGGGAGAGCTACCTCGGCGCGGCCGACCGGGACGAAGCGGTTCCGGCGCGACGTGACGACCTGGGGGATCTCCCCCCCGCCTGGATCGGTGTGGGATCACACGATCTGTTCTTTGCCGAAAATCGTGCATACGCCGATCGATTGTCGTCGGCGGGTGTTCCGTGCGGCTTCCACATCGTCGACGGGGCGTTCCACGGATTCGATTCGGTGGCGTCGAGGACGCGTGTCGCGCAGGGGTTCTTCGACGAGCAGTGCGCGGTGCTGGCAGGCGCGCTGGGTGTGCGTCACTCGCGTGGAGTGTTCGGGGACGCATGACGGCGAGAGCGGAGACGCATTGCGTCCCCGCCCGTCGCAGGAGGATACGACGATCCTCGTAGTGTGGTCGCCGGTCAGCTCGCGGTCTTGGTGTGCTCGGACTGCAGCTGCATGATGCGCATCTTCGGGATGGGCCCGTAGCTCAGCGAATCCGACATGTTCAGTTGCTTCGCGGCGGCAGCGGCATGGACGTTGTCCTTGGCCGTCTGCGGGTCACCCTCGAGTTCGTAGAGCGTGACCGAAGGGCCGCCGTCCGCGTCTGCGGGAGCAAGCCGGATGGCGCCGACGAATCCGTCGAGTGCCACCACCTCGGGGATGTGGACCTCGTCGTACCACCTGTTGAATTCGTCCAGGCGGTCCGGATGAGAAGGATGCGATTCGACGAGCAGATAGTTCTTCATGCGTGCACTCTCCGTGAGAAACGTTGGTAAATAAGAAAACTCAGACCCGTACGACCCAGCCGCCGTCGATGTTGAGAGTGTGGCCGGTTACCCAGTCGCTGCCCGACGACACCAGATACAGCAGGCCGGGAATCAGTTCCTCCGGTTCGCCGAAGGGGAAGGGAATGGCGTTCTTCACCATCTCCTTGAGTTCGGGTGGTGAGGCGATCGAGCCGGCTTCGGTGTTGACCATTCCCGGCGCGATGGCGTTCACGCGGATGCCGAACGGCGCCAACTCGCGTGCCAGCGACACCGTCATGCTCACGAGCCCGAGCTTGGTGATGCCGTAGGCCTGGGCGGCCATGAAGGCACCGCTCGACGACTGGTTCACGATCTTGCCGTAGCCACGCTCCTTCATGTACGGCACCACGGCGCGGCTGCACAGAAGCGGCCCGGTGAGGTTGACGGCGAGCGTGCGGTTCCAGAGGTCGATGTCCATGGTGGTCAGCGAGCCCTCGCCGACCACCTCGGCCATCAACCCGGCATTGTTCACGAGAATGTCGACGGACCCGAATCGGCCGGCCGCCGTGGCGGCCATCTCGGTCGTGCTCGCTTCGTCCCGGACGTCGACGGCCACGGCGAGCGCGCGGTGCCCTTCGGCGGTCAGTTCGTCGGCAGCGGCCGTGGCCGAATCGATGTTGACGTCGGCCAGCACCACGGCTGCACCGGCTTCGGCGAGGCCACGGGAGTACGCTCGGCCGATTCCGCCTCCGGCGCCGGTGACGATGGCGACCTTGCCGTCGAGCTGTGGAGCATCTGTCATGCCTGTTCCTTGTCGGTCGGTGCGCGCGTGCCTACGAGTTGGTGAGCTCGTAGCGTCGGCGGTACTCGGTCTTGGAGGTCTCACTGATGTCGTGGTCGGTCGCCCGGGCACGAAGAGCACCGACGGTTGCCTGCTCACGGGGAATGTGCGCGAACGGATCCCAGTCGAAGAACCGGGCAGCATTTCCGAAGGTGATCTTGTCGATCTCCTCGTCGGTGCACTGCGCCCTGTCCAGTTCGGTCTTCAGCACTTCCGGCGAGTTCGGCCAGGTCGAATCCGAATGCGGGTAGTCGCATTCCCACGCGATGGTGTCGATACCCAGGTGGTCGCGGTTGTTCAGACCGCTCGGCTCGGTGATGTAACAGGCGAGGAAGTTCTTGCGCCACACGTCCGTCGGCGTCTTGCCATCGGGCAGGAAGCTCGCTCCCGTCCAGGACTGGTTGACGATGTGCCGCTCGAGCCGGTCGAGCCACGGCGCGACCCAGCCCACACCGCCCTCGCTCATGGCGACCTTCAGGGTCGGGAATTTTCGGAAGGCCCCGCTGAGCATGATGTCGGTGGCTGCGATGGTGGAGATGAGCGGCGTCAGCATCAACATGTCGTCGATGTTGAAGCCTTCGGGCCGCTTGACCAGGTTGATACCGCCGCCGATGTGCAGACTGAGCACGATGTTGTTGTCGACGCAGGCCTTGAAGATCGGGTCCCAGTAGCCGGACTTGAAGTCCGGGTAACCCTCGCCGACACCGTAGGGGGTTTCGGGGATGCTGATCGAGCGGCAGCCCATGGCGGCGAGCCGCTGGATCTCCTTGACGGATTCGTCGACGTCGAAGAAGGGGATGATGCCGAGCGGGATGAACCGTCCGGGGTGCGCGTTGGGTACTTCACCGACCACCCAGTCGTTGAACGCCTTGCACGCGGCGAGGGACAGCTTCTTGTCGGGAAGGCTGGCCAGGTGGGTGCCGGCGAAGCCGGGGAAGGTCGCGAACAGCGTTGCGGCGAGGGTGCCGTTGGCGTCCATGTCGCGGACGCGCATGTCCATGTCGTAGACGCCGGGCCGCATCTCGGCGTATCCGGTGGGGTCCATGCCCCATTCGCTCTTGGGCCAGGAGACGACGGCGTTGAGGCCGGAGCTTCCCACGACCGTGTCCTGGAACAGCCAGGCCTGCACGTTGGGATTGCGCGGATGGGCGGTCAGGCGCGGTGCCTGGTCCATCAGGCTCTTGGGGAAATACTTTTCGAAGATGTCAGCCGGTTCCACGACGTGGTCGTCGATGCTGATCATCACCATATCGTCGAGATTCATCGGATTCCTCTTTCGTTACCGGCTCGGGCGTATGTACGCGGGCCGAGCCGGTGACGCGTCGACGTTGTCAGTTCCGGGCCGTTACCGGTGCGGCGAGTGCCTGCTCGTCGACCACCCGCTGGAGTTCGGCCAGGGTCTCGTCCAGGCCGGCGCCGAGCCGGGGGCCGGGGGTGAAAGTGGCGGGGAGCTTGCGCATTCCCTGGATGACACCGATGGAGTCGTAGTGCACGGTGCCGTCCGGGTCGCACCGGAAGTCCGGCATGCGATCGAGTACCGCGACAAGCATCCGCTTGAACATGATGCGGGCGAGGTTGGACCCGATGCAGCGGTGGACTCCCAGCCCGAAGCTGAAGTGCCGGTTGCCACTACGTTCGAGGTCGACGCTGTGTGGGTCGGTGAACAGGGCGGGGTCGCGATTCGCCATCGCCCAGGACAGCCACACCCGCTCGCCTTCCTTGAACTGTGTACCGGCGATTTCGGTATCCGCGGAGAAGGTGCGGCCGTCGCCTGCCGATGGGCAGAAGAAGCGCAGGAACTCCTCGGTTGCCGAATCGAGGAGCCGGTCGCGTTCGGTGCTGAGAATTTCGCGTTGATCGGGGTTCTGCGACAACCACTCGAGTGCGTGGGACGTCAACGCGGTGGTGGTATCGAAACCGCCGCCGATGAGCAGGCTGAGAACGCCGAGAAGTTCCAGATCGTCGGGCTTTTCGCCGTTGACGGTGGCGCGGGCCACCGCATCGATCATTCCGGGACGCGGATTCTCGCGGATTTCGTGAAGACTGCCGAGAAGGTCCAGGCCCATGTTGCGGTGCAACTCGGCCACGCGCGGAACGTCGGGCGAATCCGGCGGCGTGTACATCGCGGCGTGGACGGGTTCGCAGTAGACCTTCCATTTCGCGACCGGAATGCCCAGCATCGCGAGGGTGATCACGGCGGGAACGATGTTCACGAGGTCGTCGATGAAGTCGATCTCGCCGGATTCGATCCTGTCGTCGAGACATGCGCGGATGACTTCGTCGATGGGCGCGATCCACTTCTTCACCGCGGCCGGTGACAGATAGGGGTTGAGAACCGCACGGAATTCACGGTGCTCGGGGTCGTCCATTTCCAGGATGCCGCCGCGGACTCCCGAGGCTCTGGCCGCCGCCGGGATCATGATCCCCTTGTAGCCGCGGCGCACGCCCTTGACGTCGTGATCGTTCGAGATGTCCGCCGACCGGGTGAGTGCGAAGACTGCGTCGCTGCCGGCGGCGACCCAATGGCCCCCGTGGGTGTCGGACCAGGCGACCGGGCACTTCGAGTGCATTTCCTCGGTGATGTCCAGGAAGTTGTCGCGGTAGTCCGGCGCGTGCCTGTCGAACTGGAAAACTGGTGTCCGGTGACCGATTTCGGTGGCGTCGTCGACACTCATTGCCTTGCCCTCTCGTGCGGTGATCGCGATACGGATGGGACGTCAGAGGATGGTGATCGCCTGTTCCGGGCAGCTTCGGGAGGCTTCGCGTGCGGTCTCCTCGAGCACAGCGGGGACTTCGGCGTCGACGGCGGTGGCGTGCCCGTCGATCTCGCTCAATTCGAAAAGTGCGGGTGCCGCCATGGCACACAGTGTGTGTCCCTGACAACGTTGTGCGTCCACTGCCACCTTCATTGCGACCTCGATTTCTGTGATCCCGTTCCGTGCAACGTGTTTGTCTGTTCTCCGGACGCTCTCTAATTCCAGAATGGCCTTCCGAATTGCGAGAACCATAGTCTCTGACCGTGCGATCGGCAAGGATTCGATTGCCGCGTTGTTGCCACACAGCGACGGAGGTCCCGGTCATCTTGTGGATGACCGGGACCTCCGTCGCGGATCTGGGTGTCGTGCAGGCCGCTCGTGTTCTACGAATATGCGCTGCTGGGTACCTCACTGCCTCTGCGGCACGAGCACTTCGGATTGCGAGATGGTGCCCGTGACGCCTGCCGCGTCCTGTGATGCGAGCAGAACCGCGGCGGCGCCCATCGTCTCGGGTGGTTCGACCATCTCGGGTGGAATCGCCCGCCCGCCACCACCGGCGGTCCATCCCTCGGTGAGGACGACCCGCGACGGTGCCAGGCAGTTGACGGCGATGTTGTCCGCCTTCAGGTCTGCGGCGAGACCTGTGTAGAGGCGCTCGACCCCCGCCTTCGACACCCAGTAGGCGTTGGCGCCGCGATCGATCATGGTGACGCCGTTGGTCGTCACCGCGATCATGGAGCCGCCGCCGCGCGCGCGGAGATGTGGGATCGCTGCCTTCGTCACGGTGAACACGCCCGTGAGGTTGACGTCGAGGCACAACTGCCAGCGTTTGGCCGGTGTCGATTCGATGGGTCCCATCCACAGCACGCCGGCATTGGCGACCAGGATGTCGAGGCCGCCGAAGGTCTCGACGGTCGCGGTGATCGCCTCGTCGACCGACTGTTCGTCGGTGACATCGCACGGGACGGGAATGGCATGCCCGCCGGCATGGGTGATCCGTTCGGCGACCGAGTGGATCGTGCCCGGGAGCTTGCCTTCTCGTTCCGAGCGTGCGGCAACCGCGACCGTGGCGCCCGCCTCGGCGAGTGCCACGGCGATCGCCGCGCCGATCCCCCGGCTTGCTCCGGCGACGAAAGCGACCTTTCCGTCGAGGAGGCTCACTTCGGCGGGAACCGCAGGGCGCCGTCGAGACGGATGACTTCGCCGTTGAGGTAGTCGTTCTCGACGATCGAGGCGACGAGGGTTGCGTACTCGTTCGGGCGTCCCATGCGCTTGGGGTGCGGCACCTGGGGTCCCCAGTACGCCTCGAGCTGGTCGCCGGCCTTGCCGTATGCGGGGGTGAGGATGGTGCCCGGAGCGATCGTGTTCACGCGGATCCCCAGCGGAGACAGGTCTCGTGCGGCGACGAGCGTCATGCCGATGACTCCGCCCTTGGCCGCCGCGTAGGGAAGCTGGCCGATCTGGCCCTCGTATCCGGCGATCGACGCGGTGTTGATGATGACGCCGCGGCTGCCTTCCTCGTCGAACGGATCCTGCTGGGCGATCGCGGCGGCGGCGAGGCGCATGACGTTGAAGGTCGAGGTCAGGTACGACTGGATCGTCTTCGTGAAGGCCTCGAGCGGCATCGCGCTGCCGTCCTTGCCGACGAGACGGCCACCGCCGGCGGGACCGCCGTGGCAGTCGACCGAGATGCGCAGCGGTGCCAACGACTGCGCCTCTGCGATCGCGGCCGAGACAGAATCCTCGTCACCTGCGTCGGTGTTGACGTAGCGAACGCCGAGTTCCTCTTCGAGTTCCTTGCCCTTCTCGTCGTTCACGTCGGCGATGACGACCTTGGCGCCGGCTGCGTGGAGACGACGGACCGTGGCCTGACCGAGCCCACCCGTACCGCCGACGACGATCGCGGAGCTACCTTCTACCTGCATCTCGATTTCCCTTCTTGCAACTGCGGCTCTGCACCTGTGAGAATAATGTTCTCATGAACCTAAGCATGATTCTAGAAATGGCCGCAAGCAACGGCGATCGAGCGGTGGCGACCGTCGGTGATCGCACGCTGACGGCCGCGCGCCTGGATACGTTGGCACGGCGCGCTGCCCTCGACTTCCGGAATCACCCGGCGGTGCTGTACTTGGCGGCGAACCATCTCGCCTACCCCGTGGCTCTGTTCGGTGCGGCGCTGGCCGGCGTGCCGTTCGTTCCCCTCAACTATCGGCTCGGGGAACAGCAACTCACGGCGCTGATAAACCGGCACCCAGGGGCGCTCGTCCTCGAGGAAGCCGACCTCGATGCGCTCACCGACGACGCCCTCGACGAGATCGACACCTCCGATCTGGAAGGGCGGTGGGACGGTGACGAGGTCGCGGCCATCATCTACACGAGCGGAACCACGTCCGATCCGAAGCCTGCGATCCTCCGGCACCGCCATCTGCTGGCCTACGTCCTCAACACGATGGAGTTCTCCTCGGCCGCCGAAACCGACGCGTCTCTGGTGTCGGTCCCGCCGTACCACATCGCGGGCCTGACGAATCTGCTGTCGAATTTCTACACGGGCCGCCGAGTGGTGTACCTAGCCGCCTTCGATCCGAAGGTGTGGCTCGACACCGTCCGGCGCGAGGGCGTCACCCACGCCATGCTCGTGCCGACGATGCTGGCCCGCATCGTCGCCGAACTGGGCGACCGCGAAGCTGCCACTCCCTCACTCCAGAGTCTTGCGTACGGTGGCTCCCGGACCCCTCGACCCGTCCTCGAGCACGCCCTGCGGGCGTTCCCGGACACCGGATTCGTCAACGCCTACGGGCTCACCGAGACCGCGTCGTCGGTCGCGGTGCTCGGCCCCGAGGATCACCGGGTGGCGTTCGCTTCGGACGATCCCGCGGTCCGCGAACGCCTCGGCTCCGTCGGTCGCCCGCTGCCCGGCATCGAAATCGAGATCCGGACCGAAGACGGAACACCGGTGGAAGCCGGCGACAGCGGCCTGATCTACGTGCGCGGTGAACAGATCTCCGGTGAATACGGCAACCGGAGCGTCCTCGACGAGGAGGGCTGGTTCTCCACCCGCGATCTCGGGCATCTCGACAGCGACGGCTACCTGTTCGTGGAGGGCCGCTCCGACGACACCATCATCCGGGGCGGCGAGAACATCGCCCCGGCCGAGATCGAGGACGTGCTGCTCGCTCACCCCGCGATCATCGAGGCGGCCGTCATCGGCGTTTCCGATCCCGAGTGGGGACAGCGACTCGTGGCGGTACTCGTCGGCTCCGCCGATCCCGACGAAATACGTCAGTGGGTCAAGGACCGGCTCCGCTCGTCCAAGACCCCCGACACCATCGTGTTCCGGGACGAACTTCCCAAGACGGAAACCGGAAAACTTCTGCGCCGCAACCTACTCGCCGAACTGGAGAACACCCATGCCTGATGCCGTCATCGTTTCCGCCCTGCGTACCCCGATCGGTACCGCCATGAAGGGCACACTGCGCGACACCACCGCGTTCGAACTCGCCCACCACGTGGTGTCGGCCACCGCGGAAGACCTCGACAAGAGCCTGATCGACGATGTGATCCTCGGTGAGGGCCTCTACGGCGGCGGCGTGATTGCGCGCCACGCCGCGCTCACCTCCGGGCTCGTCTCCGTGCCCGGGCTGTCTCACAACCGGCACTGTGCAGCCGGTCTCGCCGCCGTGCAGACCGCAGCGGCAGGAATCCGCGCCGGGATGGACCAACTCGTGATCGCCGGGGGCGTCAACTCCGCGTCCACGTCCCCGAGGTCGATGGTCCGGAAGGGTGACGAGTGGGTGCCGTGGATGTCTCCCACCCATCCCGATCAGCCCGACGCCCCCAACCGCGACATGTCCATCACCGTCGGCTGGAACGCCGCCGTGAAGGCCGGCGTGACCCGGGAAGAGATGGACGCCTGGGCGTTCCGGTCCCATCAGATGGCACTTCGGGCCATCGACGAGGGTCGGTTCAAGGAAGAGATCGTCCCCATCGACACCCCGCACGGCCTGTTCTCCGTCGACGAGCATCCCCGCCGCGACACCAGCCTCGAGAAGCTTGCATCGCTGAAGGTGCTGCACCCGGAGATCGAGGGCTTCGGTATCACCGCGGGCAACTCCAGCGGCGGCAACGACGCCGCGGCGGCGCTCGCCATCGCCAGCAGTGACCTCGGCCTGCCTGCGCTCGGCATCGTCCGCGCCTGGGCTTCGGTCGGCGTCGATCCGGCGATCACCGGTCTCGCGCCGGTCGAGGCGATCCCGAAGGCGCTGAAGCGGGCGGGACTGTCCATCGCCGACGTCGACCTCTTCGAGATCAACGAAGCATTCGCCGCGCAGTGCGTCGCGTGCATCAAGCTGCTCGACCTCGATCCCGAGAAGGTCAACACCAGCGGCAGCGGTTGTTCCCTCGGACATCCGGTCGCCGCGACCGGTGCCCGGATGCTGGTCACGCTCGTCCACGAGTTGCGCCGTCGTGGTGGCGGTATCGGTGTCGCAGCAATGTGTGCGGGCGGAGGCATGGGCTCGGCCACCGTCATCGAGGTGCCCGCGCCTTGAGTGGTTCCGGCGGGGCGGACATCGCCGAATTGCTCGCTGCGGCGCGCGGGGGATCCCCGCGCGCCGCAGGGCGATTGCTGAGCCTTGTGGAAAGCCCCCGGCGCGACGAGGTACTCGATGCGCTCGGGCCGGCCACCGCACGGGTGGTCGGGGTGACCGGGCCGCCGGGCGCGGGTAAATCCACCACCGTCGGAGCGATGACCGCGGAATACCGCGCGCGAGGACTGCGGGTCGCGGTCCTCGCTGTGGATCCGTCGTCTCCCTACAGCGGCGGTGCGTTGCTCGGGGATCGCATCAGGATGGCCGAGCACGTGCACGACCGTGACGTGCTCATCCGGTCCGTGGCCTCGCGCGGCCATCTCGGCGGACTCGCGGCCGCGGTGCCTGCCGCGATCCGGCTGCTGGCCGCACTGAACTACGACGTGATCGTGCTCGAGACGGTTGGCGTCGGTCAATCCGAAATCGAGATCGCTTCGGTGGCCGACCCGACGGTGGTGATCCTCAATCCCGGTGGTGGCGACACGATTCAAGCGGCAAAGGCCGGGTTGCTCGAAGTCGCCGACCTTCTCGTGGTCAACAAGGCCGACCGGGAAGGAGCCGCTCAGACGGTCCGGGATCTGAGGACCGAGGCGAAGGTGCCGATCCTCCAGCTGGTCGCGTCCGAGGGCACCGGAGTGACGGAGCTGATCGACGCCATCGACGCGCACCAGCGCGCGGACACACCGGAACGACGGAGTGCCCGCGCCCGCGGTCAGATCCTTTCTCTGGCGCACACCTTGCTTCGCACGCACCCTGCGCTCGACGGCCTGGCGGACGCGGTCGCGGACGGCAGCAGCGATCCGTACGCCGCCGCCGAGCAGTTGATCCTCGGGATCGGGACGGGCGCCGTCTCCCGTCGTCCGGTCAGCTGAACTCGGGAACGATCAGGGGTAGTTCGACGGTGGTCCGGATACCGGGCTGCGCTGCACAGACCGCGGGAATCGCGTTGACCGCGCGGTTGGCCGTGTAGGACGGAGACACCTCGCTCATCCGGTCGAGCGGTACCGGGAACCGCATCTCGATGTCGAGTGGGGCGTCGCCGTCGACGGAGATGTGCCACCCGGTCGAATGCAAGTCCCAGTCGGCGTCGAGATCGCCGGTGCAATACCAGGTCGGCCGGAAGCGCATGAGCTCCCGGCCGTCCTTCATGCCGGACACGGTGATCCTCTGTGCCGCAACGGTCCCTGCGTCGATCGTTCCTGCTGCGATGGTCACGGGGTTCCGGGCGAGGGCGACTTCACCGGACGCCTCGATCGAGTCGAGGGAGAGTCCGAGAGCGTCGGCGAGGGCGGAGAGGGACGGCCCGAAGTTGGACTGCACGTGCGCGAGCCGGAATTCCTCGAAGGTGTCGGCGGGTCCGCCGAAACCCATGATTTCGAAAAGGATTCCCGGCGAGTTGCGCTGCGAGAGGTCTGCGTACTCGTCGATTGCCAGGTGGTCGAGCCGACGCTGGATGGACGAAAGGACCAGCGGCACGGCCTCGGTGATGAATCCTGGGCTGCTGCCGGTGCTGTGGATGGAGGTGCGTCCGAGAGCGCACGCCTCCTCCACCGCGGTACGGATCGCCGGATCCATGGTCCTCGGGTGGTGGAACTCTCCTCGCGTGGTGACGATGTGCGTGCCCGACGCGAGGATCCGGCACACTTCGTCGAGATCGAATCTCAGCGGCATGTACAGCACACAGTCGGCGTCCAGTGCCAGGATGTCGTCGAGTTCCCGGGTCGCCCGCACACCCACCGGGTCGCGGCCGCACAGTTCGCCCGCCTCCTGCCCGGCCTTGTCGTCGCTGTGTACGTAGACCCCGGCGAGGGTGAGATTCGGGTGGTCGATCACTGCCCGGAGGGCGCGTGTGCCGATGTTGCCGGTGGCCCATTGAACCACTCGCAACGGGCGGTTGCCGTCCCCTTCCGGAGCGACCGCTGTACCGACGGGGACGGACCGAAACGGCTGTTCCACTTCATACCTCGACATCGACGGGTATCGCACGGAAAGGGTTGTGTTACAGCATGATCGACTACTGGGGAATGCGAACGAGGGCTTCCTGCGCGAACGACGCGACGAGGCTGCCGTTTTCGGTGAGCACGTCGCCGCGGCCGAAGCAGCGGCCGTGGACGAGGATCGGGCTGTGCTGCCGCAGCAACAACCATTCGTCGCTTCGGAACGGTCGGTGGAACCACAGGTTGTGCGACGTGACCGCCGATGTGAACTTCGTTCCGTTGCCGGTGTGGTCGAAACCGTCGACACCGAGCAGCGCGGTACCGATCAGATTGAGGTCGGTCGCGTACGCGGTGAGCGCGGGGGCGAAATCGGGATCGACCTCCGGAGTGCGCATCCACATCTCGAACTCGGGAGCCGACACTCCGGAGTGGGAGAGGTCGGTGGTCGTGCGGGTTTCCCACGGGATCAGCGTGAACTCGGTGTGTGCATCGGCGGGGAGAACCGGCGGCACGGCCTCTATCGTCTGGAGTTCGGGTCCGTCCTCGTGCGCGTGCATCGAGACCGACGCGGTGGCGAGCACGCCGCGGGACTGCTGAGCGACGGCCGACAGGGTCGCGAACGAGCGGCCCTCGTGGCGACGGGTGATTTCGTACCGCACGGGCTCGTCCGCACGGCCTTCACGCGCGAACACCGCATGCAGCGATTTGATGCTCTTGCCGGGGCAGGAGAGTTGCGCGGCGCGTACCAGCTGGGCCAGGAGCTGGCCCCCGAACAACCGGTGATACTCCAGTTGCTGGTTGGTTCCGTCGAAGAGGGCGATGTCGTCTCGGTCTTCGTCCGAGGGGCATGCGCGTAGGTCGAGGCAGTTGAGGAGATCGTTCCAGAGCTCGGGCACACGCCGAGTGTAAGGGACTTGCGCAGCTTTGAGAATAGGATTCTCGTCAGCGAGCAGCGAATCCTTCGGAGCAGAAGGCCCAGACTTCCTCGGCGGTGATCGCTCGCGCAGTGTCGTCGCCACCACTGGACTGAGCGATGAACATCACGGTCTGCATCGTCATCGCTGCCATGCGCTTCGGGTTGGCACCGGCCCGAATCTTGCCGGCCGCCGCGACCTTCTCCATGAGTTCCGTGAAGAGCGTGAGCATCGCCGCGTGGGCGACTTTGACCTCGGCGGGATGCGTGAGCAGCAGCTGAGGGGCGAAATCGGTGAACAACGGACGCTGGGCGGTCGGGTCCGGACGCGACGATTCGAAGAGCAACTCGACGGCGACGCGAAGCTGGTCGAGCGGGTCGTCTTTCCCGGCTGCGGCGGCACGGATCTGGTCGGCGGAGCGGCCGAGCGCGTCCTCGAACAGGGCGAGCAGGAGCTCGTGTTTGCCGTCGAACTGCAGGTAGAAGCTGCGAAGCGACTGCTTCGACCGGTCGACGACTTCCTGGACCGTGAAGTCGGTGCTTCCCTTTTCGGTGATGATCGCCTGGGCTGCGTCGAGGAACCTCTGCACGCGCTGTTCGGCGCGCAGTTTGGCGGTCCGGATGGACCGCTCCACTGCCCGCTGCTTCCAGGCCGGCTCTTCACTGGGGCCGGTCACCGCTGGAGCCGCACTTCGTCACTTTGGGTGGACATAGATGCACTGTACCGGAGGGTAGGGACGATTCGAGGGAGCGACTGTACCCTCTCCCCGGGACTAGAGACTCTTACTATCCACATAAGAGAATGTTATTCTCGGTCCCATTGTGCATCGCAGCACTGGCAAGGAGGCATGCCGGAATGCTCTTCGAGTTCGACTCAGATCAACAGTTGTGGCAGAAAACCGTCCGCGAAGTGACGGCGAAGGAATGTCCACCCACGCTCATCCGCAGCGTCGTCGACGGAGGCGCTGATCCGGCGCCCCTGTGGAAGAGCTATCTGGGGATGGGCTGGACAGAACTCGCAGACCCCGACGCGGCCGTCGAACTGGCCATCGTCGTCGAAGAGCTCGGCCGGGCCACGGACCCGACTCCTTTTCTCGCCACGACGACGCAATACGCGCCGCTCGCGGGCGACAGCGGGCCGGACCACGCAGGAGCCGCCGTCTACGACGGCGTGAAGGCGTATCGCGACTCGTCGGGCTGGGTCCTGCACGGCACGGCGCTCCGTGTGCTCGACGGCGACAGGGCGGAGCAGATCGCCGTCGCCACCGAGACCGGTGTGTTCACCGTGGCCGCCGACAAGGTCACCGCCAAGCGGAGCGCTGTGTTCGACCCGGTGCTCCACGTCGCCGACGTCACCTTCGACGCCGTGCGGGTCGACGATCCGCTGACGGGTATCGACGTCGAGCGGGCCCGTCACATCGCACTCACGGGTCTGGCTCTCTCCACAGTCGGTGCGTGCCAGCGTGTTCTGGATCTCGCGCTCGACCACGTGCGCAACCGTCAGCAGTTCGGCGTCGCGATCGGCTCGTTCCAGGCGGTCAAGCACCGGGCGACCGACATGCATGTCGCCATCCAGCGCGCTCGCGCGCTCGCCTACTTTGCCGCACTGACCGTCGCGGAGAACGACCCGCGCCGCAGACTCGCAGCATCCATGGCGAAAGCCGCTGCGGGAGAATGCCAATCCCTCGTCTTCCGCAACGGCCTGCAGTTGTTCGGCGCCATGGGATTCACCTGGGAGAACGACCTTCAGTTCGCGCTCAAGCGAGCCCGGGCCGCCGAGCACATGCTCGGCTCCGCGTCGGAGCATCGGGCGCTGATCGCCGAGGAGTACCGTGCAACTTTCGTTTGATTCCGATGTCGAGGAGTTCCGCGCCGAGTTCGTAGCGTTCCTCGACGAGAACCTGCCCGACGAGTCCGAGGCCGGCGAACGCGCACGTTCGAGCGCCGACGTCCCGGAGTGGGCACGGCGCTGGCAACGTACGCAGTTCGACAACGGGTGGCTGCTCCCCGCCAACCCACCCGAATACGGGGGCCGGAACGCGACGATTCTCCAGCAGTACGTCCATCTCGAGGAGTTGTCGAAGCGACGGATCTACCACAGCTTCAACCCGCAGGGACTCGGCATCATCGCGGCGTCGCTGCTGTCGTTCGGAACCGAGGAGCAGAAGAAGCGCTGGGCCGTACCCATCCTGCGAGCCGAGATCACCGCGGCGCTCGGAATGAGTGAGCCCGGCGCGGGTTCCGATCTCGCGTCGCTGCGCACCCGCGCGGTGCTCGACGGCGATCACTTCGTCGTCGACGGCCAGAAGGTCTGGACCTCCGGTGCTCACGACGCCGACGTTCTCCTCACCTTCGTACGGACCGATCCCGATGCACCGAAACACAAGGGCATCAGCGTCCTGCTCATTCCCACCGATACCCCGGGTGTCGTCCGGCGCCCGTTCGCCTCGATCGCCGACGGCGACGACCGGGACTTCAACGAGGTGTTCTTCACCGACGTCCGGGTGCCTGCGGAGAATCTGATCGGGGAACTGAACGGTGGCTGGAAGGTCGCCAACGGCTCGCTCGGCCACGAGCGGACCCTGCTGTGGCTGAGCTTCTCGGATCGGCTGCAGGATCTCGTCGAGGACTTCCACCCCCGGACGGTGCTCGATCGCGATCGATTCGCCAGTCTCGTCATGGATCATCAGGCACTGAAACTGCTCGGTTCGGCAGCGCTTGTGCGTGAGTCGCGCGGTAACCAGGACGTGCCCGCGTTGTCGGTGCTCAAGCTGCTCGGTTCCGAAGCCGTGCAGAACGGTGCGGAATACGCGCTCGATGCGGCGGGTGCCGACGGACTGGCGCACCCCGCAACCACATCGGCGTACGTGCCGTGGAATCTCGACAACTTCTCGTCCAGTTGGTTCGAACGCTTCGTCCGGAGTTTCGCAGGCACCATCGCAGGCGGCACTTCGGAAATTCAGAGGAACATCATCGCCGAACGAGTACTCGGCCTTCCCCGTGGATGAGGAGTCCGGAATGTACATCCTGTACGACGTCGAGGACAAGATCGCAACGATCACGCTCAACCGGCCCGACGCCGCAAACGCCCAGAATGCCGACCTGCTCGACGAACTCGATGCCGCATGGCGCAAGGCCGGGGACGATCCGGAAGTGTCGGTGATCGTGCTCCGTGCCGAGGGCAAGCACTTCTCGGCCGGACACGACATGCGAGGCGGCGGTCCGGTCCCCGACAAGATCACCCTCGAGATGATCTACTCGACCGAGTCGCGCCGGTACCTCGAATACTCGATGCGGTGGCGGAACATCCCGAAGCCGTCCATCGCCGCGGTCCAGGGCAGATGCATCGCGGGCGGACTGTTGCTCTGCTGGCCGTGCGATCTCATAGTCGCCTCGGAGGACGCCTCGTTCTCCGACCCGGTAGTGATGATGGGTATCGGCGGTGTCGAATACCACGGCCACACCTGGGAACTCGGCCCCCGCAAGGCCAAGGAAATCCTGTTCACCGGCCGCCCGGTCACCGCCGAGGAAGCGGAGAAGACGGGGATGGTCAACAAGGTCGTGCCCCGGGATCGTCTCGATGCCGAGGTTCGCGAACTTGCCGAGCAGATCGCGCAGATGCCGCCGTTCGGGCTGCGACAGGCGAAGCGGGCTGTCAATCAGACGCTGGACGTGCAGGGCTTCTACGCGGCGATCCAGTCGGTATTCGACATCCACCAGACCGGGCACGGAAACGCGCTGAGCGTCGGTGGCTGGCCGGTGCTGATGAAACTCGACGAGATGAAGCAGAACATCAAATAGACGTCACGTACGAGGGCGCCCGCTCCTTCACGGAGGGGCGCCCTTCGTCGTGGTCGTGGTCAGACCTTGCGGGTGACGCCCCCGTCGACGCGAATGATGGCCCCGGTGGTGAAACTGGACGCGTCGCTCGCGAGATGCAGTGCCAGCGGCGCGATCTCCTCGGGTCGGCCCATCCGCCGCATCGGTACGAACGGTGCGTCCTCGTCCTCGGCCGGCGCCCACGCCTTCGAGAGATCGGTGCGGAACGGTCCGGGCAGGATCGCGTTGACCCGTACCTTCGGGGCGTACGCCTCGGCGAGTCCGACGGTCAACGCGTTGAGACCCGCCTTCGCGCACGCGTACGGCAGTTCGCGCACACTGGCTACCAGGGACCCTGCGGTACCGACGTTGATGATCGATCCCCCGTCGTGGTCGGCCATGTACGCGCCCGCGCGGACGGCGAGGCGGAACGGGCCCTTCAGATTGACGCCGAATGTCTTGTCGTAGAGGTCTTCGGTGATGGACTCGAGATTCTCGTACAACGGGGACATGCCGGCGTTGTTGACGAGGATGTCCAGGCGCCCGAAATGCTCGAGGGTGGTGTCTACGAGGTCGTTACAGTCGTCCCAGCGGCCGACGTGGCAGGCGACGGGTAGGGGCTTTCTCCCCGTCGTCTCCGCGATTTCCTCGGCGGCCGTGACACAGTTGTCCAGTTTGCGGGAGGCGATCACGACGTCGGCCCCGGCCTGCGCGAGTATCTCGGCGATGGCCCTGCCGATTCCACGCGAACCACCCGTGACGACAGCGGTTTTCCCGCTCAGATCATGTAGAGAATCGAGTTGCGACATGTATGGATCATGCCTCAAAAAGCCGCTCTAGGAAAGCACGTTCTCATCTGCAAGAATTGAATTCCAGCTACGGAGGAGATGCGCAATGACACCGCAGGAACTGAGTGACAAGCAGGAAATCGCCGAACTCGTCTACCGGTACGCCACGGCAGTGGACACGAAGGATTGGAAACGGATGACCTCGGTCTTCACCGAGGACGCCCATCTCGACTACAGCTCGGTGGGATATGCGCCCGGACCCCGCGACGAGGTGCTGGCGATTCTGCAGAAGGCGCTCGACCAGCTACCGATGACACAGCACTTCGTCACCAACATCGAGGTCGATCTCGACGGCGACACCGCGCGCGTGCGGGCGATGTTCTACAACCCGATGCGACTGCCGGGGATGACGGAACTGACCTACTGCGGAGGGAACTACCATCACGAGGTGGTTCGGACCGCCGACGGCTGGAAGAGTTGCCGGCTCATCGAGGAGAGCCTGTGGTTCTCCAATCACCCCGATCCGGCGAAGAACTGACTCCGCCGGATCGGAACGACACACGGTACCTCAGAGATTCACCAGACGCGGCGCGGAACCGCTCGTCCGGATGAGTGCACCCGCCTCGCGGGTCAATTCGCGGGAACTGCCGAGCAGGCCGTCGAGCACGAGCGCGCGCCGCACATGACGGTGCAGGTCGTGCTCGGCGGTGAAGCCGATGCCGCCGAGGACCTGCTGGCAATGCCGCGCAGTGACGATCGCAGCGCGACCGGCCGCCGCTTTGGCGAGCAATGAACCCAGATCGTCGGTCGCCGCATGCAACGTGGCTTCGGCTCCCTCGATGGCGACGAAGGTTTCGGCGAGACGGTGCCGCACCGCCTGGAACCCCGCGATCGGCTTACCGAACTGCGTCCGGTCCAGTGCGTGGGTGCGCGCCAGGTTCAGCATCGCCCGGCTGGTACCGACCAGCCACCAGCCGAGGGCACGCCTGCCCGCAGCGACCGGCACCGAATCGCCGGATTCGACTACGCGCAAGGGGAGTTCGGCATCGAGCGCCGACGTCTCACGGTCGCTCCGGGACCACTCGATCCACGTGCTCCCCGTGTACGGCAGCGGCACGGAACCACCGATCTCGGATCCGGCCTCCGCAAGCACGACATCGTTGACGAGAGGTGCGTGCGCCCCGGTCTCTCCGAGCAGACCGAAGACGAGAGGGATTGCCGTCTCCGGCATTTCGTCGAGCATCTCGTGCCACCCAAGCTCGATGAGCGCAGTGTCGAGCGCAGCTCCGGTGGTGGTCTGCATGGACTTGCGCAGAGCGGTCGCGAGCAGATCCAGTTCGGAGTCCGTCGCCCCGGAGTTTGTGGCAGGCGCCGGGTTGTACGTCGTCATTCGTTCCCCAATCCGAGCAGCCGGCGTGCGATGATGTTCCGCTGGATCTCGGCAGTGCCGCCGTAGATCGTCGCCGCACGCGAATACAGGAACTCGGTGCGCCATTCCCCGTCCGAAAGCTCCAGGACGCCGGGCAACAGATCACGCGCGGTATCGAACAACTGTTGTTCCGCGGTGGCGAGGAGAACCTTGTCGACCGACGTCTCCGGGCCGAGCGGGGCACCCGACGCGAGACGCTGCTGCGTGGCGTAGGAGCGGCTGCGCACGGTGTGCAGCGCGAGATACGCGGCGCCGAGTTCGTCGTCGGCCACCGAATCCGTCTCCTCGACGAGCCGGTCGAGCCGGGTGAACAAATAGGCGATCCGATGCCAGAAGCACGTGGACCGCTCGTGGGGAAGCAGATCCATCGCAAGCTTCCACCCGTCACCGGGGTTGCCGAGCATGCGGTCGTCCGGGACGACGACGTCGTCGAAATACACCTCGGCGAACTCGTCGACGCCGTGCATGGTGCGCAACGGCCGGACCGTGATGCCGGGCGTATCCATGTCCACGAAGAACGCGGTGATTCCACCGTGGCCGGGTGCGGTCCGCGTGAGCAGGACACACCGGGACGAGAACTGCGCCAGACTGGTCCATACCTTCTGGCCGTTGATCACCCATTCGTCGCCGCGCTGCACCGCCCGGGTGGACAACGACGCGAGGTCGCTTCCGGAACCAGGCTCCGAGAAGCCCTGGCACCACTGTTCGTCACCGCTGAGCAGTCTCGGAACCATCTCGGCCGCGAGTTCCGGACGCGCGTACGAAATCATCGTGGGGGCAAGCACTTCGATCATCGAATAGATGCCGGGCTCGGCGAGATCGCGTGTCGCGACCTCTTCCCCGAGGACGGCGCGCAACATCGCGTCGCCACCGAGGCCACCGACCTCCTCCGGCCATCCGTGTCGCATCCAGCCCGCGTCGTACAACGAACGCCGGACCCGGCCCAGTTGTTCGACCTGTGCGTCGAACGAGTGATCTGGGCCGGGCCGGAGGTCGTTCTCGTCGAGCCAGGCGCGTACCGCGTTCCTGAACTCGGTCACGTTCATGCCGACGGCCGCTCGAATGCGTGCGGAATGCCCGAGTCGTGCGCGCCGCTGCGACGCATGAAGGTCATGGCCCGGGTGCGGAGCCGCCATCCGTTCTCGGTGCGCACATACGTGTCGTTGTAGTACCCGATGCGCATGTCGTGCGTCGCGTGGTCGACGAAGCACAGCGGCTGCGTTCCGGTGGCGGTGTCACCGTCGAGTTCCACCAGCGAGGTTCCGGTCATGAACAGGCCCTTCGGGGCCGCTGCGACCAGCTCGGGGAACTGGTCGAGAGTGAACGCATCGCCGAACGCGCTGTACGTGCCGTCGGGTGTGAAGACCGCGACCACGCCGGCGACATCGCCCTTCGTCATGTTCACCGCATAACGTGCCAGAAGCTGGTTGATCTCGACCAGGTCGTCAGTTGTTGACATAGACCTTTCCGCCTTTCATCACGAACCGCACGTTCTGGGTGACGGTGATGTCTTCGGTGGGATCGCCGGGAACGGCGATGATGTCTGCGAGCAGGCCTTCGGCCAGACGCCCGCGATCGTCGACGTCGATGAGTTCGGCCGCGTTGATCGTCGCTGCCTGGATGACCGCCAACGGCGGCATGCCCCGATCGACGAGTGCGACGAGTTCGTCGGCGTTCTTGCCGTGCGGAATGGCCGGGGCATCTGTGCCCACCGCGATCTTCACCCCCGCCTTGTACGCGGCGAGCACCGAAGTGCGTGCCTTGGGGAACATTTCGGCTGCTTTGGCCTGCAGATCGGCCGGGGCGTGCGAGATGTCCATGGCGTCGGCGAGCCGGGTGGTCGGCACGAGGAACGTGCCGTTCTGCACCATCTGGTCGATCGCGTCGTCGTCGATGAGGAAACCGTGCTCGATGCAGTCGATACCTGCGGCAACGGCCGCACGGACGGCGTCGGCCCCGTGGGTGTGCGACGCGACCTTCAGGCCGCGGCGATGCGCCTCGTCGACGATCGCCCGAAGTTCTTCGTCCGAATAGTGCTGTGCACCGGGAAGTCCGGTGTGGGACATGACGCCACCGGAGACGCAGACCTTGATGAGCTGAGCACCGTGCTTGATCTGGTACCGGACCGCTTTGCGGACCTCGTCGATGCCGTTGGCGATGCCCTCCTCGATCGTCAGTTCCAGGACGCCGGGTGCGAACGCGGCGAACATCGTGGGATCGAGGTGGCCGCCGGTGGGGGTGATCGCGTGGCCGGCGGGAACGATGCGCGGTCCGTCGACCCAGCCCGCGTCGATCGCCTTGCCGAGCGCGACGTCGAGCAGGTAGCCACCGGTCTTCACGAACAACCCGAGGTTGCGCACGGTGGTGAAACCGGCCCGCAGGGTGCGACGGGAATTGCCGACGGCGCGGAGCATGCGCAGCGGCGGATCGTCCTGCACGGTGGAGTAGACGGGCTTCTCGCCGCGTCCGCCCATCAGGAGGTTGACCTCCATGTCCATCAGACCGGGCATCAGGATCTGATCCCCGAGGTCGATGACCTCGCCTTCCGGTTCGCCGCCGATGCCGACGATCCGGTCGCCGTCGATGCGCAGGATGCCGGGGCGGATGATCTCGCCGGTGTCTACGTCGAGCAGACCGGCCGCCTTCAGTGTCAGCATGTGTTACAC
>NZ_BDAM01000012.1 GCF_001895045.1 Rhodococcus coprophilus NBRC 100603 | reverse complement strand
CGGTATTTGTGTAGCCGGATGGGGTGCCGGCACGAGCGAGGGGGCCACGGATGTGGCCCCCTCGACTGCGTTCCGACCGTTCTACGGACGGGGTGCCTTGGGCTTGGGCCGCGCGACCGGGCGGGGCAGGGCCTGCGTCAGGCGGGGTGCCCAGCCGTGCGACGGCCAACGCTTGAGTCCCAGGCGGTCCGGGCTGAGTCGCGTGTCGACGAACTTGGGCTCGAGTTCCGGATCGGCATCACCGAGGAAACGGTAGAGAATCGTCCCGCCGCTCTCTTCGCTGCGTGCAGCCGCTTCCCAGCGCGTCGCGCGATAGACGGCGCGAACGATGTTGTCCGCCACCACGATTATCGGCAGGCCGTCGATCCCACGGGCCGCTGTGCCGGCGGGCCACGGCCGGGCTGCCAGCGCACGGACTTGTGCGGGATCGGCGTTCTTCGCTTCGTTGATGCGGAGAACCACACACGGCGTCGGCAGTTCGGGAGCCGGTGTCGCCGAATACTGGCGTACGAGTTCGGCAATCGGAATGGCTGTGCGGTCGGCTTCGGAAACGTCGGTCGTCCCTGCCAGATTGGTGAGAATGCACTCCCCGCGATGCGGCTCGATCAAGCCGAGCGCAGCGATCACGGCCTGCGCCGTCACGTCCGCTGTGTGATCGGCATCCGATTTCGGATCGAGCCGGTCGGCCACGACGAAATGCTCGACGGAATACCCCGAGTCGTAAATGGCCTTGATGCGGCGGAGCGCAGCCTCGGTCTCGGGCGTCGCGGGCAATGCCTTTTCTCCCGCTTCGGTGAGTTTGTGGGTTTCTCCGAGTGCCGACCACACCAACGTGTAGATCCGGTTTCCGCGCCCGGTGCCCACATAGACGATGCTGCGATCGCGGGGATCGACCAACGCGTAGACGTACGCGCCGAGTTGGTCGACGACGGGTTGCGGCATCGGCTGCGGGGTGGGGGTGCGGTCGTCGACCTGGGTGACGATCGCGCGCAGCACAGTCAGTCGGAGCGAGACCGGCACCTTGCCGGCAGAGCCACCGAACAGTTCCCGGTTGGCGGCATCGACGGTGCCGAAGGTGCGTCCGGCGTGCTTGCTGAGCGCGCCCAGAGCCAGAGTGAACTCCTCGAGCCTCTGTCGCGGATCGTCTGCGGTGTCGGGCAGCTCATTGCTGGTCAGGAACATCTGGATCTCGGGAGATTCCAGCAAGGTTTGGGCAATGTTCAGAGGAACTGTCCACACGGTACGCATGTTGCGACTCTAGGCCAATACCGGTGCTCGAGTGCCTCTCCGCGCACAGTCTGCTTCGGTTCTCGTCGCGTCTTCGGACCACGTCACGTTGTCACCGAGCTGGCCTCAGGCAGGTCCCACAAGCTGTCGGAGGGAACGCGGGTCGCCGGTCTCGAATGCACCGATTGCCCCTCCTGCGGCGCGACGACTCGCCCACCGCGAAGGTGGTACCCGCCTCAATAACGGCACCGCTGCCTCCCCGCCGACCAACGTCGCTTAACGTATAGCTCGTGAGCAACCCTGCCTCTGATGCCGCGGGTTCTGCGGCGAGTCCGGCGTCGGCATGGCCGACGCTTCTCACCTGGCGAGCGCTGGACGCGCCCCGAATGGAATCGGTGCGTGTGCAGCTCAACGGCCGTCGGATCAAAGCGTCCGGCCGCATCGTGGGTGGCGCGTGCGCCGACCATCCCGCATTCAGCGCCTCCTACGACTTGGTGACCGACGAAAACGGCGTCACACGCCGTTTGTCTGTACGGACCACCGTTGCAGCCGGTGAGCGTCATATGTCGATCAGCAGGTCTGAAGAGGGCATCTGGATGGTGGACAACGGCACCCAGCATCAACGTTCCACGTTCGGTGGGGCGCTGGACGTCGACGTCATCCTCAGCCCGTTCTTCAACGCGCTGCCGATCCGGCGCCACGGGCTCCAGTCGGGCTCGGCCGATCTCGAGGTGCCGGTGGTCTACGTGAACCTCGTCGACCTCGGTGTCCAGGAAGCGGCTGTGATGTACAGCAGCGCGTCCGACGGCATCCACGTGCTGTCGCCCGTGTCGACGTCGTCCGTCACGGTCGACGCCGACGGGTTCGTCATGGAGTACCGCGGGCTGGCCGAACGGATCTAGCAGCCGGCGAGGTCGCCACACCGCAGTTCGCGAGCAGCTAGTCGTCGGCGGTTTCGACCGCGAGCGCGACGGCGAGCGCTGTCGATTCGGCAGGGTGGCTCCCGTGCCCGCCGGTTCCTCCGGTGAGACCGACGACCTGCAGCCCGATCGGCAGCGTGCCACCGCCCGGTGCCGGCACAGACAGCGCAGGCACACCGAGGACGCTGAACGGGATGCAGTGCTGCAGCAGCGGTCCTCGCAGCGCCGCCGGGTCACTGTCCTGCGGTGCCGATCGGATCCCGGCCGTCGCCGTGATCAACGCATCGAGACCTTCCGACTTCCGCAGACGCTCCACAACCTCGTGCCGCAGGCGTGAAGCGGTCCGCACGGCGCGCACGTACTCGTAGGCGGGTCGGTCCCGCTGCGCGGCCAGTAGTGCGGCTGTGGCGGGCTGATAGCGCTCAGGGGTCGACTCGAACCACTCGCGATGGGTGTCGTAGGCCTCCGAACCGGTGACGACGGGATACACGTCGAGCAGTTCGCCGGTTTCCGGCAGCGTCACCTCGACTACCTCCGCGCCGAGATCCACCAGAGTGCGACATGCCGTGTCGACGGCTGCCTCGAACTGGGGATCCGCGAAGTCCCAGATACCACCGCGGAGCCTGCCGATGCGGAGGCCCGATACCGGGGTGCGCAGATGCGCGATCCCGGGAATCGCGCCCCACGCGAGCGCGACGTCCAGGGTGTCCGTGGCCAGCAGACCCACATGGTCGAAGGTCGTGGACAGCGGAAATACGCCTTCGATCGGAAGGGCGCCGTGGCCGGGCTTGAAACCGACGATCCCGCACAACGCGGCCGGAGTACGGACGCTGCAACCGGTGTCGGTGCCGAGCGCGACAGGGACGATTCCACGGGCGACGAGAACCGCCGACCCCGACGACGAGCCACCACTGATGAGACCTGGGTTGTGGGGATGCGCAGCTGGGCCGGATGCGTTGACGAGGCCGGTCGGACCGTAAGCGAATTCGTGGAGGTGGGTCTTCGCGACGACGATCGCACCCGCCTCGCGCAGTTTCCGGACGATGCGGGCATCGGAGGTAGCAGGCGGGGCGTCGTCGAGGACGGCGCTGCCGCAGCGAGTCGGCAGGCCGGCGACATCGATGTTGTCTTTGACCGCGACGGCGACGCCGTGCAGCGGTCCGATCCAGTTGCCGGCGGCGATCTCCGCGTCGGCGCGTGCTGCGGATTCGAGGGCGGCCGCGTCGTCCCGGGCCGCAACGATGTTCTGCCAGGGTGTGCCGTCGAGTGCGTCGAGATCGGCCAGTACCTGGCGGATGTGTTCCGTCGGCGTGAGCTTGCCGGTCGTGATAGCCGAGGCGATGTCGCGCAGGGTCATCGGGCCCATACCTCTCCGCGGCGTCCGGCCTCGCGAAGTGCGGTGAGCCAGTCACCCTCCCCGGGTACGACGCCGGTGATGGGGACGCGGGCCTGCTGGTCGTACCGGGCGCGGGCGTCGAACCCGGCGCGGGTGAGGTCGGCGGTGCTGCCGTCGGCAAGCTGTTCCCGCGCGGCCGACAGCACCGCCAGGGTCTCGTCGAGCGCCACGAGCAACGCTGAGGCGTTGGCCTCGCACATTGCGTCGACGAGTGCCGGAGCGGTCGCTGCCACGCGGGTTCCGTCGCGGAACGAGCCCGCAGCCAATCCGAGTGCCAGATCGCCACCGGCGGCCCCCGCCAGCGCGAGGGCTTCGGCCAGCACGTGAGGCAGGTGCGAGATCCGGGCGACCGCCGCATCGTGTTCGGCGGACTCGGCCGGGACGACGACAGAGCCACAGTCGATCGCGAGGTCCGCGACGGCCTGCCACACCTCGGGGTCGGTGCCGTCGTCGACCGTCACGACCCACACGGCGTCACGGAACAGATCGACGGTGCTCGCCGCCCAACCCGACTCGGCGGTGCCGGCCATCGGGTGACCGCCGACGAAACGCCTGGACAAGCCGTGTGCGGCGACGGCGGCCGCCATCTCCGACTTGACGCTGACGACATCGGTGAGCGCGACATCCGGTGCGTGTTCGGCGATCGCCTCGAGGATGCTCCCGACCGCCGGCATCGGAACCGCGATCACCACGATCGCGTTCGCATCGGCAGCTCGTTCGAGCGTCGCGGTCAAGTCCGTGCTTGCGTCGAAACCCAGATCGCGGGCCGCGTGCACGACTTCCGGCGAGCGGTTGTATCCCCACGCGTGGCGGCCGGTCGCGGCTGCTGCGCGGAGAAGCGATCCACCGATCAGGCCGAGGCCGAGGACACATACGGGCGGGGCGAACGTTGCGGTAAGCACCGCTCCAGGTTGGCATATTCGGGCGTGGGCTTCATTCGCGGGACGAGGCAGACTACCGTTGCGCGCATGGCTGCACAACGCGTAGGGAACAAGAGCCCTTCGGTGAGTTCGATCGAGGACCTCGACGGTTTTGCCGTCGCCGTGACGCGTGAAGACGGGCTCTGGAAGTGCCGGGCCCTCACAGATTCGGCACTGACGAGCCTGGACACGGCCGTGACCGAGCTGCGGGAACTACGCAGCTCCGGCGCCGTGTTCGGTTTGCTGAATGTCGACGACGAGTTCTTCGTCATCATCCGTCCTGCGCCCTCGGGCACCCGGTTGCTTGTGTCCGACGCGACGATGGCGATCGACTACGACCTGGCGGCCGACGTTCTCGACGCTTTGAACGTCGACATTCCCGACATCGACCCGGACGAACTGGACGACGTGGAACCGTGGGAGGAAGGCGACCTCGCAATCCTCAAAGACATGGGTCTGCCCGAACCGGTGCTGGCGGTGATCCTGTCCGAGACGGACCTCTACCCCGACGAGCAGCTCGAGGAGATCGCTCAACGTCTCGGATTCGACGACGTATGGGCCGCCGCTCTGGACAAACTGCGTTAGATGGGCCTGCGCGACGACGAAAAACTGATTCGGGTCGCGCTGGAGGCTGCGGCCGCTGCGCCCGTCGGGGACGTTCCGGTGGGCGCCGCGGTGTTTGCGGCCGACGGCACGGAGCTGGCCCGCGCCGCGAACTCGCGTGAAGCCACCGGAGACCCCACCGCACACGCCGAGGTGCTGGCGCTGCGGGCGGCCGCGCGCGTGTACGGAGACGGCTGGCGTCTGGAGGGCGCAACGCTCGCGGTCACCCTCGAGCCCTGCACCATGTGCGCAGGGGCGGCGGTCCTCGCACGCGTCGAACGGATCGTCTTCGGTGCCTGGGAGCCCAAGACAGGGGCCGTGGGATCGTTGTGGGACGTCGTGCGGGACCGGCGGCTCACCCATCGCCCACAGGTGCGCGGCGGTGTGCTCGCAGCCGAGTGCGCGGGGGTTCTCGAGGAGTTCTTCAGAGCGCAACGCGACCCCCATCCAGGCCTTTGACCAGCCGATTTCAATGCACGCGCCCGATCCGGTAGAGTCTTTTAGCGGTGGCGTGTCCGAGCGGCCTAAGGAGCACGCCTCGAAAGCGTGTGACGGGTAACCCCCGTCCGAGGGTTCAAATCCCTCCGCCACCGCCATAAAGTCCCTCACCTGTTCACACAGGTGAGGGACTTTTTTGTCTGGTGGATCCGGAGTTGGTTCAGTCGCCTTCGAACCGGGCCCGAACCTCCCGCATCTTTGCCTGGAGTTCGTCGGGATCGATCACCCCGCGGTCGAGCAGTGTATGTGCGGTGGCGATCGCGGACCTGGTATGGACCGGGAACTCGCGGTAGATATCTTCGCCGAGAGCGTCCTCCGTCTGGCGACGCTCGAGGTTGTCCCATACGTTGCGCCAGGAGAGACACTCGACGGTCGCCTGCATGCTCGACTCCCAGGGCGCGGGCGTACGGTCCAGTTCCGGCAGCGACGTCTCCCGGACCGCATCATCCCCGAGCAACCCCAGAATGATCTCGTGGGCCTCGACCGAATCGCGTCGGTCGAACCTTTGCTTGTCAACTGTCACTGTCAACCTCCGACCTGCGAGGGTGCCTTTTCTGCGGTCCAATCTGCCTGTGGCAGAGCGACACCGATCATGGTGTCGCGGGTGACGATCGCGGCGAGCTGGTCCTCGGTCCAACCCTCCGTGCCTTCCGGACGCATCGGCATCACCATGAACCGTGACTTCTGGTTGGAGTCGTGGACGCGCACTTCGACATCCGAGGGGAAATGGAGACCGAACTCGGCGAGCACCTCGCGGGGACGGCGCACGAGCCGGCGGCGATAGTTGGGAGTCCGGTACCAGTCGGGCGACATGCCGAGGACGGGCCTCGGGTAACACGAACACAGGGTGCATACGATCATGTTGTGCACCTGGGGTGTGTTCTCCAGGACGTAGAAGAACGTGTAGTCGCTGGGGGTGCCTGTCCCGGTCGGGTCCAGCCAGTCGACTCCCACCGCTTTGGAGGCTTCTGTCGCATCCTCGAGCAGTTGACGCTTGAAGTCGGGGTCGAGCCATGCCTTGGCGACGAGGCGGGAACCCTTGGAAGGACCGATCGACTGCGCCCACTCCGAGAATCGGCGGTGGTCTTCGGATGAGAACAGGCCTTTTTCGATCGACAGTTCCCGGATGGCGGCCTCGAGTACTTCGAATTCGCCTACCTCGGGGCCTTCCTGGATCGGATCGTGGCCTTCGTGGCTGTGATTTTCGCTCATTATGCTTCGTCCTTTGCGGGTGCAAGCCAGCGCTCGGAGCACTCTGTTTCGAGGGTATCGACATCGAATCCGGTGTAGGGGTCCCACAAGTCGGTCTGGAGGAACCGCACGACGTAGAACGGTTCGGTGCGCCCGTTCTCGAGGCGGTCCCATGCCTCGTCCTCCGGGATAACCCATTCGGGACGGTATTCGACGACGACGCCTGTGTGGCCGCGCACGAACGCCTGTGTGCGAGTGTGGAAAAGGGACGTCGCGTCCTTTACCGTAACGCGGTCACCGATCTGGTATTTCGTCATGATCGCTCCTCGCTCAAACGCGTGCGGACAGCATCGATCTTGGCTGACAATTCATCTGGCGTGATGAGGCCTTTGTCGATAAGAGTCTTGGTGGCGACGGTGATCCAGCGCGCGTAGTACGGAAGGCCGAAGTAAAGCGTCGCGCCCAGATCATTTTCGGCACGGCGCCGCATCTCGGAATTCCACGCGCCTCGCCAGCCCAGGCATTCACAGGTGACGTACGTGTTCATCTCCCACGCCTCTTCGACCTTTTCCTTGTATTCGACGGGCAGGTCGGGCTGGCCACCAACGTCGTGGATCACGTGCCGCAGTGCGGCATATCGGGCGTTGGGCAACGTGTACGGGGAGTCCTGTACCTCGTGGATGGCTGGGGCGATGTCGGCGAGCAGACTCGTCAGGGTGTTGAATGACGCGCTGGGGCTGGGTGTGCTCTGCGACGCGCCCGATTGCTTAGCCGGTGAACTCATTGTGTTTCCGATCCGATCGGTCGGTGGTTCCCCTCGAGGAGTCCTTCGCGGGGCGGACAGGGAATGGGAATCACATGGCCGACATAGGCGCCGCCTCACGGACCGGCGGGCGGGCCGACCGGTCGGATAGGTATGCAAATACGAGACCCAGGCTCGCCCAGAGGGTCGTCTGGGTAGCTAGTGTGGACAGCCGGAATTCCCACAGCAACGTGGCGGGGAACCCGTCGGCCACTTCGTTGACGGACGGCAGCAGAACGCAACCGACGACCGCGACGACGAGGAAAGCGAGAGCCGTAGCCGCGATGCGGGCGACAGGTGCGAGTCGTTTCGCCGATGCAGTAGCCACGTACGCGGCGACTACCACTGCCAGTAGTCCTATGGCCACGGCGGCGAGCCAGAGCCAGGTACGTTGGCCGAAGGTCTCGGGGTTGCCTACGGCCGGAGGATTCGGCGGATATTTCACGTACGGCACTATCACGACGGCGAGCCATGCGGCTCCGGCGAGGCCGAGACTCAGCGTTACGGCGGAGACCGGGACGGTCCGCCGAATCGCGTACGCCACCGATGCGAAGATCGCGCCCAGTGCGACGCCTGCCAACGTAGTCGCGAGGAACAATCCTGCGCGCTGACCAGTCCGAGAGACGAGGGGCTCGTCGTCGTGGTGTTCTGCAGTAGCGACTCCGCCGGAGTCCGATTCGCCATGCGAATGCGGTTCTGAAACAGAGTTTTCCAGTGCTACGGCAGCCTCTACCTGAGGCTCTCCGACAACGAAGGCCACGCCGCCGGCCAACAGCCCGGCGAGAAGTCCCGCCAGGAGCCCACGGACCAGTAACCGAGTGTACGTTCCGGTCAGTGACATGGCAGCCCGAGGAGGTGGCGGCCGTCGTGCATCAGTTCGTGCAGGTACATTCCACTGCGCGAGAGCACACCGTTGTCGAAACCGACCAAATAGAGCGTGAGGAATGCGAGCAGGACGACGCCCACCGCGATGAGAGCTGCGTTGACGGCTTCCGTTGTCTGTTCGGGCACTGCGGTGAATGTCATGGTTTACCCCTGAATGTTGAGCCCCGTCGGCCTGTTCGGTGTGGTGGAACGGTGCGAACTATCGAACTAAAGCGCGGGGTGGAGCGGGTGCGACCATTCAACGGTACATGCGCGTCGAGCCGGAGGAACAGTCTTCTCTATTTGTCCGACGTGAAATTCTCTGGCGAGAGAGTATTCGGTCTGTATGACCGTTGTGGCGTTTTTGCGACTATTGACTTCGCCGTCGCGTTGGAGGGCTGCACTTGGTGTGAAGTTCAATTATTTCCGCCTCTCTGCGTCGAATCCGACCGCCATGGAAGAAGCGGGCCCGACGTTCACCGTCGGCTCTCCGGTCGTGAAGGCTCCCGGGGATGCCGTCCCAGTTACATGGTGCGGAAGTGTATTCACTGATAATCAGGTCATCGGTCCCGTCAAGCCACGCCACACTCGCAGCGTGGTCGCATGCAGGAGGTGGCCGAGCTGATCCGGAACCCGACTCGGGACGCCACCTCGTTGCGGGCAATCCGGCGGTACGCCCCCGAACGTGCTGTCCGCGACTACCAAAAGACCGGTGTGGCGATCGCGGGTCTGGTCGATCGACCGCGGCCGCTGCGCTTGATTCGTCCGACTTGAAATTCACTGTTGTGAGAAATGCACTGTTGTGAGCGGTATTCGGTAGGTATGACCGTTGTGGCGGATTTGTGACTTGTTGTTTTTGCCGTCTCTTGGGGGAAGCGTCGAATTATTGATGCAATTCTTGGTGAATTCAATTACTTCCGGGTGCGGGTAAGGCCGACGCCCCCGGTACCAGCGAACGACAGTGACCAGAAGAGCGTGTAGTTCTCACCGGTGACGACCTCACCGGCGCGCGCGGCGGGAACGGGCGGGATGCGGATCGATCAGCGCGCCCAGTGCAACCAGGTTGTACCCGCCGACCGGAGGGGGTGGCAGGTAGGTCACCGGACCGATGTCTGGGCCGAAACGCGTCATCGTTCCGAATCCTCCATGGCGGCCGCTCACACCGAGTAGGTTCCTGCTCGGTACCGAAAGGAACGCCGATGACTCGAGCCGGCAGCAAGCGCGACCGTGGTCTGTTCCGGGTCAAGTCGGTGGAGCAGTCCATCCGCGACACCGACGACCCGGATTCGAAGCTGCGCAAGGACCTCACCGCGTGGGACCTGGTCGTGTTCGGTGTCGCGGTCGTCGTCGGCGCCGGCATCTTCACGCTCACCGCTCGCACGGCCGGCAACGTCGCGGGACCCTCCGTTTCGCTGGCGTTCGTCCTCGCCGCCATCGCCTGCGCGCTCGCCGCGCTGTGTTACGCGGAGTTCGCCTCCACCGTGCCCGTCGCCGGTAGTGCGTACACGTATTCGTTCGCGACTTTCGGTGAGTTCATCGCCTGGATCATCGGCTGGGATCTCATCCTGGAGTTCGCGCTCGCGGCGGCCGTGGTCGGTAAGGGCTGGTCACTGTATCTCGGTGAGGTGATGGGCGGGCTGTCCTCGAGCGTCATGGTCGGACCGGTGAAGGTGGATTGGGGAGCGGTCCTGATCGTCGTGGTCATCGGCGTCGTCATCGCGTCCGGGACCAAGTTGTCCTCCCGGGTGTCGCTGGTGATCACCTCGATCAAGGTCGGGGTGGTCATCTTCGTCGTCGCACTCGGTGCGTTCTTCATCAAGGTGGAGAACTACTCGCCCTACATCCCGCCGGCCGAGGCCGCGGAGACCACCAATGGACTGCACCAGTCGCTGTTCTCTTTCGTCACGGGAGCGGGCGGCAGCACGTTCGGCTGGTACGGCCTGCTCGCCGCGGCCAGTCTCGTCTTCTTCGCGTTTATCGGCTTCGATGTCGTCGCGACGACTGCCGAGGAGACGCGGAACCCGCAGAAAGCCGTGCCGATCGGGATCCTCGGTTCTCTCGCGATCGTCACAGTCCTCTATGTCGCGGTCAGTCTCGTCCTGACGGGAATGGTGAACTACGCGGAACTCGCGGGCGACGAATCGACGCTCGCCACCGCGTTCGCGATCAACGGCATGGACTGGGCGAAGAATCTGATTTCCATCGGTGCTCTCGCCGGTCTCACGACGGTCGTGATGGTGCTGATGCTCGGCCAGACGCGTGTGCTGTTCGCGATGGCCCGCGACGGCCTCATGCCTCGCCGGCTCGCCCACACGGGCAAACGGGGAACACCGGTGCGGACGACGGTCGTCGTGACGGTGGTGGTGGCGGTGCTGGCGGGGCTGGTTCCGCTGGGCACTCTCGAAGAGATGGTCAACATCGGCACACTCTTCGCCTTCGTGCTGGTGTCGATCGGCGTGCTCGTGCTGCGCCGAACCCGTGCGGATCTCGAGCGTGGATTCAAGGTGCCGCTGGTGCCTTTCGTGCCGATCCTCGCGGTGATCGCCTGTGTGTGGCTCATGGTGAACCTGTCTGTGGAGACCTGGCTGCGGTTCGTCGTGTGGATGGCCATCGGCGTGGTCATCTACTTCGTGTACAGCCGGAATCACTCGGTACTCGCGAAACACGCCGACGACGGTTCGCCGTAGGTCGTCTGCGCGTTCGACCACCCACAGGGTTGAAGCGTCAATTATTGTCGTGGGCATGCGCAAGCTCGGATGGTCCCTCGCCGCCATTGTCGTGATCGCGATCCTCGGGTTCTTCGTGGCGCCGTGGGTCTACGGCAACTTCATCGCCAAGGACGACGCGCCGGCCGCGTCGGTGTCGGTGTCCGGTGCCGAAGCCGCCTCCGGTGATCTCAACGGTTCCTGGACGGTGACGGCGGGGACCGAGCCGAATCGCACTGCTGCGGGATACACGGTCGAGGAGATCCTGCGCGGAGCCGACGTCACGGTGGTCGGCAGTACCGACCAGGTGACCGGCAGTGCGACGATCGAGAACGACACCCTCACCGCGGCGGAGGTGACCGTCCAGGTCGGCTCGATCACCACCGACATCTCGCAGCGCGACGGGCAGTTCCGCGATCGGGTGATGAACACCGCGACGTATCCGACCGCAACGTTCGTCCTCACCGAACCGGTGGATCTCGCTTCGTTGCCCACGGACGGAACGGCGACGACCGTGCCCGCGTCGGGCACGCTGACGTTGCGGGGCCAGGAACGTCCGGCCACGGTGGACGTGGAGGTGCTTCGCACCGGTGACGTCATCGTGGCGTCCGGAAGCATCCCGACGGTCTGGTCGGACTACGGGGTGGAACCGCCGAGCCTCGGGTTCGTGACCGTCGACGGCGCCGGAAGCATCGACTTTCTGATCACGCTCGAGCGGAACTGATGGTTTCAGTACCCTGCCGATCGTGTGCGGGAGCCCACCCGGGCGGTCCGAACGCGTAACCCAGTTTGTCCCGCAGGGTCGTTGCCGAACGCCAGTCGCGGGCAATCGCCTTGTACTCGTGGGTCTGCAACTCCCAGATGTTGTAGGTGCCCACGGGTTTGGTCAGGCCGTACGTCGGCCGGTGTGTCTCCGGCCGGAACGTGCCGAACATCCGGTCCCAGATGATGAACATGCCGGCGTAGTTGCGGTCGAGGTACTCGGGGTCGCAGCCGTGATGGACCCGGTGATGCGAGGGGGTGTTGAAGACGAACTCGACCGGCCGGGGCAGTGTGCCGACTCGCTCGGTGTGCACGAAGAACTGGTAGACCAGGTTCACCGAAAATCCGACGAACACCATCCACGGCGGGATTCCCAGCAGCGGTAGCGGCAGCCACATGATGATTTCGCCGCTGTTGTTCCACTTCTGGCGCAGAGCCGTCGCGAAGTTGAAGTACTCGCTCGAGTGATGGGCTTGATGGGTGGCCCACACGAGGCGAACCCGGTGCGCGGTGCGGTGGTACCAGTAGAACAGCAGGTCGACGCCGACCAGCAGGATCACCCAGGTGTACCAGGCGTCGGCGGGCAGATGCCACGGCGCGATGTAGACCCAGATGGCGGAGTAGCCGACCAGCGCGAGCACCTTCCAGAGGGCGCTGGTGGCGATCGATACCAGTCCCATCGAGAGGCTTGCGCGTGCGTCGCGCGCCTCGTAGCCGCCTTTCGGTGGGTGTGTTCGACCGTCGGGCCCGGGTTCGACGTGTTCGAGCGTGCGAGCCGCGACCCATTCCAGGACCAGGAACACCACGAAAGCCGGGATCGCGAGCGCGACCGGATCGTGCAGGGGCTCGAGCAACGACCCCCAGGAGTCGAAGAGGGTCTCCCGCATGGCACCACTTTCGGTAGGTGTGGACAACGGTCCAATCTACTCGTGATGTGGTGTGTGTCACCAGTAGCCTGGGAATCGCTGAGGACCGATTCCGCAACTTGCTGGTAGGAATTGAGGGTTCCGTCGGCAGCGTAGTGAGAGGCGTGGAATGCACATCACCGCGAGGGTCGACTATGCCGTACGCACCCTTCTCGAACTCGCCGCCAAGGGTGACGGCCGCCCGGCGAAGGCCGAAACACTCGCGACCGCGCAGTCGATACCGCACAAGTTCCTCGAGGCGGTGCTCGCCGATCTGCGGAGGGGTGGTCTCGTGTGTAGCCGGCGTGGCCCCGAAGGGGGTTATTGGCTCGCGCGTCCTCCGGGGGCGATCTCGATAGCCGACGTCATCCGGACCGTCGAGGGACCCCTCGCGTCGGTGCGTGGCGAGCGGCCCGAGGACGTGGTCTACACCGGTGCGGCCGAGAAGTTGCGCGACGTCTGGATCGCGGTGCGCGTGAATCTGCGCGCGGTTCTGGAAGAGGTCTCGCTCGAGGACGTCGTCGCCGACGACCTGCCCGCGTTCATCGAGGAACTCACCCGCGATCAGGACGCCTGGGAGCGCCGCCGGGTGTGACCTGCGCTACTGCGGGAGTCCCGGTGTGGGTAATCGCATAATCTTGCACTCTTCTGCAAAGTTACCGAGCTCTGCAATTTCTGTACGGTCGATGGAGTGAGTCTTCCCTCCGGTCTGCGCGACCGTAAGAAAGCGGCGACGCGGGCGGCGCTTGCCGAAGCGGCCGCCGAACTTGCCCGCGAGCACGGTGTGCACGCGGTGACCGCCGATGCGATCGCCGCGCGCGCAGGCGTTTCGACACGCACGTTCCACAACTACTTCGCCAGCAAGGAAGAAGCGGTCTTCGTCCATCTCGAGCGTGTGATCGAGGACTGGATCGAGATGCTGCGGCAGCGCCCGGCCGACGAACACATCCTCGATTCCCTCCGGGAATGCGCCGTCGGACTCGTCACCGACCCGAAGTGGTCGTTCGACGAGATCGGTGCGTGTCTTTCGGTCGTGGAGGAATCCTCGGCACTGCTCGCCCGGGGTATCGAGGTCGAGCGACGGTCGACGCGGATGCTCGTCGATGTCATCGCCGAACGCACGGGCACCGATCCGGGTGCGGAACTGTATCCAAACCTGATTCACCACCTGGCTCTCGGCGCGATCAAGGCAGCGATCGAGATGCATCTCGCGGGAGCCGACCCGTCACCCGAAGATCTCATCCGCGACGCCTTCGGCCGGTTGCGTCTCGGTTTCCCGTAGCGCAAGTAGGCGTTCCGACGGTCGACTCGACCCCTCCCCTCTGCAAGAAATGTCCGAACGAAAGGGTGCCTCGTGGCGACCTACCTATATCGGATCGGCAAGTTCGCCTACCGGCGAAAAGGCACGGTTCTCTCCTTCTGGCTGGCGATCCTCGTCCTGTTCGGTGTCGGTGCCGCAACGCTGTCCGGCCCGACCACCGATTCCTTCTCTCTGCCGGGTACCCCCGCTCAGAAGACACAGGACCTGATGGCCGAGCGCTTCCCGTCGGCCGAAGATCCGATGAATCAGCTCAGCGCCCGGTATGTGTTCGCCGCCCCCGACGGCCAAACCCTCGACGAGCCCGCCAACATGCAGGCAATCGACGACGTGCTCGCCGCGGTGCGCGACATCGACCGCGTGGCGCCGCCTGCCAAGGTGGATCCGGCGACGGCGACGCCCGAGGAGCAGGCCGGTGTGCTGGCCAACCCGGTGCTCGCCGACGCGGGCCTCGTCGAACAGATGAAGGCGGCCGGTACGGAACAGGGACTGCCCGAGGACGCCGCTCTTGCGAACGCCGCTGCACTGTCACCGTTGAGTTCCGACCGCACGGTCGGCTTCGTCACCGTGCCGTTCACGGGCGAGATGAGCGACGTCGACGACACCATGCGTGATCAGATCGCGGCTGCGGCGGATATCGGCCGTGACGCCGGCCTGACCGTGGAGGTCAGCGGAACCGCTGCCAGCGCGGTCGAACTTCCCGGTGGTACCGCGGAACTCGTAGGCATCGGCATCGCGGCGATCGTGCTCGCCCTGACCTTCGGCTCACTCGTCGCCGCGGGTCTGCCCCTGATCACTGCCCTGGTCGGCATCGGTATCGGCAGCCTGGGCATCACCATCGCGACCGGCTTCACCGATCTCAGCTCGATGACACCCACTCTCGCGATCATGATCGGTCTCGCGGTGGCGATCGACTACTCGTTGTTCATCGTTTCGCGATTCCGGCACGAACTCATCGCCACCTCCGATCGCGCCGAGGCGGCAGGCCGTGCCGTGGGCACCGCAGGCTCGGCGGTCGTGTTCGCAGGTCTGACGGTCATCATCGCGCTCGCAGCCCTGCAGGTCGTGGGTATCCCGTTCCTCTCGGCCATGGGATACGCGGCGGCCTTCACCGTCTTCATGGCCGTGCTCATCGCCATCACCCTGCTCCCCGCCGTCCTCTCGCTCTTCGGTGAGAAGGCCTTCGCAGGACGCATCCCCGGCCTGAAGGCCGGCGCGGGTAAGGACGACGAGCCCGGGACCGCTCTGAAGTTCGTCGGCGCTCTCGTGCGTCGCCCGCTCATCCCCTTGGTCGCTGGTGTGGTGCTGCTCGGTGTGCTCGCCCTTCCCGCGACCGGCCTGCGACTCGCATTGCCGAGCGAAGCGACCGGGGACCCCGCAACCAGCTCACGGCAGGCCTACGACCTGATCGACGAGGGCTTCGGCCCGGGGCGCAACGGCCCGCTCGTCGTCGTCGCGGATGCCCGTGAGGCCGACGTGGACGCCCCCGCGGCGTTCGGTGCGGTCGTCGCGTCGCTCTCCGAGCACGACGAGGTCGTCAACGCGCAGATCGTGACGGTCAACGAAGCCGGTGACACCGCGCAGATCCTCGTCACGCCGCGCAGCGGTCCGAGCGACGAAGCGACCATGGATCTCGTCTCGTCCATCCGCGACGACGAGTCCCGGTTGCAGGACGAGTTCGGGGTCTCGTACGGGATCACCGGGCAGACGGCGCTGGAAGGCGACGTTTCCGAGAGCCTCCAGAACGCACTGGTTCCGTACCTCGCCGTTGTGGTCGGACTCGCGTTCATCCTGCTCATGCTGGTGTTCCGCTCGATCCTCGTGCCGCTCACCGCAACGCTCGGCTTCCTGCTGAGTGTGCTCGCGACGTTCGGTGCCACCGTGGCGGTGTTCCAGGACGGCTGGGGTGGGCTGATCGCCAACCCGCAGCCCATCGTGAGCTTCATGCCGATCTTCCTGATCGGCGTCGTGTTCGGCCTGGCGATGGACTACCAGGTGTTCCTGGTGACCCGCATGCGCGAGGAGTTCGTGCACGGTGCGTCCGCCAAGGAAGCGGTGGTGGCCGGGTTCGGTCACGGGGCCCGCGTGGTCAGCGCGGCCGCGGTCATCATGATCTCCGTGTTCGCGGCGTTCATCGCCGAACCGAACTCGCTGATCAAGTCGATGGGCTTCGCGCTCGCTGTCGCCGTGTTCTTCGACGCCTTCATCGTGCGGATGGTCATCATCCCGGCGGTGATGGCGCTGCTCGGCGACAAGGCGTGGTGGCTGCCGAAGTGGCTCGACAAGATCCTCCCGAACGTCGACGTGGAAGGCGAGAAGCTCACTCGTCGACTCGCCGACGGGGAGGCGAAGACGGAAGCAGAAACGGTCCGGGTGTGACGATCCGGTCGGCGGTCATCGGTGCGGTGCCCGGTGACCGCCCGGCCGGTCGTTCGGGGGCCGGCCGCGCACCGGACGCCACAGGCTGGGGGCGGACGGCCACGCAGGTAGCGTGTTGCGCATGCTGATACGGCTGTTGCGGCGGTTTCTCGCGCCCTACAAGGGCGCGCTTGCCGCGGTGGTGTTGCTCCAGCTCGTCGCGACGGGCGGGATGCTGCTCCTGCCGAGTCTCAACGCCGACATCATCGACGAGGGTGTGGCGGCCGGAGACGTCGATTTCATTCTGCGCACCGGGCTCCTGATGCTGGCGATCAGCGCGGTCGAGATCGGTGCGTCGGTCGGCGCCGTGTACTTCGCCGCCCGTGCCGCCATGTCGTTCGGCCGGGACGTCCGCTTGGCTGTCGTGCAGCGCGTCGGGGAGTTCTCGGCACGCGAGTTCGGCACCTTCGGCGCGGCATCGCTCATCACCCGTAACACCAACGACGTGCAGCAGGTCCAGATGCTCGTCCTCATGACCTGCACGATTGTGGTGACCTCCCCGATCATGGCGATCGGCGGCATCTTCATGGCGCTGCGCGAAGACCCCGGGACATCGCTGGTCCTCGTGGTCGCGGTACCGGTCCTCGTCTTCACGATGGTGTCGCTGATCCTCCTCATGCTGCCCGGATTCCGGGTCATGCAGAAACGCATCGATGGGGTCAACCGAGTCCTCCGCGAGCAGATCACCGGCATCCGGGTGGTACGGGCATTCGTCCGCGACGAGACCGAACGCGCGCGCTTCGAACGTGCCAACGACGACCTCACCGCGACCGCACTGCGGGTCGGACGGGTCAACTCCCTGCTGTACCCGGCGGTCCTGCTGATCGCGAACGCGAGCACCGTCGCCGTGCTGTGGGTGGGTGGCCATCGCGTCGACGCCGGCGAAATGCAGGTCGGTTCCATCACAGCGATGATCACGTACGTCGCACAGATCCTCATGGCGGTGCTCATGGCGTCGTTCATCGCCATCATGACGCCGCGGGCAACCGTGTGTGCCGAGCGACTGCTCGAGGTGCTCGACACAGAACCGACCGTCGCGTCCCCACCCGACCCGGTCCGGCAGCTTCCCGCGCGGGTCTCGGTGGAGTTCCGGGGTGCGGGCTTCTCCTATCCCGGTGCCGACGCGCCGGTCCTCCGCGGCATCTCGTTCCGCGCCGACCCCGGCACGACGACAGCCATCATCGGGGGCACCGGGTCGGGCAAGAGCACTCTGATGCGGTTGCTGCCCCGCCTGATCGACGCGACCGAGGGGCAGGTGCTCGTCGGCGGCACCGACATCCGCGCGCTCGACACGGAGGTGCTGCGCTCCCGGATCGCGGTGGTGCCGCAGAAGGCGTACCTGTTCTCGGGTTCGATCGCGGACAACCTGCGGTACGGACGGCCCGACGCCACCGACGCGGAGTTGTGGCACGCACTCGAGGTCGCGCAAGCGGCGGAATTCGTGCACGCCACCCCCGACGGCCTGAACACCGAGATCTCACAGGGTGGCACGACCGTGTCCGGCGGACAACGACAACGCCTCGCCATCGCTCGCGCGCTGGTCCGCCGCCCGTCCATCTACCTGTTCGACGACGCGTTCTCGGCGCTCGACCCCGCGACCGACGGCCGGCTGCGCGCGGCGCTCGAACCCGAAACCCGCAATGCGTGCGTCCTGATCGTCGCGCAGCGCGTCTCGACGGTGCAGGACGCCGACCGCATCGTCGTGCTCGACAACGGCACCATCGTCGACGTGGGTACGCACCTCGGCCTGCTGGGACGTTGTGACACCTACTTCGAGATCGTCGAGTCCCAGAGGATGGCGTCGGTATGACCACCCCGGAGGAGAGTGCGCCGTCGCGCTTCCGCACCGTCGCCCGCGTCCTGGGGATGCTGCACCCGCACCGGTATGCCGTCTATTCGGTGCTCCTCGCCGCATTCCTCGGTGTCGTGAGTGTGTCCGTCGCTCCGTTCGTACTCGGGCGCGGCACCGACGTGATCTTCAACGGCGTCATCGGCATGCAGTTGCCGGCCGGTCTGTCGAAGGACGAGGCGGTCGAGGGCCTGCGGGCCGAGGGGCGGGACCAGTTCGCCGACATGGTGTCGGGCATGGATGTGATTCCCGGTGTCGGCATCGACTTCGGGAACCTCGGCCGGATCCTCGTCATCGTCCTCGCGCTGTATCTACTGTCGTCGGGCCTGATCTGGATGGCGGCCTACGGCCTCAACGAGATCGTGCAGCGCGTCGTGCGCGACATGCGGTCGCGGGTGGAACGCAAGATCCACAGGCTGCCCCTCAAATACTTCGACACGCATTCGCGCGGCGACATGCTCAGCCGCGTCACCAACGACATCGACAATGTGTCGGCGGGCATGCAGGAGTCCATTTCGCAACTGGTGCTCGCAGTGCTGACGCTGCTCGGTCTCGTCGTGATGATGCTGTTCATCTCGCCGATGCTCGCGATCGTCGCCATCCTGACCGTTCCGGCATCGGTGCTGGCGACGGTGCTGGTCGCCCGACGCTCCCGGCGGCACTTCGCGTCGCAGTGGGAGGCGACCGGCGTCCTCAACGGTCAGATCGAGGAAGCGTTCACGGGCCACGAGCTCATCACCGCCTACGGCCGCACCTCCGAGGTTCAGGCACGGTTCACCGAGACCAACGAATCGCTGTATCAGGCGTCGTACCGGGCGCAGTTCGTCTCGGGTCTCGTCATGCCCCTCGTGACGTTTCTCGGCAACGTGGGTTATGTGGTGATCGCCGTCCTCGGTGGCCTGCGCGTCGCGTCGGGCACCGCAACTCTCGGTGAGATCCAGGCCCTCATCCAGTACTCCCGGCAACTCGTCCAGCCGCTCGCCCAGATCGGTGCGATGGTCAATCTTCTGCAGTCGGCGTCGGCGTCGGCCGAGCGCGTGTTCGCCGTCCTCGACGAGCCGGAGGAGGAACCGGAATCTCCGGCGCCCACCATGCCGTGGAGTCGTCACGGTCTTGTCGAGTTCGAACACGTCTCCTTCTCGTACGTGCCGGACCGCCCCTTGATCGAGGATCTGTCGCTGCAGGTCGAACCCGGTCAGATGGTCGCGATCGTGGGGCCGACGGGAGCGGGCAAGACGACGCTCATCAACCTCATTCTGCGGTTCTACGAGGTCGACTCCGGCCGCATCCTGGTCGACGGGGTGGACATCACGCAGATGTCGCGGGAGGAACTGCGTTCGCGTATCGGGATCGTTCTCCAGGACACGTGGCTGTTCGGCGGGACCATTCGCGAGAACATCGCGTACGGCAACCCGCACGCCACCGAGAACCAGATCATGTCGGCTGCGCGGATGAGCTACGTCGATCGATTCGTGCGCGCGCTGCCCGACGGATACGACACGGTGCTGGACGAGGAGAACGGCAGCCTCAGTGCCGGAGAACGTCAGCTCGTCACGATCGCGCGTGCGTTCGTCGCGAAACCGACGATCCTCATCCTCGACGAGGCGACCAGTTCGGTCGACACCCGCACCGAACTGCTCGTCCAGCAGGCCACCGCCCGCCTACGCGACGCTCGCACGAGTTTCGTGATCGCACACCGGCTCTCCACGATCCGCGATGCCGATCGCATCGTGGTGATGGAGGACGGGCATATCGTCGAGCAGGGCACCCACCACGGTCTGCTCGAGGCGGGCGGGGCATACGCGCGCCTGTACGACGCCCAGTTCAAGGTCCTCGTCGAGTGAGGTCGGCGCTACCCGGTCACTGCAGCACTTCGCGGGCGGTGCGCCGGACCACCTCGGTGAGAGAGTCGAGCACCGGCGATTCGAGTTTCCAGCGTTGCCAGTACAGCGGCACGTCGAAGGGGCGACCCGGGGCGAGGTGGACCATCCCCGTCGTGTCGGTGAGCATGGGTTCGGGCAACATGCCCCAGCCGAGCCCCAGGCGCACCGCATCGACGAACTCGAGTGCTCCCGGGATGTAGTGGCGGGGCGGATCGAGTCGCGCGCGTGTCACCCGGCGCAGAGCGCGATCCTGCATGTCGTCCTTGCGGTCGAAGCTGAGCATGGGCGCTGCGCGCAGGGCGGCGGCGGTGATCCCCTCGGGGAACCAGTGGTCGGCGAAATCGATGCTCGCCATCGCGTAATAGCGCATGGCTCCGAGCTTTTCCGAGGTGCAGCCCTGCACCGGTTCGGGCACCGAGGTGACGGCGGCCATCGCGGTGCCGTCGCGCAGCAACTCGGTGGAGTGGAACTCGTCTTCCCGGTGCAACTCGAACAGTGCCTGGTGGCGCTCCGGCATGCGCGCGAGTGCGCGCAGCATCCACGTCGACATCGAGTCGGCGTTGACGACCAGCGACATCGGGACGTGATTGCCGTCACCGGGTGACAGACCGAGTGCATCCTCGGTGTCAGCCTCGAGCCGCGAGACCTGGCGTGCGAGTCGCATCACCGCCTCGCCCGCTGCGGTGGCCGTCACGGGGCGGGTGCGACGCAGCAATACTTGTCCCACATGCTGTTCGAGCGCTTTGATCCGCTGGCTCACCGCGGACGGTGTGATGCGCAGGACCGCGGCGGCACCGTCGAACGTGCCTTCGTCGAGTACAGCGGCGAATGTGCGCAGTTGTGCGAAGTCGGCCTCCATATCAAGCAACTCTAATGGTGATGAAGAAAAATCAACTGTTCTTCATCGCTGCCCTTTCCTACCTTGGACGGCATGCATCTCGTCGTCGCCGGATTCGGCATGGGCATGTCCCTCATCGTCGCGATCGGCGCGCAGAACGCCTTCGTGTTGCGGATGGCCATCGCGCGCCGGCACGTGCTGCCCGTCATCGCGGTGTGCGCGATCTCCGATGCGATTCTCATCACCGCGGGGATCGCCGGGATCTCCACTCTGCTGGACCACGCCCCCGGTGCGGTGACCGTGATCCGCTGGGCCGGAGCGGCATTCCTGATCGGCTACGGCCTCATGGCTGCACGGCGTGCCCTGCACCCGTCGGCGCTTGCCGCCGCTCCGGGCGGCGCCGTCACCATCGGCGCAGCGCTCGCCACCTGCCTCGCGCTGACCTGGCTCAACCCGCACACCTACCTCGATACGGTCCTCATGCTCGGTTCGGTCGCGAACCACTACGGCGACCCGGGCCGGTGGCTGTTCGGAGTCGGCGCGATCGCCGCGAGTGCCGTGTGGTTCGCCGCACTCGGTTACGGCGCGCGCCATCTCCAGAGTTGGTTCGCGAAGCCGAACGCGTGGCGCATCCTCGACGGCGGTGTCGCGGTCCTCATGCTCGGCCTCGGCGCCGGCCTCGTGGCATCGGGCACGTAGCGGGCGGCGCCGGCCCGCACGTGTCCGGACTCAGGGCTCGGGAATCTCGAGTCCGAAGCTCTCACGTGTGACGGCTTCGGGTTCGGGTCCGCCCCGCACCCCGGTATCGAGGGCGTCGATCGCGGCGAGTTCCTCGGCGGTGAGGTCGAAGTCGAAGACATCGAAGTTCTGGGCAATCCGCGACGGCGTCACCGATTTCGGGATGACCTGGCGTCCCTCCTGGATGTGCCATCGGAGCATCACCTGAGCCGGTGTCTTGCCGTGCGCCCGGCCGATCTCGCCGATCACGGGATCGTCGAGAGTCGATCCGTGGGAACCGTTCCGGTAGAACGTGATTCCTCCGATCGGCGACCATGCCTGTGAAACGATGCCGTCTTCGGCGTCGGCCTCGAGCACGGCGGGCTGGCGAAAGTAGGGATGCACTTCGATCTGGTTGACGGCGGGGATGATCGACGTCGCATCCATCAGCCGGGCGAGATGGTCCGGCATGAAGTTGCTGACTCCGATGGCACGCACCTTGCCGTCCGCGAGCAGTGTCTCGAGCGCCTTGTAGGCGTCGATCGTGAGGTCGAACTCGCCCGGCAACGCCTGGTGCAGGATGAGCAGGTCGATCTGCTCGACGCCCAGTTTGGTGGCGCTCTTGTCGAACGCATGCAGGGTGGAGTCGTATCCGTAATCGGTGATCCAGATCTTCGTCTCGAGGAAAATGTCCGACCGCTCCACACGCGATTGCGCGACAGCCTGGCCTACTTCACGCTCGTTGAGATATGCGGCTGCGGTGTCGATGTGCCGGTAGCCGGTGTCCAACGCCGTGGTCACCGCGGCGAGTGTCTGTTCGGGTGGGGTCTGGAAGACACCGAACCCCAGCGCGGGGATGGTGACTCCGTTGTTCATGGTGATCAGCGGTGTGCCCATTTCCCTACGCTAGGCCCCTTCGCGACGTGCGGGGTCCGTCTGCGACAACAACCGCCGGTGGTGGGAAGCGCGTCGGTGCACTTCGACCGCGGGATCCGAGACCGGCAGTCAGAGGTCGGCAGTTGGGCCCGTCGGTTCGAGGTGCGTGAAGACCGCCGTTCCGGGCAGTGCTCCGCGAAGGTCGGCTTCGAGCCGGTCCAGCAGATCGTGGCCCGCCCGGACGGTCCAGTCGCCGGGCACCCGCACGGTCAGATACACGAAGCGCTGCCGGCCGGCCTCTCTGGTGCGCGGCGGAAGAATCACGACGGAGTTGCCCTCCCGGTACCGGTCGAGAATCGCGTCGACCGCCGCGACGTCCTCGTCCGGGAGCACCACGTCGAGCATCCCCATGACGGACTGCTTCACCAGTTCGTAGCCGATACGCAGGATGTTGACCGCTACCAGGATCGCCACGATCGGATCGAGCACATCCCAGCCGGTCAGGACCACGAGCGCGACGCCGGCCAGGACTCCCACCGAGGTCCACACATCCGTGAGCAGGTGGTTGCCGTCGGCGACCAGCGTGATCGAGCGGTGGCGCCTCCCGGCTCTCAGCAGCGCGAGTCCCACCGCGAGGTTGATCACGGACGCGCCCGTGGACAACGCCAGGCCGATACCGGGCTGCTCCACCGCCTGCGGATGCAGCAGCCGGTCCACCGACGACCACAGGATCGCGGTGGCCGCCACGAAGATCATCGTGCCCTCGACGGCGGCCGACAGGTACTCCGCCTTGCCGTGCCCGAACTGGTGGTTGTAGTCGGCGGGTTTCGCAGCGACCCGCAGCGCGATCAGTCCCACCACCGCGGCGACGAGATTGACTCCCGACTCGAGGGCGTCCGACAGCAGGCCCACTGAGCCGGTGAGCACAGCAGCCAGCGCCTTCATGGCCATCGTGGCCAGTGCGGCAGCCACCGACAGCAGCATGAAGCGCATCAACCGCCGGTTCTCGTCCGGGTGGGTCATGAGGTCAGTGCTCGACCAGCGAGAACCTTCGGCCGCTGATCTCCGAGGTGACCAGCTCGACGTAGTTGAACTTCGAATCCGGCACCCAGGTCGTCAGGCCCAGCGCATCGACGGCCTGCACGTCGCTGAAGTGCTGAAGGATGTGTGCGCGTCCGTGCAGCACCACGCTCCACGCATCGTTCGCCTCGATGTGGTCGACTTGGAAGGCGACCTGCGGATACACGGTCAGTTCGGCGAGTTTGCTGCCTTCCCCGCTGCGGAAGTACACCTTCCGGTCACGAATCGCGTAGTTGACCGGATAGATCTCGGGGCGGCCGTTCACCACGACCACGAGACGGCCCACCTTCTCGGATGCGAGCAGTTCCCAGCTCTGCTCGTCGCTGAGCACGGTGGTGGGCTCGTCGGCATTCGGGATCTCGCTCACGGGACACTCCTCGAACTCGCTGCGTCTTTGTCCTAGCTCACCACGAACACAGCCAGGGTGCACTCGAACCCCATGACTGTCTCCTCACAGTACGGTGAGGACTGATCGATCTACGACACCGAGGAGCCGTTATGCAGGTGGCAACTGCGCAGACCTGGCACACCGCCTCGGCACCCGAGGTGGCCGAGGCGCTGGGTGTCGATACGCGTCGCGGGCTGTCCACAGCGGAAGTGGCAGAGCGGTCGGCGGAGCACGGACCCAACCTGATCGCCGAGGTGGCCGGCACACCGGCGTGGCGCAAGGTGCTCTCCCTGCTCGCCGACAAGATGACGCTGGTCCTGGTCGTCGCCGCGGTCGTGAGCGCCGTGGTGTCCCGCGAGTGGGAGACCCCGGTCGTCATCTTCGCGGTGATCGCACTCAACACCGTGCTGAACTTCGTGCAGGAACGGCGCGCGGAGAACAGTCTGCAGGCGCTGAAGGACATGTCCGTGTCCACCACGCGGGTGCGCCGTGACGGCCGCGAACAATCGCTACCCCGGGAGCAACTCGTACCCGGCGACATCGTTCTCCTCGAATCCGGCGACTCGGTACCCGCGGACGGACGGCTCGTGCAGGCCGTTCGATTGCAGGTGGCCGAGGCGGCACTCACGGGCGAATCACACCCCGTGGACAAGTCGATCGACCCGGTGGAGGCTCCCGACGCGCCTCTCGGCGACCGCACGGACATGCTGTTCATGAACACCGAGGTCACCCGGGGCCGCGCGGAAATGGTGGTCACCGCAACCGGTATGGGCACGGAGATGGGTGCGATCGCCACCCTTCTGGGCGGTGCCGGCGTCGAGCAGACTCCACTGCAGCGGCGTATCGGCCAGCTCGCGCAGACCCTCACCATCGTCGCCATCGTCACCGTCGCGCTCGTGTTCGTCCTGGGGCTCCTCCGGGGACAGACGTGGTCGGATCTGCTCGTCACCGCGGTCTCCCTCGCTGTCGCGACCATCCCCGAAGGACTCACTGCGGTGGTCGCGTTCACCCTCGCGATGGGAGCGTCGCGTCTCGCCGCGCGGGGCGCGATCGTCAAGCAACTCGCCGCGGTGGAAACGCTCGGCAGCACAACACATATCGCCACCGACAAGACCGGCACCCTCACCCTCAACGAGATGACCGTGCAGCGGTTGCTGGTGCGGGGCCGCACGTTCCGCGTCACCGGATCCGGATACGGAACCGACGGCAAGATCCTTGTCGGTGACGGACTTCCGACCCCCGACTTCACCGACGCGCTTCTTGCCATGGGGCTGTGCAACGACGCCACGGTGCGTGACGGTGTGCTGGTCGGCGATCCCACCGAGGGCGCACTGGTCGTGCTCGCAGAGAAGGGCGGCATAGACGTCGACGGTGCGCGCGCCGCACACCCCCGCCTCGCCGAGGTTCCGTTCGATTCCGCCTACAAGTTCATGGCGACGTTCCATGCCCTGCCGGAAGGGCGGTTCCGCTGCTTCGCCAAAGGTGCGCCCGGTGCGCTGCTCGAACGTGCAGTCACCGTGGACAGCTCGGACGGCCCGGTTCCCCTCGACGACGAGGGGCGCCGGCAGATCCGTGAGGCCGTGAACGGGCTCGCGTCCGACGGCCTGCGGACGCTGATGATCGCCGGCCGCGACCTCGACGCGGTGCCGCGCGGGGATTCGGACGCGTTGCACGACCTGGTTTCCGATCTCACCGTCTACGCGGTGGTGGGCATCGTCGATCCGCCGCGAACGGAAGCGAAGGCAGCCATCGAGGTCGCGCACGAGGCGGGCATCGCAGTGCACATGATCACCGGCGACCATCTCGTCACGGCCTCCGCGATCGCCGGCCAGCTGGGCATCGGAGGCACCGCCGCGTCGGGCTCGGACCTCGACGCCCTCGACGACGACGAACTGCGCACCCGGGCAGAAGGATTCGGCGTACTCGCGCGCGTGGCACCCGAGCACAAGATCCGGTACGTCAAGGCCCTGCAAGCGGACGGGCAGATCGTCGCGATGACGGGCGACGGCGTCAACGATGCACCCGCGCTCGAGCAGGCCGACATCGGCGTCGCGATGGGGATCACCGGCACCGACGTCTCCAAAGGTGCCGCGAACATGATCCTCACCGACGACAACTTCGCGACGATCGTCGCCGCCGTGGCCGAGGGCCGTGGCATCTACGACAACATCGTCAAGTTCGTGAAGTTCCAGTTGACGACCGCGTGGGGATTCGTGTTGATCTTCCTGGCGGCCGGAGCTCTCGGCCTCGCGGGCGGTGCTCCGTTCACGGCACTGCAGATCCTGTGGGTCAACATCATCATGGACGGTCCGCCCGCGCTCGCCCTCGGAGTGGATCCGACGGAACCGGACGCGATGAAGCGCCGCCCGCGGCCGGTGAAGGAAGCGCTGCTCACCCGGTCGCGGATCCAGCGCATCCTCGGACTGGGCATCGTCATGGCCGTCGGCACTCTCCTGGTGTTGCGCTTCGGGCCGGACCTGTTCCCCGACAGCGCCGACGACCCGCTGTTCGCCACCACCCTCGCCTTCACCACGTTCGTGTTCTTCCAGGTCTTCAACCTGTTCAACGTGCGCTCGAATATCGGTTCGGTGTTCTCGCTGCAGACGCTGACCAACCACACCATCTGGATCGCGATCGGTGTCGTGATCGTGCTGCAGATCTGCGTGGTGCAGGCAAGCCCGTTGCAGAGTCTGTTCGATACCACCTCCCTGACCGGCACCCAATGGCTGCTGGCAATCGCAGTCGGCTCGGTGGTGCTGTGGGTGGACGAAATCGGGAAGGCGATCGCCCGTGCCCGTCGCCGAGACTGAACACCGGTCCGGAAGGCCGAGCACCGGGCGGTCGTCGGCGAGGTAGCGGTGACCTGCCACAATCGTCGGGTGAGTGTCCTTCGCAGTACCGATTCCGCGCTACCGGTTCCGCCCGACCCGTTTTTCACGGTCGGAGCCCGACTCGACAACGGATTGGGCCGCACCGGCACCATCCACACGCCGCACGGTGACATCCGTACGCCCGCCTTCATCGGCGTCGGAACCAAGGCCACCGTCAAGGCCGTGCTGCCCGAGGCGATGAAGGAGTTGGGTGCGCAGGCGCTGCTGGCGAACGCCTACCACCTCTACCTTCAGCCCGGATCGGACATCGTCGACGAGGCCGGTGGGCTCGGGAAGTTCATGAACTGGGACGGCCCGACGTTCACCGACAGCGGCGGCTTCCAGGTCATGTCGCTCGGTGTGGGCTTCAAGAAGGTCATCGCGATGGAAGCGGTCGGCGTGCAGAACGACGACGTCATGGCGCACGGGAAGGAACGACTCGCCCGCGTCGATGACGACGGCGTCACGTTCAAGTCGCACCTCGACGGGTCGATGCACCGGTTCACCCCCGAGGTGTCGATGCAGATCCAGCACCAGCTCGGCGCCGACATCATGTTCGCGTTCGACGAGCTGACGACGCTGATGAACACGCGGGGTTACCAGGAACGCTCCATCGAGCGGACGCAGGCTTGGGCGGTGCGGTGCATCGCCGAGCACGAGAAACTCACCGCCGAGCGCGCACACCGCCCCTACCAGGCACTCTTCGGCGTGGTGCAGGGCGCGCAGTACGAGGATCTCCGCAGGGAGGCGTGCCGGGGCCTCGAATCGATCGTGGGGGAGTCGGGCCGCGGGTTCGACGGGTACGGAATCGGTGGCGCACTCGAGAAGCACAATCTCGGCACGATCGTCCGCTGGTGCTGCGAGGAACTGCCCGACAGCAAGCCGCGGCACATGCTCGGCATCAGCGAACCCGACGACGTGTTCGTGGCGATCGAGCACGGAGCCGACACGTTCGACTGCGTCAACCCGTCGCGGGTGGCGCGCAACGCGGCGATCTATCACCCCGACGGACGATTCAACATCAACACGAGCCGGTTCCGTCGCGACTTCACGCCCATCGACGAGAACTGTGATTGCTACACCTGCACCCACTACACCCGGGCGTACATCCATCACCTGTTCAAGGCGAAGGAAATGCTCGCGTCCACGCTGTGCACGATCCACAACGAGCGGTTCACCGTGCGCCTCGTCGACGATATTCGTCTGAGCATCGAAGGCGGCTACTTCGACGAACACAAGGCCGAAACCCTGGGCCGCTTCTACGCCAAGAAGCGTCAGGCGGCGGCCGAAACCGGAGCGTAGGTCGGTTCACGCTTCTTCACGTACGCGATCACGCGGTACGTGACCGGGAGCAGCACCACCTCGAGCAGCGTCTTCCACAGGAAGCCGACGACCACGAAGTTCGCGAAGTCGTCCCACGTGGAGATACCGATCGCGCCGGCGGCGATGGAGCAGAAGACGAGGGTGTCGGCGAACTCGCCGACGACGGTGGAGCCGATCAGACGCGCCCACAGATGTTTCTCCTGCGTGCGTTCCTTGATGCGAACCAGGACGTACGAGTTCAGCAACTGGCCCACCAGATAGCCGGCCAGACCCGCGAGGAGCATCCGCGGCACCACACCGAGCACCGCTTCGAACGACTCCTGGTTGGGGTAGAACTCGGCGGCGGGCAACGACTGCGCGACCCAGAAGGCCAGAGCCGACAGGGCCACCGCACCGAATCCGTAGAAGACGGCGCGGCGGGTCGCGGCGAATCCGTACACCTCGCTGAGCACGTCCCCGAGGATGTACGCGAGCGGGAAGAGGAAGAACCCGCCGTCGGTGATGATCGGGAGGATCTGCAGCGGTCCGAGGGAGACGTCTGTGTCGCTGAAGAAGGCGATTCCCTTCGTGGCACAGATGTTGGAGATCATCAGCACCGCGGTGAACAGTACGACGATCCCCGGGTAGGAACTGCGCCCGACGCGGGCGAAGGCCGCGTGGTGCGAGGTGGAAGATGGGGAGTTCGTTTCGTGCTGTGTCACCCGGCCATCCAAGCATCACGCGACGATGATCGCGAAGTCGCGCGACGACAGCGGGCCCCGTCCGGGAGGACGCGGCCCGCTGCGGAAGTGCGGGGTCAGGACTTGACGACCCGGGTGCCTCCGGCGAACTTGTCGTGGAACCCCTGCTTGCCGTTGTCCTGCTCGATGGTCACGGCGACGCCGATCCATGCAGCGAGGGAAGCGAGGCTGACCAGCCAGCCGAGGAAGGGGATGCCGCTGAAGATCTGCAGCGCCACAAAGGCGTTGCGCTTGGCGGCCTGCTCGCGGGTGGGGAGTCCGCCGTCCGGTCCGACGACCGACAGACCCAGCAATTTCTTGCCGATGGTCGCGCCCTTGGTCGATTCGAAGTGCGTCCAATATGCGAACGCCGCGACGCCCGAGAGCACCGACATCACGAAGGCCATGAACCCGCTGTCGCTACCGAAGACGACCACGCTGGTGAGAATCGCCATAGGGATGCCGACGATCAGCGCGTCGAGGATGCGGGCACCGAGTCGGGGCAGCAGTTCGCCCGGCTGGGTGGGGCCGAAACCGGCTCCGGGCGCGGGCGGGAATCCGGGCATGGCTCCGTACTGCGTCGCGCCGTACTGCTCGTTCTGGGGTGCGCCGTACTGGGGAGCACCGTACTGGGGTGCACCGAATTGGGGTCCACCCTGCGGGGGTGCGCCGTACTGGGGTGCTCCGTACTGAGTGGCCCCCGCGCCGTGCTGGAGTGATCCGTACTGGGGTGATCCGTACTGGGGTGCTCCGTTCTGAGGTGCACCGTACTGCCCGCCCTGGGACGGGTCGTTGGGGTTGTACCCGGACTGCATCGGGTTCGGGACCTGCTGGGTGTAATCGGCGGGCTGGCCGCCGTACGGCTGATCACCGTGCGACGGAGCGCCCTGGTAGCCGGGCTTGTTCGGGTCCTGCGAAGGGGGTGGGTATCCACCGGTTGTCATCTGACTCCTTGTCGATCGGCATGGCAACGCGCCACGGTACAACGTAACCGCGGCGCATCGACAGCGATTTGTAGCGATGTGTAACGGACAGCTGGAAGACGGGATTCAGGCGACGACCGGACCCCCTGTGGTGATCCGGTAGGCATAGGTCGAGGCGATGATCGTGACCGGAATACTCACGAGCAGACCGAGGCCGCAGAGCAGCGCGCCGAGGATGTTGAGACCGACGAGTGCGAGCGCGAGGAGGAACAGGGTGCCCGCGTTCGACCTGATCGCGTGATAACTCGACTTGATAGCCGTGATCGCATCCTGGTTCCGGTCGATGACGAAGGGCATCGCCCACCACGCCAGGAACGCGAACACCAGACCGGGCACGATGCACAACACGAGACCCACCGATGTGCCGAGGCCGACGAGCAGGCCGGTCAGAATGACCGCACCGGCGGGAGCTATCTGAACGAATGTCCCGAACGCGGGCTTTCGGCCGTCGACCTCACTGAGCGCTCCGCGCACGAATGCGGCCTCGATGAGATACCCGACGATCGCGCTGACCACTGATCCGATCAGACCGGCGGCGGAGAACGCGCTGGTGAAGCCGTCGTTCTCCTGAACCGTGAAGTCGAAGCCGTTGAAGATTCCGTTGATCAGGGCCTGGATGAGGAAGGCGATGACGACCATCACGATCCAGACGCCAGGATTCGCGCTGAACTTGCGCCACCCGAACGAGATCGCGTCGCCGACACTCAACTGCGTCGGTCCGAAACCACCACCGGAACCCCCGGGCCCGTATCCGCCGGGTGGGGGTGGGTAGTTACCGCCAGGCGGGGGTGGATAGCCCCCCGGTGGCGGGTAACTCCCACCGGGAGGTGGGTAGTTGCCGGGTGGGGGCGGGTAGTTGCCCGGCGGGGGATAGTTGCCGCCGGCAGGAGGCGGAGGATATCCGCCCGGAGGCGGGTAGTCCCCACCCTGCGACGGATAGGGATCGCCGCCCGGATTCTGCGGGTCCTTGTTCGGGTCGTAACCACCGGTACTCATCGGTGCCCTCTCCGCAGGAATCGGTGAACGTCTGCTCCACCGCAGAGTACGTGCCCGGCAGCCGAAAAGCACCACTTCGGTTGTCGTCCCACTCGTCCTCACGCATCCCGATCGGGATGGAAGACCCACGGTTCGCGCGGCATTCGCGCAGGGTCCCAGCGGTCGAGCAGCAACGGCAGCGTCACGGGTTCACCGGGATCGGCGAGGCGCAACGACACCGCGATGGTTCCCAGGACGTCGGCGGCGGAATGCCCTTGCGCCTCCTGGTCGGCGAGCGTCACCGCCCCGTCCCGTTTGGCGAGCCGTTTTCCCTCCTGGTTCAGTGCGAGCGGCACGTGAGCGTAGTGCGGAACCTCGAGTCCGAGCACGGTCGCCAGGTATGCCTGCCGCGGAGCGGAGGTGAGCAGATCGTCGCCGCGCACCACCTGGTCGATCCCCTGGGCCGCGTCGTCCACCACGACAGCAAGGTTGTAGGCGGGTGTTCCGTCGTTGCGGCGGAGCACGAAGTCGTCGACGACACCGGTGAAGTCGCCGTGCAGGACGTCGTGGACGGTGAACCACTGCGTAGTCGAGCGCAACCGGATCGCGGGGGCACGATCCGCCGATCGTTTCGCATCCCGTTGCTCGGGGGTGAGGTCGCGGCAGGTGCCGGGATACGCTCCCGCGGGAGCATGCGGAGCGGACGTGGCCTGCTGGATCTCTCGTCGGGTGCAGAAACACTCGTATGTGAGTCCGGCGCGGGTGAGACGGTCGATTGCATTCTCGTACAGACGGATTCGACGCGATTGGTGCACGACCTGCTCGTCCCAGTCGAGCCCGAGGGCCGCGAGATCCGCGAGTTGTCGTTGTTCGGCACCGGGCCGCACCCGGTCGAGATCCTCGACTCGCAACAGGAACCGCCGGCCCGTGGAGCGCGCGAACAACCACGCCAGTACGGCGGTGCGCAGATTGCCGAGGTGCAGGTCGCCCGACGGGCTGGGGGCGAACCGGCCGGCGCCTGTCGTGGCGTCCGGTCGATCTCCGGAATGTGGCATCGGTGTACTTCTCCGAGCCGGGCTCAGTGTGCGTCCGCGCCGTGCAGGGCGAGCTGGATCTGCGTGTGCAAGGCGTGCGTCAGGTATTCGCGCGGGTAGAGATCCGGGCTCGAGGCGGCATCGAGTGCGAGTCCGTGCACCGCGGCGAGGAGCAGCGTTGCGCGCGTCTCCGGATCCGGGGCGCCCAGTCTGATCAATACGGTTGCGATGCCGGTGCGAACGGTGAACAGCGTCGAGCTGCGGATCACGCTCAGCGACGGGGAAGTGACTGCACGGACGGCGAACGCGGCCATCACGTGAACCTCGCTGCCGCGTTGGTCGTCGAGCGGCAGCAATTGACTGAGCGCGGCGAACAGTGTCCGCGCCGGGTCGATGTCGGGATCGACGTTCGCGAGGCGGGTGAGTACCCGGTCGGAGAGGGCGCGGAACGAGTAGGCGAGCATCTCGTCCTTCGTCGGAAAGTGGTGCTGCACCGCGCCGATCGATACGCCTGCCTCGTTCGCGACTTCGCGCACGCTTGCTGCCTCGAGTCCACTGCGGGCGGCAACTTCGAGCAGTGCCGCGGCGAGCCTGGTGGGGCTGGTGGTGGCGTAGGGGCGGGCGCGCATGGATGCACCGTAGCGGAGCGGGCCACCGTACGAGCGTACGGGGATAACGGTCCGCACCGATCCGAATCTCGCTGTCACGCCGTCTTCTGTACTTCCGGCGAGCGAAGGAACCGCACCGCGACGGCGAGCGCGGCCGCGACCGCGGTCGCGATCCAGAGGGCGTGCAGGCCGAACAGGTGGTGTGCCAAGGCTCCGAGTAATCCTCCCGCCACCAAACCTCCCCATCGGCCGAGGTAGGGCAGCCAGCCCCAGCGTGGGCCGCCGAAGAATGCGGACGCTACCTCTTGCCCGATCTTCACGAGCGCACCGGTCATGTAGGTGAGGGCGACGGTTGCCTCGCCCTTGCGCCGGAACACGGAATTTTCGACACCCATCGCCAGCGTCATCGCCGTCACGGACACCGGGATCCACCCGGGTATCGCGCTCAGCGAACCGATGGCGAGCAGCACCGCGACGGCGACGAGAACCGCAGTTTTCCGCGTTTTGCGGTCGCGGTCGGTGAGTTCCGCGATAACGCCACCCAGAATCACCCCGATCACGAAAAGGACAACAATGCCCCCGATCAGAGCAGCGGTGCGCCATGAGGCGTCGGCTGCTTCGACGGCGAACCGTGTGGAGTTGCCGCTCATGAACGACACGAACACTCCGCCGAGGGTGATGAACCCAAGAGCGTCGACGAATCCCGCGAGTGCCGACAGTGCCACCGTCAGCGCCTGCAACTCCTTGTTGTTTTCGGGCACGGGGCAATAGTAGGGACGGAAGCCGATGCGGATACGCGGATGTAACGGCTCACCGTGTGACGGGCGATGAGCAGGCGACACCCGCCTCATGTATCTCAGGAGTCCCTCCATGGCTTTACGCCGAACGTTCCGCGTCCGTGTGCTCGCCGCGACGGCGGCCGCCGCGTTCGTTCTGGCGGGGTGCGGTGCCGCGGACGACGACACCGCGTCGGCCGTCCCTGCCGCCGCGACCACCGAAACCTCCGTAGCGGCGTCGAGCACCACTTCCGCTGCAGCCGCGTCCACGTCCGCGCGACAGGTGGCGGCGGGGGACGTTCCGCCGGCCTCCGCGGACGCCCCGCCGGTTTCCGGGGACGTCTCGTCGATGTCGGCGGCGCTGTCGCGGCTGACCACCGTGCCGATCAAGGGCCGTGCGCCGAAGACCGGTTACGACCGCACCCTGTTCGGTCAGGCATGGAGCGACGACGTCTCGGTCGAGTTCGGGCACAACGGTTGCGACACCCGCAACGACATCCTGCGGCGTGACCTCGTCGACATCGTCTACAAGCCGGGCACCCGTGACTGCGTCGTCGCCTCGGGCACGCTGCACGACGCCTACACCGGCACCACCATCGCGTTCGTTCGCGGCCAGGACACCTCCACCGCGGTGCAGATCGACCACGTTGTGGCGCTGTCGGATGCGTGGCAGAAGGGCGCGCAGCAACTCGATCCGGAGACTCGCGCGAACTTCGCGAACGATCCACGGAACCTTCAGGCGGTCGACGGCCCCACCAACCAGCGTAAGAGCGACGGCGACGCTGCGACCTGGTTGCCGCCGCATCGCCCCTACCGCTGCACGTACGTCGCGCGCCAGGTCCAGGTCAAGGCCGAGTACGGGTTGTGGGTGACGCAGGCCGAGCGCGATGCGATGGTAAGAATCCTCACCGAATGTGGCGGCACGGCAGCAGATCTCGCGCCGTCCGCGGGCGGTACCGGTACCGCGACGCCGATACCGACGACGGTCGCTCCCCAGCCCCAGCCCCAGCCCCAGCCTCTTGCGCCCGCGCCCGCGCCGGCACCGGCACCCGCGCCCGCACCCGCGCCGGCACCGGCGAGTGCGTACTACAAGAACTGCACGGCTGCCCGGGCTGCAGGAGCGGCACCGCTCTATGCCGGTGAGCCGGGCTACCGGACCGAGATGGACCGCGACCTGGACGGCGTCGCCTGCGAGTGAGGTCTGCGAATCCGGTTGTCGCGTGGTTGGTCACGAGGTGCGCGACTCCCGGCTTTTCGCGATGGTGAGTTCGACCGAGTCGAGGAGCCTTTCGAAGCTCGGTTCGAAAGGTCCGTCCGGCTCGTCGAAGCCCCCGGCTTGCCACACCCGGGTCATCGTCGGGTAACGCTCGACGTCGAACCAGTCCTCCCAGAAACTGTTCATCGACATCCAGTAGGCGTCGCGGTCGAGGCCCGTGTTCTCTCTGTCCCGGTTCTCCGCGATAGCACCTCGTGCGAGACCCTGCACGAAATTGTCGATCACGCTGATGATTTCGACCACCTGCCGCTCGGTGGGGCCCTCGTCGACGAGTATGCGGAGGGCGGCTTCCTGCGCGTCGAGGACGTGCGGAGCCAGCGGTGCCCGCCACATGTTCGTCTGCAGGATCCAGGGATGCCGGAGATAGAGGTTCCAGTGCTCGCGCGCGTACTTGGCGAGCGCGGGACGCCAGGGGGTGCAGGGCACCGGCAGGTCGAGTTCGGAATAGGCGACGTCGATCATGAGGTCGATCAGTTCGGTCCGGCCCGGAACGTACGTGTAGAGCGACATCGCACCCAACCCGAGCGCGGAGGCGACCCGGCGCATCGACAGTGCGTCCAGGCCGCCCTCGTCCGCGACAGCGATCGCGGCCTCGACCACGGCGGCGCGCGTGAGGCTCGCTTTGCGTCCCCGGGTCTTCGGTTCGGTGGGGGCCCACAGCAGTGCGAGACGGCGGGTCACCTCGGCGGTGCGGTCCGCTTCCCTTTCTTCTGCGTTCTCGGGCTCGGCCGGCAAAGACGGTCCTTTCTCGGGGTTCATTTACGTACATCGTATGATAATCTGGTCCCGCCTATTCCAGTACAACGTACGAATAGAGAATCGGATGATCCGAGCACGCGGTCTGACCAAGACATTCCATCGTAAGAAGGAAGCGATTCACGCGGTGGACAACGTCGATATCGACGTTGTCGAAGGCGAACTCGTCGCCTTCCTCGGCCCCAACGGGGCCGGGAAATCCACCACGATGCGCATGCTGACCAGCCTCCTGGCGCCGACATCGGGCACGGCGACGGTCGCCGGGTTCGACGTCGTCCGCGATCCGGACAAGGTCCGCGCACACATCGGCTACATCGGCCAGGGCAACGGCGGAGGCTACTCCTACAAGGTTCGCGACGAGCTGTACAACCAAGGCCGGTTCTACGGCCTGCCCGCACGCCGATACCGCAGTCGTGCCGCGGAACTCATCGAGGCCCTCGAACTCGGAGGGCTCGAGAAGCGAGGCATCCAGTCGCTTTCCGGCGGGCAGAAGCGCCGGCTGGATGTGGCCCTAGGTCTCATGCACGAGCCTCCGCTGCTCTTTCTCGACGAGCCCACCACGGGATTGGACCCGCACAGTCGAGCCAATCTGTGGGAGCACATCCAGGAACTCCGGCGGCGCACCGGCATGACGATCGTGCTCACGACGCACTACCTCGACGAAGCGGACAAGATGGCAGAACGAGTGGTGGTGATCGACCACGGCCGGATCGTCGCCGACGCGTCACCGGGCGATCTCGAACGCGAGTACGCCGACGACGTCATCACCGCACGCGTCGCCTCGCCCGCCGGACTCGACGCCACCGAGTCGGCCGGGCTCGTCCGCCGGGCTCTCCCGCCCGGCATCGGAGCCGTGGACACCGAGGCCTCGGGCGATGTAGTCACCGTCGTCATTGCCACAACTCACGGCGCCGAGCGTCTTCCCGCTGCGCTCGAGGCGTTGCGCCTTGCCGACCTGACGGTGTTGTCCGCTTCGCTCACGCAGGCGAGCCTCGACGACGTCTTTCTCAATCTGACCGGTCGACGGCTGCGAGAGGAGATCGCGTCGTGAACATGCAGACCGACGTCTCACCGGTTCGTTCCCACCCCGCCGACGCGCCGGCACCACGGGCCGGGGCCGCAAAATTCACCGCCGACACCGCGGCTGTGTTCATCCGCGAGATCCTGCTTCTGCTCCGCGACCCGTTCAGCCTTGTTTTCTCGCTGCTGCAACCCCTCGTGTTCCTCGCGCTCTTCGGCCCGCTCCTCACGGGCGCACTCGGCGTCGGGTCCACCGCCGAGACGTTGCAGTGGTTCGTGCCCGGCGTCATCGTCATGATCGCGCTGTTCGGCACCTCGATGACGGGTTCGAACCTGTTGTACGAATTGATGACGGGCTCCTACGAACGTGTCCTCGCGACCCCACTGTGCCGGTCTTCACTGCTCGTGGGACGAGCGCTGAAAGAGTTCGCGCCGCTCGTGATTCAAGGCCTGCTCATCGTGCTCGTCTGTGTGCCGTTCGGCTTCGAGTTGTACCCGTTCCACGTACTCGCGGGACTGGCGCTGCTCGGTGTGTTCGGAATTGGGGTGGGCGCATTGTCCTGCGCGCTCGCCCTCGCCGCCCAGAACCGCGAGTGGATGTTCTGGACCGTGCAGCAGACTCTGTTGTTCCCGCTCCTGATCCTGTCGGGAATGATGTTGCCGCTCGATACGGGACCCGCATGGATGCGGACGGTCGCGCTGCTCAACCCGCTGACCTACATCGTCGACGCCGAACGGGCACTGCTCGGAGGTGCGGTCGCCGATCCGGCTGTCGCACGCGGTGTCCTCGCGGCAGTGCTGACCTGCGTGGTGGGCCTCGTCGTCGGAATCCGCCGGACCCGCCGAACCGTATGACTCCGGGATTCGCCGCTACTCCCGAGGGCAAGGATGCAGAAACCCCCGCGGGCCGCTTGCGCGTCCCACGGGGGTCTCGTGGCGGAGGATAGGGGATTTGAACCCCTGAGGGCGTTAACCCAACCCGCGTTCCAGGCGAGCGCCATAGGCCACTAGGCGAATCCTCCGTGGGGAAGCATAGCGAATGTCCGGTCAGAGTTACCAAACGGGCAGGTCGAACCGTGGATTTCAGCCCCTGGGAGGGGGGTGGTGCGCGCCCTGCCGTACGTCCTCTACACTTGCCGATGGATCCCGCGCGGCGCGCATCCTGTGAACTCCCCCAGGGCCGGAAGGCAGCAAGGGTCAACGGGCTCTGCCGGGTGCGCGGGGTCCTCTTAATCTCCGCCGATGCCCGTGTCACCGTGCACGGTGAAAGGTCCCTCCGCATGCCTAGGCAAACCCAGTTCGGGTTGATGAGCCATGAGGAACTCGTCGCAGAGCACGAGCGCCAGTCCTCGAACTACGAGCGCTTGAAGACCGAAAAGCTGACGCTGGACCTGACTCGCGGCAAGCCGTCGCCCGAACAGCTCGACCTCTCCGCGGAGTTGCTGTCGCTGCCCGGCGCGGACGACTACCGCGACGCGAACGGCACCGACACCCGCAACTACGGCGGCCTCACCGGCCTGCCCGAACTGCGCGCGATCTTCGCCGAACTGCTGAACATCCCGGCCGAGAACCTCCTCGCGGGCAACAACGCGAGCCTCGAAGTCATGCACGACCTCGTCGTCTGGTCGTTGCTGCACGGCACGGTCGACTCGCCCCGCCCCTGGTCGCAGCAGCCCGTGGTCAAGTTCCTGTGCCCCGCACCGGGATACGACCGGCACTTCGCCATCACGCAGTCGCTCGGCATCGAGATGATTCCGGTCCCGCTGCGCGACGACGGACCCGACGTGCGTCTGATCGCCGATCTCGTTGCCAACGATCCGCAGATCAAGGGCATGTGGGCGGTGCCCACGTACTCCAACCCGACCGGCGTCGTGTACAGCGAGAATGTCGCACGCGAACTCGTCTCGATGCCGACCGCGGCTCCCGACTTCCGGATCTTCTGGGACAACGCATACGCGGTGCATCCGCTCACCGAGGATCTTGCGCCGGCGATCGACATCCTGGGACTCGCCGCGCAGGCCGGCCATCCCCATCGTGTCTTCGCACTGGCGTCGACATCGAAGATCACTTTTGCGGGCTCCGGCGTGAGCTTCTTCGGAAGCTCCACCGAGAATCTGGCGTGGTACCAGAAGCACCTCGGGGTCAAGACCATCGGCCCGGACAAGGTGAATCAGCTCAGGCACGTCCGATTCTTCGGCGACGCCGACGGCGTGCGTGCCCACATGGCCAAGCACCGCGAGATTCTCGCTCCGAAGTTCGCCCTCGTCCGCCGGGTTCTCGAAGATCGGCTGGGGGATTCGAAGGTCGCGTCCTGGACCGATCCCAAGGGTGGTTACTTCATCAGCCTCGACGTCGTCGAAGGCACCGCCCGGCGCGTCATTTCGCTCGCGAAGGACGCGGGAATCGCGCTCACCGGCGCGGGTTCGGCCTTCCCCTACAAGAACGATCCGCGGGACGAGAACATCCGGCTCGCGCCGAGCTTCCCGTCGCTCGGTGAGCTCGAGAAGGCGATGGACGGCGTCGCGACCTGCGTGCTGCTTGCAGCTACGGAAAAGTTCCTCGAGGCGTAGCCCTAGTCTGCTCGGCCGGCAGTACGCCGGGTAACCCGAAAGGGAAACGACGGTCCGCGCTATTCCCAAGCTGTGGACAACTCTGTGGAAATCCGGTGGACCGAACGTGGACAACTCGGAATCCATGCGTCTGATCAGCTGAGATGACGCAACCCCGCGTTTTCCACAGCCTGTCGTGAATGTCTGGTTCAGCACCGGTGCCGCGCAAGTGCGTCACCGATCGAGCGCCGCCGTCGGGGCCGGACTGTGGCGGCGACTGTGCGGACCGGTGCATGATCGACCCATGGAATCGACGCTGAATCTCGTGGGGGATCCCGACGCCGACGCTCTGCTCTCGCAGAATCCGGCCGCGTTGCTCATCGGGATGTTGCTCGATCAGCAGGTCGCGGTACCCTTGCACCGTGACCGAACTTCCCCACAGAGTACGCGCAATCGTTGGCGCTCGCGTATCAGTAGTCCAGGGACCGCAGAAAGTGTCGCATCTGGCGCAGCTTGAAACCGCCCGGAAGTGGGCGGAAGCCAAGGGATACGAGATCGTAGGTTCTTTCGAGGATCTCGGCGTGTCGGCTGAGAAGCGGCCCGAGGACCGGCCCGACCTCGGTCCCTGGCTGACCGACGAGGGTGCCTCCAAGTGGGATGTGATCGTCTGGTCGAAGATGGACCGCGCATTCAGGTCGACCCGGCACTGTGTCGACTTCGCCCGGTGGGCTGAGGAGCGACACAAGGTCGTTGCGTTCGCCGACGACGGTCTCACGCTCGACTACCGGCCCGGAGTCTCCAAAGGCATCGACGCGATGATGGCTGAGCTGTTCGTCTATCTCGGCTCGTTCTTCGCCCAGCTCGAACTGAACCGGTTCAAGTCCCGCGCCCAGGACTCACACCGGGCGCTGAGGCAGATGGATCGGTGGGCATCGGGTGTCCCTCCGCTCGGGTTCAAGGTCGTGGAGCATCCCAGCGGTAAGGGCAAGGGCCTGGCCACCGACGAGATCGGTTACCGGCTGCTGCATTCGATGGCACGCCGTCTGCTCGACGGCTGGTCATATATCCGCATCGCAGCGTGGCTGAACGCTGGGTACACCGATCCGCGATGTACCGATGCACACGTCCTGGATTGCGAGTGCCGCGATGGTGCGGCCCTGACGAATATGGACCGGGCTCGGGTGGCCAAGGGCAACCCTCCGAAGTCCCGACCGTGGACAACCAGCACGGTGATCGACGCCATGACCTCGCCGCGTACGCAGGGTCTGAAGATGACCGGCAAGGGGTCGGCTGCAGTCGTCGTGCTCGACCCCGAGGGAGAGCCGATCCGGCTCGCACCCCCGACGTTCGACGCTGCCACCTGGAAGCAGCTCCAAGAGGCTGCCCACCTCCGCAAGCTCAACGGTCGTACGCCGACCGCGTCCACCAACCCGATGCTCGGTGTAGGAATCTGCGGCTGCCCAGGCTGCCCAGCATGCGGTGAAGGCCCGTGTGGGGCCTCGCTGGCACAACAGGCGTCTGTCAGGAAGAACTCCAATGGACAGGTCACTGCGGAGCATCGCTACTACCGGTGCGGGCGTACTCCGCTCAACTGCAAAGGCACGGGCGTCCGGGCCGACGACGCCGATGTCAGGCTGGAACGGATGTTCCTGGCCAAATGGGGAGACACCAAGGTCACCCGACGCGTGTTCGTCCAGGGTGAGGACCACGCTGCCGAGCTGGAGAAGGTGTTAGCAACCCTCGACCGGTTGCGGATGGAATCCGATATGGGCTTGTTGACCACGCCCGAGGACGTACGTCAGTGGGCGGAACGGATGAAGGCTCAGGTCGCCAAACGCGACCAGCTCGCCGCCACGCCATCGCGTCCGTCCGGCTGGGTCACCGAGGAGACAGACCAGACGTACCGCGAGGTCTGGGAGACCTCCGACAAGCGTCAGTTGATGATCGACCACGGTGCCCGTTTCGTCGTGTACCCGAAGCACATGCGCGACGGGCTGCGGCAGATGGCGATGATGCCGCCGAAGAACATGCCCGAGCTGCCGGAGCGTCTGGACCTCGACGGGCTCCCGAAGCCCGACCTGGCCACCATAAAGGTCGACTGACCGGGGCCGGCCAAAAGAGGCAGGCCCCTGCAATTGTTGCGACTACGATTAATTGGACCGTACCTGGAATCCTGCAATTCCAATTCCGTCGGAGTACCGATTCGACAATTCGGAATTGTCGACTTGTTTCTTTATTGAATCGGGCCGGCACTCCAAATTAGCCGCGCCCGTATATTCTCTGACCGATAGCAATCTCTTGCCTCCCGATCTCGACGGGGGTACTGTCGGAATCGGTCCGTCCGATCCGGCGGACATGTCGTCATGCCTGCAATCTGAAGACCGCCGTAGTGGCCCCCAGGGGCCACGCTGAGGGCCGAACCTACCTATGTGTGGGTGAGTGGGTGGGTAGCACCCTTCAGTGCGTCAGCGTGGACGCTAGACGCCCGTTTCAGCGTATACGCTGGTCAGGAGGGATTTTTGCCTCCCTACGCGGGCGCGCGTAACAAGGAAATCTTTGATCTGGTTTTTCCAGTTGCAGGATCAGAGTGAGGGAACCCCCTTTAGGGGGTTCCCGAACTAGGGGATTTCCTTAAGAAATCCCTATCTAGAGATTATTATAATATACCCCTTTAAGGGGCCCCAATAACCATTCTTTGAGGGTCAAAGAATATCCCCCTCAGGGGGGTATCTGGAGGCACCTGGAGGTGCCATCTGGAGCGCAAAGAATGGCGCATCTGGAGGGTCAAGAATGGCTCCAGGAAGACCCAAAGAATGGCTCTCTGACAATTCTTCTGCCATTCAAAGAATGGCGTAATCGGACACCTTCGGTGCGCTTTCTTTTGGTGTCAGCCATCTGCCTTCCTCGGCCTCGCCATCCCTAGGCCCCATCAAGTGTGGAGGGGCCGGGACGGCTCGTGAGCCTTCGTGCGGCAGATGCCAGCCACGGCGCGAACTTACCGACCGGTAACCACCGATGAGCTGCGGGTCTGGGGCCCGCATCTAGCTATGACATCCAGCACACCACATCATGAGGAGAGACATGAACACCACCGCAACAGCACGCCTCGGCGAGATCGAGACCTCGGCATCCGGCATCCGGTTCGTCCGCCCACTGGGCAACCAGGCCGCGAAGCTGGTGCCGAACAAGGTCGACAAGTGGCGACGCGAGAACCCGGACCACGTGTACCGGCAAGAGGTGACGTCGACGGGCGGAGCCTGGGTCCAGTTCTGGGGATTCCGCGTCTACTACGGCCCGTGCGCTGACTGCGGCGGACTCGTCCACACGCGCCGGAAGATCTCGCACAAGAAGGACGGAAGCACCGACACCGCGCGGTGGCCGAAGTACTGCACAGAGTGCTCTGAAGCGCGGCACGTGGCACACAATGCCGCTGCGAAGGAGAGGATGGCGGCGCTACGCAAGCGCCGGAAGGAAGCCATGCAGGAGCGGTACCCCGGATGGAATCCTCAGCCGGGTAGGCCGAAGGGGTCGCGTAACGGCACTGGCACCTCGGCCGGCGAGCCTCATGGATCCTGGATCAGGACCGTCCCAAATATGAGTTACATCGCTTAGGGGTCAAATACTGTGTTCCAGTTTTGTACTGATATTGCGAAGGGGAAAGACACCCCCTTGCAAGCTTGCGAGCTGATCCCGACCTGCAGTCGGTGATCGCCGCATCCGGGTGTTCTCCAGCACCCGGAGGTCGGTCGGTGGCTCTCCCCATCGACCGCCTGAACTTCTCGAGGTGATCGACCTCGGCAAGCCGCTGTGGCAGCAGCGGATAGGAACGGCGGGTGACCGTTCCGTGTGTTTCTTGAGGGAAGTCAGCCCTCGGTCTGTTACGGCAGACCGAGGGGTACCCCACAATCTTCGGGTCAGAACGTCGAATACGTTCTGGCCCTTTTCATTTGACCCAAACCATGAGTACTAACGATGCTGAAAGAGAGGCACTAATGCCCGTCAACCAGTGCCCTCAGGGGCACGAGATCCGAACATCCGCCGACCGAGACAACGGTGGCTACTGCCGCCGATGCAGGTCCGAGCGTGAGAAGCGCCAACGGATCGGTAAGTCTGCCGCCTGGACCGTTGTCCGCGCCTTCGAGAGCGCGGGCGTCCAGTTCCAACACGACGGCGTACCCGTCGAACCTGCCGAGGTAGTTCGGCAACTGACCGAGGCGTACGCCTCCGGCGCGTTCGACACACACTGACTCACCTACTGCACGGCCCACGGAGGTCGTACAGCACCAAACACGCGGCCAGATGCCGCGACAACCCCAGGAGGTACCCCATGGCAAACATCCCTGAGAACGCCCAGCTCCACGAGCTGCCCGCGTACTGGCAGGACCGGATCCTCAAGCTGCGGTCTGAAGGCTTCGAGCTGAGGAAGCGGCTGCATACAGCGGAGAACTTCGACACGAAGTCCGAGAAGGTCCGGAAGTTGAACAACGAGGCCAAGAACCTTCGCATCCGGCTGCGGGCTGCTGAGGCCCGCATCTCCGAGCTGGGGGCCCAGCTCCCTGATCCGTGTTCGAGCTGATCCAGAACTTGACATCCGCCAACCGAGGCCCCGCCGACAACGGGGTCTTTCGCATATCCAAGGAGAGATCACATGGACGCACTGATCGACGCAGCCGTACGGGCTGCTGAGCACGGAGCACCTGCACGTACGTGGAAAGTCAGCCCTGAGGCTGCCGTCCATCTCGGATCCCACCACGGACACCCGTACGAAGGTCTGACCGTCACACATTGGACGGACTGAGCATGCCGAACGCACACGAGCAGGAAGCAGCGTTCCAGCTGCATCTGACGCGGTCTGAGAACTACGTCCGAGCCATCCACGAGGCCGGAGACCTCGCGTGGTTCGAGCACGGACACCCGAACCGCTACGTGATCCTCGCCCGGCTCGGGCTGGACGACGACATCGACGAGACCGACCTACGACGGGCGCTGTTCATGCGCCGCTACCCATAGCCAAGGAGAGATATGCAGAACCAAGACATCCAGACCCCTGTTCCCGGCCCTGAGTCCAACGCTGACGGGGTGCCTACCGATAAGGCACCCACGGGTACCCCTGGAGCCGAGGACGGCTCTCAGAAGCTGAACAAAGAAGCCCGGTACCGGGTAGAGCGGAACGAGGCCCGCGAGACGGTGACCGCCCTGCAGGCTCGGTTCGAACGGCTGCAGCGTGCCGAGGTCGAGCGGATCGCCAGCGCGGAGCTGGCGATGGGGAGCGACTTGTTCACCCTCTCGGGTAACACCCTCACCGACTACCTGGACGACGACGGCAACGTCGACCCCGAGAAGGTGGCCGCCGATGTAGCGGCTGTCCTGACCGAGCGTCCCGGCCTCCGGAAGAACGCACCCGCGTTCGACCCTTCCCAGGGCACCGGAGGTTCGAAGCCGAAGCAGCCCACCCCGTCGTGGGATGCGATGTTCAAGTGATCTTCGGGTAGTGGTCTGTGACCGCTGCTCAACACAAACGAGGCTGTGCCTCAATGGGATTCGGTCTGTGACCGTCTCCTGATTCACTACCCCTATGGGCCTCTGGCAATCGAGCCAGGGGCCTTTCCTATTGTCCAGGAGGACATTTCATGGCTACCACCAACACCGCCCTGCAGAACGCCTTCACCCCCGAGGACTACGGCAAGCTCGTCGATGCCGAGATCACCGACAAGGCGGTTGCGTTCCAGGCTGCAACCGTCGTCAACACCGGTAAGCATCAGGTTCGTTTCCCGATCCTGGTCACCGATCCCGAGACCGGCTGGTACGCCGAGAACACCCCGATCACGCTCGTCGATCCGGTGACCAACGAGGTCGTCGTGGTCCCGACCAAGGTCGCCGGTCTGACCCAGGTCTCCAACGAGTCGGTCGAGGACACCGATCCGGCGGTGGCCGCGATGATCGGTAAGGCACTGGCCCGTGACATCGGCAAGAAGGTCGATGCCGCGTTCTTCGGTGACACCGTCACCCACGGCCCGAGCGGTCTCCTCTCGGTCCAGGGTGTCCAGGTCGTCGATACGACCGCAGGCTGGACCACGCTCGACTACGTCCACGATGCCAAGTCGAAGGCGATGGCCAACGGTGCCGAGCTGACCCATATCGTTCTGGCCCCTGACGTGGCCCTGGCCCTCTCGAAGGCCAAGACCGCTTCCGGCTCGAACCAGGGCCTGATCGAGAGCGTGGACGACGGCATCAAGCTGGCTGGTCTTATCGCCCTGGTCTCGCCTGCGGTGACCGCTGGCAACGCCTGGGCCCTGGACTCCTCGCAGGTGATGACCGTCCTTCGCAAGGGCACCGCGGTGACCATGTCCACCGATGCCGCCTTTGGCTCGGACGCGACTCAGGTCCGCGCCGTGGCTCGAATCGGGTTCGGCCATGCCAACCCGTCGGGCATCGTGCGCCTGCACGCTGTTGCTGCCTGATAGCAACTTGACATACCCCGAACGACTGATCCTGTTCGGGCACAACTGAATACAACGCTGGAGGGGCACCTTACGAGGTGCCCTTCTGGCGTCTCAGACGCCCTCACAAAGGAGAGACCCGCCATGGCCAACACCAGTAACCCCCGTACGTTCGTTCCGTGTCAGCGCGAAGGCTGCCAGGGTACAGCCTTCGAGGAGCGCAAGTACTGCTGTTACCTCTGCCGCACAGTGGCGCACGAGCTGGAGAACGCCCAACGGGCCTGTGAGGCACTCGGAGACTTCGAGCTGACCAACGAGTTGTGGGCACAGGTAGTCGCCCTCAGCGACGAATGCAGCCGGTATCTCGACCTCGGGTTCAAGCTCCGCACGTTGGCTATGGAGGCAGGCGTGACCCCGAAGCAGTGGCAGGACATCCGCAGAGGACGGGTCACTACCGGCTAAGGCTGCACAAGCCAGGGCTCTATGCCCAGGAGGGTGCCCAGGCCCCCGAGCCGAGGTAGCTCGGGTGGAGGTCTGGTCAGGTGGGGTCTAGGCCCTGAGGCTGGAGGCCGAGGAGGTAAGGCCTGGTCCTCGGTGGGAGTCCTGCCGAGGTCTCTAGGTCGGGTAGTCCGGCCTCTGCTTGAGGTTGTCTGGTGTCGAGTCTCTGCCTGCAGGCTGGATCAGCCTCGTGACACCGATCGATCCGACGTTTACGCAGGTCAGACACGGTGCGACCCCTACCCAGGGGGTATCCCCTCCCACCCCCCTCTTTGACCGGGACGTTATGCGCCCGAGACATCACGTGCGGTTTTCAGAACCTGATTTTTCACCAGATGCCCTGATCAAGGGCTATTTCCTACTTTTCATTAAGGGGTTGAAACGCCTATGCGGCCACGAATGCCGAAGGGTTTCGGGTCGGCAGGCCAGAAACTCTGGAAGACCGTCCTGGACGAGTACGACCTGGACAACGAGCCAGCCAAGCTGGAGATCCTCGCTCACACCTGCTGCGTAACCGACACCATCGCCGAGCTGGACCGTGCGACTGCTGGCCAGCCACTGACAGTCCGAGGCAGTGCCGGCCAAATGGTGATCCATCCGCTGATCGCTGAGGTCCGCGTCCAGCGGGCCCTGCTCGCCCAGCTCCTCGCTCGACTGAACTTCGCACCTGCCGAGGAGGACTAGCCATGGCCCGAGGCACTGGGATGTCGCAGACCAGGCGACGTAATCGCAAGCCTTCAGCCTCGAGCCCTGAGGCTCTGGCTGCCCTTCTCCCGAACGATCTCCGGTTACTCGGGGGTCTGTGTACCCCCGGTGACTACCAGTCGCTGAGGGGCAACGTAGCCGACTGGCTCAATGGCTCTGTGCCTGGTCGCGGGCACGAGCTGGCCGCTCCCGTAATGAACGCAGCCGGTTTGTCGGCTGCCGACTTCTATCACCAAGTACTGACAGGAGGCATCCCAGATGCCACGTAAGAACTACACACTGCGCCGACCACGGCGTGGTCACCCGGAGCTGAACGTGAAGCAGCTCCTCTCCGTTCTGAAGACCAACCGGAAGGAGATGCGCGATGGCTCACGCAACCGCTGAGGATGTCCAGGCAGTACTCGGGCGCGAGCTGACGCCCGAGGAAACCGCGATGGTCGCACGTCGACTCGAACAGGTCGAACGCATGATCGTTCGCCGGATCCCGGATCTGGCCTCACAGATCGCAGCCGGAGACATCGACCAGGCAGACGTGGTCGACATCGAGGCTGAGGCTGTCTTACGGGTGGTTCTGCACGGAGACGGGCTCGTCTCCGAGTCGGACGGTGGGTTCTCGTATCAGAAGGCCTACACCGCCGACGGGACGTTACGGCTGCTCCCCGAGGAGTGGCAGACGCTCGGTGTTCGACCGAGCAAGATGCACTCGCTGGTGCCGAACCTCGTGGCACCGCGCCGGGAGTCGTCGTTCTTCGGGGCAGGTGGCTGATCGTGAGCATCCTCAACCGTGGAAACGAGACCGTCACGGTCTACCCCGAGACCCTGACCATCGACGAAGACGGCAACAAGTTCACCAAGCCGTCGAAGGTGGGAATCGTCCTCAAGGCTGTTGTGCAGCCGGTCAACATCGGCGTGATGAGCGCCAGCCCGGAGACACAGAAGATCGGGTTTGAGACCTCGATCAAGTACCGGTTGCGCCTGGTCGGCTACCCCGAGTTGCTCGGTGCTCAGTCGCAGGTCGAGTGGAGAGGCAAGCGGTACGCGCTCGACGGAGACCCGCAGATCTTCAGTGGCTCGCCGCGTACGGCGCGAGCCGAGTACGTGATGCTCCGCAGGTGATCGCAGAGTCGACTACTCGACTACTCGACTACTCGCGCCATGCCGTAGCTACCTGGACGCTCAAGCAGACTTCCGGATAGAGGTAGGTGCTGGGAGCCACCGAGGCAACTCCCAGCACCGGCCCCTTACTTCTTCTTGCCTTCCACGACGGTTGTCTTCGGATGAGAGGTCGCGTAGGACTTGCTCACGTACTTTCCGGTGATGGCACTGCGCGCCTTCCCGGAGCCCTTGCCCTTACTCATCTTCACCGCCCCCGAATCGTGGTCGTGCGGGTGACCGTGTTGACCTTCACAGGCACAGACTTCGTCGTGGTGGTACTACCACTCTTGATCCGCACCGGAACACGAACGGTCTTGGTGCTGCGGGACACGCGAGTTGAACGGATGGGGTTCATGACCCCACCTCCCATTCCGCCGGAGAAATCAAGAACGATCCCGTGAAACCCACCCCCCGTATGGAGGAGCAAGCTAGCCTGAGTTACGCTCGAAAGGCATCGGAGAAATGCATTCAAGCGCACCCGACTCGGGGATCTAACCCCCGGGTGGGGGCCTTGTCCTGTCTGGCGGTCTAGACACTACACCTTGTGTCCGACAGATACACAGAACCCAGGATCTTGTGAGTTACAGGTGTGATATTCCCAGGTCGCACCTTGCCGACGTGCACGTTCAGGGGCCCGTACGGCGTGTCGTGGCGGGATGCACCGACCATGGCCTCGAGCACAGTGTGACGCCACCTGCCACCGAGTTCCCGTAAGACCCTCAGCGTGGCTCTCAGAACCGATCCCCTCGCTTCGCGAGGTTCCGCCAGCCCGTCCGCAGCTTGGCCCGGAGTTCCGGTGACGAACCGGTTGCAGGCGTCGGGACGAACCTCGGAGGCGTCGGGGTCGTCGGCGTAGACGACGCCCATCCGCGACGTTCCGCCGGTGCCGACCCTGCCCGCTGATCATTTTTCTGATCATAAAGAGATATATAGGGGGGCTGACCTGCGCGGGTGCTTGTTTGCACCTCGCGACGTGTGTTGTTTGCACCTCGCTTCGCGAGCATCCGGCCAATCGAATTGGTGAGCGCACGCCATGCCGCCCGGCCCGTACGCCGGACGGTACGAACGAGCCCGAGATCTCCCAGACGAGCAAGGGCGTGCTTCACGCCTCGGAGGCTCGACCGGGTCTCTTCTGCGATCCGCTCGACCGAAGGGTTCACCATCGGATCGTCTGCGTCGGTGTTGTCAGGGAAGACAGCAGAGAGCCGTTCCAGGTACTCGTAGACGGCGGTAACCGTCTTCGCCCGCCGAGGATTGACTCCGTGCGCCTCCAGACGGGCGCAGCAATTGGCGTAGATCCACTCCCGGTCGTGTCGTGACAACGTCCGAGGACGAGGGCGGGTAGCTGTGGTTACACTGCTTCCATGGTTCATGACGGCGGATCTCCGTTGTGGCCTAGACCCCCAGCAGGTGCGCTAACACCTCGGGGGTCGATCGTTATATGTCCACAGTCCGTGGGCACATATCAACAGGTCCCCATGGAAACCGCCTTCGCGGGGCCGAAGAAGATCGCGGATCGGCTCGGCCGACTCGATGTCCACGAGATCGCCGAAATGAACCCCGACGATTTCGTCGCGGTGTGTGCGCAGCCGCCGGCCGTGCACCGGTTTCCGAAATCGATGGGTGAACGAATCCACTCGTTGTGCGCGTACCTCGTGGAGCACTACGACGGTGACGCCACAGCGATCTGGACGTCCGGCGACCCGGACGGCAAGGAAGTGCTCAAACGACTGAAGGCATTGCCGGGTTACGGCGATCAGAAGGCACGCATCTTCCTTGCGCTGCTCGGCAAGCAGGTCGGTGTGGAGCCGAAGGGCTGGCGAGAGGCCGCGGGCGCCTACGGCGACAAGAACTCGCGACGATCGATCGCGGATGTCGTCGACCAGCAGACGCTTCTCGAGGTGCGCGAGTTCAAGAAGGCAGCCAAGGCTGCCGCGAAGGCGGCCAAGGAAACCTAGGCCGCCTTCGCCGGGATCACAGTTCGCGGAACCGTGGGATCAGAAACTCCGCGACGTTCTTCGCCTCGTCGATCAGCGGCCATCCGGCGAGGATGAGCGTGGTCAAGCCGGTGGTGTCGCGCAGCGTGCGCACGTGACCGGTGATCTCGTCCGGTTCCCCGACGTAGTACACAGCCGACGATCCGGTGGCGAAGATGTCCAGCGGCGACCACGCCGTGATACCCGCGTACAGGCCGTCGCCGAGGTAGAGGTCCTCGGGCTCGGGCAGCTTGCCGGCGTTGATGGAGTCGACCCATCCCTGCCGCTGCGCGTCGCGGGCTGTGAAGGTTTCCAGGGTCTGCTGACCGCCGGTCCGGCGGCGCACCGCGTTGTCGAGAACCTCGCGGATCCGGTCGATCCCGGTCTTCTCGAACAGCGAGCGGAACCGGTCGATCGCTTCGCTGCGATCGCGGCGCACGATCACGCCGGACAGTCCACCGAAGTCGGTGAACTCGCGGCCCGCGGCGGCCGCGGACTCGCGTGCTGCGGTGAATTTGTCCTGCACGAAAGCGTTTTCGCGCAGCATGACCAGGTACGCGTCGAGAACCTTTCCGGAGTTCTGCAGTCCCGCCGGGGAATCGCCAGTGCCCCACAGCGGTACCGCGTGGTCGCCGCCGGGCGGATCGATGCGCAGCGGGGTGTTGGGGAAGTTCGACTCCGTGCCTTCGGCATAGATGCGGCGGAACTCGTCCCAGTACTGTTCTCCGAGTTCGTACCGCCGGTCGTGCTCGACGTTCATGTCGTACTTGGTGAGGATGTTCTCGCGGCCGTTGACGGAATTGATCATCAACCGGCCGCCGCTGAACGCGTCGAACGTGAGTGCCTTCTCGGCGAGCAGACGCGCAGGCGTCATGTTGGCGTAGATCGCCACGAGGAACTTCATCTTCTTGGTGTGCGCGGCAGCCCACGTCGCCGAGATGAACGGGTCGTTCGGCCAGGTCGCCACGAGCGCACCGTCGAAGCCGCCGTCGTCGATGGTCTTGGCCAGTTCGATCTGTCGCTGCCCGTCGACCGGGTACAACCCGCCGGGGGTCCAGGGGTAGTCGCCGTCCGCCTGGGTGAGGTACCAGAAGGTTTTGATGCCCATCAGTGTGCGTCCTTAGTCGGGAGATCGAGTGTGTCGATGCGGGCGCGGGCGCGCAGCGTCGCCGCGTCGACGGTGAACAGTGCGTCGAGGTAGGCCACCGCGAACGAACCCGGACCGGTGGAGTTCTCCTCGGCGATCTCGGCCGCGACCGCCACGTGGGCGTGAGCGGCAGCGAGGCCGATCAGCGGCGTCGGGGCAACCGCGAGGTATGCCGCGACGAGCCCTCCGAGCGAGCATCCGGTGGAAGTGACGCGGGGGAGCATCGCGCTGCCGCCGGCGATGCGGAGTCCGGTGAGGTGTCCGTCGCGGTCCCGTCCGACCAGATAGTCGACCGGGCCCGATGCCGATACGACGTCCGCGTGCTCGAGCAACGCGAGTGCCGCGGGCACCGCGGCAGCGGCTTCGTCGGCGCTGTCGACCCCGCGGGTGTCCCCGCCGAGTCCGGCCAGCGCGATGATCTCCGACGCGTTGCCGCGGACGGCGGTGGGCCGGAACTTCAGCAGATCGGCGGCGAGACCGGTGCGCCAGGACAGGCCACCGACTCCGACCGGGTCGAGAACCCAAGGGGTTCCCGCTTCGTGTGCTGCTTCGGCGGCGCGGGTGAATGCCACGGCAGTTCCGTCGTCGGGCGTGCCGAGGTTGATCAGGACACCGCCGGCGATCCGCGCGAATTCTCCTGCCTCGTGCGCATTGTCGATGTGCGCGTTACTGGCTCCTGCGGCGAGGAGCACGTTGGTGAGGAAGTTCGCGGAGACGATGTTGGTGAGCGACTGGACCAGCGGAACCCGAGCGCGAAGCGCTTCGAGGGCGGAGGCCAGATCGTCGACGGTGGGGGCGTTCGTCGTAGTAGACACAGAAGATCCTGTCGGAGAGGGGATTCGGAGCCGGGATCAGGACCGGGGACATCGCATCATGCGTCGCCCTCCCCTTCTGTGCCGGCCGATTCGGTGCCGGCCCTTTCGCTGACCATCGGTAGTGCTGGATCTGCCGACCACTCCTCGAGCGATCCGTCGTAGACCGCGAGACGGTCGTGCCCCGCCCGGACGAGTGCGAGAGCGGCAAGGCATGCGGAGACGCCGCCGCCGCAGTAGAGGATCAGGGGGCGGGAGGCATCGGCGAGGGCCGCGTCGGCCAGTTCGGCGACGTCCGGTGCCGACCGCACGACGCCACCGTCGATCAGGCTCTTGGCGGGGAGGTTCAGGCTCCCGGGGATGTGCCCCCGGCGCGAGTATCTGGTGGTGGCTGCGCCGGTGAACTGCTCGTGGTCGAGTGCGCACACCAGGGTGCCGGGGGCCTCGCCTGCCACGACTGCGAGAACATCGTCACGGTCCCGCCACAGGCCGAGATCGATCAGGCCGGTCCGCGGCGACGCGGTGGGTCGATCGGTGGCGTCACCGGTGTCCACGGGCAGGCCGAGCGATGTCCAGCGTGCGAGACCGCCGTCGAGCACCCGCGCCGTGATCCCCACATTGCGCAACATCCACCACAGGCGCGATGCCCAGGTCATCCCGCCTTCGTCGTAGACGACGATCTCCGAGTCGGGAGCGACTCCGAGGGCGGCCAGAGCCTGCGCGAGCCTGTCGGCGGCCGGACGGGAGAAGTGCAGGGTGGGGTGGGGGGCGCTCAGTTCTCCGAGCAGATCGGCGTGCAGCGAACCTGGAAGATGGGTTTCACGCCAGGCTGCGTAGCCGGATTCGGGACGGTAGTCCCCGTCGAAACGCGGCTTGGGGAAGGACACGGTCGCGTCGAGGATCGTGTACGCGCGAGGGGCACGTGCCAGCGTCTCGGCGCTGATGAGCACCTTTTCGGCTCGTGGCGCTTGGTCGGGCACCGTGCATCCTCTCGTCGATCTCCGCTGCTTTTGAGACGAGGATAGCGTATACGCAAGTATTCGCGTGTCGGCGGTGGCATAATCGGCGGACACACCGGATCAGGACACGGGGGCGTACATGACCGAGCAGGACACTGCGGCAGACCTGGGGAGCTCACTCCTCGTCGAGCCACCGACCGGGCGCGACGACCAGACGTCCAAGCAATACCTCCGTCTGCGCTCGGACATCCTCGCCGGCAAGTTCCCCCGCGGAGCGGCACTGCACGAGACTCAGCTCAGTGAGACCTACGGAGCGTCCCGGACGCCGATCCGGGAGGCGCTGAACTGGCTCGCCCACGACGGGCTGCTCGAGCGCGCTAATCGCGGTTTCCGCGTGCGCTCGGGGACCCCCGAGGACGTGATCGAAATCTATGCCGCGCGCGTGGCGCTGGAATCGGAGGCGGCGGGAGCCGCTGCGATCCGGCACACCGACCTGGATCTGGCCAGGCTGGAGCGGCTTCACGATTCCTGTTGCGGCGCGACGGGCGAAGCTGCGGTGCGGACCGGTAATTTCCGGTTCCACGAAGCTCTGTGGCAGGCGGCGCACAACTCCACGATCACTTCTCTGCTGGTGCGATTGACCACCCAGTTGCGAATCTACGATTCCGGCCCGCCGTCGAACTACGGCGAGCCCGACGTGCTCAACGAAGAGCACGCGCAGATCCTCGACGCCCTTCGGGCGCGGGACGAGACCGCAGCCCGCGAGCACATGCGCGCACACCTCGAGCGCAGCCGTGAGCAGCGCATCCGGTTGTTCGCGGGGAGCTAGTCGCGGGCCACGGCCTGCTCACTCATCTTCGGGTGACGCGCTCGCATCACCGTCGGCGAGAATCCGGTACAGCGCCTTCTTCGCATCGGTGAGCACCTTGTGTGCTGCGGTGACGTCGGCATCGGTACCGCTCGTAGCGACCGACCTTGCGGCGTCCTGCAGCGCGTGGAGTGCTGCCCGGAGATCTGGTGTCTCCGTTTCGCGGGTGTGCCCCTCGAACGGATCTGCCGCTGCGTTCTCCGGGTTCTCGACGTAGGCACGACCCTCGTCGGTCAGGGAGACGAGCTTGCGTCCACCGTCTTTGTAGATCGCGACGAGACCTTCGTCCTCCAGTTGCGCGATGGTCGGGTAGATCGCGCCCGGGCTCGGCCGCCACGTGCCGCCGGTGCGGTCGGCGATCGCCTGCATCAGCTGGTATCCGTGCATCGGCTCGTCGGTGAGCAGCATCAAGACCGCCGCGCGCACGTCGCCGCGCTGGGCGCGGCCTCGTCGTCCACCGCGATGCGGGTGTCCGCCGCGATGGGGCCGGCCGTGAGGTCCTCCGGAGAAGTGGTGGGGCCCGCCCCGCTGTGGGCCGTCGGGTCCGAACGGGCCGCCAGGGAAGGCGCGGGAATCGATGGGGTTGCGGCGATCGCCGCGGGGGTGTCCGTGAATACGCATGGTGCGTTCTCCTTCGTTGTTGTGACACGATCAAGATAGAACGCGATATATCGTTAGTCAACGCCGTCGATATGAAGTCGCGCACCTGCCGCGTCCCGCCGTCGCCGGGACCTGGGAAACAAGTCACCCTCGTCCGGACCGACCTGCCCGAGTGTCGGCCCACGCCGGTACTCTCGGCGCGTGGCCCTGTACCGGAAATATCGACCCGCGACCTTCGCCGAGGTGGTGGGGCAGGAGCACGTCACCGTCCCGCTGAGCACCGCCCTCGATACCGGGCGCATCAACCACGCCTACCTGTTCTCGGGTCCTCGCGGTTGCGGCAAGACGTCGTCCGCGCGCATCCTCGCCCGATCGCTCAACTGCGTCGAAGGTCCGACGTCCACGCCGTGTGGAAAGTGCTCGTCGTGCATCGCTCTCGGTCCGGGCGGCGGCGGAAACCTCGACGTCACCGAACTCGACGCCGCGAGTCACGGCGGCGTGGACGACACCCGCGAACTCCGCGACCGCGCGTTCTACGCCCCGGCCGAGTCCCGGTACCGCATTTTCATCATCGACGAGGCTCACATGGTCACCACGCAGGGCTTCAACGCCCTGCTCAAGATCGTCGAAGAGCCACCCGAGCACCTGATCTTCGTGTTCGCGACCACCGAGCCCGAGAAGGTACTGCCCACCATCCGGTCGCGTACCCACCACTACCCGTTCCGGTTGCTCGCCCCGACCGCCATGCGCGGTCTGCTGGAAGAAATCTGCACCCGCGAGAACGTCCCGGTCGCCGACGCGGTCTATCCGCTGGTGATTCGCGCCGGCGGTGGCTCGCCCCGCGACTCGCTGTCGGTGATGGACCAGTTGCTGGCCGGCGCCGGTCCCGAGGGCGTCACCTACGAGCGAGCCCTGGCGCTTCTCGGGGTCACCGACGTCGCCCTCATCGACGAGGCGGTCGACGCGCTTGCCGCAGCGGACGGTGCCGCGCTGTTCGGCACCGTCGAGAAAATCATGGACGCCGGCCACGATCCGCGACGGTTCGCGGCCGATCTTCTCGAACGATTCCGCGATCTCATCCTCATGCGCACCGTCCCCGACGCTCCCGAGCGCGGCCTGATCGACGTTCCCGGCGATGTTCTCGAGCGGATGCGCGACGAGGCGTCGCGCATCGGCCCGGCGACCCTCACCCGCTACGCCGAGATCGTCCACGCCGGGCTGGGGGAGATGCGCGGTGCCACCGCGCCTCGTCTGCTGCTCGAGGTGATGTGCGCCCGCATGCTGCTTCCCGCGGCCTCCGATACCGATTCGGCTGTCCTGCAACGACTCGAACGACTCGAGCAGGGCATCGTCGCGGCGCGTCCCGCGGCACCTCCCGCCCGCACGATCGCCGCTGATGTACCGGAAGATGCCGGAGCGCCACCGCAGGCCGTGGGTGCGCCGGACGACGCCGCGACGCGGTTCCAGCGGCCGTCCCAGCGCCAGGCGGCGCCGGCTCCGCAACCCGACACCGCGGCCCCTGCCGCCCCGACCGCCTCGCCTGCGCCCGTCCCGGCCGTGCCCCCGGCACCGGACCGGAATCCGGCACCCACGGCGACCCCCGCCCCGAACCCTGACGCCGAACGGCCCGAACACGAAGAGCCGCCTGCCCCACGGGTCCCCGGATCCGTTCCGGCGCCGCAACGCACCCCCGAGCCGGAGCCGGTTGCCGCACAAGAAGTTGCGCCGCAGGCCGCCGAAGTCCCCGCACCCGTGGCTGCGGGGCCGGACGCCGCCGCGATTCGTGCGGTGTGGTCCGAGGTCAGGGCGAAAGTACGAGACCGCAGCCGCACCGTCGAGGTCATGCTGTCCGGCGCCACCGTGCGCGAAGTCGACGGCAACCGCGTCGTTCTGGTCCACGACTCCGCGCCGCTGGTCAAGCGGTTGGCCGAACCCCGCAACGCGACCGTGATCGCCGCCGCCCTCGGCGACGTGTTCGGCGGGACGTTCGAAGTCACGTGTCTGCACGGGTCCGCTCCGGCCGTTCCCGTGAAAGCCGCGCCCGCGCAAGCGCCGTCGAGGCAGTCCGGGCAACCACGGTTCTCCCGTCCGAGCCAGGCCAAGCAGACACCGCCTCCCGCGCCGCCGGTTGCCGCCGGTCCGTCGGGGACTCCGGCGGGCCCCCCGGTGCCGCGTGCCGACGACGACATTCCGCCACCCGAGGCACCCGACCTGCCCGACGACCCGGGACCCGAGCCCGGCTACGTGCCGCTCGCGCCCCCCGACCCGTCGGCGGTGACACCCGAGGATGTCGAGCAGATGTTCGCCGACGCCGCCACTCCGGGCGATCCCTCTGATCGGCGCGACCCCGAAGAAGTCGCGATCGAGCTGCTCGAGGATGTTCTGGGAGCGAAAAGGCTCGACGAGAAGTAGGCGGACCGGGGCTCGCTGCAGGAGAGTTGTTCCACCGCCGTCACCTCACGATGGCGACACTGTGCCCCAGAACGACTCCAGCTTCTCTGCCGTGACGACCGTGCCGAAATTCTGTGCGACGACGGAGACGGACGCATCGTGTGCGGCTTGGCTGTAGGTCGCGGCGCAGTCTTCGACGAGGGAGACCCAGTACTCGTGGAACAACGCACTACGCAGGCTCGATTCGACGCAGATTTCTGTGGCGACCCCCGTGAATAAAAGCGAATCGATTCCGAGCGAACGTAAGGTGAGGTCGAGATTGGTGCCCACGAAGGCGCTGAATCGATTCTTCGTGATCACCGCGTCCCCTTCGCGGGGGGAGACGCCGTAGTAGTCCGCTCCGGAGGTCCCGGTGCGGCAGGTGATTCCGGTGCGAACCGCATCGGGACCCTCGCCCACTCGTCCGAGCCACTGACGTGTGTCGGTTGTCTCGTCGTGTTCGGTACGTACGAAGATCACCCGTACCCCGGCCGTCCGTGCCGTGGCGATGAGTTGGTTCAGCCTCGGCGTCATCGCGACTGCAGCGGTGACGTCGAAACCCGCGTGCGCCAACGAGCCCTCGGGCGAGCAGAAGTCGTTCTGCATGTCGATGACGACCAGTGCGCACCGCGCCGGATCGTAGCGAAACGGGACGGAATCCATGAGAAGCCCTTTCGTCTCAGAATCTATGAGTGCGAAGTTTTCGGTTACCAGATGATGACCGCGACGCCCGTCGCGAGGAGAAGGCCGGCCATGACGGGCACGACGAGGTGGCGAACCAGTTCCGTCACCGGTATCCGGCAGAATCCGGCGACCACGACCAACGACGACCAGATCACCAAGGTCCCTCCACCGGTCCAGGTGGCGCCGTTCTGCGCGATCGCTGCCAAAGTCGCAGTGTCCATGCCCGATTGCGGGGCAAGCGCAGCAGCGAGTCCACCCGTGAGCGGAAGGCCTGCCCATCCCGATCCATCGAGTCCGATCGCCATGCCGATGAAGAGCATGCTGAAGGCCACGAATGCACCGTTGTCGGGGATGTACGGCTGCACCATTTCAACGGTGTCGAAGAGGAACGCAGGCGGCGTGACATCTTCACCCAGGCCGAGCACGGCACCCGAGTAGTCGGGAATACCGATGTACACGAAACCCGCAATCGGGAGGATGATCCCCATGGCCTTGAACGCGTACGACAGGCCGTCGATGAAGTGGGTGGCGCAGAATTCGAGAGCCTCGGACCGGCGGGAGGTGATCGTCACGAGCGCCATCAAGACGAGTGCTGCGCCTCCGACGAGAGATGCACCCGCGCCGTCTTCCCAGGGCACGAGATCGGTGAAACGTCCGACCAGCATGTAGACAAGGACCGCTGCGAACGCCGCCGGCACGCCGATGGCCCACGCACGGGTGAGTTGCGGGCGATCGGTAAGCCTTGTGCCGTCGTCCTCCACGCCCGGAAGTTCTACCTCGAGGACGTCTGCGGAGGTGGCCGACCCGGCCGGACCTGGCGTGTCGGTGAGTTCCGGCCGGTCGCCGGACGGTGTACCGGCGAGTGCATTTCCGGAGACGCCTGTGCCGTCGGCGCTTTCGTTATCCGCTTCGACGTCGGAAATTGCGCGCGCTCCCATCTGCGGGCGGACTGTCAGTATGTACGCGAGCACTGCGGCGGTGATTCCGACGATAAGCGAGATCACCAGGGCGCGGTCGGCGATGGCGTCGGCAGGAATGCCCGCACCACTTGCGGAAATCGAGGGTGCCAGACCGATCACGTAATCGGATGCGATGGACATTCCCTGCCCGGAGATCGCCAGGGCAACCGCCGCGCCGAGCGGTGGCAGGCCGACCTTGAGCGCTGCGGGGAGGAGAACCGCACCGATCAAGGCAAGCGCCGGGGTCGGCCAGAAGAACAGAGAAAGGAGATATGTGAAACCGAACAGCACGATGTACGCGACGCGGCCGTTCACCATCCAACGGCTGACGGGACGCACCATCAGGTCGTCAGAGCCGATCGCGCGCATCGCTGCGAGAAGCGATGTCACCGCAGCGATGACGATGAAGATTTCGAACAGCGCAGTACCGGCTGTGATGGTTGCCCGGAAGACCGACATGATTGCGTTCGGGACGCTCCCACTGAAAGCGAAGGCAGTCGCCAACGTCGCGACTATCGCTGGGATCATGACGTTCTTGCGTAGCGCCATCGCCGCGATCAAGGACGCGAGGCCCAGCAGAAACACGAGGTGCGCAGCGGTCACGTACGGCTCCTTCTATCGAACTCGCACAGCGAGTGAGGAAATGGAGGCCGGGCCGTGCAGCGACCTTCCCCTCGTCACGCGTCGCCCCGGTGTCGCACGATACTGATCTCCTACAAATCCCTCGTCAACAGCGAAATCGGCTATGAAGAAGCAGGTTTGATGTGCACCTTGTTCGGAATGTGACGCTCGTGTTGCACGCGAGTCAGCGAACGGTGGCGGTGAGGGAGATTTCGACCGGCGCGCCTCCGGGGAGGGTGTACACCCCGATGGCACTTCGTGCGGGGAGATTCTCCGGGCCGAGCTCCTCGGCGATGACATCCGACGCACCGTCGGCGACGGCAGACAGCGTAGTGAACCCGTCGGCCGCGGCGACGTAGACCACCATCTCCACCGGACGAAAGCTCTTGCCGGAGGGCAGTACCGACTGTACGGCGGAAAGTGCATTCCGCACAGCCAGGGCTGCCGCAGTCCGTGCTTCCGCCACTGTCAGATCGGCGCCGACCTTACCCGTGACGGTCAGTGTTCCATTGCGGCGCGGCGTCATTCCCGCTGTCCGGATGGTCCCGCCGGCAAGTACCGCCGCGACGTAGCGGCCTTGCGGTGCCGGAGTCGAACTCGTTTCCGATTCAGCCTCATTCGACACCGAGAGCAACCCCTTCCTGCCGCGGATCGCTGCCGCCGTGCAGAACTCCTCGTTCGTCGAACGAGATGATCTGTGCGCTGCCTTCGGCGCCGTACGCGTCGAGAACTTTCAGTCGGTGCCCCAAGTTCTCCAGCGACCGCCGAACCTCGTCGGGGACGCGCGCTTCGATGCGCAACTCCGGAGCTCTCCCGAGGGTGTCGGCGTCGGAGCCGGGGAACACTGTGAATCGCGGTGCCTCCACTGCCTGCTGCGGATCGAGTCCGTAATCGAGTAAATGGGAGAGCAACTGCATGTTCCACTGCACCTGGCCGTCGCCACCCGGCGTATTGCCGGCGTGCATCAGCCGTCCATCCTTGCCGGTGACGATCCATGCATTGAGCGTGTGCAGGGGCTTTCGTCTCGGGGACACCTCGTTCGGATGACCGTCGATCAGATACGCACCGCGTCCGAGCCGGTTGTTGAGGACGATGCCGGTTCCCGGCACGGTGAGCTTCGCCCCGAACGTAAATGCGAGAGAATGGATGAAGGACACGGCTCGTCCTTCGCCGTCCACGGCGACGAACGACGTCGTATCGCCGTCCGACACGGAGAATGCGCCGACGGGTTCACGCTCTGCGAGCCGTGCTCGGCCCGCACTGATGTTCGCGGGAGCCAGTGCCCTCTCGGCACCGTCGTTCTCGGAACTGCACCAGCGCAAGCGATCTTCGAAGGAGATCGTCGCAGCCCGTGCCATCCGGTCGATCGCCGAGGTGCCCAGCCAGCGCTCCGAGTCCAACTCGCCGTCACACAGCGCCGCTTGCTGCAGCACCATCCATCCAGGTGTGGGCAGCGGAGTCTGGTGCACAGTCGCGCCCGCATACGTCCCGACCAATGCCGCTTCGGCGGGCACCACGGCACCTGCTTGCCATTCGTCACCCGTGAACGGTGCGCCGGAATCCGTGACGGCAGCGACGCACCGTTCGGCCAGGGATCCGCTGTAGAAAGATCCGGGGTCCCGGGCAAGAACGCGGATCGTGCGCGCCAGGTCCCGTTGAGGAAGACGATCACCGACGCGTGGGGCGTCGCCTCCCGCGGTATATACCGACGCGAGCCCGACGTCGGAACGAATAGCCCGCAGGGCGGTCTGTACGTCGGCGCGGGTCTTTGCGGAACAGGGGAGTCCGCGTTCGGCGATCCGTGCGGCGGGTTCCCACAGGTCGGCCAACGGGATGGTCGACCCGCGCTCGTGCAGCGTGGCAAGGGCCGCGGGTGCACCCGGCACGGCGACGGCGAGGGCGCCGTTCAACGGAATCGCCGAGAGGCTTTTGTCGCGGTAGAAGTCCGGCGTACCTCCGTCGGGTCCGTACCCGCTGCCGTTGACGGTCCATACGGAACCGTCGGGCTCTCGCACCACGGCGAATGCGTCGCCACCGATCCCGCACTGCCCGGGCAAGGTCAGCCACGTGACTGCGGCCATCGCGAGAGCCGCATCTACCGCGTTGCCGCCGTCGGTGAGCACTCGTGCGCCCGCCTGGCTTGCGAGCGGATGACTCGAGGCGACCATGCCGCCGGTCGCCAGCGTCGCCGGGCGGATGCTTCGCGATGTCACGCCGACCGCATCCGGCGTCGGCGGGGACCCTCCGGGGGCTCGGTGGGATCGATACCGACGAAGATCTCACCGTCACGTTCTTCACAGGGATACGTCTTGATCGGCTCGGTCGCCGGCGGACAGATGGGTTCACCGGTTTCGAGATCGAAGGCGCTCCCGTGGCAAGAGCATCCGATTCCGTCCTGAACCAGCTTGCCGGACGACAACAGGCAGTCGAGGTGGGAACAATAGTTGGACGTCGCGTATGCCTTGCCGTCGAGCCGGGAGATGGCGAACTCGTAGTCGTCGGCGTAGAACCGGCGAACGATGCCTTCGGTTACCTGCCCGGAACGGGCCACTCGCTTGAACTCCAAGGTCTTTCCTCCAGGCATGTGGTGTACGCCGTGTTCTTGCGTCAGGCGTCGGGCGAGAGATATACGGTCTTCTCGGATTGGTAGAACTGCATGAGAGTCGGGCCGGCCTGCTCCTTGAACGTCTGGGTGCTCGACTGCTTGTATCCGCCGAACGGAGCATTCATCGCCATTCCGGTGGTGGGCTGATTCACCTTCACCAACCCCGTCCGGGATCCGGCAACGAACCGGTGAGCGGCGGAGAGGTTCTTCGTGACGACCGAGGCACTGAGCCCGAACGCAACGTCGTTTGCCAGGGTGAGGGCTTCGTCGAACGACGCGGCGCGCTGGAACGCCAGAACCGGACCGAATACCTCGTCGCTCAGAAGCCGCATCCCGGGGGAGGTGTTCGCGAACACCGTCGGCCGGACGAAGAATCCGTTGCGGAGCGATTCCTCCTCACAACGCGTCCCACCACATATCAGGTCGGCACCCTCGTCGACGCCGATCTTCACGTATTCAAGGAACTTGGCCAGCTGAGACGAGCTCGCGAGCGGCCCCATAGCGGCGCCGGCACCGATCCCGACGGTCAGCGCCTCGGTGCGCGCTACGACCTTGCCGAGCAGCGCGTCATGGATTTCGTCGACGGCGACGACCCGGCTGGTTCCGGTGCAGGCTTGACCCGACAATCCGAATGCACCCTTGACGATGAGTGCCGCAGCAGCATCGAGATCGGCATCCGCGAGCACCACCACCGGGTTCTTGCCTCCCATCTCCAGCTGCACCCGGCGTTCCGGACCGACGCAACGGTGGATCGACCGCCCGACAGCAGTGGAACCGGTGAACGTCACTGCTGCGACTCGTTGATCTTCGACTACGGCGGCACCTGCTGCCCCTCCGCCCTGGACGAGAGCGATCGCGCCTGCAGGCAGACCCCCGGCGAGCAATGCCTCGACCAGACGCTGACCCATCAGCGGCGTGATCTCGGAGGGTTTGAAGAGCACGGTGTTTCCCGCTGCCAGTGCAGGACCGAGTTTGCGCGACGGGATGTTGAGCGGGAAGTTCCACGGCGTGATGGCACCGACGATCCCGATCGGTTCACGCACGGTGTACACGGTTGTCGGCGCCGGCGCAGGGAATGTCGCACCCGTCGCGCGGGTAGCCTCGCCGGCGTAGAACCGCAGATTCATCGGTGTGCGACTCACCTCCATGGTGGCCTCGGTCCGAGTCTTGCCCTCCTCGCGGATCAGTTCATCCACGAGTGAGCTTGCCTGGGCGGTGAGGTGGTCTGCTGCGGCCTCCAGTATCGCGGCGCGGCGCTCGGGGGCGGTCCCAGCCCACTCGGGCGCGGCTTTGTCGAGCGCGTCGACGGCGTTGCGTACGTCGACCGCATCCGAGTCGGGAAACACTCCGACGAGGTCGGATTCATCGGCTGGGTTGCGCCGCTCGAACACAGCGCCCGACGCTGCCGGTACCCAGCGTCCGTCGATATGGTTCAGTCCGGCGATCGTCATGCGGGCTCCACTTCTTCGTACATCTCCCAGAGGTCGGTGTCTTCGTCCGCGAGGCGGGCGGGGTCGACCTGCCGCCCGAGTAGCTCGCGGGCAGCCATGATGTCTTCGCCGCGGTCCATGGCAAATGCCGCGGTGAGCGTGTCACCGGCAAGGTAGAAGACGGAAAACTCGCCCGTCTCGATGTCGCCGCGGATTACGAAGTCGGTTGTACCTAATGGAGTTCCGGCGAACTGGATGTTGGTGTCGTACTGGTCGGACCAGAACCAGTGCGGGTCGTCGGAGAGCTTCGTCCGTCCGACGATCGTGTCGGCGACCACAGTGGATTGCCGGTTGGCGTTGTCGAAATGTTCCACGCGAATGTGCCGCCCCGCTCGGGGTGAGAAGCGATTTGCGACATCGCCCGCCGCGTAGATATTCGGGATCGAGGTGCGGCCGTGTTCGTCGACCACGATGCCGTTGTCGACGGACAGGCCACTTGCGGCTGCGACCTGGGTATCGGGGACGATCCCGATGCCGACGACTGCGGCGTCGGCCTCGATCGTGTCACCAGTCGTCGTGATGATGCGCACGCCTCGGTCGGACGTGGTCACAGTGACAACACCGGTACCGGTATGCAGGTTGATTCCGTTGCGGCGGTGCAGATCTGCGCAGTAGTTGCCGACTTGCGGGCCCAGGACGCTGCCGAGGAGGTGCGCGCTTTGCTCGACGACGGTCACTTCGACCCCAAGTGACCGCGCGGTCGCGGCGATCTCGAGGCCGATGAAACCGCCGCCGACTACGATCAGCCGGGATCCGGGGATGAGACGCGGGGCGAGGGCGAGGGCGTCATCGAGGGTGCGCAGATAGTGGACGAGATCGGGCCGGGGGCCGGTCGATTCGATGGTTCGGGGCCGGCCGCCGGTCGCGAGAACGACGGCATCGGCTGCGACGGATCCACCGTCGAATTCGACTGATCCGGTGGTGGTGTCGATGCGGCGCACGGTGACACCGGTCCGGATCTCGATGTCGTTGGCCTCCAGCCACCGCGGCGTGAACAGCGAGAGCGACTCGGCAGACTCGCGACCCGCGAGGAATTCCTTGGACAGCGGCGGGCGCTGGTATGGCGCGTGAGATTCGTCGCCGAGCAGGATGATGCGGCCGTCGAAACCCCGGCGACGGAGGGTGCGTGCGGCGCCGGCGGCCACCTGGCCGGCGCCGACGGTTACCACGGTGCGAAGGGTCATGTGGTGCCTTCCTTTTCGGCGGTACCTGCGCCGCGTCGCGGCACGGGGGCGATGTGGACGGTGTCCCCATCGACGAGAACCGGGTATGTCGGTTGGCAGATGTCCTGGTCCTCCTCGTATCCGGTGTCGAGGTCGAACCGCCATTGGTGCCCGGGGCAGATCACCCGGCCGTGGAGCAGGGTGCCTTTCACGAGGGAGCGGTCTTGGTGCACGCACAGGTCGGCGAAGGCGTAGACGCGGCCCTCCGTGTGGAACAGCGCGATCGCGATGCCTTCCACTTCTACTCGCAGTTTGCGGCGGCGGGACAGTTCTTTCATGGTGGTGACGGCAACCCACGTCTGTGGGCCAGCGCCGGTGCTCGTGGCGTCCGTGGACATGGTTCTCCTGTCGCTCGTGCAGAGGAGAGCGGGAGTCCGGTGGAGGCTCCCGCTCCCCGTTCGCGGTCGTGCGTCACCGGCCGCCTCCGGTAGTGGGGTCAGACGGATGTCAGTTCGAGGTCCGGAGCGACGTAGGAGTCGTACAGGCCCTTGGTGTACGAAAAGCGCATCTCCGCACCCCACCGCACAAGCTGCAGGCAACGCTGCTGCAACTGGGGTGTGTCGGCGCAGTCCAGGACGATCTGGTACCCGCGCTCACCGTGGACGACGTCGGACGTAATGTGCAGATCGAAGAACTCGATCTCGTCCTCGGTGAAGCCGTAGACCTCGCGGAGCGGGATGATCTGCTTCTTGTAGATGCTCGGCACCTGGGACTCGAGCCCGACGACCAGTGCCGCGGTCGCGACCACGAAGTGCTCACGCTGGGAGACCGCGTAGCACCACGCCTGAAGTCCGCGCGTCACGGCGTTCATGTTGTTCGGGTCTTCCACCCGTTCCTTCGTCGTGCCGCAGGCCTCTGCGAACTTGATGAGGAGATCGGTGTGCCGGATGTCGGCGAGTTCCTCCTCGTACATGTTCTGGAGGGTGAAGTCCTTCGCGTCGGTGTAGTGGTCGGGTGTGTTGGAGTAGATGTTTGCGAGGTAGTCGGCGAAGGGACCCACGTAGTGGTAGTGGTTTTCTGCCCACCGGGCGAAGTGATGCTTCTCGAGCGTGCCCTCCGCCCACGCCTTGCTGAACGACGCGTTCTTGGCTTCCCGTCCTTTGATGGCATTTTCGAGTGCGGCGCGGAAATCGTCGCGTCCGAGCAGTTCGGTCATGAGATGTGCCTTTCACAGGTGGTCGTGCGGTCGATACCGTCCTGGAATGTCCCGCGGCGTTGCGGGTCCGAAAATGCCGCTGATGCAGCATGTTTCGGTATGGAGAGCCTAGGTGCACGAGAAGGAGCGCTGCCATGGCCACAATGGCCGGAAGAGGGCGTGCGTCGGGTCGATGTGCACGTGTCAGTGCGTGCCGGCGGCGACCAATGCGTCGAATTCGGCGAGCATCGCGGCTCCGACGGCTTTGTCCTGCTCGCCGTTTCCGCCGCTGATCCCTACCGCACCGACGATCTGACCGTCGTAGACGAGGGGAAACCCGCCCACGAAGATCGCGAACTTGCCGGGCAGCATGTGACTGATACCGAATGCTTCATTACCCGGGAGCGCTGGACCGCCTGGTTCGTTGAACAAATGAGTGGCGCGTTCGTGTCCCGCAGCCGTGAATGCTTTGGCGATTGCGATGTCGACCCCGGTCAGGCGCGCTCCGGGGAGGCGGTGCAGCGCGATGACATTCGCGCTTTCGTCGCATACGCACAACGTCTGCTTGACGCCGATTTCTTCGGCCTTCGCGCGTCCGGCGGCGAGCAGGGGCAGTGCGTCGTCGAGAGTGATTCGATGAATTCGATGCATGGTTTCTCCACTTCGGGGTCGGGATCGGAACGGTCCCTGCGAACGAATGCCCGAATGGGCGGAAGGGCGTCCGGTCGAGAGGCTCTCTGCCGGGGCGTGGCATATTTCTAACAGCGAAGCGCGGACAGTGGGAGAGTCAATATCACTGTGAAGTGAGGGTGTTCGGTGTACACACTGCACATGTTCTGGGTGGGTGTGTCTCTGGTAGCTCATGTAAGAAGTGCATGACGTCGGAATCGGTCCGGCGCCCTCATCTTCGATGGAAGCAGGTTGCCGTGGAACCGAGCCCCCGCTTGACCGTCCGTGGACTTCTCGATGAACCGCTTATGGCTGACGCTCGTGTCGTGCAGGGAGACGACGCCCTCGACCGCGCACTGACCTGGGTGCTGCCCCTCGGCGAAGTGGTCGGCAGGTACGACGAGCTGGCAAACGTTGCTGTGTACGTGCGCCCAGAGATGCTAGGTGACAGTCTGCAGGCCGTATCCGCTGTCGCTGCACGCGGCGCGGCATGCCTCGTCGTGGACGGTGCGCTTCCCGCCGCGATCGCGTCCTTGCCGCTGGGTCTGCCTGTCGTGGAACTCGATTTGCCCGTCGGTTTCGCTGCGCTCAACAGGCTGCTCGCAGAACGAAGCCTGATGCAGGAAGTGCATGTCATGCGCTACTCCGCTCATGTGCATTCCGTGCTCGCGGGACTGCTTCACCGCGGCGCCGGGCTCACCCTGCTGATCAAGGAGGTGTCGTCGCTCGCCCAGCATCCTGCGGTGGCGCTGGATGCGCGTGGTCATGCCGTGGCACACCACGGCATCGACCCGGCGTCGATCGGCGAGATCTCCGAGGCCATCCGCGCCGCATCCGGGTCGACGACACCGGACGGGAGGGGACATCACGACACCCGCGTGGTCGAGGAGACGGTGGCCGGCGTGCACTGGACGTGTACCGCGAGCGCCATCCGCCTCGGCAAACGCTTCGAGGGATGGGTGGTCGTTCTGGCCAGCGGTTCCGCACCCGGCCCGCACGACCTCGCGCGGCACGCAGTGGTGACCGACCAGGCGACCGCAATCATCGGTTCGGAGATGTTGCGCCAGCGCAGCGTCGACGAAGCAGAGGAGCGTGCGCGGGGCGACTTCGTGCAGGCACTCGTACACGGGAGCTTCGCCAGTCGGCACGACATGCAAGCTCGCGCCGAGTATCACGACATCGACCTCACCTCGACCTTTGCGGTATTCGTCGCCCCGGGTTACGACGAGAATCCGACAGTGTCGGGCGCCGAGGGACCAGGTGGGTTGCTTCGGCTCGCACGCTACGCGGCGAGCGTGCTTCCGCACCCCTCTGTCCGTTCCTACGTCACTGTGATCGGTGACGTACTCGTGGTGGTGCGCTCACTTCGGTACCGCGATGCGCGCGACACGGAGGCCGAGATCGCCGAGTTCGCCGATGCCGTCTCGGCCGACTTGTCGCGTCGTCGGGGTCGTCCGGTGCCGGTCGCACACGGCACCCCTGCCGCGGGCGCCGACCAGATCCGAGAGAGCTATCGGCAGGCTCGTGTGGCTCTCGGGATCGGGCAACGGATGGGGATATCGGGTTCGGTTTCCTATCACGACCTGCGCGGATACGGTGTCCTCGAACTTGTCGCAGAGACGGAGCGGAGTAGGCGCTTCGTCGAAGATGTACTCGGCTCGCTCCGGCCCGGCAGCGACCTCTACGACACGCTCGTGGCTTATCTCGGTGCGGGCGGAAACGTCAATGCTGCCGCGCGTGAACTCGACGTGCACCGGAACACCATGTTGTCGAAGCTGGACCGGATTTCGCGGGCAATGGCGATGGATGTCCGGACCCCCGAGAACCAGTTCACAGCGTGGCTTGCCGTCCGGCTGGAACTCCTCGACCACTTGCACACCGCAGTGGAACGCGAAATCAACTATCTCTGAGGGCGGCACGTATCACCGCGGCATCTTCCACGTCCTCAGGGTCGCGTCCGAGAAATGTGGCGGCGAACGCGCTGCCCACGACCAGCGCACAGACGACGAAAACGATGGTGACCGACCAGGACCCGAGTCCGATGGTCACCCACGCCGCACCGACGGCGGAACCGCCGAAGCGGATGAGGTTGAACACTCCGAGTCCAGTTCCCTGTGCCCCGGCGGGGGATCGGGTGGATCCCGTCGCGGCGGGGGTCTGCACGGCCGCGATTCCGGCTCCGGTCACCGCGAGCACGCCGGCGACCAGCCACGGATCCGGGTCGTTCGCGCCCAGAACGGCCGCCAGAGCGCACTGGGTGATGGCGAGGATTGTCAATCCGCACCGCAATACCCGCCGAGCACCGACCCGGTCCGTGATGCGGCCGATCAACGGGGCGAGGACGGCCATGACTGCGGGAAGGGAGAACAGGATCATCCCGGCCGTCGTTGTGGATACGCCTGTGGCCGAGAGCCGTAGGGGAACGGCGAGAAGAGCTGTTCCGAGACAGAACATCTGAGCGAAAGAGGCGACCGAACTTCGGGCGAAACGGCTTTCGGTGAGCAGGCGTACGTCCACGAACGGCATGCGCACGCGCAGGCAATGGACCGCGAACCAGACGAGCACGAAGACCGAAACCGCGAGGCTCGCCCACGCCATGCCGACGGGAACACCTGACTTTCCGAACATGCTGAGACCCAGAATGATTCCTGCCGAGCCCATGGTGAGGGTGGTTGCGCCCAGCACGTCGAGCCGCATCGGGCGTCCTGGGAATGCAGGGATCCAGCGCAGCGTTCCCGCAAGCCCGACCAGCGCGATAGGAATCAGGGGGACGAAGACCCAGCGCCATCCCCAGTTGCCCGCGATGAGTCCTCCGAGGGAGGGGCCGATCGCCTGTCCGATTCCGTTGACCGTCGCCCACGCGCCCACTGCACGGGCGCGACGTCGTGGGCCGAACAGCCAGGCGAGCAACCCCATCACTGCCGGCGCGAATGCCGCGGCTGCCACACCTCCGAGCGCACGCCACCCGATCAGAATCTCGAGGCTGGGTGCTGTCGCTGCTCCCGCGGCGCAAACCGCGGTACCCAGCAGGGCTGCGCAGTACACGCGGCGCCGACCGAAGCGATCACCGATATACCCCGCGAGCGGCATCGATGCCGCGAACGTGAGCAGGAAGGCGACAGCGAGCAACGCACCGTCTTCCAATGACGAGTCGTAATACGAAAGAATCTGTGCAAGAGGAACATTGATGATGTTATTGCTCAAAGTTCCGACGAGCGTCCCCGCGAGCAGTGCGGACAGTGCGAGCGGCGTGCCCGTGTCGGCACCCTTCGGTGACTCCGGTGACTCTGGAGTTGCTTCGGTACGTGTGGTCATCGAACTCCTGGAAACGATCGAAATGCACGGCATCATCGGGCCGTTCGTTCCACTCTCGCACTACAACCCGACGGCGTGCACGAGCGTCGCCAGGACAAACAGCACATCCGGAGGTTCCGGGACGCAGGCACTGTGCACAAGCTGTTCGGCGGAGAGATTCAAAACCGTGTTCCGACACGTGTTCGTAGCACTTTTTCACAAACGCGCGATCGAACGACACGGAATCGCAAAAAAGGAACACACTGCACAAGTAGCGTTCCGACCGGTGTGCAGGGTTCGTGTTGACCGTGCCTGGAGGAGCGCGGAAAGTTCCACGGAGACAAGCCCGCTCCATTCCGCTCTCCTGCTGAAGGACATGCATTGGACGTACAACTCACGGCCGCCCACTGGGTCTATCTCGCCGGCATATTCGTCATCCTGGTCACCATGGCCCTGCGGAAGAACATCGTCGTTCCCGCTGTCGTCGCAACATTTCTCACCGCATTGGTGTTCTCGGGGAGTATCGTCACCGGACTCTCGTCGATCTTCAACGCGAGCCTGGTGGCAGCGAAGGAACTGTTCAATATCTTCCTCATCATCGCGATGGTCACTGCGATGCTCGGAGCGTTGCGGCAACTCGGTGCCGACCGGCTGATGGTGGCGCCGTTCCGTCGTGTCATGAGGGCAGGAACGAGCAGTTTCCTCGTGCTCGCCGCCGTGACATACGTGATCTCACTGTTCTTCTGGCCGACCCCTGCTGTTCCGCTCGTCGGCGCGGTGCTGATTCCTGTCGCCATTCGCGCTGGGCTGTCGCCGCTCTCCGTGGGCATGGTCATCGCTATCTGCGGTCAGGGCATGGCGCTGTCGTCCGACTACATCATCAAGGTCGCTCCGGGCATCTCGGCGTCTGCTGCCGGTGTGGACCCCGATGCGGTGGCCGACAAAGCTCTCGTGTTGTCGCTGATCGTCGGAGGTACCGCGCTTCTCATCACCTACTTCTCGCAGAAGCGGACGTGGCGGACGCCGTCCCCCGATCTACTGACCGAGTGGGAGGCCGAAGCTGACAGCGGCGTCGGTGAGCCCACCTCGGCGCCCGATCCGAGTGGCCCGAGTGGAAGCGCTTCGACGGGTCCGGTTCGGCCCCAAGAGTTGGGGCAACCGCCTGCCCTCGGCGTAGCCGCGGGCACAGCGACGGCCGTGCTGGCGCCCCATCGGGACGACGCAAGCACATTCGAGGTCCCACAGTCGGAGAATGAACGGCGCGGTACCGCGAAAGCATTCGCCATGCTTGTCCCGCTGGCCTATCTCGCGTTCATCGTCTACCTGATGCTGGGCAAATTCACCGATGTCGTGCCGCCGCTGAAAGGTGGCGAGGCCGCGGCGATCGTCGGCGGGATCGCGTCGCTCGTTCTGTTCGCGGCCGCAGCATCGAGCGACAAGGGTGGCTTCCTCGAAACCACCTCCGACCACCTGGTCGACGGTCTCGTGTTCGCCTTCAAAGCCATGGGATGCGTGCTACCCATCGCCGGGTTCTTCTTCATCGGGAATCCCGACTTCGCCGCGCCGATCCTCGGCCTCTCGTCCGATGCAGCGGGGCCCGCGATCCTGTTCGACCTCGTCACCGCAGTACAGGCGCACCTACCGCAGAACGCGTTCGTCACATCGTTCGGGATATTGCTCATCGGTCTCATCGCAGGATTGGACGGATCCGGATTCAGCGGTCTTCCCCTTACCGGAGCGCTGTCCGGTGCGCTCGGTCCCGCGGTCGACGTCGATCCCGCGACGCTGGCAGCAATTGGGCAGATGGGCAACATCTGGTCGGGCGGTGGAGTGATCATCGCTTGGTCGTCGCTCATCGCGGTGGCGGGATTTGCGCGGGTGCCCGTACTCGACCTGGCACGGAAGTGCTTCCTGCCGGTGATGGCCGGCCTGGTGCTGTCGACCGTCTTCGCGGTGCTCGTGTTCTGACGGAAGTCGCTCGGTTCGGTCACGGACCCCGATCGCTTCGGTCCTTACCGCTGTGGCCTGCAGCTCATACGGTGGTGGGAAGTTGGGCACGGCGGCCCTTTGGCGGGCCGTGGGTGCTGTTACTCCGCAAGCACGGGAAGGAACCTGCGCACTGTGACCACCGAGGCATTCATCTATGAAGCCATCCGAACACCACGCGGCCGAGGCAAGAAGACGGGGTCCCTGCACTCCGTCAAGCCGATTTCGCTGGTGACCGGCCTGATCGACGAACTGCGTGTCCGTTTCCCCGACCTCGACGAGAACCGCATCTCGGATCTCATCCTCGGTGTCGTGGGCCCGGTCGGCGACCAGGGTGCCGATATCGCCCGTACCGCTGTCACCGTCGCCAACCTGCCCGTCACCACCGGTGGCGTCCAGATCAACCGTTTCTGCGCGTCCGGCCTCGAGGCCGTCAACATGGCTGCGCAGAAGGTCCGTTCCGGCTGGGACGAGCTGGTTCTCGCCGGTGGTGTCGAGTCGATGTCGCGCGTACCCATGGGTTCCGACGGCGGCGCGTGGATGCTCGATCCCGCCACGAACTACGACAGCTACCTGGTGCCCCAGGGCATCTCCGCCGACCTGATCGCGACCATCGAAGGCTTCTCGCGTGAAGACGTCGACGCCTACGCGCTGCGTTCGCAGCAGCTCGCCGCGGCGGCGTGGTCGGGTGGCTACTTCTCCAAGTCGGTCGTGCCCGTCAAGGATCAGAACGGTCTGACGATCCTCGATCAGGACGAGCACATGCGTCCCGACACGACCCTCGAGGGTCTGGCGAAGCTCCAGCCGTCGTTCGCGTCGGTCGGCGAGATGGGCGGCTTCGACGCCGTCGCGCTGCAGAAGTACCACTTCGTGGAGAAGATCAACCACGTTCACCACGGCGGCAACAGCTCCGGCATCGTCGACGGTGCGGCTCTCGTGCTCGTCGGCTCCGAGCAGGCCGGCCAGGATCTCGGTCTCACCCCGCGTGCCCGCGTGGTCGCGACGGCGACCTCGGGTGCCGACTCCACCATCATGCTCACCGGCCCGACGCCGGCCGCCCAGAAGGTGCTCGCCGCTGCGGGTCTGACCGTCGACGACATCGACCTCTTCGAGATCAACGAGGCGTTCGCGTCCGTCGTCCTGAAGTTCCAGAAGGATCTGAAGATCCCGGACGAGAAGCTCAACGTCAACGGCGGCGCCATCGCGATGGGTCACCCGCTCGGCGCCACCGGCGCCATGATCACCGGCACCATGATCGACGAGCTCGAGCGCCGCGGAGCCAAGCGCGCCCTCGTCACCTTGTGCATCGGTGGCGGTATGGGCGTGGCCACCATCATCGAGCGCGTCTGATACCCGGAAGGATTCGAAACACAGTGACCGACAACATGATTTCTTGGGATCAGGACGCCGACGGCATCGTTGTGCTCACCCTGGACGACCCCAACCAGGGCGCGAACACCATGAACGCGCTCTACAAGTCCTCCATGAAGGCCACGGTCGACCGCCTGGTCGAGGAGAAGGACTCGATCACCGGTGTGGTGATCACGTCCGCGAAGAAGACGTTCTTCGCCGGTGGCGACCTCCGCAACATCATCGCTATCGGGCCGGACGACGCGCAGGCCGCGTTCGACGAGGTACAGGACATCAAGTCCGACCTCCGACGCCTCGAGACCCTCGGCAAGCCCGTGGTCGCCGCCATCAACGGTGCGGCTCTCGGCGGAGGCCTCGAGATCGCTCTCGCGACGCATCACCGGATCGCCGCTGACGTCAAGGGCATTCAGATCGGACTGCCCGAGGCCAGCCTCGGCCTGCTGCCCGGTGGCGGCGGAATCACCCGCACCGTGCGACTGCTCGGCATCCAGACCGCGCTTCTCGCGGTTCTGTTGCAGGGCAACAAGTACAACGCCGTGAAGGCCAAGGAGATCGGTCTCGTCCACGACGTCGTGGGCAGCGTCGAGGAACTCGTACCCGCCGCCAAGGCATGGATCAAGGCCAACCCCGAGGGCGGCGTACAGCCGTGGGATGTCAAGGGATACAAGATCCCGGGCGGCACCCCCTCCAGTCCCGCGTTCGCCGCGAACCTTCCGGCCTTCCCCGCGAACCTGCGCAAGCAGATCAAGGGTGCGCCGATGCCCGCTCCGCGGGCGATCATGTCCGCCGCGGTCGAGGGGTCGCAGGTCGACTTCGACAACGCGTCGACCATCGAGTCGCGTTACTTCACGGAACTGGCGACGGGCCAGGTCGCGAAGAACATGATCCAGGCGTTCTTCTTCGACATGCAGGCGATCAACTCCGGCGCGTCGCGGCCGAAGGACGTCGCCAAGCGTGAGATCAAGAAGATCGGTGTGCTCGGCGCCGGCATGATGGGCGCGGGCATCGCGTACGTCTCGGCGCGCGCCGGCTTCGAGGTCGTCCTCAAGGACGTCAGCATCGAAGCGGCCGAGCGCGGCAAGAACTACTCGGAGAAGATCGAGGCCAAGGCACTCTCGCGTGGCAAGACCACCGAGGAGAAGTCGAAGGCACTGCTCGATCGCATCCATCCGACCGCCGATGCGGCCGACTTCAAGGGTGTCGACTTCGTCATCGAGGCCGTCTTCGAGAGCACCGACCTCAAGCACAAGGTGTTCCAGGAGATCGAGGACATCGTCGAGCCCGACGCGCTGCTCGGCTCCAACACCTCGACGCTGCCGATCACCGGTCTCGCCACCGGCGTGAAGCGTCCCGAGGACTTCATCGGAATCCACTTCTTCTCGCCCGTCGACAAGATGCCGCTCGTCGAGATCATCAAGGGTGAGAAGACGTCGGACGAGGCACTGGCCCGCGTGTTCGACTACACGCTTGCGATTCGCAAGACGCCGATCGTCGTCAACGACAGCCGCGGGTTCTTCACCTCGCGCGTCATCGGCACGTTCGTCAACGAAGCCATCGCGATGCTCGGTGAGGGCATCGAGCCGGCGACCATCGAGCAGGCCGGTTCGCAGGCGGGCTACCCGGCTCCGCCGCTGCAGCTGACCGACGAGCTGAACATGAAGCTCATGCAGAAGATCGCCAAGGAGACCGCGGAGGCGGCCAAGCAGGGCGACACGAAGATGGGTGCGACCCGCCACCCCGCGCTCGACGTCATCGACTGGATGGTCGAGCAGGGTCGTCCGGGTCGCCTGGAGAAGGCCGGCTTCTACGAGTACGACGAGAACGGCAAGCGTCTCGGCATCTGGCAAGGTGTGCGTGATCAGTTCAAGACCGTCGCGACTCTCGACGTTCCGCTCCAGGATCTGATCGACCGGATGCTGTTCGCCGAGGCGATCGAAACCCAGAAGTGCTTCGACGAGGGTGTCCTCGAGACCACCGCCGACGCCAACATCGGTTCGATCCTCGGTATCGGCTTCCCGGCGTGGACCGGTGGTGTCTCGCAGTACATCACGGGCTACCCGGGCGGCAAGGAAGGGTTCGTGAAGCGTGCGGAGGAACTCGCCGCCAAGTACGGTGAGCGCTTCACGCCGCCGGCGTCGCTTCGCGCCTGACGTTCGCGCGCACATCCGATAGACAGGAAGGGCCCCGGATCGCTCCGGGGCCCTTCCGTTTGTCCAGCTACAGCGTCAGCCTGTCCGGCCAGGGCGTGGTCGCTGCCCTGCGGCATCGCTCATGCGACCCACCACGGACGCAGCGGCACCTGTGGGCGCTGGTCCGGACCGAGCTTCACGCCGAGGACGTGGTGCAGTTGCACGATGTTGCGTTCGAATCCGAGCCGGGAGCCGGCCATGTACAGACCCCACAGCCGCGCGGTACCTTCGCCGACCTCCGCGACGCACGCGTCCCAGTTCTTTTCGAGGTTCTCGCACCATCCGGCAAGGGTGTACGCGTAGTGCTGGCGCAGGTTCTCCTCGTGCACCACTTCGAAGCCGACGTTCTGCGCTTCGGTGATGATGCGTCCGGAGCCGGTGAGTTCCCCGTCGGGGAACACGTACCGGTCGATGAATCCGCCGGCCTTCATACGGCCACGGTTGTGCGGACGGGTGATGCAGTGGTTGAGGAGCAGGCCCCCGACCCGCAGTTTGTCGTGCAGCAACTGGAAGTATGCCGGGTAGTTCCCGACGCCGATGTGCTCGGTGAGTCCGATCGACGAGATCGCGTCGAACCCGGTTTCGGTGACGTCGCGATAGTCGGAGTGCCGCACCTCGGCGAGATCGGCGAGCCCTTCCTTCTCGATGGCGTGCTGCGCCCATTCGGCCTGCTCGCGCGACAGGGTCACGCCGAGTGCCTTGACCCCGCGTCGCGCGGCGAACCGGACCATTCCTCCCCAGCCGCAACCGATGTCGAGAAGACGGTCACCGGGTTGCAGGCGCAGCTTTTCGAAGATGAGACGGTACTTGTTCTCCTGTGCGTCTTCGAGACTCTGGCCCTCCGAGTCGAAGAGAGCGCACGTGTAGGTCATCGACGGGCCGAGCACGTGCTCGTAGAACGCGTTGGAGACGTCGTAGTGGTGATGGATGACCTCGGCGTCGCGGTTCTTCGAATGCCGGAAACCTTCCGCGATCCGTCGCCAGCGGGGGAGATGTTCCTGCGGCGGCGGCGCGATCGGACGGAGCAGTTCGGTGCCGAGCGACCGGGCGATCTGGGCGAGAACCCGGGCGGGCGGCCTCTCGAAATGCAGGTCCCCGAGGGCGGCGAGCACGGCATAGGGGTTGCCCGGATGGGCGCCCTCGATCTCGAGCTCACCGGAAATGTATGCCCGCGCCATCCCGAGATCGCCCGGCGCGGTGGCGATGTACGTCGCGCCCTTCGGCGATGTCAGGTGCAGTGCGTAGGGGGAATCCTTCGGACCCGCGGCCGAATTGTCGTACGCAGTGAAACGCACCGGCATATCACCGCCGGTGACGGTTTCGACGATCTTCGCGAGCGGGAGTTTGTCATCGGCCGGGCGCACGCCGGTAGACGGTTCGGACTTGAACGTGGTCATTTTCTTTGCACCGCCTTCGAGAAAAGGTCCAGCAGACGGGACCGCGGATCGTACTTCTCTTTGAGAGCGGTGTAGTCCCCACCGCTGTAATACAACTTCTCGAACTCGTCGCGGCTGTAGTACGAGTCGGAGTACAGGGATTTGTGGCCGTCGAGTTCGGCGACCTTGTCTTCGATGAGCCGGTTGGCGGCACCTTCGATTCCGTCGGGATCGGCGGCGACGGACGACCAGAATCCGACGTTGACGTACGTGCGTTTCGGTTCGAGCGGATACAGCGGCCACGGACGTTGCGCGTCGAAGGGCGCGCCGCCGGAGCTGTCTCGATCCCGCAATCGCAACGGGCACAGCCAGATCGGCTCGATGGGTATTTCCTCGAGGAACCATCGGACGAATTCCTCGGTGCGTTCGACGGGTACCTCGATGTCCTGAACGACGCGCTCACGAGGAGGGTTGCCCTTGCGGGCTTCGATGCGATCGGCGACCGCGTACTTGTGGTCGAGTGCGATGAGCTTCCAGTAGAAACTGCTGCGCAGCAGTCGTTTCGGCCAGAACCGCCGGATTCTGGGGTCCTGCGCACCGAACGCCCTCGAACACCAGAACCAGTCGGTGTCCCACCGCCACAAATAATCGCGGATGGTGAGCCTGTCGGTCTTCGGGTGGTTGACCGATGCGTGCTGGATGGACCGGTAGTAGATCTCGCGTCCGGTGTAGTCCGAGACCGGGCCGGGTTCGTCCGTCTGCGCGCCGAGCGTCAGATAGCTCTCGCCGGCCGAGAAGACGACGCCGTCGACGTAGTCCACCGCGACACCGGCGTAGACCCGGTCGGAGGTGATCCGGTCGAGCGCGGCCTGCATCTCGCCCAGCGAATCGAACCGCAGATGACGTAGCGCCACGAACGGTTTCACCGGTTCGAGTTCGATCCTCAGGCGGGTCGCGTACCCGAGCGATCCGTACGAGTTGGGGAATCCGCGGAAGAGATCGGAGTTTTCCCCGTCGGGCCGGGCCGTGACGATCTCACCGCCGCCGGTCAGGATGTCCATCTCGAGCACCGACTCGTGTGGGAGACCGTTTCGGAAGGACGTCGACTCGATTCCGAGACCGGTGACTGCACCACCAAGCGTGATGGTCTTCAATTGCGGAACCACAAGGGGAGCCAGGCCGAACGGCAGTGTGGCGTCGACGAGATCTTCGTAGGTGCACATTCCTGCGACGTCTGCGGTGCGGGAATGCGGGTCGACGGAAATGACACCGCCGAGGCCCGACACGTCCAACCCGGGCGCATCCACTTTTGCGCGGGCGCGGAAGAGATTCGAGGTCTTCTTCGCCAGCCGAACCGGCGCCCGCGCAGGGATGTTGCGATACGAGCGCAACAATCGGTCGACACCTTCGCGGTGAACCGGCAGCCCGTACGGGCTCGTGACACGTGACGATCCCGGCATGAGCATCGACTCCCCTGCGGCGGCGCATGATGGCACACCCACAATAGACCCGTGGCGCGTGCTCGTCCCGGTACTCGAAGGCACGATGGACGAGGAACATCTCCACGAAGCATCACCCGACGAATTACGGAGGAATCGACATGGCCCAGGTCAGCGCGAGCAGTTCGATACAGCTGGAGGCGGCACCCGACAAGGTGCTCGAGGCACTCGCCGATTACGAGACGGTTCGCCCGCGCATTCTCTCGGATCATTACCGCGACTACCGGGTCATCTCGGGCGGGCGAGGCGACGGCACCGTGGTGCACTGGATCCTCGAGGCCACCGAGAAGCGTCAGCGCGACGTGCAGGCCACCGTTTCCGTGTCGGGCAGCACCGTCACCGAAACGGACGCGAACTCGTCGCTCGTGACCACTTGGAGCGTGGTGCCGCACGGCACGGGCTCGACGGTCGTCGTCCTCACGGGCTGGAACGGGGCGGGAGGCATCGGCGGATTCTTCGAGAAGGTCTTCGCGCCGATCGGACTGCGCAAGATCCAGCAGCAGGTGCTGCAGAACCTGAAGAACGAACTGGACTGAGCTCGCCGTCGTCTCACCCGTCGCGGTGGACGACTACCCTTGGCAGACAAACGTGCAGAAAGGACGTGTCCGTGCAACCCGGTGGAATGCCCGACATGCAGCAACTCCTCGCTCAGGCCCAGCAGATGCAGCAGCAGCTGATGGCCGCGCAGAGCGAAATGTCCCAGGAAGAGGTCACCGGTCAGGCCGGTGGGGGCCTGGTGACCGCAACGGTGAAGGGCACGGGCGAGGTCGTCGCCGTGCACATCGATCCGAAGGTCGTCGATCCCGAGGACATCGAAACCCTCCAGGACCTGGTGGTCGGCGCGATCGCCGACGCATCCGCGAAGGCTCAGGAAAGCGCCGCCGAGAAGCTCGGCCCGCTCGCCGGTGGTCTGGGCGGTGGCATTCCCGGCCTCCCGGGTTTCTAGAGGCTCACGTTGTACGAAGGACCGGTACAGGACCTCATCGACGAGCTGGGCAAGCTTCCCGGCGTCGGCCCGAAAAGCGCGCAACGCATCGCGTTCCACCTGTTGTCGGTGGAGCCTCCGGAGATAGACCGTCTTCAGGCGGCGCTGCAGAAGGTGCGCGACGGGGTGCAGTTCTGTGAGGTGTGCGGCACCGTATCGGATCGGGAACGCTGCAGGATCTGTGCCGACCTCCGCCGCGACCGCACGCAGATCTGTGTGGTCGAGGAACCTAAGGACGTGCAGGCGATCGAGCGCACCCGTGAGTTCCGTGGCCGCTACCACGTACTCGGCGGTGCGCTCGATCCGCTCAACGGCGTCGGGCCGGACCAGTTGCACATCCGGGAACTGCTCACCCGGATCGGCAACCAGGAGGACGGCGTCGACGTCTCCGAGGTGATCATCGCGACCGACCCGAACACCGAGGGGGAGGCCACGGCGACGTATCTGGTGCGGATGTTGCGCGACTTCCCCGGACTGACGGTGACGCGGCTTGCGTCCGGTCTGCCGATGGGCGGCGACCTCGAGTTCGCGGACGAACTCACCCTCGGGCGTGCGCTCTCGGGCCGGCGAGTGATGTGACCGGCGGCGCCGCGGATGAGATCTCGCCGGAGGAGCCCGAGAGGCGCCGCCGGAGTTCGGAGGAGACGCGGAAGCTGATCCTCGATGCCGCGGGCAAGGCATTCGCGACCAGGCCGTACCGCGACATCACGCTCAAGGACATCGCGGTGGATGCGGGAATCAGTGCGCCGCTCATCATCAAGTACTTCGGCTCGAAGGAGCAGTTGTACGAGGCGCTGGTCGATTTCCAGGCCGGCGCGCAGGTGTTGTTCGACGGTCCTTTGGAGACGCTCGGGGAGCGGATGGTGGCGATGTTCGCCCGGCCGCTCGAGCCGTACAAGCCGTTGTCCATGAGCATCCTGTTCATGAGCGGGGCGAGCGAGGAGAGCAACCGATTGCTGCGCGAGAACTATTCGACGCAGATGATCGATGCCCTTGCCGCCAGGCTTTCCGGAGCCGACGCGAGGTTGCGCGCCGAACTCGCGATGTCGGCGGTGATGGGCCTCGCGATCATGCGCCGGCGGATGATCCGGGAACACGCCACGGGCACGCTGGAGGAGGTCGTGGCTCTCTACGCGCCGCTGGTGCAGAACCTGCTCGACGGCACCCGGGAGTGACTCCCCTCACTCGTGTTGTGAGGTAAATGGGTGTTCACCTAATCTGGTGAACGCCCATTTACCCGCGCCGAGGAGGCTACTTGACGGTTTCGGTCCCTCTGCGTCTGTCCGTTCCGCGCCGGCTCCGTCCCTCGGTACGCACCCGGCGAGACGCTCCCGCTGCGCGCCGTCCGGATCTGCGCCGCTTCGTCTTCGCGGTGCTCGCGGTCGGAGCGGTCTTTCAGGCGATCATGCAGACCGTGATGGTGCCGCTGCTGCCCAGCATGCCGGGGTTCACCGGGGCCGGACCGACCGCAGTGTCGTGGCTGGTGACGGCGACGTTGCTGGTCGGAGCGGTGATGACTCCCATCTTCGGCCGTCTCGCCGACATGATCGGCAAGAAGCGGATGTTGCTGGTCGCTTTCGGGCTGATGACGGTCGGATCGTTGATCTGCGCCTCGACCTCGAACATCGGCCTTCTCATCTTCGCGCGCGGTCTCCAGGGAGCCGGGGCGGCGGTACTGCCCATCGGCATGGCCATCCTGCGCGAGGTCCTGCCCCGGGAACGCGTCGACCGTTCGGTCGCGATTCTCAGTTCGACTCTCGGCATCGGTACCGCGGTCGGAATCCCCTTCGCCGCCGCGATAGTCCAGTTCGCCGACTGGCACCTGCTGTTCTGGGTGACCGCGGCGATCGGGGCAGGTGTCGCCGTTGCGGCGTGGTTCGTCATCCCGGAATCCGACAGCCGATCTGGCGGACGTTTCGACGTGGTCGGGGCCGCCGGGTTGTCTGCGGCGCTGATCTGCCTGCTGGTGCCCATCACCCAGGGAAGCTCGTGGGGCTGGACGAGTCCGGCAGTGCTGTCGATGTCCGTGTCCGCAGTGATCCTGTTCGGGATCTGGGGCGTGCAGCAACTGCGCAACCGCAATCCGCTCGTCGACCTTCGCGTCGCCGCTCGCCGGTCGGTTCTCACGCCGCACCTGTCCGCACTTCTCGTCGGATTCGCGTTCTACGGAAACACCCTCATCACCACTCAACTGCTGCAGGCACCTCGGGGCGAGGGTGCGGGCTACGGACTGACCATCCTCCAGGCCGCCGCCTGCCAGCTCGCGGCGAGCGTCGCCATGATGATCTTCGCCATCGTGGCGTCGCGGATCACCGAGCGGTTCGGTCCCAAGGTGACGATCATGGTCGGTGCGCTGTTCCTGCTTGCCGGCTACGGCATCCACGCCGTGCCGGACAAGCCGCTGTGGCTGGTGGTGGGCGCGATCTTCGTCGCGGCGATCGGCACGTCGCTCGTGTACTGCACGCTGCCGGTCCTGATCCTCGGAGCAGTACCGTTGGAACAGAACGCGGCAGCGAACGGGGTCAACGTGCTGCTGCGCACGGTGGGCAGCACGGTGTGCAGCGCGGTCGTCGCCGCGGTCCTTGCAGCGCACGCGTTCGCGGGCGGCGTGAGCACCGCCGGATTCGTCATCGCTTATCTGGTCTGCGCGGGGTGTGCCGTCGTCGTGTTCGCTTCCGCGTTCGCCCTGCCGTCACGACATGCACGACGACCCCGCCCGGCGACGGTGTGAACTTCGACGGACGGGGCGTTCGCGCTACAGGGTTCGTACGAGCAGGGTTCGTGCAGGTCAGGGTTGTTCAGTTCTCCACACCGAGGTCGCGCGGACGGTAGCCGAGCGGGTAACCCGGGTAGGTCCGGTTCGACGGGTTGGTTGCCGACAGCGATGTCCGCCGCTTGGGAAGCCGACGGACGAGGGCGGACCGTGCGCGCAGCGCGCCCTCGACAGTCGCGCGCATCCGCGGGGAACCCTTGGGGAATCCGAACGCCGTGGCCATCCGATCGTCGATCAGCGAGTAGACGACCTTCGCGACCCCACCACGAAGCGGTTTCGGATACCACGACTGGAACAGCCGGAGCGTGTAGGTGCCGATCGCATGGTTGTCGTCGCTGTAGGCGAACTTGGTGCGTTCGTACTCTTCCTTGAAGCGGTAGTACTCCTGGAAGGTCTCCGGAATGTCCTTGATACCCATGCGGATACCGACTTGCCGGTAGAAGTGGAACGACGCGAGGCGTTCGTTCGGGTGCAGCCGCCGCCACCCGTACCTGTCGATCCAGTCGAGTGGGTCGTAGACGAACGTGGACAGCACGTACAGCATGTCGTCGTTGTCGATCGAGTACTTGCCGTGCATGCGGTTGATGTTGCGCAGCGACTCGCGTCCACGTTCGGCGTCGTATCCGTGCTCGACGAGTTCGGCCATCAGAAGCGCCGTGTCGTCGTACCGCTTCTGTGGCCGCTTCTCGAATTCACCTGTGCGGGCCAGAAGTTCGGACACTGTGGGCACACAGTACGTACGGAAGAGTGCGAACTCGAGGGCTCGCTGGTAATCCCAGGGGAATTCGTAGCCGGCGCTGATCCGGAGGATGTCCTGGTGCTGCGTCACCGGGTCGAGCTTCTCGATGACCTTGACCCAGCCCATCCGTCCCCGCTGTGGTCGAGGATCGGGATTCGGCGGCGGGAAGGCGGTCGCCTTCTCGATCCGTGCTTCGGGGCTCGCCGTGACGGCCGCTTTGCGGCTCCGGGTGCGCGGGGGTGTGGTCGTCATCGGATCACCTTCCGTGCATGTACTTGAGCATGAGTTCGGAGATCCGGAGATCACGTGCCGGCCGCTCCAGGCTCATCAACTTGAGCGGCGAGCTGAACCGCTCCACCGTGACGGACTTGGGCCGGCTGAACTCGCGGAGGCCGTCGGCACCGTGGATGCGCCCGAAGCCGGACTCGCCGACACCACCGAACGGCAGCGACGCGATCGCGGCGAAGCCGAGGACGGAGTTGACCGAGACCATGCCGTTGCGCAGGCGCTCGGCGAGTTCGCGTCCCTTGGACTTGTTGCCGATGAAGATCGACGCGCCGAGACCGTATTCGGTGCCGTTGGCGCGGTCGACGGCCTCGTCGAGGTCGCGGACCTTGTTGACCACGACGGTGGGCCCGAAGGTCTCTTCGCACACGGCCGTGGAGGTTTCGGGAACGTCGGTGAGGATGACGGGTTCGATGACCAGGCCCTGGATCGAATCGAGGCCGCCGAGTACGGCTTTGCCGCCCTTCGCGAGGGCGTCCTCGATGTGGCCGCGCACGACGTCCACCTGGCGGGGCAGAGTCATCGGGCCGTATGTCGAATCGGAGTCGCCACCGGGCTTTGCGCGCGAGACCGTCTCGGTCAACTTGTCGAGGAACTCCCGGTACACGGGCTCTTCGACGTAGATCCGCTCGACACCCGCGCAGGTCTGTCCGGCGTTGCCGAACGCGCCGAATGCCGCGAATTCCACTGCCTTGTCGATGTCGGCGTCGGCCGCGACGATCATCGCGTCCTTGCCACCGCACTCGGCGACGAGCGGAGTCAGGGTCTCGGCGCACGCGGCCATGACCTTGCGCGCGGTGGGGCCGGACCCGGTGAACGCGACCTTGTCGACGCCCGAACGGACCAGCGCCGAACCGGTTTCACCGAGCCCGGTGATCACCTGGAAGACCGGTTGGGTGGGGGCGATCGAATTCCACTTGTCCTCGAGCCACTTTCCGACTCCCGGAGTCAGTTCGCTCGGCTTGAAGACGACTGCGTTGCCGGCCGCCAGCGAGTAGGCGATGGAGCCCATCGGTGTGTAGACAGGGTAGTTCCACGGACCGATGGCACCGACGACACCGAGCGGCTTGTACTCGAGCGTGGCAGCCTGATTGAAGCTTGCGATACCCGACGGGACCTTGCGCGGACGGAGCACCTTCTTCGCGTTTTTCGCTGCCCAGTCGAGGTGTTCGACCGCGAGCATCACTTCGAGGAATGCGTCGCCGTACGGCTTGCCGGTCTCCTTCGAGACGACGGAGGCGAGGGACGTGGCGTCGGAGGCGATCGCCTTCTTGAATTCGAGCAGCCACTCACGGCGACCTCGGAATCCCTGTGCCTCCCACCAGCGTGCGGCGATGCGTGCCCGGTCGACGGCGTCGGCGACCTCGGCAGCGTCGGCGATCGGATACTCGGCGATCACCTCGCCGTTGCGCGGGTCGAGGCTGGCGAAGGTGTCGGAGTTTTCCGGAGTCGGAACCGTCTTCGCGGTAGCCGCGTCCGACGTCTCCGAGGTGCTGAGATTCTGAGTCATGGTCGCTGCTTCCTGTGGACCACATCAAATATATTTGATGTGATAGCTGTAGTGGACATCACATTAGGCGCTGTCGCGGTGATTGGACAACCCCTGTGTGCAGTTGTCCGGACTACTCCAGGAGACGATATGTCGGCACCTACACCCAGCCCCGACAAGGCCAGCGAACGGAGCGGGATTCTGCCCCGTGCAGGGTTGTCGATGCGACGACGACCGCAACTGTCCGACGAGGTCGCGGGCCACCTGCGCAGCTCGATCATGTCGGGTGCGCTCCGGCCGGGCGACTTCATCCGGCTCGACGAGACGGCGGCGGAACTCGGAGTCAGTGTCACTCCTGTCCGCGAAGCGCTGCTCACCTTGCGGGGTGAAGGGATGGTCGAGTCTGCGCCGAATCGCGGGTACCGGGTCTCGCCGTTGAACCGGTCCGACATCGACGACATCTTCTGGTTGCAGGGCCAGATCGCCGTGGAACTGGCCTTGCGCGCGGTGGACCGGGTGACTGCCGAGGATCTCGTCCGGCTCGCCGAGTTCAACGAGCGGTTGCGTCAGCTCGTCGTCCTTCCCAGCGGGGTCGCGCCGGATGTCGAGCGCATCGCCGACGCGGAGTTCGATTTCCATCGCGAGGTGAACCGTATCGCCGACAGTCCCAAGCTTGCCTGGTTCCTCAACAACGCCGCACGTTCCATTCCGTATCGCCTGTATGCGCGCGACGCCGGGTGGGGCACGAAGGCGGTCGCGGCGCACACCAAGCTCATCGAGGCGATGCGGGTTCGCGACCACAACGAGGCGATCACGCAAACCCTGGTTCAGTTCGACGATGCCGCAGCGAGATTGGTCGAGCACCGACGGCGGGTGGTGTCGGAAGGTGCGGTCTCGCAGGACAGGCCCTTGCCTATCTGAATACGAGTGTGCACAATTCGGGTGATCGCGCTGCGCCCGTAGACCCGTACAGGAGACCTCTGGTGACCCGCACCGAAGAGCGCTTGCCTCGCGTCGCCGCAGAACCCCGTCACGTCCGGCCCGGTTCCGTCGACCTCGCCGATTTCGTCGGTGAATCCATGCTGCTTCTCGGCGCGGGGGCCACCGTTCTCCTGCAACTCGCTCTGCGCGGCGTCGGCCACGGGGTCGCCGACCACAGCACCACGCTGGAACGGCCGCTCGACCGGTTGCGGACCACGATGACGTACGTCTACGCGGTCACCCTCGGGACGCCCGAGGAGAAGCGGCAGATGGTGCGCATGGTCAACAAAGCCCATGTCCCGGTGCATTCGGAGACGTACAACGCGTTCGACCCCGAACTCCAACTCTGGGTTGCGGCGACGCTCTACCGCAACGGTGCGGAGATGTACTCCCGCGTCTTCGGCGAACTGAGCGAGCCCGACCTCGAGCACTTGTATCGCCAATCTTCGGTCTACGGAACAGCTCTCCAGGTCAAGGAAGACATGTGGCCGACCACCCGAGCCGAGTTCGAGGCGTACTGGGACGAGATGGTCGACTCGGTCGAAGTGGACGCCAAGATCCGGGCCTTCACCCGCAACCTCCTTTCCGGTGGGAACGCCCCCTTCGCTGTCCGTGCGGTGATGCCCTTGCAGCGGTTCATGACGATCGGGCTTCTCCCGCCGCGATTGCGCGAGGAGTTCGGGCTTCCGTGGACCCGGCGCGACCAGCGGCGATTCGACCTCTTCTGGAAGGTCTTCCCGCCGGTCTATCGCCGCGTTCCGAGGCCGATCCGGCAGTTGTCGGCGACGTACTACCTGCACGACATGCGGCGCCGGATGGCCGCGCAAGGACACCTCATCTGACGTAGAAGCAAACGACGTGGCCGAACCGGGTTCGGGCCACGTCGTTTCTCCAGTCGCGGGGTGCGGTCAGAGCGCCACGTCCCGTTCGAGGCCGAACCAGTAGTGTTCGCCGCCGTCGAACACGAGCTTGCCCTTCCCGTTCATCACCCCGATCAGCGTGTCGTCGTCGACCTTCTTGAAGTGGTCGAAGACAGGCATGCCGTCGTACACCATCGTGGCAGTGACCTCGCCGCGGAACACGATCTCCCACAGGCTTGCTTCTCCACGGCCGGTCGCTTTGTCGGAGAACAACTCTCCGTCTTCACCCCGGCAAACCAGGGGCTGCACCTCGCTCTCGGAGACGAACGATTTGCCGTACCATCCCGACGCGGCGAGGAGTCCGTGGGTGCGATGCCCGGTGTCGAAACTGAAGCCCTTCCACCGATATCCGACCAGATCGCCGACCTTGGCCGGTGTGAGATGCGGCCACAACGCGTCGAGTTCACGCGGATCGATCAGCTCGGTGCGGGCGCGCAGGTCCGCGACTTGCCGAACCACGTCCATGTCTTCTCCTTAGTTGTCGAAGGTCAGAACTGCCTTGACGACCTCGCCCGAGCGCACGGCACCGAGAGCGTCGTCGAGTTTCGTGAAGTCGAAAGTACGTACCAGCTTCTCGACCGGGAAACGACCGTCGCGCCACAGATCCGCGAGTTCGGGAAGGAAGCGATGCGGGTCGACGTCGCCCTCGATCACCCCGGTCAGTGTGCGCCCGTTGAGCAGATGTGTCTGGTCGACCGTGATCGGATTGCGGCCCGCCCGCAAACCCAGTGTCGCGCACACTCCGGGGCTGCCCAACGACGACAATGCCTGCCGAACAACCGCTTCGGACCCGACCGATTCGACCGCACAGTCGGCTCCGCCGCCGGTGAGCCGACGGAGATGACGGCCGAGGTCGTCGTACCCGGCGGGCGAGATCACCTCGGTGGCCCCCAGTTCGCGCGCGAGGTCGTGGCGGCGCTCGTTGGGGTCGATCCCGATGACGGTGGCGCATCCGGCGATGCGAGCGGCCATGATCGCGGCCATCCCGACGGCGCCGAGGCCGAACACGACGATCGACGAATCGGATTCGGGACGAAGAACCCGGAGGACGGTTCCCGCTCCGGTGGCGAGCCCGCATCCCAGGGGCCCGGCGAGGGTGATCGATACGTCGGGCGGTAGCCGCACAGCGTTGCGTTCGGTGGCCACCACCAGCGACGAGAACGACGACTGTCCGAACCAATTCCCGTGCAGCCAAGCGCCTTCGGAGTCCTGGAGGACGGTGGTGCCGTCGGTCCGGGTGCCACCGTAATTGAGAGGCGCGAACCGGGTGCAGTAAGAAGGCCGGCCCCGCGTGCAGTTGCGACACTGCCGGCACGAATCGAAGCCCAGCACAACCGCGTCTCCGACCGCGAGATGCGAGACCGCGGAACCGATCTCGGTGACGATCCCTGCGCCTTCGTGTCCGAGGACCACCGGCACCGGCACGGGGACACCACCGGCGGCCGCCGTCAGGTCGGTGTGACAGATTCCCACACCGTGGATCCGGACGAGAATCTCGTCGGGGCGCAGGTCGGGGACCGTGACGGTCTCGAGTTGCAGCGGCCCACCGTACTCCCGGAGCACCGCTGCGGTCGCAGTGCGGCTCATCCGCGAGGCTCTGCGCTGCGGCCTCCGCCGAGCAGTATCGCGAGCATCAACTGCTGGACGCGACGCCGATTGGACGCGGTGGATCGAAAACGCATCACGGTACCGGTGTCGAGCACGACGTTGAGGGCCGCGTGCACGAGGAAACGGCACTCCACGGGGGAGAGGTCGCTGCGCAGTTCGCCGATGAGCCGCGCCCAGTCCTCGATGTTGAGACGCTGGATGTTCCGCAGGTCGCTGCGATGATGTGCAGGTAGGTTGCCTATTTCGGCGAAGTAGACCGACATCAGTGCACTGTGTTCGAACGAGAGCCGGACGTAGAACTCGCTCAGCGTCTCTAGGGCCTCGGCGGGGGTCGACGACTCGGTGAGGGCCGAGCCCACGGCCACCGCCACGCGATCCGCGGCGCGGCGGAAGGCGGCCGCCAGCAGTTCGGCTTTGCTCGGGAAGTGCCGATAGACGCCGGATGCGTTGATGCCGGCTGTCGCACCGATCTCCTCGATACTCACCTCGTGGTACCCGCGGGCATCGAAGAGCAGCACCGCCTCGTGGAGCAGCACCTCGCGCTTGTTCGCGACGGTGAGTCCCTGGGGTGTGGATGCCGCGCCGGGCTCCGGGACGTCGGGTGCGAGCGGGACGGCGACGATCGCCCGGCATGCGTCGAGCAGCAACTGCTGCAACCGACGGGTGGACAACGGGGCGCGGTGGGTGGTGATCGAGCCGACGACGCTGAGCATCGCGGTGCTCAGCAACACGCAATCGGTGTGGGTGAGATCGGGGCGCAACCGCGACACCGTGTGGGCGAGCCGCCCGTTGATCGCCACCATTCGCGAGCGGATCTCACCGCGGTCGTCGCTGGTGAGGTAGCGGCGCTCCCAGCGATACAGGCCCCCGGTCCGCCGATTGTCGATCGTGGTGCGGATGAGCGCGGTGACCTGCCGGTCGAGTACGTCGGCGGGATCGGACTCGTCGCCGGCGTCGAGTTCGCCGACCGCGCCTTCGAGTGCCTCGGCGAGTGTGGCGACGGCATGGCGAAACAGCGCGTACTTGTTCGGGAAGTGCCGGTACAGCGCCGGACCGGAGATGCCCACAGCGGATGCGATCTCGTCGATGCTCACTCCGTGATAGCCGCGTTCGCTGAACGCCTCGGCGGCGACGGTGGCGATCTGCGCCTTGCGGTTCTTGGGTCGACGGCGTGGTGCAGGTGTAGCGGTGCCCGCCTGCGCGCGCGTGCGTGCCTCGATCTGCGCGTGTTCGGGCACCGGGCCTCCTCGTGGTTGTACAGCGCGGCCCACGACCGCGGCCGAACATGGTGGTCGACCTCAAAGGTAACAGCCACACCCCCGGCAACGGAACGCGCGGGTTTGTCGGCATCGACGGAAAAGCGCAGTACAGAACGTATTGACAAACCCCGAGTAAGACCCCAAAGTTAACACCAATTCTCCATGCGCTTCATCGAATTGTCGTAGAGAATCGTGCCGCGCACAGGCATATCCAGGATCCGAGGGGGACCCGTGAGAACTCGATTCACCGAAATGTTCGGCGTGGAACATCCGATCGTCCAAGGCGGGATGATGTGGGTGGGCCGCGCCGAACTCGTTGCGGCCGTCGCGAACGCCGGCGCGCTCGGGTTCATCACGGCCCTGACGCAACCCACCCCGGAAGATCTCGTGCGCGAGATCGAGCGGACGCGGGAGCTGACGGACAAGCCGTTCGGTGTCAATCTCACCATTCTTCCTTCGATCGATCCACCGCCGTACGCCGAATACCGGCAGGCGATCGTCGACTCGGGGATCGAGATCGTGGAGACGGCCGGTTTCAACCCTGCGGATCACCTTCCCTTCTTCAAGGACGCGGGCATCAAGGTGATCCACAAGTGCACCAGCGTCCGTCACGCCGCCAAGGCGGAACGGATCGGCGTGGATGCGGTGAGCATCGACGGCTTCGAATGCGCCGGGCACCCAGGTGAAGACGATGTACCGGGCCTGATCCTGATCCCGGCGGCGACGCGTCAACTCACGATCCCGGTCATCGCTTCGGGTGGCATCGCCGACGCGCGGGGCCTCGTGGCCGCCCTCGCGCTCGGCGCCGAGGGAGTCAACATGGGCACCCGTTTCATGTGCACAGTGGAGTCGCCGGTTGCTCAGGAGGTCAAGGAACAGATCGTCCGGAGCACCGAACTCGATACCAAGCTCATCTTCCGCACGCTGCGCAACACCGCTCGCGTGGCGTCGAACGAAGTGAGCCGCGAAGTCGTGGAGATCGAGTCGCGCGGAGCGGAGTTCGGGGACATCCAGCATCTCGTCTCGGGCGCGCGCGGCCGGAAGGTGTTCGAGGACGGAGATCTCGACGCCGGAATCTGGACCGCGGGTCAGAGCCAGGGTCTGATCGACGACATTCCGACAGTGTCGGATCTCGTCACGCGCATGGTCGGCGAGGCCGAGGACATCATCACCTCCAGGCTCCAAGGGCTCGTGGGCGCTCGGTCGGAGGTCGGTGCATGACCGCCGCGACCACCGTCGAAGGACTCCGATCCGAACTCGCAGACGGAATCCTCCGCCTCACGTTCGCCCGTCCCAAGCGCCTGAATGCGATCGACCTGCCGACGATGAATGCGCTGAGCGAGGCCGTCACGGCCGCCGGAACCGACGAGCGGGTGCGCACGATCGTCATCACCGGTGAGGGCAAGGCGTTCTGTACCGGAGCGGATCTGGCTGCCGGAGCGGCGAATCCGCAGCATCCCACCGTGGTGATGGATGCTGCGGCCGGCTTGATCCGGGCCGTCACCGAGGTTCCCGTTCCTGTCATCGCGGCGGTGAACGGCCCAGCGGCCGGTGTCGGCGTGTCGATCGCGCTCGCCGCCGACCTCACATACGCCGCGGAGAGCGCATACTTCCTGCTCTCCTTCGTGAACATCGGACTGATGCCGGACGGTGGCGCAAGCCTGCTCGTGCCGGCAGCCGTCGGGCGCGCCCGCGCGGCCGAAATGGCACTTCTCGGTGAACGTATCGGAGGAGCGGACGCCGAACGATTCGGTCTGGTGGCACGTACGCTGCCGGACGACCAGCTCGCGGCGCACGTCGACGGGGTGGCGGCACACACGGCGCGCGGTCCCCGACGCGCTCAGGCTCTGACGAAACAGGCACTCAACGCCGCGACCCTTCCGGTGCTCGACGAAGCGCTCGCGCGGGAGAAGGAAGGTCAGGTCGAACTGCTCGCCTCCGCCGACTTCGCCGAGGGTGCGATGGCCATGCTCGAGAAGCGCCCCGCTCGCTTCGCGTAGCCGACGCGGATCCTGACGACTCGTGCACTTCCAGGGAGGGAGTCGTGGGCGTCGGTTTGTCGCACTCTGCGCTCATCTCTGTTGAACCTCCAGTTCACAACGGTCTTTCGGCTTCGCTCGTGACGTCGTAGCGGTGTGGATATTCCGTCTGCGGCGCATTCATCGGTTGAGAATCTTCGTTAACAAAGCCCTGGTCTAAAGATCCTGCGGCCTGTAACGTGCCTCACACATCGAAAGACTCGGCTGCGCCGGGTCCGCCTTCCTGCCCCGTCACGAGAGGACCATCGATGGTGCCCCCCGAAGCCACTCCCGGATCCACGAGCCCCCGATCGACCGTCGCCGAGTCGGCGCGCTTCCGAAACAACAACTGGAACAACCAGGTTTCCCGGCACGCCCTGATGATTCCCGACCGCACTGCCCTGCGGTTCCTCGGCGAATCGATCACCTGGTCCCAGTTGGACGAGCGTGTCGAGAAGCTCGCAAATGCGCTGTCGCGACGAGGCATCGGGTTCGGTGACCGGGTCATCGTGTTGATGCTCAACCGCCCCGAATACCTCGAGACGGTCCTGGCCGCCAATGCGCTGGGCGCCATTGCCGTTCCCGTGAACTTCCGCCTCACCGTGCCCGAGGTGGCATTCCTCGTCGCCGATTCCGGCGCGAAGGCAATCGTCGCCGAAGGCCCTCTCGTTCCGCTTGCCGCCGCTGCCCGTGATCAGTCCGAAGGCATCGAACTGTTCGTCACGCTCGACGCCGAACCGTCCGGGGATTCGGTGGCTTACGCAGATCTCGTGTCCGAAGAGGGCGCGGCCCGCACTCCGGTGGAGATCCCCAACGACACGCCTGCGCTCATCATGTACACGTCCGGCACCACCGGCCGGCCCAAGGGTGCGGTGCTCACGCATTCGAACATGGAAGCCCAGTCGCTCACGTGCATCCGGGCCTTCCGGTTGTTCGACGAATCCGGCATCGGCTTCTGCGCCTCACCGATGTTCCACATCGCGGCACTGGGTTCGATCGCGCCGAGCCTGATGCTCGGCACCGCGACGGTGATCCACCCCGTGGGTGCGTTCGATCCCGAGGTGCTTCTCGACGTCCTCGAATCGGAGCAGGTCACCAGCCTCTTCCTCGTCCCCGTACAGTGGCAGGCGGTGTGTGCGGCTCAGCAGGCGAACCCGCGAAAGCTGAAGCTACGCAACATTTCATGGGGTGCCGCGCCGAGCTCGGACACCATCCTGCGAGCGATGGCCGAAGCGTTCCCGGATGCGTTCAACGTCGCCGTGTTCGGCCAGACCGAGATGTCCCCGATCACGTGCGTTCTCGACGGCCAGGACGCGATCCGCAAACTCGGATCCGTCGGCCGGGTCATCCCCACCATCCAGGCACGTGTCGTCGATGACGCGATGAACGACGTCGAGCCCGGTCAGGTCGGTGAGATCGTGTACCGCGGCCCGACCATGATGCGTGAATACTGGAACAACCCCACCTCGACGGCGGATGCCTTCTACGGCGGATGGTTCCATTCCGGCGACCTCGTGCGCGTCGACGACGAAGGATTCGTCTACGTCGTCGATCGTAAGAAGGACATGATCATTTCGGGTGGCGAGAACATCTACTGCGCCGAGGTCGAGAACGTCCTCTTCGGACATCCGAAGATCCTCGAGGCCGCCGTTATCGGCCGCCCGGACAACAAGTGGGGCGAAGTTCCGGTAGCGGTGGTCGCGCTCGCGGCCGGCACCGACGATCTCACCATCGAGGAACTCCAGCCCTATCTCGACGAGCACCTCGCCCGCTACAAGCATCCGAAGGAAGTGGTGATCGTCGAGGCGTTACCTCGCAACGCCAGCGGCAAGGTCGTCAAGGGTGAACTGCGCGGCGGGGTGTCCGCGGTGGCTCAGGGCTGATCCACTGCCCCGGCCGGACGAGAAGAATCGGGACCGGGCCGTGGACCAGTGAACGAGAGGGGGGACATGACTTTCGAGTTGCCCAAGCCGAAGGGGCCGGCTCACGATCTTGCGATCCAGGTCGGTGCACTCGTCGGTTTCTCCCTCGAGACTCTCGTCGCCACGGTCCGCGTCCTGATTCGCCGTCGTCTCTCGGTGTCCGAGACCGTCACCCAGTCGCTGTTCATCGCAAAGGTGTGCAGCGGACCGGCACTTCTGCTGATGCTCCCGGTCGGCGTGCTTATCGCGGTATCGGTCGGGTCGCTGGCCGGCCAGCTCGGCGCGGGAGCCTATTCCGGCGCGATCGTCTCGTTCGTCGTGGTGGGGCAGGCGGCCGCGCTGGTCTGCGCGCTCATGCTCGCCGGCGTCGGTGGGTCTGCGATCTGCGCGGATCTCGGATCCCGCACGATCCGGGAAGAGATCGAGGCCATGGAGGTCATGGGCCTCAACGTGATCGAACGGCTGGTGGTGCCCCGGCTGCTCGCGTCGGTGCTCGTCTCCCTCATGCTCTGCTCGCTCGTGACACTCGTGGGAGTCACGGCGTGCTACCTCTACGAGATCTATCTCAACGACGGGTCCGGGGGAGCGTTCCTCCGTACTCTCGGTGAGTACGGCCGGTTGTCCGACTTCGCGACAGCCATGTTCAAGTCCGCGTGCTTCGGCATCACGTCCGCGTTGATCGCGTCCTTCAAAGGTCTTCATGCCAAGGGCGGTCCGAGTGGCGTCGCCGACGCTGTCAACGAAGGTGTGGTGCTCGCCTTCGTCATGGTGTTCGTCGTCAATACCGTTCTGTCCCAGATGTACACCGTGCTCGTTCCCGCGGTGGGCACCTACTGATGATCTCGTACACCACGTTCACCCGTGCGCGCTCGGCGGCGCATCGTCCGGTCGCCGCGGCGGTCGACGGCTTCGCGTCGATGGGGCAGCAGGTAGTGTTCGCCGGCAAGGCGGTCGCAGGAATCCCCACTGCACTGCGCCGGTACTCCCGGCACGTGCTCTTCCACATCGGCGATGTCAGCTTCGGATACGCGTCGCTGCTCGCCGGCGGCGGCACCATCGGCATCGTGTTCGCGATGTCCGCGGTGGCCGCGATGATGGTGGGCGTCGAAACCCAGCGCGGACTCGAACTGATCGGCATGACATCCCTGTCGGGCATGCTTTCTGCGATCGCCAACACGCGGGAACTGGCCCCGGTCGTGGCCTCCATCGCGCTCGCCGCCAAGGTCGGAACGGGGTTCACGGCGCAACTCGGCGCCATGCGCATCTCCGACGAGATCGATGCGCTCGACGCGATGGCCGTGAGATCGATTCCGTTTCTCGCCAGCACGCGTCTGGTCGCCGCAGCGGTCTGCGTGATCCCGATCTACATGGTGGGATTGCTCGGATCGTTCGTCGCCACCCGTCTGGTGGTCGTCAACTTCCAGGGCAACTCCGCCGGAACGTACGATTACTACTTCCACCTCGCACTTTCGCCGTCCGACCTGTGGTACTCGCTGATCAAGGCGGTCGTTTTCGCGATGATCGTCGCGATCGTCCACTGCGCCTACGGTTTCTATGCCTCCGGCGGACCTGAAGGGGTGGGTCGTGCTGCCGGACGTGCGTTGCGCACGAGCATCCTGGCCATCGGAGTCACCGACGTCGTGCTCACCTTCGCGCTGTGGGGACTCGTTCCCACCATTCCGGGAGTGGGGATCTCGTGACGTCCCCGCGCCTCGTCCCGCGACCCCTTCCGGCGCCGATCTCCCCGCGCCGGCCGAACAAGATGGCCGGCCTCAGCCGGCCGGTCCTCGCACTGATCGGTCTGGTCTCGACGGTGATCCTCGTCGCGAGCGGGGCGTTGCTCGTCGCGTCCGGTGCCGGTTCGCTGTCGCGCGACCCGCGGGTCACCGCCACCCTCCCCGCCGAAGCCGGACTGATCTTCGGTTCCGCAGGTGTCCAGTACCAGGGTGTGCACGTGGGAAGCCTCGTCGGGCTCGACGCCGGAGTCACCAGTTCCCGCCTGACCATGCAGATCGACGAATCGCAGATCTCCGAGATCCCGGCGTCGGTGCGGGTCCGGGTCGTGCCCCGCACGCTCTTCGGCGACGTCTTCCTCGAACTGGTGCCACCGGAGGACCCCGAGCGGGGCCCACGGCTCGCCGAGGGAGCCGAGCTGAGCGTCGACACGTCATCGGAGTCCGTGCAGTTGGCCAACCTCTACTACCGCACTGCCGCACTGATGGAACAGCTTCGCCCGGAGCAGCTTTCGGTTGCCCTCGACGCGATGAGCCAGGCGCTGCAGGGCAGGGGCGCAGGACTCGGGGAGACGATCGACCGCATGTCCACGCTCGCGACCGAACTCGGCCCGCTCGTCGACGCGAGTATTGCCGCGGCACCTCAGGTCGCGACCGTGAACGAAGCACTCTCGGCGGCCACCGACGATGTCGTCACGATCATGGCCAACGCCTCCGAACTGTCGCAGATCGTGCTCGAGCGCGAGGACGGTATCCGGCGCTTGCTGTCCGGAGGTGCGTCCCTCGCGCAGGAGGGTGCGGCATTCTTCTCCACGAACACGGACAACATGATCGCGGTGGTGCGGAACGGAGCGCCGGTGGTGAGCACGTTCGCGGGAAACACCACCGGACTCGACGAGACCCTCCGCTACCTGTCCATCTTCGGTGGTGCCGGTGCTCGGGTGTTCTCTTCCGGCCGGTTCGACATCACCGCGGTTCCTGACTTCTCCGACCCGATGCCGTATACGGCGGAGGACTGCCCGAGATACCCGGGGATGGACGGCGCGAACTGCGGTGATCCGGTCCCGGCCTCGGCGGCGAACCGGTCGTCGATCAGGTCCGCGTCGGCAGAGCGTGCGCCGTTGGGTTATCTCGAGCAGATCGCGGCGGGCATCGCACCCGACGCGGCGGCCACCGACGTCGATCCGTCTGCAGCGGTGTCGCTGTTGCTGGCACCGTTGGTTCGCGGAGCGGCGGTGAGCATCCCGTGAGCGCCACGACCGGACCGGCGCTGCGCCTGGGCGCGTTCTGCATCGTCGGGATCGTTGCCGCAGTCGTCGTCGGTAACACCCTCGACCAGCCTGTAGTGGGCTCCACCCGTGGGTACTCCGCCGAATTCACCGATGTCGAGGGACTCACTCCCGGAAGCGATGTCACCCTCGCCGGAGTGCGCGTGGGCAAGGTGGCAGAGGTCGATTTCGCGCCGCAGGAGGACGGAAGCTCCCGCGCGCTGGTTCGATTCTACGTCGAATCCGATCAGCAGCTCACCTCGGATGTGACCGCGAAGGTCAACTACGGAGACATGATCGGAGTCCGGTACGTGGCCTTGCACCTGCCGGCCGACACGACGGGCAGGTTCCTCGAGGAAGGTGCGACGATTCCCCTCGAACGCACCGCGCCACCCGTCGATCTCACTGCCCTGGTGAACGGCTTCAAACCACTGTTCGAAGCGATCGATCCCGCACAGATCAATACACTCGCGGTCTCGGTCGTGGAGGCCTTCCAGGGGCAGGGCGGAACCCTCGAGTCGTTGCTTCTGCACATCGCGTCGGTCAGTGCGGACGTGGTCGAACAGGAGCAGGTGTTCAACGAGGTGATCGGCAACCTCGAACAACTCGTCACCGTCGTGGACCGGCGCAACGACGAGGTGGCGTCCCTGATCTCGGGTATGGCGGCGGTAAGTCAGGCACTCGCGGGCGATTCCACCCGACTCGCGGCGCTGGTCGACCGCGGAAGCTCCGCGGTGCGCGCGACTGCCGCACTCATGTCCGGCGCCGTCACACCGCTCGATACCGCGGTGACGGACCTGCGTGTGATGACCGACGCGTGGATCCCGCAAACCGAGAACTTCGACCGGGCGATGGCTGAGCTTCCCGGACTTGCGGACAGCATCAACCGGATCGGCGACTACGGCGGCTGGCTCAACCTCTACATGTGCAATTTCACCGTCCTGTCCGGAGACTTCGAAACGAATCTTCTCGGCACCCGCTACTCGGAGGTGTGCCGATGAAGGCGGCCCGTGAGACACGCGACGTGATTGCGGCGATCTTCTCGGGGCGCCACGACCGGAATGCGAACCCCATCCTGCTCGGCGTGATCGGTATCGCGGTGGTGGCCGTCGTGATGATCGGCGCGCTGGCATTGCCGCAACTGACCTACCTCTTCAGAACACACTCCTACACGGCAGAATTCGCGAATGCCGCAGGGCTCGCCCCAAACGATCCGGTGTATGTCGCCGGTGTCCCCGCCGGTCGGGTCGAGGGAATGGAGATGGCGGGCGACCGCATCCTCGTCGATTTCCGTATCGACCGGGCGCAGGCTCTGGGCGACCGCAGCACCGCCGAGATCAAGCTCAAGACGATCCTCGGCAAACGGTATCTCTCGGTGGCACCGGCAGGTGCGGGCGAGCTCGCCGACGATCGGATCCCGTTGTCCCGCACTGCGGTGCCCTACAGCCTCGACGAATTGACCACCGACGCCCAGAACGTCAGCGAAGGGCTCGACATCGAAGCGCTCGAATCGATGATGCAAACCCTGACCGACACCATGCCGTCCGACTCGCAGTACATCTCCGACGCGCTGGCGGGTGTCGAGGCGACGTCGCAGATGCTGATACGCAACGACTCTCGCATCACGTCGTTGCTCCGTTCGGCGAAGTCTCTGACCTCGGTGGTCGCCGCACAGAGCGAGGACGTTTCCGTCCTGGTCCGGAATGCGACAGCGGTCGTGGGCATCCTCGCTGCGCGTAAGGAGGCGCTGGTCCGTCTCATCGAAGATCTGCGCGAACTCACCGAGACCACCGCGGAGTTCCTCGCCGACAATTCGGGTGAACTCGACGCTCTCCTCGTGAACCTCGAATCGGTCACCGCGACACTTGCCGCCAACGCCGCGAACATCGACGAGATTCTCACGAAACTGCCGGCGGGTCTGCGCGCCGCGACCGATGCCTCCGGCAACGGTAACTGGGTCGACGTGCACGCCCCCGCCGGTCCGGTGCCCGACAACGCGTTGTGCTCCATAGGAGTCATGGAGGGGTGCAATTGAACGGGACGGCAAGGACGTGGCTGATACGCGGCATCGCGGTCGTGGTCGTCCTGGCTCTGTGCGCGGCCGGTGCCTGGTACGTCGTGGGGCCCGACCGCACCCGAACCGTGGTCGCGCAGTTCGCGTCGGTGAACGGGATTTATCCCGGCAGCAAGGTGGCTGTGCTCGGACTACCTCTCGGCACCGTCGAGGACGTGCGGCCGGCGGGACGCGTCGTCGAGGTCACGATGACGGTTCCGAGCGATGTGACGCTTCCCGCCGACGTATCGGCCTTCGTCATGAATCCCGCGGTGATCAGCGACCGGTTCATCGAACTCGGACCGGCGTATCGGGACGGCCCGACACTGCAGGACGGTGACGTCATTCCGGTCGAGCGCAGCCATGCGCCGATCAACTGGGACGAACTGCTGGAAAGCGTCGACATGCTCGCGGGGGCGCTAGGACCCGAAGGCGGTGAACTCGGCCGCACCCTCGATGTCGCGGCCGACGCGACCGCCGGGATGGGTGACGACATGAACCGAGCGATCACCGCATTGAGTCAGGCGACGTCGGTCGTCGGTGCCAAGTCCGAGGACATCGGCGGAGTCGTGGACGACCTCGCGGTCGCGATCGGCGCCGTCAACTCTCGGGAAGGCGACCTCGCCGCACTCGTCGACGGAATGGGTGAGCTGGGCGAAGAGTTGCAGCGTCAGAATCTCGATGTCGGCACGCCGATCGATCAGCTCACCGTCGTTCTCGACAGACTCGACACTCTGCTCGCCGACCGCGGCGGCGACATCGAGCAGATCATGGCGAACGCGAGAACACTCACCGAGACGTTCGCCGCGCACGAAGTCGGGTTCGCCGAGATCTTCGACGTCCTGCCGCTGGCGATGCAGAACATCGACAACGCCATCGGCCCCGACGGCCGGGCGAGGATCCGGCTCAACATCTCCACACAGATCGGGCAGTTCCCGCGTGCACAGGAACTCTGCGCGCAGGAACCGCTGCCCCTGTGTACCGGTGCGGGATTCACCAACCCCATCACCGTGCCGTTCGACCTGTCCGACCCCTACGAAGACCTCGTTCCCGAAGCCCTGGACCGGGCACTGAACGAGGCAGGGACACGATGACGCGGGCCGCTCGCGCGGTCGGGGTGCTGGCGTCGGTCGCGGTGCTCTCCACCGGGTGTGGCCTGAGCCTGCACGAACTACCGCTCGGCCGGACCGGATCGGGCGACACCTACACGGTCACTGCTGTGTTCGAGAGCGCCGACCGGCTCGATCCGGGAGCGGAAGTCCGGGCCGGGCAGGCAGTTGTGGGCCGTGTCCACACCCTGCGGACCGACGGTGTGCGGGCATATCTCGATCTCAGTATGTCGACGTCGGTGGATCTCCCGGCGAACGTGGGCGCTTCCGTGCGGCTGCCGTCCGCGCTGGGCAGTCCGTTCGTGCAGATCGACATGCCCGAGGAGGCTTCGCCGGAGGTGCTTTCGGACGGGGACACGATCGAGCGGACGGAGGTGGGACCGGACATCGAGACCACCTTCGCCATGCTCGGGCAGGTGGTCAACGGCAGCGGACTCGATCAACTGCGCACCATCACCGCCGAGCTCAATTCCGCCTTCGGGGGCCGGGGCGAAAAGATCCGCGACATGCTCACGCGTCTGGAGGCGACGACGGCGTTGGCCGACGAGAACAGCGCCCACTTCGAGCGCACGCTCGTCGCGGTGGAGTCGGTGTCGGGACGGCTTGCGCAGCAACAGGAACTGCTCGACCGCAGCATCGGTGACAGCTCGCGCATGGTGACGCTGCTCGCCGAGCAGCAGCAGGACCTGACCACCCTCGTGTCCGGTACGGCCGCAGTGTCCGAGTCGGTGGACGTGGTGATGCGCGATTCCGGCACGATCGGAGGCGCGGTGGACGATCTGGCCGACATAACCTCCGGCATCAAGGATTTCAACAACACGGTGGAGGCGGCGCTCGTCAACATGAACCAGTTCATGGACGGTTTCCGCCGTGCGACGCCGGGCGACTACCTGATCTTCGACGGCGCGTTCGACATCCCGGCTGCCATCGATCTGCTGGTGACCGGCGGTGTACCGCTCGACGGGGGACCGGCGGTGCCGATGCCTCAGGCCGACATCGCATCCGGATTGCCGGACCTGCTCCGAGGTGGCGTCCGGTGACCCGCCCGGTGAAAGTACAGGTGACTTTGTTCGTGATCGTCGGCCTCCTGGCGACGATCTTCGGGGTCCGGTACGTGCTGGGGCCACAAAGTCTCGGCGGCGCCATTGACCTCCACGCACACCTCACCGACGCCCGCGGGATCGGTCCCGGCACGTCCGTGACGTATCGGGGAGTCGCGGTGGGAGAAATCGATTCCATCGAGGTCGCGCCGGGCGGACGCGGGTCCGACGCGGTGCTCTCCCTCGACCCGGGAACCCGGATTCCGGTGGGAAGTACAGCGAGGGTGGTCACCGCCACGGCGATCGGCATCCTCACGCTCGACATCGAACCCGACACGGCCGACGGCCCGTACCTCGAGGCCGGCGACGAGATCGACGTTCCTGTCGAGGACCAGAGCCTCCGGCTCGATCAGATGCTGCTCCGGGTGACGTCGCTCGTCGAGAGTCTGGATGCGGACTCGCTCGTCACGCTCGGGGACACTTGGGGGACTGCCCTGGAAGGGACGGGACCCGATCTGCAGGCGTTGCTCGAGAACGCCGGCACGTTGTCGCGGATGGTCGAGGAACGGGCGCCTGCTCTAGCGACGCTCCTCGACGAGGGCCTCGATCTCGTCGATGCTCTGGCCCGCAACTCCGAATCGTTCCCCGGCACGGTCGCGGAGGTGCGAGATGTGTCCGATCAGCTGGTGGGCAGCAAGGATTCGCTCGTGTATCTGCTCGACCGTTCACCGGAGGCACTGGCCCGCACCGAGGGACTGTTCGCGGCCACCGAGGACAACTTCGGAGTTCTGCTCACCAATCTGGTGACGGTCGGAGAGGTGCTCGCGCCCCGGACCCCGGCGCTGGCGGCGGGCCTCGTCTCGATGCCGGCCGCGATGAAGGATCTCGACCGCGTGGTCGTGGGCGACCGCGGCAACTTCTCGTTGGTGGCCACGCAGGGACCGGTCTGTTACTACGACACCCCCCGCCGCACGATCCCGGACTACGGTCCCCGGCAGCCGAACCTCTCGCTCTACTGCCCTCCCGGCGACGGCCTGGCCCAACGTGGCGCCCGGGTGGCGCCGAGGCCGAACGACCTCGGCCTGCAGAACCAGACCACACCGGGTGGGGTGACCGGACCCGACCTCGCCGACGACCCGCTGCTCATTCCGACCGGGGTGGAAGCGCTGAACTACTGGCAGAAACTGCTGGAAGGATTGGGCAACTGAGATGACACGAGCTACCGGAACCTCGGAAGGCGCGTCCGCGACCGACGGCGACCCAGGCGGCGACACCACTACGGCGTCGCCGAGCCGGCAGGGACGGCCCGGTGGCGCGACGCGATGGGTGGCGATCCTGTCGATTGTGTTGTTGCTCGCCACCGCGGGGTTCTTCGGGTTCCGGTGGTGGCAGGCGGAGGAAACGGCCGCGTTGCGCGACGACGCCGTGACGAAGGGGCGCGAGTATGCGGTCATGCTGGGGACTTACGATTACCGCACCTTCGACGACTCCCTCGCCGCGGTCACCTCGAATTCCACCGCGGAATTCGCAGCCAAATACGAAGGTGTGGCGGGCGACTTGCGCGGATTGGTCGAGAACGGTCAGGGAACGTCGGTCGCGCGCGCCGATCACGCCGGACTCGAGCGCCTCGACGGTGAGATCGCGACAGTGCTCGTCTTCCTCGATCAGGACGTCACGAATGCGGTGGTGCCCGATGGCCGCACCGATGCCACCCGCTTTCTCATCACATTGAAGCGCGTGGACGATCGGTGGCTCCTCGACGGCGCCGACGCCGCATAGCCGGGCCTTTCCGCGCTCCGTTGCATCCCCTGGGAATATGACTATCTTTTGATGGTAGGAAAGTTCTCATAGCGAAGAATCTTGTTCGAGGCTTCGGCAGGCAACGGCAGAGAGATCGCCGGAAAGGCGCACGGTGACGATGCGGTTCATCTTCTACTACCCCGAGATCAACGGTCCTGACGGCGACGTGCTCGACCCCGGTCCCGTCCGCGAGGTCGCGGTGTCAGCCGAGCGCGCCGGATTCGACGCCTTCTCGTTCAGCGAGCACCCCGCTCCCGGTGCGCGCTGGCTCTCCGCCGGTGGACATCAGACGCTCGACCCGTTCGTCGCCCTCGGGTACGTGGCCGGTGCGACGGAGCGGCTGCGCCTGCTCACCTACCTCGCGGTGGCGCCGTACCGGAATCCGCTCCTGCTCGCCAAGGCCGCGGCGTCGCTCGACAAGATTTCCGGGGGACGCTTTGTGCTCGGGATCGGCACGGGCTACCAGAAGAGCGAATTCCACGCTCTAGGTGTCGACTTCGCCGAGCGCAACGCGTTGTTCGACGAGGCGCTCGACGTGTTGCCGCTGCATTGGAGCGGCGAGCCGTTCAGTTACGAAGGCCGTCACTTCAGCGCGCACAACATCATTGCCCGGCCACGCCCGGTCCAGAATCCGATCCCGATCTGGATCGGCGGCAACTCCGCGCTCACGCGCCGCCGCGTCGCCCAGCGAGCACAGGGATGGATGCCGATGTCGGGTGGTGCCCAACTCAGTACGACCGCCCGGACGCAGGAACTCGGACCCGTCGATCAACTTGCCGGCCAGATCGCCGACGTGCGCGAGGCCGCACTCGCGGCGGGCCGCACCGACCACATCGATGTCGTCTACTCCTACAGCGGCGAGATCGGTGCCACGGGCGTACATCCCGACCGGCACCGCGAAGTCTTCGCCGATCTGGAGAAGGCGGGAGTCGACTTCGTCACGGTGTCGTGCCCCATCGAGGGTTTGTCGGCCACCGTCGACTTCCTCGAATCCTTCGGTGCCACCTACCTATCGTGAAAGAGACTGCCTCCGTGCATAACTCGACCGACGTTCAGAACGCCACTACCACGGAGAATGCCGCCACGCAGAACACCGCCGAGGGGAACAGCGCGACCGGAGGCTGGTTCGCCGAACGCGCAGGTCTCACCGGCACCGTCGCCGTGATCACCGGAGGTGCCGGTGGCCTCGGCGAGGCGATCGTCCGCGACCTCGCCACCAACGGCGTGCGACCCGCAGTCCTCGACATCGACCGCAAGGCAGTCGACGCACTCGATGCGTCGCTGCGCGAGAGCGGCGTCGACGCCCTCGTCCGGCACGGTGACGCCCGGGACCCGGAGACGCTCGAGGCTCTGTTCGGTGCCGTCGACGAGCGATGGGGGAGACTCGACATCCTGGTGAACATCGTCGGGGGAACGTTCCGATCGCCGTTCGTCGACACCAAGCCCAAGGGCTGGGACGCACTTCTGCGCACCAACCTCTCGCATGTGCTGCACGCGTGCTCGCTCGCCGTGCCCCGCATGCAGAACGGGGGCCGCGGGGGCAGCATCGTCAACCTCACGACCATCGAAGCACACCGTGCCGCACCCGGATTCGCCGTGTATTCGGCGGCGAAGGCTGCCGTCGAGCAATTCGCCCGCACTCTTGCCGTCGAGGTGGCGCCCGACGGCATCCGTGTGAACAACGTGGCCCCGGACTTCGTTCCGACGCCCAACCTCGAACAACTTGCCGTGGGCGAGCACGCGCTCGCCGATCCGCGCAGTGCAGGTATCGCCATTCCGATGGGACGGGTGGGCCACGTCCACGACGTGTCGAACTGCGTCGTGTTCCTCGCGTCGGGCCTGTCGTCCTTCATCACCGGAACGACGCTCCACCCCGACGGTGGCACGCTCGCGTCGTCGGGGTGGTTCAACTGGCCCGGTACGGGTTGGGCCAACTATGCGCCGGACAGTGTCCTCGTCCGGGCGTCGTCGGTGCTCGGCGAGTAGTTCCGCGGGATCGTGAAGGTCGCTGCCACAACGAGTATCGCGACCACGAAGCACGCCACCGTGTACCAGAGGTTGCCGACCGGATCGCCGTTGCCGGTCACGCCGTCGGTGGCCGCGAAGTAGTCGGGCAGCGCACTCGCCCACAGCACCGCCATCACGGCCAGATACGCGATGCTGAAATACCTGACGAAGTCGTTGGAGTATGCGGGTGTCTCCGGGGATCCGGGTGCCCGGCTGGTGCGCAACCGTCGCCACTGCCGTGCGAGGACGTAGATCGCGACGGCAGAGACGAGGATGAGTTCGGCGGCGTAGACGGTCGCGCGGACCGTCGTGCTGCCCATCCCGATGACGGTCGCGGGCGCCGGGAGGATCACCGTTCCCAAAGCGGCGAGGAGTCCGACGACCACGGTCCGCCAGACCAGTTCGAGACCACCGAACCTGCGGCCGGCATCCGCGTGGCGACCGACGAAGAACTGGACGCAGAACGCCAGCGACATCGGCCACAGGGCGGCGAAGACGACGACGCTCGGCAGCGGCACCGAGTCGAAGAACGGCTGGTTGACCGGATTGTCGAGCGACCACTCCCACCACCGCAGTTGCGGACCGAGATGATCGAAGATCTCGTAGAAGGCGTGATGGACGAAGCCGACGCACGCCGCTCCGATCAGGGTGCCGTACTGCCGGAACACTCCGAGCATCCGGACGATCTCGAACGCGATCGTCGCCATGAGCGGATAGATCGCGATGATGTACAGGGGTAGGCGTCCCCACATGAATTCGACCGTGAACACGTTGTGCGCGAACATCGTGTCCACGTATTCCTCGACGCCGAAGGCGTCGGGGAAGTACAGCAGCGGTTCGATGATGAAGAGGAACGCGAGCGTTCCGAGCCACAAGACGAGGTTGGTGGGATCACCTGTGCGGCGGAGCCGGACGATCGCGTAGATCAGTGCCAGAACGGCTCCGACCACGATCGTCAGTTCGAGCACGGGAAGGGTCCAGTTCTCGAGTGCGAAGGGGCTGCGCAACTCGAAGAGCCCACCGGCTTCGGCGCACGAGAACCCCAGCCGCGTCGCGAGATCCTCGAACGTGGGGGAGCAGAGATCCGACATCAGTCCGCCTCCCGCGTGGATGCGGTCTCGGCGGTGTACCAGTGCGAGACGTCGTAGCCGGCGTCGAACCGTTCGAACCACACGTCGGCGAGCGCGGGAAGCTTCTCGTGATCGGGGTTGTGCTTGGGCAACTGGCTGCGCACGACGCCGGCCAGCGCGACCAGCTGTTCACGCAGCGGCAGAACGTCGAAGGCCCGCGGCATCGGCCCGTGGTCCTCGGCGTCGAGGAACGGCAGGCGTTTGCGCAGGATCTGCTTCCGGCGGTACGACGCGAACATCGACATGGCGTCGATCTTCCGGTCCTCGATCGGCACATGCTTGTTGAAGCCGTCGCAGGCGATTGCGATGACGTCGAGTACGTGCTTGAAAACCGATGGGGCCCTGCGCATCCGGTAGAGGTCGCTGCCGACCACCGCGTCGAAGATGATGAGCGCGGAACTGCGGTGCTCGACCTCTTCGACGAAGTGCCAGATGAACAGCGACGCGACACGGTCGTCGCCGGGGCGGAAGAGATGTTCGTCGTTGTCGAGCATCAGCTTGAACACCGGGGTGAAGGTTGCTTCCAGATCCGCGGTGTAGGCCAGGCGGTACTCGAGAGATTTCTCCGCCGTGAGGCGGTCGAACGCCGCGACGACCTCGTCGAGCGTTTCCTGTAGACCCGGGTAGCTCCTGATCAGGCCCTTGACGTGCTGTCGATGGGCGGTGGAGTGCTGGCCTTCCTGGTACATGAAGGCGTTGGCTTCCTCGACCACCTTCGGGTCGGCGATCCGGTCCACGACCTCCTGGACCATGTTCACGATCATCTTCTCGAAGCCGATCGCGAGGAACGACACTGCGTTGGCCATGCTCGAGAAGGCCGGGTTCTCCTCGTTCCACAGGAACGGCACGTCGTAGTCCGCGAATGCGAAGCGCATCTTCCGGACCTGCAGGTTCGTCATCGTGGCGCTACCTCGTCTCATGCCGGTCGGGGAGACCGGACGGGTGGGGCCCCAGGTGACGAGGCCTCGGTTCGGCGTGACCATACATCAGTGCGCTCATTTGTATGATAGGAATCCCGGCGCGGATGCGGAAGGCCCCGTGACCTGCGGCAGGCCCGGTGGGTGAACGTGCGCCGTGTTACCGTCGGATTCTTGTTGCAGGTCGTGGTACCCGAGGAAGCAGATTGTGGCGCGGAGACGTGGGTGGGGCGGGCGTCCTCCCGTCGACGACGAGGAGGCCTCGCGGCGGATAGTCGCGGCAGCGGTCGAGCTGATCGCGCAGTCCGGGGCGGAAATCAGCATCGCCGACGTCGCGCAGTCGCTCGGAGTCATCCGTCAGACGGTGTACCGGTACTTCACCAGTGCCGACGCCTTGATGCGCGCGGCCGCGATCGCGTCGGTCGAGGGATTTCTCGATCGGCTCGCCGACCAGGTCGCCGGCATCAGCGATCCCGCTGAGGCGATGGTCGAAGGGGTGGTGTTCACGCTGGCGGAAGTCCGCCGCACCCCGCATCTGGGCATCCTGCTCTCGAGTACGTATTCGGACCCGCATCCGGAAGTGATGGCCTCGGGCGAAGCCCGTGCCTTCGGCATGACCATGATCCGGCGGTTCGACGTCGACTGGGAGCACTACGGCTACGACGACGAGTCGCTGGGTGAATTGGTCGAGTACGTGCTGCGGACGATGCAGTCGTTCTTCGTATCGCCGGGGGACCCGCCCCGCAGCGACGACGAACTGCGCCGGTATCTGCGTCGATGGATGGGGACTGCGATCCTCGCGCAGCACCCCGAGCGCTTGCATCCCCGCGTGTGACGTAGGTAACATAGAAGGTGCGAATCGAGCCGATGACGTCCGCGGACGACAGAGAAGCGCTCGTGAAGCAGAGATCCGGCCCGGCAGCGCGAAAGCGACACCGGGCCGAACCCCTGTGTGGGGGCGGTGCGTCGAGGGGGGATCAGGTGGGGGAACGCATCACGACCGTCGACCGCGACGGGCTGACGTTCGACGTCCGGGACGAGGGGCCGATCGGCGGCGAGATCGTCGTCTTGCTCCACGGTTTTCCGCAGGATTCCCGTTCCTGGGAGGGCGTCGCGCCGATACTTCACGACGCCGGATACCGCACGATCGCTCCGGACCAGCGCGGCTGTTCACCCCGGGCACGGCCACGGCGACGCCGCGACTACAGGATTCCTCAGATCACCGAGGACGCCGTCGCCCTCATCGAGGCGGTCGGCGCCGGTTCTCGCGTGCACCTCGTCGGCCACGACTGGGGTTCGGTCATCGCGTGGTCCGTGGCTGCCCGCCGGCCCGACCTGGTCCAGTCGCTCACAGCGGTGTCTGTGCCCCACCCCGCCGCGTTCCTTCGCGCCTTCGTCACCAGCACACAACTGCTCAGGTCCTGGTACATGCTGTTGTTCCAGTTCCCGTGGATCCCCGAGTTCCTGCTGAGCAACGAGCGGATCGCGAACTCCGTTCTCCGCGGGTCGGGGCAACCTCGTGCCGCCGCGGCGCGCGACGCCGCGCGGCTCGCCGACCGGTCGGCCGTACGGGGAGGGGTGAATTGGTACCGGGCAATGCTGTGGACCGACCCTAAGGCGACGCTCGACCCCGTCACCGTGCCCACCCTGATGGTGTGGAGCGACCGCGACATCGCCGTCGGGCCGGCCGGGGTGGACGCCACCCCGCACTACGTCTCGGGTCCGTACCGGTCGGAAACGCTCGCCGGTGTCAGCCACTGGATCCCCGACGAGGTGCCCGACGAGCTGGCACGCCTCGTCGTCGAGCACGCGACAGCCAACAGCTGACGCGTGCTCGGGAACGTCAGGCGCGCAGGCGTTCTCGCCTGAGGAGTTCGACCTCCGGAAGGTCCAGCGGTGGGAGGGAGTCCACGCCCAGTGCCCGGGCGAGAAGGCGGTCGGCGAGCTCGGGATTGCGAGCCAGCACCGGCCCGTGCAGATAGGTACCGATCACCGAACCCTGGACAGCGCCCTCGAGTCCGTCGCCGACGCCGTTGCCCACGCCACGTGAGACGCGGCCGAGCCCGGTGGCGTCCGGGCCGAGAGTCGTTCCACCCCGGTGATTTTCGAAACCGGTCAAGGTCTGTGTGAGCCCGTAGGCGACAGGCTGGGTGACGATCTCCCCGATCGAACGGGTCTCTTGCGGTGCGGTCGTCACGTCGAGGAGTCCGACGCCGTCGACACGCTCACCCGATGAGGTTTCGTACCAGTGGCCGAGAACCTGGATGGCTGCGCAGATCGCGAGGACGGGAGCCCCGCGCCCCGCGGCCTGCTGCAGACCGGGGTAGCGCTGGAGGTGCCGCGTGGCGAGACGTTGCGCCGCGTCTTCTGCTCCGCCGAGAGTGTAGATGTCGAGCGATTCGGGCACCGGGTCGCTCAACCCGATCTCGATGACCTCGGCGTCGTGGCCGCGCATCCGGAGACGCTGGCGGAGCACGAGAGCGTTTCCACCGTCGCCGTAGGTGCCCATGACGTCGGGCAGTACGAGCCCGATCCGAACGGTCGAGTCAGACATTGGCCGTCCTCCTGGAGATTTCGGTGTTGAGATCCCGGAACGCGGTGTAGTTGGCCAGTACCTCCACCCGGCCGGGCGGGCAGGATGCGATCGCTTTCAGCGGGTCCGGGACGAGCGTGTGGTCGACGCCCGCGTAGGTGAGGCGCACCGCGAGGTCTGTGCCGCGCTCACCTGCCGCGACCACCTGAATTCCTTCGAAGTGCTCGAACCGCACATCCCACAGCCAGGAAAGGTCTTCGCCGTCGGGCACCTGACCGTTGACGGCGATGACGAGCCCGTCGACGGTCGGATCGATCATCGACAGCGCTTCCTGCCAGCCCGCCGGATTCTTGGCCAGGAGCATGTGCACCGAATGCGGGCCCACCTGGACGGTCTTGTAACGGCCCGCGACCTCGTCGACGACTGCCGCTGCGGCGACCGCTTCGGCAGGGTCGGCGCCCAACGCGACCGCGGCCGCGACCGCCTGGGCGGCGTTGCCGCGGTTGGCCTTGCCGGGCAGTGTCAGCTTCAGCGGCAGCACAAGGCCGTCGGGGCCGTACAGGTTGTCGTCGTCGACCCACCAATCCGGTTGCGGCCGAGCGAAATCGGATCCTGTGCTGTACCAGTGGACGCCTTCGCGTGCGATGGGTTCCCCGGTGCGCGGGCAACTCACCGAATCGTTCGCCCAGCCCGCGCCGGCGGCGACCCACACGACATTGGGGTTGTCGTACGCGGCCGACGTGACGAGCACGTCGTCACAGTTCGCGACGATCACGGCGTCGGGGTGCCGCTGAAGGCCCGCCCGCAACTTGCGTTCGATCATGTTGATCTCGCCGACGCGGTCGAGTTGATCGCGGCTGAGATTGAGCAGCACGATCGCTTCGGGTTCCAGGGCGTCGGCCACGTGCGGGGTATGGAGTTCGTCGACCTCGATCGCGGCGAGCGGCGCGTGGAGGTCGGACGCGAGCGCGGCAACGATGCCCGCATCCATGTTCGCACCGTCCGCCTGCGTGACGGTCTTGTCGATCGTCTCCAGAGCGGCTGCCGTCATCCGCGTCGTCGTCGACTTGCCGTTGGTGCCGGTGACGAGCACTGTGCGGCGCCCGTGACCGACCTGCTTCATCAGCGTCGGCTCGATCTTCAGGGCGATGAGCCCACCGATCATCGAGCCCTTACCGCGTCCGGCCTTCTGGGACGCCCAGGCGGCGGCTTTGGCGGCGCGTAGGGCGAGCCGGCCGCGCGCGGTGATTCCAGTACTAGTTCCCACGTCGGCGAGTGTTCCACAGCCGTACAGGAGCCGCCGACGGCGGCTTGCCAACTGTGTCAGGAAGTACGGGTGGCCTCCGTCACGCCGCTCAAGGCTTGCGACTTGAGCACCTGGAACTCGTCCTCGGTGATGGTGCCGGCGTCGAGCAGTGCCTTGGCATCCGCGATGTGCTCGGCCGGGGATTTGCCTGCGACCTCACGAATGTAGTTGTCCTGAGCGGACTTGATCTGCGCGGCCTCTCGCGCGGACCGCTCGGCCATCCCGCGACCGTGGATCACCAGGTACACCAGCCCGGTGAGCAGCGGGAAAACGAACAGGAAGACAATCCAGATCGCTTTCACCCAACCGGACTGCTCACGATTGCGGAACAGATCGCTGATGATCATCCACAGCATGATGAGGTAGGCGATGAAGGCGAAACTGACGACGATGAACCAGATGATGTCCCAGAAATCCACGACGATCCCCTTACCCGAAGGTTGAGTTCAGTGGTCCGGGGATGCGTACCGAGAACTGCGCGGCGGTACCCCGGGAACTTTCCGAGAGTACCGCCGCGCAGAGTGGGACTTGTGCCGAATCGGCAGAAAGATCAGCTTGCCCGGTTCACCGCCGAGACGACTGCGCGCAGCGACGCAACGGTGATGGACGAAGCGATTCCCACACCCCAGACGAGCGTGGTGGTGCCGTCGGGACGGGTCACGTCCGCCTCGACGTAGGCCGCGGCGTTCGCGTCGTCGCCCGCCGACATCGCATGCTCGGAGTATCCGCGTACGGCGACGCGGTAGCCCAGGGACTCGAGGCCGTCGACGAAGGCGGCCAGCGGGCCGTTACCGGTACCCGTGATCTCCTTCTCGACGCCGTTCACCTTGAGAACCGCGGTGACGGTGTCCTCGCCGTCGTCGGTCTCGGCGGCGGTGACCTTCTGGCGGATCCGCTCGAGCGGGGTGACGGGAGCCAGGTACTCCTCGTGGAAGATGTCCCACATCTCCTTGGGGCTGACCTCGCCGCCCTCTCCGTCGGTGACGGCCTGCACGGACTGGGAGAACTCGATCTGCAGGCGACGCGGCAGGTTCAGTCCGTGGTCGTGCTTCATGATGTACGCGATGCCGCCCTTGCCGGACTGCGAGTTCACGCGGATCACGGCCTCGTAGCTGCGGCCGACGTCCTTCGGGTCGATCGGCAGGTACGGGACGGCCCACGTGATGTCGTCGACGTCGGAACCGGCCGCATCGGCGTCGGCCTTCATGACGTCCATGCCCTTGTTGATCGCGTCCTGGTGGCTACCGGAGAACGCCGTGTAGACCAGGTCGCCGCCGTAGGGGTGCCGCTCGGGAACGGGCAGCTGGTTGCAGTACTCGACGGTGCGGCGGATCTCGTCGATGTTCGAGAAGTCGATCTGCGGGTCGACGCCGCGGCTGAACATGTTCAGGCCCAGGGTCACCAGGCATACATTGCCGGTGCGTTCGCCGTTCCCGAACAGGCAACCCTCGATACGGTCGGCACCGGCCTGGAAACCCAGCTCGGCGGCCGCGACACCGGTCCCGCGGTCGTTGTGGGGGTGCAGCGACAGGATGATCGAGTCGCGCTTCGCCAGGTTGCGGTGCATCCACTCGATCGAATCGGCGTACACGTTGGGCGTGGCCATCTCGACGGTCGCCGGCAGGTTGATGATCACCGGGCGCTCGGGGGTGGCTCCCAGAGTTTCGACGACGGCGTCGCACACTTCCTTGGCGTAGGACAGTTCGGTGCCGGTGTAGGACTCGGGGGAGTACTCCCACCGCCAGTTGGTATCGGGGTAGTCCTTCGCGGTCTCGATCACCAGTTCGGCGGCGTCGGTCGCGATCTTCTTGACGGCGTCCTTGTCGGCGCGGAACACCACGCGGCGCTGCAGGATCGACGTCGAGTTGTAGAAGTGCACGATCACGTTCTGTGCGCCGACGCATGCCTCGAACGTGCGGCGGATCAGTTCCGGACGCGACTGCGTCAGCACCTGAATCGTGACGTCGTCGGGAATCGCGTTGTCCTCGATGATTTCCCGGACGAAGTCGAAGTCGGTCTGGCTCGCGGACGGGAAGCCGACCTCGATCTCCTTGTACCCCATGCGCACCAGCAGGTCGAACATGCGGCGCTTGCGGGCCGGGCTCATCGGATCGATGAGCGCCTGGTTGCCGTCACGCAGGTCCACGGCACACCAGCCGGGAGCGCGGTCGATGATCTTGTCGGGCCAGGTGCGGTCGGGCAGCGAGACCGGCTCGACTTCCTCGGCGAACGGCCGGTACCGGTACGTGGGCATCGACGAGTTCTTCTGGGTGTTCCACGCGGGCTGATCGGCGGGCGCGGGCTTGCTCGGCGGCGTGATGGTGCGCGAACCGGAGGTGAAAGCGTCGGCGGGTGACATGACGTATCTCCAAAGAGGTGGGACCGGTGGGTCCAGATCAGGATATCGACCGGCGCGTAGAAACCCCGCGACGGGAAGCCGGTCTGGTCAGATCCCGCCGCGGCGGCCGAGGAGAAGCGCGCGCTGCATGCCAAGCAGTGTAACGCCACCTCGCTACATTGCACTGCTGGCCCCCGCATTGTTCGAAAAGGCTCCGATTGTTCGTCGTCTTTACAAAGGGGCCTCCCGCCTCTTTCCGAGACGAGAGGAGAGCGATGACTGGGCCACGATCGTCGGTGCTTACGACCGCCTGCTGGAGTTGTCGGGATCTCCGGTCGTGGCGGTCAACCGTGCGGTGGCCGTCGGGTTCCGGGACGAATGGGAGGCCGGGCTTGCAGCACTGGAAGCGACGGGCAACGAGGCAACGGCCCGGTATCTGCGGCGGCGGCTGGACGAGGTTGCGCTGTCGATCGCCCGAGAGGGTATGTGACGCGGGCAGTGAGCAGCGTGATGTTGCGCACGACACTTTCCCGATGGGCCCGACCGCCCCCGATATAGCCATCGGTAAGCTTGGCCACTGGACTTGTTCCCAACCCGGAGGTTCGACAGCGTGGCACTCGTCGTCCAGAAGTACGGAGGATCCTCGGTCGCGACGGCCGAGAGGATCCGGCGCGTCGCTGAAAGGATCGTCGAGACCAAGAAGGCGGGCAACGACGTCGTAGTCGTCGTGTCGGCGATGGGTGACACCACCGACGAACTGCTCGACCTCGCCCAGCAGGTATGCCCGGTGCCCCCGGCGCGGGAGATGGACATGCTCCTGACCTCGGGTGAGCGAATCTCGAACTCCTTGGTCGCGATGGCCATTCACTCCCTCGGTGCCGAGGCCCGTTCCTTCACCGGCTCACAGGCCGGCGTGATCACCACGGGCAGCCACGGAAACGCGAAGATCATCGACGTCACGCCCGGCCGTGTCCGCGCCGCCCTCGACGAGGGCAGCATCGTGCTGGTCGCCGGATTCCAGGGCGTGAGCCAGGACAGCAAGGACATCACAACCCTCGGTCGTGGCGGCTCCGACACCACCGCCGTCGCTCTCGCCGCCGCACTGGAAGCGGACGTGTGCGAGATCTACACCGACGTCGACGGCGTGTTCACCGCGGACCCACGAATCGTGAAGGACGCGCAGCGGCTCGAGAAGGTGTCCTTCGAGGAGATGCTCGAGCTCGCCGCGAGTGGCGCCAAAGTCCTGATGCTGCGGTGCGTCGAATACGCCCGCCGCTACAACGTGCCTGTGCACGTTCGTTCGTCGTACACCACCAAGCCCGGCACCATCGTGTCCGGATCGATGGAGGACATCCCTGTGGAAGAGGCACTGATCACCGGCGTCGCGCACGATCGCGGCGAAGCGAAGATCACCGTGGTCGGTCTGCCGGATACCCCCGGCTATGCCGCCAAGGTGTTCCGTGCGGTCGCCGACGCCGACATCAACATCGACATGGTGCTGCAGAACATCTCGAAGGTCGAGACCGGCAAGACCGACATCACCTTCACCCTGCCCACCTCCGACGCTCCGCGCGCAGTCGAACTGCTCACCAAGCGGCAGGAAGAGATCGGCTTCACGCAGGTCCTCTTCGACGACCACATCGGCAAGGTCTCCCTCGTCGGCGCAGGCATGAGGAGCCATCCCGGCGTCACCGCCAAGTTCTGCGAGGCACTCGCCGACGCCGGAATCAACATCGACCTCATCTCGACCTCCGAGATCCGCATCTCGGTCCTCGTCAACGACACCCAACTCGACGAGGCGGTGCGTGCTCTGCACGCGGCCTTCGATCTCGGTGGCGACGAGGAAGCAGTCGTACACGCAGGGACGGGACGGTAATCATGACGACGACTCAGGCGAGCGCAGCGACGGGGAAGACCATTGCTGTTGTGGGTGCGACCGGTCAGGTCGGCATCGTCATGCGCACGCTCCTCGAGGAGCGGAACTTCCCGGCCGACAAGGTCCGGTTCTTCGCCTCGGCTCGCTCGGCCGGCAAGAAGCTCCCGTTCCGCGGCGAGGAGATCGTCGTCGAGGACGCCGCGGCGACTTCCGACGAGGACCTCGCGGGTATCGACATCGCGTTGTTCTCGGCCGGTGCGACGCTGTCCCGCGAGCAGGCTCCCCGCTTCGCCGCGGCAGGCGCGACCGTCGTGGACAACTCCTCGGCATGGCGCAAGGACCCCGAGGTTCCGCTCGTGGTCAGCGAGGTCAATCCGGAGCAGGCGAAGAACCCGCCGAAGGGCATCATCGCGAACCCGAACTGCACGACCATGGCCGCGATGCCGGTGCTCAAGGCACTGCACGACGAGGCGGGTCTCCAGCGTCTGATCGTCTCGAGCTACCAGGCGGTCTCCGGCAGCGGTATCGCCGGTGTCGAGGAACTGCTCGGCCAGGCCCGCGCAGTCATCGACGACGCGGAGAAGCTGGTGCACGACGGCAGCGCGGTCGATTTCCCGGCACCCGACAAGTACGTCGCACCGATCGCGTTCAACGTGCTGCCGCTCGCCGGTTCGCTCGTCGACGACGGTTCCGGTGAAACCGATGAAGACCAGAAGCTGCGCAACGAGTCGCGCAAGATTCTGGGCCTTCCGGATCTGCTCGTGTCCGGAACGTGCGTGCGCGTGCCGGTCGTGACCGGCCATTCCCTGGCGATCAACGCGGAGTTCGAGCGACCCCTGTCGGTCGAGCGCGCGCGGGAGATCCTTGCCGACGCTCCCGGCGTCAAGCTCGTCGATGTTCCGACGCCGCTCGCGGCAGCGGGTGACGATGTTTCCCTGGTGGGGCGGATCCGCCAGGATCCGGGCGCGCCGGAGGGCCGCGGGCTCGCGTTGTTCGTGTCGGGTGACAATCTGCGTAAGGGTGCTGCCCTCAACACCATTCAGATTGCGGAGTTGCTCGTCTGACCTCCTGCACTAATCCGTACTCGAGCGAGTGGATCATCCTTCGGGGTGGTCCACTCGTTTGTTTCTGTGGAAGGTGCCGACGGACCTTCACCCTAGGATGGCGGGGGTGACGTCCATTCGTTCCGCAACTCTCGACCGCCTCGCGCCGGCCACGCTCTACCGCATCGTCCGGTTGCGTACCGAGGTGTTCGTGTACGAGCAGGGAATCGTCTGCGAACCCGAACTCGACGGTCTCGATCTCGAACCGACCACGATGCACTACTGGGCCGAGGAAGACGGCGACGTGGTGGCGACGCTGCGCGTTCTCGCCGACGGGCCGGTGGTCCACATCGGACGGGTCGCGACCGCGAAACGGGCCCGGGGCCGGGGGATCGCTGCCCGGTTGATCGAGACCGCGCTCGACGATTTCCCCCAGCCGATCGAAATCCACGCCCAGGCGTATCTCGAAGACTGGTACGGCAGATTCGGTTTCGAGCGTACGGGGCCGAACTTCCTCGAAGCGGGTATCGACCACGTGCCGATGAGACGCTCCGGCAGATGAGTTTCGACTTCCGCGAATTCGGATTCGTAGGAGATCGATCGGCAGGGTGACCGAAACCCCCTTCAGGAATTAGTTACAAACAGTCTGGACTGTTTGTTGAATTGCCGTTACCATCCGTAGCGTGATCCAGAACACTGTGCCCGGCGCCACACGAACGCAGGCGCAGCGCACCGCGGCCACCCGGGCCAAGCTTCTCGACGCAGCGGTGGACTCGCTCGTCGAGCAGGGGTACTCGGGTATCAGCACGCAGGGCATCGCGAAGCGCGCCGGCGTCTCGCGCGGTGCTCAGTTGCACCACTTTCCCACCAAGGAGTCGCTGGTCGTCGCGGCCGTCGAGCACCTGGTGGACAAGCGGCTCATGGAGATCCTCGAGTCCCAGCCCGACCCGGAGTACGGCTTCGAGGCACTGTTCGACGCATTCACCGGGCCGTTGTTCGACGCCGCACTCGAACTGTGGGTAGCGGCACGAACCGACCCGGCGCTCCACGCGGCGATGATCCAGCTCGAACGCAAGGTGTCCGACGCCCTGCGGACGGGTTGCCTCGAAATCATGGGCGACCGGGTGAGTCCCGACATCATCGATCTGGGCATAGAGCTGGCACGAGGTTTCGCCGTATCCGCCCTGATGCGCACCCCCGAATCCGATCGAGAGTTCCGGGAGCGCTTGCTCCCGGTCTGGAAGGCCTTGGTGTCGAAATGAGTCTTGCGATGCTCCCCGACCATGTGCACACGCTTGTCGTGGGCGCCGGTTTCGGCGGAATCGGAATGGCCGCTTCCCTGCTGCGCCAGGACCCGGCCTCCGACGTGATCGTCATCGAACGCGGAGACGACGTCGGCGGTACCTGGCGGGTCAACAATTACCCCGGTGCGGCGTGCGACGTCCCGAGTGCCCTGTACTCGTTCTCCTTCGCACCCGAACCTGATTGGTCGCGTGCCCACGGCACCCAGGAAGAGATCTACGCCTACCTGCGCCGCGTCGCACGCGACGAGGGCATCACCGAGCGCACGATGTTCGGATGCGAACTGCGCGAAGCACAATGGGACGAGGGCCGTGCGGTCTGGTCGGTGTCGACCTCCCGCGGTGACCTCACCGCCGACGTGCTCATCGCCGCAACCGGTGCCCTCTCGACGCCCACCTACCCGAAGGTGCCCGGACTCGAGTTGTTCCGGGGCAAGACGTTCCACTCCGCAGAGTGGGACCACGACCACGAACTCTCCGGTGAGCGCGTCGCAGTGATCGGCACCGGGGCGTCCGCCATTCAGTTCGTCCCCGCCATCGTCGACCGCGTCGCCCATCTGACGCTGTTCCAGCGCACTGCGTCGTGGGTCATGCCCAAGCACGACCCCGCGATCGCCCGCTCGGTCCGTTCGCTGTACCGGCGCTTCCCCTTCGTCCAGAAGCTCATGCGGGGCGCCGTGTACGGGCAGAAGGAAATCTACGTGGTGGGCATGACGAAGCCGTTCGCCCGCAAATACCTCCTGCCGTTGTTCGAGCGCCGCGCCCGGCAGGTGCTGCGCAAGCAGGTGCCGGATCCGAAACTGCGCGAGCGGCTCACCCCCGATTTCGCCATCACATGCAAGCGGATCCTGCTGTCCAACGACTGGTTCCCCACCATCACCCGGCCCGATGTGACCGTCGTGTCGTCCGGACTGACGGCGGTGACGGAAAACGGCGTCGTGGACAAGGACGGCAACGAGTACCCGGTGGACACCATCATCTTCGGCACCGGTTTCACCCCCACCGAACCTCCCGTGGCACACCACATCCGAGGGGCGGACGGTCGCACCCTCGCCGAGGCGTGGGACGGAAGCCCCGCAGCCCACCTGGGCATCTCCGTGCACGGCTTCCCCAACCTGTTCCTCATCTACGGGCCGAACACCAACCTCGGTCACAGCTCGATCGTGTACATGCTCGAATCCCAGGCCGCCTACATCGTCGACGCGCTGCGCACCATGCGGACCCGGGGCATCACCGCCGTCGAGGTCACCGGCGAAGCACAGCGTCGTTACACCGACGCGCTCGATCCGATTCTCGAGGGCACGGTCTGGAACGCAGGCGGTTGCAGCAGCTGGTACATCGACGAGAAGGGTCGCAACTCCGTGATGTGGCCGACGTTTACGTGGCAGTACCGCGCTCGCACAAAGCAATTCGACCCCGAGAACTACACGCAGCGCACCGCCGCGGCAGGAGTCTCTGCATGACCCACTACGACGTCCTCGTCATCGGTTCGGGCTTCGGCGGCAGCGTCGCAGCGTTGCGGCTGACCGAAAAAGGCTACAAGGTAGGTGTTCTCGAGGCTGGACGCCGATTCTCGGACGACGATCTGCCGAAGACCAGCTGGCGCCTGCGCAAGTACGTGTGGGCTCCCGCCCTGGGGCTCTACGGTGTGCAGCGGATGCATCTGCTGCCCGACGTGCTGGTGATGGCCGGTGCCGGTGTCGGTGGTGGATCGCTCAACTATGCGAACACGCTGTACAAACCGCCCACACCGTTCTTCACGGACGCGCAGTGGGGACACATCGACGACTGGGAAGCCGAACTGTCGCCGTATTACGACCAGGCGGCGCGGATGCTGGGCGTGCGCCCGAATCCGACGACCTCTCCCGCGGACAAGGTGATGCGCGAGGTCGCCGAGGAGATGGGCGCAGGCGAAACCTTCGTGACGACGCCGGTGGGCGTGTTCTTCGACGAGCCCGGCAAGACCGTGCCCGACCCGTACTTCGGTGGGGCCGGACCGGACCGGACCGGATGCACCGAATGCGGAAGCTGCATGACCGGCTGCCGTGTGGGAGCCAAGAACACCCTCGTCAAGAATTATCTGTACCTCGCCGAGAAGGCCGGAGCGACGATCCACGCGCTCACCACGGTGACGCGCGTGGTCCCCAGGAGCGGCGGCGGGTACGAGGTCCACACCCGCAGCACCGACGGCTTCCGTAAGCGGCGGACCGTGTTCACCGCTGACGACGTCGTCGTCGCCGCCGGAACCTACGGCACCGCGCGCCTGCTCCTCGCGAGTCGTGAGACCGGCGATCTTCCCAACCTGTCGGACACGCTCGGAACGGTCGTGCGCACCAACTCGGAAGCCGTGCTCGCGGCGACTGCCCGGAGCCGTGACGTGGACTACACCGGGGGCGTGGCGATCACGTCGTCCTTCCATCCCGACGACCACACGCACATCGAGCCGGTGCGATACGGCAAGGGCAGCAATCTCATCGGGATGATTCAGGCGCTGCTCGTCGACGGTGGTGGCCGACTTCCTCGCCTGCTGAAGTTCTTCGGTGTCGCGGCCCGGAACCCGGGTGCGTTCCTGCGGAGCCTGTCCGTGCGGAACTGGTCCGAGCGCACCGTGATCGCCCTGGTGATGCAGACCGAGGACAACTCGCTCGAGTTGAGGACCAGGCGCACACCGTTCGGTCGCGGGCTGACCAGCAAGCAAGGACCGGGTACCCCGCCTCCCGAGTGGATCCCGGTCGGGCACGAGGCGATCCGCCGGATCGCGAAGAAGATCGGTGGCGACCCGGGCGGTTCGATCGTCGATCTCGTCAACATCCCGATGACCGCGCACTTCCTCGGTGGGTGTGCCATCGGTGACTCCGCCGAGCGCGGTGTGGTCGATCCCTATCTGCGCGTGTACGGACACGAAGGTCTGCACGTCGTCGACGGCTCTGCCGTCAGCGCAAACCTCGGTGTGAACCCGTCGCTGACGATCACCGCGCAGGCGGAACGCGCGATGGCGCTCTGGCCCAACAAGGGCGAGGCCGATTCGCGCCCGCCGCTGGGGGCTGGGTACCGACCGGTGGCGCCGGTGCCGCCGGTCGCGCCGGCAGTTCCCGCCGAAGCTCCCGCTGCGCTCCGCCTTCCGATTCACCCGGTCCGACGAGAGGATGCAGCCGATGCTGTGGAGAGTGCCTGAGAGCGCCGACGAACGTACCGAATGGCCGGTGTCGCCCCCGCCGCCCTGGCCGGCGCAGGTACGCGCAACGCTGTGGTGGCACCGCAGCACCCCCGCCGCGGCCGAATACGGACCGGACGGGCCGACCCTTCCGATCACGCTCGCGATGATGGTCGACTACCTCGACTCCCCGGTGGGACCGTATCGCGAGATCCTGGCGAGCCCGGTGCTGCGACGGGGACTGATTCCCGCCATGGCGGTGCCGTTCATCGCGGTCGACTCGGAACCCTCGGTACACGGGGGACGCGCGCACTGGAGGCTGCCGAAGGTGCTGGCGTCGTTCTCCGGGGACGTCACCGGTGATTTCTCGGCCGTCGGCGGGGGATGGAAGGTCGCCACGTCGGCCCGCCCGCGTGGTCCGCAGCTGCCGATCATCGGTGGTCTCACCTTCGCCCAGCCCGGCGACGACGGCTCGCTCTCACGTGCGACGGCCCGGCTGCGCGGGAAGTTCCGGTATGCCCGCGTCGGGGTCGAGGCCGAGGGTCCGACGCTGAGCCGGTGGCTGCGCCCGGGTACGCACCACGGCATCGTCATCACCTCCGGACGGATGAGCACAGGACCTGCGAAGTAAGCCGGTATGCCCCTTTTCTTGACTAATTCCAGAAAAGGGGCATACTGGACCTCATGCAACGAATGGACGGGCACCACTTCGATCCCGCGGAACAGTTACGTTCCGTGGGCTTGAGGGTGACGGCTCCCCGAGTTGCCGTGCTGGGAACAGTTGCCGAGCATCCTCATTCGGATGCCGACCACATCGCTGCCCAGGTGCGCGACACGCTCGGATCCGTCTCCACCCAGGCTGTCTACGACGTGCTCAAGGCATGCGTGGGCGCTGGACTGCTCCGGCGGATCGAGCCTGCCGGATCGGCGGCACGGTACGAGACGCGCATCGGGGACAACCATCACCACCTCGTCTGCAGACGCTGCGGATCCGTGGTCGATATCGATTGTGTCGTCGGTGCGGCGCCGTGCCTGACTCCGTCCGACGATCACGGATTCGTCGTCGACGAAGCAGAGGTCACCTTCTGGGGACTGTGCCCGAACTGCCGTTGACCCGCCCCACACTTCTCACTCATCCGTAGAAACCGCCAACACCCGCACGGATTCGCTCACGGGCGCCGTGTCGATCACGCGTACCGGAAATCCGGGGACGCGAATTCGGAGGTCACTGAAATGTCGAACACCCGATTCACCACCAACGACGTCGGTATCCCCGTCGCGAGCGACGACGAATCGCTCACTGCGGGAACCCAAGGCCCGATTCTCCTGCACGACCACTACCTGATCGAAAAGCTCGCGCACTTCAACCGCGAGCGAGTGCCGGAGCGTGTCGTGCACGCCAAGGGCGGCGGTGCATTCGGCGAACTGGTGGTCACGGAGGACGTGTCCGCATACACCAAGGCATCCCTCTTCCAGCCGGGCGCGAGAACCGAGTCGCTGGTGCGTTTTTCGACCGTGGCGGGCGAGCAGGGCAGCCCCGACACCTGGCGGGACCCGCGCGGCTTCGCGATCAAGTTCTACACCGACGAGGGCAACTACGACCTCGTCGGCAACAACACCCCCGTCTTCTTCATCAAGGATCCGATCAAGTTCCCGGACTTCATCCACTCCCAGAAGCGGCTGCGGGGCTCCGGTCTGCGCGACCACACCATGCAGTGGGATTTCTGGACGCTGCGACCGGAATCGGCACACCAGGTGACCTGGCTCATGGGTGACCGCGGAATCCCGCGCTCGTGGCGGAACATGGACGGCTTCGGCTCCCACACGTACCAGTGGATCAACGCTGCGGGCGAGCGGTTCTGGGTGAAGTACCACTTCAAGACCGACCAGGGCATCGAGTTCCTCACGCAGGCCGAGGCCGACACCCTCGCCGGAACCGACCCCGACTACCACCGCGCCGATCTGTACGACGCGATCGAGCGGGGCGAGTTCCCCAGCTGGACGCTGCACGTGCAGATCATGCCGGTCGCCGAGGCGGAGACCTACCGGTTCAACCCGTTCGACGTCACGAAGGTGTGGTCGCAGAAGGACTACCCGCTCGTCAAGGTCGGCACCTGGACGCTGAATCGCAACCCGCGCAACTTCTTTGCCGAGATCGAACAGGCGGCATTCGCACCCTCGAACGTCGTTCCGGGCATCGGGTTGTCGCCCGACAAGATGCTGCTCGGCCGCGTGTTCTCGTACGCCGACGCCCATCGCTACCGCATCGGTGCCAACCACGCACAATTGCCGGTCAACGCACCCAAGAACACGGTCGACTCGTACTCCCAGGACGGCAACATGGCGTACCGGTTCAACGACCCGAGCACGCCGGTCTACGCGCCGAACAGCTTCGGAGGCCCGCACGCAGACCCCGAGCGCGCCGGCGACGACGGGCTGTGGACGTTCGGAACCGAAGCAGTGCGCGCCGGATACGTCGAGCATCGGGAAGACGGTGACTTCGTCCAGGCCGGCATCCTCGTCCGCGAGGTGCTCGACGATGCCGCACGCGACAGGCTCGCGAACAACATCATCGGCCACGTGCTGGGCGGGACCTCGTCGGCGCTCTACGAGCGCATCTTCGAGTACTGGCGCAACGTCGACGCAGAACTCGGCAAGAAGGTCGAGGCGGGCGTGCTCGCGGGAGCGTAAGCCCTCCGCGTCTTCCTTTCGGCGCTTTCGAACATCCGTGTGACGGATGGGTCGGATGTGATTGCTAGGTTGATAGTCCGGCCCCGGTGGCTCGTCCACCGGGGCCGGACTCGTTTTCCGTGCGTCGAAAGGTGTTGTCCGAGATGGTGATGGGCCCTACCCATGCAGTGTCAGGGGCGCTCGTCGGCCTCATCGTCGCCGATGTGCTTCCCCGCGAATGGGGCGGGCCGACCTCGACGGCCGAAGCCTTCGCATTCGCGGCCGTCTGTTCCGGTGCAGCACTGTTGCCCGACCTCGACACCGCGCAATCGACCGTGTCGCGTTCGTTCGGCCCGGTCAGTCAGGTCGCGGCGCGAGGGATCGACAAGGTGTCGCTGGGCTACTACTCGATCACCAAGGGTCGCAAGGACCGCAAACGCCGCGGCGGACACCGCACGATGACCCACACCGCTCTGTTCGCCGCGCTGCTCGGTACAGGGGTGTCCTTGCTCGTCGCGCGCTTCGACCGCGAGGCGATCATCGCCGTCCTCTTCGTCACCCTCGGCCTGGCGCTGCGCGGATTGTTCGGGAGCTGGGCAAAGAAGAACGGGTGGTTCGCCGTCACGGCTGTCGCCGCGGTGTTGTCGATCCTCACGTGGCGGTGGTTCCCGGGGGAGGTCGGATCGACGGGACTCGGTGTGGCGGTGGCACTCGGATGCGTGACGCACTGCGTCGGTGACGCCATCACGAAGGAAGGGATCCCGTTCTTCGCGCCCTTCGTTCCGTGGCGAGGTTCCCGCTGGTGGGAGATCAAGCTTCCCAAGCTGGTCGCGATCAGGGCGGGCGGCCCTTTCGAGGTCACGATCCTCGGTCCGGCACTCACTGTCGCGACCGTGGCGTTCGGCGTCTGGTCGATCGACGGCGCGCCCGAGTACATCATCGAGACTCTGGAGGCTTCCGGTCTTGCCTTCCTGACGTAGGGACTCCCGCCGCGTGCTCCGAAGCGGGCGCGTCGGTGCGGTTCGAGCACAGCCGGTTCCGCCGGTCGGTGTCGATGGTTCGGGCTATGGCCTAAAAAGAGAACTTGTTCTATTTTTAGGGACCTGGTACCGGCTCGTCCCGACAGAACGGAGCTCGCCACCGTGAGCATTCGCGCCTCAGGCCCCACCCTCAGTCGTCGCGGTCTTCTCGGTGCCGCCGCCGGGGCAGCACTCGTGATGGGAACAGGGTGGAGCGTTGCCGGCGCCGTACCGCTCGGCGATCCGGCGGCGACCATCGCGGCACCACCGGGATTCCCGGCCGACATCCCCCTCGCGCAGCAGCAATTCGTCAACTGGGCGAAGACGATCCGATTCGACGCCGTGTGGACCGCCACCGCCCGAAACGCAGAGGACGTCGTGCGGCTTGCCAACTGGGCCCACGCGCACGGTTACCGCATCCGCCCGCGCGGCTCGATGCACAGTTGGAGCCCCCTCACCCTTGAAGCGGGGCAGAACGTCGAGAAGGTCGTCCTCGTCGACACCATGTCCCAGCTGAACGCCGTCTCCGTCGATCCCTCCGGCAGTCCGGCGACTGTCACCGCCGACGCCGGCGCGAGCATCGAAGCCGTTCTGGGCGCACTCCAGAACGAGGGCCTGGGCTGGGCGAATTCCCCGGCCATCGGCGACATCTCCATCGCCGGAGCCTTGTCGATCGGTGCGCACGGTTCGACCTACCCCGCCGCCGGCGAGACGGTCGTTCCCGGGCAGTCGTTCGGGTCGCTGTCCAACCTTGTTCTCGCCCTCACCGCCGTCGTGTGGAACGACGCCGCGGATGCCTACGAACTGCGCTCGTTCCGCCGCTCGGAACCCGAGATCAGGCCTCTGCTCGCGCATCTCGGACGGACCTTCGTCACGTCGGTGACGTTGCAGGCCGGAGCCAACTACCGCGTGCGCTGCCAGAGTTCCACCGACGTGCCGTGGCGCGAACTGTTCGCCCCGCCGGGTGCGCCGGGACGCACGTTCGAGAGTTACGTCGAGCAACACGGACGCGTCGAAGCGATCTGGTTTCCGTTCACGGAAACGCCCTGGCTCAAGGTCTGGTCGGTCAGTCCGGAGAAACCGGCGGAGTCGCGTGAGGTGTTCGGGCCCTATCCCTACGTCTTCTCCGACTCCATCCCCGAACCGGTGACCGACGCGCTCGCTCAGGTGGCGAGCGGCAACCAGGCCGTCACTCCCTTGTTCGGTGCCTCCCAGTTCGGCGCGGTCGCAGCAGGACTCGCGGCAACCGACACCGACGATCTGTGGGGGTGGTCGAAGGACCTGATGTTCTACCTTCGGGCCACCACGTTGCGCGTCGTCGCCGGCGGAGGCGTGGTGGTGACCCGGCGCGAGAACATAGCCCGGGTGATCCACGAATTCACGACGTGGCTGCACGAGCGGATGACCCATTACGCGTCACTGGGGCAGTACCCGGTCAATATGCCGTTCGAGGTCCGGCTGTGCCGCATCGACGATCAAACCGAGGTCCTCGCCGATTCGGCCGGACCGCCCAATCTTTCACCTGTACGTCCCCGTCCCGACCGCCCGGACTGGGACACCGCGATCTGGATGAACGTCGTATCGATTCCGGGCACCGCAGGACTGTCCGCCTTCTTCCGCGAAATGGAACAGTGGATGGCCGACCGATACTCGGGCGACTACGCGACCTTCCGATCCGAGTGGTCGAAGGGGTGGGCATTCGACAGCGAGGGCGGGTACCGCGACGGCGGTTTCCTCGGCGGCACCATTCCAGCGATGTACCGCGAGGGATTGTCGTCCGACGAGGGCTGGGACGCGGCGCTGTCGGCCTTCGACCGCCACGACCCCCATCGCGTTTTCAGCAACGACTTCCTCGATCGTCTGCTGCCCTGACCTCAGCACCCCGTGTGCGAGAAGGCGCGCACGTACCGGCGGTCCGGTAGGCGGTAGGCCTACGCCCAGTACGAGAGTGAGATCGTCTCGGGGTTGGCGGCCACGACGAATTCGCCGTCGAAACAGCGATCGAGAATGAAGCGACAACCACCACCGCGAGTACGACCCCATAATCCACCACAGCATGGGTGGCGCCTGGCACTCGGACGACTGAAACGTCACGAAGAACTCGAGCGGATCTGGGCCCTCCGCCGATCGAACCGGTGAGACAGACTGGATCGACCGAACCTGCTCATCTTTCGACCGGACCCGGCGGTGTGACCCAGTGTGAGTCCCGACGCGGTGAATCCCAGCACACCTCATTCGGTGGTGGAGCTTCTCCTCTTCTTGGCCCTCTCAACGAGGAAACCCCGGCTCGCATTTCTGCGAACCGGGGTTTCACTGCTTGTGTCTCAACCAACACATCTTGCAAGATCGATCGAAATCGATCTCTCTGTCGGGGTGGCGGGATTCGAACCCACGACCTCTTCGTCCCGAACGAAGCGCGCTACCAAGCTGCGCCACACCCCGTGATGAACCTCGGTTAGCTTACATCACGACTCGGGCGAAGATTAAATCCGCTGGTCAGCGGGGAGATCGGGCGCTTTCGGCAGCGGCATCGAGCGTCCGGTGATTCGTCTCGCGCGGGGCCGGTACCAGCGTCAGCAACGTCGCTTCGGGACGGCAGAAGAACCGTGCGGGGACGAACGGCGACGTGCCGAGTCCGGCGGAGACGTGCAACTGCATGTGCGAGCCCCACCGCGACGGGCCCTTCACCCGCGACCGGTCGATCCCGCAGTTGGTGACCAATGCGCCGACGAACGGAAGGCAGAGTTGTCCGCCGTGGGTGTGGCCGGCGAGCACCAGGTCGTAATTGTCGGCAGCGAAGCGATCGAGGACGCGCGGTTCGGGGGAGTGCGTCAACCCGAGACGGAGATCGGCGGTCGGATCTGCCGGACCGGCGATCGTCTCGTACCGGTCGCGCTCGAGGTGCGGATCGTCGACGCCGGCCACGGCGATGCGGACGCCGCCCACCTCGATATCGCGACGCACGTGGGTCATGTCGTGCCAGCCACGTTCGGTGAAAGCGGCACGCAGATCGCCCCAGGGCAGCGGCGGGCCGTACACGCGGTCGTGGTCCTTGTCGAAGTACGCGAACGGGTTCTTCGGAACCGGGCCGAAGTAGTCGTTGCTCCCGAAGACGAACAGGCCGGGCCGGGCGAGCAGGCCACCGAGCGCCTGAACCACGGCCGGTACCGACCGCGGGTGGGACAGGTTGTCGCCGGTGTCGACCACCAGATCGGGATCGAGCGAATCGAGTTCGCGCAGCCAGTTCTGCTTGAGCCGTTGATTGGGCATCATGTGAAAGTCACTGATCTGGAGAACGCGGAGCGTCGATGCCCCCGGCGCAAGCACCGGGACAGTCACTTCCCGCAAGGTGAAGGCATTGCGTTCGATCAGAGTTGCGTAGCCGAGGCCGAGAGCAGAAGCTCCGGCGGCACCGACTGCGACGCGGCGAAGAGCAGAAACGTCAGGCACATATTCAGCGTACCGCCGCGGCTCGTCCGCGCACGGTGTTCATGGTCTCCGCGTAGCGTTTCCCCCATGACCGACACCACTCCCTCGCTCAAATCCACGCTGCGTGCAGACCTCACCGCGGCGATGAAGGACAAGGACAAACTGCGCACAGCAACACTGAGGATGATGTTGTCCGCAATCCAGAACGAAGAGGTGGCGGGTAAGCAGGCCCGAGAACTCTCCGACGACGAGATCCTCAAGGTCCTGGCGCGCGAATCGAAGAAGCGCGGCGAAGCGGCCGAGGTCTACACGGAGAACGGCCGCGGTGAACTCGCCGCCAAGGAACACGCCGAGGGACGGATCATCGACGAGTACCTCCCGACGCCGCTGACCGACGCCGAACTCGTCGATGCCGTCGATACCGCGATCGGCCGGGTGGCAGAGGAGATCGGTCAGCGGCCCGGCCCGAAGAACATGGGGCAGGTCATGAAGGTTGCGACGGCGATCGCCGCGGGGAAAGCGGACGGGAAGCGGATCTCGGCGGCGGTCCGTTCACGGCTCTAGCTTTCGCCGACTCCCAGCTACGACAACAGGGCGCGACCTCGAGGAGGTCGCGCCCTGTTGTGTCAGATGTACCGGTCAGTTGTCGGGCCGACTCGGAGTGGTCGTCACCGACGAATCCTCGTCGGGGTTCGACGACTCGGACTGCTCCGGTTCGCGGCCCGGGATCGGAGCCGGAGTGGAGCGGCTCGTCGTGTCGGGCACCTCGCGGCCGTCCGGCCGGGCAGGGGTTGCACTGGCCGACGGCGCTGCGCGCACCGAGCCGTCACTGACGAAGATCGTCACCGTGCTGCCCGGGACGGCCGAACCCGACGGGGAACTGCTCGCCACGGTGCCGGCGCGCTGCTCGGCTTTCACCGTCGCCTCCGTCACCGAGAATCCGGCGTCCTGAAGCTGCTGCATGGCGCGCTCACGAGGAAGCCCCGCCACGTCGGGCACCTGGGCATTGCCGGCACCGCGTACGTAACGCGGGTCTTCCGGCGGAAGTTCTACCGAGCCGAATCGTGTTGCCACCGGCAGCATCGCGGAGAACCAGGTTCGCGCCGGCTCGGTGCCGCCGAAGAGGTTGCCGTCGTAGCAGGGCCGGACGGGACCGGAGCAGATCTGTCCGGGAGTGGGGGAGTCGCCGTAGGTGTAGACCACGCCCGCGTACCGGTTGGTGAAGCCGAGGAATGCGGACGACATGTGCGACTCGGTGGTACCGGTCTTGGCCGACACGGGCAGGTTCCAGCCGACGGAACCTGCGGCACCCGCCGCGGTGCCACCGCCCGAGGTGTCCTTGCTCAGGGCATTGGCCAGCGTATCCGCCAGACCGGGCTCGACGACCTGCTCACAGGCCTCCTGGGTGATCGGAACAGGCTTGCCCTCGCGGTCGAACACACCCTCGATGGGCGACGGGGGGCACCACTTGCCGTGCGACGCGAGAGTCGCTGCGACGTTCGACAGTTCGAGCGGATTGACCCAGGTCGGGCCGAGTGTGTACGAGCCGAGATGCTGATCCTTCTGCATGTCCGACATCGACTGGTCGCCGAATCCGGACGTGCGGGGCTGCAGGTACGAGCGCAGGCCCAGTCGCACGGAGATGTCGACGACGGATTCGACACCGGTGGCCTCGATCAGCTTCACGAACGCGGTGTTCGGCGACTGGGCGAGCGCGTCGCTCACCGACAGGCTTGCCGGGTAGGGGGCGGCGTTCTCGACGCAGTAGTAGTTCGGCGGGCAACCGCGTGCACCACCGTCGCCGAGCCCGCGAGCGTTGTACCGGTTGGGGACGTCGAGCACGGCGGACGTGCCGAGGCCCCGCTCCATCGCGGCGGCGACGGTGAAGACCTTGAAAATCGACCCGGCACCGTGACCGGTGAGCGAGTACGGCTGCGGCTGGACGGTTTCCTTGTTGTCGCTGTTGAGTCCGTAGGTACGGCTCGAGCCCATCGCGAGGACCTTGTGCGCGTCCTGGCCGGGTTCGATCACATTCATGACGGAGGCGACGTCGTCGACCGTCGGGCTGGTGAACTTGTCGAGCGACGCTTTCACCGACGACTGGACCTCGGGGTCGAGGGTGGTGCGGATGACGTACCCGCCCTTGTCGATCTGCTCCCGGGAGATTCCGGCATTCTCGAGGTACTGCAGTGCGTATTCACAGAAGAACCCGCGGTCACCTGCGGCGATGCAGCCGCGGGGCAGCGTGTTCGGGTCGGGGAGGACACCGAGGGGCAGCTGTTTGGCCTCGCGGATCTCCGCGGCCCGCTCGGGGATGTTGTCGATCATGGTGTCGAGGACGATGTTGCGGCGCTCGAGGACGCCCTCTTCGTTCGTGTACGGGTTCAACGCGGAACTCGACTGCACCATGCCGGCGAGCATCGCGGACTGCGGGATGTTCAGGTCCTTCGCGTCGATGCCGAAGTATGTCTGCGCGGCGTCCTGGATTCCGAACGACCCGTTTCCGAACGGCACCAGGTTGAGGTACCGGGTGAGGATCTCGTCCTTGGTGAGCTTCTCGTCGAGCGTCAGCGCCATCCGGATCTCGCGGATCTTGCGGGCCGGCGTGGTTTCGATCGCGGCCCGCCGTTCGGCGTCGGTCTTCGCCACCACGTGCAGCATGTAGTTCTTCACGTACTGCTGGTCGATCGTCGATGCGCCCTGCTCGACCTGGCCGCTGGTGGTGTTCGTGAGGAACGCCCGCATCGTGCCTTGCCAGTCGACGCCCTTGTGTTCGGGGAATCGCTTGTCCTCGATGGAGACGATGGCGAGCTTCATCTCGTTGGAGATCTGGTCGCTCGGCACTTCGAATCTGCGTTGCTCGTACAGCCATGCGATCGGGTTGCCCGCGTTGTCCACCATGGTCGTCACGGCCGGGACGACGCCCTCTACGAGTTCGGCGGAACTGTTGTCCACGGTGTCGGCGGCGCGGTTCGAGACGTACCCGAATCCGCCTGCGGCCGGGAACAGCATCCCTGCCACGAGAACGCCGCCGAGGGCGGTACAACCGACAAGCTTCGCCACCGTACTTCGGATCGACACGAAGTACACAGTACGTGCAGGCGCCCTCTGCGGTCGTATTGAGGGCGTCGGCATGCCGCGCGACGTGCAGCTATGCACGTTCGTACCAGAAAAGGTTCTCCTCGCCTTGCGCGCGGGCACCAGGTTACCTAGATTGAGACATCAGTGTGATGCAGGTAACACCTTGACAGGGGAGATTGCGTTATAGGGGACGCGCGCCAGCGTGACCCCTGCGCAAATCGAACACCGCGTAGCGGAGTTCGGAGAGTAGAGGGGCAACTGAATGCACATGACCAGCCCGACGGCCCGGTTAGACGTCGACCAAGCAGAAGCACGCATCGCCTGGGTATCCCGGGCTCGATGCCGCGAGGTCGATCCCGATGAACTGTTCGTGCGTGGCGCCGCCCAGCGCAAAGCCGCAGTCATCTGCCGACATTGCCCCGTGATGCTTCAGTGCGGCGCCGACGCCCTCGACAATCGGGTCGAGTTCGGTGTCTGGGGAGGCATGACCGAGCGTCAGCGCCGCGCTCTTCTCAAGCAGCACCCCGAGGTCGAATCCTGGGCCGATTTCTTCGCAGCACAGCGGCAGCACCAGAACGCGGTCTGACACCGCCGAGCACAGCGCGGCCGGCACCACCCGCCGTGGTCAGGCCTCGCGGGTGAGCTGGTCGGCCACGGCTCTCAGCGCCTCGAGGTCCGACACCTCGAACGGCAACGAGGGGACACCCACGACGGGCACGCGGGGATTCGCGGCGGTGAAACTCCGGAGCAGACGTAGCTCCCGTTTCGCCGTCACGGCCCGGTGCGCGTGGATCCGCAGGACGGCTTCGGTGGCCTCCGCATTGTCGCCGCCTCGCTCGGCGAGAGTATCGGCGGCCGTCAACGCATGATCGGCCGGCATCTTCGACAACGTCGGATGGGTGCGGTTGAGCACCAGGCCCGCGAGCGGCATCCGGTCTTCTCCCAGCCGTTCGACGAAGTAGGAGGCCTCCCGCAGTGCGTCCGGTTCGGGGGACGCAACCACCATGAAGTGGGTTCCGGGCTGCTGGAGCAGCTGATACGTCCGGTTGGCCCGCTCACGGAACCCGCCGAACATCGAATCCAGCGACTGGACGAACGCGGACGCGTCCGACAGCATCTGGCTTCCCACGATGGTCGACACCGCCTTCAGGGCCATACCCATCGCGCCGGTGACGAGACGTCCGATCCCTCGTCCCGGCGCCGTGAATATCCGGATCATCCGGCCGTCGAGGAACGCGCCGAGCCGTTGCGGAGCGTCGAGGAAATCGAGGGCGTTCCGGGACGGCGGCGTGTCGACGACGATCAGATCCCATTCGTCGCTCTGCGCGAGTTGCCCGAGCTTCTCCATCGCCATGTATTCCTGCGTCCCGGAGAACGACGACGCCACGGTCTGGTAGAAGGGATTGTCCAGGATCTGCTGCGCCTTGTCCGGCGTCGAGTGTTCGAGAACCATGTCGTCGAAGGTGCGACGCATGTTGAGCATCATCGCGTGCAGTTCGCCCGTCGATCCGGGCGGGAGCTCCACCTTCTGCGGGGAGTTGTCGAGGCTCTGCACCCCGAGGGCCTGCGCGAGCCGTCGCGCCGGGTCGATGGTGAGGACCACGACGCTGCGCCCCTTTTCGGCTGCTCGCAGCGCCAGTGCGGCCGCGGTGGTGGTCTTGCCCACGCCTCCGGAGCCGCAACACACGATCACGCGGGCCGACGGGTCGGTCAGGATCTCACCGACGTCGAGCGGCGTGGCGACGCGGGCCTTGCCGGTCATCGGACCCCCTGCTCGGTCAGTGCCTGGGCGAGTTCGTACAGCCCGCCGAGATCGATGCCGTCGGCCATGGAGGGTAAGGACATGCGTGCCACCTTCACGTCGTCGAGTTGAGCGGCGCTGACCTGCTGTGCCTGCAGGGTCGCGGCATGCTCGATGGCTTCGGTGAGCAGGCCGGCGAAATCCTCGTCGGACAGCTTCACCCCGATCCGGCCGAGCGCGGCGCGGATCTCCTCTCCGGGTACCCGCCCGCCGGCGAATTCATCGACCAGATCTTCGGGAAGATGCTCGGGCGCGGTGCGATTGACGATCACCGTGCCCAGACGCAGGTCCGCCGCCTGCAGTTCCTCCACCGCATCCGCGGTTTCCTGAACGGGCAGCGCCTCGAGCAGAGTCACCAGGTGCACGACCGTCTCGTCCGAATGCAGCAGCCGCACCACGCCCTCGCTCTGGGACCGGATCGGGCCCGACTTCGCGAGATCGGCCATGGCCTTGGTGACGTCGAGAAAACTCCCGATCCGTCCCGTGGGCGGCGCGTCGACCACGACCGCGTCGTACACGCGGCGCCCCGACGCGTCGGTCCGCACCACTGTTTCCTTGATCTTGCCGGTGAGGATCACATCGCGAAGACCGGGGGCGAGGGTCGTGGCGAACTCGACGGCACCGATCCGCCGCATGGCACGTCCCGCGAACCCGAGGTTGTAGAACATGTCGAGGTACTCGAGGAACGCAGCTTCGATATCGATGGCGAGCGCCGCGACGACGCCGCCGCCCTCGGCAGAGGCGATCTTCGTCTCCACCGGCGGCAACGGCGCAACGTCGAACAACTGCGCGATTCCCTGCCGGCCCTCCGTCTCGATCAGGAGGACCTTGCGGCCCCCGGCGGCGAGCGCGAGCGCGAGCGCTCCGGCCACCGTCGATTTGCCGGTTCCTCCCTTGCCGGACACGAAATGCAGTCGCGCCTGTGCGGCGCCGGCCGGCCATTCGCCGGTATGAGATGTCGGTGTTGCCACGACCACGAGCCTATAAGTCGTCAGCCGGTTCGGGCGGCGGATAGGGTCATGACATGAGTGAAACGACTACGTGGGAGTACGCGACCGTGCCCCTGCTCACACACGCGACCAAGCAGATTCTCGATACCTGGGGTGCCGACGGCTGGGAACTCGTCACGGTCCTCCAGGGGCCCACCGGCGAACAGCACGTGGCTTACCTGAAGCGTCCGAAGGGCTGACCGTGGTGCGTGACTGGACCTCCCGCCTCACCGATCTCGGGATCACCTTGCCGCCGGTCGCCAAGCCGGTCGCGGCGTATGTGCCCGCCGTCCGTCTCGGCGACGTCGTCTACACCTCGGGCCAGCTTCCGCTCGTCGACGGCACGCTGACCCACACCGGCAAGGTCGGTGCTGCGGTATCCCCCGAGGAGGCCAAGGAGGCGGCGCGTACCGCCGCCCTCAACGCGCTCGCGGCGATCGACGGTCTCGTCGGGCTGGACAACATCGCCAGCATCGTCAAGGTGGTCGGATTCGTGGCGTCGGCCGAGGGATTCACCGGCCAGCCGGGTGTCGTCAACGGCGCATCCGAACTGCTCGGCGAGGTGTTCGGTGCCGTCGGTGCGCACGCCCGATCCGCCGTCGGTGTCGCCGAGTTGCCGCTCGGCGCTCCGGTCGAGGTGGAGCTGATCGTCGAGGTGATCTGAGCCGAGGCGATCTGACCTGCGGGGCCGTGGAACGGAGATCGTTCCGCGGCCCCGAGGTGTTTCCGGATGCCGCCGAACAGTTTCTGCGGGCCCTCGTACAGTGGTGTGGACCACGACTTCCCTGTCAGGAGAGGCAAGAACATGGCGCTGGTCCACCCCGCGTACGGCCGGCTGCGGCAGGTCACCGAGAACGCTGCCGTGATGCTCGCGGAGAACCCTTCGGTGATGTCCTTGGAGGGCACCAACACCTGGATTCTCCGTGCTCCCGGTGCCGACGAATGTGTGGTGGTGGATCCGGGGCCGCTCGACGAGGCACATCTCGCGCGAGTCGCGCAGGTCCCTGTCGCCGCGACGCTCATCAGCCACCGGCACTTCGACCACACCGAGGGCGCGGGCCGGTTCGCGGAACTCGCGCAGTGCCCCGTGCACGCATCGTCGCCCGACCACCGGTACGGCGGCGGGAGCGAACTGTCCGACGGAGACGTCGTCGAAGCCGCCGGACTCCGCATTCGTGTCCTGGCGACTCCCGGGCACACCGCGGATTCTCTGTCCTTCGTCGTCGAGGACGACCGCAGTGTTCTCACCGCCGACACGATTCTCGGCCGCGGCACCACGGTTCTCGACGACACCGACGGCGACCTGGGCGACTACCTGAGTTCACTGCGCACACTGATCGGCTTGGGGCAGGGATACACGGTGCTGCCTGGGCACGGACCGGAGTTGGCGGACCTCGAGACGATCGCGCGCGACTACCTCGCGCACCGCGAGCAGCGGCTCGAACAGGTCCGTGCCGCTGTGCGCGCTCTCGGTGAGGACGCGACCGCCCGACGAGTCGTCGAGCACGTGTACGCGGATGTGGATCGGTCGTTGTGGGGCGCGGCGGAGAAGTCGGTGAACGTGCAACTCGAGTACCTGCGGAGCTTCGCCTGAGGGGCTACTCGAACGAAAGCGGGCGGGCCCGGGACGCGTGTCGCGTCCCGGGCCCGCCCGTCGAAGTTGCCGGTGTCAGCGAGCGCGACGCGCCAGACGCTCCGAGTCGGAGATCAAAACGCTCTTGCCCTCGAGGCGCAGCCAGCCGCGGTGTGCGAAGTCGGCGAGCGCCTTGTTGACGGTCTCGCGCGATGCACCGACGAGCTGAGCGATCTCTTCCTGCGTCAGGTCGTGCGTGACGCGCAGTGCGCCCGCTTCCTGCGTGCCGAAACGCTGTGCGAGCTGCAGCAGAGCCTTGGCGACGCGACCGGGCACGTCGGTGAAGATGAGATCGGCGAGGCTGTTGTTGGTGCGGCGCAGGCGACGGGCGAGCACGCGCAGCAGCTGCTCGGCGATCTCGGGGCGCTGGTCGATCCACGCCTTGAGTGCCTCGCGGTCCATGCTGACGGCACGCACCTCGGTCACGGTCGTCGCGGTGGACGCACGGGGACCCGGGTCGAAGATGGACAGCTCGCCGAACATGTCGGACGGGCCCATGATGGTGAGCAAGTTCTCGCGACCGTCCGGCGAGCGGCGACCGAGCTTCACCTTGCCGGAAACGATGATGTACAGGCGGTCGCCGGGTTCACCTTCGTTGAAGATGACATGGCCACGGGGGAAATCGACCGGCTGAAGCTCTTTGACCAGCGCCGCAACCGCAGAGGGCTCGACTCCTTGGAAGATGCCTGCTCTGGCCAGGACCTCGTCCACGTGCGCTCCTTTTGGGAAATGAAAAAACGTCGTCTTGCTACTTCATCTGCACGTCCGCGGGCATCCGACGGAGTCACCTGTCAGGCGTACAACTCCCCATTCTACTGTGCCGAGGTCAGGCATGAGTGATCGACACCACGGATCGGGTGTTTCGGGTGCGGAAAACCTTCTCGCAGGCTAACGGCGGCTTTACGAGTCAGCTCGCGTGGCGCGTCCCCAGGCCGTGCTGGGAGGTGCTGCCGTCCGGCTCGCTCGATCCGCGGCGACGACGACGGTGGAACCGGGCGAGCGCCCCCGGGAAACCTTCGCGCGCGAGCGTCGCGACGTCGCCGTGGTCGGCTTGGTCGAGGAACTCCTCGACCTCGTCCTCACGGACGGAGAGCCGACTCAGGCGGGACTCGACACGCTCCATGGCGAGTGCGAACAGCGTCAGCAGCACTGGGAAAAGCACCACAGCGAGAGCTTGCATAGGGGGAAGTAAACACGGGTTAGGTCTCAGATGAGACACGGGGTCGGATCGATGCAGAGAGGTTTCCGTACAGTGGTCCAGGTGCATGCGACCCCGTCCGAGAGCTCCGATCAGGCTCCCCGTCGAGTGTCGGGTGCCACTCCCCGCCCCGAATCCCGGCTCGCCCTGGTTCGCCGCGCGCGACGGATGAACCGGCGGCTCGCGGAGGCATTCCCGCACGTCTACTGCGAACTCGATTTCACGACGCCGCTCGAGCTCGCCGTCGCGACGATCTTGTCGGCGCAGTGCACGGATGTGCGCGTCAACCAGGTCACTCCCGCTCTCTTCGCCCGGTATCCCGATGCCCGCGCGTATGCCGAAGCGGACCGCACGGAACTCGAAGAGTTCATCCGCACGACCGGTTTCTTCCGCAACAAGGCGAACGCGCTCATCGGTCTGGGCCAGGCGCTCCTCGAGCGTTTCGACGGCGAGGTCCCGAAGCGAATGGCAGATCTCGTCAGCCTCCCCGGCATCGGCCGCAAGACCGCGAACGTCATTCTCGGAAACGCGTTCGATGTGCCCGGAATCACCGTCGATACCCACTTCGCGCGGCTCGTCGGCCGGTGGAAGTGGACCACGGAAACCGATCCCGTCAAGATCGAGCACGCGGTGGGAGCGCTCATCGAGCGCAAGGAATGGACCTTGCTGTCGCACCGGGTGATCTTCCACGGCCGCCGTGTCTGCCATGCCCGCAAACCCGCATGCGGGGTGTGTGTACTCGCCAAGGACTGCCCCTCCTTCGGGATCGGACCCACCGACCCGCCGACCGCCGCTGCGCTGGTGAAGGGACCGGAGACCGAGCATCTGCTCGAGCTCGCCGGTCGGTGACCCAGGTGCATCCTTCGTCCGCAGGCCGGTGGAGCCTGGCAGCATTGGTCGTGGTCATCGCGCTGATCGTCGCTATCTGGCCGCGCGACAACGACGAGGCGCAGGCTCCTTCGGCGACCGGTCCCGCGTCCTCCGCCGCACCCGTCGACCGCCGCGCTCAGGACACTCCCGAGGCTCTCGCGCCACTGCGGGAAGCCGCCGCACTGGATTCCTGTCCCGCCGCAACCGGAACACCCGCGGCGGGGCCGCTCGCCGGGTTGACGTTCGAGTGCGTGGGCGACGGCTCCACGGTGGACCTGGCTTCCGCTCTCGCGGGCAAGCCGGCCGTGGTGAACCTGTGGGCGTGGTGGTGCGGTCCGTGCGCCGAGGAACTGCCCGTCCTCGAAGAGTTCGCGGAGCGTGCCGGGTCTGCGGTGAACGTGGTGACCGTCCACGCTGACCCCAACGAGGCGAATGCGCTCGACAAACTGATCGAGTACGACGTGCGTCTGCCCGGAGTGCAGGACGGTTCCGGACGTGTCCCGGCCGCGACCTCCGCTCCCGCGGTCCTGCCCGTGACGATCCTGCTGCGCGCCGACGGATCGGTGGCCAAGGTGCTTCCGCAGCCTTTCCGCTCGGCCGACGAGGTCGCCGCGGTGGTCGACGAATATCTGGGGGTGGCCGTATGACGCCGTACTGGCTGCGGAAGGTCGCCACCCTCGAGCCGAAGGATCCGCACGACGACAACCCGATCCTCGATCGGCGTGCGCCGGCCGGCATCCCCGTCCGCCAGGCGTCCGTCCTGGTGCTCTTCGGCGGTTCGGCGACGCCGGATCCGCTCGCCCGCGGCGGGCTTCCCGCCGACGCCGACGTGTTGCTCACCCAGCGCGCGGCGACGCTGCGTCAGCACAGCGGACAGGTCGCGTTCCCCGGCGGTGCCGCCGATCCCGGCGACGAGGGACCGGAGCACACCGCCCTGCGCGAAGCCCAGGAGGAAACCGGCCTGGACCCCACCGGCGTGCGCCCGCTCGCGGTGTTCCCCGAACTGTTCATCCCGCCGTCGGGCTTCGACGTGACTCCGGTGATCGCGTACTGGGAACGGCCCAGCCCCGTCGGTGTGGTCGATCCCGCCGAGACCACCCGCGTGGTGCGCGTGTCGCTCCACGACCTGCTCGACCCGCGCAACCGCTTCCAGGTACGACACGCACTCGGATATCGTGGCCCGGCCTTCCGGGTCGAGGGGATGCTTGTCTGGGGCTTCACCGCAGGAGTGCTCGCAGGACTGTTCGCCGTCTCCGGATGGGAAATCGAATGGGATCACCACGACATTCGTGACCTCGATGTCGTGCTCGCCGAAATGGAGGCCGAGGTGGTCGAACCGTGACCGGATCCGGTTGGCTCGACCTGATCATCGTGCTGATCGTCGTCATCGCGGCGTCGTCGGGACTGAGACAGGGCGCGGTCGCGTCGGCTCTCGCCTTCTTGGGTGTGCTGCTCGGTGCCGTTGCCGGCATCCTCATCGCGCCGCACGTCCTCGTCCATGTCGAAGAGGGCCGCACGCGAATACTCGCCGGCATCGCACTGATCGTGGTGCTCGTCGTGATCGGCGAAGTGGCTGGGATGGTTCTCGGCCGGGCGGCCCGCAGCAGCATCCACAGCCCCGGCGTCCGGGCCGTCGACAGCGTCGTCGGCGCGGGTCTGCAGTCGGTCGCCGTGCTCGTGGCCGCCTGGCTGCTCGCCATTCCGCTGACGGCCACGACCCAGCCCGCAGTGTCTGCCGCAGTACGGGGATCTCACGTCCTCGGCACGGTCGACGAGTTCGCCCCCGACTGGATGCGCGCGATCCCCAACGAATTCTCGGCTCTGCTCGACACGTCGGGACTGCCCGAAGTGATCGGACCGTTCGGCAGGACCCCGATCGCCGAAGTCGCGATTCCGGACGCCTCGCTCCTCGACAGTCCTGTCGCCGCGGACCTCCGTCCGAGCGTCCTGCGCATCAACGGGCTCGCGCCGAGTTGCCAGAAGGCACTCGAAGGGTCCGGCTTCGTCATTGCTCCGGAACGGGTCATGACCAACGCGCACGTCGTTGCGGGAACCGCCGCGGTGACCGTCGACACCGAACAAGGCGTGCTCGATGCGTCGGTTGTGCTGTTCGATCCTGCGGTCGACGTCGCGATCCTCTCGGTGCCGGGGCTCACGGCCGCACCGCTGACCTTCGCACCCGTGCCCGCCGAGTCGGGCGAGAATGCCATCGTCCTCGGGTATCCGGGAGGCGGGCCCTACACGGCAAGCGCCGCCCGGGTCCGCGAAACGCTGAATCTGCAAGGACCCGACATCTATCGCAGCGGAACGGTCGAACGCGAGGTCTACACGGTTCGTGGCCTGATCAGGCAGGGCAATTCGGGTGGACCGCTCGTCGATGCTCAAGGTCTCGTCCTGGGCATGGTGTTCGGCGCGGCCATCGACGATTCGGACACCGGATTCGTGCTCACGGCCGATGAGATCAGCCGACAGCTCCAGATGGCCGGGTCGGTGTTCGCGCCCGTCGAAACCGGCGCCTGCATCGTCTGACGCCGACGGACCGGCCGCCGGCGTCAGACGAACAGCCGAGGCCGGTCAGACACCCCGCACGAAGCCGAGCAACTCGGCCGTCACCGCTTCGGGCTTCTCCTGATGCGCGTAGTGGCCTGCGCCGTCGATGAACTTCAGGCGCCGTCCGGGGGCATGACGCGCGCACCGGCGCAGCGTCGACGCCAGTACGTACGGGTCCAGTACGCCGTGCACCTGGAGGACCGGAAGCGACAACGGAACGTCCATGGCCTTCATGAACCGGCGCCCGTCGGGCCGCCACTGACTGCGGAACGCCCACCGCTGGTATTCCAGGGTGCAATGGGCGACGCCCGGAATCCGGATCGCGGCCCGCAGACGGTCGACGACGTCGGCGAACTCCGGCGTGTCGCGCCATTCCGGTCCGGAACGGAGGCGGGCGAGCCGTTCGATCTCGCGACTGTTGTCGCGCACCAGCTTGCGTTCGGGACGCCACGGCACCTGATAGGCGAGGAACGTCGGCAGCAGAGCTTTACGCTGCGCGCCGTCGCGCAACGCCCCGTCGCGCAGAGAGATCGGGTGGGGCGAGTCGACGACTGCAATCGCACGTACGAGCTGAGGATGCAGAACCGCCGTCGCCCAGCACACGAGACCGCCGTCCGCGTGTCCGACGAGGATCGCGTCGTTGTGCCCGAGCGCGCGGACGAGTCCGGCGATGTCGTTCGACAGAGTCCAGCCGTCGTATCCCCGCGGGGGTTTGTCCGAATCGCCGTAGCCGCGCAGGTCCACAGCGACGGCTCGGTACCCGGCCTCCGCGAACGCGGTCAGCTGGTGACGCCACGACCACCACAGGTCCGCGAAACCGTGCACGAACAGCACGAGCGGCGTGTCCTGATCGTGCGGGCCGGTTTCGACGGCATGGAAGCGGATTCCGTTCGCGTGAATGTCGCGATGCGTCCACGGCCCGGGATAACGGGCCGTGGACGGGTCCGGTGAAGACACCTCTATATCGCTGGGCGCGTCAGCGCGCCGCGTGATGGCGACCCACCGAGGCGGGGTCGTCCTGGTGCGTCGGCAGGATCGACTTCGTCTGCTTGAGGGAGTCGATCGTCTTGCTCGGTGCCCGGAGCTTGCGCACACGCGCATAACCGATCAACCCGAGGATCACGGTCACCACCACCATGATCAGGAACACGATCAGGAAGGCGAGCCAGCGCGGAACCCACACGTCGAGCAGTTCGGCGAGGAAGAAGAAAAAGAAGAACGAGCTGAAGGTGAGGACAGCGAGCGCCAGAATGAAGAAGAGACTGCCCTGCAGTCCCTTCTTGACTTCACCGGTGACCTCGGCCTTCGCGAGCTGCACCTCGGCACGGAAAAGTGTCGACGCCTGAGTGGCTACGTCACGCACAAGATCGCCGACGCTGGCGTCACGCGGCGTCGGAGCGTCCACCTTCGTCAGCGGAATGCCCGAGATACTCGTCGGCACACCGTCCCCGGGACGGTTCCCGTTCGTCACGCTCACTAGTCGACCCCTTTGGTTGGTTCGTTCCGCTTGCGGTGGGCTCGCCCACGCCGTAACAGTAGCGCCGAACCGAGTATCGATGCGATCAACGATGTAACCAGGGCGGCAGCCTCGGCGATCTCGGCCGCACCGCCGCCGTCGATGCCGCAGAGCGAAAGCTCCGCGATGAGCAGGCTCACGGTGAAGCCGATTGCGCCGAGCATCGCCGACGCGAACGGATCTGCCCACATCAACCGCTCGGGCGGGTCGCGATCCCGAAAGGGAACCCGCACCTCCCGCGGACGAGGGCGGCCCCTCTTCGGATACCGATATCCGAAGAGGGGCCGCAGCGTCCGGGGGTTCTTACTTGCCCCGGATCGCGTCGAACACCGCGGGATCGACGAGGGTCGAGGTATCGCCGAGTTCGCGCCCTTCGGCGACATCGCGCAGCAACCGCCGCATGATCTTTCCGGAGCGGGTCTTCGGCAGTTCCGGTACGACCGTGATCTGGCGCGGCTTCGCGATCGGGGAGATTTCCACCGCCACGTGCTCGCGGAGATCCTTGATCAGCGCGTCCCCGGTGTTCTCGACGTTCTCACGCAGGATGACGAAGGCGACGATCCCCTGGCCGGTGGTCTCGTCCGCCGCGCCGACGACAGCGGCCTCGGCAACCGTGTGGTGACTGACCAGCGCCGACTCCACTTCCGAGGTCGAGATGCGGTGGCCGGAGACGTTCATGACGTCGTCGACACGGCCGAGCACCCACAGGTCCCCGTCCTCGTCGTAGCGCGCACCGTCGCCGGCGAAGTACCACCCCTGGTCCTCGTAGCGCGACCAGTATGTTTCGCGGTAGCGCTGCGGATCGCCCCAGATGCCGCGCAACATCGCCGGCCACGGCTGGTCGAGAACCAGGTAACCGTTTCCGCCGGGGCCGAGCGGGCGGGCCTCGTCGTCCACGATCTTCGCCGAGATACCGGGCAGCGGCGCCATTGCCGAACCCGGCTTGGTGGCGGTGATGCCCGGCAACGGGGAAATCATGATCGCGCCCGTCTCGGTCTGCCACCACGTGTCCACGATCGGTGCCTTGCCCGCGCCGATGACATCGCGGTACCAGCGCCACGCCTCGGGGTTGATCGGTTCGCCGACGCTGCCGAGCAGGCGGATCGACGAGAGGTCGTGCGCGTCCGGGATCTCACGCCCCCACTTCATGAACGTGCGGATCAGCGTCGGGGCGGTGTAGTAGATGCTCACGCCGTACTTCTCGATGATCTCGAAGTGCCGGTGCTGCGTCGGGGAGTTCGGAGTGCCTTCGTAGACGACCTGCGTCACGCCGTTCGACAGCGGCCCGTACACGATGTAGGTGTGTCCGGTGACCCAGCCGATGTCGGCGGTGCACCAGTACACGTCCTCGCCCGCCTTGTGGTCGAACACGTTGTGGTGCGTGTACGACGCCTGCGTGAGGTAACCACCGGAGGTATGGATGATGCCCTTCGGCTTACCGGTGGTGCCCGAGGTGTACAGGATGAACAGCGGGTGCTCGGCGTCGAAGGGCTGCGCCTCGTGCTCGGGCGACGCCTGCTCGACGGTGTCGTGCCACCACAGATCCCGGCCCTCGGTCCACTCCACGTCGATTCCGGTGCGCTGCACGACGAGTACGTGCTCGATCGACGCGGCACCGGAGGTCGCCTCGTCGGCCGAGGCCTTCAGCGGTGCCGCTGCCCCTCGCCGCCACTGACCGTCGACCGTGACGAGCAGTTTCGCCTCGGCGTCGTCGATTCGTGAGCGGAGCGCCGTGGCGGAGAAACCCGCGAAGACCACCGAGTGCGTCAGGCCGAGGCGGGCACAGGCGAGCATCGTGACGATCGCCTCGGGGATCATCGGCATGTAGATCGCCACGCGGTCACCGGCGACCAGGCCGAGTTCGGTGAAGGTGTTCGCCGCGCGGGAGACCTCGGCGAGCAGATCGTTGTAGGTCAGCGACCGGGTGTCGCCGGGTTCACCTTCGAAGTGGATGGCGACCCGGTCCCCGTTGCCGGCGAGCACATGCCGGTCGACGCAGTTGTAGGCGACGTTGAGCTCGCCGCCGACGAACCACTTCGCGAAGGGAGCCTCCGACCAGTCCAGCACCTCGGTCCACGGCGTGGCCCAGTCGAGTCGTTCCGCCTGGGCAGCCCAGAAGCCGAGCCGATCGGCGTCGGCAGCGGCCTGCAACTCCGGACCGGCGTGGGCGGTGGCGGTGAACTCGGCGTTCGGGGGGAAGGCCTGCTGTTCGTGGTCCGGAGCTGCGCTCGTCATGATGCGGGGCACCTTTCGGGTCGTCGGTCGTGGGGTTCCTGAGAGCGTAATCATCTGTGACGCGCATCGCACCGTTGCGACCACATCCGGCCGGGCCACATTCGCCCATCGGTCGGTTCCGCGCGACGGGTGGTATCCGGCCCGGACGAGTGGTGCGCCCGTGCGGGCCGTCTCCGTCCCACCGGTGGTCGCCGGGGGTGCCGGCGGTACCGTCGGACACTGTGACCGACCCGCTTGCACCCCTCCTCGACCTTCCCGGCGTGCGCGACGCTGCCGACCGTGCGCGCGACGCGCTCGCGGAGGTTCATCGCCATCGCACCAACCGCCGGGGCTGGGCAAACACTGCTGCCGAAGCTTCGGTGCGCGCGGCCAGAGCTTCGGCCGCGATCGACGGCGGGTCGATGGAGCTCCCCGCGCCGGGTGAAACGGGCGATCCGATCCTCGCCGGTGCGTTGCGCGTCGCGCAGACGCTCGACGGCGATGCACTCGGCAACATGGTGTCGACGTGGCGCCGGGCGCCGCTCCAGGCGCTCGCCCGGTTGCATCTGCTGGCGGCCGCCGACCTCGTGGACGACGCGACCCAGCTCGGGCGTCCGCGTACCGGGAGCGGGGTCGGAGAGCGGCTCGATGGTCTCGCGCAACTCGTGACGGGTGGTTCGAACGCGCCCGCGCCGGTTCTCGCCGCGGTCGTGCACGGGGAGCTGCAGGCGTTGAAACCGTTCGGTGTCGCGGACGGTGTGGTCGCGCGGGCAGCCTCGCGTCTGGTGTGTGTGGCCACGGGCCTCGATACGCGGAACCTGGGTGTGCCGGAGGTTCACTGGATGCGCCGGATCGATGCGTACCGCAGCGGCATCGAGGGTTTCGCCGCCGGGACCGAGGCGGGTGTCGGCGGGTGGGTGATCTTCTGCTGTGGCTCGCTCGAGGCGGGTGCGCGCGAGGCCACCTCGATCGCCGAGGCGTTCGCGGGCTGACCGGTCCGGTGCGAACGCGGCAAAGGCAGAGAAGGTAGCGACAGAAAAAGCGGGTGACGCGTCGATATCGAATCGGCGTACCACCCGCTGACACGGAATTACCGTGTTACCATGCGTGCTCAAATGGGTTGTGTCTCAACGGCCTCGGCGATGAAACGATTATCTCCGGCCGGCCCCGCAACGGGTGCGGGATCCTAACCCTCGAAGAGTCGCAACTCGCAGGCCCACAACGCTTCTGCCCTTATAGTGGCATCGGCTCCGCGTGGGTACTCGGTGTCCGTGCTGGGAACTCCGGGCGGGAGACCGAACCTTCTCTTCTGATCCGCTCTTGGCCTTCCGGTGTTCCGTAACTCCTTTGTACCCCCCTGCGCTGGGGGAGGCAAGACCCATTCGCGCCACTTTTCCCCACCGTCACTCCTCGGTAGCCGTCCTCGAAATCGCGTTGCTGCAGTGCGGTATTCGGATGGCACCGAGTTCGCCGGGCGGTTGCGCGCCGGCGGTCTCCGGGCGGGCTTCAGCGGCGCAGCGCGGCATGCGAGCGACGCGCGAGTCTGCTCGACACGCCGAGGATCAGAGCAATCGAACCGGCGATCAAGCCCGCCGCCCAGAGAGCGCGCGACGAGGTGGGGATACGCCTCTTCAGTGGAACCGGAAGGCTGAATCGCAGTATCGGCCAATTGTTTTCGGTCGCGACTCGACGCAACGCCCGACCGGGATTGACGACCCGGGGGTTGCCCACGGCCAGGAGCATCGGCAGATCGGTCGCGGAATCGGAGTACGCGTAGCTCTGTGCCAGGTCGTACCCGTAGCGATCCGAGAGTTCCCGGAGCGCGACGGCCTTGGCCTCGCCGAAACAGTAGAACTCGAGTTCGCCGGCGTACCGCCCGTCGACGATCCGCATACGGCTGCCCACGCTGTGGGAGGCACCGAGTGCCTCCGCGATGGGGGTGACAACCTCCTCGCCCGAGGCCGACACGATGATCACGTCGTGTCCACGCGCCCGGTGGTCGGCGATCAGGTCCTTGGCCTCCGCGTAGACCAGAGGAGTGACCACTTCCTGCAGGGTCTCGTCGACGATCGATTTGATCTGTTCGACGTCCCACCCCTCGCACATGTGCGCGATGTGCTCGCGCATTCGCTCGATGCGGTCCTGGTCCGCCGCGGACAGTACGTACAACAGTTGTGCGTAGCTGCTCTCGAGCACCGCGCGGCGGCTGAGGAGTCCCTCGTTGAAGAAGGGTCGCGTGAAAGCGAGGACGCTCGATTTCGCGATCACGGTCTTGTCGAGGTCGAAGAAGGCGGCGATGCGACCGCCTCCGGGCGAATCCACTGTCGAGAGGCCGGTGCTCGAGTTCCCGGACGCGTCAGTCACGAGCACCACAATAGGTGCCGGTGGGCAGGTAGTGGAGATGCGAGTTGTCCTCGCCACGCGCGGTGCATCAAGTTGCAGACAGCGTGCACGTTCGGTGTACTATCACGAATGCCCGGATCCGTCCGGGTTGTGTTCAGCCCGACCCCCCGGGGCTGAACACAGACGACCCTCGCCTCCTCCCCCCTGGCGAGGGTCGTCCCTTTTCTGGCCCTCTTCGTGGGCGACGGCAGGTGACCACCGACCGCACATCGGACCACCCGATCCACAGTTGTCCACAGTGATCGAGACTGTCCCCAGATTCGGCCTGTTCACTCCGACGGCTGCCGCTGAGCGCCCGGCAGCCCACACGCTGGGCACATGACGAACGTCCTCGGTCTTACCGACGACCCCACCCTGATCGCCGCGCTGCGCCGTGTCGCCGCCGCCGCCGACCGGGAACTCTGCGAAGCTGCGGCGCCTCCTGCCCGGCGTGCCTGGGCCGATGCCGCCGTCGTGGTGGTCGACCACGCCGCGGCGCTCGCGTGTGCGGCCGAGCTTCCGCGGCGGTCCGGTGTCGTGCTCGTCTGTCCCGGTACCGCCGATCTTCGGGAATGGCAGGCCGCCGCGGTCGTGGGTGCCGAACACGTCCTGGGATTGCCCGACGGTGAAGTGGAGTTGCTCGCCGTCATCGGCGCGACCGCCGAACCCGAGGAATCCGGTGGCACCGTGCTCGCTGTCGTCGGAGGTTGCGGTGGGGCGGGAGCGTCGACGTTCGCTGCTGCTCTGGCGTGGTCGGCCGGGCGGCAGGACGCCGGGCGAGATGTGCTGCTCGTCGACGCCGATCCCTACGGCTGCGGTCTGGACGTGCTGACCGGGCTCGAGGAACGTCCCGGTGTGCGGTGGTCCGGGCTCACCGTGGAGGGAGGGCGGATCTCGGCGCGTGCCCTGCGCGACGCGGTACCCACCTGGACACAGGGCATCGGGGTTCTGTCCGCCGACCGGGAAACCCGCGCGCAACTCGACGCCGGCGCGGCGATGGCCGTCGTCGACGCGGTACAACGCTCCGGGACCACGGTGATCGCCGACGTGGGGCGTGCCTTCGGGCCGGTGGCGGACGCACTGGTGTCGCTCGCCGAACTCACCGTGGTGGTCGTGCCGGCCCGGGTCGGGGCGGCGTTGTCGTCTGCGCGGATCGCCGATCGGCTCGTCGAACGTGGGGTTGCCGCAGGCCTCGTGGTCCGGGGACCGGCCCCCGGTGGACTCACGCCGGCGGACGTCGCGGAGGTGACGGGGCTACCGGTGCTGGCGTCCATGCGGCCCGAACCCGGGCTGGCCGAAGCGCTCGAACGTGGTGGCCTGCGGCTGCGGACGCGGTCACCGCTCCTCGGCGCCGCAACGGACGTACTCGCCCCCGTCGGTGCGGCTCGCCCGAGGCCGCGGTGGATCGCGTGACGGCCGGCCTCGCCCCCGACCTGCTCGACCGCGTCCGAGATCGTCTGGCGAACGAGCCGGGGGATCTCACACCCGCCCGAGTCGCCGCGGCGTTGCGCGCCGAAGCCGGGGGCGTGCTCGGCGACTCGGATCTGCTCGGTGCACTCCGGCACCTCCAGACCGAACTCACCGGAGCCGGTCCACTCGAAGCGCTGCTCGGCGACCCCGAGGTCACCGATGTGCTGGTCACCGCACCCGACAAGGTGTGGGTGGATCGCGGGTCCGGACTGCAACTTACGGAAGTGACGTTCCCCGACGAAACGGCGGTGCGCCGGCTCGCACAACGTCTCGCGCTCTTCGCCGGCCGACGACTCGACGACGCGCAGATGTGGGTGGACGGCAGGTTGCCCGGGCACGGAGAATTCGGGGTCCGGCTGCACGCGGTGCTCTCGCCCGTCGCTCAGGGCGGGACGTGTCTCTCGCTTCGCGTGCTGCGACCCGCCACGCAGGGCCTCGACGCGCTGCGGGAGCGGGGTGCCGTCCACGAGGACGCCTACCGGCTGCTGCTGCGCATCATTCGCGCACGACTCGCGTTCCTCGTGGTCGGAGGTACCGGCGCCGGCAAGACGACGTTGCTCGCGGCCCTGCTCGGAGCCGTGGATTCCCGGGAGCGGATCGTCTGCGTCGAGGATGCTGCCGAACTCGTACCCGCACACCCACACGTCGTCCGGCTGGTCGCACGCGCACCCAATGTGGAAGGCGTCGGGGAGGTCACCGTCCGCGACCTCGTCCGGCAGGCGTTGCGCATGCGACCCGACCGAATCGTCGTCGGGGAAGTGCGCGGAGCGGAGGTCGTCGACCTCCTGACGGCTTTGAACACCGGGCACGACGGCGGTGCCGGCACCGTGCACGCCAATTCTCCGGACGAGGTACCCGCCCGTCTCGAAGCCCTCGCGGCGCTCGGTGGCCTCGACCGGGCGGCGCTGCACAGCCAGCTCGTGGCTGCGGTCCAGGTGGTTCTCCACGTGCATCGCAGCCCCGGAGGCGCGAGGCGGCTCGTCGAGATCGGCATCGTCGAACGTGATCCCGTGTCCGGAGTGGTCGTGTCGCCTGTGTGGACCCACGACGGCGGAGCGCTGGCGGGAATGGCTGCGCTCGACCGCGCCCTCCGTCGGAGGGATGTCCCGTGATCGCCGCGATACTCTGCCTCGCGGCTGCGCTGCTTGCCCTTCCGGGTTCATCTGCGGCGCAGCGTATCCGGACCCGGCAGCGGCACCGGCTCGCCGCGCTTCGGCATCAGGGGGTGCTCGTCGCTGCGGTCGGCGTCGCACTGAGTCTGTTCACGGGCGTCACGCCGGCGCTGGCAGCAGCCGTCGTGGCCGCGACGACACTGGTGCGGATGCGACGCGGACGCCGTGCCGCGCAACTCGACGCCCATCGGCGGATGCTGTTGTCCGGCCTCGAGGCGGTGATCGCCGACCTGCGTGTCGGCGCGCATCCGGCCGATGCCTGCGATACCGCAGCGCGCGAGACCACCGGCCCCGCGTCGGATGTTTTCCGGGTCGCGGCGGCTCGCTCGCGACTGGGAGGTTCGGCGGCGGACGGCTTGCGGTCGTCGGCCACGGGCTACGGTCTCGCCGGGAATCTTGCACGGCTTGCAGACGCATGGACGGTTTCGGACCGTCACGGTCTCGCTCTCGCCGAACTTCTGGCTGCGGCTCGCACAGATCTTTCGGCCCGGATGCGGATCCGCGCGCGCACGGACGCGGGTCTGGCAGGTGCTCGTGCCACCGCCACCGTCCTCGCAGGGCTCCCGCTGCTCGGCGTCGGTCTCGGCCAGTTGATGGGGGCAGCGCCTGTCGCGATCCTGCTCTCCGGGGGTCTCGGTGGAATGCTCCTGGTCGGCGGCACAGTGCTGGCGTGCGCGGGACTGTTGTGGACCGACCGTATCGCCGAACGGGTGAGCGCATGACGGCCTCTCTTGCCGCGGCGTTTGCCGCCGCGGCTCTGCTCGTTCTTCCCGTGCCGGCAGGCAACGCGCGTCTGAGAAGTACGAAAACTGCGTCTCTTTCGCCACTTCCGTCCGGACATGCCGACCCGAACGCTGTACCCGCCGCATTCGACCTGTTCGCTGCGTGTCTCCGCGCCGGTATGCCGGCCGCGACGGCAGCCAGGGCCGTGGCGGAGTCGGCGCCGCCCGGGTTCGCGGCGGCGTTACGCCGGGGTGCCGACAGGCTCGCCCTCGGCGCCGACCCGGCCGACGCGTGGGACGGCGCCGGTGACGACGAGTTGCTCGACGACTTCGCACGAGCAGCCCGGCGATCCGCCAAATCGGGTGCTCCGCTGTCGGACACGGTGGCAGAACTGGCTGTCCGGTACCGGGCCGAAGCGGAGGACCGCGTCGCCGCCGACATCGAGCGGGCAGGCGTACTCGTGGCCGGCCCGCTGGGGTTGTGCTTTCTGCCTGCCTTCGTATGCCTCGGCATCGTGCCGGTGGTGATCGGCCTGGCCCGGGACGTGCTCGGGGGAGGGCTGCTGTGAAACGTCGGCGCGGATCGTCCGCGCTGCAGGAAGGGGGAGCTATGCGCACCATCGATGTTCGGGGAATTCGGAGCCGGTTGTCGGATCTCGTAGTCCAGGACGACGGCATGTCCACCGCGGAATACGCGATAGGCACTATTGCGGCAGCTGCCTTCGGTGCCGTCCTGTACACCGTCGTCACCGGCGACTCGATCGTGTCGGCGTTGACCGGCATCGTCGAACGCGCGCTCAACACAGCCGTGTGAGGCAACACAGCCGTGTGAGGCAACACAGCCGTGTGAGGCGCGGGAACCCGAACTGCGACAGCCGCGAGGTGGTTCCGGCGCCTCCGCCGGGGGACGCCGGGGGCGTCACCGTGGAGGCAGCGCTTGCGATCGCCAGCCTCGTCACCGTGCTGGTCTTGTGCCTCGGCGCGGTGCTGAGCATCGCGTACCAGGTTCGGTGTCACGATGCAGCGCGTGAGGCGGCGCGGCTCGCGGCGCGAGGTGACCACGCGCGGGCGGTCGAGGTGGCCGTCCGCGTCGCACCCCCCGACGCGCGTGTTGCATTGCGGGAGGACGGCGATCTGATCGTTGCTGTCGTGACGGCCGAGAGCCCGCTGCTTCCGCTGCTGACATTGACGGCAGAAGCGGTGTCGGTGCGGGAACCAGCGGGGATGCCATGACCTCGCAACGCTTTTCTGCCGACGACCGCGGGAGTGCCAGCGTGATCGGCTGCGCCGTGATGGCTGCCCTGATCGCGATCACCGCGACGTTGCTGCACGTCGGATCGGTCGTTGTCGCACGTCACCGGGCGCAGGCAGCGGCTGATCTGTCGGCGCTGGCGGTGGCCTCGGCTCTCGATCGAGGCGTCGTGGCGGCCTGCGAAGTGGCCGAACCGATCGTGTCGCGCATGCGCGTACAGGTGCGGCGGTGCGAGATCGACGGCTGGTATGCGGAGTTCGAGGTGACGGCTAGGGTGTCGTCGCTTTTCGGCGGTGAAGTGGCGACAGCCGTCGCACGAGCAGGTCCGGCTGCGGCGTCCGGAGGGTGAGAAACAGCCTTCGACAGGCCCAGTGAGAACAGTGTGATGCCCATCACATGTGATGGGCATCACACTTAATCCGATAGTTCGGCCACAGACGTCGATCGGGAGGTTTCAAACCGCGCAAATGCGATGTACTGCTGCGATGGCGTCGGCCGTTGTCGCGCACGCCGTCTCGGCCTGCCCGTCCTCCCGAGGAGACACGCCGGTGGTGCGTTACCGCAGCATTTCAGCGGGCCTCGAGGCTTTCCGTACGCCGGGGGAGACCGTTGCCCTCGCTAGGCATGTGTCTAGAGTCAACCGACGTTCCGGGCCTCACGTCATCGTGTGGCTCACACCGACACCGTGGATCATCGCGGACTTCGTAGACAGCGACGCTGTCTCGATGGGGCTGAGGAAGGGTTGATTTTGAGGATCAAGCGCGCGATCGCGGTCGTGTCGGTGGGCTTCGTAGCCGTCGGCATGCTCGCGGCCTGTGGCAGCGATACCGCTGCCGGTAATAGTGAGGGCACGTACAGCCTGTACATCGGTCAGCCCGAGAACCCGCTGGTTCCGGGCAACACCACCGAGAGCGAGGGCAACCAGGTCCTCAAGGCATTGTTCACGCCCTTGGTGAACTACAACGACGACACCAACGACGTCGAGTACACCGGTGTCGCAGAGTCGGTCGAGTCCGAGGACCAGGTCAACTGGACCATCAAGCTGAAGTCGGGCTGGACCTTCCACGACGGGACCCCCGTCACCGCCAAGTCCTACGTCGATGCGTGGAACTACACCGCGCTGAGCACCAACGCATACGGCGCGTCGTACTTCTTCGAGAACGTCAACGGCTACGACGACCTGCAGGCCGCCGAGGGCGGCGAGCCGGCCGCGACCACCATGTCCGGCCTCGAGGCAGTGGACGACACCACCATCTCGGTCCAGCTCAAGGAGCCGTTCGCGATCTACCCGATCACCCTCGGGTACTCGGCGTTCATGCCCCTGCCCGAAGCCTTCTTCTCCGATCCCGAGGGCTTCGGCCGGCGTCCGATCGGCAACGGGCCGTTCAAGGCCGACGAGGACTTCGTCGACGGTCAGGGCTTCACCGTCACCAAGTACGAGGACTACGCCGGTGAGAATGCCGCTAAGTCGGACGGCGTGCAGTTCAAGGTCTACACCGAACTGGCCACCGGCTACACCGACGTCCAGGCCGGCGGCCTCGACGTGATGCTGGACCTGCCGCCGGACGCGTTCGCCACCGCCCGCGATCAGTTCGGTGATCGTTATGTCGAGCGTCCTCGCCCCGACATCACCTCGCTCAGCTTCCCCACATACGATCCGCGTTTCTCGGATCCCCGCGTCCGTGAAGCCTTCTCCATGGCCATCGATCGTGGGGCCATCACCAAGGCCATCTTCACCGACACTCGTACACCGGCCAAGTCCTTCGGATCCCCCGTCGTCGAGGGATACCGCGCAGACGCCTGTGGCGCCAAGTGCGAGCTGAACGTCGAGCAGGCCAACAAGCTTCTCGACGAGGCCGGTTTCGATCGCAGCCAGCCGATCGATCTGTGGTTCAACGCCGGAGCCGGGCACGACCCGTGGATGACCGCGGTCGGTAACCAGATCCGCACCAACCTCGGTATCGAGTACATGCTGCGCGGCGATCTGCAGTTCGCGCAGTACCTGCCGTTGCAGGACGCGAAGGGCATGACCGGCCCGTTCCGCTTCGCGTGGATCATGGACTACCCGTCGCTGTACAACTTCCTCGCGCCGATCTACAGCACGAGTGCGTTGCCGCCCGCGGGCTCGAACAACACGTTCTACAGCAACCCCGAGTTCGACGCGGCCCTCTCGGCCGGTAACAACGCAGACTCGCTCGAGGCTGCCACGGTGGAGTACCAGAAGGCCGAGGACATCCTGTTCCGCGACATGCCTTCCGCGCCGCTGTTCTACGGTCTCAACCAGGCCGTGTACAGCGACCGCGTGACCAACGTGAATATCGATGCGTTCGGTGACATCGTGGTCGAAGACGTCACGGTCAACTGAGTGACGAGTGGTGGGGTGTTTCGCACAAGCGAGGCACCCCACCACTGTGTTGGACGTTCTGTTCCGTATAGGAGAACCCAGTGGGTCGCTTCATCACGCGCCGATTGCTGCTGACCATCCCGGTCCTGATCGGCGCCTCTTTTCTGATTTTCGCGATGGTGTACGCCCTTCCGGGCGACCCCATCCGCGCGCTCGCGGGCGATCGCCCGCTTGCCCCCGCCGTCATTGCGCAACTTCGCGCCCAGTACAACCTCGACGATCCGTTCTTCGTCCAGTACATCAAGTACGTCGGCGGACTCCTGCAGGGCGACTTCGGTTCCGACTTCTCCGGAAGGCCGGTGCTGGACACCATCGCGCAACGGATGCCGGTGACCATGCAGCTGACAGCGGTGGCCGTCGCGTTCGAAGTCCTCATCGGCATCACGGCAGGCGTGCTCGCAGCCCTGCGTCGCAACTCCTTCTTCGACAACCTGGTGCTCGTCTCCTCGACACTGCTGGTGTCGATCCCCGTGTTCGTCCTCGGCTTCGTCTCGCAGTATGTCTTCGGATACAAGCTGGGTCTGTTCCCGATCGCCGGTATCAACAACGGCTGGTACAGCTTCCTGCTCCCGGGCCTGGTGCTCGCGTCGCTGTCGATGGCATACGTCGCCCGACTGACGCGCACCGCCGTGTCCGAGTCGATGGCTGCCGACTACATCCGCACCGCGCGGGCCAAGGGCGTCGGGTATCGCCGCATCGTGGTCCGGCATGCGCTGCGTAACAGCTTGATTCCCGTCGTCACCTTCATCGGCGCCGATATCGGCGCACTGTTGGGCGGCGCGATCATCACCGAGTCGGTGTTCAACATTCCAGGACTGGGCCGCGCAATCTTCGACGCTGTACAGAACCAGGAAGGTGCGGTGGTCGTCGGCATCGTCACGCTGATGGTCTTCTTCTACATCTTCTTCAACCTCGTCGTGGACGTGCTGTACGCATTCCTCGACCCCCGGATCAGATACGAGTAGTGGTATGGATTCCAAAAATGCCGAGGCCGCCCGTACACATGCCGTGGAGGAGGGTGAGCCGGGCAATGTCATGACGGGCGAAGCCGTCCAACTGGTGGGCCAGGCGAGCCTGTGGGGCAACGCGTGGAAGAAGTTGCGCCGCAGTGTGTTCTTCTGGTTCGGCGCCATCATCACCGCCCTTCTGGTGATGATGGCGTTGGTGCCGCAGCTGTTCGCCCGCGGTATCGATCCTCGGGCGTGCGACCTGTCCGACAGCCGCCTGCAACCGAGTGCGCAGCACTGGTTCGGAACGGATCTGCAGGGCTGCGACTACTACGCCAACGTGATCTACGGTGCCCGTGTCTCCCTGAGCATCGGCCTCCTCTCCGTGATCGGTGTGCTGATCGTCGGTGTGCTGATCGGTGCGCTCGCAGGCTATTTCGGTGGCGCTCTCGACAGCGTGCTGGCGCGCTTCACCGATATCTTCTTCGGCATCCCGCTCTTGCTCGGCGCGCTGGTGCTGCTGACGGTGACGTCCGAGCGGACCATCTGGACCGTGTCTCTGGCGCTGATCACCTTCGGCTGGATGACGGCGATGCGGCTGGTGCGTTCGTCGGTCATCGCCATCAAGGAGAGCGAGTACGTTCAGGCCGCCCAGGTGCTGGGAGCCTCCACCTTCCGCATCCTGGTCCGGCACATTCTGCCGAACGCGCTGACCCCTGTTCTGGTCTACGCCACCATCGCCGTCGGTACGTTCATTGCCGCGGAATCAGCACTGTCGTACCTCGGCATCGGCCTGCAGATGCCCGCCATGTCGTGGGGCCTGCAGATCAACCTGGGCCAGAACTACATCTCGACGTCGCCGCACCTGGTGCTGTTCCCGGCCGCGTTCCTGTCGGTGACCGTGCTGGCCTTCATTCTCATGGGTGATGCGCTGCGAGATGCGCTCGACCCGAAACGGAGCTGACGCAATGAGTGTCGACACGATCGACGAGACCACGACCGACCGCGCAATCCTCGGAGTCTCCGGTCTGACCATCGATTTCGAGGTGGACAAGGCCTGGAGAACGGCCGTACGTGACGTCTCGTTCGAGGTGGCGCGGGGCGAGATCCTGGCGATCGTCGGCGAATCCGGATCGGGTAAATCGACGACGGCCATGGCCGTACCGGGTCTGCTCGCCGACAACAGCCGAGTCCGCGGCAGCATCACTCTCGACGGCCGCGAACTCGTCGGTCTGTCGGAACGCGAACTGAACTCGGTGCGCGGCAAAGACATTGCCGTCATCTTCCAGGAGCCCATGACGGCCCTGAATCCCGTCTACACGATCGGGTGGCAGATCAGCGAGGCCATTCGCTCGCACTCGGACATGTCCAAGGCGCAGGCCAAGGAGCGCGTGATCGAGCTGCTCCGTCTCGTGGATATGCCCGAACCGGAGAAGCGGGTCAAGTACTACCCACACCAGCTTTCCGGCGGTCAGCGCCAGCGGGCGATGATCGCGCAGGCATTGGCGTCCGAGCCGGCGGTGCTCATCGCCGACGAGCCCACCACCGCGCTCGACGTCACCGTGCAGGCGGAGATTCTGCAGCTGATGCGGGATCTGCGCGAGCGGGTGGACGCGGCGATCGTCCTCATCACACACGACATGGGTGTCGTCGCGGACATGGCCGACCGCATGATCGTCATGCGAGACGGTGTCATCGTCGAGCAGGGCACGGCCGACCAGATCTTCAACCAGCCGGAGCACGCCTACACCCGGGAACTGCTCGCATCGGTGCCTCACCTCGGCTCGCGAGTCGGCGAGGCCGGAACCGAGGACACTCCGGACGTGCGGTACGCACTCGAAATCGTCGACGGCGTGATCGAGTACCCCGGGGCGCGTCGCAACAGCGGCTTCCGGGCGGTCGACGGCGTCAGCCTCAACATCGAACCCGGTGAGGTCGTCGGACTCGTCGGAGAATCCGGTTCAGGCAAGTCGACGATCGGCAAGGCCGTAGTGGGATTGCTCAAGCTGCACTCCGGCTCACTGTCCGTTGCGGGCACCGACATCACGAAGATGTCGACGCGCGATCTGCGTCCGGTCCGCCGCAAGGTCGGCATCGTGTTCCAGGACCCGGGTTCGTCGCTGAACCCGCGCTGGCCCATCGGACAGTCCATCGGCGAGCCGATGCTGCTGCACACCGAAATGGACCGCACCCAGCGCGACAAGAAGGTCGAGGAACTGCTCGATCAGGTTCAGCTGCCGCGGGACATGCGCAACCGTTACCCGCATCAGCTCTCCGGCGGGCAGCGTCAGCGCGTGGGAATCGCCCGGGCGCTGGCTCTCGAACCGACGTTGCTGGTTGCGGACGAACCGACGTCGGCGCTCGACGTCTCGGTGCAGGCCAAGGTGCTCGAGTTGTTCCAGGAGTTGCAGCGCGAATACGGATTCGCGTGCTTGTTCATCAGCCACGACCTCGCCGTCGTGGAGGTGCTTGCACGTCGTATCGCCGTGATGCGGGCCGGCAAGCTCGTCGAGTTCGATCGGACCGATCGCATCCTGCGGTCCCCGGAGGATCCGTACACCAAGCGGTTGCTGGCAGCGGTCCCCGTTCCGGACCCGGCCGAGCAGGCGAAGCGACGCGAGGAGCGCGCCGCGCTGCTGGCCGCCGAACGGGCAGCCGCCGAGCACGCGCCGGTGTCCTGATGAAGTAGGCGGTTCTCAGTCCCCGGTGCCGATCGCGTCCAGCACGGCGCTGAGGACGAGAACCGCGCCCGCCTTGTCGAGCGGATCGTTTCCGTTGCCGCACTTGGGCGAATACACGCAGGAGGGGCAACCCGAGACGCACTCGCAGGCTGCGACGGCGTCCCGGGTTGCCCCGAGCCATTGTGAGATCCGGTGGTAGCCACGCTCTGCGAATCCGGCACCGCCCGGCTGGCCGTCGTAGACGAAGACGGTGGGAAGTCCCGTGTCGGGGTGGAGGTCCGTCGAGACCCCGCCGATGTCCCCGCGATCACACGTCGCCACCAGGGGGAGCAGGCCGATCGCCGCATGTTCGGCAGCGTGCAGCGCCCCCGGGATACGGTCGGCCGTGAGGCCGATCCGGGAGAGCAATCCGGGATCGACGGCGTACATCACAGCGCGGGTGGCGAGGGTCTGCTCGGGCATGTCCAGCGGGATCTGATCGAGCACCTCGCCGGAAGGTAGACGCCGCAGATAGGCAACCACCTGATGCGTCACCTCGACATGCACTGCCGCGACCGTGACGGGGCCGTGGTCCCGCCGTTCGTCGATCGAGATGCAGCAGATCTCCGTGACTTCGCGGGCACTGGTCGACCATTCCGGATCTTCCGCATGGACGAGCGCGATCCCGTCGTCGAGGTGCAGTTCGTCGACGACGAACGATTCGCCGCGGTGCAGATGTACCGCGCCAGGATGAATCGTCGCGGGTGCCCGGCTTCCTTCGACGGTGCCGAGCATCCGCCCGGTATCCGCCTCCACGATCGCGACCTGAAGACCGATTCCGCCGCGAATGTCGATGTCTGCATGCGGGTGCGTACCGGGTGTGACGAACCAGCCGTGCGGGCGTCTCCGGATCGAACCTTCCTCGGCGAGCCGGGTGAGAACGTCCCAGGCTCCGTACTCCTCGACCTCGGTGTCGCTCAGCGGCATTTCCGATGCGGCGCAGAGCAATTCCGGCCCCAGGACGTACGGGTTCGTCGGGTCGGTGACGGTCGACTCGATCGGTTTGCCCAGCAACGCCTGCGGGTGGTGCACCAGATACGTGTCGAGGGGATCGTCCCGGGCGACCAGCACGACGAGCGATCCCTGTCCGCGCCGGCCCGCACGGCCACCCTGCTGCCAGAACGACGCGACCGTGCCGGGGAACCCGGCTACGACGACGGCATCCAGGCCGGCGATATCCACTCCGAGTTCGAGGGCATTGGTACTCGCGACCCCGAGTAGGCGACCGTCCGAGATCGCCGCCTCGAGGTCTCGGCGATCTTCCGCGAGGTACCCGGCACGGTACGCGGCGACACGGTCGACGAGGTCGGGCGCTGCCCCGGCGAGCAGCCGTCGCGCTCCCATGGCCGTCAGTTCTGCGCCGTGTCTCGACCGGACGAACGTCAACGTTCGCGCGCCCTCGACGACGAGGTCGGCGAGCAACCGGGCGGCCTCGGTTCCGGCCGCGCGGCGCACGGGTGCCCCGTGTTCGCCGGTGACGTCGCGGAGCAGCGGGGGTTCCCACATCGCCACGGTTCGGGGGCCGTGGGGAGATCCGTCCTCGGTGATTGCGCGGCAGGGTGCGCCGATCAGCCGGGACGCCGCCGCGGCGGGTTCCGCGGTGGTCGCCGACGCCAGGACGAACACTGGGTCGGCGCCGTAATGGCGAGCCAGCCGTCGAAGCCGCCGCAGGATCAGCGCGACGTGCGAACCGAATACGCCCCGGTATGCGTGGCATTCGTCGACGACGACGTAACGCAGCCGCCGAAACATCCGCGCCCAGCGTGCATGGGCGGGCAGCAGCGACATGTGCAGCATGTCGGGGTTGGTGAAGATCCACCGTGAATGCCGGCGCGCCCACTGTCGCATTTCCGTGCTGGTGTCGCCGTCGTACGCGCACGCGGCCACGGTCGACAGTGCAGGGTCCATCATGGTCAGTTCGGTGACCGATCGAAGCTGATCGGCACCGAGGGCCTTGGTCGGTGCCAGATACAGGGCGGTGGCCTGCGGGTCGGTCGCGAGGGCGGTGAGTACCGGAAGCTGGTATGCAACCGACTTGCCGGATGCCGTTCCGGTGGCGACGACCACGTGCTCCCCGTTCGCAGCGAGATCGGCTGCTTCGGCCTGATGGCTCCAGAGTTGCGGTACGCCGTGCTCGCGCAGAGCCCGGACCACGGGTTCGGCGGCCCACTGAGGCCAGTCGACGTGCTGCGCGTGCCGCGCGGGCAGCGACGCGACGTGGGTGAGCGGGGATTCCCCGGCCGGGGTGCCCGCCAGAAGCCGCTCGAGAAGCTCGCGTCCGTAGGTGGCAGCAGTGCCGTCACCCGGATCGAACGGGGGTGAGCTGGGCACGGAGCGCTCCGGGGGTTGCGGGATCGAACAGAAGGGCAGAAACCACTACCGGTCGGTAATGGTACCGACGGTCGGGCCGGTCCGAATTTTCTGGCACGTTTGTGCCCATTAGTACTGTTGCGACCGCCCTGGGCATGGTTGACTGACACCCGGTCGCAGCTTCTGTGTTCGTAGGCTTGAGAAAGTGAACGCTCGCAGGATCGATGGTTGCGAGCGCGGTGCTTTGCTCTTCCAACGGGGGACTCGGAAGTACAGCGGTCGGAACCGGGGCCGGGCGGGTCGCGTTTCCGGCGGTCTGTCGAATCCGGTGTTAGAAAGAGAAGGAAAAGCATGGCACAGGGCACTGTGAAGTGGTTCAACGCGGAGAAGGGCTTCGGCTTCATCGCTCCGGAGGACGGTTCTGCCGACGTATTCGTTCACTACTCCGAGATCCAGGGTGCCGGTTTCCGCACCCTCGAGGAGAACCAGCGCGTGGAGTTCGAGGTCGGTCAGGGCACCAAGGGCCCGCAGGCCACCGGCGTGCGCGCCGTCTGAGAGATTGCTCCTTTGAGCACAAGGTGAGGCTCGATTCCTCACCTGAATCGTCCCCCGTCACCACCGGTGATGGGGGACGATGCATTTTCCGGGTATCGACCGACCGGAGGGAGAGTGAATGAGCCAGCTGTCGTTCTTCGGCGCGGAACTCGGGCCGCCCGCGGTCGCCGACCTGAGCGGACTGCTCGCCGCACACGGCACGGTCGTGGTCCGGGACCTTCGGGCTCGCGTCTCCGTGACGGTCGAGGACCTGTGGCGTGCCGACGCCATCGCACATCTGATGACCGAAGCCGGTCTGGATCCGGAGTTCGCCGACACCGACGACGGACGTACGACGGTGTCCACACAGTTCGTCGCCGAGACGATGCCGTTGGCCTCGCAGTGGATGCACGGCATCACGAAGACGGTGCCCTACGAGTGGGTGCCCAGCTCGCGAGCGCAGCGGGCCTGGTTCCTCGCCTCCGGGCGCAAGGAACTGGACGGCGAGCGGTACGTCCTCGGCCTCGATCCGCAGACGCCCGACACCCACGCGCCTCTCGCCGAGGCTTTCCTGCGGGCAGGAATTGCACCGACTCTGATCGGCACGCGAGGGCCGTCGCCCGGCTTGCGGGTGTCCGGGCGCAGGCGCCTGACCAGGCTTGTCGAGAACATCGGGGCGCCACCCGACGACCCCCGGGCGCGGGAGGTCTGGCCGTATCCGGGGCCGATGGAACACCACACGCGATGAGCTGTTCCCCGAGGATGTGCGACCCTGTGTGTGGCTACGTCGGGGGGACGTGGTCGGTATACATGTCTTCGAGAAGCGCGACATGTCGGTAGAGGGAAGGCACAGGCGGCACGGTGGCAGCAGACAAGAGCAATTCGGACGGCTCCTCGGGTACGCGTCGGCTGGTCATCGTCGAATCCCCGACCAAGGCGAAGAAAATCGCGCCCTACCTGGGACGCGACTATGTCGTGGAGGCGTCGGTCGGCCACATCAGGGATCTGCCCCGCGGCGCCGCAGACGTCCCCGCGAAATACAAGGGTGAGTCGTGGGCGCGTCTCGGTGTGAACGTCGATCACGACTTCGAGCCGTTGTACGTCGTCAGCCCGGAGAAGAAGTCCAAGGTCTCCGAACTGAAAAGCCTCCTCAAGGACGCCGACGAGCTCTACCTCGCAACCGACCCCGACCGTGAGGGCGAGGCGATCGCCTGGCACCTCCTGGAGACGCTCAAGCCCAAGGTCCCCGTTCGCCGCATGGTGTTCCATGAGATCACCGAATCCGCGATCCGTGCGGCCGCCGAGAACACCCGCGAGCTGGACACCGATCTGGTCGACGCGCAGGAGACCCGGCGCATCCTCGACCGGTTGTACGGCTACGAAGTGAGTCCGGTGCTGTGGAAGAAGGTCATGCCGCGGCTGTCCGCCGGGCGTGTGCAGTCCGTCGCGACTCGAATCATCGTGCAGCGCGAACGCGAACGGATGGCCTTCCGGTCGGCCGAATACTGGGACATCGCAGCGACCATGGACGGCGGCGAAGCGGCGAGCCCTCGCTCGTTCGGCGCGCGCCTCGTCGGAATCGACGGCTCGCGGGTCGCATCGGGACGTGACTTCGGGGCTGACGGCAAACTCAAGTCCGACAGCGTCGTGGTTCTCGACGAGACCCATGCGCGCCGCCTCTCGGAGGGGTTGGCCGGCACCGCGCTGACCGTTTCCTCGGCCGAGAGCAAGCCGTACACCCGCAAGCCGTACGCGCCGTTCATGACGTCGACGCTGCAGCAGGAAGCCGGGCGCAAGCTGCGGTTCTCGTCGGAACGCACCATGCGCATCGCGCAGCGGCTGTACGAGAACGGCTACATCACGTACATGCGTACGGATTCCACGACTCTGTCCGAATCGGCGATCGCGGCGGCCCGTGCCCAGGCGACTCAGCTGTACGGCGCAGAGTTCGTGCATCCGACCCCTCGTCAGTACACCCGTAAGGTCAAGAACGCGCAGGAAGCGCACGAGGCGATCCGTCCGGCGGGTGACGTGTTCGCAACTCCGGGCGAACTGCACTCGCGTCTCGATGCGGACGAGTTCCGCCTCTACGAGTTGATCTGGCAGCGCACTGTCGCGTCGCAGATGGCCGACGTGCGCGGAACCACGCTCACCCTCCGGATCACCGGCGCTGCCGGCACCGGCGAGGAGTGCACCTTCTCGTCCTCGGGCCGCACGATCACGTTCGCCGGCTTCCTGAAGGCCTACGTCGAAAGTGTCGACGAAGAGGCCGGTGGACAGTCCGACGACGCCGAGTCGCGCCTCCCGAACCTCAGCGAAGGTGCCGCGGTCACCGCGACGAAGCTCGATCCCGACGGCCACTCCACGAACCCGCCGGCCCGGTACACCGAAGCGAGCCTGATCAAGACGCTCGAAGAACTCGGCATCGGCCGGCCGTCGACCTACGCCTCGATCATCAAGACGATCCTCGATCGCGGATATGTCTACAAGCGCGGTAGCGCGCTCGTCCCGTCCTGGGTCGCGTTCGCCGTCATCGGCTTGCTCGAATCGCACTTCTCCCAGCTCGTGAACTACGACTTCACCGCCGGCATGGAGGACGACCTCGACGAGATCGCCTCCGGCCACGAACACCGGACCGACTGGCTGACGCGGTTCTACTTCGGCGGGGAGTACGGCGGCGAGGAATCCGTCGCACGTCAGGGTGGCTTGAAGAAGCTCGTCAGCGAGAACCTCGAGGACATCGACGCCCGCGAGATCAACTCGATCCGTCTGTTCGACGACGCGGAAGGTCGCGAGATCCACGTGCGGGTCGGACGGTTCGGCCCGTACCTCGAGCGAATGGTGGTCAACCCGGACGACCCGGACGGCGACCCGATCTCCCAGCGCGCGAACCTGCCCGACGACCTGCCACCGGACGAGCTGACTCTCGAATACGCGGAGAAACTGTTCTCGACGCCTCAGGAGGGTCGGGTTCTCGGTGTCGATCCTGCGAGCGGCCACGAGATCGTCGCGCGCGAGGGCCGGTTCGGTCCGTATGTCACCGAGTTGCTGCCCGAATCGACCCCCGAACCGACTGCCGAGCCGGAACCCGAACCCGACGTGACGCCGATCCCCGTCGACGAGGTCGAAGGCACCGGCGGTGGCACGAAGACCGCGACGAAGAAGGCTGTCGCCCAGAAGGCTGCGAAGAAGGCACCCGCGAAGAAGGCGGCCAAGAAGGCAACCGGCCCCAAGCCACGGACTGCGTCGCTGCTCAAGACGATGGATCTGTCGACGGTGACGTTGGAGGACGCGCTGCGGTTGCTGTCTCTTCCCCGCGTCGTGGGTGTCGATCCCGAGTCCGGTGAGGAGATCACGGCGCAGAACGGTCGCTACGGGCCGTACCTCAAGAAGGGCACCGACTCGCGTTCGCTCGCCGACGAAGAACAGATGTTCACTGTCACGCTCGACGAAGCGCTGAAGATCTATGCCGAGCCGAAGCGACGGGGGCGGCAGGCGGCCGCCACTCCGCCTCTGCGCGAGCTGGGTGTGGACCCGGTGAGCGAAAAGCCCATGGTGATCAAGGACGGGCGGTTCGGTCCGTATGTCACCGACGGTGAGACCAACGCGAGCCTGCGCAAGGGCGACGAGGTCCCGACGATCACCGACGAGCGGGCTTCCGAGTTGCTCGCCGACCGGCGTGCGCGGGGTCCCGTGAAGAAGGCCACCAAGAAGGCAGCGGCGAAGAAGGCACCGGCCAAGAAGACCGCTGCCAAGAAAGCAGCGGCGAAGAAGGCGCCGGCGAAGAAGGCCGCGGCGAAGAAGACAGCAGACTGATCCGGCCCGGACACCTACCCTTGCGGTGTGTACCGCGAGTGGGTGTCCGGGATCCCCGGGGTCGTCGCGTGGGAGGCGACTCGCGCTCCCTCCGGATCGGGCGGTAACACGGTTCTGCCCGACGGGTGCATGGATCTGATCTGGCACGAAGACGGTTTCCTCGTCGCCGGCCCAGACACGCGTGCCCAGTTTTCGGATCTCGCAACGCGGCGGAAACTGACCGCCGTTCGGTTCGCACCGGGCCTCGGACCCGTCTTCTTGCGCGTCGACGCATCCGAACTGCGTGACCAGCGCGTCTCCCTCGACCAGATCTGGGCGCCTCGCCGGGTCCGCGACATCGTTGCGGCCGTCGAAGGCGATCCGGGGTCCGGTCTCGTCGATGCTGTCCGGCGCGATCTGGACGACGCCCGTCGAAGCCCTCTGTCCGGGCTCGCGGGCGCACTCGGATCGGGCATGACGGTCCCCGAGGCCGCGTCGGTGATCGGATGGAGTGAACGCACTCTCCGTCGGCGCGCGCACCAGGCGTTCGGCTACGGGCCGAAGACGCTGTCGCGAGTCCTGCGGTTTCAGCGAGCGATCGCACGCGCTCGCGCGGGCGAAGACCCTGCGACCATCGCGGCCGAGTGCGGTTACAGCGACCAGTCACACCTCGCGCGAGAGGTTCGCGCCCTGTCGGGGTCGACGCTCGGCGACCTCGTCCGCCGGTCGTCCGGTCCGTAATCAGCCGGGAAGCGCGGCGAACAGGTCGATGCTGTGGCCGTCCGGGTCGAGCACGCACGCGTAGCGCTGTCCCCACACCGCGTCCCACGGCTTCATCTCCGGGGCGCATCCGACGGCTACGAGCGACGCGTACGTCTCGTCGACCTCGCTCGGGGAACCACAGTCGAAGGCGAGGCTCGGACCTCCCTGCCCAGGCGTGAAATCCGGATCGAACGAGCTGACGGACTCGATCGTGTCCCACATGAGACGCACACCGCCGGCAGTCGTCACCTCGAAGTGCGGCACGTCGGGCGCTTCGGTGGGCAGATCGAGGCCGAGTCGGCGGTAACACTCGAACGAGCGCCCCAAGTCCTCGACAACAAGTCCGACGGCAGAGAAGTGAATGGTCATGAGCCGACCGTAGGACGCGCCGGACAGGCAGGTCTTGAACATTTCGGACAGCCGGACAGAACAGGTCGGTCCCGGTCGTTACGCTGGTCGGTATGCCCGGTGTCTTCGATCGTCTCGTCGGTCAGCGCGATGTCGAGACGGATCTCGTCGCCGCCGCTGTGGCCGCGCGCAACGGGGACACCGGTTCGGCGATGACGCATTCGTGGCTGTTCACCGGGCCCCCCGGATCGGGAAGGTCGATCGCGGCGCTGTGCTTCGCGGCCGCACTTCAATGCACCGACGAACAGACACCGGGATGCGGGCGCTGCCACGCATGCACCACCACGATGGCGGGCACACACGGCGACGTACGACGGGTGATCCCCGAGGGCCTGAGCATCAGCGTCAAGGAGATGCGCGAAATCGTGCGGATCGCGTCGCGGCGTCCGAGCACCGGCCGGTGGCAGGTGGTGGTCATCGAAGACGCAGACCGTCTGACGGAGGGCGCTGCCAACGCGCTCTTGAAGGTGGTCGAGGAACCGCCCCACCGCACCGTCTTCCTGTTGTGCGCCCCGTCGACCGATCCCGAGGACATTTCGGTGACTCTTCGGTCCCGGTGCCGGCACGTCGGTCTCGTTACTCCGAGTGCCGCGTCGATCGCGGAGGTCCTGCAGTTGCGCGACGGCATCGACGAGAAGACCGCGCAGTGGGCCGCCTCGGTGAGTGCGGGTCACGTGGGCAGAGCACGGCGTCTCGCTACCGACGCGATCGCTCGGGAGAACCGCAACCGGGCGCTCGATCTGGCAGGGGCCGTTCTCCGGGCTGCGACGACGTACTCGGCAGCCGAAGAACTCGGCCGCAGCGCCGAGGCCGAAGCCAAAGAGATCAGTGTCGAACGCGACGAGCGTGAAACCGATGAGCTCAGGACGGCCCTCGGTGCGGGTGGCACAGGAAAGGGAGCGGCAGGTGCGCTCCGGGGTTCGGCCGGTGCTCTCAAAGAACTCGAGCGCACGCAGAAATCCCGCAAGACCCGGACCGAGCGCGACATCATGGATCGCGCACTCATCGACCTCGCGGGTCTGTATCGCGACGCCCTGGCCCACGCCTTCGGTTCCTCTGCGACGCCCAACCACCCCGACATGACCGAGCGAGCTGCCGACCTGGCGTCCCGGGCCCGGCCGGAGTCTCTGCTCGACTGCATCGAAGCGATCCTCGAGTGCCGCGACGCGCTCGCGCAAAACGTCAAGCCGAAGTTCGCGTTGGCCGCGATGGCGGCGCGCTTGAGTGCCGCATTCCGGTAACTGAGGTGCCGGTTTGCATCTCGGTGGGGGTAGTCCGCTAGACTTCGGACGCCGAACGGCATGCTGCCTTAGCTCAGTCGGTAGAGCATTTCACTCGTAATGAAAAGGTCGTCGGTTCGATTCCGACAGGCAGCTCCACGAAGAGCCCCTCACCTCCCCGGTGAGGGGCTCTTCTGGTTCCGGAGGCGCTCCATCCTCGCGCCGGGCGGGACGAACAGGGACCATGGAGTCATGTTGATGGAAATCTTCTCCCTGATCCTGATCATCGGCGCCCTCGTCGTCGTCGTCCCCATGGCGATCCGTGTATTCCGGGACCGCGACGACCGGTGACGCCCGGCGCGGCGCTCGACAACCACCACCTGCGCCCTCATGCTCGGTATATGGCTGACTCTCTGAAGGACCGGGTTCGCGAGAAGATCATGCGCCAGCGGGCGGAGGACGGTGGCCGGCCGGTAGACGATGCCGAAGGCGACGATCCCCGGCTGACGGATGTCCAGAGCGATCTCGCACTGCTCGACCTGGCAGGGGACGACGACGAGGTCGTGCAGGGCCTGGCTGCGAAGTACTGGGTGCCCTGATCCGGGAAGAAACTCT
>NZ_BDAM01000011.1 GCF_001895045.1 Rhodococcus coprophilus NBRC 100603 | reverse complement strand
CGCCGACACACCGGCAAGATCCAGCGTGTCGATCGACACCACCGGCACCGACCCGGACCCGGACTCGGAATCGGAATCGGACTCGGGAAGCTCGAACCCGTCCCGCGACGTCGACACCACCAACACCGGCGACGCCGACTCCACAATGAAACCATTACGCTCAGCAGGCTGATCCGGATCGAGCGGCACATACGCCCCACCCGCCCGCACGATCGCATACATCCCCACCAACAGATCCAACGACCGGCGCACCGCCAACCCCACCGTCGTCTCCGGACCCACACCCCGCGAGATCAAATACCGCGCAACCCGATTGACCCGCACATCGAACTCGCCGTACGTCAACGACACACCCTCGAACACCACCGCCACCGCATCCGGCGACGCAGCGACCTGCGCATCGAACCGATCCAGCAACGTCGACTCCGGCACCGGACGCGACGTATCGTTCCACCGCTCGAGCACCGCAATACGCTCGTCGGCGCCCAGCAGATCGATATCCCCCACCCGGCACGACGGATCGGACACCACCGCCTCGAGGATCCGCACGAACCGCTCCGCAAACCCCTCCACCGTCACCGCATCGAACAAATCGGTCGCATAGGTGAACTCCGCCCGGAGACCGTCCGGCGAACCGTCCTCCGCGAAGCCCTCCGACAACGTCAACTGCAGATCGAACTTGGCGACCGCGGTGTCGATTTCGAGCAGGTCGAGGGTCAGACCGCGAAGTTCGACGTGCGCTGCACCTAGATTCTCGAACGAGAGCATGACCTGGAAAAGCGGGTGCCGTGCCATGGACCGAGTGGGGTTGAGAACCTCGACCAGACGCTCGAAGGGGACATCCGCGTGCCCGAAGGCACCCAGTGCTGCTTCGCGTGCCCGTGCGAGATGGTCGGTGAACTGCGCGTCCGGATCGACGTCGGTGCGCAGCACCAGAGTGTTGACGAACATACCGATGAGGTCGTCGAGCGACTGCTCGCCACGTCCGGCCACCGGCGTACCGATCGTAATGTCGCGCTGACCGGACAATCGTGCCAGCAATATGCTCAAGGCCGCATGCACGACCATGAACAGGGACGCGTTGCGCTTGCGAGCGAACGCCACGAGGTCTCGATGCAGGCTCGGATCGATCGAGAAATCCACGGTCGCGCCGGCGAACGACGGCGTCGCCGGGCGGGGACGATCGGCCGGAAGATCCAACTGGTCGGGAACGTCGGCGAGCGTGCGACGCCAGTAGTCGAGCTGACCGGAAATCAGCGACTGCGAATCGTCCTCGGAGCCGAGAACTTCCCGCTGCCACAGAGTGTAGTCGGCGTACTGAACGGGAAGCGGTGCCCACGAGGGCTCTTCCCACTCGGTTCGCGCGGCGTACGCGACCATGATGTCGCGTGCCATCGGTCCGGTGGACCATCCGTCTGCGGCAATGTGGTGGACCACGAGCGCGAGAATGTGCTCGTTGCGGTCGAGTTCGTAGAGTTCTGCGCGAATCGGCACCTCGGAGGTGACGTCGAACCCGGTGGACGCGAGTCGGCGCATCGCACCGGCCAACTCGTCCCGTTCGATCCGGAGCGGGGTCAGATTGGGCACGACTTCCGCGGCCGCCCGTACTACCTGTTGGGGTCCCTCCGGCGAATCGGGGAAGACGGTACGCAGCGACTCGTGACGGTCGATCACATCCATGATCGACACCTGAAGTGCCGCTACGTCGAGGGCTCCGGTCAGCCGCAACGCCATCGGGAGGTTGTACGTCGCCGAGCGGGAATCGAAGCGGTTGAGGAACCACATGCGCTGCTGCGCCAAGGACAGCGGAACACGCTCGGGCCGCGGCATTTTCGCCAGTGCCGCACGGGCACCGCGCCCGGCCTCCTGCTCGACGCGAACTGCCAGGGCGGCGACGGTGCTCGATTCGAACAGCGCACGCACGGGAACCTGCGCGTCGAGTGCCACACCCAGCCGGGACACCACCTGGGTCGCGAGGAGCGAATTTCCGCCGAGTTCGAAGAAGTCGTCGTCGAGTCCGACACGTTGCACGCCGAGCACCTCGGCGAAGACGGCAGCGACGGTTCCCTCGATGGGCGTCGTCGGCGCGCGGAATTCGCGGTAGCTGATCCCGAGTTCCGGCTCCGGCAGTGCTCGGCGGTCGAGCTTTCCGACGGGCGTCAGGGGGATCTCGTCGAGGACGACGATCTGCGAGGGCACCATGTACGACGGCAACGACCGGGCCACGTGGTCGGACAACGCCGACGGGTCGACACCCGGAGCGCCGTGCACGTACGACACGAGTGCGGTCTGTCCCGAAGGCATTTCGTGGCCCACGGTGGTTGCGAAGTCGACGAGCGAATGCGTCTGCAAGGCAGCGTCGATCTCGCCCAGTTCGATCCGGAATCCGCGGACCTTGACCTGAAAGTCGGATCGGCCGGCGAACACGAGGCGGCGCTGATCGTCCCAGCGCACCACGTCACCGGTCCGGTACATGCGGGTACCCGGTGCTCCGAACGGGTTCGCGACGAACCGATCCGAGGTGAGCGCAGCGCGTCGGTGATAGCCTCGCGCGAGAGCGTCGCCGGCGAGATACAGCTCTCCCGACACTCCTGCGGGGACCGGACGAAGACGGCCGTCGAGCACGAGTGCCTGGACGCCCGGGGTCGGGCCGCCGATGGTGATCGGCCCCGAGGCATCGAGCAGAGCGCGGGTCGACACGATCGTGGTCTCGGTCGGTCCGTACGCGTTGAAGAAGCGGCGGCCGGGCGCCCACCGGGCCACAAGTTCTGTCGTGGAGGCATCGCCACCGACGTTGAGGGTCCGGAGCGAGTCGAGGCCCGCGGGATCCACCGAACCCAGCACCGCAGGCGTGATGATCGCGTGGGTGACGCCGGTCTGCTGGATCAGCGCGCGCAATTCGGCTCCGCCGTAGATCGTCGGAGGAGTGATCACCAACTCGGCACCGGTGTAGCCGGCCATCGCAAAGTCGAGAACCGAGGGGTCGAAACTCGGCGAACAGATCTGCAGAATCCGCGATTCCTCGGTCACCTCGTAAACGTCGACACAGTCGCGGACAAGGCCTGCGAGGCCGCGGTGGGTTACCGCGACGCCCTTCGGGCGCCCGGTGGACCCGGAGGTGTAGATGACGTATGCGAGGTGATCGACCCGGAGCGGAGCACACCGCTCCTCGTCGGTGACCGGAGCGCCCGAGTGGGCCAAGCACGCGGCGACGAACGCCGGGTCGTCGAAGCGAACCCATTCGATGGCGGGCGACAGACCGGCGGCGTGTTCCTCCGTCGTCAGGCCCAGCAGAGCCGACGAGTCCTCGAGCATGTGGGTGATTCGGTCGACCGGGTATTCCGGGTCGACCGGAACGTAGGCTGCTCCCGTCTTCGCAACGGACCACACACCGAGCACCATCTCCCACGAGCGAGGGAAGGCAAGCGCGACAATGCCACCGGGCCCTACACCACGCTCGATCAGGTAACGCGCGATCCAGCTCGACCACGCGTCGAGGTCGCGATACGTCAGGACGATGTCACCGTCGCGAACGGCGGTCCGCTCGGGGTGGGCGGCGACACCCGCGGTGAGCAGGTCCACGAGCGTGGCCGGTTCACCCGCATCGGGACCCGTCGTGGTGAGCAGCAGCTCGGCTTCGCCGGGAGAAAGGATGGACAGGTCACCCACACATGCCGACGTGTCCGCGACGATGCCGTCGAGGATCCGCACGAAACGTTCTGCGAAGACGGCGACCGTACCGGCGTCGAAGAGATCCGTCGCGTACTCGAAGGTGGCACCCAAGCCGGCGGGTTCATCGTCGCTGCCGGTCTTTTCGGTCAGCCACAGCTGGATGTCGAACTTCGAGATCGGCATCTCCAGTTCGGTGCCGACGGCGCGGACTCCGGCGAAGGACACCTCACGTGCCGAACCGGGCTCGAGCGACAGCGCCGCCTGGAACAGCGGATGGCGCGCTGTGGATCGTGCCGGGTTGAGCACCTCGACGAGACGCTCGAAAGGCACGTCCGCGTTCGAGAATGCGGTCAGGTCGATTTCACGGACCACGTCGAGGAATTCACCGAACGAGAGTCCGGGATCGACGCGCGTGCGCAACACCAGCGTGTTCACGAACATGCCGATGAGGTCGTCGAGTTCCTTTTCGCCGCGTCCCGCGACGGCGGTGCCGACGGCGATATCGTTCGATCCGCTCAGTCGTGACAGGAGGACCGCGTAGGCGGCGTGGACGACCATGAACAGCGAGGCGCTGTGTCCGCGAGCAAGTTCGACGAGTCCACGGTGTGTCTCGGCGCCGATTTCGAATCGGTGCTTGGCACCGTGGTAGCTTGCGACGGCAGGGCGCATCCGGTCCGCCGGCAGGTCGAGCTGATCCGGGAGACCGTCGAGTTCACGCACCCAGAAAGAGATTTGTTGTGCAGCAGTCGAACCCGGATCCGACTCGCTGCCGAGAGCCTGTCGTTGCCACAGGGCGTAGTCGGCGTATTGGATCGGCAGGGGCGACCAGCGAGGTTCGTGTCCCTCTGCGCGCGCCGTGTAGGCGGCGACGACATCCTGCGCGAACGGTCCGAACGAGGATCCGTCGGCTGCGATGTGGTGCAGCACCATCGCGAGCACATAGTTGTCGGTAGCGAGCCGGAACAGCGCGACGCGGAACGGAACCTCGATCGCGACGTCGAAACCGCGGCCGGCGAGTTCGACGACCGCTGCGCGCAGGCCGTTTTCGTCGACATCGACCGGTTCGAGCGGAGAGACGGCCTGCTCGAGCGGCAGGATCACCTGATGAGGGTCGCCGTCCACTTCGGGGTAGACGGTGCGCAAGCTCTCGTGCCGAGCCACCACGTCCGAGAAGGCATCGGACACGACACGAGGATCCACCGCGCCTGTCATCCGCACGGTGAAGGGCAGGTTGTAAGCCGCAGTGGTGACATCGAACCGATTGAGGAACCAGATCCGTTGCTGTGCAGTGGAAAGGGGCAGAACATCGGGTCGGACGGCTGCGGTGAGCGGCGCTCGGGCACCGGAACCGACCTGCTTCGCAATGCGCGTGGCGAGTCCAACGACAGTGGATGCCTCGAACAGCGCGCGTACAGGAACCTGGGTATCGAGTGCCGAGCCGATGCGTGAGACGACCTGGGTCGCGACGAGCGAATTGCCGCCGAGCTCGAAGAAGTCGTCGTCGAGACCGACGCGCTCCGCGCCGAGTACGTCGCCGAAGGCCGCGGCCACCACGCGTTCGGCAGGGCTGCAGGGCTCGCGGAAGGTGCGGGTGCTGCTGAATACGGGTTCCGGCAGGGCTTTCCGGTCGAGCTTTCCGCTGGTGTTGAGCGGTAGCGCGTCGAGCACCATGAGCGACGCGGGCACCATATACGACGGCAACGAGCGACCTGCGTGATCTGCCAGATCGGAGATGTCGACCGTCTGTGCGGGCGCGGCCACGATGTAACCCACGAGCTGGTCGCCGGTGGGAGTGGAGGCCACGAGAACGACCGCCTGCGAGACGGCGGGGTGAGCGAGCAGCACCGCCTCGATTTCACCGAGTTCGATGCGCTGTCCGCGGAACTTGACCTGGAAATCGGTCCGGCCGATGTACTCGAGGATTCCGGTGCCGTCGGGCTCGGCCTCCCAGCGCACGAGGTCGCCCGTGCGGTACATCCGTTCGCCGGGTGCGCCGAACGGGTCCGCGAGGAAGCGATCGGAGGTCAGGTCCGGACGATCGAGGTAGCCACGGGCGAGTTGAACGCCCGCCAGGTAGAGCTCGCCCGGTCGCCCGACCGGAACCGGGCGCAGCCGCCGGTCGAGAACGTACGCGCGGCTGTTCCACTGGGGGACACCGATCGGGACGCTGTGCACGTCGGCAGGGCCCGCGCGGTGGTAGGTGATGGACACCGCCGCCTCGGTGGGTCCGTACAGGTTGTGCAGGCCCGCCGGACACAGCCGGGCGAACTCGGCTGCCGTCTCGGACGGCAGTGCCTCGCCGATGACGAAGACGTGCCGCAGGGAGTCGCAGCTTCCGTCCGCGGCGTTGGCCACGAAGACCGTGAGCATCGACGGCACGAAATCGGTGATCGTCACGCGGTGCTCGGCGATCTTGTTCGCCACGTAGACCGGGTCGCGGTGCCCGTCGGGCGTCGCGATCACGAGGGTCGCGCCGACACGCAGCGGCATGAAGAATCCCCACAGCGACACGTCGAACGTCGTTGCGGTCTTCTGCAGGTACACATCCTGGGACGTCACGCCGTATTGGTCGTTCATCCACTGGATCTGGTTGTCGATGGCGACATGGCTCACGGCCACGCCCTTGGGCCGACCGGTCGAACCCGAGGTGAAGATGACGTACGCGGTGGTATCGGGCAGGATCGGACCATGCCGCTCCGCGTCGGAGATCGGACGTGCGTCACCGCGCGAGTAGTCGAAGGTGTCGATCTCGAGCGTGACGGTGCCGTCCGGCAGGTCCACGTCGTCGCGCGCCGTGGTCAGTACTGCGGCCGGTTTCGCGGTGTCGAGGATGTAGCCGGTCCGGTCGGCCGGATGGTCGGGATCGATCGGCACCCACGCACCGCCGGCTTCGACGATCGCGTACATGCCGACGACGAGGTCGAGCGAGCGCCGGATGCACAGCCCGACAAGCGATTCGGGTCCGACGCCAAGACCGATCAATGTGCGCGCGAGAGTGTTGACACGGGAAGCGAATTCGCCGTAGGTCAGCGACTCGCCCTCGAAGATCAGCGCTGTGGCCTCGGGGGTTTCGGCAGCCCGTTCACGGAACTGGGCGAGCAGATCGCGCTGCCGGACGGGATGGTCGGTGCGGTTCCACTCGATGACCGCACTTTCGAGTTCGACGCGTCCCGCAAGAGGGATGTCCCACACGCGCCGTTCCGGATCCGATCCGACGAACCGGTCGAAGAACTCGATGAAACGAGCGTGGTCGGCGCGGGACTGCTCCGAGCGGTACAGATTGGGATTGGACTCGAAGTCGATGTGCGTGTGAGCGCCGCCGCTGCGGTAGACGTTGACACCGAGATCCTCGATCAGGCCGGTCGACAGAATGTTGATTCCGCCGACCATGTCGCCGAGCCGGACCTCGTTGTCGAACAACATGATGTTGACCCACGGCCCGAAGAACGTGGACTGCCCCACCGAACCCGCGTCACGGTCGCGGACGATGTCCTCGTGCCGGTAACGCTGGTGGCGCAGCGCACCCGAGACGGCCGCCGCCGAGGCAGCGATGAGGTCGTGCACGGTCGTGTCGTCGGTGACGCTCAAGCGCAGCGGTACGACGTTGGAAACCATGCTGCCCGAACGACGCAGGACCGCGGTGGTGCGCGCTGCTACGGGCAGGCTCAGCACCACGTCGGTCTGTCCGGTCATCTGCGCGAGATATGCGGCGAAGGCAGCGACCACCGCGGTGGCAAGGCTCGTGCCTTCTCGAGTCGCGAGTTCGTCGACCCGCCGTTCGGTGTCCTCGGACAGTGCGGCGGTGTCGATACGGCTGACCGGGGCGGGTGCGGCGGTGCGCCCGGAGAGGCTGGTGGGTTCCTCGATCCCGTCGATCTGCCGGGCCCAGTACTCGCGGTCGTCGAGGAACCGCTTGGAGCCGCGGTACTCCATTTCGACGTCGTAGACCTTGTGCAGGTCCGACGCGCGATTCGGAGACGGCTCGACGCCCTCGACCGCCGCGGTGTACAACTCCGCGATACGAGTCATGAAGGTGGCAGCGGCGAAACCGTCGAGTGCCAGATGGTGGACGCGGTTGTACCAGAAGTAGCGTCGTTCACCGATGCGAAGCACGGTCGCGGCGATGAGGCGGTCGCGCAATACATCGACTGGACGACTGCGGTCGTCGCGCATCCAGTCGAGCGCAGCCTGCCGCGGGTCGTCGGCTCCGCTCAGATCGACGAAACCGAGCGGCGCTTCGAGAGAGGGGTCGACGAGCTGGTAGGGCTGTGCCCCGACCTCGATGAAACGGAGGAACCCGGATCCCATTTCGAGCGCAGCACGGGCACTGGATTCGCGGAGCAGATCGACGTCGAGGTCGCCCTCGAGTTCGACGTATTGAGCAATGTTGGCGGGCACTGTCGGGTCGACGTGCTGGGCGAACCACATCCCCAGCTGCGCAGGCGAGAGCGGGAACGCTCCGGGCGGCACTGCGCCCCCCGCGTTCTTCGCCTGCGATCCGCCTTTCCCGAGCGAGTCCAAATCCCCCAACCTTCCTCTCACCACCGGGCGGTTGCCCGCACTCCCGACACGAACTTGCACGCAACCTCTTGGGGTATCTGCGCATCAGGGGGAGATCGTTACGGCGTGGCCGGGGCGGGGAGACATTCCGCAGGACCGGACGCAGCAACGGAACCCCGCCTGGCGGCCGACGCGCCCGAAGCATGTTACTTACCGGTCGGTACCGGAGCCCATGTCGTACATCGGAAACAATCTACAGGGTGCCGACCGGGGCTCCGGCTCACCGTGGACGAGGCCGAGTTTCACCGGGCCACGGCTGGGCAAGGGCCACGGCTGCCACCTGGCCGCAAGTATTACCAGACCACTGCGACGATCACGTTGACGATGCCGAGGATGCCGGCGGTGTGCGCAAGCACTGCGGTCGAACCGGGGTTCTGCTTCTCCTTCTTCAGACCGATGATCGCGACGACCAGGATCACCAGCGCGATGAGGAGCTTGATGCCGATCTTCATGTGGTTCACTTCTACGACGTCCTGAGCTTCACGCAGGCCGACCAGGGCTACGCCGGTGACCACCTGAAGGATCGCGCCGTGCAGCATGCCGACGACCACGCGCGGCTGCTTGAGGACCGAGAGCCAGGAGCCGATGATGGCGGCGAGACCGATGAAGTGCAGGATGAGAAAAATCTTGATGGCGATGTCCATACCGGCAATCCGACCATTCGAGGCGGTGAGAGTCCAGTTAGGCGACGCTTACCGTGTGGTCTGCGTCACCGCTGGTCGTGGTACCACTCGATCAGGTCGGGCGCGTCGATTGCCGCGCGGTCGACGACTCCCGCCGGATCGGCTCCCTGCAGAATCCGTTTGAGCGGAACCTCGAGTTTCTTCCCGGTACGAGTGTGGGGCACACCTGGTGCAGCGACGATCTCGTCCGGCACGTGCCGTGGGGACAGTTGCGCACGGATGGCGGAGCGAATTCGCTCCGCCACACTGTCGTCCAGTTCTGTGCCCTCTGCCAGTACGACGAACAGCGGCATCCGGTACGAACCGTCGGGCTGCTCGATTCCGAGGACCAGTGCTTCGGTGACCTCGGGGAGGCTCTCCACGACCTGATAGATGTCGGCGCTGCCCATCCGCACTCCCTGGCGGTTGAGCGTGGAGTCGGACCGTCCGTGCATGACGAACGTGCCCCGGTCGGTGACGGTGATCCAGTCGCCGTGACGCCACACCCCCGGATATACAGAGAAGTAAGAGTCGCGGTACCGGCTGCCGTCCGGGTCGTCCCAGAAGGAGACAGGCATCGACGGCATCGGCGCGGTCACGACGAGTTCGCCCACCCGGCCTCGGACGGGCCGACCGTGCTCGTCGTACGCGTCCACCGCCACGCCGAGGCACGGCACGGAGATCTCTCCCGGCCACACGGGCACTGTGGGCACGGCCCCCACGAAGGCGGTCACCACGTCGGTACCACCGGAGATCGACATGACCTGCACGTCGGCGCCCACGTTCTCCGACAGCCACAACGATCCCGTCACGGGCAGGGTCGAGCCGGTGACCCCGACGCTGCGGAGCGCGGACAGATCGTGGCCGTCGCGAGGAACCGCGCCCGCCTTACCGCAGGCTGCTATGTACGCGGGGCTGGTGCCCAGCACGGTGACCCGTTCATCCGCCGCGATGCGCCAGAGCCGGTCGATTTCCGGATGAGACGGCGCGCCGTCGTAACAGACGACGGTCGCACCGACGAGAAGGCCGGAGACCAGAAAGTTCCACATCATCCAGCTCGGGCTGGTGTACCAGAAGTAGCGGTCGCCCGGCCGGAGGTCGAGATGGAGCGACAGTGCTTTGAGATGCTCGAGCAGTACCCCGCCGTGGCCGTGGACGATTCCTTTCGGCGGTCCCGTCGTTCCCGATGAGAACACCACCCACAGCGGGTGGTCGAAGGGCACCGCAACCGTTTCGAGGGGATGATCCGTCGTGAACGTGTCCTCCCATATCAGCAACGATCCGGGCGGCATGGCCGGTTCCGGCGGCTCGTCTGGCGATCCGCGGGGTACGACCACGGTGAGCTCGAGCCCCGGCAATCCGTCCCGGAGCAGGTTCATCTCGTCTGTGCGGTCGTGCCACTTACCCGCGTAGCCGTATCCGGTGGTCGTGACGAGAACCCGGGGCTCCAGCCGGCCGAGCCGGTCGAGTGCGGCGGGCACGGCGTAATCCTGACCGCATGCGGCCCATACCGCCCCGACGGCGGCCGTGCCGAGCAATGCGACGACAGCTTCCGGAATGTTGGGGAGGTACCCGACGACCCGATCTCCCGGCCCGACCCCGTGTGCGCGCAAGGTGGCGGCGAACGAGGCGGTCTGCCGCCGGAGTTCCGACCAGGACATCTCGGTTCGGCGCCCCGCTTCATCGAGATACACCACGGCCGGATCGCGAGGAGGCCGGTCACGGAAGACGTGCTCGACGATGTTGAGGCGAGCACCCGGAAACCACACCGCCCCAGGCATCGCAGAGTCGGCGAGAGCGGGGCCGGGGTCGGTGTGCGACAGGATTTCGAAGCTGTCCCACACTGCTTTCCAGAACTGGTTCGGAGCATCGACCGACCACTGCCACAGGGCCCTGTAGTCCGGCAGGTTCAGTCCGTGCCGCCGTTCGACGAACCGCGCAAATCGGGTGACGTTCGCGTGTTCGACCACAGACGGTTCGGGAACCCACTGCGGCTGCACGGCATCTCACCTTCCTGGACGAGCGCGCGGTCAGCCTGCGGACCCCGCCCGGTGTGGCCGGACGGGGCCCGCAGGCGAAGGGATTACCGCCTCTCTCGGGTGGCAGAGGTGTAGATCAAGGTGAGGACCACAGCCACGATGATGCTGATGATCCAACGGATCCAGTCGATGCCGCTCGTATCCTCGTTGCCCTCGGAGGAGATCAGGCCCCAAAGCCAATAACCGATCAACGCTCCGATGATGCCGATGACGATGGTGACGATCATCCCCATCGCCTGCTTGCCCGGGATCACCAGTCGGGCCAGGATCCCGATGACCGCACCGAAGATGATCGTGCCGATGATTTGTCCCATGGTGAGCCCCTCTTCTTCGGCGCCGCCCGGTGGCCTGCGCGTCTTCGACGACTCGGTACCCTCCCAGTGTCTGCCTCGAGACAGGCTTACGGAACCGGTTCGCGTGGGTACGGTCGAATTCCTCGCCGCACCCCGGCCGGAGTCGCGTCCCGCTATTGCTCTTCCGTCACAGCGGCGGCGATGATCGCGAGAGATTGTTCGCGCATGTCGACCTTGCGCACCTTGCCGGTGACCGTCATCGGGAACTCGTCGACGACGTGCACGTACCTCGGGATCTTGTAGCGGGCGAGTCTGCCGTCGCAGAATGCGCGCAGCGATTCCTCGTCGAGGGGCTGCTCCGCTCCTTCACGCATGCGGATCCAGGCCATGAGTTCCTCGCCGTACTTCGCGTCCGGCACCCCCACGACCTGGGCGTCGAGGATGTCCGGGTGGGTGTAGAGGAACTCTTCGATCTCGCGGGGGTAGATGTTCTCGCCCCCGCGGATCACCATGTCCTTGATCCTGCCGGTGATGGACACGTATCCGTCCTCGTCCATCACTCCCAGGTCACCGGTGTGCATCCACCGAGCGACGTCGATGGCCTCGGCTGTTTTGTCCGGTTGCTCCCAGTATCCGAGCATGACCGAATAACCCCGGGTGCACAGCTCACCCGGTACGCCACGCGGCACCGTCAATCCCGTGCCCGGGTCGACGATCTTCACCTCGAGGTGGGGGCCGACCCGGCCGACGGTGGCCACGCGTCGCTCGACGCTGTCGTCGCTGCGGGTCTGCGTCGACACCGGCGAGGTTTCGGTCATGCCGTAACAGATCGACACCTCACGCATCCCCATGCGGTCGATGACCTGTTTCATCACTTCCACCGGACACGGAGAGCCGGCCATGATCCCGGTGCGCAGGCTCGACAGGTCGTATCCGTCGAAGCCGGGATCCGCCAGTTCGGCGATGAACATGGTCGGCACGCCGTACAGCGACGTGCATTTCTCCTCCGCCACCGCCGTGAGTGTCGCGGCGGCGTCGAACGCGGGTGCCGGAAGAACGATGGCGGCGCCGTGACTCGTGCACGCGAGGTTGCCCATCGTCATACCGAAGCAGTGGTAGAGCGGGACAGGGATGCAGACCCGATCCTCTTCGGTGTAATGGCAGAGTTCACCGACGAAGAACCCGTTGTTGAGGACGTTGTGGTGACTGAGCGTGGCTCCCTTGGGGAATCCGGTAGTGCCCGAGGTGTACTGGATGTTGATCGGGTCGTCGGGTGACAGGGCGGATTGCGCCTCGTCGAGCACCGACCGGTCGTCGGCGAGTGCCGTCCGGCCGATAGCCACGAGGTCGTCCCAGCGCGGGGAGCCGAGCAACACGACGTCCTCGAGGTCCGGGCAGTTGCCGCGCACGGTCTCGATCATCTGCGCGTAGTCGGAGGTCTTGAATGCTTTCGCGGACACCATCATCCGGACGCCGGCCTGTTCGAGCACGTACTGGAGTTCGTGCGATCGGTACGCGGGGTTGATGTTGACCAGGATCGCGCCGATCTTCGCGGTCGCATACTGCACCAGCACCCATTCCCAGCAATTCGGCGCCCAGATGCCCACCCGGTCGCCCTTCACGATGCCCGATCCGAGCATGCCCAGCGCCACCGCATCCACGTCGGCCACGAATTCGCCGTAGGTCCAGCGCTTTCCGGCGGAGAAATCGACGAGCGCCTCACGATCTCCGAATCGTGCGGCGGTGCGATCGAGGTTGTCGCCGATGGTGTCACCGAGAAGCGGGACATCCCAGGCGCCCTGGGAATAGCTCGGCAGACGGTCGACGGTGGTGCCGGACATCATGTTCTCCTTCGTGATTCGGGGTGACGACCGCTGAGCGGTCCGAGCGCTCGGGACCGCTGAGCGCGGTCAGAGTGCTCGGGACCGCTGAGCGCGGTCAGAGTGCTCGGGACCGCTGAGCGCGGTCAGAGTGCTCGGTGTCGCGTTTCTACGAGCCCGGCGGTGCAGATCAGACTCAGGACACCGAGAGCGGCGAGCATGACGCCGATGGCGATGCTGCCGAAGGATGCTGCGAGTGGCGCCGCGATGAGCGGAGGGATCGCGCCACCGAGAACTCCGGCGAGGTTGTACCCGAGCCCGGCTCCCGTGTAGCGGTAGCGGGTCGCGAACATTTCCGGTAGCAGGGCGCCACACGGGCCGTAGGCGATCCCGAAGATCGCGAGGGTGACCATCATCCCGATCACGAACGCGACCGGCGACCCGCTGTCGAGCAGCGGGAACAACGCCAGAGCCCAGACGATGGAGAAGGCACACGAGACCATGATGACCCGTCGGCGTCCCACACGGTCGGAATACAGCGCGGACAGCACGATCGCACCACCGAACACGAACGACGACGCGATGCCCACGACGAGAACGAACGGCCGATCGTAGCCCAGCGTGGTGGTGGCGTAGCTGGTCAGGTACGCGGTGCCCATGTAGAAGAAGGCGAACATGATCGCCAGGGCTCCGGCTGCGAGCAGGACCTCCCTGGATTGGAATCGCAGGACCTCGAGGAAGGGAAGGGTCTGCTTCTCGGCGGGGTCGCCGTCGCGCAGAAGGCTCTTCTCCTTCGCTGCCATCTCGGCGCGGAACACCGGGGTCTCCTTGATCGCCAGGCGCATGTAGAGACCGATACCGACGAGGACGATGCTGAAGATGAAGGGGATCCGCCAGCCGTAGCTGAGGAATGCCTCGTTGGTGTCTCCGAACGCCATACCGGTGAAAAGGAATGTGCCGCTGGAGAGTGCGAAGGCGATGGCTGGACCGAGTTGCGGGAACATCGCATAGAGCCCGCGGCGGCCCGGCGGTGCGTATTCGGCTGTGAGCAGTGTCGCGCCTGCCCACTCACCGCCGACGGCGAATCCCTGGGCGAAACGCAAGAGCACCAGAATGATCGGAGCAGCCACACCGATCGTGTCCGCTCCGGGGAGCAGACCGATCAGGAGCGTGGAGATTCCCATGAGAAGCAGGGTGGAGACGAGAGTCTTCTTACGGCCGATGCGATCTCCGAAGTGACCGAAGAGCATCGCACCGACGGGCCGGGCGATGAAGGCCACGGCGAAGGTGGCGAAGGACGCGACCGTTCCGGCCGTCGCCCCGAGCGCGGGGAAGAACACCGTCGGGAACACGAGCGCTGCCGCCGTGCCGTAGATGAAGAAATCGTAGAACTCGATCGTCGTGCCGATGCAGCTTGCGACAGCGACGCGACGGACGCCTGGCCCAGCGTCTTCGGGGGCGGTTCCGACGGAGCCCGGCGGCTCCGCCGAAACCACCCCCGTGGGTTCACCCGGTCCAGATCTCGGCTCACTGGTCACTTCGGTCCTCCGTCTTCCGTTCGCGGGCGGGTCGCCGCGGGATCGGAAGGAAAGTTAGGTGACCGTGATCACTCGCACTACCCCCGAAAGGGGGGTGAGGTGACGGGCGTCACATAGTTTGGCGAACGAAGGATCGCGTCAGCGGCCGGCGGCTGCGGTGAGTTCCTCGCGCATCTCCCGCCATACGGTGGCGTAGGAGTCGATGTTGCCCGCAGTGGCCCATGCCAATGCGCCGCCCTTGATCTTCTCCAGCGCTTCCGCGAACAGGTCCTGGTAGCGCGACAAGCGCGGGACGAACGCAGAGACGTCGTCGAACAGTTCCTGAGCCCGCCGGTCGAAGCCGAGGAGCGTGTCGACGAAATGATCCGCCTCCGGCTCGGACAGCATCGCCGCGAGTTCTTCGTCCATCGGTACGAACCGGTCGTACAGTTCGGCGATCGAGTCCTCGTCGATCGAGACGCGTTCCGCCTCGAGTTGATGGGTCAGCTCGAGCATCCCCTTGTCGGTGAGTTCGATGCCCTCACCGGCGGCTTGCGCTTTGCTCTGGGAGAGAAGGGCATCGACCGCAGCCTGACCCGCCGCCACCGACACACCCAGGTGCGCGGCCACCACCTCCGCCGTGACCTGATTCTTCAGGCGCACGGTCTGCAGCAGAGCCAGTTCGTCAACGTTGCCGGCGAAGGCCATGTCCACTCCTCACCGCCCACCGGGCGACGAACATGCAGGGCCCACGCCCCGCGGATCGCGGAATCCGGTCGGATCCCGCTCCGATTCTGGCGTACCGGTACCCGCGACGGTTGGGCCACCCTGGTACCAATCCACCCGAGGCAGGCGACGAGACCACCGGAGCCGTCAGGCCAGCGAATCGATATGCGCCTCGAGGACGGCCACCGCCGACTCCGGGGTGTCGCCTCCCCCGACGAGCGCATGCATTGCGAGACCGTCGACGAGCGCGTGCAGGCGCGCGGCTTCCACGCTCAGGTCGCGGCCGGCCGCGACAAGTCCCGAACCGGAGAGCCCCCGGACGATGTTCGTGCATCCCGTGCGGAACGCGATCTGAGCGTCGGCTGCAATGGCCCCGAGTTCCGGATCGCCGGGCGACTCTGCGATGAGCGCGAGATTCACCAGCATCTCGCAGCGACGAAGATCGTCGAGGGGAAGAAACTCACACAGGATCGCGAGCGCACTCTTCCGAACTTCGGTCACGTCCACGTGCGAAGCGGCCCGCTCCGCCGCCCGCTCGTGGACCAGCCGCATCGAGTATCCGAGCAGCGCCGACTTGCTCGGGAAGACGTGCCGCACAGACCCGGTGGACAAGCCCGCTTCGGCCGCGACTTCCCGGATGGAGACCGCTCCGACGCCCTCCCGGAGGATGAGCCGCCAGACAGCTTCCGCGATCTCCTGTTGACGGGCATCGTGATCGATCAATTTCGGCACTGGACCATATTAACACGGTCGTGCTAGCATCGCTTTTTGTAAGCACGACCGTGCTACTTAAACTCCACGCCCCGTGGAGGGATTCCGATGAGCACTACACCCCGATATGCGGCACTCGACATCCTGCGGGGGATCGCGATCCTCGGCACTCTCGGTACGAACATCTGGATCTTCACCAACGCGGAAGGGCTGGTCGGCTACATCAACGGAACCGGGCGGGCAACCGGGCAGTGGAGTTTCGTCCAGGACGTACTGCAACAGGTGACTCAGGGAAAGTTTCTCGGCCTCCTGACGATCATGTTCGGCATCGGACTCGCGATCCAGCATCGCTCGGCGGCCGGACGCGGCCTTCCATGGCCCGGTAAATACCCCTGGCGGGCAGCGCTTCTCATGATCGACGGAGTGCTGCACTACTTTCTGTTCACCGAGTTCGACGTACTCACGGGGTACGCGATCACCGGACTCGTCGTCGCCTTCGTCCTGTCCACCGGCGTGCAGTCCCAGCGAATATGGATCGCCTGCGCCCTCGCCCTGCATGCGGCGATGCTCGCGGTCGCGACAGCCGCGCTCGCAGCGCTGCCCCCGAATCCGGGAAACCGGACGCTGTCTCCGAATCCGTATGCGGACGGCACTTTCTGGGATCTGGTCGTCTTCCGCGCCGAGAACTTCGCACTGTTCCGGCTGGAGACGATATTCATCCTGCCTCTGTCGATTGCGCTCTTCCTGATCGGGGCGCGCCTCTTTGCGGGTGGCATCCTCGATCCTGGTCGCGCCCGGCTCCGGCGCACTCTCATGATCGTCGGTTTCGGAGGTGCGCTCCCGCTCGACTTCGCACTGGGTCTTTTCGGGTCCGACGCGGGACTCGTCCTCGGCCGCTACGGAACGGCCCCGATCGTGGCCTTCGCACTTCTCGCTGCCGTTGCGCAGCGCTATGCCGACGGCCGCGCCCCGGGCAGCATCGGCTCGGCGCTCGCCCCGGTCGGCCGAATGGCACTGAGCTGCTACATATTACAGAACGTACTGTGCTCGATCGTGTGCTACGGCTGGGGACTAGGCTTGGCCTCACGCCTGGACGGCAGCACGATCGTCCCGGCCACCGTAGCCCTGTTCGCCGCCGTGTCCGCGACACTGATGGTCGTCGCGCGACTGTGGCTGACCCGCTTCGAACGCGGGCCCGTGGAATGGCTTTGGAACGTGAGTTACCAGGCGCTCGCCGGCGGATCGGACTCTCCTGCGAGCGCGGCAGTGCCACCGCCGGTCTCCGTCTCCCGTGCCGACCGCTGAGGCACCGCACACGCGTCGGCGGCGTCGCTCACGACGAGCGGTACCTGCGATGCGGCGGGCCGCGTGCCGTCGGCCCAGTCCCGGCCGAGCAGCACGCCGGACGACGCCAGCTCCGCATTCTCATCGTCGGTGAATGCCCCTCCGCGCGAGAGGAATCGGACGCCCTCGGTGGTTTCGAGACTGAATCCGGCACCTCTTCCCGGAACCATGTCGAGCACAAGGCACGTGTGTTTCCACACCTCGAACTGCGAACCCGAGATCCAGACGGGGACAGCGTCGGAACCGGAGGGCGGGTCGGGAAGCGTCTCTCCTGCGCCGAGCCGAAGGTCGAGCACCCCCACCAATACGTCACGATCGCCCACGAGAAACTCGCCATCGGGAAAACACATCGGCGACGACCCGTCGCAGCACCCTCCCGACTGGTGCATCATCAACGATCCGTTGCGGGCGACCAGACGTCGTAGAAGGTCCACGGCGGCAACCGTGGCCAGCAACCGGGCGGGGGGCGACACGATTCACCTTTCGTTCGAAACTCCGATCGGCGCCCACACCGCCCGGTACGAGCGATGCGGGCGCCGAGGTGGATCAGAAGAAGCCCTGCGCCTTCGGCGCGTAGGACACGAGCAGGTTCTTCGTCTGCTGATAGTGATCGAGCATCATGTGGTGGTTCTCGCGGCCGATGCCGGACTGCTTGTAGCCACCGAAGGCCGCGTGGGCCGGATACTGGTGGTAGGTGTTGGTCCACACCCTGCCGGCCTGGATCGCCCGTCCGGCGCGATACGCAACTCCCCCGTCCCGTGACCACACACCGGCGCCGAGACCGTACAGCGTGTCGTTGGCGATCTCGATCGCATCGTCGAAGTCCCGGAAGGACGTCACCGACACGACGGGCCCGAAGATCTCCTCCTGGAAGATCCGCATCTTGTTGTGGCCCTGGAAGATCGTCGGCTGCACGTAGTAGCCGCCGGACAGGTCACCGCCGAGGTCGGCACGTTCGCCGCCGGTGATCACCTTGGCGCCTTCGCTCTTGCCGATCTCGATGTAGGACAGGATCTTCTCGAGCTGGTCGTTGGACGCCTGGGCGCCGATCATCGTGTCGGTGTCGAGCGGGTTGCCCTGCCGGACCGCCTTGGTGCGGACCGCGGCGAGCGAGAGGAAGTCGTCGAAGATGTCGTGCTGGATGAGGGCGCGCGACGGGCAGGTGCACACCTCGCCCTGGTTCAGCGCGAACATGGTGAAGCCCTCGAGCGCCTTGTCCTGGTAGTCGTCGTCGGCGGAGAGCACGTCCGAGAAGAAGATGTTCGGGCTCTTGCCGCCGAGTTCGAGTGTGACGGGGATAAGGTTCTGTGACGCGTACTGCATGATGAGCCGGCCGGTCGTGGTCTCACCGGTGAACGCGATCTTGCGGATGCGCGGGCTCGAGGCGAGCGGCTTGCCTGCCTCGGTGCCGAATCCGTTGACCACGTTGAGGACACCGTCGGGAAGCAGGTCACCGATCAGTTCGACGAGGTACAGAATCGACGCGGGGGTCTGTTCGGCGGGCTTGAGCACAACCGCGTTGCCGGCCGCGAGCGCCGGAGCGAGCTTCCACACCGCCATCAGGATCGGGAAGTTCCAGGGAATGATCTGGCCGACCACGCCGAGCGGCTCGTGGAAATGGTAGGCCACGGTATCCGAGTCGATCTCGGAGATCGAGCCTTCCTGCGCCCGGATCGCGCCGGCGAAGTACCGGAAATGGTCGATGGCGAGCGGGATGTCGGCGTTGAGCGTTTCGCGGATCGGCTTGCCGTTGTCCCACGTCTCGGCGAGCGCGACCGACTCGAGGTTCTCTTCGATGCGATCGGCGATCCGGTTAAGGATCAGCGCGCGTTCGGCGGGTGAAGTCCTGCCCCACGCCGGTGCGGCGGCGTGTGCGGCATCGAGCGCGAGTTCGATGTCCTTTTCGGTCGACCGGGCGACCTCGGTGAACGGTTGCCCGGTCACCGGGGTCACGTTCTCGAAGTACTCACCTGTAGCGGGTGCCACCCATCGGCCACCGATCCAGTTGTCGTAACGGGACCGGAAGGACATCAGGGCATCGGGTGAACCGGGGCGGGCGTACTCGGTCATGGTGTTCTCCTGCGTATCGACTACCAGCACCCTTCGGGGTGTGACCTCCGACACTACGAAAGTCACCGTTGCAACTACGTTGCCAAGTTCCGGTCCAACACGCGGATCTTCGCCTCGACCTGAGCGAACAGGCTCGATTCCGGATCCAGGCATCCCAGATATGCCGTCCACGCGGCAAGATCGCCGCGGCCGTGCACGGACGCGGTCCAGCGCGCCAGCAACGGTGCCGACCCGCGACGCAGGAGCGCGCCCCTGATGCGGGTGTCCAGTTCGTCGCCGACGTCGATGACGCCCGGCGCATACGAGCGTGGCAGTACTCGGCCCGTGTAGCGGCGCACCGCGCTGTCGAGGTCGCCGCGATCGAGGGCAGCGCGTACCTCCGCGACATCGGTGCGCAACTCGGCCCGCAGCCGGTACGGCCGTGAGGCGAGGATATCCGGACCGAGAACCTTTCGCAGACGGGAGATCTCGACGCGGACGGTGACGGAGTCGAGTTCGTTCTCGTCGAGCAGCGCTGCGAGGCGGTGCGTGCCCAGCCCCTCCGGATGCTCACTGAGTAGCAGCAGGATCTCGGCATGCCGCTGCGACAGCGTGACCCGGTCGCGTCCACGGACGAGCACTGCGCGGCCCGGCCCGAAAGCTTCCAGGACGGTGACGGCCGACGGTTCCGACGGGGGCGACTCGAGCCTGATCAGCCGCAGTTCGGCCTCCGCGGCAGCGACCGTCGCCCGGACGAGTTGCAGCACCTCCGGCGCCGCGACGCGCGGACCGCCGGTGATGTCGACCGCACCGAGGATCCTGCCGTCGATCGGGTCGTGAACCGTTGCGGCAGAGCAACTCCACTCGTGAACCGCACGGTTGTAGTGCTCGGCTCCGAAGATCTGGACGCACCGATCGAGCGCGAGGGCAGTGCCGGGAGCATTCGTTCCGACATGCTCCTCGCTCCAGTCGGCCCCCTCGGCGAAACTCATCGTCAGCGCACGATCGCGTGCGGCGTGGTCGCCCTCGATCCACAGCAACCTCCCGCGTTCGTCACTGATCGCGATCAGCAGTCCACTGTCCGCCGCGTCCTCGACGAGAAGCTTGCGCACGACCGGTCGGATCAGTGCCGTCGCATGTTGTGCGCGATAGTTGTCGAAGTCGGTTCCGCCGAGCAGTGCAGGCTGGTCGATCACATCCGGGTCGAGGGACCGCCGGAGACTACGCAGCCACGACTCGCGAACCAGGGGACGTACCGCATTGGGCTCCTCGTGAAGTCGTGTGGTTCCCTCGGTGTCGCGCCCCGCTCCCACGACGGCGCGGTGGAGTTCCGCAAGCCGTATCGCACGCGCGTCTGCGTCGTCGCCGGGACGTAACGCCATCCAGGAATCGGCTTTCGCGCCCCCACGGTCGATCATCTACCGCTGCCCTCCTCGCCCTCCGCCGCGAGTCACTGTAGTCCAGGTCACAGCATGCCGGAATCGCGGTGGACCGACCCCGTACACATGCCGCGTGCGGCTACGACATCAACGCTGCCACCCGCTGTGCCAGCATCACCACGGTGGCGTGCGGACCCCGGCTGGGCACCTGCGGGAAAACGGAGGTATCCACGACGAACAGCCGCTCGGCGCCGTGCACGCGGCACCGGTCGTCGACCACCGCCGAATCGCCGGATCCCATGCGGCATGATCCCGACAAGTGCTGGGACGTACCGAGATGCGCCTCGAGCCACGCGTCGTCCACACCTGCGGCGTCCGCTCCGATGCTCCCGGTGTCCACGACATCGCGCATGGACGTGAGCAAGCGGACCGCCGATGCCACCCCGTCGCGCAGCGCCGCCCGGTCGCGTGGGTCCTTCAGATACCCGTAGTCGACCACCGGCGCAGCATAGGGGTTGCGCGCGTCGAAGAGCAGACGTCCGCGACTGTGCGGGCGGGTCAGCACGACCCCGAGCACCGGGATATCGGCGCCGCTGCCCGGAACCGAGTCGGCGAAAGGCGCCGTATAAGGGCGGAGTTCGAGTTCGTCGGTGTGCAACACGGTCTCGAGTACCGGTGCCCGGTCTGGTAACTCTCCTCGATACCGGTACGGCACAGCGACTTCCGGATGATCGGAGAATCCGCGACCCACGCCGGGAAGGTCGAGAACAGGCTCGATTCCGAGTCTGCGGAGTTCGTCGGCGGGTCCGAGTCCGGACAGCATCAGGAGCCGAGGGCTCTCGATCGCACCGGCGCAGAGCACGATGTTCCCGGCCTCGACGGTGGCGATCCCGCGACCGTCGTCCACCTCCACGCCCACCGCCGCTGTACCGGCCATCACGATCCCGCGCACGTGGGCATTCGCACAGACAGTCAGATTCGGGGAGCCGAGCGCGGGCACAAGAAACGAGAGCGCAGGACCCATGCGCATTCCGTTCGAGATGTTGAGCGGGACGCGTCCGACTCCGGCCGGTCCGGGTGCGTTGAGATCGTCGACCGGGGCGTGGCCGGCCGCCACGGCAGCCTCGTGAAACGCACGCGCTACCGGATGAAGGCGGTCCCAGGGCGTCCGGGCGACCGGGACCGGACCCGAGGCACCGTGCCACTCGTCGTCGAAGTCGGTGTCGCTCTCGATTGCCCGGAAGTGCGGCAGAACGTTGCCGAACGACCACGACGTCGGCCAGGCGTCGAAGTCCCCGGGCCGTGCACGCACGAAGTATCCTCCGTTGACCGCACCCGATCCACCGAGCACGCGCCCACGGGAGATAGCGCCGGACCGGCTTCCCAATATCGCCGGATACTCTGCGGTACAAACACTTTGGGGTCCGACGGGAAGCCGCATCGCGTCGAGGATCTCAGGCGGTGCGGTCGCGGTGCCCGTGTACCCGGACCCGCTCTCCAACAGGACCACCGTCCGCCCCGGCCGTTCGGCCACCAGAGTCGCGGCGAGGGTGCATCCGGCGCTCCCGCCACCCACCACCACGATATCGGCGCGTGCGGGAATCACCTCAGGACCGGATATCGGGCATGAGCGCCGCGGGGTCGCGGGCGTCGACGACGCCTTTCCACAGTCCGGCCCCGTATGCGATGTCGTCGAGACGCTTGTAGAAGACGTACCGGACCGGGTCGAGTCCGCCACCCTCCCGGTGCGAGTACCAGTCCCAGATACCCTCTGCCACTGCGAAAGCCACCACCGCGCGTCGCACCTTCGACGACAGTACGGCCGCCACGAACGTCAGGGGCCAATAGTGGCGGCACGCCGCGGACGCCACCTGCCACATGCCGCCCGCGAAACCCTGCCCCGTGAGGACCGCCGCGATGCGGGTGGGCCGGTCGAGTTCGGCGAACATGCGGCGCAACCGCAGGAGCGTCACGAACTGGCTCAGTACTGCCACGACGAAACCGAAGCGCGTCAGCGTGGCGACCGCCGCGCACGCCAGCAGAGTCCAGACCGAAATTGCCATCGGGGGCACAGTGCCGGGGTGCCGCGCCTCCAGCGGCGCAGCCCCTGTGCCGTAGAAAACCTTGCGGGAGAACCATTCCCGGAACCCAACCCGGTGATCGTGGGCCACTCGTGCGATCGGTTCGTAGCGGAGTCGCCACCCGGCCGCGCGGAGTCGCCGACACACGTCGACGTCCTCGGCCACATGCATCGTTTCGTCGAAGCCACCGCAACCGGCGAGTGCTTCACGACGGACCACCATCGCGGCGCTGGGCACATACGACACCGGGCTCCCGGCGACGACGGCGGCTTCCCGTCGACCGAGGTCCAGGGACGAACGTGCGTGTTCGTAGCGCGCCAAGGCTCCGTTGTCCGGGTCGAGAGCGACGATGCGAGGCGCGACGAGCGCGACAGCCGGGTCGCTGAAGTGACCCAGCGATGCTTCGAGCCACCCGATGCGGGGAACGACGTCGGAATCGAGGAAGGCGACGAATTCCGTTCGTGCTTCCCGCAATCCGCGGTTCCGCGCCGCGGACGGACCGCGGGATACGTCGGATCGGAGCACCCGGACACGGGGGTCTTCGGAAGTGACCACCGGGGTGTCGGAGCCGTCGTCGATCACGATCACCTCGAGGCCGGGGAGGGCCTGCAGCAACCGCCGTACTCCGGCCGCGTTGTTCCGGACGGGAACGATCACGGTCACGTCCGAGGTGGACGGCAGCCGGGTGGGCCGCGGGTTTCCGACGCCGGAGTCGAGTAGACGACGCGCGACGACCGCCGTGCGGGAGTCGACGACCTCGAGGTGGTCGCCGTCGATCATCGCCGCGGCGGCGGGAGCGAGTTTGAGCATCCGGGTGGGTGAACCACCGATGAGTACCTGTCCGCCGGCGAATCGCCGGACCCGGGGATCGATGCGAACTCCGAACCCGTCAGGAAGGCGGCCTCCGGGGGTCTGTGCCGTTTCGGGTGTTGTCGCCTGACTCACCGAAGTCCCCCCTCCGTGCCCGGTTCCCACCGAGCGACCTGCGATCTTGCTTGTTCCGTCAGGTGTGCGAACAAGCGGGCCCCCTGCTCCGCGGTTGCGGTGGTGGGATCACCGAGAACCCCGTTCGCCGACACCGAAACCATACCGGCTTCACGCAGTCGTGGCATCAAACTCGCGATCGAATCCGTGTTCCCGACGACCGCGCGGCCCATATCCACCGAACCGGGGCACAGGTGCAGCATGAGACTCGTTTCGGTGGCGCCCGCGTGCGCGTCGGCGCGAGGCACCGCACACGGGATCCACGCCGCATCGCGACCCTCGTACCGCAGCAGGGACACGGCTTCGGCCAGGGCATATGCGTTTCCGCCGTGTCCGTTGACGAACAGCACCCGTCGGGCCCAGCGGCATATCGACCGCCCGTATTCCACGAACACGGTGCGCAGCGCGTCGACTCCGAGCGACACCGTTCCCGGAAACGCCTCGTGCTCGCCGCTCGCGCCGTACGCGAGCGGCGGAGCCACGAGGACGTCCGGGAGTGCCTCGGCAACAGCAGTGGCGATCCGGGTATCGGTGTCGAGGGGCAGGTGTGGGCCGTGTTGCTCGAGTGATCCCACGGGCACCGCCACCGTCCACCGCTCCGGTTCGACGTCGGTCCAGCGGGCGCCGGCAAGATCCCGTATCACCGGTCCGATGCTAGTGCGTCGGATCGCCGGTGCCGCTACCGCGTCGGGTCACACCAGTAGGCGAGGTATCTCGCGATTCCAGTTCTCCGAGTAGACGCGCCGCTTTCCGTGGATCTCGTCGATCTCGTATGCGTCCAGTTGCGCGGTGATCACGAAATCCTCCGGTGTCGAAGTCAGCACCGTTCGGGTCTGCACTTCCGTCTGCCAGTCACCTCGTCCGAGATATCGCACGGTGCGCGTCTCACCGCGCGCCGACTCCACGTCGTTGCCCTGGAAGCCGAACCACTCGGTCGTCGCATTGCGCATCGTGGTGCCGGTGTCCTCGACGAACGACTCGCCCCGGTCGTCCTTGATCTCGAGTGTGGTCACGCCGGTTTCGAGATCGCGTGAAGTGCGCCAGTGGTGTTCGCCGGGTTCGACCAGGGTGACGGCGGACGATTCCGCTCCCTCGGGTTCCCCGAATGCGGGCAGCGCAGCGTCTTCGGCGTCGCGTGGCGGGCGGACGGGCAGCCTCAGCCGGCTTTCGCCGGTGGTCACAGTGAGCGTCGCGAGTTCGGGTGCCGGCCACACCAAGGGGAAGTACGACGTGGACAACGACAAGCGAATGCGATGGCCTGCCGGGAACTCCTGCGCCATGCCGTTGAGCTTGACGCGCACGCGGTACCGCCGGCCCGGTTCGAGGGGCTGAGGATCGGCGCTGCCGTCACGATGGGTGAGATTGAGCAAACCGTACGTGACGCGGGTGGCCTGACCGTCCGGAGCGACGTCGCTGAGTCGCGCCGCGATCATTGCTACCGGCTTGTCGGCGCTGACCTCGAGATCCAGAGTCGGCAGACCGACCACGTCGAGCGGTTCGCTCAGCGCTTCGGTCTCGAAAACGAGTGCGCCGCCGTCCTCTTCCCGTTGATCGGAGGGCAGATCGGGAGTGGCCGCATACGAGGCCCACTTGCCACCGGCCATGCCCAGGCTCAGGGGTGAGCACATCGTCAGATCGCGGCGCTCGGCTTCGTCCGGGTCGATGCCCTGGTCCAGCCCGAAGCGGGTCAGCGTGTACTCACGGTCCTCGATGCCCGGCGCCGGCCAGGACGGCTCGGCAATCCATTTGCCCGGTCGTTCGGGGTACCGGGGATGAGGCGGGACGCTGCCCTGCCTCCACATGCGGAGCATCGGTTCGTCCATGATTCCGTTGTCGATGCCCTTGAGCCAGTAGTCCCACCACCGGACGACCTCCTGCAGGAACCCGATCGCGGGGCCCGGCACGCCCTGGTGGGGGTACTTGTGCCCCCAGGGACCGATGAGGCCCTTACGCGGCACGTCGAGGTTCTCCATCAGCCGGAAGATGGCGTTGGTGTAACCGTCGGCCCACCCGCCTACCGCGAACACCGGACATGCCACGTCCGCGTAGTTCTCGTTGACGGAAGCCCGTTTCCAGTACTCGTCGCGGTGTTGGTGTTCGAGCCACTTCTCGACCCACAGGCCGCTTCCCCGAAGCCGTTCGTGCCACATGTCGCGCCACCGGTCACCGACGATCGCCGGGTCGGGCGCCATGCTGTTGAAGGCGAACATCACGGTGGCCTCCGACAGATTGTCCGACAGCAGGCACCCGCCCATGTAGTGCATGTTGTCGACGTACAGATCGTCGGTGGCCGACGCGCTGATGATCGCTTTGAGCGCCGGGGGCCGCTTCGCAGCGACGTGGAGGCTGTTGAAGCCGCCCCAGGAGATGCCCATCATGCCGACGTTGCCGTCGCACCAGGGCTGCTGGGCAAGCCATTCGATCACGGCGCAGGCGTCGTCCTGCTCGGTGGGAAGGTACTCGTCCTCGAGTACCCCGTCGGAGTTACCGCTGCCGCGCAGGTCCACTCGGACGCAGGCGTATCCGTGACCCGCGATATAGGGGTGATTGAGCTCGTCTCGTGCTCGCGTCGTGTCGCGGTGCCGATACGGAATGTATTCGAGCACAGCGGGAACGGGGTTGTCCTCGGCGCCGTCCGGAAGCCAGATGCGAGCCGAGAGGCGGCACCCGTCGGGCATCGTGATGAACGTGTTCTCGATGACGCGAACACTGTGGGGAAAGGACGTCACTGTCTGCACGTGTGCCTTCCTGTCGATCGGATCGAACAAATCGCAGCCAGGAACAGCCTTATTCGGAGATCGCGTCGATGCCGAACGGAAGAAGCTCGGAGGCACGATCGAAGTACTTCTCGAGTCCCCCGATGTCGTCGGCGCCGATGTACAGCGTCGCCAGGACGGTCCGGTAGCCGTCCTGATTGGGAAGCTCGGAGAGCCGGTCGCCCACTCGAACCTTGATGTCCACCAACGTATCCGGAATCTCTTCGCACACTCGGGCGAGATCGTCGGCACTCGGAACGCTGCGCACGATGCCGTCGGAGTAGTAGCCGATGTGGCACTGGGCAGCGTGCCGGTACCGTCCGCGGCCCTTTTCGATGCGGGGTTCCACACCGAGTGCGATGTCGATCGCGACCTCGTGGTTCGACGTGCCGTCGACCTTGACGAACAGGTCGCTGTGGGACTGCGAGATACGGGTGTTGACCTCGATCAGCGAGAGCTTTCCGGTCTTCTCGTCCCACATGAACTCCGTGTTGAAGCAGCCGTTGTCGAAACCGATGTGGCGCAGGTATCGCTCCGTGAGGTCGATCATGCGCTGCTGCACGTCGTCGGGAACCGACTGCGCAGGGTAATCGAGCCTGTCGAAGCTGTGGCCTGCGTCGTCCTTCCGCATGTCGAAGAATTCGTGAATGTTGTACTCGCCGTTGAACATCGTTCCTTCGGGTGCGACCTGAATGCCTGTGATGATGTCTTCGGCAAGGCACATGTTGCCGCCGACACCTTCGAGTTCCGGCGGGAGTTCCACCATCGACAGCACTTCGTCGAACGCGTCCCCGACCCGTCCGATCTCGGCGCGGATCTGTTCCAGGGCCGCTGCGAACTGCTCGGCGTTTTCGATCTCGAACCCGAGTTGTGACGAGTGCGACTTGATGGGCTTGACCCAGAACGGGAACGAAAGATCGATCGAGTCCAGCGCGTTGTCGTCGAACGGATCGAAAACTGCGAAGCCCGGGACGCATTCGGGGATGGACTTCTTCTGCTCGATCCGGCTCCACGCCTTGTGCTCGCACTGGAGAAGGCTGCGGAGGGTCGGCGCAGGCAGGCCGCGTTCGGCGGCGAGGATCGGAGCGAGCACGCTCGTCGGGAAATCCCAGTGCGCGACGATTCCGTCTATGCTGCCGTCGAATTCGTCGAGCTGCTTACGTGCGCGGTCGAGTAGGTCCTGAAAGACGTACGTTTCGGGCTCGATCAGTGACGTGTAGTCCAGAAGGCTGTGGAACCGGAGTTCGTCGGCGTTCGACAGGGTGTCGAGCTTGTCTCGCTGCTGGTCGGTCAGGGCCGGGATGAAAATGTTCTTCTGCATCACCAACGGGTGCCCATGCAACGATTCGGTAAACATCACCCATTTCGCTGCGCTGTGCCGCCGAGTGTGATCCGCCTCTTCGCGCCGGTCGCAGCCTGGGCTCCGTCTGCTGTCACGACCAGGACGCGTGGAACCCCCCTGTGCGTCGACCGGCCACCGGCTCGGTGGATCGCAATCGGTCGCGCCCCGGGCCGGCACGTAGTCTCACCTCGTGCAGATCGAACCGCGCCCCTTGGACGACCCCGACGTGCAGGCCCTCATCGACGAGGTCCAGCTCGAGTACGTACGGCGCTACGGAGGACCCGACCACACCGAACTCCACCCTGAGGAGTTCGCGCCCCCGCGCGGCCTGTTCCTGCTCGCGCACTCCGGCTCGACCCCGCTGGGAATCGGCGGCTGGCGCGCGTACGACGCGGGGCATCCCGGACTGCGCGACGGCGACGCGGAGATCAAGAGGATGTACGTGCGTGCGGATTCGCGGCGGCGCGGAATCGCGCGGCGTCTCCTCGAGGCGCTCGAGCGAACCGCAGTGGACGCGGGTCGCCGCCGGATGGTACTCGAAACCGGCACTGCGCAACCGGAAGCCATCGCGATGTACACCGCTGCCGGATACGCCCCCATGCACGAGCGGTTCGGTATCTGGGCCGACTCGGAATCCTCCTTGTATTTCGCGAAGGAATTGCCTCGCATCCGGCTCGCGCGAGAGGCCGAACTGCCGTTGCTCCAGGACATCGAACGAGCGGCGGGCGAGCAGTTCGCCGAACTGGGCATGACGTTCGTCGCGGACGACGCCCCGCCGACGGTCTCGGAGTTGCACCGCTATCTCGTCGCCGGCCGGAATTGGGTGGCGTTCGACGATGGTGGCGCGCCGGTGGCGTACCTGATCGCCGAACCGGTCGACGATGCACTCCACATCGAGCAGGTCTCGGTCCATCCCGGTCACGCTCGGCGCGGCGTCGGTCGCGATCTGCTCGACCATGCCGCCGGGTGGGCTCGCGATCACGGGTACAGCGCGGTGACGCTCACGACCTACCGCGACGTTCCGTGGAACGCGCCATATTACGAACGCCTCGGCTTCCGCATTCTCGGCGACGGAGAACTCACCCCGGCGCTACGCCGGATTCGCTCACACGAGACGGAGTTGGGACTCGACCACCGTCCACGCGTTGCGATGCGGCGCGAACTGGGTTCGTAGGCGCGCAGGAACGGTCGGAGTCGATGTCGCGCGCGGGGTGTCACACCGCGATCGCAGCTGCGTCTCCCTCGAGAATCGCGTTGTGCGCGCGACGTGGGGTCACCGCATCGCCGATGCGGAACACAGGAAAACTGCTGTCGGCCAGCTTTTTCCAGAGTTCGTCCACCGGTTCCTGATGGGTGACGACCACCACCGCGTCGGCCACGAGGAGTCGGCCCGTGCCGGTCCGGTGATCGACGAGTGACACGTCCATCGCGTCGTCGGCGTCCACGATTCCCGTGACCATCACATCGGTGATCTGCGTGATCCCGGCAGCGTGGGCGCGACGTGTCCATCCGTCCATGTCAAGTGTGAGGCCGAGATCCTGTCCGACGATCATGCCGCCTGTACACACGGTCACGGCGCAGCCACGTCCGGCGAGGAGTTCGGCCACCGACGTCGCCTGATGGAAACCCAGATCGTCGACCACGAGCACCCGCCCCTCCGGCTCGGCGCGACCCTCGAGCACGTCGCGCACGTCCACCACCTTCGCGGAGTCTCCGGCCCAGGCGGGCCGCTGCGGCCGAGCCCCCGTCGCCACGATCACGGCGTCGGGCCGGTGGGCGCGAACGAAGTCGGCGTCGACCTCGATGCCGGTCCTGATCTCGACTCCGGCCCGAGTGCATTCCGCTTCTAGGCTCGTGACGATACCCGCCAGTTCGCCGCGGTGAGGTGCGGTCGCCGCGCCGCGAATCTGCCCACCTGTCCACGGTTCTCGCTCACACAGGGTCACGGTGTGGCCGCGACGAGCGGACGTAGCGGCCGCCTGTAATCCGGCCGGTCCCCCGCCGACCACCAGCACCCGGCTGCCGGGCATGCGCGGCGCGGGTAACGGCGTCGATTCTCGGCCGGCGCGCGGGTTCACAGTGCATCCGATCCACCGGCCGAGCCCGACCCGCCCGATGCATTCCTGGTTGCAGCCGATGCACGGACGCACCTCCGCGTCGCGCCCGGCAAGCGTTTTCGCGGCGAACTCGGGGTCGGCGATCTGCGCCCGTACCGCCCCGACCAGATCGCAGACCCCTTCCGCGAGAGCGGTCCGGACCTGCTGGGGAGCGGTGAATCGGCCCACACCGACCACGGGCACCGACACCGCGGCACGCATCGCGGCCGGGACGAACAGCGAGTACCCGTGCGGCGTCGACATCGGCGCCTCGACGAGATGCAGCGTCTCGGTGGCGACACCGATCGACGTACTGAGGTAATCGACGGCACCCCGTTCGTCGAGCATGCGCGCCACCCGGACGGCATCGTCGAGTTCGATTCCGCCCGCCGTGCCGTCGTGACCGCTCAACCGCACGCCCACGACGTGCTCGGGACCTACTGCGGCGCGCACAGCGTCGACGACCTCGACCAGCAACCGTGCCCGTCCCCCGAGATCGCCACCGTATCGGTCGGCGCGGCCGTTGGTCCCCGGCGCGAGAAAGGCACGCAGGATCGATGCCTGCGAGCATTGGATCTCGACACCGTCGAATCCACCCTCGACGCACCGGGTCGCGACCGTCGCGTATCCGTCGATCAATTCCGCGATCTCGCGGTCGCCCACCGTGATCGGCACTTCCCGGAACAGTGGGTCGGGATCGGGTCCGGGAGCCCACAGCGCCCGGCCCGTGTACATCGAACTTCCCTGTGCCCCGTTGTGATTGAGCTGTGCGACGATCCGCGTACCGTGCCGGTGCACCGCGTCGGTGAGGCGGCGGTACCCGGGCAAGACGTCGGGATCCCATCCCCGGATCAGCTTCTCGTACGGCCGATCCGAGCGATGCACCGTGTGTTCCTCGGTGACGATCATCGCTGCCCCGCCGCGCGCCCGCGCCGTGTAATACGCGATGTGCTGGTCGGTGATCTTTCCGTCCACAGCGAAGTTCGTCAGGTGGGCCGGGAAGATGATCCGGTTGCGCAACGTGGCCGGACCGATCCTGAGGATGTCCCGGGGATCGGGACCGGCCATGTTGCGCAACACCGGCTAGACCTTGGAGTTGCCCTGGTCGAGGGCCATCTGGCTGCCCGTGATCGTCTTCGCGCGATCGCTCGCGAGAAACAGCACCGCGTCGGAGGTGTCGTCGGGATCGGCGATCGGCTTCTCGGTGAGGATGGGCGCGAAGTTGGGGAGCCAGGCAGGGAACCGTTCGAACATCTTCAGCGAACCCTGATCGGTGCCCATCGGCGTCTTCACCCCGTACGGATGGATGGAGTTGACGCGGATGTTGAACTCGCCCAGCTCTTTTGCCGCCGCCTGCGTGATACCGACGAGACCGAACTTGGCAGCGCCGTAATGTGCCTGCCCGGGCATCGCCTTGAGCCCGGCGACCGAGCTGACGACGATGATCGAACCGCCGTTTCCTGCTTCGATCATCGCCGGTGCCGCGGCCTTCAACGTCTTGAACACGCCCGTGAGGTTGATGTCGACGAGTTCCTCGAACTGCTCGTCGGGCATTTCCCAGAATCGGCTCCAGCTGCAGATACCGGCGTTGGCGACGACCACGTCGAGCCGCCCGAACTGTGCGACACCCTCGTCGACGGCGGCCCGGAGGGCGGCGCTGTCGCGGACATCGGCGATGCGAGCGACGATCTTGCCGCCGGCCTCCTCGACGAGACGGACGGTCTCGCGGAAGTCCTCCTCGGTCGCCTGCTCGTAGGTGATGTACTCCGAGACCGGCTTCGCGACGTCGATTCCGATGATCGCCGCTCCTTCCCGGGCGAACCTCAAGGCGTGGTTACGTCCTTGACCTCGCGCGATACCGGTGATGAAGACAACCTTGCCGTCGAACTCGCCCATGGAGATCCTTCCAGATCGGTCTATGCAACAGGTTACAGTTCCGAGGCGAGACGGTGCCCCTCCCCGATCGCTTCCCGCACCGTCCGAGGAGCGATGCAGTCACCGATCCCATCCAGCCCCGGCCGGGTCGATCTGTCATCCGGTAGTCCCACTGAGCAGTCGACGAGCGTCGCCGAATCCACGACGACCTCCGACCCGGTCACCCGGTGCACGAGATGCACTCCCGAGGCGTCGACCCCGCGCACCTCGACGCCGAGGTGCCGCCGCACCCCCGCACGATGCAACCGGGCATTCGCCGCGACGAGGTCACCGGTGGGTGCCAGTCTCGACCCGGGGATGGGGTCGATGGTGGCGTAATCGACCGCCCGCCCGCGCGCGACGAGGTGCTCCGCCACCGCGACACCGACCCGCCCGCCCACCGGATCCCACACGACGGCACGATCCGGCACGGTCTCCGGGGCGCGGAGAGCCTGGGTTGCGGTGAGATAACCGCCCCCTCCGACGACCGGGAAGCCAGGAGGTCGAGGACGGCTGCCGGTAGCGAGTACTACGGCCGTTCCGGCGTCGTGCGCCGCGTCGAGGTCGTCCGCGCCGACGACGGTGTCGGTGCGGATGACCACGCCGAGATCGCGGCATCGCTGCTCGAGCCACCGGGCGAGTTCGGCGAACGGCGGCGCACCCTTCCCCGAGCCTGCGGTGTGCAGCATGCCTCCGACGCGGTCGGCGCGGTCGGCGACGGTGACTCGATGTCCCCGCCCGGCCAGGCCGCGCGCCGCTTCCAGCCCGGCCGGTCCCCCGCCGACGACGAGCACGTCCCGCACCGTGGTCGGCACACCGGGTGCAGGTCGGTCCTCCTGCCCCGCCTCCGCGTTGGCGATACATCCGATCTCCGGGTTGCGGAAGTCGCGGACGAGGCATGCCTGGTTGCAGCGCACGCAAGGCCGCGGATCACGATGGTCGCGGACGGAGGAGACGAGATCGGGGTCGGCGATCTGCGCGCGGGTCATCTCCACCGCGTCGCACACCCCCCGATCGACGGCCTCCTGGGCGGACGAAGGACTCACGACGCTGCCCTGCAACACCACCGGCACAAGACCCACAACGGCCCCCCGGACCTGCCGGCACAACTCGCGATTGAACCCGGTCGGTGTGTGGGCATCAGGCCGGTACGTTTCCGGTGTGAACAACCCGCCGCGTACGACGGTGATCAGATCCAGCGAGCCGGCGAGTTCCCGCACGTACCGTGCGGCTTCGTCCGGTGTGATGCCCGCCCAGGGAGCGTTCTCGTCACAGCTCAGTCGCAGCGCGAGGATCCGTCCGGGCCCGAGTTCGGCGCGCACGGCCGCGATGACTTCCCGGAGCAGGCGCAACCTGTCGGCGCCGTAGCGGTCGGTGCGGTGGTTCGTCAGTCCGGAAAGGAACTGGCGGAGCAGCGCGGTGGGTCCGGCATCGAGTTCGACGCCGTCGGCGTCCGCCTCGACCGCCAGCGCCGCCGCAGCGCGGAAACCGTCAGTGACCGAGTGAATGTCGGCTTCGGTCATCTCCGCCGGGAGTTCACGGGTGGCGGGATCGGGAACCCTCGACGGTGCCCACAGTGGTGCCTGGGTCCAGGCGCTGGATCCCTGCAGACCGCTGTGCCCGATCCCAGCCAGGACGAGAGTTCCGTGGGCACCGCACGCCGAGACGATCTCCGCCCATCGGTCACCACAGTGCGCCGCAAGCGGAGCCCGTTCGTACGGGTGATCGCCCGGATGAACCGACGCCACTTCGGTGACGACAATTCCCGCGCCACCCCGCGCACGACGCTCGTAGTACGCGACGTGACGCGCCGACAGTGCCCGTCCCACAGCGAGGTTGGTTTCGTGCGGACCGAAGATCACCCTCGACGACGCGGTACGGCCGGCGAGGGTGATCGGGTCGGTGAGAGCGAGGCTCATGCCGATGGCAGTTATTCGACTCCCAGATCGCGACGGAATCCTGGCGGAACGACCACATCGCCGGGCACGAGGTCGTGGATGGAATCCCGGCCCAGCCCCAGAAGCGCGGAACCGATTCCGCCAGCGAGGATGTCGAGGACGTTCTCGACACCCGCCTGGCCGTTGGCCGCGAGGCCCCACAGGTAGGCTCGGCCGATCATGACGGCGTCGGCTCCGAGGGCAACGGCCTTGACGACGTCGCTACCGCGCCGGATACCACCGTCGAGCAGCACCTCGATGTCGTTGCCGACCGCCTCCGCGATGGCCGGAAGCGCCCGGATCGGCGCGGGTGTGCCGTCGAGGTTGTTGCCGCCGTGGTTCGAGACCGAGATCGCCGTGACCCCCGCGTCGACGGCGCGCTTGGCGTCGTCGACGCGCATGACGCCCTTGAGCATGAACGGGGCGTCGCCCCACTGTTCCCGTAGCCATGCCACGTCTTCCCACGTGGGCAGCGGGGTGCTCATCCACTCTCCGTACGCGCCGAAGAACGTCGGGGTCTCGCCGCCACCGGGCGGGGTGAGGTTGGGTGTGGTGAGGTCCGGGACCCCGCCGGTCCGCGCCCAGTCCAGGAGCCACTTGGGCCGGATGATGCCCTCGGGCGCGAACTTCACCATCGCGTCGAAGCTCATCCGCTCCGGGATGGCGGGGCTCCCCCAGTCGCGGCCGTTCGAGAAGGACCAGTCCAGGGTCATGATGAGACCCTTCGCACCCGCTGCACGGGCGCGTTCCATGCGCTGGACGAGCACGTCGCGGCTACCGACCCAGTACATCTGGAAGAAGGTCTTGTCGTTGGCCGCAGCCACGTCCTCGATGGATTTGCTCGCGAACGAGCTGAGGCCCATTGCGATTCCGCGCGCGGCGGCGGCTCGGGCGACAGCCACCTCTCCGTCCGGGTGTACCGCCTGGACGCCGGTCGGCGAAATCAGGACGGGCATGGCGACGTCCTGCCCCATGACCCTGGTGCCCATCTCACGCTTCTCCGACAGTCCCGCAACGTGCGGGGCGAAGCCGAGTTCGCGGAACGCCGCGAGATTGTCGTCGACGGTGATGCCGGCTTCGGACCCGGCCACAAGCGCGCCGTACACCGATTTCGGCAGCCGCTTGCGGGCGCGCTCCTGCGCCACGGCGACCGTTTCGAACCAGTCGCTCTGCTTCCAGGGATTCTTCAGCCACGAGAACTTGGCCATCGTGAACTTCTCTCCTCGAGATCTACAGGCCTGCGAGAGGGTTCTCGTCGCAGAATTTGGCGGGCGGCTTGGCGAGCAGGGTGAGCGGCACCGGCGCTGCCGGGGTGCGACGCTCGGCCCGCTTACCGGTACGCGAGTGGTCGACGCTCGACTGCGGCACGGTGCGGTCGGCTTCGAGGGCCGACTGTCCGTATCCCTGAACACATTCGGGGTCGGGACCGTCCATCGGGAGGCCCGTGAAGAACTTCGCAGCCATGCAGCCGCCGCGGCACGAGTCGTAGAAGTTGCACGATGCGCACGCCCCGGCCGACTGCGGTTCGCGCAGTTCCCGGAACAGCTCGGAGTTCTTCCACACCTGCGCGAACCCACCGTCGGTGAGGATGTTTCCCGCGAGGAAGTTCTCGTGGATCGCGAACGGGCACGCGTACACGTCTCCGACCGGGTCGATCAGGCACACCACACGCCCGGCACCGCAGAGGTTGAGGCCGGGCAGAGCACCTCCGCCGCTGTCGCCGCCGAACGCGGACAGATGGAAGAACGAATCACCGGTCAGGACGCCTTCGCCGTGTGCGACGAGCCAATCGTAGAGCTGCCGCTGCTGGTCGTGGGTGGGATGCAGATCGTCCCACACGTCCACGGCGCGGCCCGACGGGCGCAGGCGCGTGATGCGCAGCGTCGCGTCGTAACGGTCTGCGAGCGCCTTGAATTCGTCGAGTTGGTCGACATTGTGGCGGGTGACCACGACGGAGATCTTCGCGTCGCGGAAGCCCGCCTCGGAAAGATTCTCCAGGGCGCGCACGGCCATCGCGAAGGACCCGGGGCCGCGCACAGCGTCGTTGACCTCGGCGGTCGCGCCGTCGAGGGAGATCTGCACGTCCACATAGTCGGACGCTGCCAGCCGCGCCGCGACCTTCTTGTCGATGCGCACGCCGTTGGTCGAGAACTTCACCCCGACCTGATGGTCGGTGGCGTAGTCGACGAGTTCCCAGAAGTCCGAACGCACGGTGGGCTCGCCGCCGCCGATGTTGACGTAGAACACCTGCATGCGCTGGAGTTCGTCGATGATTGCCTTGCATTGTTCGGTGGACAGCTCACGCGGGTCGCGCTTGCCCGACGAGGACAGGCAGTGCACGCACGAGAGGTTGCAGGCGTAGGTCAGTTCCCACGTCAGGCAGATCGGAGCATCTAGGCCCTTCTCGAACTGGTCGACGAGTCGACCGACCTTCGGAGGCGCGGTGGTGACGGGAGGTTCGAGCAGAGACGTCATAGCGGGTCCTTGCTTGGTCGAAGCGTCAGGCGGGGACGATCATGTGCGAGTCGGCCAGTGTGCCGAGGGCACGCACGTAGGGCCGCTCGGCGTTCTCGTCGATTCCGTGGGCGCGCAGAGCATCCCGCACCGATGCGTGATCGTCGAGGGACCGGACCACGTCGACGATGACGGTGTTCTTCAGGAACGACAGTTTGCGGGTGCCGAAGTGGTAGAGCAACGCCCCGAAAGGCTCGGGGCGAAGCGCTACCTGCGGGTGGAGCCGCCACGTGGCGCCCGGATCGAACTGTGTGGTCGCCACGGCGGTGGCTCCGGGGGTGGACATGATCAGTAGACGCCGCACATGCCGTCGATCGAGACCTCTTCCACGAGGGACTCCTCGATCAAATCGGACTCGATCACCGCGTTGTCGCGATCGGACATGATTCCTCCTCGAATTTCACTCCACATGTGGAGTCCACATCACAACAGGGCTAGCGTTGTGACTCGGTTCACCACTGTAATGGCATCGAGTGCAGAATGTCATCCATGAATCGAGGGAAATATGCCTGAACGCCGAGAGCCGTCCCCGCGGACCGGCCGGCGCCCCTCCACCACGAGAGAATCCCTGGCGGCGGTCGGCATCGAACTCTTCCGCACCCGCGGCTTCGACGAGACCAGCGTGGACGACATCGCCGAGGCGGCGGGCATCGCGCGGCGCACCTTCTTCCGGTACTTCCCCTCGAAGAATGCGGTCGCGTGGGGTGACTTCGACGGCCAGCTCGAACGGATGCGACGACGACTCGCAGAGGTCCAGTCGGACGATTCGCTCGCGGACGCGCTCACCGCCGCACTACTCGACTTCAACACCTTTCCCGCATCCGAGACCGAGCGACACCGCGCCCGCATGGAGCTGATCCTGCGCACTCCCGCCCTCCAGGGGTACTCGTCCGTCATGTACCAGGGATGGCGCGCGGCGATAGCCGAGTTCGTCGCGCGCCACACCGGCGCCCGCCCCGACGACCACATTCCGAGGACCGTCGCCTACCTCGTGCTGGGCGTCGCGGTCGCGTCCTACGAGCAGTGGCTCACCGACGCCGAATCGGACCTTCACGACCTGTTGGGAACAGGAATGCTCACGCTTTCCGAAGGACTCGGCCCGACCGATCACCCATTCGAAAGAGGTTGACCGACAATGTCTGTGCTGGATTCTCTCGCGCCGTGCCCGCCGGGCCGGTGGACACACGACCACGTGACCGTCGAACGGGTGCCCTCCGGACCGATCAGGTTGCACCGCACCACCGACGGGCTGCACGTCACGCATGCGCTCACTCCCGACCTGCTCAGTGAGCGTCTCGTCGCCGACGTGACCGCATCCGTCCAGGACGCCGAGTTCGGACAGAACGAGTTCGAGTTGACGATGGTCGGTCTCGTCCGCTCGACGGTCCCCGGAGCGCTCGAGTCGTGGGTCACCTACTACCGCAACTCACTGAACGAACTGCTCGACGGCACAGCGGAGTTCGCCCCGATCCACGACATGGCAGCCACGTTGGTACGCGGCCGGGTACTCGACCTCGGTTCGTGCTTCGGGTTCCTGCCGTTGCGGCTCGCAGGAGCGGGGTTCGACGTGGTCGCCACCGACATCCTCCCCGGCACGATGCGGCTGCTCGATGCGGTCGCACCGCATTTGGGCCTGGCGGTGGACACCCTCGTCTGCAACGCGGCCGGAGTGCCCGTCCCCGACGACAGCTCGGACACCGTCACCGCGATCCACCTGCTCGAGCACGTCGACGACGAGACGGGTGCCGCCGTTCTCGCCGAAGCGCTGCGCATCGCCCGGGAACGCGTGGTGATCGCGGTGCCGTTCGAGGACGAGGCAACCGCGTGCCACGGGCACATCCGGACATTCGACCTCGCGTCGCTCGACGCACTCGGACGCACGACAGGCTTTCCGTACGAGGTGTTCGAACACCACGGCGGGTGGCTGGTCGTCGATCTCGTGTGACCTACGGGCGCTTCGCGACGAGAAACTCCGACATCGCCCGTGCGATCGTCTCGGGTCGGTCGAGCATCGACAGCACATAGGCGTCGTCGACCTCCACCAGAGTCCCGTTCGGCATCAGGTTTGCGAGCCGCCGCCCGTGACTGCGCGGCATGACCTTTCCTGCCGACGACCACAGCACCAGCGCCGGACCCGTGAAATGCTGCAACGCTTCGGTATCGGCGACGAGCTCGGTTGCGGTGCAGTGGGTCGCGACGTACTTGCGCAGGTCGCGGCGCACTTCCTTACTGCGAAGCCCCGGTTCGGTCCAGGCTCGGACGAGATCATCGCGCAGCGGTCTCCGGGCCATCCAACCGAGCAACAGCGGCGTTTTGCGCAGCCACGAAACCCGAAGTTGCCGCAGCGCGAGCGGGAGACCACCCGGGATACGCGAAGCGAGGACCGCCATTTTGCCCGGCAGCCCGGGCGGGAAGTTGTCGAAGGCCTCGCACGGCAGCAGGATCAGACGGCCGACGCGTTCGTCGAGGCCGTATGCGGTGAGAAACAGCGCGCCACCCCAGTCGCTGTGCACCAGCGTCGCGTCGGTCAGGCCGAGCGCAGCGAGGAAGTCCGCTACGAGCCGGTTCAGCCCGTGCAAGCTCAAATCCGCGTCGGGACGCATCGGTTCGGGGTGGGCGCCGAGGGGCAGATCAGGTCGCACATACCGGAACCCAGCGGGTAGTCGGTCGATCACCTCGTCCCACACCGTGTGGTTCATGAGGAGTCCGTGCAGTAACACAACGGCCGGTCCGTCGCCGTGTTCGACGTAGTGAATCGGCCCTGCCGCGAGATCTACTGTGGGCATCGCCGCACCTTTCGCGTGAGTGATCACTCCGGAGGGTCGGGTTCAGCGTGGCGGCGGGGACGGAACGCTGTCAACCGTTTTCCTCCCCACCCACCGCACCGTCGGCAAGTTCGCCGCCGTGTGCCCGGCGCGCACCGGACACGCAGGCGTGCCATGCTTCCCCTACAACTGTCGTCGAGCTGGGAGTCGCCATGCCGTCCTCGTCATCGCAACTCGGCCGACCGGTCGGCGCGAGAAGCGAGGACACGCGTCGGAGAATCCTCGCTGCTGCCATGCGCTGCGTTGCCGAGGTCGGTTACTCCGGAGCGACAATCCGGGAGATTGCGCGCCTGGCCGGTATCACGAGCGGGAGTCTCTATCACTATTTCCCCAACAAAGCCGAGATCGTGAAAGCCGCCTTTACAGAAATCGCCGAGGTGTCGCTGCCGCGCCTGTCGGCCGCAGCGGACCGCACCGAAGGCGTCGTGGACCAGTTGCTGGCCGTGCTCGACGAAGGGGGGCAACTGTTGCGCGAGAATCCGCATGCCGTCGCGTTCGATCGCGCCCTCCGTGTGGAAAGCGCCGAGCACCTCCAACTCGACCGCGACAGCGACATGATCTACACAGGTCTACGGACCGTCATCAGTGAGATCGTCCAGCAGTCGCACCGAGACGGCGTCTTGAGTGCCGACGCAGACGTGGACGGAACCACTGATGCCATCTTCGCCCTTTTTCAGGGACTGAGCGCTCACGCAGCCACCGCGTCGCCCGAGCGGTATCGCGCGACGAACCACGCTCTGGGGCTCCTGATCCAGGGCTCCTTGTTCGGCTCCGTCGATCCCCGGTAGCCGATACCCGCTCCCCGAATACCGCACGGTCGAGCAGCAAGCCCTCCGGGATGGGCCCGCCGGCACGCTCGAGATGGGCGCCGAGCGCGGTCACGGTGCCGGATCGCCCATCACCGCTCCCTCGCGCCGAGGATCGGCTCCCCCGACCCAGCCCGCCTCTGCGCGTTGCAGTGCGCTCAAGCCGCTGGACTGCGGCGCGACGGAGACCTCGTGCCCCTTGTCCCGAAGTTGCTGCACGAGCGGATCCTGAGCACCGTCGTCGGACGCATCCACGGCGGGATGCTCACCCCCGACGCCGGTGACCGGGGTGTTCGCTGCCCCGAAGGAGACGGCCGAGACCGCCTGCTGCGGATCCAAGCCCCAATCGAGCATCCCCACAAGGGTTTTGACGACGAACTGGATGATGACCGAACCGCCCGGCGATCCGACGACCATCTGCAGGTCGCCTCGTTCGCCGTCGGGCGTCCTGTCGAAGACCAGTGTCGGAGCCATCGAACTGCGTGGCCGCTTTCCCGGCTCGACACGATTGGCGGCCGGAAGGCCGTCCTTGTCCGCGGGCTCCGCCGCGAAATCGGTGAGCTGGTTGTTGAGGAGGAATCCGTCGACCATGTGGAACGACCCGAATGCCGATTCGATGGTCGTCGTCATGGCGGCGACGTTGCCGTAACGGTCGGCGACCGAGATGTGACTGGTGCCGTGCTCGGGTGTCTGTGCCGGCACCCCGAGCGGCACCGGGCCGAAATCACCGGGCTGCGCGGTGCCCATACTCTTTCCGGGATCGATCAGCGAGGCGCGTGCGGAGAGATATTCGGGGTTCACCAAGGTGTCGAGCGAACCTCCGGGCAGCGGAACGAAATCGGAGTCCGCGACGTATTTGTCGCGGTCGGCGTACGCGAGACGCTCGGCTTCGGAAATCAGGTGCACTGCTTCGGCATTCGGCACTCCCCCGTTCGCGTCGACCTCGGACGGACCCAGTGCCGCGAGGTCGAAGTTCTCCAAGATGCCGAGGGTGGCCGCGACGGCGGTGCCACCGGACGACGGGTTCGGCATTCCGCAGATCTCGTGGTCGCGGTAGGGCGTGCACAACGGGGTGCGTTCCTTCGCCTCGTAGGCGGCGAGGTCGTCGAGCGTCATCGTTCCCGGTGTGCGCCCACCGGAATCGCTGGTGGTCGCCTCGACTATCGACTGTGCGATGTCGCCGGTGTAGAAGGCACCGGCACCGTCGGTCGCGATTGCGCCGAGTGTCTTCGCCATCGCCGGATTGGTCAAGGTGGTTCCCGCGGCCTTCGGACTACCGTCCGGCTCGAGGAAATACGCGCGGGCCTCGTCGTCGACCGCGAGTTGCTGGGCGGAATCGGCAATCGACTGTGCCATCCGGTCACTGACGAGCACCCCTCGGTCGGCCAGATCTATCGCCGGAGCGAACAGACTCCGCCATTCCTGGTCCCCGTACTCCGCATGCACCAACTCGAGCATGCGCAGGACGCCGGGTACCCCGATCGAACGTCCGCTTGCGCGGGCATCCGGCTTCGGCTCGGTACGGTCGGTGACGCTGATCCAGCGGAGATAGTTCTCGTCCGCCGATGCGGGGGCGGTCTCACGGCCGTCGTACGCCTGGACCTGGCCGGATTCGGCGTCGAAGTACATCAGGAACGCTCCACCGCCGATGCCGGACGACTGCGGCTCGACGAGTCCGAGCACCATCTGCGCAGCCACGAGCGCATCGGCCGCCGTCCCGCCGTCCCGGAGGACCTCGCACGCCACCTCGGTGGAGACGGGATTGGCCGTGGAGACCGCGAAGGATTCGGTACTCACAGCGGTCATGCCGCTGCGATAGCCGGTAGCGACCTCCGGGTTGGTGGCGATATCCCGATCCCCGGTCGCCGGCGGCGGTGCATCACCTGTCAACGGGGTGCCGTTGGGCGTCGCCCCACATACCGCTGCCGCGGGCGCGGCGGTGTTCTCCGAACCACCGTCCGTGCTCGACGCACATCCGCCCACGAGTGCGACCGCAGCCGTCACGGCCAGTGCCGCACGTGTTCCCGACCTGATTTCCCCCACCGAGATCATCTTGACGACGGTAACCGGGCAGGGCGGTATCCGCCGGGCAAATGTGTTTCCACGACGCTCGGTGCGAACGTCCACTGCTGACGTCCGGTAGCGCGCCACACCGGTCGTCAGCCCGAGTGACCGAGTGCGCCGTCGCTCACGGGCGCTCCACCCCACACCGACGGGTCGCCGTCGAGAGGTAGCCGGCATGTGGAGGGTCTTGACATGCCTACCGTCTGGACGGATGCTGTATTCAACCGAAAGGTTGAATAAGGAGGGTGGCAGGTGGACGCTGCCGAAGCGGAGGACGATCGGCTCGACCGGGCTTTCATGGCCCTGTCCGATCCGGTCCGCCGACGCATCGTCGCCCGCCTCAGCCGGGGGCCCGCCACCGTCAACGAACTCGCGGAACCCTTCGAGATCACCGTCCAAGCGATCTCGAAGCACATTCAGGTACTCGAGCAGGCCGGGCTCGTCACCCGTAGTCGCGACGCGCAACGGCGTCCCGTCCACCTGAATCCCGCGCAGCTGGAGGCGCTGACCTCCTGGATCGACCGGTACCGGTTGGTCAAGGAACAGCAGTTCCGCGGCCTCGACGCTGTGCTGGCCGGGGACACGGCCGACACCGGAGATCGTCCGCCGGGATGACTCGCATCCCTTCCGAGAGGACAAGGACATGACCAACCCACTGCACGTCGACGTTCCCGAAGGCCTCCCCTATCTCGACTACGCACGGGAGTTCGATTTTCCCGTGGCCGAAGTCTTTCGGGCACACCAGGACCCGGCTCTCGTGACCCAGTGGCTCGGGCCGCGCGGTATGCGCACGGACATCGACCACTACGACTTCCGCAGCGGAGGTACGTACAGATACACCAACAGCGACGACAACGGGTCGTACACTTTCTCCGGCGTCTTCCACACCGTCCGGGAGAACGAGTTCGCCATCCAGACCTTCGAATTCGATCAGTACCAGGATGTCGTGAGCATCGAGTTCATGACCTTCGAGGATCTCGGCGACGGCCGCAGCAAGCTCAGCGGCCACAGCGTGTATCCGAACCTCGAGGCACGGGACGGTATGGCCTCCTCCGGCTGGAAAGAGGGCATGATCGATTGCTACGAACGAATCGACGAACTCCTGTCGAAAGCCACCGCCTGACCCACTCCCCGATGCGGCCGCACTCGTCGTCGAGCGCGGCCGCATCCGGCCGGATCGGCGGCGGCGTGCCCACTGTGCGGGAGGGGTGACGATGCATCTGTGAGCGCCCGGTACCGTTTCCCGGGCAATACCCCCGACTGTTACCCTTGAACTAGAACGCGTTCTAGAATTTGAGGTTCGACAACGTCGGAGATCGGGAACACCCGGGGTAGCGCCACTGCTCCCGCACGGTCTGCACGAGAGGACGACACACGCCATGACGACTGTCGAGGTGCCACACGGCTCACGATCGGTGGTTCTCACCGTATCCGCCGTCGTCGAGGAAACCGCCGACGCGAAGTCGATCGTCTTCGCCGTCCCAGACGAACTCCGCGACAAGTTCGCCTACAAACCGGGCCAGTTCCTCACCCTTCGTATCCCCAGCGAACGCACGGGGTCCGTGGCACGCTGCTACTCGCTCGCGAGTTCGCCGCACACCGACGACGCGCCCAAGGTCACCGTCAAGCGCACGTCCGACGGCTACGGATCGAACTGGCTCTGCGACACCATCGCGGCGGGCGACACCATCGAGGTCCTGCCGCCGGCCGGGGTTTTCACCCCGAAGTCCTTCGATCACGACTTCGTGCTGTTCGGCGCGGGTAGCGGCATCACTCCGGTGATCGCGATCCTGAAGTCGGCGCTCACCCAGGGATCCGGCAAGGTCACGCTGATCTACGCCAACCGCGACGAGGCGTCGGTCATCTTCGCCGAGGAACTGCGGGCCCTCACCGAGAAGTACCCGACGCGCCTGACCGTCATCCACTGGCTCGAATCGGTCCAGGGACTCCCGAGCGCCGATCAGTTCGCGGCACTCGCGGCTCCGTACGCCGAGCGCGAAGCGTTCATGTGCGGCCCGGGTCCGTTCATGGATACGGTGCACCAGGCGCTCCAGAACATTGGGATGCCGCGGAACCAGGTCCACGCCGAGGTGTTCAACTCGCTGTCCGGTGATCCGTTCGCAGACCACACGCCCGTCGAGGTCAGTGACGAGGAGGCCGCCGACGCGGCAACCGTCGAAGTCGAACTCGACGGTGAGGTCCACAACCTGACCTGGCCCCGCAAGCAGACCCTCGTCGACATCATGCTCGCCAAGGGCATCGACGTCCCGTACTCCTGCCAGGAGGGCGAGTGCGGGTCGTGCGCGTGCACCGTCCTCGAGGGCAAGGTCGAGATGGAGAACTGCGACGTCCTCGATCCGGAGGACATCGCAGCCGGTTACATCCTGGGATGCCAGGCGCGGCCGGTGACGGACCACCTCAAGATCGAGTTCTGACCGACCTCACTCGGCGCGGGCGGCACCCCCGGGGTGCCGCCCGCGCTGCGTCAGCGAGCGGCACGGAGGCGGGCACGCTCCTGCGCGTCGAGATGCTCGGTGGCGTAGCTCAGTGCCGTCCGGCCCATCGCGGCCGCATGGGTCTCGAGGAAGTCGACGAGAACGGTCCGGTCGACGCGCTTGCCCACCTCGCGCAACATCCAGCCTGCCGCTTTCTGAATCAGGTCGCGCCGATCGTCGAGTACACGCTCGGTTGCCGTGAGGGTCGGCTCGGCCTCCCCTCTCTTCACGAAAGCGAAGGTCGCAAGCAGCCCGGCGCGTCGCCGCCACAGGTCGGGGTCGTCGACGAGCGTCGTCAGCAAGCCGGCGTCGCCGGGATTGGCACAGACCCATTCGCCGACGATGTGATCGGACGACGCGTCGACAAGATCCCAGTTGTTCACCCGTCCGCAGCGGAGGGCATCGAGATACGTCTCGAGCACCGCGGAACGTGCGGACGGATCTCGCGCGAACCGGTCCACAAGAATCAGCAGCCCGGCGAGACGGTGTTCGTGAATGTCGCTGTCCAGCAGCAGGCGTGCCTGCCCCACGGGCAGGTCACGGAATCTCCGGACCACGGCGCGAGTCTGCGGTACCCGTAACCCCAGAAAGACGTCGCCCTCGCCGTATTCGCCGGGACCGGTCTTGAAGAAGCGTCTCATCCCGGCGGCTGCGGCCGGGTCGGCGAGCGCATCCAGTTCGGAGCGCACGTCGCCCGCATTCGGGAGATCTGAGGTCACGACCCGGAGCTTACGATGGACGGATCGTCGCGGAGCATCCTTGTCCCGGGCGCTCCTACGTCGCGGTGGTGGCGGCGAGCAGTTCCCGCCCCGCCGCGAATGCTTCGGCTCCGGGCGGGAGCGCGCCGCGTCTGCCGCTGAGGTACACCTCGACACGCCCCGAAGCTCCGGAACGGTCGTCGAACTCGCGGGTGCCGGGCTCTGCCGCGTCGAGGTCGGCGAGACGTCGCAGCGTCTGCCTGGCCACCGCTTCGGCACTGTCGAACAGGCGCACACCCTCGGGAAAGCGGGCAACGATCGAGTCCGCCACGAGCGGGTAGTGCGTGCAGCCGAGGACGATGCCCTCGACGTCGCCCGGGGTGCGCGCTACGGCATCGGCGATGGCCCGGTCGGCGCCTTCCCGGTCACCCCGGTCGATGGCGTCGGCGAGTCCGTGACATGCGACGCCCACGACCTCGCTGCCGTTGCCGAATCTCTCGATGAGGTCGGCCTGGTAACGACTCGAGGTCGTCGCCGCGGTCGCCCAGATCGCCACCGACTTGCACACGGCCGCAGCGGGCTTGATCGCGGGCACGGTCCCGACGACGGGAACATCGTCCCCGAGGTCGGCGCGCACATGCTCGAGAGCGGTCACCGACGCCGTATTGCACGGCAGCACCACCACGTCGGCACCGCGGTCGACGGCACGTCGTGCGATGGACACGACGTGGTCGGCCACCCAGTCGGCAGGCTTCGGACCCCAGGGAGCGCACTCCGGGTCCATCGACAGCATCAGGTCGAGATCCGGACGCATCCGCCGGAGCCACGCAGCCGTCGGCAGCAGACCGAATCCCGAGTCGATGAGCGCAACGATCACCCTACGAATCTAGCCCTTCCCACCTGCGACGGTGTCGAGGCATGCGCCGACAGGCGTTCAGACGGCAGCGAGCAACTCCTCGATGGGCGCGCCCGCGGCGATCTTCATCCGGGTCTTCATCACCTGCGCGGGCATTCCGCCCCCGACCACACCCACCAGGCGTCCTTCACGCTCGTAGTAGGCGAGGAACTTGCGTCCGTCGTCGCGCACGACGTGCACCTTGTCGTCGGCTCGAACGGCACCGAGACCCTGGATCTTGATGTCGTACTGATCGCTCCAGAAGTAGGGCACCTGGCCGGCGGCACCGGACTCCCCCGTCACCATCTTCTTGGCCAGCACGATGGCTTGCTCGCCGGCGTTGGTCCAGTGCTCGACGCGCTTGCGGCCACCGCCGGGAACCTGCCACGACGCGACGTCGCCGACTGCCCACACGTGCGGGGCCGACGTGCGGCCGATGTCGTCGCACACGACTCCGTTGTCCAGTTCGATGCCGGAACCTTCGAGCCACTCGGTGACCGGCACCGAGCCGATGCCCAGCACCACGAGGTCCACGTCGATGACGGAGCCGTCGCCGAGTACCGCAGACGTGACTCGGCCGTCGCCGCGGAGTTCGGCGAGCCCCACTCCCGCGCGCAGGTCCACTCCCGCGTCGGTGTGCAGTCGCGCCACCAGCGAACCGACCTCGGGGCCGAGCACCGACGCGAGCGGCGTCGGCTGCGGCTCGAGCAGGACGACGTCGACACCCAGGGAGCGCAGGCTGGCGGTGACTTCACACCCGATGAATCCCGCGCCGACGACGAGCGCTCGGACGCCGGGGGTGATCGCTGCCCGCAACGCGCGGCTGTCGTCGACCGACCGCAGCACGTGCACGCCGTCGAGATCGGCCAGACCGGGAATGCGCCGAGCACGAAGTCCGGTCGCGATCACAAGTTCGTCGTACGGCAGTTCGGTGCCGTCGGTGAGTGTGACGGTGCGGGCCTCGGTGTCGACCGAGCGGGCCGCGTTGCCGAGTCGCAGGTCGATGCGCTGCTCGTCGAAGAACTCGCGGGGCCGCAGCGTCGTGTCCTCTCGCTCGCCGCGAATGACATCCTTCGACAGCGGCGGACGGTCGTACGGCAGGTGCCCCTCGTCGTCGAGCAGGACGATATCGCCCTCGTACCCCGCGCGCCGCAACTCCTCCGCGGTGCGCACACCGGCAAGGCCTGCTCCTGCTACAACGATCCGTTCGACTGCCACCTGGTACATCCTCCTGAATCGCGTGACCTCTGCCACCCGTGTGCGCGTGCACTCTTCATACCAAACGCAGGTTCGACGGTGAACAGCGCGCCGATCCCGGCAGCACCCGGCGACACCGCACGACAACACGTTGGCGGTCCCGCCCCACGTTTCGCCACGGCCGGGCTGATAATGATGGACAACGCACGGCCCGCACGTTCCCCACGACCCACTCGGCACGAGGAGCATTCATGACCAGCGACAGCGGCGCAGGAATCAGCCGCATCCAGTTCGGCACCGGTTCGTTCTCCGGTCCCGTCGACAGCCACGGCCGGACGATCATCGCCGACGCGGTGGTCGCCAAGATCGCGGGCATCGCGACCCGTGAGGTGAGCGGCGTGTTCGACGTCGGTGCCGGCACCGCCCGGGTGGTCGGCGCGTTGCGGGACCGCATCCCCGGAGCGCGGATCAATCACGGGCAGGGCGTCGCGGTGGAGGTCGGCGAGAAGCAGGCCGCAATCGATATCGGAATCGTCGCGGAGTACGGCGTCGCGTTGCACGAACTCGCCGTCGCGATCCGGCACAACGTGATCGCGGCCGTCGAGCAGATGACCGGCCTCGAAGTCACCGAAGTCAACATCACCGTCTTCGACGTGGTGCTTCACGACGAGGCAGCCGCCGCAGACGAGCTCAAGCCGCGAGTGCAGTGACCGTCCCTCCCGGCGCGGACCCCCGCGCGCACCCCGACCCTGCGGTGGCGGACCTCGTCGCCGAGATCGTCACGGGTGTGGCGGGCGTCGCCGGGCTCAACAGCGGCCCGTTCGGATCGGTCGCGACCTATCTGCCGGGACGACGGATCCCCGGCATCAGATTCGGTCCCGAGGGGTGCGATGTGCACATCACCGCGGAATACCCCGTCGATCTGCCGGCCGTCGCCGACGCCGTGCGTGCCCTCGTCGAAGTCGTCGTGGGTCCTCCGGTGCATGTGACGATCGAAGACGTTCACTTCGAACAGAAACAGGTGTCCCCGTGAACCACAATCCCACCGGCAACACCGCTGTCGGCCTCATCGCCGGTCTTCTCCTCGCTCTTGCCGGAATATTCGGGGGTGTCAGCGGGCTGCTGTTCGCGGTGCTTCTCGGCGCGCTCGGCGCCGCAATCGGCGCGCACCGGGACGGACTGCTCGACCTCGGTGCGATTCTGCGGAGTCGCGGCCGTGGCTGATGCCGTCTCGCCGGACACCGAGCCTCTCCCCGGCACCGACGTCGACGACACCGACACCGCCGGGCACCGCGGCACCCTCCTCATCAAGGATCGCGCCGTCGAGCGCATCGCAGCATCCGCCGCGCTCCAGGTTCCGGGAGTGGTCCGGCACACCGGTGGCCTGAGCCTGCTCACCGGCCGGGAACTGCCGCGCGCCGACGTGACCACCGGCGGGCAGGCGGTAGCGGTGAACCTGTTCATCGCCGCCGAATGGCCTTACGATGCAGCAGCTTTGACCCGTCGCGTCCACGACGCCGTGGCGCGTCAACTGCACGACTACACGGGCCTGCACGTGACGGAGCTGAACGTCGTCGTCGCAGCGACGCCACAGGCAGAAGAGCGTGAGCAGGCCGAGCAACCGGTGCCCGTCGAATACCTCGAATCCGACATCGTCGCCCATACCGAGTCACGCGCGCGGATACCGGTCGTGCAGCCGCTGCCGCCGCTCGCGACGCCGGCGGCGGCCCCTGCCGCAGCGCTCATCGCCGTCGGTTCGCTCGGGCTCGCGTTCGTCGCCGCCCGGGAACTCCTCATCGTGCGCGGGACGTACGCGGGCGCACCCTGGCTCCGCAACGCCTTCGAATGGTTCGGGAGGCTGCACTGGGAACCGTGGATCGGGCCGGTCGCCGGAATACTCGCGCTGCTCGGTGCGGCGCTGCTCTTCGCCGCGCTGAAGCCTCGACGCCGCACCCACCTGCCGTTGCGGGTCTCCGGTCCGGCGCAGACCGTCTGGATGCGGCGGACCGACGTCGCCCGCATGTGCAGTGCCCGGGCCTCGGTCCTGCCGGGAGTGCGCAGCGCGCGAACGGTCGTCGACCGCCGGCGCGCCGTGGTGCGGGTCCTCGCCGACCCCGAGGTGTCGGTCGCCGAACTCACCGCGACGATCCGCGCCGAGGTCGAACCGAATCTGGCGTTGCTCGCCGATCCCCTTCCACTCGTGGTGAAGATCGGTCATGCGGATACGCGGGCGACCGCGTCGGGAGGAAGACGCCGATGAAACTGCGTACCGTGCTGGCGAACCGCTTCTTCGCCTTCGTGACCGGGTGCGCGCTGCTCGGAGCGGGCGCGTTCGCTCTCGCGTGGCTGTGGGAGGTCCCGCCGGCGCGGGAGCGGCTCGCGCAACTGGACCGCCCGCGCGTCATCGACATACCCGATCAGGACTGGTGGACCCCTGCCCTGTGGACGGTGCTCGCCGTGGGCGCCGCGATCGGCATCGTGCTTCTGGTGGTGAACCTCTCCCGCCGCCGCACCTCGACGGTGCAGTTGTTCGACGAGGTGACCGACGCGACGCTGGGGATCGAACTGGGCCCGGTCGCGGACGGTGTGGCACGCGAACTCGCCGGACTGCCGGGGGTGCGGGCGGCCCGGGGCCGGGCGGTCGTGGAGCGACATCTCCCGACGCTGTCGGTGGTCGTGAATGCCGAACCGGGCATCGACGTCGCCGAGTTCACCGCACACGCCGAGGACACCGCCGAACGCGCTGCCTGCGCACTGGGGGGCGCCCGGGTCGCCACGCAGGTGCTGCTGCACCTCGATCCACCGCACCCCGAACACGACTGACATCGAAGACGGCCGCCACCGAGCACGGCCCGCACCGGGGAGCGACCCACATCGCGAACCGGTGCGGTATCGCAACCCGTACGCGGGGTCGCAACCCCCGTAAACGCCGAACGGCGTCCACCCCGAAGGGTGGACGCCGTTCGTGTCAGTGAGGAACTAGCTCACTTGACGATCTTCGTGACGCGACCGGCGCCGACGGTACGACCACCCTCGCGGATAGCGAAGCGAAGGCCCTCGTCCATGGCGATCGGCTGGATCAGCTTGACGGACATCTCGGTGTTGTCACCGGGCATGACCATCTCGGTGCCCTCGGGAAGGGTAACAACGCCCGTCACGTCCGTCGTACGGAAGTAGAACTGCGGACGGTAGTTGTTGAAGAACGGCGTGTGGCGGCCGCCCTCTTCCTTGTTGAGGATGTAAGCCTGGCCCTCGAACTCCGTGTGGGGAGTCGTGGTGCCGGGCTTGACGACGACCTGGCCACGCTCGACGTCCTCGCGCTTGATGCCGCGGACGAGGAGGCCGACGTTGTCGCCCGCCTGGCCCTGATCGAGCAGCTTGCGGAACATCTCGATACCGGTGACCGTGGTCTTGGTCGAGGTCTCCTTGATGCCGACGATCTCGACCTCTTCGTTGACGTTGACAACGCCACGCTCGATACGGCCGGTGACGACCGTGCCGCGACCGGTGATCGTGAAGACGTCCTCGACGGGCATGAGGAACGGCTTGTCGGTCTCGCGGACCGGGTCCGGGATGGAGTCGTCGACGGCCTGCATGAGGTCGACGATCGACTGAACCCACTTCTCGTCACCCTCGAGTGCCTTGAGAGCAGAGATCGGGACGACGGGAGCGTTCTCGTCGAACTCCTGCGAAGCGAGGAGCTCGCGGACCTCCATCTCGACGAGCTCGAGGATTTCCTCGTCGTCGACCATGTCGGCCTTGTTCAGCGCAACGAGGATGTACGGCACGCCGACCTGGCGAGCGAGCAGCACGTGCTCACGCGTCTGGGGCATCGGGCCGTCGGTTGCAGCCACGACCAGGATCGCGCCGTCCATCTGGGCGGCACCGGTGATCATGTTCTTGATGTAGTCCGCGTGACCCGGGGCGTCGACGTGCGCGTAGTGGCGCTTCTCGGTCTGGTACTCGACGTGGGAGATGTTGATCGTGATACCACGAGCCTTCTCCTCGGGAGCCTTGTCGATCTGGTCGAACGCGAAGCTCTCGTTCAGGTCCGGGAATTTGTCTGCCAGCACCTTGGTGATGGCGGCCGTCGTGGTGGTCTTGCCATGGTCGACGTGACCGATGGTGCCGATGTTCACGTGCGGCTTGGTCCGCTCGAACTTCGCCTTAGCCACTGGAATGTCCTCCTGGACTGTTGTTGCTTGCAGTATGCAGCAGTGCGGTTTGTATTACTTGGTCGTGCAGGTGACCGAGGGAGATAACCCGAAGGTTACTCTCCGGTCGCCTTGGCGATGATTTCCTTCGAGACGTTCGACGGAACCTCTGCGTAGGAATCGAACACCATGGAGAAGTTCGCGCGGCCCTGGGTCTTCGACCGAAGGTCACCGATGTATCCGAACATCTCCGAGAGCGGAACCAGCGCCTTCACGACACGGGCACCACTGCGTTCCTCCATGGCCTGGATCTGGCCACGGCGGGAGTTGAGGTCGCCGATCACTTCACCCATGTAGTCCTCGGGGGTCGTGACCTCGACAGCCATGAGCGGTTCGAGGATGACCGGAGCTGCCTTGCGGGCGGCTTCCTTCAGGGCCTGCGAGCCGGCGATCTTGAACGCCATTTCCGACGAGTCGACGTCGTGGTACGCGCCGTCGAGGAGCGTGACCTTGACGTTCACCAGCGGGTAGCCGGCGAGCACGCCGTACTGCATCGCGTCCTGCGCACCCGCGTCGACCGACGGGATGTACTCGCGGGGCACGCGGCCGCCGGAGACCTTGTTCTCGAACTCGTAGGTCGCGCCGTCTTCGCCGCGGAACGGCTCGAGAGCGATGATGACCTTCGCGAACTGGCCGGAGCCACCGGTCTGCTTCTTGTGCGTGAACTCGAGCTTCTCGACCGGCTTGGTGATCGTCTCGCGGTACGCGACCTGCGGCTTGCCGACGTTGGCCTCGACCTTGAACTCACGACGCATGCGGTCGACGAGGATGTCGAGGTGGAGCTCGCCCATGCCGCCGATGACGGTCTGGCCGGTCTCCTCGTCGAGCTCGACCGAGAAGGTCGGATCCTCTTCGGCGAGCTTCTGGATCGCGGTGCCCAGCTTCTCCTGGTCGGACTTGGTCTTGGGCTCGATCGAGACCTGGATGACCGGATCCGGGAACGTCATCGACTCGAGGACGATCGGGTTCGCCTGATCGCACAGGGTGTCACCGGTCGTGGTGTCCTTCAGGCCGATCATCGCGTAGATGTGGCCGGCCACAGCCTCGTCGACCGGGTTCTCCTTGTTGGCGTGCATCTGGAAGAGCTTGCCGATGCGCTCCTTCTTGCCCTTGGTGGCGTTGAGCACCTGGGCACCCGGATCGATACGACCCGAGTAGACGCGCACGAAGGTGAGCTTGCCGAAGAACGGGTGCGCAGCGATCTTGAAGGCCAGAGCCGAGAACGGCTCGTCCTTGCTCGGCTTACGCGTGAGGGTGGTCTCCTCGTCGTTCAGCTTGTGGCCCTCGACCTCGCCGATGTCCAGCGGAGTCGGCAGGTAGTCGATGACCGCGTCGAGCATGGGCTGGATGCCCTTGTTCTTGAACGCGGTGCCACACAGGACCGGGTACAGCTCGGAGGAAACGGTGAGCTTCCGGATGGCGCCCTTGATCTCGTCGACCGTGAGCTCCTCACCGCCGAAGTACTTCTCCATGAGCTCTTCGTCGGACTCGGCGACGGTCTCGAGAAGCTTCTCGCGGTACTCGGCGGCCAGCTCGGCGAGATCCGCGGGGATCTCCTCGATGGTCGGCGGGGTACCGATCTCGGTGACGCCGCGCCAGGTCAGCGCACGCATCTCGACGAGGTCGACGACGCCGTCGAAGGCATCCTCGGCACCGATCGGGAGCTGCAGGACCAACGGCTTCGCGCCGAGACGGTCGATGATGGTCTGCACGGTGAAGAAGAAGTCCGCGCCCATCTTGTCCATCTTGTTGACGAAGCAGATGCGCGGGACGTCGTACTTGGCAGCCTGACGCCAGACCTGCTCGGACTGCGGCTCGACGCCTTCCTTGCCGTCGAAGACGGCGACAGCGCCGTCGAGGACGCGCAGGGACCGCTCGACCTCGACCGTGAAGTCGACGTGGCCGGGCGTATCGATGATGTTGATCTGGTTGTCGTTCCAGAAACAGGTGACGGCGGCGGAGGTGATGGTGATACCACGCTCCTTCTCCTGCTCCATCCAGTCGGTGGTCGAAGCACCGTCGTGGGTTTCACCGATCTTGTAGTTCACACCGGTGTAGAAGAGGATGCGCTCGGTCGTGGTGGTCTTGCCGGCATCGATGTGCGCCATGATGCCGATATTGCGGACCTTGTTCAGGTCGGTCAGCACTTCCTGTGCCACAGGTAACCCCGCTCGTAGCTAGTGTCGGTCCTTTGGTGCGGACCCATGTTCTTGTGTTGTCAGCCGGCCTTTACGGGACCGACACAGTTGTGCGAGCAGCCGATCGGGAGGTCCGGATCACGGTGCCTCCCGACCGGCCTCGACTCACCAGCGGTAGTGCGCGAACGCCTTGTTGGCTTCAGCCATCTTGTGCGTGTCCTCGCGACGCTTCACAGCGGCGCCGAGGCCGTTGCTCGCATCGAGAAGCTCGTTGGCGAGGCGCTCCACCATGGTCTTTTCACGACGCTGACGTGCGAACGTGACCAGCCACCGAAGTGCGAGGGTGGTGGAACGGCCGGGGCGAACCTCGACCGGCACCTGGTAGGTAGCACCACCGACGCGGCGGCTACGAACCTCGAGGGCGGGCTTGACGTTGTCGAGCGCGCGCTTGAGGGTGACGACCGGATCGGTACCGGTCTTCTCACGTGCCTGCTCGAGCGCCTGGTAGACGATGCGCTCGGCAGTGGACTTCTTGCCGTCCATCAGGATCTTGTTGACCAGCTGGGTGACCAGCGGGGACCCGTAAACCGGGTCGGCGATCAGTGGACGCTTGGGAGCGGGACCCTTACGTGGCATCAGGCCTTCTCCTTCTTCGCTCCGTAGCGGCTACGGGCCTGCTTGCGGTTCTTGACACCCTGGGTGTCGAGCGAGCCGCGGATGATCTTGTAACGGACACCGGGAAGGTCCTTCACACGACCGCCACGCACGAGCACCATCGAGTGCTCCTGGAGGTTGTGGCCTTCACCCGGGATGTACGCGGTGACCTCGACAGAGCTGGTGAGGCGCACGCGGGCGACCTTACGAAGAGCCGAGTTCGGCTTCTTCGGGGTGGTGGTGTACACGCGAGTGCACACACCGCGACGCTGCGGGCTGCCCTTGAGGGCCGCGCTCTTGACCTTCACGGTCTTGTCGCGGCGGCCCTTACGGACCAGCTGATTGATGGTTGGCATTAACCGGCTTTCTTCGTTGTCTGGAGCTGCTCACACGAGCAACACTGGCTGTTCTGAAATTAGGGATCCATCGGTTGGGACAAGAGAGCTAGCTGCCCCTCACTCGCCCCTCGTGTGCACACGAGGTCGGGTGTGTCGCGTACCCCCACACAGGCAGCCGGGAACTCGTAACTGCAGACTTCTACAGACGACGCGCACGGCACTACCTCGCATAGGCACACAGACCGGTCCGGACTTGCCGGACACGACCCACAACGATACCCGGCTGGCGCGCATCAGGTCAAAGTGAGTTGGGCAACCGAGGACCCGCTCGACCCTGGTCGGCCCCAGCCACGGTCAGCTGCTGAGATTCAGGGTGAGCCGTGCCAACGTAGCAGCGGCCTCGCAGGGGTCCGGCCCACCGCCCTGGTACTGCACCCACCAGCCGAAGATCCCGGTCGTCGAGGCACCAGAACTCACCCCGCACGACGACGCGTCGCCGGGCCTGCGCATCTGCAGCGCCCGTCGTCCCTCCACCGTGGTGTTCTCCACCGCGTACCCGAGGTGCTCGGCGGCGGACCGCTCGTGGTCGAGCGATCCGGTCTCGAACCAGTTGAACGTGACCTTCACGACCCCGCCCGGTCCGTCGCCTTCCCAGCGGCACACCGCTCCGAAGAACCCCCGGTACACCGCACTTGCGCCCACGGCCTCGGCGATCTGCGGATCGGCGACCGCGTCGCACTCGGTGAGCAGTCGGGTGAATTCTTCGGTGTAACCGGAACCGCCCGCGCCCTCCTGCACCGCGCGACCCTCGATACTCCGCGTGCACCCGGCGAGCACCGATGCCCCGAGCGCCAGCGCGGCCATGCCGGCACCGACGCGGAGACCGGCGGGACGGCGCGTCACCGCTCCGCCCTTTCGACGCTCGTCTCCGCGAGATCGCGAGCGACCGCACACGCATCCGCCGCGGGCGCGAAACTCGCGTAGGAGACGGACCAATGGATGAAGTCACCGCCGAACTGCACGCCGATCTCGCACAGCGTCGTCTGTCCGTCCGGCGACTGGAACGAGCCGATGAAGCCGGGATTCCCCCCGATGTCGATGTCGGATGCCGGGCGTCCGATGAGGTCGGAACCGGCACGTTCCCGGCCGATCGGACTACCCCTGTACCAGGTGAAGGACACGCTCGGGCCACCGACGAAGGCTTCCCATTCACAACCCACGGAGTTGCGTGTCACCGACGAGAACGGACCGAGACCGAACGTATTCGCCACTTCGTCGTCGGACAGAGCTCCGCACTCGCCGAAGAGCGGCCCCGCCTCGGTCACGGCCGGTGTCGTCGAGGTCGGCGCGGTGTCGGCGGAGTCGTCCGCGCTGCCGCACCCGGCTGCCGCGACCGACAGCACCGCCAGCGCTGCGGTCCCTGCTCTCCTACCGGTGCGCTCGAAGAACATGGCGGAGACACTACCGAGCGAGAGGGTCTGCTGCTCGCCGACTGCGGGCGTCTTCGAGGACGGTGTCGAGCTGGGCTGCCCAGTGCCTGACGATCTCTCGGCGGCGTGCCGAGTCGTCGGTGAGGACGTCGGCCAGCCCGAGTCCGCGGGCGAGGTCGAGGGTGGCCTGCACCATGCGGTGCACCACAGGGTCGGAGTCGTCGGCGCCGAGTTGTTCGACGGCTTCCTTGTGCGCGACCCGGCCGAAACGCTCTTCGAGGGGGAGAAGACGTTCGCGCAGTGCGGGATCCGCAGCGGCGGCCGTCCACACCTGCAGCGCCGCGTTGAACAGATTGCCGGTGTACTGCTCGACGAGACGCGACACCACCGCCTCGGTGCGCGCGCTGCCGGGCGGCACATCCGGAGTCTCCTTCCGGGCGCGTTCCATCCGGCTGTCGAACATGAAGTCCAGGGCGGCCGTGATGAGATCCTCGCGGGTCGGGAAGTGGTGCTGGGTCGCGCCGCGCGACACTCCGGCACGTTCCGCGACGACACCGACGGTCGTCGCCGCCCAGCCGAGTTCGGCCAGACAATCTATCGTGGATTCGAGCAGGCGCAGACGCGTCGCTCGGCTGCGATCCTGTTTGGGCTCGCGCGTCACCCGTCCTCCTCGGTCCTCGTCCCGTGCGAACGACCGTCGCGGAACGCCCGGCGCCCGCAACGCCGCGTCGTGTCCCGCGACTCAGCCGTCATGTCCCCACCACTCAGCCCTGGTATCCCACAACTCGGCGCAGTGAGACCACTTCGAGACCATACGAACCTAGCGTGCGGGAACAACCCGACAACCGACCGGACGGAAGGGGCACCCACGTGGCGACGATCGTCAGGCGCGAAGACTATTTCGCCGCTGCTCTCGAGATCCTTGCGGTGCATGCCCACGCGGGCCTCAAGCAGGCACGACTGTGCGCGCACCTCGACGTCACCACCGGGTCGTTCTACAACTACTTCGCGAGCTGGGCCGACTTCGAACAAGAGTTTCTTCAAGATTGGCTCGACAAGCAGACCGTGCAACTGTCCGCGACGGCGCGCCTCGAAGGTTCGCCTCGGCGGCGTCTCGAGATGCTCATCGACTTCGCGTGCCGGCTCCCCCATCCCGCGGAATCGGCGATCCGCGGCTGGGCCTACAGCGATCACGCCGTGCGCGACGTCCAGGCGCTCGTGGACCGGCAGCGCTTCGACGTCGTGGCCGACGCCACAGCCGCGATCCTGGGCCCGGGAGAAGAAGCGCACCGACTGGCGCAGATCGCGATCTTCGCGCTCGCCGGCTTCCAGCAGACTCTTCCGGCCCAGGACGTCTCTGCGCTCCGGTGGTCGCTCGACTGGGTGCTGAGGAAGGCGCTCGAGGACCTGGACCGCGGGGACACCGGCGGGGATATCGACAGCCGGGACACGGAGGTCGAATGACGGTGGCACGTAGGCACCGTCCGGTGACCGTTCAGCGGCGAAGCAGGTCCTCGAACTGTTCACGCCACACCGCCAGATTTGGGTCCGCATCCGGATCCCGGGGATCGATCGCGTAACCGAGTGCGATCCCACGCATGCTGCTGTAGACGAGATCGCGCACTACCCGGTAGCGCGGCAGCACCGTGAAGTCGCTGCCGAAGAACCGGTCGGTCTGGGCCTTGATCATGCCGCCGAGGGTGCGTTCGAGGGGTAACAGTTCCCTGCGCAGTTCTTCGTGCGAGCGGGCGGCGAGCCACAGTTCCATCGACGCCCAGAAATAGGGCTGCCGGAAATGCAACCACATCAGATCCACCGCCACCGCGACCCGAGCGACCGGGTCGGCGGGCCACTCCTGATCGTGGCCGAGATCCTGGACACGCTGCGCGGCAAGATGATGTACCGCCGCGACCAGCAGCGAATCGCGACTGGGAAAGTGATGGAGCAACCGTCCGCGGGAGACCCCCGCCGCAGCCTGGATGCGGACGGTGGTGGCGTTCGAGTATCCGTGCTCGACCAGTACGGATACAGCAGCATCCAGGATGGTGACGCGGGTGGCACGGCCGCGTTGCTGCTCCCCGCGTCGACGGGGTTCGCTCGGCGCACTCATCATGCGCACCAGCGTAGGGGGGCGTCCTTCTCACCGTCCCGGGGACCACGACGGCGGCCGCTTCTGCAGAAAAGCGGCGACGCCCTCGGCCGCTTCGGGAGAGCCGAACAGTCGCGCGGACCGGGCGGCCAACGCCTCGGCGTGCCGGTCGAAATCGCCGAGCATTCCCATGGTGAGCAGGTGTTTCGACTCGGCCAGGCCCTGCGGCGAACACTCTTGCAGATCGGAGACCAGTTCTGCTGCCCGTTCCGCGGGCTGCTCGGCCACGAAGGTCACGAGTCCGGTGTCCATAGCCTCCTGCGGCCCGAACCGTTCGCCGGTGAGGAAATAGCGGCCCGCCGCTCGCGGCACCATCCGCGGCAGTACCGTCAGGGAGATGATCGAGGCCGCCAGGCCGAGCCGGACCTCGGTGAGCGCGAACGTCGCCCGAGGTCCCGCAACGACCATGTCGCACGCGCCGACCAGTCCCATTCCGCCCGCCCGCACGTGACCGTCGACCACTCCGATCACCGGCTTGGGAAGCTCGAGGATGCCGCGCAGCAGACCCACCATGTCGCGGGTCCGCTGGGCGGCCGCCTCATCCGGATCATCCGTGGATTCGCTGAGATCTGCTCCTGCGCAGAATGTTCCGCCTTTGTGTGTCAGGACCACTGCGCGCACCCGAGGGTCGCGCGCGGCCGCGTCGAGACCTCCGCGCAGCTGGTCCATCATCGCGGCCGAGATCGCGTTGCGGTTGTGCGGCGAGTCGAGGGTGAGCGTCGCGGCGCCACCCTCCACCCGGTACTGCACGACCGGGTCCGGCGCGTGCCCGGCGAATTCGGTGTCCGGCATTGCCGCCTCCTAGTACGACCGCGGCAAGCCGAGGGAGTGCTGCGACACGAAGTTGAGGATCATCTCGCGGCTCACGGGCGCGACCCGGGCGATGCGCGCGGCACCGAGCATGGCCGCCAGCCCGTACTCCCGGGTCAGACCGGCACCGCCGTGTGTCTGAACGGCCTGGTCGAGCGCCCCGATCGCCGCTTCCGCCGCAGCGTACTTGGCCATGTTCGCGGCTTCGGCGGCACCGAAATCGTCGCCGTTGTCGTAGAGCACGGCGGCCTTCTGCATCATCAGCTTCGCGAGTTCGATCTCGATCTTGCGCTGCGCCAAGGGGTGCGCGATGCCCTGGTGTGCGCCGATCGGGGTCTTCCACACCGTGCGGTCCTTGGCGTACCGCACCGCCGAGTCGATCGCGAACCGGCCCATTCCCACCGCCATCGCCGCTCCCATGATGCGTTCGGGGTTCAGGCCCGCGAACAACTGCATCAGTGCCGCTTCGGGTTCACCGACCAGAGCCGTCGACGGGAGCCGCACCTGGTCGAAGAAAAGGCTGAACTGGTAGTCCGGCTCGATGATGTCCATCTCCATCGGGGTCTTGACGAACCCCGGCGAGTCGGTGGGCACGATGAACAGCGCCGGGCGCAGCTTGCCGGTCTTGGCGTCCTCGGTGCGGGCGACCACGAGTACGGCGTCGGCCTGGTCGACACCCGAGATGTAGACCTTGCTGCCCGAGAGAATCCAGTCGTCCCCATCGCGCGCCGCGACCGTGGTGATCTTGTGCGAGTTGGACCCGGCGGCGGCTTCGGTGATGCCGAACGCCATGATGCGCGACCCGTCGGCGAGACCGGGCAGCCACTCCTGTTTCTGGTCGTCAGTGCCGTACTTGGCGATGATCGTGCCGCAGATCGCGGGCGAGACCACGACCAGCAGCAGACCCGCGCCCTTCGCCGACAGTTCCTCCTGCACGAGCGCCAACTCGTAGATCCCGGCGCCGCCGCCACCGTATTCCTCGGGAAGGTTGACTCCGAGGAACCCGAGTTTGGCTGCTTCGTTCCACAATTCGGTGAGTGGCTCGTGCCGGCGCGACTTGGGCAGCACGTAGTCGACGTAGTTGTAGCGCTCGGCGAGTGCGGCGACGGAGGCGCGCAGTTCCTTCTGTTCTTCGGTTTCTATGACGCTCATGAGATCGCTCCGGGGGTACGTGGGTGTTCGGATGAGGCTTCGGATGTGGACGAGTCTGTGGATGGTGGGGCGGGTGCGTCGTCGGACGTGACGACGGCGAGGACGGATCCCACCGTCACTTGGGTGCCCACGGCGACATCCAGGACGGTGAGGGTTCCCGTGACGGGTGCGGTGACGGTGTGTTCCATCTTCATGGCTTCGAGCCACAACACGGGCTGTCCGGCGGTGACGGTGTCGCCGACCGCAGCGCCGAGCCGGATCACCGAGCCGGGCATCGGTGCCAGCAACGATCCCGTCGGCAGCACCGCGGCAGGGTCGGTGAAGCGCGGGACGGTTTGCAGGCACACCGGCCCCAGTGAGGAATCGACGTGCACGACGTCGCCGTACCGCGCGACCGCGAATTCGCGCCGGAGTCCGTCGAGCTCGAGGATCACGCGATGCGGGTCGTGGTCGAGCAGCCGAACGTGCTCGACGGCGTCGGTCACGAGGCCGTCCCGGCCGAGCCGGTAACGAATCTCGTGCTCTTCCCGGGCACTCGTATATGTCTTGACCTGGAACGACGACGGCAGATTGCGCCATCCGCTCGGCAAGGTCTGTGCCACCGAGGCTGATTCGCGGTTGGCGGCTGCGTCGGCGAGCGCCGCGACGAGCGCGCCGATCCGCTCGGACGTGGAATCCGCCAGTGGCGCGGCGAGGACCTCGAGATCGTGGGTATCGAAGAACGCCGTATCGGTGTCTCCGGCGAGGAACGCGGGATGCCGGAGCACGCGTACCAGGAGATCCCGGTTCGTCATCGGTCCGTGCAACCGCGCGTCGGCCACGGCCCGTGCGAGCATGCGCGCCGCCACGGGTCTCGTCGGCGCCCACGAGATCACCTTCGCGAGCATCGGGTCGTAGTGCACACCGATCTCCGTACCGTCGACTACGCCCGCGTCGACCCGGATGCCCGGTGCCCGCAGGGGTGCGAATTCTCCGGTCGCAGCCGGAACGGCGAATCGGTGCAGCACACCGGACTGTGGCTGCCAGTCGTGGGCGGGATCTTCCGCGTACAGGCGCACCTCGATCGAATGACCCGACGGGAGAGGAGGTTCGGGCTCGAGCACTCCCCCGGATGCGACATCGATCTGCAGTTCCACCAGGTCCACCCCGGTCGTGCACTCGGTGACCGGATGTTCGACCTGCAGGCGGGTGTTCATCTCGAGGAAGTAGAACTCGCCGGTGCCGGCAGGGCCGGGAGCGAGGAACTCGACTGTCCCGGCGCCCTCGTACCCGATCGCCGTGGCGGCGCGCCGGGCCGCGTCGAACAACGCGGCGCGCATGCCCTCGGTTGCTTCGACGAGCGGAGACGGAGACTCCTCGACGACCTTCTGATGGCGGCGCTGTACCGAGCATTCGCGTTCGCCGAGGGTCCACACCGTGCCGTGCCGGTCGGCGAGAATCTGCACTTCGATGTGCCGGCCGTGTTCGAGGTATCGCTCGCAGAAGACGGTGGGATCGCCGAAGGCCGCACCCGCTTCGCGACTCGCGGCAGCCAGCTGCGCCGGCAGTTCGTCGAGCGTACGGACGACACGCATACCCCGGCCGCCCCCGCCCGACGATGCTTTCACGAGCACCGGGAGATCGGCGGCGGTGACGGCGTCCGGCTCGAGTTCGAGGAGTACCGGCACGCCGGCGGCGGCCATGATCTTCTTCGCCTCGATCTTCGAGCCCATGCGAGCGATCGTCTCGGGCGTGGGTCCGATCCAGCAGAGACCCGCCTCGATCACCTGGGCCGCAAATTCTGCGTTCTCGGAAAGGAATCCGTATCCGGGATGCACGGCGTCCGCACCCGCGGCGAGCGCGGCGGCAACGATCCTGTCACCGCGCAGGTAGGTATCGGACGGGCTCGCACCCGGCAACCGGACCGCGACGTCGGCCTCGTGGACATGGGGGCTGTGTTCGTCCGGATCGGAATAGACCGCCACCGTGCCGAGTCCGGCGCGACGGCACGTCGCGAACACTCGTCGGGCGATCTCTCCGCGGTTGGCGACCAGTACGGTCGTCACGGCGGCGGGGGTGGCGCTGTCGGTCACGGCGTCCTCACATCCGGAAGACGCCGAAGTTACCGGCGCCCTCGATCGGTCCCGATGCGGCTGCGGACAGGCAGAATCCGACCACGTCCCGCGTGTCGCGCGGGTCGATCACTCCGTCGTCGTAAAGCCTGCCGGAGAGGAACATCGGCATCGACTCCGCTTCGATCTGGTTTTCTACGGCGGCACGCATCGCTTCGTCCGCCGCTTCGTCGATCGCCTGACCGCGCGCCTGCGCCGCGGCGCGGCCGACGATCGAGATGACTCCTGCGAGCTGAGCACCGCCCATCACCGCAGATTTGGCACTGGGCCAGGCGAACAGGAAACGCGGATCGAATGCGCGGCCGCACATCCCGTAGTGGCCGGCTCCGTAGGACGCACCGAGGAGAACAGAAATGTGCGGCACGCGGGAATTCGATACGGCGTTGATCATCATCGACCCGTGCTTGATCATGCCGCTCTCCTCGTACTCACGTCCGACCATGTAGCCGGTTGTGTTGTGCAGGAACAGCAACGGTGTGTCGACTTGATTCGCGAGCTGGATGAACTGGGCTGCCTTCTGAGACTCCTCACCGAACAGCACGCCCCGGGCGTTGGCGAGTATTCCCACGGGATACCCGTGGATCTGCGCCCAGCCGGTGACCAGTGACGACCCGTAGAGCGGCTTGAACTCGTCGAAGTCGGAGTCATCGACGACGCGGGCGATCACCTCACGGGGGTCGAACGGTATCCGGAGATCGTCGGGCACGATGCCGATCAGGTCCTCCGGCGCGTAGCGAGGCTCTCTCACATCAGGTTTCGGGTCCGGCCCGAGTCGCGCCCACTCGAGCCGCCGGACGATGTCCCGGCCCAGCCTGATGGCGTCCTCCTCGTCGACCGCCAGGTGGTCGGCCAGCCCGCTGACGCGAGCATGCATGTCGGCGCCACCGAGTGTCTCGTCGTCGGATTCCTCGCCCGTCGCCATCTTCACCAGTGGGGGTCCGGCGAGGAAGACCTTGGATCGTTCCTTGATCATGACAACGTGGTCGGACATTCCCGGCACATAGGCACCCCCGGCGGTGGAGTTGCCGAAGACCAGCGCGATCGTGGGGATTCCGGCCGCGGACAGGCGTGTGAGGTCGCGAAACAATCGCCCGCCGGGGATGAAGACCTCCTTCTGCGTCGGCAGGTCCGCACCCCCCGACTCGACGAGGTTGATCATGGGAAGCCGATTCTGAAGCGCGATATCGTTGGCGCGCAGCGTTTTCCGCAGCGTCCAGGGATTGCTCGTACCGCCGCGGACGGTGGGGTCGTTCGCCACGATCACGCACTGCACACCGTGGACGACACCGATGCCGGTCACCGTACTGCCGCCGACGGGGAACTCGGTGCCCCAGGCAGCGAGCGGCGAGAGCTCGAGGAAGGGCGAGTCGGGGTCGATCAGCAGTTCGATGCGCTCACGCGGCAACAGTTTGCCGCGCTCGTGGTGGCGCCGGACGTACTTCTCCCCGCCCCCGCCGAGCGCCTTGGTGTGCTCGGCATCGAGTTCGGCGAGCTTGTTGCGCATCGCCTCGGCCGCTGCGCCGTACTGCGACGACGCCACGTCGAGAGTCGATTTCAGGATGCTCACGCGCCGTACCCCAGGCGCTTCGCGGCGAGTTCGGTGAGGATCTCGGTGGTGCCGCCCCCGATTCCGAGGATGCGCATGTCGCGATACTGGCGTTCGACTTCCGATTCGGCCATGTATCCGAGTCCGCCGAACAGCTGCACAGCCTGGTGTGCGACCCACTCCCCCGCCTCGACGGCGGTGTTCTTCGCAAAACACACTTCGGCGATGAGATCGGCGTCTCCGTCCACCGATCGCTCGACGACGTGGCGTGCGTAGACCCGCGCGACGTCGATCCGGCGGGCCATGTCGGCAAGAGTGCGCTGCACAGCTTGGCGGGTGACGAGCGGCCGGCCGAAGGTCTCACGGTCGCGGCACCACGCGACCGTCAGGTCGAGGCAGCGCTGCGCGCTCGCATATGCCTGCACCGCAAGACCGACGCGTTCGGAGACGAATGCCTGCGCGATCTGCATGAATCCGGAGTTCTCGGCGCCCACGAGGTTGGTCACCGGAACCCGGACGTCGACGAAGGACAACTCGGCGGTGTCGGATGCGCGCCAGCCCATCTTGTCGAGTTTCCGGGAGACGGTGAATCCCGGGGTGTCCTTCTCGATCACCAGCAGGGACACGCCCCCGGCGCCCGGACCGCCGGTCCGGACGGCGGTGACGACGAAATCGGCGCGGCATCCGGAGGTGATGTAGGTCTTCGCACCGTTGACCACGAAATGGTCACCGTCACGCACCGCGCTCGTGGTCAGGTGGCCGACGTCCGATCCGCCTCCCGGTTCGGTGATGGCGAGCGAACCGATCAGGTCGCCCGCGAGGGTGGGGCGCACCCAGCGGTCGATCTGCGCGGGATCCCCGGCGGCGATCAAGTGCGGCAACGCAATTCCGCACGTGAACAGGGAAGAGAATGCTCCGCCGGACCCCCCGGCCTCGTGGAACGCCTCGCACACGGTCACGACGTCCGCGCCGTCGCCCCCGGACCCTCCGACAGCTTCCGGGAAGCCGCTGCCGAGCAGTCCGACCTCGGCCGCCTTCTTGTGGAGGTCGCGAGGAAGTTCACCGTCGCGTTCCCACTCGTCGAGGTCCGGCAGGATCTCCCGCTGCACGAACGCGGTCACCATGTCGCGCAGCGACGTGCGCTCGTCGGTTGTCCACATGTTCACGCTGCGTCCTCCAGAAGAGAGAGTGGGATGTCCAGGTAGCGGGAACGCAGCCATTCGCCGAGTCCTTTCGCCTGGGGGTCGAATCGCGCCTGGGAGGCGACACCACGTCCGAGGATGCCGGTCACGACGAAGTTGACCGCGCGCAGATTCGGCAGCACGTGGCGGGTGACGGCAAGCGGCGCTGTCTCGGGAAGGAGGTTCTTCAGGGTGTCGACGGTGAGAGCGTGGACGAGCCAGCGGAACCCATCGTCGTCACGTGCCCAGACACCGATGTTGGCGTCGCCGCCCTTGTCTCCGCTGCGGGCACCTGCGACGGTGCCGAGAGGGGCGCGTCGCGTCGGCCCGGGTGGAAGTGGCTCGGGGAGCGCCTGTTCCGGTAAGGACAGCTCGTGTGAAGACTCTGTGCCGGGCGCCCGGTCCGAGGTGGCCCGGGACGCGTCGATGCGGGTGCCGTCCGGCAGTACCGCGATGTGGGGCACAAGTTCGGCACCGACGAACCCCGCGGTGTAGACGCCGTACGCGCCGGCCTGTGCCGGCGGCGAGGTGAGGTGGAAACCCGGATAACCGGAGAGACCGAATTCTACTGCTGTCGAGGTGAATCCGCGTCCGGCCACGGCCGGATCCGGATCGCGCACGACGCACCGGAGCAGTGCACTCGCAGCCTCTTCCGTGTCGGCGTCGGAATGGTCGGTGCGCGCGAGCGTCCATTCGAGTTCGGCGGGCCGCACCGGGAGGTTCGCTTCGATCTGCCGTCGCACGAGAGCGGCCTTCGCATCGATGTCGAGCCCGGTGAGCACGAACTCCGCGGTGTTGCGGAAACCCGCGAGCGCGTTCAGACATACCTTGAGCGTCTGCGGCGGTGCCTCACCCCGTACGCCGGAGATTCGGACCCGGTCGGTCCCGGCGTCCTCGAGGATCGCGGTGTCGAGGCGGGCGGTGACATCGGGGCCGAGGTATCGAGCACCGCCGATCTCGTAGAGCAGTTGCGCGGTGACCGTACCCACCGTGACGGCCCCGCCGGTGCCGGGATGCTTCGTGACGGTCGAGGAACCGTCGGCTTCGATCTCGGCGATCGGGAAACCGGGACGGTCGAGGTCGCCGAGTTCGGTGAAGAATGCGTAATTGCCTCCGGTGGCCTGCGCGCCGCATTCGATGACGTGCCCGGCGACGACCGCGCCCGCGAGCGCCTCGAACTCGTCTGTGCCCCATCCGAAGTGAGCTGCGGCCGGCCCGACGGTGAGGGAAGCGTCGGTGACGCGTCCGGTCACGACGATGTCTGCACCCGAGCGAAGGCAGTCGACGATGCCCCACGCACCGAGATAGGCGTTGGCCGTCATCGGCCTGAGGTCTCCCGCGAGCCCGAGTTCGTCGATGCGCCCGAGCAGGTCGTCGCCTTCGACGTGCGCGACCGCGACGTCGAGCCCGAGCCGGGCGGCAAGTTCGCGCACCGCGACCGCCAGTCCGGCGGGGTTGAGGCCCCCGGCGTTCGTCACGATCCGCACGCCCTTGTCGAGCGCGAGACCCATGCATTCCTCGAGTTGTCGCAGGAAGGTCTTCGCGTACCCGAGGTCCGGGTTCTTCATCCGGTCACGGCCGAGGATGAGCATGGTGAGTTCGGCGAGGTAATCGCCTGTGAGGTAATCGAGTTCGCCGCCCTCGAGCATTTCACGCATCGCCGACAGCCTGTCCCCGTAGAACCCGGAGCAATTGCCGATGCGCACGGCACGGCGGCCGTCACGCGGCGGCACCGCCGGCACGGAGGTCACGACACCGCCTCGCCGGGCGCGCGACCCGCTCCGGGTGGTCCGGCGAACGCCTGCGCGAAGTCGAGCCAGGCGTCGGCGTCGGCGCCGGTGGCGACGAGCGCAGTGTCGGCGCGGTGCACTCGCTGGGTGACGAGCATGCAGAAGTCGAGGGCCGGTCCGGTGACGGTTTGCCGCGCGTCGTCGGGTCCCCAGGTCCATTCGCTGCCGTCGGGTGCGGTCAGGGCGACACGGAACGGCTCGGCGGGCGGTGTGGCGTCACGGATGATGTACGCGAAGTCGCGGGTGCGGACACCGAGGTGAGCGATGTGCCGCAACCGGGCGGTGGGGGTCCGCGCGACTCCGAGGGCGTCGGCGACATCGCCGCCGTGCGCCCAGGTCTCCATCAGTCGCGCCGTAGCCATCGATGCAGCCGACATCGGCGGCCCGTACCAGATGATCTTGGTGCCCTGCGGGACGTCGGCGAGGGCGAGTGCGAGTTCGTTCCGTGTTTCGCGCCAGTCGCCGAGGAGATCGGTTGCGGGGAGTTGCGCCAGTTCCGCAGCCCCGGAGTCGACGAACCCGAGAGGGTCAGCGAACGCTTCGACGACTGCAGCACGGAACGCTTCGGGATCACGAATGGCGGTGAGCGCGGCGCGATCCGTCCACAACAGGTGACCGATCTGATGCGCGATCGTCCAGCCTTCTGCGGGCGTGGCGCGAGCCCATTGCTCTGCGGGCAGGTCCGCGACGAGGTCGTCGAGCGCCTCCCCTTCGGCCCGGAGGTCGTCGAGCAGGGCATGCAGGTCCGCAGCGCGATTGTGCAACTCCACCATGCGACAAGGGTCACACGTGCGAGCGCAAGAATCAAGCAGGCGTGATTGTTTTATGTCGCGCGGCCCGCAGTACGTTCGGCGAGACTGGGCGCATCGACGACGACAACTGCGGAGGACGGATGGCCGACAAAGATCACGGGGGCACCGCTGTGCCCGTCGTGGCGGTGCTGGGGGCCGTGCTGTCGATGCAGTTCGGGGCCGCTTTTGCGACAACCCTGTTCGATCAGGCGGGCGCGGCGGGCACGGTCACCGTGCGATTGCTCTTCGCCGCACTGGTGTTGTGTGCGATCGCGCGCCCCCCGGTCCACCGGTGGACCCGCATCGAGTGGCAGGGAGTCCTCGCGCTCGGAGCGAGCCTCGCGGTGATGAACACGTTCTTCTACGCGGCCCTCACGCGACTTCCCCTCGCCACCACGGTCACGATCGAATTCCTCGGGCCGCTCACCGTCGCGGCCGTGCTGTCGCGGCGGATCCGAGACGGAGTGTGGGTTCTGCTCGCACTCGCCGGCATCCTGTGCCTCGGTGCGGGGCACGGCGACGGACTCGCGGCCGGCCTCGATCCGGTGGGCGTCGCGCTGGCGCTCGTCGCGGCCGCCGCGTGGGCGGGGTACATCGTCGCCGGATCGTACGTCGCGACGTCACTTCCCGGCTCTGCACTCTCCGGCACCGCGGGTCTCGCGGGCGCGACCGCGATCGCAGCAGCGGCGGTGTTGCCGCTCGGTATCTTCTCCGCCGGAACCCAGATGCTCTCCCCGACGTTTCTCGCTGCCGGTTTCGCCGTGGCACTGCTGTCGTCGGTGATCCCCTACAGCCTCGAGATCCGCGCACTACGCGACCTGTCCAAGAACGTCTTCGCGATCCTGATCGCGCTCGAACCCGCAGCCGCCGCCCTCGCCGGCGTCGTCGTGCTCGGCCAGTTCCTCGACCCACTCTCCGCCACCGGCATCGCGCTCGTCGTCGCCGCCGGGATCGGGGCGTTGCGCAACTCGCGGCCCCAGACGGCCGTGGCTCCGGTCCCGGAGGTCAGCGGCCGCGAGTGATCGACCGGACGAGTTCACCGGCGGACCCCGCGAGGGCACGCGGCGGCCGCCACACGGCGCGCAACACCCGGGGAAGATCGAGGCCGTCGACCTCCACCGCACGCAACCGGCCGGATTCCAGGTCGTCGGCCACCGCCAGCGTGCTGAGAACCGCGGGACCGACGCCACCGAGCACGCTCGTTCGTACCGCCGCGCTGCTGCCGAGTTCGAGCAGAGGCGCCGGGCGTTCGTACTCCTGGAGCGCGAGGTCCAGTGTGCGGCGAGTGCCCGACCCCACCTCCCGCACAACCAGCGGCGTGGCAGCCAACTCGGGAACGGTCAGCGGTCGCCGCTTACGTGCCCACGGGTGGTCCGGCGGTACCACCACGACGAGCCGATCCCGCGCGACCGGCACGCTGTAGAGCCCTTCCGGCACCGACGGGCCCTCGACGAACCCCACGTCGCACTCATCCGCGGCGACGGCGTCGCACACCTGCACCGAATTGTGTACCTGCAACTGGATCTGCACGTCGCTGTGGACCGCCCGGAACTCCCCGAGCCACCGCGGGATGAGATGTTCGGCGACCGTCATCGATGCCGCGACAACGAGTTCGGGATGATGGTCGACGCGAAGCGCGGCCGCGGCGTCGAGCATGCGGTCGATGTCGGCGAGGGCCTCTCGCGCCCAGTGTGCGACGACGGTGCCCTCCGGGGTGAGCACCGATCCCGTGCGCCCACGGCGGACCAGCACCGCCCCGAGTTGTTTCTCGAGCCGTCGCAGCATGCGCGTCGCGTTGGGTTGAGCGATCCCGGCGCTTCGCGCGGCTGCGCCCAGACCACCGTGGTCGTCGATACCGACGAGCAGGTCGAGTGCAGCCAGATCCGGCCGGTCAGTCATACCGATACGATATGCCGCTCAGCTTCTTCATATCGATCAGATATGACCTCATGCCGAATCGACGGCTAGTCGCGGAGCGGCATCCACGACAAGCTCGAAGCATGGTCGCCGTCATCGCTCCGCTTCCTACCGAGCCCCTGCGTCGACGCATACGCCCTGTCCTTCCCGGCCTGGCCGTCGCAGCAACAGGTGCCGCGCTCGCGCTCGCTTCCGCTCGCCTGTTCTCCGGCACGAGTCCCCTGCTGATCGCGATCGTGCTCGGAGTCGCCGTGGCCAACGTGGGGCCGCGCCTTGCCGTGCTCGAACCCGGTCTGGCGCTGGCATCCAAGCGCCTCCTCCGGATCGGTGTCGCACTGCTGGGGTTGCAGCTCGCCATATCCGATGTCGTCGGGCTCGGCTGGGGTGCGATGGGCGTCGCGGCCGCGGTGGTCACCGCAGGCATCGGCGGCGCTCTGCTGTTCGGAAGGTGGCTCGGCGTCGGCTGGTCCGAACGAGTGCTCATCGCGTGCGGCTTCTCGATCTGCGGCGCCGCCGCTGCCGCCGCGGTCGACGGCGTGATCGATGCGCGCAAACGAGAACTCGTCACGACGATCGCCCTCGTCGTCGTCTTCGGCACCGCAATGATCCCGCTCCTTCCCGCCCTCGCCGGCGTCTTGGGACTCGACTCGACCGAAGCGGGCATGTGGGCGGGAGCAGCGATCCACGAGGTTGCCCAGGTCGTGGCGGCGGGAACCGCCCTCGACGCCACGACGGCAGCCGCCGGCGGTGCGCTCGCCGTCGCGGTCACCGTCAAACTCGCGCGAGTCGCGCTGCTGGCCCCGGTGGTCGCCGTCGTAGGCGCCGTGGCGCGGCGCAGCGGCAACGCGCGGGGCAGCGGCAACGCGCGGGGCAGCGGCAACGCGCGGGGCAGCGGCAACGCGCGGGGCAGCGGCAACGCGCGGGGCGACGGGCACAACCCTCCGCTCGTACCCGCGTTCCTCGTGGGCTTCCTGGTCCTCGTCGCCGTCCGCGCGACCGGCATGGTCCCGCCGCAGGCACTGGAGGTCGCGCACAGCGCTCAGGTCGCGCTGCTCACCGTCGCGATGTTCGCGCTGGGAACAGGCGTGCACCGCGACATGATTCGCGGCCTGGGATGGCGTCCGCTGGTCTTGGCCGCCGTGACGACGGTGTGGGTCGCGGCGATCGCGTTGACCGGCGTCGTCGTATTCGCGTGAACGGGCATTACCCGCGTCGGCGCCGACGGACCCACGGGGATACTCCACGACGAGACGGGTGTCCGTACCTGGTAGACAGGCGGTCTGAAGATGTGACGACGGCCGGGTCGAGGCTGAGCACTCACGCGGCTCCCGACACCGCGATGAGTACTGCTGCCGTGATCGCGAGCACCACGACGCTTGCCGCGACCAGGATGTTGCGCCACCAGAGATAGTCCACCTCCCCGGCGACGAAATCTCGCACGCGGGCACGGTGACGGAACCTGGCGGAGAGCAGCACGATCACCGCGGGTGTGAGGCACACCAGACCCACGGCCGCGACCACCGGACCCGGTCCCGGAGTGAACCGCATGAACGCCAGCACCACGGCCCCGAGGGCGGCTCCGGTGCGCATCCAGGCGAGGCTCGTGCGTTCGGGCTGAAGTCCGGGGTCGTCGTGCCTCATGGGGAGGTCACACCGCTATCGCGACGGCGAGCCCGATGCCTGCTGTCGCGAGCAGTCCGGCGAGCAGGAACGACGCCCACGGCAGCGGGAGCGGGCGTTGCGTGCGCATCGCTCGTTCGACGCTCAGCCAGCGTGCCACCGCCACAACCACGAGGATTGCGGCGCAGATGAGCAGCGCACACGCGAACGCAGTGCGGATGCTCGAGGTGATGACATCGCCGGCAAAGGCCTCGAGCCCCACAGCGGCGGCGATCAGACCGAGCGCCGTCCGGATCCACGCGAGAAAGGTGCGCTCGTTGGCGAGAGTGAATCGCGGGTCGGGGTCCTCGCCGTCCCGCAGTGCCTTCGGACGCCACCTGCCCGGGCTCGAATCCACAGGTCCGACCCTAGCGTGCGGGCGGTCCGCCCGAGGGGAGTCAGCCGACGACGAGGTCGGTACCCCGGGCTTCGACGGGCTGCGCCTTCAGCGGACGCTTGGCAGGACCCTGCATCACGGTCCCGTCGAGAGCGAACTTGCTGCCGTGGCACGCGCACACGATCGTGTCGCCCTCGACAGAGGTGATGTTGCAGCCCTGGTGCGTGCACAACGCGAGAAACGCACAGAAGTCGCCCTCTGTGGGCTGTGTGAGTACCAGTCGTCTGCCCTCGATGAGCACCCCGCCTCCGACGGGGACATCGGCGACGGCCGCGACCACTTCCGCGTCGGGACCGGGGCGTGCCGTCGTCGTCGGGGTTTGTGCCTGCGGTGCATCGCCTGCCGCGTCGGAGGACGCACCACACGCCGTGAGGGCAGCGACGGCCGCTGCCGCTCCGGCCCCACCGAGCAGTGTGCGTCGGGGCAGGGAGGTCCGGTCGGGAGAATCGAGGCTCATGCACCTGTCCGTTTCGTTCGCGGGCTCTGCTCCGGCCGAGCCTATCGGGGAACGCGAACGGGGGCCGCGACCTACGTCACGGCCCCCGCACCACGCAGATGTTCGATGCGCCACCGCACCGGCCCGCGAGGTCAGTGCATCACGACGGGGGCGCCTGTGCCCTCGGGCTTCTCGGCACGTTTCCGGGGAAGGAACGCCGCCGGAATCAGCGCGAACACCATCACGATGGTCGCGACGAGGAAGGTGAACCCGAACGCCTCGGCGAGTGAGCTCAGCACCGACTGCTGCATCTCGGGAGGAAGCTGCGCGAGCATCTCGGCGTCGGGCTGGCCGGACGACCCCTCGGGCGCACCCTGCGGCGCGATGATCCGGCTGGTGAGGATCACCGACATCATCGCCGTGCCGATGGAGCCGGCAGCCTGCTGGACGATGTTCATCAACGTCGAACCGCGCGCGATGCTGCTGTCGGTGAGGGTCTGCAGCGCGGCGGTCATGGTGGGCATCATCGTGCAGCCCATACCCATGCCCATCACAAACAGTGCTCCCAGAAGCAGCGGGTAACCGGTGTCGACACCGACCTGGGTGAACACGCTCATGCCCAGGGCCACCAGTGCGAGACCGGTCAGCACGATCTTCCCCGGCCCGATGCGGTCGACCAGCTGTCCCGCGATGGGCATCGTGAGCATCGCGCCGATACCCTGCGGTGCGAGCAGGAGCCCGGCTGCGAGGGTGGTCTCGCCCCGCACCTGGAGGAAATAGCTCGGGAACAGCAGCCCGGCACCGAAGAAGCCGATGGCGAACACCGACATCGTCAGGACGGCGAACGTCAGTTGACGATTGCCGAACAGCCTCAGATCGATGAGCGGGTGGTCGGTGCGAAGGGCGTGGACGACGAACGCCGCGATGAGTGCGAGACCCGCGAGTCCGCTGACCAGCACCCGTGCGGAGAAGACGGTCCCGGTTTCCGGGATGGATGAGACGCCGAAGAGGAAGAGCGCGAGTCCCGGCGAGAGCAGCAGCATGCCTCGGAAATCGAACGACTCCGACGCCTTCGGCGCATCCTTCGGCAACACGACCACGGCGACGATCAGTGCGATCAGCCCGATCGGCAGGTTGATGAGGAAGATCCAGTGCCACGTCGCGACATCGATGAGCCAGCCGCCGAGAATCGGGCCGCCGATGGGTCCGAGCAGCATGGGGATTCCGAGGACCGCCATGACCCGGCCCACGCGGTGCGGCCCGGCAGCACGCGTCATGATCGTCATGCCGAGCGGCATGAGCATGCCGCCGCCGAAGCCCTGGACGACGCGGAAAGCGATCAGTGAGGTCACATCCCACGCGACGCTGCACAGCACGGAACCGGCGACGAAGAGCACGAGAGCCGTCAGGTAGAGCCGCTTGGTTCCGAAGCGATCCGCGGCCCAGCCCGTGAGCGGGATCACGCTCGCGAGCGCGAGGGTGTAGGCCGTCATGGTCCACGCGACAGTCGCGTAGGTGGCCTCGAACTCCGACATGAACGTCGGCAGTGCCACCGACACCACGGTGACGTCGAGAATCGACATGATGGCACCGAGCACGACGACCGACGCGATCTTCAGTACGGCGGCGTCGAGCTTGTCGCTCGGCTGATCCGGGGATTTGGCGGGCGGCGCTGTCATGGGATCACTCCAGGGTCGGCGCAGGTGAGCACCCGCGCAAGAGAAAGAAGCGTCACGCAAGGAGCCGGCCCGTGGGGTCGTCGTCGACCTCGATGGCGGCTGCGAAACGCCGAATGATCTTAACGACCGCCGTCGCCGTGCCCCAACCGGTTTACCGGCGGACCGCTCCGATCAACGGCAGTCGACGGCGACGGCGTCCGAGTTCGACGAGCACCTCGCGGTCGGTGATCTTCACTCGCGGTCGCCCCTGAGCGACGCCCGCCTTTCGTTCGGCGGCGTCGATCGCCCGCCAACCGTCGAGGTCGACCCGTTCGGGTCGCCGCCGGCCGAGCAGCTTGTGCAGCGCCCTGCGGTCACCACGTGGTTCGCGCAATGCGCCGGAGTCGAAATCCGCCAGCAGTGAAGTCACCGTCTCGCGTGCACACGACTTGTTGGTGCCGATGACCCCGCTCGGCCCCCGCTTGATCCACCCGGCGACGTACACGCCGGGCCCGACGCGCCCCTCCGAGTTGGGGACGACTCCGCGTGCCTCGTCGAACGGGACCCCGGGTATCGGCACACCCCGGTATCCGATCGACCGGAGCACGAGCGTCGCCGGGAGGTCGTCGAAGTCACCGGTCGGACGGACCACCGCCGCGTCACCGGTATCGGCGAATGCGGTGCGCGCGACCCGCACCCCCGTCACGTGGTCGTCGCCGAGCAGTTCGTGTGGCGCGGCGAAGAAGCGGAACACGATGCGCCGGTTGCCGGGCCGGAGTGGCCGTTGCGCGTACTCGCGGGCAAGGCGCACCTTCGACGCCACGACGGGATCTTCGTCGGCGGCGCGGGCGCTGACCGGATCGAGGTCGAGGTCCGCGGCGTCGATGACGACGTCGACTCCGTGGAGATCGGCGAGTGCGACGAACTCCGGGTTGCTGTACGCAGCCTGCGCGGGACCGCGGCGCCCGAGCAGCACGACTTCGCGGATGTTGCTGTTGCGCAATGCCTTCAATGCGTGGTCGGCGATGTCCGTGCGAGCGAGTTCGCCCACGTCCATGGTGAGGATGCGGGCGACGTCGAGTGCGACGTTACCGTTCCCCACGATCACGGCGCGCTCACCGGAGAGGTCGAAGGTGCGGTCGGCGTAATCGGGATGCCCGTTGTACCAGGCCACGAACTCGGTGGCCGCATGACTTCCGGGGAGGTCTTCACCGGCGATTCCGAGTCGGCGGTCCGCCGACGCCCCCACCGCGTAGACGACGGCGTGGTGGTGCTCGAGGAGTTCGTCGTGCGTCAGATCTCGACCGATCTCCGTATCGAGGTGGAGCGCGAACGCGTCACGCCGGAAGGACCATTCGAAGGAGTCGGTGACGCTCTTGGTGCCGGGATGATCGGGTGCGACACCGGCGCGCACCAGTCCGAAGGGAGTGGGCAAGCGGTCGAACATCTCGACCTCGACGTCGGAACGCTCGAGCAGCGACTGCGTGGCGTAACAAGCGGCGGGGCCCGCGCCGACGACGGCCACACGGAGCGTGCCCTGCCCGCGAGGCGGAGCCTGGGAGGGAGCAAGCGGAAGCCAGCCCTCGGGCGACGGGTTGTCCCGGTAGTAATCGGCGTTGATCTCGGCGAAGCGTGCCTGCGACGGTTCGAGTTTGTCGCTGGGGAGGATCGCCTCGACGGGGCAGGCGTCGGCGCATGCCCCGCAGTCGATGCAGACCACGGGATCGATGTGGAGCATCTCGGCAGTCGCGAACCCGGGTTCGTCCGGCGAGGGATGGATGCAGTTCACCGGGCATACCGCGACACAACTCGCGTCGTTGCAGCACGTCTGGGTGATCACGTAGGCCATGACGATGTCCTCGGGAAAGGGCGGAGGCGGCACGACCGCCAAGTTCATGTAACAGACCGTAACACTAATAACTGTAGTCGGCGCCACACCGGGTTCGCAAGACGCCCTGCGAGCACCCCGGGCGGCTGCGAGAATCGCACGATCGGATATCCGACACAGGGGGACGACGAGTGGCAACAGCGACATCCACGGACGACACATTCTGGGCCCGGCCGCTCGCGGCGCTCCCCGACGGGGCAGCCCCCTTTCACACCGAACGCACCGTGCGCACCGGCGACGTGGACACCGCGCAGCGCCTGCGGCTCGACGGTGTCGCGCGATACCTGCAGGACATCGGCACCGACAATCTCGAGGCGGTCGACGCCGTACACACCGATCCCATGTGGATCGTCCGGCGCACAGTGATCGATGTGCATCGCCCCGCACGGTTGGCCCAGCATCTCCGCCTGAGCCGGTGGTGCGATGCGCTTTCCACGCGGTGGGCGAATGTGCGAGTACGACTGGAGGACCCGGATCTCGACGAAACCGGGCCGTTCATCGAGACTGCGGCCTTCTGGATCGACATCGGCCCCACGACCGGCGCCCCCACCCGCATCAGCGACGCCCTGTTCGACCACATGTCCCGGTACGCGACCGACACCCGGCTCAAATGGCGCGCGTGGCTTCCGCCCACACCGACCGGAGAGCCCACCAAAACTCGCGAATTCCCGTTACGCGTAACAGATTTCGACCCGTTCGGGCATGTGAACAACGCCGTCTACTGGCACGGGGTCGAAGAATTGCTGGCGTCGCGTCCCGACCTGCAGAAGTCGCCCTACCGGGCGATCATCGAGCACTTGCGGCCCATCGCGACCGGGGAGACCCTCGTCCTGCGTGCCCTCGACGACCCGGACGGCGTGACCCTGTGGTTCACGGTGAACGAACGCGCCCGCGCGGTCGCCCGGGTCGTACACCTCTGACGCCCTACGGTGGAGCCCATGACCCGCACTCTGATCTTGCTGCGCCACGGCAAGTCCGCGTACCCGGACGACGTGGACGATCACGACCGCCCCCTTTCACCGCGCGGACGCCGAGAGGCGGGGCTCGCAGGGCGGTGGATCAGAGCCTCCGCGCCCCCGATCGATGCGGTGCTGTGCTCGTCGGCGACCCGCACCCGCAGAACGCTGGCCGAAGCCGGTATCGACGCGCCGGTCGACTACCGGGACAGCCTGTACCTCACCGGCCCTGCTGCGCTCGTCGAGGAGATCCGGTCGGTTCCGAAAGACGTCCGAACGTTGCTCGTCGTGGGGCACGAACCGACACTGTCCGCGACAGTGCTGGATCTGATCAGCGACCACGGCACGGACGCGGCGCAGCAGGTCGCAGAGAAGTTCCCGACCTCCTCGATCGCCGTCCTCACAGTCCGGGGACGCTGGGACGAACTCGAAGCGGGCCGGGCCGAACTCGTCGACTTCCACATCCCCCGATAACGCCCCGGACGACCTGACGCTCCGGACGACGCAAGGCCCCGACACAAAGCCTTGGACGACGAAGCCCTGGACGACGAAGAGGTCCCGCCCCGAAGAGATAGGGGCGGGACCTCTGTCGTGCTGTCCTAGGACACCGGACTACCGGTAATCGTTGGAGTAACCGTAGTCGTCCAGCGGAACCGCGGCACCGGTGTTCTGGCCGAAGCCGTCCGGAGAGTAGTACTGGTCGTCGTACGCCGGGATCGCGTAGGCGGCAGCACGTGCTTCCTCGGTGGGCTGAACCTGGATGTTCCGGTACTTGTTGATGCCGGTACCGGCAGGGATCAGCTTGCCGATGATCACGTTCTCCTTGAGACCGATCAGCTTGTCCGAGCGGCAGTTGATGGCCGCGTCGGTGAGCACACGAGTGGTCTCCTGGAACGACGCTGCCGACAACCACGAATCGGTCGCAAGCGAGGCCTTCGTGATGCCCATGAGGACCGGACGTCCGGCAGCCGGCTCGCCGCCTTCCTGGACCACACGACGGTTGGCAGCCTCGAACTCGCTCCGCTCGACGAGCGAACCGGGCAGGAACTCCGTCGCACCCGAGTCGATGATCGTCACGCGACGCAGCATCTGGCGCACGATGACCTCGATGTGCTTGTCGTGGATCGACACACCCTGGCTCCGGTACACCTCCTGGACCTCGTGGACCAGGTGGACCTGGACCTGACGGGGACCCATCACGCGCAGCACCTCGTGCGGATCGGCAGCACCTTCGAGAAGCTGCTGACCGACTTCCACGTGGTCACCGTCGGCGAGGACACCTTCGGTGCCGTTGGCCTTGCGGATGACGTGCAGACGCTGACGCTTGGACAGCTTGTCGTACACGACCTCCTCGCCACCGTCGTCGGGGATGATCGTGATCTTGTAGAAACGATCGTCGTCCTCGAGGCGGATACGGCCGGACACGTCGGCGATCGGAGCCTTGCCCTTCGGCACACGTGCCTCGAACAGCTCCTGGACACGCGGCAGACCGCCGGTGATGTCCTCACCGACACCACCCTGGTGGAAGGTACGCATGGTCAGCTGCGTACCGGGCTCACCGATCGACTGTGCTGCGACGATACCGACGGCTTCGCCGATGTCGACGAGCTTGCCGGTCGCCATCGAGCGGCCGTAGCAGGTGGCACACACACCGGTTCCGGTGTCGCAGGTCAGGACCGAACGGACCTTCACCTTGCGGATACCGGCCTCGAGCAGTGCCTCGATCGCGGGGTCACCGAGATCGGAACCACGCTCGACGACGACGTTGCCGTCCTTGTCGACCGCATCGGTGGCGAGCGTACGGGCGTACGTGCTCGTCTCGATATGGGCGTCGCGGACCAGCTTGCCGGTCTCGTTGCCGTCGGCGTCACGCTCGGGCTCGGCGATGATCATCTCGATGCCACGCGGCGTACCGCAGTCGACCTCACGCACGATGACGTCCTGCGACACGTCCACCAGACGACGGGTCAGGTAACCCGAGTCGGCGGTACGCAGAGCGGTATCGGCCAGACCCTTACGAGCGCCGTGCGTGTTGATGAAGTACTCGGCGACGGTCAGGCCCTCACGGAACGAGGACTTGATCGGACGAGGAATGAACTCGCCCTTCGGGTTTGTCACCAGGCCCTTCATACCCGCCAGCGAGCGGATCTGGGTCATGTTGCCCGCAGCACCCGACTTGACGATCGTGGGGATCGGGTTGTCGTCCGGGTAGTGCGCCTCCATGGCCTGACCGACCTCTTCGGTCGCTTCCTGCCACAGCTTGACGAGCGAATCGCGACGCTCGTCCTCGGAGAGCTTTCCTCGGTCGTACTGCCGCTGGATCGCGTCGGCCTGGCCCTCGTAACGCTCGAGGATGTCCTTCTTCTCCGGCGGAACGAGCACGTCCGCCATCGAGATGGTCACGCCCGAACGAGTGGCCCAGTAGAAGCCGGCGTCCTTGAGCTTGTCGACGGTCTGCGCGACGACGATCATCGGGTAGCGCTCGGCGAGATCGTTGATGATCGCGGCCTGACGCTTCTTCGGCATGATGTCGTTGACGAAGCCGTAGTTGACCGGCAGGAGCTCGTTGAACAGGACACGACCGAGGGTCGTCTCCGCCGTCCACGCCTGGCCGTACTTCCAGCCCTCGGGGAACAGCTCGTTCTCGAGTTCACGCGACGGACGCTGGTGCGTGAGCCGCACCTTGATCGGAGCCTGAACCGAGAGCACGCCGCGGTCGACAGCCATCTGCGCTTCGGCCGGGGACGAGTACACGCCCTGCTCGGCCTGATCGCCGGTGGCCGGCTGGTAGGCACCCGGAGCGTCTTCACGCAGACGGGTCAGGTGGTACAGACCGGTCACCATGTCCAGACGAGGCATGGCGAGCGGACGACCCGAAGCCGGCGACAGGATGTTGTTCGAGGACAGCATCAGGATGCGGGCCTCGGCCTGCGCCTCCGCGGACAGCGGAAGGTGCACGGCCATCTGGTCACCGTCGAAGTCGGCGTTGAAGGCCTCACACACCAGCGGGTGGAGCTGAATGGCCTTGCCCTCGACGAGCTGCGGCTCGAACGCCTGGATGCCCAGACGGTGCAGCGTGGGAGCACGGTTCAGCAGAACCGGATGCTCGCTGATGACCTCTTCGAGGACATCCCACACCTGAGCGCGCTGACGCTCGACCATCCGCTTGGCGGACTTGATGTTCTGCGCGTGGTTGAGATCCACCAGACGCTTCATGACGAACGGCTTGAACAGCTCGAGCGCCATCAGCTTGGGCAGGCCGCACTGGTGCAGCTTGAGCTGAGGACCGACGACGATGACCGAACGGCCCGAGTAGTCGACGCGCTTACCGAGCAGGTTCTGACGGAAGCGGCCCTGCTTGCCCTTGAGCAGATCGGACAGCGACTTGAGCGGGCGGTTGCCCGGACCCGTGACGGGCCGGCCACGACGACCGTTGTCGAACAACGCGTCGACGGACTCCTGCAGCATCCGCTTCTCGTTGTTGACGATGATCTCGGGAGCACCGAGATCGATCAGTCGCTTGAGGCGGTTGTTGCGGTTGATCACGCGGCGGTACAGATCGTTGAGGTCGGACGTCGCGAAACGGCCGCCGTCGAGCTGAACCATCGGGCGAAGCTCCGGCGGGATCACCGGAACGGCGTCGAGCACCATGCCCATGGGCGAGTTGCCGGACTGCTGGAACGCCGCGACGACCTTGAGTCGCTTGAGCGCGCGCAGCTTCTTCTGGCCCTTGCCGCTGCGGATGGTCTCGCGCAGCGACTCGGCCTCGGCATCGATGTCGAAGTTCTCGATGAGCTTCTGGATCGCCTCGGCGCCCATGGCACCGGTGAAGTACTCCCCGTAGCGGTCCTGCAGCTCGCGGTAGAGCATCTCGTCGACGATGAGATCCTTCGGCTTCAGCTTCGTGAAGGTGCTCCAGATCTCGTCCAGGCGATCGAGTTCGCGCTGCGAGCGGTCGCGCAGCTGACGCATCTCGCGCTCGCCGCCGTCCTTGACCTTGCGGCGGACGTCGGACTTGGCACCCTCGGCCTCGAGCTCGGCCAGGTCTGCTTCGAGCTTCTGCGCACGGGCCTCGAGGTCGGCGTCGCGCTGATCTGCGACAGCCTTCTTCTCGACCTCCATCTCGGCCTCGAGGGTCGAGAGTTCGTTGTGACGCAGGTCGTCGTCGACTGCGGTGATGACGTACGCAGCGAAGTAGATGATCTTTTCGAGATCCTTCGGAGCGAGGTCGAGCAAGTAGCCGAGACGGCTCGGCACACCCTTGAAGTACCAGATGTGGGTGACGGGCGCGGCCAGTTCGATGTGGCCCATCCGCTCACGCCGCACCTTGGCGCGAGTCACCTCGACGCCGCAGCGCTCGCAGATGATGCCCTTGAAGCGGACGCGCTTGTACTTACCGCAGTAGCACTCCCAGTCCCGGGTGGGGCCGAAGATCTTCTCGCAGAAGAGGCCGTCCTTCTCGGGCTTGAGCGTGCGGTAGTTGATGGTCTCAGGCTTCTTGACCTCGCCGTACGACCAGTTACGGATGTCCTCGGCGGTGGCCAGGCCGATCCGGAGTTCATCGAAGAAGTTGACGTCGAGCACGTAACTTCCTTTCCCCTGTGCGGGCTTTGTTGCTGCTAGTTGTCGCTATCGCTGCCGGGGCCCGATGCGGTACGCGTCCCGGTTCTACTCGGTGGCGTACCGCATCGGCTCGGCTCCTAGTTCGCGAGGTCGTCGACGGTGGCCGACTCGTTGCGGGAAAGGTTGATGCCCAGGTTGGCGGCAGCCCGTTCGAGATCCTCGTCGTCGCCGTCGGCCATCGTGATGGCCGCGCCGTCGCTGGAGAGCACCTCGACGTTCAGGCACAGCGACTGGAGTTCCTTGAGGAGCACCTTGAAGGACTCCGGGATACCCGGCTCCGGGATGTTCTCGCCCTTGACGATCGCCTCGTAGACCTTCACGCGGCCCACGACGTCGTCGGACTTGATGGTGAGGAGTTCCTGGAGCGTGTACGCGGCACCGTAGGCCTGCATGGCCCAGCACTCCATCTCACCGAAGCGCTGGCCACCGAACTGGGCCTTACCGCCGAGCGGCTGCTGGGTGATCATCGAGTACGGACCGGTCGAACGAGCGTGGATCTTGTCGTCGACCAAGTGGTGCAGCTTGATGATGTACATGTAGCCGACCGACACGGGGTACGGGAACGGCTCGCCGGAACGTCCGTCGAACAAGGTCGCCTTGCCGTCGGGCCCGACCATGACTTCGCCGTCACGGTTGGGCAGCGTCGACGAGAGCAGACCGGTCAGTTCCTCTTCACGGGCACCGTCGAACACCGGGGTGGCGATGTTGGTGTCGGGATCTGCCGACACCATCTCCTCGGCGAGGTTCTCTGCCCACTCGGGGCGGCTGCCGTCGTCGGCGATCTGGATGTTCCAGCCCGCCTTGCCGATCCAGCCGAGATGCGTCTCGAGGATCTGGCCGATGTTCATACGACGCGGAACACCGTGCGTGTTGAGGATGATGTCGACCGGCGTGCCGTCCGACAGGAAAGGCATGTCTTCCTGCGGAAGGATCTTGCCGATGACGCCCTTGTTGCCGTGGCGGCCGGCGAGCTTGTCGCCGTCCTGAATCTTGCGCTTCTGTGCCACGTACACGCGGACGAGCTCGTTGACACCGGGGGGCAGATCGTCGTCGTCCTCGCGCGAGAACACGCGGACGCCGATGACCTTGCCGGTCTCACCGTGCGGAACCTTGAGCGACGTGTCGCGAACCTCGCGCGCCTTCTCACCGAAGATCGCGCGGAGCAGGCGCTCCTCGGGGGTCAGCTCGGTCTCGCCCTTCGGCGTGACCTTGCCGACGAGGATGTCGCCGTCGCGGACCTCGGCACCGATGCGGACGATGCCGCGCTCGTCGAGATCCGCGAGGACCTCGTCGGAGACGTTCGGGATGTCCCGGGTGATCTCCTCGGCACCGAGCTTGGTGTCGCGGGCGTCGATCTCGTGCTCCTCGATGTGGATCGAGGTGAGCACGTCCTCCTCCACGAGGCGCTGCGACAGGATGATCGCGTCCTCGTAGTTGTGGCCTTCCCACGGCATGATCGCCACGAGCAGGTTCTTGCCGAGCGCCATCTCACCGTTCTGGGTGCAGGGGCCGTCGGCGAGGACCTGGCCGGACTCCACGCGCTGACCCTCGTCCACGATCGGACGCTGGTTGGAGCAGGTGCCCTGGTTGGAGCGATCGAACTTGCGCAGGCGGTACGTCCGGCGGTTGCCGTCGTCGGCCATCACGGTGATGAAGTCGGCCGAGACCTCCTCCACCACACCGCTCTTCTCGGTGACGATGACGTCGCCGGCGTCCACAGCGGCACGGAGTTCCATGCCGGTGCCGACGATCGGAGACTCGCTGCGCACGAGCGGGACAGCCTGACGCTGCATGTTCGCGCCCATGAGTGCACGGTTGGCGTCGTCGTGCTCGAGGAACGGAATCATCGCGGTAGCGACGGAGACCATCTGGCGAGGCGAGACGTCCATGTACTCGACGGTGTCGGCCGAGACGTACTCGATCTCCGCGCCCTTCTTACGGACGAGCACGCGATCTTCAGCGAACGTTCCGTCCGCGGCGATCGGCGAGTTCGCCTGCGCGATGAGGTAGCGGTCCTCTTCGTCGGCCGTGAGGTAGGCGACCTCGTCGGTGACCACGCCGCCCTCGACCTTGCGGTACGGGGTCTCGATGAAGCCGAACGGATTGACCCGTGCGTACACCGACAGCGAACCGATCAGGCCGATGTTCGGGCCCTCAGGGGTCTCGATGGGGCACATGCGGCCGTAGTGCGACGGGTGGACGTCGCGGACCTCGAGGCCGGCGCGCTCACGCGACAGACCACCCGGGCCGAGCGCGGACAGACGACGCTTGTGCGTCAGGCCCGACAGCGGGTTGTTCTGGTCCATGAACTGCGACAGCTGGGAGGTTCCGAAGAACTCCTTGATCGCGGCCACGACAGGACGGATGTTGATCAGCGACTGCGGCGTGATCGCCTCGACGTCCTGAGTGGTCATCCGCTCGCGAACCACACGCTCCATGCGGGACAGGCCGACGCGGATCTGGTTCTGGATGAGCTCACCCACGGTGCGCAGACGACGGTTGCCGAAGTGGTCGATGTCGTCGACCTCGACGGGAACCTCGACGCCACCGGGAACGGTCATCTTGTTCTCGCCGGCGTGCAGACGCACGAGGTACTCGATCGTGGCGACGATGTCTTCCTCGGTGAGGGTGGACGCCTCGATCGGCTGACCCGAGTTCAGGCCGAGCTTCTTGTTGATCTTGTAACGACCCACGCGGGCGAGGTCGTAGCGCTTGTCCTTGAAGAAGAGGTTTTCCAGCAGGGTCTGCGCGCTCTCCTTGGTCGGCGGCTCACCCGGGCGGAGCTTTCGGTAGATGTCGAGCAGCGCCTCGTCGGTGCCGGCCGTGTTGTCCTTCTCGAGCGTGGACATCATGATCTCGGAGAACCCGAAACGCTCCACGATCTGCTCGGTGGACCAGCCGAGCGCCTTGAGCAGCACTGTGACGGGCTGACGACGCTTGCGGTCGATGCGCACACCGACGGTGTCGCGCTTGTCGACGTCGAATTCGAGCCAGGCGCCGCGACCGGGGATGACCTTGACGCTGTGCAGGTCCTTCTCGGTGCTCTTGTCGACGGACTTGTCGAAGTACACGCCCGGAGAACGCACGAGCTGCGAGACGACGACGCGCTCAGTGCCGTTGATGACGAACGTGCCCTTGTCGGTCATCATCGGGAAATCGCCCATGAAGACCGTCTGGCTCTTGATCTCGCCGGTGTTGTTGTTGATGAACTCCGCGGTGACGAACAGCGGAGCCGCGTACGTCATGTCCTTGTCCTTGCACTCCTCGACGGAGGCCTTGACCTCGTCGAAGCGCGGGTCGGAGAAGGAGAGGGACATCGAGCCCGAGAAGTCCTCGATGGGCGAGAGTTCGTGGAGGATCTCTTCGAGACCGCCGACGAGATGGCCGTCTTGTCGTTCGGCAGCCTTCGCGCGCCAGCGCTCGGAGCCGATCAACCATTCGAAGGAATCCGTCTGTATGTCGAGGAGCCCTGGGACTTCGAGAGGCTCGCGAATTTTCGCGAACGAGACCCTCTTCGGGGCTCCGGGGATTCCGGCTACTGCCTTGGTCTGGCTAGAGACTGCCAAGATGCGTCCTTCCAGCACCTCACGCGGGACGCTCCAACCGGTGCGACCGCCGCTGTACCTGCTTCTTCATGTGGGGCGTTTTCGCTGGTCGCAACCCGATTGAATACTCACCGAACAACCGGGAGGATCTCACCCTCGGGGCGAAATCCGTCTCGACGATCGAGGAGTGGACAGGAGGCAGCCAGCGCAAAGAACGAGCCTACACCAAGCAAACGCAGATGTCCACAGGGGTGCCTCAAAGAAACCTGGCAAGCGGCGCGGGAAGGAACGAACCGCACAGGCGTACCGATAGAGTGACCGTTCGCGCCCGCTGCGTCAAGCCTTGCGGAGGATCAAGATCCGCGAATCTGCGCGGACCCCGTCCCGTCGGTCACCTGTCCCGGATCTCGGACACCAGCCACTTGCCGTCGACCTTCTCCATCCGCACGAGCACAGGCGCCTGGGCGCTGCCCTGGGCGATGCCGTCGCCGGTCGCGCTCACGTTGATGTACGCGGCGACCTCCGCCTGCGTCTCGTCGAGAACCGACGCACCGATGTGCAGGACGTTCACCTCGGTCACGGTGTGCGTCTGGATCGCGGCCTGTTTGGTCACCTCCGCCGTCGCGTCGAATTCCTCGAGTCGCTCGGGGGTGAGCAGACTGCGGATCTCCGCGAAATCTTCGTCGATCGTCTCGTAGTCGTAGCCGTGCATGGCTTCGATGGCCTGCTTGGCAGCATCGGTGACCTCACGCGTGGCGGGAGCATCGACCCATGCCTCGTTGGACACGCTCGTCCCCGGGCGGAAGGCGGCAACGACGGCCACCACGGCGAGTGCCACGGCAACCGCACCGAGCACCAGGGGCGCGCGCATGCTCCGGGTTCCGGCTCGCCCCGGCGCGGCCGGCGACGCAGTGGCAGAGACGCGCGCGACGGGCGTCGTCTCGTCGGACTTCGTCGCGGAGACCGCTGCAGCCTGGTCGGGGTCGCGGTCGCCGTGGTCACCGTCGTCGGCGTCGCCGTCGTCGGCGTGGGGCGTAGCCGTTGTCTCCGTGCGCGGAGTGTCCGCCCGAGGAGTGTCCGTGGCGGGTGTCTCGGATGCGGGTGTCTCGGCCGCGGACGTCTCGACGGCAGGGCTCTCGACGGCAGGGCTCTCGACTGGAGTCGTCTCGGCTGCGGGATCGGCGTTCGAAGGATCCGACGACCGGGCACGCGTCGACCCTGCGATCTTCGGGCGCCGACGCGGCGGTCCGCCCGGTCCGGACTTCCGTCGCTGCGGTGGCACTACACACACTCCTTCATCGGTTCGAGCAGACTCACGCCCGCACGCGGGGCAAGTCTCACGGTCCCTGAGGTTCTTCCGGGGCCGGCGCCTCGGCAGGCGCGGGCGCAGCGGGAGCGGCTTCCGGAGGCACAGCACCCGGAGCGGGTCCCGCCTCCATCTGCACGGAGCCGAGCGGCTCGATCGTCTCGGCCCTCCACACGCCGTCTACCTCCCGGAGGGAGACGTTCACCGATACCTTGTTGGTCACGAAGTTCTCCGGGGTGGTGGTGCGTACCGCAAGGACCACCAGAGCCTTCGCCACCTCGTCGTCGGTGTTGAGTTCGGTGAGAGTTCCGAACAGCACTTCACCCGCCATGCTCGTTCCGGTCTGGGCGACCTGATCGCGGATCTGCTGCTCGGTCGCCGCCAGATCGTTCTCGAGCGCCTCACCGGTGATCGACGATCGCATGTTCTCGATCGACGCGTCGACGTTCTCGGCATCGACACTGTTGAGATTGATCGCGGCCTGGAAGGCACCCGAGAGGGCGGCGTCGCGCGCATCGGCCACCGGTCGATCCACGAACAGGGCCTTACCCCAGCCGAATCCGAACCACACCGCGGCACCGAGAGTGACGGCGGCCAGCAGTCCGGTGATTGCCGTAGCAGCCCTGCGCGGCCGGCCACGGCCCTTCCGGTGCCGATGCATCTCCGGGGACGTAGTGGCTTCGTCGGGTGCGACGACGGAGGATCCTGATGCACTCACTCCAACAACCTACTCACTGCTCACTTGGGGGTGACCCCGAGCAACGGCGCCAGTTGCGTCGCCACCGGGTTCAGGTCGAGACGATCGGGGTCCTTCTTCGGGGTGAAGTCCCACGGCTGGATGGTCGCCGGATCGGCGAAGACGATCCGGTTGGCGCTGCGCACGCCGGTGACGCTCCCCTGCGGCACCTCGCACGACGCGTTCGTGTTGAGCGGGAAATCCTGCTGGGTGTCGTCGAAGTTCGGATTCTCCGCGCGCATCCTGTCGAGGATCTCCTGCGTTCCCTCGTACCCGATGGTGCACGACGGCGGGTTGTTGGTCTCCAGGACGATGCCCTGCCTGACCGTGCCGTCACCGGGCGCGACCGTACCCGCGCTGCCCGCGATCGCAGGCAGGAAAGCGAGGATCGGTTGCAGCGCGATCGCCTGCGGCGCAAGCGTTTCCCCGAGCGCCGCGAGATTGGTGAGATTCGCGGTGAGGCCGGGCCCCGAACCGGAAATGAGCTGCGACAGTTGGTCGCTCGCATCGGTTCCGGTGTCGATCAGCCGGCGGATGTCCGGATCGCTGTCCCGCAACTGCGCCGTGACGAGTTCCAGGTCGGAACTGAACTGCCGGATCGACGACGACTGCTCGGACTGGGTGTCGAGCACAGTCTGGCTGTCACGGATCAGGGTGAGGGTCTGAGGCAGGTACTGCACGCCCGACTCGCTGATACCCGCGAGCGAGTCGACGAGCAGTTGGAGGTCGCCTCCACGCCCGTCGAGCGCGGCCCCGAGCTCGGTGACCACCGTGCGCAGCGGCTCCAGAGGAACCGAGTTCACGAGGTCGCTCGCGCTCACGAGCAGTTCCTCGACCGGGGTCGGCAGGTCGTCGGAAGTGGCCTCTACGACCGAGCCTTCGACGAGATACGGACCGTCGGCGCTCGTGGGCTGGAGATCGACGTACTGCTCACCGATCGCCGACCGGTTCACCACGACGGCGCGGGTGGCCGCCGGGATGGACGGTCCGCCGTTGTCGAGCCGGAGCTCGACGTCGATGCCGTCCTCCGTGAGGGTCAGCGGGCCCACCCGGCCCACGGGCACACCGAGGTAGGTCACCTCGGCGTTCTCGAAGACGCCTCCCGAATCCGGGAAGCGGGCGTTGACCGTGTACTGCCCGAACCCCATCAGGTTGTCGAGCCGCACGTAACGAGCACCCACGTACAGGACGCCGAGGACGGCGATCACCACGAACGCGACCAGCTGGAACCGAACGAGACGTGATCTCACTGTCCACCCCCGAATCCGAGACCGTTCAACAAGCCCTCCAGCGGGTTCGAGGGCGCGGGTGCCGCGCCGTCGGTACCGGGACCGCCCCCGGCGCCTGTGGAGGCTTCACCGAGGCCGGGGATGCGGATGCCTTCCGGCAGCGCCACCCCCTCCGGCAACGGAAGCCCGGACAGTGTCGGCAGGGGCAGCGGGGGAACCAACGACACTGTGGGCCAGCCGACGGCGGGGCCGTTGCCGTTGTAGTACGGGTTCGACGGATCGATCACCGGCTTCGGATTGCCGAACCGGGGCTGCCGGTACTCCGGCTCGCCCTGCCCGACGCCGAGCGCAGCGAGCGCATCGCCGATCTGCAGATCCACGACGAGGAACAGGTTGACCGAACTACCGAGCGCGACCTTCTCCACACCGTCCGGGAACGGCACGGTCGGAATGAACGGCAATGCCTCGACGAGGTCGTCTCCCGACGCGGCGAGTTGCTGCAGGGTCGGACGAAGTGCGAGCAGATCCGCGATGAGGTCTTCCTTCGACTGTTCGAGGACGTCGATACCGGCGACACCGAGCCGGTCGAGCTGGGCGAGCAGTGCGGTCAGCTGCGGGCGCTGCTGTTCGAGCACTTCCGTGGCCACGGGCAACTCGTCGAGTACCGCGGCGATCTTGTCGTTCTGTTCGGCGACCCGCACGGTGAGCGCGTCGAGTCCGTCGAGCGCGCGCGTGATGTCGTTGCGTTGCTTGTCGAGCCCGGTGATCAGGGTTTCTGCTTGTTCGAGCAAGCTACGGGTCGTGCCCTCCCGGCCGTCGAACGCGCTCGACAGTTCTTTGACCACCGGCGCGATCTGCCCGACGCCACCACCGTTGAGCAACAGCGACAGTGCGCCGAGGACGGGTTCGATCTCGGTGGCGTGCCGGGTGCGATCGAGCGGAATGACGTCGCCGTCGGAGAGCCTGCCCACCGGGGGCTCACCCTCGGGCGGGGTGAGCTGGACGAACTTCTCCCCGAGCAGACTGGACTGCTCGACCGAGGCGATCGAGTTGGCGGGCAGGTCGACCGCAGAATCGAGCACGATCTCCACGTCCGCGGTCCAGCCGTCGTTCGGGGCGACGCCGATCGACTCCACGCGTCCCACCGGAACGCCGTCGACCTTCACCGTCGACTGTGGGACCAGGTCGAGGACGTCGTCGAACTGGATGCCGACGCGAATCGGCGAACTACCGATATCCGCTCCACCGGGCAGCGGAACACCGGAGAGCCCGCTACAGCCCGACAGCGCAAGGGCCACCACGCATGCGCCCGCACCGAGAACGGTTCCGCGTGCCACCCGCACCGTGCCGCTCATCGGCCACCCCCCTGACCGTCGAGATCGAGCCGGGGTGATTCGACACCCGGCACCGTGCCCGGAACCACCTGTCGCTGAATGTTCTCCCCGCTGAGGATTCCGAACGGAAGGATCAGATCCGGCGTCTTCTGGGCGGCCGTCACCTGTCCCGCGATCATGTCGCACCTGTCGATGAGAGGCTGCATCTGCCTGCCGAGTTGCTCGAAGCGCGGGTCGCCCGGCACGAGCCGGCCCACGTCGATGAGATTGCACACCGCGCCCGCGGGGTCCTGCAGGTCGGTGAGGACCAGACGCGACGCCAGCACGCCGGCTTCCGCGTCGTACGAATTGACGAGGTTGCTCACCGCCAGCGGCAGCAGGGTGAGCGAGTTCACCAGCGACTCCCGGCGTTCCGCCAGCGTCGTCGTCACCGGAACGAGGGCATCGACGTTGTCCTTCAGCGCCGTCTGGTTGTCCCGCACGAAAGTCGCGACCTCACCGAGCGTCACCGAGAGCTGGTTCACCGCCTGTCCGAGATTTTCGCGTTCACCGGCGAGGAATCCGGACAACTCCGCGAGCTGGGTGTTGAACTCGCGAACCTGCTGGTCGTTCGCAGCCAGCGCACTCACGAACACCTGAAGATTTTCGATGGTGCCGAACAGGTCGCCGCGCGACTCGTTGAGGGTTCGCGCAGCCGCGGACAGTTGATCGATGCTCTGTCCCAGTGCGGCACCGTTGCCTGCGAGATTGTCGGCACCCACCTCGACGAACTCGGTCAGGGCTCCGTCGCGGTTGGCGCCTTCCGGCCCGAGTGCCCGCGACAGGTCCTCGATGCTCGCGTAGAGCTGGTCGACTTCGACGGGAGTGGCTGTGTGGTCACGATCGATCACCGCGCCGTTCTCCAGCTTGTCGCCCCCGGAGTAGGCGGGCGTGAGCTGGACGTAGCGGTCGGCGACGACGGAGGGACTGATCTGCACGGCACGCACGTCGGCGGGGATGTCGATGCCGCGGTCGACACGGATCCCGACCTTCACCACGTCGCCCTGCGGTTCGACAGAGGTCACCGAACCGACCTCGACGCCGAGCACGCGCACACCGGACCCCTTGTAGATGCCGACACTGTTGTCGAAGTACGCGGTGACGTTCGTCGTCCCGGCGCGGGTCCACAACCACCATCCGCCGGCACCGGCCGCGACCACCACTGCCACGACGAGGGCGATGATCGCGATGCGGCGGCGACCCGATCCGGTTCCGGTGTCTTCGGAGTGCGCCATCAGTTCACCCCTTCCATCTGGCGGGCGGGCTCGCGATAGCCCGGAATGTCGGGCAGACCCGGCGGGGTCAGGTTGACGATGACCTGGTCGAACCAGCGGCCGTTACCGACGACGTTGGTGTACACACGGACGAACGGTTCGTACAGCTCGATCGCACGGGCGAGGTTGTCGTTGTTCTCCTGCAGGATCTGGACGACACCCCGAAGCTGTTGCAGGGCCGGACCGATCGATTCCTGGTTCTCCTGCACCAGGCCCGACAACTCGGTGGAGAGCCGTTTGGTCCCGTCGAGCAACTGGGAGATCGCCTGCTGCCGGTTGTTGAGCTCGGCGACGAGCAGCGCGCCGTCGCTCAGCAAGCGGTTGAACTCGACGTTGCGGTCGGCGAGAACCTTCGAGACGTTGCTCGTCGCGCCGAGCAGCTTCTTCAGCTCCTGGTCGCGGCTGGCGACGGTCTCCGACAGCCGGCTCACGCCGTCGAGCGACGCCCGGAAGTCGTCCGGAGTCTCGGAGAACGCCTCGGACAGCGCCTCGAAGCTCGTCGCGAGCTGGTCGGAATCGATCTCGCCGAGCGTGGTGGCGGCGGACGAGAACGCCTCGATCACGTCGTACGGCGCGACCGTGCGTTCCAGCGGAATCCGGGTGTCCGCGCGCAGCACCTCGGTGCCTCGCGGATCGAGGGCGAGGTACTTCTGGCCCAGGATCGTCTTGATCTGGATCGAGGCCGAGGTGTCGTTTCCGACCCAGGCGTCCTGGACCTTGAACGAGACGACCACACGATCGCCCTCGAGGTCGACGCCGGTGACCTGGCCGACCTTGACTCCGGCGATGCGTACTTCGTTGCTGGGCCGAAGCCCCGCGGCTTCACTGAATTCGGCCTCGTAGGTGACTCCCGCGCCGAGAATCGGCAACGAACCGAGGAAGAAGGCGGACACTGTGGCCAGCAGAACTATGACGATGCCCAGGGCACCGGCTGCGGCCGGACTGCGGCGTTTGCTCATCGTCCCTGCAACTCCTGCATCCCGTCCTGCGTGCATCGCTGTGCCGCATTCGTGTAGATGGGCTGGTTCACGGTGGGCAGACCCGTCGGCAGGTTCAGGTACGGAACCGATCCGGGGCCGGCCACAACGTCGATGCCGCACAGGTAGAACTGGAACCACGAACCGTAGCTGGCGACCCTGGTCAGTTTGTCGAGCTTCACCGGAAGCGTTTCGAGCACCTTGTCGAGGTCGTCCCGGTTCGAGTTGAGAGTCGAAGAGAGCTGCTCGAGCGCTGTGATGGACTGCGAGATCGACGGCCGCGTCGGCTCCAGGACGTCCGAGACCGCGTCGGTCAGGCCCGCGAGCGACTGCACCGCCGAACCCACCGTGTCCCGGTCTGCGGCGAGGCCGCTGACCAGTGCCTGGGTGTTGACCAGCAGCGAATCGAGTTGACGGTCGCGCTCGTCGACGGTCGTGAGGACGACGTTGAGGTTGTCGATCACGGCACCGATCACCCGGTCCTTGTCGGCGATGGTGTTGGTCAGGCTCGCCGTGCTGCGCACGAGGTCGCTCACGGTGCCGGCCTCACCCTGGAAGACCTGGATGATCTGGTACGACAGCTTGTTCACGTCGTCGGCGCTGAGAGTCTGGAAGAGCGGACGGAACCCGTCGAACAGCGTGGTGAGGTTGACGGCGGGACGGGTCCGTTCGAGAGGGATGGTCTCCCCCGCGTTCATCTTCGATCCCTGCCGGGATTCCCCCTCCGCGAGCGCGATGTAGCGCTGGCCGACCAGGTTCCGGAACCTGATCGTCGCGGTCGCTCCGGCGGGGAGCCAGTCACGTTGCTCGAGCGAGAACGTGACGCGGGCTTCGCGGTCGTTGACGACGGCGATCTTGTCCACCTGGCCGACCCGCACGCCTGCGATCCGGACGTCGTCCCCCTCGTTGAGAGAGGTCACGTCGGAGAAGACGGCGTGGAACTTGGTACCGCCACCACCGCCGACACTGGCGATCGTGGCCGCGAGGACGCCTGTCGCAACGATGGTCACAAGGGCGAAGACGATGAGTTTGATCAAAGGAGCGGCGAGGCCTCTCATTGGATACTCACCTCCGTTCCGCGCAGCGCCGGCGCACCCAGTCGGGTGGTCCAGGTCGGCACGTCTTCGGGTGCCATCCCGGAAGCCTGGCCGTAGATCACCTCGAGTGTGGCCTGCTCGGCCTCCGAACCCGCGTACGACACGGTCGACGTCGTGTCGGGTGAGGTGCCGATGATCTCGCTCACCGCGTCCGGCACTCCGGCACCCTCGGGCGCCGGGAAGATCGGGAGGCTGTCCGGCCCGGGGTTACGCGAGGGAACCTGGTAGGACCCGTCGTTGACCGAACCGCCGGGGTACTGCGGGAACTTGCGGCCGGGTTCGGCGACGTCGAGGTAGCAGGACGGGCCGCGGTCGTCGAGCAGTCGTGGCTCGTCCTGGTTCGGAAGGTAGCGGCCCTTGGGATTGGTGAACTGGACATTGGCGCGCACGCCGGGGAACGGATCGTCCACCGCGAGCACTCCGGCCGCCGCAGGCAATGCGTCGGCGAAACCCTTGAAGGTGCACGGGAACGACGGCGAGTATCGGGCGAGCAGTTGCAGCGCCTCCTTCGAGTCGGCCGACAGGCTGATGATCGAGTTCGCATTCGTCTCGACGAAATCTGCGGTCACCGACGAGGCGCCGGTGGCGCTGGCGAGGAGCGTCCGGATCTGGTTCTGCTGCTCGACGACAGTCCCACCGGTGGTGCGGAAGTTGTCGAGCGCATCGACGAGGTCCGGAGCCGCGTCCGCGTAGGTCTGCGAGAAGTCGGCGAGACCTCGCAGATCTTCCTGCAGCGTGGGCAGCTCGACATTGACTTCGCGGAACACCTGCTCGAGCTGCTCGACCGTACGGCCGAGGGTTTCGCCGCGACCGCTCAGACCTTGAGAGAGGGCGCCGAGGGTGTTCGCGAGATCCTGCGGGGGGATGGCCTGCAGCAGCGGCAGCAGACCGTCGAGCACATCGCTCAGTTCCGCGCTGCGCGCGCTGGTGTCCTGTCGTAGCACGTCGCCGGGCTGCACGGGATCGGCCGGGTCGTCCGGGATGATCAGCGAAACGTATCGCTCGCCGAACAGTGTCTTGGGCAGGAGCTGGGCGGTGGCATTGGACGGGATCTTGTCGACCATGGCGGGATCGAGTGCCAGATGTGCCGTGACCGCGCCGTCCTTCGCGCTGGTCCCCCGCACCTCTCCCACGTTCACGCCGCGAACCTTCACGTCGGCGTTCTGAGGAAGGGCATTTCCGATGCTGTCGGTGAGGACGTCGACTTCGACGACCTTCGTGAACGTCTTGTTGTAGACGGCGATCGTGAAGTACAGGAACAGTCCGACGACGAGAAAGAACACCAGCCCGAGGACGCGTCGGCGCAGCACCGATGTGGGCTCGCTCATCCGGCAATCCTCACCGTCGTCGTCGTGCCCCAGATCGCGAGGCTGAGAAAGAAGTCGAGCACCGCGATGGTGACGATCGCGGTACGGACCGCGCGGCCCACCGCCACCCCGACGCCGGCCGGGCCGCCGCTGGCATGGAACCCGTAGTAGCAGTGGATCAAGATCAACACGAAGGCGAAGATCAGCACTTTCGCAAACGAGTAGAGCACGTCTTCGGGTGGGAGGAAGAGATAGAAATAGTGGTCGTACGAGCCGGCGGACTGGCCGTTGAACAGCGTGCTGATCACCCGTGTCGCGAGATACGCCGCGAGCAACCCGATGATGTAGAGCGGGATGACCGCGACGAAACCCGCGATCATGCGCGAGGTCACCAGGAACGGCACCGAGGGCACGGCCATCACTTCGAGCGCATCGATCTCTTCACTGATGCGCATCGCCCCGAGTTGCGCGGTGAAGCCACACCCGACCGTCGCCGACAACGCGAGCGCCGCGACCACCGGAGCGAGTTCTCGGGTGTTGACGTATGCGGACAGGAAGCCTGTGAGCACCGACGAACCGAGCTGCTCGAGCGCCGCGAATCCCTGGAGACCGACCACGACGCCGGTGAAACCCGACATCATGGCGATCACTCCGATGGTGCCGCCGATGACCGCGAGGGCTCCGCTGCCGAAAGTGACCTCGGCGAGCAGCCGGAGTACTTCTTTGCGGTAGTGGGTGAGGGTTCGCGGAGTCCACGCGACGGCGCGCGCATAGAAAGACATCTGCTCACCGGCGCGATCGAGCACGTTCAAGGGTGCGCGCAGCACCTTGCGACCCCGGAGAAGGACGAGATCTCCGCGGCCCTTGGAGATTGTCATGGCGTCAAGATCCCTTCGCAGGAACGATCTGCAGATACACCATCGTCAAGATCAGGTTCGCGAAGAAGAGCAGCAGGAACGTGATGACAACCGTCTGGTTCACGGCCTCCCCCACACCCTTCGGCCCCGGCCCGGGGTGCAGACCCTTGTAACACGCGACCACCCCGGCGATGAGGCCGAAGACCGCAGCCTTGAGTTCGGCGACATACAGATCCGGCAGCTGGGCCAGCGCCGAGAAGGACGCGAGATAGGCCCCCGGCGTACCACCCTGCAGAACGACATTGAAAAAGTACCCGCCGGCGATACCGACGACGGAGACGAGCCCGTTGAGCAACAGCGCGACGAGCACCATGGCCAGTACCCGGGGTACGACGAGACGCTGCACCGGGTTGATCCCCAGCACCTCCATCGCGTCGATCTCCTCACGGATCGTCCGCGACCCGAGGTCGGCCGTGACGGCAGAGCCTGCCGCTCCTGCGATCAGCAGCGCCGTCACGATCGGACTTCCCTGCTGAATCACCGCAAGCACACTGGCCGCTCCGGTGAACGATTCGGCGCCGAGCTGCTTGATCAACGAACCGGTCTGGAGCGAAACCACCGCGCCGAACGGGATCGCGACGAGCGCCGTCGGCAGGATCGTCACGCTGGCGATGAACCACGCCTGCTCGATGAACTCGCGAAACTGGAACGGTCGGCGGAAAGTGTTCCGCACGACGTCGACGAAGAGCTCGACGATATTCCCGGCTTGGGTGAGTGCGCCGTGCGCGGGACGCAACAGCGAGCTACCAGCCCCCATCTAATCTCCTACTTCTGGCCCTGCGGCTGGCCGTGCTGCTCGGGGGAGTACACGGGAATCACCTGCGTATCGGCGTCGAAATCATGGTGGGAATCGGACGAATTCCCCTGCTGTCCCGGTGCGGGCGTGGGTGTGTCGTCTTCGTCGAGCGATTCGAGGATTGCGCTCTGGGCGGCGGCCGGAAGCGTGTGCAGGATCTGCCGCACACGGTCCTTACGGCGCGTGACCGCCTGGCGGAAAGGCATACCGGGAGTGGCCTTCATCTGCGGCACGATGCCCTCGACATCCTCGACGCCACCGGCGTGGTGGCCGGCGTCGACGAGTGCCTGCTCGTGAGCCATCTGCGCTTCGTCCTTCTCCTCCGACATGCCGATCGGGCCGATCATGGTGCCGTTGAGGAACTGCTTGACGACCGGCTCGTCCGACGTCAGGAGCACCTCACGTGGACCGAACATCACCAGCTGACGACGGAAGAGCATGCCGATGTTGTCGGGCACCGTGCGCGCGAGATTGATGTTGTGCGACACGATGAGGATAGTCGCGTCGATCTCTGCATTGATGTCGATCAGCGTCTGGGAAATGTAGGTGGTGCGCACCGGATCGAGGCCCGAGTCCGGCTCGTCGACCAGGATGATCTCGGGATCGAGCACCAGCGCGCGGGCCAGTCCGGCGCGCTTACGCATACCGCCGGAGATCTCACCGGGCAGTTTGTCCTCGGCGCCGAGCAGACCGACGAGTTCGAGCTTGCTCATCACGATCTGCCGAACTTCGGACTCGGACTTCTTGGTGTGCTCGCGCAACGGGAAGGCGACGTTGTCGTAGAGGTTCATCGAACCGAACAGTGCGCCGTCCTGGAAAAGCACCCCGAACAGCTTGCGGATCTCGTACAGTTCGCGGCTCGAGCACTGAAGGATGTCGGTGCCGTCGATGATGATCGAGCCCTGCTCCGGCCGGAGCAGGCCGATCAGGGACTTCAGGAACACGGATTTACCCGTACCGGAAGGCCCGAGCAGCACGCTCACCTCGCCGGGAGGGAGGGTCAGAGTCACGTCTTGCCAAATGCGCTGCGAGCCGAAGGACTTGGTAAGCCCCTCGACGGAAACCTCGACGCCCACGATTACCTCCGCGCTGTTCGATCCCGTGTCCCCATGTGGGTTGCGCCACTCTATCGCATCGACGTGTCACCTGTGACAAGTGACCCTACTCCAAAGTAAGTAAAGAGTGTCCCAAGAACAACATAGGTCGACTTATGGGTTGACCTGCGGGAACGAGGCGGGCGCACCCTCCGGGCTCGGATTGGGGAAGGGCGTCGGGGCATTCCGGAACGCGGCCGGAAACGCAGAAGACCGCCCCCACGGAACGAATCCGTAGGGGCGGTCTTCGGAGCTACGCCGCGTGGGAGAGACGAATCCGTCCCGCCCGTGCGAGGTGAACCGTCTTACTTGACGGAAACCTTGGCGCCGGCTTCCTCGAGCTTGGCCTTGGCAGCTTCGGCAGCGTCCTTGGCGACCTTCTCGAGGATCGGCTTCGGAGCACCCTCGACGAGGTCCTTGGCTTCCTTCAGGCCCAGGCCGGAGACGATCTCGCGAACGACCTTGATGACCTGGATCTTCTTCTCGCCGGCACCTTCGAGGATGACGTCGAACTCGTCCTGCTCTTCGGCAGCGTCGGCAGCAGCGGCCGGAGCGCCGGCAGCAGCAACGGCGACCGGAGCAGCAGCGGTGACCTCGAAGGTCTCCTCGAATGCCTTCACGAACTCCGAGAGCTCGAGCAGGGTCAGTTCCTTGAACGCGTCGAGCAGCTCTTCGGTGGTGAGCTTCGCCATGATGGCGGTCCTTCCTGTAAGTCCCATGTCGCTGATCCGCGACCGGATGGGATGGTGCACGCCGGAGCGTGCGTGGATTTCTTCAGCGATACGCGGTTATGCGGATCAGCGTCAGGCGGCGGCCTCTTCGGCTTCCTTCTTCTCCTGCAGAGCGGCAGCAAGACGAGCCACCTGCGAAGCGGGAGCGTTGAACAGGCTTGCAGCCTTTGCCAAGTTGCCCTTCATCGCGCCGGCGAGCTTGGCCAACAGCACCTCGCGGGACTCGAGGTCCGCGATCTGGTTGACCTGATCCACGGACAGCAGATTGCCGTCCATGTACCCGCCCTTGATGACGAGTGCCTTGTTGTCCTTCGCGAAAGCCTTGATGGCCTTCGCTGCGTCCACCGGCTCGCCCTTGACGAACGCGATGGCGGTCGGACCGACGAACAGGTCGTCGAGACCCTCGACGCCCGCCTCTGCGGCGGCGCGCTTGACCAGGGTGTTCTTGGCGACGGAGTAGGTAGCACCCTCTCCGAGAGCGCGACGCAGCTCAGTCAGACTTCCCACCGACAGACCACGGTATTCCGTGATCACGGCGGCCGTCGAGCTCTTGAACTGCTCGGTGATCTCCGCAACCGCGGAAACCTTCTCGGGCTTTGCCATACTTCGCCTCCTCTCAGTAACAGTCGTTTTCCCGGTGTCCCGATTGGGACGTCCCACTGGGAACCGTCGGGCCGGGAACGACAAACGCCCCGGCGCAGGGCACACGGGGCGTTGAGAGAAGGATCAGAATCACGCGGAGGCGATCATGTTTCGCATCTCCCCTAACCTCGTCCTCCTGCGTGGGCCGCCGGATGAATCCGGACCTTCAACCGATGCTGCGAACAACTTCGGTGACCAACGGTCTTCGGTAGAACATGATCGGGGTGGAGATCGGCACAATGCCGAACTACCCGATTACTGTAGCCGACCGCAAGGGCCGAATGCAAAACGGCCGGCACAGGGATCCTGTGCCGGCCGTTTCGAGTACTGCCTACATGCGAACCGAGTGACTACTCGGCGACCTCGAGGAGGTTACGCGTGCGCTGCGGGTCCACCGGGATGCCCGGTCCGGTGGTCGTAGCGATCGTGACCTTCTTGATGTAGCGGCCCTTCGCGCTGGAGGGCTTCGCACGGAGCACCTCGTCGAGGGCAGCGGCGTAGTTCTCGACCAGCTTCGTGTCGCCGAAAGATGCCTTGCCGATCACGAAGTGAAGGTTGGCGTTCTTGTCGACGCGGAAGTTGATCTTGCCGCCCTTGATGTCGGTGACAGCCTTCGCGACATCGGGGGTGACCGTGCCGGTCTTCGGGTTCGGCATGAGACCACGCGGGCCGAGGACACGCGCGATGCGTCCGACCTTGGCCATCTGGTCCGGCGTCGCGATCGCGGCGTCGAAGTCCAGCCAGCCGCCCTGGATCCGCTCGATCAGATCCTCGGCACCGACGACATCGGCGCCTGCGGCCTCTGCCTCGGCAGCCTTCTCGCCGACGGCGAAGACGATGACGCGAGCGGTCTTACCCGTGCCGTGCGGCAGGTTGACCGTGCCGCGGACCATCTGGTCGGCCTTGCGGGGGTCGACGCCGAGACGCATCGCGACCTCGACCGTGCTGTCGCTGTTCTTCGAGGCCGTCTCCTGCGCGAGCTTCGCAGCTGCGAGGGGGCTGTAGAGAGTGTTCGAGTCGATCTTCTCGGCGGCGGCGAGGTATGCCTTGCTGCGCTTTGCCATGTTCTTTCCTAACTTCTCACCCTGCGGTGAATGGTTCGGGAGTGGTTGCGGACCTGGCCGGCCCTCCCACGTGGTGGTGCTGCAGCCGGAAGAGAGCCTGTCCCTTCCGACCGGTGAGGGCTTCTCAGCCCTCGACCGTGATGCCCATCGAACGCGCGGTGCCGGCGATGATCTTCGCGGCGGCCTCGACGTCGTTGGAGTTCAGGTCTTCCTGCTTGGTCTTGGCGATCTCGCGCACCTGATCCATGGTGACCGTGGCGACCTTGGTCTTGTGCGGCTCGCCGGAGCCCTTCTGCACGCCTGCAGCCTTGAGCAGCAGCTTGGCGGCCGGAGGCGTCTTCAGCTTGAAGTCGAACGAGCGGTCTTCGTAGACCGTGATCTCAACCGGCACGACGTTTCCGCGCTGCGACTCGGTCGCAGCGTTGTACGCCTTGCAGAACTCCATGATGTTGACGCCGTGCTGACCCAGTGCGGGGCCGACCGGCGGAGCCGGGTTGGCCGCGCCGGCCTGGATCTGGAGCTTGATGAGCCCGGCGATCTTCTTCTTCTTGGGGGGCATCTCTGTTCCTAGTTTCTTGCTCGGTGTGGTTCTTGCGTATTGCTACTGCAAGCTTTCGTGCGTCAGATCTTCGAAACCTGCGTGAAGGACAACTCCACAGGGGTCTCGCGACCGAAGATCGACACCAGGACCTTGAGCTTCTGCTGCTCGGCGTTCACTTCGCTGATGGACGCGGGCAGCGTAGCGAACGGACCGTCCATGACGGTCACGGACTCACCGACCTCGAAGTCCACCTCGATGGTGGGCTTCGACGACGCGGCAGTCGACTGTTCGCCGGCGGTGGCGGTACCGGCCGCCGGCTTCTTCTTCGCCTGCTGCGGGAGGAGGAATTTCACAACCTCCTTGATCGTCAGCGGCGACGGGCGGGAGGTCGCACCGACGAAGCCCGTCACGCCGGGCGTGTTGCGCACGGCGCCCCACGACTCGTCGTTGAGCTCCATGCGAACCAGGATGTATCCGGGCAGAACCTTGCGGTTGACCAGCTTGCGCTGCCCGTTCTTGATCTCGGTGACCTCTTCCGTGGGCACCTCGACCTGGAAGATGTACTCGCCCAGGTCCAGGTTCTGCACGCGGGTCTCGAGGTTGGCCTTCACCTTGTTCTCGTAACCGGCGTAGGAGTGGATCACATACCAATCGCCGGGCTCGAGGCGGAGCTGCTTCTCGAGAGCCACGGCCGGATCGACCTCTGCCTCGGGCTCGCCGCCTTCGGCGGGTGCATCGGCATCCTCGGCCGCGGGGGCAAGGTCGTCGACGTTCTCGGGCGTCGCGTCGGCATCGACGGCCTCGGCGGATGCCGCGTCGTCAACGAAAACCTCGTCCGAAACGTGCTCGTCGGCCGAAGCCTCGTAGGAGTCGTTCTCGGGGGTGCTCACCGGCACTTTCCTCTCGTCGATCAAATTTGCAGGCGCGCGTGCGCTAGCCGAACAACCAGCTGACGCCCTGCACGAACGCCAGGTCCAATCCGAAGATGAACGCCGTCATCACAGCCACGAACACCACCACGACGATCGTGTAGGTGGTCAGCTGCTTGCGATTCGGCCAGATCACCTTGCGGAGTTCGGCGATCACCTCACGGAAGTAGCGGCGCAGGCGCTTGAAGAAGTTCTCGGGCTTGTCCCCGGAGCGTTCACCGGTCGCGACGGCGGACCTGGCACGGCGCGAACCGGCCTGATCGGAATCCTTGACGACGGAAACCCGTCCACCATCGGACGAGCCGCGAGCGACACGCTTGCCGCTCGGCCTCGCGACCGCAGAGGAATCGTCGGGGGTTGCGCCGGTTGCCGGTCCAGCGTCGCGGGAGGTGAACCCTCCGGTGTCGCTGAGGCGCTTACCGCGCTCCTCGCTCACATCGTTCCTCTCGGTCGCTGGCAGTCCGGGGGCAGGGGCGACAGGACTTGAACCTGCAACCTGCGGTTTTGGAGACCGCTGCTCTGCCAATTGAGCTACGCCCCTTTGGTCGATCCTCGGTGTCTCGTGCGAGAACCTTGTCGATCGACCCATCTGCGATCACATGACACGCGCGCCACCCCATCGGCTTGTACGAGCACCGAAGAGCAGCGCGCTGCGCTATACGATCCCAGAAGCTTTAGTGTACTGCATTGCCCCGGAACAAACCCAATCCGCCCGGCCGTCAGGCCAGGCGAACCGTTGCCGTAGCCCGTCCGAAGATCTTACGACCTTCCGACTTCGCCACGATCGCGACCACTGCTGTCTTGCTTTCCGGGTCCAACGACTTGATCTTGCCGTTGAACTCGATCGCGGCGGCCGTGTCGGCCTCCACAAATACCGGACTGGTGAAGCGAACGTTGTATTCCTTCACCGCACCGGGGTCTCCCAGCCACTCCGTGACGAAGCCGGCTCCGATGCCCATGGAGAGCATGCCGTGACCGACGACGCCGCGCAAGCCGGCAAGTTCTGCGACGTTGTCGCTCCAGTGGATCGGGTTCGGATCACCCGAGACACCGGCATAGTTGACGAGATTTCCGCGCGTGAGCGTTACGACCTTGGTGGGGAGTTCGTCCCCGACCACGACGTCTTCGAAACTACGAAGGCTCATGCATCATCACATCCTTGACCGCGTGCGCAATATTGGCGTCGACCTCGCCACCGGTCCGACCCACCAGGGTGGTCCACGACGTCAGCACCAGATTGTCGAACTGATCGGTGATGATGTTCTTCGTGGTGATGATGTCGCTGCCGGCCACCTGGCGGAAGTCCTCCAGGTACACATCGCAGAACAAGCGGTCGCCCACCTGGATGGGCCGGTGGAAGACGAGCCGCTGATCGGTCTGCATGATCTGGCTGAGGTCGTAACCCGTGACGACTTCCTCGAACAGCTTGCGCTGCGCGATCATGCCGACGATCGAGACGAACGTGAGCGGCGCGATCAAGCCGTCGTAGCCGAGGCCCTTCGCGGCCTGTTCGTCGTAGTGCGCAGGATGTCCGTCGAGCACCGCGCGGGCGTACTCGCGAATCTTCTCGCGACCGACCTCGTAGAAGTCGTCCACACGGTAGTGGTGTCCGACCATGGACTTCGCATGCGCGGCGACATCGAACTGGATCCCGGCCTGTTCGGTCACGTCCACAGAGTCATCGGATACGAGTGCGTCCGTCATACGCAAAAACCTCCGCAATTCCGCCCAGGACGCCAACAGGCGCGGTCGGTATTGCGGAGACCTTACGCGTCGACGTCTATCGGATCAGGCTACTTCGACTCGCGGTGCGACTGATGCGTACCGCAGTTCGGGCAGAACTTCTTCAGTTCGAGCCGATCGGGGTCGTTGCGACGGTTCTTCTTGGTGATGTAGTTGCGGTGCTTGCACACCTCGCAGGCCAAGGTGATCTTCGGCCGGACGTCTGTAGAGGAGGCCACGGGATGCCTTCTTTCGGTTAAATCTGATCAGGATCGATCAGGTGGTTCATTCAACTTTGGTAGCGATGGCCGGACTTGAACCGGCGACACAACGATTATGAGTCGTTTGCTCTACCAACTGAGCTACACCGCCTCGGTGTCATGTGCCGCACGGAATAAAGGCACACAATCCAGCGAGCCCCCTGACGGAATCGAACCGTCGACCTTTTCCTTACCATGGAAACGCTCTGCCGACTGAGCTAAGGGGGCGCGGCCACGTGAAGCATCTCTGCTCGCTGCGGCCTCCAAAAGATTACACACACTCGCCCTCAGCACAAAATCAGCAGGTAGTGGCACTAAAAGGACGATCTTGCACGGCACTCCGCGCAGCCCTCCACGTTCGCTTTCCCTCGGCCGGCGGTGCGTTTCCGGCCGTCGCGCAGGCCGACCGGAGCACCGCCGAAAACGTCCCCGGAACACACGACAGCCCCGGTTCCGAAGAACCGGGGCTGTGTGGTGGCAGGTGTAGGATTCGAACCTACGTAGGCGTAAGCCGACGGATTTACAGTCCGCTCCCATTGGCCGCTCGGGCAACCTGCCGGGTGCTTTCGGGACCGTGTCCCTGATGCGCTTGGAAGAATACAACGCATACCCCCCTGAAATGCAAACCGGGTGGTTACGGGCGCGAACGACCCGATAGCGTCGGCATGACAACCCCCGTACAGACCGATCCGAAGTGGAGACAGACGTGGCTGATTCGTCGTTCGATGTGGTGAGCAAGGTCGACCGTCAGGAAGTGGACAACGCCCTGAACCAGACCGCGAAGGAGATTGCGACCCGCTTCGACTTCCGCAACACGGGCGCAAGCATCGAATGGTCCGGCGACGAGAGCATCGTGATCACCGCCGACACCGAAGATCGCGTGAAGGCGGCACTCGACGTGTTCAAGGAGAAGCTGATCCGGCGGGATCTGTCGCTCAAGTCGTTCGAGACCGGCGAACCGATGCAGTCGGGCAAGGTCTACAAGCTCACCGGCACACTCGTGCAGGGCATCAGCCAGGAGAATGCGAAGAAGATCACCAAGCTGATCCGCGACGAGGGACCCAAGGGCGTCAAGGCGCAGATCCAGGGCGACGAACTGCGCGTGAGCAGCAAGAAGCGCGACGACCTGCAGGCGATCATCGCGCTGCTCAAGAACGCCGACCTCGACGTCGCACTCCAGTTCGTCAACTACCGCTGAACCGCGTCCCGCAAGACACCGACACCGCCCGCGCGTCCAGCCGCGGGCGGTGTCGTATCCGGAGTGGCTTATCGGTTGCGGCGCATCACCGCAGGCCCGCCATCTTCTCGAGCCGGGCGATGCGCTCCTCCATAGGCGGGTGGGTGGAGAACAGCCTGCTCATCTTGTCACCGGCTCGGAAGGGGTTGGCGATCATCAGGTGCGACTGAGCGGCGAGTTGCGGCTCGGGCGGCAGCGGCGCGGCTTGCGTGCCCCGCTCGAGTTTGCGCAGCGCCGACGCCAGGGCCAGCGGATCGCCCGTCAGTTCGGCGCCTGACTGGTCCGCCTGATACTCCCGGGACCGCGACACCGCGAGCTTCACGACGGACGCGGCGATGGGCCCGAGCAACGAGACCAGCAGCAACGCGATCGGATTCGCCCCGCCCTCCCGGTTGCCGAACGCACCCGCGAAGAACGCGAAGTTGGCGAGACCGGAGATGACCGCGGCCATCGCGCCGGCAACGGACGAGATCAGGATGTCCCGGTTGTAGACGTGCGACAGCTCGTGGCCGAGGACGGCACGCAATTCACGCTCGTTCAGGATCTCGAGAATCCCGCTGGTGCAACACACTGCGGCGTTGCGCGGATTCCGTCCGGTGGCGAACGCGTTGGGCGCGTTGGTGGGACTGACGTACAACCTCGGCATCGGCTGGTGCGCGGCCGTCGCCAACTCGCGCACGATCCGGTAGATCACCGGTGCCTGCACCTCGGTGATGGGCTGCGCGTGCATCGAACGCAACGCCAGCTTGTCGCTGTTGAAGTACGCGTACCCGTTCACACCGACGGCGAGCACGACCGACAGCAACAGGATCGTCGAATTCTGGAACAACGCGCCGATGAAGACGATCAGCGCCGACATCCCCACCAGCAACCCCACCGTCTTGAGACGGTTCGCATAGCCGTGCACGTGACGCTCCTCCCCCCACCGTTGCCGGACGTGTTCGTACGGCGGTGGTCTGTTCGTCAGGTCAACGAACGGCGGGGCGTCCCGGTTCCAGCGGACGGGCCGGAGCGGAGCAGGGCGGGGTCAGCCCACCCGGGCGATGGTGAAGTCGACGAGCTGCCGCAGCGCCTCGTTGGCGGGCCCCTGGGGCAGCGCCGCGAGTTCGGTGTGCGCCCGCTGAGCGTAGGTCTCCAGCGTCCGCTTGGCGGCGTCCATGCCGGGCGACCGCACCAGAAGGTCGAGCGCCTCGGCGACGTCCGCCTCGTCCTCGATCGGCCCGACGAGCAGTTCGCGCAACCGGTCCGCCTCGGGCCCGCTCTCGCGCAGCGCATAGAGCACCGGCAGGGTGTGTACGCCCTCCCGGAGATCGGTACCGGGGGTCTTGCCCGACTCCGAGGTGGCCGAGGAGATGTCGATGATGTCGTCGACGATCTGGAACGCGGTGCCGACGGCATCGCCGAGTCGCTCGAGGCGCGCGACATGCTCCTCGTCGCCGCCGGAGAAGGTGCCGCCGAACCGTCCGCTCGCCGCGATCAGTGACCCGGTCTTCTCCCACACCACCCGCAGATAGTGCTCGACCTGGTCCTGTTCCTCGCGCGCACCGATGGTCTCGCGCATCTGACCGGTCACGAGTTCGGCGAACGTCTCGGCGATGATCTGCACCGCGGACGGACCGAGTGTGGAGACCAGCCGGGACGCATGGGCGAAGAGATAGTCGCCGGCGAGGATCGCGACGCTGTTGTTCCAGCGCACGTTCGCGCTCGGTGCGCCGCGTCGCATCGTCGCCTCGTCCATCACGTCGTCGTGGTACAGCGTCGCGAGGTGGACGAGTTCGACCACCGTCGCCGCGGTCACGACCGACGGATCGGCGGGGTTGGGGCCGAGTTGCGCGGTCAGGATCGTGAACAGGGGCCGGAACCGCTTGCCACCCGCCTTCGCGAGATGCAGCGCCGCCTCCGTCAGGAAGTCCTCGCCGTCCGACAACTCCTCGACGAGCAGCGCCTCGACGTTCGCGAGCCCGTCGCGCACGCTGGCCGCGAGATCCGGGTCGCCCAGTTCCACACCGGCAACGACTGTGTTCGAGACCGCATCGGCCGGACCGGCGGTCCGAGCCGCCCCCTCAGTGCTCACGATGACGTACCCATCCTCTTCTGTCGCCTCGGCCTCACGGTAGTGAACCTAGCCGCTCCACCACCACACCACCTCGTCGAGGCGCCGAAGTCGGTCCTGAGAGGATGGACATGTGGCGAGCGAAAACTCCGCGAGAGAGCCGCGGCAATCCCGGTCCTGCGTTCCCGACACTACCGATGTTCTCGTCGTCGGTGCCGGGCCCGCCGGTTCGTCGGCTGCGGCGTGGGCGGCCCGTGCCGGTCACGACGTGCTGTTGGTCGACTCCGCGACCTTCCCTCGCGACAAGACCTGCGGCGACGGGCTCACCCCGCGCGCGGTCGCGGAACTGGACCTGCTCGGCCTGGGTGACTGGTTGCGGACCCACACCGTCAACCGTGGGTTGCGCCTGGAGGGGTTCGGCGGCCGATTCGAATTGCCGTGGCCGGAATCCTCCTTCCCGTCGATGGGTAGCGCGGTGCCGCGTACGGAACTCGACGACCGGATCCGCCGGGTGGCTCTCGACTCCGGCGCCCACATGGTCGAAGGCGCCAAGGCCGTCGATGTCGAGCGTGACGCCGACCGGGTGACTTCCGTGATCTTCCGCACCGACGACGGGCCGCGCACGGTGTCGTGCCGGCGACTCGTGGTCGCCGACGGGGTGCGCTCGCCGCTCGGCAAGGTGCTCGGGCGCCGCTGGCACCGCGACACCGCCTACGGCGTCGCGGCCCGCGCTTATGCCACGTCGACGCGCAGCGACGATCCGTGGATCACCTCGCACCTCGAACTGCGTGACGACGCGGGAGCCCTTCAACCGGGCTACGGCTGGGTGTTCCCGCTGGGGACCGGCGAGGTCAACATCGGTGTGGGCACGCTCGCCACCGCCGCGCGTCCCGCACAGGGATCGCTGCGGCCGCTGATCGACCTCTACGCCGGCAAGCGCCGCGCCGAATGGGGACTGGGCGAGGTGACGCGGGTCGCGTCGGCGCTGCTGCCGATGGGCGGTGCCGTGTCGGGCGTGGCGGGCGGCAACTGGGCGCTCGTCGGGGACGCCGCCGCGTGCGTCAATCCTCTCAACGGTGAAGGTATCGACTACGGACTGGAGGGCGGTCGCCTTCTCGCCGAGGTCCTCGACAGCGACGACCTGACCACTGTGTGGCCGGCGTTGCTCCGCGAGCACTACGGCGCCGCCTTCTCGACCGCGCGACGGCTCGCCGGTCTGCTCACCGTGCCGAAGTTCCTGCCCACGACCGGGCCTGTCGCGATGCGGTCGCGCGCGATGATGAACGTCGCCGTGCGCGTGATGGGAAATCTGGTGACCGAGGAGGACACCGACATGGTGGCGAAGGTGTGGCGGACGAGCGGGCGGATGTCCATGCGCTGGGACCGCCGTCCCCTGTTCGCCTGACGAACCGCTCGCCTGACGCACCGCTCGCTAGCGCACCGCGCTGTGCAGCGCCGCGATTCCTCCGGTGAGGTTCCGCCACTTCACGTTGCGCCATCCGGCCTGCCCGATCCGCACCGCGAGTTCTTCCTGCGCGGGCCATTCCCTGATCGACTCGGCGAGGTAGACGTAGGCGTCGGGGTTGCTGCTCACGGCACGCGCGACGCGCGGCAGGGCGCGCATCAGGTATTCCATGTACACCGTGCGCAGCGGTTCCCGGACGGGGGTGGAGAACTCGCACACCACCAGGCGTCCGCCGGGCTTGACGACCCGCGCGATCTCACGGAGGCCGGCGTCGGGGTCGGCGACGTTGCGCAGGCCGAAGGAGATGGTCGCGGCGTCGAACACGTCGTCGGCGAACGGCAGATGCATCGCGTCGCCCGCGACCATCGGTACCTGACGAAAGGCTCCGGCGTCCAGCATGCCGGTGGAGAAGTCGGTGGCCACGACCCACGCTCCGGAGCGGCCGAGTTCGACGGTCGACACTCCGGTGCCGGCCGCGAGGTCGAGCACCCGCTCACCGGGCTTCAGGTCGAGCGCTGCCCGGGTGGCACGCCGCCATCCGCGGTCCTGGCCGAACGACAGGACGGTGTTGGTGAGGTCGTAGCGCGCTGCGACTCCGTCGAACATGGACGCGACCTCGCGCGGATCCTTGTCGAGGGACGCGCGCGATCCGTGAGTGTTTGCCACGGTCGAAACGTTACCCGGCCCCGAGCCGTCGGCGATCGAGGAGACCTCGTCGTCAGGACACCGCGCGTGGCGTCGCGCCGGTTCCCTGGCGTTGTTCGGTCGCGTCGGTGGCACGCCGCCGCAGGTATACGAGAACCGGGACCGCGATCGCCCACGTGACCACGATCACCGAGCCCGCGGGGACCAGTGCCACCCGGGCGTCGCGGCCGGTGACCCTGACCAGATCCGGATCGCTGCGCGCGTACTGCACGGCGATCCGCTGCCCCGTCGTCAGGCCCGTGGGATACAGCACGCCGAGTTCGGGATTGTGCGTCACACCGTCGGGGGTGACGAACGCGACCGCGGAACGGAGCGAGCCGGCGGACAGGACCTCGGCGGTCGCGGTACCCATGTCCTGCTCGATGGTCCTGTCGTTGCGGAGTGCCCCGAGGAACAGGGCGACCGCCAGTGCGGAGAGCGCGATGGCGACCGTGAGGACGGCGCGGCGCGCGCGTTCGGTTCCGGTCACAGCTGGGCCCGCACCGCCGCATGCAGTTCACGCAGGCCCGCCCGGTCGGTGATGACCTCGACGACCCGGATACCGCCCGCCGGGGCGGTGGTGTCGGCGAGGGCGGTTGCCAGGCCCTCCAGGTCCACGCGCTGGTGCGGGACGCGGTAGGCGCCGCACAGCGCTCCGAGGTCCATCCCGTGGGGAGTGCCGAAGACGCGTTCGAACACGCCCGCATATTGCGGGTCTCCCTGTTCGAGCAGTTCGAAGATGCCGCCGCCGTCGTCGTTCGCGACGACGATCGTGAGATTGCGGGGCCGGGGCTCCGACGGCCCGATGAGCAGTCCCGCCGCGTCGTGCAGGAAGGTGAGATCGCCGAGGAGAGCGACCGTGCGGCCGTCCGTGTATGCGAGCGCAGCGCCGACGGCGGTCGACACCGTCCCGTCGATGCCCGCGACTCCGCGGTTGGACAAGACGCGCACATTCGGCTTCGGATAGCTGACCAGCGCAGCGTCACGGACGGGGTTGGAGGCGCCGAGCAGCAACTGGTCGCCGTCTCTCATCGCGTCGGTGACCACTGCGGCGACATGCAGGCCGGTGGCCTTCGGATGCGCGTCGAGTTGTGCGCGCACCGCCTTGTCCGTGTGCGCCGACAGTTGCCGGCACCGCTCGAGCCAGGCCTCGTCCGGACCGCCGGAGATTTCCGCGCGGGTGCCGGTGGCGAGCACGTTGCCGGACACGTCGGGCCAGCGCGGGCCGGTGGTGAGGGCGTAGACCGCGACCGCCGGGTCTGCCAGCAGGTTCGACACCGGCCGGTGCAGCGTCGGACGGCCGGTGATGATCGCCTGCCGCGGCTTCAGGTGCGGCAGCGCCATCGGGTGCAGCGGTATCCCGTGCAGCGGTGCGGTCGGTTCTGCGACGGTGGGCAGGCCCGCGAGTTCCGGCCGGAGCGCCGAGCCGTGGCCCGAGACGACGACGGTGTCGGGAGTGAGGTCGATCTCGACCGGAACGTCGAGGGTCGCGTGCGCGGTGGTGGTCCACGCCTTGCCGTCGGGGCGCCCTTCCGGGGCGGAGCCTTTGTGATCCGGCGCGGGCACGAGCGGCTCGCGCAGCGGAATATCGAAGTGCACCGGACCGGCGTTCCCCGAGCGGGTGCCGCGCGCGGCGGCGAGCACGCGACTGACGGCGGACCGCCACGCACTGTTCTGGTCGGCGCTCTCGGCCAGTCCGAGGCTGATGGTCGCGCGGACCTGGGTCCCGAACAGCCCGAGCTGCTCGATCGTCTGGTTCGCACCCGACCCGAGCAGTTCGTAGGGACGATTCGCACTCAGAACGACCAGCGGCACTCGCGCGTAGTTCGCTTCCAGGACGGCGGGCGCGAGGTTCGCCACCGCGGTCCCGGAGGTCATGACGACGGGCACGGGCTGCTTCGACGACAGCGCGAGGCCGATCGCGAGAAACCCGGCCGTCCGCTCGTCGATCCGCATGTGGAGCCGGATCCGGCCCGCAGCGTCGGCCGCCTGCAGAGCGAACGCGAGCGGCGCGTTGCGCGAGCCCGGGCACAGCACGACGTCTCGGACACCGCCTCGGGCGAGTTCGTCGACGACTGCGGTGGCCTGGGTTGTGGACGGGTTCACGACGTCCAGGGTAGTGCGGCCCGGCGCGACGCCGGTTCTCCCCCGCGCTCCGCCCCGTGGCGCGCCGCGTTCCGGGACCGGCGCCGATCCAGGGGTCCATGACCACCACAATGGGGAGATGCGCACCGTCTACGACCCCGCAGATCTGAGCCCCGGACGCTTCTATCGGCTGCTCACCGCCACGATCGTGCCGCGTCCCATCGCGTGGGTCTCGACCGTCTCGGCGGACGGGGTCGCCAATGTCGCGCCGTACAGCTTCTTCACGGTGGCGAGCACCGCTCCGCCGGTCGTGCAGTTCACGTCGGTGGGTCGTAAGGACAGTCTCCGCAACATCGAGGAGAGCGGGGAGTTCGTGGTGAACATCGCGACGGTTCCGTTGATCGACCAGGTCAACGCGTCCTCGGCGAGTTTTCCGCGCGAGATCGACGAGTTCGCCGAGGTCGGGCTGCGGGCCGAGCCGAGCGAGCGCGTGCGTCCTCCGCGCGTCGCAGACTCTCCTGCGTCGATCGAATGCACGTTGCGACGGGTGATCGAAGTGGGCGACAGCTTCGTCGTCATGGGTGATGTCGTCGCGGTGACGGTGCGCAGCGAGGTGCTGGCCGAGGACGGGCTTCCGGATTTCGCGGCCCTCGCACCCCTGAGCAGGCTGGGCCGGACGGAATGGGGACTGACTCCCCCGGTGCGGTTGCTCGACCGCCCGAGCTGAACCCTCCCTTCACGACCGCGCGCGCCCTGAGGTTAGGGTCGGCTCAGTAATGGGCGGCACCGGAAGGGTGGTCATGGCCGAACGAACCGAGGCAGCGCGCAGGGTGACGAAACTCGTCAAACCCGCGACGCGCGAGGTCGTGCGCGCCCGCGTGCTGGCCACCGCGCGGATCAGTCCGACCTTCGTACGGGTCACCCTCGGTGGCGATGCGGTGTCGACCATCAGCCCGATGGGGTACGACCAGTGGTTCCGGATGTTCTTTCCCACTTCCGGCCGACGAACTTTCTCGCTGCCCTCGGCTACGGACGACCGCTGGTGGCCCGAGTACCAGGTGATCCCCGACGACGAGCGGCCCGTGCTGCGGAACTACACGTTTCGCCGCTTCCGCGCGGCCGGTTCCGGATCGTTCGGCGACACAGCGGAAATCGACGTCGACTTCGCCTCACACGGAGATCTGGGACCGGCGTCGGCGTGGGCGAACACCGTCACGCCGGGCGAGGAAGTCGGTGTGCTCGACGAAGGCATCCGCTACGTGCCCGACCCTGGTGCGCGCTGGCAGTTGCTGGTGGCCGACGAAAGCGCGCTGCCCGCGGTCGCGGGAATCCTCGAGTCGGTGCTGTCGGGGGATCCGGAGGCGTTGGTGGAGGTGTTCGCGGAGGTGCCGCATCCAGATGATCTCGCAGCCGAGCAACTGGCGACCGGCCCCAACGTGCGGGTGCATCCCGTGATCCGCGCCGACGCCGCTGTGCGACCGGGAGTGCCGGCCATCGAGGCCGTGCGAGCGGCGACTCTGCCCGCCCGACCGGGCTACGCGTACGTGGCCGGTGAATCCGATCTCGCCACCGGGATGCGCCGGCACCTCGTGCGTGAACGGAACTGGGACAAGACCCGCGTGACGTTCACGGGTTACTGGAAGTACGGCGAGCCCGTCTACTGACGGTTCCTCCGAAAAGCAGAACGTCGCGGTGCCGACCGGCCGGGGCCGGTGGTCACCGCGACGTTCGTCGGGTCGTCCGCAAAAAGTGCGAGCCGGTCAGCCCGCGTGCTTCTGGACGAGGTCGCCCAGGCGGGGCAGAGCCTCGATGACGTGCTTCTTGGCCGAAGGACGCAGCGAGTCGTAGACCTTCTTCACGGCGGTCTTGGACGAGCCGGCGATCTTCTCGTCGGTCACTCCGAGCAGCGCGTCGGCGACCGCGTCACCGCGAGCGGTGAGGAAGTCGGCGAACGAACCGGCACCGGCGTACTCGTTCCAGAACGGCTGGAGCCGCTCGACGAAGTCGGGCAGCAGGCTCTCGATCGCGCTGGGCACGACGGAGGGGCCGACCTTCTTCACTGCGGCGTACCCACCCTTGAGGGCGAGGCCCGAGGCACCCTTCTTGTCCGACACTTCTGCGTCGATCAGAGCTTCGACGTCGGTCTTGACCGCCGGAAACTTGTCAGGTCCGAGCAGAGCATCGTGCAGAGCTGCAACCACTTTCACTGCCTCCGTAAATGTGACACTTGGGACTGTTGGGACTGGGGGAACGATATACGACTCTGTAGCTGGTACATACTCGGCGTTCAGCCAAGCAGTGCACGGCACCGTCTCAGTCGCTCGAACCACCACAGCGCACGGTCCGGGGCGGCCCGGACCGCGTCGAGCATCTCGGGTTCCGGGGCAACCGCACCCACTGCCAGTGCGCCTCCGGACATGCGGCGCGGCACCGCGACATCGTCCGTGAAGAAGCCCCCGGTACCGAGGCCGCATGCGAACGGCAATTGAGGCAGAGCGGCTGCCGCAGCGAGTCCGGCGCTCATCCCTACCGCCGAGTCGAGAGCACTCGAAACCACCACTTCGACCCCCTGAGCTGCGAGTTCGTCGGCCAGTGCCAGCAGCGGCCGCACCCCACCGAGCGGAGCGACCTTGACCACGGCGACGTCCGCTCCACCGGCACGCACGACGCGCATCGGGTCCTCGGCTCTGCGGATGCTCTCGTCCGCGGCGATGCGCACGTCGGGTAACCGCTTCCGGACGGCGACGAGTTCGGGCACGGTCGCACACGGTTGTTCGGCGTACTCGAGCGGTGCGTCCGCGGCGAGAGCGGTCAGGGCGGTGACAGCCTCATCGACGGTCCATCCACCGTTGGCGTCCACGCGGACCACAGGCACCAGTTCGCGCACCGCCCTCACCCGCGCGAGGTCCTGGGCGAGATCCTGGCCGGGTTCGGCGACCTTCACCTTTGCGGTCCGTGCGCCGGGAAACCGGGCGAGCACGTCGGGAACACGGTCGGGACCGACTGCCGGGACGGTCGCGTTGACGGGGACCACCGACCGGAGCGCCGGAGGGAAGCCGGCCCATGCCGCTTCGATCGCCGATCGCAGCCAGTGCGCAGCCTCGTCGTCCTCGTATTCGGGGAACGCCCCGAACTCTCCCCAGCCGGCCGGCCCGCGCACCAGCAGAACCTCACGCCGGGTGATGCCCCGGAAGCGCACCCGCATGGGCAGCGAGACGACGACGGCGCTCTCGAGAAGCTCGTCGACGGACGGGAGGGCCGCAGCGGTCACTGCTGGCCGGGCAGAAGCTGGATCATCAGGGCCTCGGAGTCGGCGAGGAGATTGCCGTCGAGGTCGCGGAGTTCGGCCTTGCAGTAGGCCTTGCGTCCCTCGACCCGGTCGACCCATCCGTCGACCACGAGTTCCGTTTCGATCGGGGTGATCTTGCGGTAGTTGACGTGGAGGTATCCGGTGCGCGCGATCGGGCGGCCGTTGGCGTGGATGACCATGCCGAACAGGTCGTCGAACAGCAGCGGCAGCGTGCCACCGTGGGCGGCGCCGTTCCCGCCGAGGTGATAACGACGGAACATGCCGCGCTCGCGTACCCCGTCCTCGCCGAACTTCTCGATCTTCCACGGCAGCAGCAACGCACTGCCCCGACCGGGCAGCTCGACGTTGAAGCCCGCCGGCGACCTCCCCTCGGGCACCTCGTACGGCGCGAGGAGCTCGACGAGCGCCTCGGTCTGCTCGATCGCCCGGTCGATCACGTCGTCGGGAGCGTGGGTCGAGACCATGAGGTCCTGGAGGCGACGGAACGTTTCGACGAAGGTGCCGTAGTTCGGCCCGGCCTTCACCGGTTCGTAGACCGGGAAGCCTCCGTGGTGTTCGTAGTCGTCCCCTGCCCCGTCGGCGCTGATCTCTCGGTCGGCGCTGACGTTTCGGGCGGCGTCGGCGCCGGTCTGCTCGCTCATGTGATGCACGTTATCCGCCCCGCGGTCCCGGCGTGCGTCGGCACGGGCCTCTATGGTGACGACGTGACCTTCGATTCCCAGTTGTGGCGCCCGGTTCCCGGGTTCGAGAACCTGACCGACATCACCTACCACCGTCATGTCACGCAGGGCACCGTCCGTGTCGCGTTCGACAGGCCGGAGGTACGCAACGCCTTCCGGCCGCACACCGTGGACGAGCTCTATCGTGCGCTCGATCATGCGCGGATGACGTCGGACGTCGGTGTCGTCCTGCTGACGGGCAACGGCCCGAGTCCCAAGGACGGCGGATGGGCGTTCTGCTCCGGCGGAGATCAGCGCATCCGCGGACGCAGCGGCTATCAGTACGCGACCGGCGAGACCGCGGACACCGTCGACAAGGCCCGCGCGGGCAGGCTCCACATCCTCGAGGTGCAGCGCCTGATCCGTTTCATGCCCAAGGTCGTGATCGCGCTCGTCAACGGGTGGGCCGCCGGCGGTGGTCACAGCCTGCACGTCACGTGCGACCTGACCCTGGCGTCGCGCGAGCACGCGCGTTTCAAGCAGACCGACGCCGACGTGGGCAGCTTCGACGGTGGTTACGGCAGCGCTTACCTCGCGAAGATGGTCGGGCAGAAGTTCGCCCGCGAGATCTTCTTCCTCGGCGACACCTACTCTGCCGACGACATGCACCACATGGGTGCGGTCAACCGGGTGGTCGCGCACGACGAGCTCGAGACCGTCGCGCTGGAATGGGCGGAGAAGATCAACGGCAAGTCGCCCCAGGCACAGCGCATGCTCAAGTACGCGTTCAACCTCGCCGACGACGGTCTCGTCGGCCAGCAGTTGTTCGCGGGCGAGGCTACCCGCCTTGCATACATGACGGACGAGGCGGTCGAGGGCCGCGACAGCTTCCTCGAGAAGCGCGATCCGGACTGGTCCCCGTACCCCTGGTACTACTAGACCCCAGTACTACTGGAGCAAAGACGCGAGGCGGGCACCCCCTGTTCGGGAAGTGCCCGCCTCGTGTCCGTTCCAGGGACCGTTATGCGATCAGGCGCAATCGCGGCAGTATTCGCCGGTGCCGGGCGCCTTCCGGCTGTAGTGCTGAACGAGGAAGCAGCTCATGCAGGTGAACTCGTCGGATTGCTTCGGCAGTACGCGGACGGTCAGTTCTTCGCCGGACAGGTCGGCGCCGGGCAGATCGAACGACTCGAGAATCTCGGCCTCGTCCGCATCGGCTTTCTGGGTGGGTGTGAGCGCCAACTCGTCGAGGACGGTTCCTGCTCCGAGGACGTCTGTGGTGCGCGGGGAGTCGTAGTCGGTCTTCATGGCTCTCTCCTGGGGTCGTCCCGGTAACGGTCGTAGCTTGCGGTTGCTCTGCCGGGCCCTGTGGGCACCGCACTGCACCTGCGGACATGATGTCCCGTTTGTCGGTTCGCCAAACACCCCGCCCCCGTTACCGCCACGGGGTGTGCAATGCACCACACCTCGGCGCTGACCCCTCGAACGAGCCCGATCCGGGACAGTGGAGGCAGCCGTACCATCGCCGGTGGCAGACGACGCCCGGCAGGATTCGGCGCGAGACGACGCATCACCGACAGGAAGGCTTCCGACGTGGAGATACTCAGTAGCCGCACGATTCTTCGACCTCGCGACTACGCGGCCGCGCTGGAGTTCTACGGCAGGCAACTCGGCCTTGCCGTCGCGCGGGAGTACGCCGCCGGCACGGTGTTCTTCGCCGGCCAGTCGCTGATCGAGATCGCCGCACACGGCCGCGACGACGTGGACCAGACGTTCCAGGGCGCGCTGTGGCTCCAGGTCCGCGACGTGTACGAGTGCGAGGCCGAACTGACCCGCGACGGTGTGCCGATCGTCCGGGAGGCGCGCGAGGAGCCGTGGGGTCTGCACGAACTGTGGATCGAGGACCCGGATGGTGTGCCCATCGTGCTCGTGCAGATTCCAGCGGAACATCCCCTCCGACGCGACCTCCGCAAGCCTTCCGGCTCCGATCAAACCTGAACTACGGGTGATCTTGACCACATCGTCGGGCCGGATACCGCCCTCCTTGCACGTGGTCACCGCCGGGTGTCCGCATTCACCCGGCCGTCGCTGTACTTTCACGTGCCCGCTACCCCACAATTGGAAGACGTGACCGCAGAGTTCGTTGTCCTACTGGTAGTGGTCGTCACTGCCCTCGCATTCGATTTCACGAACGGCTTCCACGACACCGGCAACGCAATGGCCACGTCCATCGCCACCGGAGCGTTGAAGCCGAAGGCGGCCGTCGCACTGTCGGCGGTCCTCAATCTGATCGGTGCGTTCCTCTCCGTCGAAGTCGCGGCCACCGTCGCAAAAGGCGTCGTCGATCTGGGAACCGTCGGCGGTGAGGACCTTCTGCTGATCGTCTTCGCCGGTCTTGTCGGCGGCATCCTCTGGAACATCGCGACCTGGCTCTTCGGTCTTCCGTCCAGTTCGTCGCACGCGCTGTTCGGCGGCCTCGTCGGCGCCGCGCTCGCGTCCATCGGCGTGCAGGGCGTGGTGTGGGACGGCGTTCTCGGCAAGGTTCTCCTCCCTGCCCTCCTCGCTCCCGTCATCGCGGCTCTCGTCGCCACCGTCGGCACCTGGTCGATGCGCCGGCTCACCCGTGAGATCTCCGAGGAACGCCGCGACCGCGGATTCCGGCTGGGGCAGATCGGCACCGCGTCGCTGCTCTCGCTCGCGCACGGCACCAACGACGCCCAGAAGACGATGGGGGTGATCTTCCTGGCGCTCGTCGCCCACGGCAGCATCACCGCGGACACCGAAATGCCGTTCTGGGTGAAGTTCGCCTGCGCGGTCGCCATCGCGCTCGGCACCTACCTGGGCGGCTGGCGCATCATCCGGACCCTCGGCAAGGGACTCGTCGAGATCGCCCCGACCCAGGGGCTCGCGGCCGAATCCTCGTCGGCGGCGATCATTCTGACGTCCAGCCACTTCGGCCTCCCGCTGTCCACCACCCACGTCGCCACCGGCTCGATCCTCGGCACCGGCCTCGGTACCAAGGGCGCCGAGGTGCGCTGGGGCGTCGCCGGCCGCATGGTCGTCGCGTGGCTGATCACGCTCCCGAGTGCCGCGCTCGTCGGCGCCCTGTGCTGGGCGCTCGCCCACGTCATCGGGGGCCTCGCGGGCGTTCTCGTGGTCTTCACGCTGCTGTGCGGACTGTCGCTCTACATGTGGCTGCGCTCGCGCAAGGAACCGGTCGACGCCTCCAACGTGACGGCGGAGTGGGACGGTTCGCTGGTCCCCGCCGGAACCACCCCCGAACCCGTCGTCCAGGAAGGCCGCCCGTGAACCTGCTGACCCACACCTTGGATTCGCTGTGGCAGGTAGTGCTCGTCGGGCTCGTCCTCGGGGCCGGGCTGCCGTCGCTCTTCGCGCTCGGCGTGCGGTCGCTGCACGCCGGCCGTTCGTCGGACGAGAGTGCGCTGCAACCCCTCGGTATCGCGGGCGCGGTCGTGTGCTTCGCAGTCGTGGCCATCGCCGTCATCTGCGGGATCCTGCTTCTGACCGCAGACTTCCTGTCGGGCACCTTCGGTATCCACGTTTTCTGACGTCGCGTTCCCTCGTCGCAGGGTTTCGGCTGGAAGGAGTGCAGTGACCCCGAACACGGTCCTCACGCGTCGTGCCCGGTCCTGCGCGATGCACGGCGGCCTGCCGAGCAGGTCGCGATGATTCTTCCGCCGTTCCTCACATCCATCGTGGAGTGGCTCCGCGCGGGTTACCCGGATGGGGTTCCCGAACAGGACTACGTTCCGCTTTTCGCGTTGCTGTCCCGGCGACTGTCCGAGGAAGAGGTCGATCAGGTCGCCGACAGGCTCGTCGAAGACGGGGACCTCCCCATCGACAAGACCGACATCGCTGTTTTCATCACCAAGATCACCAACGAGATGCCGTCCGATCGCGACATCGACCGCGTCCGCCGGCACCTCGGCACCGGAAGCTGGGACCGGACGGACCACGATCTGTGAGCGCATCCCCCGCATGACCGCCCTGCTGAAGACACTCACCGTCCCGTCGGGCGATGCCGTCCGCACACTGCTGCCGACCCTGCATCGACTGCTCGACGGCAGCTCTCCCCCGCTGCTCCCCGTTCCCGCGGGAGACACCCGGGAGACGCGGAGGCTCACCGACGCCCTGCGCCCCGGCGAACCGATCGACGAGAGCATCGGCCTGGTGGTGGCGACCTCGGGTACGACAGGTGTCCCGAAGGGAGCGCAACTCACCCCGGCCGCGCTCCGGGCGAGCGGAGAGGCCACCCACGCGCGCCTCGGCGGCACCGGTGCCTGGTTGCTGGCACTGCCTGCCCACCACATCGCGGGAATGCAGGTCCTGCTCCGCAGCGTGCTGTCCGGAACCGAGCCCGCCGTCGTCGACGTCTCCCGCGGGTTCGATCCGGGACTGCTTCCCGACGCGGTCGCGGCGATGTCCGGCCCGCGCCGCTACACCTCGCTCGTTCCCGCCCAGCTGATCAAGGCACTCGACCATCCCGGCGCACGGGCGGCACTCGCAGAGTTCGACGCGATCCTGCTCGGCGGCGCGGCCACCCCCGCCTCGGTGCTCCGCCGCGCGCTCGACGCCGGATTGAAGGTCGTGCGTACGTACGGGATGAGCGAGACGTGCGGGGGGTGCGTGTACGACGGTGTCGCCCTTCCGGGTGTGCGGGTGCGCGTCGGGGAGGACTCACGGGTGTGGCTCGGCGGGTCGGTGCTCGCTTCGGGGTACCGCGGACTGCCCGATCATCCGGCATTCGCGGATTCCGGCTGGTTCCGAACCGACGACGCAGGGGTCCTCGACGACGGGGTGCTCCGGGTGCTGGGCCGGCTCGACGAGGCCATCTCGACCGGCGGACTGACCGTCGTGCCGCAGGTCGTCGAAGCCGTCCTGACCGAACACCCCTCGGTGCGGGAGGTCGCGGTGATCGGCCTGCCCGACGAGCGGCTCGGGCAGCGGGTGACCGCGATCGTCGTCGCCGCGGACGGTGCGATACCCACACTGGAGTCGCTGCGCGAGCACGCTGCGGCGGCCCTCGATCCGACGGCGGCACCGAGGGAACTGCACGTCGTCGAGGCCCTTCCCGTCCGCGGGCCGGGCAAGGTCGATCGTCGCGCGCTCGTCGCACGCTTTTCGTAGCGGCGCTACCCGCGCGCGTACGGGTGGTGAAACCCGTCGGCGCCGAAGTGCGAAGATCGATGCATGGCAACCGCTGGTCACTGGATCGAAGGCGCTCGTCCGCGCACCCTCCCGAACGCGATCGCACCCGTCTTCGCGGGCACGGGCGCGGCCGCAGCCCTCGGCGAGGCCGTGTGGTGGAAGGCGCTGCTCGCGCTCGTCGTCGCGCTGGCGTTCGTGATCGGCGTCAACTTCGCCAACGACTATTCCGACGGTGTCCGGGGCACGGACGACGACCGCGTGGGTCCGGTCCGGCTCGTCGGGTCGGGTCTCGTGGCGCCCGCACTGGTCAAACGGGCGGCGTTCACGTGCTTCGGGATCGGTGCGGCGGCGGGAATCGCGCTGGCACTGACGAGTGCGTGGTGGCTGATCGTCGTCGGCGCCCTGTGCATCGCCGGCGCCTGGTTCTACACCGGCGGTCGCACGCCGTACGGCTACAACGGGCTGGGCGAAGTTGCCGTGTTCGTGTTCTTCGGTCTGGTCGCGGTGCTGGGCACGCAGTTCGTGCAGGCGGGCCGCGTCGACTGGGCCGGGCTCGCGTGTGCGGTCGCGGTCGGTTCCTTTTCCAGCGCGGTCCTGGTGTCGAACAACCTCCGTGACATCCCCACCGACACCGTGACCGGCAAGCACACGCTCGCCGTCCGGCTCGGCGATGCCCGCACCCGGGTCCTGCACCTCGTTCTCGTGGCGGTGCCGTTCGTGATGTCGGTGGCGCTCGTCGCGGCGACCCCGTGGGCGCTCGCCGGCCTGCTCGCGGCCCCGTTCGCGGTGCGCGCCAATGCGCCGGTCCGGTCCGGGGCATCGGGGCTCGATCTGGTTCCGGCCCTGCGCGACTCCGGCTTGGCGATGCTGGTGTGGGCGGCCGCGACAGGACTGGCGCTGGCCTTGGGCTGAGCGCCGTTCCGGGCGGTCGCGCGACCGCCCGGAGCGGGCGTCCTCAGCTGCGGTCGGGTACGGCCAGGCCGAGGACGAAGTTGACGAGCGAGATGATGATCGCGCCCCAGAAGGCGGACCAGAATCCGGCGATGGTCAGTCCGTAGTCGGTGAATCCGCTGAGCCATGCGGTCAGCCAGAGCATGAGCGCGTTGACGACGAGGGTGAACAACCCGAGGGTGAGGATCACCAAGGGCAGCGACAGCATCTTCACAATCGGCTTGACCAGTGCGTTCACGGCGGTGAAGATCACCGCGAGGACGAGGAGCGTGCTGATCGTGCGGAGATCCGTCGGGGACCCGCCTCCGGGTTCCGTGACGTAGATGCCGGATACCAGTTGGGCGGCAAGCCACAGGCCGATCGCGTTGATGATCAACCGCAATACGAGTGAAATCATGCAGCCACTGTGGCACACCTGCAGTGGGACGGTCTCGGAGGTTTCAGGCAGCGGCGTCGAGATGGTCGATGACGCGTTGCCGCAGTTCGTCACGGCCGATGTGCGGGGTCACGAGAGCGGCGATCGACGGGTCGTCGCCGCGGAGCAGCCCGAGCAGGACGTGCTCGGCACGGATGACCCGCTCGTGACGGGCGACTGCTTCCCGGAGGGACAGTTCGAGTGCCTTCTTGGCACCTTTGTCGAACGGGATGCGGCCGAGCCTGCCCCAGAGGTTCTTACGTCCGGCGCCCTCGGCTCCTGACGGATCGGGGTCGAGGACGCCTTCGCCGAACGACTCCTCGAGCCGCGACTTCACCGCGTCGAGATCGATGCCGATCGCATCGAGTGCGGCGGCATCGTCGGCACCGAGCGCGTCGCCGGATGCTTCTGCGGCGCAGTCGGATCGGAGCGCGTCGAGCGTGAGTCCCGCATCGGCCAGCAGGGTGCGTAGAGGTTCGTCCGCGCTGACGGCGGTTCCGAGAAGCAGGTGCGACGCGTGGATGCGCGGTTCGCCCAGCCGTTTCGCCTCGGACTGCGCGGCGACGACCGCGGACCGAGCGCTGTCTGCAAATCTTTCGAACATGACGATCACCTGCGCTTCCGGTTGTGCTTCTGGTGGACGGCCTGCCTGCTCACTTCGAGTTCGTCGGCGATGGCCTGCCAGGACCATCCCTGATTCCGCGCGTTCTCGACCTGGACCGTCTCGAGCCGCTCGAGCAGTCGTCGTAGTGCACGGACCGCCCGGAGACCCACTTTCGGGTCGGGGCTCGCGGCAGATGCTGCGAGGTCGGCGGTTTCGGTCATGCTGTCAATGTAGGTTGACAACACGGGACACGTCAATAGATGTTGACAGACCCGCAGAGAATCGACCGGCTACAGCGCTCGGTCACATGCCTGTGCCGGGCCTCCAGAATCCGGTGGCGAAGAACTTGTCGAGCACGGCACCCGGCTCCGCGAGGTCCATCGAGTGAGCCGCGATCCAGTCGTCGGAGAAATACGTGTCGCTGTAGCGTTCCCCGCCGTCGCACAGCAGGGTCACCACGCTCCCCCGGCGGCCGTCGGCGAGCATTTCGGCCAGCAGCCCGAACGCTCCCCACAGATTGGTGCCCGTCGACCCGCCGACGCGGCGGCCGAGCGCGTCGCTCGCGTGCCGCATCGCGGCGATCGAGGCCGCGTCGGGAACCCGGATCATGCGGTCCACGACCTGCGGGACGAACGACGGTTCCACACGCGGCCTGCCGATGCCTTCGATACGGGACGGCATACCGGTGGTGTAGTCGGCAGAGCCGGTCTCGTAAGCGCCGAAGAACGCGGAATTCTCCGGGTCGACCACTGCCAGGCGCGTCCGGTGCCGGCGGTACCGGATGTATCTGCCCAGAGTCGCGCTGGTTCCGCCGGTTCCCGCACCGACGACGATCCAGTCCGGAACCGGATGCTGCTCGAGCCGCAACTGGGAGTAGATGCTCTCGGCGATGTTGTTGTTCCCGCGCCAGTCGGTCACCCGTTCGGCGTTCGTGAACTGATCCATGAAACATCCGCCGAGTTCGTCCGCGAGGCGGCGCGCCTCGCTGTACATCTCGGGCGGGCTGTCGATGTAGTGGCAGCGGCCGCCGTGCGCCTCGATCAGCGCGACCTTCGCGGGCGACGTGGTGCGCGGCATCACCGCGACGAAGTCTAGACCCAGCAACTTTGCGAAATAGGCCTCGCTGACCGCGGTGGACCCGGACGACGCCTCGACGATCGGCGTGCCCTGCCTGATCCAGCCGTTGCACAGGCCGTACAGGAACAGCGACCGCGCGAGACGGTGCTTGAGGCTGCCCGTGATGTGGGTCGACTCGTCCTTGAGATACAGCTGGACGTCCCATTCGGCCGGAAGGGGATATCGCAGGAGGTGGGTGTCGGCGCTGCGCTGGGCGTCGGCCTCGATCAGCCGGACAGCGTTGTCCACCCACTCACGCGACTCGCTGCGGTCGACGACGGTGACGTCCGCATCGGTCACCGCCGGCCCTCACCGCGCAGCCGGTTCTCCAGATCTTCTCGGTCGGTCCGGCGGCGCTCGTCGACGGCGGCGATGCCTTCGTTGACACGGCGCCGGAGCGACTTGAAGAGCACCAGCGACAACGGGAGCGCGATGAGCACCGCGAACAGCACGGCGACCAGGAGCGGGATCTCGACCCCGAAGGCGCGCGGGACGTACAGGATGACCAGGGCGAGCACCGCGACGAGCCCGAGACGCGCGAGCGAGTACAACGCCACGTCGCGGACGAGGCTGCCCGTTCCGGACGCGCGCACGGCACCGTCGACGCGGTTTTCGGACGCGGGGCGTGAAGTGCCTTCGGAGCGGCTATCCGAGGAGGAGTCTTGTTCCGGGGAGTGCTTTCGGCGTTCGTCGTTCACCTGACCAGGGTAACCGCCTACGCCGGAGGGCCTCGGCACTCGGACCGCTGGTAGTCGGCCGCTCGTCCGTTTTGTCTATTACTTCCGCTTTACCAACGGCTGACCGTTCGAGCAACCAGGGGTTCCGGTGCAACCATGTCCTAGGACAACACGATCGAACACCTCGATCACGGCAATCCAACCGGGAGGATTTCAACATGAGTGCACCCACTTTCAACGGCGCCAAAGAATCCCTGCTCACTCCGGGCCAGGTGGCAGCTCTGTTCCACGTGGATCCGAAGACGGTCACGCGCTGGGCGCATGCGGGTCGGCTGGGTTCACTCCGGACACCTGGAGGACACCGCCGCTTCCGCGAGTCGGAAGTGCTCACGTTGCTTCGTTCCCTGACGACCGAAGCCACACGCTGACCCTGCGTCGCTGACAATCCCGCAGGTTCACCCCTTGTAGCGGACCCGACCGCTGCTCGGAATCTGCGGTTGCGCACCACCACCGGATACGCCCCGCACCGGGCTACCACCCGTCCCAGCGGGCACAACTCCGGGACGCATAGACTGTGGGAATGTAGGACTGCCGGCACCGGATCCCCCCGACGGTGCCGTCCACGGCAAGGAGGTGCGTAGTGCTCTACCTGTTGGCCCTCATCGGCGCAGTGACACTGGCCGTTTTGCTGTGGAAGGCATACGGGCCCCGTTCTTCGACCCCCACCCGGGTCGTCGGTCCCGACGACGACCCCGAGTTCCTGTGGAAGGTCGACCGCGAAGTACGTCGCCGTCCGCCGGACGATTCCGCGCAGGACACCGGCGAAACCGGGAAGTGACGATCACCTAGGACGAGGAGAAACCGGCAGCGACGTCGGCTGCGAGTTCGAGCAGAGCCCGCCGGGTACCGTCCTGCAGACGGTCCAGATCGATGTCCGCGCCCTCCTCCAGATGCGGATCGAACGGCAGCACGTGCACCGCGCGGCATCGCAGCGCGAAATGTCCTACGAGCCGGTCTAGATCGACTTTCCCTGAGCGTGGCCGCACCGCGTTGACCACTGCGACGGATCCCGCGACGAGATCCCGGTAACCGTGTGCCTCGAGCCAGTCGAGCGTCGCCGAGGCGCTCTGCGCGCCGTCCACTGATCCAGAACTGATGACGATCAGGGTGTCCGCGTTTCCCAGAATCGAGCGCATCGCCGAATGCATGAGTCCGGTTCCGCAATCCGTGAGCACGATGCTGTAGAAGCGTTCGAGGACGGCAAGGGTGCGCTCGTAGTCTTCTCCGCTGAATGCTTCCGATACCGCCGGGTCCGTATCCGAAGCGAGAACCTCCAGCCGATGCGAGTTCTGCGACATGTACTCGCGGACGTCGGCGTAGGTGACGAGCCGCTGTTCGTCGCGCAGCAACGTCCGGACAGTCGCGGTGGTCTCGCCGCCGATCTTCTGGCTGAGCGTCCCGCGATCCGGGTTCGCGTCCACCGCGACGACCCGATCCCCGCGAAGCGCAGCGAACGTCGATCCGAGGGTGACCGTGGTGGTCGTCTTCCCGACGCCGCCCTTGAGGCTCAGCAACGCGATCCGGGAACAGCCGTGCGAGGGCGTGCGCACTCTTTCGACGAGTTCGCGGCGGCGTTGCTCGCGGGCGCCGTCACCGATCGTCAGGAGGCCACCGGTCGCCCGGAACACGGCACGACGCCATCCTTTGCGCGGCGGTGAGGCCACCGGGCGGACGAGAAGCGATGCGTCGAGATCCAGTGCGGTCGGCCGTTCCGCCCCTGGTAGCTGCGTTCCGTCCCCCACCGCGTCTCCCCCCGCCGTTCGTGTGCGACGGCGAGACGATAGCAGGGTCGGGTCAGTTCAGCCCGGCGTACGAGTGCAAGCCCGACACCACCATGTTGATGATGAACAGGTTGAACAGCATCGCCACGAAGCCCGCGACGTTGATCCAGGCCGCGCGGGTGTTACGCCAGCCCGAGGTGGCACGCGCGTGGAGGTACGCGGCGTAGATGACCCAGGTGATGAACGAGACGGTTTCCTTCGGGTCCCAGCCCCAGAACCGGCCCCACGCCGCTTCCGCCCAGATGGCGCCGAGGATGATACCGGCACCGAACAGCGGGAAGCCGATGATCGTCGTGCGGTAGGCGAGGCGGTCGAGCGTCTGGGCGTCGGGAAGACGCTGAGCGATCGAGGCGAACACCCCACTGTGCGCTTCGCCCTTCGGGAACCGGATACGCAGGAGGAACAGCAGGCTCGCGACGCCGGAGACGAGGAAGATGCCGCTTCCGACACTGATGATCGTGACGTGGATGGGGAGCCAGAACGACCGCAGGGCGGGCACCACAGGCGCGGCGTCGGCATACAGCACAGTCGCGGCGAGGAACATCAGGATGAGCACCGGGACCAATACGTACACCCACATGATCCGGTAAGAGGGCTTGCGGAGCACCACGAGACCGAAGACGATCGCAGTCGCACACGCCATCGCGACGAACTCGTACATGTTGCCGAGCGGGAACCGCTCGGTGGCCAGGCCGCGCAACACGATGGACGCGATCTGAAGACCTGCGACCACGAAAACGAGTGCGCGTCCCATGTTGCCGAGGCGCTGGGAGAGCGGGCGGGCATTCGACTCGGGAACCCGGCCCGGCCCGTCGAGGGGAGCATTACCCGAGGGGACCAGCACACGTTCGCGCTCGCGCTCGGCGACGGCGTCGGCACGGTACGTCGCGTACTCGGCGACCAGCAGGATCAGTGCGAGTACCAGTACCGCGAATGCGGACTCGAAGGCCCAGTCGCTGTACTGCCCGAGTGTCTCGTTGAGTGTCATGCCTTTTTCTCCTGTGCCGCCGAGGCGGAGGCGATGTCGTGTGCAGCGTTGACGTGCGTGGGGGAATGCCCGAGGAGGCGCTCGACCAGGCGGTCGAACTCGTCGCCCCATCCGGCCTGGTCGGTACGCGCGAGCCCACCGACCTCTACTACAGTTCGTCGTTTACCGTCTGCCACTGTACCGTCCGGGTACACCCGGACCCATATTCTCCGCCGTTTCACCACCAGCGACACCAGCAGGCCCGCCATCATGGCGATCGCGGCCACCAGCACCCACTGCTGCGCCGGGTCGTGCGACACCTGCAGGTTCACGAAGTCGACGGCACCGTCGAAACGCACCTGCGTGCCGTCCGCGAGGGTCACGCTCTCCCCCGGCATGAGGTTCACGCGATCCTGTTTGACGAGACGTCCCTGGTTGATCAGTTCCTTGTTGAGGGAGAACAACGACTGGGGACTACCGGTATCGAGACCGGCTTCGCCCTTGTAGACGTCGATCGCGACCGCTGGGTCGAGCATCGCGGGGAACACCGACGACAACAGCGTGCCGTGGAACGAGGCGGTGGGAGCGAACAGTCCCTCGATCGCGATCTGGTTCTTCCGACGCTCGTCCTGCTCGGTGAACATGTCGCCCGGCGGGTCGAAGCGCATCGCGCCACTGCTGAGGAACGTCGTGGCGTCTTCCGGCGCCCATTGCAGCGTCTCGGTGCGGGTCTCGCCGTTGGGCCAGGTAACGGTGAACGTGGGCGCGTAGCCGTGTCCCTGGAGGTACACGCGGTCGCTGCCGACGCGCAGCGGGTGGTTGACCTTCAACTGGGCATCGCGCCAGGTGTCGGACGAGAGGTCGTCGCCGTACTGGTATTCGATGTTGGAGGTGAACATCTCGGCCTGGCCGTTGTCGAGGTAGTCGGCCGAGAAGTCGTTGACGCGCACGCACATCGGGTTGAGCCCCGTGCCGTCGAGGTTCACGCCCGCGATGAACGAGTCGAACGCCGCCGGCGAGGTCGTGCAGAATTCCTCGCCGTTCGCGACGACGATGCGCTGTCCCTCGTAACCGAGGAGCTTGCCGATCGCGACCGCCGCGAGCAACGCGACGAGTGAGATGTGGAAGACCAGGTTCCCGACCTCCCGGAGATACCCCTTCTCTGCCGAGAGGGTCAGCTCGCCGTCACGCGCGCGGGGTCCGCCCTCACGACGCTCGACCTTCCATCCGCGCAACTGGCCGCGCACCCGCTCGACCACCGCGTCGGGTGCGTCGTCGACCGTCGTCTCGACGTGGTGGGGCAGGCGGGCGAAGTTGCGCGGCGCCGGAACCGGCGGGGTGCGCAGGGCGCGATAGTGCGCCACGCAGCGGGGCAGGATGCACCCGACAAGCGAGACGAACAGCAGGACGTAGATCGCGGTGAACCAGAAGCTGCCGAACACGTCGAACAGTTCGAGCCGGTCCATGAGCGGGCCGAGCGTCGGTCGGGCGGCGATGTACTCGTCGACCTTGCCGGCGTTGAGACTGCGCTGCGGCAACAGCGCGCCGGGAATCGCGGCGAGCGCGAGCAGGAACAACAGCACCAGCGCCGTCCGCATGGAGGTCAGTCCGCGCCAGGTGTTGCGTACGAGAGCGAACGCCTTCCCGGCGGGGCTCTGGCGCGGCGGTGCGGGCTTCGGCGCGGGAGCGGACGTGTCTGTAGCGGTCATACTGGCAAGATCACTTCCGAGATGAAGGCGTCACGAACCCAGGACACGAACACGTCCCATGCCCCGGTGACGAGAGCGATTCCGACGACGATGAGCAGCACGCCGCCGACGATTTGCACGGTACGCGCATGCGTACGCAACCAGCCCACTCCGCGCAGGGCTCTGGCCGACCCGAGCGCGAGGACGATGAACGGCAGACCCAGACCGAGGCAGTAGGCCACGATCAGGGTCACACCGCGGGCTGCGGTCGTGCCCTCGGTACCTGCCGCCAGCGAGATCACGCCGGCGAGCGTCGGGCCGAGGCACGGAGTCCAGCCGAGCGCGAACACCGCGCCGAGAAGCGGAGCGCCGGCCAGACTGGAGATGCGCCGGGGCTCGGGACGGGTGTCGCGCTGGAGCGCCGGGATGAGTCCGATGAACACCAGTCCCATGACGATGGTGACGACGCCACCGATGCGCATGAGCAGTTCGCGGTTGACGGCGAGCGCCGAGATCGCCCCGAAGACCGATGCCGTCGCCAGGACGAAGACCACGGTGAAACCCAGGACGAACAGTGCGGCAGCACCGGCGACACGCAAGCGGCCGTCGTCACGGACCTTGGTGGTGCGTGCACCCGCCTGGTCCGCTGTGACGGCCGGCGCCTCGGCGCCGACCACACCCGCGAGATACGACAGATAGCCGGGGACGAGGGGAACCACGCACGGCGACGCGAACGACACGAGACCGGCGAGCATGCACGCTCCGATGGCGAGCAGAAGCGGCCCGGAAAGCGCGGTGTTCTGGAAAGTTTCGCCGACACCGGAAGCCAGTACCACCTCAGCAGTACCCCGCCACAGCACATCCGCGCCCGCTGCCCCGCTCACAGCTACCCTTCGTCCGATTCGGCCGCGACCCGTTCCACGACGGGTTGCAGGTCGCTCGCCAGCAGTTCGGTGAGGAACACGGCCGCGACGCGGTGGTCGCGGTCGAGGACGACGGTGGTCGGCACGACGGAGGTCGGATAGTTGCGCCCGAGCGCGAGGAGCGAGCGCATCGACGGGTCGTAGATCGACGGGTAGCCGACCTGCTGGGACACCACGAAATCCTGGGCCTTGTCGCGCTGGTTGTCGCGGACGTTGATGCCGAGGAACTCGACTCCGAGGTCCTTGGTCTGCTCGTAGACCTCTTCCAGGTCGTCGGCTTCGTTACGGCACGGCGCGCACCACTGGCCCCACACGTTGAGCACGACGACCTGCCCGGCGAAGTCCTCGAGGGAGATCGTGGTGCCCTCGTTCATGAGGTCGTCGCCGGACAGTTCCCCCAGGGTCCCGCGCTCGGCGGGCGGGTCGTAGAAGATGCGGGTCTGCCCGCCCGGCGAGACGAAGTCGAACGTGCCGCCGGTTGCGACGGCATCGTCTCCGGTCGCGCACGACGAGAGAAGCCCGGCACCCAGCAGTGCCGCGCAGAACGCCACGAACGCTTTTCTCATGCGCCGTGGACGGTCGGGTCGGATGCGCCGGCCGGCTCGGAGTAGACGAGATCGACCAGGGTGTCGCCCTCGTAGACGAGCGAGGTAAGCGAGGCGAGGGAGCACTGGCGGTGACGCGGGTCGTGCCACAGGCGTTCGCCCTCGAGGAACCGACGCAGCGTCCACACCGGCAACTGGTGGCTCACACACACGGCTTCGCGACCGACGGCGGCAACGCGGGCGGCATTGACCGCCGCGAGCATGCGATGCGCGATCTGCAGGTAGGGCTCGCCCCACGACGGGGTGAACGGATCGCGGAGCTTCCACCAATGCCGGGGCTTGCCCAGCGCACCGTCGCCCACCGACACCTTGAGGCCCTCGAAGTCGTTGGCGGCTTCGATGAGGTTCTCGTCGGTGCGGATGGTGAGTCCGTGCTTTTCCGCGATGGGACCGGCAGTCTGCTGCGCACGCTCGAGCGGCGACGCGACCACGTGCGCGATGTCGTGGTCGGCGAGGGATGCCGCGACGGCCCGGGCCTGCGCCTCACCGGTCGTCGACAGCCGGAATCCGGGGAGACGGCCGTACAGGATGCCGTCGGGGTTGTGCACCTCACCGTGCCGGAGCACGTGCACGATGGTGCGGGTCTCGGACTGGGCGGCTTCGGTCACGTGAGTATTCCTCGGGGTGATGGGCGGAGTGAGCGGGCGGGTGGGTCGTTCTACGGGCGGGTCGTCTTCGGGTCGGTCATCCGGCGGTAGTCACGGTGCGGTCGCGGCGGCGGCTGCGCGCGCCGCGTGCGGCAGCGCATCGGCGATCCGGGAGAACGCGTCATCGTCGAGAGCGGACGAGACGAACCACGTCTCGAACGCGCTCGGCGGGGCGTACACGCCGTGCTCGAGCAATGAGTGGAAGAACGCGGGGAACCGCCAGGTCTGCGCGGCTTTGGCCTCCTCGTAGTTCGTCACCGGGTCCTCGGTGAAGAACACGCTGAGCAGGGTGCCTGCGTTCTGGATGCGGTGCGGAACGCCCTCGGAGGCGAGCGCCTCGCCGAGCAGGCGGCCGAGCGTCGCGGCGTTGCGGTCGAGCGTCGCGTACACCTCGGCGTCCGCGGCGCGCAGGCTCGCGAGACCGGCGGCGACGGCGACGGGGTTACCGGAGAGGGTGCCTGCCTGATACACGGCGCCTGCGGGGGCGAGGTGTGCCATGACGTCGGCGCGGCCACCGAAGGCCGCGGCCGGCAGTCCGCCGCTCATCACCTTGCCGAACGTCATCAGGTCGCCCGCGACCCCGTCGATGCCGTACCAGCCGGTGGAGCTCGCGCGGAATCCCGTCATCACCTCGTCCATGATCAGCAGCGCGCCGTGCTCACGGGTCAGCGCCCGCAGTCCCTCGTTGAAGCCGGGGAGCGGGGGCACGGTGCCCATGTTGCCGGCGGCTGCCTCGGTGATGACCGCGGCGATCTCACCGCGGTTCGCCTCGAACACGGCGCGCACGGCGTCGAGATCGTTGTAGGGGACCACGAGTGTGTCGCCCGCCTGCGCTCCGGTCACGCCGGGCGAGGTGGGCAAGCCGAAGGTGGCGAGCCCGGAGCCGGCGTCGGCGAGGAGGGCATCCACGTGACCGTGATAACAGCCGGCGAACTTCACAATTTTGGATCGGCCGGTGAATCCGCGCGCCAGACGCACCGCGCTCATGGTGGCTTCGGTACCGGAGTTGACGAGCCGGACCTCTTCGACGGGAGCGATCCGGGCGACGATTTCTTCGGCGAGTTCGACCTCGCCGGCGGTGGGCGCACCGAACGACAAGCCGGATCCGGCGGTCGTGCGCACGGCTTCGACGACGGCCGGATGAGCGTGTCCGAGGATCATCGGCCCCCAGGAACACACCAGGTCGACGTAGGTATTGCCGTCGACGTCGGTGAGGGTGCAACCCGAACCCGAGGCGATGAAGCGCGGCGTGCCGCCCACTGATCCGAAGGCGCGGACGGGAGAATTGACACCGCCGGGAGTAACCTTCGATGCCCGCTGGAAGAGTGCGGCTGATCGGGTGTCGCGGGCGGGCGAGGCATCGGGGGTCGCAGTCACGACTTCCAGTGTCCCAGTTTCGCCGGATTTGCCAAAAAACCGGTTGCCCAAACCTGTTGTGTTTCTTCTCCCTGAGCGTAGGTAAAGGCTCCCCTTTCGCGGTCGCAGCATCCTAGGGTCGATGCCATGCCGACCACAGCCGAACACCTCCGCACCGCGCTCGACGGCGCGTGGCACGACGCCCGTGACCGCGCCCGCACCGATCTCGCCCACGACGCCTTCGCGCCGCATTACACCCCGGACCTCGAGAAGGCCCGTGCCATCACTCTCGATCAGATGAAGATCCTGGCGGAGCGGGGCTACGCGGCGTCCGGCTTCTCCGTCGAGTCGGGCGGCACCGGCGACCCCGGTGGCGCGGTCGCGTCGATCGAGATGCTCGCCATGTCGGATCTGTCGCTCATGGTCAAAGCGGGAGTGCAGTGGGGTCTGTTCGGCGGCGCCATCGAGAACCTCGGCACCGAGCGGCCCCACGCGAAGTACATCCGGCCGCTGATCGACCTCGATCTGCTCGGATGCTTCGCGATGACCGAGACCGGGCACGGCAGCGACGTCCAGGCTCTGGAGACCACCGCGACGTACGACCCCGAGACCCAGGAGTTCGTCGTCCACTCCCCGACTCCGTCCTCGCGGAAGGACTACATCGGCGGGGCCGCGCAGCACGCCAGGGTCGCGGCGGTGTTCGCTCAGCTGATCACGCAGGGTGAGTCCCAGGGTGTGCACTGCTTCGTGGTTCCGATCCGCGACGAAGACGGCAACGACCTGCCCGGGGTGACGACCTCGGACTGTGGGCACAAGGGCGGCCTGCCGGGCGTCGACAACGGGCGGATCATGTTCGACTCGGTGCGCATCCCCCGCGAGAACCTGCTCAACAAGTATTCGGACGTCGAGCCGGACGGCACCTATGTCTCCTCGATCGACAATCCGAGCCGCCGGTTCTTCACCATGGTCGGCACGCTCGTGCGCGGCCGCGTCACCGTGGGTGGGTCCGCCGGAGCAGCGGCGCGGGTCGCGCTGACCATCGCGACGACGTACGCGGAGAAGCGCCGGCAGTTCGATGCGCCCGGCCGGGACGCGGAGGTGCCGATCATGGATTATCTGGTCCATCAGCGCCGCCTGCTTCCGCTGATCGCCCGGTCCTACGCGCTGGGGTTCGCCCAGAACGAGTTGCTCGGCACGATGAACCGGCTGCAGTCGATGTCGCTGAAGGACCTCGATCCGCAGGAGCAACGCGAACTCGAGGGTCGTGCGGCAGGCTTGAAGGTCGCCAATACCTGGCACGCGTCGCGGGCGATCCAGGAGTGCCGCGAAGCCTGCGGCGGGGCGGGTTACATGGCGGAGAACCGGCTAACCGCTCTGCGCGCCGACGTCGACGTGTTCACCACGTTCGAAGGTGACAACCACGTCCTCACCCAGCTCGTGGCGAAGGAACTGCTCACCTCCTACGCCGACGAGGTCCAGGGCATGAGCCCGGTCGAGTGGATGCGCTTCGCGGCGACGACGATCTCCGACGTGGTCAAGAAGCGCACCGCCGCGCAGCAGATCATCCAGACCTTCGTCGACACCCGGCAGGACAACGAGGAGGACGGCAGCCTCTTCAACCGGGGCACGCAGCTCACCATGTTCGAGGACCGTGAGCAGTATCTGATCTCGACTGCGGCGCGGCGTCTCCAGGCCGCCATGAACCGCGAGGAGAACGCGTTCGACGCGTTCAACTCCGTTCAGGATCACGTCCTGCACGCCGCCGAGGCGCACATCGATCGCGTTGTGCTCGAAGCGTTCGTCGCGGCGATCAGCGATTGTGCGGACGAAACAGCATGCGGACTGCTGTCGGAACTGTGCGACCTCTATGCCCTCACCGTCATCGACGGGGACAAGGCCTGGTTCATGGAGCACCGGCAGTTGTCCGTCGAGCGGGCGAAGGCGGTCACGCGCGGTATCAACGAGCGGTGCCGCACCCTCCGGCCGCATGCGCTGACGCTGGTCGAGGGCTTGGGCGTGCCGGACCATCTGCTCGGTTCGGCGATGCTCGATCGAGAGGGCGCGATGGTTCCGCTTCAGGACGCGAGCGTGTAACCCGCTTCGTCGACAGCGGCGGCGACGGCATTCCGGTCCGGTTCGTCGCCGCTGTCCACGACGAGCTGTCCGGTCTCGAGGTCGGCCTTCGCGGCGGTCACGCCGTCGAGCGCACCGACCTCTTCTTCGACTGCGGCGACGCAGTGTCCGCAAGTCATGCCTTCGACGCGGTAGGTGGTCTGCATGGGTGTTCCTTTCGGCAGGGGACCCAGCCGAATATACCCCTAGGGGGTACCTTCCTCGGAAACGAGATCCTCTAGCCGCGTGCGCAGTCCGTCCGCATTCTTCGCCCATGCGCGTACCAACCCGCCCCCGCGCAACCGCAGGCCGACGGCCGTGCGCCCCCGGGGCACACCGGAGAGTTCGCCGAGCGTGCGCGCCGACTCCCACCGGTCGGGTTTCCACGGGTCCGCCGACGGCGGCAGCACGGCTTCTATTTCGTCCACCGGAAGTTCCTCGGTGCCCTGCCGCAGCGTCGCCGGAGTCAGCTCGACGCTGACGTGCCGCTTGGCGGCGACCACCATCGGATAGGCGAATCCCGCGAGCAGGACGGCGATCACCGGCAGCGCCACCCAGTGCACGACCGGTCCGGTGGCGATCTCCACGACCAGACCCACCGCACACAGGAGCGGGCCGTAGGCCACCGTCCTCCAGTGACCACCGGGCTCGTAGAACAGCGGCACCGTGATGTCGCCGGCCGCGGAAGGGCCGCTCAAGCTGCGAGCACTCCGGGTATGACGATCAGCAATGTGGTGACCAGGCCGAGCACACCGATCAGAGCGATCAGGACCAGTTCGCGTCGACGCCCGTAGGGCCGCGGTTCCACCTGCATGACGTCCTCGAGGTCGACGGGAGACGGCCGGTACAGCCGTCGATGCCAGCGCTCACCGTACTATCCCCGAACCCCGATTCGCACCTGGTGACGCGCCTAGTTTTCGGGCAGCCGGAGGAAGAAGTGGTTCGATTCCTTCCGGTGCATCAGCACGATCGCACCGACGGTGAGTACGGCTTGCACGATGCCGACGAAACCGAGTATCCAGCCCAGGGTTCCGCCGCCGACCCCCACGCCGAACACCGTCGGCAGGGTGGACAGCGACATGAACACACCGAGCAGCGTCAACAGCATTCGCGCCCAGTTCTTTGCGCGCCGTATCTGCCTGACCACCAGATACAGCAAGCCGATGACCGCAAGGCCGAGCGCGGCGGTGAGCCCGACGAGCAACGGAACCGCAGATTCCAACTGCTCGGTGGAGACGCCTTCGAACGCCGGATCCTGCGCCATCTCCACCATGAGATCGACCAGTTCGGTACGCCTGGCCACCATGTCGACAAGGCTCGCGACAAGCGTCACTACGGCGAGTCCGAGTACTCCACACCACAATTGGTACGCCGTCGTGATGTCGGCGGGAACAGGGCGTTGCGACGGCCGCACCGGCATCTGCGGCGGAACGGGAAAGCTCACGACAACCGCCCCGCGACCTCTGCGGCCCAGTAGGTGAGCACGATGTCGGCACCCGCCCGGCGGATACCGACCAGCGACTCGAGGATCGCGGCGTCACGATCGATCCATCCGTTCGCGGCGGCCGCGGAGATCATCGAGTACTCCCCCGAGATCTGGTACGCGGCGACAGGCACCGGCGACCGGTCGGCCACTTCCCGGAGCACGTCGAGGTACGACATCGCGGGCTTGACCATGACCATGTCGGCGCCTTCGGCGAGATCGAGGTCGACCTCGTACAGCGACTCGCGACGATTCGCCGGATCCTGCTGGTACGTACGGCGGTCCCCTTCGAGGGACGAGCCGACCGCCTCCCGGAACGGGCCGTAGAACGCGGAGGCGTACTTCGCGGCATAAGCGAGCTGGCCCACGTCCTTGTACCCCGCGTCGTCGAGCGCCTCCCGGATCGCGCCGACCTGCCCGTCCATCATGCCGCTCGGTCCGAGCAGGTGGGCACCGGACTCCGCCTGAACCACAGCCATTTCCGCGTACCGCTCGAGCGTCGCGTCGTTGTCGACGACGCCCGAGTCGGTCAGCACTCCGCAATGCCCGTGGTCGGTGAACTCGTCGAGACACGTGTCGGCCATCAGCACCGTCGCATCACCGAGTTCGCTGCGCAGCGACCGCAGAGCACGATTGAGCACACCGTTCTCGTCGGTCGCACACGTCCCGCGCGCGTCCTTGTCCTCGGGGCGGGGCACTCCGAAGAGCATGAGACCGCCCACGCCCGCCTCGACCGCGGCGGACGCCGCCGAGATCAGCGACTCTGCCGTGTGCTGGTACACCCCGGGCATCGACGTGATCTCGCGAGGCTCCGAGATGCCGTCGGCCACGAACATCGGCAGCACGAGATGCCGCGGTTCCAAGGAGGTTTCGGCGACCAGACGACGCATCGCCGGTGTGCTGCGCAACCGGCGCGGACGGATCTCGGGAATCATCGGACGACATCACCTTCCAGGACGGACACGACGGCACACACGGATCAGCGCCGGGCTCGGGACTTCTTCCGCGGCGGAGGCAGCGCACCCTCGGAGCGCAACCGGGCCGCGTGCTCCGCCAGAGCCTCGACCAGCGGACCCACCTGCGCCGTCTCGGGCTGCACGTCGACGCGCAGTCCGAACTCGATCGCGGTCTCGGCCGTCTTCGGGCCGATGCACGCGACGATGGTGCGCGCGTGGGGCTTTCCTGCGATACCCACGAGGTTGCGGACCGTGGACGACGACGTGAAGCACACCGCGTCGAACCCGCCGGTCTTGATCATCTCGCGGGTCGAAGCCGGCGGCGGCGCCGCCCGCACGGTGCGGTAGGCGGTGACGTCGTCGATCTCCCAGCCGCGTTCGCGAAGTCCCTCGGCGAGGGTCTCGGTCGCAATGTCGGCTCGCGGCAACAGCACCCGGTTCACGGGATCGAACACGTCGTCGTAGGGCGCGAACTCGGCCAGCAGACCCTCGCTGGACTGCTCACCGCTCGGAACCAGTTCGGGGATGATGCCGAACGAACGCACCTTGTCGGCGGTCGCCTGACCGACGCACGCGATCTTCACACCCGAGAACGCGCGCGCGTCGAGGCCGAACGCCTCGAACTTCTCCCACACCGCGCGCACCGCGTTGGTCGAGGTGAACACCACCCACTGGTAGCGGCCGTCGACGAGTCCCTTGACCGCGCGTTCCATCTGCGCGGGGCTGCGCGGCGGCTCGACCGCGATCGTCGGCACCTCCATCGGAATGGCGCCGTGCGTGACGAGACGATCGCTCATCTCCCCGGCCTGTTCCTTGGTGCGCGGCACCAGCACGGTCCAGCCGTACAGGGCGCGCGACTCCCACCACGACATCTTGTTGCGCTGCGAGACCACCTTGCCGACGGTCACGACCAGCGACCCGACGAGTTCGGAACCCGCGTCGTTGAGTGTCGCGAGGGTCGCCTCGACGGTGCGCTGCTGACGGGTGGTGCCGCGCACGGTGATGGCGGCCGGTGTCTGCGGCGCCAGTCCGTGCTCGACGAGCGCGCTCGCGGTCTCGGCCAGATGACCCGAGGTGGCGTGCAGCACGAGCGGACCGGGAGCCGCGGCGAGCGCAGCCCAGTCGACCTCGCCGCGCACGTCGACCTCGGTGTGGCACGACCCCAGGGCCATGCCCGCGTAGCTCGGCACCGACGACCCGGCGGGCAGACCCGGCAGGACCTCGAAGACGACCTGGGTACGGGCAACCGCATTGACCTCGGCGATCACCGAATCGGTCGTCAGCGGGTCGCCGGCGACCAAGCGCACGACGTCGCGTCCCGCCTTGGCTTCCGCGACGAGCGTCTTGGCAACCTCGGCCGGCTCACCGAGTGCGGGCCGGACCTCGGCGATCGGCTCGCCGGTCTCCGGATCGTTGCCGTGATCGGTCCCGACGAGCGCGACGACGCCCTTGTCGACATCGGGGTCGGTGAAGGCGATGGTGGCACCCGTGAGCACGTCGTGCGCGCGCACGGTGAGCAGTGCCGGATCACCCGGTCCCGATCCCACGAACAGGATCCGTCCGGGGGTGTTCTTACGGACTCGGCTCATCGGTCATTCTCCAGTGCGGTCAAATCTGCGGTAAGGGAAAAATCGGGGAACAACTCGGCCACGTCAATCATCCGCCGTGGCCTGTTCGGGAACTATGCCGTCTGCGACCATCAGGCCCTTGGCGCCGAGGTCGAGCAACTCGCGGGCCACCGCACGACCGAGTTCCTCGGCACGCTCGGGTGCGCCGACCGCGCTCGCACGCAGCACGTCCGATCCGTCGAGCGCGGCGGCGCAGCCGCGCACCGACAACTCCTCGAACACCCGTCCGTCGTCGTCGATCGACGAGACGATTTCGGCGAGCGCCCCGACGGGGGCTGTGCAGCCGGCTTCCAGTTCGGCGAGCAGGGAGCGTTCCGCGATCACCGCGGCGTGGCTCGCCGTGTCGTCGAGGGGCGTGACCAGCGCGATGGTCTCGGGGTCGTCGGCGCGGCATTCGACGGCGAGAGCACCCTGCGACGGCGCGGGCAGCATCTGGACCGGTTCGAGTGCCTCGGTGACCCGATCCAGCCGGCCGATCCGCGACAGGCCTGCGCGTGCGATCACGATGGCGTCGAGTTCACCGGAATCGACCTTGCCGATGCGGGTGTCGATGTTGCCGCGCAGCGGCTCGAGCCCGAGACCCAGTCCGAGTGCGGCAAGCTGCGCGCGGCGGCGGGGCGCCGACGTGCCGACCTTCGATCCGGGGGGCAGCTCACCGAGCACGAGTCCGTCGCGCGCGACAAGCGCGTCACGCGGATCCTCGCGCGGCGGGACTGCCGCAACGACGAGCCGGGGGTCCTGGAAGGTGGGCAGGTCCTTGTAGGAGTGGACCGCGATGTCGACATCGCCGTTCAGCAGGGCTTCGCGCAGCTCGGCGGTGAACACGCCGACTCCGATGCGCTGGACCGGTCCGGGCGTGACATCACCCTTCGTCGTGATGATGACGAGTTCGGCGGGATGACCGGCGGCCACCAGCGCGTCGCGCACCGTGCCGGCCTGGGTGGTGGCGAGCACACTGCCGCGGGTGCCGATCCGCAAGGTGCGGCGTGGCCCGGGTGCGTCGATCCGGGTTGCCGATGCGGCCTCGGTGCTCATGCCTTGCCGTCCTTTCGTGGAGCCTGCAGCTCCGTGGTGAGAGCAGGATCGAGTGCGGCGGACAGGTCCGTCGCGGTGGTCGGGTCGGTGAGCGACCCGAGTTCCTTGGTAGGGGTGGCGACTGCGTCGACCGCGCCGGGACGCAGTTCGAACAGCTCACGCAGAGCCTCCGCGTACTGGTCGCCTCCGGGAGTCGATGCGAGTTGCTTGACCCGCACGGTCGGCGCGTGCAGCAGCTTGTCCACCACTCGCCGCACGGTGCGGGCGACCTCGTCGCGCTGGCCGTCTTCGAGATCCGGCAGGCGGGAGTCGAGGCGCATCAGTTCGCCCTCGACGACCTCGGCTGCGCGCTGACGCAGCGCCGTGACCGTCGGCGTGACCTCGGCGAGGCGCTGCGCCGTGAGGTACTGCGAAAGTTCGGACGCGACGATGGCGCGCGCGGCCTCCGCATCGGACGAGGCGGCGCCGGCGGCAGGGTCGCGTTGCAGCGACTCCATGTCGAACACGGTGACTCCGGGGAGACCGGCGACGGCCGGTTCCACGTCGCGGGGAAGACCGAGATCGCAGATTGCGAGGGGGCGTTCGCCGCGCCCGGGTTGGGCGAGCGCGCGGTGGGCGTCGGCGAGGGTGACGACCGTGCCGACCGCGCCGGTGCAGGTCACCGCCACATCGACCTGCGACAGCGCCGACGCGAGGTCGTCGAAGGCGACGACATCGGCCTCGACGCCGTTGGCACGTGCCGTCTCGGCAAGACGCTCGGCGCGCTCCCGGGTGCGGTTGGTGAGGACGATCCTGCCGATGCCGGAACGGGTGAGATGAGCGACGGCGAGGCCACCCATCGCGCCGGCACCGATGACCGCCGCGGTGCGGCCCTGCAGACCGCCGCCGAGGAAAGCAGCTGCCTTGTCGAGGGCCACCGAGACCACCGAGGCACCGGCGGAGTCGATCCCGGTCTCGGTGTGCACCCGCTTACCGACGCGCAGCGCCTGCTGTGCGAGTTCGTGCAGGATGCGGCCCGCGGCCTGCTGCGCGTCGGCCGACGCGTAAGCGGTGCGGATCTGCCCGAGGATCTGCTGTTCGCCGACCACCATGGAGTCGAGTCCGCTCGCCACCGAGAACAGATGCTCGGCCGCCGCTTCGCTGTACCTGACGTAGGCGTGCTTCTGGAGTTCGGTCAGGTCGAGCCCCGAGTGCTCGGCGAGCAGTTCGCCGACCGTCGACAGCGCGCCGTGGAACGCGTCGACCACGGTGTACACCTCGACCCTGTTGCAGGTCGAGACGATCATGGCCTCGGAAATGCGGTCCGACGCCATCATCTTGTCGGTGAGCTTGGGGCGGTCGGTATCTGCGACGGCCACCTTCTCGAGAATCGAGACCGGAGCACTCCGGTGCGAAATCCCGACGAGGAGAACACTCACGGGGCGATCACCGATCCGTTTCTGGTCACAGCCGGCCCGAGCGGGCCCGCCTTACCTGTTTGGGTTCGCCGGGCGGACCTCTGTGTGGACACTCGCGTCAGACCGGACGCCCGGGTGCCGTCAGCGGTTCTGACGAGTTCGTCGTGACGGGTGCTGTTGAAGGAGAGCACCTGCATCTCCACCGCGAGGTCGACGCGACGCACCTCGACGTGGGCGGGGACGGCAAGTTCGATCGGAGCGAAGCTCAGCACGCTCCGTACACCGGAACGCACGAGCAGGTCGCACACGTGCTGCGCGACTTCTTCGGGAGTCGCGACGACGCCGATGGTGGCACCGAGTTCGCGGGCGTCCTCTTCGAGCACGTCGACATGCCGGACGACGAGGTCGCCGACCCGGGTTCCGACGATCGTGGGATCGGCGTCGAACAGACCCGCCATGGTGAATCCGCGACGGTCGAAGCCGGGATAACGGGCGAGCGCGCGGCCGAGGTTGCCGACACCGACGAGCACCACGCGGTGACCGCGGTCGAGGCCGAGAGCATTTTCGATCCGGGACTGGAGACGCACCACGTCGTATCCGACGCCGCGTACACCGTTCGGTCCGAGGAACGACAGATCCTTGCGCAGCTTGGCCGAACCCACCCCCGCCGCGGACGCGAGTTCCTCGCTCGACACGATGAGAGTGCCCGCCTCGGCGAGCGCTCCGAGGACCCGCAGATAAGTCGCGAGACGCGTCACAGTAGCCTGGGGTATATCCCTCACCGGGACAACGGGAGCGGCACCCCCGCCGGAGTCGGCGGTACCGCGGGCGTCCTCGCCCTGCGGTGGGTGCAACTGCGTCACGTTGTGGCTCCTCGTCCGGCCTGTGGACACACGTCTGGCCTCACGGTGATCCGGGGATTTCGTTCACCCCACGGTAACCGCTTGTGAAGCCATGCACAAAGTTGCTCGAAGGCCCTCGAATGTGCTTCTCACCTGCGCGACGGCCGACGACGGCCCACTCAGCGGGCGAGATCGGCGCGCAGCCGCTCCTCGTCGACCTCCCAATAACTGTGCTCCCGCCCGTCCAGCAGAACCACGGGCAGACGGTCGCCGTATTCGGCACGAAGTTCGGGATCCCTTGCGGCCGCTTCGTCCACATCGATGCAGGTGACCCGCAGACCGAACTCTTCACAGAGCTGTTCGAGCTGAGCTCGCGCCGGTCCGCACGCACCGCACCCGGCGCGGACCAGAAGCGTGACGTCGTGATGGAGTGCGGACGCGTCCGCGGCGCGGGAACGATCATCGGTCATGCGTCCACTGTGCGCCATCGGCTGTCGAGATGAACGTCACACCCTCATCTACGTGTTGTTCCCTCCGTGTCGTTCCCTACCCGGGTGCGTGTGACGTTCGGGCTACGCTGGGCGCGGGTCGCCCGTGATCATGGACGGGTGTGAGGACCCGGCCGTCGCGACACCGGAGGTGCGAGTGCCAGCAGGTTCGTTTCCCTACGGTTGGGGCATGGGTGAAACATGGGCGCGGATCATCCGGCCCGGCCGGCGACTGCTGTCGCGGAAGTTCGGGCCGAGCGAGGAAGAGGTCCGCGCCAATCTTGCGGGTGAGGCGAGCGCCGATGCCGCCCTCGCGATGCAGGAGTCCCGAACCGAGCCCGAGCCCGATCTCGAGGCCGCTCCCGTCGCCCGCGATCTCACGGCGGCCGCATTCTTCGACGTCGACAACACCATGGTGCAGGGCGCGTCGATCATCCACTTCGCACGCGGACTCGTCGCGCGTGACTACTTCTCGAAGTCGGACCTGTTCGAGTTCGCGTGGCAGCAGGTCAAGTTCCGCGTCACCGGCAAGGAGAACGCGCACGACGTGGCGATCGGCCGCGACAAGGCGCTGTCCTTCGTCCAGGGCCGTTCCACCGAGGAGTTGCGACGACTCGGCGAGGAGATCTACGACGAGATCATCGCCGACAAGATCTGGGCCGGCACCCGTGCGCTCGCGCAGATGCACCTCGACGCCGGTCAGCAGGTGTGGCTGGTCACCGCCACCCCGGTCCAGCTCGCGGACGTCATCGCGAAACGCCTCGGCCTGACGGGTGCGCTCGGCACAGTCGCGGAAGCGGAGAACGGCCGGTTCACCGGGCGGCTCGTCGGCGACATCCTGCACGGTCTCGGCAAAGCGCACGCGGTGCGCGCCCTGGCCATCGGTGAAGGTCTCAATCTGAAGCGGTGCACCGCCTATTCCGACAGCCACAACGACCTGCCCATGCTTTCGGTCGTGGGCACCGCCGTGGCGATCAATCCCGATCCCGATCTCCGGCAGGTCGCGCGGACACGGGGCTGGGAGATCCGCGATTTCCGCACGGGCCGCAAAGCCGCGAAGGTGGGCGTTCCCACCGCGCTGGGCCTCGGCGCGGCAGGCGGTGCGGTGGCCGTGATGGTCGGACGCCGCCGCGACCGCAACTGACCGGCAGCAGATCCAGCCCGGTCGACGGGATCGAGTGGCGATCGAGCCGAGCGGCTATCCGAGGAAGACGTTGCGGCGACGCGTGAGCAATTTGTAGAGCGTCTGCTGGATGGTCTCCCGCACGTGGTCGGTGACCTCGAACAACACCATCGGGTCGTCGGCGGCGACCTCGTCGTACACGTCCGTGGTGATGGGTGTGCCGAACTCGATGTACCACTTGGACGGCAACGGGACGAGCCCGAGCGGACCGAGCGCCGGGAACAGCGGCGTGACCGGGAAGTACGGCAGGCCGAGCAGACGCGCGAGCGACGACAGGTCGGCGATGTTGGGGTAGATCTCCTCCGAGCCCACGATCGAGCACGGCACGATCGGCGCGTGGGTCCGCAGCGCCGCGGACACGAACCCGCCGCGGCCGAAACGCTGCAGCTTGTAGCGTTCCTTGAACGGTTTTCCTAGGCCCTTGTAGCCCTCCGGGAAGACGGCGACCACCTGGTCCTCCTGCAGCAGGCGTTCGGCATCGGGATGGCACGCGAGAGTATGGCCTGCTTTCCGCGCTACGGTGCCGACGACCGGCAGATCGAACGCAAGGTCGGCGGCGAGCATCCGGAGCGGACGGCCCGCACGCTCCCGGACCGCGACCGAGGTCATGAGTGCGTCGAGGGGCAAGGTGCCGGCGTGGTTGGCGACGATCAGAGCTCGTCCGTCGGAGGGGATGTTCTCGGCGCCGCGCACCTCCACGCGGAACCACTTCTCGAACAGCGGCCGCAGGACCGGCTGGACGACGTGATCCGCGAAATGCGGGTCGAACCCGAAATCGTCGACTTCGTAGTCGCCGACCATGCGGCGACGCACGAACTCGGCGGTTTCGACCACCTGGGCGATGAGGGCATCACGGAGTCCGTCGAGCACACCGCCGGAGTCGTGGGGCTGCTGTGGCCGGCCCGGAGACGCAGGCCGCTCGGGGGGACGCGGAGCGACGGTCTCGGACGCGCGGCCTCCCGCCGGACGACGAGTCCCGGCGTGCAGCGGGATCACCTTGGCTACTTGTGTCATCGAACCTCCGTTCGCTCGCCCAGAGCGGAGAGCACCATCGATTCGGCCCTGTCCACCCACTCGGTTCTCATCACCCGGGTGAGATTGATTCCGCGCGCGAAGTCGTCGAGCGCTTCCCGCGTCGTCCAGCGCGGTTCGAAGCCCAGCTCGGTGCGCATGCGCGTGGTGTCGAGCCCACAACCGAAATGGAAGTAGTCCAGCTCTTCCTTGGTGAACGACTTCATCACCGAGCCCATGAGAGCGTGCCCGGCAGTGCGGAACAACCCGTACGGCATCGGCACGGTCACACCTCCCGCGCGGCGGACGGCCTGGGACATCATGACGATTCCGTCCCCCGCGACGTTGTATATGCCGGACGGCCCTCCGACGACGGCGTGTTCGAGAGCGCCGAGTGCGTCTTCCTCGTGCAGCAGCTGCAACCGCGCGTCGCGGCCGAGCACCGTGGGCACGAGCGGCGAGGTGAGGTAACTCGACACCGACCCGGGCAACCGGTTACCGACAGTCGGGGCGAGCCGGAGGATGGTGGTCGCGATGTCGCTGCGCCGACGCGCCAGCCCGCGCAGGTAGCCTTCGATTTCGATCATGTCCCTGGCGAACGGGCCTGTGGGCCGGCGTCGGGCGCTCATCTCTTCTGTGAACTTCGCCGGGTCCTTCGCACTCGACCCGTACACCACCGAGGACGATCGCAGAACGACCTTGCGCACCGACGGCGCCTTCTGGCAGACGGCGAACAGCTGCATGGCGCCGAGGATGTTCATGTCCTTCATCGCCGTGCGACTGCCGGACTTCGGGGCTTTGGCGACGGCCGACGCGTGCACGACGGTGTCGACACCCATGTTGCGGATGACCTTGCCGAGAAGGGGGTTCCGGATGTCGGCGAGAACGAATTCTGCGCGGCCCATCCGCCGGTGCATGTCTTTGGTCGGCGATTGCGTATCGACTGCGATGACGCGCTCGATATCCGGGTTCTGTGCGAGTCGTGTCACCAGATAGCCGCCGAGAAACCTGCTGGCACCGGTCACCAGCACCACGCGTGACTGCTCTGTTTCCCGCCCCTGCGAACTCACATCCACCCCTGCCTGCGACACCAGCGAGCTCTCACGCTGTCGCGGTCCTCACGGTATGCGGTCACAATACGGCGCGTTCGGCCGCCGCGCATTACACGCGAGGCGATGCCGGGAGCGGCGGCCGCGGGACGGGTGCGGAAACGAGCGATGCCCGCCACCGGAACGGAGGCGGGCATCGGCAAGCTCAGATCTACTTGCCGAGTTTGCGACGCTGCACGCGAGTGCGACGGAGCAACTTGCGGTGCTTCTTCTTGGACATGCGCTTGCGGCGCTTCTTGATCACAGAACCCATGTGGGCATCCCTCACGTTTCTTATAGCGTTCCTACGCACGCCGGTGACGTACGCCTGATGCATGTCGACGCTGGCCCTCGTTGAGTTCAGCGCCTCACGACACCGGCCGCCGGTACGACGAAAAGCAATCGTACCGGGGCGGGTACGCCTTGGTGAAACCGAGGTCCGCTCCGGGCCGCGACTGCCTTCGACGTCCGGCTATCCGACGTCGAAATACGATGTCTCCAGGTAGTCGTGAACGGCCTTCGCGTGCACGCGGAACGAGCGTCCGACGCGCACGGCCGGCAGTTCACCGCTGTGAACCAGCCTGTAAACGGTCATCTTCGAAACCCGCATCAACGCCGCCACTTCGGCGACGGTCAGGAATTGGGTACCGGCGAGAACCGATTGTCCGTCTTGGGGTTGCCCCTTCGACGGCGTGTTTCCTGTAACCATTACACACCTCCGGCACGTCCGCGCCGCCGGCTTCCCCTCCGGCGGAACAGACACGCACGTGCTGTTTCGAGCTTAGCGTGACGAATGGTTCCTGTGCGACGATGACGACCGGTATTTTCCCCGGCCACGAATCAGGTACACCCCATAATGAGGGGTTCTACGCGGTTCCCGGGCTCGGTTCCGCGACGTTGCCGATCTGTACCGACCGGGCGCGCGCCGCCTCGATCGCCTCGTAGAAGGCGGTGCGGACGCCGCCGCGTTCGAGTTCCCGGACCGCTGCCGCGGTGGTCCCACCGGGCGAGGTGACGGCGGCACGCAGGTCTGCGGCGTTCTCCCCCGACTGCGCGAGCATCGCCGCCGACCCGGTCATCGTCTGGACGACGAGTTCGGTCGCGACCGCGCGGGTGAGCCCGACCGCCACTCCCGCGTCGATCATTGCTTCGGCAACCAGGAAGAAGTAGGCGGGTCCCGACCCCGAGACGGCGGTGACCGCGTCGATCTGCGACTCCGGCACGACCGACACCGTGCCCACCGAGTCGAGGATCTCGCGGACGGTGTCGAGGTGCTGAGGCCGCGCGTGCCGCCCGGCAGCGAGCACGCTGGCGCCCTGCCCGACGAGCATCGGCGTATTGGGCATCACGCGGACGACGGGGAAACCGGCCGGAAGCTTCTTCTCGTACCTCGCCGTGGTGACCCCGGCGGCGAGGGACACCAGGATCTGCTCGTTCTCGCTGTCGAGGTCGGCCGACGCCAGCGCACCGATCACGGCGTCGACGTCGTTCGGCTTGACGGCCACGACCACGACGTCGGCGCCTTCGACAGCGTCGGATGTGCTGTCGGTGACGCGAATGGAGTACTCCGCGGACAGCTCCGCAGCGCGCTCGGGGTACTTCTCGGCCACGACGAGATCCTTCGTCGCGAATCCGTTGTGCAACAGTCCCGAGATCAGGGCCTCGCCGATCTTTCCGCCACCGATCACAGCAATTCTCGTCATAGGTGACAGCCTGCCACGACCCGTCGCCCGCCCGGTATCGCAGGCCGGGTGTCGTGGGACACCGGCGGCCGTGGTGTCAGCGCGGGATCATCGCGAGCTGGCGCGACTGCACGACGACCGTGCCCGTGGAGTCGACGACGGTGTGGTCTTCCTCGAACCACGTCCCACCCAGCACGCTGCTCTCCGCCGTCACCCGCAGCCATCCGGGGGCGGGGACGTGCCGCAGGTACGCGGTGAGCTGCACCGTGGGCGCCCAGCCGAACATTCCACGGTTCATGGTGACCGGCGCGGAGATGTCGCCCGCCATGAGCGCGAACAGCACCGCGGTGTCGAGATCGGTCTCGTCGCCCGCGTGGGGGCGCGTCCACATCGACACGGCCGGCTCCCCTTCCTGCCCGGACAGGAAGTGCGCGGTGGACGGGTCGACGTGCAGGCTCGCGGCCCCGGCGAACTTCACGATCTTGCCCATCGGATGGTCGGGCGTGACCACCACCGCGTCCGCGACGGGCTCCACCGGCAGGGAAGCGGTGCGGTGCGGCACGGTGTGGAGCGGCTCGCCGCTGTCGGGGGTCCCCAGGGTCACGCTCGCGCGCACCGCGACGCGTCCGCCCTGGGAGAGTTCGACGTCGACCACCCCGACCTGCCGGCCGTTCTTGCGCAGGGTCGTGGTCAGGTCCACCTCGCCCGGATCGGGAGCCGAGACGAACGAGGCACTGACGGCGAGGGGCTGCACCGACGTGTCTGCCCCGGCAGCGAGGATCTCCCGGCGGGCGGCCGCAGCACACACCGCGAGCATGCAGCCTCCGTGCACCTTGGGTCCGATCGTCCACAGGGGATCGATATGAGCCTGCCAGCTGTTCTCACCGGTCGAGGTGATGGCGACGAGGTCGCGGAAAGGGTGGGAATCGGCCGTGCTCACGGGTTCTCCTCGGTGTTCGACTTGCCAGGGGGATTTCTGTGGCACTCGGGCGGAGACACGAAGATGCCCGCCGCGAGGTGCTGGTGCGCGAGGCGGCGCATCGCCGTGAGGACGGGCTCGTACAGCGCGGTACCGAGCACCGCTGCCTCGACGGTCTCGTGCGGCGAGGTGGTGGGCAGCACCCCGACCTCGAAACGCGCGATCTCGCGAATGTGCTGCCCGTACGCGTCGATACGGCGCTCGGACATCGTGAGGCCTGCGGCGTCGAGGGCTGCGAGCGCGTGTTCGAGTTGCGCGACCGCGGTGAACCGGGGGTCGTAGAGCTGTCCGAGCCGGTCGAGCACCCTTCGGGCACGGGGATAATCGAGTGCGCCGGCCGCAGCCGTACCGTCGCCGGTGCGCGTCTCCCCTGCGGGCGTCTCGCCTGCGGACGTCTCGTCGACATAGGGCGGCAGTGCCGCAATCGCCTTGCCGAGCACCTCGAACAGGTCGTCGCCCGGATGGTCCACGAGTGCGACGACCACTTTGATCCGGTCCAGCGGAAGGCCCTGGGACGCGAGCGCACGAACGAGGCCGAGCCGGCGGACGTGGTTGTCGTCGTACTGCGCCTGCGTGGCACTGGTCGCCCGGCCGGGCATCAGCAGGCCTTCGCGAAGGTAGTACTTGACGGTCGGCAGCGGCACGCGGGTGCGCGACGCGAGTTCCGAAATACGCACGCTCAGCCCCTTTCCGCTCACAACGGATACTACAGCTATCCAATTGGGGCACGGTCCCATGGATCGTCACGGGCACAAGCCGGTCAGGTGTCAGCACTGCCACCATCCGGAATCCTGCTGGCCCGGTGCCGGCCGGGAGCCTGTGGCGGGAGGGGTCGTTCGTTACCGCGGCAGTGCGCTCAGCGGTCGTCCCGGCGGGCACGTTCGCCGGGACCGTCCGACGGCGACACAACCCGCGCGATCTGCCCTGACGGAGGACACCCCGGGTCCCGAGGGTTCACCGGGACCGAAGGGTCGGCACGACGCGCGGACCGGTCGAGGTGACGGCGCGCGAATTCGAGAGACCGCGCGAGCATCGCGGAGCGATCCGCACGGGTGCGCGCGCTCTGCGTGCTCACCTCGAGCACGACCTGCCCGGAGAAGTTGCTCTCCGCGAGCCTCCGGCACATCTGGGCACACGGCTGGGTGCCGTCCCCGGGAACGAGGTGCTCGTCCACCGGCGATCCGCGGCCGTCCGCGAGGTGCAGGTGGGTGAGCCCGTCGCCCATCCGATCGGCGAGCGACATCGGGTCCATCCCGGCAGTCGCGGTGTGCGACAGGTCGAGTGTGTAGTGCGCGAACCCGGTATCGGTGGGGTCGAGGGAGGGCCGGAAGGTCGACACCGCGCGGCCCGGGCCGCGACGGCGAAGCCGTTCGGCTCCACGTTCGCGGCCGCCGAGCAGCACGTCGGCCCGCATCGGGTACATGTTCTCCACCGCGACCGCCACGTGGCTGGTGTCCTCGAGTTCCCCGACCTGGTCGGGAAAGGCGTCCGCATAGCGGCGCTGCCAGCGGAACGGCGGATGGATCACCACGGTCGCCGCGCCCAGGATCTCCGCGGCCCGTACCGAACGCTCCAGCTTGGCTGCCGGGTCGGCACCCCAGACGCGCTGGGAGATGAGAAGGCACGGCGCGTGTATCGCGAGGACGGGGACGCTGTACTTGCGCATCAGACGCCCCACCGCGCCGAGATCCTGGCTCACCGGATCGGCCCACACCATGAGTTCGACCCCGTCGTATCCGAGGTCCGCTGCGAACCGGAAGGCCGCCTCCGTGTCCTCCGGATAGACGGACGCGGTCGACAGCCCTACCGGTATGCCGTTCGCCGTCGCCATCGGATCACCCGTTCGGCATGAGGAACAGGAGTGGACCGAACGCCACGAACGCGCCCACTGCCAACGCAATGAGCTGGCTGGCGATGTCGTCGGTCCGGCGCAGGATCCGCACCAGCGCAACAAGACCGACGATCACCAGCAAGGCGAGACCGAATGCGACCCACGGCATCATGTCCCACAGCATTTCGAAACCCTTGAACAACAACGCGCCGGCGGCGACCGCCCCCACACTCTCCGCGATGAGCAGCGCCCACTGCTTCAGGTTGCTTCCGCCCGACGCGTCGTCCGCATCGTCGAGCGCCTCGTCGTCGCGGGTGTCGTGCTCACCCGATGCGTCGTCCGGCTTACCGACCTTCACCGGCGAAGCTCTGCGCGGCGACACCGCGTCGCCTGCGTCGTCGCGGCTCTTGCGCCGGCGTTTCCCACCCCGGGCGGGGGCGGCGGCGTCCTCACCGGACGCATCCGGGGCATTCCTCCGAGGCGTCTCGGCCGGGTCGGCGAAGCCGTGGGCGTCGGTCGTTTCGTTCTCGTCCTCGGTGCCGGTCCCCTGCAAGTCGCTCGCCGGACCCGAGAGCAGCCGCGGCTCGACGACATCCGCTGCACGCGGGACCGGTACGGGCGCGCTCTGCGGTTCCGATACGGGAAGACCGAGATGGGCGCGGGCGCGGCGTGGAAGGGCGGCGGGCCGGATCACCTCGGTCGGCGATTCGACCTTCGGGGCTTCCCGATCCGGGGTCACCGTCGCCGCCGAACTTCGCGAGGCAGACGCGACGCTCGGAGAGGCGGACGCAGGGCTCGTCGGGGTGGCGACACTGCTGCGCGAGACGGCCGGTGTGCTGCGCGAGGTGGACGCGGCGGCGGCCGAACTCGAAGCAGCGCTACGCGAGGCCGAGGCGGGGCTGCGCGGGGCGGATGTGGAACGGGAAGCGATCGTCGGTTTGGTACCGAGACCGCTCTTGGGAGTCGCCGCCGGAGTACCGAAATCCGGCCGCACGGTGACGGTGGTCAGCTCCGTCGGCGACGGCGGGGCCGGCGTGACGAGTTCCGGCACCTCGACGCGGGGAGTCACCGGCACGACCGGCTCGACGCGCGGGGTTTCGGGAACGACGAATTCCACCTGGGGAACCGACGGCGCCACGGGCTCGACCTTGGGCACCTGAGGCGGCGCGTCGTCGGCCGATCGCGCTGCCGAGGGTGCGGGATCGGAGTTGCGGGTGATCGGAATTTCGCCGGTCAGTTCCGCGACGGAGATTCCGCCACTCGAACCGCGCCGACGGCGCCCGCCGCTGCGCGAACTCACCTTCTGGCCGTTGCGCGCCAGCAACTCTGCGACGGAGACCTGCCCCGTGTCGCTTCTGTGATTCTCGGTCATCCGGCAGTCACCACCAGTTCGCCCCCCATGTCGGTATCGAGCTTCCGCAGAATCAGGCCTTCGCGCAATGCCCACGGGCAGATCCGCAAGGTTTCCACACCGAGCGCCCGCATGCTGGCCTCGGCGACCAGCGCCCCGGCGACCAGCTGCCGCGACCGATCCGCACTCACACCTTCGAGTTCGGCACGGTCGGCGGTGGTCATCCGGGAGATGAATGCGATGAGCTGCCGGAGTCCGCTCGCGGTCAGGGTCCGCTCGACCCGCATGCCCGCCGACGAGGGCGCGGCACCCGTGAGCCGCGCGAGAGTGCGGAACGTCTTCGACGTGCCGACGCACAGATCGGGTTCACCGGCATGGCGCAGGTGCTTGGTGGGTTCGACGAGTTCGGCGTCGAGCCAGTCGCGCAGCGCCGAGATCCGCCGCTTGCCGGGCGGATCCTCTCGGAACCAGTCGCGGGTGAGACGGCCGGCGCCCATCTGCAGCGAATAGGCTACGTCCGGATCTTCGTCCCCACCGAAGGACAGCTCCAGCGACCCGCCTCCGATGTCGAGGTTGAGGATGCGGCCGGCGCTCCATCCGTACCAGCGCCGGACCGCGAGGAACGTCAGTCGCGCCTCGTCTTCGCCCGACAGCACGTCGAGAGAGATTCCTGCCTCCCCGCGTACCCGGTCCAGCACGTCGTCGGAGTTTCCCGCGTCGCGTACCGCGGAAGTCGCGAACGCCATGAGCTCGCCACAGCCCGATGTCCGGGCGATGCTCGCGAATTCGGCGACCGTCTCCACCAGCCGATCGGCGCCCTTCGCGGTGATGTCGCCGTTGTCGTCGATGTTCTCCGACAGCTGGAGTGTCGCCTTGGTCGAACTCATGGGTGTGGGGTGGCCGCCCCGATGGGCGTCCACCACCAGTAGGTGAACGGTGTTGCTTCCGACGTCGAGTACCCCTAAGCGCACATCAACACGTTACTGGGTCTACCGTCGGGACTCGTGACAGCAGGTATGCCCGGCGCCGCCCGCAAGCTCGACCCGGCCCCGGAAGTTCCCCTCGACTTCCCTCGAGAGTGGGTCGAGTTCTACGACCCCGACAACGACCAGCACCTCATCGCAGCCGATATGACGTGGTTGCTCTCTCGATGGACCTGCGTGTTCGGCACTCCGGCGTGCCAGGGAATCATCGACGGGCGACCCGACGACGGGTGCTGCTCGCACGGCGCTTTCCTGTCCGACGAGGACGATCGCGTCAAGCTGGAGGGGGCAGTGAAACATCTCACGCCCGACGACTGGCAGTTCATGGACAAGGGCCTCGGCAAGAAGGGTTTCCTCGAGGAGGACGAACTCGAGGACGAGCCCGCACTGCGGACGCGCCGGCACAAAGGCGCCTGCATTTTCCTCAACCGTCCGGGTTTCGAGGGTGGCGTCGGGTGTGCACTGCACAAGATGGCCCTGCGGCGCGGCATCGAACCGCTCGAGATGAAGCCGGACGTGTGCTGGCAACTCCCGATCCGGCGCACCCAGGACTGGATCGAGCGTCCCGACGGAACCGACATCCTGCGGACCGTCATCACCGAGTACGACCGCCGCGGCTGGGGCGAGGGCGGGCACGACCTCGACTGGTACTGCTCCGGCTCCCCCGACGCTCACGTAGGCGAACGCCCGGTGTGGCAGTCGTATGCGCCCGAGCTCACCGAGTTGCTCGGCGCGGCCGCGTACGACGAGCTGGCACGCCTGTGCCGTCGCCGTCAGGGACTCGGACTCGTCGCCGTCCACCCGGCGACCACTGCCGCGCAGAACCGTTCGTGACGCCGGGCGGGGTCCGGCGAATCCACTGCCGGACCGCGCCCGACGGCACCACCGCCCGGCCGGCGGCCGTCACTCCTCGAGTTTGTAGCCGAGTCCCCGGACGGTGACGAGATGCTCCGGCTTGGCCGGGTCGGCCTCGATCTTCGATCGCAGACGCTTGACGTGGACGTCGAGCGTCTTGGTGTCGCCCACGTAGTCGGCCCCCCAGACCCGGTCGATGAGCTGCCCCCGGGTGAGCACCCGCCCGGAGTTCCTCAGCAGGTATTCGAGCAGGTCGAATTCCTTGAGCGGCAACGACACCTGCTTGCCGTCGACGAGCACCACGTGGCGGTCGACGTCCATGCGGACGGGGCCGGCCTCGAGTATCGCGTCGGACTGCGCGCTGTCGGCCTCCGTGTCGACGCCACGTCGCAGCACCGCCCTGATCCTGGCTATCAGCTCGCGCGCCGAGTACGGCTTGGTGACGTAGTCGTCGGCTCCGAGCTCGAGGCCCACGACCTTGTCGATTTCGCTGTCGCGGGCGGTCACCATGATGACCGGGACTCCCGAGCGGCTACGCAACTGCTTGCAGACATCCGTTCCGCTCATACCCGGCAACATCAGATCCAGCAGGACGATGTCGGCGCCCGCACGATCGAATTCCGCAAGCGCAGAGGGTCCGTCGCCCACGATCGTCGTCTCGAAACCTTCCTTGCGCAGCAGGAAGGCGAGCGGATCCGCCAGCGATTCCTCGTCCTCGACGATCAGCACACGGGTCACTGCCTTGCCCTCCATGTAGTCCTTCGGAGCCGTCCCGGTTTCCCGGGCAGCCTTTGTGAGTCACTCGCCGGCGTCGCCTTCTCCGTCCGACAGAGCATTCTCGTCGTCCTGCCCCTCGAAGTGGGCGGGGATGAGCAGAGTGAACGTGGAACCCGTCCCCGGCTTGCTCCACAGCGTGATCTCCCCGTTGTGGTTCGCGGCGACGTGCTTGACGATCGCGAGACCCAGCCCGGTGCCGCCGGTGGCGCGCGACCGCGCGGTGTCGACGCGGAAGAACCGTTCGAACACGCGCTCCTGGTAGTCCTTCTCGATGCCGATTCCCCGGTCGGTGACGGCGATGGCCACTTTTCCGTCTCGCAACGAGCGGGTCACGGACACGGGCGAGCCCGGTGGCGAGTAAGCGATGGCGTTCGCGACCAGATTGGTCAGTGCGGTGACGAGGAGGGTCCGGTCGCCCAGCACCTCGTATCCGCAGGGCTTGTCGGTGGTGATGTCGATGTCGGCGTTCTCCGCGCTGAGCCGGGTTCGCGCCAGCGCCTCGTCGATCACCGTATCCACGTCGACGACCTCGAGGTCTGGGAGTTTCTCTGCTCCCTGGAGTTTCGACAGGGCGATCAGCTCGTTGACGAGGTTGCCGAGGCGCACCGCCTCGCTCTGCACGCGCCGGCCGAAATGGCGGACGCTGTCCGGGTCGTCGGCGGATTCGAGCAGCGCCTCGGCGAGAAGACCCATCGCACCGACCGGGGTCTTCAACTCGTGACTGACGTTGGCGACGAAGTCGCGGCGGGTAGCTTCCATGCGCACGTGCTCGGAATCGTCGTCTGCATAGAGGACGACGAACCTGGGGTCGTGCTCGAGCAGTATCCGAGCCGTGCAGCGCACCGCGATGTGGTCGCGACCGTGCGGAGATCTGGGCGCGAGGTCGAGATCGAGGGGCTCCCCCGTCTCGAGGACCCGGTTGGCGACCTCCCACGCACGATCCTCGATGAGACGGTTGCGGACGAGCCCGAGTTCTTCGGCCCGCGGATTGAAGAGGATCACGTCGTGGAACTTGTCCACCACCGCGATACCGGTCGCGGACCCGTAGACCACGCGATCGAGGACGTCCGCCATGGTGGGCCCCGCTTCGGTGCGCTCGGCGGCGCGGCGTCGCCGGGTGGACCGCGACACCGCCAGAGCAAGAACGGCACCGAGGACCGCGGCGACGGTTGCCAGCAGGACCGCCTGCGTAACACTCACGAAGGGAATCGTAGTAACACCAGAACTGCGGACGACACCGGGGCGACGACGTTCATCGCACGTCACGCCCTATTTTGCGGGCATTGTCCGGTTGTTCATCCACCGTTTGCCGTGCCCGCGCAAGGGGTGTCGCGCGGGCACGGCGACGGCATTACTTCTTCGCGCCCTGGTTTGCCACTGCCGCGGCGCCGGCCGCAGCAGCCTCGGGATCGAGGTAGGTGCCGCCCGGGTTCAGCGGGCGCAGGTTCTCGTCCAGGTCGTATCGGAGCGGGATGCCGGTGGGGATGTTCAGCCCGGCGATGTCTTCGTCGGAAATACCGTCGAGGTGCTTGACGAGCGCGCGCAGCGAGTTGCCGTGCGCAGTGACCAGCACCGTCTTTCCGGCGAGCAGATCCTGCGAGATCGTCGACTCCCAGTAGGGAACGAAACGCTCGACGACGTCCTTCAAGCACTCGGTGAGCGGAACCTCGTCGAGATTCGAGTACCGGACGTCGGTGTCCTGGCTGTACTTCGAGCCGGGCTCGATCGGCGGCGGCGGGGTGTCGTAGCTGCGACGCCACAGCATGAACTGCTCTTCACCGAACTCGTCCTTGATCTCGGACTTGTTCTTGCCCTGCAGCGCGCCGTAGTGACGCTCGTTGAGCCGCCAGTCGCGGACCACGGGGATCCAGTGCCGATCGGCGGCGTCGAGGGCGAAGTTCGCGGTGCTGATGGCCCGGCGCAACAGCGAGGTGTAGACGACGTCGGGCAGGACACCCTGCTCGGCGAGCAGTACGCCGGCGCGCTTGCCTTCGGCGACGCCCTTGTCGGTGAGATGCACGTCCACCCAGCCGGTGAACAGGTTCATCGCGTTCCATTCGCTCTCGCCGTGGCGGAGCAGAACCAGTGTTCCGATACTCATGGTCCAATCCTGACACGGTGCGACGGCGAATTCGCCCACGGGAGGGGCAATTATCGGCCATATTCGACAACGTGCGTTGCCACTCTCTGCCGGGAACGCACGGTTCGGTCATCTTCGTCATTGCCGACCTGGGGGATTCCATGCCAGATGCACGCCTGTCCCGTCGCTCCGTCCTCACCGCGCTGGGCGCTCTCGGCGCCGCCGCCGCACTTCCGTCCGCAGCCGCGGCCCGTCCACCGGGAGCGGGCGCGACCAGCCCGGGACGCCGGGCACCGGCCGTCCACTCGACGGGCCGCCGGGTCGCGATCCTGGGCGGTGGAATGGCCGGGCTCACCGCCGCGCACGAACTCGTCGAGCGCGGATTCGAAGTCACCGTCTACGAGCCGACCGCTCTCGGCGGGAAGGCGCGCAGTATGCCCTCGCCCGGCACCGGCACGGGCGGTCGCCTCGACCTCCCGGGAGAGCACGGCTTCCGCTTCTTTCCCGGCTTCTACCAGCACATCCCGGATACGATGCGCCGAATCCCCTTCACCGGCAACGCGAACGGGGTGTTCGACAATCTCGTTTCCGGTCCGGCCTTCCGGCTGTCCATCCCGGGTGGGCCGGATCTCACCGCCCCGGCCTCGATCTCACCGCTGCGACTCGACGTCTACGACCTCGAGTCGCTCCAGCAATCGCTCGGTGCCGTCTTTTCTCTCGGCGGCGCCATCCCACCCCACGAACTCGCGCTGTTCACCCGCAAACTCGTGATGTTCCTGACGAGTTGCATCGAACGCCGCGACGACGAGTGGGAACACCAGACGTGGTCACAGACCCTCGAGGCGGACGGCAAGTCGCAGGGCTACCGCGACATCCTCGTCTCGGCACTGACACGGCAACTGGTCGCCGCGCGGCCGCAGTCCGCTTCCACCCGCACCATCGGCGTCATGGGCCAGGCGTTCGTCTGGAACGCCCTGGGTACCGTCCCCGCCTACGGGCATCTCGACAGATTGCTCTCGGCCCCCACCAACGAAGCCTGGATCGACCCCTGGGCGCGACTCCTGCAGGACCTCGGCGTCAAAATCGAAATGGGCTGGCGCGCCGAGTCGATCGAGTTGTCCGGAGGACGGATCACCGGGGCACGCATGGCACACGGTTCGGGAAGCCGGGCGGTGGCCGACGCCGACTGGTTCGTCTCCGCGATGCCGGTCGAGCGCGCAGTGTCCCTGTGGTCGCCGACCATCCTCGATGCCGATCCCCGCCTCGAACTCATGCGTCATCTGACGACCGACTGGATGGTGGGTATCCAGTACTTCCTCCGCGAACGCTCCCGGATCGCGCAGGGGCACGTGGCCTATCTCGGCACGCCCTGGGCACTGACGTCGATCAGTCAGGCACAGTTCTGGCGAGGCGACTTCGCATCGCGCTACGGCGACGGCAACACCCACGACTGCCTGTCCGTCGACATCTCCGACTGGGACACCCCGGGCATTCTCTACGGCAAGATCGCCAAGGACTGCACGCCCGAGGAAATCGCACGCGAGACCTGGGCGCAGATGCAGCAGTGCCTCAACGACGTGGGCGAGCCCGCGCTGCGGGACGAAGACCTCGTGTCGTGGTTCCTCGATCCGGGGGTGCGCTGGAACGCCACGACCGGACGGAACACCAACGACACGCCGTTGCTCATCAATACCGCCGGGTCGCGGAAGAACCGGCCGGAGGCACACACCGCCATTCCCAATCTGTTTCTCGCCGGTGACTACGTACGCACCGACATCGACTTGGCCACAATGGAATCCGCGAATGAATCCGCGCGATCCGCGGTGTCTGCGCTGCTCGCTGCAGCAGGTTCTCCGGCTGCCGCTCCTGCGATGTACCGGCTCCACGAGCCGCCCGAACTCGAACCCTTCCGGCGCATCGATCTCGACCGGTATCGCGCCGGGTTGCCCCACGTCCTGGCGGGATGATTTCCGCGGGGCCGTCCACGAATACAGGTCCGGCCGCGAGCATTCTCGCGGCCGGACCTGTATTCGATGCCCTGCGCCTACGCGGTCGGCGCCCGCAGATCCTTGCGGAGAATCTTGCCCGCGGCAGACTTCGGCACGACGTCGATGAACTGCACTCGCCGCACCTTCTTGTACGGCGAGACGCGGTCGGCGACGAACGCGATCACCTCGTCCTCGGTCAGCGACGAATCAGGCTGTCGCACAACGAATGCCTTCGGGACTTCTTCCCCGTCCTCGTCGAGGACGCCGATTACCGCGGCGTCTGCGATCTGCGGATGGGTCAGCAGCAACGCCTCGAGTTCCGCAGGCGGCACCTGATAGCCCTTGTACTTGATCAGTTCCTTCAGCCGGTCGACGATCCGGACCACCCCGTGCGCATCCACAGTGGCGATGTCCCCGGTGTGCAGGTAGCCGTCGGCATCGAGCGTCTCGGCCGTCGCTTCGTCGTTTCCGAGATACCCGGCCATGACGTTCGGCCCCTTGCACCACAGTTCGCCCGCTGCGGAGACTCCGTCCCCGGTGGGATACTCGACTTCTTCCCCGGTCGCCGGATCGACGATCTTGCATTCCATGTTCGGCACCGTGAATCCGACCGAGTCCAGCGGGGTCTCGTTGTCGGAGAACGGAATTGCATGGGACACCGGGCTCATTTCGGACATTCCGTAACCCTGGCGCACGTTGCAGCCGAGGCGTGCGGCGACCGCCCCGCCCAGCGCCTTGTCGAGGGGCGCCGCCCCCGAGAACACGGTATGGATGCTCGACAGGTCGTACTGGTCGACGAGCGGGTGCTTCGCGAGCGCCACTGCGACCGGCGGAGCGATGAAGATGTACGTGCACTTGCGTTCGGAGATGAGGGAGAGAAACTCGACGAGGTCGAATTTCGGCATCGTCACGAGCGTCGCCCGATTCGACAGTGCCGCGTTGAGCAGAACGGTCATGCCGTAGATGTGGAAGAACGGCAGCAACGCCAGCACTCGATCGTCGCGACCGATTCCCATCCGCGGGTTGATCTGGCACACATTGGCGACGAGGTTGCGATGCGTCAGCATGACGCCCTTGGGCCGGCCGGTGGTCCCCGACGAATACGGCAGTACCGCAAGGTGCGTCGCCGGGTCGAAGCTCACCTCGGGAGCGGGGGCTCGCTCTGCGAGCAGGTCCCGAAGCGAGGGGTGGCCTTCGGCGCCGTCGAGCACGATGAGCAGGTCGGCGGGGATCCCCACCGCCTCTGCCGCCTCGGCCGCCTGCGGCAGCAGCGGCGAGACGGTCAGCACGGCTTTGGCACCGGAATCTTCGAGTTGCTTGACGATGTCCGCGGCGGTGTAGAGCGCGTTGATCGTGGTGGCAGTGGCACCGGAGCGCAGGATCCCGTGGAACACGGCGGCAAACGCCGGAACGTTCGGCGAAAGCAGGCCCACTACATCGCCGACACCGATGCCCCGCGCCGCGAGTGCGCCGGCGATCCCGTCCACCTGTGCGATGAGCGTGCGGTAATCAGTCACAGCCCCGGACGGTCCGTCGATCAGCGCAGACCTGTCGAGGTCGGCTTCGTCGATCGAGCCGAACAGGAAGTCGTAGACGCTCAGCGCGGGAACATCGACATCGGGAAAAGGGCTGCGGAAACTCATGTTTTCTCCTCCGAGCTGATCGCGTCGGCACACCGTGCCGTTGGGTCGCGCGCAACGATACCGCACGGATGTGATCGGCCTCACACCGATTCGGCAAGGCCTCTTCGGGCAGACCGGAGCGGCTCGGTGAGACTCGGAACACCGAAAAGCCCTGCGCACGAAGGATGTCGCGCACAGGGCTCCGGTGACCGAAGGTCGGACCTCGAGGTCCGAAGGATCAGAGGTACTGACCGCAGACCGGCCACGCGCCCGGTCCCTGGCCTGCCAGCACGTTCTCGGCGACGCGGATCTGCTCGTCACGGGACGCGTTGTGCGCGTATCCCGTACCGCCGTAGGCCTCCCAGGTGCTCTGCGAGAACTGCAGGCCGCCGTAGTAGCCGTTTCCGGTGTTGATCGCCCAGTTGCCGCCACTCTCGCACTGAGCCACCGCGTCCCAGTTGCCGGACGCTGCGTTCGCAGTACCGGTTCCCAGAGCGAAGGGGGTGACAACGAGGGCTGCGGTGGCAGCGACGGTGCCGAGGGTGCGCTTGATGTCGAACTTGGCCATGTGAGTGAATCCTCTCCTGCTGCGTACGAGACGGCTTACGCCTGGCGATCCGGTCGATGTTTTCCGATCCGTGATCGCAGATCTCGCTCTGCCCTGATTTCTTGTGATTTCCGAACAACCCGCGGGGCAGAGAGGCGGCGCGGCGGGGCCGGTGCGTAACGCCCGTTCATTTCGGGCCTACAACGACGGTAAGCGATTATCACGGAGTGGTCACGGCACAGTTTTCCTGCACACCCGTACCGAAATAACGGCCGCACAACGGAAAATCCCCAGTTCGACCGGAAGAACCGGGTCGCCTGGGGACCGTGAATCCTGTTGTCTTATGTGACCAGCGTCATACTTTCGACCGGGATATGCCTCGCAAATCGGACGGGGATTACGGCCGGGGAACGTCGTCTCCCGGTGTGTTGTCACCGATTTCGGGATCGAACGCGACGCCGGTCCGCTCCTCGATCAGGTGCCGGAAAGGCTCGAGATTACGCAGAGGTTCACCGCGGGAGACACGCCATTCCCACTCTCGCTTGATCGATGAGATGAATCCGATACCGACGATGATGTTGAAGTCGTAATCGGCGGCTTCGAGGACCTGCCCGAGCACCGCATCGAGTTCGTCGGGTGTCACGGCGTGCTCGGCGATCCGGCCGACGAGGTAGATGTCCCCCGCCTTGTCGAGCGTGTACGCCACGCCGTAGAGGCGACGGTTCCGGCGCAGCAGATACCGGAATACGTCTTCGAAGTTCTCGTCGGGCTTGCGGCAGACGAACGCTTCGACCCGGACACCATGGTTGCCTGCCGAGAGCAGAACCGTGGTCTTGAGCTTGTTCTCACCCGGCAGGTCGACGACGACATGGCCGCCCTCTTTGCGGGAGAACTCGATCTCGCGGTCGCGCAGCGTGGATTCGATCCGTTCGACGAGCTGGTCGGTCATGCCTTGACTCCCCCTGCTCGCCGCAGCTTCCACAGTCCGCGCTGCCGCCGAAGTGCGTACTCACTGGTCCCGAATGCCCGGTTTCGCCTCATGCCTGCCTTCCGGTAACTGTCGATCAACCCGTCTGCGGTGTGTTCCCACGAAAAGCCCTCGGCATGCTTCGGCGCCGCCGCGGCGAGAGCCTTCAACCGTGCGGGGTCACTCACCAGAGACCGCAGCGCCGCAGCCCAATCGTCGATGCGATGCCCGTCGACGAGCACGCCCGTCTGCCCGTCCCTGACCGCGACGCCGAGCCCGCCGACATTCGCCGCGAGCACCGGTGTTCCGCACGCCTGCGCCTCGATGGCGACGAGCCCGAAGGACTCCGAATAGCTCGGTACGGCGACCAGATCCGACGCGCGATAGACCTGGGCCAGACGGTCGGCGGGCTGCGGCGGCAGAAAGTCGACGCGAGGCGCGATGCCCAGCTCGGACGCGAGTTCGATCAACGCGTCCGGACGCTCCAGCCCGGTGCCCGAAGGTCCGCCGACGACGAGCACCCGCAGTGGCAGATCCGGAGCGTCGGCGACGGCGCGGGCAGCGGCCCGCAGCAGCACGTCGGGAGCCTTCAGCGGCTGGATCCGGCCGACGAAGGTCACCACCGTCTCGCGGGGATCGAGCCCGAGTTCCGCCCGCGCAGCGTCACGGTCGCCGGGACGGTAGCGCGACAGGTCGGCCCCCGGGGCCACTACGTCGATCCGCGACGGGTCGGCACCGTAGATCCGCTCGAGCTGGGCAGCTTCGTCCGCAGTGTTCGCGACCATCCGGTCCGCCTCCGCGACGACCTGCTGTTCGCCGATCTGGCGGGCCGCCGGCTCCGGAGTGTCGCCGGCCGCGAGCGACGCGTTCTTCACCGCCGCGAGAGTGTGGGCGGTGTGCACGAGCGGCACTCCCCAGCGGTCGCGGGCAAGCCAGCCGACCTGACCGGAGAGCCAGTAATGGGAGTGGACGAGGTCGTAGTACCCCTGCGGGTGACGTGCTTCCTCGCGCAGGACACCCGCCGCGAATGCGCACAGCTGGGTGGGCAGGTCGTGTTTGTCGAGCCCCTCGAACGGTCCCGCCGCGATGTTGCGGACGAGAACCCCGGGGGCAGCGTGCTGCACCGCCGGATCAGACGAGGAGGTCGCCCTGGTGAAGATCTCCACCTCGACACCGCGACGCGCAAGCTCGATCGCGGTCTGCAGCACGTATACGTTCATGCCTCCCGCGTCCCCGGTCCCGGGCTGTGCCAGCGGGGAGGTGTGAACCGAGATCACGGCCACGCGATGCGGACGGCTGGGCTGGGAGGTCACCCCTCCATACTGCCCTGCGGGTGATCGGGGCGAGCAGCGACCTCTCGCGGACCGGGCTCCGGCGTCACACCGGCAGTTCCGTCAGACCGACGACACGAACCGTGTGACCTCGTCGACGAACCGGTCCGGATCCTCGACGAACGGTCCGTGGTCCACGCCGTCCCAGATGGAGACGGTGACGTGCGGCGTCAACGACGCCACGTGGTGCGCGGCCGAGACGTCGACCACCGAGTCGTCGGATCCGTGGAGCACGAAGACGGGAACGTCGAGATCGGTCAGCAACTCGTCGTTGCTCACCGTGCGGGCGAACATTGCGGCTCGGACTCGCGGCGGAGTGGTCAGGCTCGTGCCGAACAGGGCCTGGGATACGACTCCCTTCCCTTCGGCCGGACCGGTCAGCGAATCCCCGAACGAGCCCAGTGTGCGGACCGCTTCTCGCGGGTCCTCGGACATCGCACCGGGGATCGCGGCGCGCATCGCCGGACCGATCCGTCCGCCCTTCTCCCCGCGGCCGAGGCTCGTGACGGCACCGACCAGGATCACGCCCTTCACCGCACCGGAGCCGTGCGTGGCGAGATAATCACAGATCACGAGTCCGCCGTAGGACCAGCCGAGCAGTACGGCGGGGTTGCGCTCGGACACCCCTTCCGCAGCGAACACCGCCTCGACGTCCGCAGCCCAGGCCTTGCTGTCGTCGTAGCCGGTGTCGGGAACCCCGGAATACCCGTGGCCGCGCAGGTCCACAGCGACCACCCGGAAGTGCTCGGCCAGTGCGTCGAGAACGCACTCTCCCCAGCATTTCGAGGACTGGGCCCAGCCGTGCAGGAGCACGAGGGGCTGTCCGTCTTCGGGACCGAATGCCCGGTAGACGAGGGTGGTGCCGTCGGCGCTGAGAACTTCGCGGACTGTCATGCGCGTCACTGTATCCGGGAGCGAAGGTGGATCCCCGCGGCGCAGCCCGTCGCGACCAGCGCCGCGACGATGCCGACCCCGAACCCTGCGGTGACGCCGACACGATCGATGGCCTGCCCCACCAGCGCGGAACCCAGGGCCACACCGACCCCCAAGCCCGCGACCGTCCAGGTGATGGACTCGGTGAGCTGGCTTGCCGGCACGATCTGCTGAGTCAGGGAGGTCGCGACGATCATCGCGGGCGAGATGGCACAGCCCGCGAAGAGATAGAACAACGCGAGCACGGGGACGTTTCCGGCGAGCAGCAGGGGCCAAAGCAGCACGGACAGTGCGGCCGTCGCGACGAGCAACTGTCGTGCAGGTGCGGAGTGCGCGACCCTCGATCCGAACACCAGGCCGCTCAGGGCCGAGCCCGTTGCGAACAACGCGATCACAAAGGTCGCGGCACCCGGAGCATCGCGCTCGGCGGTGAAGGCGACCGCGACGACGTCGATCACGGCGAAGACCACGCCCATCGCGACCATCACCGCGATGATCGCCAGCAGCGCGGGCAGTCTCAGCAGGTTGACGCGGGGGTTGTCGGCATGCCGGCGGTGTACGGGTGGTTCGGTCTTCCGCAGTCCGGCGAGGGTGAACGTACCGACGAGCAACAGGATCGCGGCGAGCAGCGGGCCCGCCTCGGGGAACACCGCTACACCGAGGCCCACCGACAACACCGGCCCGACGATGAAACACACCTCGTCGATCACAGCCTCGAGCGCGAAGGCGGTCCGGAGCCGGGCGGTACCGCCGTACAACTCCGTCCACCGCGCCCGGACCATCGCACCGATCGTCGGCATGAGGCCCGCGGGGAGCGCGCACACGAACAGCAGTACGACGGGTGCGCCGAACCGCACACCCGCCAGCATCAGGACGATCGCGGTCGCACTGATCACCGCCGCCGCGGGCAGTATCCGGCGTTGCCCGTGCCGATCCACGGCCCGCGACACCAGTGGTGTGAACACCGCATACGACAAGGCGAAGACCGCCGACAACGCGCCACCGAGTCCGTAGTTGCCGCGCAACTGCGAGAACATGGTGACGATTCCGATCCCGACCATCGCGATCGGCAACCGCGCCACGAACCCGGCAGCGCAGAACGCCACCGATCCCGGCGCGGCGAACAACTCGCGGTACGAGCCGCCCAGCCCTTGTGACACGTGTGTTTCTCTCGTCTCTCTTCGCCTCCCGGGCCGCTTCACGGCCCGGGTATCCCGCACGGAACATCCATCCGTGCCAGCATGCACGGTATGAGCGTTCTCCTCTGCTTTCACGCGCACCCCGACGACGAGGTGTTCACCACGGGCGGGGTCATGCGACTGGCAGCCGACGCCGGGCACCGCGTCGTCCTCGTCGTCGCGACCGACGGTGCTCTCGGGGAGCACCCGGACGGTCTGCTCGCGCCCGGCGAGACCCTCGCCGAACGGAGGCAGCGCGAACTCGAGCGTTCCGCCGACGCCCTCGGAGTGTCGCGCCTCGTGACTTTCGGGTACGCCGACTCCGGGATGGCGGGCACACCGGCCAACGATGCCCCGGGTGCGTTCGCGAACGTCGACGTCGACGAGGCCGCCGCACGTCTCGCTGCCGCGATCGACGAGGAGGGTGCAGACGTCGTGACGATCTACGACCCGAACGGCGGTTACGGGCACCCCGATCACGTCCAGGTACATCGAGTCGGCGTCCGCGCCGAGGAACGAACGGGTCACGACGCCGTCTTCGAGTCGTCCATGAATCGCGATCACCTGAAGCGTCTGTTCGCGGCTGCCCCGGACATGGTGGAGGGCGCGCGTCCGCCGGACCTCGACACGTTCGGCCTGCCCGAGAACGAACTCACCACCGCGATCGACGTATCCACCACTATCGCCGCCAAACGGGCGGCGATGCACGCGCACGAGTCGCAGATCGGTGATTTCGGCCCGATGCTGGGTATGCCCGACGAGCAACTGCGGGCGGCATTCGGCATCGAATGGTTCCGGCGGCGTGGGGGTCCGCCGGGTATCCACGAAAGTTCGCTTCCCCTCTAGAGGTCCGACGCGCCACAAACGACAGCGCGCCACAACGACAGAAGGAGAACCGATGGGGCTTCGAGGACGCCGATCCGCGGGCGAGGGGAACAGTATGTCGCTGCTCGAGCGCTATCGTGCGACCGGCGCGGATCTTCCGTTCGGTGATCCCCTCGTCGCACACGGTGTCGCCATGGAGGGCTACTTCTGGCGGTTCACCCAGCCCGATACCGGACGGGTGGTCATCGCACTGTGTGGGGTCAACCGCTCCGACGACGGGCACTGGGCCACACTCGGTCTCGCCGCTCATCCCGGAGGATTTCTACGTACGACGACGCATCCCGAAGCGGCGGCGGACGTCGCGCGACTGGGGGCGTCCGCCGGATCCGCGTTCCGCGGGGATCCCGACAGGGTCGTGATGGATCTCGGTTCGGACGGCCGCCTCGACGTCCGGATCGTGCCCACCGTTCCCTGGCCCCGGCGCCGGTTCGGCGGCTCGAGCGTGTTCCAGACGGTACCTGCGTTGAACCAGTACTGGCATCCCTGGCTTCTCGGGGCACGCGCCGAGGGGTACGCGGTGCTCGGCGACGAGAAGTGGGATCTCGACGGAGCTCAGGTGTACGGCGAAAAGAACTGGGGGAAGGGCGGTTTCCCCGAATCGTGGTGGTGGGGCCAGGCACACGGATTCACCGAGCTGCAGGCATGCGTGGCCTTCGCCGGCGGTCAGGTGCATTCCGGACCCCTGCGGACCGAGGTGACCGCGGTCGTGGTGGCGTTGCCGGACGGCCGTGTCGTGCGGTTGGGCAATCCCGTGACCTCCCCGGTTCGGGCGGACGTCACCGACGAGACCTGGTCGTTGCACGGACGGAACCGGCGGTGGAGCATCGAGATCTCGGCGGCCTCACCCCTCGGATCGGCTCACGTCCTGCCCGTTCCGCTCCCTGCCGAGCGGCGCAACGTCCCGGGCGCGATCGAACATCTCGCAGGGTCGATGAGCGTCACGGTGCGCGAGCGCGGAAAGACGGTGTGGTCCGGCGAATCCCGGCTTGCCGCCCTCGAACACGGCGGTCTCGACCGGGCACGGGCAGAGTTGGACCGACGGGGAGCGGACGCCGCCGCCACCGACGGGCCTCCCCTGGTCTGACCGGCCGTCGGTGCGCTTACCCCGCTGCTCGCCGCATCGCGGCAAGCGGATCGGAGTACAGCGAACTCAGTGACACCACACCGGCCGCGTGTGCCTGCACCCGGTTCCCGAACCCGGTGATGCGAATGTCCTTGCGGGGCAGGGTCGACGACCGGGCGAAGGCATTCGCCACGTGCGGCACTGCGGCCGGGTACTCGGTGAACGCCTGACCGCCGAGAATGACGCGATCCGGGTTGAACAGATCCCGGAGCATCCCGACGGTGCGACCCAGAACGGTGGCGCGCTCGACGAGCAGGTCGTGAGCGGGTGCGGATCCGGCCCGTGCGAGACGATAGACGGATTGCACGGTCGTCTCGTCGCCGTCGCCGAGGATCCCTTCGGCGCGCGCACGCAGCGCCACCGCCCGGTCGCTGACCGTCGCCTCGAGGCAACCGACGGCTCCGCAGGTGCACCCGGCGGACGATCCGGTGGGTAGGTGGGATATCGATCCGGGACCCCCGGTCGGCGTGTGGACCTTTCCGTCGAATGTGAGGGCGACGCCGACAGTTTCACGGGCATAGAAGTACAGGCTCGTGCCCTTGGGATCGACGGCGTCGCGGTCGGGGGTCAGAAGAAGTTCGGAGGCCGCCATCGCCTCCACGTGTGCGGAGACGGAGATCGGCAGACCGAAACCGCCACCGACGACGGCACCGACGCGCGCGCCGGACCATCCCAGGCGGGGATGGTCGGCGAGTCCGGTGACCGAATCGACGCGCCCACCCAGTGCGACTCCGACCCACAGCGGAGTCCGGCGATGCCAGCGGGCGGCAAAAGCCTTGGCGCTGGCGGTGATCGAAGCCAGCGCGATGTTCTGGTCGCCGGCAGGCGTGGGCACCTCGACGGCACCGATGATGCGTCCGCGCAGGTCACTGACCACGATCCCGGTGGTTACGGCACCGATGTGGATCCCGACGGTGAGGTATCGCTCGTGATCGACCTCGACCGGCACCCGAGGGCGGCCGATCGCACCGGATTCGGCGAGGTCCGCACGTTCGCGGAGCAGGCCGGCGGTAAGAAGCGCTGTGACCTGCCTGTTGACTGTGGCGATGCTCGCGCCGGTGGTCTTCGCGATCACGTCGCGAGATATCGGCCCACGATTCGCGGCGACCCGAAAGACGGAGGCACCCGTGCCGTCTGCGATCCGGAGGTCGGGCGGAACGATCCTGACCTGCGACGACGGAGTACGGATCGCGTTCCGGCCACGGGCCGGCGCGGCAGGCCGCGAGACACCTCGCGGTGCCGAGGAACGCGGAGAGAGAAGTGCGGACGGCGAGAGGGCAGGAGCTGTCACGGCTGTTCCTTGCTACTGGTCCCGGGCGTGATCGACATCCGGGATAGGGCGAAAGAAGGAGGTGGCCGCACCGAATACCGACGGCGAGTGGAGAACCGGTGAAGGGACCCGTGAGAAACGGATCAGAATCGGTGCGAAGTTACTTTCCGCAGCAGCGACAACAGAGTTCGCGCGCCAGAGGCAGCCGTGATCCCAACGCGGCGGTCACATACGTGACGCGCGGAGTGGAGGTGGGACCGACCGACATGGGTCCAAACTTATAACCAGAACCAACGGGTGTCCAGTTGCGGAGCAGGCCCGTTTTCACGACGCCCGGCGGGCATCGTGGGTTTCCGCGGAGACCGGGGCGAGGAGCAATGCCTCCCACGCGTCGACGAGGGCCGTCAGCTCGGTACGTTTCGGTGGAAGCCCACGCCGGTCGTAGTGCGCGAGACGCCCGAGGATACTGGCGTACACCAGATCCAGCCGCTGGCTTCCGATGTCGTCCGGAAGGTGCCCGATCGACGCGCGCAGCGCGAGATCGGCGTCCTTGCCGGTCTCCCCGGCTGCCGGGTGCGCTTGGGGTAGGTACGACGAGAATCTGTCGCTGCGCATCAGACGGTCGAGCAGGGCGACGAAATGATTGTTCCGCCCGATGGTGCCGGCGAGCGGTTTCACGATCGCCCACAACGCATCCCGCGTCGACAACCGGCCGTTCGTCGCGGACAGCTCCGCGAGCAGCGCGGTGCGCTCCGAATCGACGGAGGGAATGCGGTGGGTGAACACCGCGAGCAACAACCCTTCCTTCGTGCCGAAGTAGTACCCGATCACGGACGAGTTGTACTGCCCGGCGGCCTTGCGGATGTCCGCGAGAGTGACCCCGTCGTAACCCCGGCGCGCGAAGAGGCGTTCGGCGGCTTCCACGAGCCGGATACGGGTCTGCTCCCCCGAGCTGTAACGCCCCCGTGTGGTCGTCATGGACGCCTACGTTAGCGCCGACCCGCCGTCTTCGCAGGTCGGAGCGCAGCCGCCGATATTCCGGACGATTCGTGTCCTCGTTGCGCCGGTCGTGGCCGTTGCGCGTCCCGCGACCCGCCCTGGCCGGGCCGACATTACGATCGAACCCATGACCATCTCCCCCGATTCCCGTATCGCAGTCGTCACCGGAGCATCGTCCGGCATCGGTGAGGCCACCGCACGCACACTCGCCGCCCAGGGGTTCCACGTCGTGGTCGGAGCACGGCGACTCGACCGCCTCGAGCGGCTCGCCGAGGAAATCGGCGGCACCGCACTCGAACTCGATGTCACCGACGAAGACTCCGTCGACGCGTTCACCACCGTCCTTCCCCGTGTCGACGTGCTGATCAACAATGCGGGAGGTGCGAAAGGACTCGCGACGGTCGCCGAGGCCGTCGAGGAAGACTGGCGGTGGATGTGGGAGACCAACGTCCTGGGCACCCTTCGGATCACCAAGGCGCTCATCCCGAAGCTCATCGCCTCCGGGGACGGGCTCATCGTGACGATCACGTCGGTCGCCGCGCTGGAGGCGTACGACAACGGCTCGGGGTACACGACCGCGAAACACGCACAGGCCGTGCTCCACCGGACGCTCCGCGGCGAGTTGCTCGGACAGCCTGTCCGGTTGACGGAGATCGCGCCCGGAGCGGTCGAAACGGAATTCTCGCTGGTGCGCTTCGACGGGGATCGGGAGCGTGCGGACAAGGTGTACGAGGGCATCACCCCGCTCGTCGCTCAGGACATCGCCGACATCATCGGCTTCGTCGCGTCACGGCCCTCGCACGTCAACCTCGACCAGATCGTCGTCAAGCCGCGCGACCAGGCGAGCGCGGGACGTTTCCACCGCACCACGGATCAGAGCTGACGGACTCTCGTCTCAGATCGCGCAACCGACCGTGACGGGTTCGGGGTGCAGGCGCACCCCGAACACCTCCTCGACGCGATCGCGGATCTGCCGGGCGAGAGCTACGAGATCGGCGGTGGTGGCGGAACCGCGATTGGTCAGTGCGAGAGTGTGTTTCGTCGACAGGCTCGCGGGCGCGTCCGGCCCGGGAAATCCCTTCGCGAATCCCGCGCGCTCGATGAGCCAGGCCGCCGAGAGCTTCGTACCCCCATCCGCCGGGTACTGCGGAATACGGACGCCCGGACCGACGCGAGAGTCGATCGCCTCGAGAACTCCGGGAAGGCGATCCTCGGGCACGACCGGGTTGGTGAAGAACGACCCGGCGCTCCACGTATCGGGGTCGGCGGGATCGAGCACCATGCCCTTGCCGCGTCGCAACGCCAGAACGTGGTCGCGGACCTGCGCCGTGGGCCTGCGTTCACCCTGCTCGGCACCGAGAGCGGCGGAGAGTTCGCGGTACCCGAGCGGTGCGCTCAGCCCGTCGGCACGCACGTCGAGTTCGATCTCGAGGACCACGGCGTGGTCGGAGTGCTTCAGAACGCTCGTGCGGTAGCCGAGACCGAGTGCGCCGGGCTCGACCCACCGGGTCTCACCCGTGAGGCGGTCGAGTAGATGAACTCGACGCAGGAGCGACCCCACCTCGACGCCGTAGGCACCGACGTTCTGCACCGGAGTCGCACCGGCGGAGCCCGGTATCCCCGACAGGCACTCGAGCCCGCCCACTCCGGCGGCGACGGCCGCCGCTACGACTGCGTCCCATTCGGCCCCGGCGTCCGCGCGCACGACAGAATCGGAGACGGAGATCCCGCCGGTCGCGATGCGCACGACGACGCCCTTGAAGCCGTCGTCACCGATCACCAGGTTGGAGCCGCCGGCGATGAGGAGCAGCGGTACCTCGTGCTGGTCGAGGAGCCGGATCACCTGCACCAACGCGTCCGTGGACGTGCATTCGGCGAGGTACTCGGCAGGCCCGCCGAGACGCAGCGTCGTCAGGCTGGACAGCGGTACCTGTTCGGAAATCACGGCCCCCGCGTCGGCAAGCCGTGCCCTGATTCGTGGATCGAGCACCCGCAAACGGTAGCGTGCCCAGCATGGGCAGCCCTATCGACCACTCTGTGACCTACTCGTCCTCCCCCGCGGCGGTGCACGCCACGTTCGTCGACCCGCAGTACTGGCACACCCGGTTGGCCGAGGTCGGCGGACCCGGCGCGGCCGTGGAGTCGGTCGAGACCGGAGACGGCACCATCGACCTGGTCGTTCAGCAGGCCATTCCCGCCGAGCACCTGCCGAGCGTCGTGACGAGCATCCGGCCGGGCGACCTGGTGATCCATCGCGAAGAGTCGTGGGGTCCGCTCACCGGCGACCGCGCGCAGGGACGGTTCTCGGCGCGGGTCGACGGGATGCCCGGGCACGTCGAGGGCACGATGACACTCCAGGGCGACGGCAACGAGTCGATGGTCGTTTTCGAGGGCCGGGTCGAGGTGAAGATTCCGTTCCTCGGATCCAAGATCGAAGCACTCATCGTCGACGAGCTCGTCGGCCTGTTCACGGCGGAGCAGACTTTCACCGCGGCGTGGCTCAGCGGCGACCGCTCCGCCTGACCGCCGACCTCGATTTCCTTGTAGCCCTCGCCGGCAGGTACCCTGACCTGCCGTGTCACGGCGTATCGACTACTCTGCCCGCTTCTCGCATCCACCGAAGCGGGTATACGAGGCACTCGCCGACCGTGATCACTGGGAGGCGCGCACGCGTGAGATGCGCAAATACTCGGACAACCACGTCGAAGAATTTGCCGTCTCCGCCGACGGAATCCATGTCGTCCTGCATCACGTGATCCCCCGGTCGAGTCTTCCCGAGCCGGCCCGGGCCGTGATGAAGAAGGACATGGTGATCACCCGGACGGAAACCTACGGCCCGTTCGACGAGCGGTCCGAGGGGCGCTACGAAGCGTCGGTCCCCGCCGGTCCGGGGAGCCTGACCGGCACGATGACTCTGTTCGGTCACGAGGACGGCGCCACCCTGCTCATCTCCTCCGAAGCGAAGGTTCATCTGCCGCTGATCGGCGGAAAGCTCGAAGACTTGATCTTGACCAACCTGGTCGATGTGTTCGCCGTCGAAGCGGCGATCACCACCGACTGGCTCGGTCGGCAGTAGCTCCCGGGGTGCGCGGACAGCGCCCGGTCGGTGTCGTCACTCGCGGCACCACCGGGATCAATCGATTGCGGCGGAGCGACCGCTGGGCAATGCACGACCCCGAGGTCGCGCGCGCGCTCACAGATGCGTCCGATCCTCTTGTCGTCGACCTGGGTTACGGCGCGATGCCGGTCACGACGCTGGAACTTGCGGCCCGTCTCCGGACGGTGCGCCCCGATGTACGAATGGTGGGCCTCGAAATCGACCCCGACCGGGTGGTCCCAGGCAGGGACGGCGTGGAGTTCGCGCGGGGCGGGTTCGAACTGGCGGGCCTGCGCCCGGTCCTGATCCGCGCGTTCAACGTGTTGCGGCAGTACCCGGAAGACGCGGTGGACGAGGCCTGGGCGCAACTGCGCGGAGGACTTGCACCCGGCGGGCTCCTCATCGACGGAACCTGCGACGAACTGGGCCGGCGCTGCGCATGGGTACTGCTCGATGAGGAGGGACCGCGCTCGCTCACTCTGGCGTGGAGTCCCTTCCACGTCTCCACCCCGTCCGATGTCGCCGAACGGCTCCCGAAAGCGTTGATCCACCGGAATGTCCCGGGCGAGGGCATTCACGAGTTGCTGCAGGCCGCGGACCGGGCCTGGGCGACCGCTGCCCCCTACGCGTCGTTCGGGCCGAGAGTCCGGTGGCGCGCGACGCTCGATCATCTCCGGGAGCAGGGATGGCCGGTTCCGCCGCAGCGCCGCCGTATGCGCGACTGTGTGCTGTCGGTGCCTTGGAGTGTCGTCGCTCCCGCAATGGTCGCCGCTTAGCCGCGGCCGGCGGTCAGCCGGCGGACAGCAGCGCGAGCGCGATGCGGTCGGCCACGGTGGCGGGTTCTCCCGCGACCGCGGCGTGCAGTTCGTCGGAGTCGACGCGCCCGAGGGTGATCGCGTCTCCGACGAGTTCGTCGAGCACTTCCTGCGATACCCCGCCGGCGGCGAGATCCACGGCGGTCCGCGCGGGTGTGGTGACCCGGAAACACCCGACGGTTTCGCAGTCCCGGTCCGTCAGCGTCCGGTGATGCAGCGCGAGCCGGTTGCTCGGCACCGTGCGCTGATCCACCGTCGACAGGTGCAGGAACCGTGGCTGCAGGTGGCCCATACCGTGGAGGTCGGCGGCGCTCTGGTGCGACACCACCGCAGCGCCTTCGTACCAGGCACACCACCGCGCGAACTCGTCGAATTTCGTGTGGGGGCTGTCGCTCATCCGGAACAGTTCGGCGTCGATCCGGATCCACAGGCCTGCCTCGACCCGCGCGCGGAACCCGTCGGCGGCGATGCCGCGCCCGGTCGCCTGACGCGCGGTGAAGTACCCGGCCTGAGTCACGGCGAGCTGACGCAGAAGGTCGTCGGGACCGACCTGCCCGGCTGCGTCGCTCTCTGAATCCGCCCACCCTGTCATGGCGCCCAGACTACCGAACTCCTGTGTTGCATCTCACATAATCGGGTCATCGGTGTGCGCGCGCTCATAGCTTCCTCAGACTTGTCCGGAACAATCTCGTCCATGACGCAAAGGAAGCGCACCCGACTCGTCACGATCTCCGTCATCGTCGTCGCCGCACTCGTCGCGGCCCTCGTCGGCGCCGAGGTCTATGTCCGCAATCGCGCGACAACCTGTCTGGCCCAGTCGTTCGAGAGCGAACTCGGCACGGGCGTGGACGTGGACCTGAGCTGGAAACCGGTGCTGCTGCAACTCGCCGACAAGCAGGTCCCGTCCGTCACCCTCGACAGCGACGACAGCGCGTTCGGGCCCGCGAAAGAGATGCAGGTCCACGCGGTCGTCCGGAACGTGGACCTGCGCGACACCGCGGAAGGTGCCGGCACGATCGGCAGTTCCAGCGCGGAGGTCGACTGGCCCACCAGCGGAATACTCGCCACGGTGCAGTCCCAGTCCGTCGGCGCGCTGATCAGCGACGTCACCGCGGACCCCGAAGCCGGGACGCTGACGTTCGTGGTGGGCGGCGACGGACTGGCCGAACTCACGGTGCGGCCCACCGTGGCCGACGGCATGGTGACCGTCCAGACGGTCGACGCCTCGGTGCTCGGGTTCGGGCTCCCGAATTCTCTCGTCGACGGGATCGTCGAAGCCCTGACCTCCGGGCTGCAGCAGTACCCGCTGGGAATGAAGGCCACGTCGCTGGCGGTCACCGATTCCGGCGTCCGGCTCACCCTCGACGGCGGGCGTTACGTGCTCCCGGAGAATCCGGAGGGCGCACAGCAGCAGAACCAGGGGTCGTGCGGAGTGCTGGCCTGACGGTCAGTCGGGTAAGCCGTCGAGAACGGCGCGGCTTCCCGAGAGTCCCAGGCGCGTCGCGCCTGCTTCGATCATGCGGAGGGCGGCGTCCGCGGTGCGAATGCCGCCGCTCGCCTTGACTCCGAGGCGACCGCCGACCGTCTCGGCCATCAGACGCACCGCGTGCTCGGAAGCGCCACCGGCGGGGTGGAAACCGGTCGATGTCTTCACGAAGTTCGCGCCGGCATTCGCCGCCGCGCGGCACACCTCGACGATCGCTTCGTCCGGCAGCGCCGCGGATTCGATGATCACCTTGAGTACGGGATCGAACCCGATCGCCTCACGGACCGTGAGGATGTCCGCGAGCACCGCGTTGTAGTCCCCGGCGACCGCGGCACCGATGTCGATGACCATGTCGACCTCGCGTGCCCCCTCCTCGACCGCCAGCCGCGCTTCCGCACCCTTGATCAAGGAGTGGTGCTTGCCCGACGGGAACCCCACCACGGTCGCGATCACGAGCCCTTCTGCACGCAACGGCAGCATCGACGGCGACACGCACACGGCATACACGTCCAGTTCCCGGGCCTCGTCGACGAGAGCCCGCACCGCCTGGGACGACGCTTCCGGAGCCAGAAGGGTGTGGTCGATCATCGCGGCGACCTGCGAGCGGGTGAGCGTGGTGGCGGACATGCCGCCAGCTTTGCACACTGCAAAAGCGGTTGCCGGTTGCGCGCGGTACGGCCAGACTCGGTGAGGTGATCATTCGCCGGGAACTACCGTCGGACTTCGGTGCTGTGTCCGACGTCCATCACGGCGCCTTCGCCGCCGTCGCCGCACCCGGCCTCGTCCCGGTCGAACCCGGCCTCGTCGACACACTCCGCAACGGACCCGACTGGCTGCCCCGGCTCTCGCTGGTGTGCGAGCACGTGACGAACGGCATCGTCGGTCACGTGTGCGTCACCCGCGGCGATCTCGGCGGGTATCCGGCCCTCGCGCTGGGGCCGATCGGGGTGCTCCCCGACATGGCGAGGTCCGGAATCGGTTCGGCGCTGATGCACGCTGTGCTAGGCGCTGCCGACGCGCTCGACGAGTCGATCGTCGTGCTGCTCGGCCACCTCGACTACTACCCGCGGTTCGGGTTCGTGCCCGCCGCGGATCTCGGGATCACGCCCGACGTGCCGGAGTGGGCATCGCACCTGCAGGCGCGCCCGCTCACCGGCTACCGGCCGGAGATGACAGGCGAATTCCGGTATCCGTCCGCGTTCTACGAACTCGATGAGGCCGGGTCGTGAACACCGACGAGAATCGTCCGCCCGGTACCGGGGCGAACCACCCGGCTGCCAGCGCTGTGTCCGAGACCGCCCGCACGTTCGATTCCGCGAGCACCGACTTCGACACCCTCACGCCCGTCCTGTGGGGGCCTGCCGGCCAGGCGCTCGTATTCCAGCTCGGGGTCGGCCCCGGCGACACGGTGCTCGACGCATGCTGCGGTGCCGGGGCGTCCGCCGTTCCCGCTGCGATGGCCACCGGTCCGGACGGTCGGGTCCACGGCGTCGACATCGCCGACGACCTCCTCGAACACGGTCGCCTGCTCGCAGAAGCGCGCGCCCTGACCAACATCGACTTCGTGTGCTCCGACGTGACGCGCTGGGAACCGCCGTCCGATGTGCCCGAGGCAGGGTACGACGTGCTCGCGATCTCCTACGGCGTGTTCTTCCTCCCCGACATGGACATCGCGTTCTCGAGGCTCGTCGGTCAGGTCCGGCCCGGTGGACGGGTGGGGGTCACGGTGTGGCGCTCGGAGTCGATGGCGGAGATGAGGGATGCGGTGTTCGACGTGGCGTCCCGTCACTCGCCGGACTTCGCCCGGCGCGCCCCGGATTACGACCACTCGCCGCTGCGCCGGATCGACACCCCCGCAGCCCTCGGGGAATGGCTCGGCGCGGCGGGTACGCATTCCGTCGAGGTGCGGACGTTGTCCAACCTGATCCCGGCGACGGAGGACCTGTGCTGGGCGCTTGTCGCGGGTACCGGATGGCGGACCGCATTGTCCGGATTGGACGCCGGGCAAGTGGCCTCGGTGAGGCAGGACCTGGCCGAGACGATCACCACGCGCGGCATACACACCGTCGACGCGACCACTCTCGTCGGTACCGCGACCGTCCGGCGTCCGCCACCATCGGGGTGAAACCGGCAGGACCCGGCCCGCGGAAGCTGCTCCAGGGCACCTGAGACAATCGGAACCATGACGCTTGCCTCCTCGACCGACAACCGCCGCTACGTCCTGACCCTGGGTTGCCCGGACTCGACCGGGATCGTCGCCCGCATCTCGAAGTTCCTCGCGGACGTCGGCGGCTCGATCGTGGAGGCCGCGTATCACGCCGACCAGGACAGCGGCTGGTTCTTCACACGGCAGGCGGTTCGCGCGTCGTCGATCCCGTTCTCGATCGAGGAACTACGCACCAAGTTCGCCGCGGTGGCCGAGGAGATCGGCCCGGAGACCGAGTGGACGCTCTCGGACACCGGCAAACGCAAGCGCGTCGTGCTTCTGGTCAGCAAGGAAGCGCACTGCCTGCACGACATCCTCGGCAGGGTCGCGGCCGGTGAACTCGAAGCCGACGTGTGCGCGGTCATCGGGAACCACCCCGAGCTCGAGTCGGTCGCGCGCCGGCACGGCATCGATTTCCATTACGTGTCGTTCCCGAAGGACCCCGCCGAGCGCGGGCCCGCTTTCGAACAAGTCCGCAAACTCGTCGACGCTCACGACCCGCACGCGGTCGTGCTCGCGCGCTTCATGCAGGTGCTGCCGGAGTCGCTGTGCGAACACTGGTCGGGCCGCGCGATCAACATCCACCACAGCTTCCTGCCGTCGTTCATCGGCGCGCGGCCGTACCACCAGGCGTTCACACGCGGGGTGAAGCTGATCGGCGCGACGTGCCACTACGTCACGGCCGAACTCGACGCGGGTCCGATCATCGAGCAGGACGTGATCCGGGTCAGTCACAACGACAGCGTCAACGACATGGTGCGCCAGGGCCGGGACGTGGAGAAGCTCGTGCTCGCCCGCGGATTGCGCTGGCATCTCGAGGACCGCGTTCTGGTCCACGACAGCAAGACCGTCGTCTTCAACTGACCCGGGCCGCTTGCATGCGGTCAGCCGACGAGCGCGTCTGCCTTCTCGACGAGATGCAGTAGTTCGTCGTTGACCCGGTCGATCGCCTCGACCGAACTCATGTGGCCCACACCGTCGAGGACGACGAGGCGCTCGAGGTTGCCCGCCTCTTCGAGTTCACCTGCGAGCCGCCGGGCGTGCACGGGCGGAGTCAGGCGATCGGCGGTGCCCACCAGCACCGTGGTCGGCACCGTCAGGTTGTGCAGTCCCTCCCGGATGTCGAGGGCGCTCAGTGCGTGTCCCCACCCGCCGCGTGTACGAGGCGGGCAGCCGAGCACGATCTTCTCGCAGAATGCGACTTCCGGCCCGGTCGCGTTCGGGGAGAGCGCGATGTATCGCAATGCCCGCGTGGTGACGGACGATTCGACCAGCGGCACGGTCGCGCCCATCACCCGTCGCGCGACCGGTACGGGCACTTTCGGGAATCGTGCGGGCAGCGGGACGATCGCCGAATCCGCGACGAGATGGTCGGTTCCGGTGCTGGCGAGCAGTACGCCGGCGACGCGCTCGGTGACCTGTTCCGGGTATTTTTCCGCCCACGCGATGATGCTCATGCCGCCCATGCTGTGGCCCGCCAGGATCGCCTTGCGCCCGGGCGAAACCGTCGCTTCGAGCACGGCGTGCAAGTCGTCGGCGAGTACGTCTGCCCCGAGCGGGCGCGAGCCCGACTCGCTGTTGCCGTGGCCCCGCTGGTCGTAGACCACGACGTGGTAGTTCTCCGCGAAGGCGTTGATCTGCGGGGTCCAATAGGCCGCATTGCAGGTCCAGCCGTGGCAGAACACCAACGGCTGAGCCTGGGAATCCCCGTAGGACAACACGTTCAGACGTGCCCCGTCGTCGGTCCGCACCTCGACCGTCCGAGGCTCGAGCGCGGGCGCCGCGAGCAGCGCGTGGGGCGCGACGTCTTCTGTGCGGACGACGGTGCCGCGCCGGCGTCGTGCGACGACCAGTCCTGCCGTGGCTCCGAGGGCGAGCGCCACTCCGACTGCTATCTGCCACGTCCTTGGGGACGGCTTCTTCACGGTTCTCCTGTGGTGTCGTGCTGCGGGTCGGGGCCCGAGGTGGTCAGAGGACGTGGGCCTTGCGGAGCAGAAGGGCCGACGGCCCGCCGATGAGCCCGACCTCGTCGAGGAATTCGACAGTGCGCCGCGTCCCGAGGCGCAGCCTGTCGTGGTAGTGGGTGTTGCTGCGCGCGGCGGCTTTCGCCTCGGCGACGTCGAGCCCGGCAGCGGCGTACACCCGGTCGTTCACCAGGCTGGTGACGACGAAGTACGCGCTCACTCCCAAATGGAGTCGGATCCACGTGCGCTGCATCCTGGTCGCGAGTCCCGCTCGGCGCCGTGTTTCCTCACGGGCGTAGCGGATGTGTCGTGACTCTTCGACGACGTGGATGTGGCTGACGGTGCGAGTAAGGGGTTGAACCCGCTCGTCCCGCATGAAGTCGCGTTGCATCATGTCGAGAATCTCTTCGGCGAACAGGGTCCCGCCGTAGGCGAGGGCGCCGCTCGCGATCGCCTTGAAGATGCGTCCCGTCTCCCGGATCCAGCGCTTGGGCCGGTACGAGGGCACGCCGAATCGCTGTGCCGACCGCGCGAACATCACGGAGTGGCGGCACTCGTCGGCGATCTCGGTGAGCCCGAACTGCACGTACGGCGTGGACGGGTCGCGGCGGTAGAGGTCGCGCACGAGCATCTGCATCAGGATCATCTCGAACCAGATACCCGTGCCGGCGATACTCGCCGCCTCGTGATTGGTGAGGGTGATGCGCTGGTCCTCGGTCATGCGCTCCCACAGGTCCGTGCCGTAGAGGCTGCACCATTCGGGGGTCATGCCGTATCGCCCCTCGGCGAGGGGGGCTTCCCAGTCGATCTCGAAGGCCGGGTCGTAGGACAGCCGTGCGGAGGAATCGAGAAGCCGTTGCGCGGTTTCCTGCCGCTCGCCATCACTGCCGATCGTCGCGGCACCCGTCCGGGCGTCGCCTGCTCGGTTCGTGCGGGTGAGAGTCATGGCCGACCGCCTCGTCTCGAAGATGTACCCGTTACTCGAAGTGTCATTATCTGGATCACACTTGTCAAGGCACGAGCTCACCCGCGAGATCGCAATCGGGCGGTGCGGGGCGACTACCAGCGGCGGCGCTGAACCTCTTCGACACGCGGCCGCACGTCCACCAGATACACGCACACCGCCACCACCGCGATGATGCCCAGCAGTCCGACCGCCCCGAGCAGAATCAGCACCAGCAACGCGGCGATCAGGATGCCGAGCCACACGGGCTTGGTGAGCTTGTCGACTGCGGGAAACGCCTCGGAAGGCTGGCGAACAGCATGGAAGAGCGCAAACCCGGCTCCCGCGATCGCGATGACCTGCAGCACGAGGATGATCAAACCGGCGAGAGAATCGACATTCGTCACTCCCCCAGTCTACGAGAACCGGCTCCCACGCCAAGTGGCGCGGGAGCCGGTGATATCCGCAGGGCCGACACGGTCTGCGCCCGGCGTGCCGGGCGGGGGCCTCAGGAGCCGCTGGACTTGCGGGGCGCAGCCTTCTTGGCGGGCGCCTTCGCGGCACGCGCGGGAGCCTTGGCAGCAGCCTGAGCCGGGCTCTTCGCGGCCGGCTTTGCCGGAGCCTTCTTGGCCGGCGTCTTCGTGACCGGCGGCGTGGGCTTTACCGTGTTCTCGACCGACTCGGCGACGTCATGGGCAGTCTTGCCGATATCCGACTTGGCAGCGTCCACGCGGTCGGCCGCTTCGGAACCGGCGTCGCGGGCCTGATCACCGAGTTCGAGCACCCGCAAGGCGGCCTCGTCGCCGGCATCGGAAATGGCATCGCCCACACCCTCGCTGGTGTCGGAGATCCGGCCTGCGGCAAGGCCTGCAAGCATGGCGGCCTGCTCGCCGATGGCGCGGGTCTGCCGGGCGACGGTCCCCAACGTTTCTTCGGTGAGCTCGACGGCATCCCCGAACGCTGCCTCGGCCCGGCCGAGTCCTTCTTCGACGGCGGGCTGCTTGCGGAGCCGCTCGATCGTCTGTTCGCCTCGCTCTGCGAGCGCGGTGTACAGGTCGGACGCAACCTTGAGGTATGCCTCGGCGACGCTGCGGAGTTCGTCGGCGGTGAAACGCTCGCGCAATTCTGCGATGTCCTCGGGAAGCTCGGACGGCAGTCCCGCGAGACGCTCGCGGAGCGACTCCACGGCCTCCGTCAGATCGGCGGGAAGTGCGTTGATTTTGTCGCGCGCGGTTCCGACGCGATCGTTCACGTCGCCCTGTGCGTTCTCGGCACGCTCGCGAACCTGCGCGACGACGTCTGCCACGGCGTGCACCACGGCATCGCCCGCGCCGACGGCGGCGAACAGGGAGGTACGGATTGCTGCATTCGGATCGGTCATGTCAGTTCTCCTCGTCGAAGTCTGTGTGGTGCCGGATGTCGCTCCCGGCGTCTGATGCCGTCTCGGTGGGAGCCGCCTGGTTCTCACGGCAGAACGAGTCGTAGATGTCGAACAGAACCTGTCGCTGCCGCTCGGTCAGTACGGGATCGCCGAGCAATGCATCCCGGAAGGCACTCTGCGGACGGTCTTCGAGAATCCCGGCCCGTACATAGAGCACCTCCGCCGACAACCGGAGTCCTTTTGCGATCTGCGCAAGCACTTCCGCAGAAGGCTTGCGCAAGCCACGCTCGATCTGACTCAGGTACGGGTTGCTGACGCCGGCGAGCTTCGACAACTGCCGAAGCGAGACCTGCGCCCCTTCGCGCTGCGCCCGAATGAAGCTTCCGATGTCCTGCGCAGCAGAATTCACCACGCGTGCGGCGATGTCCCCGGGCCCTTCGTTGCCATCGGCCTCACTGTCGGCGTGGGGCCGGTCGCCCGGATCCTCGGCGGTGCCGGGATCCGATCCGGGGTCGTCGCGTCTTTCATCGGTGGGCACGTCCCCCACGCTACGGACGGGTGCTAGCTATAGCAAGCGCTCTGTTAGCATGTGACCGGTATCACGCGAACAACAATTCCGAAATCGTGTAAATAGCCAGGCCCGCGAGGGACCCGACCACCGTGCCGTTGATCCGGATGAACTGCAGGTCCCGGCCCACCGCGAGTTCGATCTTGCGGCTCGCCTCTTCGGCATCCCAGCGTTCGACGGTCTCCCGGATCACCGACGTGATCTCGTCGGCGTAGTTGGCGGCGACGAAGCGCACCGCGTCCAGCAACCAGCCGTCGACTTTCGCCCGCAACTCGCGGTCCTCCCGCAACCGGATACCGAAGGCCATGACGTTCTCCGCCACCTTCGTCCGGAGCGTGCTGTGCGGATCGTCGACGGAATCGAGGATCATCCGCTTGGCCGTGCGCCACGTTGCGCCCGCGAGCTGCGTCACCTCGTCGCGGCCCATGATCTCGGCTTTGACCTTTTCGGCCTTCGCGATCGTCACCGGATCGCTCTGCAGATCGCGCGCATAGTCGGCGAGGAATTTGTTGACCGCCAACCGAACTTCGTGATCCGGGTTGGACCGGACCTTCCACGTGAACTCGACGAGTTCACGGTGGATCCGCTCTCCCAGCAGGAGATCGACGAACTTGGGCGACCACGACGGCGAGTCCCGGCTGATGACCCGGTCGATCGTCTCCTGGCTGCCCAAGGCCCACTGGTGAGCCCGCTCGGAAAGCATGTCGACCAACGGCAGGTGCCGGTTCTCGTCGATCAGTTCCGAGAGCACACGACCGAGCGGAGGCCCCCATTCGGGTTCGGCGATCCGCTTCACGATCGTGTTGTCGATGATCTGCTGGATGTCGTCCTCGCGGAGGATACCGACAATTCCGCGCAGGATCGTGGAAGTCTCCTTCGCCACGCGTTCCGCATGAGCGGGTTCGGCCATCCAGGTGCCGACGCGTAGCGGGATCTGCGCAGATTCGACCTTCGCCGAGACGACTTCGGGCGCCAGGAAATTGGTACCGACGAACGAACTCAGACTCGCACCGAGCTGATCCTTCTTCCTCTTGATGATCGCGGTGTGGGGCACCGGAATGCGGAGGGGATGCCGGAAGAGGGCGGTCACGGCGAACCAGTCCGCCAGCGCGCCGACCATGCCGGCTTCCGAAGCCGCGCGCACATAACCCACCCAGGCGCCTGCACCGCGACTCTCCTGCCACCGACAGAACAGGTAGACGCCGGCGGCCACGATCAGAAACCCGGTTGCGACTGCCTTCATCCGGCGGAGGTCGCGGCGTTTGACGTCATCTTCGATATCCATGAACTGCACTCCTCGATTGTGCCCAAGTTCCCCGGCGCGGGCGCGGAAGCGCGGCGCACGCCGAGTGCGCACCGAGCAGCCACCGTAGACTGAGCCGACGATCGACCGAACGGATGTGCCGCCCAGTGTCAAGCAACCTGCCCCAGACGCCTTCGTCCTCCCGCGCCTCCGAGGACTTACCGACGAAGCAGGACGGCCGGAAACGCCGCTGGCACGAACACAAGATCGCCCGGCGTGAGGAACTCGTGGACGGCACCATCAACGCCATCCGCGCGCGCGGCCACGACATCGGCATGGACGAGATAGCGACGGAGATCGGTGTCTCGAAAACCGTGCTGTACCGGTATTTCACGGACAAGAACGACCTCACGAGCGCAACGATGATGCGCTACGTCGAGACGATTCTCGCTCCGCGGATCTACGCCGCTGTCGCCGAGGATCTCGACGAGTACGGACTGACACGCGTCGCCATCTCGGCTTATGTCGAGACGGTCGGCACGGATCCGGAAGTGTATCTGTACGTGATGTCCAACAGTTCGTCGGCGAGCAGGGACGTCGTCGCGGACTCCGAACGGATGATCGCCGAACTGGTCGCGACGGTTCTGGGCGAACGGCTTCGCCTGCTCGAGATGGACTCGGGCGGGTCGGTGCCCTGGGCGTACGGCATCGTCGGGTCGATCCAACTCGCCACCCACTGGTGGATCTCCAACAAGTCGATGACCGCCGAGGACCTCATCGACTACCTCACGATGATGGTGTGGGGTGGCATCACGGGGATCGCAGCGGTGGCCGGATCTCCGAAAAGGTTCAAATCTCAGCCGCATCCGTTGCTGCCCGAGTGACCCGTCGCGCCCTTCCCACGGGTCCCCAGGATCTTTACTGTTACCCAAAGTTGCACGTATAGTCCGGGTATGCCCGAGCCCGAATCCGACCACCCCGCCCACGACGCGGGCTACCGCGGCCCCGCCGACATCACCGTGCACGACGAGCACGCGACCGTCGACGTGCAACTGTCCGGCCGGTTCGACCCGCTTCGCGGCCGCCACGTGTGGCGCGGGCGGCTACGGGACCTCTCCGGCTCGCTGCCCGGCGTCGACCTCGCTCCGGGCACCGAGGTGACCATCGTCGTGCCCGGATCCGACGAACCCGCACTGGCCCGCATCACCGAAATCGACCTGTGGGGAAGTCACATGGTCGACGGGATCTCCCGCCCCCCTTACGGAGAGCGTCCCGCCTGATCCTCGTCCCGTATGGCAGGCTCGCCCCATGGGAACGAAAAGCGAAGCGCCCTGGCACACTCCGGTTGTCGAGTCGCTGCGAGCGGGTCCCGGCACCCGGGTCTCGGAGCTCGACACGAACGGCACGCCGGGTTTCGAGGGCGACAAGGCCCTCGCGGAACGTTTGCTCGTGGAACGCGGCGCCGCCCTGTCCGACCTCCAGGGAAAGCTGTTCGCCAACGGGCGTATCGGAGACCCCCGATCGGTGTTGCTGATCCTGCAGGGCATGGACACCGCCGGCAAGGGCGGGATGGTGCGTCACGTGATCGGTCACGTCGATCCCCAGGGGGTCGACCACACCGCGTTCGGAGTCCCCACCGCCGAAGAGAAGCGCCACCACTTCCTCTGGCGCATCGTCAAAGCCCTTCCCCGCGGCGGCCAGCTCGGCGTCTTCGACCGGTCGCATTACGAAGACGTGCTCGTCGCACGCGTGCGGTCGCTCGTCCCCGAGAACGTCTGGCGCAGGAGGTACGACGAAATCAACCAGTTCGAAAGCGAAATCACCGCGACGGGAACCACCCTCGTGAAGGTGGCGATGTTCGTCTCGCTCGACGAGCAGAAGAAGCGGCTCTCCGAGCGGCTCGAGCGCCGCGACAAGTACTGGAAGTACGACCCGTCGGACGTGTCCGAGCGTGCGCTGTGGCCGCAATACCAGGAGGCCTACCAGGACATGCTCGACAAGACGAACACCGAGAACGCGCCGTGGTACGTCATTCCGTGCGACCGCAAGTGGTACAGCCGAATCGCGGTCACCGAGTTGCTCATCGACGTGTTCGAACGGCTCGACCTGGACTGGCCCGACCCCACCTTCGACATCGAAGTGGAGAAACGGCGACTCGCGAAGGCCTGAGCGGCCTCCGCGAGCTGTCGTCGTCGATCAGAAGATGTGCGGCGTGTCGAGATGTTTCCTGCGGTCCCGGCGGATGGTCCCGGCGACCATACCCACAGCCAGCGCCAGGGCCACGATCACGGCGACCGCACTGGCCAGCGCTCCTGCTTCGTGGCCGCTACCCGCCGCGACCAGCGCCAGGGCGACCATCAGAATCGCGATCAGTACCAATCCGTATCCGACCCACGCGACAAAAAGGTTGAGCTTCACGGCCGGTCTCCTTCCCAGCGAGGGACGTCTTCCGTTGTCGCCGACGGTACCCGCGGGTGAGCCGCGTCACAAGGTGGCACCATACGGTTGTATGTACTGTTTGCGCCCGGCGCTGCCTCGGGTCACCCGGTGAGCACTCCCGACGATTCACGTCGAGATCCCCCGGGGTCGGGTTACGGCCACGTCGCGTGGGGTGGCCGCCACGAAACCCCACTCGAACGCCTGGACCGGAACTGGGCGAGCCTGCTCCAGGAACTACGGGTGGTACAGACGGGCGTCCAGGTCCTCACCGGACTGCTCCTCACACTCCCCTTCCAGGGCCGCTTCGAGGACCTGACCTCCTACCAATACGGCGTGTACCTCGTGACGTTGCTCGCGTCCGTCTGCGCGACCGTCTTCCTCGTCGCGCCCGTCGTCATGCACCGCCTCCTGTTCCGCCGCGGACAACTTCCGCGCCTGGTCGCGGCCGCACATCGATTCACGATCGCAGGCATCGTGTTCCTCGGCATCGCACTCACCGGTGCAGTCGTCCTGGTGGTCGGAATCATGCTCGGCGACACCGTCGCCTTCATCTGCGGGGCGGCGAGCACGCTACTGTTCGTCGGAGCGTGGGGGCTTTACCCGTGGTGGTTCCGGGCTCGAACCCGCTCGCACGGCCCTCTCGACGGTTTCTGAGATCCGAGCCGGGCGGCGCGCACCGCCCGCCGGTCGGTCGTCACTGCTCACCGGGCAGCACGTCGTAGCGGAGGACGGCGAACTCTCCGTTGCGGCCGACTTCTCTCAAACGCATCTCGATGTGCTTGGGCAGCAGAGGTTTTCCCGCCCCGATCGTCACCGGCGCGAAGGACACGATCACTTCGTGCAGAAGACCGTGTTCGGCGAACTCGCCCGCGAGTCCACCGCCACCCACCATCCACAGGTCCCGCCCTTCCGCCGCCTCGGCCATCTCCGCGAACACCTCGCGCACGTCGTTCTGTGTGAAACGGATGTCGCCCGGTCCGTTCGGTCCGCTCGCCGTCGGAAGGTCGTCGCGATGGGTGAAGACCCAGCACGGAATGTCGTACTCCCACTTGTCGATTCCCTCATGGTCCAGCACCCAGCGGTAGGTGGACGCCCCCATCGCCATCGCCCCGATACCGCCGATGAACTCCTCGTATCCCGCCGGGCCACCGTCGTCGGTCTCCCGCGTGAGAAGCCAGTCGAGCGAATCGTCGGGTGTCGCGAGGAAACCGTCGAGTGTGCTGGCGGTGAAGTACGTCATGCGGGTCATCGGGTGGTCCTTTCGTGTTCGAGTGGCCATTCGAGGGGATCCCCGTGGTCGACGGTGCGACCGGCGGCCCGGAGCATGTGACGTACCAGTTGCCGCCGATGGGCCGAGAATGTGAGCACATGGGAGATCACGCCGCCGAGTACGAAGCTCTCCGGCGGATCACACAGCGCGTCGATCAACCGGTCTCCCCACGCGCCGCGCCGATCGATGTCCCGGACCGCGTCGGCCCATCGCGGAGCAACCTCGTCGAACCGGGTGGGCAGCGCCTCCCGGCCGTGCCCATCCCGAGTCGGCTGGTCCCCTCCCGACATCGACGACAGCCAGACCTCCTTGGTCCACACCAGGTTCTCGAGTACCTGGCCGATCGACTCCTCCGGGCCGTCCCATTCGAGCACCACAAGTCCGGGGAAGCGGATGCGCTCGTACTCCGCCTCCTCCAGATCGCGGGCGAGGTGGAGCAGCGCGCGCGTGTCGTCGAGATCGTGATGCACGAGGCGGGCCACGACCTCCGACGCGGACTGCCCTGCGGGCGAGGGCGCCGTCCCGTCCTCGACCCAGAGGTTCATGGGCGGATGGAAGTGCACTCCGTTGGGTGCCGGCAACCAGTGGGATCGGCTGCCCCATTCTTCGGCGCGCGCGGTCGCACCGGGCGGATATCCGTACGCCCGGGCGAACGCGCGCCCGAAGCCTTCCACGCTGTTGTATCCGGCGGCGAACGCCGTATCCGTGACGGCCGCGCCGCGCCGCAGTTGCCACGCAGCGCGTTCGAGCATCACTCTCCGGCGCAACGCGACCGGGGACTCGCCGGTACCGGCGCCGAACTGGCGGGTGAAATACCAGGGCGATGCGTATGCGCCCTGCGCCATCTGTTCGAGATTGACGTTGTTCTCGTCGAGTACCGCGTCGAGTAACTCACGAAGCCGGTCACGCCGTGGTTCGGACATGCACCAATTCTGACGCTTTCACCGGTGGTACCGCTTGATCGTTCTTGCCGAATCCCGCCCGCAGTGTGGACGTCAGCCCGGCAGTGTCTCGCCTCCGATGGGAGCGAGCACTTCCCCGCTGTAGTACGAGGACATCATTTCGGAGGCGAAGAATACGTAGGACGGGGCGATCTCGTCGGGCTGCGCCGCCCGGCCGTGCGGTCCCGAAGCGCCTGCGCGAGCGAGTAAGTCAGGGCAATGACCGCACCCTTGGTGGCCGAGTAGTCGATCAGGGTCTTGTTGCCGCGCAACCTGTTGATCGACTTGATCGACGCCGTGTTGATGACCGCGGCGCCCCGGGGCAGGTGGGCAAGCGCCGCCTTGGTGACGTGGAAGAAGCTGTCGATATTGACGGCGCAGGTCCGGCGCACCGCTCGTCGTCGAGGTCTGCGAAGTCGTCGACGGGTTGCTGGGTACCGACGCTGTTGACGACGATGTCCACCAGATAGGCGATAGCTACGTCTGCACCCTCCTTCGCGAACGCCCGCCCGACGCCCGAATCTCCACCGGTGATCAAGGCCTTGCGTCCGGAGAGCAACTCCCTGCCGCGATAGTCGCGCATCTCGTCCGCGGACGCTCCGCGATATCCGCCGTGTCGCCCGGACAGCCGATGGATTGAGGTTTCCGTTCCTTGTCGTCGCTCATAATGGAGCGATTACCCCGAGGGCCGGCCACCACACGCACTCGTTTCTCACCGGCTTTCCACGGGTAACCGGCTCGTATGTCTGATGTGATCCGGCCCTGCGATCTGTCCGCCGCGTCCCTCCCCACCCCCCGGGGTCCGATCTCCGCTGCCGTCGTAGAGCGGCTTTCCGCACCCGCCGATGCTGCTCCCTGGCCGGTGACGGTCGGGGACGCCGATCCGTACGGCGACGACGTCCAGCTCGCCTTGACGATGCTCTACGAGCTGCACTACCGCGGATACGACGGCGTCGACGCGTCGTGGGAGTGGATGGCAGGCCCGCTGGGGCTCCGCGCCGAGCTCGAGCGAGTCTTCCTCGACCGGTTGCGCGCGGACGTCCCGGTCACCGACGACACGGATGCGACGTTCGACGCGCTCTACCGCGAACCGAAGGACGCATGGGGCGTCTCGCACGAATTGGCAGAACGCGGCACGTGGGAGCACATCCGGGAGTTCTTCGTACACCGCTCCATCTACCACCTCAAGGAAGCCGACCCGCACGCCTTCGCCATCCCCCGCCTGCGAGGACGAGCGAAGGCAGCACTCGTCGCAGTGGAATTCGACGAGTACGGCGGGGGCCGGGCAGACAAGATGCATTCCCGCTTGTACGCCGATCTGCTGAAAGCCGCCGATCTCGACGACGCGTACCTCCGCTACCTCGATGTCGTCCCGGCCGTCACCCTCGCGACAGTCAACTTCATGTCACTGTGCGGACTGCACCGTGCTCGTATGCCGATGCTCGTCGGGATGTTCACCGCCGCGGAGATCACCACGGCCCCGAGCGCCCGGCGGATGGCCGCGGCGCTCGAGCGTCTCGGCGCCGACCCCGCGTGCATCCTGTTCTACACCGAGCACATCGAGGCGGACGCGGTTCACGAACTGGTGCTGCGTCACGATGTCGTCGGCGAGATGGTCACCGCTGATCCGGAGTGCGCCTCCGACATCGTCTTCGGTGCCGAGGCTGCGGAGTACCTCGAGGGGCGGCTCGCCCGGCACCTGCTCGACAGCTGGACGGCAGGCACCACTTCGCTCCTCTCCCCCCTCGACGAGAAAGCTCCGGTGGACCAGCCCGTGGGCTGATATCCACCGGAGCGGCCGGACGAGGAGGCCGGCGGGCGGTCAGTCGAGGACACCCGGCTCGTGCGTCGAGGTTCCACCCGAACCACGCAGCCGACGGTGGCGGAGGTTGACCGTGATCAGGGCCACGCCGGTCGAGAGCAGGGCTGCGGCGATCACGACGGCGACCACCGTCCAGCCCGCGTACCCGTCACCCGCGGCGAACAGTGCCATGGCCACGACGGCGATGCTTGCAAGAACGCATGCGTAGCCGATCCATCCCGCTATCCGGGAACCCGTGGTCGGCCGCTCGTGCCTCGTTGTGTTGGTCATAGTGGTTTGTACCCGTTCGGTCGGCCGGACAAAACTCGCTCAACGGGAATCGACCTCCGCCGCAGCGTGATCCGGATCATCGACAGGCAGGCGTGGAACCCCGCGAACCGAGGGTGCGGAACCGCGGGACGCCAGCGGAAACTATGCCCCGCGCAAAGGAAAGTGGCCGCGTTCCGGAGGTATCCGGAACGCGGCCCCTGTGATTCGGAAGTCCGGTTCGGTCAGCGGGCCTTGGCCGCAGCTTCCTTCTCGGTGGAAGCTTTGCCGTGGCTCAGAGCGCCCGAAGCGTTCTCCAGGTGCGCTCGCACGAACCACTGGAACTTCTCCAGCTGCCCGGTATGCCCGATGAGGACGTCTTCCGTGATCGGATCGATGTCGCCGACTTCTTCGATCGCCTTACGGTTGTCGGTGATCACACCGTCGTAGACCAGATCGAGAGCCGCGAGGTGTGCCTGGGCGGTGTCGCGTCCCACCGAGTAGTCGTCCCAGGTCCGGTTCTTCTCGATCGCCCCCGGCGTGCCCTTGGGCGATTCACCGAGAGTCGCGATGCGTTCCGCAACCTCGTCGGCGTATCCGCGTACGAGTTCCACCTGGGGATCGATCATTTCGTGCACACCGATGAAGTTGGGACCGACAACGTTCCAGTGGATGTGCTTGAGAGTGAGGTGCAGGTCGTTGTACGCGCTCAAACGCTCCTGCAGAACACGGGCAACTTTCGCGCCGTCTTTGCCGCTCAAACCGGGCACCGTGTATTTCGACATGTGCGATTCCTCCAAGTGCTATCTGGTTGCGTGGCCTTCGAGTACCCCGCGCGGGACATTGCTCAAACACTTCGCGACCGCAGCTACCTGCCTCAGGTCGAGCGGAGGAGATCGGGACCGGACATTCCACTCCGGTGACGGGCACGCGCTGCCCACCGGTGAATCAGCAGTACGACGAGCGCCAATTCGAACGGTATGCCCCCGTAATACATCACCTGGCTGCCCGTTTCGGCTTGCGCCGTGGAGACGCCGGAAGGTGGGTCCACGTAGAGAGTCTTGGCAAGGATGTTGTGTGCGGCGATCGACAGGACCAGCACCGCTGCGCGAAGACCGAAGGAGGTGCGGTGCGGAGACGGATCCACGCCCACCAGGGAATAGGTGAACAGGTAACCGGCCGCGACGATGTGGAACTCGATCAGCCACGCCACCCAGGTGCCGCCAAGCATGTACTCGAACAACCACGTCCGGTACAGAAGCCACAGGCCGCCGATGTTGAGCGTCGCCGCGACGAGGGGGTGGGTCAGCACTTCGGCGGGTCGCGACCGCAGCACTCGCGAGACGCGACGCGCCGCCGACACGGGCAGTACGCGGAGCGCAAGGGCCACGGGGGCTGCGAGCACGAGCAACAGCGGCACCGCCATGCCCACCACGACGTGCGAGACCATGTGCCCCACGAAGTCGAAGGAGTGGTGCGCGCCGTGTCCGTGTCCCCCTCCGTGGGCGGACGCAGAGTTCAACAGTGCCGCGACGAGCGCCACCCACCCTGCGGTCCAGCTCAGAGTGCGCGCGACAGGCCACGACTGCGCTCTCGCCGCCGCAGCCACGTAGACGACCACGGCGCAGATCCCTACGCCGAGTAGGACGAGGGTCGTCATTGCGAAGCCACCGACGGCGACGCCTGCCGGTAGGTGGACGCGATGATCGTCAGCCCGACCACCAGCAGTGCGCCTGCCAGAATGTTCCAGGTCAGGTCGTACGGCAGGAGATCGACTTCGTAACGGATCTGATGAAGACCGAACAGCTTGTGCTGGACCAGCCCGTCGTACAGCTGGAACGCGCCTACCCCGGTCACGAAGCCACCGAGCAGGGCACGTACCCACAACTTCCCGTCACGGACAGACATCACCACCAGATAGAACCCGGCCACCGTGGCGAACCAGCTGAAGGCGTGGAACAGGCCGTCGGAGACCAAGCCGGCCGAGGTTGTCGATTTGTCGTAGAAGTGATGCCAGTGAAGTATCTGGTGGAAGAGCACTTCGTCCATCATGGCTACCGCACCCAAGCCGAGAAAGGCACCGGCCAACACGTTCCTGCCTCTTTCGGGTCGGCGCGAACCGGCCGAGCCCTCCACGTCACGCTGCGTCATGATCAATGGACTACCCGCGAGGTAGGCGGTCAATCCCTGGACGAGCGGGAACGCGATGCTCCGGGACGTCGATCACCCTCGGAGGAACGACTCGAGAAATTTTTTTCCTCGTGTGTTTCGATGCGGACAATCCGGGTATTCAGGACTTGGATCCGGAGCCGCTCGGCATCGGACAAGACAGCGAGGTGGACGCAATGATTGTTCTGGGCCTGATTCTTCTCGTAGTCGGATTCTTCACCGGCATCTCGATCCTGACGACACTGGGTGTCATCCTTCTGGTGATCGGCGTCATCATGGCGATCCTGGGAGCATCCGGCAAGGCCGTCGGTGGTCGCGCCCACTGGTACTGACCTTCAGAACAGCAGAAAGTCCGGACGCTGCGGCGTCCGGACTTTCTGCTGTTTCCGGGTATCGGAACAGCGTGAAAGCTCCTCGCACCACCGCGCACGACGCCGAAGACCCCGACTACTCCGGCAACAGACTTCCAGAGCTCGCGGTCAGCGTCGGAACGCGAGTATCAGCCTCGGGCGGGACGCCGATGACTGGTGTCGCACAACGGGTACAGCGCGCTGCGCCGGCACCGGCACACCGCGACCACGAAGCGGTCCGATTCCGTCTCGGCGCCGTCGTCCGTCAGGATCCGGACCGGGCCGTTGACGAGCATCGGCCCCCCTTTCACCTTGCGGACGACCGTGACGTCTTCCGCGTTGCCGGTGGTCGCGTGCACTACGCGACGACCGCCCTCAGATCCGGGCTGCACGGATGACCACCACCTCTTCGCTGTCGACACCGCGTTCCGCGAGTTCGACTTCTTGCAGATAACTCAGACGGCGCTGCAGTACCGGGCCGAACGGGATTCGTTCACGCGCGACGACCGAGCCCGCGAGTCCGGCGGCTTGCACGCGCTCCAAAGTCTCTTCGACGCCGGTGAATTCCGAGTGCACGAGCAGCGCGAAGCCGTCGGGAGACAAGAGCGTCGGCAAGGAATCGCAGAGCGGGTCCAGAACGGATCGTCCGTCCGGGCCGGCATCCCAACGGGGGTCCTTGCCTTCGCCGTCCACCGGCACGTACGGAGGATTGGACAGAACGACATCGAAGGGTCCGTGCTCCACAGCCTTGTCCAGACTTCCGCGAAGCACCGAGATCGGCAGCCGACGTGAGAGAGCATTGGCCCGGGCGGTGAGAACAGCCCTCCGGGAGATGTCGAGTGCGGTTACCGCACCGGCTCCGGCCTTGGCGGCCGTGATCGCGAGAAAACCGCTCCCGGTACAGAAGTCGAGTACCTTCGCGTCCTGTGCTCCTCCGGCGTCGTGGAGTGCCCGAGCCAGCAGGAACGAATCCTCTTGTGGACGGTATACACCGGGAAGGCGCCACACACGTGGCGTATTCGGCCGGTCCAGAACTGGAGAAGTGGTCACGGTTACATCACCCCGGAGTTCCATGTGCGGGAGTCCGCGACCCCGCAGCAGCCAATGCCTGAGCCGACCGTGCTGAGGCGCACCTTCCCGACGACATCGACCACGAGGGTCCGCCGGCCGGGTCTTCGGTCATGGGCGCGAGTACCCGGCACTTCGCCCCGCGAAACCTGGTGTTTACGCAGCGCGCGACTTCGTCATGACATCACCCGGCGGCCCAAGGTGTGGAGACCGCGACGCAGCGGGCCCGTCCTCTTCTGGTCCTGGAGTGCGGCGGCGGCGGCGTTCCAGCCGCACATTCCGTGGACACCTCCGCCGGGGTGTGTCCCCGCACTGGCGAGATACAGCTTTCCCACCGGAGTTCGTGAACCTCCGAGCCCGGGTGCCGGTCGTAGGAACAACTGCTGGTGGATCTGGGCGGTGCCACCGTTGACCGCGCCGCCGACGAGGTTTGCGTCGGCCGATTCGAGATCCGAGGGACGCTGCACGGCCCGATCGAGAACCGTGTCCCGGAAACCGGGCGCATACGCCTCGAGCTGGGCGTCGACCCTCTCCGCGAGAACGTCGGCCGACTCGTCGTCGGTGATACCCCGGGGCAGATGGGTGTACGCCCAAGCACTTTCGGTACCGGCGGGTGATCTCGTGGGATCGGTGGTGGTCATCTGCCCGAACAACAGAAACGGCGATTCCGGGATCACCCCCGTCGACAGTTCGGCGGACCACCGGGCCATCGCATTCGTGTCGGCACCGACGTGGACGGTGCCGGTCCGGGACAACGACGGCGAGCGCCACGGAACCGGACTGCCGAGCGCGTAGTTCACCTTGACCACCGGCGTGTCCCATTCGAATCCGCGCAGGTCGTCGCGCGCGCGGTCGGCGGCTGCGGAGTCGGCGAGCAGCGTCCCGTACAACGCGGGTGCCGAAACGTCCGCGAGGACGGCCCGGCGAACCTTGATCCGCTCCCCGCTCGCGGTGCAAACCGCTACCGCGCTGCCGTCTTCGACGTCGACCGCGGTGACCCTGCTGCCGCACCGCACCTGCATTCCGGCATGCTCGCCGCGGCGCACCAACGCGTCGGTGAGCGCGCTCGCACCGCCGACCGGAGACGGAAAACCCACGTCCTGGGCGAGCATCGTCAAGATGTACCCCATCACGCCACTACCCGGGGCGTCGGGCGGGATGTCGGAGTGCATGGCGTTGCCGAGCAGGAGGAGCCGAGCGGCTTCTCCGCCGAACAGTTCTTCGCTCATCCGCCTGACGGGAAGTGCCAGCATCCGGGCGAACCGGAGCGCTTCTGCCGGTCCCAGTGCGCGCAGCAGCGACGCGGAACCCCGAACCGGCGGAAACGGGGAAAGCAGCAGTTGCAGCAGTGCGCTGCGCACCTCGTTCCACTGGTCGACGAGTTTCGTCCACGCTTCTCCGTCCCCCGCGCAGCGCCGCTCGAGATCGGCTGCGGTGTCCGCCGCCTCACGTGCGACCACCACCGCGTCCTCGTCGGCGGGCCCGAGAGGATGGCCGAACGAGTTCGGCGACCGGCTCCACTGCAGACCGTGGGATTCGAGGTCGAGAGCGGCGAAAGCCGGGGAGACCGCCCCCAGCGGATAGAACGCGCTGAATAAGTCGGCCCGGAATCCCGGGTAGAGTTCGGCGCTTCGCACGGCTCCACCGGGTTCCGGCTGTTCCTCGAGCACGAGGACATCCCAGCCCGCATCGGCGAGTGCCGCGGCGCCCGTGAGCCCGTTGGGGCCGGCACCGATGACGACGGCGTCGACCGTTTCCGCGGTCATGCAGCCGGTCCGTCAGGAGTCGCACGTTCCGCGAGCAGGGCCAGGCGCGAGAGGCACTCCTGGTTTCTCGGCCACACGGCCTGTTCCTGAACGAAGTCGGGAAGAAGACTCGGCAGCCCCGTCACCACGTGCTCGGACATCGTCACCGTGGAACCCCCGCCCGGCGCGGGTTCGATCCTCAGCTCGATCTCGGCCTGCCCGAAGAGCCACGCGCGAGCACGCAGAACGAGTCTGCGGTCGGGCGTCGCGGCGAGTACCGCGGTGCGGTCGTCGAGCAAGGCGGGCCACAAGCCGACCGAATGGTGGATGCGGCTGCCTTCCGCCGGCCATGCCGCATCGACCTTGCGGATCCGGGAGGCACCGACGACCCAGGTCGCATAGTTCCACCCGTCCGCCAGGACTTCCCAGACCCGGCTCGGCGGCGCACTCGTCTGCTTGCGGGCGACTCTGGTCATCGCGCGGCTCCCCTCCTCGTGCGTGGACCCGGATCCGGTTTCTGCCTGAGGTCATACCCGCCACCGCTGCGCCCCACACCGGCTGTCGATTTTGCGGGTGTGAGACGAGGACGGGAAGGGTACCTGACCGGCATGCCCGCAGACAGGAACGAACGCACCATCTCCGACGACTCACGACCCCGAGCAAACGCTTTCGTGTTCGCTCCCTCACCCCTCCTCACCGTCACCATCGAACAGGCGCCGAACGGCACCGCCGAATTGCACGTGCATCCTGGCGGACAGGGCTTCTGGATCGGGCGAATGGCGTCCATCCTGGGAATGGATGTGCACCTGTGCGGTCCCTTCGGCGGCGAGTCCGGGGGAATCCTCGTCGATCTCATCAACCGTGAAGGCATCACGGTGCACCCGGTCGCCTCGGCCTCCGACAACGGTTCGTACGTCCACGACCGCCGTGAAGGGGAACGCGAAGCGGTTGTGGATATCTCGCCTCCCACTCTCAGCCGCCACGAGATCGACGATCTGTTCAGCGCGTCGCTCGGGGCAGGCATGTCGGCCGACGTGGCCGTGCTCGGCGGGCCGCACTGTGACGATGCGGTACCCACCGACGTCTACATGCGACTGTGCGCCGACCTCAGTGCTCTGAACGTGCCTGTCGTCGCCGATCTTTCGGGTCCCACACTCGGTGCCGCACTCGAGGGCGGGGTCGCACTGCTGAAGGTGAGTCACGAAGACCTCATCGAGGACGGCCGCGCCGCGTCGGACGATCTCGACGATCTCATCGCCGCCATGCATTCGCTTCACAAGGAGGGCGCCCGGAGCGTCGTGATCTCGCGTGCCGCCGATCCTGCGATTGCACTGCACGACGGGGTGGTCTGGGAGGTGGAGACGCCGCCCGTGCAGTCGGTGGACCACCGCGGCGCCGGCGACTCGATGACCGCGGGTCTCGCCGCGGCCTATGCGAAGGGTCTCGATTTCGAGGACGCTCTCAGGCTCGGTGCGGCTGCGGGCGCAGTGAATGTCACCCGGCGAGGACTGGCCACGGGCCAGCGGGAGGCCATCGAGAAGATGACCGAAAACGTGCAGGTTCGACGGCTGGAGAAGGATCACGCATGAAGGCGCTGATCGTCAACGACGATGGGGTCGACAGCCCTGGATTGGCCGCCCTGGCCCGGGTGGCTGTCGAGGCCGGATTGGACGTCCGGGTCGCCGCACCCCACATCGAGCGGAGCGGCGCGAGCGCATCGTTGACGGCGCTCGAGGACGACGGGAGACTCGAGGTCTCCCGCCGGTCCATCGCGGGGCTGCCCGACGTGGAAGTTCTCGCTGTCCACGGGTCGCCCGCGCTGATCACTTTCGTCGCGTCGTACGGCGCTTTCGGCGAGACTCCGGACATCGTGTTGTCCGGGATCAACCTCGGACCCAACACCGGCCGCGCGATCCTTCATTCCGGGACCGTCGGCGCGGCCCTCACAGCGTCCGCCCACGGCGTGCGTTCGGTGGCTTTGTCGCTCAACGGACTCGGTAGCTCGGGGTGGGAAACTGCCGAGCACGTCGCGGAGCGTGCCGTGCGGTGGGCGATGGAGCACCTCGAACCCGGCGAGGTCCTCAACGTGAACATTCCCGATGTTCCTGTCGACGACCTGCTGGGGCTGCGCGCCGCGTCGCTGGCCGAATTCGGTGCGGTGCAGGCCGAGATCACCGAATCGGACGAGGATTACGACGACAACGAGGAGGACGACGGCACGCGCACCGTGACGGTGTCGTTCCGATCGATCGACATCCACGGTCCCGACGACACCGACGCGGTGTTGCTGAGCCGGGGATGGGCCACCGCGACCGTCCTGCAGATGCCGTTCGAGGTGGCGGGGTCCGACCTCGGCGGCCTCGAATTCTCCCGGGACGGTGAAACCGTTTCCTGAGTCCGCCCGGAAACTCGGACGCGCCCCACGTCTTGCTCGACGTGGGGCGCGTTTTCGTCCGAGGAGAAGCGATCAGGGGCGCAGAGCGATCTTGATGGCACCGTCCTGTTTCTTCTGAAAGATCTCGTAGGCGTGCGGTGCGTCGTCCAGAGACAGCCGATGGGTGGCGAAGGTGTCCACGCCGAGCGGATCGTCGTCGGTCAGCAGTGGAAGGATCTGCGGCACCCAGTGCAGTACGTTCGCCTGCCCCATCCGCAGACGGATCTGCTTGTCGAACATCGTCATCATCGGCATGGGGTCGGCCATCCCGCCGTATACGCCGCTCAGCGAGATCGTGCCGCCTCGTCGCACGATATCGATGGCCGTGTACAACGCGTGGAGCCTGTCGACTCCGGCCCTTTCCATGACAGGTTCGGCGACCACCGACGGCAGGAAGCCTGCCGCGGTCTGAGCGAACTTGGCGATGGGTGATCCGTGCGCTTCCATCCCCACCGCATCGATGACCGAATCGGCCCCGCGCCCGTCGGTGCGGTCGCGAACGATGTCGCCGAGATCGCCACCGGCCTCGCGGAGATCGATCGTCTCCATTCCGCGCGCAGAGGCCCGCGCAAGCCTTTCGGGCACGAGATCGACTGCGATCACGCGGGCACCACGGTGCATTGCGATGCGCCCGGCCATCTCGCCGATCGGCCCGAGTCCGAGCACCGCCACCGTGCCGCCGTCCGGGATCTCCGCGTACTCCACTGCCTGCCAGGCGGTGGGCAGGACGTCGGAGAGATAGGAGAATCGGTCGTCCGCCGGGCCTTCGGGCACCTTGATGTGGGTCGAGTCGGCGAGCGGCACCCGAAGATACTCGGCCTGGCCTCCCGGCACACTGCCGTACAGCTTGGAGTAACCGAAAAGTGCTGCGCCGCTGCCTTCTTCGCGCACCTGAGTGGTCTCGCACTGGGACTGGAGCCCGTGATCGCACATGAAGCAACTGCCGCACGACATCTGGAACGGGATAACCACCCGGTCGCCTGGGGTCAAGTTCGTGACACCGGCGCCGACTTCTTCCACGATCCCCATCGGTTCGTGCCCGAGAATGTCGCCGGGCGTCATGAAAGCCCCGAGCACCTCGTACAGATGCAGGTCGGACCCGCAGATGTTGGTGGTCGTGATGCGAATGACGGCGTCGGTCGGTTTCTCGATCTTGGCGTCCGGGACATTGTCGACGCTGACCTTGCGCCGGCCCTGCCATGTCACTGCTTTCATCGGGACTCCTCCGCTGTGGATTGCAGGTGGTTCCCGGCTACCCGACACCTACCGGGGTTAACCTCGCCGATCCGGGTATCCGGCGAGGGTGAGATCGCGGACCGGCCGACACGCACCCGCCTGATTCCAGCAACGAAGGAGATCGCACGTGACTTCATTGTGGCTTGCACGCGACGCCGAGGCCGGCATCGAGCCCGGCGACGATTGGACGCAACGACGCGAGGCCTACGACACCGTCGTCGTCGGCGCCGGATTGACCGGAGTCGTCACGGCCCTGCTCCTCGCCAGATCCGGGCAGCGGGTCGCAATCCTGGAAGCACGCGACGTGGGAGCAGTGACCACCGGCAACACCACGGCGAAGGTGAGCGTGCTGCAGGGAACCGCCCTGTCCCAGATCTCGCGGAGGCATTCGCGGCCGGTCGTGCAGGCGTACGTGGACGGCAACCTCCGAGCGCAGGAGTGGGTGGCAGACTTCTGCAGGAACAACCATGTGCCGACGGAAACCGCCGACGCCTACACCTACGCGACGAGCAGCGAGAGTGTGAGCTCGGTGGAGGCGGAGCATCGCAGTTGCCTCGCAGCGGGCCTGCCCGCCCGGCTCGTGACCGAGACCGAGTTGCCCTATCCCGTCACCTCCGCGGTCGTGGTGCCGAACCAGTTGCAGTTCGACCCCATGCCGATGCTCCGCGCTGCCGTCCGGGAGGTTCGGGCCGCCAACAGTGAGCTGTTCACGGGGATTCGGGCCCGTTCGGTGAAGACGGACAAGGCCGGATGCACCGTCGAGACCGGATCCGGGAGCGTGCGCGCCGCACACGTCGTGCTGGCTACCGGCACGCCGATCCTCGATCGCGGCGCGTTCTTCGCGCGACTCGAACCGGAACGCTCGTACGCGATCGCCTTCGAGGTACCCGAGCCACCGCCGACCGGCATGTACCTGTCGGCGGACTCCCCGACCCGCTCACTCCGCACCGCGCCCGCGACGGCTCGTGCCGGAGACTCCGCCCGTGACGGTGGGCGCCTTCTCCTCGTCGGCGGCAACGGCCACGTGGTGGGCCGGCAACAGGGGTCGACCAGCGCTGCGGTGGCGGACCTCGTCGCGTGGACCCAACGTCATTTTCCCGGAGCGAAGCAGGTCGCGCAGTGGTCGGCCCAGGATTACAGCACGCTCGACTCTCTGCCGTACGCGGGCCCGCTGCTCCCGACGAGCGAGCGGTTGTGGGTCGCCACCGGATACGGCAAATGGGGCATGACGAACGCCGTCGCGGCCGCACACCTGTTGACGACCCGGATCACCGGCGCGCATGACCCACAGGTGGAGAAGTGGGCCCCGGCATACGCGGCGTGGAGCCCGTCCCAGGTTTTCGATGTCCCGAGCGCCGTGAAGCTCAACGTGGGGGTGGGCGTCAATCTCGCCCGCGGATGGTGGACCGCCGAGACCCGCACCGACCCTGAATCGTCGCCTGCGGAGGGCGAGGGGCGAGTCGTGAGGGACTGCGGCCGGCCGGTGGGTGTCTCGACGGTCGGCGGCCGGACGCAACGGGTGTCGGCGGTCTGCCCGCACCTCGGCGGGATTCTGCGCTGGAACGACGCAGAGGCCTCGTGGGATTGCCCGTTGCACGCCTCCCGATTCGCCGCGGACGGCACCCTGCTCGAAGGACCCGCGACGAGTGATCTGCATCGTCGATGATCGGCGACGTTTCCGGGCACGCATCCGGGGTAAACGGGATCTGATCGAAGAAAGGCCGGATGAATACATGACCACAGCGCAACAAGGCCGTCTCGCAGGACGCAGGATTGCGATTCTCGCCACCGACGGAGTCGAAGAGGTAGAGCTCGTCGAGCCCAGGAAAGCAGTCGAGCACGAAGGTGCCACCGTCGAACTGCTGTCGCTGAAGAACGGTGAGATCCAGGCGATGAAGCAGGACGTGAACAACGCGGACAGGTATGCCGTGGACCGGACGGTCGCCGACGCGGCGGTCTCGGATTTCGACGGGTTGTTGCTGCCCGGCGGTACGACGAACCCGGATCAGCTCCGGCAGGACCCCGACGCGGTGGCATTCGTGCGGGAATTCGTCGAGGCGGACAAGCCGGTGGGCGTCATCTGTCACGGCCCGTGGACTCTGGTGGAGGCCGGAGTGGTGAACGGCCGCACGTTGACCTCCTACCCGAGTGTGCGCACCGACATTCGCAACGCGGGTGGAACCGTGGTGGACAAAGAAGTGGTGATCGACCGCAACCTCGTATCGAGCCGTAATCCCGACGATCTGCCCGCATTCTGCGCGGCCGTCGTCGACGTGATCGCCGAAGCAGGGCCGAGCCGGGCCTGACCGGCGTAAGACTGACCACACGCCCGATGTCTGCTCCTCCGTGTTGTGACAGAAAGGAATCCTCGACGATGGTTGAGGTCGATGCCCTCCCAGGCCACCAAGCAGGAACGCCCTCGCCCGGGGCGCTTGGCGTACGTTTCAGCACCGCCGAGATCAAGCGCCGGATAGACGCCATGTTCGACGAGGTGCAGGCCGTCGAAGTGAAGCGGCTGGAGGCGTGACGCCCGAAGTGCACCCCACCTGCCTGTATTACCCCGAAAGTGGAACACGATGAGTGAGACGTCGTCGAACGAGTTCGTGGTGGTGGCCAATCGGCTGCCGGTGGATCTGGAGGCTTCGCCGGACGGCGGGCCCGGAGTGTGGCGCCGTAGCCCGGGCGGCCTGGTGACCGCCCTCGAGCCGGTACTCCGGTCCGTCGCCGGAGCCTGGGTCGGCTGGCCGGGTACTCCCGACGTCGACCTCGAGCCCTTCGTCGAAGAGGGTCTGACTCTTCATCCCGTGCAGCTGAGCGAAGCGGAGGTCACGGAGTACTACGAAGGATTTTCCAACGCGACCTTGTGGCCGCTCTACCACGACGCGGTGATCGCGCCGACGTTCGACCGCGACTGGTGGCGCACCTACGAGAAGGTCAACCGCCGATTCGCCGAAGCGGCGGCGCGCGCCGCGGCGCCGGGGGCGACGGTGTGGGTGCACGACTATCAGCTGCAACTTGTCCCCCGCATGCTGCGCGACCTGCGGCCCGACCTGCGGATCGGGTACTTCCTGCACATCCCGTTTCCCCCTACCGAACTGTTCCTCCAGCTGCCGTGGCGTAAGGAGATCCTCGAAGGCCTCATGGGGGCAGACCTCGTCGGCTTCCATCTCCCCGGTGGTGCGGAGAACTTCTTGTACCTCGCCCGCCGTCTCCTCGACCTGCCGAGTTCACCTCGCGGAACGACCGGGGGCGGCACCATCGATCTCGGCGATCGCCGGGTACGTGTCGGCGCCTACCCGATCTCCATCGACTCCACCCAACTGCGCGATCAATCGGTTGCCGCAGCCACAAAGCTGCGCGCGAAGGAGATACGCGCCGAGTTGGGCGATCCGGAGACGATTCTGCTCGGTGTCGACCGGCTCGATTACACCAAGGGAATCAGCGTCCGTCTCGAGGCACTGCGCGAACTGCTCGTGGAGGGCACACTCGACCCAGAGAAGGTCGTCATGGTCCAGCTCGCGACCCCCAGCCGCGAGCGGCTTTCGGCCTATGCCACTTTGCGAGACGACATCGAACGCCAGGTCGGCAACATCAACGGAGAATTCGGGCAACTCGGCCGGCCGGTAGTGCACTATCTGCACCGCCCAGTCGACCGCGAAGAGCTGGTGGCGATGTACACCGGAGCGGATGTCATGGTCGTCACCCCCTTCCGGGACGGCATGAATCTGGTCGCCAAGGAGTACGTGGCCTGTCACGGCGACGGGAGCGGAGCACTCGTCCTCAGCGAATTCGCGGGCGCCGCTGCCGAGCTGCGACGTGCACACGTCGTGAACCCGCACGATCTCGAGGACGTCAAACGCGCCGTGGTCAGTGCCGTCGGGGAAGAGCGCGCGAGCGCCGCCCGGCGGATGCGGTCCATGCACAGACACGTGATGACGCACGACGTGGATCGCTGGGCGAACTCGTTCCTCGCTCAGCTCACCGAGGACCGCTGACCGACCGCCCACCCGGGACGCCCGTCACAAACTTTGTATTCGGCATCCCGCCTCACAATCGCCGTGCTCCGGCGTCACCGCTCTGCTCGAGGCGGTGGCGTCGGACCACGGCGTATATCGCATAATCGAGCCCATGGCGGACCGCAGCAGCACCAATGACCCGTCTCCGGCGGACGGCACTATCGGGGACGGCGCCACCCAGCACGTCGGGAGCTTCAGGTACCTGCTCGCGGACGACACCTGGGAGTGGTCGGATGCCGTCGCCCGGATGCACGGCTACGAACCCGGCACCGTCTCCCCCACCACCGAATTGCTGCTGCAGCACAAGCATCCGGACGACAAAGAGCACATCGCGGTCGTTCTGGAAGCTGTGCGTTCGGTGGGCAAGCCGTTCAGTAGCCGGCATCGCATCATCGACACAGCCGGACAGGTGAAACATGTCGCCGTGATCGGAGATCGGCTGCTCGACGAGGACGGCACGCTGCTCGGAACGTCAGGGTTCTATCTGGATCTGTCGGACGCCTTCGAAGAGGAAGTCCGCGAGGGCGTCGACCTGGCGGTCAACGCCCTCGCAGAGTCCCGCGCCGTGATCGAACAGGCCAAGGGCGCACTCATGCTGGTGTACTGCATCTCGGCTCAGCACGCCTTCGAAGTTCTTGCCTGGCGATCCCAGGAAACCAACGTCAAACTCCGCACGCTCGCCGAGCAACTCGTTGCCGACATCACCTCCGGCCCGGGCACCGAAGCGATGAGCCGGGCAGCGTTCGACCACCTGCTCATGACACTCCACGAACGAGTCGTCGGCGACTGAGCGGATCGGCTGCGTCCGTCAGAGGAGTACCGCGACGATGACCGCCACGCGCGTCGGTCGGGCGCCGCGTGATTAAGTCGCTGCCCACCGGGTAGTCCCCCACTACAACCCTTTTGTACGGATGGCCCGATCCCCGAGCGGGCCGGAGAATTCGTCGGAAGGATCCCGACCGAAAACACTTTCAGCACCGAAAACACTTTCAGCACAGGATATTCCATGACACCTGAAGTGAAGAGCCTTCGACAGGAGTCCCAGGTCGCACGCCGTGCCGTGTGGTACGCCGCGGGAGTGATCGTGCTCGCCGCAACGATCGCAGCCGGTGTGATCGTGTGGTCGGCACTCAGCACCGGCGATGCGTGCGCCGACGCGGATTTTGCGGTCTGCACAGATCCCGCTCGCGCGATCCTGGCATTCGGACCGACGCTCGTCCTGCTCCTCGGCGGACTGGGAGCGTTCGTGCAGACCTACCGGGTTTGGCAGTCTGCCGGCAGATGGCAGATTTGGCAGGGCGCCGGATGGGCGCTCCTCGTGCTGATGATCGTCTACGGAAGCTTCGCCGTGGGGATCGCGACCTGATGCCCGAGCCTGAGTTCGGCGCGCGGAGCCTCAGTCAGGACGCGTGGCCGAGAGCGAGTGCGACGAGAGCGCCGTCGAGCGAGCTATGCGCGGCGATCGGGAGCGTCGGCCCGAGCACGCGGAACAACCGCTGTACGGGCCTGCCTCCGACCAGCGCCCAGCGATATCCGCTACGGGCGCTGCACACCTCCAGGTCTTCGACCACTCTGAGGCCTGCGGCGCCGAAGAAATCGACCTCCGAGAGGTCCAGGACGAGCCGTGACGATTCGAGGTAACGGCAGGTGAAGTCGCGTAATGCGAGGGCGTTGCGAATATCGACATCTCCGACGACGGAGATCTGGATCACGTCGGATCCGATCGCTCGTGCTCTGAATTCTGCTCCGAACGACTGTTCGTCCGAAGCGTCCGAGGGCGCCGGGTGAACGGGCCAGGTCGTAGACCTGAGATGAGGCGATGCGCTTCGCTGAGAAACTGTCATGACACTTCCCAACACAGACGATGTTGTAAGCGCGACGACAACGGTGGCACTCCGGCTACGTGCCGAAAAACCTCGCGGCCGCGTGGCGCTTTCGAGTTCCCGGCTGTGTGCTCAACCTTCGCCCAACAGTAGTGCACCGGGCGGCAGGTCTCAACCGTAACGGACATATGTGCCACCCCCGATGTAGGGATGCGGGCGGTTGAATTCCTGACAGTGTGGGTAGCCTTGCCCTGGACACCGAAGAAACGACCCCCTTGACCTGCTTCTTCCCCCCTGCATGGAGATCAGAACCTCATGGCCAATTCCGCGTCGATCGAATCGGCACGCGACCACACAACCCCGGTAGTAGAACTGCGAGTCCAGGCCGACCCCGCCCAGCTCTCCGTACTACGTGCGGTTGCTGCGGCGATCGCCCTACAGCACGACTTCGATCTCGATACGGTGGCCGATGTGAAACTCGCCGTGGACGAGGCTGCGACCCGCCTGATCATGGGCGCGCCCGACGACGCCACCTTGTCGTGCAGCTTCCAGCTGGTGCCCGGGCGACTCCGCGTCGCCCTGGCCGCTCCCACCGAGAATGCCGCCGCGATCGGGCAGCCCCGCTCGTTCGGCTGGCACGTACTCAACTCCCTGACGGACTCGATCTCGGTGTCGTCGGAAGAGCGGGAAGGTGGCACCGTTTCCACTATCGACATGTCGATCGTGGAAGGTAGTGCCGCTCGGTGAGCCGAAATCCAGCAAGATCGAGCGACGAATACGCCGACGTCACCGAAACCCTGAGCAAGCTGCTCACCCTCGGCCCGGACGATCCCGAGCGTTCGGCGATCCGCGATGCCGTCGTCGAACGGTGCCTGCCCCTCGCCGAGCACATCGCGCGGCGGTTCGACGGCCGCGGCGAGGCATTCGAGGATCTTCTTCAGGTCGCCCGCCTCGGCCTCGTCAATGCCGTCGACCGGTTCGACACCGAACGAGGATCGGACTTCGTCTCGTTCGCTGTGCCCACCATCATGGGCGAGGTGCGCCGCCACTTCCGCGACACCGGATGGGCAGTGCGCGTACCGCGGCGCATGAAAGAGCTTCACCTGTCCTTGAGCAAGGCCACTTCCGAACTCTCCCAGCACCTGGGCCGGGCTCCCACCGCAGCGGAACTCGCGGAGGAACTGGGCATCGATCAGGAAGAGGTCATGCAGGGTCTGGTCGCCGGTAACGCGTACCAGACCGTGTCCGTGGACCGTTCGTCGCCGTCGGGGGACGACGGCCTGACCCTCGCGGACACGCTCGGTGACTACGACGCAGCTCTCGACGAGGTCGAGAACCACGAGGCGCTGCGTCCCCTTCTCGAGGCACTCCCCGCGCGCGAGCGCACAGTGGTGCTGCTCCGGTTCTTCGGGAACATGACGCAGACCCAGATCGCAGAGCGGGTCGGGGTGTCGCAGATGCACGTCTCCCGCCTGCTCACGAAGACCCTCGCGCAACTGCGCGAACAACTCGGCGAGAACTTCTGACCGCTGGCACCGAACATGTCACCGCCCCGACCGGATTCCGGTCGGGGCGGTGACGTTTCGGCAGTGGTGACGGTTACGCGTCGTCCGCCGCTGCTCGCCGGCGGAGTCGCCGGGCCGCAGCCACCAGGTTGCGGAGCGAAGGCTCGAGCTGCCAGTAATGGCGTGTCTTGAGCCCACCGTCCGGATTCGCCCACAAGCGGTCGAGCTCCACGGATTCTGCTGCCTCGGACAGTAGTTCGTCGAGTTCGTCGATATCCGGAATACGCGCGGATCGGGATTCGTACACACCCGGTCCGACACCGTGGGACAGCGGCCGGTCCTTGATGGCTTCGAGAACCCAGCCGATCGATCGCGTCGCCACGATGGCCGTGACGTCCGCGTCGAGTCGCTCGATCGCATCGACCACCGACTCCTGACCCGAATAGGTCAGGTGGGTGTGGATCTGCGTTTCAGGCTTGGCCCCGCCGGTTGCGAGACGGAACGCATCGACCGCCCAGTCCAGGTATTCGGCCCGGCCGTCCTGGCGCAGCGGAAGCAACTCGCGGATGGCCGGCTCGTCGACCTGGATGATCGCGATACCCGCACGCTCGAGATCGCTGATCTCGTCGCGGATCGCGAGAGCCAGCTGATCGGCCGTCTCGTGCAACGGCTGATCCTGCCGCATGTACGAACGGGCCAGCATGGTCACCGGACCGGTGAGCATGCCCTTGACCGGCTTGTCGGTCAACGACTGCGCGAACGAAATCCACTCCACCGTCATGGGTTTCGGGCGGACGATGTCGCCGTACAGAATCGGCGGACGCGTGCACCGCGAACCGTACGCCTGCACCCACCCGTAGTGCGTCGTCGCGAACCCTTCCAGCAGTTCGGCGAAGTACTGCACCATGTCGTTGCGCTCGTGCTCACCGTGCACGAGAACGTCGAGTCCGATGTCCTCCTGCAGACGGATAGTGGACTCGATCGTCTCCTGGATGCGCTTGACGTACTCGTCCCAGGACAGACGTCCCTGCCCCAGATCGTAACGAGCCTTGCGGATCTCGTCGGTCTGAGGAAAGGACCCCAGGGTCGTGGTGGTGACGGGCGGAAGGTTCAGGCGTGCCTGCTGCACCGCACGCCGCTCCTCGTACGGTGCGCGCCGACGATGCTCGGGCGTCAGTGCGTTCATCCGCGCCCGGATTGTGTGCTTCTGCTTGAAATGCACCGACACCGGCGGCTTCCGCCAACGCTCCTCCGCGCCGGTGGTCAGCGCCTTCGCGAGCGAGACCACCTCACCGACCTTCTGCTTCGCGAACGCGAGACGGTCGGCGACGTCGCCGGGAATGTCGTACTCGACGAGCACGTCGTACGGCACGTGCAGCAACGAGCAGGACGTCGAGACGACCAGGTCCGGGGCGACCGCCGCGATCGACTGGATGTATTCGAGGGTGCGACGCCGATCCGACTTCCAGACGTTGCGGCCGTCGACCACACCGGCGTAGATCCGCTTGCGCTTGAGGCCGGGCACGGCAGCGAACTCGGCGGCGCTCATTCTGCCGTTGACGAGATCGAGACCGATCGCCTCGACTTTCGACGCCGCGAGGATCGGAAGTGCCTCACCGAAGGATCCGTACGGCCCGGTGACGAGGATGCGCGGACGCAGCGGCGCGTGTGAGAGCACGTCGTACGCCCGGCGGAACGCCTCCAGCTCCTCTTGGCTGCGATCCTCGGTGAACGACGGCTCGTCGAGCTGGACGCAGGTGGCGCCGGCGCGCGCAAGCTGATCGAACAGCTTCTCGTACTGCGGCAGCAGCGAATCGAGAAGGTCGAGGGTCCGGAAACCGTCCTTCTCGGAGGTCGGCGCGACCTTCGACAGCAGCAGCAGCGAGAGCGGGCCGAGCACGACGGGCCGGAGTTCGATCCCTTCGGCCTTCGCCCGCTCGAACTCGTCGAGCACGGCCGCCGAGTTCAGTTCGAAGACAGTGTTCTCGTCGAGTTCCGGCTGGCGGTAGTGGTAGTTGCTACCGAACCAGCGCACGAGTTCGAGAGGCGGGAAATCCTCGCGTCCGCGGCAGAGCGTGAAGTAGAAATCGAGCGGGTCGAGTTCGCCCAGCAGGGGACGGAACCGCTCGGGGACCGCACCGAACAACAGGGCGTTGTCGAGCACATGGTCGTAGTAGGAGAACGTGTTACCGGGAACCTGGGTGAGACCGGTCGCCGCGAGTTCGCGCCAGGTGTCTTCCTGCAGGTCGCGAGCGACGGCGACGAGTTCGTCGCGCGTGCTCGTGCCGTGCCAGTAGGACTCGAGAGCACGCTTGAGTTCACGGCGGGGCCCGATACGCGGATACCCGAGGATGCTTGACCCGTATCCGTCGGCAGGAGTTGCCATGTCGGAGTCGACCTTTCCCTCATGCACTTCGCGCCCGTGCACCGACGGCCTGTGCGTGAAGCACTGCGTCGGAGCACGGGCGCCGAAGTACGTTGGTGCTGACTGGCTAGCTGGCCTTCTTGATCGTGCGGCCCTTGTCGGCGTATTCGTAGAAGCCGGCGCCCGACTTCTTTCCGACGAGCCCCGCCTCGACCATCCGCTGGAGGAGCGGCGGAGCCGAGTACAGCGGCTCCTTGAACTCTTCGTACATCGAGTCGGCGATTGCCTTGACCGTGTCGAGACCGACCAGGTCGGTCAGTGCGAGCGGGCCCATCGGATGAGCACAACCCAGCACCATCGTCTTGTCGATGTCGTCCTTGGTCGCGAACCCGGATTCGACCATCCGGATCGCCGACAGCAGGTACGGCACGAGCAGCGCGTTGGCGATGAAGCCGGCGCGGTCCGACGAACGGACGACCTGCTTGCCCAGCACGTCGGCCGCGAACGCCTCGGCGCGCCGGGCGACCGTGGAACCGGTCTTCAGCGTCGTGACGAGCTCGACGAGCGGGAGCACCGGCACCGGATTGAAGAAGTGCATTCCGATGACCCGCTCGGGGGCCGCGGTCGCGATGCCGAGCTTCATGATCGGGATCGACGACGTGTTGGACGCCAGCACCGCATTGGGATCGGTGACGATCTTGTCGAGTTCGGCGAAGATCTCGCTCTTGACCTTCTCGTCCTCGACGACGGCCTCCACGACGAGCTGACGGTCGGCGAAGTCACCCAGGTCGGAGGTGAAGCGCAGCCGCCATGCGGCCTGCTCCCGCTCGCGTTCGGTGATCTTGCCGGTGCTCACCCCACGGTCGAGCGACCGGAGGATGCGGGCGCGTCCGGCCGCCGCGAGTTCGCGGGTCTGCTCGAACACGAGTACGTCGACATGAGCGCGTGCGCACACCTCGGCGATACCTGCGCCCATGATGCCGGCGCCGATCACGCCGACGCGCTGAATCTTTTCGCTGGTCACGTCAGCTCCTTCTCGTTTGTCGGGGTCGTGAGAGGTCGTCGCAGAAAGCGCGCACCCCGCGGCGGGATATCGGGGACCTGAGGGATCCCGCCGCGGGGTGGACCTGTCTGGCGCTTGTTCCTAGTGGAACTGGCCTTCCTCGGTGGAGCCCTTCAGGGCAGCCGTGGAGGTGTTGGGGTCGACCGTGGTGGCGATCGAGTCGAAGTAGCCGGCGCCGACCTCGCGCTGGTGCTTGATGGCGGTGAAGCCACGCTCTGCGGCAGCCTTGAACTCGCGCTCCTGCAGGTCGACGAAGGCGGTCATGCCCTCACGGGCGTAGCCGTGCGCCAGGTCGAACATGCCGTAGTTGAGCGAGTGGAAACCGGCGAGGGTGATGAACTGGAACTTGAAGCCCATCGCGCCGAGCTCCTTCTGGAACTTCGCGATGGTCGCGTCGTCCAGGTGTGCCTTCCAGTTGAAGGACGGGGAGCAGTTGTAGGCCAGCAGCTGGTCCGGGAACTCGCTGCGGACGGCCTCGGCGAACTTCTTCGCGACCTCGAGGTCCGGCACGCCGGTCTCCATCCAGATGAGGTCGGAGTACGGGGCGTAGGCCTTCGCACGAGCGATGCAGGGCTCGATGCCGTTCTTCACACCGTAGAAGCCCTCGGCGGTACGGGTGCCGTCGAGGAACTCGCGGTCACGCTCGTCGACGTCGGAGGTGATCAGCGTGGCAGCCTCGGCGTCGGTGCGGGCGATGACGACCGTCGGGACGTCCGCGACGTCGGCGGCGAGACGCGCCGAGGTCAGGGTGCGGATGTGCTGCTGCGTCGGGATGAGCACCTTGCCACCGAGGTGGCCGCACTTCTTCTCGGACGCGAGCTGGTCCTCCCAGTGGGAGCCGGCGACGCCTGCGGCGATCATGGCCTTCTGCAGCTCGTAGACGTTGAGGGCGCCACCGAAGCCGGCCTCGCCGTCGGCGACGATCGGAGCGAGCCAGTTCTCGACCGAGGTGTCACCCTCGACCTTGGCGATCTCGTCGGCGCGCAGCAGCGCGTTGTTGATGCGGCGCACGACCTGCGGCACGGAGTTGGCCGGGTAGAGCGACTGGTCCGGGTAGGTGTGTCCCGAGAGGTTCGCATCGCCGGCGACCTGCCAGCCGGACAGGTAGATGGCCTTCAGGCCCGCGCGGACCTGCTGCACAGCCTGGTTGCCGGTGAGGGCGCCCAGGGAGTTGATGTAGTCCTCGTTGTTGACGAGGTCCCAGAGGATCTCCGAGCCGCGACGAGCGAGCGTTGCCTCTTCGACGACGGTGCCCTGCAGCTTCACGACCTGCTCGGCCGTGTAGTTACGGGTAACGCCCTTCCAGCGGGGGTTGGTGTCCCAATCCTTCTGAATTTCCTCAGCGGTACGCGGGGTGCCGGTGGTCGACATCAAAAAGCTCCACTCTCTCGATCTGAATCCGCCATGGAACGCTCAGCAGTACGTGTGTACGGCTTCACATCCTTCGCGTTCCTTTTCGGATGTACCACTCGACAATGACACAGCTGAAAAACCCCGTCTACCTGTAGCTAATGCCAATCTTGGCTAGGTTCGCGCCCGCTGTTGCAAAGATTGCAAATAAGTGGGCTCGCCAACGACTTGACTCAAGCGGCCAAAGTTACCCACTGGTAGGTTCCTACCTCGGCTTTTGCTCGCTCCACACCTCTTCCCGCTGAGCGGAACGCGAGCGGCCGAACGCCGCCCAGGGTCGCCCCGAAGGTGGGCACCTGTGAGGGCACTCACATCGATGCGAGTCGCTGCGAGGCACCCCGAGGGCGGTCAGGGGCCCCCGTTCTTAACAACCTGCGAACGAGACGTTGCGAAGCAATCGGCCGCCCTTTACCCTGGGCGAATGGCCAAGACCTTCGTCGGCGCCCGCTTGCGCCAGTTGCGCACGGAACGGGGACTGAGCCAGGCCGCACTCGCCAAGACGCTCGAGATCTCCGCCAGCTACCTGAACCAGATCGAACACGATGTCCGGCCTCTCACCGTGCCGGTGCTGCTGCGCATCAGCGAAGTGTTCGGCGTCGACACCACGTTCTTCTCCTCCCAGGACGACACCCGGCTCATCGCAGAGATGCGAGAGGTGGCACTCGACCAGGAGATGGGCATCGAGACCGACGCCCAGGAGATCGCGGAGATGGTCGCGGCGCATCCCAACCTGGCGCGCGCGATGGTCAACATGCACCGCCGGTTCCGGAACACCACCGCGCAACTCGCCGCGGCCACCGAAGATCGATACAGCGACGGCAGCGGCAGCGGCGCCATCACGATGCCGCACGAAGAAGTCCGCGACTACTTCTACCAACGTCACAACTACCTGCACGACCTGGACACGGCAGCCGAGGAACTCGCCAACCGGATCCGGTTCCACCGGGGCGACGTCGGCGGGGAAATCGCCAAGCGCATGCAGACCGCGCACGACGTCCAGATCGTCAAGCGCATCGACCTCGGTGAGAACATCCTGCACCGCTACGACCCGGAGACCCGGATCCTCGAGGTGGCGCCGCAACTGTCGGGCGGCCAGCAGGTGTTCAAGCTCGCCATCGAACTCGCATATCTCGAGTGCGGAGACCTCATCGACCGCCTCGTCGACGAAGGCGCGTTCACGAGCGACGCGTCGCGCGCTCTCGCCCGCCTGGGCCTGGCCAACTACTGGGCTGCCGCACTGCTCCTGCCGTACACGCAGTTCCACGAGATCTCCGAGAACTTCCGGTACGACATCGAACGGCTCTCCGCCTTCTACGGCGTGAGCTACGAGACGATCGCCCACCGACTTTCCACACTGCAGCGCCCCAAGCTACGCGGTGTGCCGTTCTCCTTCGTCCGCGTCGACCGCGCCGGCAACATGTCGAAACGACAGTCCGCTACCGGGTTCCATTTCTCGACCAGCGGTGGCACCTGTCCGCTGTGGAACGTGTACGAGACGTTCGCCTACCCCGGCAAGATCATGACGCAGATCGCGCAGATGCCCGACGGGCGACGTTACCTCTGGGTCGCGCGCACCGTCGAACGTCGTGCGGCCCGATACGGCCAGCCGTCGAAGACGTTCGCGATCGGACTGGGTTGCGAACTGCGCCACGCCCACCGACTCGTCTACGCCGACGGACTCGACCTCGACGAAAGCAACCCCGGCACCCCGATCGGTTCGGGCTGCCGGGTGTGCGAACGCGTCAACTGCCCGCAGCGCGCCTTCCCGCCGCTCGGCAAGGAGATCGACATCAACGAGCATCGCAGTTCGGTCTCGCCCTATCTCGTCCGCTGACGGGACGCGTCACCGCGCGCAAGCGCCGCCCGTAAGGACGATGTAACACAGTCGTCACCCGCGTCATACAACTGTGACCGGGCGATATTCCGACGCAACAACGCCCTTCTAGTGTTTGGCCTCGCGGATACAGAGTTGTATACGCCGCCGGATACACCGGTCCTCTCCGGTCCCACCTTCGAAGGAAGGGCACCTTCATGTCAGTTGCCAGGTCCAAGTTCGCCACTCGCGCCGTCGCGGCGCCCGCCGCGCTGGTCGCAGTCGGTCTCGTGCTGACCGCGTGTGGAAGCCGAGCAGGAGATACCCCGGACACCTCCGCCGGCGCCTCCGGCGACACGTCGTGTGTCGACACCTCGGGCGACACCATCAAGGTCGGCTCGCTGAACTCCCTCTCGGGCACGATGGCCATCTCCGAGGTCACGGTGCGCGACTCGATCGCTCTCGCAGTGGAGCAGATCAACGCGGACGGTGGTGTCCTGGGCAAGCAGATCCAGATCGTCGCCGAGGACGGCGCGTCGGAGCCGACGGTGTTCGCGGAGAAGGCCGAGAAGCTCATCAGCTCCGACTGTGTCGCAGCTGTATTCGGCGGCTGGACGTCGTCGAGCCGCAAGGCGATGCTCCCGGTGTTCGAGGATCGCAACGCGCTGCTGTACTACCCCGTGCAGTACGAGGGACTCGAGTCGTCGTCGAACATCTTCTACACCGGGGCGACCACCAACCAGCAGATCGTGCCGGCGCTGGACTACTTGAAGGAACAGGGCGTCAAGTCCCTGTACCTGGTCGGCAGCGACTACGTGTTCCCGCAGACCGCCAACCGGATCATCAAGGCGTACGCCGAGGCCAACGGCATCGAGATCAAGGGTGAGGACTACACCCCGCTCGGTTCGACCGACTTCTCCACCATCGTGAACAAGGTTCGCACCGCCGATGCGGATGCCGTATTCAACACGCTCAACGGCGATTCCAACGTCGCCTTCTTCCGCGAGTACACCAACGCGGGTCTCAACGCGAAGGACATGCCCGTCGTCTCGGTGTCCATCGCCGAAGAAGAAGTGGTGGGTATCGGCGCCCAGAACATCGAGGGCCAGCTGACCGCCTGGAACTACTACCAGACCGTCGATTCGCCCGATAACACCGCGTTCGTCGAGGCATACAAGGCGAAGTACGGCGCCGACAAGCCGACGTCCGACCCGATGGAAGCCGCGTACACGTCCGTCCACCTGTGGAAGAACAGTGTCGAGAAGGCCGGTTCGTTCGCGGTCGAGGACGTCGTAACAGCCTCCGGCGGAGTTTCTTTCGATGCTCCCGAGGGCACGGTGACGATCGATGGCGACAACCACCACATCACCAAGACCGCCCGAATCGGTGAGATCCGCGGCGACGGCCTGATCTACACCGTGTGGAAGTCCGACGGACCGGTCGACCCCGACCCCTACCTCGAGTCCTACGACTGGGCTGCGGGCCTGTCCGGAAACTAACGCTCGCGACCGGGAAACCGACGAGGGAGACACCATGGATGTCCTTGTAGGACAATTGTTCACCGGGTTGAGCATCGGCTCGATCCTGCTGCTGGCGGCACTGGGCCTGTCGCTGACGTTCGGTCAGATGGGCGTGATCAACATGGCCCACGGCGAATTCATCATGGCGGGCAGTTACACCGCGTTCGTCGTCCAGCAGGTGATCTCGTCTGCAGGCGTGTCCTTGTTCGTCTCGTTGCTCGTCGGTTTCCTGGTCGGTGGTGCGATGGGTGTCCTCCTCGAGGTCACCCTCATCCGCCGCATGTACCACCGCCCACTCGACACCCTGCTGGTCACCTTCGGTGTGGGCCTGCTGCTCCAGCAGGCCGCACGCGACATCTTCGGTGCGCCCGCCGTCAACGTCGTGGCACCGGCCTGGCTGTCCGGTGGCGTCGAGATCCTCGGCGCGGTGGTACCGAAAACCCGCCTCTTCATCCTGGCGTTGTCGGTACTCTGCGTGATCGCGCTCATCGCCGCAATGAAGTTCACTCCGATGGGCCGGCGCATCCGCGCGGTCGTGCAGAACCGCGACCTCGCCGAAACCGTCGGAATTTCCTCCCGCAGAACAGATATCACCACGTTCTTCCTCGGCTCCGGGCTCGCCGGACTCGCCGGGGTCGCACTGACACTGATCGGATCGACCAGCCCGACCATCGGACAGGCCTACCTGATCGACGCGTTCCTCGTCGTCGTCATCGGGGGGCTCGGCCGGATCGAAGGTGCGGTACTCGCTGCCGTCGCGCTGGGCCTGCTCAACTCCTTCATCGAATACTCCACCACCGCCTCGATCGCGAAGGTGATCGTCTTCGTGATCATCGTGATCTTCCTGCAGGTCCGTCCACAAGGCCTGTTCGCCGTCAAGACGAGGAGCCTGGTCTGATGTCTGTGACGTTCTCCCCCCGATCCCTGACACAACCCGGACCTGCGCGCACCGCAGCAGGATTCGCGCTCGCCGCCCTGGTGTTGTTCGGCCTCGCGCCGGCGTTCCTGTCCGACTTCCGGCTCGGTCTCCTCGGCAAGTTCCTGTGCTTCGCAATCGTCGCCGTCGGTATCGGCCTCGCCTGGGGACGCGGCGGCATGCTCACCCTCGGACAGGGTGTGTTCTTCGGGCTCGGCGCCTACATCATGGCAATGCACCTCAAGATCGCCGACGCACAACTGCGCGAGGACTCGGTACCCGATTTCATGCAGATCGCGGGAATCCGCGAACTCCCCGCCTACTGGGTGCCGTTCACCTCGCCGTTCGTCGCGGTCCTGGCGATCCTGGTGATCCCGGGGTTGCTCGCAGCCCTGCTCGGCCTGGGCGTGTTCAAACGCCGGGTGAAGGGCGCGTACTTCGCGATCCTGTCCCAGGCTCTCGCAGCCGCCTTCGCGATCCTGCTCGTGGGTCAGCAAACGACCGGTGGCTCCAACGGACTCAATCGTTTCCGCACCTTCTTCGGCTTCGAACTGTCCGACCCCGTCAACAAGCGGATGTTGTTCTTCATCGTTGCGGCGATCCTGCTGCTCGTCGTCGCCGCCACGCGGCAACTGATGCAGTCGCGGTACGGAGAGCTGCTGGTCGCGGTGCGCGACCAGGAGGAACGCGTCCGGTTCCTCGGTTACGACCCCGCCAATATCAAGGTGGTCGCCTACACCGTCGCCGCGTTCTTCGCCGGTATCGCCGGCGCGATGTTCGTCCCCATCGTCGGCATCATCTCCCCCGCCGACATCGGAATCGTCCCGTCCATCGCTTTCCTCATCGGTGTCGCCATCGGCGGTCGCAACACGCTGCTCGGTCCGGTTCTCGGTGCGATCGGCGTGGCATGGGCCCAGACCGCGCTGTCGGAGAACTTCCCGTCGGCCTGGACCTACGCCCAGGGCCTTCTGTTCATCGTGGTGGTCGGATTCTTCCCGGCCGGCCTCGCCGGACTCGCCGGCCTACGACGCCGCCGCCGGTCCCGCACCGAACCGCCCGCCGACGACGTATCGACAGAAAAGACCGAATTGGAGCCGGCACGATGAACGCACCCGTCTACGGCGGCAACGCCGGAATGGCCAGCGACTACCTCGAAATCCGCGATCTGCGAGTCACCTTCGACGGTTTCCACGCCGTCGACGGAGTCGACCTCACCCTGTTGCAAGGGGACCTGCGGTTCCTGATCGGCCCGAACGGTGCCGGCAAGACGACCCTCGTCGACGCGGTCACCGGACTGGTTCCCGCGACCGGTTCCATCACCAAGTCCGGAATCGAACTCGTGGGCAAGAAGACTCACAAGATCGCCCGCCTCGGTGTCGGGCGGACCTTCCAGACGGCCTCCGTGTTCGAAGAGTTGTCGGTGCTCCAGAACCTCGACATCGCCGCGGGCGCCGGGCGCTCACCGTGGCAGTTGCTGCGTCGACGCAAGGATGTACTGCCCGAAATCGAGGAAGCGCTCGAGACGATCGGGCTGTCCGCCCATCGTGACACCCCGGCCGGCATCCTCGCGCACGGCCAGAAACAGTGGCTCGAGATCGGAATGCTGCTCGTCCAGAACGCCGACGTGCTGCTGCTCGACGAACCGGTCGCCGGTATGAGCGGCGACGAACGCGAGGAAACCGGCCGATTGCTCCGCCGCATCGGAGCACAACGCACCGTCGTGGTGGTCGAGCACGACATGGACTTCATGCGCGCCTTCGCCACCTCGGTCACGGTGCTGGCCCGCGGCAAGGTCATCGCGGAGGGCACCGTCGAAGAAGTGCAGAACGATCCGCAGGTCCAAGAGGTCTACCTCGGCACCGCAGCCGCGGTCGGAGCCGACGGCACCGACACGTTCCAGGAGGCATGATGCTCGAACTCGTCGACGTGCGAGCCGGTTACGGCCGCACCGAAGTCATCCACGGTGTCTCGGTCACCGTTCCGTCCGACGGTGTCGCCGCCGTGATGGGACACAACGGCGCCGGGAAGACCACGCTGCTGCGCGCCGCCGTCGGCCTCCTTCCGATCTCCTCCGGCAAGATCCTCTTCGACGGGCAGGACATCAGCGGGTTGCGTCCCGCAGCCCGCGTCGCACGGGGACTCGCCTACGTGCCGCAAGGGCAGCAGTCGTTCGGCCAGCTCACGTGCAGTGAAAACCTTCAGGTCGTCGCGGACGGCCGCAGGAACGGTAAGGAACTCGTCGCGGACATGCTCGACTTGTTCCCCGCGCTCGTACCGCTTCTCGACCGCCGGGCCGGCCTGCTCTCGGGTGGCCAGCGTCAGCAACTCGCGATCGCGCGTGCCCTCATCACCGAACCCCGGATGCTCATCCTCGACGAACCGACCGAGGGCATCCAGCCGTCGGTGGTCGCGGAGATCGAGAACACCATCGTCGAACTCAGCCGGAGCGGCGACCTCGGCGTTCTGCTCGTCGAGCAGCACATCGGTTTCGCCCTCGACAATGCTCACCACTACTACGTGCTCGAATCCGGGCGCGTGACGTCCACGGGAGACGGAGGCGCGGACGCCGCAACAACGGTGCGCGCCGCGATGGCGATCTGATGCCGTCCGGCGTCACCCGCCGAGAGCAGGTCTACCGAGCATTGCGCACCGAGCTGATGTCCGGTGATCTCACCCCGGACGAACGCCTCAGCGAAGAACGGCTCGCCGAGCGCCACGGGGTGTCACGCACTCCGGTGCGCGAGGCCCTGGCCCGGCTCGTCTCCGACGGGCTCGTCGAACGGCGGGAACACGGGCTGTATCCGTACCGCCCACGCCTCGAAGACCTCGCGGGCCTCTACGAACTGCGGATCACTTTGGAGCTGAGGGGAATCCGCCGCGCCCGGGAAGACGACTCCATCCGTCACGACGTCGATGTGCTCGGGCCCGAACTGGACCGCTGGTACCGCATCCGACGTAACCTTCCGGACCCCGACGCAGGTTTCGTCACACTCGACGAGCAGTTCCACCTCACGATGCTGGAGTCGTCGGGCAACCGCGCCCTGTGCGACGCACTGGCCGTGGTCAACCAGAAGGTCCGGCCGGTACGCATGTTCGACTACCTCACCCCGGATCGCATCTCCGACACCGTCGACGAGCACATCACGGTGGCGGAACTGATCCTCGACGACAGACTCGACGACGCGCACCGGGTACTGCTCGAGCACATCGGCACGTCGCGGACGGTGGTGGTGCAGCGCGCCGAGGAGGCGCTGAGCATGGCACGGCTTGCCCGGGCGGTACGCGGTTGATCGTGCGACACTGGCGGGCATGACGCCCCGCATCAGGCCCGGTCGTTCGAGGGAACTCGGCCCCGTGAACTGGGTCGCGTGGAAGACACTGTCGAAGGCCGCGGGGACCGGCGACGCGCACCTCTTCAGCACCCTCGGACGGACCGGGCGGTTGTTCCGTGGGTGGTTGCACTATTCCGGCATGTTGATGCCCTTCGGCAGGTTCGGCCGATTCGAGGGGGAGATGATCATCCTGCGCGTCGCGCACCTGCGCGGTTCGGCATACGAAACCGATCATCACATCCGGCTGGGCCGTCGCGCCGGCATCACCGAAGACCTGCACTCGCGGATCGTTACCGGACCGGACGCCGAGGGCTGGAGCGACCGTCACCGCACGATCCTTCGCGCGGTCGACGAACTGGTGTCGACGAAGGATCTTTCCGACGACACGTGGTCGGCGCTCGCGGATCATCTCGACGATCGAAAACTCATCGAATTCTGCTTGCTGGTAACCCAATACGACAGTCTGGCCACCACGATCGGCACTCTCCGCCTGGACCGCGACTTCGGTTAGCCGCCCCCCGCTGCACGCAACAGCGTGTGAGCATCCTCTAACTCGGACGTAACACAGCGTCACAGCCGCGTCATCGCAGGTCAATAGCGTATACAGCTATGTCGACAGAAACGGACACAGGGACACCGGAGCCGCTTCGGCTCCAGGTCTATCGACAGCTGCGAGACGATCTCATGAACGGGTCGGTCCGTGTCGGCGATCGCATGACCGAACCGAAACTCGCTGCACGATTCGGCATCTCGCGTACTCCGGTCCGCGAGGCGCTCGCGATGCTCGCATCCGACGGTCTGATCCGCCGGGAAGACTACGGTTTCTCACCGCAACCGCCCAGTATTCCCCGCGTCCGGAATCTGTACGAACTGCGAATCACGCTGGAGCTGCAGGGCATCACCCGCGCAATCGAGGATCCTTCCGTGCGTCACGACCGGGCGGCGCTCGAGTCCGAACGCACGCGGTGGCGCGCACTCGCCGCCGACCCGCCCGCGCAGGAACCGCAATTCGTGGTCACCGACGAGGAATTCCACCTGGCCCTGCTGGCGTCGTCCGGCAACGCCGAACTGGTCACCGCTCTCGAATCCGTCAACTCCCGGATCCGCCACGTCCGCATGTACGACTTCATGGTCAACAGCCGGATCGAGACGTCGATCGCCGAACATCTCGGCATTCTCGACGCCGTCATCGACGAGGATCTGCCGACCGCCCGCACCCTGCTTCACCGCCACATCGGCGAATCGCTCTCGGTCGTTCTCGACAAGGTGACCCGCGCGGTCACCGCAATGTCGCTCGCCGACTGAGCACCCGCTGCCGCCCCGCCCTATCCGAGGAGCTCGTCTTGACCTATGCCTTCGACACCCTGCTCGTCGCCAACCGCGGTGAGATCGCCTGCCGTATCATGCGTTCGGCCCATCTACTCGGGCTCAAGACCGTCGCAGTGTATTCCGATGCCGACGCATCGGCAGCGCACGTCGAACTCGCCGACGTCGCCGTTCGCCTGGGGCCGGCCCCGGCAGCCGAGTCGTATCTCCGCGCCGATCTGGTGATCGAAGCCGCACAGGCGACCGGCGCCGGTGCCATCCATCCGGGTTACGGATTCCTCTCCGAGAACGCCGATTTTGCGGCAGCGTGCGAAGCAGCGGGTATCGCCTTCGTCGGGCCGACTCCCGAACAGTTGCGCGTGTTCGGCGACAAGCACACCGCCAGAGAAGCCGCCCGTGCCGTGGGAGTTCCGCTCGTCGCGGGCAGCGGCCTGCTCGGTTCGCTCGACGACGCCCTCACCGCAGCCGAGGACATCGGGTACCCGGTCATGCTCAAGGCTGTCGGCGGCGGCGGTGGCATCGGCATGCAGGCCTGCCACGGCCCGGACGATCTCCGTAGCGCCTACGAGCGCGTATTGCGCCTGGCAGCAGCCAATTTCTCGTCGTCCGGCGTCTTTCTCGAACGCTTCGTGGCCAATGCCCGGCACGTCGAAGTGCAGGTGTTCGGTGACGGACGTGGCCGCACCCTCAGCCTCGGTACCCGCGACTGCTCGCTGCAGCGCCGCAATCAGAAGGTCGTCGAGGAGGCCCCCGCTCCCAACCTGCCCGAACACGTCGTCGAACAGCTGCTGACGTCGTCCCGTGCGCTGGCGGACTCGGTGCGGTACCGGTCGGCCGGGACCGTCGAGTTCGTCTACGACGTCGACCGCGGCGAAGCGTCCTTCCTCGAAATGAACACCCGCCTCCAGGTGGAACATCCGGTGACCGAGGAGGTCACCGGAGTCGACCTCGTCGAATGGATGCTGCGCCTCGCGCGCGGTGAGACCGACATGCTCGACGCCCTCCCCGATACCGGCCCCGAGATCAACGGCCATGCGGTCGAGGCACGCGTGTACGCGGAGGACCCCGGACACGACTATCGGCCGAGCGCGGGCCTGCTCACCCAGGTGGAGTTCCCCGCGCACACACGCGTCGAGACGTGGGTGGACACCGGCACGGAGGTCAGCTCGTTCTACGACCCGATGCTGGCGAAGGTGATCGTGCACGGTGAGTCCCGTCGCACCGCCTTCGCGGCGCTGGCCGACGCCCTCGACGACACCCACCTCTACGGCGTCCAGACGAACCTCCCCCAGCTTCGGCGTATCTGCACCGCGGCTCCCGTTCTCGCCGCCGAGCACGTCACGTCCACGCTGGCGGGACTGCGCGCCACCGGGCACCGGATCGACGTGTTGCGGGCCGGCACGATGACCACGATCCAGGACTTTCCCGGGCGAACCGGATTGTGGGAGGTGGGAATACCGCCCTCCGGGCCGATGGATGATCTGTCGCTGCGCGCGGCGAACGTTGCCGTCGGAAATCCCGAAGGCGCACCGGGTCTCGAATGCACTCTGCAGGGTCCGCGCCTGCAATTCTCGGACGTCACCTTCGTGTGTGTCACCGGAGCACCCGCCGAGGTGACGGTGGACGGCGAGCAGGTACCCATGTGGGAACCGGTCGAGGTACCCGCCGGTTCGGTGCTCGACGTCGGTGCGCCCGCTGACACCGGCCTACGCACCTACGTCGCAGTGCGCGGCGGTCTGGACGTGCCGCTGTACCACGGCAGCGCGTCGACCTTCACGCTCGGCGGCTTCGGCGGCACCACCGGCCGGGCCGTGGCGACCGGCGACGTCCTCGGTGTCGCCGACACCGCGACGGACTGCGCACCGGCGCCCGTCCCCACCGACGCGCGGCCCGAGTTCACGCACACCTGGCACCTCGCGGTCACCGAGGGTCCTCAGCCGGCGCCCGACTACTTCACCCCCGAAGACATCGCGCAGTTCTACGACACGACCTGGACTGTGCAGAGCCACGCCAATCGGACCGGTATCCGTCTCGACGGCCCGAAGCCCACCTGGTCGCGTACCGACGGCGGGGACGCCGGCCTGCATCCGTCGAATCTCCACGACAACCCGTACAGCGTGGGCGCCCTCAACGTCTCCGGTGACACCCCGATCCTGCTCGGCCCCGACGGCCCGAGCCTCGGTGGATTCGCATGCCCCCTCACCGTGGTGTCCGGTCACCGGTGGAAGCTGGGACAGATCAGGCCCGGTGACGAACTCCGGTTCGTTCCGGTTACCGACGCGGGTGCGGCCGAACTGCGTGCCGGGAAGGTTCGCGCCGCGGATGTTCCGCCTGTGGAACGTCAGGTCGCGTCCGACGGTGGCCGACTCGGCCGGACGGAGACCGTCCTGGGCCGGCCCGAGGCCGTGTACCTGCGTGGCGGCGACGACAACATCCTCGTCGAATACGGGAAGATGGTTCTCGATCTGGGACTGCGCATGCGCGTGCATGCACTCTCCGAAGCACTCGCGGCCACGAAACTGCCCGGCATCGTGGATGTGACCCCGGGCGTGCGCTCGCTGCACATCCATTTCGATCCGGATGTGCTGCCCGCCTACCGCCTGCTCGGCGTGCTGCAGGATCTCGAGACGGAACTGCCCGCGACGAGCGACCTCGTGGTTCCGAGTCGCACCGTCCGGCTTCCGCTCTCGTTCGACGACCCGTCGATCTCGGAAGCGATCTCCCGGTATCGGAGCGGCGTGCGCGACGACGCGCCGTGGCTGCCGTCGAACATCGAATTCATCCGCCGCATCAACGGACTGGAGTCGGTCGATCAGGTGCGCGATGCGGTCTTCGATGCCGAGTACCTGGTGCTCGGACTCGGCGACGTGTATCTCGGTGCACCCCTGGCTGTTCCGCTCGATCCTCGTCATCGCCTGGTGACCACCAAGTACAATCCCGCACGCACGTGGACCCCGTCCGATGCCGTCGGCATCGGCGGAAAGTACCTGTGCGTCTACGGCATGGAGTCACCCGGCGGCTATCAACTGGTGGGCCGGACGATTCCCATCTGGTCCGGCTACCGGCAGACCGGGCCGTTCGAGCAGGGCAAGCCGTGGCTGTTCCGGTTCTTCGACCGCATCGTCTGGGAACCGGTGACACCCGAGCAGTTGCTCGAATACCGGGCCGCATCGAAGGCCGGGCGGTTCGACGCCGAAGTATCCGAGGGCACATTCGCTCTCGCGGATCATCTCCGTTTCCTCGAGGACAACGCCGAGTCGATCGCCGCGTTCGACGCCAAGCAATCCGATGCCTTCGAAGCCGAGAAACGCGCGTGGCACGCGGCCGGCGAATTCGACCGGATCGACGCCGAGCCCATCGAGGTGTCGGCCCCCGTTGACCCGCTCGAAGGAATGCCTGCGGGCGCGTCGGTGGTGGAGGCCCCGATGGTCGGCAACGTCTGGCGGGTCGAAGTCGCCGAAGGGGACGAGGTGGCCCCGGGTACCACCGCCGTTATTCTCGAAGCGATGAAGCTCGAGATGCCTGTCCTCGCCGAGACGGCCGGCACAGTTCTCAAAGTCCTCGTGGAACCCGGCAGCAAGGTGGCGCCCGGTACCCCACTCCTCGTGATCGGAGCAGCAGCATGACCTCGGGCACCGAAAGTGCGACCTTCCGCACCGCAACGACCGGCAACTCCGGCAGCGCACTCACGGCCACAGAAAGAGCGCGGAATGCGTTGCGGCGCATCGACGAGGTGGATCGTCCCGAGGTGTGGATCACCCTGCGCGACGCGGACGACATTCTCGCCGACGCCGCGGCGGTCGACGAACGGGTGGTCGCGGGCGAGAACCTGCCGCTCGCAGGCCTGCTCGTCGCCGTCAAGGACAACGTGGACGTCGCGGGGATACCGACCACGGCGGCGTGTCCCGAATTCGCGTTCACGCCCGAGGTCACCGCCACCGGCATCGCACGACTCGTCGAGGCGGGCGCGGTCGTTCTCGGCAAGACGAATCTCGACCAGTTCGCCACCGGGCTGGTAGGAACCCGCAGTCCGTACGGTGCGGTGCGGTGCGCGTGGGATCCGGATCGAGTCTCGGGCGGGTCGAGCTCCGGATCGGCCGTCGCGGTGGCGCTGGGAATCGCGGACATCGGAATCGGCACCGACACAGCAGGATCCGGTCGGGTACCGGCCGCGCTGCACGGCATCGTCGGAATCAAAGCGACCCTTGGGATCATCCCGACACACGGTGTCGTTCCGGCGTGCGTCGACTACGACTGCTTGACGGTCTTCGCACAGGATCTCGCGCTCGCCACGACCGCAGCCGGTGTCATGGCCGGGCCCGACCCGCTCGACGCGCGCAGCCGGCGCTGGCCCGCCTATGTCCGGCTCGCGGCCTCGTCGACGATTCGTCTGGCCGTGCCCCGGCCGGATGATCTCGACGCTCTGTGCGACGAATACCGCGAAGCATTCGCGCTGACGGTGGCCGCCGCGCAACAGTCGGGAATCGAGATCGAGGAGGTGGACATCTCCCCGCTCCTCGACGCCGCCACGTTGCTCTACGACGGCGCGGTCGTTGCGGAGCGCTACGCCGCGGTGGGCGAGTTCCTCTCCGGCGGGCCGGCAGGTGCCGATCCGACGGTCGCCGCGATCGTCGCCGGTGCGGAGAAACCCGCTGCCCACGAACTGGTCGCGGACCTCGACACCCTCCTCCGCGCAAAGGCGCAGGCGATGCAGATACTCGAAGGGTTCGATGGGCTCCTGCTGCCCACGACGACCGAGCACCCGACGATCGCCGCCGTGGAGGACGACCCGTTCGGCATCAACCGCCGCATGGGGACGTACACGAACTTCTGCAACCTGCTGGACATGGCCGCAGTCGCGGTGCCCGGTCGGCCCACCGCCGAGGGCAACCCCTTCGGCATCATGGTCGTCGTGCCGGCGTTCCACGACCAGATCGCGGTCGATGTCGCGGCGGCTCTCACGGGCGTCGCGGCACCGCGCTTCGTGGATGCCGGTGTGGATCTCGCCGTGTTCGGCGCACACCTGCGCGGACAGCCCCTCCACTTCCAGCTCGAGGGCCTCGGGGCGCGTTTCACGGAAGAGATCCGCACGTCGGATGCCTATCGGCTGATGGCCCTGAACACCACACCGCCCAAGCCCGGCCTGGTGCGTCACGGTGCGGGAGCGGGAGTGCCGATCGTGGGCGAACTGTTCCGTCTCTCCGAAGCAGGGCTCGGGCGCTTCCTCGCGGCACTGCCCGCCCCGATGACGCTGACGAGTGTGGAACTGTCGGACGGTCGCTCCGTCGTCGGGTTCGGGTGCACGCACGACGCAGCCGCCGACGCGGTGGACATCACCGAGTTCGGCGGCTGGGTCGCGTACCGCCGGTCGGGGCGGTAAAAGGCTGACGAGTCAGCGGGGCGGCGGATCGACGGCGACACCGCCGCCCTCGTGCTCCGGGCCTGCGGCGGGGTGATCCGACGGCATCCTACTGCGGAAACGGGCCGCCTCGCTCGGTGCGACCTCTCCCGTCGGATCGGCGGAACTGCGGTAGGGGCCGGGCTTGGGACGTTCCTTACCGCCGGGGAACGCGAGACGTGCGATGGTGCGGTGCACCATCCACCACTGCTGCCCGAACCGCCCGGTGTTGTACGGCAGGTCGTAGCGCTCGCAGATGTCCTTGATCTTGGGTGCCACCTCGGAGTACCGGGTGCTCGGCATGTCGGGGAACAGGTGGTGTTCCACCTGGTAGCCGAGGTTGCCGCTGATGATGTGGAACAGCGGGCTTCCCTCGATGTTGGCAGAACCCACGAGCTGACGGACGTACCAGCCGCCGCGCGTCTCGTTCTCCACTTCCCTCTTGCTGAACGTGTAGGTCTGGTCCGGGAAGTGCCCGCAGAAGATGATGGCGTGGGCCCACACGTTGCGGATGATGTTGGCGGTGACATCCGCGAGCAGGGTCGAGAGGAACGTCTTTTCCACGCCGGGCAGCCAGCGGTCGGCGAGGTCGGCGCCCGCACCCCACCTCCCGGATCGGCGCAGCAAACCGGCAACCCGAGATGTCTTGGGCTGCGGCAGCTTCCCGCGCATCGCCACCTGAGCCAGACCGAATACCGCGGCGCTGACGAGCGGCCACCCCACGTAGTCCTTCACGAACTGGGCTTTCGCTTTTCCGGCGATGCCCTTGAGTTCTTCGAGGACCTGCGTGGGTGACTTCTCGCCCGCCCAGAGCGATTCGAGGTCCAGATCGTGCAGGGCGACGCCCCATTCGAACAGCACGGTGAGCAGGGCGTTGTAGAAAGGCTGGGCGAGGTAGACCGGATGCCACCGCTGTTTCGGATCGATCCGCATGATCTCGTATCCGAGATCCTTGTCCAGTCCACGAATGTTGGTGTACGTGTGGTGGATGTAGTTGTGCGAATGCTTCCAGGCTTCGGCCGTGGACGCGGTGTCCCAGTCCCACACGGAGGAGTGGATGTCGGGGTCGTTCATCCAGTCCCACTGGCCGTGCATGACGTTGTGGCCGATTTCCATGTTTTCGAGGATCTTCGCCATCCCGAGGCACGCCGTCCCGGCCACCCATGCGGGCTTCGACGAGGACGCGAACAGGATCACGCGACCGGCCACGACGAGTTGCCGCTGCGCTGCGATGACGGATTTGATGTACTTGCGGTCCTTGTCGCCGAGGCTGGCGTACACCTCGTCGTGGATCGCGTCGAATTCTTCGGCCAGACGATCGAGTGTCTCTGCGCTCAGATGAGCGAGCGGGCTTTCCACGTCCGGAGACGCGGGTGCGCTCGTCTCTTCGGTGTTCGTCATACGTGCCCCATTCGTCGGGAGCTGCGCAGCGCTCGCCGCTCACAGCTCTATTTCGATGTCACCCTCCGCGGTGTGGATGCAGGTACGCACCGAAGCCCCGGTGGGTTCGCTCACCTCGTCGGTCCGCAGATCCCGGAGCTGTCCGGAACGCAACGTCCCCACACAGGTGTGGCAGATGCCGATACGGCAGCCGTACGGCAGCTTCAGGCCGGCGTTCTCGCCCGCGACCAGGATCGGGGTTCCCCCGTCGCACTCGACGTCCTGTTCGCTGTCGAGGAAGTGGATGGTGCCGCCCTCGCCGCTTCCCGCATTCCCCCCGATTACGGGCTGGAAACGTTCGAGGTTGAATCGCTCGGGGTCGCCGTGTTCGTTCCAGTGCTCTTCGAGAACGTCGAGCAGTTCGCGCGGCCCGGACGCGAAGGTTTCCCGTTCGCGCCAGTCCGGGCAGATCTCGTCCAGATCCGCGGGCGTGATGTGCCCCTTCTCGCCGCTGATCCACACTTCCACCTTCATGCCCGGATGGCGGTCGGAGAGGTCGCGCAGTTCCGAAGAGAACACGACCTGTTGAGGGGTGGAAGCAGAATGCACCACCACGACGTCGTCGACCAGTTCGCGGTGGTCCAGGCTGCGCAGCATGCTCATGATGGGTGTGATCCCGCTGCCCGCGCTGACGAAGAGCAGCCGGGCAGGAACCGGATCGGGCAGCGTGAAGACGCCTTCGACCTCGCCGAGTCGCACGATGTCGCCCGGTGCGATCTTTCGCACGAGATAGGGCGAGACGACCCCGCCTTCTACGAGTTTCGGGGTCACGCGGATGAGGCCGTCGCGGGGATCGGGATCGGACGTCAGCGAATATGCGCGCCAGTGGTAGACGCCGTCGATGATGACCCCGAGGCGCACGTACTGGCCCGGTTTGTGGCCGGGCCATTCGTAGGCCGGCCGGATCAGGATCGACGCCGTGTCCTCGCACTCCGGGACCACCCGGTCCACCCGTCCGCGCAGCTCGCGGGTGGACCACAGCGGGTTGATCATCTCGAGATAGTGGTCCGGCTCGAGCGGCGTGAACAGTCGCCGCACGGCGTGCAGAAGCCATTTGCGAACCGGATGTACATGAGGCCGAGCTCCGCGTTCCGCCATCTCGCAACCTTAACGCGCAACATCGCCGGTAAACGACGAACCGGACGGCTCCGCCACGTCCTTCACCTCAGGATCGTCAACATCACCACCGAGTCCATCTCGGCCTCGAGACGATGCACAATCCCCGCGTCGAGGTGCACGACGGTGCCGGGGACCAGGGAAACGGTGCGCTCCTCGGTCGAGAAGGAGACGTCACCGACCACGGTCTGCACCAGAATCGGGAACATCGCCTGATGGTCGGCCATCGTCTGTCCCGCGCTGAAGCTGATACGGATCACCGTTGCGCCGGTCCCGGCGGCCAGCTTCTCGATCCGCGGGGTGTCCCCGCTCTGTGCGTTGAGCGTCGCGACGCCCTCGATGACGGTGAGTTTGCCGTCCTTGCCGTCCGATTTCGTCATGCCGCCTTCTTTCTCGGGATGCCCTCGATCGCAACTACGTTCTTCTCGTTCTTCGTGAATTTCGAGCGCATCTGCAGCACCCTGGCACGTGCATCCGAGTCTCGCAGGATATCCCCGGCGGACGTCCGGGTTCCGTGGGGTTCTCCGTCCACCGGGATCCGGCGGACCTCACCTCCTCAGCGGTACCGGAACGACGTCAGCCCGGGACGACGGTCGAGTCGCCCCGGGCTGAGCCGGTACATCCGAACGGGGGTCCGCCCGCACGGAAGGTTTTCCGAAGGTCAGAAGTTGATCATGTGGCCGGCGAGACCGTGGATGGCCTCCTGCAGTGCCTCGCTGAGCGTCGGGTGGGTGTGGACGTTGCGCGCCAATTCGTTGACCGTCAGATCCCACTTCTGGGCAAGGGTCAGCTCGGGGAGCAGCTCGGAGACGTCGGGGCCGATGAGGTGGCCGCCGATCAGCTCGCCGTGGGTCTTGTCGGCGATGAGCTTGACGAAGCCGGTGGGGTCGCCCAGACCGTGGGCCTTGCCGTTCGCGGTGAACGGGAAGGTCGCGACCTTGATGTCGTACCCCTCGTCCTTCGCCTGCTGCTCGGTCAGCCCGAAGGACGCGACCTGAGGCTGGCAGAACGTTGCGCGCGGCATCATGCGGTAGTCGCCGAGCTCGAGGGTCTCGGCACCGCCGATGGTCTCGGCCGCCACGACACCCTGTGCCTCGGCGACGTGCGCGAGCTGAAGCTTCGCGGTGACGTCACCGACCGCGTAGATACCCTCCACGTTGGTGCGCATCCGCTCGTCGATTGCGATCGCACCGCGATCGGTCAACTCGACACCGGTCTTCTCGAGGCCGTAGCCCTCGATGCGCGGCGCGAATCCCACCGACTGCAGGACCTTGTCGACGGTCATGGTCTCGACGTTGCCGGACTTGTTGTCCTTGATCTCGACGGTGACGTTCGTGCCGTTGTCGGAGATCTTCTGGACGGCTGCGCCGGTCTTGATCGTGATGCCGAGCTTCTTGTACGCCTTCGCGATCTCCTTGGAGACGTCGGCGTCCTCGTTGGGCAGCGCGCGGTCGAGGAACTCGACGATGGTGACGTCGACACCGTAGTTCTTCAGGACGTATCCGAACTCCATGCCGATGGCACCCGCACCGACGATGACGATCGAGCCCGGGAGGTCACGGGTGAGGATCTGCTCCTCGTACGTGACGACGTTTGCGCTGAGCTCCGTCCCCGGCAGCAATTTGGTGACCGAACCGGTCGCGATGATGACGTTGTCGAAGGTCACCTGTTCGGTTCCGCCCTTGGAGAGCGCAACTTCGATGGTCTTGGCGTCGACGAACGAGCCCAGACCGTCGTACTCGGTGATCTTGTTCTTCTTCATGAGGAAGTGCACGCCCTTGACGCGACCGTCGGCCACCTTGCGGCTGCGGTCGTGGGCGGCACCGAAGTCGAAGGACACATCTCCGGAGATGCCGAAGGTCTTCGCCTCTTTGTTGAAAAGATGCGCCAACTCGGCATTTCGGAGAAGCGCCTTGGAGGGAATGCAGCCCACGTTCAGGCACACACCGCCCCAGTACTTCTGCTCGATGATGGCGGTGCTCAATCCCAGCTGTGCCGCGCGGATAGCAGCGACGTACCCACCGGGACCGGCTCCGAGGACAACGACGTCATAGTGTGAGGTCACGGTCATAGAGGGTAGTCCTGCCCGATTCGACTGTCTGCCGATGGTCTGGTTACCCACCGGTAGGGTCTCTTTCGTCCGCTCACCGCCGCGCGCCGTACTGCCGCACCGCGACCGGAACCGCCACGAAGAGGAGCAGCGCAATCCATCCGAAGGCCGCCGCGACAGGGTGTCGCAGCGGCCAGGCCGCGTCGACTCCGGCCACACCACCGGACCCGAACAACTCGCGCGATGCCGCCACCACCACGCTCACCGGATTCCACTCCGCGATCGTCCGCACGACCGACGGCATCGCCTCGGTCGGTGTGAAGACATTGGAGAACATGATCAGCCCGAAGATCATCGGTGCCGTCTGCTGCAGCATCCGCTCGTCGCTAATCGCGACACCGAGGAGGATCCCCAGCCAACTCAGCGCGTGCCGGAACGCACACAGGAGCACCAGCGCGAGCACGATGTCGGCGATGGGCGCGTCCATGCGCCAGCCGACGAGGTAGCCGATACCCATCATGGCGGCGAGGGCGACGACACCTGTGACCGTCTCTGCGAGCGCGAGTCCCGTCGGGACCGCAGCCCGGGAAATGGGCAGAGCGCGGAACCGGTCGGTCAGACCACTGTGCAGGTCGGCGTTGGCAGTCGATGCGGTCGAGGTCAGACCCATCGCGGCGACGAGGACGAACACGCCCGGCATCAGATACGAGCGATATACCGACGGATCGGCGTCCCCGGCCAGCGCCCCACCGAAGACGAACCCGAACAGCAACACCATTCCCAGGGGAGCGGCGAGGGTGACCGCGAGCAGGCCCGGAGCATGCCGGTACATCGCGATGGTGCGCTCGAACACCACACGGGCGGCTGCGGCCGCACCCACGGACGGTGTCGGCTCGGGGTGGATGTCGGTGGTCATGCCGGAGTCCTCTCGGTGGGATGACCGGTGAGCGCGAGAAACGCCTCGTCTAGACTCGCGCGGCGCCGGCCGATGTCGTGCACGTCGATTCCTTCCGCGTCCAGGGCACGCAGAATCGGCAGCAGGGCCGGATCGTGGTCGAGCCCGAACGACAGCTTCACCGAATTGTCTTGTATTGCAGCTGATCCCACCTGTTTCGCACCGAACCGTGCGAGAACACTCACTACGCGATCCCGGTCCTCGGGCGCAATCGCCACGTCGAGGCCGGTGCCGACGGCAGAGGCGATCTCCGACGGCGTCCCGGTGGCAACGGTGCGGCCGCCGTCGAGAATCGTGATCGTGTCGGCGAGCCGCTCGGCTTCGTCCAGGTATTGAGTGGTCAGCAGGACGGCTGTGCCCTGGGCGACGTAATCGAGTACGTGCCTGTAGATTTCGTTGCGGCTGTGCGGATCCAGACCGGTGGAAGGCTCGTCCAGGAAAAGCACTGCGGGCCGCACCACCGTACCCGCGAGGACGTCGAGGCGACGGCGCATACCGCCCGAATATTCCCGAACCGCCTGGTCGGCCGCGTCGGCGAGGTCGAAGCGCTCGAGTAGGTCGAGGGCGTGCCGACGCGCATCTCGAGCACGGAATCCGTTGAGCCGGGCAAACATCATCAGGTTTTCGGCGCCGGTGAGCCGAGGGTCCACGGCGTGGAACTGCCCGACAAGTCCGATGCGACTGCGTACCAGGTGAGCGTCGCTCACGGTGTCGTGTCCGAGGATGCGAGCATGACCGGCGGTCGGACGCAGCAACGTTGCCAGCATGCGCACCGTGGTGGTCTTGCCCGATCCGTTCGGACCGAGCAGAGCGTGCACGGTGCCGTCGGGCACGTGGAGGTCCACTCCGTCGACGACGGTGCGCTTGCCGTAGCGCCGGGTCAGGCCTTCGGTTTCGATGACATCCACGTCCGCCCCCTGTCAATTGTGAACACCGTTCGCAGTTCGAGCATACATCTGCGAACGTTGTTCGCAACCAGGAAGCTGGGGCATGCTGTGCACATGCCGACCTCACTGTGGCTGCAGTCCGACGAACCCCGGCCGGGGCCCAGGCGCGCGCACACGCTCGACGAGATCGCCGACGCCTGCATCCGACTCGTCGATGCCGAAGGATTGCCCGCACTCTCGATGCGCCGAGTCGCCGACACCCTCGGGACCTCCGCGGCGGCGCTCTACCGCTACGTGTCGGGCAAAGACGATCTGCTCGCACTGATCGCCGACCGGGTAGCGGCCGAGTACGACTTCGCTCCCCTGACGGGCGACGTGCGCACCGACGTACTCGCCGTCGCCGAGCAGTCCCGCGCCCTTTACCTACGGCACCCGTGGATGAGTCGGGTTCAGCAGACCCAACTCGGGCCGAACGCCGTGCGATACCTCGATCAACTCGTCGGAGCCCTCGCGCCCTCGAGCCTCGACACCACCTCCACCATGATGGGCGTAGCCCTGATCTCGGGATGGGTCACCAACTTCGCCACCCAGGAAGGGGCCGGCGCCACCGTCTCCGACGCAGGCGGCGGTGCCGAGCATCTCGCAGCGATGCTCGCCCACGGGGACTATCCGCATCTCGCCGCGCTGTTCGCAGCGGCCGGTGGCGGCGCCTCCGAACCTCTCGACAACGACGCTGCCTTCGTCGGCGGCATCGATGCACTCCTGTTCGGTATCGCCCCCGGGAGGAAGTAGAGACTTCAGCCCAGAATGCCCCGGTCGTAGGCGGTCGCCACGGCCGCCGCGCGATCCGCCACCTCGAGCTTCCCGAAGATGTGGGTCAGATGGGTCTTGACCGTCGCCTCACTGATGAACAGTTTCTGCGCGATGACCCGGTTCGAGGTTCCCTTCGCGACGAGCCCCAGGACCTCTCGCTCCCGGGTGCTCAGCGTCCGCGAGGTTCCCGTCCGCGGGCCCCGCATGCGCGACAGCAGACGCGTCGCGACGGCCGACGGAAGGACGGTTCGCCCCTCTGCGACCGCACGGACAGCGGCGAACAACTCGTCCCGGGGCGCGTCCTTGAGCAGGTACCCGGTCGCGCCGGCTTCGAGCGCGGGGAAGACGTCGGCGTCCGTGTCGTAGGTCGTGAGAACGAGCACGCGGCTGCGGACGCGCCGCTCGGCGAGTTCGGCGATTGCCGCGACGCCTCCGCCGCGCGGCATCCTCAGGTCCATCAGCACCACGTCCGGATCGAGGCCGATGGTCTCCGCCACCGCCTCGGGCCCGGACGAGGCCTCCCCCACCACCGCGAATTCCGGAGAGGCGGCGAACATTCCGCGCAGGCCGTCGCGGACGACGGGATGGTCGTCGACGATCAGCACGGTGACCGACCCGGTACTCACGACGCCGCTTCCTCCCGCTCGAGTGGCACCCGAACCGAAACCGCAGTCCCCCCACCCGGTTCGGTTTCGATGTTCACGGTACCGCCCATCCGTGCCGCCCGGGACTGCATGCCTCGCAAGCCGAATCCGCCGGCCGGGTCGGCTGCGGCATCGAAACCGCACCCGTCGTCGCGCACGTCCACGCTCACCTCGTCGTCCATGTACGACACCGTCACCCCGACGCGCTCGGCAGCGGCGTGCTTGCCCACGTTGGTCAGTGCCTCCTGGGTGATCCGGAGGAGCGTTGCACCGAGTTCGTCGTGCAACGGCACGACCGTGCCCGTGACGGTGAATTCGGCGCGGACTCCGAACTCCGCGGACCATGTCGCGACCACCTGCGCCAGAGCATCGCCGAGAGACGACTGTTCGAGTGCCTGCGGCACCAGGTTCTGCACGGAGCGACGTGCCCCTCCCAGGCTGCGCCGCGCGAGCGCCTGGGCCCGATCCACATGCCGCCTCGCCACGACGGGATCGACCGCGTCCTGGGAAGCCTGCAATTGGGTGACGATGCCGGTGAGGTCCTGCGCCAGAGTGTCGTGGATCTCTGCGGCGAGGCGGCGGCGCTCATCGTCGATCCCTGCTTCACGCGCGCGGAGCACGAGCTGCGCGTGCAACGCCTTGTTCTCCGAAAGCGCCTGAGCCAAAAGCCGATTCGTTCGTTCGAGTTCTGCGATCGAATCGATCCGTTCCTCTGCCAGCACTTGGTCGCGTTCGCCCATACGGAACATCACGGTCGCGATCGAGGCGTTGATGACGAACAGCGCGCCGAACCCGACCCACATCATGGGGCTTTTCGGAGGCAGACCCCCGGACTGCGAGCCCGCCAGGCTCAGCGCAGTCGCGAATATCCCGGCGCGGGCCCACCGCTCGGGGAGCATTCGATGCGCGTCGAAGTAACCCATACAGGCGTAGAACGCGAAGAACGGATTGAACCAGCTCAGAGCGAAGGCCACTGCGGTCCGCACCGTGAAGTAGACCGCTCGCGCCGTGGGGCCGGCGGCACCTCCGTACCGCAACCACCACCCTTCCCAGCACACCGCCGCAACGGCCGACGCCGATGCCGGGACGTATTCGGCGGGAGTCATCACCAGCGTCGCCGTGGCTGCGGACACGATGGCGGCAACGACCAGCAGCGTCGATGGCCCCCACATGTAGAAGCGGTCCCACGGCTCGTCGGACGGGTGCGCTGTCGTCACGCGTTCAAGCATGACGGGTCTCCCCGCAGTTGCCAACGGACTTAGCGGATTCGACGGGCAGTCCCGCAGCAGGATCACTCCCACCGGAACCAGCGGACCGCCACAACAGTGAGCGCCACGGCCCACAACGCCACCACCGCCATCCCACCGGCACTCGGCCATTCCCCCCGGGCAGCCTGGTCGAGGATCTCGGATGCGGCACCGAACGGTGTCACACCCACGATCCGCTGCAACAGATCGGGCATCGTCTGGACGGGCAGCCACACGCCGGCGCAGAACATCATCGGAAAGAAGACGATCGTGCCCACCGTCTGTGCGATCCGCGCGCTCGCCGACACGGCTGCAATCGCAGCGCCTATGCTCAGCGCCGCGGCGAGTGTGAGCAGCACCGCCAGCGCGTAACCCCACGGTTGCTCCGGAAACGCCACCCCGAACACTGCGCGGCCGACGAGCAGGGCCAGCACGATCGATGCGGCCACGGCTACCGCATGGATCAGGATCTGCGCCAGGAGCAGTGCCTGTGGCCGGGCGGGGGTCACCGAGAGCCTCCGCAGGATTCCGCGTTCGCGATAAGTCGACAGCACCGCCGGCATGGTCTGGATACCGGCGACGATCATCGACAGCAGCACCGCGATCGGGACGTACAGATCGATCACCCGGCGACCCCCGAGTCCCGGATCGGCCTCCCGGAAGGCGGGAATGAGCCCGAGGATGGTCAGCAGCACCACGGGAAACACAAGGATCCAGAACAGTGCTCCGGGCTCGCGGGTGAACAGGCGGGCTTCGGTGCGTACCACCGCGGCGGTGGGGTTCGTCCCGATCGTCATGTCAGTTTCTCCGATGCGGTGATGTCGAGGAAAGCGTCGTCGAGTGTGGCTTCGGTGATGCGGAGCCGTCGAGGCGAGATCCCCTCGCGGGCGAGAAGTGCGAGCACGGCCTCGACCGACTCGTCGTTGCCTTCGACGACAAGCCGATCGTGGTCGCGCCGCACCGCCAGCACGCCCGGCAGAGCGCTGAGCGCCTCCGGATCGAGCGAAGCGGACGGGCGGAACGACACGACGACCGCGGTCGAGGTCCGATCGATGAGTTCGGTGGGTGTGCCCAGCGCTTCGATCCTGCCGGAATCGAAGATCGCGACCCGGTCGCACAACCGCTGTGCCTCTTCCATGAAATGGGTGACCAGCAGCACCGTCACCCCCGAGGCGCGGATCTCCTCGATCAGCTCCCACGTCTCGCGGCGTCCGCGTGGGTCCAGGCCCGTGGTGAGTTCGTCCAGCACCACGACGCGGGGCGCCCCGATCAGGGCGAGCGCGATGAACAGCCGTTGTTGCTGACCACCCGAGAGCTTCGCGAAGCGGGTGCCCAGCGCGTGGCCCAGGCCGAGTCGTTCGGCGAGTGCGATCCCGTCCACCGGGTGTGGATAGAAGGACGCGTAGAGCTCGAGTGCTTCGCGCACCGTCATTTTCGGTTGCAGTTCACTCTGCTGTAGCTGTGCGCCGAGTAATTCCGTGAGGGCGACACGATCGGCGATCGGGTCGAGTCCCGCGACGCGGACGGTGCCCTCGTCGGGTCTCCGCAGCCCGGAGACACATTCGGCCGTCGTGGTCTTACCTGCCCCGTTCGAGCCGAGGATCCCGAAGATCTCCCCTTCTCGCACATCGAAACTCACGCCGTCGACGGCGGTCCGGTCTCCGTACCGTTTGTAGAGACCTCTTACTTCGACAATGGGCATGCTGCGAGGGTGCCCTACTGCACCGTGCGGGCACATCGCCCGACCGTCGCCCGATCGATCACCCGATCGGAGGATGCCCGGTTTCGAGCAGCCCATCACGAGCGGGGAGGAGTCAGCGGCGGAAAGCTCGCATCTTGCGCAGGTATCCGGGTATCGACCGGAACGGCACACGGACGGGCCAGTCGTCCGGCCGGAAATACGCCTCGGTCCCACCGTCGACGACAACGACACTGCCGGCCATGAAGTCGGCGGCCGGCGACAGCATGAACTCGACCCATTGCCCGATCTGCGCGGCGTCGCCGAATCCGCCGAGCGGAACGGGGAAACTCTCGACCGCTCTCTTCAGCGGGCTGTCGAGTTGCGCGTCGAGCAGCGGTGTCGAGATCGCACCCGGTGCGAGGACATTGAGCCGGATGCCGGAACCCGCCCATTCCGGTGCCACCGCCGTGCGTCGCACCCAGCGCGTCACCGCGATCTTCGAAGCCGCGTAGGTGAACGGGGGGCCCGACTTGGCGATCCGGGTGGCCCGCGCGACGCCTTTGTCCATGTCGCCCGCGAGAAAAGCCTTGACCGCGGAGTTCGGCACACCCGGCGTGGTGGTCGTGGAATTGGAGCCGAACACCACGACCTTGCTGTTTCCGCTCGCGGCGAGCGCGGGACGCCACCCCACCAGGAGGTCGATCACGCCGCGCACGTTGACCTGTGCGATCAGCGCTTCTTTTCCGGGGGTAGGTCCGAGACCCGCGGCGAGCACGGCACCGTCGAGGGCGCCCCCGGCCAGGGCGAGCGTCTCACGGATGGCATCGGACCTGCCCTGTGGCGTGGACAGGTCTGCCACCACGTCTGCGTCCCTGATGTCCACTCCGATCACGGTGTGACCAGCGGCGAGCAATCTTTCCGCGCTCGCCTTGCCCATTCCCGACGCTGATCCCGTGACTGCGTATACGCCCATGCCGTGCTGCCCCCGCTTCCGACGATTCGATCCTCCTTCGCACGGTACATGCGTGGAACCGCGGCGACCGCCGGCTTTCCACCCGGCGATCAGTCGCCGAGCGCAAGAGCCGCGCCGACCTCCTCGACGGCCGCGCGCAGCATCTGCTCGTACACGTCGAGATCCGGGACCACCCGGGTTCCGGCCGCCACTCCGATCGTCACGGTCTCCCCGAGTCCGTATACGCCGTGGGTCAGCGCCATGGCCGGGGACAAACCCGGGAAGCCCGCACTGAACATCACAGGTCCGCCGGCGAGCGCAAGGTCGGCAGGACCGCGGTCGACGCTCGACACAACGGTGTTACCGGTGACGGTCACAGGAAGTACCGTCGCGGGATACCGGACGATCCCGAACCGCAGTGCCGGGGCGGGAACGTGCTCGGTTGCCGCATCGCGTTGCGCCGGCAGCGGATGGGTCACTCGTGCACGACGCTCCGCCAGGTCGGCAGCGATCCGGGTGGCCCGGATGCGCAGGTCCGGTTCGGTGACGAACAGTTCGACGCCGGCGTTGCGGTAGTTGTTGTGAGCGGGTCCTACAGCGCCGACCGCGATCGTGACCTCTGCACCGAGCAGGTCCGGGACGTCCTCGCCGCGCGCCGCGAGGAACCTGGACACCGCCACGGACACCGCTGTCAACGCGACAGTGGTGATTGTGTGCCCGCCACTGCGGAAGAGGGCTGCGGGGCACACCACCATGCGCACCGACCGTTCGGTGCCCGGATCGGTGTCGAGACCGGTGAGGGGCCGCCCGGGTGCGGGGGGTGGAATCTCACCGGCCGCGGTGGCCGCGTCGAGTGCGCGTGCGGCGTCCGCGGCACGTCGTCCTGCCGTGAACGTCCGTGCGACGCGCCCGGGGAAGCCCGCGAACGCTCGCGCCAGCATGACGGGTGTGGACGGCACCGGCGGCGGTCGAACCGAGGCCGGCGGTTCGCCGGTTCCGAACAGTGCCCGGGCCAGTTCCGTCGCTCTGCGACCGTCTGCGAAGGCATGAGAGACCTGCCACACGACCACGAGTGCAGCGTCGTCGCATCCCGGCGCGTCGCGCACGCCGGGGAACACGTGTAGACGCCACGGGCTCTCGCGCGCGTCGAGCGACGTCGCGACGAGGACACCCAATTCGCTCTGCAGGCCGGTCCACGACGAGTCGGAAAGCTGATGTCCGACCACCAGATCCTCACCGAAACGCCTTGGGGCCCAATACGGATAGTCGAGATGTCCGGGTACGTCCCGGACGTGACACAACAGCTCCCCCATCCGCCGGACGCGACTGCCCACCGTCTCGCGTACCGCATCCACATCGGCGTCGGTAGCGAAGCAGAACAGCAGGAACTGGTCGTTGGGCATCCGTTCGGAGAGCCAGTACATCTGCGCGTCCGCGGGGGTGAGCTGCACCCGGGCAGCCTAATGCCGGGTAGAAATGAGGTCATGAGCGACACCACGACCGATCCCTACCTCTGGCTCGAGGACGTCACGGGCGACAAGCAACTCGACTGGGTCCGTGCCCACAACGAGCGCACGGTCGACGCCTACACCCGCAGCGGCGGTTTCTCCGCACTCGAGAGCGGTATCCGCGAAGTACTCGACACCGACGCCCGTATCCCCTATGCCCGGCGCCGCGGCGACTACCTCTACAACTACTGGCGGGACGCCGACCACGTGCGCGGGCTGTGGCGTCGCACGACGATGGATCAGTACCTCCGCGACACCCCGGAGTGGGACGTTCTGGTCGACCTCGACGCGGTGGCCGAGGAGGAAGGCGAGAACTGGGTGTGGTCGGGTGCGCAGGTCCTGCGCCCGGACCAGACGCGCGCACTCGTCAGCCTCTCGCGCGGAGGCGCCGACGCAACGGTGGTCCGCGAATTCGATCTCGTCACACGCCGATTCGTCTCCGGACCGGAGAGCTTCGAAGTGCCGGAGGCGAAGACCGACATCGGCTGGATCGACGCCGACACCGTCTATGTGGGAACAGATTTCGGCGATGGATCGCTCACCGACTCCGGATATCCCCGCATCGCTGCGCGCTGGAAGCGCGGGACGCCGCTCGCGGACGCGAAGACCGTCTTCGAAGGTGAAACCGGCGATGTCGCAGTTTCCGCCTGGTACGACGACACACCCGGTTACGAGCGCAGTTTCGTCGATCGCGCGCTCGATTTCTACCGGGCCCGGCGTTTCGAACTGACCCCGGCCGGCGACCTCGTCGAACTCGAGGTACCGGATGACGCACGGGTGAGCGTCTACCGCGACCACCTGCTGATCCGGACCCGTTCCGAGTGGCTCGGCCATCCCGCCGGCGCACTGCTCGCTGCGGACTATCCCTCGTACCTGGCGGGCTCGCGAGACCTGACGGTGTTGTTCACTCCCGACGAGCACACGTCGCTCGAACAGTACGCGTGGACACAGAACCACCTGCTCGTCGTCACGTTGCGCGACGTGCAGACCGACATGCGTGTGCTCACCCCCGGCGCCGACGGCTGGACGGACGAGGCCATGCCCGGCGTGCCGGACGCGACGTCCACGTCGATCATCGACGTCGATCCGCTGACCGGAGACGACTTCTTCCTCAATTCGAGCGGTTTCACGATCCCGGCGACACTGCTGTCCGGCACGGTCGGCGGCCCGCTCGAAGCAATCAAGGCCGCGCCGTCCTTCTTCGACACCGCAGGGATCTCGGTCGTGCAGCATTTCGCGACGTCCGACGACGGCACCCAGGTGCCGTACTTCGTGGTGGGACGCAACATCACGTCCCCCTCACCCACCCTGCTCTACGGCTACGGAGGGTTCGAGAATTCGATGGTGCCTGCCTACAGCGGCGGGATCGGCCGCGCGTGGCTCGAGAAGGGGCACACGTACGTGATCGCCAACATCCGGGGCGGCGGAGAATACGGTCCGGCGTGGCACACCCAGGCGTTGAAGGAGAACCGGCACAAGGTCTTCGAGGACTTCGCGGCCGTGGCGAAAGACCTTGTCGCACGGGGCATCACCACAGCGGAGCAGCTCGGCGCACAGGGCGGTAGCAACGGCGGGCTCCTCATGGGTGTGATGCTCACCCGATACCCGCAGTTGTTCGGCGCGATCGTCTGCCAGGTCCCGCTGCTCGACATGAAGCGTTACCACCTCCTTCTCGCGGGCGCGTCCTGGATGGCCGAATACGGTGACCCGGACAAGGCCGAGGAGTGGGAGTTCCTCGCCAGGTACTCGCCGTATCAGAACACCGACCCGGCCGCCGAGTATCCGCCGATCCTCGTCACCACCTCCACCCGCGACGATCGCGTGCATCCTGGGCACGCTCGCAAGATGGTCGCGCGCCTGGAAGAACAGGGCCACGAGGTCTGGTACTACGAGAACATCGAAGGCGGGCACGGCGGCGCTGCCGACAACGCCCAGGCGGCGTTCAAGTCGGCGCTGACCTTCACGTTCCTCGAGGACAAACTGGGCTAGCGGTCGCGTAGCCACTCGGCGACCTTCGCCACCGTCTCGGCGTTGTCGCGAATCCACCCGTTGTGACCGAGACGCCGGGGGTTGTGCCACGTCGTGATGTCCGCGGCGGGCAGTTTGCCGAGCAGGTGCGCGGCCGACTCGACGGGGGTCAGATCGTCACCCTCGATCGTGATCGACAGGACCGGCAGGGACAGGCGTGCCAGTCGCTGCTCGTAGTCGATATCTGCGCCGGCCGGCTCGAATCGCCCTCCGCGGGCGAGCCGCGCCCAGTCGGAGATCAGCACGCGGGACTGTCTGCCGAAGCCCGCCACGTCGATCCGGTCGCCGGGCCAGAAACCCGCGACGCTCGACGTCAGGGACATCGCTGCCGAACCCAGCAGGAGCCCGGGACGGCGGGTGCCCCGATAGTGCCGGTAGTAGGGGGTGCCCGCGGCGACGAGGATCAGCCCGCCGAGCCGTCCCCGGATCCGCGACGCGTAGAGGACACCGAGCTGGCCACCCATCGAGTGCCCGAGCAGATAGGGCGTCGAATCGGGGAAACGCTCCCGCACCACCTCGAACACCGCAGGTAGATGCACTGCGACGATCTCTTGGTACCCGTACGTGCTATCCGGACCGGGCCTTGGCCGGCTGTCCCCCTGCCCCGCCAGTTCGCAGATCGCTGCATCGAACCCGTAGCCGGTGAGCGCCTCGGCGAACGATTCGTAGTACCCCGCCGGAACACCGAGGCCCGGCACCGTCACGACGACGGCCCGGGACGCGTCGCGGCGTTCTTCGTGCTCGTGGCCCGGGCCCGCGAACAACCGCACGGGTGTGGTGGTGCCGTCGGGTAGCTGGATCGGTACGGTTTCCACCGGCTCAGCGTAGGCCGTTCCGGGCTCGACGTTCCCGGGTTCGGAAGCACCCGCCCCCGCACCTGTCGATGCGCGGCGCAGGCGGACGCGGCTCGACGGCGTGCACCCGGACTCCCACCCCCACCCCGAGACCGCGGTTCAGGGTCCAAATGGGGGGTGTGCCCGGATGTGTTCGGGTGCATACCCGGTGCACGATCGACATGATCGTTTTCGTAGACCACTCGTCATCGGGAGAATTCATGCGTACCAAGCTCATCGGGGCCCTCTTCGTCGCAACCGCCGCCGTCGCCCTCGGAACCGGCACTGCCGCAGCACAAACCGCACCTGTTGTCGTGGGCATGAACCAGCAGTCCGCAGTCGAGCTCCTTACCGAGCGGAACATCCCCTTCACGATCACGAACCGGTCGGGCAACCTGTCGGGTCGATGCGTCGTCACCGAACAGCGCGACAAGGGCAATCGGACCGAGGTCGATTACGAGTACGACCACGGGGACAAGGTGTTCAAGCGGATCGAGACCGAGGTGTGGCGAGGAATCGGACTCACCATCGTGTGCCGATAGCCCGACCGGAGCAGTCGTCAATCCAGACCGAATCCTTTCTGTAGCAACTTTTTTCGAAGCAATTCTCCGCTCCCAGAGCGCCGGGAGAAGCGGACCGGCCCAGGACACGTTCGATCCAGCTGTCCGCGAGCCCCTGGTGCCGATAGAACTCCGCGATCTCGCCCTCGTAGGCGCGCACTCCCGCATCCTGTCCCTGCAGCGTCGTACTGCTCGTGATGCAGCACGACATCCTGTCCGAGCCGGGGTTTGACCTCCGGCGACTCTGCCGGATCGGGATGGCCGATGACCAGCCCGACCACGGCGAAACTGTGGTCGGGCAAGGCCGGTTCGGCGCCCAGTTCGGCGGTGCGGCCGAGCCGATCGCGATCGGTCACGGTGATCACACTCCACAATTGCAAGTTGCTCGAGCTCGGAGCCGACGAGGCCGTCCCGGCGATCGCCCGCAGGTGATCTTCGGACACGTTCTCGGGCAGGAACTTCCGGATCGACCTGTGGGCGAGCTGTACTGCGAGAACGTCGTTCCACAGCGCAGAGTCGACCTGGCTACCGAGAAAAAGATCAGGGTGGAAATCGGGGTTCGGCCCTGATGTGCGACGGGTCCGCGACCGGCACGATCGACTCATGACATTCGAGAACAACACACCCCGCCCCTTCGTCCGTTCCTCCTCGCAGCGCATGCTCGGTGGTGTCTGCGGCGGCCTCGCCGAGTACTTCGGAGTGGACGTCAATCTCGTCCGCGCGATCGCAGTTCTCGCGGCCTTCGTCACCGGCGGTACAGCGATACTGGTCTATCTCGCACTGTGGATGCTGCTCCCCGAATGAGCCTCGCTGTCACGGGCCTCGCGCACCAGCCGGTCCGCATTGGCAAGAATTGCCGCCCTCAGCGCGCTCTCCGGCTCACTGAGCACGCTACGGCGCGCGACGAGAACGAAGTCGAGGTGGCCGGCGTCGGGTAACCGGCGGGCCCCGGACCGAACCGGGACGAGACCCGCCGGCGGGAGCCTGCTGGCATGCAGGACGACGCCCAGGCCCGCCAAGGCGGCCGCACTCAAACCGATGAGACTGTCTGCGACGCAGGTCACCCGGGCCCCGTATCCGCAGCGCTGGAGTACGTCGAGTGCGATCTCCCGCGTGAGCGACGGGTGTGGGTAGGTGACGAGCGGAATCGGACCGTCCGGGTCGAGCACGAAATCCGGGGCGCCGAGGAACTCGAGCTTGTCGCGGAAGATCAGCTCTCCGTGCCGCTCACCCGGTCGGCGCTTGCCGAACATGAGGTCGAGTTCGCCGTTGTCGAGGCTTCGATGCAGGTTTTCGCTGAGTCCGACAGTCAGCTCGAAATCCACCCGTGGGTGCCCCCGCCGGAATTCGGCCAGGATCGCCGGCAACTCGTGCAGTACCAGGTCGTCGGATGCACCGAATCGCACGCGACCGCTCACGGTGGATTCGGTGAAGTAGCGCTGGGCCGCGTCGTGGCGGTCGAGAATCTCGCGTGCGAAACCGAGCATCGCGCTTCCGTCGGCCGTCGGCTCGACGGTGTGGGTGTCGCGCACGAACAACCGGCGGCCCGCGGTCGCCTCGAGTTTGGCGACGTGCTGACTCACCGTCGATTGGCGCAGACCGAGGCGGCGCGCGGCCGCGGTGAAACTTCGTTCCCTTTCGACGGCCAGGAAACTTCGTAGATGGACGGGATCGAACACTCCGGTATTCAATCACAATCCGTGATCACAGTGATCGCGGTAATCGGCTTCTCGAATCAACCTGCGATGGCCTAGCGTCGAACCATGCTGGCGAAGATCCCGTTTCTCAACCGACTCGACCCTTTCCTCATCGGGATCGTGCTGACAGTTGCCGTCGCCGCGGCCCTGCCCGCACACGGCATCGGACTCGACGTCTTTACATGGGCATCGAAGATTGCGATCGGCCTGCTCTTCTTCCTGTACGGCGCGCGCCTGTCCACCGCGGAAGCAGTCGCGGGCCTGAAGCACTGGCGGCTGCACGCGACCATCCTCGCGACCACATTTGTGATCTTCCCGCTCCTCGGGCTTGCGGCAAAGGTCTTCGTCCCGTGGCTCCTCAGCGATCCGCTCTATCTCGGTGTGCTGTACCTGTGCCTGTTGCCCTCGACGGTGCAGTCCTCGATCGCGTTGGTTTCCGTTGCGCGCGGCAATATTCCCGGAGCGGTCGTCTCGGCCTCCGCGTCGAGCCTGCTCGGCATCCTCTTCACCCCGGCCCTCGTGGCCGTGACCATGAGTACGCAAGGAGTCACCTTCAGTTCCGCGGCAGTGCTGGACATCGTCCTCATGCTGCTCGTCCCGTTCGTCGCGGGCCAGGTCCTGCGCCGCTGGATCGGTGGCTGGGTCACCGCACACGGCAAGCCCCTCAAGCTCGTCGACCGCGGTTCGATTCTGCTCGTCGTCTACGTGGCCTTCAGCCGCGGCATGAACGAGGGGATCTGGACTCAGTTGTCCGTGCTCCGCCTCCTCGCACTCGTGGGCGTGTGCATACTCCTGCTGGCGATCGTGCTGGCACTCACCTGGTTCGCACCACCCAAGCTCGGATTCTCGTACGAGGACCGCGCGGCGATCCTGTTCTGCGGTTCCACCAAGTCGCTTGCGACCGGACTTCCGATGGCGACGGTGCTGTTTCCCGGAGAGCCCATCGGATTGATCGTCCTGCCCCTCATGCTTTTTCATCAGATTCAACTGCTTGTGTGCGCAGCCATCGCGGCCCGGCTCGCGAAACAGGCGCCCGAACCGGCGTTCAGCGAGTGATCCACTCGGCACGAGCCGAAGAACGGAGAGGCCGTGGGTACCCGACTTCGGGAACCCACGGCCTGTTCGGACGTTTCGCGGCCTAGAGCGACCCGGTCAGGATCGCCGGCGTGATCACCAGAATCAGTTCGACGAGCTGGCTGATGACTTCCAAACCGTTGGAGATGCTACCCATTTTTCCTCCAGATTACTTCCGGAGACCTCGTGTCCCCGGGTGTCGAATACAGCGGCGTCAGGCACAGCAACGATCGGGTACAGCTGGGATCAGCTGAAGAACTGCGCGCTCTGCAAGAGCAGGGAGAAGAAGAAGTTGATGATCTCGGTTATGGTCGTGCTACCCATGCGTCCTCCTGATGATCATTGAACGGAAATTGTTGTGACACAAACTCTTTCGGGCTGTGTCGCAGGTAACACTAGTGTGCGGTAGTCGAAGCGTCAACATCTCGGCAGTACAATTCTTGACGGAAACTGCATCCCAAAAACGTTGTCGCACAACAACACACGAGATCACCCCGGGCGGCTCGCTACGGCGAGCGCCCAGGTCGGCGAATACCTCAGCGCACCCCGAGAGCCTCCGCAAGCATGGGCCACGACTGATGCAGGTCGTCCTCCCAATAGCCCCAAGAGTGCGTTCCCGTCGGGCGGAATTCGAACACAGCGGGAATACCCAACTCTTCGAGTCGCGCAGCGAGACGACGGGTGCAGTCGTCGACCGCGGCCTCGATCACGCCACCCACCACTACCTGGTTCAGCAACAGAGCCGGGTCGTTGCCCACGGAGCGGGCGGCGAGATGCTCGTGCCTGCCCGGCAGCCCGGAAGCCGACGAGATGTACAGGTCGATGCCACGCAACTTCTCCGCGTTGACATACGGATCGTTCTCGACCCAACCCGGACCGTCGAACGGGCCCCACATGTTCTCCGCATCCGCTTCTCCGCGACTTTCGACCACGGTCCGGACATAGAACTGTCCCAGTTCGGAACTCGTTTCGGCACAACCGCTGTAGGCACCCACCGCCTTGTACAGCGTCGGCTCCGCAATCGCGAGACTCAGAACCGACGTCCCCGACATCGACAACCCCGCAATCGCGTTCACACCGGTTGTACCGAATTCGGCATCGATGATCGGCGGCAGTTCACGAGTGAGGAACGTCGTCCACTTGTTCCGGCCCAGAGTCGGGTCGTCCCGAATCCAATCGGTGTAGTAACTGAACGACCCCTCCAGCGGAGTAACGACGTTGACGTTCTTCTCGGCGAAGAACTCGTCGATGTTCGTCTGCACATCCCACGTCGCGACACCCTGCCCACCGCTGGCACCGTTGAGCAGATACAGGGTGGACCTCGGCTCGCTCGCGTCGGCCGGTGTACGGACACGCAGCGGCACGACACGCTTCATCGCCGCGGAGTACACATAGGCCACAACGACCCGATCGCTCTCGACCTCGATGCGAGAGAGATGCGAAACAGGCTCGGCAGCAGCAATGTTCGGAATCCCGATGAGAATCGTGGCACCTGTCGCCATTGCCACGACTATCCGCTGGAACAACGCCGAGACCACTCCGCCCCTCCCCGATGCTTCGTCGCCGTTCACAGCGACGCCGGTTACCCACTCCGGATAGTCCGGAGTGCATCAATTGATACACCACGAAGAAACGGAATGGTGTGAATCGGACATTTTGATGGGAACGGGCCCAGTTCCGGAGGTCTATACCTGGCCACAACCACATCGTGGGCCATTCCGCGACTGACCGCAGTGGTCGTTCCCCGGCCGCCCTCACGAATGTGCCCAGTCCGGGGTGGATTCCAACATGCCAGTCTCCGGCAGGCGTCCAGAAGACATCAGTAAGACGGGAAACGGCGGGCGGCACCGACCCGGGTGCGTGAAGACCGGGGTCGGTGCCGCCCGCCGTTTGATCGGAGACACCTTATGTGGAATCAACATCCTGTCCGGTGCGATCCGCGTCGACCCGTAGGCTTCGGAATACCTAATTCCGACTCCGCGAAACCGCGACAAGGTCGTCGCCATCCGGTCGGCCGTGCCCGGCCGGTGGATGCCTCAGCGAACCTCGAGAGCCTCCGCAAGCATGGGCCACGACTGGTGCAGGTCGTCCTCCCAGTAACCCCACGAGTGCGTGCCCGCGGGCCGGAACTCGAATTCAGCGGGAATCTCCAACTCCTCCAGGCGCTCGGCCAACCTGCGGGTGCAGTCATCGATCGCAGCCTCGATCACGCCTCCGACAACCACCTGGTTCGCCAGCACGACCGGATCGTCGCCGACCCCGGCACCGCCGAGATGATCATGCTCACCCGGCAGCCCGGTAGCCGAGGAGATGTAGAGATCGATGCCACGCAACTTCTCGGCGTTGACATACGGATCGTTCTCGACCCACCCGGGGCCGCCGTACGGACCCCACATGTTCTCCGCGTTTCCTTCTCCGCGACTCTCCACCACCGTCCGGACATAGAGTTGCCCGAGCTCGGAACTTGTTTCGGCACAGCCACTGTAGGCACCCACCGCCTTGTACAACGTCGGCTCCGCGATCGCGAGACTGAGAACCGAGGTCCCCGACATCGACAGCCCGGCGATCGCATTCACACCGGTCGTGCCGAATTCGGCATCGATGATCGGCGGCAGTTCGCGAGTGAGGAAGGTCGTCCACTTGTTCCGGCCCAGAACCGGGTCGTCCTGAAGCCAATCGGTGTAGTAGGTGAACGAGCCGTCCAGCGGAGTGACGACGTTGACGTTCTTGTCGGCGAAGAACTCCTCCATGTCCGTCCGCGCATCCCAGGTGGCCACCCCCTGTCCGCCACTGGCACCGTTCAGCAGATAGAGCGTCGGACTCGGCTCGCTCGTGTCCGCCGGCTTGTACACGCGCAGCGGCACGACACGATCCATCGCCGCGGAGTACACATGAGCCACCACGACGCGATCGCTCTTGACCTCGATGTCGGAGAGATGCGAAACGGGCTCGGCGGACGAAATACCCGGTGCTCCGAGGAGAACCAGCACCCCTATCCCCACAGTGGCGATCACTCGCCGGAACAACGCCGAGATCACTCGACCGACCTCCCGTATGCATTCGTCAGCCAAGCGGCGACGCTCAGTTACCGCCCCGAATAACCGGAGCGCTGTCAATTGATACACCATAGACGTCCCGATGGGAACGAATCGGACATCAGGGCTACGTGTGGGATATCGAGTCGCAACCGCACTGGTCGCAGCCGTAAGCAAGGCATCGGGCCCGGCGTACGGGCCTCCATTTTCCAGGTACAGGAAGACGCCGGAACCTTGCGGGAGCTACATATTCCAGTCCCGGTACTCCCGCAATGCGTTCCTGGCGAACGCATCAGGAATTCGCGCCGGAGATCCACGCCCGAAAATGGTCTACCGCGTCGAATTGTGAAGACGATTCCCCGGATATGCCGCGAGGCCCGACCCCACCGGAGTGGGATCGGGCCTCGCGGAGGACTACCTGGCAGATGCCGGGGGCTGGATCAGAAGTCCATGCCGCCCATGCCGCCGGTCGGATCGCCGACCGGAGCGGAAGACTTCTCCGGCTTGTCGGCGACGACGGCCTCGGTGGTCAGGAACAGAGCCGCGATGGACGCCGCGTTCTGCAGTGCCGAGCGGGTGACCTTGACCGGGTCGTTGATGCCGGCAGCAAGCAGGTCGCCGTACTCGTTGGTCGCGGCGTTGAGGCCGTGACCCGCGGGCAGGTTGCGAACCTTCTCGGCAACCACGCCGGGCTCGAGGCCGGCGTTGAAGGCGATCTGCTTCAGCGGAGCTTCGAGAGCGACGCGGACGATGTTCGCACCGGTGGCCTCGTCACCCTCGAGCTTCAGGTCGTCCAGAGCCGGAGCGGCCTGCAGCAGTGCAACGCCACCACCGGCGACGATGCCCTCTTCGACGGCTGCCTTGGCGTTACGCACGGCATCTTCGATGCGGTGCTTGCGCTCCTTGAGCTCGACCTCGGTCGCAGCGCCGGCCTTGATGACGGCGACGCCACCGGCCAGCTTGGCGAGGCGCTCCTGCAGCTTCTCGCGGTCGTAGTCCGAATCCGACGCCTCGATCTCGGCGCGGATCTGGTTGACGCGACCGGCGATGGAGTCGGGATCGCCCGCACCCTCGACGATGGTGGTCTCGTCCTTGGTGACGACGACCTTGCGTGCCTGGCCGAGCAGCTCGACGCCGGCGGTCTCGAGGGAGAGGCCGACCTCTTCGCTGATGACCTCGCCACCGGTGAGGATGGCGATGTCGGCGAGCTGAGCCTTACGGCGGTCGCCGAAGCCCGGAGCCTTGACGGCGACAGACTTGAAGGTGCCGCGGATCTTGTTCAGCACGAGCGTCGACAGGGCTTCGCCCTCGACGTCCTCGGCGATGATCAGCAGCGGCTTGCCCGACTGGATGACCTTCTCGAGCAGCGGCAGCAGGTCCTTGACCGTGGAGATCTTGGAGCTGACGAGCAGGATGTAGGGATCCTCGAGGACCGCTTCCTGACGCTCTGCGTCAGTGGCGAAGTAGAGGGAGATGTAGCCCTTGTCGAAGCGCATGCCCTCGGTCAGCTCGAGCTGGAGGCCGAAGGTGTTGGACTCCTCGACGGTGATGACGCCTTCTTTGCCCACCTTGTCGATGGCCTCGGCGATGAGCTCACCGATCGCGGGGTCACCGGCGGAGATGCCGGCGGTAGCAGCGATCTGCTCCTTGGTCTCGACTTCCTTGGCGGTGTCGAGCAGGCGAGCCGTGACGGCCTCTACAGCCTTCTCGATGCCGCGCTTGAGGCCGAGGGGGTTCGCGCCGGCTGCAACGTTGCGCAGACCCTCGCGCACCAGCGCCTGGGCGAGAACGGTGGCGGTGGTGGTGCCGTCACCCGCAACGTCGTCGGTCTTCTTGGCGACTTCCTTGACCAGCTCGGCGCCGATCTTCTCGTACGGGTCCTCGAGCTCGATCTCCTTGGCGATGGACACACCATCGTTGGTGATCGTGGGAGCGCCCCACTTCTTCTCGAGAACGACGTTGCGACCCTTGGGGCCCAACGTCACCTTGACTGCGTCGGCGAGGCTGTTGAGGCCCCGTTCGAGGCCGCGACGAGCCTCTTCGTCGAACGCGATGATCTTGGCCATTGCGAAGTGATCCTCCGGGTATGGGGGTGACACGCTTGCCGGCCGGGTTCAGTGCCCGCGACGGACGACCAGGGAGTGTCGTTATTCCCGGTCTCACCGTCCCGACCTGGCACTCACGTGTTGCGAGTGCTAAGTGCATTCTTAGCACTCGGGGGTGGTGAGTGCAAGATTACAGGCACTCACCACCCCCGTCACAGTGCAGCGGAAAAACGGGAAATCTTTATCGAGGCGTGGAACCGACCCCCACCGCGCACCACTGGCCGGTTCCCGTATTCATTGCGAAGGATTGCGCGCCGACGCAGGTGACGCCGGTCGTATCGGCGGTCGCGCCCGATCCCCAACCCGACACCGACACCGTCATCGCGGGGCCCTGTGCCCACGAGTGACTCAATCCGCCGCCGAGTGCGAGTGCATACGAGCGACCCCCGTCGGCCGCTCCGCTCAGAGCGGTACCGAATCCGGTCGCGTGCGACTCCGCAGCGCCACCTTGCTGCGCGACAGACACCGCAGTGCCGCTGTCTGCAGCGGACGCGCGGGCCGACGCACCCGGAGCAGCCGTCGCGCCGCAACTCGCCGTCTCGGAAACGAGGATCTGATTGTCGGACGGCGGAGACAGGCACGTCACCGGGGCGGCCGCCGCAGTCCCGGTGCCCATGAAGGCGGCCGACGCAACGCCGATTGCGACGAGCACGCCGGCGCGCGCGACACGGCGACCGGTGAGAACGGATCGGAACGAACGAATGGACAAAGAGCACTCCTCTGCGCTGGATTGCCTCTACAGGAGACGGTGAGGGCAGATCCCCCGGCGGAAGGGTACCGATCACATCGGCCGGGCGCGAGGGTCCGTGTCACACGGCGCGGACGGTCGTCAGAGCGTGTCGAGGAGCGTCGGCAGATCGGCCACCGAATCGATCACATGGTCGGGCAGGTCGATCGACAGCTCGAGAACAGATTGGCGAAACTTCCCGGTACGCACCAGAACTCCGGTCATACCGAGGCGCTGGCCCGGAACGACTTCACCCGCGAGGTCGTCACCCACCACGACCACCGAGTCCGGCTCGACGCCCATCAGGTCAGCTGCGACGAGGAACCCTCTCATCGAGGGCTTACCCACCGTGACGGCGGTCCGGCCGGTCAATTCTTCGAGGCCGGCAAGATACGCGCCGGTGTCGAGGCGCAGCCCGTCGTCCGTCTGCCAGGACATGGCCCGGTGCATTGCGACGACCGGTACTCCGTCGAGCATCAGTTCCGCCACCCGGCTGAGCGTCCGGTGATCGTATCGAGGTCCCGCACCCCCGAGGACGACGACCTCGGGATCCGCGTCGTCCTGCACGATCCCCTCGAGGTCGTCCGCGATGTCACCGTCGTTGAGAATCCAGCAACGCCGTCCCGGGTAGGTCTGCCGCACGTATTCCGCCGTGAGCCACGCTGCAGTGACTATTTCGCCGGGGTCGACGGGCATTCCCAGGTCGGTGAGGCTTCGCGCGATAGCGGCGCACGTGCGCGAGGTGGTGTTGGTGAGGAACGCACGGGTCACGCCGTCCTCGCGCAACCGGGCCAGCACATCAGCGGCCCCGGGAACCGGTTTCCACGAGGTGACGAGCACGCCCTCGATGTCGAACAGAACTCCACCCACGGCACTCATGATCTGACCCTATCGGGGAAGTTCGGACAGGAGCCAGCCGCCCGGGGCCGGAACGGATCCTTCGCGCCGTTCCGGCCCCGGTCGCTCACACCGTGCGGGCGAGGCGATCGGCGAGGAGCCGGGTGAAACGCGCCGGGTCCTCCACTTCACCGCCTTCCGCGATGAGTGCCATCCCGTAGAGCAGTTCCGCAGTCTCGGCCAGCGCAGGATCGTCGTTGCGTTCCCCGTGCGCCGTGCGAAGTCCCGTGACGAGGGGATGCGCGGGATTCAGCTCGAGGATGCGTTTGGTCCGGGGCATCGGCTGGCCGGAGGCCCGGTACATACGCTCCAGGGCCGGCGACATGCTGAAGGTGTCGCCGACGATGCAGGCCGGCGATGTCGTCAGGCGCGACGAGAGCCGCACCTCCTTGACGTGCTCGTCGAGCGATTCCTTCAGCCAGGTGAGCAGCTCGCCGAACTCCTTCTCCTGCTCTTCGCGTTCGGCTTCCGCCGCCTTCTTCTCGTCGTCGGTGCCGAGATCCACTTCCCCCTTGGCCACCGAGCGGAAGGGCTTGCCGTCGTACTCGGGAACCGATGTCACCCACATCTCGTCGACCGGGTCGGTCAGCAGCAGCACCTCGATTCCCTTCGCTTCGAACGCCTCCATGTGCGGAGAACTCTCGAGCAGCTGCCGGGACTCGCCGGTGATGTAGTAGATCTCTTCCTGGCCGTCCTTCATGCGCTCGACATAGCCTGCCAGCGTCGTCTGCTGGTCCTCGCTCGCCGTGGAATCGAAGGACGCGATCTCGAGCAAGGTCTCGCGGTTGTCCGTGTCGGAGATCAGGCCTTCCTTCAGGACGCGGCCGAATTCCTTCCAGAAGATCCGGTACTTGTCGACGTCCTGTTTCGCCATGTCCTTGACCGTGGACAGGACCTTCTTGGTGAGCCGGCGGCGGATGGCGCGGATCTGCCGGTCCTGCTGCAGGATCTCGCGTGAGACGTTCAGCGACAGATCCTGAGCGTCGACCACACCCTTGACGAACCGCAGGTACTCGGGGACGAGGTCCTCGCAGTCGTCCATGATGAACACGCGCTTGACGTAGAGCTGGATGCCCGTCGTCCGTTCGCGAGCGAACAGGTCGAACGGTGCGTGCGTCGGAACGAACAGCAATGCCTGGTACTCGAAGGTGCCCTCGGCGCGCAGGGGGATGACTTCGAGGGGTTCGTCCCACGCATGCGCGACGTGCTTGTAGAACTCTGTGTACTCCTCGTCGGACACCTCGTCCTTCGACCGTGCCCACAGTGCTTTCTGGGAGTTGAGCGTCTTGGTCTCGACGCTGACCTCGTCGGTACCGTCCTCCCCCTTCGTGGTGCGCGTGACCTCCATGCGGATGGGCCAGGCGATGAAGTCGGAGTACTTCTTGACGATCTCCTCGAGTTTCCACTGCGAGGTGTAGTCGAAGAGGTTGTCGTCGGCGTCCTCCGGCTTGAGATGGAGGACGACCGATGTGCCCTGCGGCGCATCGTCGAGCGTTTCGATGGTGTAGGTGGATTCTCCGCTCGACTCCCACCTCGTTCCGGTGTCCTCGCCCGCCTTGCGGGTCACCAGCGTGACCTTGTCGGCCACCATGAACGAGGCGTAGAAACCGATGCCGAACTGGCCGATCAGTTCCTGCGACGCCGCGGCGTCCTTGGCTTCCCGCAACTTCTGCCGCAGTTCGCCGGTGCCCGAGCGCGCGAGCGTACCGATCAGATCGACGACTTCGTCGCGGGTCATGCCGATGCCGTTGTCCCGGACCGTGAGGGTGCGGGCGTCCTTGTCGACCTCGAGTTCGATATGCAGGTCGGACGTGTCCACCTGCAGATCCTTGTCCCGGAAGGACTCGAGACGAAGCTTGTCCAAGGCGTCGGACGAATTGGAGATCAACTCGCGAAGGAAGGTGTCCTTGTTCGAGTAGATCGAGTGGATCATCAGATCGAGCAGTTGGCGCGTCTCGGCCTGGAACTCACGCTGTTCGACGTGTGTGCTCATTCTTGTCCCCTTCGGCAGCAGAACTTTCGAACGGGGATCTTAGGACGCGATCGATCATGCCGGGGAGCGGGGCGCCCCCGCGCCGGGATCGATCCGGAACGGACCGTCGGCACTCGGCGCGACCGGGAAGTCGAAGATCGAGGTCGGGATGTAGACCGTCGCGCACGAGTTCGGGATGTCGACGACCCCCGAGAACCTGCCTTCGATGGGTGCCGCACCGAGCAACAGGTATGCCTGCTCCGGGGTGTACCCGAACTTGGTGAGGTAGTCGATCGCGTGCAGACACGCGCGCTGGTATGCCAGTTGGGAGTCCAGATAGCGCTGTTCACCGTCGAGCGTCACCGACGTTCCGGAGAAGGCCAGCCACTCCGAGAACCGCGGATCGGTGTTGCCCGGCATGAAGATTGCGTTCTCGCTGACGCCGTAGGTCGTCATCCCGCCCGCAATGATGTCGACACGCAGATCGATGAACCCGCCCATCTCGATGGCGCCGCAGAACGTGATCTCACCGTCGCCCTGCGAGAAGTGCAGGTCGCCGACCGACAGATTCGCCCCGTCGACGAAAACGGGGTAGAAGATGCGGCTGCCCTTGGTGAGGTTCTTGATGTCCTGGTTGCCGCCGTTCTCGCGCGGCGGTGCGGTACGAGCACCCTCCCCTGCGACCCGGTCGAACTCCGGACCTGCCAGAGCACCGAGGATCGCTCCGTTCGGCTCCGGCGGAAGTGCAAGCGGCGGAACACGATCCGGGTCCGTCGCGATCAGCGCGGCCTCACGGGTGTTCCACGTCGAGAGCAGGTCGTGCGACGGGGAGGTTCCCATCAGTCCCGGATGCACGATGCCCGTGAAAGACACGTGCGGAATGTGCCGGCTCGTTGCCGTCTGACCGGAGAAATCCCAGACCGCCTTGTACGCGTCGGGGAACTGGTCGGTAAGGAACCCGCCGCCGTTCGGCTTGGCGAAGATGCCGGTGTACCCCCACCCCTGGCCGGCCAGCGGCCCGGAGTCCTCCTGCGGGATCGGGCCCAGGTCGAGAATATCGACGATCAGCAGATCACCGGGTTTTGCGCCCTCCACCGCGAACGGCCCGGACAGCGCATGCACGGTGTGCAGCGGTGCATTGCGGATGTCGTCGGCGGAGTCGTCGTTGTGGATCTCCCCGTCGAACCACTCGCGGCAGTGCACGCGGAACGAGTCGCCCGGCTTGACCGTCGCGACCGGAGGAATATCGGGATGCCAGCGGTTGTGACCGATCTTCTCCTGCTCGGTGAATTTGCGAGTGGAGTCGAGCGGGAAGATGACGTCGGGCAAGGGAACCTCCAGGGAGTGTGCGGCCGGGATACGTTTCTTCAGCGACGCGGCAGCATCCGGTGGCGGGGGTCGGTGCTGACCGGGCGCGGCGGAGTCCGCGGGCGGCCCGGTATCGAGCCCGACACCACCGCGGGTTCGGACGCGGTCCGCGCCGTCGAGTCGAGCAGTCGCATTGCCGTCGTCCGCCCGTGCCCGAGCCGGGGTGCGGTGACCGCTCGCCGCGATACGCCGGCACACGAGGGACACGCTGCATCCGGCCGAACCTCGCTCATCGGGACGAAAAGGTCGAACGGGCCGCATTCGGCGCACCGGTATTCGTATAGCGGCATCGGCATCGACCCTTCGGGCAGCATTGACCTCGCGCTGCGGCAACCTCTTGCCCAGCAACCGTTCCCGACCGTAGCCGACGAACGTCCGCAAGGTCGGGTGTCGCCGGAAGTCGTTACGAGGCAGAAACACTGCGGTCAAGTTACGTGCTGGCGCCGGACCAGACCTTGCGTCGCTGGGGCAGCGTTCTTCATGCCGCGGTTCTGGTGTGTATGCGTGCTGGCACCGGACCCTCGGCAACCAAAGTGAACGGGGTCTTCACCGGGAAGTCATCGATGACCGACTCCACACGCACTCTTCGGAGGATTCCGGCCAGAGCCAAGGTGGCTTCGAGCATGGCGAAGTGGTCACCGATGCAGGTACGCGGCCCACCACCGAACGGTAGGTACTGCCAGCGCGAGCGCAACTGGAGTCGGTTCCGGTCGAACCGGTCCGGATCGAACCGTTCCGGATTGTCCCAGAGTGCACGATCATGATGGAGCGCGTAGACCCCCACTACCACGTTCGTGCCTGCGGGAACCCGATAACCGTCGACTCCGACATCTCGCATCGCCATCCTCGCGACGGTCGCCGCCGGCGGGCACATCCGCAACGCCTCGTGGATCACCTGAACGGTGTACGGCAGCTTGGCTACATCGGCGGCCTGGAGAGGCATCTCTCCCACCGCTGCGGCCTCCTCTGCCACCCGATCTTGCATCTTCTGATGGCGGCCCAGCTGCCACAAGCCGTAGGTCAGCGTGGTGGCGGTGGTGTCGTGGCCGGCGAACAGGAACGCAAACAGTTCTTGGCGGATGGCCTGGCCGGTGAAGGCTGCTCCGGTCGCCGGATCGGTGAGCTCGAAGAATCGCCGAATCAGTTCAGCACTGTTCTCGGATCCTGTGCGTGCGGCCGCCATCGCGTCTTCGAGTGCGTCGGCAACGACGGCCATCGAGGTGCGGTATCGGTGCCGGGCAGGGGTCGGCATCCAGGCGGGGGCCTGCAGCGGTTGCAGGCCGCGACGCGCGATGAACTGCACCACCCGGGTGAGATGCGGCCCGAGGGCCTCGGAGCGATCACTGAGGTCGACTCCGAACAGGGATCGTCCGAGGACCCGCAGGGTAAGTCGCCGGGTAGCCCAGTCGAGATCGATGCGATCTGTTTCGAGCCATTCGGTCGCCGCCGCTTCGGCGACCTCTGCCATGCGATCGGCGTAGAGCGCCACGTGCTGTTTGGTGAACAGCGGTTGCAGCACTCGACGGCGGGGCATCCACGGTTCGTAGGTGAGATTGAACAGGTTGTCTCCGGCCCATATCCTCGCCTGTACGTGGACGCTCATCTCCTTGTCGAAGGTGCCGTCGGAGCCGCCGAGCACGTCGTGGGCTCCCTGCGGGGAGGTAACGATTGCGATTGTCGGTGTCCATCGCGGGGGACCAAGATGGACAAGGGTGACCGGTCCGCCGGCATCACGGAACTTTTCGGGACCGGTATCGAGTTCGCGGAGTGCTCGGATGCGGCTGATCCACGGCATCGGCACGGCGGGCGCGAGGGGAAAATTCTGGGCCTGTGCGCGTGTCCTGGCCATGATTCAAGTGTGATCCTGCAGCGGGATGCGCACCAGACCTGGCCCGGACAAACCCCATCTGTTTTCCACCGAAAGTGGCACGTGCGATGCCGGGTTCGATGGCATCGGGTACCGGCGCGGGGGTCGGTACCGGGAAGGTTCGCACCCACGTCTCGCGGGCGATGCCGAAGCTCGGTGTGCGCACGACCGCGCCAGCTCATGGTGTTCGCGATCCGGTCGGGGTCGCAGCCCTGACGGGCGGCGGGCACGGCGTACGCGTCCGTACCGGTCCATGATGGAGGACACGGGTATCTCGGACGACGGGAGTGTGCCATGGCAGTTCGCCGAGTGGTCGTCGTGGGTGCCGGCGCGGTGGGGTTGTCGGCCGCATGGTTTCTCCAGGAGCACGACGTCGAGGTCAGCGTGCTGGACCGGGCCGGGGTGGCAGCGGATGCGTCGTGGGGCAATGCGGGCTGGCTCGCTCCGGCTCTGACACTGCCGTTGCCATCCCCCGAGGTCCTCCGGTACGGGATGCGGTCCATGTTCACTCCGTCGTCACCGGTCTATGTTCCCCCGACGACCGACCTGCGACTTGCGCGTTTCCTCTTGGGTTTCGCGCGCCACTGCACCGCGCGGCAATGGCAGTCGACGATGGCTGTGTTCGCGCAACTCAATCGTCGTGCGCTGGATGCGTACGACGATCTCGCGCACGGAGGCCGGGTGGCCGAGACGACGCGGACCGCCGATCCGTTCCTCGCCGCGTTCACGTCCGACTCGGACCGAGACCATCTGGTGGCGGAGCTCGAGCAGGCACGTGCGGCGGGAAGCGATATCGAGTACGACCTCCTCGACGGCACGACGACGCGCTCGCTCGAGCCGCTGCTCGGGGAGGCGATCGGCGCCGGGGTCAGGATCCGGGGCCAGCGGTACATCGATCCACCGCGCTTCGCCGACGCCCTGGCCACATCGGTCCGGGAGCGCGGTGGCGAGATCGTCACGGGTTTCGACGCGGTGGAAGTGCGCGATACCGGCGGCGGGGTGGTGGCGCGTGCCGCCGATGGAGATGAAAGAGCCGCCGACGCAGTGGTACTCGCGACGGGCGCACGATTGAACGCGCTCGCCCGCCCGTTCGGGGTGCGTACGCCGGTCCAGGCCGGTCGCGGGTACAGTTTCAGCGTCCTGCCCGTGACCCTGCCGAAGAACCCGATCTACTTTCCGGCGCAGCGCGTGGCATGCACACCGTTGCACGATCGCTTTCGCGTCGCGGGAATGATGGAGTTCCGCAATCCCGACACGCCCCTCGATCCGCGGCGGGTCCGCGCGATCGTCGATGCGACGCGGCCGCTGCTGCGGGGTGTCGATTGGGAAGCGCGGCGCGAGGAGTGGGTGGGGTCGCGGCCCTGCTCGGTGGACGGGCTTCCGTTGGTAGGCGCAACCCGGTCGAAGCGGGTGTTCGTTGCGGGCGGGCACGGCATGTGGGGAATCGCGCTGGGACCGACGACGGGCCGGATGCTGGCGAATGCGATTACGGGACAGCCTGATCCGTTGCTGAAGTGTCTGGATCCGCTTCGGTGACCGCCGCATCGAGCCGTGCGTCCATGCCGTCGAGCCAGCTGAGTACGGCACGTTCGTACGCCACTCCGAATTCGACGACACACGGCCCCACCTCACACCGAACCAGCGAATCGAGTGGTCGGTGTGGCTGGGAGTGGGTGCGATCGACATCCTGATCTGGGGGATCATCTCCCTCGCGACCACATCGATGATCTACCCGTGGCCGCTCTGGTGTGATCGGACCGTGGGGTCTCGTACTCCTCGGCCGCACACTGCTCGGCATCGACAGCTCACCGCACGCGATCGCCCTTCGTCATGTGCGCGCCCTCAGTTCCCCCTCCGGAACTTACGGAAATCCCAGCTTGCAATCGACTCGGGAGTGACCCGGAGCCAGGCGTGCCGGCCGTCCGCAACGAATTCGTCTTTGCCCGTGTACTTTCGGGCGAACGCCAACTCGACGCCGTGGAGCGCGCCGTCCGGATCCGTGCCGCGAGGCACGTCACCGACCACCCTGACGGTGCCCCGGATCTCCACCCCGCGGAGATCTCCGAACTCCTCCCCTCCGTCCACCACGACGGCGATACGAGGATCACGCTCGAGATCGGTCCATCGCTGACTGCGCACCACCGAGTTGAGCCATACGAAAGTTCCGTCCCACACGAACCACAGTGGTGCCACGTGCGGGCTGCCGTCCTTCCCGACGGTGGCCGCTCGGCACGTCCGCTCCTCCGCGAGGAAAGCGTCGACCTCTTCCGGAGTCATGGCGATCGCGCGACCCCGTCGCTGCTGCCGGACCATTTCACCTGACGTCACCGCATACCTCCCGAGAATCATATTCTTGATTTTGAGATAGATGCTCTCATCGAGGGTGCTCGCGGCACAACGCTTCGTCGGAGATCGAGTCACCGGCGAGGGGACCGCCGCGGCAGTTCGGACTCGCCCCCGGGCGGCACGCAGCACGCCCGGCACGCGTCGGCTGGGGCGGTGACCCGCAACACAATGTCCGTTACGATCGGCCGATCTGTAACCGGAGGTATCAGGTATCGATTCCTGGGGTACACCCGGATGGAACCCGACGAGTAGGAGCCGCAAGTGTCCAAAACCCTCGAAGCCACCGTAGAGATCGCCGCACCTCCGGAGCGTGTCTGGACCGTCATCTCGGACCTGAAGCGCATGGGCGAGTGGAGCCCGCAGTGCCGGAAGATGATCATCCGGGGAGGAAACGTGGCGCGCGGCACCAAAACGATCAATATCAACAAGAAGGGCCTGCTCGTGTGGCCCACCACGTCCGAGGTCATCACGTTCGAACCGGGACGCGAACTACAGTTCCGGATCAACGAGAACCGGTCGATCTGGTCGTTCGTCCTCGAACCGACCGCCACCGGCACCCGGATCGTGCAGCGTCGCGAGGCCCCGGGGGGCACCAGCAAGGTTTCGCAGACACTCGTCAAATACGTTCTGGGAGGCCAGGAGCCGTTCGACGACGACATGGTGCAAGGGATGAACGCCACCCTCGCGCGCATCAAGAACGAGGTCGAAGCCGGAACCTCCGTCTGACGCTTCGACTCGCGCATCCGGGATCTCGCTCACGTACTCTGTGGTAGCCCTCGGCCCAGCGGCCGGGGCAGCTCGGGGCCTCGCGGTCCGGGCGACACAACGAACGCGACACATAAGAGGAGCCGTGGCACGTAAGCCGACCCCCGCCGGAACACCCCCCACCAGCGGTGTAGCCCACCTAGTCGATCTGGTTCGGCACGTGATCCCGCCGCTCCACCCCGGAGGCGTCCCCTTCGTCGCGGCGCCCTTGGCGGTGGCAGCGCTCGGCCGTCGCCGCAAGTGGGTCCGCCGCGCCGGACTGGCGTCCGCAGCCGCCACCGCGACGTTCTTCCGTCACCCGCATCGAGTACCCCCGAACCGGGTCGGAGTCGTGGTGGCACCCGCCGACGGCGAGGTCGCGCTCGTCGATACCGCGCCGCCTCCCGCAGAGCTCGGCCTCGGCCCGGAGCCACGCCCCCGGGTGAGCATCTTCTTGTCGGTGCTCGACGTGCACGTGCAGCGCAGTCCCGTCGGCGGCACCGTGCGGAAGATCGTGCACACGGCCGGCCGCTTCCTCTCCGCCGACCTTGCCGACGCGAGCGAAGTGAACGAACGCAACAGCATGCTGCTGGAAACGCGTGACGGATGCGAGGTGGCAGTGGTGCAGATCGCCGGCCTGCTCGCGCGGCGAATCGTGTGCGACGCGCAGATCGGCGACACCCTCCCGATCGGCGACACGTACGGCCTCATCCGGTTCGGCTCGCGCGTCGACACCTACTTCCCGCCCGGGACCACGCTGCTCGTCGAGCGGGGCCAGCGCACGATCGGCGCCGAGACGGTGATTGCGCAGTTGCCGACTTCCCCGGTGTCGTGAACCCTCCCAATTCAGCGACTCGCCCGGCCGCCGTTCGGAAAACCCGTAACCGGCCGCAGGTGGTTCGCCTCCTCCCCAGCGGCATCACCATCCTCGCGTTGTCGGCCGGCCTGTCGGCGGTGAAGTTCGCGCTCGACGGGCAGCTGGGCATCGCGATCGGTCTCATCGGTGCTGCCGCCGTACTCGATTCGCTGGACGGCCGCATCGCGCGCATGCTAGACGCGACCAGCAAGATCGGCGCCGAACTCGATTCGCTGTCCGACGCCATCGCCTTCGGTGTCGCGCCCGCCCTGGTGCTGTACGTGACGTTGCTCGACGGCAGTGCCTTCGGCTGGATCGTCGCACTGCTGTACGCGGTGAGCATCGTGCTGCGGCTGGCGCGGTTCAACACACTGCTCGAAGACGACAGCGTGCCCGCATACGCGCGCGAGTACTTCGTGGGTGTGCCCTCTCCCGCGGGAGCGCTGGTCGCGCTCGCTCCGGTCGCCGCGTACATCCAGTGGGGTGACGGCTGGTGGTCGTCGATGCCGCTCGTCGCCGTGTGGACCCTGATATCGGCGGCACTGATCGTCAGCCGGGTGCCCACGCTCGCGATGAAGTCGGCGTCGGTCCCCGCACGCCTCGCGGTGGTACTCCTCGCCCTCATCGCCGTGGCGGCCGCCGCACTCGTCACGTACCCGTTCGTGCTGATGTTGGTGCTCGTGGGCTGCTACCTCCTGCACATTCCGTTCGCGATCCGCTCCAAGCGGTGGGTCGCGGCGCGGCCGGAGACGTGGGACATCAAACCGTCGGAGCGACGTGCCATCCGGGCCCGCAGCCGGGCGGCACGCCCCTACCGCGCAGGTGCCCGCCGGGTGACCACGACCGCGCGGTCGGCGACTCGCCTGGGCCTGCGTCGACCCCGCGGAGACTGAGCACGTTCTAGGCTCGGCGCGTGACTTCTCCCCAACTCGCGCTGACCGTCCGACTCAACACCTCCGCGGCCGACGCGCGCCGCGGCGTCGTCCGCCTTCACGCGGAGGCTCTCGCCGCGCTGGGGTTGCGAGAGTGGGACGCGATCGCGCTGGTGGGAGCGCGGCGCACCGCCGCGGTCGCGGGGCTCGCACCCCCCGGCACGCCCACCGGCACGATCCTGCTCGACGACGTGACGCTGTCCAATACCGGACTGCGTGAGGACGCCTCGCTGGTCGTCGAACCCGTCACGGTGTACGGCGCACGCACCGTGACGGTCACCGGGTCCGTACTCGCGCGACAGTCGATCTCCGAGTCGACTCTCCGGCAGGCCCTGCTGGGCAAAGTCCTCACCGTCGGTGACGCGGTGTCGCTACTCCCCCGCGATCTGGGGCCGGGGACGAGCACTGCCGACACCACTCGGACGTTGTCGCGCACGTTCGGGGTCGCGTGGACCTCCGAACTGCTCACCGTCGCCACCGTCGATCCGGCCGGCCCGGTGAGCGTGCAGCCCAACAGCGCGGTCACGTGGCGGGGCAACGGCGGCGGCGGCTTGCCCGCCGTCGCACAACCCGGCGCGGCCACCGTGCAGACGCCCACAGAGACCCCTACCGCACCGCCGCCGCCCCCGGTCGAGGACCTGGTCGGCGTCCAGAGCCAGGCGGCCAAGCTCACCGAATGGCTCACGCTCTCACTCGACGAACCGGAACTCCTCCGCACACTCGGTGCCTCTCCACACCTCGGCGTCCTGGTGACGGGTCCCGCAGGCGTCGGCAAGGCGACCTTCGTGCGTTCGGTACTCGCGGACAGGCGCGTCGTCGCGCTCGACGGACCCGGCATCGGCGCGCTCGCAGCCGATGAGCGTCTGCGCCGGGTGTCCACCGCTGTCCATGACGTCCGCTCCGGCGGGGTCCTGGTGGTGACCGATGCCGATGCGCTTCTACCTTCCGACGCCGAACCCGTCGCCACTTTGATCCTCGACGAACTGCGACGCGCGGTGGACACGTCCGGCGTCGCGCTCGTCGTCACCACGGCGCACCCCGACGATCTCGACGCGCGCGTCCGGGCCCCCGAGATCTGCGACCGTGAACTGTCGCTGCCCCTCCCCGACGGCGCCACACGACGCGCGCTGCTCGACGTGCTGCTGCGTACGGTGCCCGCGGCACAACTCGACCTGTCGGCCGTCGCGGGTCGCACCCCCGGGTTCGTCGCCGCAGACCTCGCCGCGCTGTGCCGCGAGGCCGCCCTGCGGGCTGCCTCGCGCGCAAGCCGTGAGGCGGACGAACCGAAACTCACGCAGGACGACCTGTTGGGCGCGCTCGACGTCATCCGCCCGTTGTCGCGGTCGGGAACGGAAGAACTCGCGATCGGCAGCGTCAGCCTCGACGACGTCGGGGACATGGTGGAGACCAAGCAGGCGCTGACCGAGGCGGTCCTCTGGCCGCTGCAGCATCCCGACTCGTTCGCCCGGCTCGGGGTGGACCCGCCACGGGGGGTACTCCTCTACGGGCCTCCCGGCTGCGGCAAGACCTTCCTGGTCCGGGCGCTCGCCGGCAGCGGCCAGCTGAGCGTGCATGCCGTCAAGGGCGCCGAGTTGATGGACAAGTGGGTCGGCGCATCGGAGAAGGCCGTGCGTGACCTCTTCCAGCGGGCGCGGAACTCGGCGCCGGCACTGGTGTTCCTCGACGAGGTCGACGCGCTCGCTCCCCGCCGGGGGCAGAGTTCCGATTCGGGTGTGGCCGATCGGGTGGTGGCGGCACTGCTGACCGAACTCGACGGTGTGGAACCGCTCCGCGATGTCGTCGTGGTGGCGGCTACCAACCGTCCCGATCTGATCGATCCGGCGCTGTTGCGTCCCGGCAGGCTCGAGCGCCTGGTGTTCGTGCCACCGCCCGACGCCGACGCCCGCGCTGCCATCCTCGCCACCGCAGCCCGATCGGTCCCCCTGGCCGACGACGTAGACCTCGACGATCTAGCGGAACAACTCGACGGATACTCCGCGGCGGATTGTTCCGCACTGCTGCGCGAGGCGGCACTGGCGGCGATGCGCCGCAACGTCGACGCCGCCGTGGTGACCTCCGCCGATATGGCAGTGGCCCGCGAGAACGTGCGGCCGTCGCTCGACCCGGTGCAGGTCGAACACCTGCGCACCTACGCCGAGGGTCGCTGACGTGTCGCCCGCCTCGACCGCCGTCCGACTGTCCGACCCCGCTTCCACACTCGCGGGCGTCGCTGCGGCGGCAGCCGCCGTGATGGTCCTCGCAGTCGGCGACTCCGTCCTGCCCGCGGGCACCCGCAACGACTACGCACCCCTGGTGACCGCGATGCTCGCGGTCCTTGCGGCCATCGGGTTGCAGCGGTCCGGGTCGCGGCGGACAGCCTGGGCGATCGGGGCAGGCGCCGTTCTGGTGCTCGGCTCGGTGCGGTACATCGTGCCGGTGGACGCGTCCTCCGAGACGCTCACCGTGGTGGGATTCGTCGCGGCCGCATCGAGCGGGGTGCTGCTCGGTGCGGCGGTCGCGGGCGCCTGGGGTGCTGTGAGCAACCAGGGGGCGCTGATCATCGGTGCCTGGGCGGCGTTTCTGACAGCGGCCGCCGTCGGCGCGCAGGTTCCGCTCGCCGCGATGCGGTGGACGGTGCCGCAATGGCTGCTGGTCGTGGCACTCGTCGCACTCGTCGCGGCCGCGATCACAGTCCGGCCCGGGATGCGGGTGCAACGGCCGGACCCCCGGTTGTCGGTCGTCGCGGTCGTGGCCGCCGGGGTCCTCACGCTCGGTTACCGGCTTCTCGGTGAGCTCGTGACGTCGCAGGCCGTGGCGGGTGCGGTACGGATGTGGCTCGTCACCGCGGTGGCACTCGTCGCGATCGTGATCGGAGCCGAACTGGTCTCACGACTCGTCCCGCCGGGAGATGCCCGGTTCGTACTCGCCGCGACCGGGGCGGTCGCTGCGGGCTATCCGCTCGTCGTCGAACTGTGGGCGGGCGCACCGTGGTGGGTTCTGCTCGTCACGGTAGGTGCCGTGCTCGTGGGTGTTCGTCTCGCTCGGTACTTCCCCTACGCCCTCGCGGGCTTGCTCGTCGCCGTGGTCGTGTCCGTCGCCACGGTCTGGTTTCCGGACGAGACCGGCGACGGGATTCCGCTGTGGGTGCGTGCCGCGCTTGTCGCCGCAGGGACAGGGATGGCACTCGCAGCGTCGCTACCGGGATCGGTCTCGATCGCGGCACTGGGGCTGTCGGTACCGGTGCCGGCAGCGGCGGTGATCGGTGCGGTCTGGGTGTTGCCGGCCGATCCACGGTGGATCGTGCTCGCCCTCGCCGCGACCGTCGGCGCGTGTGCGTGGCAGGTGCGTTAGGCCCACACCGAGGCAAGGCAGTTACGTCCGATTCGGTGGCCGTCACTACCAATGGGAGGCGCTGGACCGGCACGTATTGCGAAGGCGGCTCGCACCCGATTCGCAAGCGTGCAAAGCCGGCCGCTAAGATGGAGCCATTCCGTTTAGCCCGCCGAGGGCAGAACGAACGCATGTCGGGGCGTCCCGCGTTTCGGCATTGTGCCGTGTTTCTTGACAAACCTGCAACGCCGAAATCAGTCGAACACCGCCGCCTGGCTCGACCCCGACGGAGTGCCTTTTGCTCGCCATACTCTTCGCTCACGCGGTAGCCGCACTACTGGCACCGTCTCTGGTCAGAGTCATGGGGAGAAATGCCTTCCTGCCGTTGGCGCTCGTGCCGCTGGGCAGCCTGGTCTGGGTCATCGCGAACTGGGGTACCGAGCAGCGGGTACAGATTCCGTGGGCGACGACATTGTCGATGGATTTCGACCTCCGGTTCGATGCGCTCGCCGCGATCATGTGCCTGTTGGTGCTCGGCATCGGATCGCTGATCCTGCTCTACTGCTCCCGGTACTTCGAGGACGACGAGCCGCGGCTCGGATTGTTCGCCGCCGAGATGGTCGCCTTCGCCGGCGTGATGTTCGGCTTGGTCGTCAGCGACAACATGCTTCTGCTCTACATCTTCTGGGAGTTGACGACGGTGTTGTCGTTCCTGCTGGTGGGGCACTACGCCGAACGAGCGTCGAGCCGCCGCGCCGCGACGCAGGCCCTGCTGGTCACCACCGCGGGCGGGCTGGCGATGCTCGTCGGCATCATCATCCTCGGCCAGATGGTGGGCAGCTACAACCTGTCGGCGGTCGTGGCCGCCGCCCCGCACGGGTGGCTCGCGGGCGTCGCCGTCGTGCTGGTCCTCATCGGGGCACTGTCCAAATCGGCCGTCGTACCTCTGCACTTCTGGCTGCCGGGCGCGATGGCAGCACCCACACCGGTGTCCGGTTACCTGCATGCCGCGGCGATGGTCAAGGCAGGCATTTACCTCGTCGCCCGGCTGGCACCCGGATTCGCCGACAGCGCGGCATGGCGTCCCATCGTGATCGGGCTCGGCCTCGCGTCGATGATCCTCGCCGGCTGGCGGGCGTTCCGCGCATTCGACCTCAAACTCATCCTCGCCTTCGGCACGGTCAGCCAGCTGGGATTCCTCACTGCACTTGTCGGTATCGGTAGTCGTGAGGCAGCGCTCGCCGGACTGACCATGGTCATCGCGCACGCGATGTTCAAAGCATGTCTGTTCATGGTCGTCGGCATCATCGACCACTCCACCGGCACCCGCGACATCCGGAAACTCGCTCACCTCGGGAAAGCCACTCCGGTGCTCGCGGGCGTCGCGGTGCTTGCCGCCGCCAGCATGGCGGGTCTGCCACCCCTCATCGGGTTCGTCGCGAAGGAAGCCGCCCTGGAGGGCGCGCTCGTCGCCGACGTCCTGCCCGACTGGGCGAGGACGGCCACCACCGCGGGCATCGTGGTCGGTTCGATCCTCACGCTCGCCTACAGCATCCGGTTCGTCTGGGGCGCGTTCGGGCGCAAGCAACTCAAGCGCCCGAGTCCGGCGGTTCAGAACGTGCATGCCCCCGGGTGGCTGCTGATGTCGGCGCCCACCGCGCTCGCCGTCGCCGGACTCGCCGCCGGGTTCGGTTCGTCGTGGATCGATCACCTGGTCGCCCCCTACGCCGACACGTTGCCGTCGGGTCTCTCGAGTCCCTACCACCTCGCGCTGTGGCACGGGCTGACCTTGCCGCTGGGCCTGACCGCGGTGGTGATCGCGGGTGGTACCGCGCTGTACCTCGCACACCGCACCATCGCGCGAATGAAGTTCGAGCATCCGCCACTCGGCAACGCCGACCGGATGTACGACGCGACGCTGCGCGGCATGGACCTGCTGTCGTTGCGCCTCACCGCTTTTCTCCAGCGAGGTTCGCTGCCGCTCACGCAGGCGACCATCCTCGTCACTCTCGCCGTGCTCCCGACCACGATCATGTTCGTGTTCGGGCTGAGCACGATGCCGGAAACGCGCCTCTGGGACACCCCGTGGGAGCTCGCGGTCGGCGTGATCATCGCCGGTGCCGCGATCACCGCAACCGTCCTCCGGAACCGGCTCGGCGCGCTTCTGGTGGTCGGGGTCACCGGCTACGGCCTCGGTCTGCTCTTCGCGATGCACGGAGCGCCCGACCTCGCGTTGACGCAGTTCCTCGTCGAGACGGTCACCCTCGTCATGTTCGTGCTGGTGCTGCGCAAGCTGCCTCCGGAGTCCGACCCGGCCACCGACGCCCAGAGCCGGCTGCCGCGCGCCCTGCTGGGCATCGCGGTCGGGCTGGTCGTCACCGGCATCGGGGTGTACGCCGTCGCCGCGCGCAGCGTCGACCCCATCTCGTTGCTGCTTCCCGACGCCGCGTACGACATCGGCAACGGCAAGAACGTCGTCAACGTGCTCCTCGTCGACATCCGCGCCTGGGACACCCTCGGGGAGATCTCGGTGCTGCTGGTCGCCGCCACGGGCGTTGCCAGCCTGGTGTTCCGGACCCGGCGCTTCGGCACCGCCCCCCGTGTCTCGGACGCTCCCGCCGCCCAGCTCGATGCGGCGTCCGCGAGCAACGAGACGACGTGGTTGCTGGGAGGCGACCTCATCGATCCGCGGTACCGGTCGCTGGTCCTCGAGGTCACGACCCGTCTGGTGTTCCCCACCATGATGGTGCTGTCCATCTACTTCTACTTCTCCGGGCACAACGCCCCCGGCGGCGGTTTCGCCGGCGGGCTCGTCGCAGGCTTGGCGCTCGTACTGCGTTATCTGGCCGGAGGACGCTACGAGCTCGGAGAGGCGGTTCCCATCGACGCCGGCAAGATCCTCGGACTCGGTCTGACCCTCGCTGCCGGGACGGCCCTGGTGTCCTTGCTGCTCGGGGCGCCCGCGCTGTCGTCGGCGACCCTGCAGTTCACGCTGCCGGTACTCGGTGAAATCAAGCTCGTGACGGCCCTGTTCTTCGATCTCGGTGTCTACCTGATCGTCGTCGGCCTGATCCTGGACGTGTTGCGCAGCCTCGGCGCGCGACTCGACGCCGAGGTCGTGGGGGCGAAGCGATGATGGCCGCGAACCTGACCCTCATGGGCATCGTCGGGGTGCTCGTCGCGTGTGGTGTCTACCTGCTCCTCGAACGCAGCATCATCAAGATGCTGCTGGGGTTGCTGCTCATCGGCAACGGCGTCAACCTGCTGATCCTCACGCTCGCCGGTCCGTCCGGCAAAGCTCCGATCGTCGGCACCGAAAGTGCGTTGCACGAGGACATGGCCGACCCGCTGGGACAGGCGATGATCTTGACGTCCATCGTGATCACGATGGGTATCGCGGCATTCGTGCTGGCCCTGACGTACCGGTCGTACACGTTCCGTGCCCGCGACGAGGTCGAGAACGACCCCGAGGACACCTTGGTGTCGCGGCGGCGCAGCCCGGCCGAAGCCCCGGCGCGCGACCGTTCCGACGACCCGCTCACCGGCGAGCCCAGCAAGAGCGGTGACGCCTTCGACGCGGAAGGCAACCCGATCCCCCTCGAGGCGCTCACCAACATCGAAGACCTCGAGGTGTACGAAGACCTGCACGACGGTGACTTCGACGACCCGACCGACTCGGCCTACGACCCGGTCCACACGGGTGCGGAATCGCATCACGACGAACCCGGCGAGGACACCGACCGGCACGACGACACACAGGGAGAAGGGGATCGCCGATGACACTGACTTCGGCCGCCCTCATCCCGCTGCCAGTACTCATCCCGCTGCTCGCAGCCGCCGTCACCCTGATTCTCGGCCGGCGGCCCCGGGCGCAGCGATTCATCACCGTCTTCGCTCTGGTCGCGACGCTCGCGGTCGCGGTGGCGCTGCTGTACTTCGCCGACCGCGACGGCATCGACGTTATGCAGGTCGGCGGGTGGGAAGCACCGATCGGCATCTCGCTGGTGGTCGACCGTCTCGCTGCCTTGATGCTGGTCGTCTCGGCGATCGTGTTGCTGTCGGTGATGCTGTTCGCCGTCGGGCAGGGCATCCACGACGGCGACGAACAGCAACCGGTCTCGATCTTCCTGCCGACCTATCTCGCGCTCACCGCGGGCGTCAACATCGCATTCCTCGCGGGCGACCTGTTCAACCTGTTCGTCGGATTCGAGGTTCTGCTCGCGGCATCGTTCGTGCTGTTGACCATCGGGGCGAGCGCCGATCGCGTCCGCGCGGGTGTGTCGTACGTGATGGTGTCCATGGTGTCGTCGATGGTGTTCCTCGTGGGTATGGGCTTCGCCTACGCCGCGACGGGCACCCTGAACCTCGCCCAGATGGCGGTCCGGATGGACGACGTGCCGCCCGGTACGCGTGCCGCGATCTTCGGTGTCCTGCTGGTCGCCTTCGGCATCAAGGCGGCTGTATTCCCGCTGTCCTCGTGGCTCCCCGACTCGTATCCCACCGCTCCCGCTCCGGTGACCGCGGTGTTCGCCGGGCTCCTCACCAAAGTCGGCGTGTACGCGATCATCCGGGCGCACACACTGCTGTTCCCCGGTGGCGAACTCGACGGCGTGCTGATGGTCGCGGGCCTGCTCACGATGGTCGTCGGCATTCTCGGTGCGATCGCGCAGAACGACATCAAGCGTCTGCTGTCGTTCACCCTGGTCAGCCACATCGGCTACATGGTGTTCGGCATCGCGCTGTCGTCCGAGGCGGGTCTGGCCGGCGCAGTGTTCTACGTGGGCCACCACATCCTCGTCCAGACGACCCTGTTCCTCGTCGTCGGGCTCATCGAGCGGCAGGCCGGCTCGGCATCCCTGCGCCGGCTGGGCGGACTCGCGCTCGCCAGTCCTCTGCTCGCGGTGCTGTTCCTGATTCCGGCGCTCAACCTCGGCGGAATCCCCCCGTTCTCCGGGTTCATCGGCAAGGTCGCACTGTTGCAGGCCGGTGCCGAGAGCGGCTCGGTCCTCGCTTGGCTGCTCGTCGGTGGCAGTGTGCTGACCAGCCTTCTGACCCTGTACGTCGTCGCGCGCATCTGGACGAAGGCGTTCTGGCGTGCGCGTGCCGACGCTCCCGAGGGTGAACTCGCCGACATCGGACCCTCCGCGCTCATCGACGAGTCCGAAACGGACATCCTTCTCGAGGAGCGGGAGGACGTCGGCAAGATGCCCCCCGCCATGCTCGTGCCCACGATCTGGCTCGTGGCGATCGGCGTGTCCTTGACAGTGTTCGCGGGCCCGCTTCTCGACATCAGCCACCGCGCCGCCGAGAACCTGCTCGACCGTTCGGTGTACATCGAGGCCGTGCTGGGAGGTGACGGACAGTGATGAAACGCGCCAATGTCGTCCGGCTGTTCGTGCTGGGCTGGACGACTTTAGTCTGGGTGCTGCTGTGGGGCACGTTCAGCATCGCCAACATTCTCGGCGGATTGGCCGTCTCGATCATCATCATGGCGCTGCTGCCGCTCCCACGCGTCCCCGTCGAAGGCCGCGTGCATCTGCTTTCGGCCGTGCGACTGGGTGCATACATCTTCATCGAATCGATACGCTCGACGATCTCCGTCGGCTGGCTGGCGGTCCGTCCGTCACCACCGCCGGTCACCGGTGTCCTGCGCTGCCGCCTCACCATCAAGTCCGACCTGGTGCTCACACTGTGGACGGACATCATGAACAACATCCCGGGCACGATGGTGCTCGAAATCGACCAGGTGCGCAGGATCGTGTACGTGCACGTCCTCGACGTGAGCACCGACCGCGCGGTGGCGGACTTCTACCGTTCGGCACGCCTGATCGAACGCCTCCTCATCAGGACGTTCGAACGCGATTCCGAATGGCAGCCGAGCCCCTGGCGAAGCGGAACGGAGGAACTCTCATGACCGTGATGCTGGTTGTTTCCGGCGTACTGCTGTTCATCTCGGCAGTGCTGATCTGCTACCGGGTGTTCGGTGGCCCGAATTCCCTCGATCGGCTCGTCGGCGTCGACGCGCTGCTGGCCATCGGGATCTGCGGGCTCGCCGTGTGGGCGGTCTACAGCCGCGACACCACCGTGGTTCCCGCGATCGTCGCGCTGGCTCTCGTCGGCTTCATCGGCTCGGTGTCCGTCGCACGTTTCCGGGTGCGTGACGAACAATGAGCACTGTCTTCGACCTCATCGGTCACATTCTCATCCTCATCGGTGCGGTCGTCTCGGTCACCGCGGCGATCGGCGTCGTCCGTTTCCGCGACACCCTCTCGCGCATGCACCCGGCGACGAAACCCCAGGTGATCGGACTTCTCTTCGTGCTCGGCGGCGCGATGCTCATCCTGCGCGGATCGGTGGACATCTGGATGATGGCGCTCGCCGGGATGTTCATGGTGCTCACCGCACCTGTGATCGCCCATCGGGTGGGACGCATCGCATACCGCGAGCAACTCGGCCGGGACGGCCTGCTCCAGGAGGAGTTCCCGGGCGAGGGCAACTGACGGGGCGCGCTCAGTCCCGCAGTTCGCCGACCAGCGAGTCGACCACCGCGACGAGGTCGCCTCCGGTGGCCTCCGCTATACGCCGCTGCCGTTGGTACGAGGCCCCGCGCACCGGGATGTCCGCGACCTTCGACAGTTCGTCGGCGCAACCGAGCCGGGCTGCGGTGGGCGCGACCTGTTCGAGCAGATCGTGCAGATCGTCGGTGACCAGACGTTCGCGACAGTCGGGGTCGAGGATGACCTCCGCCTCCAGCCCGTAGCGGGCCGCGCGCCACTTGTTCTCCTTGACGTGCCACGGCTGAAGGATGGGTAGCTCCTCCCCCCGCTCCAGGCACTCGTCGAAGTAGACGACGAGCGAGTGGACGAAGGCGACGAGCGCGGCGAGTTCGGCCCGATTGGTGATGCCGTCGAAGACTCGCACCTCGATCGTGCCCCACTTGGGCGCGGGCCGGATGTCCCAGTGCATCCCGCCGGGCGTGCTGATGACCCCGGATTTGAGCTGATCCTCGATGAAGCGTTCGTACTGTGCCCAGTCGGAGAAGTGATAGGGCAGACCGGCGGTGGGCAACTGCTGGAACATCAGTGCGCGATTGCTGGCGTAACCGGTGTCGTATCCCGCCCAGATCGGCGACGACGCCGACAACGCCAGCATGTGGGGGTACTTCACGAGCAGCGCGTTGAGGATCGGGATGACCTTGTGCGGTGACGACACCCCGACGTGGACGTGGACACCCCAGATCAGCATCTGCCGGCCCCACCATCGGGTGCGATCGATCATCTCGTCGTAGTGCGGGGCGCTGGTGACGATCTGGTCGGTCCACTGCGCGAACGGATGCGTACCCGCGCACATCAGATCGACCCCGTGCGGGTCTGCGGCGCGGCGCAACAGCGACAGCGACTCGGACAGGTCGTCGACTGCCTCGGCGACCGTGTCGTGGACGTCGGTGACGAGTTCGACGGTGTTCCGGAGGAACTCCTTCGTCAGACGCGGGGTCTCACCCGCGAGCTGTCCGACGGAGTCGAAGACGACCGATGCGCTGTTCGACAGGTCGCGGGTGGTCTTGTCCACCAGGGCGATCTCCCACTCGACGCCTACTGTCGGACGGGGAGAACCCGGAAACTCGACTGCCACCGTTCGATCCAACCACAAGGGCCCCGCGAACGAATCATGCTCGCGAGGCCCTGTGAGTGGGATTACCGCCCTACCGGTGTCCGGGGACGTGTCACTCGATCACGCCACAGGCGAGACGCTCGCCGAGGTTGTCCTGGTGCACGACGACCGAGGTGCCTTCCCGGCCCTGGAGATCGTCGAGGGTGAACGCGTTCGTCGTGACCGTGGTGGTCGCCGTGCCGTCTTCGTGGACGACGACGGAAACCAGGTCGCCGCTCTCCGGGACCGAGGTGCTGCCCGCGACCTGCAGGTGGGGACCTGCGGACAGGAACGCGCCCGGCGCGCCACCGGTGGGAGCGGCCGAGTTCGGTTCGCACTTGCCGACCGCGTGGACGTGGACACCGTGGTAGCCGGGCTCGAGGCCTTCGACGTCGATCGTGACCTCGACATTGCCGTCCTGCTCGGCGAAGGACACGGTGCCGGCGCGAGCACCGTCCACCGTCGTCAGGTCCGCCGTGAGGGTGGACGCACCTGCGGAGGAGCCGCCCTGCGCGGCACCTGTCTGTGCGTTGCCCGTCTCGGACTCGCTGCCGTGGGACTCACCGTGGTCGGCGCTCTCGGGCGACGGGGATCCGGTCCACACCGGCGGCGTCGTGCCCGGCACGTCGGTCGGCTCCTCGTTGTTCGAGCACGCGGTCAGGCCGACGGCAGCGATCGCGACAATCGGGGCCAGAGCACGCCAAGACATGCGACGGGTGGAACTGGAGACCATCAAACCGCTCCTTCGAAGTGCCGAAAAGTAAACCGATCATAGCCGGGACCCCGCACGCTGCTCCTGCCCTGTTGCCGGGATCCTCCTGGGTGGCGTCCGGGAGAGTCCCGTCCGTCTACGACGCGGCGACGATGACGATGACGCCCGGGGCCTCGTCGGCGAGTCCCGGAAGGCGAGGTTGCGCGGAGACGCCGAGCGCGTCGGCGACCTCGAGCGCGGTTTCCTCCTCGCCGGGCGTCGTGCCGTAATACACGGTGGTCATGCCGACGGTGCCGTCACTGTAGTTGCCCGTGTCCTCGATCGTGAAGCCTTCGTCCTCGAGCAGACTCGCGGTCTGGGCGGCGAGGCCGGCGACGTTGCTGTTGTTGAGCACGCGGACGGGCGCGGGAGTCGCGGGTGCGGCCGTCGTCGTGGAACCCGAGGTTGCGGCGGTCCCCGGCGTTCCGGCTGCAGGTGCCGGCGCGACGTTCGGCGCAGCCGACGGCGCGCCGCTGCCGAGCATGCTCGCGCCCGATCCCGGGTCCGCGGCCGCTTCGGCGGGTTCGCTGCTCGTCGCGGTGGTGGCCGCGTCCTCGTCGGAGCCGCCGAGCGATGCCATCCCGATCCCGGCGAACAGAATCGCGAGGGAGATCAGCAGCATTGCCAACGCCCGGAGTGGTGGTCCCGAGGTTGCGGGTGCTCGGTTCGGTTTCTCGGCGGTTCTGCTCACGCGTTCGACCATAGTTGGCCGACGGTTCGGCCGCTGACGCTCGGCTAGCGCGTCGTTTCGAATCCGAGGCGGCGTGCGGCACGCGCCTTCTGCCGACTGGCGCGCAATCGCCGGAGACGCTTGACCAGCATCGGGTCGGCGGCGAGCGCCTCCGGCCGGTCGATGAGCGCGTTGAGCACCTGGTAGTAGCGGGTCGCGGAAAGGCCGAACAGCTCCTTGATGGCCTCTTCCTTGGCGCCGGCGTACTTCCACCATTGCCGCTCGAAGGCCAGAACGTCGTGCTCGCGGCGGCTCAGGCCGTCGTCGCCGACTGCGTTCGGATTCGCCTCGCCGACGGTTTCGCCGTCGGTGCGCTGGGGCTCTGCATCGGACCGGCCCCCATCGTGCGCTGCTGCGCCGTCCATGTCACTCCTCGAAGCCTCGAATCACCCCGGTGACAGTTGCACCCGTGTGTTTCCGACCGTCATTGAACCACGCGGGTCGGACACATACCGGCCCGACGAGCGCCCCGGTCGCGCACTATCCTGTTCCACCATGGCCATTCTTCCGATCGTCATCGTCGGCGACCCCGTTCTGCACAACCCGACCGAACCGGTGACCGAATCACCCGCCGAGCTCGCCGAGTTGATCGCCGACATGTACGAGACGATGGATGCCGCGAACGGCGTCGGGCTCGCGGCCAATCAGGTGGGAGTCGCCAAGCGTCTCTTCGTCTACGACTGCCCCGATCGGGACGCGTCCGGCCAGGTGGCCCGCCGCCGCGGAGTGGTCGTCAACCCCGTGCTCGAAACCTCGGAGATCCCCGAGACCATGCCCGACCCGGAGGACGATCTCGAGGGTTGCCTGTCGGTGCCCGGCGAGAACTTTCCGACGGGCCGCGCCGAATGGGCCAAGGTCACCGGCACCGACGCCGACGGCAACCCCGTCGAGATCGAGGGCCACGGCTTCTTCGCCCGGATGCTGCAGCACGAGGTCGGACACCTCGACGGCTTCCTCTACGTCGACATGCTGATCGGCCGCAACGCGCGTGCCGCCAAGAAGACCATCAAGCGCGCCGGCTGGGGAGTCCCCGGCCTGACGTGGCTGCCCGGAACGGTCGAGGACCCGTTCGGGCACGACGATGACGACTGACGGACCCGCCGCAGCCGGGGTACCGCTCGGCAGCCGGGTGGTGCTGCGGTACCGCTTGCCGGCGGGTTACAGCCATCCCATGACCGACGTCCTCGGCGAACTCGTCTCCGTCGACCCGGTGGTCGCGGTGCGCACCGCCGACGAGCGACTCGTGCAGGTCTCGCCGAGCGCCGTCGTGGCCCTGAAACCGATCGGCACTCGCCCGATCCGCACCTCGGAGATCCGTTCGCTCGAACATGCTGCGGCTGCGGGATGGCCGGGGCTGGAACAGCAATGGATCGACGGGTGGTTCCTGCGAGCGGGAGGCGGGTTCACCGGACGAGCGAATTCGGCGGCACCGCTCGGGGAGCCCGGCACGGTCGCCGACCCGGCCGATCCCCACGTACGCGCCCGGATGCGCGACTGGTTCGCCTCACGTGGCCTGCCGCTGCGTCTTCTCGTCCCCGAGCGACTGGCCCGGATTCCGGAGGGCTGGCCGACCGGCGACCGGGTCGTGGTGATGGGCGCCGACCTCGACAACGTGCCGTTGCCGGAGGGCCCGGCACCCGTCGCCGTCGCCGCGGAACCGGACGACGACTGGCTGTCGCTGTACCGGGGCGGGACGGTGCCGCCGGTCGCACGGGCGGTGGTCGGAGCAGTCGCCGCGGGCACTCTCGGCTTCGGCCGGATCGGCATGCCCGGGCAACCGCCTCTCGCCATCGGACGGGCCGCGGTGACCCACGCGCCGGACGGACGGCGCTGGGTCGGGTTGTCCGCGGTGGAAGTCACACCCGAGCACCGTCGCAACGGTCTCGGCACGTTGTTGTGCGGCGCGCTGCTGGGCTGGGCGCGCGGCGCGGGTGCGACCCACGCATATCTGCAGGTCCACGAGGACAACGCGGCTGCTCGCGCGATGTACCGCGAACTCGGGTTCGTCGACCACCACCGCTACACGTACGCGACCGAGCCGACGGGTTCGCCGGGCACCGTTCGGGTGTAGGCGTCCCGTCGGACCTCTCGCCTAGAGTTGTGGGCGTGCGATTGGCAACGTGGAATGTGAACTCGGTCCGGGCCCGAACCGACCGGATCGTCGACTGGATGCAGCGAACGGGCACCGACGTGCTCGCGATGCAGGAGACGAAGTGCAAGGACGAACAGTTCCCGCACGAACGGTTCGGAGAACTCGGATATCAGGTGGCGCACGTCGGGCTGAGTCAGTGGAACGGCGTCGCGATCGTGTCCCGGGTCGGACTCGACGACGTGCAGATCGGCTTCGAGGACCAGCCGGGATTCTCGAAGGATCCCGAGATCAGTCCCGCCCTCGAGGCACGTGCGATCGGCGCGACGTGCGGGGGCGTGCGCGTGTGGAGCCTGTACGTCCCCAACGGTCGTGCGCTCGACGATCCTCACTACGCCTACAAGCTGGATTGGCTCGCGAAACTTCGGGCCGACGCGCAGACCTGGCTCTCCGCGAACCCTGATCAGCAGATCGCCCTGGTGGGCGACTGGAATGTCGCGCCCACCGACGACGACGTCTGGGATCCCGCGTTCTTCGAGGGAAAGACCCACACTTCGCAGGCCGAGCGCGACGCTTTCCACTCGTTCGCCGAAGCCGGCTTCACCGACGTGGTGCGCCCGCACGCGCCCGGCCCCGGTGTGTACACCTATTGGGACTACACGCAGTTGCGGTTCCCCAAGAAGCAGGGCATGCGCATCGACTTCGTGCTCGGTTCCCCGGCGTTGGCCGCACGGGTGACAGGTGCCGAGATCGATCGCAACGAGCGCAAGGGCAAGGGCGCGAGCGACCACGCGCCCGTCATCGTCGATCTCGCGGACGAGGGCTGGTAGCCGGAGCCGGCGGCGGTGTCAGGCTTGTGCTTTGCGCGCGACTGCTTTGCGCGCGGCCGGGCGGATCGGTACCACGACGTTCTCGTAGCCGGCGTGCCCGTCGAGAAAGCGCTGTACGTAGGTGCAGACCGGCCGGACCCGCCAGCCGCGCTGCCGCGCGATATCGAGGGACCCGCCGACGAGTACGGCAGCGAGTCCGCGGTGACCGAAGTCCTCGACGATCACCGTGTGCATGAAGTCCACGACGGGATCGCACGGCCCGGGCACCCCGGAGGGACAGTTGGTGTCGTAGTACCCGAGGATGCCGACGAGATCTCCGTTGAGCCGCAATTCGAAGCGGTTCTGGTCGGCGTTGTCGGACACATCGGCGCTCGACGTACTGGTGTCCAAGAGCATCTCCCAGCGACTTCTTCTTGATCGAACTGTGACCTACACCACTATAGGACACGGCCTTCCGGATCAACCAGGCTCCCCGTTTTTTCGTGACAGGCCCGCTGAGGAGCCGCTGCCGGGGGTGAGTATCCACAGCCTCGGTAGGGTGAGCGCCGTGGAACTTCTGCCCTTGTCACGCGCCGGTGAAACTCCGGTTCGCGCGCTCACCATCGCAGGTACCGACTCCGGTGGCGGTGCCGGAATCCAGGCCGACACCCGCACCATGGCGATGTGCGGCGTGCACGCCTGCGTCGCCGTCGCCGCGGTGACGGTCCAGAACTCGGTGGGGGTCGAAGGCTTTCACGAGATCCCGCCGGAGACGGTCGCCGCACAGGTCCGCTGCGTGGTCGGCGACATCGGAGTCTCGGCCGCCAAGACCGGAATGCTCGCCTCCACCGCAATCATCGAGGCCGTCGCCGAGGTATGCACCGAAACGGGTATCGGCCGGGGCCTGGCGGTGCCCCTCGTCGTCGACCCGGTGTGCGCCTCGATGCACGGCGACCCGCTGGTCCACGCCGACGCCCTCGACGCGATCCGGTCCGTGCTGATCCCGCGGGCCACCGTCGTCACCCCGAACCTGGACGAGATCCGCCTCATCACCGGTATCGAGGTGGTGGACGACCCGTCGGCGCGCCGCGCGGCCGAAGCCCTCCACGCGCTCGGCGCGCAATGGTCCATCGTCAAGGGCGGGCATTTGCGCACGTCCTCGTCGAGCACCGATCTGTTGTTCGACGGTGACCGCTTTCTCGAATTCAGCACGCCGCGTATCGACACGGGCAACGATCACGGCGGCGGCGACACCCTCGCCGCCGCGATCGCCTCCGCTCTCGCGCACGGCCGGTCGGTGCCCGAGGCGGTGGCGTTCGCGAAGGAGTGGATCACCAAGTGCCTCGAATGGTCCTACAACCTTGGCCACGGTCACGGACCGGTCAATCCGCTGTGGCGGCTTCACGAGAAGTGATCGCCGCCGGACGCGGGCCGTTCGTCACTCGGTGAACGTCTCGCGGGCCTGCACTCGCGCGTCGCCGACGGGCACTCCGTCCGGCCCTTCCACCGACTGCGCGTAGAACGCCGTGCCGTACCCCACCGACGCGGCGGCCGCGGCAAGCGCGGCCCGATCCACGTTCGTGGTGTCGTCCTGCGCGGTGTGGTAGTTGGGGTCGAAGGTCTCACCGGCTGTACCACCCCACAGTGCGGCCTGCTCATCGCTCTTGACGTCGTCGGCCCCGCTGAACACACCGCCGGCGGGGATTCCGGCGGCGACGAACGGTCCGTAGTCGGACCTGCCGTCGAAGTCGGTGCCCGACACGGTGATGCCGCGTTCGCCGAGGAATCGCGCGAAGGTCCGCTCGATCCCGGCCGAACCGTCCGGTCCCGGCCCCTCCCCCTCACGGTCGGAGTCGTCGCCGTCGAAGACGAGGTAGCCGGGATTCGGGGAGCCGAGCATGTCGAAGTTGAGGTACAGCGCGATGTCGTCACGCTCGTCGTCGGACAAACCCTGGACGTACCGCGTGGACCCGACCAGCCCGACCTCTTCTGCGCCCCAGAACGCGAAGCGAACCTTGTTGGCGACGACCGGTTCCGCACCGAGTTGCAGGGCGGTTTCGAGGACGGAGGCGACCCCGGTGCCGTTGTCGTTGATCCCCGGCCCCTCCGGCACGCTGTCGAGGTGCGCGCCGACGACCACCACGTCGTCGGGTGATCCGGTGGTGGTCTCGGCGATCACGTTGCGCGAACTCCGTCGCTCGGTGGTGGTGTCGAGGACGAGTGTGAGCGTCTGCGCCGCCGCCACTGCGTCGGCTTCCCCGGCGGCGAGCCCGCCCACCGGGATTCGCGGGTCTGTGTCTTCTGCCAGTCCGGCGTCGGAGAGCGGCGCGTCCTCGCTGTTGACGACCAGCAGTGCCGCCGCGCCCCGGTCTGCGGCGACCTGTTCCTTCACAGCGAAAGTGCACGAACCACGGTCGACGAGTACCACCGATCCGGCGACCCCCTCGATACCGTCGTAGTCGGCCGGTTCGCAGCCGGGTGTCTCGTCGGCAGGGATCCGCACGGGCCGCGCGGTCAGTCCGTCCGGCCCGGTCGACGGCGAGAAACCCAGTGCGCGCACGTCGAGCGAACGCCCACCGGCGTCCAGAGTCTCGGTCTCCACCTCGAAAGTACTGACGTCGAATTCCGGTGTCTGCACCTCGAATCCGGCGTCGCGTAGCGAACCTGCGACGTAGTCGACGCTCGCATCGTAGCCGGAGGTAGCGAGTGCGCGATTGCCGTCGTGCTCGGCGGCGATCCGTTCGAGCTCGGTCAGGTGCGCCGTGACCGCGTCGATTCGAACCGTGTCGGCGAACGTGTACGGGTCGAGGGAGGACTCCCTCGACCCGTCGTCGACACCGACGCTTGCGGCGTCGTCGCTCGCACATCCCGCCACCAGCAGCAGCACGACCGCGATGGTCGGCCCCGCCTGCCCCCACAGTCCGCGTGCCATGGCCAGAGCGTAATCCTCCGGAGGCGCCGGCGCGGGTCGGTCAGGCGTCGCGCCTGTTCACCACCACCAGCGACACCGCGAACACCACCACGGTGAAGAGGGCGAAGTACACCATCGAACCCCATGGGCCCCAATGGAAGTCGACGCCCTGTGCCGTCCCGAGGAAGTGATTGGCGTTGGAGAACGGCAGGAACGGCTGGATCTCTCGCCCGACCGAACCGAACAGACCGAACAACGATTCGATGAGCAGCGGCCACAGGAGCAGCAAGGCGATCGTCCCGGCAGACTGACGCAGCAAGGTGCCCACACCGACCGCGAGTACGACACAGAAGAACGCGTAGAGGGGGATGCCGTAGAGCGCCCGCAACGCCGGTTCACCACTGAGGACGAGGTCGCGTCCCGCATCCGGTCCCGCAAGCGCCTTCGCGAGGAAGAACGATGCGATACCCAGCACGCCCGTGAGAATCGCGCCGAGAACACCGATGAGCACCGCTTTGACGATCAGAAGCATCGTGCGGTTGGGAGTGGCCTGGAAGGTCGTGCGGATGACCCCGAAGCGGTACTCGCTGGTGACCGACAACGCGGCCAGGATCATCAGCACCATCACGCCGAACCCGGTGATGCCGCTGACGGCGACATCGACGGTGGGATAGAACTGCCCCACTTCCTCCTGCATGGTCAGCGAACTGCGGGCGACCGAACCGAGGATCGCCGCCAGTCCCAGACCGAGCGCGACGATCACCACCGTGCACCACAAGGGCGACTGCACCGTAGTGAGCTTGATCCGCTCCGCCCGCAATGTGTCCAGCACGGTCCCGGCCATCACAGCCCGCCTTTCATGACGTCGTCGACTCCGCTGCCGTGGAACTCCACGTCTCCACCGGTCAGTTTCAGGAATGCGTCCTCGAGCGACGCGTTGCGGCCGGACAGTTCGTGCAGCACAAGCGATCGCGAGGCGGCCAGCTCACCGACCTCCGCGATGCCCACACCCGCGACCAGGAGCGCACCGCCCTCCTCGCGGACGGTGTACCCGCGCTCGGTGAGTGCAGCGCGCAACTCGTCGGCCGACGGGCTGCGCACCACGACGACCGACTCGGAGGCACGGTCGACGAAGTCCTTCACCGACGTGTCGGCGATCAGGCGCCCCCGCCCGATGACGATCAGATGGTCGGCGGTCTGCGCCATCTCCGACAACAGGTGGCTCGACACCAGCACCGTCCGGCCCTCCGCGGCCAGCGCGTGCATGAAACGCCGGATCCACATGATGCCCTCGGGGTCGAGCCCGTTCACGGGTTCGTCGAAGAGCAGAACCTGCGGATCACCCAGCAACGCCGCGGCGAGACCGAGCCGCTGCGACATGCCGAGGGAAAAACCCCCGGCGCGTTTCCCGGCGACCTCCGTGAGACCGACCTGGCGCAACACCTCGTCGACGCGCGAGGTGGGCAGTCCGTTGGACGCCGCCATCCATTTCAGATGCGCGCGCGCAGAGCGGTTGGGGTGGACCCACTTCGCGTCGAGAAGCGCTCCCACCGTCTGCAACGGCCGCGTCAGGCTCCGATACGGCTTGCCTCCGATGAGCGCGCTGCCCGACGTCGGCCGGTCGAGCCCGAGGATCATGCGCATCGTCGTGGATTTCCCGGCGCCGTTGGGGCCGAGGAACCCGGTGACGATTCCCGGGCGGACCGTGAACGTCACATCGTCGACCGCGGTAGTGGACCCGAAGGTCTTGGTCAGTCCGGTCACTTCGATCATGGCCCCACTCTGCCCGATGACGATCAGGTGCGCAGCCGTCGCCCCGCGTCAGGGTTCGAGGGGTGACGATGCCTGTGCCCAGAAGCGTTTCGGGATACGTCCCGCATGTCGTGCACGGAAGCCCGCTTCGACCGCATGCCGCATCGCCGAGGCCATCAGTGCAGGATCCTTCGCGCGTGTGACGGCAGTAGCGAGCAGCACAGCGTCGCAACCCAACTCCATCGCCAGTGCCGCATCGGATGCGGTACCGATACCGGCGTCCAGAACCACCGGCACCCCAGCGGCTTCGACGATCATCTCGATGTGATGCGGGTTCGCGATGCCCAGTCCTGTGCCGATGGGAGACCCGAGCGGCATCACCGCTGCACAGCCGACGTCCTCGAGACGGCGGGCGAGCACCGGATCGTCGGTGGTGTACGGCAGGACGACGAATCCGTCGTCGACGAGTTGTTCTGCTGCCGCCACCAACTCGATCGCGTCGGGCAGCAGCGTGCGCTCGTCGGCGATGACTTCGAGCTTGACCCAGTCGGTCTCGAGCGCCTCACGGCCGAGTTGTGCGGTGAGCACAGCCTCCTTCGCGCCACGACAGCCCGCGGTGTTCGGCAGCAGGGCGATACCCAGACGTCGCACCAGATCGAGCACGCCGGTACCCGACGTCGCGTCGACGCGGCGCATCGCGACCGTCGTCAGTTCGGTTCCCGACGCGACCAGTGCTTCCTCGAGTGCAGCCAGGCTCGCCGCTCCACCGGTTCCGGTGATCAGCCGGGACCCGAAGGAGCGACCGGCGATGGTCAACGGGGGAAGATCCGCCGCCGGGTCGCCGGAGGCAGCCGCGTGGAGTTCACCCACCTTGCACCGCCGTGAGGATCTCGATCCGGGCACCAGGAGTTACCTGTTCTGCCCAGCGGCTGCGCGGGAACACCACGCCGTCGACAGCGACGGCGATGCCCTTCTCCGGTAGTCCCATCTCCGACAGAAGTTCCGACATCGTCGGCGCCACCGCGAAGTCCTTGTCCTCACCGTTGACGGTGACACCCACCGGGGTTCGGTTCGTCATTGCGCACTCACTTCCGTGAATCGTCGAGGGGAAGCAGGCTCCGCCTCGATCAAGGGGTCTTCGGACAACTCTGCGAGTACCGCGTCGACGGTGAGCGGCGTGAGCAGCACACCGTTGCGGCCGTGTCCGGTCGCCGCGATCACCCGTTCCGACAACCGCCCGACGAGCGGCAGGTTGTCCGGTGTCATGGGACGCAGGCCCGCACTCGCCTCGTGCAGTTCGTACTCACCGATCGCGGGCAGAAGCGCCTCGGCGTCGGCGATCAGGTCTCGTACTCCCGCGACCGTCACCTGGGTGTCCGCGGCCTCGTACTGGGTGGCGCCGACGACGAGACCGTCGCGGCGCGGCACGAGGTAGGCGGGCCTGCCGTGAACGCTGCCGCGAATCGTGCGTTGCGGCAGCGGAGTTGCACCGGGCCGCATCCTCAGCCGCAGGATCTCGCCCTTGACGGGCCGCACCGGCAGTCCCGGCCACAGCCGCGACGAGGCGGAGCCGGCGGCGAGAACCACGCGATCGGCTGCGAGTTCGGCGAGATCGGTGACCGGCGCTGCGGAGAACCTGACCCCGGCGCCGGCGGCGGCACCACGAAGGGCGACGACGAGTGCCCGGTTGTCCACCGACAGTTCCGCCGACGCCAGCAGGCCGAGCCGGATGCGCGGACCCAGCGAAGGCTCGAGTTCCCGGACCTCGGCGCGGGAGAGCACCCGCATCTCGTGCCCCTGCGCCTGCACCCATTCGGCGATCGTGCGCAGGTCCGCGGCGTCCGCCGCGTCGAGTGCGACGGTCATCGACGCCGTAGAGGTCACCAGGTCGGCGCCGGTCTCGGCGCGGAGCAGGGCGGCGAAACCGGGCCAGCGATGCAAGGACGCGGCGCCGAGTTCGAGGACGTGCCCTTCGCCGGGCCACCCTTCCGACAGCGGAGCGAGCATGCCGCCTGCCACCCACGACGCACCCGCACCCGGATCGGGGTCGTGGACGGTGACGCTGTACCCCGAGCGGGCCGCTCGCCACGCGATCGACAGGCCGATCACGCCGCCACCCACGACTGCCACTGTTGTCATCGGTCCACCTCACTCCCTGCGCCGGCATGATCCGGTTCAGGTCATAACGGTCGGGGCCGGCAGGCCCCCTCTCAGCCCCGTGTACCTCGGGACTCCCGTGTCGTATCTCGTCTACCCGAGAGGCTACCGTCTTGACCGTGACCACCTACCGCGGCAACCATCCCGATCCTCGCGGCCGTCTCGCGACTGCCCGGCTGTATCTGTGCACCGACGCGCGCCGCGACACCGGCGACCTCGCCCGATTCATCGACGAGGCGCTGACCGGTGGGGTCGACATCGTCCAGTTGCGCGACAAGGGTTCGGCGGGCGAGAAGAAGTTCGGGCGGCTCGAGGCGCGCGACGAACTCGCCGCGCTGTCGATTCTGGCCGCCGCCTGCGCGCGGCACGGTGCGTTGCTCGCGGTCAACGATCGCGCGGACATCGCCCTCGCTGCGGGCGCCGACATTCTGCATCTCGGCCAGGGCGACCTGCCGGTCGAGCACGCACGGAAGATCCTCGGCGACGACATCGTGATCGGCCGCTCCACCGGAAGCCGGGGGCAGGCGTCGCTCGCCGACATCGAAGAGGGCGTCGACTACTTCGCGTCGGGTCCGGTGTGGGACACCCCGACCAAACCGGGACGCCCGGCCGCCGGCCTGAATGTGCTGCGCGAGGTCCACAACTCGCATCCCCGGAGGCCGTGGTTCGCGATCGGTGGAATCGACCTCGAACGTCTGCCGCAGGTGCTCGAGGCGGGCGCCACCCGGATCGCTGTCGTGCGGGCCATCACCGAAGCCGCCGATCCGCGTGCCGCCGCCGCGGCGCTGAAGGCCGCATTGCCCGAGTAGCGAACAAGCCTTACCGGAGCCAGGCGAGCACGACCGACGGGGGCAGCGCCACCGTGTCGTCCGGAAGCCGGTCGCGCAACCCACGGTCCGCCGTCACCACGACCGTCACCGACGGATCGACGGCGGTCGCGGTACTTGCCGCGAGCCGGGCCAGTTCGTCGTCCCCGCTGCCGTCCGCCGTGTGCACGGGGATCCGGGCGTCGTCTGTCATCGCTGCGCGCGCAGCTCCTTCGAGGACCACCTCGACGCGCGGCACCCACCCGAACACGCCGTCCGGAAGCTCGACGGTGCGCGGGAGGACGGCGGCGAGATTCTCGAGCAGAGTGGTGGTCGCACCCGGCCGGTCCCGCCACCAGCCCGTCGGCCCGGTCGAGCCGAGGACGTTCGCGGTGTCGAGGAGCATTCGGACAGGCCGGGTGCGCAGGTTCGGCCAGGCTTCGGCGAAACCCGCATGCAACGGCATCTCCTCGACCTGGTCCTCGGGCACCCACCTGAGTTCGGTGCTCTCCCCGTTGAGGGTGGTGGCGAGCGGAACGGCGGCGTCCGCGACGACCGTGGTGTAGGTCCAGCCGTCGGCCGTCCCGGAGGTGATGCGCACGGCCCGGACCGCGACTGCGGCCACCTCGATACCGGTTTCCTCGTGGGCTTCACGGACCGCGGCGTCGACCGTGCTCTCGTGCGAGTCGCGGGCACCGCCGGGCAGCGCCCACGTCCCGCCCTGATGACTCCATGCGGCGCGGTGCTGGAGAAGAACCGCGGGAGTCCCGTCGGGTAGCGGCGCGCGCAGCAACAACCCGGCGGCACCGTGCCTTCCCCACCGCTTGTCACCGTCCGGCCCGACGGCCCAGCCGTCCCCGTCACCGCGCATCGTGTCCGTCTCCCTGCTCCCGGCCGTCACGGAGGTGATCCGGGCGCCGAGATCCCGTGTCCGTGGTCGGCAACATTCTGTCCCGTGCTGCTTATATGCTCCACAAACCGGCAACCTGAGAAGGAGGGTTATGCGGTGGATATTCGCCTGACCCCTACTATCCTGCCGGTCGAGAGCAATGCCAAGCGTACCGAGGATATGAAGAATCCGGTCGAGCGCGCGGCCCGGTGGCGGGGGCTGCTGCGGTCGACTCCCGTCCTGTTCGTGGTCCTCGCGGGCGTGCTCGCCGTGCTGCTCGTCGCGTCCTGTGTGGTGACGGTGCAACTGGTGGGTGCGCGCCAGGACACCCACGGCCGGTTGCTGGCGACCATCGAACCTCTCGCGAACGCCTCCCAGAACCTCTACAGCGCGCTGTCCGTCGCGGACGCCGCAGCGGTGACGGGCTTCATCTCCGGCGGCATCGAGCCCGCCGACGTCCGCGAGCGCTACCTCGCGGCGCTCTCCGAAGCCTCCGATCATCTGGTGATCGCAGCGACCGGTCTCACCGCGAACGACGCCGACAGCACCCGCAACCTCACCGAGATCGGGCGCATGTTGCCGGTGTACACCGGACTGATCGAGACGGCGCGCACGAACTCCCGCATCGGGAATCCGGTCGGCTCCGCGTATCTCGCCGAGGCGTCGTACATGATGCAATCGGTGCTGCTTCCCGCGGCGCAGGAACTCCAGACCGAAGGCGTCGCCGCAGTCGAGGCCACCCAGCGTGCGGCGGTGCGGCCGCCCTGGGTGGCGATCGGGCTGCTGCTCGTCACCGTCGCCGCACTCGTCGCGGTCCACGTCCTCGTCAGCCGTAGGACGCGCCGCACGTTCAATCCTGGACTGCTCGTCGCCATCGCTGCCGCCGGGTCGCTGCTCGCATGGTTGCTGGTCGCCGGCTTGGTGTCCTCCGACGCGACGCAGCGCGCGCTCGAACAGGGCGCCCAGCCCCTCGCCGTTCTCACGGAGAGCCGGATCCTCGCCCAGCAGTCGCGCACCGCCGAAACGCTGTTGCTCGCCCAGCGCAACACCACCAGCGCGTACGACGGAGCATACGAAGAGAGGATCACCCGCCTCGGCGATCTTCTCGAGCGGTACGGCGGGCCCGGCACGAGCGCAGCAGGGGCCGCGGCGGTGGACCGCGCCCAGGCGGCGCGCGATGCGTGGATCAACTCGCACGCTCGCACGACGGACGCTCTCGAGCGTGGCGACTACGCGGCGGCGGTCGTCCTCGTGATCGGGCCGGGACCGGACGAATCCGCGGCACAGTTCACCGCGCTCGACGATGCCCTCTCGACCGCGATCGAGGAATCCCGTACCGAACTCCGGGACAACGAGTCCCGTGCTTCGCGCACGTTGTCGGGCCTCGTGCCGGCGGCGGTGATCCTGGTGGTCGTCGCGCTCGTGGGCACGGGTTTCGGCCTGTGGCGACGGATCAAGGAGTACCAATGATGTCCCGGCGCGCATCCGTTCTCGCCGCTGCACTCTGCACCGTCGCGGCAGTGCTGTCGGCGTGTGCCACCCAGCCTCCGGCCGCAACATCCGTGGTCGAGACTCCCGGGAACGCCTTTCCGCTTCCGGAGGGTGCCGAGATCGCCGAACCGTCCGCCCCGGCACCGACGTCCGACTCCTGCGGCGACCCCAACGCGAGCCTGCGCCCGGACGGCGTCACCACCGGGCCCACCCTCGACGCGATCCGCGCCCGGGGGCGGCTGATCGTCGGACTCGACGCCGGGAGCAACCTGCTCAGTTATCGCGACCCCGCGACAGGGGAGATCACCGGATTCGACGTCGACATCGCTCGCGAAATCGCCCGTGATCTTCTGGGCAACCCCGACCTCGTCGATTTCCGGATTCTCAGTTCCGCGGAACGCGAGGAGGCGCTGCAGAGTTCGACGGTCGACATCGTCGCGAAGACGATGAGCATCACGTGCGCACGACGCGAACTGGTGGACTTCTCGACGACTTACCTGCGTGCCGACCAGCGCGTGCTGGTGGTGAGGGACTCCGGTATCCGCAACGTCTCGGACCTCGTCGGCCGACGTGTGTGCATCGTCGACGGCACCACTTCGCTGGAACGGATGCGCGAGGTGCAACACGCCGCGTCGATTCTGACGGTTCCGTCGTGGGCGGACTGCCTCGTCGTGCTGCAGCAGGGACAGGTCGACGCCGTGAGCACCGACGACACGATCCTGGCGGGTTTCGCCGCCCAGGATCCGTACCTCGAAGTCGTCGGTGAATCGCTGGGCACCGAGTCGTACGGCATCGGCATCACCCGCGGCAAAGACGATCTCGTCCGTTTCGTCAACGGCACGCTGGAGCGTATCCGCGCCGACGGCACGTGGGCCGACTTGTACGACAGGTACCTTTCGGTACTGGGGCCTGCGCCGGAGCCTCCGGCCCCCACGTACGTGGATTGAGGGAAGTGATGTCCGGTAACCGCCCGCCCGACGAAGCCGAACCCGGTTCGGCGAACGCGCCGAGCGACACGGCACCGGGCCAGGGCACGCAACGGGCCCCGCTCCCGGTCACCGGCCCGTCCGAACGATCGATCCCCTCGCAGCGGACGGGAAGCCGTCGCAACCGGGCGCGGGGAACCGGGCGCCGGCGGATCGCAGGTCTCGTCGATGTCCCGGTCGCCGCCCCGCAGGATCCGATGCAAGCCGTTCTGCGCAGTCCGCATGTCGCCGAGGGCAAGCGGTTCTGCTGGAAGTGCGGTGAACCGGTCGGGCGCAGTACGCCGTCCGGACCGGGGCCCGCCACCGGCACCTGCCCGCGGTGCGGGTCGCCCTACTCGTTCACCCCGGCGCTGCAACGCGGGGACCTCGTGGCAGGTCAGTACGAAATCCAGGGGTGTCTTGCCCACGGGGGGCTGGGCTGGATCTACCTGGCTGTCGACCGCAACGTCAGCGACCGGTGGGTGGTGCTCAAAGGTCTGCTGCATTCCGGTGACGCCGAGGCTCAGGCGGTCGCCGTTGCAGAGCAGCAGTTCCTCGCGGAGGTCAGCCACCCGAGCATCGTCAGGATCTACAACTTCGTCGAGCATCCCCTGCCCGACGGCACGCCCATGGGTTACATCGTCATGGAGTACGTCGGCGGGCACACGTTGCGAGAAGTCCTCGACACGTACCCGAAACCGCAGCGCATGCCGGTCGAGCAGGCGATCGCGTACATTCTGGAAGTTCTTCCGGCACTTCAATATCTCCACGACATCGGGCTCGTCTACAACGACCTCAAACCCGAGAACATCATGGTGACCGACGAGAATCTCGAACTGATCGACCTCGGCGCCGTCGCTGGAATCGAGGACTACGGCTACCTGTACGGCACTCCGGGATATCAGGCACCCGAAATCGTCCGGACCGGACCCACCGTGGCGAGCGACATCTACACCGTGGGCCGGACACTGGCGGTGCTCACACTGGACATGCCTTCGGAGAAGGGTCGCTATCTCGACGGGATACCCACTCCGGCGCAAGCTCCTCTGCTCGCAGAGTACGACTCCTACTATCGGCTGCTGCTGCGGGCGACGAACGGTGATCCGGCGCAGCGCTTCTCGTCGGCAGACGAGGTTGCCGGCCAGCTCACGGGAGTGCTCCGCGAAATCCTGTCGCGGCAGACCCGCACCGAACACCCCGGCTTCTCCACGATGTTCAGTCCGCAACGCACCACCTTCGGCACCGACGAGGCCGTGGCCCGCACCGACGTGCTCGCCGACGGCGTCGACCGGGTGGTGATGCTCTCCGCCCGTGACGTCACCGCCGCACTGCCCGTCCCGCTGCTCGATCCTGCCGATCCGAGTGCCGCGTTGCTCACCGCCGCCGTCCACAGCGAACCCCAGCAGACGCTCGACTCACTGCGGCACGCCCGCGACAACGGACTCGAGCGTGTCTCCGGGACCACGGACGTCGCCTTCTCGCGTGAGATCACTCTCGCCGAAGTGCGCGCAAATCTGGATCTGGGCCGGGGAGAACAGGCCATCGAGATCCTCGACCGGCTCGAGCGAGAGGCCGGCGCGGACTGGCGCATCGACTGGTACGCGGGCAATGCCGCGCTGCTGCAGGAAGATTACGAAACCGCTTTCACGCGATTCGACCGGGTGCTGCAGACTCTTCCGGGTGAGCTCGCACCCAAACTCGCGCTGGCCGCCACCGCAGAACTGACCCTCGGTCACTGGGAAAGCGACGATCCCGCAGCCTGGCGATCCTTCTGCGAGAACTCCTACCGCACCGTGTGGGGCACCGACCACAGCGTGGTCAGTGCCGCTTTCGGCCTCGCCCGCCAGCTCGCGAGTCGCGGTGAGACCGGCGACGCCGTGCAGGTCCTCGACGAGGTCCCGCACACATCGCGGCACCACAACGTCGCGAACATGACTGCGGCCCTGATCCTTCTGCGCGACGGCAAGGTCGACGAACTGACGGATGCCGACATTGTCGACGCCGCACATCGGGTGTCGTCGCTACCGGCGGACGAGGGCCGCGCCCTCCAGATGCGCGCTCTGGTTCTCGGAACCGCGCTCGAGTGGGTACGTGCCGGACACTCCCCGCGGCGGGATCACGATCGCCTGCTCGGCAGCCGATTCACCGAGAACGGTCTGCGCCGCGGTACCGAAGCCGCACTGCGTGAACTCGCCCGCAAGTGCCCGGAGCGCACCCACCGCTACACCCTGGTCGATCTCGCGAATGCCATCCGGCCTCGCAGTCTGATCTGAGGGGCCGACGCGTTCTCCCTATCGACGACCGAAGGCACGTGTGACCAGCCAGCCCTCCACCATGCCGGCGAGAAATACTGCGGTGACGAGACCGTATTTGCGTGCAGGCGCGGGGAGCAGCGCCATCGCGTCGAACTCGCCGGCTGCGAGGGGAGCAGCGGCCGCCGGAGCGGTCTGCAGACCGGCGGGAGTCCGGGGGGTGGGTGCGGTTCCCGCCGCGACGGGCGTCGCCTGCGGGCTGCCCGCCAGCATCGCACCGAGGTTGACGGCGAACTGCTGCAGCACCTTGTTCGACACGGCCACGATCGCGCCCTTACCGAAGGAGACGATCTTGCCGCTGATCACCAGGTCGGTCCGGAGAGTCAGGCGCGAACCTGCGCCTCTCGGCTCGATGGTGATCGCCACTTCCGCCTCGGCGTCGCCGTTGCCGTGCGAGTCGGCACCCTTCGCGGCCAGCCTCAGCGTTTTCGCGTCGGGATCGATTTCGAGAAAGCGGATCGTGCCGGAGTACGACGCGCTGATCGGCCCGACCTTGACTTTCACTCCTCCGAGAAAGGTCTCACCGTCCTTGCCGGTGATCGCAGCGCCCGGCACACAGGTCGCGACTCGTTCGACGTCGTCGTTGATCAACCGGAACACGTCGTCGGCGGACGCGTCGATGTCGAGCGTATTGGTCAGTAACACAGCAATTCTCCGTTTCGGGGACAGTCCTCAGGACTTCGGGCAGGCGGCGCACCGACGTTGCTCGGCGCACGAGTCGATTGCCTCCACGATGGTCTGATAACCGGTGCAGCGGCAGTAGTTCGAGGCGACGACCTCGCGGATCTCTTCCTTGGTCGCGTCCGGGTTCTCGGCGAGGTAACCCTCGGCGAGCATCAGGAATCCCGGGGTACAGAAACCGCATTGCAGACCGTGATGATCGGCGAACGCCTGCTGCATGTCGCTCAACGTGTCGTCGGTACTCAGCGACTCGACGGTGCGGATCTCCGTGTTCTCGACCTGCGCCGCGAATGTGAGGCATGCGCGGGCGGGCTTGCCGTCGATCAGAACGGTGCAGGCCCCGCACACTCCATGTTCGCAGCCCACATGCGTACCCGTCAGCCGCAGGTCGTGCCGCAGTACGTCCACGAGAGTGCGACGTGGTTCGGTGATCACCTCGTGATCGACACCGTTGACGGTCAGTTCGATCAGTTGTTTGTTGCTCATGCGATCTCCTTCCGCAGGGCGCGTTGCACGGCTACCGGCGTGATCGGCGTGTTGTCCAGTTCGACACCCGTTGCCCGCAGTCCGTCGTTGACGGCATTGAGCACTGCGGCGGGTGCGCCGATCGTGCCACCCTCACCGGCACCCTTGGCGCCGGATTCTGTGAACAGACAGGGGGTTTCGAGGTGGTGGATCCCGATCTCCGGTATCTCACAGGCCGTCGGCACCTTGTAGTCGATGAAGCTCGCGCACAACGGGTTGCCGTTGTCGTCGTAGGAGACCTGCTCGAACAGTGCTCCCGCGATGCCCTGGGCGATACCGCCACGGCACTGTCCTTCGACGACCTTCGGGTTGATGGCGACTCCGCAATCCTCCACACAGAAGTACCTGAGGATCTCGACTTTTCCGGTGCCCTCGTGCAGTTCGACCACGACACCGTGGGTCGCGTTGGAGAACGTTCCGTCGTTGAACACGTCGAAGCTCGCCGTCGCGGACAACCCGGGGTCGACCCCTTTGGGCAGCAACTGGGCACGGAGGTAGGCGACGTCCGCGATGTCCCGGTGGGTGACGAACTTCGAATGGTCGTCGATCTGCCGGACACGACCGGGTGCGAGTTCGACGTTGTCGCGGCGCGTCTCCAGCAGGTGGGCCGCGATCTCGCAGAGCTTGTCACCGAGTTTGTCGGCCGCCACCGAAACGGCGCTTCCGCCGATGGTGATGGAACGGGACGCGAACGAGCCGAATCCGTAGGCGATCCGGTCCGTATCGCCCTGGACGATCTTGACCTGTTCCACTCCGAGCCGCAGTCGGTCCGCGACGATCTGCGCCATGGTCGTCTCGTGGCTCTGCCCGTGGTTCATGGTGCCGGTGGTCGCCGAGACGGTCCCCGACACATCCATCCGCACCTCGGAGATGTCGAACCCGGGTACCACCTTCATCTTTCGCGCCGCGAACGCGGTGCTTCCGTACCCGGTACGTTCGCTGAAGCACGAGTAGCCGATCCCGATGTGCCGGCCCTCCGCCTCGGCGCGTTCCTTGAACGCGTACCAGCCCTCGTCACGCAGAACCCGCTCACATTCGTCGAGCGCCTCGAGGTACGAGCCTGGGTCGTATGTGACGTTGTTGATCCCCGTGTACGGGAACGCAGTGATGACGTTGCGCCGTCTGATCTCCACCGGGTCGAGGCCCAACTCGCGAGCGGCTCTCTCGAACAACCGCTCCATGACCATCACGTACTGGGGCCGGCTCACTCCGCGGTACGGGGCGGTGGGGGTCTTGTTGCTGAAGACCGAACGTCCGCGGACGCGGTAGGCCGGCACCTTGTACACACCGGGCATTTCCGCCGAGGCCATGAGCGGTTCGATGCCGGCGGTGAACGGATAGCAGGAGTACGCACCCATATCGCAGATCACGTCGGCGTCGAGCCCGAGAATGTGGCCGTCGGCGTCGAACGCGGCCCGCACGTCGTACTGCTGTTCACGCGCCAGGAACGACGCAGTCAGCGCGTCCTTGCGGTCCTCGATCCATTTCACCGGTCGCCGCAGTTTCAATGCGGCGGCAGCGACTGCGATCTCCTCGCGCCCGACCACACATTTCTGCCCGAATCCGCCACCCATGTCGGGGACGATCACCCGGACCTGACGCTCGTCGAGTCCGAGGCAGTGGGCAGTCACGGTACGTACCTGGTGGGGAATCTGCGTGCAGATATGGATGATCAACTGCTCGTCGCGGTCGTCCCAGTATGCGATGCATCCCCGGGTCTCGAGTGGAAGCGCGTTCTGCCGGCCGGTGCGCGACTGCACCGATACGACCGTGTGGGCCGAGGCGAAAATTTCGTCGATCCCCTCGGTCGCGAACATCTGTACGTCCACCACCGTGTTGTTCGCCGCCTCGTCGTGCACCAGCGGCACGCCCGGTGTGAGGGCCTGATCCGCAGAGGTCACCGCGGCAACGGTTTCGTAAGCCACACGGGCGGCTTCGAGTCCGTCCTCGACGGTGTAGGCATCGTCGGCGACGACGAGAGCCAGCGGTTCACCGACGTACCGGACCCGATCACTGCTCAGAATCGGCATGTCCGTCGGAACGAACTCCTCGAGCGGTCTGCTCAGCTCGGCCCGGATCGGTTTCAGTGCGAGATCGGAGGCGGTGAACACCGCACGCACACCGTCGACGCCGAGGACATCCGACACGTCGAGCGCGGTCACCGAACCCGCAGCCACCGTGCTGCGGACGAACTGGGCGTGCAGCAGGCCGGGCATGGAGATGTCGTCCACGAACCGGCCGCGGCCGGTGAGCAACCGCGGGTCTTCCCGACGTGCAACGGATCTGCCTACGAACTTGCCCGGGGTGCCCTCCCCATGGCTGGGTGCAACGGTCGTCATGACGAAACTCCTTGGGAGACCAGTGCGTCTTTGCACGCTCGGGCCACCAGCGTGCGGACGAGGGTGCGGCGATAATCGGCGGTGTACGCGCCGTCGTCCTCGAGTTCGAGCGCGTCGGCGGCGGCCTCGGCGCAATCGTCGAACGTGCCGCCGGCGGCGAGTACCTGTTCGGCCTCGGGTGATCGCACCGGCGTGGCCCCGACACCACCCAGTGCGACCCTTCCGCCCACCACCTCGTCACCGCGGAGGTCCAGCGAAACGGCTGCTGCGACGATCGCGAAGTCGCCCTGCCGTTCCGCGAACTCCGTTATCGCGGCGTGAGGAGCCGGGTGCGGGAAGACGACCTCGACGATCATCTCGTCGAATGCCAATTCGGTGGAATAGAAACCGAAGAAAAACGAGCCCGCATCGATCGACCTCCGTCCGCGCACGCTCTCGACGACGATCACTGCGTCGAGAAGTACTGCGAGAAGGCACCATTCCGCCGTCGCGTCGGCGTGCGCGATACTCCCGCCCACCGTGCCCCGCGTCCGGATCGGGTAGTGACCGACCCACCGCATCGCTTCGCTGAGCACAGCGAAGTCTGCATCGAGGCCCCGCGACTCCACTTCGAGATGCGTGGTGAGCGCTCCGATGTGGAGCCCCTCGTCGTCCCTGCGAACGTAACGCAGCGCGTCGAGTGCACCGACGTCGACGAGGTGGGCCGGGCGGGCGAGACGAAAGTTCATCATGGCGACCAGTGACTGACCGCCCGCGATGATCTTCGCGTCCTCACCCAGGTCGGAAAGCAACCGGAGTGCGCCCTGTACGTCGCGTGCGCGGTGATAGTCGAATCGTGCGGGCTTCATCAGACCCGGACCTCTCCACCGACGGTGTCGGGGGTTCCGCCGCCGGCAGCGGAATCGTCTACGAGCGTGTCGAGTTCACGGTTCTTGGTCTCGGGTGCGAAGTACGACATCCAGAGCACAGCGAACACGACGAATGCGGTGACGATGCCGAAGGTGAGAGGCAAGCCGAGGATCGGCCACATCACCGAACCGAACAGCAACGGTGCGAAACCTGTCGCGATACGGCTGACGGACGAGGCGTAACCGAAGCCGGATGCGCGGATCGTCGTCGGGTACAGCTCGGAGACGTAGCAGTACAGCACCGGAATCGTGAGCTGGATGACGAAGCCGAAGATGCCGAGCCAGATCAGGGCGACGGACTGCACGTCCAGCATCATGGCGAACAGCACCAGCGCGACACCGGCGACAGGCCCGGACAACCCGATGACCCATTTACGTCCGAACACCTCGACCAGCAGCGCAGAGGTGAGCACGCCGACGATTCCGACGCCGGTCATCAGGGTGGTGCCGGCGAAGGCCGCGAATTCCCCGTAACCCTCGGCCCGCAGGATCGAGGGCATCCAGCTGAGCGCGGCGTAGTAGAGCAGCATGATCGAGACGAACAGCATCCACGCGGTGGCCGTGATGCCGGGACTGTAGGTCCAGACGGACTTGAGCTGCGTCCAGCCGGCCCTCAGACCGCCGGGACCGCGCGACTCGGTTTCCGGGACGATGACGTACTCGACCACAGGTGCCCCGGTGCGCTCGACCATGTCGTCGATGACCGCACGAGCCTCTGCCTCTCGGCCGACCTTGGCGAGATATATCGGCGACTCCGGAATGCCTCGTCGTACCCAGAAGAGCAGCAGTGCGGGCAGAACCATGAACAGCAGCATGTAGCGCCAGCGAACGTCGCCGTCGATCGGCACGAGAAGCGTGGCGACCACGCCGCACACGGTGGCACCGATCGGCCACCAGACATCCATCGCGGAGAGGACCTTGCCGCGGATCTTGCGTGGCGAGAACTCGCTCACCAGAGCGTAATCGACGGGGATACACCCGCCGAGGCCGAAGCCCGCGAGGAAGCGGAGCAGGATGAAGACCTCGAAGTTCGGCGAGAAAGCGCCGAGCACCGAGAACAGCGCGAAGATCAGCAGTGTCAGGGAGAAGGCGCGCTTGCGGCCCATCCTGTCGGCGAGGGTGCCCCACACCACGGCACCGACCGCCATGCCCACGAGGTTTCCGGTGGCGACCAGGCCCCGCTCGGCGGTGGTCAGATCCCAGTAGGTGCCGAGCAGCGGCGTCAAGAACCCGTTGAGCGCGACGTCCCAGGCATCGAACATGTAACCGAGGCCGCCGATGATGAAGATCTTTCCTTGCACCCCCCACTTCCAGGGGAGCTCCTGTACTACTTGGTCACCAGTTTTCATCGCAACCCTCCGGCGCGGATATGTGAGCGCTGCATCCGATTTCGCTATCGGACGAACGCGTAGTGGAATTTCTCGTCGTCGCTGTCGTCGAGCGGGGTGCCGCGCCAGAGCCAGTCGTACGAGATATCGGATTCCCCAGAGAACGACGCCAGTGTCGCATCCCGCAGCTGTTGCTCGGGTCCGTCGGGTAGGTGATAGAAAGTCTTGTTCTGCAGGCTTGCATCCTGCACCATGCGAGCGTGCCGCGCACGACGGGATACGTAGCGCGCCAACGCTTCGTCGATTCCGGCGACGGTTACCCGGCCGAGTTCTTCCGCGAGGACTGCGGCGTCCTCCATGGCTTGCGAGGCGCCCTGGGCCTGGTAGGGCAGCATGGCATGGCACGCGTCGCCGAGCAGGGCGACCCGGCCTTCGACCCATCTCGGATCGGGCCTGCGGTAGTACAGGGCCTGGCACAGCACGTTCTCGTCGGCCTTGGCCATCATGGCGAGCGCGCGGTCGTCCCAGCCGGGGAAGGCTGCCATCAGCTCTTCGGGCCCCACCAGCCTGGGTCCTCCGTCGCGCACCTCGTCGGTGCACGGGACGAGCGCGACGATATTGAGGCACTCCCCGTCCCGGATCATGTAGTGGACGAGGTGGCGATCGGGGCCGTACCAGATCGTGCTCTGGTAGCGGTCCACGAGCCAGCGAGTCGCGGGGTCCTTGACGATGCGGTCTCCGGGAACCAGCGCGCGGAACGCCATTTCGCCCGAGAAGACCAGCGTGTCCGGAAGGCCGATGACGTCGCGCACGGTCGACCGGATGCCGTCTGCCCCGATGACCACGTCGGCCTCGTACCGCCCGCCGTTCGACGTGACCGCCACCGGGCGTGAGGGATTCGTGCGGTCGACGTCGACCACCTGGGCGTCGGTCACGAACTCCACGATGGGCCCGGGGCCCTCGGGGTCGAGGCACTTGACGTGGATCGCCGAATGCAGATCCGCGCGATGGTAGTGCCAGTACGGCGCGTTGAATTTCTCCTTGCAGTACTCACCGAGCGAGGTGAGCGCGACGACCTTGCCGTTCTCCCATCGGCGTCGCACCTGATCCATGGGCTCGGTCTTGATCGCCTCGAGTTGGCGCCGCATTCCGAGACCGATCAGAATCCGGCTCGCATTCGGCGCGGTCTGGATGCCCGCGCCGACTTCGCCCAGTTCGGCCGCCGCCTCCAGGACGGTGACCTGCAGGCCGCGATGACGTAGTGCGAGTGCCGCCGTGAGTCCGCCGAGCCCTCCGCCCGCGATCACTACTTGGATGGGTGCCATGTCAGTTCTCCACCAATCGGCCTTCGGTGACGACATCGATGCCGTCGATGGACACGGTGCACGAGCGCATTCCGATGTCGAGATGCGCGTAGGAGTCACGCCCGAGAACGGGGTGGGGTCCGGTCGACCAGAGGAAGCTTCCGGCAAACGCCCGGGCATCCATGCCCATGATGTCGTCCTTGCCGTACATCGCTGCGGCGAACCAGTCGCCCGACTTCATCAGGCCCCAGCCCATGTGCGAGAGGTACCGGGCCCACTTGTCGTTCGAATCGGCGAAGAACATGTTCAGCAATGCTGCTTCGGCTCCGCCGGTGACCTCGTCGATGTGGCCGTTCGTCACGGTCAGGGTCGTGGGCTCACGGACGTATTCCTTGAAGGGCAACAGGATGTCGCCCTCGGACAGGACGATTCGGCCGTTGGAGATTTCGGGCCAGCACAACACCATGGTGCTGGGCCAGTGGTCCCATCGTCCCTTGTCGTCCGCGAAGCCGACCTGGAACTCGGGCTGCGAATTGCGCAGTTCCACTGTGAGATCGGTGCCGGCATCGTTGGTGATGCGCATGATCGATCCCTGCCGGACCAGATCGACGCCCGCTTGTACGCGCTCCTTGTCGCCTTCCTGGGGCATATTGCGGATCAGCACGTCCGGTGCGTCGCAGACGAAGATGATACGGGTGCCGGAGGCAAGGATCTCCTGCTGGATGGGTGCGTGGATGAAGCCCTCGCTGGTGAGGTCGACGACGAGATCGGCTGCCTTGAGCAGGTTCTGCGTCGCCACACTGTTCATCACGGAGACCAGTCCGGGGCCGGCACCGGTGTGGGTGCTGGGCATCGGCGCTGCGCTACCTCCCGGGACGGTCGCCGACAGCACCTGAGCGCCGAGACTCTGGGCAGCACCGAACGCAGCGGCAACGTAGTCGCCGCGACTGGCCGGTTCCGCCAGGATCACCACTTGTTCCCCGGGCTGGACCTTGCACAGTTCGAGCTGGCGCGTGAACGCGCGCAGCAGATCGGCTGATCTCAGGTCGAACATCTCAGTTCCTCTCCAGTGTCTTCTCGGTGGTGCTCGTGTGCTCGGCTATTCCGCCGAGACGTAGCAGGTCCTTCAGGTACGGGACTTCCCGGCGGGCTTCGGAAATCGAATTACGGGCGACGACTGCCGCAACGGCACCGACGCTCTCGTCCAGCTCGGCGACGGTGCGGCCGCGTGGGTCGACGATGACGCTGTGTCCGGCGAACCGCGGGCCACCGCCCGTGCGGCCGGTGAGGCCGGCCGCGGCGACGACGACGCCGTTCTCCAGCGCTCGCGAACGCGTCAGCAGCTTCCACACGTGGAGTCGCGGATGACCGAATGCCGAGGGAATCGCGATGATGTCGGCTCCCCGTCGTGCCAGGTCCCGCACGGTTTCCGGGAATCCCGCCTCGTAGCAGATGACCACGCCGATGGTTCCGAACGGCGTGGGCACGAGGAGACCGCTCTGCCCGCCGGGGGCGAACACGGAATTCTCCTGTCCCCACAGGAATCGCTTGTGCCCGAGTGCGAGTAGTCCATCCGGACCGACCACCAGGGAACTGTCCGTGACCGTTCCCTCGGGGGTGCGGTGCGGAAGTGCGGTGACGAGGACGGTGCCTGTCTCGGTGGCCAGGCCGGCCAGTGCGTCGGAGGTTCTGCCGGGCACCGTTTCCGCGACGGACGGGATGTCACCCTCGAGGTCGTATCCGCTGGCGAAGAACTCGGGCAGAACGATGATGTCCGAGCCCTCGGCTGCGAGCCGGCGAACAGTCGCTGCGACATCGTCGATGTTGCGCTGCCACTGTCCGGGGCGCGACTCCGTCTGCACCACTGCGATATTGATGGCGTGCACGCCGGAGGGTGCTTCGCGCGCGTCCAGTTCGCCCGCGGCGGTCACTGCGCGACCCTGTTCATGTCGGTCGTGTAGAACGGGCCGGCGAGGCGACCGAGAAACTGGTGTTCGAGGATGTCGACGTGCAGGTTCTCCGACAGGACACCCGGCCGGGACGTGACAGTCGTGACCGTGCCGAGTACGAGGGTGTCGGTGCCGAGTTCCACTTCCTGGAGCAGTTCGCACTCCAGTGAGATGAGCGATTCCAGCACCGACGGCGCCGACACGGAGTGCGACGCGATCGGTGTCGCGCCGGACAGGGCGAACTCGTCGACGTCCGGCTCGACGGTGGCGAACGATGCGGTGACGGCATCGGCAGCGTCGGCGGAAGGAATGTTCACGACGAAATTGCCGGTCTCGCGAATGTTGACCAGCGTGTCCTTCGGCTCGCCCGGTGCCCCGATGCGTTCGCCGATGGAGATCATCAACGTGGCGGGGCTCCGGGAGGCGACGGTGAAGAAGCTGAACGGTGCGAGATTCCGGACCCCCGCGGCAGAGACGGTCGAGACCCACGCGATCGGCCGGGGTTGAACCGCACACGACAGCAACTTGTACACGTCGCCTTCGGTCATGGCACCGACGTCGTAGCGGGTCCGGTCCGCGACCGATACGCGGTCACCGCTCTGGGAAGTCATACGGGAAGCCTCTCCTCCGAGATGCGCAAATGGTTGTGCAACCGATTGCGTAAGGAGAAGATAGATGCAGCTCGGACTAATTGTCGAGCTTTCGTCGCGTATCCCGAAAGCTTTCACATTGCCGTTACATGCGTGTCACAATCCGCCTCGTTACCGGGCTTCGAGCCCGCCCCGGGCGGTGTCCACGCTGGATCCCGCCTCGCGAGGCGGCCCGTAACCTTCGCCGGTCCCGTCGACGATCTGCACCTCGTCCTCCCACGGCACCCGGTAACGGCCGGACACGAGGTCGCTCATGTAGGTGTAGGGACAATCCGTCGCTCCACCTGCGAGAGCGGTGTATCCGCGGTGGCCGAGCTGGTAGATGTTGTTCTCCACGCCCCACTCGCGCCGGGCGGCATCAGCCCGCGCGGGCTCGATCGTCGCGGTCACGACACGGTCGGGGGTGGAATCTCCGCGCTCGACGATGGTTCCCTCGAAGTCGCAGACCATCGCTTCGCCCATCGAGGGTATGCCGTTACCGTCGTGTCCCGCCAGACACACCGACGCGGTATACGCGAGGTTCTGGAACGCATTGGCCTCGTTGGTGATCCGCCAGGACTGCTTCAGAGGGAACTTGTATCCCGCGGTCCGCAACAAGACATTGGCGCCCCGGTAACACGCCTCGCGCGCGACCTCGGGAAACATTCCGTCGTGACAGATCAGCATCGACAGCACCGAACCCTTCGGTCCCCGGCATACCGGCACCCCGATGTCGCCGGGCTCCCACGGCTCCTTCGGGGTCCACGGATGAAGTTTGCGCACATAGAGTGCGATCTCGCCGGCGCTGTCGACGATGATCCCCGAATTGAACGGCGCCCCCTTCGGATTGCGCTCCATCACACTGAAGCACCCCCACACGCCGGCTTCCCGGCAGGCGAGACGCAGCCGCTCGACCTGCGGACCGTCCAGGTCGCACATGAGTTCGTCCCGCGCCCATCCGGACTTCCGGAGTCCGTGCAGCGAGTACTCGGGAAACACGACGAGGTCGAGAGCGGAGAACCCCTCCTTCGCGGCACGCAACGCCGCGACTACCCGGTCGGTGGCCGCGTCGACGTCCGCTGTTGTTTCGACCAGCGGAACCTGCTGCTGCACGAGGCCCAAAGTCAGGGACGATGGGGACGGATTGAGGCCTCCGAGACCGGTCACTTGTGCTCCTTTGCCGTAGCAATGTGTTGCGCAATCGATTGCACACGGTGCTAGCTTAGGGGCCGAGCAAGATCACGGCAGCACTGGCGATCGGCGGAGGGAACGACCCTGGTGAAAAGGACGTCGGCAAACGTGACGTTGAAAACGGTCGCCGAAGCTGCGGGCGTACATATTTCGACCGTGTCACGTGCGTTGCGACGCGTGGCGGCAGACCCCGGGTCCGCCGCAGAGAGCGACCTTCGGTTGTCCCGGCTCGCACAGGAACTGGGATACGTCCCGAACCCCAATGCCGCAAGCCTGACGACGAAGAAGTCGACCGCGTTCGGTGTCCTCGTCCCCCACCTCACCGACATCGTCCTCTCCGCGATGTACGACGCGATCGAGGACACCGCCAACCGGGCGGGGTACGAAACCTTCGTTGCGAACACCCACGACGACGCCGCTCGGCAACGCCGGCGGATCGATCTTCTCCTCGGACGCAACGTCGACGGCCTCATCTTCGGCGATGCCCGGCTCGACAGCGCCAACCTCGACGAACTCGCCCGGCGCGGAGTGGCGTTCGTACTCGTCAGCCGCCGCTACCCCGGAGCACTGTCGGCGACCTGCGACGACCGGCTCGGCGGGCGGCTCGTCGGAGAGCACCTCGCCCGGCTCGGGCACACACGGGTAGGGATCATCTCGGGGCCGCGGTGGGCCAGCACAGGCATCGACCGGCTCGAAGGTTGCATCGCGGCGCTCGACGAAGCCGGCATCGACGTGCCCGCCCCGTACGTACGCGAAGAGGGATTCGATCCCGCCGCCGGCAGACGCGGGGCCGAAGCGTTGCTGTCGCTGCCCGAGCCGCCGACCGCGATCTTCGCGGCCAACGACTTCAGCGCGATCGGCGTGCTCGGAGTCCTTCGCGAACGCTCGCTGCAACCCGGGCGGGACATAGCGGTCGTGGGCTACAACGACATTTCCATCTGCAGCGAACTGACGGTTCCGCTCACGACGGTACACAGCCCGCACCGGGAGATCGGCGTGCACGCGGCCGAGATGCTGCTGGCGGTCACGCACGGACTACCGGCGTCGTCGGTCGCACTGACGCCGCGGCTCGTCGTGCGGCAGTCCACGGTGCCCGCGTAGCGTCCCGTACCGGACGCTACGCGAATTTCGCTGCGGCCCGGGCGATTGCGAGCTCCTCGTTCGTCGGGATCACGAGAACCTCGACGTCCGAATCGTCCGCAGAGATCCGGCGCTCCCCCTTACCCGGGGCTGCGTTGCGTTCGGGGTCGACAACGATGCCGAGCCGTTCCAAGCCTGCCAGCGCGTCACGCCGGACGTCGACGTTGTTCTCTCCGACTCCTGCAGTGAAGACGATCTGATCCACTCCGCCCAACTCGAAGACGTACGCGCCGATGTACTTCCGCAACCGGTGCACATAGACGTCGTATGCGATCTTCGCGTCTTCGTCGCCTTCCTCGATGAGGCTCAGCAGGGCGCGGAAGTCGTTGACGCCCGAGAGGCCCCGGAGACCGGACCTCCTGTTGAGCAGGTCGTCGATCGCGTCGACCTTCATTCCCGCGACGCGATTGAGGTGCATGACCACGCCGGGGTCGATGTCGCCGGTCCGCGTGCCCATGACCAGGCCCTCGAGGGGTGTAAGTCCCATCGACGTGTCGATGGGACGGCCACCCTCGATGGCCGACGCGGATGCGCCGTTGCCGAGGTGCAGCACGACCTGGTTCAGATCGGCCTGGTCGCGGCCGGCGAACGCCGCGGCGCGCTGTGAGACGAATTCGTGCGACGTTCCGTGGAAGCCGTACCGCCGGATGTCGTGCTCGCGCGCGATGGTGCGTTCGAGTGCGTATGTTGCGGCCGCAGGCGGCAGCGAATAGAAGAACGCGGTATCGAAGACCGCGACGTGCGGGATGTCGGGCAGTTCCTCGCGCGCGACCTCCATCCCGATGGCGTTCGCCGGATTATGCAGGGGCGCAAGGATGGACAACTCGGCGACGGTCTTCACCACGTCGTCGTCGACGAGAGTCGGTTCATGGAACACGGTGCCGCCGTGAACAACCCGGTGCCCGACGGCTGCGACACCGGCTTCCTGCAGTGGCCGGCCCAGCGTCTCGAGCATGTCCAGCACCGCGCGCAAACCGGCCCGGTGGTCGGGGATCTCGCCCACCCGTTCCTCGGTTCCGGTGGTGTGATGGAAGATGATCCGCCCCTCCGGCTCACCGATCCGCTCGATGAGTCCGTGCGCTACAGCTTCCCCGGTTTCGGGGTGTATGAGCTGGAACTTGATCGACGACGAACCCGAATTGAGTACCAACACGGCCCCCGCGGTCGACGAGGTGGATGTGCTCACGATTCTTCTCCCTGCGCCTGAATTGCCGTGATCGCGATGGTGTTGACGATGTCCTGGACCAACGCCCCGCGCGATAGATCGTTGACCGGCTTCTTCAGCCCTTGCAGCACCGGCCCGATCGCGACGGCGCCGGCACTGCGTTGCACTGCCTTGTACGTGTTGTTGCCCGTGTTGAGGTCGGGGAAGATGAACACCGTGGCGCGCCCGGCTACCTCCGACTCGGGAAGCTTGGCGCTCGCCACCGTCGGTTCGATCGCCGCGTCGTACTGGATCGGTCCTTCCACCGCGAGATCTGGACGACGTTCCCGGACGAGTGCCGTGGCTTCACGTACCTTGTCGACGCCCGCACCCGAACCGGATTCCCCGGTCGAATACGACAGCATCGCGATGCGCGGTTCGATCCCGAACTTCGCGGCGGTCGCGGAAGACGAGATGGCGATGTCTGCGAGTTGATCGGCGGTGGGTGCGGGCACGACCGCGCAGTCTCCGTACGCGAGCACCCGATCGGACAGGCACATCAGGAAGATGCTCGACACCGTCGACACTCCGGGCTCGGTCTTGATGATCTCGAAGGAGGGACGGATGGTGTGTGCCGTGGTGTGCGCAGCACCCGACACCATTCCGTCGGCGAGCCCGAGATGAACCATCATCGTGCCGAAATACGATACGTCGCGCATGATCTCGGTCGCGCGGTCGAGCGTCATGCCTTTGTGTTCGCGGAGCCGCTGATATTCCGCGGCGAACCGATCACCGAGTTCGGACGTCCGAGGGTCGATGATCTGGGCGCGGGAGATATCGACACCCAGCTGCGACGCGCGTTGCCGGATCGCGGCCTCGTCGCCGAGAATCGTCAGGTCCGCGATGTGCCGTTGCAGTACCCGCCCCGCGGCCCGCAGGACGCGGTCGTCCTCCCCTTCCGGCAGCACGATGTGCCGCGGCGAACTGCGAGCCCGGTCGATGAGCTGGTACTCGAACATCTGCGGGGTGGTCACCGACAGGCGGGGCAGCCGCAACCGCTCGAGCAGCGCGGCGGTGTCGACGTGCTGTTCCACGATGGCGAGTGCGGTATCGATCTTCCGATGCGCGCCGAGTGCCATGCGTCCGCGTGTGCGGTCCGCGGCCGAGGCGGTGTCGAACGTGCCGAGATCGGTGGTGAGGATCGGCAGGTTCGATCCGAGACCGGACAGGAGCTGGGCGATGGCCGGGTGCGGAAGCAGCCCACCGTTCATGATGATGCCCGACAGTGTCGGAAAGCCTTCTGCCGCATTGGCATTGAGGAGTATCAGGATGACGTCCGACCGGTCCGCCGGGACGATGACGACGACACCCTCGGTGATGCGTTCGAGAATGCGTTCGGCGGTCATGCCGCCGACCATGATGCGCAGTGCTTCTCGCTGCAGCAGGTCGGGATCTCCGCTGTAGAGCTTGCCACCGATCGCGGCCTGCAGTTCGGCGACGGTCGGGGCGTTGAGAACCGGCACTTCCGGCAGGGTCCACACCGGTTCCTTCCGGCCGGACAGTGCGGCAGCGACCTCCTCGAGTGACTCCGGGGGACACCGGTTCACGACGACGGCGCTCAGGTGCGCGTGGTGGGACGCCAGTTCGCTGGCGCACAGGTCGGCGAGGTGGGCGATCTCCTCGGGAGTGCGGCGCGCACCACGCAGCACCAGGAGCACGGGCGCGTCGAGGTTGGCGGCGATACGCGCGTTGTAGGCGAGCTCGCTCGGGTTGGCGATTTCGGTGAAGTCGCTGCCGACGACCACCACGGCATCGCACCGGTCGGCGACGGCGTGGTACTTCGTCACGATGTCGCTGAGCGCTGCCTCGGGATCGGCGTGTACCTCGTCGTACGTCACGCCGACGCAGTCGTCGTAACCGAGATCGGCGGTGGTGCGTTCGAGCAGCAGTTCCAGGATGTGGTCGGTGTCGCTGTCGGATCGGGCGATCGGGCGGAAGACGCCGACGCGGGCGGTGGAAGCGCACAACGTCTGAAGCAACCCCAGGGCCACCGTCGACTTCCCGGTGTCACCTTCCGGAGCTGCGATGTAGATGCTCGACACGGGATCTGCAGCAGCACTCATGGGTGCCAGCCTAGTGCGGGGTGCCCCGACTGGAAGGACACCCCGCGTCGATCACGGAGAGATCTCTCAGGCCAA
>NZ_BDAM01000010.1 GCF_001895045.1 Rhodococcus coprophilus NBRC 100603 | reverse complement strand
AGGTGTTGTAGGCCATCGCCAACAAGCTGTAGCCACCTACGGTGAAGATCAGGTCCATGAGTTGTTTGGTGTCGAGATGCGCTGAAAGTGCGGTCCAGGTCCGTTCGGAGATCCGTGAGGACTCGTGGAGTTCGTCGACCGCCTCGAGCACGGTGCGCTCGAAGGGATCGTCCGACTTTCCTTCCAGCGCGGCGTCGATCTCGTCCGCGGTCAGGTCGGTTTCCGCCGCCGCGATGACTCTGTGATGCTCACGCTCGTATTCACACCCGTGAAGGTGCGCGGTGCGGAGGATGATCTGCTCCCGCAGTCGCGGTGAGAGCGTCGACCGGAACAGCAGATGAACGCTGAACCCGAGGAATGCTTTCGTCAGGTCCGGATGGTTCACGAGCGTCGCCATCGCGACGCCGGCGCGTTCCGGGTTTCTCATATCCCGCGGCATGAGCCCCTTCAGGGCGGCATCGACACTGTCGTCCCATCGGTCTGCGGGCAGCGGGGGCAATAGGACCACACCCGACCTCCTCCCTCTCGGAGAATCACATTCTCATTTCTGATCGATAGGTTTCCATGCCCCGCGCCGACTGTCAAACATCCATGTTTCCGGTTCGATATGCGCAGGTGGCGACCATGCGGTGCTCTCTGGCTCGCACGCGCACCCCGCGCGAGGGATCGGAATCGGACATGGCTCCACCGCTCGGGTTTCTCGGACGCGCAGGTTGATTCTCCACATTGGAGAAGATAGTTTCCTGATATTGAACTGCTCGAACCCACACCTGTGCAGCCCGATGTCCCCACGCTGCAGTACTACGCAGCTCGTCGAGCGCAGGGTTTCGGATATTCGTGCACTCGTCGAAGCCACGCTCGGTGTCCGAGCGACCGAAAGAGAGGTACGCCGTGACCACACCTTCACCGCTCCGCCCCGGGCAGCAGCTCGCCAGCACCGACTGCTCCACGAGAGTCGTCATCGTCCGGGCGCCGTCGGAAGACGCACGCGAGATCGCCTGCGGTGGAACAGCGATGGTCCCCGCCGCTCCGGGACGCCCGTCCGGACCCGCCACGGGCACCGGAACTCTGCTCGGCAAGCGGTACGTCGACGTCGACGACACCATCGAGGTCCTCTGCACGTCTCCGGGCTCGGGTGAACTGAGTTATGCCGGGGTTCCGATGGTCGTGAAATCCGCTCAGGCACTGCCGGCGTCCGACTGACGGATCTGATCCGGCTCCGTGCGTTCGACGTGACGCTCGAACCGTTCGGGCAAATTCCCGGGAGCGGTGCACGGCCGGTGCATCGCACGAATCGCAGAAGGGCACGATGTGAGCGTCCAGCTACGCAGTCGCCGCAAGATCGGCGCAACCGAACCATTCCGAGGCTACGGAGAGTGCGCACGGCACGCCGTCTCGTGCGTCCCGTCCCACAACCGTGCAACTCGGGCGTGAGGGGGCGGTCATGGGAGGCATGAGCTTCGATCTCACCGAAGATCAAGAACTGATCCGGTCGTCGGTCGCGGAACTGACGAAGAAGTTCGACGACCAGTACTGGATGGAAAAGGACCTCGCACACGAGTTCCCGTCCGAGTTCTACAAGACGATGGCCGACGGCGGCTGGCTCGGCATCACCATGCCCGAAGAGTACGGCGGGCACGGTTACGGCATCACCGAAGCGACCCTGCTCCTGGAGGAGGTGGCTCGTTCGGGCGGCGGTATGAACGCCGCGAGCGCCATCCACCTGAACATCTTCGGTATGCAACCGGTTGTCAAGCACGGGTCCGACGAACTCAAGGCGCGGACGCTGCCCCGCATCGTGAACGGCGACCTGCACGTGTGCTTCGGTGTCACCGAGCCGGGTGCGGGCCTCGACACTTCGCGGATCACGACATTCGCCAAGCGCGTCGGTGACCACTACGTCGTCAACGGCCGCAAGGTGTGGATCTCCAAAGCGGCGGAATCCGAGAAGATTCTGCTGCTGACCCGCACACAGCGTTACGACGAGGTCGAGAAGAAGACCGACGGCATGACTCTGTTCATGACCGATCTCGATCGGAGCAAGGTCGATATCCGGCCGATTCGGAAGATGGGACGCAACGCCGTCACGTCCAACGAACTGTTCATCGACGACCTGCACATCCCGGTGGAGGACCGTGTCGGGGAAGAGGGTCAGGGCTTCCGTTATCTCCTCGACGGGCTCAATCCGGAACGCATGCTCATCGCCGCCGAAGCCCTCGGCATCGGCCGGGTCGCGCTCGACAAGGCTGTCAAGTACGGCAACGAGCGCGAGGTGTTCGGCCGGCCGATCGGCATGAACCAGGGCATCCAGTTCCCGCTTGCGGATTCGCTCGCCCACCTCGACGCAGCAGAACTGGTGCTCCGCAAGGCGACCTGGCTCTACGACAACGGGAAACCGTGCGGCCGAGAAGCGAACACGGCCAAATACCTCTGTGCCGATGCAGGTTTCACCGCCGCGGACCGGGCATTGCAGACGCACGGCGGGATGGGGTACTCGGAGGAGTACAACGTCTCGCGCTACTTCCGCGAGGCGCGCGTGATGCGCATCGCACCGATCAGCCAGGAAATGATCCTGAATTTCCTGGGCTCACACACTTTGGGATTGCCGAGGAGTTACTGATGGCGGAGAAGAACAACCTTTTCGACCTCACCGGACGGTCGGCGCTGGTCACCGGCGCGGCGGGTGGCATCGGCTCGGCCGTGGCGGAGGCGCTTGCCGCTGCAGGTGCGGCAGTTCTCGTCACCGATGTCGACGGTGATGCGGCTGCCGTTGTGGCCGAGAGGATTTCACAGAACGGTGGCAAAGCCGACAGTGCGGCGCTGGATGTGCGCGATCGGGCCGCGGCCGATGCGGCGGCGGCACGTGCTGCCGGTTTCACCGAGGGTGTTCTGCACATCCTGGTCAACAACGCCGGTGTCACCGATCCGGCCATGTTCGCGGAGACGAGCACCGAATCGTTCCAGCGCATCCACGACATCCACGTCCTCGGTGCCTTCACGTGCTCGCAGGCGGCGCTGCCGTTCCTGGCCACGGACGGCACCGGACGCATCATCAACGTCACCTCTTCCGCGGGCATAACCGGCACTCTCGGCCAGGTGAACTACTCCGCGGCGAAGGCGGGCATCATCGGGTTGACCAAGTCGCTGGCGCGTGAACTGGCGCGGAAGAACATTCTCGTCAACGCACTCGCGCCGCTCGCCGCGACGCCGATGACGGAAACGATCCGCACCAACGAGAAGTTCGCCGCGACGATGCTGAACCGAATCCCGTTGCGGCGCTGGGCCGAGCCTGCGGAGGTCGCGGGTGCATTCGTGTTCCTCGCCACGGACGCCTCCTCCTTTGTCACCGGCCAGGTGCTGCCGGTAGACGGCGGCATGGTGATGTGATGACCGACCCGACGAGTCCGGAAGGTCCGCTTTCAGGGATCACGGTCGTGACGCTCGAGCAGGCCGTGTCGGCGCCGATGTGCACTCGCACCCTCGCCGACTTCGGAGCGCGGGTCATCAAGATCGAAAATCCTCGCGGCGGTGATTTCGCCCGTGACTACGACGACGTCGTCAACGGCATGGCCGCGCACTTCGTGTGGGCGAACCGGGGCAAGGTATCCGTCACGCTCGACCTGAAGTCGGACGCCGGAATCGCCACTCTGCACACGTTGCTGGCAAGCTCCGATGTGCTGGTGTCGAACCTTGCTCCCGGGGCCACCGCGCGACTCGGTATCTCCCAGGAGGATCTGGCGGAGCGCTACCCCGACCTGATCGCCGTCGAGATCGACGGTTACGGCCCCGGTGGTCCGATGTCGCACAAGCGTGCCTACGACCTACTGGTGCAGGCAGAGTCGGGAGCGTGCGCCGTCACCGGCTACCCCGGCATGCCGGCCAAACCCGGCCCGCCCGTTGCCGACATCAGCACCGGTCTCTACGCCGCGGTGTCGATCCTCGCGCTACTGTGCGGCCGGGAACGGCATCGCGGACGGGCCGGCGCGCTGTCGTCGGTGTCCGTGAGCCTGTTCGACACCATGACCGAGATCATGGGCTACCCGCTCACCTACACCCGGTACTCGGGCGTGGATCAGCAGCCGCGCGGGATGAGTTCACCCGCGGTGTCTCCGTACGGCGCGTACCGGACGGCCGACGACCAGACCGTGGTGCTCGGTACCACCAACGACCGTGAGTGGCAGCGACTCGCCCGCGAGATCATCGGCCGGGACGATCTCGCCGACGACGAGCGTTTTCACACCAATGCCGGACGGTGTGAGCATCGTGAGGTCCTCGACGATGCGATCGCCCGGTGGTGCGCGCTGCACCCGCTCGAACACGTGCAGAAGATCGCAGACGACGCCGGCATCGGGAACGCCCGGTACAACCTGCCGAGCGAAGTACTCGTGCATCCGCAGTTGAAGGCCCGCAACAGGTGGCGGGAGGTCGATTCGCCCAACGGGCCGATCGAGGCGTTGTTGCCGCCACCGGTGATCGCGGGCTTCGACCCGCCGATGGGTGCTGTTCCGGGTCTCGGCGAACACACCGCACAGGTGCTCGCCGACGCGGGGCTCCGGCCGGAGCAGATCGAGGACCTCCGTGCCCAAGGGGCGATCGGTCCCGCGTACCGGTTCCCGGAATCGACTGTGAGGCAGAGTCGGTGACTACCGAAGACTCCCTGCTCGTCGATGATCGCGACGGTGTGCGGACACTGACACTGAATCGGCCCTCCCGGAAGAACGCACTCGACAGCGGGTTATGGGACGCGCTGCGCGACGCGCTGGATGCCGTCGGCCAGGACCCCGATGTGCGGGTGCTCGTCGTGACCGGCGCGGGCGGCGCGTTCTGTTCCGGCGCGGATCTTTCCAATCCCGGACGTGCGCATCCCGTGCGCAAGATGCGTGTCCTCACGGATATCGCGCTGCTCCTCCACGAGCTTCCGGTGCCGACCATCGCGAAGATCGACGGTGTGGCCGTCGGAGCCGGATGGAATCTCGCGTTGGGGTGCGATTTCGTCGTCGCGACGCCGCGGTCGACCTTCTCGCAGATCTTCGCACGACGCGGACTGTCTCCGGATCTCGGCGGATCCTGGTTGTTGCCGAAACTCGTCGGTTTGCAGCAGGCCAAGAGGCTGGCACTCCTGGCCGAGACGATCGACGCCGACCGGGCGCACCAGCTGAATCTGGTGACGTGGGTCGAGTCCGAGGGCACTATCGACGCGTTCGTCGACGACCTCGCGGGTCGCCTCGCAGCAGGACCGCCGGTGGCGCTCGCTCAGACCAAGGCGCTGCTGAACGAGGGAGCCGACCGCACCCTCCGCGAAGCGCTCGCGGGTGAAGCCCGTGCGCAGGCGGTCAACTTCGCAACCGCCGATGCGCCCGAGGCTTTCGCCGCGTTCGCGCAGAAGCGTGAGGCGAGGTTCACGGGCCGTTGGGTGGGAGGCGGCTCCGGAGCGGAGCCTCCGCACGCCGCGGCCGCGAAGCAACAATCGGGTACGAGTGAGAGAGAAACGAATGCGTGAAGTAGTCATCGTCGAGGCGATCCGCACGCCTGTCGGCAAACGCAACGGAGGACTGTCGGGTGTGCACCCGGTGGATCTGTCGGCGCACATCCTTCAGGCGCTCGCCGAGCGCACGGGCATCGACCCCGCGGTGATCGACGACGTGGTCTGGGGTTGCGTCTCGCAGGTGGGTGACCAGTCCAGCAATGTCGGGCGCTACTCGGTGCTTGCAGCCGGATGGCCCGAGTCGATTCCGGGCACCACCGTCAACCGCGCCTGCGGCTCGAGTCAGCAGGCACTGGACTTCGCAGCGCAGGCAGTGATGTCCGGGCAGCAGGACGTCGTTGTCGCCGGCGGCGTCGAGGTGATGAGCCGGGTGCCGCTCGGTGCGGCGCGGGGCACGGGTATGCCGTACGGCCCCAAAGCTCTCGAACGCTACGACGGGTTCCCGTTCAACCAGGGAATCTCGGCGGAGAAGATCGCGCAGAAGTGGGGTCTTTCGCGGACCCGCCTGGACGAGTATTCGGTGCTCTCGCATGAGCGCGCCGCTGCGGCGCAGGACCGCGGGGCGTTCGACGGTCAGATCGTGCCGGTCGCCACCGAGGCCGGCGCGGTGTCCGCCGACGAGGGGATCCGCCGGGGCAGCACCGTGGACAAACTCGCGGGCCTGAAGCCCGCCTTCGCCGAGGACGGCGTCATCCACGCCGGCAATTCGTCGCAGATCTCGGACGGTGCGGCTGCCCTGCTGGTGACCACTCCCGAGAAGGCACGCGAGCTGGGATTGACCCCTCTCGCCCGGTATCGCGCCGGCGCAGTCGCCGGATCGGACCCGGTTCTCATGCTGACCGGACCGATCCCCGCCACGGAGAAGGTGCTCGCCAAGGCGGGCGTCGCGCTCGGTGAAGTGGGCGTGTTCGAGGTCAACGAAGCATTCGCATCCGTGCCGCTCGCCTGGCTCGCCGAAACCGGCGCCGACATCGAGCGGGTCAACCCGCTCGGTGGGGCGATCGCACTCGGGCATCCGCTCGGCGGGTCCGGCGCGGTGCTCATGACGAGGATGATCCACCACATGCGCGATCAGGGACTGCGTTACGGCTTGCAGACGATGTGCGAGGGCGGTGGGACAGCGAACGCGACGGTCGTCGAACTGATGGACCGGTAAACCCGCCGATGTGACATGGGATAAAAAATAAACCGTCTGAGACCCTTGTCACATCGGCCCCAACCGACCTAATGTGTGTTCGGTAGGTTGGTCGACAAGGGGGAAGCGAAGCGTTGCAACACCGGGCGTACGACACACTCCTCGCCAGGGGTGAGGATCGAAGGGCGCAAATTCTCGGCGTCGCCCAACGGTTGCTGGTGAGGAACGGGTGGCGGGGCACCAGTGTTGCGCAGATCGCGCGGGAGGCAGGGTTGAGCCCGGCGGGTCTGTTGCACCACTTCGATTCGAAGACGGAGTTGTTGCACGCCGTGCTCGATGCACGGGACGCCGACGACCTTGCTCGTGTGGATCTGTCGGGAGATCTCATCGAACAGATCAGGAAGATTCCCGGTCGCTACCGGGAGTTTCCGGATCAAGTGGGGATGTACACAGTGCTCCTCATCGAGAATCTCGAATCGGATGCGCCACTGAATGATCGCCTACTCGGTCGTTATCGAGCGGCACTCGACACAGTCGAGGCCGGGATCCGGCGCGGACAACGCTCCGGACGATACCGAACGGATCTGGACCCAGCCGTCAAAGCGGTGGAGATTGTCGCTTTCCTCAACGGAATGGAAACCTCATGGCTACTCGATCGTTCGCTCCCTCTGACCGAGATTTTCGCGGACTACACACGGTCTCTCGAGCAACAGCTCACGCCCGCAAGCACATCCTGAGAAGGCGGCTGGCAGTCGTCGCGCCTCGCGTCGCCGACGCCGTGCGATACACCGGCGGCTGGCTGTACGACCAGGTCGCAGCAGGGTGGGAGGTCGTCGTCCTGGTACCGGGCAACGTGGATATCCGACCGCTCGAGATCCTCGGTGCCACCACGGTCGAACTGGAGTCGGCGCTGAAGTGTTCGCCGCACGGCCCGATGCCCGACACCGTCGCAGTGGCGGCAGACCTGTACGAGAACGATGCCCGCATCCGCCAGGGGCTGCTCGAGACCCTGGCGAAGCACCCCACCACGATCACGATGTGGGGCGAGAACGTTCCCTCCGAGCTCGACTCCCGATTCGGCTCCAAGCAGCACCGGTTGAGCAGAGCTGCAAGGGTTTTCAAGGCCCACGCCCTCCAGGCGGCGACCGATGCGCCGGTGCACGTCGGACCGACCGAGTCCTTCCGGACCGATAGCGTGGGAGCGATGCAGACAGGCACCCTAACCAGCATTCGCTGACGGCACATGCGAAACGGCCCGCCCCGCGAGGGGCGGGCCGTTTCGCACGGCGTGACCTCCAGCCGACGAAGACAATCGAGTCGCCCGCCGGACCTTGGCTCATCGGGGAATGTCGACGACCACCTTGCCGATTGCTCGCCCGTCCGCGACGTGCCGGAGTGCAAGCGCAGCATCTTCGAGTGGATACCCTGCCCCGATGTGGGGGACTGCCCGGCCGGACAGTAAGAGGTCGACGAGTTCCTCTTCGTTGCGCCGGTATTCGTCCGGGTCGAGGTCCTGGAACTGGAATCCCATGACTCGGATTCCCTTCACCAGAACGAGATTCAACGGGATCTTCGGGATCGTTCCGGATGCGTAGCCGACCGTGACGAATCGTCCACCCCGGGCGAGCGACCGCAGTGCCGGCACGGACAGGTCGCCGCCGACCGGATCGACTACGACATCCGACCCCTCGGGTAACACCGCCTTCAGCGCGGTCCGCAGATCACCTGCCCGGTGGTCGACGAGATGCTCGGCCCCGTACTTCTCGGCGATCGCGAGTTTTTCGGGCGACGACGCGACTGCCGTCACCGACGCGCCCAGTGCGACGCCGAGTTGCACTGCTGCGAGGCCGACACCGCCGCCCGCACCGAGCACGACGAGTCGGTCACCCGATCGGAGGCGGGCCACCGACCGGAGCGTGTGGTAGGCCGTGCGGTGTGCCACGCCGAAGGACGCCGCGGTGCGGTCGTCGATACCGTCGGGGACCGCTTTGAGCGATGCCGCCGACGCCACCACTTCTTCGGCGAACGCTCCCACCAGGCCGGTCCCGGTGACCCTGTCACCGATCGTGAACACACCCACGTCGCCGCATGTCTCGGTGACGACACCGGCGTACTCGCTGCCGGGAACGAACGGCGGCGGCACACTGATCTGGTACTTGTCCGCCACGAGCAGCACGTCGGGGAAGTTCACCGCGGCCGCACCCACTCGCACCCGAACCTGTCCGGGCACGAGTGACTGCGAGGGAACATCCCGTATCTCGACGATCTCCGGTGGCCCGTATTCCGGACAGACCACTGCCCGCACGGTGTTCATCGCCCCTGCCAGGCCGGCGCCCGCTTCTCCATGAATGCCGCGGCGCCTTCCTTGGCGTCGTCACTGGCGAAGACCACCGACTGCCAGTACCCGAGGCGCTCGGACGCGTACTCCGGATCGGTGGGTGACGATCGTACGAGTTCCTTGACCGCCGCCAGGCCGAGCGGTGCGTTCGCGGCGATCCGCCGCGCGTAGTCCAGGGCCGTGTTCATAACCTCGCCCGGTTCGACGACAGCGTTGACCAAACCCAGTTCGTAGCCGCGCTGCGCGGTGATCGGATCACCGGTCAGAGCGATCTCGAGGGCCGCGCCCACCGGGATGCGCGTCCCGATGGAAGTGCCGCCGCCCGCCGGAAAGAGACCTCGCTTGACCTCGGGCAGACCGAATTTCGCCTCCGACGACGCGACGATGATGTCGGCCCCGAGAAGAAGTTCGAGTCCGCCGCCGACCGCGCTGCCGTTCGCGGCACCGATAACCGGAACGCCGAGCTTTCCCTGGCCGAGCCGCGCGTAGGCGGCGGCGGCATCGTCGGTTCCGAGCCCGATGTCGTCGCCACGCGCGAATGCCCGCAAGTCCATTCCCGCACAGAACGCCCGATCACCGGTGCCGGTGAGTACGACCACCCGGATCTCCGGGTCGGTCTCGGCCTCCGCGACGGCGGCGCCGATCCCGCGGATCACCTCTCCGGTCAGTGCGTTCCGCGCCTCGGGGCGATCGATGCGCAGCACGAGAACCGACCCGTGCTGCTCACGGACCAAACCCTCCGTCACTGCGCTGGTCATCCCTTGTACTCCGTGGATTCGGCGAGGTCTGCGGCCGACTTCATCAGATTGACGATCACAGGCCCGTACGACTGCAGTTTGACGTCGTCGCCGGCGCGCTGGAAGCCCTGCTCCAGGACGATCGCCAGCTTCCACTTGGCCAGCACGAGGTAGTAGTCGAGGTCGTCGACCTGACGGCCGGAGATCTCCGAGTAGTGCTGAACGAGCTGAGAGCGGTTCGGCATTCCCCGCAGATCGACGTACGTGGCCTCGGCGGCACTCGGCGAGTTCATGTCCTCGGGCCAGTTCATGACCATCCATGCCAGGTCGAGCTTGGGATCGCCGACGGTACCCATCTCCCAGTCGACGAGGGCAGCGAGTTCGGCAGGGGCTCCATGCTTGAACATCACGTTGGCGAACTGGTAGTCGCCGTGCATGAGGCCCGGGATGTAGTCGAGCGGGCGGTGGTTCTGCAGCCACTTGGTGGCGACGTCGAGACCTTCGATCTCACGTCCCTTGATCCGTTCGAAGAACGTGGTCCAGCGGTCGACCTGACGGTCGTGGAAACCCTCGGGGCGGCCGAGATCCTGCAGGCCCTGAGCTTTCCAGTCGACCTTCGACAGCAGCGCGATGCCCTCGGCGAGCTGATACGCCAGGCCCGCGCGCGCATCGAGATCGGTGTCGAACGGTGCCGGCCACGCCTCCCGGTGATCCATCGGCGACCATCCGTCGACGTATCCCATGAGGTAGAACGACCGGCCCAGGACGGATTTGTCCTCGCAGGCCGCGACGGCTTCGGTGTGCGGGACATCGGTGCCGTCGAGGCCCTGGATGATGCGCCATTCGCGCATGATGCCCTTGTCGCGGTCGGCGGGTGCCGCAGCCGGCGGGATGCGGATGACGCTGGTGAAGTCGTCACGGGTGAGCTTGTAGATCTCGTTCTGGGTACCGCCGGACAGGTACTTGGCTTCGAGCGGAGCACCCTTGCCGGGCAGGCCCTGCTCGTCCATCCAGTCGGCGAGTCGCGAGGTGTCGATCATTGGTTCCCCACTTCGAGTTCGAGGTAGTCGGCGAGTTTCGCCCGGGCGGCTTCTTGCTTCTGCGGGATCCATTCCGTCGGCCACATGCCGTCGGTGGGCTCGTAATCGCGGAGGACCTGCTTGGCGACCGTGGTCTTGTGCACCTCGGTCGGCCCGTCGGCCAGGCCCATCACGGCGGCGCCGTGGATCATCCTGAAGAACGGCATTTCGTTGGTGACACCGAGCGCGCCGTGCACCTGCATTGCGCGCCAGGCGATGTCGTGCAGGACGGTCGGCATCACGATTTTCGCGGTGGCGATGTCCTTTCGGACCTTCTTGTAGTCGTTGTACTTGTCGATCTTCCAGGCCGTGTTCAGCACGAACAGCCGGAACTGGGCGAGCTGCGCGTACGAGTCGGCGATGTAGCCCTGCACGGTCTGCTTGTCGGCGAGCCGGCTGCCTGCGGTCTCGCGGCTCAGGACGCGCTCGCACATCATGTCGACGGCCTTCTGCGCGAGGCCGATCGTCCGCATCGCGTGGTGGATCCGGCCGCCGCCGAGGCGTGTCTGGGCTGCTGCAAAGGCCTGGCCCTCGGCACCGAGGAGTGCCTCGTGTGGCACGCGGACGTTGTTGTAGTGGATGAGTGCGTGGGTGCCGTCGTTCATCGGTTCGCCGTACAGGCCGACGTTCCGGACGATCTCGACTCCCGGGGTGTCGGTGGGGACGAGGAACATGGACGTTCCCTTGTGCACCGGCACGTCGGGGTCGGTCACGACCATCACGATGAGGAACGCTGCGGTCCGCGCGTTGGAGGAGAAGTACTTCCAGCCGTTGATGACCCAGTCGTTGCCGTCCTTGACCGCTCGGGTCCGGAACTGCGCGGGGTCGGCACCGCCCTGAGGTTCGGTCATCGAGTACGAGGAGAACATCTCACCGTCCAGCAGGGGCTGCAGGTAGCGCGCCTTCTGCTCGGGGGTGCCGTAGTGGGCGATGATCTCGGCGTTACCGGTGTCCGGGGCCTGGCATCCGAACACGATCGGCGCCCAGGAGGATCGACCGAGGATTTCGTTGAGCAACGCGAGCTTGAGCTGGCCGTAGCCCTGGCCGCCGAGTTCGGGGCCGAGATGCGTGGCCCAGAGCCCTTGCTGCCGAACCTGTTCCTTGAGGGGGTCGATGGCCTTGCGCCGGAGCCCGTCGAGCGGCACGAACTGCTGGTGTTCCCACACCAGGTCGAGTGGCTCTACCTCGTTACGCACGAATGTGTCGGCCCAGTCCAGTTTTTCCTGGTACTCGGGATCGGTTTCGAAGTCCCACGACATTGTGCCTCCTCTCCAACTGTGAGAATATCTTTCTCGCAACTCAGAATAGGATTCTTACACGGGTTGCGGTCGATGCGAAACCCCTACGTTCGGAGGCGGTAGTGAAGGCAGAGGATCTGTTCCATTTCGGGATGGTCACCGACGATCCGAGCGCGGTGCGGGACGAGTTGTCGAACCTCCTCGGATACAGCTGGGGCCCCGAAGTGGGTGGCCCCGTTTCTGTTGCCCTCCCGAGCGGTGACGCCGTGGTGACACTCCAATGTTCCTATTCTGTGACGACACCGCGCATCGAAGTGGTCACGAGCGTTCCCGGAACGATGTGGCAGGCGACCTCGGGGGTGCATCACCTCGGATACTGGTCCGACGACGTGGACGCGGATGTTGCAGATCTCGAACGTCGGGGTTACACCGTCGAAGCGACCCGTGCCGCGCCCGACGGCGGGTTGTTCTTCGCGTTCGCACGCAGCCGCACCGGACTGCTTGTCGAACTTGTCACGCGCGCAGCAGAACCCGGATTGTCCGGCTGCTGGGCAGTACAACGCTGAATGCCACGAACTAACCGGCGACACCCCAGGGGGACCGAGATGACAACTGTAGGAATCGCGACCGGCGCCGGCCGCGGCATGGGATACGCCTGCGCGCAGCGAATGGTCGGTACGGTCGACACGTTGCTGCTCGTCGACCTCGACGAGGCGACGGTGCGCGCGGCGGCCGAGGAACTGTCGACCGACGGCACGCGCGTCGAACCCTTCGTCCTCGATGTCACCGATACCGACGGTCTCGCGGCACTCGCCGGCCGTGTCGCCGAGTTGGGCACCCTGCGATCTGTCGCCCACGCCGCGGGCATTTCGCCCACGATGGCCGACTGGCGTCGTATCTTCTCGGTCGACCTCGTCGGAACGGCTCTGCTCGCGGAGGCACTGAGGCCGCTCGCCGTCGCCGGCACCGCATCGGTGTACTTCGCCTCGATGGCGCCGACCATCGGGCAGATCCACGCATCCCCGGAGGTCGCCGCCGTTCTTTCGGATCCGCTCGCCGAAGACTTCCTCGAGCGCGTGCGCGAAACGCTGGGAGACGCGATCGAGCACACGGGAGTCGCGTACGCGTGGGCGAAGTACGGTGTGCAGCAGTTCGCACGGGACGAAGCGGTTCGCCTCGGTGCCGTGGGAGCGCGGGCGTGCTCGGTGTCGCCGGGCATGATCGACACCCCTCAGGGTCGCCAGGAGGCGGCGCACAACGAGCGGATGGGCGCGATGGTGGCGATGACACCACTCGGCCGTACCGGACGGGCGGAAGAACTCGCCGCGGTCGTCGCGTTCCTGCTCTCCGATGAGGCAGGATTCGTCAATGGCACGGACGTACTCGTCGACGGCGGGGTGTGCGCTGCGAGCAGTGTGCGATCACGAGCGGATACACGAGCGAGCCGATGAGGGTCGGTCTCCACTACGGCGGAACCGACACATCGATGCCGCTCGTGGACCTCGCGCGTGCCGCGGAAGAACGAGAGTTCGAATCGTTGTTCGTCCCCGAGCATTCACACATACCGACCGCGCGGAAGACGCCCTTCCCGGGCGGCGGGGAGATGCCCGAGCGGTATCTCCGATTGTGGGATCCCCTCGTCGGGTTGTCCTTCGTCGCCGCGTCGACGAATCTCGTGGTCGGGACGTGCACGGCCCTTCCCGGCGGACACGACCCTATTTCGTATGCGAAGGCCGTGGCGACCCTCGATGTCATGTCGGGTGGACGACTGGTGCTCGGAGTGGGATTCGGCTGGAACAACGACGAGTTCGAAGACCACGGGTTCGATGCCCGCGACAAGTATGCGGTCGTCGAGGAGAAGATCGCCCTCATGAAGGCACTGTGGACCGAGGAGGACGCGGCCTACGAGGGAACCTACGTCCGTCTCTCTCCCAGCCGGGTTCGTCCGAAACCGTTGCAGCGCCCGTATCCTCCGCTTCTGCTGGGCGTGCGCCCCGGCCGCATCGGTTTCCGCAGGGTGGCGAAATGGGCAGACGGATGGATCCCTATGGGTCACAACGTGGTCGACACGCTCGAGGATGATCTGAAGGAACTCCGCGTGGAATGGGAGCGAGTGGGTCGCGACCCTGCGGGTATCCGCGTCACGGTCCTGCAGGCACTTCGTCCCGGCCTCGGCGACGTGCTCGACAGATTTCGGGAGATGCCGGTCGACCGCGTCATCGTCGATATTCCCACCGAGAGCGGTGACGTGCTGCTTCCGGTCCTCGACGAGATCGCAGCACAGGCATTCTGACGCGACTCTCGCCCCGAGCGGGCAGGGTCGCTGCGAGGGTCACGTCGGTCGAAGGCCGCGCAGGAACAGCTTCACGGCGGCCCGAATGCGATTGTCGGACTCGACGGTGTCGCGGACGATGCCGAACGACGCGAGCCGCGCCGGCGCACTCGAGGCCATGCCGAGAAACAACTCGGCGAGCATCTCCGGATCGTCGGCGACGATTGCGCCGCTCGCGGCGTGGTGCCGGAGCAGGTCGGCCACGAGCTGGGTGCGGGGCCACGCACCGCGTCCGTACGTCCGTCGCGCGATCTCGGGATAGCTCGAAGCGTGCGCGATCGCGACCTGTTCGAGCCGGATCATCGAGGGGTCGAGTGCGCGTCGTAGTGCGGCGGTGGCGATCTCGATCAGCGCACCCTCGAGGTCGTCGAATTCCGGTGCGGGCAGCTCCGGGAAGGGCCAGTCGGTTCGCTGCACCGCCCAGCCCATCACCGCCCTGAACACTGCCTCCTTGGTCGGGAACCGCGCGTAGAGGGACGGTTTCGTGGTGCCTGCCGCCGCGGCGATGCCGTTCATGGACGTTCCTTCGTAGCCGTGCTCGAGGAACAGTTCGAGTGCGCTTTCCCGGATCCGGCGATCGAGTTCGGTGGCTTGTTCGGCGGTCGGTCGTCCACCTTTGTTTCGTTTCGTGCCTGCACCGGGTGCCGGGGAGCTCGTCATATCCGTCAGTGTGCCAAAGCGATCCGGGCATAGACAGAAAACTTGACCCGTGGGTATGGTTATTCAAGAATCGCATACCGCCGGAGGGGATATGTCGCTAACTCGAAACAAGAATGACGTAATCAGCGCACTCGACGCCAGGTTCCAGGAACGGCGCCATCAGGTCCCCGTGCTGCGGCAACGCGCAGAGGCCGAAGGCATCACCGAGATCAGATCCCGCGAGGACATGGTCCCGTTGCTGTTCCCCCACACGACCTACAAGAGCTACCCGGAATCGCTCATCGCCAAGGGCCGCTGGTCGAGCATGAACCGCTGGATCGATTCGGTGTCGACGCACCGGGTCACCGACGTCGACGTCTCGGGCGTCACCGACGTCGACGAGTGGATCGAAGCACTCGAGGCGGCGGGGCATCTCGTCTCGAGTTCGAGCGGCACGAGCGGTAAGGGGTCCTTCCTCAACAAGTCGGTTCGCGACCGGGAAGCGAACATGCAGAACATGATCGACGGGCTCACCGAACTCGGAATGCCGCCGGAACGTCGCTGGCACGTCATCCCCGTCGGGCCCGACACCGGGCAGAGCGCGCATGTCGCCATGCGCGACCTGATCATCGACAACTACCGGCGCCCCGACGGCATCCCGCTGTTCGAGGGCAACCCGCCCGTAGGGCACCACCGGTACATGGCCCGGTTACAGGCCATGCGACGAGCCATGGCCGACGGAACCGCAGCGCCGGACGAAGTGTCCGCCTTCGAAGCCGAGGCGCAGGGGCGCGCGGCAGAACAGGAGCGGCGCCTGCACCACTGGGCCGACCACATTCTTGCGCGGCCCACTGAGCCGATCTTCTTCAACGCCCAGTTCACGCAACTGTTCCGGCTGGTGGAAATCCTGCGGGAGAAGGGTGCCCGAGAGGGAACCATTTCGGGCGGCAACGCATTGACGGTCGGCGGCGGACTGAAGGGCAGTACGCTGCCGGCCGATTATCAGGAACAGATCTTCGCAATGCTCGACATCGCGCCCGAGCGGTTCTTCCACTACTACTCCATGCAGGAACTCAACCTCCGCATGCCCAGATGCCTCGGCGGGCGCTATCACGTACCCGACGAGATCGTGCTCTTCGTCCTCGACAAGGACGGCGAAAAGCTTGCGGACGTGGTGGACGGAAGAATCGAGGGCCGTGCGGCCTTCTTCGACCTGACCGTCGACGGTCGGTGGGGCGGCACGATCTCCGGGGACCGCATCGTCGTCGAACTCGACGGGTGCCCGTGCGGACGCTCCGGCGAGACGATCCTTCCCGATATCGCGCGCTACTCCGACCTGGGCAACGACGACAAGATCACGTGCGCCGGAACCATGGATGCGTACGTCCGCGGCTTCATCGAGGAATGAGACGACCATGACCACAACCGCTTCCGCGCCGCGCGCGGCCAAGATACGGGTGCCGCACTTCGTTCGCGGCCAACTGATCTGGGGGGAGGACAGCGAATACCTCTCCCGCGACTTCGGTGTGCCGTTCGTGACCCCGCGCCTCGAGTACAACGGATTGTTCGCGCCGCGCTCGGAGCCCGGGCCCGCTTTCGACGTGCCGGTCGCGGAGATCATCGATTTCCTGGTGGAAACCGCGCACTACCTGACCCTCGAGAAGAACGAATATCTCCAGGAATCCCTAGAGATGACGGTTCAGGTCAGCGCCCTTCCCCGTCGGATCATCGAGAACACCTTCGCTCGCCCCGGACAGTTCCTGACCAGGCAGGCCCTCGAATACCGGCTCGAACGCACCTTCGGAAGCCTCGACGTCCTCGACGGCTGGATCGAACGGACCGACCCGAACGGCAGCGTGAGCCGGGTACGCGCTTTCCCGCCACGGCTCGTCCACATGATGGCCGGCAACTCCCCGAGCGCTGCGATGACCACGATCGCGGATGCCGCCCTCACCAAAGGGGTCAACCTCTTCAAGATGCCGTCGGCCGATCCGTTCACCACCGTCGCCGTGCTGCGCACGATGGCGGACATCGCGCCCGATCATCCGGTGCTCCGATCGATCTCCGCGGTCTACTGGCGGGGCGGAGACGAAAAGGTCGAGAACGTTCTCTACCGCTCGCAGTACTTCGACAAGCTGGTCGCGTGGGGCGGTGGTTCGGCCATCGAGAATGCCGCGAAGTATGCGGGGCCGGGTTTCCAGCTGATCTCGTTCGACCCCAAGGTGTCCATGTCGATCATCGGCCGCGAGGCATTCGAATCCGACGAGACGTTGCGCGAGGTTGCCGAACTGGCGGCCCTCGACGCCACCATCTTCAACCAGGACGCGTGCCTGGCGGCCCGGCACATCTGCGTCGAAGGAGACGAAGAACAAGTCGACCGCTTCTGTGCGCTGTTGCACGAGCGTCTGGGGGTGGACCGCGACTTCGCGGAGGCTTTCGGGCCGAAGCCCGGCGCCGAGATCCGCGAAGCCGTCGAAGGCATGCGCTTCCTCGAACCCGAATACCGCGTGTGGGGCACGTTCGACGGCAGCGGTCTTGTGGTGCGGTCACCGGAGATGGTCGATTTCCATCCGACCAACAAGACCGTCAACGTCATTCCCGTCGCGCAGATGCGTGAGGCAGCGTCCTACGCCACGGTGGCTACCCAGACCGTCGGTGTCTATCCGGCGGCGCGGAAGGCCGAGATACGGGATCTGCTCGCCACGGCCGGCGTCCAGCGGATCGTGCGACTCGGCAGTGCCCTCAAGGGCAGCATGGGTGGCCCGCACGACGGCATGTACCCGCTGCACCGCTTCGTCAACTGGGTGGTGGACGACGATGCGTGAGCACGGTGCGACCGGAATGGCGCAGCGGGTCCTCGGGAAGTCCGGCATCCGCGTGAGCGAGCTGTGTCTGGGCACCATGACCTTCGGAACGGAGTGGGGATTCGGAGCCGACGAGGCGACCTCCCGCGCCATCTACGACGAGTACCGGGCAGCCGGGGGCAACTTCGTCGACACCGCGAACAACTACACCAACGGTGCGAGCGAAGAGTTCCTCGGCCGGCTGATCGCGTCGGAGCGTGACGCGGTGGTGGTAAGCACGAAGTACACCCTGCCGACCGACCCCCGCGACGCGAATTCCGGGGGAAGCAACCGGAAGAGCCTGCGCCGCAGTGTGGAGACGAGCCTGAAGCGGCTCGGCACCGACTACCTCGATCTGCTGTGGGTTCACGCGTGGGATCGGTGCACGCCCGCAGAGGAGACGCTGCGCGCACTCGACGATCTGGTGCGGTCGGGAAAGGTGCTCGCACTCGGGGTGTCCAACACGCCAGCATGGGTCGTCTCCCGGTCGGACGCCATCGCCGAACTGCGGGGCTGGACCTCGTTCTGCGCGCTGCAGGTCGAGTACTCGCTCGTCGCGCGCACTCCGGAGCGCGACCTGCTGCCGATGGCGGACGAACTCGGGCTCTCGGTGAGCGCCTGGAGCCCGCTCGCCCGTGGGCTCCTTGCCCGCGACCACTCCGAAGAAAGCTTCGCCCGGTTGCCGGGCCGGGCGCGAACCGTGATCGACACGACGCGGACGATTGCGGAGGAACTAGGTACCTCGCCCGCCCAGGTGGCGCTCGCGTGGGTGATGCACCGCGGCCCGATGGTGTCGATCGGCGCTCGAACCGTTGCGCAACTGCGCGACAATCTCGGTGCCACCACCGTGACGCTGAGCGACGAACAGGTCGCACAACTCGAGAATGCGTCGCGCATCTCGCTGGGTTACCCCCACGAGTTCCTCCACGAGCGTCGTGCGTTGCTGTCGCCGAATGCCTTGCCGCCGTTAGGTGCAACGAGGCAAGATGCGGGGGTCTCTGTGCGCGGGCGGCACCACGATGCCCACCCGGACGGGCAGACGGCGTCGGCGGCACGGTAGCCGCGGCACACGAGCACCTGCGTGCTCTTCGACCATTTCGGGAAGGCAACATGATGGAGACGCTCGACCATTGGATCGGTGGCGTGCCGGTGACCCCCGCCGGAGGCGAGTACCTCCCGGTCACCGACCCTGCGACCGGCCGTACCGTTCGGCGGGTCGCCCGCGGCGGTGTCGCAGACGTTGACGCGGCGGTGCACGCCGCTGTGCAGGCGACCGCGAATTGGCTTGCCGTTCCGGCACTCGGCCGCGGCAGGCTGCTCGTCGAACTCGCCCGCGCGATGCGAGCGGACGCGACGACTCTCGCCGCCCTCGAGAGCAGCGAAACCGGTAAACCCGAGCAGGTCGCTCTGGCTGAGGTCGAGAACTCTGCGACCTACTTCGAGTTCTACGGCGGACTCGTGGGCATGCCCGCAGGGGAGACCCTCGACGTCGCACCCGACCAGCACGTCTTCACCATTCGGGAGCCGTTCGGTGTCATCGGGGTGATCACGCCGTGGAACCTTCCGCTCAACCAGTCGGCGCGTGCCTGCGCACCCGCCCTCGCTGCGGGAAACACCGTGGTTCTCAAGCCTTCCGAGAACACCTCGGCCTCCAGCGTGCGACTTGCGCAGCTCGCCACGGAGGTGGGCTTTCCTGCGGGCGCGTTCACCGTCGTGCTGGGAACAGGAGCGGAAGCCGGAGCCGCAGTCGTACATCACCGAGACATCGCGAAGGTCGCGTTCACCGGTTCGGTGCCCACCGGCCAGGTGATCGCCGGTATCGCGGCCGACCGGGTCATCCCGGTCACGCTCGAACTCGGCGGGAAGTCCGCGAACATCGTGTTCTCCGACGCCGACCTCGATGCTGCGATCGCGGGCGCGGTGCAGGGGTTCACCGCCAACGCGGGGCAGGTCTGTTCCGCCGGCACCAGGCTCCTCGTGCAACGGGACGTGCACGACGAGGTGGTGAGCCGTCTCGTGGACGCCGTCGCCCGTATCCGCGTCGGGCACGATATGGGTCCGCTGGTCACGCGTGAGCAGTTCCGGAAGGTGCAGGAATACTTCAAGATCGCCGAATCCGAAGGTGCGCGTGTCGAAACCGGCGGGACGGTATCGGACTTCGCCGCGGAATCGGGCGGGTTCTACATCGATCCCACCGTGTACAGCGGCGTCGACAACGCGATGCGCATCGCCCGGGAAGAGATCTTCGGCCCGGTGCTCGTCGTCATCCCCTTCGACACCGAAGCCGACGCGGTCGCCATCGCCAACGACTCCGACTACGGGCTGGTGGCAGGGGTGTGGACCAGGGACATATCCCGTGGACTCACGGTGAGCGGTCGCCTGCGCACCGGTCAGGTCTTCGTCAACACGTGGTCGACGGGATCGGTCCAGACACCCTTCGGGGGATGGAAGAACAGTGGCTACGGCCGGGAAAAGGGTGTGGAGGCGCTACACCATTACGGTCAGATCAAATGCGTTACCGTCAAACTCGATTCGGCTCGGCTCTGAAGCGACCGGCCACGAAGGGATCATCGATGTCTCGAGACGTCATGGCAGTGCAGAGCGACGTCGCTGCCGCACACGACACGGTCTACAACGCCGGTCTCACCGCACGCAGGGGAGTCCTGGGTGACGAGTACGTCGACGCCGCGCTGAGCCGCAATGCGGGTACCGACGGCGAAGCCCTTCAGGGCTACGTCAGCGAGTTCGTGTGGGGCGGCGTGTGGACGCGGGACGGACTCGGGCGACGAGACCGCTCACTCGTCACCGTCTCACTGCTCATCGCGCTTGGCCAGCACACCGAACTTGCGACCCATGTGCGCGCGGCGCTCCGGAACGGACTGACCCGCAGAGAAATATCCGAGGCGGTCGTGCACGCCACCGCCTATGTCGGCGCACCGGCGGGACTGGCGGCGATGCGGGTCGTGCAGGCGACTCTGGTGGAACAACTGGGCCCTCTCGACTCCTCTGAGACGGAGACAGCAGACAGCGAGGAGGCGCAGGCATGAGTGCCACAGCTGATTCGACGCAGGCCGGCCGCCTCGGCCACGTCGGGCTCGGGGCGATGGGTCGCCCGATCGCCCGGAACTTCGCACGCCACGACCGGACCATGGTGGTGCGCGACGCCGACGCCGATGCGCAGCAACGCTTCGTCGACGAGCATCCAGGCGTGATCGGTGCCTCCGGTTTCGCAGACTTCGCCGAGTGCGACGTCGTGGTGCTGGTGCTGCCGACCAGCGACATCGTCGACGCCGTGGTGCTGGGCGACGACGGATTGCTCGCGCATCTCCGTCCCGGCACGGTTCTGATCGACATGGGGTCGAGCGTGCCGACCCGCACACAGCGGCTCGCCGAGATCGCCTCGGAAAAGGGGATCTTCGTCGTCGATGCACCGGTGAGCGGTGGAGTCGCGAAAGCCGAGCAGGCAGCGCTAGCCGTCATGGTCGGCGGCGACACCGAAATCGTCGACAGGGTGCGGTCGTTGTTGCAGGAGACCGGACAGGAGATCATCCACGTCGGGGCGGTGGGCTCGGGGCACGCGGCCAAGGCTCTCAACAACTTGCTGGCCGCGAACAACATGCTGGTCGCCGCGGAGGCGCTGCTCGTCGGAACCAAGTTCGGCATAGCGCCGGAAACGCTTCTCGCAGTGCTCAACGCGGGCAGTGGCCGAAATCAGGCCACCGAGACGAAGTACGAGAAGTTCGTGCTGTCGCGCACATTCGATTCCGGATTCGCTGCGTCGTTGATGCGCAAGGACGTGGGCATCGCGCTCGATCTTGCACACGATCAGGGGCTCGCACCGGTGCTGGGCGAGACCGTCGGACGTGTGTGGAACGCGGCGGTCGACGCCCTCGAACCGGGCGTGGACCAGACCGCCGTGGTGCGCTACCTCGAACAGACGCATGCGGTGTCGCTCGAGACCACCGCTGTCGTCGACCAGAGGTAGGCACGACGGCCGGCCGGGTGGTCAGCGCAGGACGGTTCCGCCGTCCACGTTGACCACTTGGCCGTTGATCCACGATCCGTCGCCGGACATCAGGTACGCGACCATGCTCGACACGTCGGCGGCTTCTCCGAGCCTCGTGCTGCGCGTGCGCGCCAGCATTCCGGCGAGGAGTTCGGGCGGCGCGCCCTCCCGGATCTCGTCGGTCAGGATCAGACCCGGGGTTATTGCGTTGGCGCGGATGCCCTCGCGTCCCCAGCGTGACGCGACGTGGCGTGCAAGAGCATTGATTCCCGCTTTCGTGGCGGAATACGCCGGGCGTTGCGGGTCGCCGGTGAACGAGGCGATCGAGGACGTGTAGACGATGACGCCACCGCCGCGCTCGAGCAGGAGCGGCACGGAATGGCGGGTCACCAGCATGTGGCCACGCAGATTGACGGCGACGGTGCGGTCCCACACCTCCAGATCGATGTCCACTACATCGGAATCCTTGCTGACGGCGGACATGTCGCCGGCGTTGATGTGGACCGCGTCGAGCCCGCCGAATGCTTTCGTGGTCGCCGCGAGAAGGCCCCGAACCGAATCGTCGTCGGAGATGTCGAACTGCACGGCCAGTGCGTCACCACCGAGTTCGGTGATGCTGCCGGCCGTCCGCTGAGCACCCTCGAAGTTCAGATCCCCCAGAACAACTCGGGCACCTTCTCTGGCGAGTCGGCGCGCGGAGTCGGCGCCGAGTCCGGTCGCGGCGCCTGCCACGAGTACGACCTTGTCCTTCAACCCGTCCATTTACTTGCTCTCCTGCTCGGTTGTCCATAGTTCTTCAGGCAAAACGGATCCCATGCCGTATGTCGCCACGCCAAACGTGTCCTTTCCCGTGACTACGGATGGTGCCGATCGGACGTACCAGACTGCCGGGTCCAGATCGGCCAGGCGTTGCTGCACTACCTCGTAGGCCGCCACTCGTTCTTCCGTCGACTTGGCTACACGTCCGACGTCGAGGGCTTGGTCGAGTTCTTCATCGTCGATTCCGGTGTAGTTTCCGCGCGAATCAGAGTGAAAGACGCTCCACAGCGATGCATCCGGGTCCAAGATTGTTGCCGACAGAATAGCCATATCGAAATCACCGGCTGCAAGGCGTGGCACACCGGCCACGAATTCGACGATCTCGATCCTGGCGGTGACATTCTCGAAAGTGCTCAGCTGCGCCTGGACGGCTTCTGCGACCGCCTTGTTCTCGATGGAAGAGTACGCGAGGAACGTGAAGTCGACCGGATTTCCCTCAGCAGCCAACTCGTCGAACAACTGCTTGGCGGCATCACGGTCCTTCTCGTGGAGGGCCATGTCCTTATGGAAAGGGGAGACCTCCGGAAACAGTGTTTCGGGAATCGATCCCGTGCTGTTGTAAACAGCGGCGTCTATCGCCTCGAGATCGAGTGCGAGCGATACCGCACGTCGGGCACGCACGTCATCGAACGGTGCTTTCCGCGTGTTGAATGCGAGGAATTGGCCACCGCCGGTGGGGACGGTATAGGTCGGATATCCGGCAGCTTCTGCTTTCGACAGGGTGAACCAGCTGGCCTCCATCGCAAGGTCGGCACTGCCGGTCGTGATCGCGTTGAGACGCTGATTGGTGTCGGGGACGGTTCGGATGGTCAGCGCATCGAGATATGGCTTGGGGTGATCCCAATAGTCGGGGTTCCGGGTGAGTTCGATACGGTTCTGCCGGCTCCAGGACGCAAGTCTGAACGGTCCGGCACCGATCGGATTCTTGTCGAACTCGCTCTGGCCCTTCTGGAGAGCATCCGGTGACGCGATCCAGTTCATTCCGCTTGTGACCAACGATTGAGCGAAGTGCGGGTTCGGTGCGGCCATGACGACTCGGAGAGTGAGCGGATCGACAACTTCGGTCGAGGCGACCTGCGCAGCTTGGGTGAGAGATGGTGACCCGACCTTCGGATCGCGCAGGCGGTCCCAGTTGTGTTTGACAGCTGCGGCATCGAGGAGTGTTCCGTCGGTGAACGCAAGATCCGGGCGAAGAGTCAAGGTGAACGTTGCGCCGCCGTCCTCGCTGACGAAGCTCGTCGCCAGGGCGTGTCCGACCTCGAAGGTCTCGACGTCGTTTGTCATAAGCGTTCCGTAGAGCGCGTTGCCTACGAGGCTCTGCGCCATCCATGCATTCACCATGGTGGCAGGGTCCAGGCTGCGTGGCTCACCACCCTGAATCGCTTGCATCGAACCGCCGAGAGTCGGTTCCGTGTTCGCCGTGCGGTCGTCGGTGCCGCGAGTCTCGGGAGCGCTGCAGCCACTCACGACGAGAACTGTCGAGCACAGCATTGCAAGCACGAAGACCGTGAAACGCCGGTGTCGAATGGTCATGTCGAAAACCTACAGAACGAAGCTTCCCTGGTAAAGAATTCGGTTCTATTCTGCAGGGAATATCATTTCGAAGTGCGATTGAGCCGTCTGATCGACAAGGGTGGGATACATGACCGAAACGCAGGAACTGTTGATACCGGGCACATATGCGCGACTCGCGCCCGACCGGCCCGCGATCGTGATGGCGTCGACCGGTGAGACGGTGACCTACGCGCAACTCGAAGAGCGTTCGATCAGGTTCGCGAGGGCGTTGCGGTCCCGTGGACTCCGCGCCGGGGACCATATCGCGATCCTCATGGAGAACAACCGGCCGTTCCTCGAGATCTGCTGGGCCGCACAACGGTCCGGCCTCTACTACACGGCGATCAACCGGCACTTCAAAACGGGTGAAGTCCAGCACGTGCTCCGTGACTGCGGTGCCGTCGCGCTCGTCAGCAGTGAGGAAATGTCGGAGGTGGTCGAAAGCCTCGACCTAGCCGGGATCTCGGTGCGGGTGTCGGCGACCGGTTCACTTCCCGGGTTCGAGAAGTACGGCGACGTGCTCCGGAGCGAATCAGCGGATCCGCTGGACGACGAGGTGGAGGGCCGGGAAATGCTGTACTCCGGTGGAACCACCGGCTTTCCGAAAGGTGTGCGTAAACCGTGGCCCGGTACCTTCTTCGGTGATCCGGCGTGTGCGCCTGTCCTCATCGCTCGTGGACTGGTGCGCAACGGTTGGCGCGAGGACGTCGTCTATCTGTCACCCGCTCCGCTGTATCATGCTTCCCCGCTGGTCTTCTCGATGTCCTGGCACCGACTTGGGGGCACCGTCGTGGTGATGGAGAGCTTCGACGCACGCAGGTGTCTCGAGCTGATCGAGCGGTACAAGGTAACGGACGCGCAGTTCGTGCCCACGATGTTCGTCCGCATGCTCAAGTTGCCGAAAGACGTGCGTGAACGATACGACATGTCGAGTCTCCGGGAGGTCGTGCACGGAGCAGCGCCCTGCCCCGTCGCGGTCAAACAGCAGATGATGGATTGGTGGGGGCCGATCATTCATGAGTACTACTCCGGCACAGAAGATGTCGGCGCCTCGGCGATTTCCCCCGAAGAGTGGTTGTCGCACCGCGGTTCGGTGGGTAGGCCGATGCAGGAGTGCCACATCGTGGGGGAGAACGGAGAAGAACTGCCGCCGGGGGAGGTGGGCGTGGTGTACTTCGCCGGCGGCCGCGCCTTCGAATACCACAACGATCCGGAGAAGACCGCGTCGATCACCAACGACAAGGGGTGGCGGACCCTGGGAGATATGGGGTATCTCGACGAGGAGGGATACCTCTACCTCACCGACCGGAAGGCATTCATGATCATTTCCGGAGGTGTGAACATCTATCCGCAGGAGACAGAGAACCTCCTGATCGGTCATCCCGCAGTTGTCGATGCCGCCGTGATCGGCGTCCCGGACGACGAAATGGGAGAAGCCGTCAAAGCCGTTGTGCAACTGACCGAGCCCGACGCGGCGAGTTCTGAACTCGAGGCTGAGCTGATCGAGTTCTGCCGAACGGAACTCGCCGCCTTCAAGTGTCCCCCGCACCGTCGACTTCGTCGCCTCACTGCCTCGCGATCCCAACGGGAAGCTGTACAAGCGCCGGCTCCGCGACGGGTACTGGGCCGGACGCGAATCCCGCCTCGTCTGACGGCGGCCCGGCCGAGACACCGGGGCGGCGCACATAGTGTGCGCCGCCCCGGTACCCGTATGAAGTGCTTCTATCGCCGCGCGTCGATCGCGATGTCGAGCACGCCGAGGTCGGCGCCCAGTTCGGCGACCGTAGCACGCACGACTGCAACGTCTTTCGAGAGGAACTCGCCCACGGCGCTGCGGAACTCGGCAACCGAGCCGCGCATCGCGATGTTACCCATCACCTTGCACGACGAACTCGCATGAGGAAGCGCCTCGAAGAGCGCTTTCTCGTCGAGGCCGAGGCGGCGTCCGAGTTCCGCCGCTTCCGCCATCAAGCCGATCTCGGCCGCGAACAGAGCGTTGTTGACCAGTTTGACCCGCTGTCCGCTGCCGCTTTCGCCGACGTGGATCACCGGGTCGCCGTAGCTCTTCAGCACCGGCGTCACAGCGGCTACCGCGTCGTCCGGGCCACCGACGAAGAGTGTGAGCGCACCGGCCGCGATGTCGTGTGGTCCGCCGCTGACCGCAGCGTCGACCACCGAGATCCCGAACGGTTCGGCCTCTGCCGTCAACGTCTCGATCGAACGCGGGCTGATCGTCGTGTGGACGACGAGAACGGAACCCCGCGGCATACGGGCGAGCACTCCGTCTTCGAGGCACACCTGCCGAACCTGGGCGTCGGTGAACACACACACCGCGACGATGTCGGCGCCCTCACCGATGCCTGCGATGTCCGACACCGGGTGCGCTCCGGCCGACTCGACGGCAGATCGGGTCTCGTCGTTCCGTGCCAGCGCATGCACGTCGTGACCGTCCGAGACGAGACGACCGACCATGGGCAACCCCATGCGTCCGGCTCCGACGTAATGTACTGCGCTCACCGTGGGTACTCCATCATCTCGAGTGTCGCGTCGGCCGCGGTCAGTGCGGCGCCGGGGGTCACGCCGGCTGTCTCGGCGATCTCGGCGATGTGCCGCACGTCCTTCCGCAGAAGCTCACCCGCGTGCTGCGCGATCCGGTCGAGAGTTCCACCGGCCGACACCACCCGTCCGAGGGCGAAGCTGTTCGCGGTGCCGTTGGCGACGACCTCACCCAGACGTGCCGAGTCGATACCGAGCGCCGCGCCGAGTTCGAGGGTGCTCGCTGCGGCGGACAGGTTCGCGGTGAAGAGCAGGTTGTTGAGCAGCTTGGTGACCTGGCCTGCGCCCAGTTCTCCGAGGTGGACGACCGGGTTGCCGTAGGTCGAGAACACCGGGCGGCACTTCTCGACGATGTCGGTGTCGCCTCCGACCATGACGAGCAGAGTTCCCGCGGCTGCGCCCATCCCGCCACCACTGACCGGCGCGTCGATGATCGAGACACCCCGCGGCGCGGCGAGTTCGGCGAGTTCGCGGCAGGTATCCGGGTGAATCGTGCTGTGGATCGCGATGATTGCGCCTTCGCGCAGCCCCTCGAGGAGTCCGTTCTCACCGGCGATCACCTGCCGGACGTCGTCGTCCCCGACGACGCACAGGCACACCAGGTCGCTCGCGGCGGCGAGCTTCGCGGGCGACTCCGCGTAGTTGGCAGCGGTATCGGCATACGGTTCGAGCGACGCGGGCCGGCGAGCCCACAGCGTGGTCTCGTATCCCGCTTCGACGATACGGCGGGCCATCGGCCCGCCCTGACTTCCGAGCCCGATGAATCCGACGCGCATCACCGAACCTCCTTACCGTTCGTGGTGGTCATAACCTGAAATCCGCGGGCCGGGTGCGGTACTCGATGCACTCCTCGAGGAACGAGATCACGCGACGGTGGTAGGCGGGTGCGGCGTAACCGATGCTCAGGTTGTGCCCACCCGACGGCTCCACCTGTACCTGTACGCGGGGTGCCTCCGTGAACATCGCAGCAACGTCGTCGAGAGCGGACGGGTCGTTGCGCCAGACCTTTTCGTGCTCGGCCGCAGTGAAGTGCACCGGTACCCGAACCTCCGCGGCGAGCGCGGGGAAATTCTCCTGGGGCCAGGACGCCGTCACGACGCCCTCGTATGCCGGAGTGGACGATGCGATCTTTGCGCCGCCGAGCATGTCTTCCGGGTAGATATCCTCGGGGGTCCACAGAAGCTCGCCGACCCCGCGGGCGTTCGCGTACCTATCTTTTCCGCCGAAGATGTCGGCCGCGAGCGCGTGATGCTCGCGTCCGGTGCCCGAGAGTTCGAGACCGAGGATGTCGCCGTTGCGGTTGTCGACCGCCATCCGCATCGTCAACTCACTGCCGACCGAGTGCCCCCACAGGAATACTCCGGCGCCGCGCGATCCGGAGCCGAGGATCGCATCGGTGGCCGCGTAGGCAAGCTCGACGCGACGGGCGGGTTCGGTCATGTCCTCCCGATGCGGGCGGGACGAGCCGTAGCCGGGACGGTCCAGCGCCAGCACCGTGAAACCCTGCGCCATCGCCTGGCGCATCAGCGACAGTTCGGGATGACCGGGGCAATCCCAGTACACAGATTTGGCGGCTCCACCGTGCAGCGCGACGATCACGGCGCGCGGCGCGTCGGCTTCGGCGAGCAGACCGGACATCGGGATGCCCTCGACATCGACGACGCGAGAGACGGGTGAGACGCCTCCCGCGCCGTCGACGCGGGCCTCCTCGATCGGTGAGGTGTGGGGGTGAGCGGCCATCACGACTCGCTCCGGAGCAACATCGCGCTGCCCGGGGTGAGTCCGCCGCTGCTGACGACGGCGACGCGCGCATCGCGCACCTGTCGCTCGCCGGCCTCGCCACGCAGCTGGGTGACCGCCTCGTGGACGAGACCCATGCCGTGCGTGCGGCCGTGCGACAGCTGACCGCCGTGCGTATTGAGCGGGAGGATGCCGTCGCGGGCGATGTTCTTTCCGCCGTCGAGGAAGTCTTTCGATTCGCCGATCCCGCAGAAGCCCAGTGCTTCGATCCACGACAACGCGTTGAAACTGAATCCGTCGTAGAGCTGGGCGACGTCGACGTCGTCGGGACGCAGCGCGGTGCGCGTCCACAGGTGTGCGGCGGGACCGAGTACCTGCGGCTCGTGGGTGAGGGTGCTCTGGTCCCACTCGATTCGCTCGACGATCTGCGTTCCGACCGCTTCGACGCGGATCGCGGGCCTGGCGAGATCACCGGTGGTTTCGGCTGCGGAGACGATGACGGCGACGGCTCCGTCGCACGGGACGTCGCAGTCGTAGAGCCCGAACGGAGTGGTCACGAGACGTGCGGACAGGTAGTCGTCCATCGTCATCGGATCCTTGTAGATCGCGGTCGGGTTGAGCGCGGCATTGGCACGCTGGTTCAGCGCGATCCAGCCGAGGGTCTCGCGGGTCGTCCCGTAGCGATGGAAGTGCCGCTGGGCGTTCTGGGCGAGGGTGTGTGCCGCGGAGCTGGCACCGAACGGCATCATCCAGCTCGTGGTGCGCCCACCCGTCGGAGTGATGTCGCCGGAGCGCATCATTTCGCTGTAGGTCGACTCCCACAGCGTCCGGTAGCAGAGCACGTGGCGGGCGAGCCCGCTCGCCACCGCGAGCATCGCGGCGATCACCGAGCCGCTGGGACCGGGAGTTTCGAGCCCGCCGTTGAACCACGTGGGGCGCAGACCGAGTGCGGATTCGAGGGCGCCGACGCCGCCTTCTCCGAATCCGACGAGGGGTCCGGCGCCGGGGTAGGTGGAGAGGCCGTCGATGTCGTCCATCGTCAGGCCGGCGTCGGCCACGGCGCGCTCACATGCCTGGATCGTGAGGGCGATGGGGTTGACCATCATCCGGCGTCCGATGTCGGACATGCCGACGCCGCTGATGGCGACCTTGTCCTCGAATTTTTCCTGAGTGACGGGGGGACGGATGTGGAAACGGATCTGGTCCGGCTCGATCTCGTCCGTCGGCAACGGAGCAGGATCACCCTGCTCCGCCACCGGACGGAAGAACGGCAGCCAGACGTCGCCGTCGGCTTCGAAGACGACTTCCATGCGCATACCGAGTTCGAGTTGCTCTGCGTCGCACTCGATCGCGTTGGTCGTCAGCCGCACCCGGGGATCTTCTTCGAGTGCGACCTGCGCGATGACGAAGGGAGTGGGGAGCCCGGGCAGACCGAAGCGGTGGTTGACCGTGAATCCGATGAGCATGGCGTATCCCGAGACGACACGCACACCCATCTGTTTCCCCCGGCAGTAGCGGCAGATCGGCTGAGGAGGATGGATGAGAGCCGAGCACGACTCGCATTCCTGTATCCGCAACCGGCCGTCCGCGCCCGATTTCCAGAAGAACTTGTTTTCCAGGGTCAACTGGGGGAGGGGACGGCCGGAGGCTTTCGCCGCCGTCTCCCCTGTTCCAGCCTTCCCTGATTCCTGATCGACCACCGCTGTGTCAGCCACTTACCCGAGCGTCCTTACTTCTTTGCCGTGATGGGTGCTGCGAGTCCCTCTTCGTCGATACGGACCTGCAGCTTTTCCAGGGTCGCGTCGAGGCCGGGGCCGATCCGCTTGCCCGGCGTGAACGTTGCGGGCAGATGCCGCATGCCCTGGATGACTCCGATCGAGTCGTAGTGAACCGTGTTCTCCGCATCGCATTTGTAATCCGGCATGCGATCGAACACGGCGATCAACATCCGCTTGAACACCGTCCGTGCCAGGTTCGACCCGATGCAACGGTGCACACCCAATCCGAAACTGAAGTGGCGGTTGCCCTTACGCTCGATGTCCACCGAGTTGGGCTCGTCGAACAGGGCCGGATCGCGGTTGGCCATCGCCCACGACAGCCAGACACGTTCGCCTTCTTTGACCTGCGCGCCGCTGAACTCGCAGTCCGCAGAGAAGGTTCGTCCGTCACCGGGTGTCGGAGAGAAGTAGCGCAGGAACTCCTCGGTGGCGCTGTCGAGCAGGGCGTCGCGTTCGTCGCTGAGACGCGTCCGCTCGGTGGGGTTCTCGCTCAGCCATTCGAGTGCGTGCGCGGTCAGCGCGGTGGTGGTGTCGAAGCCGCCGCCGATGAGCAGGCTGAGGATGCCCAGCAACTCCATGTCGTCGGGCTTCTCGCCGAGCACCTCGACGTCGGCGATCGCGTTGATCAGGCCCGGGCGCGGGTTCTCCCGGATCTCGAACAGGTTGGTGAGCAGGTCGATACCCATGTTGCGGTGAAGCTCACCGATGCGTGCGATGTCGGGGGAATCCGGCGGGGTGTAGATGGCCGCGTGGACCGGTTCGCAGTACACCTCCCACTTCTTGATCGGGACTCCGAGCATCGCCAGCGTGATGACCGCCGGCACGATGTTCGCGAGATCGTCGACGAAATCGATTCGCCCACTTTCGATCTTCTCGTCGATGCTGGCCTGCACGACCTCGTCGATGATCGGGATCCACTTCTGGATCGCTGCGGGGGAGAGATACGGGTTGAGGAGCGCCCGGAACTCGCGATGCTCCGGATCGTCCATCTCGAGGATGCCGCCGCGCACGCCGGATGCGCGCTCGGCGGTGGGGATCATGATGCCCTTGTAACCACGACGGACACCCTTGATGTCGTGGTCGTTGGAGACGTTGGGCGAACGGACGATGTTGAACACCTCGTCGCTACCCGCGGCGACCCAGTGGCCTCCGTGGGTGTCCGACCATGCCATGGGGCATTTGGACTGCATTTCCTCCGTGATCGGCAGGAAATTCTCGCGGTAGTCGGCGGCGTGCCGGTCGAAATTGAAGACCGGGGTCCGGTGGGATTTGTCGGCAACGACGTCGTCGACACTCATGGTTTCCTCTCTGACGCTTCGATTGAGGGGCTTCGAAACGCTGCTGGTCAGGAGATCTGAATGGCCTGCTCGGGGCACGACCGCGCGGCTTCCCGCACTGCCTCCTCGAGATGGGCCGGTACTTCGTCCACGACGGCTGTGGCGTGACCGTCGATTTCACTCAGTTCGAATACCTCCGGTGCCGCCATTGCGCAGAGGGTGTGTCCCTGGCAACGCTCGGGATCGACCTTCACCTTCACGATATTTCCTCCCGTTGGGTTGAGAACTTGTCGGCGCCCGGATGCTGCCACGACCGCCGGGGAACTTTCTCGCACGTTGTGACGGTCAGATGCGGAAGTCGTACCACTTCAGGTAGCCACCACCGTCGACACGCATCTGCATGCCGGTGACGTAGCGCGACTCGTCGGAAGCGAGGAAGAGCACCATGTTGCTGGAGTCTTCGGGCTCGATGTACGGGATCGGCATGGCCTGCTGGACACCGAAAACAGGCTCGGCGTCGGCGCGGGTCGGGTGCTCGAGGTCCGGACGGAACGAGCGGTACATCGGCTCGCTCTGCAGCATCTCCGTGTTGCAGTTGGTGGGATGCAGTGCGTTGACCCGGATCTTGCGCGGCGCGAGGTGTGTCGCCAGTTCGTGGACGAGCTGAGCGATCGCACGCTTGGAGAACACGTAGGCGACTCCACCGAGATCCTTACCGGGGACGTCGACCTTGGCCACATCCATCAGGGCGGCCGTCGAGCCGGTCGCGATGATGGATCCACCCTCGGCGAGGTGCGGAAGCGCCGCATGGATCGCATTGAGGGTGCCGACGAGGTTGGTGTCTACGACATCGGCCCATGCCTGCGTCTGCGGTTCGCCCTTCATGCCGGCGACACCCGCCTGGGCTACGACGATGTCGACCTTGCCGAACTCGGCAAGACCCTGTTCCAGGGCGGCCTTCACCTGCGCGGCCTCACGCACGTCGGCCTGGACGGCGACGATGCGCCGGCCTTCCTTCTCGACGAGCCGGACCGTCTCTTCGAGATCTTCCGGGGTCGCCATGGCGTACCCCATCGAATCGATGTTCCGGCAGATGTCGACGGCGATGATGTCAGCGCCCTCGGATGCCAGTTTGACTGCGTGACTACGGCCCTGGCCACGAGCTGCGCCGGTGATGAACGCGACCTTGCCTTCAACACGTCCCACGGAGATGTCCTTTCGACGGTGTTTCGGCCGGATGGTTTCCGGCCGAGCGGAACCGGCACCTCGCGGGGCCGGAGCGGGTCTAGGTGTTGCGTCCGCCGTTGACCCCGAGGATCTGACCGGTGATGTAGCCGGCCTCTTCGGAGATCAGGAAAGAACATGCGGCGGCGATGTCTTCGGGCTTCCCGGCCCGTCGGACAGGGGTGCGCTGGATGTGATCCTCGAGGGTTCCGCCGAGCAGTCCCTTTTCTTCGGAGCGGCGGAGCATCGGGGTGTCGACGAAGCCCGGCGGTACAGCATTGACGGTGATGCCGCTGGGACCGTACTCGAGGGCAAGCGATTTGGTCAGACCGTTGACGCCGGCCTTGGACGACACGTAGGCGGACATGAATTGCTGGCCCGACTGTGCGCTCGACGACGAGATGTTGACGATGCGTCCCCAGCCGGCCTCGAGCATGTCGGGCAGTACGGCCTGCACGCAATGGAAGACACCGCCGAGGTTCACGGCGACGACCTTCTGCCAGGTGTCGTAGTCGATGTTGTGGAAGCGCTTGTACAACTCGAGCCCGGCGCCGTTGACGAGGATCGTGACGGGGCCGAGTTCCGCGCGGATTTCGGCGAGAGCAGCGTCGACCTGCGTGCGATCGGAGACGTCGACCTTGTATTCGAATTCCTCCCCGGTGGGGTTGAGATCGAGTACGGCGACCCGGTGCCCGTCCTTGCGCAAGCGCTCGGCGATGGCCCGGCCGATTCCGGAACTGCCTCCGGTGACGACGGCGGTCCTCATGACCACGCCTCGTCGCCGACGATGGTGGTGCGGCGCATCAGGCGCTCGGACGCCGGGTCGTAGGGCAGCGCGCGGTGCAGCATTCCGGTGTTGTCCCACACCACAAGGTCACCGACGGCCCAGTCGTGGGTGTAGCAGAAGCGCTCTTGCGTTGTCCACGCGAGCAATTCGTCGAGGAGTTCGCGGCTCTCCTCCGGGCGCATACCGACGATGTGATCGGCGGTGGCGCCGATGACCAACGAGCGCCGGCCGTCGTTCCGCTCCCAGACGAGGGACGACTCGTGAGGCGGAAGGGCACGCCACCGTGCGACCAGCTCCTCGGACGGATCCGGATGGACGAGACGCTGTGCGGCTTCGAAGCTGTGCACGACGCGCAGACCTTCGTAGCGCTTCTTCTCGTGCTCGGGGAGATTCTCGTATGCCGCGTAGGTGCTCGCGAATTCAGTGCCTCCGCCGACCATCGCCACGTGCCGGGCGCTGAGAGTGGTGGCCTTCGCCGGCACGTCGTTGGTGGTGTCGTCGATGTGCCAGTGGAACGTGCCCTTGAGGTACTCGGCCGACGGAGTCTTGGCCGGATCGAGCGAGACGGTGAAGATCTCCTGTCCCGGTGCCGGCATCACCACCTTGCCGAGCTTGCGGCTGAAAGCCAGTTGAGCATCGTCGTCGAGGTTCAGTCCGCGGATGAGCAGAACCCCCCGCCACTTGAGTGCTTCGAGCAGCTGCGCGACGACACGGTCGTCGTCGAGGCTGTCGAGGCCCGTTACTTCTACGCCCAGCGATGGAGTAAGGGCTGTAGTCTGAATCACAAGAATCTCCCTTCCGGATGCGAGAACCATACTCTCGGGCAATTGCAGGTCGCAAGACCCGGAGTGAGGGCGAGGGTGTGTGTGAACGTGGGTTACGGCTCGTGGCGCACATCACTTTCGGGCTATCTTCCCGAAGGCGCGATTGCTAGAGTTCTCCGTTACAGAGCAAATAATTCTCGTTGACGAGAATGATGTTTCCACTTAAGTGAGGAGCCGGAATGTCAGTGCAGGACAACGGGTCGACCGCCGTGGCCGACGACGCAACTTCGAGCGGTGTGACGAAGCGCCTGCTCATCGACGGCGAGCTGGTCACCACGGAGCGCACGTTCGCGTCCTACAACCCCGCGACCGGCGACGTCGTCGGTCACGCTCCCGACGCAGGAGTCGAGGAGGCCGAAGCGGCCATCAAGGCGGCCCGCCGGGCATTCGACACCACCACCTGGTCGACGGATGCCGAGTTCCGGGCAACCTGCCTCGACCAGCTCTACCAGGCCCTGCGCGACAACGCCGAGGAGCTGCGCGAACTGACGATCGCCGAGGTCGGCGCACCGCGCATCCTGACCCACGGCAACCAGCTCGACGCACCGATCGAGATCGTGAAGTACTACGCCGAACTCCTCCGGAAGACCTCGTTCACCGAGGAACTGGGTGAGGTCGAGTTCCGTGGACAGCCTCACCGCCGCTGGGTGGAGAAGGAAGCAGCGGGCGTCGTCGCGGCGATCGTCGCCTACAACTACCCGACCCAGCTGGCGATGGCGAAGCTGCCGGCCGCGCTTGCCGCGGGCTGCACGGTGGTGCTCAAGGGCGCGCCCGACACTCCGCTCGTGACGCAGGCGCTCGCCGAGATCATCGCGAACCACACGGACATTCCCGCAGGCGTCGTCAACATCCTGTCGTCGTCGCAGATCGCCCCCGGTGAACTGATGACCACCCATCCCGACGTCGACGTGGTCACCTTCACCGGATCGACTCCGGTCGGCAAGAAGATCATGGCGGCGGCAGCCGACTCCCTCAAGCGGGTCTTCCTCGAACTCGGCGGCAAGTCGGCACTCATCGTGCTCGACGACGCGGACGTCGCCACTGCGGCCCAGTTCGCGGCCTTCAGCATCTGCTCGCATGCGGGCCAGGGCTGTGCTCTCACCACCCGCCTGCTCGTGCCCCGGGCGAAGCACGACGAAATCGTCGCGCACGTCGCCGGCGTCATGCAGCACGTGCCGTTCGGTGATCCGTCGGACCCGAAGATCTACATGGGCCCGGTCATCAGCGAGAAGCAGCGCGAGAAGATCGACGCCATGGTCAAGCGCGCCGTCGACGAGGGCGCGACCCTCGTCACCGGCGGCGAGAAGGTGGATCCGGGCTGGTTCTACAAGCCGACCCTGCTCGCAAATGTGGACCCGGACAGCGAGATCGCGCAGGAAGAGGTCTTCGGTCCGGTCCTCGCCGTCATCCCGTTCGACGACGACGATCACGCCGTCGAAATCGCCAACAACTCCAAGTACGGCCTCTCGGGTGGCGTGCTCAGCGCGGACGACGAGCGCGGCATCGCCATCGGGCGTCGTATCCGCACCGGCACCTTCAGCGTCAACGGCGGCAACTACTTCAGCCCGGACGTCCCGTTCGGCGGTTACAAGCAGTCCGGCATCGGTCGTGAGATGGGCGCCGCGGGCCTGGCCGAGTTCCAGCAGTTGAAGGCATTCTCGGTGGTGGTCAAGTGAGGCCACTCGAAGGAGTTCGTGTCGTCGAGGTCGCGATGTACGGCTTCGTCCCGTCGGCGGGCGCGGTGCTCGCCGAGTGGGGCGCCGACGTCATCAAGATCGAGCACGCGGTGACCGGCGACCCGCAGCGTGGTCTCCGGCAGACCGGCACCATGCGGGTCGAGGGCGACCCGAACCCGAACGTGGAACACGCCAACCGCGGGAAGCGCAGCCTCGGACTGGACATCTCGAATCCGCAGGGCCGCGAAGTGCTCCTCGATCTCGTGCGCGGAGCCGACGTGTTTCTCACGAGCTTCCTGCCGAAGGTGCGGACCAAGCTGAACATCGATGTCGACGACATCCGCGCGGTGAACCCGAAGATCGTCTACGCGCGCGGCAGTGCGCTCGGGCCGCGCGGTGTCGAATCCGACAAGGGCGGTTACGACATGACTGCCTTCTGGGCACGCGCCGGTGTCGCCGCGACCCTCACTCCGGACGGAACGGAAGGGATGATCGCTCCTCCCGGGCCGGCGTTCGGCGACACCATCTCGGGCACCAACCTCGCCGGCGGTATCGCAGCGGCGCTGTTCAAGCGCGAACGGACCGGCGAGCCTTCCGTCGTCGACGTCTCGCTCCTGAGCAGCGGTGTCTGGGCCATGGGTCACACGATCGCCTTGTCGGCTCACCTCGGCCGGCACATGGAGGCGCCGAAGGCCGGTGGCCACGGCTCGCCGCGGAATCCGTTGTCGGGCGTCTACCGGACCGCGGACGACCGGTACGTGTCGTTGGTGATGCTCCAGCCCGGTCGTTTCTGGGCGGACGTGTGCCGCCACATCGAACGGCCGGATCTGATCGACGACCCGCGCTTCGCGGATGCGGAGTCGATCGGTGAGAACACCGCCGAGGCCGTGGCGATTCTCCGTGAGGTGATCGGCGGCAAGCCGCTGAGCGAATGGATCCAGCGCTTCGGCACCCTGTCCGGACCGTGGGCACCGATCCAGGATTCGCTCCAGGTGGTCAGCGACCCCCAGGTCCGGGCCAACGAGTACATCGTCAAGGCCGGGGAACTGGAGCTCGTGGCCAACCCCGTGCAGTTCGACGTGGTCGCACCCGAGAGCGGACCGGCACCGGAGTTCGCTGCCCAGACGGAGGAGATCCTTCTGGAGCTCGGACTGGACTGGGAACGCATCATCGAGCTCAAGACCGCGGGAGCAGTCACCTAGCCCGCAAGGAGGGGCCATGCCGTACATCGCTTCGATCGGAACGTATCTGCCCTGCTGGGGAACACCGGAGTGCAGAGTTGCCGGTGACGACGAGGATGCCGTCACCCTCGCCGTCGAGGCCGGCCGTGCCGCGCTCGAAGCGGGTGGACCGGTCGAGTACGTCGTCCTCGTGAGCCGTGACCTGCCGCTGACGGAGAGCAGCAATGCGGCGGTACTGCTCGCGGGGCTCGGCCTCGATCCCGAACTCGAGGTGACAGAGCGTCTCGGTGGCGCACCGGCTGCACTCGACGCCCTCGGGTCGGCTCGACCTCGCACGCTCGTGATCGGGGTCGATATCGAACCTGCCGGTGCGGCAGCGGTACTCACGTCCGATCGCGGTCTGCAGGTTCGCACGGCTGCCCGGGTCTCGCGCAGCCTGCCCGTGCGGACACGGAGTGCGTCCGGCGACATCCACGACTACGGCGATCCTAGGCTGCTCGCGAAGCGCGGTTACCTCGCCTCACTGTCGACGGCATGGGTGGAGTCCCCCGCGATCGTGGCCGGGGTGGCGCCGTCCGAGACCGGCCGTCTGGCGGCGACGCGGAAATTGGACCTGCCCACCACGGGGGCGAGTTCGGGTCTGTTCGCCCTCGCGACCATGGCCGAAGCCGGCATCACCGGGCCACTGGTCGGAGTGGAGCAGGCGAGCCTGTCCGGGCTGACGGTCGCCGACGGGGCGGTACATGTGCATCGGCGGGAGCGGCCGCCGCGGCCGAGACCGGCCTCCATCAGTACCCCGGAAGGGGAGATTCCGATCTCCCTGGCTGCGTACGAACGGGCTTTCGAGGCGAAAGTGCGCTGGGAGGCCGGGCGTTTCGCGGACAGCGAGACTCTCGACTTTCCACCCCGCTACCGCGTCGACGCCGACGGAACGCTGAATACCGGATATATGCTCGTCGATCTTCCCCGGACCGGGACGGTGTACACCGAGGTCACCGTGCACACGCCGGTTCCGGGTCTGAGCACGCCCTATTCGCTGGTCGTCGTCGAACTCGACGACGTCGGAGTCCGTGCACTGGTGCGAGTTACCGGCGCCGAGGCCGGCACGGCCGACATCGGCGACCGCGGCAGGCTGGTGTTGCGCCGGGTCGCTGTGCGGTCGGGCGTCCCGGATTACGGCTATGCATTCGAGCCCGATGATGTCGGTACGGATGCGGAGGAGGCGGCATGAGAAACGTCGCAATCGTCGGCGCAGGAATGACCCCGTTCGCCGAGCATTTTGCGCTGGGCATGCGGGACCTGCTCCCGATGGCCTACTCCGAATGTGCCGCGAGCGTGGACAAGGGGATCGACAAGTCCGACTTACAGGCCGCGTGGTTCGGGTCGATGGGCACCGCCGACGGATTTCCGTCCGGCATCCTGGCGGACACGCTCGGACTGCCGGAACTTCCGGTGACGCGCGTCGAGAACTCCTGTGCCACCGGTCACGACACGATCCGCAACGCGATGTTCGCGATCGCGTCGGGAGCGTACGACGTCGCCCTCGTCATGGGTGCCGACAAGATCCGTGAGACGGCGTCGAAGGGCATGTTGTGGGAATGGGAGTCGATGACCCGGGACATGGCGTGGGATTACCCGCTGGGTCTTGCTCAAGCGGGCTTCGCACTCCATGTCCGGCGTTACCTGTACGAGTCCCCCGCCACTCGTGAGCACATGGCGATGGTGGCGGTGAAGAACCATCGCAACGGAATGACCAACCCGAAGGCCTGCCGGCGTTTCGAACTGACGGTGGAAGAAGTGCTCGCCGCGGAAACCACCGTCACGCCGTTCGGGGTTTACGACTGTGCACCCCAGAGCGACGGTGCTGCCGCGCTCGTCCTCGTCGCGGACGATGTCGTCGATCGCTTCACGGACCGGCCGGTATGGATCCGCGGTACCGGACTCGGCCTCGATTCCGTGATGCACCAGCACAAAAAGGATCTCACCACTCTTCCGGCGACTCGGCGTGCCGCTCAGCAGGCGTTCCGGGCTGCCGGACTGGGTCCGGCGGACGTGGACGTCGCGGAGATACACGACTACTTCACCGGCATCGAGCTCATGAGTTACGAAGATCTCGGCTTCGCCGAGAAGTTCGAAGCGTTCAAGCTGCTCGAGTCCGGAGCGACCGAGATCGGGGGATCGCTTCCGGTGAACCCCAGCGGTGGCCTCAATACGAAAGGACACCCACCCGGAGCGTCCGGTGTGGCGCAGTGCGTCGAACTCTTCGAGCAGTTGCGGGGAGACGCCGTCAATCAGGTCGACGGCGCACGAATCGGGCTCGCACACAACGTCGGGGGACCGACCGCGGTGGCAGGCGTGACCATTCTGGAGGGGCCCGCCGCCCGCTGACTCCGACATGCGGAAAGCCCGCGCCCTACGGGGTGCGGGCTTTCCGCATGTCTGGACCCAGCCTCCAAAGATGTTGCAGCACTGCAAGATTGCCGTTCTGTATTCTTTGCATCCCATTCGCCTTTTTCGTGAATCCGTATTGCAGTGCTAACAAACAAGACTTAATGTGTGGGTCATCACATGAAGTGCTCGGGCGGGTCTTGTTCTGTGTGCCGTGTCCTGCGGCTCCGGTAGCACGATGAAAGTTGAGTGTGGATGATTCTCACGGTTTCGAAGAAAGTGGGCCGCAGCCTGCTGGTCGTCCTTCTGGTGACGATCGCGGTCGTCGCCCTGCTCGGTCTCGCTCCGGGGTCCGTCGCGCAGGTCATCCTGGGCGAGAACGCAACTCCGGAAGCCGTCGCCGCCATGGATGCCGAACTCGGCCTCGACCAACCCTTCTGGGCGCAGTACACGGGCTGGCTGGGTGACGCGGTACGCGGAGATCTCGGAACATCCCCCCTGACGGGACAGTCGGTGAGCGAAGCGATCGCGGAGCGTCTCCCGGTCACCCTGCAACTCGCCGCCATGGGCCTGATCATCGCGCTCACCATCGCGCTCATCATGGGAGTCGTCTCCGCCTCGCGGCCCGGCAGCAAGGTCGACCGCGGAATGAACGCGCTGTCGGCGGTTTTCCTGTCCGTGCCGGCCTTCATCGCCGGCCCGGTGCTCATCTACTTCCTCGCGATCCAGCTCAACATCTTTCCGGTGATGGGCTGGTCCCGTATCGGTGAAGGGCTGGGCGAGAATCTGCGTGGCGCCCTGCTTCCGGCGCTGGCGATCGCACTCACCGAGATCGCGGCATTCCATCGTCTGCTCCGCACCGACCTCATCGGCACGCTCCGTGAGGACTTCGTGGCCGCCGCCAGAGCCAAGGGCATGCCGTCCTGGTACGTGATGTTCCGGCACGCGTTGCGTCCTTCGTCCTTCTCGCTGATCACCGTCGCCGGCATCAACCTCGGCCGCCTCATCGGCGGAACCGTGATCGTCGAAACACTCTTCGGGCTACCAGGTCTCGGGCAGCTCGTCGCGTCGTCGATCACCTCACGCGACGTGATCATGGTCCAGGGCATCGTCGTCTTCATCGCGGTGGTCTACGTGGGCATCAACACCCTCGTCGACCTCAGCTACCAAGTGATCGACCCGCGGGTCAGGAAGGTGGTCGGAGCATGACCCAGGTCGCGTTGGAGAAGAAGGAGGAGGACGGACGTCCCGCGGACGCCGTCGTCACCCTTCCCGTAGTCCCTGCGGTCAAGAAGACCCGTTCCGTCCTGGTCTACCTGTCCATTGCCTGGCTGGTGATCATCATCGGTGCGGCCGTATTCGCGGGGCTGCTGCCCCTAGCCCCCTACAACGTCCCCATCGGCGCGCCGCGCACGCCACCCGGATTCGGTTCACTGGACACGATTCTGGGAACCGATACTCTCGGACGTTCGCTGTTGTCGCGAGTGGTCTACGGCGCCCAGGTGTCGCTGGTCATCGGTGCCGTCGCCGGCACCGTCGGCTTCGTCGTCGGCTCGTTGTTCGGGATGATCGGCGGATACTTCGGCAAGCGCGTCGACGCCGTGATCTCGCTCGTGGCCGACGCCATGCTCGCGTTCCCGCCGCTGATCCTGCTCCTCGCCCTCGCCTCGATCCTGACACCGAGCGTCCAGACCATGCTCTTCGGACTCGGGTTGCTCGCGATCCCGTCGTTCATCCGGCTCTCCCGAGCCAACACCCTGGCCTGGTCGTCTCGCGAATTCGTCAGGGCAGCAAAGAACATGGGTGCAGGCGACGGGCGCATTCTGTTCCGGGAGATCATGCCGAACGTCCTCGCCCCGCTGGCCTCGTACATGCCCATCGTGATCGCGGCACTGATCGTGGCCGAAGGTTCGCTGAGCTTCCTCGGCCTCGGTATACCGCCGCCACAGCCCAGCTGGGGCGGCATGATCAACGACGGCAAGGATGCCATCGCCACGTCACCCCATCTGGTGTTCGTACCGGCACTCGTCATCTTTTTCACGGTGTTCGCGCTCAATCAAGTCGGCGATCACCTTCGCACCAAGTACGACCGGACGCTGCACGACTGAGTGGGCCTCGAACCGGTTGTAATCGAACATTTTTCAATGAGAGGTCGAGAATGATCCGACACACACGTCTGTTGACCACCCTCGCGGTGGCCTGTTCCACCGTGCTCGTACTGGGGGCATGCGGGTCCGGAGATACCGCTTCCGGCGCCACTGCCGCCCAGAGCACGGTGGAAGCGGGCGATCCCGTTGCCGGTGGCACTGCACGCATCCTGCAGATGGGTGAACCGCGTTCGCTCGACCCCGCCGCGCTGTCCAACACCTGGGCACACCAGCCCACCCTGGGCAATGCTCTCTACGGCACGTTGATGATCACCACCAACGACACGCTCGAACTCGAATACAAGATGGCAACCGACTTCTCGACCGAAGACGGTGGAAAGACCTTCACGCTGGGCGTGCGACCCGGTCTGGTGTTCAGTGACGGAAGCCCCCTCGACGCCGCGGCCGTGAAGTACAACTGGGACCGGCTCAAGGACCCGGCACTCGGATCTACGACGATCCGCCAGGCCGTGCAGATCGAATCGACCGAGGTCGTCGACCCGTCGACGATGCGTGTGACGATGGTCAAGCCGAACCCCCAGTTCGGACAGGCGATCGTCGCCGGCGCGCTCAACTGGATCGCGTCGCCGGCCGCACTCGAGCAGGGGAGTCAGGCTTTCGACCAGAACCCCGTCGGAGCCGGACCTTTCAAGCTCGTGAACTGGACTCGTCAGGATTCGGTCGAACTCGAAAAGAACCCCCAGTACTGGGACGCGCCGAAGCCCTATCTCGACAAGCTCGTAATCCGCACGGTGGCCGACGCCAACCAGCGTTCCAACACGATGATCACCGGCGGGGCCGATCTGACCACCGAGACGAGCTGGACGAACATCAACAAGGCAGAAGCTGCCGGCCTGCAATACCTCGTCGCATCCACCGGTGGCGGCCAGTTCGCGGGGATGAACCAGCGTCGTGCGCCGTTCGACGACGTGCGGGCACGTCGCGCGGTGTCGCTCGCGGTCGATCTCGATGCTGTGAACACCGTGGTCTACAACGGTGAGGGTGAGGTCCCCAAGACCCTGTTCCCCGAGGGTTCCCCGTACTACGCCGACATCCCCTTGAGCACGACGGATGCCGCGGAAGCGCAGCGTCTGTTCGACGAGCTGGCTGCGGAGGGCAAGCCGGTTTCGTTCACCTTCCTGTCCTACCCGACGACCGAGAGCCGCGTCCTCGGTGAGGCCATCCAGGCCCAGCTGAGTGCATTCAAGAATGTGCAGATGAACGTCGAGGTGGCCGATTTTCCCGCGGTGACCGCCCGCGCGGGTGCACGCGACTTCGACATGCTGGTCTCGTCCTCGATCACCCAGGATCCCGACTATGCACTGACGATCGGGTTCGATTCGCAGTCGTCCGGAAACTTCATGGGTGTCGACAACCCCGATCTCGACGGGGCACTCGAGCGGGGACGGTTCGGGCAGACCATCGAGGAACGTAAGGCAGCCTACGACGAGGCGCAGCGGATCATCGCCGACACCGTGGTGGGTCTCTGGTACGTCCGGGCGTTGCCCTCGGTGGTCTTCGGCAAGAACCTGCACGGCGCACAGATTTACACACTCGGGTCTCCTCTTCCCGAAGAGCTCTGGATCAGTAACTAGCCGACACGAGGAAAGGGCCGGCTCGCCGTGAATGCTCAGCCGCTTCTCGAAGTGAGAAATCTACGTGCCTACATCGGCACACCGCGTGGCACCGTCCGTGCAGTCGACGACGTGTCGCTCGACCTCGATTCCGGACAGGCGCTGGGTATCGTCGGCGAGTCCGGCTCCGGCAAATCGGTGATGGCCCGGGCGATCATGGGGCTCATGCCGCCGCGCTCGGGCCGTTCCGGGGAGGTGACATTCAGGGGCCGAGATCTCCTCTCCCTGACGAAGAAGGAGAAACTGGAGATCTGGGGAAACCAGATCGCCATGGTCTTCCAGGACCCGGGGCGGTCGCTCAATCCGGTGGTCAAGGTCGAGCGGCAACTCACCGAAGGGATGCGCAGGCACCTCGGGGTGAGCAGGTCGGAGGCACGAACCCGCGCGTTGAAGCTTCTCGAGGAAGTCGGTGTGCCGGACCCGGAACGCCGGCTGGGCAACTATCCGCACGAGATGTCCGGTGGCATGCGCCAGCGCGTGATGCTCGCGATCGCTCTGGCGTGTGAACCGGACCTGCTCATCGCCGACGAGCCCACGACCGCACTGGACGTGACTGTGCAGCGGCAGATCCTCGATCTGCTCCGGCGTGTGCAACGCGACCGGAACATGTCGATGATGCTCATCAGTCACGACCTCGCGGTCGTCGCGGGACGCACGGACCGCGTGGCGGTGATGTATGCCGGGCGGCTCGCCGAGGTCGGTTCCACCCGTGAGGTGTTCGACGCTCCGATGCATCGTTACACCCACGCTTTGCTCGGAGCCACTCCGACGATCGACCACGAGCGGCACGCACCGTTGCGGCTGATCGAAGGATCGCTTCCCGACCCGACGGATCCGCCACCGGGATGCCGGTTCGCGCCTCGCTGCACCCACGCGGAAGACCGGTGCACCGCGTCGCCCATCGCTCTCGAGACGGTCGGTACCGATCACGAGGTGGCATGTCTGCGTCCCGTCGTCCCGGCGGTGGCCGCTGTATCCGGAGGTGAATCCCATGGCGGGTAGTGGTGCCGCTCATCTGCGGGGCGACGACGCTCTGCTCAGCGTTCAGGACCTCGTGGTCGAATACCCCACCGACGCCGGCACAGTGCAGGCTGTGTCGAAGATCAGTTTCGACGTGCTGCCCGGTGAGACGCTGGGCATCGTCGGTGAATCCGGCTGTGGCAAGTCCACGACGGGTCGCGCGGTTCTGCGTCTCGACCGCGTGACCTCCGGACGCATCCGCTTCGGCGAGGAATGGATCGAGGGTGCGAGCGAAAAGCGGATGCGCTCGCTCCGCCGGGACATGCAGATGATCTTCCAGGATCCGGTGTCCTCACTGAATCCACGGCGCGCCGTCAAGGACATCGTCGTCGAGGGGATGGCCATCGCACGGGCCTCGTCCGAGTCGCGTGAGGCGGCGTCGGCGTCGGTGCTCGAACAGGTCGGTCTCTCCGGGGACCGGTTCGCGAATGTGCTTCCGCGGCAGCTGTCCGGTGGTCAGGCGCAGCGTGTGGCGATCGCGCGAGCACTCGCCCTCGAACCGCGGCTGCTCATCTGTGACGAACCGGTGTCGGCACTGGACGTCTCGGTGCAGGCGCAGATCCTCAACCTCATCGAGGAACTGAAGAAGAAGTTCGACCTGACGGTCGTGTTCATCGCGCACGACCTGGGAGTCGTGCGGACGGTCAGCGACAACGTCATGGTGATGTACCTCGGCAAGGTCTGCGAGTTCGGGGATTCGATCGAGGTATACGACGACCCTGCCCACCCCTACACGCGGGCCCTTCTCGATTCGGTGCCCTTGACCGATCCCGAGAAGGCGTTCGCCGGGCCGGCTTTGGCGGGAGACGTACCGTCGCCTCTCGCGCCGCCGACCGGGTGCCGTTTCCGGACCCGTTGCCCGCGTGCTGAGGACCGCTGTGCCGAGGAAGAACCGGAGATGCGTGAAGTGCGGCCGGGACAGTTCGCGGCGTGTCACTTCCCGATCCCGTCGGTCACCGGACGCAAGAATCTCCTCGACGACGCGGAGAACGCCCTCGTGGATGCCGATGCATGACCGCGCCGTCTGAAGGTATCCGGCTGCCCGAAGACCGGGCCGGCCGCACGATCTGGGTGCTGGTGTTCGCCGGAATCGTCACGACTCTCATGTCCACGCTCGTCATTCCACTGCTCGGCGAGCTTCCGGCCATTCTCGGAACGAGTCCCGCGAACGCATCCTGGGTGGTGACCGTGACCCTGCTTGCGGGAGCGGTCGCCACACCGGTGACCGGCAGGCTCGGCGACATGTACGGTGCGCGCCGGATACTGCTGCTGTGCACGATCCCGCTCATCGTGGGCTCCTTCGTGTGTGCGATGTCGTCGTCGCTCTGGCCCATGCTGATCGGACGTGCACTGCAAGGCGCCGGATTCGGCATCGTGCCCCTCGGGATCAGCGCTCTCCGTTCCCTCGTCCCACCGGAGCGGCTCGGATCGGCGATCGCACTCATGAGTTCCTCGCTGGGAATCGGGGGAGCGCTCGGCCTGCCGGTCGCAGCGATCGTCGCGCAGACGACGAGCTGGCGGATGCTGTTCTGGGGAGTCGGAATCCTCAGCGTCGTAATGACTCTGCTCATAGCGTGGTTCGTGCGTGAGGCGCCCGTCCGGGAAACCCGGGGACGGTTCGACGGCTTCGGAGCGGTCGGACTCGCGGTGGCGCTGGTGTGCCTGCTGCTCGCGGTGTCCAAAGGTGGCGACTGGGGTTGGACCGCCGTTACGACCGTGACACTGTTCGTCGTGTCGCTCGTCGTCTTTCTCGGCTGGGGTAGATGGGAACTTCGCACCGGAAGCCCGTTGGTCGACCTCCGGGTGGCCATGGGCAATCGTGTGCTGGTGACCAACATCGTCACGATCCTGATCGGGTTCTCGATGTACTTCCAGGCGTTGCTCGTTCCGCAGATCCGGCTGCTACCCGAATCGACGGGCTACGGACTGGGTCAGTCGATGATCGTCATGGGACTCTGGTGCGCTCCGGCCGGGCTGCTGATGATGGCGATATCGCCATTGGGGGCGCGACTCACGACACTGCGAGGACCTAGAACCACCCTGTGTACGGGATGCCTGATGATGGCTGTGGCGTACGGATCGTCGGTCGTCCTGATGGGATCGACCTGGGGCCTGCTGGTGATCACATGCAGCATCGCTGCGGGAATCGGGCTGGCGTACGGGGCAATTCCCACTCTGCTCATGGGGGCCGTACCGCGCACGGAAGTCTCTTCGGCGAACAGCGTGAACACCTTGCTGAGATCACTCGGGGGTACCGTCTCTGCGGCGGTGGCCGGCGTCGTTCTGGCTCAGATGAGCGTCGCGTTCGCCGGTAATCTGATTCCCACCGAGAACGGCTTCCTCGTCGGCATGCTGATCGGCGGAGCTTCGGCGCTCCTCGCGGCTCTCGCCACGGTGGGAATCCGCGGAGAGCAGCCGAGCGTTCCCGGCACCCCGCCCGTCGCGGGACCGGTACTGTCGCAGCCCGATACCGCGCCCCGCCCCGCGGCCACCGATCGGGTTGTCGGCTGATGCCGCCAACCCGACCGGTCGGTGTCAGGCAGAGAGCTTGCTGAGGGGATGCTCGGACGACACGTGCCGTGGCCGGATCCGGTCGCCACCGGACCGGATATCTACAGTGCTGAGACGGTCGTCGCAGATGCGGACGAGATCGGTGAGTACCTGTGGGTCGAGCCGGTTCCATCGATGCTTGGTCAGAAGCCTGCGCAGACGATGGAAATAGTCCTCGGGGGAGATACCGAAGGTGACGAAGATGTCTTCGTCGGGTCCGCCGTTCCAGTGGCGCCACTTAACGGCGAAGGCAAGTATCGCAGCTTCATCGGTCATCGCGCCGTCTCTCCTTCGATCGTGGGTGTCGTCGATACGTTGTGTATCAACGCAATTGGTCTTTCACGACCTTGCCGGTCGCGTTGAGCGGAAGGGCGTCGAGGTATTCGATCTCACGCGGGGCCTTGAACCCGGCCATTCGTTGCCGGCTCCACGTGAGCAGTTCCTCCACCGGCACGGGATTCGCCGAGACGACGAATGCCTTTCCGACCTGCCCGAGGCGCCGATCCGGAATGCCGATCACGGCAACCTGGTCGACTGCCGGGTGCTCGAGCATGAACCCCTCGATTTCCGCGGGATATGCGTTGAAACCGCCGACGATGAACATGTCCTTTTTGCGGCCGATGATCTTCAGGCGGCCGTCTTCGTCCAGGCTGCCGAGATCTCCGGTGTGCAACCAGCCGTCGGTGTCGACGGCTTCTGCCGTCGCGTCCGGATCGTCCAGGTAACCCTGCATGACATTGTAGCCCCGGATGAGCACTTCGCTGTCGTCCGCGATGCGGACTTCTATTCCCTCACAAGGAGTTCCGACAGTCTTCGCGATCTGTTCGAAAGTGTCTCCCGGCCGGGACGCGGTCGCCGTTCCGGCTTCGCTGAGCCCGTATCCAGTCATGATGGTTCGGAACGGCAGTTCGTCGGCGATACGACGGATGAGGTCGACCGGGATGTCTGCCGAGCCGGTGACCGCTGCCCGCAACGACGACAGATCGCGCGTTCCCTGGGCTGCGAGGAGGGACTGGTAGAGCGTCGGTGGCCCAGGAAGCATCGTGATCCGTTCTCGCTCCACGATTTCGAGAACACGGTCGACGTCGAGGACGGGTACGGGATACACGGTGGCGCCCCGGATCATCGAGGCGACGAGTCCGGCTTTGTAGCCGAACATGTGGAAGAAGGGGTTGACGACCAGATACCGGTCGCCTTTGCGGAGATCGGCCAGATCGCACCACTCCGAGAACATCCGGAGGGTTTGGCTGTGATTCATCATCACGCCTTTTGGGCGACCGGTGGTTCCGGAGGTGTACATGATGTCGGCGATGTCGTCGCCGCTAGAGCGTCGGGCGAAGGGGTTACCACTGCTCAGGAAGTCCGACTTGATATCGAAAGTGGGTATGCCTGCGGGAGTGCGGAACTCGGTGTCGAGAAAGCCGTTCTCGACCAGCACCAGCTTGGCGCCGCTGCGACGGATGATGTCACCGGCTTCTTCTTCCCGGTAGCGCGTGTTGACAGGGACGAGGACACCGCCCGCAGCGAGCAGTCCGAACGCCGCCACGATCCACTCCGCGGAGTTGGGGGCCCAGATCGCGGCCCGATCACCCTTGCCGACGCCGGCCGCTGCGAAGGCTCCGGCGGCCCGGCGGATGCGCTCGGTGAGTTCGGTGAAGGTGATCCGCAGGTCCCCGTCGACGACCGCTTCGGCATCGCCGAAGCGGTCGTCCGTGCTGAGGACCATCTCGGGGATGGTCCGCCAGGTCATACCTTCAGCAGCCTCGCGAGGTTGCCGCCCATGACCAGCTTCTGATCCTCCAGCGGGAGATGCTGGATGTGGTCGATGTAGCTGGTCGGTTCGGCCAGGCCCTCGGGGTGGGGGTAGTCCGAGCCGAAGAGGACGTGGTCGGCGCCGATGAGAGCCGTCAGCTTGCTGAAGTCCTCTTCCCAGAAGGGGCTGACGTAGATGCTCTTCTTGACGGCCGCGACGGGATCCTGCATGCCGAAGCCCTCGGGAGCCTTCTTGAACGTGTCTCCGAGGGTCTGCAGCACGTGCGGCAGCCAGGAGGCACCGTTCTCGATGACCGCGATCCGCAGCTCGGGGAAGCGGAACAACGCGCCGTGGCACACCCAGGATGCAACGGCGTCCTGGATCGGACGCCATTCGCTGACCATGCGGAATGCGTTGGTGACGAACGGCAGCATTTCGTCGCCGGTGCCGTCCCACTCCTGGTTGTACCGGGCGTAACCGCTGTCGGACGAGTGCTGGGTGACCAGGACGTCCAATTCGACGACGCGCTTCCAGAACGGATCGAACTCCGGAAGTGCGAACGAACGCGGACCCTTGAATCCCGGAACGGGGGCCGGCCGGACGAGGATCGCCTTGGCGCCGCGCTCGACACACCACTCCAGCTCTTCGATCGCCTTGTCGACGATGGGCAGGCTGATGACAGGGACGGTGAAGATGCGGTCCTTGTAGTTGAAGCCCCAGGTCTCGTACAGCCACTGGTTGAGCGAGTGGACGACGGCGTGGATCAGCTCCGGGTTGTCGCGCATCCGCTCTTCGACGAGGCTCGCCAACGTCGGAAACATGAGGGTGCGGTCGATCTGGAGTTCGTCCATGAGCTCGAGACGCGCGGCCGGTTCACGGAAGGCGTCGATCGACTTCATCGGCTTGCCGAAGATCTCCCGCTTGCTCTTGCCCTCGGGATTGCCGTTCTTGAAGTAGTCCTCCATCGCTCCGGGACGAGCGACCACCTCGAAGGTGGGGTTGGGGATGTACTCGCTGATCTGGTTGCGGATCGCGATCTTCGTGCGGCCGTCGACCTGCACGTACTTGATGGCGCCCTTGTACTTCTCCGGCAGGAACTTGGTGAGGGCTTCCTCGGTCTCGTACAGGTGGTTGTCCGCATCGAACAGCGGATACGGCAATTCTTTCGGTGACATAGATCCTCCTTCTCCTGTTGTGAGAATACTATTCTCTTCCGCGGGAGGCCGCAATATCCCCCCGCACCCGGAACTTCTGAATCTTGCCGCTCGCGGTGCGGGGAAACTCCGTCACTTCGTGCAGTTCCTCGGGCCACTTTTGCTTCGCGACACCGGACGCCCGGAAGTGTTCGCGCACCTCGTCGAGCGTGGGCATCGCGTGCCCCGGATGCAGCCTCAGAACCGCCGCGGCGTGCTCACCCAGGCGCTCGTCCGGGGCGGAGACGACCGCAGCCTCCGCGACCGACGGAAGTGTCAGCAGGATTTCTTCCACCTCGAGAGCGCTGATGTTCTCGCCACCCCGGATGATGAAATCTGCCTTGCGGTCGGTGATGGTCAGGAAGCCGTCGTCGTCGAGCACACCGATGTCGCCCGTGTGGTACCACCCGTCCTCGTCGAACATGCGGGCGGTGAGTTCGGGGTCGGTGTAGCCCATGCACAGGTCCGGGCCGCGGCTGAGGATCTCGCCGTCCTCGGTCAGGCGGATCTCGACTCCGGGCGAGACGCACCCGTCGGTGAAGAGGCGCTTGTCGGCGGGGTGGGTGACCAGCGAACTCGTGATCGACGGATGCTCGGTGCTCCCGTACGCCCGGAAGACCGTGATGCCGAGCGAGTCGAGCCTGCGGGTCACCGCAGCGGGAACGGTCGACCCGCCCAGGCCCGCGTACTTCATGTACTGCAGGTGGCGGGACTCGTCGAAGTCGGGGTGATCGAGAAGGCTGGTGATGAAATACGTCGCGCCACCACCGATTACGAGGCCGTCGCTCTCCATGAGTTCGATCGCCCGGGCAGGGTTCCAGACGTCGAGCAGGTTGATGGGGCTGTTGTCGAGGAGAGGGATCAGAAACGCGTTGACCATGCCGATGAAGTGACCGACGGGTGCGCCGGTGAGCTGCGTGCCGCGATCGGCAGGGTAGCGAGCGACGAGTTGCCGGGTCTCGAACCCGAGGGTCCGGTGGCTGTGCACGACACCCTTGGGGTCGCTCGTCGTGCCGGACGTGAAGGCCAGCAGCGCCGGCGCAGCGGGATCCGTGGGCAGGACACCTTCGAACGGTTCGTCGTCGAGCAGGTCGTCGAAATCCCGTCCGACCACACCGACGATCGGAATGTCGGCGCACAGGTCGGGGTGGTATTCGGTGTACCCGAACCGCTCGGCACACACGAAGACCTTCGGGGATGCCTCGCGGAGGATGAACCCGAGTTCTTTGCGTCCGTAGAAGTGCACGATGGGCACCACCGTCGCGCCGAGGAAGGAAGTCGCCCAGAAGACGGCCGCGGCCTCCATCCAGTTCGGCAGCTGGAACGCCACCACATCGCCCGCGCCGACGCCGCGTCGCCGTAGGCCCGCCGCGAGGCGTCGCGCGACGACTTCGACGTCTCCGACGGTCCCCGACCAGGGCCGTACCTCGGAGTGCACCCGGAATTCGATGTCGGGGGCGGCCTTCAACCCGCGGGCCAGCATGTCGCCGATCGTGTCGCGCGTCCACCAGCCTTCGTTCTCGTAGCGTTCGACCAATTCGGGGGGCAACTGCCGCATCGTGGGAGCTCCAAGGTCAGAGGGGTGAGACCGCTCCGCCCTGCGTCGCAGCGCTTCGGAGTCGGCTGAGGCATATGCGAGCATGTTATTCTCCAAATTCCAGAATTCCAATATCAATTCGGAGAACAAACCTATGGTCGACCTCGAAGTCGAAGACGGACTGGCGATCGTCACGATCGATCGCCCCCACGCTCGCAATGCGATAGCCCCCGAGACCATGGATCAACTCGAGAAGGTGCTCGACGCCGCGGCAGGTGCGCGCGCGCTGGTGATCCGGGGCGCCGGCGACAAGGCATTCGTCTCCGGCGGTGATCTGAAGGAACTGGCCAAGCTCCGGACCCATGAGGAGGCCGCCGACATGGCGCGCCGGATGCGCGCGATCTGCGATCGCATCGCCGAGTTTCCGGCACCCGTCGTTGCAGCACTCAACGGGCATGCGCTCGGCGGGGGAGCGGAGGTCGCGGTCGCCGCGGATATCCGGATCGCCGCTTCCGATATCAGGATCGGCTTCAACCAGTCCTCGCTCGCCATCATGCCTGCGTGGGGAGGCGCCGAGCGGCTCGCCGCTCTGGTGGGTCGCGGGCGCGGCCTGATGCTGGCGGGTGCCGGCACGATTCTGCGCGCGGAGGAGGCCGAGCGCATCGGCCTCGTCGACCGCGTTCTGCCCCGGGAGGCGTTCGACGAGGGGTGGCGTGCGCTCGGCCGATCGCTCGCCAACGGGTCGTCGGCGTCGATCAAACGGGTCATGAACGGGGCGACCCCCGCCGAGGCCGTGGACGCCTTCGCCCGACTATGGGTGGCCGACGCCCACTGGGAAGCAGCCGAGAAGGTGATGAATCGGGGTCGCTGAAACCGCGCATTGCGTGATTCCGGTCACTTTTCCCCGAAAACTTCCGAGACCTCGCGAACCGTGTGAGGTTCCTGTGACTCGAGAGATACCGAATTCGTAATCTGAACCACCTTTGGCAACGAACGTGTCAAGACGCCACGCCGTAAAACCCCGATTCCAGCGTTATCGTGATGCTGTCGTAATCAGTTCGTTATCGGGGGACGAGCCAAAGGGATCTCTGCTTTGTCACACACATCGGAACATCGCGACCACAGTGCCCGTGCACCGCACGGGCCCTCCAAGGCTGCACGTGTCGGCCGCTGGGCGGCCGTGGTCATCGTGACCGGTGCCGTCACGGCAGGCGGAACCACGGCTGCAAGCGCAGCAGACGGACCCGACGGCATGGAAATCCGTCCGGCGTGGACGGGCGCCGGTGCGACCGTCCTGTCCACCGCACCGCAGGTACTGAAAGTCGCCGGGCTCGAATCGGCCGACTACGCCGGGAAGTTGCAGCGCGCGGCAGAACGCGACGCGAAACGCGTCGCCGACGAGATCGCCGCAATGCATGCGGAAGCCGAGCGCATCGCGCGGGAAGAAGCCGATCGGCTGGCTCGCGAAGAAGCGGCGCGGCGCCCCGCCCTGGCATTCCCTGCCGCGGGAACGCTCACCTCCGGTTTCGGCGCACGCTGGGGCACCAACCACAACGGCATCGACATCGCCAACTCGATCGGAACTCCCATCGTCTCCGTCACCGACGGCGTCGTGATCGAATCCGGCCCGGCGACGGGCTTCGGCCTGTGGGTGCGGATCGCGCAGGACGACGGCACGATCGGCGTGTTCGGGCACATCGACCAGTCGCTGGTCACGGTCGGTCAGCACGTGCGCGCCGGCGAGATCATCGCCACGATGGGCAACCGGGGCCAGTCCACCGGACCGCACCTCCACTACGAGGTGTGGCTGCCCAACGGCGTCAAGACGGACCCGATCCCGTGGTTCCACGCGCGCGGTGTCCCGGTGCCCGGCTCGCACCTGGGCTGATACAGCCAGGACCTGAATCCACGAACGCCCCCACGTCCTTTCCGGATGTGGGGGCGTTCGGCATCGATCACCAGATCTTCACGCGCTCCGACGGTTCGAGGTACAGAGCGTCGGTCTCGCGCACATCGAACGCCTCGTAGAACTCGTCGATGTTCCGGACGACCCCGTTGCACCGGAACTCCGGCGGCGAGTGCGGATCGACGGCAAGCCGACGGAGAGCCTCCTCGTCGCGAACCTTGGTGCGCCACACCTGGGCCCAGCCGAAGAACACCCGCTGCAACCCGGTGAGCCCGTCGATTACCGGTGCCGGCCGGCCGTCGAGGGCGATCGAGTACGCCTTCAACGCAATGGAGAGGCCGCCGAGGTCGCCGATGTTCTCGCCGATCGTGAAACTTCCGTTGACGTGATGCCCGGGCAGCGCCTTCGGCTCGAAATCGTCGTACTGCGCGATGAGTTGTGCCGTGCGCTTCCCGAATTCCTCACGGTCCGAATCGGTCCACCAGTTCTCCAGGTTCCCGTCGCCGTCGTACTTGGCGCCCTGGTCGTCGAATCCGTGGCCGATCTCGTGCCCGATCACCGCGCCGATTCCACCGTAGTTGGCGGCGTCGTCGGCGTGGAGGTCGAAGAACGGCGGCTGGAGAATCGCTGCGGGGAAAACGATCTCGTTCATTCCGGGGTTGTAGTACGCGTTCACCGTCTGCGGCGTCATGAACCACTCGTCGCGATCGACCGGGCCTCCCAGCTTGGCGAGATCACGGTCGTACTCCGCGGCGTATCCGCTGCGGTAGTTGCCGACGAGGTCGCCGGCGGTGACGGTGACCGCCGAGTAGTCGCGCCACCTGTCCGGGTATCCGACCTTGGGCGTGAACTTGTCGAGTTTGCGCAGTGCCGCCTCGCGCGTCTGCGGGCTCATCCACTCGAGGCCGGTGATGCTCTGGCGGTAGGCCTCCTTGAGGTTCTCGACCAGCACCTGCATCCGGGTCTTCGCCTCGGCCGGAAAGTGCCGCTCGACGTAGATCCTGCCGACCGCCTCGCCGAGCAGGTCCTGCACCAGCGACACCCCTCGCTTCCAGCGAGCGCGAATCTCCTGTGCGCCGGTGAGTTCACGTCCGTAGAACGCGAAGTTCTCATCGACGATCGCCGAGGTGAGATACGGCGCGCGTGCCCGCAACACCCGCCACGACGCCCACGCCTTCCAATCCTCGAGGGATTCGTCGGCCCACACCTGCGCGAATACGTCGAGGAAGCTGGGCTGCCTGACCACGACCTCCGCCCACTGCTCGGTACTCGCGCCTGTCGCGGTGATCCAGCCCGTCCAATCGAATTGCGGCCGGTCGGCGATCAGCGAATCCAGGGTGACCAGGTTGTACGTCAGGTCGGCGTCGCGGCGTTTGACGACGTCCCAGTGCCCGGCCGCGAGCTTGGTCTCCAGCGCCAGCACCCGCGCCGGATCGAGGTCGAGGCCGGCGAGGGAGAACATGCGGCCGATGTGCTCGGTGTACGAACCACGAATGTCGGCGTAACGCTCCTCCCGGTAGTACGACTCGTCCGGAAGACCGAGCCCGCCCTGCGCCACATGCATCAGGTAGCGCTGCGAATTCTTCGAGTCGGTGTCGACGTAGTGCAGGAGCGCACCGCTGACACCGACCCGCTGCAACGCACCCAGCACCGACGCGAGGGCATTCCGGTCGGGTGCCCCGGCCACGGCCGCGAGTTCGCCGGAGATCGGAGCGAGGCCCGCAGCCTCGATGGTGTCGGTATCCATGAAACTCGCGAACAGATCACCGATCTTCTGGGCGTCGGTGCCGGGTTCACCGCCGGACGCCGCGGCGTCCTCGATGATCGAGCGGACGTCGGCTTCGGCTTTGTCGGCGAGCGTGCGGAACGCACCGTCCAGAGCGCGGTCGGCCGGAATCTCGTGTTCGGCGAGCCACCGCCCGCTGACGTGCTCGAACAGGTCGTCCTGCGGCCGAACGTGCTGGTCGACGTATTCGAGGTCGATGCCGGAGCGGATCTCCGAATGTGGGGCGATGGTCATGTGGTCCATCCTTACACCGATTCCGCGGGAGTTGCAGGCGCCGCCCGGACGCGGCGAACCTCCACGCCGGTGGGGTAAGGCTCCTACCATCGTGCGCAGAGCAGTGGTTCGGGACGGTAGCGCTAGGAGCTCGGTGGCATGACGCAGAACGAAATACCGGCCACGCAGATGGTGGTCGATCCGCGGTTCATGCCGGTCGCGGACCTGTTCTTCCGGATGTTCTTCTCACCTGGTCAGGGCGGTGGAGCGCTGGCGTGTTACCTGGACGGCGAGTGCGTTCTCGACATCTGGGCCGGGTGGGCGGCGCGTGACCGGCGCTGGAACCGCGATACCGTCGCCCTGTCCTTCTCCACCGGGAAGGGCGTCGCCAGCACGGTCGTCCACCGGCTCGCCGACCGGGGCCTTGTGAAGTACGACAGTCCCGTCGCGGAATACTGGCCGGAGTTCGCCGCCGCGGGCAAAGACACCATCACCGTGCGCGAATTGATGTCCCATCGCGCAGGTCTGCACAAGGCACGCGGTCTCGTGCCCGGACGATTCGGCCTGCTCGATTCGGAGGCAGTCGCTGTCGCGCTCGCCGCAGCGCCCCCCGATCCCCGCCGCACGACCGGCCCCGGTTATCACGCGGTGACCTACGGAAACCTTGTCGCGGAGATCGCCGCGCGCGCGTCGGGCACCTCGTTCGAAGAACTGGTCCGCACCGAGATCGCCGGCCCGCTCGGAGTCGACGAGTTCTGGTACCGGGTTCCCCAGGACCAGCGTCACCGGATCGCGCGGGTGTTTCCGAAGGTCAACTTTCTGCCCGCGCCCTGGGCCACCGCGGGTGCCGTGCTGGCCAGGACGCCGGGTCTGCGCGGACTCGCCGAGGCGGGCATGGCTGAAGGTTTCGACGAGTTGATGCGCAGCCCGCGAGCACACGATTCGGTGATGCCCGGCTGGAACGGTGTCTTCACCGCCCGCGCGCTCGCTCGGATGTACGCGGCGATCGCAGGCGGAGGAATGATCGACGACGTCCGTCTGCTGGAGAAGGACACCGTTGCCCAATTGCTCGAAGTACAGACCCGGCGTCGCGACTACGTGCTCGGAATCCGGGCCAATTGGCGACTCGGTTACCACCCGGCGTGGATCGCCCTGCGGCAACAACCGCTGCGATCCGTCGGCCATTACGGCTTCGGTGGCTCCGGTGCCTTCGCGGACCCCGACACGGGGTTGTCGGTCGCATTCGTCACCAACCGGATGGGCAACGCGTTCACCACCCTCTCGGACGGGCGGTTTCCGCGGCTCGGCGCCGCAGCAGTGACCGCTGCGCGCCGAGCCGCGTGATCTGATGGTGCAGAAGCTGGGAGGAAGTGGCGCGGGCGCTACACGCCGGGGAACAACTGGGCGTTGGCGCGAGCACGCAGATAGACCGTGCCGTCCGTACCGGAGAGCACCGTCTCGATCGAGGCGAGGCGGCGACCGGCACGCGTCACCTCCGACGTGAGCTGCACGGCCGGGCCGGGCGCGGCAGGGGAACGCAGGTAGTCGGCGCTGATCTGGAGGATCCGGTATCGCCCGCCGACACCGGTGAGGGTCTGCGCGGCCAGACCGGACACGATCTCCGCCATCGACATGAGCACACCGCCGTGGATGGAAGCGATCGGATTCGCCATCCACGCGAGCGGGACGATCTCACCGTCCACGGTGCCGTGCCGGACGTCGGTCAGGGTCATGCCCAGCAGCCCCGCGAGCGGGCCGCGCGGTACCCTCCCCGCCGCGATTTCTTCGACGATCTCGAGACCCCCCAGCTCCGCGAGCACGCCCGTGTCGGCCCAGCCCTCGGGCTCGATGTCGGTGACCGACGGGTGAGTGGTGTCCGGTGCACGCAGATCGTCGGACGGCGCGCGGCCCACCACGATCGATCGTCCGGTCAGGTGCATGACCGGGTTGCCGTCGTCGTCGAACATCGTTGCTTCGGCGAGTCCGGTGGTGTCGTCGAAGTACACACCTCGTCCGCGTCCCGACACAGAGCCTTCGGTGGGGAACGCGTGCGCGGAGGACACCGTGATCTGGGACATCACCGTCTGCGGCCGTTCACCGGTCGCCTTCAAGCGCGCGACGGCGACAGCTGCGCCCACCGACACATCGGTGAGCACGCCGACCGAACCGATCGTCGTCTGTCCACGGTGGTCGAGAAACTGTGGGCCGACGGGCTGGGAGACCGTTATCTCGTTGTCGCCGACGATCGACAGGGCTATGCCCGTGAACGAGGTGGGCCTGTCGAGAGGGAAGGGTGCTGCGCCGGTGATCATGCCCCTTCTCTATCAGGGGCACCGATCGCCGCGCTTCGCGGGTAGCCGGTGTCGAGTCGTGCCGTCAGCGAAGGCCCGGCGGGAACCCCGGCAATCCGAATCGGGCGAACAGGGCGTCGGTGTCATCGGCGAAGAAGGCCGTGGTGTGCGCGACCTTCCCGCCTACGATGTCGAGCACCTGCAGCTGAAAAGGGCGATGCAGTCCGTCTTCACCACGCATGTACAGCCCGAATGCAGGCTGACCGTTTGCGACCGTGCGGACCATGACCTGGTCGCCCGGCTCCTTCGCCGGGCAATTGAGCTTGATGAGCCGGACGATGGCGTCGGCACCCTGGTACCAGCCGTCGAAAGGCGGCATCTCCCAGATGGCGTCCTTCGTGAGCATGTCGACGAGCGAGTCGATGTCGTACTTCTCGAAACCTTCGACCCATCGCTCAAGCAGCGCTTTCGCTTCCGCGCTGTCGGGTTCGGTCAAGTCGTCGTCCGAGGTCACCTGCGCATCCTTGAGCTGCGCCCGAGCGCGCTGGAGCAGGCTGTTCACGGCTGCCGTCGACGTATCGAGGGCTGCTGCGACCTCGGCCGCGCGCCATTGCAGGACGTCGCGCAGCAGCAGCACGGCGCGCTGCCGGGCGGAGAGATGCTGTAGCGCCGCGACGAACGCCAGTCTGATCGAATCGCGTGATGCGACGATCGTCGCGGGGTCGGACGGGTCGTCGGAACGACCGTCGTCCGTGTAGGTGCCGGGGATGGGTTCGAGCCACGGGACCTCATGGCGGATCACGAGATCGTCGGCAGGGTCGGAGCTGGGTGCGCCGAGACCGGTAGGCAAAGGACGGCGTTTGCGTCCTTCGAGCGCGGTCAGGCAGACATTGGTCGCGATGCGATGGAGCCACGTGCGCAGTGACGAGCGGCCACCGAAGTTGTCGTAGCCCCGCCACGCGCGGAGATAGGTCTCCTGCACGAGGTCTTCCGCATCGTGGAGCGACCCGCTCATCCGGTAGCAATGGGCGAGAAGCTCGCGACGGAAGGGCTCCGCCAGTCCCATGAAATCGGTCTGACTGCCCGCATCGCCGGAAAGATCGTCGAGAAGTTGTTCTGCCATGCCGCACCCACCCCTGAATCGTCGGCCCGAACGACTACCCGTCAAAGGGTAGTCGCGACCACCGACAGGCAACACCCGTGCGCGCCGGCCGGTGACTGCTCTGACCCCTCGCTCCCGGGGTTCTCTACGGGTACCGTGCTCACAGCCGCGACGTGGTGAGCGCGTCGGTGAGGGAGATGGGGGCACGCGGTGCAGGATCACACCCTGCGCGACCAGGCATCGGAGGAGAACGTCGGGGCGACGCAGCTACCGGTTCGCGGTCCCGTCGGACCGTGTTCGGGCGGCCCGTCACCCGACGCGTTGCGCGTCGACAGCCCACCGCTCGACCGTTTCGGGCTTGCCGAACTCGGACGCGCGGTGGTGGTGGGCGTGGTTCTCGTGACATTCGTGTTGTGGGCGGTGCTGCGGTGGCTGGTGCGCCCCCGCGGCCACGGCGTCGTCTTCGCTGCCGCGCACGGCACGGTCGATGCGTTCGAACATCTCGGCCCCACCTTCGTGAAGCTCGGTCAGCTCATCGCCTCGTCGCCCGGATTGTTTCCCGTGGCCCTGGCGGATGCGTGCCTGCGGATGCTCGACGACGTCCCGACGTTTCCTTCCGCGGAAGCACGCGCGGTGATCGAAGCGGATCTCGGACATCGGATCGACGAGATGTTCGCGTCGTTCGAGGATGTTCCGCTCGCGGCGGCCTCTGTCGCCCAGGTGCACGGATGCGTGTTGCGCGACGGACGCCGCGCCGTGGTGAAGGTGCAGCGCCCCGGAATCGCCCGGCGCATGCTCGTCGACCTGCGTGCCGCCTACATGGGTGCCCGGCTACTGCAGGTGTTCGAATTCTTCCGGATCGCCAACACTCCCGCGATCATCCGCGACCTCTACAACGCGACCATGACCGAGCTCAACGCCACGGTCGAAGCGGACCGGCAGGATCGGTTCCGGCGCAACATCGGTGCCTTCGGCGACAACGCGTTCGTGACCGTTCCCGAGGTGTACTGGGACTGGTGTGGTCCGCGCGTGATCTGCATGGAGCGGCTCAGCGGTCGTCCGCTCGATCGTGTGCTTCCGGGGCAGGACGGGATCGACACCGCTTTGCTGGTGCGGCGCGGAGTGAAGGTCTGGATCGAAGCGGTGCTGTGCCACGGCCCGTTCCACGGTGACGTGCACGCCGGAAACCTGTGGCTGCTCGACGACGGGCGGGTCGCGCTGCTCGATTTCGGGATCGTCGGTGAACTGCCCGAGCAGTGGCGGATGCTGCTCCGCTCGTTGTTCCGTGCGGCATTGCTCGACGGCGACTTCACCGAGGCCGCGCGAAGTATCCGGGCGCTCGGTGTCGCGGCCGACCTCGATGTCGACGACGTGGAGGTGGGTCGTCAGGTGGCCGAGACCTTCGGGCCGCTGCTCGGCAGGGACATGGGGGAGTTGCGGCTGAGCGAACTGATCGGTGCTCTCGTGTCCCTCGGCCGCAAATGGAACACCACCAGTCCCGAGGAACTCGTCCTGTTCGGAAAGCAGCTGGGATATTTCGAGCGCTATGCGACAGCGCTCGCACCGGGGTGGATTCTCGGGCGCGATCCGTTCGTGTTCCGCAACGTCTTTCCCGACGAGGTGCGCATACGAATTGCCGAATCGGGCATGAGTCTTCCCGACTGACCTTTTGCCGCCCAAGTCTTTACAGTCGCCCGCACCGCCCGTAGTTTAACGATCGTTCGACCAAAACTCTGGTTCGAGCCACATCGGCGACGGAAGGACCACAATCCACATGACGACAGCGCAGGACGTCGTACTCAGCGAGCGCAACGGAAATGTCGTCACGTGGACGCTCAATCTCCCCGATGCTCGTAACCCGATCTCCGGAGACGACGTCGTCGAGCGTCTCGTGAGTCTGGTCGACGAAGCCAACAAGGACATCGACACCCGCGTCGTGATCCTCACCGGTGCCGGGACCGCGTTCTCCGCCGGCGGCAACGTCAAAGACATGGACGAACGCGCCGGAATGTTCGCGGGCGCACCGTACGCGCTCCGCGAGGGCTACCGCCGCGGTATCCAGCGACTGCCCAAGGCCGTGTACCACTGCGAGGTACCGATCATCGCTGCGGTCAACGGCCCCGCCGTCGGGGCCGGATGCGATCTCGCGATGATGTGCGACATGCGAATCGCTTCGACGAAGGCGTTCTTCGCCGAGAGCTTCGTCAAACTCGGTATCATCCCCGGCGACGGCGGTGCGTGGCTGCTGCCGCGTGCGGTCGGCGCTGCCCGGGCCGCGGAGATGGCTTTCACCGGAGACCGGGTCGACGCCGCGACCGCCCTCGAGTGGGGCATGGTCTCCCAGGTCGTCGAACCCGAAGACCTCCTCGCTGCGGCAGGCGCACTGGCCGAGCGGGTGGCGGTCAATCCGCCCAACGCGCTGCGGATGACGAAAAAGCTTCTCCGCGAAGGGCAGCGCGTCGACCTCGACACACTGCTCGAACTGTCGGCCTCCTTGCAGGCACTGTCCCACCACACCCAAGATCATCGTGAGGCTCTCTCCGCGTTCCTCGAACGCCGTCCCGGCAACTTCACGGGCAACTGAGCCTCGTCCCAGCCCGAAGGATCATCCATGCAACGCACGATCATGACCGAAGAGCACGAGCAGTTCCGAAAGATGCTGCGCGACTTCATCGAGAAGGAAGTGGTGCCCCACCGGGAGGAGTGGGACGAACTCGGTCGCCCCCCGCGCGAATTCTTCCGTCGGCTCGGCGAACTCGGCGTCCTGGGCATCCAGGTTCCGGAAGAGTTCGGCGGTGGCGGGGAATCCAGTTTCATCTACAACACCATCGTGTTCGAAGAGGTAGCCCGGGCAGGGGTGTCCTTCGGTTCGTACACCGTCCATGCGTGCCTGATCCTGCCGTACCTCCTCGAGTACGCCACCGAGGAACAGAAGAGGCGCTGGCTTCCGGGCTTCGCCGACGGTTCGATCATGACCGCGATCGCGATGACCGAACCGGGGACCGGCTCCGACCTCGCCAACATCGCCACCACCGCAAAGCTTTCGGAAGACGGTACCCATTACGTCGTCAACGGAGCGAAAACCTTCATCACGGGTGGGGTGACCGCGGATCTGATTCTCACGGTGTGCCGCACCTCGCCGTTCGATCCCGAGAACCGCCGAGGTGGGCTGTCCATCATCGCGGTCCCCACCGACGCCGAAGGGTTCTCCGTCGGACGCAAGCTCGACAAGATCGGCCTGCACCAGCAGGATACGGCCGAACTGTCGTACAGCGACGTCAAGGTGCCGGTCGAGAATCTTCTTGGTGAGGAGGGCGCCGGATTCGGATACCTCACCCACAACCTGCCGCAGGAGCGCTTGAGTATCGCGCTCAACCAGGTCGGGTTCGCGGAAGCAGCGATCGCGCATGCGATCGCATACACCAAGGACCGCAAGGTTTTCGGCAAACCGGTCGCGGCATTCCAGAACACCAAGTTCGTACTCGCCGAATGTTCCGCAGAGACCCAGGCGGCCCGCGTCTACGTCGACCGCTGCCTCGAACTGCTCGACCGCAAGGAACTGAGTGTTGCCGATGCGGCTCGCGCGAAACTGTTCTGCACCGAGGTCGCCGGTCGCGTGATCGACAAATGTCTCCAGTTGCACGGTGGCTACGGGTATATCACCGAATACCCCATCGCGCGCCTCTACGCAGACACGCGCGTGACCCGAATCTACGGCGGCACCAGCGAAGTCATGAAGACGATCATTTCGAAAGACCTGGGGCTGTAGCCGTGTATCCGGGCCGATACGCAGCCACGGACCCGGATCGGCCCGCCGTGCACGAGGTCGCGACCGGCCGGACGATCACCTACGGGCGGCTCGAGGAATCGTCGATCCGGTTCGCCCACTGGCTGCGCGCCCACGGTGTCGGAGCCGGGGACCACATCGCGGTGCTCTCCGTCAACGATGCAACCGTGTTCGAACTGTATTGGGGTGCAGTGAGATCCGGTGTCTACATCACCTTCGTCAACTCCCACCTGGCGCCGGCGGAGGCGGGATACATCGTCGACGACTGTGATGCCCGGGTGCTGATCGTTTCCGCGCCGCTCGCGCAACTCGCCACGGAGATCGTCGTGCACACCCCGAAGGTGCGGCACCGGCTTGCCTTCTCGGGTGCGATAACGGGCCACCTCGCCTACGAGGACGAGGTGGCTGGTCTGCCGACGGAGCCGCCGGCAGACCAGCCGCGTGGAAGCGACATGCTGTACTCGTCGGGTACCACTGGACGGCCCAAAGGCATCAAGCCGCCGCTCACCGGTGCGCAGATCGGCGACGAGCCCGGTCCTCCTCTGTTGAAGACGGTGCGCGGGTTCGGTTTCGACGAGCAGACCGTGTACCTCTCGCCTGCGCCGATATACCACTCGGCACCCTTGCGCTACAGCGTGTCCACCCAGGCGCTCGGCGGCACCGTCGTTCTCATGGATCGCTTCGACGCGGAACGCAGTCTCGAGTGCATCGAGCGATACCGCGTCACCCACAGCCAATGGGTGCCCACCCATTTCGTGCGTCTGCTGAAGCTTCCCCAGACGGTGCGCAACCGGTACGACCTGTCGTCGATGAAGTACGCGCTCCACTCCGCCGCGCCGTGCCCACCCGAAGTCAAGAAGGAACTCATGCGGTGGTGGGGCGAGATCGTCTACGAGTACTACTCGGCGACGGAGGCGATCGGCAGCACGGTCGTGACACCCCAGGATTGGTTGCGCAAGCCGGGATGCGTCGGTAAGACCGGTGGCCCGGGCACGCTGGGCCGGGCACGGATCTGCGACACGGAGGGAAAGGTGATGCCGGCGGGGGAGATCGGAACCGTGTACTTCGAGCGTCCGGACTTTACGTTCGAGTATCACAAGGACCCCGCCAAGACTGCGGAGACGCGGCATCCCTTCGAAGAGAACTGGTACACGACAGGCGATCTCGGATACCTGGACTCCGGCGATGTCCTGTTCCTCACCGGCCGCGACAAGTTCACGATCATTTCGGGTGGGGTCAACATCTATCCGCAGGAGATCGAGAATGTTCTCGTGTTGCACCCTTCGGTCGCCGACGTCGCGGTCGTGGGCGTACCCGACACGGACTTCGGAGAGCGGGTCGAGGCGTTCGTGCTCCTCGCGGCGGGCACGGAGGCCGGTGACGACCTCGAGCGCGACATGATCGACTTCTGCCGGGAACGGTTGTCCCACTTCAAATGCCCCCGACAGATCCGATTCGTCGACGGCCTGCCGCGGACACCGACCGGGAAGATGGTCAAAGGTGAACTCCGGGCCCTGATCGCGCGGTACGGCGGTGTCGAGGTGTCGTCGTGAAAGCACCCTCGGCAAAGCAGCGCGTCTTCATCGAGGCGGGTCGCAGAGAGTTCGTCCGCAACGGGTACGGCTCGTCGTCCATCCGGACGATCGCGCAGGAAGCAGGAGTGAGCCTGTCCGCTCTGTACTACCACTACAAGAACAAACAGGAGTTGCTGCTGGCGACCCTGATGGACGGTGTCGATACGTACGACGCGGTGTGTGACGCTGAACTCGCGAGAACCGGGGACGATCCGGTCGAACAACTCCGCGCTTTCGTTCGTGGCAACGTCAAGTTCCGGACCGAGTTCCCCGATCAGGGCAGAATGATCGCCACCGAGGTACGCAACCTCGAACCGGAAGGCGCACGATTGTACGAGGAGCGCCGCCGGGCCGGGCGTCGCCGGATTCGGGACGTCATCGACGAGGGAATCGAGAGAGGTGTGTTCACCACGGACTTTCCCGACGATTGCCGCCGGTCGATCCTGGCGATGACCTCCGCCATCGCGAACTGGTACGACCCCACCGGTCCGGATTCACCCGACGTCATCGCCGAACGATACGCAGAACTGTCCTTGCATCTGCTGTGCCCGGGTGGCGTTCCGGTGCCGGCGACCGACGGAAGAGATGAACCATGAGCACACGCTTGGTGCCACCGGCCGGGCCCGAGGATGCCGCACTCACCGAACTGCGCGCCCAGGTCCGCACGTTTCTGAAAGAGCAGATCGAGGCGGGCGTGTTCGTGCCCGGCGTCGACACGTGGCTGACCCGCTGGGACAGCGACTTCACCCGTCGCCTCGCCGCGCAAGGATGGGTAGGCATGACGATACCGGTGGAGTACGGCGGCCACGGGCGGACCTTCATGGAGCGTTTCGTCGTCACGGAGGAACTCCTCGCGGTCGGCGCCCCGGTCGCCGCACAATGGGTTGCCGACCGGCAGGCCGCACCGTCGCTGCTGAAATACGGCACCGAAGAGCAGAAGCAACGGTTTCTTCCCGGCATCGCTGCGGGCGAGATCTGCTGGGCCATCGGCATGTCCGAACCCGAATCGGGCTCCGACCTCGCGAGCGTCAAGACGAGAGCCACACAGGTCGACGGTGGGTGGCGGATCACGGGAACCAAGCTGTGGACCTCCGGTGCGCACCACGCCGACGCCTTCTTCGCGCTGGCGCGATCCGCCCCGCTCGACCCGGCGCACCGGCACGACGGCCTGAGCCAGTTCATCGTGTTGCTCGATTCGCCGGGCGTGACGATACGGCCGATCCTGTCGATGTCGGGCGACCACCATTTCAACGAGGTGCAACTCGAGGAGGTCTTCGTCCCCGACAACCTCGTGCTGGGGCAGGTCGGCGCCGGCTGGGAGCAGGTGACGAGTGAACTCGGGTACGAACGGAGCGGCCCGGAGAGATTCTTGTCCACCTTCGGTGTGCTCGACGGCCTCGTCCGGGCGGTCGCGGACTGTGCTCTCGAACCCGACACGAGGATCGGGGCCACGATCGCGCGCGTCGTAGGTCTGCACCACATGTCCACCGCGGTGTCCGAGTCGCTCGAGCGCGGTGAGAATGCCGAACTCGCGGCGTCCGTCGTCAAGGTGCTCGGCACGAAGACGGAAGGAGACATCGCCGACCTCGCGGACGAGATCACCGGGTACACCGCCACCGACGACCAGCTCCGCAGTCTCGTCCGGACAGGCGTCATGCAACGGCCCGGCTTCACGCTGCGCGGGGGAACCAGCGAGATCCTGCGCGGGGTCATCGCACGAGGATTGGGAATGAGATGACCGAGCCCACCGAACTGCGCGACCTCGCGCAGATGCTGTCCGAGGTCTTCACGGCCGGAGACGACCACCGTGTCGGTGATGTCGTCGAGTTCGACCGCACCCTGTGGTCGACGCTCGGTGAACTCGGGCTGGACCGGTTGACCGGAAACGAATCCGACGGCGGCAGCGGCGCAGGCTGGACCGAGGCCGCACTACTTCTCGGTGCTGCCGGTGGTTCTGCAGCGGCGGTGCCGGTCGCGGAGAACGACCTGCTCGCGGGGTGGCTGCTCGAACAGGCCGGTCTCCGAGCCGGCAGCGCGGTGCGCACAGCGGCCTTGCTGGACGAGAACGGCGGTGCCTGCCATGTGCCGTGGGCACGGTTCGCCGACACGATCGTCGTGTTGTGGCCTGCCGCCGACTCATCGTGGCGGGTCGCGGAGGTTCCGGTCGCGGAAATCGAACTGACCGAAGACGTGAACCTCGCTTCCGAACCGCGCGACCACATTCGGGTCGATATCTCGGCGCTCGCCGGCACCGAGGTACCGGAAACGCTCGCCGAAGAGTTTCGCTACCGTGGCGCACTCGTGCGGGTACTCGCCTCGGTCGGTGCGATGGACCGGATCCTCGAGCTCGTCGTCGAACATGTCACCGCACGTGTGCAATTCGGACGCCCTCTCGCAAAGTTCCAGGCGGTGCAAGCACTTGTGGCCGACCTCGCGGCGGAATCGGCGCTCGCCCACGCCGCCGCCGATGCAGCCGTGGTAGCCGCCGACTCGCACGGCTTCGGCAGTTCCGGAACGCGATTCGCGGTCGCCGCCGCAGCCTCGTGCAGCGGTCACTCCGCGGCAGTGATTGTGCGGAACGCGCACCAGGCCCTCGGTGCGATCGGATTCACCATGGAGCACGAACTGCATCGCCACGCGAACAGAATCCTCTCCTGGCGCAGTGAATTCGGGACGGTTGCCTCGTGGGACGCCGAGATTCTCGCGACCGCAGTCGCGTCGGGTGATCTCTGGCCGCTCGTCACCGACGGACCCGCCGGCTGACGCCACACATCAGGAAAGGATGGTTCCGGTGACGAGCAATCGATCGGAGGCGGCAGCCACCGGCGAACTGCCGCTCGAAGGGTTGACGGTGGTGAGCCTCGAACAGGCCGTCGCAGCGCCTCTCGCCACCCGGCATCTCGCAGATCTCGGCGCGCGGGTGGTGAAGGTGGAACGGGTGGGCGACGGCGATTTCGCGCGGGACTACGACAGCGCCGTGCGTGGTCTCGCCGCGCATTTCGTCTGGCTCAACCGTGGCAAGGAATCGTTCGCAGTGGACGTGAAGTCCCCGGCCGGTATCGACGCGGTCAAGGCTCTGGTCGCCGGCGCGGACGTGTTCGTGCAGAATCTTGCCCCCGGCGCCGCGGACCGACTCGGTCTCGGCGCCGACGTGCTCCGCGCCGACCATCCGGAACTGGTGGTCGTGAACATGTCGGGATACGGCACCGACGGTCCGATGCGCGACCGGAAAGCCTATGACCTGCTTGTCCAGTCGGAAACCGGGCTGTGCTCCATCACCGGGACTCCCGAGACGGCTGTGAAAACCGGAATCCCCACGTCCGACATCGCGGCCGGAATGTATGCGCTGACGTCGATCCAAGCCGCTCTGCTCCGCAGGCACCGTACCGGGGTCGGCGCAACGATCGACGTCTCCATGTTCGACGCGACGGCGGAATGGCTGGGTTATCCGATGTACCTGCAGATGTATCAGGATCGGCAGGTTCCCCGTATGGGGCTGGCACACACCTCGATCACCCCGTACGACAAGTATCCGACGTCGGACGGCGAGATTCTCATCGGCGTGCAGAACGACCGTGGGTGGCGAACCTTGGTGACCGAGGTGCTGGGCTTGCCCGACCTCGCGAACGACCCCCGGTACGCAACGAACGTCGAACGCGTACGGCGACGTCACGAGGTCGACAAGCTGGTGGGCGACGCGACAAGTCGCTTCACCGCAGCAGACCTCGACGAGAAGCTCGCTGCCGCAGGTATTCCCGCGGCGCAACTCCGCGATCTCCGTGGGCTCATCGAACACCCGCAGATCACGTCACGCGATCGGTGGCGCGACGTGGACACCGAAGCGGGTGTAGTGCGCGGTCTGTTGCCGCCGATGAACTTCCGCGATGTCGAACTCCCGATGCGCCCGGTCCCCGCTCTCGGACAGCACACCGACGCCGTGCTCGCCGGGCTGGGCCTGACGGACGCACAGATTACGGGACTGCGCGATGCGGGGATCGTCGGCTGACGGTGACGCGGTCGCCGGGGCTCAGTGCTGGGCGGCGAGCGTGTCGATCGCAGCCTGGAGGCGTTTTCCGGCGTCCTCCGCGACGGCCTCGAGTTCGGGCTCCCCGGTGACCTGCACCATCAGTTGCGGGTTCATCGCTTCCACCAGGACGGTGCCTTCGACGGTCGGATCCTCGCGGACGATGACGTTGCAGGGCAGCAGTAGCCCGATCTGACGGTTCACTTCGACGGCGCGGTGCGCGAGCGGCGGGTTGCAGGCACCGAGGATGAGGTAACGCTCCATGTCCTCATCGAGCTTGGCCTTCAGGGTGGCCTGCATGTCGATTTCGGTGAGTACTCCGAAACCCTGTTCCTGCAACGCGGTCCGGGTCTTCTCGACGGCGTCGGCAAAGGTGGTCCGCAGAGTGGTGGACAGTGCGAGTTTCATGATCGGTCTCCGTTCGCCCCGAGGGGCTGTTTCAGTGGGTTCGGGTGGTGGCCGGGGAGATGCGGCAGCTCGCCCGCTCCAGGCCCGCCTTCTCCATGATCAGGCTTGCGGGGCACCATCCGGCCGCGGAATAGAAGACCAGGTTGGCGCCCACGAATCCGGTGAGGAGAAGCCACCACGGTGAGAAGGCCAGTGTGAGTCCCACGCTCAGCAGGACCATCACCCCGGCCATGAGCGGAACGACGCGTTCGACGGTCCACCCCTCATGACGTGGAAGGCGTTTCACGATCATCTCCTTTTTTGCGAATTCTTCACGCGAGGGCGAGGAAGAGCTTCTCCAGTTCGGCTTCGGTCATGGGTTCCTTGCCGTCCCCTGGTTCTCCGGTGAGGCATTCGCGTAAACCACCGGCGACGAGCTTGAATCCTGCCCGGTCCAGAGCGCGCGACACCGCAGCGATCTGGGTCACCACATCGGTGCATTCGCGGCCGTTCTCGATCATCGAGATCACGCCGGCGAGTTGCCCGTGTGCGCGACGCAACCGGTTGAGCACGGGTGCCATGCTCTGGTCGTTTGAAGCCATTGTGACTCCTTTCGGCTGTCTATCAGTATACCCTAGGGGGTATGCGTGGTGGGGTGAGTCCCACCACGCATTCCCCCGTCAGCCGTGCGAGAAGCTGATGTCGGGCAGGATCCGGCGGAGCCACGCGGGCGACCACCAGGCTGCGTGGCCTGTCAGGCGCAGCAGCACGGGAAGCAGCACGAGGCGGATGAGGACCGCGTCGAGCAGGACGGCGACGCCGAGGATGATGCCCATCTCCTTCGGCGGCAGCGGCTCGGCGAAGGCGAACGTGAAGAACACCGCCACCATGACCGCCGCCGCGGCAGCGATGACTCTGCCGGAATGCGCCAGGCCCATGACCTGGGCGACCTTCGGGTCACCCGACTCCTCGTAGTGCTCCTTCGCGGTCGAGAGCAGGAACACCGTGTAGTCCATCGCGATGGCGAAGATCATCGCGAAGAAGAACACAGGCCCCCAGCCGTCGAGGAAGCCCTGCGGGGTGAAGCCGAGGAGTCCGGCTCCGTGTCCGTCCTGGAAGATCAGCTTGGCGACTCCGAACGCGGCAGCGGTCGAGAGCAGGCTGACGATGGTGCCCAGGATGGCGATCAGCGGCGCCTGCAGCGCGACCAGAAGCAACAGGAACCCGAGGGTGAGAATGACGCCGATGATCACCGGGAGGTAGTCGTTGAGCGCCTGTTGCAAGTCGAGGTTCTCTGCGGGTGCGCCGCCGACCAGGGCTTGCGGCGGCAGGTCGGAACGCAACCGATCCAGGATCGAGCCCATCGCATCGTCCGAGGGGTCGACGGTCGGGACGGCCTGCAGCATCACGTAGTCGGAGCCATCCATCGCCGGTATCGGCGGGGTGACCATGTCGACGCCTTCGGTCGCCCGGGCGGTGGCCGCGGCCGAGTCCGCCTCGGATGCCGGAGCGATGATCTGGAGCATTCCCGGTGCACCGTCGCCCATCTGGGACTGCACGAGTTCGTAGCCCTGGCGGACGGGAGCGTCGGTGGGGACCACCTGGATCGAGGGCATGGCGACCTTCAGTCCCAGTACCGGAATCGACAATGCGATCAGCACCAGAAGAGATCCGATGGCAAACGGCCACGGGTGCTTGTGCAGCACGTTGCCCCATGCCTCGAACTTCGGCGACCGGTGCTGCTGGCGCTTGGCGTACGGGAGCGCACCGCCATTGATCTTCGGTCCGATCTTTCCGAGCACCGCCGGAAGGAGCGTCAGGGTCGCGGCAAGGACGAACGTCACCGCAAGCATGATCCCGACGGCCATCGTCCGTACTGCGGGAGCGGGTACGAGGAGTACGGCGGACAGGCTCACCAGCACGGTCAGGCCCGACAACACCACGGCCTTGCCGGCGGTGTCCATCGTCTCGGCCACCGCGGCGCGTGGGTCCCCGCTCTTCCTCAGCGCGTCTCGGAAGCGCGCGACGATGAACAGGGCGTAGTCGATGCCGAGCGCGAGAGCGAACATCATCGCAAAGTTCATGGCCCACACAGAAATCGGAGTGATCTCGTTGAGCAGGACCAGTCCGCCCGCCGAAGCGACCAGCCCGGCCAGGGTGAGCAGCAGTGGCAGTCCGGCGGCGACGAGGGAGCCGAATGCGAGCACCATGATCGCGAGCGTCACCGGCCAGGAGACCATCTCCGCTTTGATCATCGCGTCGTGGTTGGCCTCGTTGAAGTCGCTCCACAGCGCGGACGCGCCGGTCGGGTAGACCTCGATGCCGTCCCCGGACAGGGCGGTCAGTTCTGCTTTGAGTTCGTCGACGGCCTTGACCATCTCGTCGGTGCTCGCATTCGCGCCCGCGATCAGGATGCCGGTGTGCCCGTCCGGACTGATCGACATCCCCGGCTGGGGTGCGATGACCTCCCCGAACCGAGGGTCGTCCGCGAATACCGCGGTGGCCTCGTCGAGTACCTGCTGGACGGCAGGATCGGAGACCTGCTCGGCGTCCGAGTGCACGACCACCTGGACCGCGGCGGAGGAGTTGCCGCCGAAGTGTTCCTGGGCGAGTTCGCGGACCTGCACGGATTCCGAGCCGTTCGCCTGCCAGCCGGCGCCGGCGAGCGAGCTGAACACGGTAGGGGCGGCGGACCCCAGTGCGACGAGGGCGATCAGCCACACGCCGAAAACCCATTTCGCGTGGGTGGCCATGACCGCGCCCATGCGAGCCAGCACGCCGCCGGTCTTCGGCGGGGCGGTTCCCGGTTTCTCCTTCGCTGTCTTCGGCGGCTGGTCGCCGTCGACGGCGTGCTCGATCCTCATACTCTTGGAGCTCCTATACGGGTAGGGGTATTAATTCGGGTGCAGTGCACCCACTGAACTTGCGCGACGAGCGACCGTCCTCGGGCAGTCGCCACGCGGGGGATGGCCATACACGATATACCCCCCGGGGTAATAAAATACCCGGGGGGGGTACCTGGACGGGCGGTGGTCGAGTGACAGGGAGGGTGAGAAGACGCTCGGCGGTCCGGCGCTGAATCGCAGTCGTAGACAGGTTTCGTCAGTGCCGGAATGCACGTACCTGAGCTGCCCGGAGCGAGGCGGGCGGGGTTTGCCGGCCGAAGGCGGCGGCCGCGTTCGAGCGGTCTCTGCCGGATCGGCGAAAGAGTCTGGGCCGCCTTATTTTACGGAGTCAGCGACCGAAAAGCCGACTGAAGAAGCCGGTCGTGGTGCTGGGCTCGTCCTTCTTGCATGTGCAGCGACGGGAGGCGGGGACGGACTTCATCACGCTGTCGACGTGCCGTCCGCACCCTCCCCAGGTCGTCTTCTTGCAGGTTGGGCAGGTAACGGGGTAACACATGGATTCTCCTCAGGGGTTGCAATCATCTTCCATAATACCCCCAGGGGTATGTGTTTCTCCACGTGTTGGTTGTCACCGTGGTGGATCCACGGCCGGTCGCATGCTCGGCGCATTTTCGGCGCCTGTGCTCACCGGGCGCTACCGTGCTCTGCGGGGCGCCCGGATTGCAGCCATGCGGCCGTACCGCCAGCGACCGAAACTGCACGACGGCCTGTGCTCTCGAGAATGTCGGCACCGGACAGGCTACGTCTGCCGGACGCGCAGATCACATACACGACTTCAGCATCAGGGACTTCGGAAAGTCGAGAACCCAACTCCCCAAGAGGAATCCAGAGCGCTCCGGGAATGTGTTCCTTCTCGTACTCATGGTCTTCGCGCACATCCACTACTGTTGCGCCGGTCTCCCACGCAGTGCAGAAGGCCTCGATGTCGATTTCCCGCATGTGTTCACTCCTCGATTTCCGTGTCGCGGTCCGGGGGCTTTCGTCGATTGCCCGGATGCGCCCCTCGGGAGGCAACTATACCCCTAGGGGTATATGTTTGGACCGTAACGGCAACCACAAGCCTGGGGTCCACCCGGGGAGAGTCGTCTGCTCGGCCCCGTACAGCCGGATGCGGTGGTGTGGATCATGGATCTGGGAGCATGACGACTCGCGAGAGCGGAAATCCGCTCTCGTGATCGCGGGTGGTCTTCTGCCTCAGTAGAATTCGGAGAGAGTTCGCCGTGTGCCTGATCCCCGCACCCTGCCCGATTAGTTGTATGAGGCCATGACGTTGGTGACACCGGTCCGGAGTTTGCTCGCGGGCGGCCGGTTACCGACGGCAGTATGCGGACGATGATAGTTGTAGTGCACATTCCAGACCTGTAGGGCCTGGGCGCGTTGCCGTTCACTGGCCCAGACGCGGGCGTAGAGGAACTCCTCGGCCAGAATCCGGTTGTAGCGCTCCACCTTCCCGTTGTGACGAGGCGTGTACGGGGTGATCCGCTGATGCCGGCCACCGTGCAGCACCTTCGCGAAGTCCTTCGCCCGATAACACGATCCGTTGTCGGTGACCACGCGATGGATGTGCACGATGCCGTGAGCGGCGAAGAACACCCGTGCTCGATGCATGAACCCGATTGCTGTGGCGGCTTTCTCGTCGGCCAGGGTCTCGGTATAGCGAGGCGGGAGAACCCGTCGACCGCCGAATGCAGATACACGTAGCCGGCGCGGGCACCGGCGGCCTCGGCGCGCTCGACCTGCTTGGCCTGCTCGCTACCCCGACCGTGGACCCGCCAGCCACCGCCGTCGGGGATGCGGCCGACCTTCTTGATATCGACGTGCACCATGTGACCAGGCCAGCGGGCCACGATCCGGCGTGGCTGGCGGTTGTTCTCGACGCTCGGATCGAGGATCCGGCGCCGGTTCAGCCCGAGGTGAGCCAGGTGCCGGCTGACGGTACGCACCGAGATGGTGATGCCGTCGGCGGCGAGCTCATGCGCGATCCGGGAAGCGGACCACTTGCGGTTCCGCCGCAGCGTCTCGATCTGCGCCACGGTCTCGGCCGATGTTGCGGTGGGCTGATGGTGCGGGACGCTGGGCCGGTCGAGCAGGCCGAGCTCGCCGTGTTCGCGGTAGCGGGCCATCCATTTTCTGGCGCAGGCCCGGGAGATCCCCATCTCGGCGGCAACGTGGGACAGCGGGCGGGTCCGGCACCGCTGCACGAGGCGGCGGCGACCTTCGACGGACAGCGGGGCATTTCGGTGGAGCACGGACGGGTTCTTTCGGTCGGCGGATGAGTTGGTGGTACTTCCCATCCCGCCGTCGGAAGACCCGTCCGCCTTCTTCAACCCCTGAGCTGGTGTCTACAACATCATGACCCGCAACAATTAGTTGTCCCGACGGATTATTCGTTTCGAGAGTCGGTGTTTGTGGCGCCCGAAGGTCAGCCGACGTTCGTGACCGGAATCAGTGCGCCCGTGATGGGTGCGCCCGCGTCGGAGATCAGGAACTCGATGACCTTCGCGACATCGGCCGGCTGCGACCACTTGCTGGTGTCGGCGTCGGGCATCGCGGCACGATTGGCGGGCGTGTCGATGACCACGGGCAACAAGGCGTTGACCCGGATGTGGTCACCCCGGTACTCGAGCGCCATCGTCTCCACGAGCGCGGAGACCGCGGCCTTCGAGGCGATGTAGGACGCGCCACCGGGGAAGGGGTTGCGAGTCGCGGCGGTGGAGATGCAGACGATCGATCCACCACCGCGACGGATCAGGTGCGGCAGCGCCGCCTGGCTGACGGCGTACGCGGTCCGCAGGTTGAGGTCGAGCTGGGAGTCGAGGACCTCGATCGGTGTCTCGTGGACCCGAGGGCCGGAGGCGAAGCCGCCGACCAGGTTGACGACACCGAACAGGGGCGCGTCCGGGTCTTCTCCCGCTACCGCGAGCGCGTCTTCGAGCTGCTGCTCGTCGGTGAGGTCGGCCTGCACGAGGTGCAGGTTGGGGTGGGTACCGACGCGGCCGAGTTCCTCGCGCACGAGCCAGGGCACCACGACTCGCCAACCGGTGTCGAGCAGGTGTTTCGTCACGGCCGCTCCGAGTCCGCCCGTGCCGCCACTGACCAATACGGTGCGAGTCATGCCACCGCCCCTTCCCTGACAGGTCCTCGCGATTGCCGCGAGGTTCCGAAGTACTCTCGGCATCGGCCGCCGAGGTGATGAGAGCCACACTATCGCAAACGGAAATGGAATTCTCCAAATATTTCCGGCGAGTGGGATCGGCGGCGCCACGCACGACGTACGAAGATCGTCACGGGCCGGAGTTCCGGGCCCGATCACAGCGAAAGGGACCACTCCGTGACCGACATCGAAACGAAGTTCCTCCAGGTCGGGGAACTGCGCGCCTACCTGGCCCGTCCCGTCGGCGGCAGTGCCGGGGCCATGCTGCTCCTCCCCATGATCACCGGGATCGACGCCCAGGTACGCGAATACGCTGAGGACATCGGGCGCGCCGGAGCCACAGCACTCGTGTGGGATCCGTGGCACGGACCGAGCGCCGACGACACACCCTACGAACGCCTAGCCGAGATGATGGGGCAACTCGACGACGAGACTTCTCTCGCCGAGATGACATCCCTGCTCGACTTCGCCTTCGACGAGCTGGGCGTGTCGAAGATCGGCGTGATCGGCTGGTGCCTCGGCGGACGACTCGCGCTGCTCCTCGCCGCGCGCGACGAGCGGACCGTCGCCGTGGTCGCGTACCACCCGTCCATCTGGGATTCGGCACCGGCGAACCACCCGCTCGATGCCGTCGAACTGTCCGCGGCGATCACCGCACCTGTGATGGTGCTGCACGCCGGCGCCGACACCGTGATGTCCGCAGATACCTTCCGTGACCTGCAACAGACGCTTCAACAGCGTCGAACCGGGGCCACCATCGTGCACGTCTATCCAGGTGCGGAACACGGCTTCAGCGCGCCCTCCCGGCATGGCAACAAGGTCAATGCGGATGCCTACGCCCTCTCGTGGCCGCAGGTGCTGCGCTTCGTCGCCGACACCGCGCTCGACTGAGATGCGCCCGCCCCGAGGTGCGGCTGGGGTGGTTTCGACGAGAAAGTTCCGGGAACGGGTTGCGGAAATGCGCATGAAGACGACCATGGAGCTCACCCGACCCCCAGCGCACGCCGGGGGAAAAAGGAGCCGACCGTATGACGTCGAGAACGACCGCACGGAAGCTGGAACAAGTCGTCATCCGCATCGCCGGTGACTCCGGCGACGGTATGCAGCTCGCCGGTGACCGCTTCACCGCCGAGGCCGCCGCGTTCGGCAACGACCTCGCCACGCAACCCAACTTCCCTGCCGAGATCCGCGCCCCCCAAGGCACACTCCACGGAGTCTCGAGCTTCCAGATCCAGATCGCCGACTACGACATCCTCACCGCGGGCGATCGGCCGGACGTGCTCGTCGCGATGAACCCCGCGGCCCTGAAGTCCAACATCGGCGACCTGCCCGCGGGTGGAACCCTCATCGTCAACAGCGACGAGTTCACCAAGCGGAACCTGAGCAAGGTCGGATACGACGCAGACCCCCTCGAGAGCGACGTCCTCGACAAGTTCGTGGTCCATCGAATCCCCATGACCACCCTCACCGCCGGTGCCGTCGAACCGTCCGGGGTCGGTAAGAAGGACGCTCACCGCGCCAAGAACATGTTCGCCCTGGGTGTCCTGTCCTGGATGTACGGGCGTCCGATCGCCCCCGTCGAGGAGTTCCTCGAGCGCAAGTTCGCCGCGAAGGCGGAGATCGGCGAGGCCAACATCCTCGCGCTGCGCGCCGGATGGAACTACGGAGAGACCACAGAATCGTTCGCCACCACCTACGAGGTGGGGCGCGCGGCGCTGCCGCCCGGGCGCTACCGGCAGGTGACGGGCAATACGGCGCTGGCGTACGGACTCGTCTCGGCCGGGCGGTCCGCGGGAATGGACGTGTTCCTGGGGTCCTACCCGATCACGCCCGCCTCCGACATCCTTCACGAGCTGAGCCGGCTCAAGCGGTTCGGTGTCCATACCTTCCAGGCGGAGGACGAGATCGCAGGCATCGGCGCCGCGATCGGCGCGTCCTACGGCGGGTCCCTCGGCGTGACCAGCACGTCGGGTCCGGGTCTCGCGCTGAAGTCCGAAGCGATCGGGCTTGCCGTGATGACCGAACTACCGCTGATCGTCGTCGACGTGCAACGAGGCGGTCCGTCCACCGGTCTGCCCACGAAGACCGAACAGGCCGATCTGCTCCAGGCGCTGTTCGGACGAAACGGTGAATCACCGGTCGCCGTGGTCGCGCCGCAGTCGCCCGCAGACTGCTTCGACGTGGCGCGGGAGGCGGCCCGAATCGCCGTCACCTACCGGACGCCGGTGATGGTCCTGTCCGACGGCGCGATAGCGAACGGCTCGGAGCCGTGGCGCATTCCGGACGCCGACGACCTGCAGGCCATCGAACCCGGATTCGCGTCACCGCCGGAAGACGACGACGCCGGACACCAGCCCTACGCGCGGGACCCTGACACACTCGCCCGGGACTGGGCGATCCCGGGCACCCCGGGCAGGGAACACCGCATCGGCGGTCTCGAGAAGGCCAACGGCACCGGCGACATCTCGTACCACCACACCAATCACGAATTGATGACCAGGGTGCGGGTCGCGCGGATCGCGGGGATCGACGTACCCGATCTGGTGGTCGACGATCCAGGCGGCGACGCCCGGATCCTCGTCCTCGGATGGGGTTCGTCCTACGGACCGATCGGGGAGGCGGTCCGCCGGGCGCGACGCGGCGGGCATTCGGTAGCCCGCGCGCATCTGCGTCATCTCAATCCGATGCCCGCGAACCTGGGTGACGTGCTCGCCGGATATGAACGGGTGCTGGTGCCGGAGATGAACCTCGGCCAGCTGTCCATGCTGCTGCGGGCCCGGTACGACGCCGACATCCAGCCCGTGACCAAGGTGTCGGGCATGGCGTTCCGCGCAGACGAACTCCACGAGGCCCTGCTCGAGGAATTCGACGGCGCACTGCGAGACGCCGAATCCGCAAAGACCGCAGCCGCAGTCGCCGCGGCCGTCACCCGCTGACGCCACCGAAGATCGGAGATCCGACACATGACGGGAACGATTCACAACGGTGCGGCTCACGAGAGCGGCATTGCCGGACGGGAACTGGGTCTGAGTGGCCTCGCTCACGTTCCGCGTACCGACGTGCCGCAGAAGCCGAAGGACTTCACCACCGACCAGGAGGTTCGGTGGTGCCCCGGATGCGGCGACTACGTCATCCTCGCGACCGTCCGAAGCATGTTGCCCCAGTTGGGCCTCGCGAGAGAGAACATCGTGTTCGTCTCCGGCATCGGGTGCTCGTCGCGTTTCCCGTACTACCTCGACACCTACGGGGTGCATTCGATCCACGGTCGCGCCCCGACCCTGGCAACCGGATTGGCCGTCACCCGGCCCGACCTGTCGGTGTGGGTCGTCACCGGTGACGGCGACGCACTGTCGATCGGTGGCAACCACCTGATCCACGCCCTGCGGCGCAATGTGAACATGCGGATCCTGTTGTTCAACAACAGAATCTACGGCTTGACGAAGGGGCAGTACTCGCCGACGTCCGAAGTCGGCAAGGTCACCAAATCGACGCCGATGGGTTCGGTCGACGCTCCCTTCAACACCATGTCGCTGGCGCTCGGCGCCGACGCGAGTTTCGTTGCCAGAGCCCTCGATTCGGACCGGGAGGGGTTGACGGAAGTGCTGCGCGCCGCAGCGCACCACCGTGGCGCGGCATTCGTCGAGATACTGCAGGACTGCCCGATCTTCAACGACGGTTCGTTCGACGTGCTCCGTAAGGACGGTGCCGGGTCGCGGATGATCCATGTCCGGCACGGTGAACCGATCGTCTTCGGAACCGACGACGAACTCTGCGTGGTACGAAAGGGTTTCGGACTGCGCGTCGCGCAGCGCACCGAAGTGGACCCCGACGAGATCGTCGTCCACGACGCGTACACCGACGACCTCGAATACGCCTACGCCCTGTCGCGCCTGTCGGATCAGAATCTCCGGTACACCGTCACCGGTGTCGTGCGTGCGGTGCACCGGCCGACGTACGACGACGGCGCGCGCGACCAGGTGGCGCAGGCGAAGAGCGAGGCGCCCGCAGATCTGCAGCAACTCCTCGACGGACCGCATACCTGGACCGTGACCTGACCGCCTTCCGGTGCCACCGGCATCATCCGTGGACGATCCGGCCCCCGATGACGGTCGTGCGCACCGCGGACGACGACGGTGCCTCGAGTACCTCGGCGAGCGGGGCGTCCAGCAACACCAGGTCCGCGGGCTCACCGGGCCGGATCGCTCTCGGCGGCCCACCCGGATCGTTCGCCGGTGACAGTAACCCGGCGAGCGCCCGGAGCGGATCGAGCCTCTCGGCCGGGCCGACGACCGCACCCGAACCCGCGCGCCGTGTCGTCGCGGCGGCGATGATCTGCCACGGGTCCATCGGACCGTAGGGAGCATCGCTCGACAGCGCGAGGGGAACTCCCGCGTCGACCAGGCTGCGGCAGCGGTACAGGTCGTCGATGTCCCGTGGATCGACATCTCGCAGATAGCTGTCGCCGCGGTCGGCGATGAAACCGGGCTGGGTCACGACGCGCAGACCGAGTCGGAGCAGGTCGTCGATCGAGTCGGCGGGGATGAGGGCACCGTGCTCGAGGCGGTCGCCGGGATGGGCGCCCACCTCGGTGAACACGGCCACGAGGAGTGCGAACGCCTCCCGGCTGACGCAGTGCACAGCGACCGCGCGACCCTCCGCGTGCATCTGTGCGATCTTCTCCGCGAGACCGTCGAGGTCGGGTAGTCCGGAGTCGGCGAGCACGATCTTGAAAGGTCCTGAGGTGATCGTGTTCTCGGGGGAGACGAAGTCCGGCGGCGCACCCAGCAGGTGCAGACGCTGGGGGACAGCACCGCCGGTGTGTGCGTCGACGAGGGCGGTGAGCGAGCTCGGCGACAGATCCGGTGTGGCGTCGGTGAGCCCGGTGACCCCGTACCGGGCGAGTTCTGCACCGACCTCATCGAGCGTCGGCGGCGCCGTAGCGGGCAGCCGGTCTCGCAGCCAGGTGTCGGCGCGCCACACCCGCCCCGTCGGGCGCCCGTCGTCGTCTCGTTCGACACCGGGATGGTCGGCCGTGTCGAGATGCGCTTGCGCCGCAGCAGCGGAGTTCAGCACCCACAGTGCACCGCTGCGATGCTGAACGCGCACCGGCCGTTCGGCGTGGAGCCGGTCGAGGAGTTGCGAGTCGAGCATTCCCGCAACGGATTCGAAGTACCCGACGCCGCGAATCGAGTCTCCCGAAGCGGATCTCAGTGCCTCCGCGAGTTCGTCGGCGGTGCGGACCTGCGGTGGCCCACACCGGACCGACAACCGTTCGGCGGCAGTCGCGTGCAGATGGATGTGGTGGTCGTGCAGCCCCGGTACCAGTGCACCTCCACGTCCGTCGATCACGGCCGCGTCACTCGCCGGTTTCAGCCCGACCCCTACCTCGGCGATCGACCCGTCCCGGATCTCCACCGTCGAACCGGGAACACCGTCGACTTCGACATCGCACAACACCAGTTGCGTCACGACCGGATTCCCAGCTCCGCCAGAACCTTTGCGGTGTCGCGCCCGGTCGGGGCCGCATCGCCCTGGGGTACGCGCGGTCGCGGTGCGGCGATCTCCACGGTGGCCGAGGAAGTCTGCACCCACCACGAGTCGCCGCGTCGATATGCCTGGGGCACCGGCGCACCCGCCGCCTCGAGGGTCGCGGCGACGACTGCGGACATCGACACGTCCCACAGCACGCCGGACCCGTCGGCCGGTGCAGACAAGGAAAGTGCTGCTGCGGTGAGCCCGGTGAGAGGGTCGGCGAGCGCGTCACCGACGAAGACGGGACCGCGCGCGTCGTGGGCGATCAACCCGGCGCCGGCGGCGACGTCGTCGCCGAACCCGATCCGCATCGACTCGCGGCCGTGGGCGGTGATCGACACCCAGGTGCCGCCGCGGGCGACCACCCGTCCGGCGTCGAGGCCGAAACCGATGAGGGCACGCGGTCGCGACGCTTCGATCACGATGTCCGCTGCGTCGACGAGTGCGGCCATTTCTCGGCGTTGCCTGTCGTCCGCGGGGTCGAGTACTACGGATTCGTGTCCGCCGTGCAGGAGGCGATAGAACTCGGCGTTGCCGCGTCGTGCTCCGTCCGGCCGGCTCGGAGTCTCGACCTTCACCACGCGGGCACCGGCCAGTCCGAGTAGATGCGCGCACAGGGGTCCGGCCCACAGGGCACTGAAGTCGACGACGAGCAGACCACGGACCGATCGGGGCTCGAGAGGTTGGGGTGGGGTGCCTGCCGGTGACGCGACCGGCCCGGCCGCGACACCGAGGAGTTCGGCGCGCTCAGCGAGTTCGGCGCCTGAGTGCTCGGCGAGCCAGGTCGTCACAGCGGGCCACGGATCGTTACCGACGTCGGAGCCGACGAGCGCACCGAGCAGCAGAGGATCGTCGGGGCGCGCGCACGACACCGCTGCCCATCCGTCGGTGGTGGGAAGCAATCGGCACGCTCCCCCCACGGATGTGGTGCCGGCGCGGTGCGCTCCCGTGAAGGCGGCGCGCTCGGACAGCAGGGCGGCGCCGTCGAGCCGTACGGCATCGTCGGTGGCGGCTGCGATCCATGCTCCGAGTTCCCGGGCCCTGGTCGCTGCGCGACCCGGCGGAACGAGAGGTGGTCCGTCGAGTCTGCCCGTCAGAGAGGCTATTCCGCTCTCCGCCCAGTCGCGGGCCGGGTCGTCGGTGCGACAGGGGGACATGTGCGTGATGCTACATTCCTGCGGACGGAGCAGGCGAAGAGCGCGAGGGCAGAGCATATGGATACGGCACACGCCGTGACGATTTCCCCTGCGGACCTCGCCGACGGAGCAGCGGACACACCGCTCGTCGACGGGGACGGCGCGGTCGACAAGCCGGTCATGATCGTCCGCCTCGACGACACCCCCGGGGCGATCCTTGCGCGGGCGGTGCACAGGGCCATCCTGTCCGATCGTGTGCTGGTCGGCCTGGCGACGAGACCGATCCACGACAGCGCCGACACCTTCGGCCCGCTGCTCGAAGCCCTCGACGTGACCTACGCGAGCCCCGACCCGCAGGCGAAGACCACGGTCGGATCGCCGGACCCCGATGCGGAAGTTGCGACCTTCCTCGCGGCGGTGACCCGGAACCCGCTCGCGTCCCTGACGGTCCGGCACGTGCTGCGTGCGACGGAAACACTCGCGGTGGCGGAGGCGATCGACGTCGAATCGCTGGGCTACTCGACGCTCCAAGGAGGACCGGAATTCGCGCGGTGGCTCGCGGATCGCGGACCACGCCCCTTGCCGCCCCCGGCCGGTGAGGACCCGGTGCTCCTCGCGCGCGACGGCGATGCCCTGCACGTGACGCTCAACCGCCCCGAACGTCGCAATGCCTACGGCACACAGTTGCGTGATGCGCTGGTCGAGGCGCTGCAACTGGCGCTTCTCGACGAGAGCCTCAACCACATCGTCCTGGACGGTGCGGGCCCGTCGTTCTGCGCGGGTGGTGACCTCGACGAATTCGGGCGCACCCCCGATACAGCGACTGCACATCTGATCCGCACGCGTGGGGGAGCGGGACGTCTTGTCGCGCGTCTCGCCGACCGCCTCGAAGTGCGATTGCACGGTCACTGCGTGGGCGCAGGCATCGAGATTCCCGCGTTCGCAGGCAGGGTGGTCGCCCGACCGGACACGATCTTCCGGCTTCCCGAGGTGTCGATGGGGCTGATTCCGGGTGCCGGTGGCACCGTGAGTATTCCGCGCCGGATCGGGCGGTGGCGGGCGATGCATCTGTTCGTCACCGCCGCGCCGCTGGGCGTCGAGCGCGCCCTCGACTGGGGTCTGGTGGACGAGATCCGCGCCACCGGGCCCCAGCGGACGGGCTGACGGCTCAGGCTGCCAGCACCGTGAAACGCCAGTCCAGCACCGGTGACGGCGCGCCGTCCCCGCGATGGGCGGACACCGAGGAACGCAACGTGAGCACACCGCCACCCTGCGGGAGCGGTTCGGCGGACTCGACATGGAGGTCGCTGGTCAGGGTGTCTCCCTCGTGCACCGGACCGGTGTGATCGCACGACTGCCAGCCGAGCACGGTGACCAGATTGGGTAACGCCCGCGACGCCTGAGCCAGTGCCAGCCCGATCGTGTGCCCGCCGTACACCAGACGCCCCGCCTCGCCGACGCGTTCGTCGTGGTGCGTCGCGGCGATGTTGAGGGTCAGCCGTGCAAGTTCGGGCGCACACGACACGACGTCCCCGCTCGATCGCAGCACGGTGCCGGCGAGTGCCGGATCGAAATGAGCACCGGGTACGCGGGTGCGATACAGCGCGAGATCCCAGTTGTCCGGGGCGGACCATGTCCGGCTGTCCTGCGGCCCGATGGCGGACAGGTCACCGGCATGGACTGTCCTGTGCGGATCGGGGTTCTCGCTCAGCGGCAGCATCGCGCAACGGTAGAAGTCGAGCACGGTCTCATCGTCCTGATCGACTGTACTGATGCGGAGCGCTGCCAGGCCTGTGGGCTTACGACCCGATTTGGCCGAGTTCTCCTTCAGACCCACGACTTCGGTGGTCGTGTAGAGGGTGTCGCCGATGAACGGGAAGCGGTGGAAACGGAGACCGCGGTAGAAGAGGTTGGCCTTGACATGGTGCGTCACCAGTGTGGACTGCCCGATCGCGATGTCGGTGACCAGTCCGGCGTGCGCGAGAGCGCCTCCCGCGACCGCGACCGACAGGTGCCGGTCGAGGGGGAGGCGGAACCGGTCGCCGAGGATGGACTGGTGGGTGGCCGCCAGCCCGTCGGTGAGGGTGACGGCGGGTGCCGCGTCGAAGACCTGACCGACGAACAGATCGTCGAAGTACGGTCCGCCGACGTCGACGGGGGTGGTGGTCATGCCGGCGCTCCGATCTTCGGCAACGTGCGAGGAACCGTGAATGTACGGCCAATGTGGAGTTCTGCGCCAGCCTTATAGGCAGATGTAGTGGGTCGCATCGCCGAAAACTCTGGAATCCTCGGCAGGTTCGGCACTTCGGCCATTGACAACCGTTGCGGGGGCTCCACAAAATGGCCGTACAAAGTCTGGTCGGGGTTCCGTACCCGAAACCGATCGAAGGATCCGCGTGAGCACCCAGAACGACGAAGAGGCTTTCCTGGTCAAGACGGTCCGCGACTTCGTCGACCGCGAGGTCAAACCCACCGTGCAGCAAGTCGAGCACGCGGACGAGTACCCGGAGCGCTGGATCGAGCAGATGAAGCAGATCGGCATCTACGGTCTCGCAGTGCCGGAGGAGTACGGCGGGTCACCGGTGTCGATGCCTTGCTACGTGCAGGTCACAGAGGAATTGTCCAGGGGCTGGATGTCCCTGGCGGGCGCGATGGGCGGACATACCGTCGTCGCCAAGCTTCTCGCCCTGTACGGCACGGAGGAGCAGAAGCAGAAGTACCTGCCCAAGCTCGCCACCGGCGAGATCCGCGCGACGATGGCGCTCACCGAACCCGGCGGCGGTTCCGACCTGCAGGCCATGACCACCAACGCCAAGCGCGACGGCGCCGACCTGGTGATCAACGGCGCGAAGACGTGGATCACCAACGCGCGCCGCGCCGGGCTGATCGCACTGCTGTGCAAGACCGACCCGCAGGCCACGCCGCGGCACAAAGGCATTTCCGTCGTTCTCGTCGAACACGGTCCGGGACTGACGGTTTCGCGTGATCTCCCCAAACTCGGTTACAAGGGCGTCGAGTCGTGCGAACTGAGCTTCGACAACTACCGGATTCCGGCAGCGGCGATCCTCGGCGGTGAACCGGGCAAGGGCTTCGGGCACATGATGAAGGGCCTCGAAACGGGGCGACTGCAAGTCGCCTCCCGCGCGCTCGGTGTCGCCGCCGCGGCGCTCGAGGATTCGCTGGCCTACGCGCAGCAACGCGAGAGTTTCGGCAAGCCGATCTGGAAGCACCAGTCGATCGGCAACTACCTTGCGGACATGGCCACCAAGCTCACCGCGGCACGTCAGCTGACGCGGTACGCGGCGGAGAAGTTCGACAGCGGTGAGCGGTGCGATATGGAAGCGGGCATGGCGAAGCTGTACTGCTCGGAGATCGCGATGGAAATCGCTCTGAACGCGGTACGGATCCACGGTGGATACGGGTACTCGACCGAGTACGACGTCGAGCGGTACTTCCGCGATGCGCCGCTCATGATCGTCGGTGAGGGCACCAACGAGATCCAGCGCAACGTGATAGCGAGCCAACTCGTCAGCCGCGGCGGAATCTGAGCGGCAGCAACGGGATTGTCGGCATGGACAACAAGGCGGGAGAGTCGGAACCTGCGTACGCGCAGCTTGCTCGTCAGTTGCGGACGGCGGTGGAGGCCGGCCGGTACAGCAACGGAACGCGCCTGCCCACCGAAGCGGAACTCGCCCGGCAACACGGGGTGAGCAGGCAGACCGTCCGCCGTGCGTTCCAGGACCTCGTGGCGGACGACCTCGTCTACCGCGTCCCGGGGCGCGGGACGTTCGCGAACGAGTCGAACCGGCGTTATCGACGGCGGCTGGGGTCGATCGAGGATCTGCTCGCGTTGTCGGCCGACACCCTCATGCAGATCGTGACCCCGCTGCGCAGGGGCGCCCACATCGACGCAGCCAGTCGGTTACGCCTCGACACCGACCTTCTGTACTCGGTGGTCCTGCGGCGACTACACGGGTCCACCCCGTTCGTGCTCACCACCATCTATCTCCCGTACGAGATAGCGGCGCACGTAATCGAGGCGCCCGAGCTGCAGGCCGGCGCGTCGAGCGGCAGCACGGTGATCGGTCTGCTCGAACCACATCTCGACACGCCCATCACCGAAGCCGCACAGTCGATCACCGTGGCTCCCGCATCCGAGCAGGTCGCTTCCGAGTTGAACTGTGCGGTCGGGCATCCGCTGCTACGGGTGGATCGCCTGTACTCGAACGGCGAAGGGCTACCCGTCGAGTTGTCGGTGAGTTACTTTCTGCCGGAGCACTACACGTACCGCGTCACTCTCAGGCGGACCGGGCACTGACTCCCCGCCACAACCCGAAACAGGAGCAGCAATGCGAGTTTTCAACGGAATCGACGAAGTCGAGAAGGCGGTCGGGGACGACCTCGGGCGCAGTGAGTGGATGGACATCACGCAGGAGCGCGTGAACCTGTTCGCCGACGCCACCGGCGACCACCAATGGATCCACGTCGACCCCGAGAGGGCGAAGGACGGGCCGTACGGCACGACGATCGCGCACGGCTACCTCACATTGTCGCTGCTGCCGGTCCTCGGCGCGCAGATCTTCTCGCTCGAGGGCGTGACCATGAAGGTCAACTACGGGGCGAACAAGGTGCGTTTCCCGGCGCCGGTGCCCGTCGGTTCCAGGATCCGGGCGGGCGCCGAATTCAAGTCGTTCGAACGTACGGCGAAGGGCGCGAACGTGGTGGTGGCCTACACCGTCGAGGTGGAGGGCTCGGCCAAGCCCGCCCTCGTCGCCGAGACGGTCGTCGTACTCGTTCCCTGATCTGGTCAGGAAATTTCGACTCGCAGGATGCGATCGTCGTCGTCGCCCGGTTGTCCACGACCGTCCCGGTTCGATGTGGTGAGCCACAGCGAACCGTCCGGTGCGGCGGCGACGGTTCGCAGCCGTCCGTACTCGCCGACGAAGAATTCCCGTGCGGATGCAGTGCCGTCGGCCGCGACCTCGATGCTCCACAGACGTTCTCCGCGGAGGGCGGCCATCCACAGTCGCCCGTCCGCGAACGCGAGCCCCGACGGTGATGCCTCCGACACCGGCCAGGTGGTGATCGGGTCGGCGAACTCCGGAGCGCCTCCGATGCCTTCCACCTCGGGCCAGCCGTAATTCGTCCCCGGCGTCACGAGATTGAGTTCGTCGACATCGTTTTGGCCGAATTCCGATGCCCACAGCCGGTTTTCTTCGTCGAAGGCGAGGCCCTGCACGTTGCGGTGCCCGAGCGAGTAGATCGGCGACGCCGGATCCGGGTTGCCCGGGGCCGGCGCACCGTCGGGCGTGATCCTGAGGATCTTGCCGCCGAGAGACACCGGATCCTGGGCGAGTTCGGCGTCGCCCGCCTCGCCAGTCGCCGCATACAACATGCCGTCGGGACCGAAGGCGAGCCTGCCACCGTCGTGGATCCGCGCGGCGGGGATGCCGTCGAGAATCACCGTCGGCTCGGACAGTCCCTCGCCGTCGTAGACGGCGCGCAGGATCCGGTTGTCGTCGTTCGTCGTGACGTACAGGAAGACGAGGCTGTCGGTTTCGAAGGCCGGGGAGACAGCGATACCGAGAAGGCCGGATTCGCCCTCCGCGACCACGTCGTCGATGCGACCCACCTCGCGAATCGTGCCATCGGAGCCGATATCGAGGACACGGCCCGAATCACGTTCGGTGACGAGAGCGGAACCGCCGGGCAGGAACGTGATGCCCCACGGGGTTCCGAGCCCGGATGCGACTGTGCCCGTGACACGCGGGACGCCTGCTTCGGAGGCCGGAGAACCGGCGGTCGTGGACGCCGGCCGGGTGGGTTCCTCCTCGGCCGCAGGAGTCGACGGCGACGCGCACGCCGCGAGGGTTACCGCCAGCACGGTGACGGTGAGACGAGCCAGGTGCGTTCCGGTCACGCTGTGCATCCTCTCGCGGCGCGTGCGATCCCGCCGGGTCAGGACGAGAATCTGATGTGGACCTGGGTCTTCCCGAGGACGGTCCGGCCTCCGGTGGAGACGGTGATGTCCACTCGTGCCGTCCGCTCCGCCTCGTCGAGTCGGGCGACCTTGGCCGAAATCGACAGGTCGGCTCCGTCCACGGGATCGACGACGACGGGCCGCGTGAACCGGGCTTCGTACGAGACCACCGAGGTCGGGTCTCCGACCCAGTCGGAGACCACCTGCAATCCGAGTGCCGCCGTGAGCATTCCGTGGCAGAGCACACCGGGCAGACCCTCGCGGGCTGCGACCGCGTCGTCGAAGTGGATGGGATTGAAGTCCCCTGACGCGCCTGCGTAGCGCACGAGGTCGGTGCGAGTGACCTTCACGTCGGATTTGGCGACGATCGCTCCCAGTTCGAGGTCGTCGAATCGCGGTGGCGTGCTCCGAGTCATGCGTCGTCCCCTCGGTGCAGCAGTGTCGATGTGACGGTGGCGACCGGATCGCCGCCGGTGTCCCGGATCTCGCAGACAGTGGACAGGATGGCACTGCCGGCGCGTTCGGTGACGTCGGTGATGATCAGTGTCGTGGTCAGATCGTCGCCGGCGACGATCGGGCGGTGGTACTCGATCTTCTCCGAGCCGTGGACGGTCCGGTGCAATTCGAGGCCGGTGCCGGGCGTCTCCAGCAGTTGGACGACCGCGGGGCTCTGGACCACGGTGGTGAAGGTGGTCGGGGCGACGACGTCGGCGAACCCCGCGGCGCGCGCGGCATCCACGTCGTGGTGGATCGGATTCTTCGATCGCACGGCATGAGCGAACTCGCGTATCTTCTCGCGTCCGACGAGATACGACGTCGGCGGAAAGACCCGTCCGGCGAGGTCAGGGTTCAGTGGTGGCATCCACGGAGCCTATCGGGGCAGGCACCCGGATCAGGTATTGCAGCCCCGTGCCGCGACCGCCCACTTCCCGACCACCACGTCGCCGGAGACAGCCACCAACTCGTCGACGAGGTTCACCGCGTTGCACGCGTGGTTCGGCACCACCCGAACCCGGTCGCCGAGCCCGGGGCGGGGACTTTCTGTGGGCCACCGGACGGTGGCGTGATGTTCGGACAGCGCGACGATCCGCGCATCGGGTATGCCGAGGATACGGCCGTATCCGGTTGCCCACGGTGCGCGGTCGGCGCCGAGAATCTTGCTCCCCGCATCGAGGACGAGCACGTCGTCGCGTGCCGACACCACGGTGGCCAACGCCGAGAGAGCGATGTCGCGCTCGGTGATTGCTCCGAGTTCGAGTTGCTGGGCGTCGCCGAACACGTACACCCCCGGCCGCAGTTCGGTTGCGTCCGTCCGGACCTCGATCAGCGCGGTGGGTGAGGAGCCGCCGCTGATCACCGAGGGCTCGGTACCGGCGGCGCGCAACGACGCGGCCGCCGCAGTGAGCGCGGCCGACTCCTCGGCGGCGACTCGCGGAGGCACACCCGGCCCGTACGAGTGACCGGGAAAGGTGAAGATGCCGACCACATCGAGACCGGCGTCGCGGGCGGCTGTCGCCACGTCGCCTGCCCGCTCGGGCGGAACCCCGGTGCGGTGATGTCCGCTGTCGATCTCGACGAGCACGCCCGCGCCTGTCCCGGCATGTGTGGCGAGGGCCCGGGCGCCGGCGGCGGACTCGATGCCGACGGTGAGCCGGACCCGGCCGGCGAGTGCGCGAAGTCGCGCACCGCGGGCCGCGTCCACCCACAGCGGATACGCCACGAACAGGTCGTCGGCACCGGCGTCGGCGAACACCTCGGCCTCGGACACCGTCGCGACCGTCAGTCCCCGGGCGCCGGCGTCGAGTTGGCGACGTGCGATCTCGACGCATTTGTGGGTCTTCACGTGGGGTCGCAGGGCGAGCCCGCGCGCTGCGGCAGACTCGGCCATGCGGGTGAGGTTGCGGTCGAGGACGTCGGTGTCTACGACGAGCACGGGGGTCGCATCGAGCTCGGGAAACGAGGTCATTTCCGCAGCCTATCGGGGGTGGGCAGGGCGTTCGGAAACAAATCGGAATTTGGAGAGTGCATGACCTCTAATTGGGGTTACACTCGCCCCATGAGTGGTGTGGATCACAAGAACGAGGATTTCGATGTCGTCGTGCGCGGCGGTCTGTGGTTCGACGGCACGGGGTCGCCCGGTGTCGTCCGTAACCTGGGCATCCGGGACGGAGTTGTCGCGGTCGTGACCTCCGACGAACTGCCGGTCGGCCCCGGCACCGAAGTCGTCGAAGCCGAGGGCCGATGGGTCATGCCCGGTTTCGTCGACACGCACACGCACTACGACGCGGAGGTGCTCGTCGGACCAGGTCTGCCCGAATCGGTACGACACGGTGTCACCACCGTGCTGATGGGCAACTGCTCGATCTCGACGGTCTACGTCCCGCCGGTCGACGCCGCGGACCTGTTCAGCCGGGTCGAAGCCCTGCCGCGCGAGCACGTGCTCACCGCCCTCGAACGCTCCAAGACGTGGAACTCCCCACGCGAGTACATCGAGACGCTCAATGCCCTGCCTCTCGGCCCCAATATCACGGCCTTCGTGGGACATTCGGATGTTCGTGCTTCGGTGATGGGCCTCGGTCGCTCGACGGACGGAGCCAATCGGCCGACCCGTGACGAACTCGCCGCGATCGACGCGCGGGTGTCGGAAGCACTCGATGCAGGGTTCCTCGGCGTCTCCACGATGACGAATCCGTGGGACAAGATGGACGGCGACCGTTACCGCTCCCGCACCCTGCCGTCGACCCACGCTTCGTGGTCCGAGTTCCGGCGGTTGCACAAGATCCTGCGCCGGCGTGGGCGCGTCCTGCAGGCCGTCCCCAACCTCAACACCAAGTACGACGTAGCGTTCTTCGCCGCGGCGAGTACCGGACTCGGCAGGAAGCCGATGAAGACGTCCGTCCTCGCAGCGGCGGACACCAAAGCCGAACGGTGGGTGAACCGGATCTTCGGGCCGATCGCTTATGCCGCCAACAGGATCGGCAAGGGTGCGTTCCGGTGGCAGCACCTGCCGACGACATTCGAGGTCTACTCCGACGGCATCGACCTCGTGGTGTTCGAGGAGTTCGGCTCGGGCCGGGCGGCGCTGCACCTGCAGGAGGAGATGGGCCGCAACGACCTGCTGCGCGACGAGGCGTATCGCAGGTGGTTCCGCCGCGACTTCGAGAAGAAGTTCTCGCCGCGCGTCTGGCACCGCGACTTCGACGACACCCGCATCGTGGAGTGCCCGGACGAGTCGCTCGTCGGCCGGTCGATCGGCGACGTCGCCCGGCAGCGCAAGCTGCACCCCGTCGACACCTTCCTCGATCTGGTGGTGGAATACGGACGGGACTTCCGGTGGCACACCGTTATTGCCAACGATCGACCCAAGGTCGCCGACCGGCTCATCCGGACCGACGGCATCACCCTCGGGTTCTCCGATGCCGGCGCACACCTGAGGAACATGGCGTTCTACAACTTCGGTATCTGCCTGCTACGGCGAATCCATGAGGGCGAGCAGCGCGGAAAGCCGGTGTTGCCCTTGCACACCGCAGTCCACAAGCTCACCGGCGAACTCGCGGATTTCTACGGTATCGATGCGGGGCATCTGCGGATCGGTGACCGCGCCGACTTCGTCGTCATCGACCCGGCCGGCCTCGACGAGGACACGGACCGCTATCACGAAGCGCCGCTGGAGGAATTCGGTGGCCTGCGGAGAATGGTGAACCGCAACGACAGGGCGGTCACCGCGACCGCGGTGGCGGGCCGGGTCGTCTTCCGTGACGGGCAGTTCGTACCCGGATACGGGCGCACCGTCGGGACCGGCCGCTTCCTGCGGGCAGGTGTGGAGGAACGTGGACCCGCGCCGGCGCGGACGATGGAGGCATCGGTGGGGTAGGGGTGCCCGTTCTGCACGGCGAGCGCTCACCCCGGCGCACCCAGAAGGAGCGGCGCGAGGAAACGATCGGCCGGATTCTCGACGCGACGATCGCCTCACTCGCCGAACGCGGCTACACCGCCACGACCATCGGTGAGGTGTGCCGGCGCTCGGGAGTGTCGTCGGGAGGCGTCTTCCGGCACTTCCCCACTCGGCTCGATCTGATGGTCGCGGCGGCCGAGGAAGTGAGCGAACGCCAGTTCGTGAACTTCCGGGCAGGACTCGAGGTGCTCGGAGGTCTGGAGGAGCGCACCGGTGCCGATGCCACCGTCCGGGTCGTGCGGACGTGCCTGCTGCTGTTGCGGAAGGCGTGCCGGGCGCCGATGAATGCGGCCTGGTACGAACTTCTCGGCGCGGCACGTACGGATCCGGCGCTCCGGGATCACCTCGCGCCCATGGCTGCCCGATATCACGCGCAGATCGCCGAGTTCGGCAGGTCGTTGCCGGTCGCAGACCGATTGCCGCCCACGCAGTTCGACCTCGTCCTGTTCTCGCTCGTGCACATGTTCGACGGCGAGGCGGTGTCGTCGATCGTTCACCCCCAGCCCGAACTGGAGGATCCGAGAATCGAAATGCTGGCCCGAATGCTCACCGGGGTCACATCTCGCATAGGTTCGGATCATGAGCGATAACGAGACTGCTCCCGGTTGGTTCGTCGACGCCCTTGCGACACCCGTCGACAAAGGCACCGTCGAGGTCCAGGGGGCGACCATCGCCTACCGTGCGTGGGGCGACACGGGGAACCCGGGTGTAGTTCTCGTCCACGGCGGGATGGCGCACTCCGGCTGGTGGGATCACATCGGACCGCAACTGGCCCAGGGCCGCCGGGTGGTCGCGCTCGACCTCAGCGGACACGGGGACAGCATGCACCGGGAGCATTACTCTCTGGAGGCGTGGTCTGCAGAGGTGCTTGCCGCTGCGGCAGCAGGGGGGATAACCGGGCGACCGGTCCTGCTCGGGCACAGCATGGGCGGGATCGTCTCGTTCGCGACGGCTCACCTGCACGGCGACCGGTTGGGGGGCGCGATCGTGCTCGATTCCCCGATTCGCGACCTGACTCCCGAGGAACTCGAGATGCGGGCCAAGATCGCCGCGAATGCCGGTCCGCCGAAGGTGTATCCGTCGGTCGACGCAGCGGTGGCACGATTCCGTCTCGTCCCACCGCAGGACACGGCGGAGCCCTACGTCCTCGACCGCATCGCGCGGGGATCCTTGAAGCAGGTCGAGGGCGGGTGGTCGTGGAAGTTCGACAATCTCCGGATGGGCCGCGAGGGACGCGGCAGCCTCGAAAGTATGACGCCGCGATGCCGCCTGGCGTACTTCCGGAGCGAGCACGGCATCGTCGACGACACGCTCGCCGCGCGGATCCGCCGGCACCTCGGCCCGGACGCTCTGATGGTGGAACTGCCTGCGGCGGGCCACCATCCCATGATCGATCAGCCGCTGGCCGTCGTCACCGCCGCCCGCACCGTGCTTGCAACCTGGGAAGGGTAGCGCTGTGAATCCCTTCCGTCCGCTCGCGATCCGCATCGGGCGGTTGCCATGGCTCCCGAAGTATTCGCGCCCGATCATCGCGGTGGACAAAACCATTCAACGTCTCACGCGGGGGAAGTTCACACTGCTCAAGATCGGTGGACTGCCGTCGCTCGCGCTCACGGTGCGCGGACGGAAGTCCGGTGAGCCGCGGACCACCCCGCTGCTGTGCGTGCCCCACGACGGTGGCTGGCTCGTCGTCGGATCGAACTGGGGTCATCCCAAGCCGCCGGCGTGGGCGCTGAACCTGAGCGAGGCCGACGAGGCGTCGGTGCTGTACGAGGGTGAGCAGACGCAGGTGTCCGTGCGGATAGCGGAGGGCGACGAGCGGGCCCGGTTGTGGTCCGTGCTGGTGAAGACGTGGCCGAACTACGACTTGTACGCCCAGCGGACCGACCGGACGTTGCCGGTGTTCGTGCTCACCCCGAAATCCGGGTAGGGCACTGCCGGGGCGTTCACGCCGCAGTCACCGTGGTGCGCTTGCGTTCCCGCGGCGCGAGCAATCGGAAGCAGATCCCGGCGACGACGAAGGTGCCGAGAGTCCCGATCACTGCCGCTGCACCGTCCGATCCGGGCCTGTCGCCCACCGTGTACCCGGCCAGCGCGCTTCCGGCGAAGCGGTGTTCTTCGACCCGGCGTGCCATGCACTCGCCGGTATCGGAATCGGGGCCCGCCGAGCATCCGCGCAGGGTTGCCGCTTCCAGTGCATCGGGTCCGGACGCACCGAGCGGTGAGACGATCCCCGCGGTCACCAGTGCCGCGAATGCCAGTCCGGTGAGCAACAAGCTCCGCGACCGCCGCGCAGTCCGGTCCGGTACGTCCGGTTCCCCGAACAGGAATACCGAAGCGGGGTGCAGTCGGGCGACGGCACCCACCACGAGTGCAGTCACGATCCCGTCGACGAGAGCGACCGGGATGTGCACCGCAAAGAGATACGCCACGTTCTCCAGGGGTGTGACGGTGGCACCGCCGAGCGCGTATTCGACGATGAACCCGGCCGTCGCCGCGAACACGGACACGAATCCCGCGGCGGCGCAGACCAGTACACACACGAGTGTGGACGAGGAGTGGCGACGCTCGAGGAGGACGCGCAAAGCCACCGCGACGAGGAACCCGGCGGCGACGGCCGCGAGCGCCATGTTGGTGACATTGGCGCCGAGCGCGGACAGTCCACCGTCCGCGAAGACGAACGACTGCACGGTGAGCACGATCGCCACACTCAGCGCGCCGACGAACGGGCCGAGAAGAATGGCGGCGATCGCCGCGCCGACCACGTGCCCGCTGACGCCGGGCAGAATCGGCACCGCGACGGTGTGCAGCGCGAAGATCAGTGCCGTCACCAGAGCCGCGACGGGCACCGTGTGCAGGCGGAGATCGCTGCGCGCGCACCATGCCGCGAGGCACAGGCCGATCGCTGCCACCACGTAGAACAACGTGGAGGCGCGCGGATCGATCAATCCGTCGCTCATGTGAAGCGCCACGACATCCACTTCGAGACCTCCTGGGCAGCGTGTTCGGGACGAAACAGTAACCCTGGATGCTCGCCGTCCGGGCGGTTTCGGTGTGGCCGCAGCCGACGCGCAGCGTATACAGAAACCGGAACGTGTTCTATATTTCGGGGATGTACGAGTGGTCAGATACAGACCTCATGTTCCGCGATGCATTGCGCGGATTCATCGAGAAGGAAATCCGTCCGCATGTCGACAGGCTCGAGTCGGGTGAGCTGCCTCCATACGACATCATTCGCAAGTTGTATTCGGCATTCGGCATCGACGAGATGGCGCGGGAATCGCTCGAACGCGCCCTCGCCAAGGAGGAAGCCGGCGAGAAGTCTTCCGGATCGGGCGGCATGGGCGGTTCTCCCGGGATGGCCGCGTTGCTCAACATCGAGATCGCGGGTATCAGCCTCGGCCTCGTGGCGTCCCTCGGCGTGAGCCTGGGACTGACCGCCGGGACGATCCGCAGTCGCGGCACGCTCGCGCAGAAGAAGCGGTGGCTGCCCGAACTCGTGACCTTCGAAAAGGTCGGTGCCTGGGCGATCACCGAACCGGATTCGGGCTCCGACGCCTTCGGCGGGATGAAGACCACCGTCCGTCGGGACGGGGAGGACTACATCCTCAACGGGCAGAAGACGTTCATCACCAACGGCCCGTACGCGGACGTCATCATCGTCTACGCGAAACTCGACGAGGGCGACGCCTCCGTCGACCGCCGTGATCGCAAGGTGCTGGTGTTCGTGCTCGACAAGGGGATGGAAGGGCTCACCCAGAGCCCGCCCTTCAAGAAAATGGGTATGAATTCGTCGCCCACCGGCGAGTTGTTCTTCGACAACGTCCGCATCACCCGCGACCGTCTCCTCGGCGAAACGGAAGAAAGCGGCAAGAGCGACGGCAAGGACAGCGCCAAGGAGTCGTTCGCGGCAGAGCGGATCGGTATCGCATACCTGTCGCTGGGAATCATCGAACGGTGTCTCGAGCTGTGCGTCGAGTACTCCCACTCCCGCAAGCTGTGGGGCAGTGAAATCGGCCGGTTCCAGCTCATCCAGCTCAAGCTCGCGGAGATGGAGATCGCGCGGGTCAACGTGCGGAACATGGTGTTCAGCGCCATCGAGCGCGCGCAGGCCGGCAAGCCGGTGAGCTTGTCCGAGGCCTCCGCGATGAAGCTCTACTCGTCGCGAGCCGCGACCGACGTCGCGATGGAGGCGGTGCAGTTGTTCGGCGGAAACGGATACATGGCCGAATATCGCGTCGAACAACTCGCGCGGGACGCGAAGTCGCTGATGATCTACGCGGGCAGCAACGAGATCCAGGTGACCCACATCGCGAAGGGATTGCTGGCTAGGTAATTTCGCTGGTTTCGACCCAGACACGTCGGGCGTCCTTATTTTCGCCCGGCGTGTCGTCTATTCTCGGCGATACAACAATCCGGCCACCGACGAGGGGAGTGGCCGGTACATAGTTATCGAGCGGAAATCGGGGGAGCGATGTACGCGTACGATATCGAAACCGGAGTCCGGCCACCGAGCCATGTCGACGGGCGGTCGGCGCGTGCCGAACGCACCAGGCAGGCCGTGATCGATGCCCATATTGCGTTGATCCGTGCCGGTGAACTCAAACCCACAGGGGCGGAGATCGCGGCGCGAGCAGGTGTGTCGTTGCGGTCGCTGTGGGGTCATTTCGGAGACCTCGAGAAGTTGTTCGAGGCGACCGGCGCAGAACTCTTACGCCGCCAGGACGATGCATACGAGCCCGTGGATCCATCGTTGCCGCTCTCCGAGCGGATCGATGCGTATTGCCGCCAGCGGGCCGAACTGCTCGAGTTCATCGCACCGTTCGCCCGATCGTCGGAGGTCCGGGCGCCGTTTTCGCGGGAACTGCAGCACAATCGTCTGCGCTACTTCGAGCGTGCGGCGTTCGAAGCGCGAGTGCTGTTCGCGCGGGAACTCGAGGGCGTGGGAAGTGAAGTGCGCTGCCAGATCGAGAGTTCGATCGCGATCAGCACGACGTGGCCGATGTGGGTCTCGTTGCGCGACGTGCTGCGTCTTCCGGTGCCCGACGCCGTCGAAGTGATGAAACGGGTGGTCAAAGCGCTGATTGCGGAGGCGGTGGCTGCCCGCCGTCCGGCAACGGTGGGCTGAGCACGCGACCCGTCACGGGGCTGTGCGGGCAGCGAGGAACGGTTCGATCACGGAGAGGACCTCGGGCGACGCCGCCACGGTCGTCGCGTGATCGAATCCGCGCAGTACGGCGAGGCGGGCGCCGGGAATCGTGCGGGCCATGGCGCGGGTGTCGTCCACCCGCATGTGGTCCTCCGACCCGGCGACCGCCAGCGTCGGCACCTCGAGTCTTGCGAGGGTGTCGTCGTCGATGCCCGGTTCTCGATCCGAGCGCCGGAAATACGCGGCCAACGCGAGGGGATCGTTCGCGAGGAAGGCCGCCCGCGTCGCCTCGTCCACCGGTTCGGCTCGGTTCTGTTCCCAGTCGCGGAGGAAACCCTCCATGCCGTCGCGTTCGAGAACTTCGATGCAGCCTGAGAAGAACATCGCGTCCATCGCCCCGCGTTGCGGTCGCGCGCTGCCGCCGAGCAGGACAAGACTCGCGACACGCTCGGGAGCGGCGACAGCCAGCGCCAGTCCCGCCCGCGCGCCGAACGAGTATCCGACGTAGTGCACGCGCTCGACATCCGCGGCGTCGAGCACGGCCAGTAGATCACCGACGATGCGGTCGATCCCGTAGGCGTCCGGGTCGTGCGGGGTGTCGCTGCGACCGTGCCCGCGCAGGTCGGGCAGGATCAGCCGATACCGGTCGCGCAGCGCACGCACATAGCCGAAACCACGCCACACGGCAGACGACAACGCGCTCCCGTGCACGAGCATCACGTCGGGTGCTTCTGTCCGGTCGGGATCCGCGATCGAATACGAGATCCGGGTGCCGTCGGCGGGGTTGGTCGTGATACTCATGTGCCCAGTGTGACCGACCGGGTGGTACCGATGTCGTCGAGAAATCGTTTGTCGTGGGAGACGACGACGAGGGCTCCCGCGAACCCGCGCAACGCCTGGGTCAGATGCTCGAGGCTGGGCAGGTCCAGATTGTTGGTGGGCTCGTCGAGCAACAGCAGTCGCGGCGGTGGATCAGCGGCGAGAGCGATCGCGAGCGCTGCCCGCAGACGCTCGCCACCGGACAGTGCGCCGACCGGCACGTCGCCGTCGCTACCGCGGAAGAGGAAACGTGCCAGTCGCGCCCTGATCTCCTGTGGCGGCAGGTGGGGAGCCCGCCGTTCCGCGTTCTCCACCACCGACAGCGCGTCGTCGAAGATGTCGAGTCGCTGGGCGAGGAGCGCGAACGGCACAAGGGGGCCCGCCTCCACGATGGCGTCGAGCAGTGTCGTCTTGCCGGATCCGTTGGCGCCACCGAGAGCGATACGCTCCGGCCCGACGATCTCGAGTGGCCCTTCCGCCACGCGAGTGCCGGGGTGCACGGTGGTTTCCGGAAGGTCGACTCGAATCTCCCGGTCGTCGCGTACGGCGTCCTGAGCGTGTGCGAGTTGCGCTCGCGCGGAGGCGAGATTCGTCTCGTGTTCACGGCGGTACCGGCCCGCCGATTCCTGAGCCTGTCGTTTGCGCGCACCCATGACGATCTTCGGTTCGCGTTTCTGCTCGAACATCCTGCGGCCGTACCGCTGTCGTTGCGCAATCGTCGACTCCGCCGCCGCGAGATCCAGGCTCTGCCGTCGAACGTCGTTGCGTGCATCGCGCAGTGCGGCACGGGCGGATTCCTGCTCGGCAGCGATGATCTGCTCGTATTCGCTGTAACCGCAACCGAACAACCGGAGGTGCCCGTCGCGCATTTCCGCGATCCCGTCCATCCGGTCGAGAAGGTCGCGGTCGTGCCCGGCCACGACGACGGTGCCGGGGAATCGATCCAGAGCCTCCTGCAGCCGGGACCGCCCGTCGGCGTCCAGGTTGTTGGTCGGCTCGTCGAGAAGCAGTACGTCCGGCTCGTCGAGCAACCGCGCGGTGAGGGCGAGCAGCATTGTCTCGCCGCCCGAAAGGTTGCCGACGGTTCGGTCGAAGTCGCTGTCGTCGTGGACAATTCGTCCCAGGCCGAGGCGGTGAACCAATGCGAGAGCTCGTTCCTCGATGTTCCATCGGTCGCCTACGGCACCGAAGTCCGTAGCGTCGCCGACACCGGATTCGATGCGCCGCAAAGCTCTTCGGACCTGAGCCAGACCGAGGACCTCCGCGACGGTCACCGCCGGGTCCAGGGTCACATCCTGCCGGAGAAAGGCGACCCGGCCGCGCACGGTCACCGATCCGCTGCGCGGACGGAGATGCCCGGCGACGAGATGGAGAAGAGTGCTCTTCCCACTCCCGTTGCGTCCCACCAGACCGGTGCGGCCGAGGGTGAACGTCGCGTCGAGCTGGTCGAAGACACGGGTTCCGTCGGGGTGTTCGTACCTGATACCGGAAAGGGTGATGCCCGAGGGCGAAGACATGAGTGCTCCTGACAGGTGGGATCGATCGCGGTGGTACCCGCGTGGTCGAAAACCACTACTGGAGCAATGCAGTTCTCCGATCGGTCGGTGACAGGGCCGAATACCAAGGTAGGAGGCCGGAAAGGGTCGTGCAACCGAATATCCTCACCAGCACGTGACGCCTTCGGCGGCGTGTACTGCCCGGCACGCGATCGTAGATACGGGCATGATCGACTGCGTGCGTATTCGACGGCAGTGGGTTCCTGCAGGTGTCGCGCTGGCTCTCGTACTGGCAGCGACCGGGTGCGGATCGGGACCGGATCAACCGGAGACCGTCGCCGCGGAGTTCGCCTCCGCGCTCGACGCGGGCGACGTCCAGGCGGCCGCCGCCCTCACCACCGACCCACAATCCGCGGCCACCGCGATCACAGGATTGTTCGACGGTCTCGGCGACGATCCCGCCGTCGCTGTCGCGGGCACAGGTGACGGCGACACCTTCGACCTGGACGTGTCCTGGAACTTCGGGGAGGGACGCGACTGGGCGTACCGCACGACGGGATCGGCCGTCGAAGAGGCCGATTCGTGGCGGGTGCGCTGGGACCCGGCGGTGCTGTCCCCCGCACTCACCGACGGAGCGTCGCTGCGTGCCCTGACGACGGCCGGCACCCCACCGACCGTCTACGATCGCTCGGGCGGCACCTTGTTCAGCGAGCAGGTCGTCACCCTCGTCGACCTCGACGCGAGCGCCGACCCGGCCGCGGTTGCGCCGTTGCTCGCGCCCGTGGCTCCGACGATCACCGCCGAGTCGCTCGCCGCCGACCGCGCGAAAGCACCGGGCCAGTCGCTGACCGCGATCGCGTTGCGCGAGGAAGACCTGGCGCCGATCGAACAGCAGCTCACCGCCCTGCCCGGCGTGGCGCTCGTACCGCAGAGCCGGTTGCTGGTCGCCGACCGGGCGCTCGCGTCACCGGTGTGGTCCGGTCTGGTCGAGTTGTGGGAAGAAGGGCAGGCCCGGTCCGCAGGATGGGTCGTGCAGCGGGTCGAATCGGACGGCACCGCGGAGCAACTCGCCGGCGAGGCAGGGCCGGTCGCACCCGACCTGACCACCACGATCGACCTGGACCTGCAGACCCGCGCGGAAACGGCCCTTGCGTCGCTCGACACCCCAGCCGTGATCGTCGGTATCGAACCCTCGACGGGGGCCGTCCGGGCGGTCGCGCAGAACGCCGCCGCCGACAGCGAGGGGCCGATCGCGCTGACCGGTCTGTACCCGCCGGGCTCCACCTTCAAGGCCGTCACCACATCCGCCGCACTCCAGGCGGGGCTCGCGGATCCGGATACGGTACTGCCGTGTCCGGGCGTCGCGACGATCGGCGACCGCACCATTCCCAACGACGAGAGCTTCGACCTCGGCGCGGTGCCGCTGCATACTGCGTTCGCGTTCTCGTGCAACACCACGATGGGACAGCTCGCGATGGACCTGTCCTCGACCGCGCTGCGAGACGCGGCGCTCCAATTCGGGCTCGGTGCCGACTACATCACGCCCGGACTTGTGACCGTCACCGGATCGGTACCGGAAACGAATACACCTACGGCGCGCGTCGAATCCGCGATCGGACAGGGAGAAGTCACTGCGACGCCGTTCGGAATGGCACTCGTCGCGGCGGCCGTCGCGAACGGCAGCGCGCCCCTTCCGGTACTCGTGGACGGGCGCGAGACGACCGTCGACGAACAGGTGGATCCCGCACCTCGCGCGGTCACCGATGCGTTGCGAACGATGATGCGGGAGACCGTAACCGAAGGTACAGCCAGTTTGTTGCAGGACATCCCCGATCTGACGGGAAAGACCGGGACCGCAGAGTACGGTTTAAACGACGGGGCGCACGGATGGTTCATCGGCTCACGAGATAATCTGGCCTTCGCAGTGTTCGTGGCAGGGGCGAACGGTTCGGCTCCCGCAGTCGAGGCCGCCGGCAGGTGGTTGAGGGGGTAGATCGGACGTGTGGCGTAATTGTGATTCGTTCGTAGACGAGCCGTGCTTGTTCCTCCTGTGGCCGAAGTGAAGGTTGGTAGGCATGGGATTCGGTGAGTGGCGGCGCAGGGGGCGTACGCAAGTGCTCGCCCTCACGGCTGTTGTCGTAATGGCTGTCACGGTGGCGATAACTGCCTTCGTCGTCAACGGTTCACGGACCGACGCACGCGGCCTCGTCGACGACTTCGTCGCCGCCCTCGACAACCGCGACCCGTCCGCTGCCGCCGCCGTCACGTCGTATCCGAGCGCAGCCGAAGGCGCCATCGGGCAGATGTTCGACGGATTGTCCGACGGAACCGTGGATTACGAAGTCTCGCAATTCGTCGAACTGAACAGCGAATCCGGGTATTTCACCCTCTCGGCCGCATGGAACTTCGGCGAAGGCAAGGACTGGAGCTACCAGGTCGACGGCGCGGTGAGGAAACTGGGCGTGGGGTGGAGGGTCTCCTGGGACCCGGACATCATCGTGCCCGACCTCGGTGGTGGACGAACCGTCCACCACGTTCGCACCGACGCCGCCCCGCCGAAGATCTTCGACCGGAACGGCCGCCTGCTCATGGAGGAGCAGACGATCAACGCCGTCGTGCTCGATCCTGCGGCGATGCCCGACCCGGGCGCGACCACGGCCCGGCTGGCCGAAGTGCTCGCCCCGGTGGCGCCCGTCATCACCGCGCAACTGATGCAGGAGCGGCTCGCAAGCGACCCCGGTAACCGGATCACCGCGGTCAAACTGCGCGACCAGGACTACCAGTTCCTCGAAAGCGACATGGCGTCGATTCCTGGTGTCGAGGTGATCCAGACCCCCACTCTGATCAGCGCCGACCGGCGGATCTCCACCCCGCTGCTCGATTCGCTGCGCTCGGCGTGGCAACTCGAGCGGGATCGCACCGCGGGATGGGCGGTCACCCTCGAAGATCCCGAGGATGGGCCGATTCAGGTCGCGGGCTTCCAGGGACCGCCACCGCCGGACCTCAATGCCATGGTGGACTCGCAGGTGCAACTCGCCGCGAAGGAAGCAGTGGTCACGACGGGAACCCCCACCGCGCTGGTCGCGATTCAGCCTTCAACGGGTGGAGTTCTTGCTGCGGACGTGAACAACTGGGCGATGGAACTCGGACCGGTCGCGACCCACGGGATGTATTCGGCGGGCGGCACCCTCGATCCGGTGCGGCTCGCCGCGGGACTCGACAAGGGAATCGACAGCAGCGATGTGAGCTCGGAGGACCTCGCGGAGACGGGACGCAGACTCGGTCTCGGCCTCGACGTCACCGTGCCCGGCTTCGACTTCCAGACCGGCCAGATCGGGAACACCCGGTCCGGCGTGGTGCAGTTCGCAGGCTCCGACAACGACGACGCGCTCATCAGTCCTATGGGCGCGGCAATCCTCGCGGCATCCGTGGCACGCGGCGAGGCGGTCGCACCGTCGATCGTGCAGGGCCAGCCCGCGACGATCAACGATCCGGTCGACGCGCTTCCGCCCCACGTCGTCGACGCAATGCGCGGCATGATGGCCGACAACGTCCAGAAGGGCCCCGCGTCCTTCCTCCGCAGGCACGGCGGATTGTCGGGCGTCGCCGCGGCGAGCGGCGACGACCGGTGGTTCTACGGATACAGCGGCGACATCGCCTTCGCGGTATTCGTCGCCGACGCCGACGGGGGAGACCGGGCGATCAAGGTCGCAGATACGTTCCTGAGCAAGCTCGCGCAACCCTACGACGCATTCTGACGCCGTCCGCATTTCCTAGCCGGGTGTCGTCAGTCAGTCGATCGTCCGGATGCGCGACCTCACCGGGCAAGCGGTAGGTTCAGCCCTCGTGAGTGTCCTGGACCTGCTGCTGCTCGTGGTGGCGGGATTCTTCGCCGGGGTGGTCGGGTTCGTCACCGGGCTGGCGTCGCTCGTGTCGTATCCGGCGCTGCTCGCTGCAGGTCTGCCGCCGGTCGCCGCGAACGTAACGAACACCGTCGCGATGGTCGGTGTCGGAGTGGGCGCGCTCAGCAATTCCGCGCGCGAGGTCGTAGACACCGGGCCGCGCGTGTGGCGGTGGACGGCATATGCGGCGGTGGGCGGCGCGCTCGGGGCATGGGTGCTGCTCGTCGCGCCGGCCGGGTCGTTCGAGGCCGTCGTGCCGTATCTGGTGGCGCTCGCGTCGCTCGCACTGCTGCTGCAACCCCGTATCCGCGCGCTGGCGCACGGCCGGGACCTGCCGCGCACGTTTGCGGCCGCGTTGTTCCTGGTCGCCGTGTACGGCGGCTACTTCGGTGCGGGTGCCGGCGTCATGATCCTTGCGGTGACGTTGGTTTGCACGTCCGAGAGCATCTGGCGCGCGAGCATCCTCAAGAGCTATCTGCTCGGCATCGCGAACCTCGTCGCGGCGATCGGCTTCGCCGTGTTCGGTCCGGTGCACTGGCCCGCCGCCCTAGCCATGGCGATCGGGGCGTTCGCCGGCGGGTGGTGCGGACCGCCGTTGGTTGCCCGGATTCCGCCGACGGTGCTCCGAGTCGGAGTCGCAACCGCCGGATTCGGTCTCGCCGCGTGGCTCGCCTTCGCGTGAGGCGAGAAGGCCGGGTCGCGGCGAGACCGTCCGGAGGTCGTCAGGTCACTCCGTGCATCAGCTTCCGGATCCACGGCGAACCCACTGCGAGGGCCACGCCGACCGCGATCGAGGCACCGCCGATCCACAGGTAGTAGGGCACTTCGTTGTTCTGGTCGTAGAACCCGGCGAGTGTCCCGGCCATAGAACTGCCGAGCGCGACCGACAGGTAGAACAACGCGACCATCTGCGTGTGGAAGCTCTTCGGCGCGAGTTTCGTCGTCAGTGACAGGCCGACCGGCGACAGAAGCAACTCGGCGAAGGTGAAGAGCAGCAGGATGCCGACCAGGCCGAGCAGGGGAGCGCTGTTGGCGCCGCCGCCCGCCATCGGGATGAAGCACAGGAAGGCGATGCCCATGATGATCGTGCCGGCTGCGAACTTGATCGGAGACGACGGCTGGCGCGAGCCGAGCTTGGTCCACAAGGCCGCGAAGACGCCTGCGAACGCGATGATGAACACCGGGTTGATGGACTGCACCCACGAGGGCGGGAACTCCCAGCCGAACAGGTCGCGGTTGAGTCGGGTATCGGCATACACCGCGACCATCGTGAACTGCTGCTGGAAAAGCGACCAGAACACGGCACTCGCCACGAACATCGGGATGAAGGACACCACCCGGCTCCGCTCGACCGAGGTGATGTTCTTGCTCGACAGGATGATGACGAAGTAGCTGATCGCCGCGATGACGGTCAGGGTTACGACGATGTCGGACAACCGGCCGGCGGAGATGATGCCGGTGGAGGCAAGGATGACGATCAGGACGATCGCAGCGACGGCGATCCCGGCGATGCGGGTCCGGCGTTCCGCCGGCAACGGGTTCGGGGCAACCTTGCCGATGTCACCGAGATGCTTGCGGTAGATCGTGTACTGCAGCAACCCGAGGGCCATGCCGACTGCGGCGAGGCCGAATCCCCAGTGGAATCCGTAGCGGGTCTGAAGGAAGCCGGTGAGCAGCGGACCGACGAGGGCGCCGATATTGATGCCCATGTAGAAGATGGAGAAACCGGCGTCGCGGCGCTCGTCCTTCTCGTCGTACAGGTCGCCGACGATGGAGGTGGCGGTGGCTTTGAGGCCGCCGCTGCCCACGGCAATCAGCACGAGGCCCGCGCCGACCCCGAGGAAGCCGGGGAGAATCGCCAGCGCGATGTGGCCGAACATGATGAGGAACGCGCTGTAGAACAGCGTCCGTTCGGAACCGAGAAGTCTGTCGGCGATCCATCCCCCTAGGATCGTCGACAGATACACGGTGCCGCCGTAGGCGCCGACGATCGAGGTCGCGGCGGCGTTGCTGATCCCCAGCCCGCCTTGGTCGACCGAGTAGTACAGGTAGTAGATGAGGATGCCCTGCATGCCGTAGAAGGAGAATCTCTCCCACATCTCGACGCCGAACAGGTTCGCCAGCGCCAACGGCTGGCCGAAAAACCTGGTATCGGATCGCGACTCCGGCACTGAAGCAGCGGTGTCTGTCATATATCCAATGTTTCACTGCAGAACAATCTCGAGCCAATCGATCTCGAAAAAATCTCGAGTGGTTGTGCTCACCGCGTCCGGGTCTCGGACCGTCGCATCACTCGGGCGAGGACGCGCCAGCCGATCAGGGTCACTCCCAGGAATGCAGTCGCGACCAGGATGAATGCCGTCGCGGTGCCCTGACCGGTAGCGGCACGGAGCAGCATGCCGCCGACGAGGGTGGACACCCAGACGAGAAGTCCGGTTGGTGCGGCGGCGAACGCGTCGAACTTGTCGCGGTAGAGCCACACGACCAGGAACCAGCCGACGGTCAGACCACCTAGGAAGGGCCATGCTGTGCCTGCCAGACCGACGAGATCGAGGACTTCTTCGTGGCTGGATCGGCCGAGGGCAGCGAACACGACGATGAGGACCACGTCGACGACCAGCGCGGGAGCGTACTTCTTCACGGCTTTCAGGGTAGCGCCGGCGCGAACGGGCTCCGCAGACGCCGACGGGCGTCCCTCCGCGAGGAGGAACGCCCGTGAAGACTCGGTCGATCAGGCCTGCAGGCCGGCTTCGATCTCGAGGTGGATGGTGATCTTGTCGCCGACGACGGCGCCGCCACCCTCGAGCGGCATGTCGATGGTGATGCCGAAGTCCTTGCGGTTGAGGACGGTCGTGGCATCGAATCCGGCGACCGGGCCGTTGCCCATACCGGCGTTCACACCGTTGAACTCGAGGCGCAGCTCGACCGGCTTGGTGACGCCGCGGAGGGTGAACTCACCGTCGACGATGTAGTCGTCGCCGTCCGGGCGGATGCCGGTGGAGACGAACGATGCGACCGGGAACTGCTCGGCGTCGAAGAAGTCGGCCGACCGGATGTGCGCGTCACGGTCGGCGTTCTTCGTGGTGATGGAAGCGACCTGGATGTCGGCGCGGACCGATGCGGTGCCGTCTTCGGCGATGGTGATCGCGCCGGAGAAGTCTTCGAAGCTGCCGCGGACCTTGCTCACCATGAGGTGACGGACGGTGAAGCCGACGTTGGAGTGGACGGGATCGAGCACCCAGGTGCCTGCGGTCAGTCCGGGGAAGGTGGTGGTGGCGGTGGTCATGTGCAATCTCCTCGCATCATTGAACTTTCAACTTGATGCGACAACGATGGCACGATTTGGTTGCGTACGCAACTAGTCGGTGATCGGTATCACACGGATTCGGCGTTGTCCGGACGGCGCTCGAAATTGTCCGGGGTGGCAACCGAATGGTCGGGGGTAGCCCGAGGAGCGTCCGGTGTCGGGCCCGGAGCAGCCGGTGCCGGCCTGGCAGCGTCCGGTGTCGGCACAGCAGCGTCCGGTGTAGGCACAGCGGCATCCGGTGTCGGCACAGCATCGCCCGGGGGTGCCACCGGCTTGCGACGGCGCGCGACGGCAGTGCGATCTTGCTCCTCGCGTTCCGCCGCGGCGTCGATGTCCTCGTCCGCACTGCTCCCGCGGTACAGGGCTGCGATCGTGCCCCAGCCGGCGAGCGCCACGAACCCGAAGCTCACCACGCGGTACACGAACACCGCAGCCAGCGATTGCGGCGCGGTCAGGCCCGCCGCCGTGAGCGTCGCGATGAGGGTTCCGTCGACGAACCCCAGGCCTCCGGGCGCCAGCGGAACGCTGCCCACGGCCTTGGCGGCGGCGAATGCGATGCACAACCCGGCGACCGACGGCGAACCTCCGACCGCCCAGCATGCGAAGCCGAGACAGGCGACGTCGAAAACGCGGTGCACGGCCGACCACGCCACCGCTGCGACCGCATCGCGCCGTGCGAGTTCGACGGCTTCGAGCTGAGCGAGCACCCGCTCGAACATGCTGAAACCGGTGTCCTCGGGCTTCCCGGCGAACCTGTTGAGGCGAGCGAGTACCCGCGTGCCCGCGGCTTCGATCGACGACGGATTGCGGGCTACGTACCGGAGCCCGTAGAACAGCACGATCAAGCCGGCGAGCGACAGTACGAGCGTCACGGGGCTGATGCGCGTACCCACCGCGAAAGCGCCCGCGACGCCCACGGATGCCAGGGTGACCGCCGCGATGACTCCGGACACCGCGAGTTGCCACGAGGCGACGACCGGGGTCGCGCCCCATTTGCGGGTCTGCTTGTAGGTAAAAGCGGTCGAGAACACCGGCCCGGCCGGCAGGGTCACCGCCATGGCGGTGCTCCCGTAGATCACCGACGCCGAGCGGAAATGACCCACCCGCACACCGCCCGCATGCAACAGTCGTTGCTGGACGCCCGCGAAACCGCTCAGCGACATCATCTGGGCCGCCAGACAGGCCGCGAACCAGCCCCAATGGATTCCGGTGAGGGCTTTCCACGAGTCGCTCATCGTCGGCCACAAGTAGATGGCCTCCACCGTGAGCAAGGCGACGAGAGCCGCGGCGATCAGCCACTTGACCCACAGGAAACGGCCCCGGCGCGGTGCGGCGTCGGGGCCAGAGAGGTCTTGCTGCGGCTGCGCCACGTCATTCACCGTAACCGACGCCGGTATGTAGATGGCGCAAATGAGGTCCGCCGGTGACGTACCTCCCTCTCTCAACCGCCCTGTTCGGCGGCGTCGTCGCCGGGACGGCGTCCGCTCGGATACCGGACGGGCGAGGCGAGCTGGGTGACCCTCCGTCGTCCACGCAGTTGCACTTCGTCCCCGAGTTCCCAATGCCCACGCTCGTCGTCGTCGGCGAAATACAGGGCGCTCGACGACGCGAGGACCCGGCTCGGACGCAGCTTGGCGAGTTCGGTCAGACGCGACGCCTCGTTCACCGGGTCGCCGATGACCGTGTACTCGAAGCGTTCGGCCGCGCCGATGTTGCCTGCCACCGCGAGGCCGGCGGAGACACCGATACCGACGTCGAGCCCCGTGATGTCGTCCAGCGCGAAGCGCAGTTCGCGGGCTGCCGCGAGTGCGGCGGTCGGGGCGTCCGGCCGGTCGAGGGGGGCACCGAAGATCACCAGCGCAGCGTCGCCCATGAACTTGTTGACGAAGCCGTGGTGCCGGTCCACGACCTCCACCACAACCCGGAAGAACTCGTTGAGGAGATCGACGACCTCGTTGGGGGGTCGTTCCGCCGCCGTGGCGGTCGATCCCACCATGTCCACGAACAGCACCGCCACGTAGCGCGTCTCACCGCCGAGTTCGGTCCCGTACTGCAACGCCCGCCGGGCCACGTCCTCGCCGACGTGCTGACCGAACAACTCCCGTAGGCGCCGCCGCTCGTCGGCCTCGGCCATCATCCGGTTGAAGCCCACCTGGAGTCGTCCGATCTCACTGCCGTCGAACACCTCGACCTGCACCGCCGACGCGCCGCGCTGCACACGTTCGATGGCCCAGCGCAACTGCTTGATCGGGTCGGAGATCTGCGCGGAGGTCAGCAACGACAGCACGAGGGCGAGCAGAATCGACGTCACGGCGAGCGCAAGTACCGCATAGGCAAGCGCGTCGGGCGTGAACGAGGACTCGGTCGTGATCTGGGTGACGCACAGCAGGACGATCCCCGCGACGGGCATCAGGGTGCCGAGCCCCCACGTCATCGCCAGGCGGGTACCGACGCCGGGAGCCATCGTGCGGTCGAAGTTTCCCTCGCTGAGCGCGCGGGCCGCTACGGGGCGCAGAATCCGCTCGCCGAGCATGTAGGTGAAGCCGAACGTGCTCGTCGCGGCCATCGCCACGGTAAGTGCCACCGCCACCGCGAGAGACGGAGTTTCCCCTGCGGTGAGGAACACGAACAGGACGCCGCCGAGCAACCACAGGCCGAGGTGCACGATCGCCTGACGCAGCGGTGCGTGCAGCGCCGCCATCTGCTCGGCCCGGGTCGGTGGACCACCGCGCAACTGCCAGCGCACAACCGAGCGGAGCATGAGCGCGGCCGCCGTGAGGCTCACGATGCCGGCGAAGACGAGATACACCGCGAACACGGTGAAGTTCTGAACCCGGTCGACGGTGTTGAAATCCTCGTCCGCGAACGGCACGCCGTACCGGACGAACGCGAACACCAGCATGGCGCCGAACAGGTTCGATGCGCCCATCGAGGCCATATACAGCGGCCAGCGACTACGCAATGTCGCGGCGACGGCTCGATAGGACCTCAGCACGACTTCAAATCAAACCATTGTCGGGACGGTCACAACGCGTGGTGGTCACCTTCGGGACGCGGAGTGACGCGATTCTCGTTCCGTGCGGGCGCCCTCGCGGCCGACCGCACGGTGAGGGAACGGACGTTCCGGGCGGACCAACTGTGTCGCGGATCCCTATTCTGTACGCATGGACCCGAAGGATCTGCGCGTATCCGACGCCGAACGTGAACATGTGGGCGGGCTTCTCCAGCGAGCCGTAGGACAGGGAATGCTCTCTCTCGGCGAGTTCACCGAACGGATGGACACTGTCCTGGCAGCCAAGACCCGTGGCGATCTGAATCAGGTTCTCATCGACCTGCCCGGTATCCAGATGCGACCCGAGTACCTCCCGCAGACCACGGCAGCGTTCCCGGTCCAGCCGCAGGCCGGCAGTGCTCCGGCCTACCCGGCAGCCGGGCCGGGTGGTCCGCTCGTGCTCAAGGGACGCCTGTCGTCCCTCACCCGCAAGGGTCGATGGGACGTCCCTTCGGTCATCCGTCTCGATACGTTCGCGTCGTCGGTCACCCTCGACTTCACCGAGGCGGTGATGCAGACGCAGGTCGTGCGGATCGAAGTGAACGATTCGTTCAGCTCGATCTCGATCGTGCTTCCCGCGGAAGCCACAGCCGACATCAACGGTGTCGAGACCGTCGCTTCCAGCGCTACCACCAAGGTGCGCGGTGGTGCGCCGTTCGGTCCGCTCCACGTCGTCGTGGTCGGAAAGATCTTCTGCGGCAACGTGAACGTCGCGCACCCATTCGCCACGCGGCTGCGGAAGTTCATCAACGGCGCCTGAGATTGCTCCCCGGCCCGCGCCGTCCCTGATCAGGGACGGCGCCGGCGTGCGATCAGTTCGCTGACACTGATCGGACGCCCGGCGTCGTCGCTGTGCCTGCTGCCCTGCGGATCGTCCGGATCGACCGGGTGGTCGGCCTCCGGATCGGTCGGGGCCTCCGGCGATCGTCCGGCGGGCCGGGGCGGCCCCGCCGGTCGTGCCGATGGTTGCTGGGCATTCTGACCGGGCTGCGGCCGCGGTTGTGGGTTGGGCGGTTGTTGCGGGTACGGCCCGCCTCGGGGATATTGCCCGGCTTGCGGACGTGCCCCGTCCTGGGGGCGAGGTCCGGCCTGTGGGCGAGGTCCGACTTGGGGGCGAGGTCCGACCTGCGGGCGAGGTCCGGCCTGGGGACGTGGCCCGTCCTGGGGGCGAGGCCCGACTGGGGGACGTGGCCCGTCCTGTGGGCGTGGCCCTTCCTGAGGACGCGCTCCTTCCTGAGGACGCGCTCCTTCCTGAGGGCGAGGTCCGGTGTGAGGACGTGGCCCGGCCTGGGGGCGAGGTCCGGTCTCCGGCGGGCGGTGCGCGGACTGCCCCGCTCCGGGAGCGGTTCGTCGCAACTGCGACAGCCAACTCTCGATCGCCTGCGGATCCCGGGCCCGGTCGGCACCCGTCGACGGGTCCCCGTGGGGCTGCGATCCGCCGGCGCCCAGCCGGCCGGGTGAGTCCCCGACCGGACTCGGCTCCGCGGGGGACGGTCGCACGAAGTTCTGGGGCAACGGCGGCGGAACATCGCCGCGCCGACGCCGGGGGAGCGGGGGCATGGCAGCCGTCGGCGGCTGGGAAGCCGCGGAGGGCCGTCCCTGAGGCGGCTGCACCTGCGTCGGATCTACTCCCTCTGCTTCCCGTCGTTGCGGCATCTGCGACCGCTGGTTCGGATTCTGGTCCGGGGGCCCCACGGGACGGCGCTGCGGCATCGGCGGAACCTGGTGCTCGTCTGCGGGGCCCTGCGCGCGGCGCTGGGGTGGTACCTGCTGCGCCCGTCCGTCGACCGGTTGCGCGGCGCGCGGCAACGGACGGCCGTCGGCTGTGCGGTTGCGGGCGTCGGGACCCTGCTGGTCCGGACGGGGCCGCTGTGCGGCGGGACGAGGTACCGGACGGCCGGGACCCTGCCGCCGCGGTTGCGGCGTGAGGTCGCGGAACTTGCGTTGCTCGGCCGCCGGTCGCGGAGCGGCGATCTTGGGCAGCGGCTGCGTCATGTCCGCGGCTTCCCCGAATATGCCGGCGGGGAATCGATGCGAACCGGTTGCCGACACGGTCGCGGGACCGAACATCCCGACGGTGATCAGTTCGGGCACGTCCTCGGGCATCAGTTCGTCGGCGAGGATCGGTTCGGCGAGGCCGGCCTTCTCCTGGATGCGTTTCATCCATGCCGGTGCCCACCAGCAGTCGTCGCCGAGCAACTTCATCACTGCCGGCACGAGGAACATGCGGATGACGGTCGCGTCGATGACCAGAGCGGCGATCATGCCGTAGGCGATGTACTTCATCATCACGAGTTCGGAGAACGCGAACGCGCCGGTGACGACGATGAGGATCAGCGCGGCCGCGGTGATGATGCGGCCGGTGTGCGAGGTACCCACCCTGATCGATTCGGTGGTGCTGGCGCCCTGCGCTCTCGCTTCCACCATCCGGGAGAGCAGGAACACTTCATAGTCCGTCGACAGCCCGTACACGATCGCGATGATCAGCACGAGCACCGGAGACATGATCGGCCCCGGAGTGAAGTTGAGCAGGTCCGCGCCGTTGCCGTTGATGAAGATCCAGGTGAGGATGCCGAGCGTCGAGCCGAGACCCAGTGCACTCATCAACACGGCCTTGATCGGCAGCACCAGCGATCCGAACGCCAGGAACATCAGCACGATCGTGAGCGAGACGACCACCAGCACCATCAGCGGCAGCGTGTCGAGCAGCGCCGCGATCGAATCCTGCTCGATGGCCGGGGTGCCGCCGACGAGCACTTGGACGCCTTCGGGCCACTCCGCGGAATGCAGATAGTCGATGGTCGGGGAGGTCTCGTTGCGGTCCGTGAGCCCTGCCTTCAGGACGCGCACGCCGTCCTTCGCCGGACCGGTGATGGTGAACTTCTCGACGAGGCCCGGTGCGCCGTTCGCCGTCTCCATGATCTTGTTCAGATCGCCGCCCTCGGCGCCCTGGATCACCAGGCGCACCGGTTCGGCGCGCTGACCCGGGAACAGTTCGTCGAACTGCTCCTGCGCGACTCGCGTCGGATGGTCGGGTGGGAGGTACGTCTCGTTGATGCCGCCGAATTTGATGCCGGTCAGCGGCATGATCAGCAGCAGCAGTCCGATGACCGTCGGGATGGTCACCTTCATCGGGTTGAGCATCACCCAGCGGGTCAGCCGTCCGATGAAGCTGTTCTCGACCTGTTCGTTCGACTGGATCTGGCCGAACTTCTTCATCCCGAACTTGTCGATGCGCTTGCCGAGGATGCCGAGGATGGCGGGCAGGACGGTCACCGACAGCAGTGCGGCGAGCGAGATCGCGGCGATCGCACCGTAGGAGACGGACTTGAGGAAGCCCTGGGGGAACAGGAGAAGACCGCCGAGGCTGGTGACGACCATCGTCGCCGAGAAGATGACGGTGCGACCGGCTGTCATGACGGTGCGCCGCACGGCCGCGGGAGTGTCGTAACCCTCGGCGAGTTCTTCCCGGAAGCGCGACACCATGAACAGCCCGTAGTCGATCGCCAGACCCAGGCCGATGAGCGAGACGACCGGCGCGACGAACGAGTTGACCTCGGTGAAGTTCGTGATCAACCGAACGACGCCGTTTGCGGCGACGATCGTCAGACCGCCGGTGATCAGCGGCAACGCGGCGGCGATGACGCCACCGAACACGAAGAACAGGAGGATGCCGACGGCGGGGATCGCGAGGATCTCCATGCGCTTGATGTCGTTGGCCATCGTGTCGTTGAGCGCACCGGAGATGGGCTGGAGGCCGGCGAGCTGAACGTCGACGCCGTCGATGTAGAACTTGTCCTTGACGTCGCGGAAGTTCCCGGTCAGTTCCGTGTCGTTCGCGCCGGCGATCGCGACGGACGCGATGGCGTGCTGCCGGGATTCGTCGGCCAGGCTCGGGAGCGACGGGGCGGTGTCTGTGGGCCAGTACGCGCCGTTGATCTTGAGGATGTGTTCGGGATTCTCCGAGACGAGCGCGTTGAGGCTGTCGCTGACCTTCGCTGCGAACTCGGGGTCGTCGACGGTCTTGCCTTCGGGTGCGGTGTACAGAACCAGCACGTCACCGTTGGTGTCGCGGCCGAACGTCCCGTCTGCCAGTTTCGCCGCGGCGACGGACTGTGAACCGGGATCGTCCCAGCCGCTCTGGCTGAGATGGTCGTTCAGGCTCAGTCCGTACCCGGCGAGCCCGAGCAGCGCCGCAACCATCACCGCAATCACGGTGAAGCGCGCGCGATAGACGAGCTCTCCCCAACGGTCGAACACTGGATCTCCTATTCGGCGACGCTCTTGCGGCCCACGAGGAGGGCGGACAGCGGTCGGAACGGCTGCAACCAGGCACCTTCGTCGGGAAGCGATTCGAGGCTGACGCGGGGCAGCGGTTCACGGAACACGCCGGGGATGTCTTCGAGATCGACGAAGTCGAGGATCTCGGACGTCACCGCCCAGCTGGCGTGCTCACGGAAACCCAGCACCTGCACCGCGATGCCCGCGGCGGCCAGTTCTTCGAGCGGTTCACGGAAGGCCTGCCCGTCCGCCGACGCCACCATGACACCGGCGAGACCTTCGCGCCGACGCAGCTCGATGTGCTCGAGCATATCGGAGTCGACGTCACTGTCCTCGTCGATCTTGGGCTTGGCGAACACCGCGAAACCCACGTTGCGCAGGGCTTCCACCCACGGGCGCACCACGTCGGCGCTGCCCGGGGCGATGTTGGTGAACACCGTCGCCTCGGGTTCGAGCGGCGCGCCGACCCGACGGGACAGGTCGGCGGTGCGGCCGAGAAGCCAGCGGCCGAGGGCGTCGAACCGGGGGCGGTACGCCGCGGTGGGGCGGCCACCGAGGATCGCGCCGAGACCCATATCCAGATTGGGAGCGTCCCACACGAGAAGGACACGACCGGGCTGGTCGCTGCCGCCGACAGGACCGCTCTCGATTGCGGTGGGGTCGGTCATATCGGACAGCTCTTCGTGGACACTCATGCTCCGATCTTCCCCCAGACCATTTCGGAGATTGTGCTGCCCACCTGGTGGGCCTTCCCCTCGAACTTCGTCACGGGCCGCTCGAGGCTGATCGGCGACTCTCCGGAGAGGGGCTTCAGCAGCGGTTCGGCGTCTCCCGTTTCGCGGATCGCTTCGGCGTATTCGGCGTGGTCGGTGGCGACATGAAGCACACCACCGGGCACGAGACGATCGGCGATCAGGGAGAACGTCGGTGCCTGGAGCAGCCGGCGCTTGTGGTGCCGAGCCTTCGGCCACGGGTCCGGAAAGAAGACCCGCACTCCGGTCAGCGACCCGGGAGCAACCATCTTCTCGAGCACCTCGACGGCGTCGCCCCGGAGGATGCGGACGTTCGTGACCGGGGAGTCGGTGTCGAGGGTGCGTTCGATGCGCTGCAGCGTCTGAGCGAGGCCGGGGCGGTAGACCTCGACGGCGATCAGATTCACGCCTGGCTCGGCGCGCGCCATCGAGACGGCGGCGGTTCCCGTTCCCGACCCGATCTCGAGCACCACGGGGGCGGACCGGCCGAACCACGCGTCGATATCGAGCTGGTCGTCGCCGACGTCCCGGCCGAGCTGCGGCCACAGCCGGTCCCAGGTCTGCTGCTGGGGTTCGGTCAGCGCGCCCCGGCGGGACCGGAAGCTCGTGACCCTCGGGTACAGGCGATTACCGCGGTTGGGCTGCTCGTCGAGCATCTCGGTGGTGTCTTGATCGGCGTCGTTCACCCGACCATTGTCACGTATCCGGCGAGTGGGTGGCAGGAGTGACGGAAGGGACCACAGTGTTTTCTCAGGCTCACACCGGGATTTTTAGGGTTCGGGAGCGGTTTTCCCGGGCTTTCGTGCCGTTTTCCGGCTCCGCGTCGCATTTCTTCGCCTCTCGAGTCGCTCACTTTCTCAGAATTGCGTCGCGCCTTACCCCTGCGCGACGTCGTGTGTTCTGACACAATCCCGGCCGACGATCGGGGGATGTCGATGACGGGGGACCTCTGGGACCGGCTCGCGGTGGAGGTGGAGAAACTCGACGGCGTGGCAGGCCGCGCGGTGCACGCGGCGGTTCGCGAACGTGCCGCGCCCTTGCGGATCCAGGTGGCCGGCCGGGCGGGCACCGGCCGACGGTCCGTGGAGAACATCGTCACTGCGTCGGTCGGAGCCGACTCCGCCGCCGAAGTCACCGGCGTGGTGGTCGACGCGCCGGGAGAAACCGACCCGGCGTTCGACGGCGATGTCGTCGTCTACGTGCTGCCGATCCGTCTCGATCCCGCGTCGGTGCATCCCGCCGACCGGTCTGCGCTCGCCCGCATCGACGCCCGACGCCTCGTAGTTGTCGCCGGCGGACCGGGCGAACAGGCCGATCAGATCGCCGCGACCCTCGGCATCGGGGTCTTCACTGTCGACGATCCTGCGCTGCCCGACGCTGTGGCAGCGCGTCTGGCCGCCGCGTTCGCCCACCGCGACGAGTACCTCGTGCGGACGGTCGCGGGAATCGCCGCCGTCCCTGCGGCCCGCGACCTGATCGAAGCGGCGATCGACGCTGCGAGCACGTCACGCGAGGTCGCATGACGACCGGTGCCGACGAAGTCGTGCGCCGATGGAATCCGCACGGTTGGGCGCGGCTCCACGAGCCGGCATCACCGGTCGTGCGGGTCGTCGGCGTCTCTGGGTCGGGTGCCGGGGCGCTTTGCGACGAACTCGGGCAGATCGGGGGCGTGGGGATCGTGCGCGACGGGCCGGCCGCGGTGGCGCTCGTCGTGTTCGACGCGTCGGCGGTGATCGGGCGCACCGAACTGGAGTTGCTCGCCGCAACAGCGCTCACCGCGACCGAGGTGGTGTGCGTCCTGACGGGAATCGACCGGTATCCGGCGTGGCGCCCGATCCGCGACCGCGACGTGGACCTGCTGCACCGCCACGCGACCTTTCTCGAGCGGATCACCTTTTTGCCGGTGTCGGTGCAAACGTCGCGACGCGCCCGCGAGATCGGGGGTGATGCCGGTTCGGTACTTCTGATCGAAGCGGGCATCACCGAACTGCGTGACGTCCTCGCCGCGGCGGTCGATGCCGCGACCGACACCCGGCGGGCACGCCGCGCCGTCCTGGCGCACACACAGCGCATGATTCGCGACGAGATGGAGGCGCTGCGGGCGGACGAGGACGACGACACCGCCGACCTCCGCGCCGAGCGAAATCGACTCGCGGCGTCACCCCTGCCCGTAGTCCCGGCGGCGGAACTGCCGCGAGTGCGCGTCGAGTTGCTCCAGGACGTCGCGCGCGAGATCCGGGGTGTGGTGGCCGCGATGCGCGACGTGCTCGACGACACCGTGTGCGTTGCCGACGACGTCGCCGCGGCGTTGGACGCGCATCTCCAGGGGGTGCGCGCCCGCGTCGTCGCGAATCTCGCCTCGCGGACGGACTCGGACCGCCGGGGTATCGACTCATCTCTCCCGGACACCGACCTCTCCCCGCTGCCGGACGCGGGGCGGGCTCTCGAGGACCGGCTGACCATGGTGCTCGGCGCATCGGCGGGCGCGGGGCTGGGACGGCTGCTGGTCACGCCGTTCGGCGACATTCCCGCTTCGGCGGCGGTGGCCGTCGCACTCGGCGGTGCGATACCCGCAGCGTGGTGGCTCGTCCACGTGCGCCGGCGCATCGCTCACCGCGAGCGAGTCCGCCGGTGGGTGGGCGAAGAACTGGCAACCGCACGTGCCGAACTCGAGGCGTGGGTGCGCACCCGTACCTACGAACTGGAATCACAGGCGGTAGCGGCTGCCCGGAGTGCGCACGACGCGCGCACCGCTCGGAGGCGGGAGCGCTTCGGCGCCCTCGACGACGAGATCGGGCGGCTCATCGGCGAGCGGCGCGCGCGGATCACGGCGTGCGAGAGGGACCTCGCAGCGCTCGGGCGGGCCGGCGAACTCGGGCAGGCCGGCGAAACGGGTAGGAACGGGGAACCGGGAGGGCGCGCCGTGCGTCGAACCGGTCAGGAGAGCGAGTCGGTGAGCGACGACCGTGCACGGGTTCGGGGGATCTGATGATGGAGACATTTCCGGGCGGCGACGGCTCGGGCACGGTGGTGCCCGATGAGTTCGACCCGGTGGCGGCGGCCGTCTGGGCGGACGAAGCGGTGCCGACCGCCGATCTGGACGGCGACGGGATCTTCGACACCGTCGTCGCCGACAGTGCGGTGGCCGACCGGGGCATCTTCGCGAGCGGAGGCTTGGTGGTCGCCACCGACACCGATCTCGACGGGCACACCGACAGGCTCACGGCGATCGAGGACGACGGGCAGTACGGCGTGTGGGAACTCCATCGCGAGCTCGATGGAACCACCCGCTGGACGTGTGTCGACCAAGGTAATCTCGAGGACGTAGATCACGAAAGGAACGGGTAAGTGAGCCGTGTCCGTCTGTACGAGGGGGGTAGGTGAAGGTATTCTGCGCGCTCTCTGAATCGTTCATGTGATATTTCCGACCGGCCCCGAGTGTTACCGGTAGGACATCCACAGTTAGCCTTTACCAATAGGACTTCCGGCGCCCGCTTCGCCGTCCGGCCACGGATGAAGCTGGTGGTACCCCTGCCGAGAGGGGAAAAGCCCGGGTCTGCCACTGTCCCTGCGCCATCGGCGCAGGTCGGGGGAGGGATCCGGTTCCGGGCACACCCCAGGAGAGTTTGATGACCTCAGCAACCATCCCCGGTTTGAACGGTACCGACGACAAGCTCCCGACCCAGCATGCCGAGCTGCTTGCCTGGGTCCGCGAGGTTGCAGAGCTCACCCAGCCCGATCGCGTCGTATGGGCCGACGGCTCCGACGAGGAGTGGGACCGGCTCACCGCGCAGCTGGTCGAGGCGGGAACGTTCACTCGTCTCAACGATGAGAAGAAGCCGAATTCTTTCCTCGCGAACTCCGATCCGTCGGATGTGGCGCGCGTGGAGTCCCGCACCTACATCTGCACCGAGAACGAGGTCGGTGCCGGCCCCACCAACAACTGGATGGCGCCCGACAAGATGCGCGAGATCATGACGGAGCTGTACCGCGGCAGCATGCGCGGCCGCACGCTCTTCGTGGTTCCCTTCTGCATGGGTCCCCTCGGCGCCGACGACCCGAAGCTGGGCGTCGAACTCACCGACTCCGAGTACGTCGTCGTCTCCATGCGCATCATGACCCGCATGGGCACCGCTGCTCTCGAGAAGCTCGGCACCGACCGGCCGTTCGTGAAGGCGCTGCACTCTGTCGGTGCGCCCCTCGAAGCAGGTCAGCAGGACGTCGCGTGGCCCTGCAACGACACCAAGTACATCACCCACTTCCCGGAGACCCGCGAGATCTGGAGCTACGGTTCCGGATACGGCGGCAACGCGCTCCTCGGCAAGAAGTGCTACTCGCTGCGTATCGCATCGGCGATGGCCCACGACGAGGGCTGGCTCGCCGAGCACATGCTCATCCTCAAGCTGATCTCGCCCGAGAACAAGCCGTACTACGTGGCCGCAGCATTCCCGTCGGCATGCGGCAAGACGAACCTCGCGATGATCCAGCCGACCATCCCGGGCTGGCGTGCCGAGACCCTCGGTGACGACATCGCATGGATGCGCTTCGGCGAGGACGGCCGCCTGTACGCGGTGAACCCGGAATTCGGTTTCTTCGGTGTCGCCCCGGGTACGAGCGCCGACTCCAACCCCAACGCGATGGCCACCATCGAGGCCGGCAACACCATCTACACCAACGTTGCCAAGACCGACGACGGCGACATCTGGTGGGAGGGCATCGGCGGCGAGACCCCGGCGCACCTGACCGACTGGCTGGGCAACGACTGGACCCCCGAGTCCGACACGAAGGCCGCGCACCCGAACTCGCGCTACTGCACCCCGATGTCGCAGTGCCCGATCCTTGCTCCCGAGTGGGACGACCCGCAGGGTGTGCCGATCTCGGCGATCCTGTTCGGTGGCCGCCGCAAGACCACTGTTCCGCTGGTGAGCGAGTCCTTCGACTGGCAGCATGGAACGTTCCTCGGTGCCACTCTGTCGTCCGAGCAGACGGCCGCCGCCGAAGGCAAGGTCGGCAGCGTGCGTCGCGACCCGATGGCGATGCTGCCGTTCCTCGGCTACAACGCCGGCGACTACCTCAACCACTGGATCAACCTCGGCAAGAACGCCGACGAGACCAAGCTCCCGAAGATCTTCTACGTCAACTGGTTCCGTCGCGGCGAGGACGGCCGCTTCCTGTGGCCCGGTTTCGGCGAGAACTCGCGCGTCCTGAAGTGGATCGTGGACCGTATCGAACACAAGGCCGACGCACAGTCCACGCCGATCGGGTACGTGCCGACCGCCGGCGACCTGACCCTCGACGGGCTCGACGTCGACGCCGCCGATGTCGACGAGGCACTGAAGGTCGATGTGGAGGAGTGGAAGCAGGAGCTTCCCCTCATCGAGGAGTGGTTCGAGTTCCTCGGCGAGAAGGTGCCCTCCGGCATCCGCGACGAGTTCGAGGCTCTGAAGCAGCGTCTCGGCTGATCGAACGAAGCACGACGAATGCCGCTGTCCGGAAGGACGGCGGCATTCGTCGTATCCGGGGACGGGAACCCGCGCTCCGATGCGGACCTCGACGGAATCCTCGCTTCCCGCGGGAATACGACGACTAGCGGATACGTTCGTACTTCATTGGGACCTCCGCGTCTGCACGCGACGACGGGATGGTGCAATAGACCACAAAGCTGGATCGACAAGGGCCGCGGCAGTGGCCACGAGGAGGACTCCGCCATGGGGATCTACAACAACGTCACCGAGCTGGTCGGCCGGACGCCGATCGTGCGGCTGAACCGGCTCACCGAAGACGCCGGCGCCACCGTCGCCGCGAAGCTCGAGTTCTACAACCCGGCCAACAGCGTCAAGGACCGCATCGGTGTCGCGATCATCGATGCCGCGGAAAAGTCGGGCGAGCTCAAGCCCGGCGGCACGATCGTCGAGGGCACGTCCGGCAACACCGGCATCGCGCTCGCGATGGTCGGTGCTGCGCGCGGCTACAACGTCGTCCTCACGATGCCCGAGACGATGTCCACCGAGCGTCGCGTCATGCTCCGCGCCTACGGTGCCCAGATCGTCCTCACCCCGGGTTCCGAGGGCATGAAGGGCGCGGTCGCCAAGGCCGAGGAGATCGTGGCGAACACGGAGAACGCGGTCCTCGCGCGCCAGTTCGGCAATCCGGCCAACCCGGCGATCCACGAGCGCACGACCGGTGAAGAGGTCTGGAACGACACCGACGGCGCCGTCGACATCTTCGTCGCGGGCATCGGTACCGGCGGCACCCTCACGGGCGTCGGCCGCGCCCTCAAGGCACGCAAGCCCGATGTGAAGATCGTCGGTGTCGAGCCCGCCGATTCGCCGATCCTCACCGGCGGTGAGCCCGGACCGCACAAGATCCAGGGCATCGGTGCGAACTTCGTGCCCGACGTTCTCGACCGCGAGATCTACGACGAGATCATCGACGTCAAGTTCAACGACGCCATCGACGTCGCCCGCCGGCTGGGCACCGAGGAAGGCATCCTCGGCGGCATCTCGGCAGGCGCCAACGTGTGGGCTGCCCTCGAGATCGCGAAGCGTCCTGAGAATGCGGGCAAGCTGATCGTCGTCGTCGTGCCCGACTTCGGAGAGCGCTACATCTCGACCCCGCTGTTCGAGCACATCCGGGACTGATTCCGTGCTGGCTATCCTCCGGACCGTTCGAGAGGATCTGCAGGCTGCGCGCGGCCAGGATCCGGCCGCGCGCAGCAACGCGGAGAATGCACTCGTCTACTCCGGCCTCCACGCGATCTGGTCCCACCGGGTCGCGCACCGGATGTGGGCGGTACCTGCCCTGCGTGGGCCCGCACGGGTGCTCGCGCAGTTGACCCGGTTCCTCACCGGCATCGAGATCCACCCGGGCGCGACCATCGGGCGGCGCTTCTTCATCGACCACGGGATGGGCGTCGTCATCGGTGAAACGGCCGAGATCGGTGACGACGTCATGCTGTACCACGGGGTGACGCTCGGCGGTCGCTCGCTTCTCAAGGAGAAGCGGCATCCCACGTTGGGCAACCGTGTCACCGTCGGCGCCGGGGCGAAGATCCTCGGACCCGTAGTCGTCGGGGACGACAGCGCCATCGGAGCCAATGCGGTTGTCACACACGACGTGCCGGCGGATTCGATCGCAACCGGCATTCCGGCGACCGTTCGCTCGCGTCGGCAGCACGAGCCGCTCGTGGATCCGACGACCTTCATCGATCCCGCGATGTACATCTGACCGCAGCTCCGTGGGGCGCCGATTGCGCCCTACGGAGCTCGCGTCGGCATCGAATCATGTTCGCCGCGCGCGGTATTGCCGACGCTAGTACGGTGACTGCATGTTGAGCCTCACCGGAGCAGAGCGACTCCTTCTCGGGCCCGCGGGTGAGGGCTCCGGAGACCTCCACTGCGCGGACGGCGTCATTGTCGAGGACGCGGTGCAGGGTGCCGAGGTACTGGACGTGTCCGGCTGTGTCGTCACGCCGGGTTTGGTCAATGCTCACCATCATCTGTTCCAGACGGCATTCCGCACGATTCCTGGAACGCGTGGGGTTCCGATGGCGGAGTGGCTGCCCACCATGGCCGCGGCATACGAGTCCACCGGCACCGATCCGGAGTTGGGCGCTGCCGCTGCGCGCGCCGGACTCGCGGAAGCTCTGTTGTGTGGCGTCACCACTGTCGCGGATCATCATCTGACTTGGCCCGCGGGTCGTACCGCGGCATCGACCGTAGAATTCGCCGACGCGGTACGCGGAGCAGCCGAGGAACTTCACGTACGACTGGTGTTCGTGCGCGGAAGCGCCAAGGACGACCCGTATGCGGCCGGAGAGTCGGCGGAAGCGATTGCCGCACATTGGTTCACAGTCGGTGACGGAGGGGTGACGAAGGACGGCATGGTGCAGTTGGCCGTCGGCCCGGCCGGAGTGCACAGTGATTCGCGCGAGACGTTCGACGCCCTTGCGGCGGTAGCTGCGAAGTACGGCCTGCGCCGCCGCACACAGGCCAACGAACAGGTCGACGTGGCGGTCGCTCAGGAGCGTTACGGTCGCCGGCCGATCGAGCTGCTCGACGAGTGGGGGTGGCTTGCGCCCGATGTGACCCTCGCCCATTTGTGTGACCTGACGGACGTGGAGATCACGCGACTCGCAGCTGCCGGTGTGTCGGCAACCCATGCGCCGGGATGCGACCTGCCGATGGGGTGGGGCATCGCGCCGGTTGCGGCGTTGCTGGATGCCGGTGTCGTCGTGGGCCTGGGTACGAGTGGCGGCGGCAGCAACGATGCCGGGCACCTCCTCGCCGATGCGCGACTTGCGATGCAGGTGGCACCCCTGGTGGGTCGGCCGATACCGGCTCGTGAAGTCCTGGCGGCGGCCACATCCGGTGGAGCCGCAGGCTTGGGACGGCCCGAGTTGGGCACTCTCGAGGTCGGTGCGGCGGCGGACCTTTGTGTCTGGGACGTTGCGGGGGTGGCCGACGTAGGAGTTGCCGACCCGGTTGCAGGGTTGCTGTGGGCTGCGCCCGGCCGCAGGCCCCGGCACGTCGTGGTCGCGGGCAGGGTGGTGGTCCGTGACGGCGAGTTGGTCTCTGGCGACGAGCGGGAGATCGTGGGTTCTCTGCGGAAGTTGTTGGCCGACCGAACGCCTTGATCAGTGTCCGTTGTGGATTCGTTGCTTCACGACCAGGAGCCGATAGCCGGGTTCGTCCGATTCCGATGCCCACCAACGATGCGGTGTCCCGCCGCGGTAGTACAGCGAATCGCCTGGGGACAGCCGGTGACAGCCCTCGTCTCTGAGTTCAACTGTTACGAAACCGGATGCAACATAGAGGAACTCGTCTTCGGGATGTGAGAAGTACGTGCCGGCGGTTGTTTCGGTACCGACGTACTCCAGGGGATGGAAGACGCTGTCGTGCGGGACCAGCATGCGCGCGTGTCCACCAGCTGCGGGGACGGCAGGGCCCTCGTCGGCGCGCAGCACCCTGGTCTCGAAGCCGGGCGTGAGCACGAACTCGGGTTCGGAGGCGGCTGCCATCAGCGCGGGTTGGGTGCTGTCGAGTGCGCGGGCGATTCGATCGAGCGACGGCATGCTCGGACGGGTCAGGCCGCGTTCGAGCTGACTCAGAAACGAGTGGGTCAGGTGGGTGCGCTCTGCCAGCTGCACGAGAGTCAACCCCTGAGCACGCCTGAGTCGTCGGATCTGCCGACCGAGCCGGACCGACTGTTCGTCGACGACACGCGTCACGGAAACCTCCTACGAATCGGGTCCCCGTGCCGTCGGCGAGTGTTACAAGATCGTCGCACGCCTTCATCCAGGGGAAACGCCTGGCCTCTACCTTAACTCGATGTAACCAGCACTTACATTTGGGGCGCTGGCACTCGTCGAACGGAGGATCCGCGTGGACGAAAGCCGAGCACACGGACGCGAAGTGGCGGTTCTGCGGCGGGCAACCACCGCCGACGGTTCTCGCGTCGACGTACACATGTCCGGGGGGACCGTTACCGCGGTTGTACCGGCGACGCCTGAAGCTGTAGTGGCCGATGACCTCGATCTCGACGGTTACCTGCTTCTTCCGGCGCCGGCCGAACCGCATGCGCACCTGGACAAAGCGCTGTCCTGGAACGAGATCCGTCCCCCCATGGGCGACCTTGCATCTGCCATCACGGCCTGGAGAGACTACAGCGCACAGCTCACCGTGACCGGAGTCGCAGCGCGCGCCCGACGTGCCGCACTGTCGTTGCTGGCCAACGGAACCACCGCGGTCCGGACACACGTCGACCTCCTTCCCGGGCCGGAACCCCTGCGCGGCGTCCACGCACTCCTGCAGGTTCGTGAGGAGCTGGCGAGCGTCATGGACATTCAACTCACCGCGCTCACTCCACACGACGTGGGTGACGAGATCGTCGAAGAAGCAATCGATCTCGGCGTCGACTTTGTCGGCGGGAGTCCCCACCACGCCCCCGATCCGAGCGCGACCCTGCAGCGGCTGCTGTCGATCGCGAAACGGCGTGGGGTGGGCGTGGACATGCACACCGACGAGCAACTCGATCCGAATGTGCTCACCCTCCTGGAACTCGCGGAAACGGTGCGCGGGTGGCCCGACGACATTCCGGTGACCGCGGGACACTGCGTGAGTCTGGGCACCGTCGATCCGGGAGTGCGGGCACACGTGATCGAGGCCGTCCGCGCGACCGGCATCGGGATCGTTGCGCTCCCGATCACCAATCTCTACCTCCAGGGTTGGGGGCATCCGGTGGCGACTCCCCGGGGTCTCACGCCGGTGCGAGCTCTTCTCGATGCCGGCGTCCGCGTAGCGGGCGGAGCCGACAACGTCAGGGATCCCTTCAATCCCCTCGGTCGGAGCGACGCGCTCGAGACCGCCATGTTGCTGGTCACCGCGGGACATCTGACCACCACCGAGGCCTACGAGGCGGTAAGCACTTCGGCGCGCGACATCATGTCGTTGCCTCTGGCAGGTGTAGCGGTAGGTGCTCAGGCGGATTTCCTCGCCATTCGAGCGCACGACCTCGACGAAGCAGTCGCCGAAGCGCCTTCCTCTCGACATGTCCTGCATCGTGGGCGGCTCGTCGCCACTTCGGTCGTCAGCAGTTCGGTACACGTCCCTCTCGCAGCATCCCTCGAATCGGAGGTTCGCTCATGAGCATCGCAACAGTCCTCGCCACCCGAAGCCGACTGCCCTCTCCGGTCCCGGCCGGAGTGGAAGTAAGGAGGCATGGAGTTGAATTCGACTCTGTTACCAAGAGATTTGCTACCGGGACACTGGCTCTCGACAATGTGAGCCTGGTGGCGGCTCCTGGTGAGTTCGTCACCGTCGTCGGCCCGTCCGGATGTGGCAAGTCGACGCTGCTGCGCCTCGCGGCCGGGCTCAGTGAACCAACTGCCGGAACCGTGCGTATGGGCGGCGCTCGCCTGGGTTACGTGTTCCAGGAGGCGACGTTGTTGCCGTGGCGCAGTGTCCGCGCGAACGTCGAACTGACAGGGGAGTTGCGGGGCGTTCCGCGCGCAGTGCGCCGTCGCAAAGCCCAGGAAGCAATCGATCTCGTGGGCCTCACCGGTTTCGAGAAGCAGCTCCCGGGTCAGTTGTCCGGGGGCATGCGCATGCGTGTCTCGATCGCTCGGGCGTTCGCAGGCGATCCTGACCTCATGTTGTTCGACGAGCCATTCGGAGCTCTCGACGAGATCACTCGGCTCACGATGCAGGTCGAGCTCCAACGCATCGTCGCGCAGTCTGGAGTGACCGGGCTCTTCATCACACATTCGGTGTCCGAAGCGGTCTATCTGTCCACCCGCGTCGTGGTGATGTCTGCACGTCCCGGCCGTATCGTCGCCGAGATCGATGTGCCGTTCGCGTATCCGCGTCCACCGGAACTGCGCTACGAACAATCGTTCACCGACATCACAGCTGCGGTTTCGACCGCTCTGGAAGGCGGCCACCGATGAGTACCCTTCTGGAGTCCCCACGCCCTCCCCTGCTCGTCCCGGAAGCCGGCTCGACGGCGGGTCGGCCGCGGGAATTGTTGCGGCACAAAGTACTGTCTGCGGTTCCCGCAATCGTGACCCTTATTCTGGCGGTGTCCGCCTGGTACGCAGTGAGTTATCTCGTATTCCCACCCGAGCGCAGGTTCCTGTTGCCTCCGCCGCACCGGATCGTGCAGGTCTCTCTGCTCGATTTCGAGCATCTCGGCCCGATGTTGCGAGCTTTGTGGCTCACAGCCCAAGTCTCCATGGTGGGACTCCTCGTAGCTTGTGTGCTCGGGATCGGGTCGGCGATCCTGATGAGCCGCACCAAATGGCTCGAAAGCGCGCTCTACCCTTACGCAATCATCCTGCAAACCGTCCCGATTCTGGCGATCGTCCCGCTGATCGGTCTCTGGTTCGGCTACGGATTCTTCTCGCGCACAGTCGTATGTGTGATCATCGCGCTCTTTCCGATGATCTCGAATACGTTGTTCGGACTGACCTCCACCGAGAAGAGCATGCACGACCTGTTCACCATGAACTCTGCGTCGTCGTGGCATCGGCTGGTCAAATTGCAGCTCCCGGGTGCTCTCCCGTCGATCTTTGCCGGTTTGCGTATCTCGTCCGGACTCGCTGTCATCGGTGCGGTGGTGGGGGACATGTTCTTCACCCAGGGCCAGGCAGGAATCGGAACCCTGCTGACCACATACCGGGCTCGGCTCCAGACCGAGGACCTCTATGCGGCGATCGGACTGTCCTCGCTCTACGGCATCACGGTGTTCCTCGTCGTCACCGCACTGACCAAGGCCGCGATCGGTTCTTGGCATTCGTCGGTGCGGTCGAACACCGCCGACTGACCCTCGACCCTGCTTTCTCACTCACCATCGGAGGCATTCTGTGCGATCGACACGCTCGATTCCGGTCCTCGCGACCATAGTCCTGTCCACCGCGGTGCTCGGTGCATGCGGAAGTTCGGAAACCGGCACGACGGAGACCGTCTCTCTCGAACCCGCCGCAGCAGATCAGGCACTGTCCGGGATATGTCCGGATGTGATCGGCATTCAGATGGATTGGGAACCGGAAGCCGAACACGGCCCGCTCTACAATCTGGTAGGACCCGACTACACCGTCGATACCGCCGGCAAGAGTGTGACCGGCACTCTCGTTGCCGATGGCAAGGACACCGGGGTGGCGGTGAACGTCCGTGCCGGCGGTCCGGCCATCGGATTCCAATCGGTCTCGTCCCAGCTGTACGTCGACGACGACCTGATGCTCGGCACGATCACCACCGACGGGGCCATCTCTGCTTCGCAGAGCCAGCCCGTGATCGCGGTGGCGGCCCTGATGAAGAAGAGTCCCCAGATCCTGATGTGGGATCCGGAAACTTATCCCGACTGGAAGACCCTCGGCGATATCGGCAAGTCCGACGCGACCGTGGTGGTGAACCAGGGCAACGTCTTCGGACCGATGCTCGTGAGCAGGGGGCTCTTGAAGGCAGACCAGCTCGACAACAGCTACGACGGTGCGCCGGCCCGGTTCGTTGCCGACCCTACGATCGTGCAGCAGGGGTACGCGACCGCCGAGCCGTACACATACGAGAACGAAGTCGGAGCTTGGGGCAGGCCGATCGCCTCGGCCCTTATCGCAGACGAGGGTTATGTCGTATATCCCCAGGCGATTTCGGTTCGTGCCGACAAGCTTGCCGAGCACGAGGCATGTCTTGCGAAGCTCGTGCCGATCATTCAGCAGTCGACTCTCGACTACGTCGCCGACCCCTCCAGGGCAAATGCAATCATCACCGACATCGTCACGCAGTACAACGACGGCTGGGTTTACTCCGAAGGGGTGGCCGAATACGGCGCGACCCAGTTGAAGGAGCAGGGCTTCATGGGGGCCGAACCGGGCCTCGCCGTCGGACAATTCGACATCGCTCGGATTCAGGAAACGATCGACACGTTCGTTCCGATCCTTCAGCAATCCGGGGCGTCGATCAAGGCCGACATCACACCGGACGACATCGCCACGAACCAGTTCGTCGACACCTCGATCGGAGCGGAACTGTGACCTCGGTTCTCCAATCCCGTCTCGACGTCTTCACCAGCAAGCTTCGGGTGCTCGTGGGCGCCGACTGCGTGAGTACCGACTTGGCGGCCCGTCGGAAAGCCTCCGCCGACTGGGCGAAGATGTCACCGATTCTCGAAGCTCAACTCCCTCTCGGACTCGCCGATCTCGTGGTGTATCCGTCGTCTGCAGACCAGGTGGCGCCGATCGTCGCTCTGGCGGTGGAACATGCGGTCCCGGTGACGCCGCGAGGGAAAGGAACCGGGAACTACGGCCAGGCGATCCCGATGCGCGGCGGGCTCGTGGTCGACTTATCCCGTGCGACTGCGGTTCTCGAGATCGGGGACGGGTACCTAGTTGCCGAGGCCGGCGCCAAGATGACCACGCTCGAATCCGTCGCTCGCGATCACGGCCAGCAATTGTGGATGTACCCGTCGACCGGGGGGAGTTCTCTCGGAGGTTTTCTTGCTGGTGGTTCGGGCGGAACGGGCACTATCGCGCACGGGTCGAATATGGACGGGTTCGTGACCGCACTCGACGTTGCACATGCCGACGGCAGCAGTGAACTCGTATCCGTGTCCGGAGCGGAGGTGGATACCTATCTGCACGCGTACGGCGTCACGGGCATCCTGGCACGGGCGACGGTCAGGCTCGAACCACTCCAGGACTGGCGTGGATTGTTCTGCAGCTTCGAAACTTTCGAACAAGCTCTACCGATGGTGCGGGAATTGGGCCGTCTGTCGCCCCGTCCCCGCCTCGTCTCGGCCGATGTGCCGCAGGTGGTCGCCACACTGCCGCGCGATCGTGGGTACCCACACGGCCGCGCGAGCCTCCGCTCGATCATCGATGTGGAGGCCCTCGATACGGCGGTCGCCATGGTCGAGAATGCGGGCGGCCGAGTCGAGGACATCCGGCAAGGGCCTCAGACCGGAGCGAAACTGTCCTCTTTGTCGTACAACCATCCGACGTGGCATCTGCAGAGAACGGCTCCCGGAAAATACTTCCACGTGGAAGTCGGCGGCGACGCACTGGTCGACCGCTTTGCGGAGGTGAACCAGGTGTACGACGGATCGATGCTGCACATCGAGGCCGGCCACAGGGCGCCGATCGGCATGCTCAACGGGATCTACCACAGCCCGGAGCAGGTCTACGACGGCATCGACCGGCTACGGGAACTGGGGGTCGCTGTTCACAGCCCCCACCAGTGGTTCGTGGACCGTAACGTGGAAGCCGTCCGGGCGCACGCCGCACGTGTCGACCCGCACGGACTGCTCAATCCGGGCAAGCTCGTATGACGCGCAATCTGGCCGAGCTCTCGGGGCCTGCCGCAGGCGCAGTCCTCGCACGCGATTCGGTGATCGTCGTTCCGACCGGCGCGATCGAGCATCACGGTCCACATCTTCCTCTGGCAACCGATCTGATCGTTGCGGATGCGGTGGCCCGGAGTGCGGTCGAACGTGCGCATGCACGTGGCGTCGATGTGTGGCACCTGCCTCCACTGGCGTACACGAAGTCCGACGAGCACCACTGGGCGCCCGGAACAGTGTGGTTGTCGTGGGAAACGATGATGGCCACCGTGGTGGATATCGGGCGCTCGGTCGCGTCGACCCCTTGTCGTCGACTGGCTTTCTTCAACGGGCACGGTGGTAATTCGGCGCTGCTCCAGGTCGCCTGCCGGGAACTGCGCCGCCGCTTCGGACTGCAGACTTTCTTGCTCCATGCGTCCATGCCCGCGGATCAGGGTGGCGTATCGGTCGGTGACGAACTCGGGATGGGTGTACACGGCGGTGCGAAGGAATCGTCACTGATGTTGCATCTGCGTCCGGACTTGGTGGATATGTCTCTCGCAGAGCGCAGCGTCCCCGAACACCTCACGGAGTACCACTACGTCGGGTTCGGCAAGCCCGTGAGCTTCGGGTGGCTCAGCGACGACTTCGGCAGCCTCGGAGTGATCGGCGACCCGACGGCGGCGTCGGCTGAAGCCGGCGCAGCGCTGTTCGAAGGTGCTGTCGAATCGGCCACGGCTGCATTGGCAGAGGTCGCAGTGTTTCGGCCGAACGTCCGGGACGAAGCATTGCGGGGGTAGCACGAAGGGTGGCACCCGGTCTTTCGACCGAGTGCCACGCTTTTTGTTTCGCTGGACCCGGTTTCGGGTCAGTCCTGGTAACCGGGCGGGTAGAGCACGGACTTGGTCTCGCAGAACGCCTCGAGGCCTTCGGGACCGTTCTCGCGGCCGATGCCCGAATTCTTGTACCCACCGAACGGCGAGCCGGGATCGAATGCGTACCAGTTGATTCCGTACGTGCCGGTCCGGACGCGCGACGCGATGTCGAGGCCCTTCTCGACATCGGTGGTGTAGACCGATCCCGCAAGGCCGTAGTCGGAGTCGTTGGCGATCTGCACGGCTTCGTCGACACTGTCGTAGGGCAGGACGCACAGGACGGGGCCGAAGATCTCCTCGCGCGCGATCGTCATCGAATTGTCGACGTCGGCGAAAACGGTGGGTTCGACGAAGTAGCCCGTGTCGAGGCCCGCGGGGCGACCGCCGCCGAGGACGAGGCGGGCACCTTCTTCGAGGCCCTTGGCGATGTAACCCTCGACGCGTTCGCGCTGTTTGGCCGAGATCAGGGGACCGAGTTGTGCACCTTCGTCGGACGGCGGGCCGACGGGGAAGAAGGCGGCGGTGGCGACGATCTTCTCGACCACCTCGTCGTACCGGGACCGCGGCGCGAGGATGCGGGTCTGCCCGACGCAGGCCTGGCCCGTGTTCATCAGGCCCGACATCACGAGCATCGCGATGGTGGAGTCGAGATCGGCGTCCTCGAGGATGATGGCCGCGGACTTGCCACCGAGTTCGAGGGAGCAGCGCTTGAGATTGCGTGCGGCGATCTCGCCGATGTGCTTGCCGACGGCCGTCGAGCCGGTGAACGTGATCTTGTCGAGGTCGGGGTGCGAGACGAGGTATTCACCGGTCTCGGCGCCACCAGGCACCACGGACAGGACTCCTTCGGGAAGTCCGGCCTCCGTGAAGATTTCGGCGACGACGTTGACCGCGAGGGGCGATTCCGGTGCCGGCTTGAGGACGACGCTGCAGCCGGCGAGGAGGGCAGGTCCGAGCTTGTTGGCGCACAGGAACAACGGCACGTTCCATGCGATCACGGCTCCGACGACACCGACCGGTTCGCGGGTGACGCGCGAGCGGCCGAACGAACCGGTCCGCTCGTCCGTCCACTTGAACGAATCGGCAAGTCCTGCATAGTAGTTGAGCGTTGCGAGGGACGGCGTCATCTGCATCATCTGCACCGAGGCGGCGGGCTGGCCCATTTCGGACGAGACGAGCGACGCGATCTCGGCACCGCGTTCTTCGAGAAGTTTTGCGGCTTTCGCGATCACCCGGCCGCGCTCGGTCGGGGTCATGCGCGGCCACGGGCCGTCGTCGAACGCGCGACGCGCGGCGGCGACTGCTGCATCGACGTCCTTCGGCCCGGCGACGGGAACCGATCCGACGCGTGTCTCCGTCGCCGGGGAGAACACCTCGAGTTTCTCGTCGGTCGACGGTGCCACCCATTGGCCGCCGATGAACAACTTGTCGTAGTCGGTCATGTCCGCATCCTCACCAGTTGCTGGTTGCTCGTATACAAGGCAGGTTCGTGGTTCGGTACCGGCGTTCCGGCGGCCCCCGCCTGTGACCCCGAACACTAGAACAGGTTACAGGTTTTTGGGAAGGTTGAGGACGGGCGGTGGCGGGAACCCGGGGAGTTGACCACACTGGACAGTGCCCGGGGTCACGCGACGGGGTCCAGTGGCCGTGGCGCTCGGTCACGGGGCCAACGGCAGGAGAGAACAATGGCGGAGAACAACCCCTTCGGATTCGATCCCGACGACCTCGACCGAGTGGTCCGCGAGGCCGGTGAGGAGTTACGTCAGCTCAAGGACCGTGTGCTGTCGTTCCTCGACGCGCCGGAGCGACCCCGCACACCCCATAGTGCCCCCTCGCCCGAGACTACGGGCGAGACCGGCGCGGGCGTCTGGGTCGTCTACACCAGCGACGACGACGGAGTCGTGTATGTCGATCAGGTCTATCCGGCCGAACTCGACGCCCTGCGCGCACTCAAGGGCAACACCGATCCGACCAGGTCGGTGCGCTTCCTGCCCTACGGGATGAGCGTGAGCGTCCTCGATCGGCCCAAGAAGACAGCCACGGACGGTGACGACGAGCAGAGCGACGCCGAGAACTCGGACGGATAGTCGTCAACCTCGGTGGATGTACGACGCGAGCTGATCGCGTTCGTCCTGCAGTTCGTCGAGACGGCTCTTGACGATGTCACCGATACTGACGATCCCGACGAGGCGTCCGTCCTCGACGACCGGCAGGTGACGGACCCGTCTGTCGGTCATCGTCTCGGCCAGACTGTGGACGGTGTCGCTCGGGAGACACGTCGCCACCTCGGTGGTCATGAGGTTGCGCGCGGTGTCGGCGAGGATGGACGGTCCGCGGTGGTTGAGGCTGCGAACCACGTCTCGCTCGGTGATGATGCCGACCACCGCGTCGTTCTCGACCACGACCATGGCGCCGATGTTGTAACGCGCGAAATCGCCGAGCAACTCGCAGATCGGCGTTTCGGGTGGGACGGTGCACACGCCCGACCCCTTGTTCCGCAAAATCTCAGCAATCCGCATCCCGATACCGCCGATCGATCCGCTGGATGAGTGGTACGTCAGAGGGTAGGGCAGCGTCGAGGGCGAGCAGGGATTGGTTATCTAGTCGTGACCTGAGGCGAGCAGTGACGCGCCCGCGAGGGTGCCCAGCGCACCGAGTTCGGCGGGCACGATCTGCAACTCGCGCAAGAATCCGAGCCGGGCATGCCGCGACGCCGACGCCAGCATCGGCCGCCACAGGTGCGTACCGGACTGCGCGAAGCCGCCGCCGACCACGACACGAGAGATGTCCGTCAGGGCCGCGGCGGATGCAATGACCTGGCCCAACGCGGTTCCCGCGCGCTCGAGCGCGGCCGCGGCGACACCGATGCCGGCCTGGGCATCGGCAGCGAGCGCCGCACCGTCGGATCCTTCCCAGCCGTGCGCCCGCGCCCACCGAACCGCGGACGGCCCGCTCGCGACGGTCTCGACACAACCGACCCCTCCGCACGCACACACCGCGTTCCCGTACGCCGAGACCATGTGCCCGAGGTGTCCGGCATTGCCTGTGCGCCCGCCGACGATCCGGCCGCCGAGAACCAGCCCACCTCCGACCCCGGTACCGACGACCACGCCGAGCAGATCGGGCGCGCCGCGTCCGGCACCGAAGCGCTGCTCACCCAGGGTCGCGGCGGCACCGTCCATTGCCATGCGTACGCGGGCGCGCGGGAAGAGGCTGCGGACGGCATCGACCAGCGGGAATCCGGCGGCCCATTCGGCGATGTTGATCGGCGACACGGTGCCGTGCACGGCGTCGACCGGACCGGCCGCGGCGATCCCGACCGCCGTCACCGGTTCCGGGCCGGCGACGTCTCGCAGCAGTGCGGCGCACGAATTCCAGACACCCGTGGCGGGCACGGGCAAGGACTTCGGCTCGAGTGGTGTCGCGTCGTCGGCGACGATGGCCGCGGCAAGTTTCGTGCCGCCGACGTCGAGGGCCAGTGCGGTCATACCGCGACCCTAGGCGATGTGCGCCCGGTGCCCGCGCAGGTCACCGCCGCTGCATCACGAGAACCAGGTTGCTCACCAGGATTTCCCGCAGTCCCGGGACTTTCACGAGCCACCACGCCCACCGTGGGTGGTAGCGCGGAAACGCGGCGAGCAAGGTGCCGTCCGGGGTCGCCCGCGCCCAGCGCAGACCGTCGCTCGCACCCACCTCGAACAAGGAATGCCCGTATCTGTTCTTCGGTTCGCGTCCGTGCTTGCGGGCGTACCGCCGGGCCGCGTACTCACCTCCGAACGCGTGCCACGGTCCTGTCTCGTGACCGCCGAACGGACCCCACCACAACGTGTACGACAGCACCATCAGCCCGCCCGGCCGCGTCACGCGCAGCATCTCGTCGGCCATCACAAACGGCGCCGAGACGTGCTCGGCGACGTTGGACGAGAAGCACACGTCCACCGAACCGTCGCGCAGCGGCAACGCCAGTCCCGATCCACGGATCGCGCCACCCACTCGCAGTCCGGCCGCGTGCATCTCCGACGGATCCGGCTCGATCGGCACGTAACGCGACCCGACCGCGTGGAATGCGTCCGCGAAGTATCCGGGTCCGCCACCGACGTCGACGACCGTCGTGCCCGACAGTCCGGTGCCGGTGGCGCCGGTGTACAGATCCCCGATCAGATCGACCGTGTCGTGGGCGAGGCCGCCGTAGAACTTCTCGGGCGCAGTCTGCTCGAAACGGAAACTGCTCAGCAGGCCCACCGACCGACGCAGCGTCGCGCGTCGTGAGAAGAGCCGGGTCACGCGGGAGTCGGGCGCGGTCGGAGAAGGCACGTCGAACCACCTTAGTGTGGAGCTCGAGGGAGATCTCCATACCTATGCCGGTCCCGTAACCGTTAGGGTGTTCGTTGTCATACCTAGGCCCTCCCGGGTCACCCACCGGTCCCTACGGGACGTCTGCAACACATTGGGGGCTTCGCGTGCAGGAGGTACTGCTGCTCTGCTGGCGGGACACCGGACACCCCCAAGGGGGTGGCAGCGAGCGGTACCTGGAACAGGTGGGCGCCCAACTCGCCGCGCGCGGTATCAAAGTCACGCTGCGCACTGCGTCGTATCCGGGTGCGCCGAGTCGCGACACCGTCGACGGCATCGACATCAGCCGTGGTGGCGGCCGGCTCACCGTGTACCCGCGCGCACTCGCCGCGATCGCGGCCGGACGGCTGGGGTTCGGTCCGCTGGCCGGAATCCGCCCCGATGCTGTCATCGACACCCAGAACGGCATCCCGTTCTTCGCCAGGGTGGTCGCCGGAGCACCGGTCACCCTCCTCGTGCACCATTGCCACCGGGAGCAGTGGCCTGTCGCGGGACGGCTGATGGCGAAACTCGGCTGGTGGATCGAGTCGTCGTTGTCGCCGCGGGTCCACCGCCGCAACCAGTACCTCACGGTGTCGCTCCCGTCGGCCGACGAACTGCGTGCGCTCGGCGTCGACCGGGACCGCATCGCGGTGGTGCGCAACGGCGCGGACGCGATCCCCGCCGGTGTCGTCCCCGGAGACGACCACACCCGCACCGAACATCCGAGCCTGTGCGTGCTGTCCCGGCTCGTACCCCACAAGCAGATCGAGGACGCGCTCGGCGCTGTCGCCGCGCTGCGCAGACGCATTCCCGGCCTGCATCTCGACGTCATCGGCGGCGGCTGGTGGGAACAGAACCTGCGCGATGCCGCAGCAGAACTCGGCATCGCGGACGCGGTCACCTTCCACGGTCACGTCGCCGAGGATCGGAAACACGAACTCCTCTCCCGCGCATGGCTGCACGTGATGCCCTCCCGCAAGGAAGGGTGGGGTCTGGCGGTGGTCGAAGCCGCCCAGCACGGTGTGCCCACGATCGGATACCGCAGTTCCAAGGGCCTGACCGATTCCATCATCGACGGGGTGACGGGGCTGCTGGTGAATTCTCCGGCCCAGCTCACCGATGCGGTGGCCGACCTGCTCGAGGATCGTGACCGGCTGCGTCAGCTCGGTGCGAAGGCCCGCTTCCGGGCCGGGGAATTCTCGTGGGAGGCCACCGGTGACGGAGTGTTCGACGTCCTGTCGGGCACCGCCCGCGGCCGAGCCGTCTCAGGGCTGTTTCCGAGAACGGGCGAACCGCTGCACAAGCACGCCCACAGCGCCGCACGCTGACATCAGCAGCCACACCATGTGCGCCGCGATGGCGGACGCCCGGTGCGGCGACGCGTCGCCGGAAACCCCGTCGACCCGGTACAGGCTCAGATCGTCGTCGCCGTACACCTGCTCGAGTGCATCCAGGGTGCGCTGCGACTCGCCGAGGCCGCCGGGGGTGCCGTGTTCGACGACCACCCAGCCCACACCGTTCGCGGCTAGTGCCGCCGGGTCGGCGCCGGTCAGCAGGAGTTCTTCGACTTCCTCGGCACGGTGACCCTCACCGGCTACCGTGCCTCCCGCCACGACGAGCGTGCCGGTCTGCAACACGTCCGCACGCACCATGCGTGGCAAGGGGTCCAGGACGGCCACCAGACCGGAGAAATCGAAGATCCGGAACATGCCTCCCGGCAGCACCGCCACATCGCCGTCGCGCGCGGTGACGGACTCGGCGACCTTGCGCCACCCGTCGGGGTAGTGCACCGGCCGGATCTGCCCGGAGACCCCCCACGCGAGGTCGGGCAGTGCGAGCAGGAGTCCGGCGATCAGAGCGGTCGCCCAGACCGTCGACGGGCCGGAGAACCGGCGACGTAGCGCCCCCACACCTGCCGCTGCGGCCAGCGCGTAACCCGGCATCGCCAGCGCAACCCACTTCTGGGTATCCCGGAGCAGGCCCGTGCCGGGCACGTTCTCCATCGACCATGCACCGCCCGCGAGACCGGCGCCCGTCGCGGCCACGGCAGGTCCCAGCACCGCCAGCGCAGCCAGTACCGCGGCCGAGACGACCACCGGATGACGACGGCGACGCCACAGCGCCGGGACACCGCATCCCACGACGACGAGCAACAGGACCGTGCCGACGAGCGCCCACGGCGTGCTCCGCGACTCCGGCACTGCACCGGCGTTCCAGATACCGCCGAGCCCGGCGAGCGACCCGAGGGTGCCGAGCATCGGCTCCGCCCGCGCGGCGAACGCCCGCACCCCGGCCGGGTCGGCCTCGGTTCCTCCGCCCGCCAGGAACGTGGCGGTGAGCCACGGCAGTGACGCGCACACGGTGAGGGCAGCCCCGCCGGCCACCCGCGCGGGCACCGAGACGCGTCCTCCGGGAACGGCGAGCACCGCCAGAGCCCCGACGGCCGCGAGCAGCACTCCGGTCGGTGTCAGCCCGGCCGCTGCGAGGCTCAGCGTCAATGCCGGCCACCCGCCGCGTCGCCGGCGACGGATCGTCACCGCCGCGCACATCGCCCAGGGCAGCGCGGCATACCCGGCGAGCAGGCTCCAGTGGCCCTGCAGCAACCGTTCGGCGACGTAGGGATTCCAGACCGCGACCGTGGCCGCGACGAGCTGTCCGGGGATCCCCGCCCGCGGCAGCACGACGGAGACGAGCCGCGCGGCTCCCCACCCGGCGGCCCACACCGACAGCGCCAGGATGACGGTCACCGCGATTCCCCCGTCGATCATGGTGGTCACCCAGGCGAGCAGCGCATCCTGGGGGACGGCGCGAGCCGCCGCGTCGGACAAACCGAGGGCGGAGTCGGTGAGGAAGGAGCGCGGCGTGCTCACCGCGTCCCGCAGCAGCAGATAACCGGGGGATGTCAGGAGCGGGCCGAGAACCACGAACGTCAGCAGGAGGGACCACAGGGCCGGTGCGAACGCACGCACCGACGCCGGTGCGCCCGAACGCGAGGACACCGGCGTGAGCATGGCGGCAGAATACGGTGTCTCTGCTGATGCGAGGATGGGCGGATGCCTCGACCCGAGACGACGCGGCGGTCGGCTGCCGCCGGAATGACGATGGTGACCGTCGGGGCGATGACCGCGAACATCGCGGCTTACCTGCTGCACCTTCCCGCGGGTCGCTGGCTCGGTCCGGCCGGATACGGCGAGTTCGCGAGCCTGCTCGCCGCCCAGCTCGTGCTGGCGGTTCCGGCGCTCGCCCTGCAGACGGTCGTGGCCCGCGAGGCCGTGCACGGCAGCAGCGTCGCGGTGCTCCGCCGCCTCGGTTTCCGGTGCGCGGCCGCGGCGGGTGTCGTCGCGCTGGTGCTTGTTCCGGTGGTGGCGTGGGCGCTCGACACCAGCGTCGCGGGCGCGGCCGGATCCTTGGTGACCGCACCGCTGCTCGTGCTCCTCGCGGGTGAACAGGGGCTTCTGCAAGGTAGCGGCAGGTTCGGCGCGCTCAGCGTCGTGCTGGCCACCGCGGGCGTCGCGAAGGTGGTTCCGGCGGTCGTGGTGCTCATGCTCGGCGGCGGACCCGGTGCGGCGTTGTTCGCCGGCGCCGTGGGAACCGGTCTCACCGCAGTCGTCGCGGCTGCGCTCGTCGGACGCGGTGACCGTGCGGAGCCGGGACGGTCACCGGTGCCCAGCGCCGGAGCGGTACTGCGTGCCTCCCAGGTGCAACTCGCGCTGATCGCGTTGACGTCGCTCGACCTGCTGCTCGCCCGCGTGGTGCTCGATCCCGACTCCGCAGGTCTTTACGCCCTCGGCGCGGTGGCGACGAAGGTGGCGTTCTGGCTGCCGCAGGCGGTCGGCGTGGTGCTGTATCCACGCATGGCCGATCCGGCGGAATCCGCGGCGGCGGTGCGGTCCGCGCTGACGGTGCTCGTGGGCCTGGGCGCGGCGCTGGTCGCGGCGGCCGCGGTGTGCGCACCGCTCGTCCCGCTTCTCGTCGGTGACGCGTACCAGCCTGTGCAGTCGCTGCTGTGGATGTTCGCACTGCAGGGAGCGTGCCTGTCGGTGCTGCAGGGGGCGCTGCTGTCGGCGATAGCGGGCGAAAGGACGCATCTCGCGCTGGTCGCGTGGGCGGGTCTCGCCGTCGAAGCGATTTTGATGCTCACGGTCGCCTCCACGATCGAACAGTTCGTCGGGATCGCGGTCGGCGTCGCGGCAGTGACAGCGGCGGTCGTCGCCGTGCTGGCCGTGCGTGCCGCCGGCGCGTCTGTGCCGGCGCCGGACCCGGAGAACGGCACCGCCCCCCACCGTGGACGGTGAGGGGCGGTGCGCGAGGTGCAGTGAACTGCGGCTCTACTGAACTGCGGCCCTACTGGGGAGGAGGCTTACGCAGGTCCGTCCGCGGGATCTCCTGCGTCTGATCGGTGGTCCAGTCACGCTGCTGCGTGTCCGCATCCGGATCGGTGCGCGGGATGACCTCGGTGCGGTCGTCGGTGTAGTCACGCTGCGACGTCGTCGACTGCGTCGTGCCGACCGTGGTGGTCTCCGGACCGGCCGGCGACGGTCCGTTGGCGGTGGCGGCACGACGGCCACCGTTCTGCCCGCCGCGGAGACCGAGAACGAAGCCCGCGATCAGCAGGATCGCGCCGAGGATGCCCAGGATGATCGGCAGGGTGCGGCCGAACAGCGACAGCTGATCCTGCCCGTCCTTGGCCTGACCGATCTGGTACTCGACGGTTTCCTCGTTGAACGGCAGTGTGACGTCGAGAACCGTCACCTCCGGGGTGTCGGCTTCGCGTGCGTAGTACTGGTCCTGTGCTTCCTGACCCTTGACCACGACACCCGTGATGGGGTCGACCCACAGGTCGCGGACGTTGTTGTACCAGCGGGTCATCGTGATCGGCTCGTCGCCCTCACCGACACCCCAGGTGGAGGCGGGGAGGCTCAGCTTGTACGTGGGGACCTCGGGATCGGCCTCGGACAGGTCGATCGGTCCGACTTCCTGACGGAAGTGGTAGACCGCCATGCCGTTGATCTCTTCCTCACCCTGGAACTCGAGGGGGAAGGTCTCGCGGGCATTGATGTCGAAGTAGGGGTACGACTCCTGCTTGACGTCGAACGGGAACTTGTACTGCAGGCCACCGCGGTCGCCGAGATCGGTGGGCGGCGCGTCGGCAGTCGTCTGCACCGTGCTCACGCGGTCGGCGAAGTCCTCGGACGAGACCGGCAGCGCCGTGTCGCGGTCGATGGTGACCCGGTCGACCGTCGCCGAGACCAGGCCGGTGTCGCCCTGCATGTCGAGACGGCGCACCGTCTGACCTGCCTGGAGCGTCATGATGTCGCCGTTCGACGGATCCTCCACCGTGACGTAACGCTGTGCCACGATCGGGACGTCCCGGTCGACCTGTGCCTTGCCTGCGAGCAGCGCTCGTGAATTGAGGATGTCGCCCGTGCCCTCGGCGATCGTGGTCACCTCGAGGTCGAGGGGCGTGGTCGCCAATTTGCCGACAGTGTAGGTCGGTACGAGAATTGCGATTACCAGGAGGAAAGCCCCCAGGCCTATCAGACTCAACGCAAGTATCCGGCCGGAGCTCGAACGCTCAGCCATGCTGTCTCTCCTCACTCAACGGGTTGTCATCGAGTACCCCCACCGGCAGCAGGGCTGCGCGGATCGCCTTGGCATCCGACCCGCGAACGCCACGTGAGCCCAGACACTAACAGCCCACGGACTCGAGTTGGTCGTCGCTCGTGACGAACCCGCATTTACGCGGGCATGCCTAGGCGGGCACACTGGTCGCCGATGACTAGTAGTACGGCCCCCGACCCCGGCGCGAAGGGCTTTCTCCCAGCGCTGGAGGGCATGCGTGGGCTGGCCTCGGTAGCCGTGCTCGTCACCCACGTCGCATTCCAGACCGGCGCGGTGAACGACCCGGTGATCGGCCGGGTCTGGGGACGGATGGATCTCGCCGTCGCTCTGTTCTTCGCCCTGTCGGGTTTTCTGCTGTGGCGGCCGCACGCCGCCGAGGTGCGCGGCCTCGGCCCGCGACCCTCCACCCGCCGATACCTGGTCTCGCGCGCGACGCGCATTCTGCCCGCCTACTGGATCGCGGTGATCCTGGTGTTGTGGCTGCTCCCCGGCGCCGGGGGTGGAGCCACGGTGTGGTGGGCGAACATGACGTTCACGCAGGTGTTCGTGCCCCTGACGCTCACCGAAGGGCTCACCCAGATGTGGAGCCTGTCCGTCGAGGTCGCGTTCTATGCGGTGCTGCCACTGGCGGCGGTCGCGGTAGCCGGATTGCGGGGGCCGTCCGCCAGGTTCCGGATTCCGTTGCTGCTCGGAGTGAGCGTGCTGTCGCTGGCGTGGGTGTGGTTGCCGGTGCCGACTCCCGAGCACACCAACCACGAGAACTGGCTACCCGGGTACGTGCCGTGGTTCGTCGCCGGAATCCTCCTGGCCGAACTCGTGACGGGTCCCCGGACGTGGCTGCACCGGATCGCGGAACGCCGATCTCTCATGGCCGTGATCGCGGTGGTGGCGTTCGGTCTGGCGGCCACTCCGCTGGCCGGGCCGAAGACGCTCACCGACCTCGAACCGTGGGAGTACACCAACAAGATCGTGCTGGGCGCGATCATGAGTTTCGCGCTGCTCGCACCGCTGGTGCTCGCCCCACGCGAGCGGCACCGGATCCTTGCGAGTCCGCTGGCACTGGCAGTGGGCCGCTGGTCGTACGGGCTGTTCATCTGGCACCTGGCGGTGATGGCGATCGTGTTCCCGGTTTTCGGGATCGCGCCGTTCCAGGGCCACTTCTGGCCGGTGCTCGCGGTGACGTTGGTGCTCAGCACCGCGATCGCGTCGGTCAGTTACGCGCTCGTCGAGGTACCCGCCCGCGACGCTTTCCGCCGTTGGGAAGCGTCCCGCAAGGGCAGGGCCGCGAAACCCACCGCGACGAGCCCGACCAGCGCCGCAAGCTGAATCAGGTAGGAATGCCCGACATATCCGTCGGGTGAGCGCCACGGCCCGGTGGACAGCAAGGCCATCGCAACCATGGTCGCGCCGCCTGCGGTGCCCACGAGTAGACGGGACGCGGCGCGCTGTCCCCGACGACGCACGACGGCGACGAGCCCGGCGGCACCGAGAACGACCACCGCCGCACCTGCGCCACCCGCCACGACGACCGCGGCGGCCAGCACACCGGCAAATGCGACCGCCGGTGACCGCCAGGTACGCGACGCGGGGCCGGGGTCCGACCCGCGACGCCTGGACAGCGGCCACAGGGCCAGCGCGAACAACGGCAGCAGCAGCGCGAGACCGCCGAAGATCCCCAGCCGGTACCAGCGGTCGGTGGTGAACTCGAGCGTCAGCGTGCTTTCCGCGCCTGCCGGCAGGATCCAGCCCTGTTGCCACCCGTCGACGACGACGGGGGTGGCGTCGAGACCGTCCGCGCTGCGGGCCGTCCAGCCGACGTTGGTGCTTTCGGGGATCACCACCAGCCGGTCCTCGTCGCTTGCGGGCACGGTCAGCTCTCGCAGGGCAGCCGACCAGCGACCCTTCTCCAACTCCACCGGGGACACGACCTGAGGGTCGGCGCCGGGAACGGTCAGGTGCAGGCGCGAGACGATGAACGCGGTGCCCGGCACGACGTCGACATCGACGCTGCCGGCGGCCATGCCCACCACATCGGCGTCGCACAGTGTCGCGGGAACTTCTGCTCCGGAGGCGAGATCGCCGACGGTTGCCGTCACCGACGTGCGGTACTGCTGCCCGTCGACGGTGACGACCGGGCCGTCCTCGCATCCGACGGTCACTTCCCTGTCGTAGATCGGATCCTGTGCGCCGATCGGGCCGTTCTCACCTCGGACGGTCACTTCGGCGATGCCGGGAGGCGCGAGTTTCGAGAAGCCCAGCACCGTCCGGTCGAGGACGTCGTCCCAGCGGACGAGCGTGAGGGTGATCCGGTCGGTGAGATGCGGGGCGAGTTCCACCGACGTGGTGCCCTCGTCCAGCTCACGTACCTGCGGGCCGTTGCCCAGGTTCACCGCGACAGCCTGCGGCGCGACCGGCAGCGTCCCCAGCGACGTTGCGATGTCCAGACCTGTCACCCGTTGCGGCGAGGGCAGTTCCAGCGTGAGAGTCGGGCGCGGGCCACCGGGCCCGAGGGATCCCTCGTCGGCGGCCCACGACGTACGGGGGTCGCCGTCGGTTGCCGCGAAGGCGGATCCCTGCAGATCGACGACCTCGGCGGCGCCACGGGCGACGACCCGATCGGTGCGGGTGACGAGGGCGTCGAGTGCCGGCCCAGGCCGCGCCCGGACCCACAGGTCCGGTTCGACGGCGGTGGCGGCGGGAACCTCGAGGGTGCGCGTGAACGTGTTGGGCTCTTCCGTCGACGTCGCGAGGCCACGCGCGCACCGCACCCGGTCCGGGGTGTCGACGCAGCTACCGCGCCCGGGGAACTCTTGTCCGAGATTCCAGCCGCGGACCTCGGCGCCTGCGGACGGTCCCGGGACGACGATGCGGCGCCGGATGTCGATGCGTTCGGGGGTGCGACCGTCGGTGAACTCGTCCACCGCGAGCTCGGCGATCCCGAACTGGTTGCCGCGCGTCCCGCGTTCGGTGTGGGTGGAGGTGATACGGATCCACGACGTCGTCCCGAGCGGCAGCGCGACCGTCTGGGGCCGCCCGGGTTCGTCGACGCGTACGGCGGTGCTGCCGCGTTCGGTGGACACCTCGAGCCACCGCACGGGATCGCCGAGCGCTCCGGAACTGATCGTCAGTTGCAGCATGCCGGCGTGGATCGGGGTGTCGAGGTCGAGTTGCAGCCACTGGCCGACCGCGGATTCGAGACCGTTGCTGTGCCAGCCGGTGGTGGGGTCGCCGTCGACGACGGCGGCGGGTCCGCTGCCCACCGCGGTGCCGCCGAGCTGGGTGGCATCCGAGGCGGCGCTCGACACCGTGATTCGTGCGCCTTCCCACTCGGCGCGGACGAGTTCGGTGTCCGGGACGGGATAGTCGGGCACCGCGTTGTGGGTGCGCCGCGGGTCGTCGGCCGCGCGGATCGCCGAGGAATGGTGATCCACCTGGCCGTAGTCGGTCTCACGGTCGGTCGGGGTGTCGGTGACGGTGAGTTCGCCGACGGGTCGACCCGCGCGTTCCGCATCGGCGGCGAGCAGTGTGGGCCCGACCCGGTCCGGGTCTGCGGTGTTGATGCCGAGCAACGATTCGGGGCCGCCCTGGACGACGGGCACGTCCGCCGCGTCCACCATGTACGGGCCGGTGGGGGCCGCCGCGGGGGCAGTCACGCGGTAGATCTCCACCGCCGGATACACCGGGCGCAGGTCGGCGTCGGTGACGAATCCGTCGGCGTTCGCGAACACGATGTCGTCGCCGAATCGGGCGACCCGCTCGATGCCGGGGGACTCGTCGAGAGCGCGGTGGACCAGCGCGGGTCGTGCGGCCGGGGACGTCTCCGGATCGAGGTCGTTGCGCACCACGAGGAACCCGATGCCCTGGCCGCGCAGGGTCGCGGCCAGCCCCGGCGAGGGGCGACCGTCCGCGATCTGCCGTTGCACCGAATCGAGGGCCCGGATCGCGCCCGGCGGGACGAGGGGCACGGCGTCGCGCGACGCCCACGGTGTGGAGGCGAGTGCCTGTAGCGGCTCGTCGCGGGTCAGTCCCCAGATCTGGCTGCCGAACGGTGCTCCGGGCACGATCAGGGCGCGTTCCCCGCGATCGTCGGTGTTCTCGTCGAGCCACGCCGCGGTGTCGTGCCAGTACTCGGGCACGCTGTCGTAGGCGCCGCGCGGTGCGAGCTTGCCGGTCCACGCGAGCGACGTCGCGAGGGTCAGCGCGACGAGAACGAGCGTCGTGAAGGCGACCATCGGGTTGCGTTCGGGGTGGGCGAACGCGGCGCGGGTACGCGCCCACGGCACCGAACCGGGCATAGGCACCCACCGCAGCAGGTGTGCGAGCCCGAGGACGAGCGGCAAGCGGATCAGTGGTTCGAGTTTGTGGACGTTGCGTAGCGGCGCGCCCGTGGAGTCCAGGAACGTGCGCACCTGATCTGCGAACGGCGAGCCGAGATCCCCGGCGTAGCCGGCGCCGAGCCCTGCGATCCCGACGAACAGGATCAGGGTCAGGCGGCCACGCGCGGGCATGGACCGCATCGCGAGGCCGGCCATTCCGGCTGCCGCGAGCGCGCCGGTGACGAGTACTGCGGCGGGCTGGGTCACCAGGACGGCGCCGGCGATGCGCTCGGGGGAGACGAACGGCGTCCAGCTGCTCGTCCCGCGAAGTACCTCCGCGAGCGACGTCCATTCGGTGGTCACGCCGGACGATTCGATGAAATCGAGGAACGGCGGGCTGACGCGGCCGAGCAGGAGCAGCGGCACCATCCACCACGTCACCGCGACGAGGCACAACGGAATCCACCACACCGTGAATCGCCACCATCGGCGATCGGGCCGGTGCGCGACCCACCACAACGCGGCGATGAGACAGGCCGCCGCGGTGGCCACGGCGTTGATCGCGCCCATGAGCGCGACCGCCACCGCCGACTGCGCGGCCAGCCTGCGCGGCGACCACACATCCCGGTTGCTCAGGTAGCGGACGAGGGGAAGGAGCACCCACGGGGCCAGCATCATCGGATGCGCCTCGGAGGAGATGGATCCGAGTGTGGTCAGGACGCGGGGGGAGAGGACGAACACGATCGCCGCGAGTACACGGGAACCGCGGTTACCGATTCCGAGGGCCTCGGCAAGCCGGATGATTCCCCAGAAACCGACGACGAGCAGCACCGCCCACCAGGCACGCTGGGTGATCCATGGCGGGATGTGCAGCAGTTGCCCGGCGGCGAAGAACGTGCCGTGCGGGAAGAAATAGCCGTACGCCTGGTTCTGCACCTGCCCGAGCGGCGCGGTGCTGCTCCACTGGTGAGCAGCGCGCGCGAGAAAACCGAGCGGATTCTGCGTCAGGTCGTACTTGGTGTCGGCGACGACCAGGCCAGGGACCTGTGCGAACGACAGCAGCACTGCCACCACGGTGGCGCCGTACAGCCACCGTCGAGACAGGGGTTCGGCGGACGGGGTGTCCGTCGCGCCTCGGTACGTGAGTGAACTCGAAGCGTTGCCGGAGCCGTCAGCGGCTGCCGTACTCAACCTGGTTCAGGAGGGAGGAATCGGCGTTTCCGCTGCGGTCGATCTCGGGGCGCGTGTTCTCCTGCACGGCGGCTGTCACTCCGAACACCGCCACGATGCCGAGAACAACACCGACTGCCGCGCTGCCCAGGGCCGGAGCCAGGAACTTCGCCATACCAATCTCCCCATCGTTCGTAACGCATTTCGTGACGCATGTCGTATTGCTCCGCGCCAAACTATCACCCCACCGCGCGATGTCCGACCGTCCGCACCCGGATACGGAACTACACCCCGAGCGCGCCCAGCAGCGTGCGCAGTTTCGCGGTCGTCTCGTCCAGTTCCGCATGTGGATCGGAATCGGCGACGATCCCGCCCCCGCCCCACGCGATCGCCCGACGGCAGTCGGAACTCAACTCGGCGCAGCGGATCGCGACGAACCAGTCGCCGTCACCGTCGGAGTTGCACCAGCCGACTGCCCCGCCGTAGAACCGGCGGTCCCCCTCGACCCGTGCGATGGCGTCCATCGCTGCCTCGGTGGGTGTGCCCGCCACGGCGGGAGTGGGATGCAGTGCGGTCGCGAGGGTGAGCGCGTCGGTCTCGGCGTCGCGCAGTCTCCCGGTGATCGGGGTCGCGAGATGCCATACGTCCGGCGTGGAGGTGAGCTCGGGTGTTTCCGGGATCGTCAGCTCGTCGCACAGCGGTGCGAGACGGGCGCGGATCCATTCGACTACGTATCGGTGCTCGGCGAGGTTCTTCTCCGATTCGAGCAGGTCCTTGCCGGCGCGCAGGTCGTCGTCGGGGTCTTCGCGTCGGGCCGCGGTTCCGGCCAGGGGCCGGCACGTCACGGTGTTCCCGCGGCGGCTGACGAGCAACTCGGGACTCGCCCCGACCAGGGTGTGCCCCCAGAACCGTTCGCCCGCCGCACTCAGATCCACCGCGAACGTCGCCGCGTCCGGGTGCCGCGCGACCATGCGGGCGGCCAGGGTGAGCGGGTCGATGGGGGTCTCCGCCGCGAGCGCGACCTTCCTGGCCGCGACCACCTTGTCGAATTCGCCGAGTTCGAGTCGCTCCACCAGCGCGCGCACCCGCGCGACGTGCACGCGGGGAAGCGGGATCTCCTGCGTCCTTTGGACCTCCGGAAGGTCCGGGAGGTCGTCGGGCGCCTCCCACGGTCCGTCGGTGATCTCGGTGTGATCCGGCTGGGCCAGCGCGACCGGCCGGGTCGGGTCGAACGGCAGGGCACCGACGACGAGGTCGGCGTCCCCGCGGTGCAGGGCACGAGACGCCGACGCCACGTCGTCGAAGAGACGACGCGTGCCGGTGGCGTGCACGGTGCGATCGGCGCGGGAAAGCAGAAAACCGTCCATGGTGATTCGACGATATTCCTGCGCGCGCCGCCCTCAGCGGCCAGGTGGCACGATCAGCACGGGACGGTGGCTGTGGCGCAGGACGTGGTCGGCCACCGACGACTGCAGCAGGGACCGCAGGCCGGTGGTGCCTCGGGTGCCCGCGACGATGATGTCGACGTCGAGTTCGTCCGCGGCTTCGACGATCGCCGCCCACACCGCGTTGACGACCTCGACGGTGCGGCCCTCGGCGTGCAGGCCCAGCGAGTTGGCCAGTTCGAGCCCTTCGTCGTTGGTGACCTTCGCGTCGGTCAGCGCGATGTCCTCGCGGTCCTCGTCCGGCACCCATTCGGGTTGCATGACGCCGGACAGTCCCGACATCCGCGCGGCCTGCCGCACCATCGGCTCCCACGCCGTGACGACCACCGCCCGGCACGACTCGAGGAACCGCCCTGCGTACTGCACGGCCCGCTTGGAATTCTCGGATCCGTCGTAGGCGATGAGAATCAGATCTGCGGCCACCGGGCACCTCCTGTGTCGAGTGTTACGGGGTCGAGTGAGTCCGGGTGCGCCCCGGCTTGGCCTCGTCGACCACGGGATCCGGCACGAATGTTCGGGTGCACCTTAGCGTGCGCAGACCGGCTGCGGGAGGGTTCGTGGCACCGGTCCGCTACCGTCGGAACGATGCGTACCCGCCACACTCTCGCCGTCGTTCTCACCGCCGCGCTCGCAGCCGCGGGATGCACCACGAACGACAGTTCGGACGTTGCCTCCAGCAGTCGCGCGGAGGAAGCGGCGACGTCGGAGTCGCGGGTCACGACTCCTTCGGCGGAACCGCTGCCGACCACCGCGGCCGTGTGCGGCGACGACCTGCTGGCGTCCCTCACCGGCAGGCAGAAGCTCGCCCAGTTGCTCAACGTGGGAGTGACGGGGGCGGACGACGCTCTCGCGATCGTGCAGTCCGAGCAGATCGGCGGCATCTTCATCGGCAGCTGGACCGACCCCGCGATGCTGGCCGAGCGGCAGGTTCGGGATGTCGCCGAGCAGAGCCCGCTGCCGTTGATGGTCACCATCGACGAAGAGGGTGGACGGGTGTCGCGCGTGGGCGCGTTGCTTGGCCCGGACCCGTCGGCGCGGGTCACAGCGGAGACGATGACCGTCGAGCAGACCTATCGGATGGCGCTCGAGCGCGGCAGGGAACTACGTGACCTGGGAATCACGGTCGATTTCGCTCCCGACGTCGACGTGAGCAGCCAGCCCGACGACAGCGTCATCGGTGACCGTTCGTTCTCTGCGGATCCGCTGGTGGTCGTCGAGTACGCGGGCGCCTATGCGCAGGGGCTCCGCGACGCGGGCATCATGCCGGTGCTCAAGCACTTCCCGGGCCACGGATCGGCGTCGGGTGATTCGCACACCGGTGCGGTGACCGCTCCGCCTCTCGAACAGCTCGAGCAGGTCGATCTGGTGCCGTACCGCAGTCTTGTCGCTCCGGACGTCGGAGTCATGCTCGGACACCTCGATGTGCCGGGCCTGACCGGCGGGCTGCCGGCCAGCATCAGCCCGGAGGCAGTGGAGTTGCTGCGTTCCGGTTCGTACGGCGCACCGGAGTTCGACGGCGTGATCTTCACCGATGATCTGTCCGGGATGCGGGCGATCACCGACACCTACGACATCACCGAAGCGGTCGAGGCCGCATTGGTGGCCGGCGTCGACCAGGCGTTGTGGCTGACGACCGCCGAAGTTCCCGAGGTTCTCGACTATCTGGAGCAGTCCGTGGCGTCGGGTGTACTGCCGCAGTCCCGGGTGGACGACGCAGTCCGCACGGTCGCGCGAGCGAAGGGTGCCGTCGACTGCTGAAACGCGTGTTCGCGCCTGTGCGGAAACTTCCCTACCGTAGAGTAAGAAACCGATTCGAGGAGGTGGGGAGGGTCCATGGCCGGCGGAACCAAGCGATTGCCGCGTGCGGTGCGGGAGCAGCAGATGCTCGATGCGGCGGTGGATGTCTTCTCCGAGCACGGATTCCACGACACGTCCATGGATGCCATCGCAGCCCGGGCGTCGATCTCGAAGCCCATGCTCTATCTCTATTACGGGTCGAAGGACGAACTGTTCGCCGCGTGCATCAACCGCGAGGGGCAGCGGTTCGTCGAAGCGCTCACCCCCGCCGGAGATCCGGCGCTCTCGCCGCGTGAGCAACTGCGGGTCGCGCTCGAGGCATTCCTCGGGTTCGTCGACGAGCATCGCAATTCGTGGATGGTGCTCTACCGTCAGGCGCTCGCGCAGCCGGTGTTCGCTGGGCAGGTGAGGGGTAGCCGCGACCGGCTCATCGAACTCACCGCCCACCTGCTCGAGTCGAGCACCCGAGACCCGGAACCGGGGACGGATTTCACGATCATGGCCGTCGCGCTGGTCGGCGCAGGAGAGGCGGTCGCCGACCGGATCGCGGGCGGCGAAATCGATGTCGAGAAGGCGGCCGAACTCCTCGACAACCTGGCGTGGCGTGGGCTCGCCGGCCGGAAACGCTCGGAAGCGACCGGCTGAACAAGCCGCGGCACGGTGCCCAGGGGCAGGGGGCAGGCGATCGAAAACAGGAGAGCGGGTGCCGGGACGCCCCCATCGCGTCCCGGTACCCACCCTCCTGTCGCTCAGCGCAGCGTTGCGGTGAGGTGCGGGTAGAGCTTCTTCGGATGGCGAAGCGAGAGATCCCAACCGTCGGCGTCGCGCCGCGCGTAGAGATTCACCGTCGCCGGAAGAAGCACCGGCTTACCGAATTTCACCGCATAGGTCACTGCTCCCGGGACCTTGCCCTCGACGGCGCGCAATGCCGCCGCCGCGCTCCACATTCCGTGGGCGATCGTCTTCGGAAAGCCGAAGGCTTTGGCACCCAAGGTAGAGACGTGGATCGGATTCCGGTCTCCAGAGACCGCAGCATACCGGGAGATGATCTTCTGATCCACCCTCAACGTGGAAGTCGGAACCGGCGGGATCTCCTCCTTCGGGGGATCCTGCCGGGGCTGTCCCGACAGAGACGTGCGTTGCTGATGAAGGAACGTCGACGTCTGCCGCCACACCTGTTCCCTGCCGACCGCGACTTCACTGACGACATCCACCAGCACACCCTTGCGGTGTTCACGCATGTTCTCCGCATGCACCCGCACGTCGAGCGGTTCGGTGACGGAGATCGGACGCTGCTGCTCGATCACGTTCTCGGCGTGCACCGATCCGACGGCAGCGAAGGGAAACCCCTTGGAGACCATCAGTTTCATGACTACGGGAAAGGTGAGCATGAACGGGTAGGTGAGGGGGAGCGTGTCTCCGAACGTCAGTCCGCACACCTTCGCGTACTCGGCGAGGTTGTCCGGATCGACGCGCAGTCCGCGCAACACCAAGGTGTCGTCGGGAAGGGTGCCGCCCTTCGCCCCCACGACCGGGAGTGCCGAAAGCACCGCCCGGCTGTAGACGTCGAGAACCGACGGGCTCGAATCGAGTTCGATGACCGCCATCAGGCCCCCAGCATGGACTGGCCGCAGACCCGGACGACCTGCCCGGTCACGGCGCTCGACGCGGGGCTCGCGAACCAGGCCACCGTCTCGGCGACGTCGACGGTTTCGCCGCCCTGCTGCAGCGAACTCATGAGCCGGCCGCCTTCGCGGGTGGCGAGCGGGATGGCCGCGGTCATGGCGGTCTCGATGAAACCGGGCGCAACCGCGTTGATGGTGATGTTCTTCTGAGCGAGGACCGGGGCGGTTGCCTGCACGAGGCCGATGACGCCGGCCTTGGATGCGCCGTAGTTGGTTTGTCCCCGGTTGCCGGCGATTCCCGCGATCGAGGAGACGTCGACGACGCGGCCGCCCTCCTTGAGTGCGCCCTTCTCGACGAGGACGTCGGTGATCTTCTGGGGCGCAATCAGATTCACGCCGATCACGGCGTTCCACTTGGCGTCGTCCATGTTCGCGAGGAGCTTGTCGCGGGTGATGCCCGCGTTGTGCACGATGATGTCCGCTCCACCGTGACGCTCGAGAAGATGTGCCGCGAGCTTGTCGCCTGCGTCGGACGCGGTGACGTCGAGTGCGAGGGCTGTGCCGCCGACCTTGTTGGCGGTCTGAGCGAGCGCCTCTCCGGCGGCGGGGACGTCCGCGGCGACCACCGTCGCGCCGTCGCGGGCGAGCACCTCGGCGATGGTGGCACCGATGCCGCGGGCCGCGCCGGTGACGACGGCGACCTTGCCCGCGAGGGGCTTGTCCCACGACGCGGGAGCCGTGGCGTCGCCCTCACCGATCCGGATGACCTGGCCGTCGACGAAGGCCGACTTCGCCGACAGCAGGAACCGCAGGGTCGATTCGGCACCCGACAATCCTGTCGAGGCCTTCGGGGAGACGTAGACGAGTTGTGCGGTCGCGCCACGGCGAAGTTCTTTCGCGAGGCTGCGGGTGAAGCCCTCGAGCGCGCGCTGGGCGATGCGCTCGTCTACCGAGGCGGCCTCTTCCGGGGTGGTGCCGAGCACCACGACGCGCCCGCTGGGCGCGAGATTCCGGATCGCGGGCTGGAAGAACGTGAAAAGCTGTTCGAGGCTCGCAGCGTCGGTGATGCCGGTCGCGTCGAAGACGAGGGCGCCGAAGGTGCTGTCGGCGGGGTCGGCTGCCGGGTAATCGCTCAGCAGCGTCCGGAGCGGATCGATCAGCCGGCCGTTGCCGCCGAGAAGGAGTGGCCCGGGGAGTGCGGCTTCGCCGGGCTGGTAGCGCCTGAGCTTCTCGGGCTGCGGCAGGCCGAACTGCTTGGCGAGGAAGGATCCGGGTGCGGACGAGATGATCTGGGCGTAGAGCTTGGGTGCGCCCTTGGCTTCTGCCACGGTTCCACCTTCTTCTTTCGGTCGTCGATGCACTGGTCGACAACAAACTTACCCGTGAGTAAGAATAGTAACCAGAATTCGAGTCCATCTGAATCCGGGAGACACCAGTGACCACCAAAGCCCGTTCCACGCAACAGCGCCGTGTCGCCGTTCTCGGGGGCAACAGGATCCCGTTCGCCCGGTCCGACCGCAAATACGCGCGCGCATCGAATCAGGACATGTTCACCGCGACTCTCGACGGTCTCGTCGGCCGCTTCAACCTCCAGGGCGAGCGCCTCGGCGCAGTCGTCGGAGGGGCCGTCCTCAAGCACAGCCGCGACTTCAACCTCGTCCGGGAGTCGGTCCTGGGCAGCGCCCTGAGCCCGTACACGCCCGCCTGGGATCTCCAGCAGGCGTGCGGCACCGGATTGCAGTCCATCATCTCGGTGGGCGACGCGATCGCCGCCGGCCGCATCGAAGCCGGCATCGGCGGCGGTGTCGACACCACCTCCGACGCACCCATCGCGGTGGGCAACGAGCTCCGCGAATTCCTCCTCTCGCTCAACCGGGCACGCAGCGCCGGTGCCCGCGCCAAGCTGCTCGGCAACGTGCGGCCCTCGATGCTCGGCATCGAGATCCCCCGCAACGGCGAACCGCGCACCGGCCTGTCGATGGGTGAGCACGCCGCGATCACCGCCAAGGAATTCGGGGTTCGTCGCGAAGACCAGGACGAACTGGCCGTCGCGAGCCACCGCAACATGGCCGCCGCCTACGACCGCGGCTTCTTCGACGATCTCGTCACCCCGTTCCTCGGCCTCACCCGCGACGACAATCTGCGGCCCGACTCGTCGGTGGAGAAGCTGTCGACGCTCCAGCCCGTGTTCGGCAAGAAGCTCGGCGACGCCACCATGACCGCCGGCAACTCCACACCTCTTACCGACGGTGCCTCGGCGGCGCTGCTGTCGACGGAGGAGTGGGCGGCGAGTCGAAAGCTTCCCGTTCTCGCCTACCTCGTCGATTCGGAGACAGCGGCAGTCGACTACATCCACGGCGGCGACGGCCTGCTCATGGCCCCCACCTACGCCATCCCGCGGTTGCTGCAGCGCAACGGGCTCACTTTGCAGGACTTCGACTTCTACGAGATCCACGAGGCGTTCGCCTCCGTGGTGCTCGCGACGCTGCAGGCGTTCGAGTCGGAGGATTACTGCAAGGGCAAGCTCGGCCTCGACGCACCGCTGGGATCGATCGACCGCAGCAAGCTCAACGTCAACGGTTCGTCCCTCGCGGCCGGACACCCGTTCGCGGCGACCGGTGGACGCATCGTCGCGTCGCTGGCGAAGATGCTGCACGAGAAGATGCAGGAAACCGGCCGGCCGGTCCGCGGCCTCATCTCCATCTGCGCTGCCGGTGGCCAGGGTGTGACCGCGATTCTCGAGGCCTAGCTCACGCCTCGAAAAAGTTCCGGTAGGTCTGTAACGCTCCGGCGAGCACAGCGATAGACCGGTCGACCCCGTGTTGCTGCCTGACCCCCGACCTGGTAGCAACACGGGGTTTCTGCATTCCGCCCGCAGTGGCGCTCAGCCGGGGAACTACTCTGGATGTGGTAACCGGCGCACGAGGTTCCGTCCCCGTGCGCCCAGTTGGTGAAGGGATTTGGGTGAGCGGCACAAACGGGACCGACGGCTCCGAACACGAGAACGACGACGTTCGGCCCGCGGAGCCCGACTCGCGGGATTCGTCGGAAAAAGAGTCCAACAGCGCGTCGGCCCCGACGGAGCAGTTCGCGGCTTTCGCCCCACCACCGACCGGTGACAACTCTCCGAACGAGCCGGACGATCGTGCAGGTCGCACCGCGGACTCGCCCGCCGGTCCCGACACGGACGAACCGTCCCCGTCCGATGCTCCGACCACGGTGATTCCGGTGGTGAAGCGCCCCGGTCGCGGCGAGGAGCCCTCCACCACCCCGCTCCAGCGTTCGTCGGATACCCCGGCCCCGAAGCCCGTCGGAAGCACACCGCTCCCCACCTCCGAGTCGCGCCCCGCGCAGCCTCAGGACTCTCGGCCCGCGCAGGACTCCCGTTCCGCGCAGGATTCCCGTCCTGCGCAGGATTCCCGTCCCGCGCAGCCCCCGGCGTCGCCGCCCACGCCACCGCCCCCGGTGGCCCCGCCGCCCGGAGGCAACTCCGGGTCGTCGGGCGACGGGTCGGGCCCGTGGTGGTCCGGATTGCCGAAGCGGACGGTCGCACTGGTGGTCGGTGGCATCGTCGCTCTGCTCGCCGTGCTCTACGTCGCAGACCTCGCCATCAGCTCGGGCAAGGTGCCGCGTGGGGTCACCGTCGCCGGCATCGAGATCGGCGGAGAGCCTCTCGACGAGGCGGAAGCGCACCTGCGTGAGGTGCTCACAGAACGGCTCGACGAGCCCGTCCGTGTGCTCGCGGGAGAAACGACCGGTGAGATCGTGCCTGCTCAGGCGGGCATCGGTATCGATTGGGACGCGACGCTCGATCGCGTCGGATCCCAGCCGCTCAACCCCTTCGCGCGACTCGCGTCGTTCTTCGGCACCGAGGAGATCGGAGTCGTCTCCACCCGCGACGATGCTGCGCTCGTCGTTGCTCTCGACGAGTTCACCGCGGCCGCCGCGTACGCGCCCCGTGAGGGCAACATCGTGTTCGAGGGCGGCACGCCCGTCCCGGTGATCCCGCAGCCCGGGCAGCGCGTCGACATCGCCACCGCATCCGACGTGTTCGCCGAGCGCTGGGCGTTCGGGGAAGTGTCGCTGCCGGTCGAGCAGGTCGATGTGACCGTCACCCGCGAGGGCCTCGACCGGGCGCTCGCCGACATTGCCGTGCCTGCGGTTTCCGCAGACCTCGTCGTGCGCGGCCGGGACGGGACTGCGGCGACCTTGGCCCGCGATCAGATCGGCGCGGTGCTCTCGTTCGTGCCCGACGGCAACGGCGGCCTGACACCCGAGTACCACCCGGAGGCAGCGGTCGAGATCCTCGCGCCGCAGCTCGAGCCGACGGAGACCGAGCCCCGCGACGCCCGGGTCGAGATCCAGGGCGGCAGCCCCGCGGTGGTCCCCGGCGTCAAGGGAGAACTCGTCGACTGGGCAAAAACCCTCGAAACGTTCCCGCAACTGCTCGCCGTCACCGACGACCGGGCGGTCGACGCGGTGTACCAGACCGTGGACCCTGAGCTGACCACCGAAGCTGCCGAGAAGCTGGGCATCAACGAGGTCATCGGTGAGTTCACCACCGGCGGGTTCGAGTACGCCTCCGGCGTCAACATCCGGCTCGCCGCCGCCGAGATCGACGGCGCGGTCGTCAAGCCGGGGGAGACGTTCTCCCTCAACGGTTACACCGGTCCTCGCGGCACCGCCGAGGGGTACGTCGAGTCGGGCATCATCGAAGCGGGCCGCCCCGGCAAGGCCGTCGGTGGCGGTATCAGCCAGCTCGCGACGACCCTCTACAACGCGACCTACTTCGCGGGCATGGAGGACGTGGCCCACACCGAGCACAGTTACTACATCTCCCGGTACCCCGCTGCCCGCGAGGCCACAGTGTTCGAAGGTGCGATCGACCTGCAGTTCCGCAACCCGTTCGACACAGGCGTGCTCATCCAGACGATCACAACCAGTTCCGACGTCACCGTCCGCCTGTGGGGCACCAAGACGGTGAACGTGCAGTCGATCACGGGTGAGCGCACGAACTACACCGACCCGAACACCATCACGTTGCCGGCCGGCCCGGGATGCATCGCGTCGGCCGGAGCGAAGGGCTTCACCGTCTCCGACACTCGTGTCGTCACCGACGCGAAGACGGGCGCCCAGATCTCCAACGCGACACGCACGGTGCGCTACGACCCCGTCCCGGTCGTCAAGTGCGTCGAGCCCGACGAGAAGGACGGCGCGGATTCCGAGGGCGACCAGGGTGCGGGAGACGCACCCGCTCCGGCGAGCCCGGCGCCCGCACCGGCATCGTCGACGCCCGAGAGTGTTCCGGTCGGAGCGCCTGCGCAAGCGCCCGGTGAGGATGTCGCTGACACGGCGGAGCCGATCGCGCAGCCGGAAACGGCCGCGCCGCCCCGGCGGCAGCCCGAGTCCGTGAGCATTCCCGAACCGGCGGGCACCTCCGCCAACTGAGGGCCGGTCGGCCGGTCCCGATGACCGGGATCGCGCGTCGGGGAGTGTGACCCCGGTCATAACCTCGGCCACATGACCACACACACCGACGCGGGACTCGCGGCCGACCAGATTCTCGCGGGCCAGCTGGCAGAGTTCCGCACCCGGCGGACGAGCTCCGCAGACGAACGCCGAGCCCGCATCCAGCGGGTGATCGACATGCTCGCTCGCTGCGACGAACTGGTCGAGGCGATCGACGCCGATTTCGGCGGGCGTCACCCGGGATACTCGACCGTCAACGACGTGCTCGGCTCTCTGACTGCGCTGAAGTACTCGCGCGATCACATCGACGAGTGGATGCAGCCGGAGCAGCGGTCGGTGTTCTCGCCCTACGACCAGCTCGGCGCGACCGCCGCGGTGCACTATCAGCCGAAGGGCTCGGTAGCGATCATCGGGACGTGGAACGCACCGGTGTTCACGCTCATGAGTCCCCTCGCCGGTGTGCTGGCGGCCGGCAACCGCGCCGTACTCAAGCCGTCCGAGGTCGTCCCGCGTACCGCGCAGGTGCTGGCCGAAGCGGCGGCAGAGTTTCTCGACCCCACCGACGTCGCCGTCGTCACCGGCGGACCCGACGTCGCGCAGTCCCTGACGTCGCTGCCGTTCGACCACATCGTGTTCACGGGTGGGGTGGCAGCGGGCCGCTCGGTGCTCGAGAATGCCGCACGCAATCTCGTTCCGGTCACCTTGGAGCTGGGCGGCAAGTCGCCCACGATCATCGGCCGCTCCGCAGACCTCGACACTGCGGCCTTCCGCATCGCGGTTGCCAAGGCCACCAACGGTGGACAGCTCTGCGTCAACCCCGACACCGTGTACGTTCCCTCGGAAGCCCTGGAGTCGTTCCTTTCGGCGGTCGCGCGCTCCTACGAGGAACTGCTGCCCACCGCGGCCGGCAACCCGGACGTGATCGCCGTCGTCGCCGACCGGCACGCCGCTCGGGTCGACGAATATGTCAGAGAGGCAGCAGATCTCGGTGCGCGTGTCGTCGTCGTTCCCGACGAGCCGATCAGCACCACCGAGCGCCGACGGCCACTGCGTCTGGTGCTCGACCCACCGGAATCGGCGGCGATCTCGCAGGAGGAGATCTTCGGACCGGCCATGGTGGTTCGGACGTACGACGATCTCGATCAGGTTCTCGGACGTATCAATGCCGGACCGAAGCCGTTGGCGCTGTACTACTTCGGCCGGGATTCCGAGGAGCAGCGCGCGGTGATCGAGGGCACCACTTCCGGTGGCGTCACGATCAACGACGCGATGATGCACGCGGGGATGCTCGACGCGCCGTTCGGCGGCGTCGGAGGATCCGGTATGGGCCACTACAACGGACGTGAAGGTTTCCTCGAATTCAGCCATGCCCGCACGGTTTTCGAGTCGCCTGAGCACGATCCGCGTCGCGAGTGGGGAATGTTGCCGCCGTACGGTGAGGGATACCGCGCCGCGATGACCGCCCAGATCGCTCCCTGACGACCGGCCGCTCTCACCACGAATCCCCCGAAACCGAGGAGAACCCATGAAGACTCGCGGCGCGATCATCCGCAACACACCCGGTACCTACGAAATCGCCGACCTCGAGTTGGACGAGCCCCGCCACGGCGAACTGATGGTCCGGATGGTGGCGGCTGGGCTCTGCCATTCCGACGACCACATCGCCACCGGTGATCACGCGGTGGGCAGTTACCCGATCTGCGGTGGCCACGAGGGCGCCGGTGTCGTGGTGCAGGTCGGACCCGGCACCACGGGCTGGAGCGAGGGCGACCACGTGGTGTTCTCGTTCCTGGCTGCCTGCGGTCGGTGCCGCTGGTGCGCCAAGGGCCTGCAGAATCTGTGCGACCGGGGTGCCGCCATCATGACGGGCAGTCGCCCGGACGACCCGACGAGTTTCCGTCTGAGTCTGGACGGCGTCGACGTCGCACAGACGTGCGGGCTCTCGACGTTCAGTGAATACACCACGGTCAGTGTCGATTCGGCGATCAAGGTCGACAAGAGCCTTCCCCTCGACAAGCTCTGCCTTCTCGGCTGCGGCGTCGGTACGGGCTGGGGCGCGGCGGTCAACTCCGCCGAGGTGTATCCCGGCCAGACCGTCATCGTGCAGGGCATCGGCGGAATCGGAATCAACGCCGTGCAGGGTGCGGCGCACGCCGGGGCGGCCCACATCATCGCCGTCGACCCGGTGCCGTTCAAGCGCGAGAGCGCCCTGCGGTTCGGCGCGACCCACGCGGTCTCGGACATGGCGGAAGCCACCGAGATCGCTCGCTCGTACACCAACGGGCAGGGTGCCGATTCCGCCATCGTGACGGTCGGTGTGACGACGGGTGAGCACATCGCGGAGGCGTTCTCGTCGATCCGGAAGGCCGGTACCTGTGTGGTGACCGGTCTCGGGAAGATGACGGACTTCGGAATCCCCATCAGCGCGCTGGAATTGGTGCTCTACCAGAAGCGGCTGCAGGGCTCGCTGTTCGGCGCCTTCGCACCCACCGCCGACATCCCCTGGATGATCGACCTCTACACCTCCGGCAAGCTCATGCTCGACGAGCTGGTGACCTCGACCTACAAGCTCGACGACATCGCCCAGGGCTTCACCGACATGCACGAGGGCAGGAATCTGCGCGGAGTCGTGCTCTTCTGATCCGAGTACGACGAAACGGCAGTGCTGAGAACGACATTGCCGAGAACGACAGTGGCTCCCGCCGGTATCGGCGGGAGCCACTGTCGTGTCATGTTGTGTCCCCGGGTGTTACGCGAGGATCAGAATGCGGCTTCGTCGAGCTCCATGATGTCGAGATCGACATTGGTGACGATGTTGCGCGACGTGGTCAGCTGCGGCAGAACGTTCTTGGCGAAGAACGACGCTGCGGCGACCTTGCCTTCGTAGAAGGCCTTGTCCTTGGCGTCCGGTCCGGCGTCGAGTGCGGTGAGCGCGATCTCGGCGTGCTCGAGCAGCAGCCAGCCGATCATCAGGTCGCCGAACGACTCGAGGAAGCGGACCGAACCGAGGCCGACCTTGTACAGCTCGGTGGGCTGCTCCTGCGCACCCATGAGGAACTGGGTGAGCGACGCGACCATGGCCTGCGTGTCGTCGAGGGCGGTGGCGAGCAGTGCGCGCTCCGCCTTCAGACGGTTGTCGCCGTTCTCGCGCTCGAGGAACTTCTTGACCTGGCCGGCGACGTGGGCGAGGGCGACACCGCGATCGCGGGCGATCTTGCGGAAGAAGAAGTCCTGCGCCTGGATGGCGGTGGTGCCCTCGTACAGCGAGTCGATCTTGGCGTCGCGGATGTACTGCTCGATCGGGTAGTCCTGGAGGAAGCCCGAGCCACCGAAGGTCTGCAGCGAGTCGGTCAGGTACTGGTAGGCCCGCTCGGAGCCACAGCCCTTGACGACCGGCAGGAGCAGATCGTTGATGCGGTGTGCGAGGCCGGCGTCGGCGCCGGAAACCTGCTCGGCGACGGCGTCGTCCTGGTGTGCGGCCGTGTAGAGGTACACGGCGCGCAGACCCTCCGAGTAGGCCTTCTGCATCCCGAGCGAACGACGCACGTCCGGGTGGTGCAGGATCGACACGCGCGGAGCGGTCTTGTCGGACATCTGGGTCAGGTCTGCGCCCTGGATGCGGTCCTTGGCGTAGGCCAGCGCGTTCTGGTAGCCGGTCGAGAGCGTGGCGATGGCCTTGGTGCCGACCATCATGCGAGCGTGCTCGATGACGTCGAACATCTGCGCGATGCCGTTGTGGACCTCACCGACGAGCCAGCCCTTGGCCGGGACGCCGTGGCCACCGAAGGTGAGCTCGCAGGTCGCGGAGGCCTTGAGGCCCATCTTGTGCTCGACGTTGGTGACGAACACGCCGTTGCGGTCGCCCATCTCGCCCTTCTCGAAGTCGAAGTGGAACTTCGGGACGAAGAACAGCGACAGACCCTTGGTGCCGGGCCCGGCACCCTCGGGACGGGCGAGAACGAGGTGGAAGATGTTCTCGAAGAGGTCGTCGGAGTCGGCGGACGTGATGAAGCGCTTGACGCCCTCGATGTGCCACGAGCCGTCGTCCTGCTTGATCGCCTTGGTGCGTCCCGCGCCGACGTCGGATCCGGCGTCGGGCTCGGTGAGCACCATGGTGGCACCCCAGCCGCGCTCGACGCAGGTGGCCGCCCACTGCTTCTGCTCGTCGGTGCCGTTCTCGAACAGCACCCCGGCGAAGGCGGGGCCGGCTGCGTACATGAATGCGGCGGGCTGTGCGCCGAGCATCATCTCGTTGACCGCCCACAGGAGCGCGCGCGGCGATTCGGTGCCGCCGAGTTCCTCGGGGATGCCCATGGACCAGTAGCCGGCATCCCACCACGCCCGGAACGCCTTCTTGAAGCCCTCGGGGATGGACACCGAGTGGGTCTCCGGGTCGAACACCGGGGGAGTGCGGTCGGTTTCTGCGAAGGCCTCGGCAGCGGGGCCCTCGGCAAGCGCCTTGACCTCGGAAAGGATGCCGCGCGAGGTCTCCTCGTCGAGGTCGCCGAACGCGCCGGATTCGAGGACCTTTTGAATCTGCAGGAACTCGAAGAGGTTGAACTCGAGGTCGCGGAGGTTGCTCTTGTAATGGCCCATGTCTTCTGTCTCCCGGGGTGTGGTGCGGTCCAGTTGGATCAAGTACCGCCCAAGTTATTACTCGTCGGTAACATCTCCATGTTACTCGTCGGGCAACTAACTTCCAAGACTGACTTTTCGCGCTACAACCAACGCGTCGACAGCGGTTCCCGACTCTGTTTTGCGGTGCCTGCGTTCCGCGATCTCGATATCGAGGCGACCGTCGATATCGGACACGATATCTGTTGGGGTGTAAAGGATTTCGGGATCCTTGGGTCCGCCCGTTCCGTGCTGGAGATTTGTCCGGTCGTGCCCGAGAAATATGAGGATTCCATCAGGTTTCAGTGAATTGATCGCTTTGTCGACGAGGGCTCTGCGTTGCGCCGGAGGGAAGTGCAGGAATATGGAGAGAATCAGGTCATAATCCCCGTCGAACGTGTCCGAGATCACATTTGATTGCAGGTATCGAAGCCGGTCACGGGATCTCTTCGGTGCCTGCGCCGCGATCCGGCGGGCCTTGTCCAGGGCGACCTCCGAGAAATCGGTGCCCACCACCTCCCAGCCGCGCGTCGCGAGCCACAACGAGTGGCGGCCCTCCCCGCAGCCGAGGTCGAGGGCGCGACCGTGCGGCAGCGACGCCGCGAACTCCACCACCACCGGGTTGGGCGGAGCGCCCCACACCATTTCCGACGCCGCGTATCGCTCGTCCCAGTCCTGTGCGTCCATACCGGGCACGGTAGCGCTCACCGCCTCCACCGGCCCCGACGACCGGGTGGCAGCACGTGGTGTGGCCTGCATGGACCCCCTGCTGTGACATTTCCGTAACCCGCGCTAACGTGTCTCGATGCGGCGCACTGATGAGCAGTGCCCGAGGAGGAGGAATTCGCCTGATGGGTGCACAGATCGCCGTCCCCGCAACGCTGAGGAACAGCGCACTTCTCGGGTTGGGTGTGCACAGGCCCGAGCGGGTCGTCACCAATGCGGAGATCTGTGAGCAGATCGATTCGAGCGACGAGTGGATCCAGTCGCGCTCCGGTATCAAGGAGCGCCGCTTCGCCAAGCCGCACCCCGAAGAGACGATCGTCGACATGTCCGTCAGCGCTTCCGAGAAGGCGCTCGACGCCGCCGGATTGACCGGCGCGCAGATCGACACCGTGATCATCGCGACGTCCACCTACGGCTTCCAGACGCCGCAGGCAGCCGCGCTCGTCGCCGACCGCCTCGGCACCGGCGGTGCCTCGGCCCTCGACCTCCAGGCCGGCTGCGCAGGCTTCTGCTACGCGCTGGGCGTCGCATCCGATCTGGTGCGCGCCGGTACGGCGGAGAAGGTGCTCGTCGTGGGCGTCGAGCGCATGAGCGATGCCACCGAGCCCACCGACCGCTCCGTGCGATTCATCTTCGGTGACGGCGCCGGTGCAGTGGTCGTCGGTGCGTCCGACGAGGTCGGCGTGGGCTCCACGGTGTGGGGATCCGACGGCTCGCAGGGCAACGCGATCCGCCAGGAGCCGGACTGGGTGGACTTCGCCCAGAACCCGCAGCAGAAGCGTCCGTGGATCATCATGGAGGGCACGGCGGTCTTCCGCTGGGCAGCCTTCGAGATGAGCAAGTACGCCCGCCAGATCGCCGAGAAGTCGGGTGTCGCTCTCGCCGATCTCGACGCCTTCGTGCCGCACCAGGCGAACCTGCGCATCAACGACGTCATCGTCAAGCAGCTCGAGCTTCCCGAGTCCGTGCAGGTCGCCGACGACATCATCGAGACCGGTAACACCTCGGCCGCGTCCATCCCGCTGGCCATGGAGAAGATGCTGCGCACCGGCCAGGTTCAGCCGGGCGACACCGCTCTTCTCCTCGCGTTCGGTGCCGGTCTGTCCTATGCCGGCCAGATTGTGAAGATGCCTCCGCTGGCGCAGTAGTTCATGGCCGGTGCAGCAAAGCCGTCGATCCCTCGATGGCTGTGGATTCTGTGCTTCATCGCGGTCTCGATCGCGGTCGTCGTCCTCGAACCCGTCGTCACCGACGAGTCCGGGGCAGCGGAGCAGCCGGGGGTTGCCACGGGAGGCAACCCTACGGCCGCTCTCGCTTCGCTCGCAGCGCTGCCGGTGCGTGCCGCCGATCCGCAGGACGGTTACAGTCGTGACCTCTTCGGGCCGGCCTGGACCGACAACGTCTCGGTCGGGTTCGGCCGCAACGGTTGCGACACCCGCAACGACATCCTCAAGCGCGACCTCGTCGACATCTCGCTCGAACCGGCGACGAAGGAATGCACCGTCCGGACGGGCACCCTGCGCGACGCGTACACCAACCTGGAAATCTTCTTCCGGCGCGGCAGCGATACGTCCACCGCGGTCCAGATCGACCACATCGTGGCGTTGTCCGATGCGTGGAAGAAGGGCGCCCGCTACCTGGACGACCAGGAGCGACGCAACCTGGCCAACGATCCGCGCAACCTGCAGGCGGTCGACGGGCGCACCAACCAGGCCAAGGGCGACTCCGACGCCTCCTCCTGGTTGCCGCCGAACCCCGGCTATCACTGCGACTACGTGGCGCGGCAGGTCGAGGTGAAGGTCGAGTACCGCCTGTGGGTCACTCCGGCAGAACACGCGGCGATGTCTCGCGTTCTGGCCTCGTGCTGAAACCTCGCCGCGACGCCGCGGAAGCCGGAGTGGGTCGCCGGGCGGCTAGCGGGCTCGGAGGTCGATCGGTCCGCCGTCGTCCGGGTACGGCAGTGACGTGAAGTTCATCGGCGCCACGTAGTCGGCCGGTACGTCCCACTCGTACCGCAGCAGCAGGTGGTGGAGCACCGTCTTGATCTCCGCGCCCGAGAAATGCTGCCCGAGGCAGCGGTGCACCCCTCCGCCGAAGGGTGTCCATGCGTGTGGATGCACGCGGTCCTCCCGGCGTTCGGGGGAGAAGCGCTCAGGATCGAAACGTTCGGGATCGGGCCACAACTCGGCCATGTGGTGGCTGTAGTGCACACCGACGTTCACGAGCGTGCCCTTGGGGATGAAGTGCCCGAGGATCTCCGTGTCGGTTCCTGCCCGGCGCACCACGCCTGGGACGGGCGTGACCAGACGCTGGCATTCCTTGATGACCAGGTCCAGTGACGTCAGTTCGTCGAGCTGCGCGAAGCCGGGGGTCGGAGTCCCGAGCGCTTCGGATTCTGCGCGACACCGCTGCTGCCACTCGGGGAACTGCCCGAGGTACTGCATCGCCGTCGACAACGTGATCGTCGAGGTGTCGTGCGCCGCCATCATCAGGAAGATCATGTGGTTGACGACATCGTCGTCCGAGAACCGTTCTCCGTCTTCGGATTCCACGTGGCAGAAGACGGAGAAGATGTCGTTGCCCTCCGTCGCCCGTCGTGCGGGTAGGTACCGGCGGAAGAACGCCTCGAGCCGCTTGCGCCCCTGGATTCCCCTGCGCCACCTTGTGCCCGGCAGCGGGTAACGGACGATCGCCGTCGCCGCCTGCACGCACCCGATGAAAGCGCGGTTGACCTCGTGCATCTCCCGAGCCGACGACCCCTCGGCGCCGCCCATGAAGATTTCGGTGGCGAGGCTCAGGGTGAGTTCCTTGATCGCGGGGTAGGCGCGGAAGCCGTCCCCCGGCACCCACGTGTCGAGGGTCCGCTCGATCGACGGGTGCATCGCGTCGGTGTAGAGCGCGAGACGGTCGCGAGTGAATGCCTTCGCCATGATCCGGCGGTGCGCGGTGTGCTCGTCACCGTCCATCAGCATCAGGCCGCGATCGAAGAACGGACCGATCAGCGCGCGCCATCCGGGGCCGCTCTGCAGGGCGCGATCGCGGTTCTGGAGTGCGGCACCGACGGCGTCCGGTCCGATGAGCACCACCCAGGGCCGGCCGGCGAACCGGAACCACGACACCGGGCCGTGTTGCTGGAAGCGCTTGTCGTAGGCCTTGATCGGATCCCGCATGTAGTCCAGTGCGTATCCGATGTACGGGAGGCCGCTGTCGCCGGGGACGGGTTCCAGGCCGGGTGGCGGGGGAGCGAGCATCTTCGTCACGGGACACATCTCCGTCGGTCGCATCTGACTCTGTATGTAGTCAGATTACTGTAATCCACGTCACAAGGACGACGAAAGGTTCGAGCGGAGTTGCACGACCGACGCGGCCGCGGGCGCTCAACCGGCCTGGTCGGAGGGGCGGAGAAGGATTTCGTTGATGGTCAGATGACGGGGGCGGGTGAGCGCGAAGACGATCACCTCCGCGATGTCGGGTGGCTCGACCGTGGCGGCGTCGTAACCCTCCTGCACGACCTGCCGGGTCGCGTGGTGGGTGATGTGGGTCGGCAACTCGGTGTCGACGATTCCGGGCTCGATCAGCGTCACGCGTACATCGGGGTGCAGTTCCTGGCGGAGTGATTCGGACCAGCCGTTGAGTCCCCACTTCGTGGCGGCGTAGACGCCGTTGGTGGGGCGGGCGGTACGTCCGGCAACCGAGGAGATGTTGACGAGGTCCCCGCCACCGTCGCGAAGCTGATCGAGGAAGACCTCGGTGGTCGTGATGGCCCCGAGCAGGTTGACCTCGATCATCCGGCGGTAGTCGTCGTGAAACTTCGGCGAGAACGGTCCCAGCAGCATGACGCCCGCGTTGTTGATCAGGACGTCGGCGCCGCCGAATTCTTCCTGCACCCGCTGAGCAGCGGCGACGAGGGAATCGCGATCGGTCACGTCGGCCCGGATCGCGAGCGCACCGCTGCCCAGGTCGGCCGCGAGGGCTTCGATCCGGTCGAGGCGGCGAGCCAGCAGCGCGACGCGGAAGCCCGCGCCGGCGAGGCCACGTGCGGTCGCCGCACCGATGCCGGACGACGCGCCGGTCACCACCGCCACCCTGCCCGAGTTCGAGGATTCGGTCATGAATCGGTCCCTTCGTGGGTGATGCTTCCATCAGACCACCGTCCGAGCGCCGGGGTCTGCGAAATCGCGTGGTCCACCGCTTACCGCGTCGGGGATATACGCGACCGGCGACACATGCCATGCTGACGCGCATGGACGTCGAAAGACCGAAGCTCGAAGGTACGGTCGCGGTCGGAAACGGCCGCCGCCTCGGTTTCGCCGAATTCGGCTCGGCACAGGGACGCGCGGTGTTCTGGCTGCACGGCACACCGGGAGCGCGCCGCCAGATCCCTGTCGAGGCCCGCGCCTTCGCCGAGCGCGAAGACATCCGGCTGATCGGGATCGACCGGCCGGGAATCGGGTCGTCGACCCCGCACCTGTACGAGAACGTCCTCGCGTTCACCGACGACCTGGAGATCATCGCCGACACCCTGGGCGTCGATCGGATGGCGGTCGTCGGCTTGTCCGGCGGTGGTCCCTTCACACTCGCCTCCGCGTACGCGCTCCAGGATCGGGTGGTCGCGGCCGCGGTGCTCGGCGGCGTTGCCCCGGTGGTCGGTCCGGAGGCGATCAGCAGTCCGCTGATGCGACTGGGAACGTTCGTCGCGCCGGTCCTTCAGGTGGCGGGCGCCCCGATCGGTACCGCACTGAGCGCCGGTATCCGGCTGGTTCGGCCACTGGGGTCGCCGATCATCGACCTCTACGGGCGTCTGTCGCCGGAGGCCGACCGCCGTCTGCTCGCGAGGCCGGAGTTCAAAGCGATGTTCCTCGACGACCTGCTCAACGGCAGCCGCCGCCGAATTGCCGCGCCGTTCGCGGACATCGTGGTCTTCACCCGCGACTGGGGTTTTCGCGTGTCGGACGTGAAGGTGCCGGTGCGATGGTGGCACGGCGACAGCGACCACATCATTCCGTTCGAACACGGCCTGCACATGGTGGATCTGCTGCCCGACGCGGAGTTCCATCATCTGCCGGGCGAGAGTCATCTCGCCGGTCTCGGCGCCGCCCAGGAGATTCTGACGACGGTGCTGAAACTGTGGGACGACGCGGAGGCCGGCCGGTAGAGGTGCCGGACGGCGCCTACCGCGACCGCTCGAGGACGTCGAGCACCGCGCGCAGTTCCGAGGCGTCGACCTGCCCGGGCGCGGACGCCGCTCCCACCATGCCGAAGGTCGCGGCGGAACCGAAGACCTGGCCGGCGATCCGTGAGATCACGCCGAGCCCGCCCATCGACATCGTGATCAGCGGACGGTCCGCGTGGCTCTCGTGCATGATGCGCGTCGCGTCGAGCAGGGTGAGCACGTCAGCGGGGGTTCGCGGCATCACCGCGATCTTGCAGATGTCCGCTCCGAGTGCCTGCATCGCGCGCAACCGCGAAACGATCTCTTCCTTCGCGGGGGTGCCGTCGAAATCGTGGTTGGACGCCACCACCGCGACGTTCCGGGCGTGGGCCGCCGCAACGATCCGCTCGACCGCGCGTTCGTCCCTGCGGTACTCGACGTCGACCAGATCCACGACGCCGCTCTCTGCGAGGGCGACGACGAGGTCGGCGTAGGCGTCATCCTCGATCGTGGCCTCGCCGCCCTCGTGGGACGTGCGGCATGTCGCGAGCAACGGCCTGCCGCCGAGGCGGGCGGCGAGGGTGCGGGCCTGATCTGTCACCGCGGGCGTGTCGTCGAGCGCAGCCAGGAAGTCCACTCGCCATTCCACGATGTCCACCGGGCGACCCGACAACGCGTCGACCTGAGTGCGCAGTTCGTCGGGGGTGCGGCCCGTGACGGACACGATGATCTTGGGTGCGCCCTCGCCGATCGTGACGTCCTTGACGCGGACCGGCGTGATGATCCGACCCATGAGCGTGCCGCCTCCCGTTGCCCGGCCGTCCCCTCGACGTGCCTGTTGCGTTCATTCGATCACGCGCGGTTCACCGCGCTCCGGAGACCTCGATCCCCTCGGCGCGTGGAACCGGCCGCTACGCGTTGTCGGACCCCGGCGGTTCCGTCCGATCACCGGTCACCACGACGGTGTCGTGCCCGGCATCGTCTTCGGTGGAGCGCTCCAGTGGTGCGACGCGCGCAGCCGCATCCTTCGCGCTGATCGCCTCACCGCGCGCGACCATGCCTGCCTCGTCGGAAAGCGGGATCTCCTTCAGGAAGCAGGCCAGGACGATGGCGATGGCGAGGAACGGAATGAGGTACCAGAACACGGGTGCGAGGGAGTCTGCGTACGCGTCGACGACGCCCTGCCGGACCTCCTCGGGCAGCGCCTTCATGATCGCGGGATCGAGGGTCGCGGTGGCCTGACCGGCCTGCTCGGAGTCGGCGCCCGCGGCGGTGAACACCTCGGTGAGCTTCACCGAGAGCTGGTTGGTGAAGATCGTGCCGAAAATTGCGACACCCAGCGCGGCGCCGACCTCACGGAAATAGTTGTTCGAGCTCGTGGCGGTACCGATCTCGTCGACGGGGACGGCATTCTGCACGACGAGGATGACGACCTGCATGATCAGGCCGAGACCGAGACCGAAGACGAACAGCATCGAGCAGATCACCCACAGCGGTGTGCTGCCCTGCAACGTGGTCAGCCACAGCATCGCGAGCGCGGTGATCGTGGCACCGGCGATCGGATACATCTTGTAGCGCTGCGTCTTGGTGATCGCGAGGCCCGAGCCGATCGAGGTGATCAGGAGGCCGACCATCATGGGTAGCAGCAGCAGACCCGATACTGCCGCTGAGGTGCCGGACGACATCTGCAGGAACGTGGGCATGAACGCGAGAGCCGCGAACATACCGAGGCCGAGCACGAAACCGATGGCCGTGGCGTTGACGAAGATCGAATTGCGGAACAGCGACAGCGGGATGATCGGGTCCTGCGCACGCGATTCGACGAGTACGAACAGGCATGCCGCGACGAGCAGGCCGATACCGAACGCCCAGGTGAGAGGGTCGCTCCAGCCACGATCCGCGTCGCCGCCGAAATCGGTGAAGAAGATCAGGCAGGTCGTCGCGATCGACAGAGTGACCACGCCGGCCACATCGATGCGCTTGGTCGGCTTCTTCGTCGGCAGCGTCAGCATGAACCACGAGATCAGGAGCGCGATGATGCCGACGGGAATGTTGATGTAGAAGCACCACTCCCACGTCAGGTGGTCGACGAAGAATCCGCCGAGCAGCGGGCCACCCACGGCAGAGAGGCCGAAGATCGCGCCGAGCGGACCCATGTACTTGCCGCGTTCGCTGGCCGGAACGATGTCCGCGATGATGGCCTGAGACAGGATCATCAGCCCGCCGCCACCGGCTCCCTGGAGTGCGCGAAAGACCACGAACGTCCAGAAGTCGTCGGTGAAGGCGCATCCCGCCGACGCGAGCGTGAAGATCGCGATAGCGATCATGAACAGGTACCGCCGGCCGAAGACGTCGCCGAACTTGCCGTAGATCGGCATCACGATGGTGGTGGCGAGCAGATATGCGGTGGTGATCCACGCCTGGTGCTCGACGCCGCCGAGCTGGCCCACGATGGTGGGCATCGCGGTGGAGACGATCGTCTGGTCGAGGCTCGCCAGCAACATGCCGGCGATCAGGGCCGAGAAGATGATCCAGATTCGGCGCTGGGAGAGAACCAAGGGTTCTGCGGTAGTGGTCACCGTGTTCCTGTCGGGTCGTATTCCTGGTGATGGAACTGGAGGTCGAGACGACGTTCGAGCAACCGCCGGGCGCACCCGATGTCGCGCTCGAGCAGGTCGCCGAGGGGCGGGCTGTCGGCCGTGCGGAAGTACTCGTCGACGGCGTCGTGGACGAGACCGAGGACCAACCGCACGGTGACCCGGACGAAAGCATCGTCGGGTGACATCCCCTCGCGCCGAGCGATCAGTTCGGCGAAATCCTGCTGGTGGGACGCGCCGAGCGATACCAATCGTGCGAGCAACTGGGGTTCGCTGCGCACGATGGCGCAGCGGAGCCGGTGCTCCTCCTGCGTGAAATCGTTGCGTTCGAACACGGTCACGGCGAGTCGTGCGAGATCGCGCAGGAGAGTGGACGAGGGGCCGGGTCCGGCTTCGTCGCCTCCCGCGACGAACGCGGCGCGGTCTGCCGGGGTGAGAGCGGCCGGCGGGTTGCCGAGCACCGCGTCTTCTTTCGAGGCGAAATAGTTGAAGAAGGTCCGCCGTGACACTCCGACGTGTTCGCAGAGTTCCTCGACGGTGAACCCGGCAAGTCCGCGCCGGGCAGTCAGGGTGCGTGCGTGTTCGACGAGCGCCGCGCGTGTGCGCTGCATACGGCGGGTCCGGGCACTGCCCCCCGAAGAAATTGCACTCTCAGCCACGGAGTGCAGTTCTACCACCTGCTGCCGGTGGACGCACTCGGGCGTTATTCGAGCCAGGAACGAACCGGCGGTTTGACCCACATGATCTTCTCGTCGGGATGCGTGCGGGTCGCCGCCGGATGGTCGGGGTGCTGTTGCGCCCACGCGGTCTTCTCGTCCAGCAACTGCGCCACGACGGCCCACGTCTCCATCGTGCGCGGCGGATGGCTGTCGGCGGCCCGCGCCAGCCGCCTGCGGGTGTCGTCCGACATCGCAAGCACCTCTGCTCCGGTGACGCCGCGGTTCCAGGTGTACCGCGCGAGCGCAAGCGCCTTCTCCCGGCGATTCTTCTCCGCGCGATCGGTGTGGGCGAAGTCGGCGCTGGTCATCCGCCCCTCCTGCTTCCTGTGTCGGTGGCCCGAAGGCCGCGATGTTTCCGTCCCGGTCTGCATATTCTCGTATTCTCGCGCACCGCCGACACTCCACGCGTCCTTGACAGGCGTCACCTGCGAGGCCCACGCTCGATGGGACGACACACCGAGGGGGTGGCCTGTGTCCACGCCGAGTGCGCTTCCGGAAGGGACGCCGAAAGCTGTTGTGGAACAGGCCGGAGCAGCGCCACGCGCACCGGTCTTCGATCCGACGGTCGGAATCGGCGTCGACCGATCCGGGTTCCACGGAGTTCCCGCACACCGCCTCGTCGCCATCGGCGACTCTCTGCTCCAGGGTTTCCAGAGCGGTGCGGTCTACCGGACGGAGGTGTCCGTTCCTGCCGTGCTCGCGTACGAACTCGGGATCCTGCCGACCTTCCGGTATCCACGTTTCGGCGGGCCGGGCGGGCTTCCCCTCAACATCGAACTGTTGTTGCGCCGGCTCGAAGACCGATACGGGCGGCGTCTCGACGTGTGGGAACTCCCGACCGCGCTGTTCACCGTGCGCGAGTTCATGGACGAGGTGGAGGACTACTGGGAGCGCGGGCCGGGCTCCCAGACACCGATGGTCGCGGGCTACAACCACAACCTCTCGTGTTACGGCTGGGACCTGCGGGACGCGCTCGAGAAGACCGCGGCGCAGTGCGAAACCGCGCTCAGGGCCCCGCGCGACAACCTCGTCGACCAGATCGTCGAGAACAACGGCGAGCGCGCGGCCCTTCGTGTGTATCCGCACTGGGACGAGCAGCGTCGGCACGAGACCTTGTTCGAAGCTGCGCGTGCTCTCGGCGCCGAGCACGACGCCGGTACCGATTCCGGGATCGAGACACTGGTGGTGTTCCTCGGCGCCAACAATGCGTTGCGTGCCGCGACCGAACTGCGGGTCGCGTGGAGCGGTGACGACTTCCGTGGGCCCGGGCGTGCGCGCGCCTACACCGTCTGGACACCCGAGCACTTCGACGCGGAGTTCGCCGAAGTCGTTGCGCGGCTGCGCACTATCGAGGCGCGGCACGTCATTCTGTGTACCGTCCCACACGTCACCATCGCTCCGATAGCCCGGGGGATCGGCACGAAATCGGGGTCCCCGTACTTTTCGTACTACACCCGGCCCTGGATCGACGAACGCCGCTTCGACCCCGCCCGCGACGAGCACCTGACCGGTGCCCAGGCGCAGGCTGTCGACACCGCGATCGACCTCTACAACATCACCATCACGCGCGCGGTCGCCGACGGGCGACGGGACGGACTCGACTGGTATCTGCTCGATGCGGCGGGGATCCTCGACCGGCTGGCCGCCCGCCGCTACGTCGATGATGTCGCGGCGCGTCCGGAATGGTGGACCCCCTACCCGTTGCCCCCTGTGCTGGCCGAACTCCGTCCCGTTCCGGACACACGCTTCCTCGCCGCAGACGGAAAGGGTGGGCGCGCCGCCGGTGGTCTGTTCTCACTGGACGGCGTGCACCCGACGACCGTGGCCTACGGCATCCTCGCGCAGGAGATCGCCGACATCATGGTGCGTGCCGGCGTGGAGTTCCGGCACCCGAGTGGTGCGGTGCGTGAGGGCCGCGTCGAGGTGGACTTCGACCGATTGCTCCGGAACGACACCTTGGTGCAGGTGCCTCCGCAGAACCTCGACTCGTCGCTTTCCGTTCTCGGCTGGGCGGACCAGGTTCTCGATCTGTTCCGGATCGGGTGGACTCTGCGGCTCTGATCGTCAGGTCAGGTTCACAACGTGTTCCTGGGCCGCGAAAGCAGCCTGTAACTTGGTGCGCGACAAACCTTTCGGGCCACAAGCGCATCCGGACGGAATGTCGTCGTCTTCGAATTGCGTCGCCTCGAGGGTGTCGACGAACTCGGAGTTGAGCTTGTCGCCGTGGTGGCCGGTCGATTCACGGTCGCGATTGCCACGTCCGCCCGGGCCGCTCTTGGACACGACCACCGGCCCCTCGGAAGTCGGGTATACAGCCGCGATGGTGTGTCCGGCGGGACACCGGACCTTCAGAGCTGCCTTTTCCGTCCGATTTGGACCGAGTTCCTTCACAGCGGCCAACGCCAGTTTCCGGCGTTCGGTCGGGGATGTCGTGGCGATGTCCATGTTCCTATTGCACCTCAGTTCGAGTCGTTCCACACGGCTTCGGGGTAAACGGGGAGGGCTGATCTCAGATGATCTCGTCGGTGAGGTGGTGGAGGGTCCCGAATCTGTGGGCGGTGATCGAGACCGACTGTTCGCGCAGGAAGGGGAGCATTTCCACGCGCCCCGACTCGGTGACGGGATGGTCCCATAGGGCCAGGTCGCAGCGACTTCCGAGACGTTCGGCAACGGCGTGCGGGTCGCCGCCGATCATCCGGACGCGCATCGGACCGGCCGACGAGATCCGGTCCGTCCACTCCCCGTCGCTTTCGATGACGCATTTGTCCACCATGCCTTCCGTCGCGGACAGGACGGCGCGCGGAATCGCAAGAGCCGAGGACACTTCCACGCGTGCACCGGCGCGTGCCGCAGCGCCGAGCACCCTGACGAGATCCACGGGACGGCCGTCTTCTCCGAGGCGGATGCAGACCCGTGCCGGAAGATAACGGAACAGGTTCCGTTCCACGACGAGGTCGCTGACATCTCTCGCGACACCGAACTCCGTTCCCCAGGCGTGCGCGTCGTCGGCGAAGCACCTGTGCAGCATTTCCGACTCGGGTCCGATCCATTCCCGCGCGGCGGCGAGGATCCCGCGCGTGAGCGTGCCGACGTCTGTATCGCCGTCGTCTGTATCCCGGATATCCGTGTGACGCTGCGACTCCCATGTTCCGAAGCCGAACAGATAATTGGGGCCGCCGGCCTTGAATCCCGAGCCGACCGACGACTTCTTCCATCCGCCAAACGGCTGCCGGCGCACGACAGCACCGGTGATCCCGCGATCGACGTACACGTTCCCGGCTTCGACGCGCTCCAGCCAGTGGGCGATCTCGGGGGTGTCGAGGGAGTGCAGCCCTGCCGTCAGCCCGTATTCGACCTCGTTCTGGATGTCGACGGCCTCGTCCAGATCGGCCGCGGTCATGATCCCCAGAACGGGTCCGAAGAATTCGACGAGGTGGGTGCGGGACCGGCGCTGCACCCCGACACGCACCCCCGGAGTCCACAGCGTGCCCTCGTCGTCGAGCCGTCGCGGTTCCGTCAACCAGGACTCGCCCGGCTCGAGGGTGGTGAGTGCGTCGAGCAGCTTCTCCCGTGCGGGTTCGATCAACGGCCCCATCCGGGTGCGCGGGTCGTGCGCCGGTCCGACGGTCAGCGACGTGACGGCGTCCACCAGCTGGTTCCGGAAGCGCCGCGACGACGCCATCGACCCGACGAGCACGACCAGCGACGCCGCCGAGCACTTCTGTCCGGCGTGACCGAACGCGGACTGCACGATGTCGCGCACCGCCGCATCGGGATCGGCGCTCGGCATCACTACGATCGCGTTCTTCCCGCTCGTCTCCGCCATCAACGGAAGTCCCGGACGGAACGACCGGAACTTCTCGGCCGTTTCGTACGAGCCGGTGAGCACCACCCGATCGACCCGGGGATCGGCGATCAACTGCTTGCCGAGGGACCGTTCCTCGAGATGGACGAGACGCAGCACGTCGCGCGGCACCCCGGCCTCCCACAGTGTCTCCGCGAGGACCGAGCCGCATCGCGCGGTGAGCGCCGCGGGTTTGAGCACGACTGCCGACCCCGCCGCCAGCGCCGCCAGCGTCGACCCCGCCGGAATCGCCACCGGAAAGTTCCAGGGCGGCGTGACCACGGTCAGCGCGGACGGCAGGAAGCGCGCTCCGTCCACCGTCGCGAGATCGCGCGCCCGGCCGGCGTAGTACCGCGCGAAGTCGACGGCTTCGGAGACTTCGGGATCGGCTTCGTCGAGAGTCTTGCCGCCCTCGGCGGCCATGATCTCCAGGAGGTCGGCGCGGCGGACCTCGAGGTTCCAGGCCACGCGTTCGAGCACTTCTGCTCTGTCCGCGGCACTGCGTGCGCCCCAACGGCGTCCGGCCTGCACCGCGGTGCCCACGATGTCGTCGAGCTGGTCCGTCGATCGCACCGTGTGTGCCCGGACGAGGTCCGAACCCAGACAGGAGGCGGGAACCCGGGCGAGGATCGCGCGGCCCCAGGCCAGATTCTGTGGCAGCGACGGATCGGTATCCGCTGCGTTGGCGAAATCCTGCCTGGCCTCCGGCTCCGGAGTCTCGTTGCGATTCTGCCGCCGGTTCGGCGGGGGAATCTCGTCGTCGAGCCCGGCGACGGAGTCCCTGAACCGCTGGGCTTCGCGCTCGAACAGTGACGGATCGTCGCGCAGGTCGAACAGCGCCGACATGTAGTTGTCCCGGCCCGCGCCTTCTTCGAGTCTGCGCACCAGATACGCCAGCGCGACGTCGAACTCTTCCGGGTGGACCACCGGTGTGTAGAGCAGCAGGTTGCCGACGTGACGGCGCACCACCTCTGCCTGGTTCTGGGCCATGCCCAGCAGCATCTCGAAGTCGACACCGTGGCGTACGCCGCGCCGGCCCGCCAGCAACCAGGCGTAGGCGATGTCGAAGAGATTGTGCCCGGCTACCCCGATCCGGACGTTTTCGATCCGTTCGGGGGTGAGCGCGTAATGGAGCAACCGTTTGTAGTTCGTATCGGTGTCCAGCTTCGTGTTCCAGGTGGCGAGCGGCCAACCACGCAGCGACGCCTCCACGCGCTCCATCGGCAGATTCGCGCCCTTGACCACGCGAACCTTGACGGGAGCGCCGCCACGAGCCCGTCGCGCCGCTGCCCAGTCCTCGAGCCGGATCAACGCGCCGAGCGCGTCGGGAAGATAGGCCTGGATCACGATTCCGGCCTCGAGGTGCAGGAACTCGGGCAGATCCAGCAGTCTCGTGAACACCGCGATGGTCGGTTCGAGGTCGCGGTATTCCTCCATGTCCAGATTGATGAACTTCGGTGTGGCCGACTGCGCGGCCAGCCGATACAGCGGCGTGAGTCTCTCCGCGATGTCGGCGACGGCCTCGTCGAAGGCCCACGCGGCGTGCGGGGCGCTGGCGGCGGAGACCTTGATCGACACGTAGTCCACGTCGTCGCGCGCAAGCAGCGTTCGCGTGCCCTCGAAGCGCCGCGCGGCTTCCTCCTCGCCGAGCACCGCCTCTCCCAGCAGGTTGAGGTTCAGCCTCACGTGACGACGCCGGATCGCGGCGAGCGCACGCCCGAGACGTTCGTCGCTCGCATCGACGAGAAGGTGCCCCACCATCGCCCGGAGTGCGCGACGCGCAACGGGGACGACCAGATTCGGAAACTCGGGACCGAGTGCGCCTCCGGCCCGCAGCGCGAGCCGGAGCGGCCGGGGGAGGAAGGACGGGACATTCCGGGACAGTTCGGCCAGATTCCGCGCCGCGACCAGCGGATCCTCCGGCCGGATCACCCCGTCGACGAAGCGCACGGTGAAGTCGAGTCCGTGCGGATCCCTCAACACTCCGGCGAGTTGGCGTCCCGCGCGGTCGGGGGACGACGCGGCGGACTCCTCGAGCCAACGGCGGGCGAGGACGACCGCATCATCCGCGATCTCCCGAGGTGGATACGGTGCGTGCGCGCTCTCCGTCATCGCTGCACTCCGATCATCAACCGTCCCACCGATGACACGGGACGGTCCGGCTCCGGGCGACTAGCGCTTGCGGAGTCCGTCGAGCATCAGGGTCAATCCGCCGCCCAGCATCCAGACGTCCTTGGCGAGCGCCAGGCCGTCCTGAGTGGGGCGCGGGTCCCCTTCCTCGTGCATGCCAGGGATTTTCCAGTACATCGTGACCATGCCGCCCCCGAAGGCCGCCAACGCCGCGCCCGCCAGGAAGGACGGAACGATGGGGGTCAGTAGCGCTGCACCGATCCCGATTTCGGCGGTCGACAACGCTGTACCGAAGGTTGCCGGGCGCCACTGCTTCACGAAGGGGAACGCCTGCGCGGCCATACCCTGCAGTGCTTCCGCATTCTCCGCGGGAAGATTCCGTTTACCCAGACCCGAATTGAGGATGAACGCGCCCGTGGCAACTCGGAGCGGGATATGAGCGATGCGCACGACGAACCTCCGGGGTCGGTTTCGATGCTTCTGGCCAATCTACCGACCGCGCGCGGAATGCGTTTGATCTCCGGGACCTTCGGGCATACCGGACAGGACAACGAGCGCAGGTTGATGAGCATCGGGTGGGCGAGCTGAGCCGGCCGCGCGATGCCTGGATGATGGGTGGACAAGTGACGGGGCATATCTCGACATCGAGTGGATCTTCGGTAACGGGGCGACTCTCCCGGAGTCAGTGGTTCGAGCGGCTCGCCCGTGCGGGTTACGTCGCTAGTGGGCTGGTCCACCTGCTGGTGGGCTACCTCGCGATCCGCGTCGCCCTGGGAAGCAACGAGGAAGCATCCCAATCGGGCGCTCTGGCCGAAATCGCGGCCAAGCCCGGAGGCAAGTTCCTGCTGTCGGTCCTGTGCTTCGTGCTCTTCGTGCTGGCCTTGTGGCGTCTCGCCGAAGGTGTGCTCGGCAGGGCGGCACACTCGTCGACGGAGAGCGCCGACAAGAAGGACGAGACATTCGACCGGGTCAAGGCCATCGGCACCTCTTTCGTGTACTTCAGCCTGGCCTTCACGGCTTTCGGTTTCGCGCGGGGTAGCGGCAATTCGAGCGGTGACAAGAGCACCGGGATCACCGCACGTCTTCTCGAATCCGGCGGCGGAAAGGTCCTGCTGGTCGTTGCGGCTCTCGTGATCATCGGTGTCGGCATCTACCACATCCACAAGGGTGCAAAGAAGAAGTTCGTCGAAGACCTCAAGGGCAACACGAGTTCGCTCGTCCGCGGACTCGGGATGGCCGGCTACATCGCCAAGGGCGTCGCTGTCACCGTGATCGGTGGCCTCGTGATCGCCGCCGTGTTCCAGGCCGATCCGGAGAAGGCTTCCGGTCTCGACGCCGCACTGAAGACCCTCGGCGCACAGCCGTTCGGCGTGTTCCTGCTCATCGCGGTGGGCCTGGGGCTGATCATGTACGGGCTCTACAGCTTCGTTCGGGCACGCGACGCCAAGATGTGACGCCTGCCGCGACCGACGCCGCCACGAACAAGAACGCTCGACCGGATCGGACCCGGTCGAGCGTTCTTCTTGTGTGCGCGCGGGCTCGCGGCGGCGTATCCGCGGGTGTACCGCGGTCAGAGGTCGAATTCTGCCGGGTTGATGCCGACGGCATGAGCGGCACCCCGCACTGCTGCCTTCTCGTGATCGTCGAAGAACCCGTCGGCACCGCCGATGATGATTCCGATCTGAATCACGGCACGCGCTTGATCCTGCTTCGCCTTGAGCTTCGCGATAGTGGCCGTGGCCTCCACCTTCCCGAAGTCGAAGTCGGACTCGAGCTTGCTGCAGTACCAGTCGAACTTTTCCCGAAGTTCCTCCGGCGGGAACACCGACAGCACGTCGTTGCTCATGATGAGCGCGGCAGTCTTCTGCCGCTCGCTCGGGTCGATGCTGCCGTCTGCAGCCGCGATCAGCGCGCACATGGCCATGCTCGCGTTCGCGAACTCCTTGTTGCGGAACTGATCGGTCTTGGTCTTGAGCTGAGAGCTCATTTCGGTGGTCTTGGCTTTGAGCTGATCCCAGAACGCCATTGTTGCCTTTCATAGATGAAACCGTCGAAGTCCACTCTGCCATCACTGCGAAGGTCCCTGCTCCAGCGAGCGGATGTCTACGGTGGAAAGGAACCGGGCGTACAGCCCCGGCTCAATCCAACGGAGAGGTGTAGCAATGAGGGCATGGCAGTTCGAAGGATCCGGTAAACCGATCGCGTTGAACGAGGTGCCGGAACCGACGCCGGGTCCCGGAGAGGTCGTCATCGACGTCAAGGCTTCGGGCTTGTGTCACAGCGACCTCATGTACATGGAGATCGGGGAAGGGACCATGCCGTTCCTGCCGATGACCCAGGGGCACGAGAATGCCGGTGTCATCAGCGCCATCGGTGAAGGCGTCGAGGGGTGGAAGGTCGGCGACGTCGTGGGCGTCTGTTCGTCCGGAGTGCGCCCGCCGCTCGGAATGTTCACGCCGGGGGGTTTCGCCGACAAGCTCGTCGCCGACGCTCGTGATCTTGCTCGTGTGCCGGAGGGGCTCGACCTGTCGCTGGCGGCCCTTGCGACCGATGCAGGGATGACTTCCTATCACGCGATGATCAAGGTCGGCCACGCGACCACCGGGATGAAAGTCGGTGTCATCGGGTACGGGGGATTGGGCCAGATCGGTACTCGCGCTGCGGTACTCGCGGGCGCCGAGGTGCATGTCGCCGAAACGAAGGAATCCGTGTGGGATCTCGCCCGGGAGGCAGGCGTCGCCGATGTCGTGCGCGACGCATCCGAATGGGCCGGCCAGGGTTTCGATCTCGTAGTCGACTACGCGGGCTTCGACACAACGCAGAAGGCTGTCGACGCCGTGAAACGAGGGACCGGAACGGTCGTCCAGGTCGGTCTGGGACTCCCGACCTTCACCATCCAGTCCTCGTCGATTCTCGGCAAGACCATCGTCGGTTCGCTGGGAGGCACGGTTCAGGACATCGAAGAGGTGTTCGGGCTGCTGCTCGATCGTGAAATCGAACCGGCCTACACGGACATCGCGTTCGAGGAGATCGGGGCGGGCCTGGAACGGCTGCGTCGTAACGAGGTTGCCGGCCGCCTGGTCGCACGCTTCGGCGACTGAACTCCATGACGGTCGACGCGACCGGACCGGGGGATGCTCAGCGGGGCTCGGGGCCGAGATCTACTATGCGCCGGGATATCTCGACCACGGGTACGTTGGATTCCTGCGACAGTGCAACCATCATGTCGAATGCTCGCTCGGCATCGACGGCGTAGCGCTCCATGAGCATCCCCTTCGCCTGACCGATCAAGTCTCGTGACGCGATGGCCGAGTGCAGTTGCTGTCGACGTTGGGCGCCGACAATAGCGATGGCGGCATGAGCAGCAAGTACCTCACCGAGGTGGATCGACTCGGCACCGAAGACGTGCGGGCGTCCGGCGAAGAGATTCAGCGCACCGGCTTGATCGTTGCCGGCGTAGAGCTTGAACGACAGGACGCTCGATACTCCGGCTTCGACTGCGGCAGGGGCGAATCTCGGCCATCGTGACTCGACGGTCAGATCATCGGATCGAATGAGCAGTGCATCGTGTGCGGCATCGACGCACGGGCCCTCGCCCAGTTGCGCTTGGAGCGAATCCATTTCGTCCGGCATCCGGGAGGTGGCGGCGTGCGATTCGAACTTCTTGCGGCCTGTGATCGTGAGAATATCAGCGCTGTCGGCGCCTGGGATCAAGTCCACCGCGGCTGCGGTGACGTGCCGCAGAGTGCTCTCGAGGTCGGTACCCCCGGAATCGAGAGATCGTGCGAACGCTGCCATCGCTCGGCCGAGGCTGTCGTGATCGAACGCGGTCATCTGAATGTCCTCGTCTCGGTCGGCGGCTCGGTGTGCCCGGATGCGCATCGAGACGCCGCAGCGCCCACGCAGTGCGCGTCGTCAGATCCACACTAACCCCGCTGTTCGGCGGCGACCCCTGGGTTCCCTATCCCTCTCTGCCGCAACATATGAACTTGCTGGGGTGCCCGAAAAGACCGCGCCGAGCCGTTGCACATACAACCGTTCGGTTGTATGTTGTGTCCTATGCAAGGAGGAGATGACGAGGACCGGGCCGACGCCCTGTTCCAAGCGCTCGCAGACCGCACCAGACGCGACATCATGCGCCGGGTTCTGGCGGGAGAGCACTCTGTTTCCGCACTCGCGGCGCAGTACGACATGAGCTTCGCCGCGGTCCAGAAGCATGTCGCCGTGCTGGAAAAGGCCGGCCTGTTGACCAAACGTCGCAGCGGCCGGGAGCAACTTGCCAGCGGTGACGTAGAAGCGGTGCGGTCGGTGGCATCGATGCTCACCGAGCTGGAACAGATCTGGCGTGGCCGCATCGCGCTCATCGACGAACTGATCGCGTTCGACTCGAACCAGGAGGAATGAGTCATGCCCGTGACAGACATCCACAAGGACATCGACAATCTGACGCTCACGATCACCGCGGATTTTGCGGCACCGGTGGAGCGTATCTGGCAGATCTACTCGGATCCGCGCCAACTGGAAAAGGTCTGGGGGCCACCGGAGTACCCGGCGACCTTTGTGGACCACGACCTGTCGCCCGGTGGCCGAACCACATACTTCATGACGAGCCCCGAGGGTGAGAGGTATCCAGGATACTGGCAGATCTCCGCGGTCGACGAACCCCGGAGCTTCGCCTTTTCCGACGGTTTCGCCGATCAGGAGTTCCATCCGGATCCCGACCTCCCGGTATCCACGAACGTCTACAGCTTCACCGAAAACGGCAGTGGCACTCGAGCGACATATGTGAGCACGTACGACTCTGCCGAAGCACTCGGGAAGGTCGTGGACATGGGCATCATCGAGGGAACCTCGTCCGCGCTCGCACAGATCGACGCTCTGGTCGCGGCCTGAGCCACGGACAGACCGAGCGCCCGCTCGAACCGGATGCGGTTCGAGCGGGCGCTACCGGTCGCTCGGGTCGTGGGCGGACGCGGCGCCGGCTGTGGCGCCGGATAAGGCTGGTTCGTTCCTTTGCGTGCTCGCTCTTCACCCGAAACTGCGGAGCGGAGGATTCAGCGGGCATACGGTCGTAAGGGCGTCCGATGTCGCTGAGAATCGAGAGACACCCATGACGACCCTGCAATCCGCCGCGTCCTCGGCGGCACCCGGCGTGCAGCGTGCCGGACTCCGTTTGTATCTCCTCGCGATGATCGCGTTCGAGATCGCGGCGTACCGGTCGGGCAGGGGCACCGTTCTGATCGTCGCCCTCGCTGTCGCGATAGCGTTCGTCGCCCGCGGCGTGTGGCTGCGCCGTCCGATGACCCGTATTCACGCGGCTGCGGCCCTGCTGTGCCTCCTGGTGGCAGGTCTGGCGTATGCGTGGGAGCACAGCCATGTCGCGTTCGTCGCGATCGCGGTGTCGGGTCCGGTGCTGGTGCTTCCCGTGGGTAGTAGGCCGGAACCCGAGGAGGAAGACCGGATCGCCTCGCTTGTCGAGGAGAGCAGCGGCGATCCCTTGGCGCCCTTCGCCCTGAACTCGTCCAAATCGTATTTCTACAATGCCGGCCGCACCGCCGCGATCGGCTACCGCGCCCGCGCCGGTATCGCGGTGGTGTCCGGCGACCCGGTGGGCCACTCGCCGGCATTCGACGATCTGCTGTCGGATTTCGCGCGCTTCGCGTCCGATCGAGGGTGGCGCGTGGCGGTCCTCGGGGCCAGTGAGAACACTGCCCGGTTGTGGCAGTCGGGCGATCGGGGTCGCCCACGCATGAGGTCGGTGTGTATCGGGTGCGATGTCGTCGTGGATGTCGGGCACTTCACCCTCGTCGGCCGGCGCTTCCGCAATCTGCGCCAGGCGGTTCATCGCAGCCAGAACGCGGGAGTCACCACCGAGATCATCGCGGAGAGGGATCTGTCCCCCGAAGTGCGCAATCAACTGCTCGAGATCGTCTCCCACACTCGCTCCGGGCACCAGCGCCGGGGCTTTTCCATGATCCTCGACCACCTTCTCGATGGGACATACCCGAACATGATGATCGTCATCGCACGCGACCGGGACATGATTCCCGTCGGGTTCCAGCGATACGGTCTCGCGGATCACGGTGACGAATGGAGCCTGGACGTACCGTGGCGCAGTCCCAAGGCACCGAACGGCACAGACGAGCGGATGGCCGTCGACGTCATCGACCATGTCCGCCACGCGGGCGGGACGTCGGTGTCGTTGGCATTCGCCCCGTTTCCCGATCTACTCGGTCCGAACGGGACCGCGCGGTGGCAGTCTGCTGTGCGGATGGGTCTTCGTCTCGGCGACTCGATCATCGCGCTCGAGTCGCTGTATCGCTATCTGGACAAGTTTCACGCCGGGGCGGACAAGCGTTTCGTCCTCTTCAAACTCCGGTACCTCCTGCCCGCGGCGTGGGCCATGCTGACTTTCGAGTTCGTCCCCCATCGCGAATACAGCGCCGGTCGCAGCAACCGGTCGTAATCCCGGCTCGCCGCTCTCACACAAGCACGAACGACCTCACAGCAGCGCCGATGCCGGTGCGAGGGGAACTTAACTCCGCCTGTCACTGCTCGGCAACATATCGGACACGCAGCCTCGGGACACTGGCCCGGCACTACCCGACCAGGAGGTTGATGTGTCCTACGTTCCCCCAGCCGAACTCGCCCGCTCGATGGTCGACGCGGGCCAGAGCAAGGTCCTCATGTCCACACGGGACACCCTCATCCGTTCCTACATGGGTGGCGCAATTCTTGCACTCGCCGCTGCATTCGCCGTCACGGTCACCGTGCAGACCGGCAACGCACTGCTCGGCGCGGTTCTCTTCCCGGTGGGCTTCTGCATGCTCTACCTACTCGGGTTCGACTTGCTCACAGGGGTATTCACGCTTGCCCCGGTTGCATACTTCGACAAACGTCCTGGGGTGACCGTCGGTGCGATACTCCGCAACTGGGGCCTCGTGTTCCTGGGCAACTTCGCGGGCGCGCTCACAGTCGCCGTCATGATCACCTTCATCCTCACCTACGGCTATTCCATCCCGCCGAACGATGTGGCCCAGCAGCTCATGCACATCGGCGAAGCGCGCACGGTCGGCTACGCCGAGCACGGCGCGGCAGGCATGACGACGCTGTTCCTCCGGGGTGTGCTGTGCAACTGGATGGTCTCCACCGCTGTCGTTGCGGCGCTGATGTCCAAGAGCGTCCCCGGCAAGATTCTGGTGATGTGGATGCCGATCATGTTGTTCTTCTACATGGGTTTCGAGCATTCCGTGGTCAACATGTTCCTGTTCCCGTCCGGCCTGTTGCTCGGCGGCGAATTCTCGCTGGGAGATTACCTCGTGTGGAACGAAATCCCGACCGTCCTCGGGAATCTGGTGGGCGGCATCGTCTTCGTCGGCGCCGTGATCTATGCGACGCACATGCGCACTGCTCCGAAGCGGGGAGCCGGAACCGAACCGGAGGTCAAGGAATCGGAACCCGCATCGGCCTGAGCTACCCCGGCCCACTTGCCGGCAACGAAGCATCGCTGTCCGTAACGAATTCGAAAGGGAATATCCGTGAAACCGATTCTTCCGAAGGACGAGGCCGCAGCACTGGTCGACGCAGCACGAATCCGTCAAGGCCTCACGTGGGCGGAACTCGCCGACCACCTCGGCGCACCCCTGGTATGGACGACCGCTGCGCTCCTGGGGCAGCACCCGCTCGGCACAGAGCAGGCGGATCGCATATGCGAACGACTCGGATTGGACGAAGCGGTCGCAGAAAGTCTGGCACTGCAACCTCACCGTGGCTCGTCGCCCGAGGTCATGCGCGATCCCACGATCTATCGCTTCTCCGAGGCACTTTCGGTGTACGGGCCCGCGCTCAAGGCGCTGATCCACGAAGAGTTCGGTGACGGCATCATGAGCGCGATCAACTTCACCGTCGACATCGAGCGGCGCCCCGATCCGGACGGGGACCGGGTGGTTGTCACCTTCGACGGAAAGTTCTTGGACTACCGCTGGTAGGTCGGTAAAGGGCAACCGAGGACGTGCCGATACGGTCGCCGCCGCATACCCTTCCGAGATGCACGAATTCGAGATCACCGTCGGCGATCGGTCCGTCGTGGTGCGAGACAGCGGTAATACCGACGGCGTCCCTCTGGTGTATTTCCACGGAACCCCTGGGTCGCGGCTCGAGCCCGGCTTCGGCGACGATATCGCCGAACGGATGGGTGTTCGGGTGATCAGTTTCGATCGCCCTGGCTACGGCCGCTCCGATGCCGCTGCGAGCACCCTGGGATCGGTGGCGCTCGATGTCGAGGTCATCGTCGACAAACTCGGCGTGGACCGGTTCGCCGCTTTCGGATGGTCGGGTGGGGGACCGTTCGCACTGGCTACGGCGGCCGCGCTGACCGGCCGCGTCACCCGGGTCGGGGTGTCGGGGGGACCTGCACCCGTGCAGGCGATGCCCGGGGCACGGGAGGCTCTGACGGAAAACGACCTCCGGGCGCTGTCGTATCTTCCCGACGAACCCGCTCGCGCAGCCGAGCAATTCGCGGCGGGTAACCGGGCTCTGCTCGAGGCGATGGTCGCGGTGAAGGACGACCAGCAGGCACCGTGGATCGAATGGATGTGGGCGGAGAGCGATCCGGAGGTCGTCAACGATCCCGCAGCGCGGAAGGCTCTGTTCGTCTCCTTCCGAGAGGCGTTGCGGCAAGGGCACATGGGGATAGCCTGGGACAACGTGGCCTTCGTCGGCCCGTGGGGATTCGACGTCGGCGACGTCTCGGCACCGGTCCACCTCTGGTACGGCGGTAGGGATGAGATGACGCCACCGGCCGCCGGCGAATGGCTCGCACAGCACCTACCGAACGCCGAACTGGTGTTCTACGACGGCGAAGGACACCTGCTACCGCTACGGCACTGGAAGGAAATGCTGCAGGCGGTGGTCATCGACCGGTGACTGGGGCGATCGAACGGTCACGCCTCGGATCGCGTCGGACTGCATGCGGATCGGACTGGCTGACCGGTTCGGCCCCTTTCAGGCACCCGTCGATTTGCGTCTTTCCCGATTCTCGTGTTCCCAACCGCGATACGATTGCATCCCGCTGGCGCTCGGAACTCGGTGCCGTCGCTGATTCCTGACAGTAGGGAACAGGTATGGCTGCCCGGAAGGTTCGGTCGAGGTTCGGTCGAACAACTGTCCGATCCGCGTATTGAGGGAGAGGGAGAATCATGTCCGAACCCACCGATCCCACCGAGTTCCGTGGACGCGGTGTCGGCACCAGCGACTCGCTTTCGCTCAATCCTGTCTTCGAGCGACCGGGGGAGGCCACCGACCTCCCGAAAAACCGGATGCCGCAGTCGGAGTCGTATCCCGAGACCGCCTACCAGATTGTGCACGACGAGGCGATGCTGGACGGCAACGCGCGGCTGAATCTGGCCACATTCGTCGGCACGTGGATGGACGACTTTGCCGTTCGGCTCTACACCGAGTCCGCCGACAAGAACATGATCGACAAGGACGAGTATCCGCAAACCGCGGCTATCGAAACACGTTGCTGGACAATACTTGCCGATTTGTGGAACGCCACCGATCCCGACAACACCATCGGAACGTCCACGATCGGTTCCTCCGAGGCGTGCATGCTCGGCGGATTGGCACTCAAACGGAGGTGGCAGAAGCGCCGGCGCTCAGAAGGCAAGTCCACCGAGGCACCGAACATCGTACTCTCGAGCGCTGTTCAGGTGTGCTGGGAGAAGTTCTGCAACTACTTCGAAGTCGAAGCACGGTATGTACCCATCACCTTGGAGCACAGAACTCTTGACGGACACGAACTCGACAAGTACGTGGACGAGAACACCATCGGCGTCGTCGCCATCATGGGCGTGACGTACACCGGAGCGTACGAACCTGTTGCCGAAATCAGTGCGGCCCTGAACCGCATCGCCGCCGACACCGGCGTCGATGTCCCGATTCATGTCGACGGCGCGTCCGGCGCGATGATCGCGCCGTTCTGTCAGCCGGACCTGGTGTGGGACTTCCGCCTCGACCGGGTCGCGTCGATCAGCACGTCGGGCCACAAGTACGGTCTCGTCTATCCGGGCGTCGGCTGGGTCGTCTGGCGGGACAAAGCGGCGCTACCGGACGAACTCGTCTTCTCCGTCAGTTACCTCGGCGGCAACATGCCGACCTTAGCGCTGAACTTCTCACGGCCGGGCGCGCAGGTGCTGTTGCAGTACTACATGTTCCTGCGCCTGGGGTCCGACGGTTACCAGCGAGTCCAGCAGGAGTCGCTGGAAGTCGCGCAGTATCTTGCGCGGGAAATAGCAAAGCTCCCTGCATTCGAGCTGTGGAACGACGGCTCCGACATTCCGGTGTTCGCGTGGATGCTGAGAAAGGGCTACACCGACAAGTGGACCCTCTACGACCTCTCGGACAGGTTGCGGATGAAGGGATGGCTGGTACCCGCGTATCCCATGCCCGACGACCTGGCCGACGTCACGGTGCAGCGGATTGTCGTGCGCAACGGTTTGAGTCACGACCTCGCCACCGCGCTTCTGGCCGAAATCAAGACGGAGGTCGACTTCCTCGATCGGCTGGAGACACCTATCCCGCGTGAAGGTCAACCGGTGCTGTTCCACCACTAGTGCTGGCCGCGTCCGACGCTCAGCCGGACGAAGCGAGCGTGCTCTCGGCACAACAGCGCGGGACCGTCGGAGCCGACTACACACCGATCCGTAACCGATAACGCCGATATTGCGGCGCCTCAGGGGTGAGGATGGGGGAAACGACGCCGGGAAGACCGTAAACGATCTCCGGATTCGGGAAGAAGACTTCTCGGGGTCGAACGGCTCGCGGATGTGCGGGCCCGCCCACCACAGGAGAATCGCGATGAAAGCAGCAGTCGTCACCGACTTCACAGCACCACTCGAGATCCAAGACCTGCCCGTGCCCGACCCTGGTCCCACCGATGTGCTGGTGAAGATGGAGGTCAGCGGTCTCTGCCACACCGATATCCACGCCGCACACGGTGATTGGCCGGTCAAGCCGTCGCCGCCGTTCGTGCCCGGTCACGAGGGCATCGGCCGTATCGAGGCGATCGGGTCGGAGGTGACCGATCGCGCGGTTGGGGACCGGGTTGCGATCGCGTGGCTGGGATATGCGTGCGGCGCCTGCCGATACTGCATCTCCGGCTGGGAGACACTGTGCGAGAACCAGCGTAATTCCGGGTACTCCGTCAACGGCAGCTTCGGTGAGTACGCCGTTCTCCCGTCGGCTTTCGCGACGCCGGTTCCCGACGACGTTTCCTCCGTGGATGCGGGTCCGCTCACGTGCGCCGGTGTGACGACCTACAAAGCGGTGCAGGTGGCGCAGGTGCGTCCCGCGCAGACCGTTGCGGTCTTCGGCATCGGCGGGCTCGGACACCTCGCAGTGCAGTACGCGCGGATCGCCGGCGGTTTCGTGATCGCTGTCGACGTCGAAGACGAGAAGCTCGAAATGGCGCGACGTCTCGGCGCAGACCACGTGGTCAACGCCAAGACCGAGGATCCGGTAGAAGCGATCGCCCGACTCGGCGGAGCGGACGTGGCTCTCGCGCTGGTGGCCTCTGCCGCTTCCTTCGCGCAGGCGTACGCCTCGTTGCGCCGCGGCGGGCGACTCGTCTGCGTCGCGCTGCCGGCCGGTGATGCGTCGCTACCCGTGCCGATCTTCGACACCGTGCTCGGCGGGAAGTCGGTCATCGGATCGATTGTCGGTACACGTAACGACTTGGCCGACGTCTTCGCGCTACACGCAGCCGGGCGTACCCAGGTCATTTCCGAAACGCGTCCTCTGGAGACAGTGAACCAGTCGATCAGCGATGTGCTGAGCGGTTCTGTGCCCGCCCGAGTGGTGTTCGAGTTCTGACCGCTGCCCCGCATGCGTGACTCGTGCTGAAGGGCCGAGAACGACCAAGGCCCCGGCCGACGCGATGCGTCGGCCGGGGCCTTGATCTTTGAGCCGATGACGGGAATCGAACCCGCGTATTCAGCTTGGGAAAGTGTTTCGGGTAGGACCGTTACAGTACTGTAGTAGTACGGTTTTGGTGCTAAATGCCCAGTTGAGAGCATGTAAATCGCCTGCCACTGCGGCCTGGCGGCTACCCGTTGATCATTGGTTGATTACCGGCTGCGGAGGTATAACCGAGGTACGGTGGTGGGCCTGGCGTGCGGCCACCCGTAGGCCGTAGCCTGGCGTCAACCGGGCAGTGCCCGGTTCCCGCAGTACCCGGCACCCGGTCGGGATCAGCGGCCCCGCATTACCTGCGTGACAGCGCACTCACCGTGGACGAAGCCGAAGCGCGGCTGACGCTGGACTGGCACGCTCTGCTTCGGCACCAGACGTTCTATAAGGCGGTGTACCGGCCCGCAGTGCTGCGGGCAAACCGGCTCTCACCCAGCGTCGCGCTGCCGCCCGCGCTTAAGTTCCACGCGTTGCGGCACACCTACGCCAGCCTGTGCGTGGCTGCGGGCATACCGCCGTTGGAGATCGCTCGGTTCATGGGGCACGCCAAGGTCACCACTACGCTCAGCGTGTACGCACACCTGTTCACCGACGACCACGCAGACGCGATGGCCGCGTTAGGCGCAATGGGCCAGCCGACCGCAGAACGGGGGAACGTCGTGCGATTGCGAAGTGGCGCAGCAGGTTAGATAGCCACCCGACGAGTCAGGAATATAGAGACAACTGCGGCGCTGCCACGAAGGTAAGAGGCAACGTGGCGCGGAGCCACTGGGTGGGGGAACAGCGGCTGTGGATGGCGACGATTTGATTGGGATCAGAGGAGCCCCATCGCGCGGCCGTACTTCGCAAGCTTACCCAGTACGTAATTGGAAATGTCGGCGCGCCCCGCCCTGGCTCGCCACATCATTTCGAGGCGGACTGGTTGGAGTCCGGATCGTTCGCAATACAAATCGCTCTTGTACTTGAATTCAGTTCCGAGCATCCTTTCGGTCTCGGCTCTTTCGATCAGCCCGGCATCGGCAAGTCCAGCTCCTATGGCCCGGTTCAATGCAATATCGTTTGTCCTTGCGATTTGGGCGAGATTGTTAAAAGCGGCCTTGGTGTCAGGACCCGTTTTCGGTCCTCTCTTTCCTGTCCCCAGGGTCCCGCCTTGCAAGAGTTGACCGAGTCCGCTGTCGCGAAGCCTGGTTGCGGCGCTCGCGTCCGAACTTGTTGACATTCCTTTGGCGCGCATCAATTCTTTTAGATCTGCGTCGCCATACTGGCGCGCAACCGCGAGTGCGGTCACAGTGTCAAGATAGAGAACACGCGCATCGAGCACGGTGCTTAGAATGCCGATTCGATCCGGTGTCTTCTTTAGTTCCGCCACGATGTTCGCGCCGGTCGCGGTCATCATCCGGTCGATATCCGCGAGTGCGTGACCGCCTCGCGTTACGGCTTCAACAGCTCCCTCGGGATCATTCCCGGCGAGTACCACAGTCCATAGCCGAAGGGATTCCTTCGGCATGAGGCCATTTACGAGCGCGATGTTCTCAAGCAACCGCTTGCGGACGTGAGACAGGAAGCTCCCGATTGTGGGAGACGGCGTGACTAACTCCACGGCCTGGTCGTGTGAAATACCAAGGGCTGAAAGCGAGGCGCCTTCATTCAGCGTGCCGATGGTGCGTTCGGCGATTGATATGAATTCTTCCTTCGGGGGCCCGAGAAATATGTGGACAGCTTCGTCGGGGCCGAAGAGGGATTCGGCTCCGATGCTGTCCGCGATCCGGGTAAGGATGGAAGCAAGTTCAGGGGTATTTACCGGCCAAATCACGAGGGTAAGGCGTCCAGCCCGAGATCTGATAAATGAATTCACCGAATGGAGAATTCCTTCGAGTGCGGGCGCTGCGACCTCTCCGAGCGCCTCGCGCCCTTCGAGGATTATCACTCGTGGAGCATCGGAGGGCTGGAGCTTCTGGAGTTCTTCGCCGACATTAAGGTGGCCTGCAATGGATTCGGTAACAACCCCGTCCCGGAAAAGGCCAATCGTCTTTACGAATGTGGTCTTTCCTGCGCCTGAGGTGCCTTTGAGGATCATAAGGCCTCCGCGACGCGCGGCCCTTAGCTCACCGAATCTGCGATCGACCGCGCTGAGGCTGGCCTCCACAGGTACGACGATGCTACTCAAGGTGGACTGCTTCTCGTCTTCAAGCGCCTCAAAGCGGTCCGGTACATCCAGCTCATCAGGGCCGGAACCCAGCGTGGTTGTCATTTCATGATCGTCTCACGTGATGCCGCTGCCAGTTAGGAGGCGCGTCGCGCGCACTCTTCCGCAAAATGGCGAATGCTCCGACCACCTCGCCTAAGCGGTACAACCAGGGATGCAAGGTGGCGTAGGGCGCGGGCCGCGCGACACTTGTTCTGATCAGGCAGAGGAGTTCTTATCAGGCAGGGGAGGTACCACGGAGGTACCAGATACCCGGAGAATGACGAAGACCCCGGCTGTGCGATGCGCTGGCCAGGGCCGTCAGGAGAGCCGATGACGGGAATCGAACCCGCGTATTCAGCTTGGGAAGCTGATGTTCTACCATTGAACTACATCGGCACGCTGGGCTTTTGCCGATTTTCACCGGCTCCGCGCGAGCTAGGAGCAAACTTTAGCAGACTCCCCGGGTGGTGGCTGCACCCCTATACGAGGGGCTGTCCCTTCCTGATCCGCCGGCGCATATCGGCGAGCAGTACCCGGTACGGCAGTTCACGCACCGCGACTGGCAGACGCTTGTTGACGGCGCCGAGCACCCTCATGAGTCGCTCGAAGCGCCGCTGGTCTCGTGGCGTCCACGCCATCAGCATCTCGTCGCGGAATCGTTGCGGCAGGTAACCCGCGGTGAAGAACAGGTTCAGCCGACCGAACAGGAACGGGATCGGCTGGGGCAGGAATTCGATCCGCGCGATGGAAAGCAGATGCTCGCGGATAACCGGATCGATGCGAACGTTCTCGAGTCCTTCCTTCCAGTACTGCTCGAATGCGTCGCGGTCCTTGGGCCATTTGGACGGGGGGACTTGCAACGTGGTCCCGAACGCGGCGCCGCGCTGGTAGAAGTAGTCGACGGCGTCCTCGTCTACGGGTCCGTAGAGCGAGCGCCGGACGTCTTCGAACCCGCGGTAGATGCACGCCGCAACCCAGAGTTGGAGTTCGTGGTCGAAGGCGTTGTATTTCACCGGGCTTGCTCCGGTCGACCGGACCTGGGCGTGGGCCTTGTTCACGCCGTCGCGGAAGAGTTCCTTTTCTTCGTCGGTGCCACACGCCGCGACCGCGAGGTAGGTGAGGGTGGTGCGGGTGCGCTTGACGGGGTGGTCGAACAGTCGCCCGGATTCGACGCGGCTTTCGAAGACGCCGTAGCCGACGGCGGGCCAGGAGAGCTGCATGATGATGTTCGCCGCGCCGGCGGCGAGCCCGAGGCCGTCCATGGTGTCGTCCAGGCCTGCGGGTTTCTCGAGGGTCGTCATCGTGCTCCTTCTCGGCCGAGTCAACTGAGCACGACTGTACGCAGATAAGTGGGGGGCGTAAAGAGGATCTGCGAAGATAAGCGTATGGCGACAGGACGGCTCTACGGTGGACGCGCGGGTGAGGAACGGCAGGCCGCTCGCAGGGCTGCGCTCATCGAAGCCGGGCTCGACCTTCTCGGTGCGGCAGACGGGGAGCCGACTCTCACGGTGCGCGGCGTGTGCAAGCGCGCCGGCTTGGCGTCACGGTACTTCTACGAGAGCTTCGCGGACCGCGACGAACTCACCGGAGCCGTCTACGACCACGCAGTCCAGCGGATCGCCGAAAGCACCCTCGCTGCGGTCATGGGCGCCCAGCCCGGTGACGACCGCGCGATCGTCCGCGCCTGCGTCGAGAACATCGTCCGCGAGATCGGCGACGACCCGCGGCTCGGGCGCATGCTCTTCTCGGTCAGTCAGGCCAACCCGCAGCTGGCCAAGCGCCGTCTCGAGTCGTCGAGGATGTTCGCCGGGCTCGTCACCGCCCAGGCCGAGAACATCTATTCGATCGCGCACACACCCCGCCTCGACCTGGCTGCGCACTACGTCGTCGGCGGGCTCGCGCAGGTCATGACTGCGTGGCTCGACGGTACGGTTCCGCTGGACGCAGGCGACGTCGTCGACGAATGCGCCGAACTCCTGCTCACGATGTCCGCCCAGCTGCGGCAGGACCCGGAGAGCTGACGACGTCCTCTTCGCCGATGTGCGTCGGTTGTTAACCTTTACCCCGTGCTCCTCTCCGATCGTGACATCCGCGCCCAGGTCGCCTCCGGCCATCTCGGCATCGACCCCTACGATCCGGAGCTCGTGCAGCCGTCGAGTGTGGACGTCAAACTCGACAGCCTGTTCCGCGTCTTCAACAACACCCGCTACACCCACATCGATCCTGCGATGCAGCAGGACGAACTGACTTCCCTCGTGCAGGTGCCCGAAGGGGAGTCGTTCGTGCTGCACCCGGGCGAGTTCGTGCTCGGGTCCACCATGGAGCGGTGCACCCTGCCCGACGACCTCGCGGGTCGGCTCGAAGGCAAGTCGTCCCTCGGGCGCCTCGGGTTGCTCACCCACTCCACGGCCGGGTTCATCGACCCGGGTTTCGACGGTCACATAACCCTCGAGCTGTCGAACGTCGCGAATCTGCCGATCACGCTGTGGCCCGGAATGAAGATCGGCCAGCTGTGCCTGTTCCGGCTGACGAGCCCCGCCGAAAATCCGTACGGCAGCGCGAAGGTCGGGTCCAAGTATCAGGGGCAGCGGGGGCCTACTCCGTCGAAGGCCTATCTGAACTTCGTTCACGACCATCCGGATGCTCGTCCGAGGTGATCCACCGCCGAGTGCATTTCGGTAGCCGAGTGAAGATGCGTCGCATCGGGATTCGACCACACTACCGGTGCTCGACGGTCGCCCTCTGCTCCGGCGGTCCACCGCTGTAACGGGGAATGTCCGAATTGCGATGTTCGGTCGGGGTGGAACGGACGAAACGGAAGGTCGTGAGTGCGTGCGAGCACCTCTCAAAGCGCTGTTCGTGAACGAGAACATCGGTGGTCACGCAACGGTGCATCACTCCCTGCGCCGGGCGTTCGCAGACCGCGACGATCTCGACGTCGAATTCCTCGATGCCGAGGGCCCGGGACTGCTCGGCAAGATCATGCGTGCGCCGGTTCCCGGCCCGGCGCGGCTCGACCTCGATCTGCAGGCACTGCGCGGCCAGCTCGTGCATTCGCACGGGGTGCGTCGCAGACTGCGACAACGTCTCGAAGCCGGCGGCTTCGACGTACTGCACGTGTACACACAGAACTGCATGCTCGGGTCCGCAGACGTGGTGCGCGGTATTCCCACGGTGGTCACCACCGACAGCACGAACGAACTCAATGCCTACCTCCTGCCCTACCGCGCGGCGACCCGGTTCACCCCTCTTGCTGTTCGGGCTGCCGTGCGCTTCGAACGACCCGTACTCGACGCGGCGGTGACCGTGGTGGCGAACGGTCGTCGCACCGCCGAATCGCTCACCGGGCCGATGTACGGGCTGCCGGGCGACAAGGTGCGGACGATGGCTCCGGGAATATGGTCGCCGTTCCTCACCGGTGAGCGGTCGCTGCCCGATCGCACGGGGAGGGCACGCCCGACCGTCGTCTTCGTCGGCACCAGCATGGAACGCAAAGGGGGCAACAGCCTGCTGCGTCTGCATCAGAAATACCTCGCCGACGTATGCGATCTGGTGCTCGTGACGAAGGATGCCGTACCGGAAAGCCGCGCAGTGACGGTGATCGACGATCTCGACAGCGGTGACGACCGGTTGTGGGACATCCTCGCCGCCGCCGACCTGATGTGCTTCCCGTCTGGAATGGACCAGGCTCCCAACGTGATTCTCGAAGCGGGGGCAGCAGGACTGCCCGTGATCGCCTCGACGGTGGGCTCGATTCCGGAGATGGTGGACGACGGTGAGACGGGCCTGCTGGTCGACCACGGCGACGAGGACGCGCTCCTCGCGGCGCTGCGTCTCCTCCTGGCCGACGGCATCCGCCGCCGTGAGATGGGTGAACTCGCCCACGCGCGCATCGCCGAACATTTCGACATCCGGACCACGGCCGCCCGGTTGGCCGAGTTGTTGTACGAAGCGCACGGGACGGTCGCAGCCCGGTGACCGAACCGCTGCTGTTCGTCGCACACACAGGGCAGCGATCGGGCGCGGAGAAAGTGCTGCTCGCCCTCGTCGATCACGCTCTGGAGCAAGGGCGGCACGTGATCGTCGCGTGTCCGGACGGGCCCCTCGCCGATGCTCTCCCCGGTTCTGTCACGCGATTGGTTCTGCCGCCACTCGGGCTGCAGGGACAGGAAGGTGTCCGCCGCTTGCTCGGGTTGGCGTCGTTGCCGCTGAGGTGGGGGAGGGCAGGCGGCCGAATCCGCCGTACCCGATCCTCGGAAAACGCTCGAATTGTGTGTAATTCGTTGTTCGCGCTGCCGGCCGTCGCCGTCGCGGTCGCCGGAACCGGGCAGGTGAGTCGCACGGCCTGGCTGGTGCACGACACCCTGTCTTCGCGACGGCAGACCGTCGTGGCCCGGCTCGGCCGGTACGGCGTGGGTACGGCGGTCGCGGTGTCGGGTGCCACGGCCGAGCCCGTCCGGGAACTGGGATTCCGCACGGTCATCGCGCGCAACGGGGTTCCCGTCGGCGAGCCTCGCCCGGACCCGCCGGCCGCTGTCACGCAGCGCGTCGGAATCCTCGCGTCGATCACAGAATGGAAAGGCCACCGGGTTCTGCTCGAGGCGGTCTCGCGCATTCCCGGTGTCCATCTGGATGTCGCGGGTACGCCGTTCCCCGGTGACGAACCCTTCCTCGACGAATTGCGCGCCCGCGCGTCGTTGCCCGACCTTCGTGGACGCGTCTCGTTTCTGGGGCACGTCCCTCCGGCACAGGTTCTCGACACGTGGGACGTGATGGTCTCGGCGAGCACTTCACCGGAGGCAGGGCCCCTCGGCGTGCTGGAGGCGATGGCGCGCGGCGTGCCGGTCGTGGGTACCGATCACGGTGGTACGGCCGAATACCTCGCGGGCGGCGCCGGTGTGCTGGTGCCTCCGGGCGATCCCGATGCGCTGGCCGCAGCGCTGATCCGGGTGCTCGGCGACCCCGGATTGCGGCGCGACATCTCCGCTGTCGCCCGGCGCCGCGTCGAATCGCTGCACGATATCGAGCGGACGTTGCCGGAGATGGCCTCGGCGCTGTGGCAGTAGCCTCCGCGCTCGCCGAGTCGGCTCGGGTCGGTCTCGCCCTCGTGGCGTGGACGGCGCTGGCGGTTGTGACCTCCGGACTTCGGCTCTTCTTCACGTACTCGCGAGTAGCAATCCCGTAGGGATAAAGTCTCTTACGCCGTCCTCCTGTTCCCCATGCGAGGGCGGTGCGCAGACCGGTAACCCCCATCGCCGGTCTGCGCAGAAGCCCCGGCCGACGCCACCGATGTCGCCGGGGCTTCGCGCTGTCTCCTGTCGATACTCTTCTGGGTATGAGTGGGAACGGACCGCGGATCGCCATCACGTACTGCACACAGTGCCGATGGATGCTCCGTGCGGCATGGATGGCGCAGGAACTCCTCGGCACTTTCGGGACGGATCTCGGCGAGGTCGCCCTGGTTCCCGGGACCGGCGGTGTCTTCCGGATCGTGGCCGGCGACAAGGTCGTGTGGGATCGCAAGGAAGACAACGGATTCCCGGACATATCGGTTCTCAAGCAACGAGTCCGGGATGTCGTGGATCCGGGCCGGGATCTCGGGCACGCCGACCGCCGGGACGCGTCGGGCTAGTTCCTCGCCGAGACATCGCCGTGACGACGCGGCCGAGTTTCTCCCGCATACTCACGCACCGGCGGCACCCTCAGGGGTGCCGCCGGTGCGCTTGTGAAGTCGTGGAGAATACGGGCAATTCGTACCGATCGAATCCGATGTGCCCACGAGCAGGAGGATCACGAGTGACACCCGGTTCCATCGCAGGCACCGACGTGACGCTCGACGTCCTGCGCCGCGCATACGGACGCAGCATGCGGCCACTCACGTCTGCCGGGTCTTATGAGGAAGGCGAGGGCTGGTGGATCGGGATCACCGGTGCGCCGGACCCCGACTACAACCTCGCGCTGGTGTACGACGGCGATGTTTCCGCGCACGCGCAGCGCGCGTTCGAGGTCGTGACCGCAGCGGGCCGTCCGTCGATCGTGTTGCTCGCCGGACGAGGTCTCGCCGCCGCGCAGGTTCTCGCCGACCGAGGCTGGGTATGTGCCGGCGCCCTCGATCTGACGGCGCTCGTGCCGGCCGACGCGCCGGAAGACGACTCGCTCCGGGTCCTGGGGCGCGCGGAGATGCCGGACGCGCGTGATCTCGCTGCGGGTGCCTTCGGGGTGTTGCCGGGGACCGCCGCCATCGCATATGCCGACACGATCGCCGACGAACCCGGACTGACGGTCGTGGGTATCTTCGACGACGCCCAATTGCAGTGCTGCACACTCGTTTCCGACGGTTGCGAGATCGAAACGGTGTGGTCGCTCGGCACGAGAAAGGGACGACAGCGCCGCGGTTATGCGAGGCGTCTCGTGGATGCCGCTGCGGCACGCACCTATTCCCGTCGCGGTGCGGTTCCGATGTGCGGTCTCACCAATCCGCGGGTGACCCCGCTGTATCTGTCGGCGGGAGCGCAGGTCCTCGAGAACTGGCAGATGTGGTCGCGGCCGCGCTGGCTACTGGGGTTGTAGCCCGCGAGACCCACAGTGCGGTAACGTTCGGCCGGATTTTCGCGACCTAAAAGCGACATTTCCCCCCATTACGGCTGTTCCGCGAAAGGGTCCGCGACGTGCTTGAAGGAAACATCCGCGACGCCGAGTTGCGCCGCGAACTAGGCGTGCCTCCGGCCGTCGATCTCCTCGGGCACGCCCGCGAGTTGGTCCGTGTCGCGCTGCCCGCGGTGGTTGTGGCGTTGCTCGTCGCGCTCACGGTGTTCTTCGTCCGCGACAGCGGACCGGGGGTCTACGAGTCAACGGTCGTCGTGGAGATCCGCAGCACCGACGCTGTTTCCGGATCCGACGCGTCGCTCGGCCAGCTGATCGCGCCCTACGTGGCGCTGTCGGAGGATTCGCGTGTGGTCGCCGCAATCGCAGCGGAAGTCGGTGAAGATCCGGCCGCGTTGTCCGGGAACATCTGGGTGGACTACGGAAGCTCCCCGACACTTCTCACGGTGACGGCACGCGCCGGGTCGCAGGAGGAAGCCGATCGGCTCGCGCAGGTGGTCGTGGCGGCGCTCGATCAGGCCCAGAACACCCGCAACCGCACCGCGCTCGAATCGCGTATCGCCGATCTCGACGGGATCGTCGCCGGTCTTCGCGCCGATCTGGCCGCCGATGCAGGCGGCAGTGAAGACGGCGGCCCGAATCCGGTGCTCCAGGCCGAACTCGACTCCCGCCTCGACCAGCTCCGCGCCGTGCGTTCCGGTGCGGGCGCCGAGCACCTCCAGGTGCTGGCCGCACCCGCGGGCAGCGGTGCGAAAGTGTCGCCGAAACCGAAAGCGGAGGCCGCGGTCGCGTTCCTGCTCACGCTGATCGTCGTCGCCGAACTGCTGGTCGCGGCGAACGGCCGGTTCGGCAGCACCGTCACCCCGGCATGGGCCCGGCGCATCTCCCGCCGGTACCGCACCGCCGTGCAGATCGTGGCTCCCGGCCCCCCGCGCCTGCCTCTCGACACGGTGGTGATGCTGCATCAGCGCGCCATGCTCGGCGAAACGATCCTGATTCTCGACGGGTCCGGTGTCGAGGACGAACCCGATGTCTTCGGTGACGCCGCCGAGCAAGTCATCCGGTGCGGGCTCGCCGAGCAATGGTGGAAGCGACTGCGTGCGGAGAAGCCGGGGCTCGCGTTGATCGTCGTCAAGGTGGGTAGCGACGAGCGTTCGGCGGTCGAGGACAGCCTGCGAGCGCTTGCCGAGATCGAGGTGCCGGCCCGGCTCGTGGTGCTGGCGGTCGAGAAGCCACCGGCACCGCCGAAGGACGAACCGTTGCCGGTCGACGCGGCGCCCGAACAGGGTGCAGTCCCGCCACGGCCCAGGGCAGAACCGTCCCTGCAGTCCTCGCCCTCCCAGCAGCATCCGCAGCATCCCCAGGCCCCCCAGAGTGCCCAAGCCCTTCGGCCCTCACAACCTCCCCGGAATCCGCACTTTGTGCTCTCACCTCCGCAGGAGCCGTCGGCCGGGTCGTTCCCCGACGTCGATCCGGCACCGCCGACCCGGCCGATCGCTGCGCTCTCGAAGTCGCTCTTCAAGCCACACGAGAACCAGCCACATCCGCAGAATCGGAACGGCGACGGGCCTCCCGGACGTCCGCAGGGGTATCCGGCCTCCGGCGACGAGGCGTATGCGCCCGTGAGCGAGTCGGTCAACCGCGAATACGCCCAGGAGATCGTCCGGAAGAGCGATGACAAGGGCCCGAGCCCTGCGTCCGACGAGTCGGCGCCCGCACCCGATTCGACGTCCTGAGGGTTCGCCGCCCGTACCGCCGAGTTGTATCCCTGCGGTCGCCCTATATAGTGATAGAGGTCACTCCGGGGGTGTGAGTGGCCTGCGCGCCGAGCATGTCGGCATCTACACGAAGGACCGCATTGACTACCCGCATTGCCGGTACAACGCACGAGAACGACGCGACACCGGGAAGTACAGCATGGATCAAAGCCCACCTCGCACGCATGGATGACATCCGGCCGGGCGATTCGGCAGGCGACATCGAACGCGAAAGAGTGGATCATCAGCCGGTGTAGAACGCGGGAAGACGGGCACCCTGACACCGACGGGACCTGCCGCTGCGGAACGGGACCTTCGCACGCCACCGAAAGGAGTGCTGCATGAGGGAGGTGTTCACGGGCGAACTGAACGAGCTGCTCGAGCGGCTCGGGGAACTCGGCGCTCTGGCGGCGGAAGGCCTCGAATCGGCAACCGAGGCCCTGTTCGGAGGAGACCTCCTGGCCGCGCAGAATGCCCTCGACCTCGACGTACGTCTCGACGAGCTGACCGTGGACTCGGCCCACCGGGCGATGAAGATCCTGGCGTTGCAGGCGCCGGTCGCCACCGATCTCCGGCTGGTGTTCTCCGCAGTCCGGATCAGTGGCGACCTGAGCAGGATGGTGCAGCTGACGCTGCACATCGCCCGGGTGGCCCGGCGCCGCTTTCCCGACATGCTCGCCCGGGGAGCTTTGCACGACGACCTCGTCGTGATGGCAGAACTCGCGTCGCGGATTGCGGCAGTGCTGCGCGACGTGTTCACCCATCTCGACCTCGACACCATTCGCGGGGTGCGCACGCTCCAGCGCGAGCTGGACGTGGTGCACTCTCGGGTGCTCGCCACGGTCGAGGGCAAAGGCTGGGACGGAGATGTCCCGACGGCAGTGAACACGGTTCTCGTTGCTCGGTTCTACGGGCGGTTCGGAGATCAGGCCGCTGACGTGGCAGATCGCCTCATCTTCTTCGTCACCGGCGAGCGACCCGCCGAAGTCGCCTGAATATTCGGCGCGCGGTTCGCCGCAAACCGTGCCATTCTCAGCTCAGCTCGAACCTGAGGATGAACGGCGGTAGCGATGAACACCGACGAGTACCTCTATTTCGTCGATCGTGCATTCGACGGGATGCTGACTGCTGTGACGCAGCTGGGTGACGACCGTGCGAACGCGGTACCACCGCTGCGCGGCGCAAACTCCGCGTGGGCGATCGCGTATCACTGCGGCGCGGTCGTCGAGTTCTGGGTGGGGCACGTCGCTCTCGGTCGCGACAGCGATCGCGACCGCGAATCCGAGTTCGGCGCGTCGGGGACGGTGGCGGAGTTGGCGAGCCTCGTAGAAGGGCAGCGCCGGCAACTGAAACAGGATCTCGCCGCGCTGGACCCGGCCGCGCCACCGGCGCATGCTGTACCCGAGAAGTATCGGGACGGCGTGGTTTCGGTCGGCGGGGTTCTGCTCCACGTCCTCGAGGAACTCGCGCAGCACCACGGTCAGATCGAAATCACGCGCGATCTGTTGCTCTCCACATCCGAGGAGGCCCGATGAGCGGAACCTTTTTCCCGGGATTCGACGACCTGGACGTTGCCGAACTGTCGTCGCGCGCGGGAGCGAAGTGGGCACGTGCCGTCGACGAAGGCCTGTTGCCTGCGTGGGTCGCCGATATGGATTTCCCCGTCGCACCTGTCATCCGGAGTGCGTTGCACGAACAGATCGAGAGCGACCTCGGATATCCGGATTGGGTGCGCGGTACGCCGCTGCGGGAGGAGTTCTCGGCGCGGATGCGCAACCGCTACGGATGGGAACCCGATCCGGAGTCGGTGCGGGAGCAGACGGATCTCATCCAGGCCCTGCAGTTGATACTCCACCTGAGCACCCGGCGTGGTGACTCGGTGGTCGTGCAGACACCCAACTATCCGCCGTTCCTCGCGTCGATCCGCCGGATGGGGTTGCAGCAACTCGACTTCCCGTTCGTCGATCGGGGTGACGGATGGGTGCTGGACATGGAGGTGTTCGAGCAGCGGGTCGCGCGACATCGGCCCCGCGTGCTGGTGCTCGTCAATCCGCACAATCCCACCGGTCGGGTCCACACCCGCGAGGAACTCGAGCAGATCGCCGACATCGCAGAACGTTTCGACCTGCTCGTCGTGAGCGACGAGATCCACGCAGAGATCGTCTACGAACCCCACGTGCACATTCCGTTCGCGTCGCTGAGCCCTGACGCAGCGGGACGCACCGTCACGATCACGTCCGCAGGAAAGTCGTTCAATCTGGCCGGGTTACGGTGCGCAGTCGTGCACTACGGAGCGGAGCGGCTGCTCAGGCGTCGGGACGCCGAGCCGTTCGACCTCTACGGTGCGGTGTCGGTGCTCGGTGTGGTCGCCACCCTGGCGGCGTGGCGCCACGGGGACGCCTGGCAGAGCGATCTCATGCAGGTTCTGGAACGGAACCGGCTACAGGTCGACGCCGTGCTCCGCGACCGGCTCCCCGCTGCGCGGCATCATCTTCCGGAAGGCACCTACCTCATGTGGATCGATGCGGGTCCGCTCGGGATCGACGACCCGGTGGAGCAGGTGAGGGAGCGCGGCGGAATCCTCGTCGAGGGAGGGCTGCGCTTCGGCAGCGGATGCCGCAATCAATTGCGCATCAACTTCGCGACCTCCGCCGGGATCCTCGACATGATCCTCGACGGCGTCACCTCGGCACTCGGCAGCGGACTTGCCCCGCCGCGGCCGCCGGTTGCGGTGCCCCGGTCTCGGTAGCGGTATCCGGCCCCGATTTCCTGGTTTCCAACCGGGCCCTCCGCCCGATCACGGTGCTGGGCGCAGTAACGGCGCGCTGCCCGCCTACGATCGTTCTCGGGAGGCGCCAGACGCGTGCCGCTTCGCGGAACACATAATTTGCGAGAAGGAGCTGGGTACATGGGCGGCCGGTACACCGAGAACGCCCGGCTGCCCCGGACCGAGCGCGGCCTGCGACCGGTGAGCGGCGGTTGAGGCACCAGGCAGTGAGCTTCGAGATCGTCGACGGACACGCGGCGGATGCCCTCGTACCGGAATGGTCCGACCTGGTACGCCGGGTGGGCGCGCGGGTAGCGGCACGACCGTCGTACGCGCTGAACTGGCACCGGGCTCTCGGCAGGGGACGGCTCGCGGTGTGCGCCGTCCGCCGCAGCGGACGGCTGGTCGCCGTGGCTCCACTGCACCTCCGTAATCGTCTGGGCGTACAGACGCTCCGGTTCCCGGGCCACGGGCTCGGCACGCTCGGAACGTTCGCCGCGACCGACAGCAACGCTCTCGGTGAATTGGTGGACGGTATCGCCACGTCGGGAATGTCGTTGCAGCTCGCCCATGTCGATGTGGCGGATCCTCTCGTCGCCGCGCTGCGCCGGTCGCCGTTGTGGGACGTCGATCTCGAGGTCGACGAACAAGGCCTCACCATCGAACTGGGCACGGGTGACGGTGCGGCGACGTTGCGTGGCAGCCGCACCCTCAAGACGCTGCGCCGTCTCGAGCGGGGGCTCGCCAACGCCGGCACGCCCGCCGAGGTCGAGGTGATCCGCGATCCGGAACACTTCGAGCGCCGCTGGCACGACATCGTCGCGGTGGCGGCGGCCGCCGACGAGCACACGGGCCGGGACAACTTCTGCGGACCACCGTTCGCGTCGTTCACCAAACCGCTGCTCGAGGCGGAGGCGCGTGCCGGCAACCTCCTCGTGGTGGGGTTGGTTGTCGGGACACGTTGGTGCGCACACGAAATCATGTTCCACACCGGTGGCGTGGCCGAGATGTGGATGGCCCGTTTCCATCCCGACGTGCGCCGACACCAGCCGGGCCAGCTGTTGCATCGCTGGCTCACCGATCACCACACCGAGCTCGGCATCGATCGATTCGACTTCATGGTCGGCACATCGGAATTCAAATCGCACTGGGCCAACGGTGGGTACCGGGTCGGGACCGTCGTTGCCACGCCCACCCGGCGCCGCGGCGCCCGGGGAATGATCGAACTCGCCGAGCGTGGCAGCGACTGGGTGCGTCCGGCACGCCGACTGGTGCGCGACGTGCTCCGGCCGGCGGGACGAGTCGGCTGAGTTTGATCAGATGCAGCCGGAAGTGCCGGCAGCGGTGCGCATCACGTGCCAAGCAGGCTTCGGGGCGAGAGAATGGTCGATGATACCGAAGTTCTGTTCGCGGTCCGATTCGTCGGTGCCGCGATCGACCAGGCTGTAGACGAACAGCTTGTCGACGAAACCGAGGCGGCGCTGTTCGGTGATTCCGTCGCTCAGGATCTCCGCTTGCCGTTCGGCGTCCACTGCATCGGCGCCGCTCCCGGTCGGTGAGCCGAATTCGGTGGCCCACACGGGTTTGCCCTCGTCGCCGTGTCCGATCATGATCTCGCGCATGTCGCGCATCCGGTAGAAGGAGTTCCAGCTCTTGGTCGAGGCGTCCGACGGCAGAGCGGGGTAGCTGTACGGATGCATCCCCACCACATCGAAACTCGGGGCAGCACCGAGTTCGTAGAGGTCGGAGAGGAAGGTCGTCGGCGCGATATCCGTACCGTTGTCGGTCGCCGGTGACAATCCACCGCTGACGATCACCGCACCGGGTACCGCCGCCCGGATACGGCTCGATGCCGATTCCAGGAGCGCCGCGTACGCCACAGGGTCCGGTTGTGGCCCGAAGAAGACGGCGAGGTTCGGCTCGTTCCAGATCTCCCAGTGGGAGATCCGGTCGCGGTATCGCTGGGCGACTTCACCGCTGAACCTCCCGAACTCGCCGGGATCGGCCGGGCGGCCGTGCGTGTCCGAGGCGTCGGCGGCGCGGGCCCACTCGGGAGTGTGGGTGAGCAATCCGAGAATTTCGAGTCCGTGGGCGCGTGCCGCGTCGACGACCCGGTCGGTTCCGGACCAGTCGAATTCCCCGCGGCGAGGTTCGATCACGGACCAGTCGAAGTCGAAGCGCACCCAGGTTGCGCCGCTGTCGGCCGTGGCGGCGAAATACCGGTCGAGATCGGCGTCCACGAGGGTGTCGAGGCCCGACCCGGTGGCCACGCCCAGACTCTCGGCTGTCAGGTCGGTGCGGCACGTCGCCGCCTCCGTGCTTCCGCACGCGACGGTGAGCGTCGCTACCAGTACCGCCACCAAACCCACGAATTCTCTGCGCACCGCGTTCACCGTGATTTCACGAGACCGACGAGACCCAGCCCGCCGGTGATGGGAAGGAAATGGACCCCCGCGAACACACACAGGGGAGCGATCACCGCGGTGATCGGCCACGGGACGTCGAACCGGTCGGCCAGCAACGACGCCCACACGGTCACCGCGACACCCAGCATGGCGATGGCCGATGCCTGCGCGAAGGGGAAGAGCCGCCCGACCTCGACCGTGCGCGCGACGACGACCCAGATCGCAACCACGATGACCGCTTCGGTGAGCAGGGTCGCGAGCGCCGCACCATCGAACGACATGCGTGGAATCAATACCAGGTTCAAGCCGACGTTCGCGACGAGCGCAGCCAGCGCCACCCACGGATAGACCCGGTGCCGGCCGGTCGCGATCAGCACCATCAGGCCCAGTTCGGTGAGCATCGACAGCGCACTGCCCGCCACCAGCATCCGGGACGCATCGGCAGCCTCGGCGAACCGGTCGCCGTAGAGGAGGGTCAGTACACCGTCTGCGGTCGGCCAGAACGCGGCGGTCGCCGCCGCCCCGAGAACGGCGAGCAGCATGGCAGCTTCGCGAGTCCGCTGCCGGAACTGCTCGCTCTGCGCGGGCCAGGTCGCGACGAGCAGTGTGGTGACAGGGCCGACGACGGTGGAGGCGACCATCGACAACAGGTCGGCGAACTTGTATCCCACGGTGTAGAGACCGACCGAGTCGAAGGTGTCCATCCGCCCGAGCATCAGAACGTCGACCTTGGACAGGATGGTGAGCAGCGCGAAACCGATGGACAGCGGCACTGCCTCGATGAGCATCTCGCGCCAGCGCCACAACTGGGCACGCGCTGCCGGTAGTGGCCCGGCCTTGCCGGCGCGGACACCACGGACCTTCAGTACCGCTGCGACAACCTCGTTGATCACCGCGGGCGCGACGACCACGAGAAGGACCGGGTGCCAGAGCACCGCCGCGATGGTGCAGAGCAATTGGGCGAGCTGGCCGAGTGTCTCGGCTGCGGCGACCGACGCCATCCGCAGTCGGCTCTGGTACATCACCGAGAGCGCATTGCTCGGTGTCGCCACCACCACGACCAGCCCGGCCACGACCGTCGCCCACACCACGTCAGACGAATAACCCAGCAGAACCACGTATCCCACGGCGAGGCCGTAGCCGAGAAGGCCCAGCAGTCCGCGTAGCGCGATGAATGCCGTGGTGACATAGGAGACTTCCCACGGATTGCATTCGACGAGTTTGGCGAGCACGACGCGGCCCACGCCCAGATCGGTCACCACGGACAACAGGCCGAGCAAACCGAAGACGAACGAGAACTTGCCGAAATCGTCGGGCGCGAGAACGCGCGCCAGAATCATCGACCCAGCCCAGCCCATCGACGCGATAGCGAGACGACTCGCGAGCATCACCACCGTATTGCGGCGCGCTGCGCGTCCGTCCAGTTCCGGCGTTCGCGGTTCGTGCAGGGTGCCGTCGCGGTCCTCGTGGACCTTCGCGACGATCCGTTCCATCAGGACCGTTTCCGCGACGAGGTCGATGTGCAACTGGCCGGTGTTCGTCATCGACGGGTGCGCGTAACCCGCGAGCGACGGCGAATCCCAGATCTTGGCGTGGCGACCCGACGGCCCGACGTCGGAGAGAAAGCCGACGACCTCCCCGTCGTCGACCTCGTCCGGTCGTGAATGCCTACCCACCGGGCGTCACCCTCACAGCCGGAAGCCCGCTCTGCGATAGGCGCCGACGGTCAGTTCGGCGGTTCGCGCCCAGGTGAGCGTCGAGGCGACCTCGGGGCCGCGCCGCCGCAGCGCGCGTTCGGTATCGACGTCGAGGAGAGTGGCACGCAACGCCGCCGTCCACGCCGGCACGGTGTGCTCGGTGACGAGCAGTGCCCCGTCGTCGGCGAAATCCGGCAGCGCGCCGACGGCACTCGACACCACGGCTCCGCCACACGCCATCGCTTCGAGGGGCGGCAGGCCGAACCCTTCGTATCGCGAGGCGTACGCGACGACGCTCGCCGCAGCGTAGAGGGCCGGGAGATCGGAGGTGGCGACGTAGCCGAGTCCGATGGCACCCGACGGCGCGTCGCGTCCCGTGGAACCGGCACCGGCGAGGACGAACGGCACATCGAGATTCCGGCAGGCTTCGGCGACCAGGGCGACGGACTTGCGTGGTTCGACGGTTCCGACCTGCAGCACGAACCGGTCGGGGAGCGCGAAGCGGGCGCGTGCCTCGGCGATCCGGTCTGGCGTCGGCGGTGACGCCCACGGCGCGGGAGCGAGGGGAGTGACCACGGAATCGCGGCCGGAGAGAGCATGTATGCGTTCGGCGGTGAACTCGGAGACGGCAACGAGCACGTCGGCGCGGCGCATCGCGTCGCGCAGCAAGCGTCGTTCACCGGTGGCACGGAAGCGGCTGAACGCCCACGGCGCGTCGAACACCGACAGGTCATGGAACGTCGAGACGGTCGAACCCCGTTGCCCCAGTGGAAGGTCGACGTCGAGGCCGTGGAACAGATCGACGGAGGGGACCGGCACCGCGTTCCACAGGACACGGCGCACACCGCTCGATACGGGGCGTTGCGAAGGAGTGATCTGTGCCGGCAACTCGCTCACCGCGTCGCGCTGCACCGTCGCACACAGTTCGGCACCGGGGAGAAACGGAGGGAGTGCCCTCAGCAGTTCGCGGGCATAGGTCTGGACTCCGCTACCGGAAGGACGGAGCGACATCGCTCCGAACCCAATTCGGCACCTGGACTGCGAATCTGCGAACGATTCTGTGTGAGCGCACATCCCACGATTCCTAAGAGTAACCAGAAGTAGACGTCGAGCGGGAAGATCTCGAGGTAGGTGGATACGGTGGACGCGACGGCCACCGCTATCACCGACGCACTCACACCGAGTGCGAGCGCGGCGTCTTGACCGCGCATGATCCGCGCGGCGCGAAGGGTCGATACGGCGGCGCAGATCAGAACGAGAACGAAGAGCCACACCCCCACCGGTCCGAGTTCGACGGCGAGTTTGATGTAGTAGTTGTCGGGCTGGTAGGGCATGAATCCGAACGTCACCGCTGCCTGTAACGACATCTCCGAGAGCATCGGGTTGCTTCCGGATGCGGCTTTCGCCGCAGCGGAACCGGTGGCACCGAGGCCCTGCCCGAACGGATGCACCCACAACGACGACAACGTCTCCGACCAGCCGTCGCCGCGTTCACCGAGACTCGACGACGAGAAAAGGGGCGCGAGCAGCGATCCGGGCACCACGAGGAGTGCGATGGGAGCGGCGAGTGCGGCGGCACCGAAACCGAGCAGCAGGGCGCGGTGCCGGTGGATCGCAAGCCACAGCAGAGCGAGCCCAAGACCGATATAACTGGCCCGAACGATCGTCACGCCCATGCCCAGCAGCATGATCGGTGTCGCACAGAGAAACAACTTGTTGCGCAGTCGGGCCGGCTCGGCGAGGGCGATCGCGCCGCCGACGACGAGGCTGATCATCACGAACAACCCGAAAGCGAACGGGGTCGTGAACGTGCTGAAGCTGCGAAGGATCCCGCCTGTTGTGCGGAGATGGTCGTCCCACCGGTACCCGAGTGCGGCGAGGCGCTCACCGCCGATCACCTGCTGGGCCAATCCGACGACCGACGTGAACACACCCATGCCCATGAGGATGGTGACGAAGGTGTCGCGGTCGCGGGCGTCGAACGGTGCGCGCCAGAGGATCACCGGAATGATGAGGTAGAAGAAAGTGATCTTCAGGGGCGTGACGGCTCCCGGTCCCGATACGAGGACCGCGGACACGACCCCCACAGCGACCCATGCCGCGACGGCGGGCCACCACGGAAAGGACGGGGCGGGAGTGCGTTTGCGGTAGGGGCTGACGAAGGTCGCGGCGAGCGTCAGAAGGAGCACGCCTTCTTTCCACGGAGACAGCGCCGAACCACCGGGCACGATGACGAGCAGTCCGTGGAGAGGAGTCAGGGCTGCGACGAGAAGCAGTCCACGTTGCGGCCGCTGGTACAGGACGACACCGAGAGCGGCAGCAAAGGGCAGAGCGAGGACGAGCATCGTCGTCATGACACGTCCGCATCCGCAACCGACTCGCGTGCCGCCGCGGTCCGGCCGAACCGCGAGAGGACGGCGGCAGTGATCTCGGTACGGAGGAACTCGCGCCCGTCGCGCTGATAGGCGCCGTGATCGCCCGTCGCGCCGGTACGAACCCGTCCGGTGAATCCGCGCCGCTGCACTCGACGCAACCCTTCTTCGCCGCGCTGGTACCGGAACGAACGATGGTCCTGTGCGGAGAGAACCACGGTGACGTCGACACCCGCCCGCCGCAACGCTTCGAGGATCACCTCCGGCACCTGGGTGACGCCGAGTCGGCCCAGCAGCAGCCATACCCGGTAGGGCAGGTGCTCTCGGGCAAACGGTTTGATGCGGGCGCGCAACGATAGCGGGGCAGGCTCCGCACCGGCATCCCCGCCGCCGGGCGCGGCAGGTACCGGTGGCCGCAGTTGTTCACGCAGAGACTTCCGCCGGTGGGTGGACCACAGGATCATGTTCACCAGCACCACCGCCCGGGCGCGCGAGGCGAGCGCAACATACGAGGCGTACCACGCCCCGGAGCACAGGCCTGTCACGACGATGTCGTCCGGATCGACACCCAGCGCCTCGGCGGCGTCGAGTGCATCGCGGTCGGACACCTCCGAGTACAGCGACGCCGGTTGTCCATGCCCCACGGCGCCGGTGTCCCCGACGCCGCTGCGGTCGAAACGAACCGAGGAAATACCGTGCGAGGCCAGAGTCCGGGCGAGTTCGACCCAGAGCCGGCTCGGACCGATCCGGTGCTCGTACGCCGTCCCGAAGAACAACACTGTGGGCTGCCGACCGTCGTTGCCGACGGTCTCGGCCGCCTGGGTGCGTAGCGCGAAGAGCGAATTCGGGCCGAGCGACTCGACCGATTCGTACACGGGAGAGCCGTCGGTCGTGGTGGCCACCACGGCGCGACGACGGAGCGTCGTGACCACCTGATGCGCATCCGCGGGCGCACCACCGGAGATCCAGTCGGCGATCTCACGAACCGAAGTGAAGGGGATCTCGGCGTAGAGCGCGGACGGGGTGACGAACGCGTCGTGCCCGGAGAGAGCCAGTTCGTCGCCGCCGATCGCGTCGGCGAGCGCGGAGACCGCGGGAGTGTCGCGTGCCGCCGACCGCGTCGCGAGCAGAGTGCGTGCCCCGGCCAAGGCACCCGCCTCGATCTTCAGTGCGCCGAGGTCCGCGGCGGCTTCCGGCGCGAGGACACCGCCGATGATGGAGACCCGCGGATCGCTCGGGTCGTCGGCACCTTGCGTGACCCGGTAGAGGGCACGTTGTTCCCGCAGGGCGCCGCGGCCGGAAAGTATGGGGTCCCACAGCACGACCGCGTCGACCGGCCCGCACTCGGGCAGCGCGGTCGCCGCGAGAAGCGCTCCGGCGCGCAGACCCACCACGGTGATGTGGTCGCTGCCGGTCGTGCGCGCGAGGTCGACTGCCCCCACGACGCTGCGTCGCCATGCTTGTACAGCGTCGGGGGAGTCCTGGTCCCCCGACGAGTCGCCGACGCCGGCGTAGTCGAACCGCACCGACGTCAGTCCACGATCCGCGAGGTCCTCGGCCAGTGCCTTGATGCCCCGGTAGGTATCGAGGTGTTCCTTGCCCAGCGGCGGACACAACACCACGGCGCCACGGGATCGGCCGTCGTCGGGAACGTGGATGTGCGCGAGTAGAGGTGCGTCGGAGGAGCCGAACCACGACGAGTGCTGCACGCCCACGTCCGAACCTCCAGATCATCGATCCAAGGAGGCAGTCGGCGCGCGAGGCGCCTCCTCTTGAACCCGGTTGTTGCTACGACACATTCGAATCGGGCCGGCGACACCCGGCGTTACAGGTGCGCAACCTGTGCCATAAACTACCGTGCCTGCTTGCTCGGGCGTTCGGAGGGATGGTCATGCCGGGAGTGCTCGTGCACGAGTGGATCGCACGCGACGGCGGTTCGGAGAAGGTGCTCGACGAGTTCGTCCGCTGCTTTCCGGACGCCGACGTCCTGTGTCTGTGGAACGACGCGGAGCGCTATCCCACGCAGACCGTTCGGGAGAGCGGACTCGCGCGCACCCCACTGCGTCGCCACAAGGCGCTCGCGCTCGCCGCCATGCCGTACGTCTGGCGCCGGCGCCCCGGCGACTACGACTTCGCCTTGGTCAGTTCTCACTGCTTCGCCCATCACGTGTCGTTCCGCGGTGCCGCCCGCGACTTCCGCAAGTTCGTCTACGTGCACACCCCGGCCCGCTACCTGTGGGATCCCGAACTCGACGATCGCGGCGCGTCGGCTGCGGTGAAGCTCGCATCGCCGCCGCTCCGTCGTCTCGATCGGCGGCGGGCGGCGGAGGGTGCGCAGTTCGCCGCGAACAGCGACTTCGTCCGCCGCAGGGTGGAGCGGGCGTGGGGCGTGGAGGCCCGCGTGATCTTTCCTCCGGTCGACACGACGCGGATCTCGTCGGTGGCGGATTGGAGCAGCGAACTGTCGGAGCCGGAATCGTCGCTCCTCGCGAGCCTTCCGGACACTTTCGTCCTGGGCGCGTCGAGGTTCGTTCCGTACAAGCGGCTGGACTGGGTGATTCGTGCCGCCGATCGCGCCGGTGTCCCGGCCGTGGTCGCGGGGTCGGGCCCGGAGGAAGGACGGCTGCGGAAGCTCGCCGACGAGGCGGGGGTCCCGGTGCGTGTGCTCGCGCGTCCGTCGGATGCGATGTTGTACGCGCTGTACCAGCGCGCGCACGTCTACGTCTTTCCTGCGATCGAGGACTTCGGCATCATGCCGGTCGAAGCGCGGGCGGCCGGCGCCCGAGTGATCGTCAACGAACTCGGCGGCGCCGGCGAAACCGTGGTCGAAGGGGTAGACGGTCTGCACTTCCGTGACGACTCGGTGGAGTCGCTCGCGGAGTGCATCGCCGCGATCGACACGGTGCCGCGCCGAGGCTCGGGGTCGGTCGCGAACCTGTCGTCGGAGAGATTCCGCGCGGACATCAGGAGCTGGGTCTGCGTCTGATCGGATCGGCTCACCGCCCGTGGTCCGTCCGGGTCGGACCGCTCTTGTCTCGGTGTTCACCCTGCGGTACGTTCCACGCGGGTCGGGAGCCTGATAGAGGGGGCAAGTGGGGCGTCTGCATTCGACGATTCCGAAATATCCTGTGCACACGGGATTTTGAGAGTGATAGTGCGGTGCCGACCGAAGGGACGGTGCTCGGGCGACGTCCCGGACTGCGGGATCGCGGCACCTGAACCCCCTCGTTCCTGGTGTGATCTATTGCACTGAAACGTTTCGTCCCCCGAAAACGGTAAAGGCCGCATAGCGGACAACAGGGCCGGATCTCCGGGTCAGGCCTGCCATCACCAACTCGGGGGACGGGGGTAAGTCGAAGCATGGGGCGGAAATGAGCATCGAAGCCGGAAGGACGCCGAAGGTGAGCGCCCTGTCCGCCCCGAGCCTGGACGCGCGGGGGGATTCCGCCGAGAGGCGGGGGACCCGCCGGCAATGGCAGACCATCCACGCAAGGCTGCTGTACCTGACCGACGCTGCAGTGGTATGTGCCGTTCTCGCGCTCGCGCAGTGGGTTCGGTTCGCCTTCGGTGATGTGCCGGAAGCCGGCATCCCCGGTTCGATACTGCTGGGCGCCGCCGTCGCAGGGGCATGGCTGGTCGCGCTGTCGATCGTCGGTACTCGCAAGCCCACCGTGATCGGGAGAGGCGAAGAGGAATACCGGCTTGTCACCAGGGCGACGCTCCAGTGCTTCGGATTCATCGCGATTCTGTCGTTCCTGCTCGAATCGTTCGTGATCGACCTCGATGCGGTGCGTATCTACCTCGGTGTCGCGCTGCCCCTCGGGTTGGTAGGACTGCTTCTCGGACGCCGTGGGTGGCGAAGGGAAATCGGCCGCAGACGCGAACGCGGTGAGTTCCGCACCTCGGTGCTGGTGATCGGGGGCGATCAGGCTGTCGAGGCGATGGTCGAATCGTTCACGCGCGACGCGGATGCCGGCTACCGGGTCGTCGGGGTGTGCACCCCCGGATATACCGGCAAACAGATCCGGACCCTCACCGCCGGTGGCCTCGACATACCGGTCCTCGGCGGGGAATCCGATGTGCTGCGCGCCGTCGAACTCACCGGGGCAGACACTGTGGCGGTAGCCACGAACGCCCAGTGGGGCAATTCCGATCTCGCAGACCTCGCCTGGGATCTCGAGCCGTACCGGGTGGATCTGGTGGTTGCGCCGGGCGTCACCGATATCGCCTCGCTCCGCTTGTCGATGTATCCGGTCGGTGGTCTTCCCCTCGTCCACGTCGAAGAACCCCAATATCGGGGATCCAACCGGATGGCCAAGACCGTCTTCGACCTCGTCAGCGCGACGCTCGCCCTGCTCGCTTTCGCACCCGTCATGCTCACGGTCGCAGCGCTGATCAAAATCCAGGATCGCGGGCCCGTCTTCTATCGCCAGGAACGGGTCGGGCTCAACGGAGCGACCTTCCGTATGTGGAAGTTCCGGTCCATGGTCACCGGCGCCGACAAGATGATCGACGTGATGCGCGAAGAAGCCGGCAGCGATCGCTCGGTGTTCTACAAGTCGTCCTCCGACCCGCGGATCACCCCGGTCGGCCGGTTCATCCGCCGGACGAGCATCGACGAACTGCCGCAACTGTTCAATGTGCTGAGCCGAGACATGAGTCTCGTCGGTCCGCGTCCACTCACGGTCGGGGAGGGGCTGGAGATCCCCCGGTTCGTCGACCGCCGAATGCTGGTGCGCCCGGGCATGACCGGGCTCTGGCAGGTGTCCGGGCGATCGAATCTGTCCGAAGCCGACCGTGTCCGCCTCGACCTGTTCTACGTGGCGAACTGGTCGATGGTGCAGGATCTCCTGATCGTCGCGAAGACGGTTCGTGCAGTGCTCGCGAGCGACGGCGCATACTGATCGGAGTTTCGATCAGCGCACGTCGGCTTTTCGTACCGCGTTCGCGAAGGCCGTCATCAGTTCGGGGCTCTTGATGCCGCGACCGGACTCGATGCCACTCGAGACGTCGACGCCCCAGGCTCCCGAGGTCTCGACCGCTCGCGCGACGTTCTCCGGGGTCAGTCCGCCCGCGAGAATCCATCGGCCGCGCGGGACGGCGCTGCGATCCTGCCAGTCCCAGGTCACCCCTGCGCCCGCGACCGCGCCGTCCACCAGAAGCAGATCGGCACCGAGGTCCTCGGACACCGACGCGCCCGCTCCGTTGTTCACTGCGCGGATGACGGTCAGTCCCGCGTCGTGGAGCAAACGCACGTCGTCTGCCGAACGCAGGTCGTGGACCTGTACGTGATCGAGATCCGCCGCACGGGCCGTGGCGACGATGTCGTCGAGTGACATCTTGACGTACACCCCGACCGCAACGGTTCGCTCCGTCACTCGCGATCGCAGTTTCGCGGCTTGTGCGGCGGAGACCCGGCGGGGACTGTCGGCGAGGACGAAGCCGACTGCGTCGACACCCAGATCGACGGCCAGATCCACCGTGGCCTCGTCGCGCAGCCCGCACATCTTGATGAACGTCATCGCCTGCCTTCCGTACTTACTCCCGTACGAGGATATGGGTACGGATTGCGGCGGGGAGCGGACGGTCTACGCCGCGAGGGCGACGGCCGAACCGAGCGAGACGGCCACGCTGGCGCAGCCGGGGCAGAGTGGACCGGGTTCGACGATCCAGCCGTTGGCGCGGGCTGCGGATGCGGCGGCGGTGTAGGTCTGTGCGAATGTCCGGTAGGAGTGGTCGCATCGTTCGCAGCGGAACGACCAGCGCCGGCTACCGAAGTGCTCGCTGTGCCGCGTCGCGCTCCCCTGAGTAGGGGTGACCATCCGGAGATCCGTCTTCTGGCGCACAGCTCGGCACCTTTCTGCTTCCGCGCGCCTCGCGCGGTGCGGACGCAATTTCTCCACAGTCAGATACCCATTTCGGCGCAAAAGAAATGAGGCGTGCGTCACATTTCTTTTGCCTCGTCGGCGGGAGAGGGCAGAGGACCGGTGCGCCGGGCGGTGTCGACCGCCGGGTCGGGGTCGACTTCGACGCTGTCACCGGCCGCCGGGTCCTGCCGAATCTGGGTCAGCGCTATCAGGAACCCGAACGCGATCGTCACGTACATGCTGCCGATCACGTGTTGCAGCAGCGCCCAGTCGAGCTCACGCCCGTCACCCGCCGGCAGCAGGTGGTGCGGTCCGATCAGGAAGATCAGACCGATACCGATGGCAGCGGCGATGCGCCGGCGAGTCGGGGCTTGCAGCACCTCGAAGGTGAGGACCAGCAGTGCGGGGGCCACCCAGACCCAGTGGTGCGACCACGACACCGGGGATGCCAGTAGCACCGCCGCCGCGTTCGCGAGGAGCGCGAGCACGAGGGCACCGCGCGCGAGGGCGAGCCGGATGGCAACGATTGCGACGACCAGCATGACGGCCGCAGCGCCGAGCCACAGCGCCGTCTCGAGCGGGTCGGGTGGGCCGAACCGTGCGACGACAGCCTTGAAGGATTGGTTCGCGGCGTAATACGCCGAACCGATTCGTCCCGTGTCCGGGAGGGCGTGCAGCCAGTACCGGGTCGACGCCTCGGGCATGAGCACGTAAGCCGCCGCAGAGAAACCGGCCGCCGAGACGACGATGCGTGCGCTGGTTCGCCAGTCGCGCGCAAGCAGGAAGAGCAGCAGGAAACCTGCGGGCGTCAGCTTGATGGCGGCGGCGAGCCCGATGAGCACCCCGCGCGGCCACTTCGGTTTCACGGCCAGTACGTCGACGGCCACCAAGGCCATCAGGACCATGTTGATCTGGCCGAAGCTGACAGTTTCCCGCACGGGTTCGAGTTGCAGTGCCACGGCGACGGCGACCGCGGTGACAACCCAGGAGACGCCGTCGGAGAGCCCGGGCCGTACCCGGCCGAGCACCAGTCGCAGGGTCACCACCAGCGCCGCGACGGACACCATGCCGAACACGTATTTGGCGAGCGTGACGGGAAGCAGCGCGAGCGGCACGAACAGGACGGCAGAGAGCGGCGGATAGGTGAAGGGCAGGCCGAAGTCGTCGACCACCGGCGGGATCGGGCCGTAGATGTCCCCGCCGTCGAGGAGTACCCGCGCACCCATGCGGTAGACGAGCAGATCGATGTAGTCGTTACCTACGAGGAATGCGATCGTCGAGGCGATCGAGAGGGCGACGATCACCGCCAGCAAGGTGGTGTGTGCGCGAAGGTCGAGGGCGAGCCCGGTCGGCGGGCGGTCGTCTTCTCGCTTCAACCATAAATGTCGCACTCGACGACTTTACTGATCTTTCCTCGATCTTCGGGCAGCCTCAGTGCTCGATTCGGATACCGAGGTGCGCGGCGAACAGGCCCGACAGCGACACGGCCTGGTGCCCGGTCATCGTCGATCCTCTGAGTCCGTCCAGATTTCGGATGGTTCCGATCTCCAAGCCTCGAAAGTCGACGTGCGCGAGTGTGGCGCGATTTACATCGAGATCGCCGACCCGGCTGTCCTCGAATGCCACCCGCATCAGGTTCGCTTCGGCCAAGTCGAGTTCGTCGATGATGCAACCCCGGAACAGGACATCGCGCAGGTTCCCCGCGCGCAGGTTTATCAGGCTGATCTTCGAGTCGGTCACCACCACCGAGCGCAGCGACGAGTCGTACATGTCCATGGCTCCGATCCGGCTGCCGTCGATCCGCACGTTGTGCAGCGCGCTGCGCGCGGCGGAGAACCTCGGGGCGTTCACACGCTCGATGTGGGTGTCGATCATTCGTGCGCTGGTGAAGTCTGCGTCGTCGATCGAGACCCCGCTGAGTTCGCACTCGGACAACGTGACGCCCGCAAGGTCGCGCCCGGACAGGTCGGCATCCGAGTACCGCATGCGCTCGAAGGTGCTGTGGGCGGCCAGGGCGTCGGCGTCCCCGTCGTCGAGGCCGACGGCCCGGCGGTTGTCGATCTTGGGTGGCTTCGGCGAGGACTGGGTGGCGCGAGTGGTCATATCCCCCAGTGTCGCGGGTGGGGGACCGATGCAGACCCGTACCCACCCCGCGACTGCCCGCCGGCCGTCTGATCTTCACGCACACACCGGGTCGAACAGGCCGTGTGTTCGAACATATGATCGAAAGATGAGGTTGTATCGAATCGCCGCCGGCTGGGCCGAACCTGCGCCCGCCCGCTGCCCCAACGGGCATCGGCTCGGGCCGAACCGGACGCTGGTGGGCTCGCAGGTGTGTGACTGCGGGGTGATGCACCGGACGCACGCGTGCCGTTTGTGCGATGCGGTGGTCTACACCCCGCCACTCGGGGGTCGCTGTCGAGCGCGTGCATTCGACGAGCGGTGATCAGTGAATTCCTACACAACGGTGGACAAACGGATTTATCGTGTTCGCGGGAGGAAGCGATGGCACTCGTCAGGCGAGGGGTGATCGCAACCGCGGGAGCGGGTGCGGTTCTGTTGCTGTTCACGCCGGTCGCCGCTGCGGCGGAATCTGGCGAGACGGCCGGCTCGAGTGCCATCGGAGTCGTCGAGATCGTGAGCTGGGCGATCGCGTTCCTTGCGAGCGCTCTCGGCATCGTTTGAGCAGGGAAGCCCCGCCAGCGAAAGAGGGGAGGAGCCGGCGGGGCCCTGCGCTGTATCTCCATGTGTGTCGGGGAGGACTTCTGGAGACACGGCCACGTGAATGTGGCCGTCGAGGAGCTTATGACAATTCTGCATACCGGGTCCAGCATCGAGACGAAACCGATACCCAAATCGGTTGCGGGGATGTCGGATAGCGGTTGCGAGACATCTCGGCGAGGAGTAGCGACTAGAGCTGATTCCGCGGCTCCGGAGCCGGCGCGCTCACGTCCTCGTGCTGGTGGGGCAGTATCTGCTGCGGCATTGCGCGTGTCTCGTCGGGGTGGAGGCTGCGAGACACCGGTCGCGCTCGAAGCGCGCGTCGACGGCGTCCGAGCGCGGACGTCCGGAAACCCCACGCCGAGATGACCAGGGCCACTCCGGACAGCAGGTCTGCCTCGGTGAGTCCGTGATCGGGCGTGACCGAGTACAGCACCCGGCCTTCCAGCATGCCGTTCATGAAGAACCAGAGGACGGCCGCGACGGCCGCGGCAAGACTCGACAGCGTGTGGGGTCGCGCGAGACACCACGTCGACGCCGCGAACAGCGAGCACATGGCGACGAGCGAGTAGAACAGGGCATGCTGCACGGGGCTCCCCTTCTCGTTGCCGACGGCGGTGTCCCACTGTACTGGGTGCGTCGATCACGGATCGGTGCGCGGAGCGGCCCGAGGCGGTCCACGGCACGACCGGGGAAGTGCCCCCGGGGAATTCGGCTGGTCTCGGCTACCCGGGGAGTGTGGTGTAAGTCGCAGTTGCAGTCCGGTCGCGAACACCGGGCGTGTCGGCGCCGTCCCGTGCGGAACCGGAACGGCGCCGAGCTACGTCGTCACCCGGGCGTCGACCGTTGCGCTGCCGTGACCGTTGTGCTGCCGTCAGCAGCCCGGGACCGCGCTGCCGTCTCCCTGAATCGCCAGAAGTGCACAGAACGTCGCTGCACTGACTTTCCACGTTCCGTCCTGCTCGACAGCCTCGCCGGACTGATCGGGCAGCACCGGGGCTCCGTTCATCAGCAACGTCCACGAAACCGTGGCGGTGCCGTCGTCCGCGACCGTCACTCCCTCGACCGTGGCTGTCGTCGCCGAGGCCTGCGGGTCGGCGGCCATACCCTCGAGCGCGGGAAGGAAGGCGTCGCCGTTCTCCACGACGGTGGCGCGAGTCGCCGCCGGGGTCGTTCCGTCGAAGAACGTCACATAGGACGCCGTCACGGCTTCGGTGGTTGCGGTGTCGGCAGCTGCTGCCTCCGCGATGGTTTCGGTAGTGGTGGTATCTGCCTTCGTGGTCGCGCTGGACACGGAGGTGTCGCGGGCGACCGTGTCGTCGCTCGAATCGCTGCAACCTGCGACGACTGCGGCGGCGATGGCAATCGAACCGCAGACCGCCAGCGCACGACGGGAAATCGAGACGCGCATGTGAGTCCTCTCCGGGTGCCGGACGGTTTCCGTCACCCTGTTCGACCGGCAGTGGAATCCCGCTGCCGGAGTCGGTGCCGTGGACGTGACGAGAATGCGGTCACGACCACGGAGTCGTTACGACGAGCCGTCCTTCCGATGGGGCACCCCGTCGGCGAGAACCGCAAGGTCGAAGGCTTGACGCGCCATCCAGAACCGGAGGAATCCGGTGAGCGAATACCGCAGGAAGACAGCGGAACCCACAACGGTCACCGCGACGCCGACGATCGCGAGCACGATGGCGTCGCGCTGCACGAGGGCGTCGGAGGTGTTGTGCGACAGGAAGTACGACACCACACCCAGGATCGGGCCCGCCACCATGAGCGTGAGGCCGAGGCGCAACCAGAGATCGTGGCGTCCGGCGGCCGGGTCCGGGATCTTCAGTTCGGCGAGTTCTCGGGTGAATCGGTCGGCACGGTCTTCGGTGGAGGTCATGGCGCACTTCCTAGGTAGAGGGATGCCAGTTCGGTACGTAGGTCTTCCGGATGTCCCTGTTTCTGGATCCGTCCACGGACCAGGACGGCGGCGTGGTCGGCGAAATCCAGTACCGCGTCGGCGAACTGCTCGACGACGAGGACGCCCACCCCACTGCGGGCGATCTCCGAAACATGGTCGTAGAGTTGGGCGACGATCATCGGGGCCAGGCCCATCGACAGTTCGTCGAGCAGCAGCACCGCGGGGTCGGTGGCGAGACCGCGGGCGAGCGCGAGCATCTGCTGTTCGCCGCCGGAGAGTGTTCCGGCGGTCTGGGAGACGCGCTGGGCGAGGATGGGAAAGCGCGAGAACGCAATCTCTTCGACCTCGGCCCGAGGACGACCGGTGAACGTCATCATCCAGAGGTTGTCCCGAACCGACATGTTGGGGAACACCCCCCGGCCTTCCGGGATCAGGCACACGCCCGCACGGGCCAGATCCCGGGGCGCGACTCCCGTTGCATCGCGGCCACCGAGTAGTAGTCGACCGGACGAGACCGGGTGGACCCCGGCGGCGACCCTCAATGTGGTGGTCTTGCCGGCTCCGTTGGGACCGAGCAGGGCGACCACCCGCCCAGGGGCGACGCTCAGGTCGATTCCGTGGAGAACCGTGATCGCGTCGTATGCGGCTCGGACGCTGCGCATTTCGAGTACGGCGTTCATGACTTCCCCAGATAGGCTGCGAGCACGGTCTCGTCACGGCGGATCACGCCCGGTGGCCCAGCCGCGATGATTCTTCCGAGGTCGAGCACGTACACGGTGTCGCACACGCTCATGACGAGTTCCATGTCGTGCTCGACGAGCAGGACGGCGGTCCCGTCGGCAGCGAGTGTCCGCAGGAGTCCGGCGAACAGTTCCGTTTCCTGGACGTCCTGGCCCGCTGCCGGTTCGTCGAGGAGGATGAGTGACGGACGCACGGCAAGTGCCCGCGCCACCTCGACGAGCCGTCCCATGCCGGTGGACAGCGAGTCCGCGGTGGTGTCGGCGAGGTGCTCGATTCCCAAGCGGGCGAGGATCTCGTCGGCGATGTGCCCCGCGTGTCGTCGTTCGGGACCCAACTCTGCTGCGACGCGCAGATTGTCGCGCACGCTGAGGCGGCCGAACAGTTCCAGACGCTGGAACGTGCGGGCGAGTCCGTGCCGTGCCCGGCGAGCGGGACCGGCACGGGTGACGTCCCGGCCGTTGAGGGATACGTTGCCCGACAGGGGTTTCCGGAGCCCGGAGATCACGTCGAACAGAGTGCTCTTGCCCGCACCGTTGGGGCCGATCAGGCCGGTCACCTGTCCGCGTTCCGCGTTCAGTGCGACGCTGTCGAGCGCCCGGTGCCCACCGAACGCGACCGAGATGTCGTCAACTGCGAGTTGTGACGGCACGATCGAGCACCTCCTCGTCCTCCGCAGTCCACGGCCGCTTCACGCCCCACCACTCCACGGGGATCTCCTCGATTTCCGGAACTGTCCTGTGGCGGGCGGCAGCCCAACTCCGTGCGGCCAGCACTCCGCCGACGATCCCGAGGATCAGTACGTATCCGTTGATCACGTCCGACAGCCGAAGCAACCAGAACAGCAGCACCCAGCCGATGACGACGGCGACCACGAGCGGATCACGGAAGACCGGTTCCCAGTGTCGCCGCAGCGATGGGACGACGCCGTCGTCCACCGCGCCGGAACCGTAGGCGAGACCCGCGGCGGCGGGTGCGACCTGTACGAGATTCTGTGCAGCGGGCCACAACGCGACGATGGCGTTGAACGGTCCGGCGAGCATCGACCCGGTGAACAGGCCGTTCCCGACGACGCCGAGCCCGCCTACTACCGCGATGAGGAAGATCGACAGTCCGGCAACAAAATTGAATTGGTCGGCGGCGACCGATTGCAACTGCATCCCGTACAGTGCGCCGCCGAGGCCGGCGATCCCCGCCGAGATCGCGAAGACGACGATCTTCGTCAGAAGCAGGCTCCCGCCGAGTGTCGCGTACGCGGCTTCGCTGTCGCGCAGGGCGATCAAGCGCCTGCCGAGGCGGCCGCGGCGCAGTGCCGCGACACCGGTGGTGACCAGCGCGAGGCAGACGGCGGAGAACACCGTCAGTTCGGCGGGAGTGTCGACCCGCATCCCGAACAGGGACGGGCCGACGAGTTCCACCGACCCCTGATCGAACAGCGCGACCTCGACACCGAACAGTTCGAAGGACGGCAACGAGAAGATCCACCGGTCGAGGACCACGGCGATCGCAGCCGTGCCCAATGCCAGGTACACCCCCGACAACCGGAGAGCGGGTACGGCGACGACGGCTCCTGCCACGCCCGCGACGACCACTGTTGCGATCAGCGCCCACCACTGCCCGTCGCTACCGAGGTGTGCGCACACGATCGCACCGACGCCCGCCATACTGAGCTGGCACAGCGAGATCTGGCCGGCGTATCCGACGAGCGGGACGAACGACAGTGCGATCACACCGAACGCGAAGATCTGCCCGTAGGTGACGAGGTCGCCCGCTCCGAGCACGGTGGCAAGAACGAGACCGAACGCCACGATCACCCCGGCGAACACGAACGTTCCTCGTACCGACGGGATCGGCACCGGGCTCAGGTGACGGTCGCGCCCGCGCAACCGTCCGTGCGGGAACAGCAGCAGTGCGAGCAGCAACACGATCGCGGGTGCGGCGAGCCGCAATCCCGGCAGATACTCGTTCTGAGGCAGGTAACCGGCCAGATACGCTTCCATGCAACCGATCACGATCGCACCGACGAAGGTCATCGGCAGACTCTTCAGCCGCCCGAATATTGCTGCGGCATAGGCACTGACGATCAGCAGCGACAACTGGGTGGCATCGAGCGCCACCATCGGGGCGATGAGGATTCCACCGAGGGCCGCCAGCGTCGTGCCCAGTATCCACGCGACACGGTTGGCGCGAACCGGGTCGGCGCCGGTGAGCCCCACGAGTGCCCGGTCGTCCACCGTCGCACGCATTTCCGCGCCCGTGCGGGTGTTGAACATGAGCAACCGGAGCCCGAGCGCCACCGCTACTGCGACCACCGTCGTCAGAGCCTGGTGCCACGAGACCGTCGCCGCGCCGATGTGGAAGGAATCCTTCTCGGCGAAGAACGTCGGGAGCGACCGGGACTTGTTGGGGTCCCAGATCCACCGGGCGACGGCGATCAGACCGCTGAGCAACGCGATCGTCATGACGAGTCTCTCGGCTTCACCGAGGCGCTGGACCGGTCTCATCAACTGCTCGACCAGCAACCCGAACGCAGGCGCGAGTACGGCCAGCACGGTGATTGCCGACAGCCATACCGGCCAGCCCCATCCGATGCTGAGTTGCCAGTAGGCGAACGCGGCCATCATTCCGGTGGCGCCGTGCGCGAAGTTGAACACCCCGGTGGTCGTGTACGTCACCACCAGCCCGCTGCTGATGATCGCGTAGATCGCAGCGGTGCTGAGGCCGACGATTCCGAAGGTGACGAACTGTTCCATTACCGGATGTCGCCCATGGTCTTGCCGACGTCGGCGAGGGTCATCGGCACGCCGTAATCACCCGGGTATGCGAACGGCGGTGTGCTGCAACGGTAGAAGCCGTTGTCCGCTCCGAAGTCGGGCGAGATCCAGCCGTCGGGTGTGGCTTCCTGGACGTTGAAACACGGCTGTGGCGGAACAGGATTCGCGAGGTCGCCGGGGGCGTGGAGGCCGCCGCCGGTCCATGCGCCTTCCTGTAGTGCTGCCTCGTAGACGCAGGCGCGGGTGAGGTCGTCGCCGCAACTCGTGGCCGCTTTCGCGAACAGTGCCCAGGCGGACATCGCGCGCAGCGCCGGGAAGGTGATCTCGGCGTCCGGCGCGTACTGGGCATACATGTCGAGCACCTGCTGGACGGCGGGAGCATCGTCGGCGCTGCTCAAAGGAGCGCTGCCCCCGAGGTCGACGTAGTTGTTCTGGAAGTCGGCCGACTTCCCGAGCAACTCGATGAACGAATCGTTGTACGCGTTGTTGTTGGCGTCGATCCAGTCGAGCTTGTAGTCCATCCCCGTGAGCACTTCTTCGAGCTTGGCGAGTTGCTTGAAATCGCCGTAGAAGACCAGTCCGCGAACGTTTTTGCTCTTGATGGACTGCGCATACGGGGTCCAGTCGGCGACGCCCATCGCGGGGTACAGGTCGTTGTAGGTGAGCGTGCCGCCCGCCGCGGTGATGCCGTCGACGGCTTGTTGCCCGAGGTCGCGGGTGACGGGCGAATCGCCGTTGATGATGCCCACCGAGCCGGCGGACTCCGGGTACTTCTCGGTGATGAGCCACTCGCGGAAGCCGTAGTAGGGGTCGTAGCCCGGAACCCGGCTGGGGGAAGCGCTGATCTCGAGATCGGCGCCCACCGCCTGCGTCTGCGAGACCTGGGCGGGGTAACTGGGCAACAGGCACGACAGTCGTTCCTTCACGCCGAGACCGTCGAGGGCTGCGCCACCGCCGACGAGGGCGAAGTCCTCGCGGCAGGCCTCGATCATCCGCTGCCGGACTTCCATCAGCTTCGCGTCCCGGGTTTCGGGGACGAGAGTGCGACCGTTGATGCCGCCTGCCGCGTTGCACCATTCAGTGAATACGTTTGCAGCGTCGACGAATTCGGAGTTCTTGGTGAATCCGACGTCGGAGAGGACGCCGACCCGGATTTCGTCGGCGGTCACGCCTTGGGCGGACGCAGCCGTCGCGTCGCCCGGTCCGCAGACGTCGCTCAGGTCGCCGAAATCGCCCGACGCAGATTGCGCGGTACCGCTGTCGCCGCGTGACTCGCTGTCCCCGGATCCGCCGCTCTCGCTGCGCCCGCTGCACCCTGCGGCGAGCACGGCGGCCGCCGCCAGTGCGACGAGCGTCCGTTGTGCTTTCAAGTCTGCCTCCTTCACCGGGCCGTGAGGCCAGCGCTGTGAACGGGTGACCCGGCGCCCGAAGCCTTACTCGGCCGGTGTCGGGCATGATGCTTGCACAGGAGGGGAATCTTCTTCTCGTTTCCAGAGAATCAGGCAGAACTTTTTCCATGCTCGACGAGACACGCGTCGCGCGACGTGGTAGTGAGTCTTTTCGTCCCGGAAGCAACGATCGACGCGGCTCGGGTGTCGTCGGACTATTCGTCCTGGTCACGCGCGGGATCGGCGAATGCTGCGCGCGGTCGTGGCCGCGCGCCCGGTGCGTCACCGGCGGTCTTCGGTACCGGCGGTGACGCGTGTGGTTACCTCGTCTGGTTGCGGTCGCGGCCGTCCTCGACGGGCCAGTGGGGCTTGATGAAGATGCCTTCTGCTTCGACGCAGATCCCGTGCGGCCCCGAAATGTGTCCGGTGACGAATGCCTTACGTCCTTCGGTCCGGTCGAGTTTTGCTTCCCCGTGCAGATCGCCGAGAGGGGTGGGTTTGCGGTAGCGAAGAGTGAGCGTGCCCGTCATTCCGGGTGAGCCACCCACCCGCGCCGCGTCACCGAGCAACTGATCCAGGACGAGCGCGGAGACTCCGCCGTGTGTGTGTCCGGCGGGCCCTTCGAAACCGACATGCAGGTGGAAGTCGGCCCACACGCGACCGTCGGGATCGTGGTTGATGCGGTGCAGCGGGGCGATCGCGTTGCGCAATCCCATCACTGCGTTGCCCCACACCCGGAAGTTCCCGTTGTCGTTGAAGCGGGTTCCGAAGGGGTGGTCCTCCTTCGTGCGCCCGAGCAACTCCATCGCGGCTGCCAGGTGCTCCCGCGCCTGTCGCACGTCGTCGTCACCGGCCCGGGTCTGCACGGCAAGCGGGATCAACGCGCGGACGTCGTCGGCGAGCGGACCGTACAACGCGGCCTGACGAGCGATTTCGTCTTCGGAAAGCCCGTCGTTGACGAAAAGGCGGGCGACAGCGTCGAGAGCATCGGTCATCGCGGGATCTCCGGGTTCGTGTGAGTGGCCACCGGTAGTCGACCGTGTCCGTGAGCGGAGGTCAAACTGCTGTGCCGATGGCCGGGAACGTGCGCCCGAAACGGTCGGGAGTGCGGGGAACCCCGTCGGCGCATTCGAGGGGAGGGTGCCGACGGGGTCCGGCCGCCGCGTCAGAGGGGAGGAGACGCGTACAGCGCGTTGCGGGAAGGCAACTGTGCGACACGCTATACGCCCATCGGTCGCGCTGCCGGGATATGCAGGATGATCGGCGGGGTGAATTCCGGGTTCCGCGAGGGAAAGCGGTGCGTACAGGTCTCGCCGAGGCGCGACACGCAGACCGTCCAGGGTGCACGATATAGCGATACACATCCGCCGTTCTCATGGGAGCACGCATGCCGGCGAAGCAATCGACCGATTCTCGCGACCGCAACGGCCTCGGGAACGTTTCGCTGGTGGCCGGCGTCGTTGCCGCGCTCACTGCGTTCGTTCCGATCGTCGGCGACTTCGTCTCCGTTCCCGCAGGCCTGATCGCGGTGGTGTGCGGGTGGATCGGTCTCCTCCGGATCGAGAAGGGTCTGGCGACAAACTACGTCGAGACCGTCGTGGGCACGGTGCTCGGTACGGGCGCACTGTTCGTGTGGTTCATCATCTTCGCGGCCACCCACGGCTCGGGGTGACCGCTCTCGATCGCCCATTCTCGGGTGGGTGTGTGATCCGCGCGCCGGATGGGGATCCGCTTACGAATCGGCGTGAGCGGATCCCGTTTCGCCGCGCAGATCGGGTGCGGGCGGACGTTGCAAGGTCACCGTCGTCAGCGCGAGCAGTTGATCGTCGGCACCCGCGTCGACGAGACGCACGCTGATCACCGAGTGGTCGGCGCTGTCGCGGATCACGGTGCCGTAGGACCTGGCGGGGCCCTGCCGTACCTGCGACAGGAAATGCATCTGGATGTCGGTCGGCACGAGATCGGGCCGCATGGCCTGTGCGGCCGATTCCGCGAGCAACGCCTGGGCGCCTCCCTGGATCGTGCCGATCATGTTGGCTACGAACGGGGTTCGGTCCAATTCCAGGACGCCTTCGGCCGCGTCGAGCGTTCGCATGCCGAGGCGTTCGTAGATGCTCCCGTCGACGGGCGCGGACGGATACTCGCGGTCGATACCCACCCATTCTCCGGGTGTGTAGTAATCCGCGTCGGGCGCGGCCGTGCGCGGGAGCCGGGCGAAAGTGACGAGTGCGCGCGCTGCAAGCATCGGCCCGTCCTCGTCTCCGGCGTCGAGCGCGGCGATGAGGTCGTCGAGGTCGGTGGTGCCGCGTGCGTCGTACACATTCGCCGACACGTGGATCATCTTCTTGCCGATGCGTACGAGTTCGGCGTCGATGACGATCGGACCCTCGGTCAGCCATCCGGTGGCATGGAGGGTGAGATCCTGGGTGGCGACCCAGTCCTGCCCGCAGGCAGCGAGCGCCGGACTCGACGTGACGATGTCGACCAGGGTGGTGAGCACTCCGAGCGACGCCGAATCGGCACCGGAACGCAGTTTGTCGGTGAGCAGCGAACGCATCACGGCGCGTTCCTTGGTGACGAGCCGGGAGAGCAGGCCGAAGTCGGACGAGAAGGTGTGCCGGCTCATCACCAGCAGTGAGGAGCCGTCACTAGAAACTTCATTCTCATTCATGAGAATCATATTGCCACTCAGGTGTGGTTTCGCGCTATTGCGTCGCCCGCGGACGGGCGTACTCTGCAATTCTGCATCTCCGCGCGTGCGACACATGACGGGAGCCGGAGTGGCCGGAAGCCTACGCGCCCGGCCGAGCCGTTCGGGACCGCCACCCGAGCGCCCGGCCTACACATTGGTCGGTACCGTGCGCGTACCCCACGTTTTCCTCGGTCCGACGCGGCAGATCGCGAGGCGGATCGGTTACGCGACCGCCGTGCTGGCCGTGGCGGTCGTGGTGGTGTACCTCGGACGGAGCGGCTTTCGCGACGTCCAGGGCAACCCGCTCTCCTTCATGGACTGCGTCTACTACGCGAGCGTGTCCCTCTCGACCACCGGCTACGGGGACATCACCCCCGTCACTCCCGGCGCGCGGGCACTCAACGCGCTGGTCGTCACGCCGTTGCGGATCATCTTCCTGATCGTCCTCGTCGGCACGACTCTGGCCGCGTTGACGGAGGACTCCCGGCAGGCATATCGCATCCAGAGATGGAGACGGCGTGTCCGCAACCACTACGTCGTCGTCGGGTACGGCACCAAGGGGCGGACGGCCGTCGACGCGATGGTCAGCGACGGGATCGCGCCCTCCGAGATCGTCGTGGTGGATACCGATCGGATGGCCGTCGAGACCGCCGGGCGCCGGGGCCTGGTCACCGTCCAGGGGACGGCGAGCCGGTCGGACGTCCTGCATCTCGCCGGAGTCCCGCGAGCCACAGCGGTGATCGTGGCGATCGACCGAGACGACACCGCCGTCCTGGTCACCCTCACCGCCCGGGAACTGTCCGGGACCGCTCGTATCGTCGTGGCGGCACGCGAGGCGGAGAACACCGCGCTGCTGCGACAGTCCGGCGCCGACACCGTGGTCGTCTCGGCGGAAACCGCCGGGCGGCTGCTCGGCGTCGCCAGGACCACCCCCAATGTCGTGGAAACGATCCACGACCTACTCACCCCCGAAGCAGGATTCGCAATGGCCGAACGGAGTATCGAACCCGAGGAGGCAGGAATGTCACCTCGGGCTCTGCACGATCTCGTAGTGGGCATCGAGCGCGACGGGCGGCTTCTGCGCGTCGGAACCGCCGATGTCGACGTCCTGCGCGGCGGCGACCGCCTGCTGTATCTGCGTCATGTCGCCGGCTGACCACGCGCGCAGCGTGACGAACCTGCACACCGCGCCCTCCGGCGCCGCGAAGCGGGTGCTCCTGGGGCGGCCGCTGCGCAGCGACACGCTCGGCCACACGTTGCTGCCCAAACGGATCGCCCTGCCGGTGTTCGCTTCCGACGCACTGTCGTCGGTCGCGTACGCGCCGGAGGAGATCTTCCTCGTCCTGTCGATCGCAGGACTGTCGGCCTATGCGTTCTCGTCGTGGATCGGCATCGCCGTCGCGCTGGTGATGGTGGTGGTGGTCATGAGCTACCGGCAGAACGTGCATGCCTACCCGTCCGGAGGCGGCGACTACGAGGTCGCGACGAAGAATCTCGGAGTCGCGGCGGGTCTGACGGTCGGGAGCGCGCTCATCGTCGACTACGTGCTGACGGTCGCGGTGTCGATCTCGTCGGCCGCCCAGAACATCGGGTCGGCGATTCCGTTCGTCGACCACCACAAGGTGCTCTTCGCGATGGCCGCGATCGTGCTTCTGACCGCGATCAACCTGCGAGGTCTACGCGAAGCGGGCGTGGCCTTCGCGATCCCCGCCTACGCCTTCATCTTCTGTCTCGGCGGGATGGTGCTGTGGGGTCTGTTCCGCATCTTCGTCCTCGACGACGACCTGCGCGCCCCGTCGTCGGGCTTCGAACTCGAGGCGGAGCAGTCGCATCTGGCGGGTCTGGCCTTCGTGTTCCTGATCGCGCGGGCGTTCTCGTCGGGGTGCGCCGCGCTGACCGGTGTGGAGGCGATCAGCAACGGCGTGCCGGCATTCCGGAAACCGAAATCGCGCAACGCCGCGACGACGCTGCTCCTGCTGGGCGCCATCGCGATCACCCTGTTCATGGGCATCATCGTTCTTGCCGAGCGGCTGGGTGTGGTGATCGCGGAGAACCCCGCGACGCAACTCGTCGGCGCACCGGAGAACTACCGGCAGAAGACGATGGTGGCGCAGATCGCCGAGACGGTGTTCTCGGGATTTCCCGTGGGTTTCTATCTCGTCACCGGGGTGACGGCGCTGATTCTGGTGCTTGCCGCCAACACCGCCTTCAACGGATTCCCGGTACTGGCGTCCGTGCTCGCACAGGACCGCCATCTTCCGAGTCAACTGCGTACCCGAGGGGACCGGCTGGCGTTCAGCAACGGCATCGTGCTTCTCGCCGGGGCGGCGATCGCGCTGGTGTGGGCATTCGATGCGGAGGTCACCAGGCTCGTCCAGCTCTACATCGTCGGGGTGTTCGTCTCGTTCACGCTCAGCCAGACGGGCATGATCAAGCATTGGACCCGGCATCTGGCGACCGAAACCGATCCGCAGGAGCGGCGACGGATGCGTCGGTCCCGGATCGTGAACTCGGTGGGGCTGGCGATGACCGCGACTGTTCTCGTGATCGTGCTGATCACCAAGTTCGTGGCCGGAGCCTGGATCGCGATCATTGCGATGGTGGTCGTGTTCGGAGTGATGCGGGCCATCCACCGCCACTACGCGCGGGTTTCGGAGGAACTCGAGCGCAGCCAGTGGGACGGGGTGCTGCCGAGCCGCACGCATTCGATCGTGCTGGTGTCGAAGCTGCACCGGCCTACGCTCCGAGCCCTCGCGTATGCCCGGGCGACCAATCCCGACACCCTCGAGGCTGTCACCGTCAACGTCGACGACGAGGAGACCCGGCAACTCGTCCGGGCGTGGGAAGAGAGCGACATCGACGTTCCACTCAAGGTCATCGACTCTCCGTACCGGGAGATCACCCGGCCCGTGCTCGACTACGTGAAGCGGCGGCGGGGCACCTCGCCGCGGGAGGTGATCACCGTGTTCGTTCCCGAGTACGTCACGGGATACTGGTGGGAAGGTTTGCTGCACAACCAGAGTGCGCTGCGCATCAAAAGCCGGTTGTTGTTCCAGTCCGGCGTCATGGTCACCAGTGTGCCGTGGCAGTTGCGGTCGTCGAGGCGAGTACCCCACGACCGCAACTGATCAGTCCGCTCACACTCGGGCGGGTTGCAGCACTTCTTTCAGTACGGCGGCGAATCCTTCCGGATCACCCGGCATGCCGTACTCGTCTCCCATGAATCCACCATGGCCGCCGGGGAACGAAACCGTATTCAGCCCGAGCCGGGCCGCGAGGGCTGATGCGCCCCGCGCTGCCATCTCATCGGCCGACTCACGACCCGCCGCGGGAACGATCCGCGTGGAGGCGGCCGCGAGAGCCTGGAAATCCGGGTCGTACCCCGTGCACGACAGCAGGTTCTGCGCCAGCAACGGATCGTCGCGCGAGCCGTCGTCCTCGATAGGGAGCCCGAACGCGGCGGGGTCAGGTGCCGGTGCACCGAAATACGCGTCGGACAGTTCGCCTTTCCACCCCACGAGGGTGATGAACTTGGTCATCCCCGGCCCCATTCCGATACGCAAGTAGGTGTCGTGGATGTCAGTGCACGCCTTCAGCAACATGTCGCGGTCCGGAAGGATCTTCGCCAGCGGCGGCTCGTGCGCCACGAGGGTGCGCACGCGCTCGGGATTGCGGGACACCAGTTCCAGGGCGTTCACGGCGCCGCCGCTGGTCGCGAACAGATCGACCGGACCGGTGCCGAGTGTGTCGATGAGGTGCGCGAGGTCGTCGGCGTGCAGGCGGGGCGTGGACCCGACGGTGGTGTCGGTGCGCACACCCCGACCGGTGCCGCTCGGGTCGTAGGTCACCACGGTCCGGTCGGTGAAGTACGACGCCAGAGTGCCGAACGCGTCGGCGGTCATCGGTGACGCCGCGAGGATCAGCGTCGGGAACGTGCTGCGCCCGGAGGGCTCCCGCACGTCGTACACGAGCGATGCGCCGGGTACTTCCAGCGTGCGAGTGTCGGGCTGGGTCATGGTGGCTCCTTCGAGTCGGTACTTCCCTATCGACTCGGCCGAGCGCGGGAATTCATCGCACCCGTGTCCGGGACCCGTAGCGCAGACTATGGAGCGTTCTGGGTGCGTCCACGACCGATGACGTCGGCGCGACGCTCGGCGACCCGTGCGGGAGTGAAATCCTTCATCCACTGCTGCGACGTCTCCTGCTCCGCCTGCAACGACGGGGCGACGACGTGCTCTTCCGCGCGGCGGTAAGAGCCGAGCAGGGTGCGGACCCCGGCCCGGTCGTTGCCGGCGATCGTCGTCGCGAGGCCGAGTGCGGCGTCCAGAAGCCGGTCGTGAGCCACCACCTCGGTCACCAGTCCGACGCGCAGGGCGGTCTCGGCGTCGACGAAGTCACCGGACAGGCTCATCCGGCGCGCGAACGCCCCGCCGACCGCCGCGGGCAGTCGCGCCGTCAGACCCCAGCCGGGCAGGACGCCGACACGCGCGTGGGTGTCGGCGAAGCGCGCTCGTTCGGAAGCGATCAGGAAATCGCAGGCGAGTGCCATCTCCAGGCCGCCCGTGATCGCGGCTCCGTTGATCGCGCCGATCACGGGCTTGGCCAGCGGCCGCCACGGATGCCCGACGGGAATCCCGTCGTCCGCGAGCCGCCCGAGGTTGCCACCCGATGTCCCGAGTTCCTGCAGGTCCAGTCCCGCACAGAAGGCGGGGTCGGTGCCGGTCAGGATCACGGCGTCGGTTTGTTCGTCGGCGTCCGCTGCGGCCAGCTCGCTACGCAACGTATCGATGAGGGCCGCGCTCAGGGCGTTGCGCTGTCTCGGGCGGTTGAAGGTGAGCGTGCGGACGGGTCCGTGTTGCCCGGTGAGCAGGATCGGCTCGGTCATGGTGTTCCTCCGCGGGACGGGCTCGGCTGGTTCTGCGGAGCGTAACGATCGCCGGGTCGTCCCGTCGCCGATGTCGTCTTCCCCGGCGTGCCGTTCCACTGGGCTGAATCGTTGTGGCCGCCGCCACACCGAGGTTTCTATTGTCGGGGCATCCGAGGAAGGGAAACGTCCCCATGCAGTCGCTCGCCTGTCGCAACTGTGACGCCCGCGTGCACGTCGCCAAGTACAGCCCCGCTCATACGAGCATCCAATGGTCCGATTCCGCCCGCGAGGCGTGCCGAGAATTCGCCGCTGCGCGTGCGCTCGACCCCGCCGCCTACGTGATGCGGTGTGCCGAACTGGATAGCACGGTCGACGAGGCCGTATCTGAGGGAAAGATCCGTGCGACAACGAGGGTCGAGCCGACAGTCCGGCCCCTCGCTTCCGAGGACACCGTCGCCACAGCCCGGTGACTCCCGTGTGTGTCAGGTTCCGTTCGCTTCGCCCGTAAACCTCTTGGAGACAAGTATGACCGTCCCGCAGGATCGTATCGAGATCCGCAACATCGACACCGGCACCAATCCCGAACGCTTCGCGCGGGGATGGCACTGCATCGGCCTCGCCAAGTCGTTCCGTGATGGAAAGCCGCACCAGGTCAAGGTGTTCGGCACCGACCTGGTCGTCTTCGCCGATACCTCCGGCGAACTGCACGTGCTCGACTCGTACTGCCGGCACATGGGTGGCAACCTCGCTCGCGGCGAGATCAAGGGCGACACCATCTCGTGCCCGTTCCACGATTGGCGCTGGAACGGTCAGGGCCGTTGCGTAGAGGTGCCTTACGCTCGCCGTACCCCGAAGGTCGCCCGCACCAAGACGTGGACGACGATGGAGCGCAACGGCGTGCTCTTCGTGTGGCACTGCCCGCAGGGCACGGAGCCGACTCCGGAACTCGCGATCCCCGAGATCGAGGGCTACGAGGACGGCCAGTGGTCCGACTGGACGTGGACGACCATCCACGTCGAGGGCTCGCACTGCCGCGAGATCGTCGACAACGTCGTCGACATGGCGCACTTCTTCTACGTGCACTTCCAGATGCCCGAGTACTTCAAGAACGTCTTCGACGGCCACATCGCGGGCCAGCACATGCGTTCGTACGGGCGCGATGACATCAAGACCGGCGTGCAGATGGATCTTCCGGAGGCGCAGACGATTTCGGATGCGTTCTACTACGGTCCGTCTTTCATGCTCGACACGATCTACACGGTGTCCGAGGGTAAGACCATCGAGTCCAAGCTCATCAACTGCCACTACCCGGTGACGTCGAATTCGTTCGTGCTGCAGTTCGGCACGATCGTCAAGAAGATCGACGGCATGACCGACGAGCAGATGTCCGAGATGGCGACGCTGTTCACCGACGGTCTCGAAGAGCAGTTCAAGCAGGACATCGAGATCTGGAAGCACAAGACGCGCATCGAGAACCCGCTCCTCACCGAGGAGGACGGTCCGGTCTACCAGCTTCGCCGCTGGTACAGCCAGTTCTACGTGGACGTCGAGGATGTCACGCCCGACATGACCCAGCGCTTCGAGTTCGAGGTGGACACCAGCCGTGCCCTCGAATCGTGGCACAAGGAGGTCGAGGAAAACCTCTCCGCGACCAAAGAGTGACGCATCGAGCCGTCCCACCCCACGTGGGTGGGGCGGCTCAGTCGTCTCGGCGGCGTAGTCCGTCGACGAACACAGTTATCACGGTGTGAGCGAGGTCGGCCGTCGTGTGCTCGGGTCCGGATCGGAACCAGCGCGACGCGTGCCAGACGGCGTCGTAGAGCAGTTCCCGGAAGATCTCGGGGTCGATGTCGGTGCGAAACGTACCGTCCTCGATGCCCTCGGCAATTGTGTCCCGCCACGCCACCTGCATCGCGTCGGCCGTCTCGACCATGTCGGCTTCGACCACTCGTTCGCGCATGTATTCACCTTCGCGCCGCCAGATGGATGTGGCTCCGTGGTAGTCCTCGCTGGTTGTCAGAGCGACACCGGCGAGCGCCTCGAGCCGCTCGACCGGCGGGAGCGACCGTGCCATCACCTCTGAGCAGCGCTGGGTGAGGTCTTCCAGGTATTCGCGGATCAGTTCGGTGACGATCGCTTCCTTGGACGGGAAGTAATGGTAGAGCGCTCCCGAGTACACGCCGACGGCTTCGGCGATGTCGCGAATCGTGGTGGCGGTGACGCCTTTTCGCGCGAATATCTCGGCAGATCGGTCGAGGATCTGCCTTTTGCGTTCCTGTGGATCCACTCTGAGCCTCCTGGCGTGTGGCATGGCGCCGGTGCACCTCAGGAGCTCATTGTTCCACATCGATTGATCAATTGATCAATGCGGTCTGTCCTCATCCCGATCACCAGGAGTATGTATGAAAACTTCGCCCATGCACGCGCCGGTCCCGAACCCTGCCCTCGAAGGCGGCACCGCCATCGTCACAGGTGCCGGTCAGGGGATCGGCAGAGGAATCGCTCTCGCACTCGCCGCCGCGGGCGCACAGGTCGCCGTGGTCGGGCGAACGGCCGCGCCGATCGAAGCGGTCGCCGGCGAGATCGTCGACCGTGGTGGCGTCGCGCGGCCCTTTGTGTGCGATGTGACGGATGCTGCGGCGGTGGAGCGTCTGGTGCCCGCAGTCGCCGAACAGTTCGGCGGAATCACCGTGCTCGTCAACAATGCTCAGACGGCCGCGCCCGGGTCGCTGCTCGAACTCGACGAGGCCACGTACCGGGAAGCAATGGAATCGGGTCCCACCGCGACGTGGAGGCTCATGCGCGCATGCCACCCGTATCTGCAAGGGCACGGGTCGATCGTCAATCTGGGCTCGGCGGCGGGGATCCGGTGGAACCCGTCGGGAACAGGTGGCTATGCCGCCGCGAAAGAAGCGATCCGCGTCCTGACCCGTACCGCGGCCTGCGAATGGGCGGGAGACGGCATTCGCGTCAACGCCATTCTTCCCCTGGCCGATTCGAAGCCGATGCAGGACTGGGCGCGTGCCGATCCCGACGCTGCCGCCGGGTATCTGAGTACCGTGCCGCTCGGCCGGCTCGGAGACCCTGAAACCGATATCGGTCCCGCTGTGGTCTTCCTGTGCAGCGACGCAGCGCGTTACATCACCGGGCACGCCTTGCCCGTCGACGGAGGTCAAGCGCTGGTGCGATGACCGTGTCGCGCAGGCCGCCGAGATCGTCATCCCACGCGTCGCTGCGGGGCGTTCCGGGACATGCTGCGCCAGATCGTGCGCGCCGCGACACGGACCGGTGTGGCGAGATGGACGGCATCGACCTTGTCGGCTGCGCCGGTGACGGACAGTGCACCGATGTAGGTGCGACCGTCACCGATCGGTGCTGCGACACAGGCGATACCGGGAATCGACTCGCCGCGTTCGTGTGCAACGTGCCGCTCACGGATCCAGGCGATCTCGTTGCGTAGCCGGGCGGCGTCGACTCCCGTCGGAGCATCACCGAGTCCCGGGGTGGGGGTTCCGGCGGGGTCGAACCGCGTGTGCGCGATGAGGGCTTTGCCCAGCGCGGTACGCAGAGCAGGCTGACGCCCGCCGATGCGGGAGGGGATGGGAACCGATTCGCGACCGACCTTGTCGAGGTATCGCACCTCGCTACCGTCCAGAACGGCCAGGTGGACGACGAGTCCGGTGACGGAATGCAGTTCCTGGAGAACAGGGTGGGCGGCGCGATGCAGTCCGTCCTGGTGCTGGGCGAGCGCACCCCACTCGAAGATGGTGCGGCCCAGCGCGTACGAATGGCCTTCCCGGCGCACCCAGCCGAACGCCATCAGCTGCGTGAGCAACCGGTGGGTGGACGACCGGGGCAGTCCTGTGCGCGAGGACAACTCGGACAAGGTGAGCTTGTCGCTGTGCCGGAACGCGTCGAGCAAGCCGGCCACACGGTCGACGACAGCCGCGGGAAAGTCGTCACAGTTCCTCACGAGGACCTCCATCTTCGATCGGATCGGGGACGGCCCCACCAGGAGCTTCACCGTTGATCGCTCGATCAATCAATCTTTACGTGACTGTAGCAGGACACCGGCCTCGGGTGAAGAAGAATGTTTCGGTTACGCGTTTGTGCCCCGCCGCTGGTCAGATGAGCCGGGCGGAGACCGCGTCCGCCGCGTCGCGGACCAGACGGCTCGCTCCTTCGGGGAGTCGGCCCTGGGCACCCGCCAGCGCGATCGCTGCGATCTCACCGTCGCCGGCGTCGAACGCCGCCGCTATGCACCTGACGGGATTGCCGCCCCGGACCACGCCCCCGGACGCGAGGAAGGCATCCGCCTCCGACGAATGCACGTGGGAGCCGTCGCGGTGGTGCAGCATCGCGATGCCGGCCGCCGTCTCGTCGGCCGGGCGGCGCTCACCCACGTGCGAGGGCATTTCGGACGTCCAGCGTCCGCCGATTTTCTCGAGGTAGAGCAGATCCTCGCCGTCCAGAACGGCGAGGTGCACCACGAGACCGGTCTCGGTCTGCAGGTCGTACAGCGCGGGCAGGGCGGCCTTGTGGATCCGGTCGTGTATCCGGGCGAGCGCGCCGAGTTCGATCATCTTGGGGCCGAGCCGGTACGTGGTGCCGGTGCGGCTGATCCAGCCCACCTTGACGAGCTGGAGCAGCATGCGGTGGGTCGATGAGCGCGGGAACCCGGTGCGCTGGGCCAACTCGGTGAGGGTGAGCCCTTCTGCGGTGCGAAACGGCTCGAGCAGAAGGGTGACTCGCCCCAGGACGGACTGGGGGCTTTCGGATGCGCCGGACACAAGCGTCCTCCCTCGAAGTAGGTTTCCAGGGATTGATCGATCGATCAATCAAGTTTTCGAAACAATAACGCGAGGGCGGTGGAAAACAAGAAGCGCCGCGACAGATGTCGCGGCGCTTCTGTGAGTATGCCTGCCGGGCAGGGCTACTCGTGTCTATCCGGCGGGGATGAAAGCCTTCAGCGGCTCGGAGCCCGTCTGATCGTGACCCCAGTAGGCGTCGGCGGTGATTTCCTCGGACGTGTAGAACCGCTCGTCGACGAGCATGCCCTCGGTGCCGAACTCGAGATCCCATCCGCCCGGTGCGCGGACGTAGAACGAGATCATCTTGTCGTTGGTGTGGCGACCCAGCGTCGACGAGATCGAGAAGTCGAGACGGTTGACCCGATCGAGAGCCTGACCCACCGCGTCGAGGGTGTCGACCTCCGTCATCAGGTGGACGAGTCCGGGCTCTTCGCTCGGCGGCGCGGGGCACAGCGCGAGGCTGTGGTGCCGCTCGTTGATGCCGAGGAAGCGCACGCGGGCGAGACCCTCTTCGTCGAGGCGGATCGAGCCACGCGGCAGGAATCCCAGTACCTGCGTGTAGAACTCGTAGGTCTCGTCGAAGTTCGCCGAGGGCAGCACGACGTGGCCGAGGCCCTGACGGCCGGTGACCCAGCGACCGGCGAAGCGGGTGACGACGGGGCTGTGGTCGAGGACCGGCCCGAAGAACACCTCGATGCGGGTGCCGGACGGATCCTGGAACGCGATGGCACCTTCCGCGTCGATGTAGGTCGCCTCCTTGCGGGAGAGCACCTCCACCGTGCGGCCGGACTTCTCGACCGCTTCGCGAACGCGCTCGAGCGCGAACTCGTCACGGACTTCCCAGCCCACGGCCAGTGCCTTGTCCGAATCGCCGGGCAACACCTGGATGCGGGAGCGACGCTCGTCCACGCGGGCGTAGAAGCCGTCCGGTTCCGGGCCGGAACCCTCCGCCATACCGAGACCGTCGAGGAGCAGTTCGCGCCACCGCGCGACGTCCTGGGTCTGAACTCTGAGGTAACCGAGACCCCGTAACTCTGTCATGTCAGTTGTTCCTCGAATGTTGTGGGTGGATCAGATCATTGCGCGGTACGCGCCCTGGGGCTCGCCGCCGAGCTGCGTGAGTGCCGCCGAATGGTAGATCATGCCCGGAACGTGGATGGCGTGGGTGAGACCCACGTGGGCGTCGCGCCAGAAACGCTGCATCGGCGTCTTCAGGTGCACAGCGGCACCGCCGGCGCGGGCGAAGACCTCGTCCATCGCGCGCACGGCACGCCATGCCGCCGAGATCTGGGTGCGGCGTCCGATGGCGCGCTCCTCGAAGCTGATCTCCTCGCCGCGGTCCGTCTTGTCCCAGAAACGGTCGACGGTCTCGAGCAGGGCCAGCCGCGACGCGGAGATCTCCGACGCCGCCTCGCTGATCGCGAAGAGGATGTAGGGGTCTTCCTTGATCGGGACGCCCGTGACCTGGACACGTTCCTTCTGGGCCGCGATGTAGCAGGCCAGCGCGCCCTCGGTCATGCCGATCAGGGACGAGGTGATGCCGAGCGGGAAGATGTACGAGAACGGGAACTTGTACAGCGTCTCGTCGCGACCGGCGTGACGCCAGCCGTTACCGCTGAGCACGATCTCGGCGTCGAGGGTGCGGTGCTCCGGGATGAAGGCGTCCTTGATGATCAGATCCTTCGAACCCGTGCCGCGCAGGCCGATGACGTTCCAGCTGTCCTGGTCGATCTCGTAATCCGAGCGGGGGAGCACGACGTGCAGGACCTGACCGGTCCGGTTGCCGTCCTTGTCGCCGACTGCCGCGCCGATCATGACCCAGCCGCAGTGGTCCGTTCCGGACGAGAATGCCCAGCGGCCGTTGAGGATGTAGCCACCGTCGACCGGCACTGCGACACCCATGGGCGCGTACGGCGACGCCATCCACATGTCGTTGTCGGCGCCCCAGATCTCTTCCTGAGCCTTCGGGTCGAAGAATGCGAGCTCCCACGGGTGCACACCCACGATGCCGGCGACCCATCCCGTCGCGCCGTCGAGCGCGCCGAGCGCCATCACGGTTTCCGCGGCCTCACGAGGATGGCCTTCGAATCCGCCGAACTCCTTCGGCTGGAACGTGCGGATGATGCCGGATTCGCGCAGGTGCTTCGCGGTGGTGTCGGTGAGGCGCATGATCTTGTCGCCCTCGACGCCCTCGGCGCGGATCTCGTCCGCGTGCTGCATGATTCTGTCCAAAACGTGGCCCATGGCGTGACTCTTCCTGGGGTATCGGCTGGGGGAAGCCGAGCGGGGGTTGGGTGTCCCGTTACGGGATGGGACCGGCGCACACAGTGTGCCGATGCACTGCCTCGAAGAGTGGCAGGGGCCACATCCGGCCGCATCGATGTTTCCGTTGAACGGGACAACAACTGCGCGACCTGCGGCGCAGCGGTACAACGAGGACAACGCACGGCCGCGCGCCCACACTTCCGAAGGAGCAAGATGACCGACACCGCAGCCCTGGTGGCTTCCCTGCTCGAGCGCGTCCAGGTACTCGAAGACAAGGCGGCGATCCAGGAAGTGCTGTCGGCGTACGGACCTGCTGTCGATGCCGGTGACGCCGACGCTGTCGGCGAACTGTGGGCGGAGGACGCCGTCTACGACATCGACATCCGTGTGATGGAGGGCCGCGACGCGATCACCGAAATGGTGCGCACCCGCCCCCACCAGGACTACATCAACGAAGGTTGCGGCCATCTCCTCGACCCGGTCCACATCCGGGTCGACGGAGACACCGCCGTCGCCACCTGCCATTCGCTGCTCCTCCGACGCAACCTCGACGCCGATTCGTTCCGCGTCTGGCGCGTCACCGCCAACCGCTTCGAACTCGCGCGCATCGACGGATCCTGGAAGATCAAGCGCCGCACCGCCCGTCTGCTCGACGGTAGCGACGCGGCGCGCGAGCTGCTGGCCCGCGCGTCCCGCTGACCTCGATCGAAGGTAGAACCTTGTCGCACAACGAAGTACGAGACACTGACGCGGAAACGCCGGCCCTCACCCTGGGTGCTGCCGAGCAGTTGCTCGCCATCCGTGAGATCGAGCGGGTCTTCGCGGCCCGGCTCCGGGTGATGGACAACAAGCAATGGGAGTACTACCCGACGCTGCACACCGAGGACGTCGTCAGCGAAACGTGGCAGGGCCTGCCCGGCGACAAGCAGCCCAGCACGGACGGTGAATCAGGGCGTGTCGTCGGACGCGAGGCGCTGACCCGCGCCATCAGTAACCTGCTCGACGGCCCGGTGCCGGTCACCTCGGCGCACCACGGGCACTGCCCCGAGATCGTGCTGGAATCCGACACCACGGCGCGCGGCATCTGGGCTATGGAAGACCAATTGTGGTGGGACAACGACGGCACCGAGGAATCCCTGCACGGGTGGGGTCACTACCATGAGCGATACACCAAAGTTGATGGTATATGGCTGATTTCGTATCGGAAGCTCACGCGGCTCCGTCAGGTCCACACTCCCGGATTCTTCTCGTTTCTCAAGCCTCTCTGACCTGCCCCGCGTCACGCAGAGGCGGGAGAACCGGTCTCGGCCGCTCGGGCGTTGGCGGTGATATCGTCCGCCAGTTGCGCCCACAGCTGCGGCGGCAGGTTGTGGCCCATACCGGGAATCACGACCAGGCGCGCGCCCGGCACGGCATCGGCCGTCGCGACCCCGCCGTCCACCTGGACGAGGGGATCGTCCTCGCCGTGGATCACCAGGGTCGGGATCTTCAGTTCACGTAGTCCCGGCGTGCGGTCGGGCGAGACCGTGATCGCTGCGAACTGACGCGCGACTCCGGCGGGGTCGTTACCCCGTTCGAAGGATCGCCGTCCGAGGTCGGCGACACGCGACTCGTCGAGCGGGTATCCGGGGGAGCCGATCAGCCGGTACAGCTGGAGTGAACGGTCGGCGGCGGCCTCCGGGTCCGTCGGCTGGGGAAGGAACAGCGCCGCCGCTGCTTCCGGCCGCGTTCGGCCGACTTCCCGCGAGGGAGTGGACATGATCGACGTCAGACTCCGGACCCGCTGCGGATGGTCGATCGCGAGTTGCTGAGCGATCATGCCGCCCATCGAAGCACCGACGATATGCGCGGACTCCAGACCGAGCGCGTCGAGCAGACCTGCCGTGTCGTTCGCCATGTCCACCAGCGTGTACGGCGGCGCCGGTGCGCTCTGTCCTGCGAGCAGCGCACCCAGGTCGGGGAGGCCCGCCTCGTGAAGATGGCTGGACAACCCGATGTCGCGGTTGTCGAAGCGGATCACGTGGAAACCGTGGCCGGCGAGCAGTTCACAGAACTCCTCGTCCCAGGCGAGCATCTGGGTGGCGAGACCCATGACGAGCAACAGAGGAGGATCGCCGGCGTCACCGAACGTCTCGTAGGCGAATTCGAGGTCCCCGACTGCTGCGTACTCGGTCCGATCTGTCATTTGCGCCCCCATCGATAGCTACCGGTTTCTCTTCGTACACTGCCATGCTGCGCTGCCGTCTCTACGCTTTCGATGGAAGCGGGAACGTTCGCGAGGAGACTCGGAGCGGACTTCGGATCGAGGAGCACATGACGGTCGACGAGAATCCCACGAAGCTTCGCAGAATGTCCCGGCTTCTCGCCGGCATCCGTGACGGCACCGACGACGACACGCTGGCCGCCGGATTTCTGCTCGCCGCCACGGTGGTTGCCCTGATCTGGGCCAACCTCGGGAGTTCGTACGAGGCCTTCTGGCACACCCCGCTGAGTATCAGGATCGGTGACTACGGCATCAGCCTCGACCTGAAAGACTGGGTCAACGACGCGGTGATGACGCTGTTCTTCTTCGTCGTCGGACTGGAAGTGAAACGCGAACTCACGATCGGAGAACTCACCGACCGCACACGCGCCGCCGTCCCGCTGGTGGCCGCGATCGCGGGGCTCGCATTACCGGCGGTGCTCTACCTCCTGCTCAATCCCAGCGGGGAGGCGGCCGGAGCCTGGGGTGTGGTGGTCTCCACCGACACTGCGTTCGTGCTGGGCGCGCTCGCACTCGTCGGTCCCCGGTGTCCCGCCCGGTTACGCGTCTTCATCCTGACCCTCGCGGTGGCCGACGACATCGGCGCCCTCGCTATCATCGCGCTGTTCTATACCGAGGAACTGAGGCTCGGCTATCTGCTGCTCGGTGGTGCGGGACTTCTTCTGATCATGCAGTTCCGCCGCCTGGAAGTCTGGCGCGGCATCGCCTACTTCTTCGTTGCGGCCGGGACGTGGGTGGCCTTCTACGAGTCGGGAGTGCATCCCACCCTTGCCGGCGTGCTGATCGCACTCATCCTTCCTGTCTACCCACCCAGGCGCGGCGAGGTGGAACGCGCAGGTGAGCTGACGCGGGCGTTCCGTCAATCGCCCAATCCCGACTACGCGCGCGCGGCGCAACTCGGGGTGCTCCGCGCGGTGTCCGTCAACGAGCGGTTGCTGCGGTTCTATCAGCCGTACGTCGCGTTTCTCGTCGTGCCGATCTTCGCGCTCGCGAACGCCGGCGTGGTGATCACCGGTGAAACCCTCGGCGACGCGATCGGATCGCCGATCACGTGGGGTGTCGTTCTCGGGTTGGTGGTGGGCAAGCTGGTCGGTATCACCGCGGCTACCGCGGTGTTCTCACGTCTGCGACCGGGGAGCTTGCCTCCGGGTCTGACTCTGTCGCAGGTCAGCGGCGGGGCGGCCCTTGCCGGCATCGGATTCACTATCTCGCTGTTCATCGTGGACCTGGCGTTCGAGTCCTCGGAGGCGGCAAACGATGCGCGTATCGGAGTGCTCGTCGCCGCGCTGCTCGCGACAGGATCGGGCTGGCTGCTGTTCCGGGTGTTCGACCGCCGTCTCCCGGCCGAAGGAGCCATCGGACCGGTGTTGTTACGTCCGGTCGATCCGCGCCGAGATCACCTGAGGGGACCGGAGAACGCACCGCTCACGCTTGTGGAATACGGCGATTTCGAGTGCCCGTTCTGCACCAGGGCCACCGGGGGCATCCAAGAGGTGCGTAAACACTTCGGTGACGACCTCCGGTACGTCTTCCGGCACCTCCCGCTCGACGCGGTGCATCCCTACGCGCGTTTCGCGGCCGAGGCCTCCGAGGCGGCCGCAACGCAGGGCAAGTTCTGGGAGATGCATGACGTCCTCTTCGCCCACAGTGACGCGCTGTCCGAGGAGGAGATCTACGACTACGCCGAGCGACTGGGCCTCGACATGGACCGATTCGAAGAGGATCTGCGGCTGGAACGCTACCGGCATCGAGTCGAAGACGACGATCTCGACGCCGCAACCAGCGACGTGGGCGGGACACCGACGTTCTATCTCGGTGCCACCGATTCGGATCTCACGCTGCACACCGGTCCGTTCGACGCCGCGACGTTGATCCGCAGACTCGAAGAGGCGCGCGACAGCTGAGTACTGCGCGGCCGCGGACCTCGCGTCGTCACGCCCGGAGTGGAAGTTTGACGATGGCGAAGGCGGGAAGCCGGAGAGGGACCCATACCCGAGCAGCGCAGGACGGCACCGATGGCTGAGGATGACGCCCACACAACCCGGACAGACCAGCTCCACTTCCAGAATCCCGTGACCCGTTATCCGTCGATCACCCCGCCCGAGCAGCATCAACCGGAACCGGGTCACGAATCCGATCTGGCACCGCGGGCCGACATCGGCGAATTCTCGTACCGGGGGACAGGGCGGCTGAAGGGTCGGAAAGCGCTGGTGACCGGTGGCGACTCCGGGATCGGCGCGGCGGTCGCGATCGCGTTCGCGCGTGAGGGTGCCGACGTTGCGATCTCCTATCTGCCCGCGGAGGAAGCCGACGCGCAGGAGGTCGCCCGCATCATCTCGGAAAGCGGCCGAAAGGCGGTGGCTCTGCCTGGCGACCTCACCGACGCGGAGTTCTGCCGCAGCGTGGTCGACAACGCAGCCGAGCACCTCGGCGGGCTCGACATCCTCGTCAACAATGCCGGCAAGCAGATCGCGGTGACCAGCCTCGAAGAACTGCCCGACGAGCAACTCGAGGAGACCTTCGAGACGAATATCCTGGCGATGTTCCGGACGACGCGTGCGGCCCTGGCCCATTTGGGTGAAGGCAGCACCATCATCAACACCACGTCGATCGTGGCGTACATGCCGTCGCCGACGTTGATGGATTACGCCTCCACCAAGGCGGCGATCAACAACTTCACCAAGGGACTGGCGAACCAGCTCGCGAGTAAGGGCATCCGCGTCAACGCCGTCGCGCCGGGGCCCATCTGGACTCCGCTGCAACCCTCCGACGGACAGCCGAAGGAGGAACTGCCCGAATTCGGACAGAACACACCACTGGGGCGTGCCGGGCAACCCACCGAACTGGCGCCGGCATACGTATTCCTGGCATCGCCGGAATCGAGCTATGTGGTCGGGTCGACGATCCACGTCAACGGCGGGATGCCTTCCCCGTAACTCGGTCCAGCAGGCGCCGAGGCGCAACCGGCCCACGCTGCCGCCGACGTACCCGGCCCCGCCCTTTGGGGCGGAGGTGGCGGTCGTGCGCGGGTCCGCTCACGCGGACCCGCGCACCGCCGCCGATCCGATGGCCTCCCGTCCACCACGATCGACGTCCGCCCCCACGCGAGTCTCCTCCCCGAGACCGGCCGCTCCCGAACCTCCCCGGTATTCGCTTGCGACACACCGTGTATCCAGCGCCTGGCTCTTCTCGTTACGCTTACCAGGACATTGCGGACCGAATTCATCCGTTCGGATTACAAACGCCCGAACATCGCGATCCGTCGGTAACGGACGTCCAACCACGATCTTCAGTGCGGGCCCACCCCCCGAATGAGGTCCGGATGACGAACCTTTCCTCGGCCTGGGCCTTTACCGACCGATTCCCCGCGTCAGTCCCGACGCTCCGACACCGAGACGCAGACGCCGGATGAGGACATTCTTCCGAAGGCGGTCGGAACGAATTCGGAAATTGTCCCCTGTAAACGTCTCGAACTACGCAAGACAGACAGCGGTGGGAGTCTTCGCGTAGATTCTCCACGCACCCGAGGCTTCAGTGCCGCTGTGGCCGTGCGTGTTACGCATGTGGCGGGGTGGTCCCAGATGCAAGATCGAAATCCGCACGATCAGCGAAGGATGGGTAATAGCTGAAGTCGGAATTCAAGATGCTCTCAGATGCTACGAGCTGTAAGTGACGTTATAGTTGCCCCCAGCGACCCGTGAGCAGTAGTGGATGTCTACGTCGTTTCGCAAGGGCATTCGGGGTGGTTTGCCTGACTCGTTCCCGGCCGACGCTTTGTCTCGGCCCGAGTTCGGGGGTCGACGGTTGTCTCGGGGAGGAGACACGTATGAGGACGAAGGCACGATGACCGCGGTACCCGTAAACCGACGGTCCACAGCCACTCTCGATCGGCGCGCGGTACGTCGCGAACAGGTGCGCACCGAGGACCCCAGAGGCGGTTCATCGGCAAAACGGCCGAGCTGGCAACGCGCATACGTGCGCCGGCTGTTCTGGACCGATGCCGTGATCGTGGTTCTCGCGGTCGTTTCGGCGCACGTGATCCGGTTCGGTCAGGACAGTCTGCTGACCGTGGATGCTGTCCACGCCCTCGACTACACACTGGTCTCCGTCGCGTTTGCGGCTGCCTGGATCATCATTCTCGCCGGGTTCCGCACCCGGTCCCGGCGCGTCGTGGGTTCCGGCTTCGAGGAGTACCAGCGCGTCATCGCAAGCACCCTCCGGTTGTTCGGCATCGTCGCCATTTTGGCGCTCGTCTTCCGGATGGAGCTTGCTCGCGGGTATCTGGCGATCGCACTGCCGGCGGGCTTGACGACCCTACTGCTCAGTCGATGGTTGTGGCGTAAGGGTGTTTCGCGCAAACGTCGGTCGGGTCAGTTCAGCACGCGCGTGCTGGTCGTCGGGGGTGCTCGTGCCGTTCGGCACATGGCGCAGACCTTCGAGCGAAAGAAAGCCGACGGGTATTACGTCGTCGGCGTGTGCGTCCCCCGGTACTCAGGGGTGCCCGGGGAGGATATCGATGTCGGCGGACGCTGTATCCCCATCTACGGCGACGAATCGTCGGTGGACGAGGCGCTGAAGATCTCCGGTGCCGACACCGTCGCGGTGACTGCCACCGAAACTCTAGGGCACGAAGGCATTCAGGACCTCGTATGGATGCTCGAACCGCTCGAAGCCGATCTTGTCGTTGCCACCGGGGTAGTGGATGTCGCAGGACCGCGCCTGGAGATGCGCCCCGTTGCCGGTCTGCCGCTGATCCATGTGGAGAAGCCGCGGTACCACGGTGCCAAGCGCAGCGGGAAGCGATTGTTCGACCTCATGTTCTCGTCGGCCGTGCTGGTCGTGCTCAGTCCGGTGTTCGCGTTGGTAGCGCTGGCGATCAGGCTCGACGACAAGGGCCCGGTGTTCTACAGAGCCGAGCGCATCGGGTTGGACGGACGATCGTTCGCGATGATCAAGTTCCGCTCGATGGTGATCGACGCCGACGAACAGATCCCTGCGCTGCTCGATCGGAGCGAAGGATCCGGACTCCTCTTCAAGATGCGCGACGACCCGCGGGTGACGCGCGTGGGGCGGATCATTCGACGCTTCAGCATCGATGAGTTGCCTCAGTTCATCAACGTGGTGCGCGGCGAAATGAGCGTCGTCGGGCCTCGCCCACCGCTGCGTCGTGAGGTGGAAGGGTACGACGGCCGAGTCCGCCGACGACTGCTGGTGCGGCCGGGACTGACGGGACTGTGGCAGGTCAGCGGACGGTCGGACCTCTCGTGGGACGAGGCAGTGCGGCTGGATCTCTCGTATGTCGAGAACTGGTCGATGGTCACCGACGTGCTGATCATCGGAAAGACGGTCAAGGCTGTGCTGCTAAGCGAAGGTGCGTACTGAGAGATGGGTGCAGCGAAAGCCGGGCGAGCGTGAAGTGGCGAACGAGTCGGTCGTGACCGAGGGCGACGTACCAGTGCATCCGCCGTGCAACCGGGAGGGGTACTGCCATCGTGACGCGAATCGGGCTTGACGTCGGCGCACTCGTGCAGCCCGGGGGTGACCGCGGCCTTGGAAGATACACCGTGGAAATAAGAGCGGCGGCGCAAAAGATCCGCGGTGTGGAGGTCGTTCCGATCGCCACATCGCACTGCCGAGTGCCGGCGACTCCTTTCCTGGATCACGTACGCACCTTGGGGCAGTTGAGGAAGGTCTCGTTGTTCCACTCGACGACCGTGACGCATCTTCCACTGATCAAGACGCGTCCGTGGGTTTGTTCGATACAGGACATAATTCCGTTGGACCTCGACGGATATACGAAGCGGGGCGTGAAGACCGACTTCTACCATTCCCAAGCTACGAGATGCGATGTCGTCGTTGCAAACTCGAATTATACGGCGAATCGCATCGCAGACAGGTTGGGTGTCGCGCCGGAGAAGATCGTGACGGCTCCGATCCCGGTGAGTGCTGCATTTCGTCGTGGTCCGAGCGGGCAGGCCGACGGTCCGGTTGCTTATGCTTGTGCACTCGTCGACCAGAGGTCCCGGGATGACAGGAAGCGCTATCACTGGATTCAGCAGATCGCGAAACAGCTCAGAAAATCGGAGATCCAGGTCAGAATCGCCGGCCGGGGAATAAGGGCACACGAGTTCCCGGATTGCACGGTAGTCGGCGAGTTGAGCGATGAGGGGCTCCGCGACTTGTATTCCGCGTCAATTTGTTTCATTTATCCCAGTGCCTACGAGGGCCAGGGTTTGCCTCCTATCGAAGCTATGGCATGTGGCTGCCCCGTGCTGGCGTTTCGGAACACGTCAGTGGAAGAGATGGTTGGACTCGAAGAGTTCTTGGTGGACGATCCCATGCCGTGGGCGGAACAGGATCTAGTCGGTTCGATGCCCCGAGATGCTGTTTGTCATTTTTCCGACAAGGTCGTGAACCTGGCCGAAGACCGGACCCGCCGCAGCGAATATCGTAGAATCGCTCTCGTTCAGGCAAGGAAGTTGTCCGAACGCACTCTTGCCGAAGCGCTTTCACGCTCCTACCGACTGGCTTCGGGGGCATGACGATGATCGTGGCTTTGAACGACTTCATCGGCGCACGAGGGGTCAGCGGTTCGAGCATGGGGGCCACGCAGGTGGCCCGTGCACTTGCCGGCGGCGGCACCGATGTGTACCGGATGACAGTCGGTAGAGAACCGCAGTCCAGGGTCGGGCGGTTGGCGGGAATGCTCAGGTGGGACTTCGTCTATGCACCGAGGACTGCAAGTAGAATCGATGCTTGTTGCATCGTGCATTGCACCAACACGGGCATGGGCGCGCGACATCTTCCCTCGATCGTCATCATGCACGACACGATGGTTCTGGATCACCCGTCACTTTTCGACCGGGGTTACAACGCGTACGCGAGGATGACCTTCGGTATCTCGGTTCGCGCCGCCCGCGTAGTGGTCACTCCGTCCGAGCACAGTAAGAACCGGATACTCGCACGATGGCCGGAAACCAGAATCGTCGTCATACCTTGGCCGACGCAATCAACCCGGCCGAACGCGAACCATCCCGGCTATGAGGAACGCATGCAAAAGCCGACCGTACTCGCAGTGGCGTCCACCGATCGGCATAAAAGGCTCGATATCGTTGTCAATACCGTGTCGACCGTACGCCGTATGAGCGGCATCGACTTCGGTTTGACATTGGTTGCGCGGCCGGGCAACGCGGAGTCCGCCGTGCAACGCGCGATCGGCCGTGTGGATCCGGAGCATGAATGGATCGAGATCGTCAGGGGAATCAGCAGCCGACATCTTTCTGATCTGTACGACAACGCGTTCTGTTTGATAGTGGCGTCTCTGGACGAGGGTTTCTGCCTCCCCGCTCTGGAGGCCGCATCACACGGATTGCCGGTTGTACATACTGCCCGGGGCGCTCTAGCAGAGGTAATGGGCGGGCATCCCGCTTACGGGCGTGACTACGCTGCTGACGAGGCAAGACTGCTCGAGTCCATGATCAGTATCTGCGACAGGTCGGCATGGGAATCTTCACGCGAGAGATCGATCGAGCGGGCAGGAGTTGCTACGGGGCCAGAACAATTCCGAGACCGATGGCGCCTCTTGGTGAAGGAAGTCGGATCATGAAGGTGACTTTCCTGCACGGTAGCAACGATATGTACGGTGCGAGCAGAGTGCTGTTGGACGAGGTGTCGATATTTCTCTCGAAAGCGTGGGATGTAGCGGTTGTGCTACCGATGAAAGGTCCTCTGACGGAGAAGCTTACGGCACTCGGTGCACGCGTTGTCGTCGATCCTGAACTCCACGTGCTCCGTCGTGCCCAGTCGCTGAAAGCAATTGGCAATCCGCGGATGCCGGCGGTGATACGCGGAGCAGATCTCGTAGTCGTCTGGACACTTGCCTTGGCGAGTTATATCCCACTCCTGGTGCTTCGGAGGCAGAGCTTCTACGTATCGGTCCACGAGATTCAAGGGGGGGCGGTAGGTGTCGTATTGATTCGGCTGTTGCGTGCCGGAAGCTTCCCGATTACAGCGTGCAGCGAGGCTGCCAAGGCATGGCTGTCGAAGGGCGGTATATCAGCGGACAGAATATCGGTTACCTATCCAATTTTCTCCCCGGACGCGGTCAGCTCGCTCTCTGCGAAAACTACCGGTTGTGGGCCCGCGATCGCAGTTGTCGGACGCACAAATGGGCGCAAGGGGCATCTGGAGGTTGTCCGCGCCCTTCGGTGTCCTGCACTTCGCGATATGGAGATGACCCTCGTTCTCGCGGGTGGACCGTTCCCCGGCCAGGAACATCACTTGGCAGCGATAATCGATGAGGCGGCAACCGACCGGCGCATCACGTACGTCGGGGAGGTCGACGGCGTGCAGAGTCTTGAGGGAGTCGTCGACGCTGTGGCTTGTTTCCCCACGCGCCCAGAGTCTTTCGGGTTGGTGCCGCTCGAAGCATGGGCGTCAGGGATTCATACTTTGGGGCACCTGGAGGGCGGTGCTGCCGAGGTCCTGCCGCTCGTAGGGGCAATGTCCGTTCTTGAAATGCCCTCCGTAGAGGGCCTCGCGGCGTTCATCCGAACCGCGCTTGTGAACCGCGGACGGTGGCAAGACTTGCCGCCTCGGGAATCGGTTCTGAAGAAGTTTTCGAGGGAGGTTCGCGAGTGTGTCGTCTGTGACGTCATCGCGTCAGCGGAGTCGGCTACCAGTGGGCGGACGAAGGCGGGAGGCGGATGAACAAGCAGCGAAGTCACTCCATCGGACGGGCGGGATCACTGTTCGCCGTCTCCGCCCGGGTCGCATCGGCGAGCAATAGGTGATCTGGTGGAACCTCGAGCGGATCGGAAGTCTACGACCTCCCGAATTGCGCGCGCGCTTCCAGTACGGCGAGGTCGCCCCGAGAACATCCCCACCATTTCGGGCGTCGTTGTGGTCGCAATCGGTGGTGGGGCGGCCGCGGCTTTCACGGGTCTCGGGGCCGTCCTCATGGTCGGCGGTGGTCTGCTGGTCGTATTCCTCGCGGCGAACCGGCGGTACCTTGCGATCGGCCTCGTCCTCGCAATGTTCGTCACCCGTCCGGTCGCTGAGATCGGCCCGACGAGCGTGCGTCCTGAGATCGTAGTCGGAGCAGCCGCTCTCATTTCGATACTCGGCGATATCGTACAACGACGAAAAATCCCCAGGTTCCAGCTCAATCTATTTCTTGTCGTATACCTTTGGATCGCGTACCTCGCGGTTGTCTCGATACTCCATTCGGTAGACGTCGGTAAATCGATTTCGACCCTCGCCTGGATGGCGGTGTGCGCTACGGCTGCATTCTGGATATCCGTCAACCCTGATTTCATCGGACTCATCGTCCGATCGGCAGTGTGGGTGAACTTTGCTGTCGCGCTGACTGCGATACTTCTGTACGGTCTGTCGAATATTTCCGGCTACAGCATCGGTGCGCAATTCGATCCGGCGTATGGCGGCTACGCAGTATATGTGCTCAGCATCGAGGCGAATATTCTCGGTGGCCTGGTGTGTATCTGGTCTGTTATCTGCATAGCTGATCCGCTCCGCCAATTCAGTTCTCGTCTGCGCATTGCGATGCTCTTCCTTGCTCCTGTTGCCATTCTCGCAACGCACACGCGCGGTGCGCTTCTGGCGTTTGTCCTAGCCCTGGCGATTCTCGGTTTCACGCGAGGTAGGATCATTGCTTCTGCTGCATTCGTGGGCGTCGTATGCTGGATCGGGTTGTCGCTTGCGACCAGATATGATCCCGGGCTCGCAAAATTCGCTACCGGGCTGGATTTCTCCGGCGGGACCGAGATTGTTCGTTACACCAGTTGGAAGGTTGCGTGGAGCGATATCTCGTCATCGACGGAGAACTTTGTTTTCGGGTCGGGATTCAACTCGTTCGGACAGCGACACCTCGATCCGACCGTGCCGGATATGATGCGTCCGTCGTATCTCGGTAATCTGCCTTTGCAGCTGTTGTACGACGGGGGAATAATCACCCTGCTGGTTGTTTCGATGGTTGTGTTTGCGGTGTGGAGGCGCGCCGGCAGGGCCATCGGTTTCGGCGTCGCCACGGCGATATTGGTCGCATACACGACCATATCGATAGGTACGAGTGTCCTGTGGCTTTTGGAGACCTGGATGTTGGTCGGGCTTGCAGCGGCGAACGGCGGGCGCGGCGATTCGAGGAGGAAACCCGGAAACAACAATCCGGGTCGTAAGGCCGCGACGTGAGGATACTGCGAGGTAGTTTCGCGCTGGGTTTCGGGGAAGCAGTAAGTAAACTCGCTCTCTTTGCCTTCACAGCGTATTTCGCGAGGCGGGTCGGGCTGACGGAACTCGCGCACCTGAGCGTTGCGCAGTCCCTTCTGATGTACGCCACTGTGGTCGGAGACGCGGGTTTGACTGCACACGCGGTCCGGCGTATCGCCGCGGGCGATCGGGTGCGGGTGGTTGTACGCGAAACCTCTTCGGTCCAGTTGGTCCTCGCCATGATCGGTCTCGCGATCGTCGTCCCGATATCTTGCATGAACGCCGGCGTCGGTATGACACTGGCATTGGTCCTGGCGCCGCTCGGCGCGGCTGCAGCGCCGACTTATCTGCTCCAAGCGCGCGGTAACATGTCAGCGCTCGCTCTGGGGCGAGTGACTTCGGCGGTGGTCACAGCTGGTCTTGGGATCGCAATCCTCTCTGTTACACCAACGCTGTTCGCTGCCTTTGCGTATTCAGCTGGTTCTCTGGCGGCATTCTTGGCAATAGTGTGGCTGTCGCACGGTTCGCTTCGCTTGTACTTTACTTCGCTGACCCCGAAAATCCGCCCCGATTGGATGTATGCGTCGAGGTGGTTGATCGTTCAGGCTCTGGTTGTGCACGCCTATGCTTCCTGCCTTACGATCGGGGGATCGTATTTACTCGCTGAATCAGAATTTGTCATCTTGTCGACGGCCCTGCGAATCCAGATGTTGCTGCTCATCCCCGCAAATATCTTGCAGACGGTCTTGTTGCCGTTGTTCGTCCGGCACGAATACAGCATTCTTCGTGTATTTCTAGTAACGGTAGGCGCTTCCATCTTCGTGCCCTTGGTCGTGTTCATCTCCGGAGAGTCGATCTTGGAGTTCGTTTACGGGGGCGAGGCGGGGGCGTCCGCCCCGGCGCTCATGGTTTTGTCACTTCAAATTCCGCTGGCTTATGGGGCGACTGTAGTTCTTACGTCGCTCGTTGCCGAGGGCGCGTATGGTCGGACCACGACGTTCTACGTCGTGGCGCTGATCGTGCAGATTGTTTCTCTTATTGCGCTGGCTCGTGGGGGCGCAACTTCATCCGCGATCTCCCTCTTGATATCGGAGTCGCTCTTTCTTGCGCTTTTGTGTGCTCTGCGGGTATCGAGGAAAGGAAGGTCGAATGTATCCGGGTGAATCGATAATTGTGTTGGGGGGCATTCCATTCGAATCGAAAGCCAACCAAACCTCACTTCAAATGACCCGCGAACTCTCCAAGACGCTCGACGTATGGTACCTGTGTCGTTCAACGCAGAGGCCGCGCCGGGATCCGAGAGACCTACTTCGTACTGCGGTCTCGTTCAGGAACTGGCGCTCGACATATTGTACGATCGACCGAAATCTCCATGTGGTGACGCTTCCACGGTTGTTCGATTTTGTTCCGCTTGCCTTCCCGACATGGTGGCGAAAAGTTGTATCAATTTATCTGCTACATGTTGTGCGTGCGATGATCAGGAGATATGACATTGTGAACCCTGGACTCCTTGCCTACTGGTGGTTCTTCCCCGAGATTGTGTCACTCGAAACCTGGCGTTTTCGGATTTTCGACGTAATCGACAGGCACTGGGATCCGAGTGCAAACCGCCGCCATGATCGGCGTAGTCGGCAGCACCTGAAATATGTATTGCGGACCGCTGATGCGGCCGACGCCACGTTCGTGGTTTCGCCAGCGTTACGTGACGAGTTCGAAATGTTCGGTGTGTTTACTTACTGTGCTGAAAACGGCGTGGACCTCGAGCGGATCGCTTCGATAGACCCGGGTGGGCACCGAACCCGAGTAGCTGTCTATGCTGGAGGGATAAATGAAAGAATCGATTTCGATCTGTTGAACAACACTGTCAAGTCCAACCCGGATTGGTTGTTCATCGTAGCGGGCGGCGGACCTCGGCTATGCGAGATCGGTGATGCACCGAACCTGCATAAGCTTGGGAACGTCGATTACGAAGATGTCCTGCGCATTCTCAAGGCCTCCGCTGTCGGGATGATACCGTTCAGGGAGTCGGAGTATGTGAAATCTTCGTCGCTGATGAAGCTGGTCGATTACTTGGCTTGTGGTGTGAAGGTGGTTGTCACGCCCGCGGTACATCTTGGACGGATGGCCAATGCTGCGGGTGAACAGATCCTCGTTGTTGAGCGTTCGGCATGGTCTGACGCATTCCAAGGGCTCGGGTCAGTTGTGAGTAACGAAGACCTTGATCTGTCTTCCTTCAGCGTACAAGCGCGTTCATCGAGGATGCTTGGGATAGTTGCGGAGGTGTCGGCATGATTTCCGCCGTCAGGGTTCGTGGTCGAGATCGTTGGTTGAACGCTGGCGTCGTGATTCGTTATCGATCGGTGACTGGAACGTGTGGACAATCAAGAGGTCCTTCAGAATTAGGTGGTAGTCAACCCGAATTAACCTGGCAGTCTTTTTGATTGTCGTGGCCGGGTTGGTGGGTGCTGTGTTACTCCCAGAAGTCGGGAATCTCCGGAACCGGACACGCGGCGCCCCTACAACGTCGAGAACAAGGCATCGAGGAGTGATGTCTCATATGCCTTACACACGATGTCCCATGTGTACTCCGCTGCCTGGCGGTCTCGCGCACTTCTGCGCAACTCGGCCTGCCGGTCGTTGTCGCCGAGCAGCGAGCGAATCGAGGCGGTGATTGCGCTCGGTGTGGGCGAAACGAATCGTCCGGAGTCGCCCAGCACCTCACGGTTGAACACAGTGTCGCGTGCGACGATCGGTGCGCCGCAAGCCATCGCCTGCACCAATGCCGGGTTGGTTCCGCCGACGCTGTGCCCGTGGAAGTACGCTCCGGAGTTCTGCCAAAGCGAGAACAACTTCTGGTCGTCGCTGATATGTCCCATCCAGTGGATTCGGGGAGAGTTTTTCGACAGCTGCTCTGCTCGTAGATCGAGTTTCCCTCCGTAACCCGATGACCCGACGATCACCACTTCCCAATCCGTGGAGATGTCCTCCGCAGCTTCGAAGAACGCTTCGACCGTGTTTTCTTCCACGAACCGTGCCACCATCAACGCGTATCCTCCCGGTGTAAGACCGTCGACCGATTGCAATGGTCCCGGGTCGGAGCCTCCATAGGGAATGAAATCCCCGCTGCGGTGGAAGTCCTCCCACCAGCGCCTTTCGATCTCGTGTGAGTCGACAACGATCCGGTCGCCGAACTTCGCGGTGAGGTGGGCACCCAGCTTGAACGCGGTTCTTGCCTTCTTGCCCCACTTCGCACGGTCCCATTCGATGCCGTCGACATTCACTACGGTGGGGATGCGGCGCGACTTGAGAATCGGAAGCCAATATCCGTTTGCCACGTTCATGACCAGTGCGACGTCGGGACGGGTAACCGCTGCGTGGATGCTGGAAGTGAGTCCGTACGAGAGCGTGCTGAGCGACTTCGAATCGATGCCCCTGGTGAGGACGGTCCTGACAGACGGATCACGCCCGGAGTCATGGTCCTCGGTCGCGCCTTCACGGCCGTAAACCGTTACCTCCCAGCCCCTCGCGGAAAGGAAAGGCGCGAGGTTCCTGACCAGAGTCTCGAACCCGCCGTAGTAACTGGGGTACCCGCGGGTACCGATGATGACGACCGACTTCTTCATGGTGTTTTCCGATCTCCGCAGGGTCGAAAGAGGCGCGATCGACCTCAATTGCAAGGTGGCACATCGACCTCGAGACCTGGCCGATCGACCAACGGCTGGAGCGGTACACGCGGTTCGCCGGGAGCGACCGGCTCAGCGAGTTCATAGACAACTTCGACCGTTTCCCCGGAGCGCACCGGCACCTGCACACTGAACTTCGGGTGCCCGCGTTCCTTGCCTCCGATTCCGAAGGCCGGGTCGCCGTCGACGGTCACCTTTTTCAGCGTGGCGCCCTGCGTAGCAAGTAATCCCACATCCGAAAGGTTGGTGCCCACGGGTGCGCCGACCGGATTGTCGAACATCCCCGCGACGTAATCGGTGTAGTCACCTGCGGGGAGGGTGTTGGTGAGGCGCACAGTGACGGACGAATCGCGGGTCTCGCCTTCGCACGGTCCGGCGGTATACAGGATCTCTCGCTCCAGGTAGTAGTCGAGTTTGTTGCCCCCGAGGTTGTTGATCACCACGCCGGCGTAGGGGGCGGGATCGTCGGGAACGATTTGTCCGCGGGGAACTCTCGCCAGCACTTCCTGTTCTTCCGGTACCGAACTCCAGACGGCGAGGCGTCCCTCTCCTGCGGCGCGACCGAGTGCCTCGAGGAGTGCTTGGGGACGCGAAATACTGCCGGCCAGTTTCTGAACAACTGCATGTGCGACAGTCTCCAGATAGTTCTTCCGCGCGGCCTGGTCGTCCCCGAACCGCGTGTACGCGGTCGACTCCGTCGACTCCACGACATTGTCCGCTGTGATCGTCTCCCCGTCGGGCAATGTCACGTCGCCCACCACCTCGAGGACGTAGCTCAGCGCGACGGGGTCGGTGGCGATTGCGCCGTCGACCTTTTCGCCGGTTTCCTGCTGCCACATCGACTGCCAGATCTGTCCGGCGTAAGGGAAATGACTGCTGATGTTGCTGTTACGAAAGTCTTGCGTGGGGCGGCTGCGACCGTATGCCTGTTGGAATTCGGGTCCGAGATCGATGGGTGCGTAGTCGAATCGAAACTCGCGGTTGCTCGTGACGTCGGCGACGCTGACGGCACCGTCGACCGCTCTTGCTACTCCGAAGCCACCCAGCAGACCACCCGTGCCTCGGGCCTCGGCATTGGTCTGAAAGCCGACGAAGTAACTCCGTGGTCCGTCTGCGCCGAGCATTGCCGGCGCGATGTTTGCGGCGGTGGCCGTATTGTTCAGCAGCCCAGACAATTCGGACACTTGCTCCTGGAGTTGCACGCGCGCGTCGTCGATCGGCCCGACGTAGGTGCTGTCGACCGCCTGGGCCTGCGCGTCGAGATCGGTGATCGCGGCAGCAGTGGTTTCGAGGACGGGTGCGGCGTCGCGCAGTGCCGTGAGGTTGATCCGGGCGCCTTCGAGAATCAACTGATCGGGTGCGACCGCGCTGCCCGCGTCCACCGCAGGCCGCAGAACGTCCTGCGTCAGACCGCTCACGATCGCGGTCATCTGACGGGTGGAGTCGAGCGGATCTCCTATGAACGGAACAGTGGAAGTAAGTCGCCAGGGAAATGAATCGACGGAATTCTGGGCTTTTCGGGCATATCGATCGGCATCGTCGGCCGCTCGTGGTGCCGTCTGGGTATCTCCCGACAGCAGTGCGTCTTTGGCCTGCATCGCGAAGGCCTGGGCCTTCTCGAGGTCCGATCTTGCCTGCAGCCCCTCGTATCCCAGCCAGCCGACGAAGCCGACGGCGACGAGAAGTGCTGCACCGCCGACGATCCGGACTCGACGACGTTTCTTGCGTCGAGCAACGATTTCCTCGTCGGACAGCCGGCGGCGAACCCTGCGCCGACCCGCATCGGCCGATTCCGGCTCACGGGTAGCATCGTTCACGCTCGAACCCCTTCATCGGTTCCGGTAAAGACGATAGCCCGACTTTCTATCGGCCGTTCATTCACGTGGTACCGATCGGTATCCGTAAGTACACTTCGGATATCGATCGAGACATGAGAGTCGGGAGATCCGGGCAATTCGAGCGGGGATGATCAGGGTGTAAGTCGCTCGGCGACCGATCGGAACTGTCATATCGGGCAAGGTGACGGTGCGGTGCAACGTTTCCGCTGTCCTCGAGCCGGCGGGGTCTCTGGTATGCGCAAGGAATCGAATTCGTACATTCTGTTCATTTCGGCGCACGACATGGGATTGCGCGGTGTACTCGTTCGCCCGGGGGCAGCACCGCACCGCTGGATGACGCAGCAGTTCTCTAAGCGACTCGACCCCCACCCGTCTTCTGTGTGCGCTCCGTGAGCGGCCTGTCGTGGGGGTACGCCGGGCGCACCCTCGATCTCGGCGGGCGCTGTGACGGCGACATCGAGTTATACATTGCCGCAGCCGATCTCGGAAACTTCCACGCAGTGCCGGCAGGGAGTCAGCGCACTGGCACTGCAACGAGGGAGGCGGCCTGATGGAAGTACACGACTACGTGCGAATTCTTCAGGCGCGCTGGAAGATCATCGTGGTGGTGACCGTCGTGGCGGGGCTCGCCGCACTCACCGTGTCACTGCTCACGACGCCGCAGTACGAAGCGAGGACCAGACTGTTCGTGTCGACGACGTCGGGCGCGTCGGTCCAGGAGATCTACCAGGGCAACCTGTTCTCGCAGCAGCGCGTGGCGTCCTACACAGAATTGCTGGCCGGAACCACCCTCGCCGAGCGGGCACTCGACGAACTCGGCATCATGGATATGACGCCGGGCGAACTCGCCGCCCGCGTCACGGCGTCGTCCACACCGGATACCGTCCTCATCGACACCACGGTGACCGACGAATCGCCTGAGCGGGCTCGCGATCTCGCGAACGCGCTGTCGGACGAATTCGTGGTCATGGCACGCGAACTCGAAACGCCCGAATCGGGTGGCGAGCCCACCGCGCGGGTGGTCGTCGAGCAGTACGCCGCCACCCCGTCGACGCCGGTCGTCCCGAAGACCAGCCGCAATGTCGCGCTCGGCCTCGCGGTGGGGCTGTTGCTCGGCATCGCGCTTGCTGTGCTGCGCGACCGGCTCGACAACACCGTCAAGGACCGCAACACCATCGAGGAGATCGCCGGCACGGGCGTCGTGGGCGTCATTCCGATGGAGAAAGCGCGGCACGAAGCGCCGGCCATCACGTTCGCCGACTCGCACAGCGGTGACGCCGAGGCATACCGGAAACTGCGCACCAACCTGCAGTTCCTCGAGGTGGACAACCCTCCGCGCGTACTGGTCTTCACCAGTTCGGTCCCGACCGAAGGCAAGACGACAACGGCCATCAACACCGCCCTCGTACTGGCGGAAGCGGGCAAGCCGGTGGTGCTCGTCGAGGCCGACCTCCGCCGGCCTCGGGTGTCGAAGTATCTCGGTGCCTTGGGCGACGCCGGGCTGTCGACGGTTCTGGCGCACCAGGCGTCGCTCGACGACGTGCTGCAGTCGACACGCTTCGACTCGCTGTGGGTGCTTGCCGCCGGTGCGCTGCCGCCGAACCCCTCGGAGTTGCTCGGATCGGCACATACCGAGGAGGTCGTCACCGATCTCCGGTCCCGGTTCGACTATGTCGTCATCGATGCGCCGCCGTTGCTGCCCGTCACCGACGCGGCGATCCTCACACGCATCGCCGACGGTGCTCTGGTCATCGCACGGTACGGGAAGACCACCCGCGACCAGTTCGGCCGCGCGATCGGCAACCTGAAAGCGGTCGACGCGACACTCCTCGGAACGATTCTCACGATGGTTCCGGCGAAGGGACGCGGCGCGTCGTACGAGTACCGGTACTACTACGACGCCGAGAGGGCGCACGCCGCTGGGGCGGCACCCAAGCAGGCTGTCGAAGATCCGGCGGTCCCCGGCCCGGCCATCGATCCGCCTGCCCCGCATCGACACGCACCGGGCAACGGCAGAAGGCTGACCGGGCCGGTCGGGCCTGCGGGACGCCACTCCAAGGAAAACCATCAACCGCTGGAGTCGTGGCCTGCGGTCCACAAGCCACCGCGCCCGGCCACCGGTTCAGCTCCGGATTCGGGCGAGCAGGGGTAGCAGCAGATCTGCGATCTCCGATCCGACCTCGACGAACGTCTCCTCGTCACGACCGATCGGGTCGACGATGTCTTCCGGCCCGGGCGCAGGGAACTGCGTTCGGGCCGCTGCCAGTTCTGCGACGGACGCGGCGCCCGAACTCTGCTGCACACGCACGGCTTCCGGCAGCGTGAACGTCACGCGCATCATCCGCGGTGCGAGTTCGATCACGTCCCCCCGATGCTGTTCGCTCATCGTGAGGATCAAGTCGGCGTCCTCCGCGATGGCCGGGGTCAGGCGCCGTGCGACAAAGCCGTCCGGATCGCCGCCGAGATGCTGCAACACGAGCGCGGCGGTCGGTTCCATGCCGTGTCCCACCAGGGCCCTGGTGCCGGCACTGTGGGCGTCGAGGTCGTCTCGTCCCGACTCGACGGCAAATGCTGTGGTCAGTCTTTCGGCGGTAGGAGAGCGACAGATGTTTCCGGTGCACACGAAGAGAATCCGCATCCGCCGATCGTAGGGGACGTCGCCGAGACGGACCGGAGTCGAACACCGATCCTCGACCGGCCCTGGCGTCGTCCCCGGCATTGGGTAGCATCGGAGCGATTCGAAAGGCGCCGGGGGAGCAGACGCGGCTGGCGCGAACAACTGTCGAAGGCGGCTGATGAGTTCGGTTCTCGGTGTGACCGTGGGGGAAAGCGCCGTCCGCATCGTGCGTCCGGTCGACCGGACAGCGCCCTCGGCGGGCTTCCAATTCCAGGTCGTGGAAACGGGGAAAGACGATCCGGCGCGGCTCGCGGCAAGCACGCTCGGTGTGCTGTTCCAGGCGGGCGTGGCCGGCGATCCGATCGAGACGGTCGGCCTCGTCTACCGCGATCAGGCCCAGGCCGACCGACTGCGCGCCGCGATGTCCGTCGAGCAGCTCGACCGGTTCACTCTGGTGTCCGAGCCCGAAGCGGCCCTGACCTATCTGAAGGCGACCGGTGAGCTGGGCAGCAACACCGCGGTCTTCTACGACCTCGGAGACGCGGGCCTGACGGTGACCGTGGTCGACTTGCGGGCCGGACAGGTCCTGGCCGAACGAACCGATTCGATCGGTGGCCGAGTATTCGACAATGCCATCCGCGAACATGCGCTCGACACGAACGGCGTGTGGCGCCCCGACGATCCGACTACCGACAACGAGTTGTCGGCACAGTGCCGGCAGGCGAAAGAGAAGCTCTCCGAATCCGACACCGTCGCGGTGCCGGGAGCCGCCGGTGTGGTGTTCATGTCCCGCGAGACCTTCGACCCGTTGATCTCCCAGTGCGTCGAATCGTCGGCGCAGTTCGTGCACAACGTCATCGCCCGGTCGAACCGTAACCCTGAGGCCGTCGTCCTGCTCGGGGGCGGAGCGCACGTGCCGCTGGTGCAGGAGGTACTGCGGTCGTGGCTGAAGTTGCCGCTGGTGGTGCCGCACGAGCCCGAACTCGTGCTGGCGAAGGGTGGCGCGATCGTTGCCGCGAAACCCCCGTCGTCGCAGCCGATCAGCCCGCTCACCCGGATCGTGCCCCCGCGACCCGCGCCGACCGGTGAAGAGACGGACCGCATCCCGGTGGTGACGGCGGCGGTGTCGACGCGTCCCCCGGAGAAGACCCCGGAAATCATCAGGGACGACGAAGCGAAGACCTGGTGGTCGGGATTGTCGTGGCGCGGACCCGCGGTCAGCGGCAAGCAGATTTCGGGTGCGGGACTGGCGGGGTCGGCGCTGGCTGTCGTCGCGGTGATCGGTATCGCGCTCAGCGCAGGGAACTCCGTCTTCGGGGCGCCCGCGGACGGTGGGACGAGCCCGACCCAGTCGTTCGAACGTCCGACGACATCGTCGACGCGGCCGCTGCCCGCGCCTGCCGTGTCGCCGGCGACGGTCACTCCCACGACGACCGCCCCCGAAACGTCCACGACGTACGAACCGCGACCGGTGCCGCCGCCGCCGGCCCCGGAACCGACTCCGGAACCGCAGATCCCGGGTCTGAACATCCCGGTGCCGACCTTGCCGCCGCTCCCGACCATCGAACTGCCCCGGCTCCCGGAGCTGCGCGTCCCCGGTTTGTGACCTACCGGCCGGGATCCCCGTTGCCCGTCGCGCGGGAGTGGCGGCCGGGCGCCACGGCCGGGCTCCCGGCCCGCGACAGGACGGCGGCGATCGCTGTGGTGAGCGGGACCGAGAGCGCGAGAGCAATGCCACCGACGCAGGCACGCACGATCTCGACTGCCACCGCGTCGCCGGTGACCACGTCGGAGATCGACCGGCCCGCGACGGAGAAGAGCAACAGCAGCGGCAACGCGCCACCCGCGTAGGCGAGGACGAGCGTGTAGACGGTGCTCGCGATGTGATCGCGGCCCACCCGCATCGCGGATCCGAAGATCTCCCGGCGCGACGCGCGCGGATCCAGGGCGGCCAGTTCGAACGCCGACGACGCCTGCGTGATCGTGACGTCGTTGAGCACACCTAGCGAGCCGATGATGAAGCCCGCCAGAAGCAGCCCGCTGATGGACACGGTACCGATGTACATCTGGACGTCGGTGTTCTGTTCTTCGGACAGGCCCGTCAGATGGGTCATCCGGATCGCGACGTACGACAGCAAGGCGGCGAGTGCCATCGAGGCGAGTGTGCCGAGCAACGCAGAACTGGTGCGCAGGTTGACCCCGTGTGCGAGATACAGCACGGCATAGAGGATCAGCGCGCCGCCGACCAGTGCGACGGGGACCGCCGGTTTTCCGTCGAGCAGCGCGGGGAGCATGAACATGACGAGCACTGCGAAGGCCACACCGAGACCGATGAGTGCCCGCAAGCCGCGCCAGCGGGCGACGGCGACGATCACGATTGCGAAGGTCGCGATGATCAGGCCGAGCGGCAGGCCACGCGCGAAATCGTAGAACGAGTACTGGGTGGCACCGGTCGGGTCGGTCTGGCGGACGATCCGGATCTCGTCGCCGGCGCTCAGTTCGGGCTGGCCCGGGCCGGGAACGACCTCGAGCAGAGTGAAGGCGCCGGCGTTGGGGCCGGACTCGATCGAGATGATGCTGCGCTCGCACTCGTAGGCCCCGCCGGCGGGCGGCGGAAGCGGGTCGTCCGGGAACACACGTCCGGACGACGGACTGCCGCACGCACCGGGCCCCTGCTCGACGATCGTTCCGGCTTCGGTGACCACCGCGTCGCCCCCGGTGGTCTGGAACGGTGCCGGAACCTCGATGGATGGACTGCTCGGCCAGAGCAGCACAGTGCCGAGGAGAACGACTGCGCCGATCACCGTCAGCAATCCGATGACGATTCTCGCGGCGAGGGGGCCCAGTGGGGCGGGGCCCTCGAAGTGGCCGTGTCCGTGTCCGTGACTCACGGGCACAGGCTAGTCACCTCGTGCGGGACGCCTGCGGGCGGTCGCCGGTCACGATGCGCGAGGCACCGGACGACAGTGGGCTGGTGGTGGCGGGGAGCAGGGGGGTGTCCCCGCCACCTTCACCTGACTTCGCTCAGGGGGGGTGGCGGCAGTCAGGGAGCCCGGCACTGAGTGCCGGAATCCAAGCTACTTGTTTTTGGGGGCTCTCGGGGTCCTCGATCCTGTGGCGCTCCTCACGAATGCGACAGATCGCCCAGCACCCGACGCCCGGCGAGGAGCCGAACAGGGACCTTCGCCTCTAGCGGGCGGACGTCACCGTTCGGCATCAAATGCGGCCCGGAGCATTTCGGGCGTGGCGCCTACTGCTTGTAGCTCGAGAGGAAGTTGCCGATCCTCTCGATGGCGACGGAGAGATCCCGCGCCCACGGGAGCGTCACGATGCGGAAGTGGTCGGGATCGGGCCAGTTGAAGCCGGTGCCCTGCGTCACCAGGATGCGTTCCTGCAGCAACAGATCCTGCACGAGTTGCTCGTCGTCGTGGATCTCGTACACCTCGGGGTCGAGGCGAGGGAACGCGTACAGCGCACCACGTGGCTTGACGCAGCTCACGCCCGGAATCGCGTTCAGGCGCTCCCACGCCACGTCCCGTTGCTCGAGCAACCGCCCGCCCGGGAGCACCAGATCGTCGATGCTCTGATATCCCCCGAGTGCCACCTGGATGGCATGTTGCGACGGAACGTTGGGGCACAGGCGGGTGGACGCCAGCAGGTCGATCCCCTCGAGGAATCCGGCGGCGTGGTCCTTCGGGCCGGTGATGACCATCCAGCCGGACCGGTAGCCCGCGACGCGGTACGCCTTCGACAACCCGTTGTAGGTGATGCACAGCAGGTCGGGAGCGAGTGTCGCCAGGGAGACGTGTTTCGCCTCGTCGTAGAGAATCTTGTCGTAGATCTCGTCCGCGAGCAGCAACAGCTGGTGCTTACGCGCCAGCCGCACGATCTGCTCGAGCACCTCGCGGGAGTAGACGGCACCGGTCGGGTTGTTCGGGTTGATCACCACGATCGCCTTGGTGCGCTCGGTGATCTTCGACTCGATGTCCTCGATATCGGGGTTCCAGCCGTTGCTCTCGTCGCACAGGTAGTGGACGGGCGTGCCTCCGCCGAGCGACGTCATCGCAGTCCACAGCGGGTAATCGGGTGCCGGAATGAGCACCTCGTCGCCGTCGTCGAGCAGCGCCTGCATCGTCATGGTGATGAGTTCGGAGACACCGTTGCCGAGGTAGACGTCGTTGATGTCGAACTTGGGGAAGCCCGGCACCAGTTCGTAGCGAGTGACGATCGCGCGCCGGGCCGGCGCGATGCCCTTGGATTCGGAGTACCCCTGCGCGTGGGGTAGCGCCGCGATCATGTCCTGCACGATCGTGTCGGGCGCCTCGAACCCGAAGGGCGCGGGGTTGCCGATGTTGAGCTTGAGGATGCGATTGCCCTCCGCCTCGAGTCGCGCGGCGTGTGCGTGCACCGGTCCACGGATCTCGTACAGCACGTTCTGGAGCTTGGACGACTGCTCCAAACGGCGGCTCATGCGGTGGTGAAGCTGGCCCTGTTCCTCGTTAGTCACGGCTCCATGGTGCCACCGTCCACCAAACCGTTTTCACCCGGATTTTCCCGACACGCATAATTAAGACGGGATCCACCGCGCCGAATGTCCGGATCAGTGCGATGATTGGGTCTCCAGCAAGGCCGCGCGTCGGGGTGACGGGCGGGAAGATTAGGAGCAAGTGGTATGGCGCAGGGCACTGTCAAGTGGTTCAACGCAGAAAAGGGCTTCGGATTCATCGAGCAGGACGGCGGGGGCGCGGACGTTTTCGTTCATTACTCCGAGATCCAGGGTTCGGGATTCAAGTCGCTCGACGAGGGAGCACGCGTCGAGTTCGAAATCGGCCAGGGTCAGAAGGGCCCGCAGGCCCAGGGCGTGCGCACTATCTGAGCGCATCTCTGCTGACCGCGCGGCGGTGCCGCACCCAAGGGTGCGGCGCCGTCGCCGTGTCTGCGGCCGGTTCGCATCCGGGTCGTCCCGGCGAGAGACCCCCATGGATACTGTGTATCCGATCCAGCGACCCGCGTTGTGGTCGATGTGCAGTCGTATGAACCGTCGGGGGACGGGAACCGATGTGAGGTGGAATGAGCGTGGGGGGCGACAGCGGGCACGCAGGCTCGGGTGTGCGATGGCGGGATCCGAAGCGCTACCTCTGGTTGTACGGCCTGGCGATGCCGCTGAGTCCGTTTCTCGCCTACGTGCTGGTGCAGCAATTCGGTCTCGGTGTCTTCTGGGCGACCGGCGCGATCATCATCGCGGTGGTCTGCCCGCTGATCGACGCCGTCGCGAGGCTCGATACGAGCAACCCGCCCGACGAGGTGATGAAGCCACTCGAGAACGACCGGTACTACCGGTACTGCACCTACCTCTACCTGCCGTTGCAGTATGCCGGGTTCGTGTTCGGGTGCTGGCTGTGGGTGTCGCAGCCGATGGGCGGCGCCGAGCGTTTCGCGCTCGCCGCGACCCTCGGCATCGTCGGCGGAGTGGGAATCAACGCTGCGCACGAACTCGGGCACAAGCGCACATCGATCGAGCGCACTCTCGCGAAAGTGGCGCTCGCACAATCGTTCTACGGCCACTTCTACGTCGAGCACAATCACGGGCACCACATCAGGGTCGCGACACCGGACGACCCGGCGACCGCGCGATTCGGTGAAGGCTACTGGCGGTTCCTGCCGCGTTCGGTGTTCGGCAGCCTCCGGTCGGCGGTGCGATACGAAAAGGCGAGGCTCGGTCGCCGCGGACTGTCGTGGTGGAATGTGCGGCACAACAACGTACTCGGCGCGTGGTTGATGAGCGTAGCGCTGTACGCGGCGGTGATCGCACTGTTCGGCTGGTCGATCGCGCCTTGGCTGGTCGTGCAGGCTGGCCTGGCGATCATGTTCCTCGAAGGCGCGAACTACATCGAGCACTACGGGCTCCTGCGCAGGAACCGTCCCGGCGGCGGGTACGAGCGGGTGGCACCCGAACACAGCTGGAACAGCAACCACGTCTGTTCGAACGTCTTCCTCTACAACCTTCAGCGCCACAGTGACCATCACGCGAACCCGCTGCGGCGCTACCAGACCCTGCGGTCGATGCCGGATGCTCCTCAGCTCCCGGCCGGATACGCGGTGCTGATCATCCTTTCGCTGTTTCCGCCGCTGTGGCGACGGGTAATGGATCAGCGACTGCTGGAGCACTACGGCCGGGATCTGTCGCGAATCAACATCCATCCCCCGAAACGGGATCTGCTTCTTGCGAGATTCTCCGACTGACTGACGCTATATTACGGAACAATCTTGTCCGAATAACGTTCCGGAATCTTTTCACCAGCGTCGGGGAGCCGAGTGGAACAGCAGTATGCGCGTGGACCTGTGCTCACCGACGACGAGCCCCGGTCGGGTTTCCCGCTCTCGTCGGCGCAGCGCGGGATCTGGTTCGCCCAGCATCTGCTCGGCGACATCCCGCTCACCATTGCCCAGTACATCGACGTCCACGGGGACCTCGACGTCGAGGCGTTCGCCGATGCCGGAGCGGCCACGGGTCGCGAACTCGGCACCGCGATGCTCCGTTTGTTCGAGCACGACGGACAGCCCTACCAGGTGATCGATCCCGATCTCAACGATCGGGCCACCGTCCTCGACCTGCGCGATCGCCCCGATCCGGAAGCCGCTGCCCTCGCGTGGATGCACGCCGAGTACCGGACCCCGCTGGACATGCTCGAGGACCGGCTCATCGTGTGCGCGATCCTGCGCATCGCCGACGCGCGCTATTTCGTCTACACCCGAATCCACCACGTCGCGCTGGACGGATTCGGTGCGACCACCTTCGCCAACCGCACCGCCGAGCGGTACAACGCAGCGAAGGAAGGCCGCGAACCCGCACCGTTCGCCGTCAACGCGCTCCACGAGATCGTCGAAGACGAGAACCGCTACCGGGAATCGAGCAGGTTCGAGAGCGACCGCGCGTACTGGGCCGATCGGGTCCACGACCTGCCGCATCCCATCGGGCTCTCCGGCCGAGCGGCGCCCGTCGGTCCGCATCCCGTCCGGTACGGCGCGCCGCTGCCGGACGACGTGTCCGCATCCGTCGAACGTGTCGTCGCGCGCGACGAGCAGGCCACCTTCGCAAGCCTGGTCGTCGCGGCGTTCGCCGCATTCCTCGCGCGGGTCACCGGCGAGTCCGACGTCGTGCTCAGCCTGCCGGTATCGGCGCGCACGACCGTCAAACTGCGCCGCTCCGGTGGCATGGTCTCCAACGTCGTGCCGATCCGCGTGGCGGTCGACCCCGAGGACACCACCCGGGACCTGACGACCCGCGTGCAGGTCGAACTGACCGGAGCATTGCGCCACCAGCGCTACCGGCACGAAGACATGCGACGCGACACCGGCCGTGGCGGCGCCGATCGCGGATTCTTCGGGCCCGCCGTCAACATCATGATGTTCGGGACCGAGATCCGGCTCGGTGATCTCGTGGGTCGACTGCACGTACTCAGCACCGGACCCGTCGAAGACCTCTCGCTCAACATCTATCCCAGCGAACCCGGCCGGCCGGCCCGCCTCGACCTCGAAGCCAACCCGAATCTGTACTCCCCCGACGAATTGCGCTCGCACCACAGCCGATTCACCGAGTTCCTCGCCGATTTCGTCCGGTGCGACGGAATGGTGGGCACGATCGACGTGCTGCACGACGACGAACGCGACACCCTCGTCCCGTTCCGCGGCCGTCCGGCGCGGCCCGTCCGGTTGCTGCCCGACCTGCTCGCCGAAGGGGTACGCCGCAACCGCGACGGTGTCGCCGTCCTCGACGGGGACCGGACCCTGACCTACCGGGACCTCGACGAACGATCCGATCGGTTCGCCCGGGTGCTCGCCGACGCCGGCGCCGCACCGGAGACCTTCGTCGTGCTCAGCATGGAACGCAGCGCCGAAGCGCTGATCGCGCTGTGGGCGGTTGCCAAGAGCGGCGCGGCGTTCGTGCCGATCGACCCGGCGTTGCCCGCCGAGCGTCTCGCCTACATGATCCGCGACTCCGGGGCGCGTCTCGCCGTCACCACGCGCGACCGGATGGCCGGCCTGCCCGCCGGTCCGCGCCTGCTCGCCGTCGACGACGAGCACCCGGCCGTGGAGTCCCCGCCGGTCGTGAAGGCCCGGCCGGAGCACCCCGCGTACATGATCTACACGTCCGGTTCGACCGGCACCCCGAAAGGTGTGGTGGTCACCCACGCCGGGCTCGCCACGTTCGAAGCGGATGCACGCCCCGAACTGGGCCTCACCCCGTCGTCGAGGATGCTGCGCTTCTCGTCGGCGAGTTTCGATGCGTCGATCTTCGAGATGCTGCAGGCCTTCAGCGCGGGCGCGGCGATGGTGATCGCCCCACCGGACATCCTCGGTGGCGACGACCTCGCCCTACTGTTGCGCAGCCGCCGTGTCACCCACATCGTTTCGGCACCGACGGTACTGACCACGGTCGATCCCGCCGGGCTCGACGCCCTGGAGGCAGTCGTGGTGGGTGGAGACGTCTGCACCCCCGACCTCGTCGAGCGTTTCGGTGTCGTCAGCCGGTTCACCAACAGTTACGGTCCGACCGAGACGACGATCGTCGTCACCGCCGGGACGCCGCTGGAACCGGGCGACCCGGTCACGATCGGCCGGCCACTCGACGGCGTCGTCGCGGTCGTCCTCGACCGCAGGTTGCGGCCGGTGCCCGTGGGCTTCGTGGGGGAGTTGTACATCGGCGGACCCGCGCTGGCGCGCGGTTACCACCGTCGGCCCGGACAGACGGCGGACCGGTTCGTCGCCAACCCCTTCGAGCCCGGAGGCCGGCTCTACCGCACCGGCGACGACGTGCGCTGGACCGCCGACCACCAACTCGAGTTCCTGGGCCGATCCGACTTCCAGGTGAAAATCCGCGGATTCCGCATCGAACTCGGGGAAATCGACGCGGCGCTGCTCGAGCAGACCGGCGTCGACTACGCGGCGTCGGTCGTCCACGACACCGGCAGTTCGAGCGTGCCGATCTCCTACGTGCGGATGGAACCGGGTCACCGGTTCGACGCCGCCGCACTCCTCGACGGCGTCGGCCGGATGCTCCCGTCGCACATGGTGCCCGCCGCGATGATGGAGCTCGATCACATCCCGGTGACACCCGCGGGCAAGCTCGACCGCGCCGCGCTGCCTGCGCCGCGCTTCGCCTCGGCCGAATTCCGCGCTCCCGAAACCGAATCCGAGATCGCCCTCGCCGAACTCGCGGTCGGGCTGCTCGACGTCGAGCTGGTCGGTGTCGACGATTCGTTGTTCGCTCTCGGCGCGGACAGCATCGTGGCGATGCAGTTCGCCGCGCGCGCCAAGGACATCGGTCTGCACCTGACGGCACGACAGATCTTCGAGCACAGGACGATTGCTGCCCTCGCTCGCGTTGCCACGAGCGTGGCCGCGACCCCGGTCATGACGGAACTGCCCGGCGGTGGCACCGGCGAGATCCCGTTGACCCCCATCGTGCACGAGATGCTCGGGCGCGGAGACTTTTCCACGTTCGCCCAGGCCGTGCTCGTCACCACGCCCGCCGATCTCACCGCCCGTCAGCTGTCCGCTGCGCTCGGCGCCCTTCTCGCTCGCCACGACATGCTGCGTTCGGCACTGCGGGACGAGACCTGGGAAGTCGCGGCCGACGCCGTCGACCCCGACACTCTCGTCACGCGCGTCCCGGTCGCCCGCGTCGAAGACATCGACGATCTGATCACATCTCGGTGCGACAGTGCCGCAGCGGCTTTGGATCCCCGGGCCGGGGTGATGCTCGCGGCCGTGTGGTTCGATGTCGAAGCCCCGGACGCGAAGGGCAAACTCCTGCTCGTCGCACACCACCTCGTTGTCGACGGAGTGTCCTGGCGGGTGCTGCTACCCGATCTCGCTCAGGCGTGGATGCAGGTCGTGGCCGCCCGGGAGCCCGCGCTGCCTGAGGTGGGGACCTCGTTCCGTCGCTGGGCGCACGCACTGCACGACGCGACGCGCGACGGTGCGTTCGCCGGCGAACTCGGATACTGGCAACGCACTCTCGCAGGAGTACGCCCGCTGCGCGGCGTCGCACCTCTCGACCCGGCACTCGATACCCTCGCCACGACTCGCCGGGTCCGGGTCGAGATCGACCCCGTGGTCACCGAGGCCGTCCTGACCAGGCTGCCCGCGCTCTACCGGAGCGGCACTGCCGACGGGTTGCTCACCGCGCTCGCACTTGCCGCCGCCCGCTGGGACGGCGATGCCGGCGATTCGCTGCTGCTGACCCTCGAAGGGCACGGCCGCGATCCCGACGCGATCGGTCCCGCCGATCTCGCCCGTACCGTCGGATGGTTCACGAGCGCTTACCCGGTGCGCCTCTCCGTCTCCGGCGACCTCCACGACACACCGCCCGGCGGGTCCGACGTGGGAGCCGCGATCAAGGCAGTGAAGGAACAACTCGCCGCCGTACCGAACCACGGTGTCGGCTACGGCGTATTGCGGCACCTGGACCACGAATCCGGCCGCGTGCTGGCGCAATTGCCCGGAGCGCAACTGTCGTTCAACTACCTCGGCCGGCTCACCTCCGGTCACATTCCCGACGAGATCCGCGACATCGGCTGGGTGCCCGACGACGTCGATCTCGACCCCAACCGCACGTCTGCACTCGCTGCCGCATCAGCGATCGACATCAACGCGATGGTGGTCGACGGCGCAGACGGGCCGCACCTGACCGCAACGTTCGCGTATGTGCCGCGCGTGGTCTCGGCCGAGCGCGTCGAGGAATTCGCCGAACTGTGGCTCGACGCCCTCACCGGCCTCGCCACGCACGTCGGGCACGCCGACGCGGGCGGGCTCACACCGTCCGACGTTCCGCTCGTCGTGGTTCGTCAGCGGCAGATCGAGCAGTGGGAATCGCAGTACCCCGGCGTCCACGACATCTGGCCGCTTCCTCCACTCCAGGCGGGCCTGCTGTTCCACACCCGGCTCGCCGCAGGCTCACTCGACGTCTACGTTGCGCAACTGAGCCTCGAACTGGCCGGGGCCGTGGACAGCGATCGATTGCGCGCTGCCGTGGACGCGGTCGTCGCACGACACGCCAACCTGCGCACCGCGTTCGTCCACGACGAGACCGGTGACCCGGTGCAGATCGTCCTCGATCGCGTCGAGGTGCCGTGGCGCGAGGTACACGCCGATGAGCGCTCGGCCGTGCTCGACGCCGAACGCGCAGCACCGTTCGACCCTGCTCGGCCACCTTTGCTGCGGGCGGTGCTCGTGCGCACCGGGCACGACCGGGCGACACTCGTGCTCACCAACCACCATCTCGTTCTCGACGGCTGGTCGATGCCGCTTCTGGTACGAGAAGTGCTCACCCACTACCTTTCCCGGGACGCCCTGCCCGACCCGGTGCCGTACCGCGACTACCTCCGGTGGTGGCATGCGCAGGACGAGCACCGTTCGCTGCAGGCCTGGGCCGGGTTGCTCGAAGGTGTCACCGAGCCCACACTCGTCGCCCCGAACGCCGGGGACAGCTTCGAAGACAACCCCGGCGAGATCGGCGTCGAACTGACCGCACCACTGCTCACCGCGCTCACCGCACGAGCCCGCGACACCGGCGTCACGGTCAACACCATGGTGCAGGTCGCGTGGTCGCTCGTCCTCGGACGGCTGCTCTCGCGCTCGGACGTGGTCTTCGGCGCGACTGTCTCCGGACGACCCGCCGAATTGCCCGGCGTGGAGAACATGCTGGGTCTGTTCATCAACACCGTTCCGGTGCGGGTGCGGTTGCAACCCGAGGACACCGTCGCCGATCTACTGCGCAGTGTGCAGGACACCCAGGTGTCGATGCTCGACCATCACCACGTGGGTCTCGGCCGTATCCAGCACGCCGTAGGTGCCGGAACACTGTTCGACACCCTGACCGTGTTCGAGTCCTACCCCGTCGACCGCGCCGGGTTCGACGAGACCACCGACTTCGCGGGTATGCGAGTCACCGGGATCGACGCCCGCGACGCCACGCACTACCCGCTCACCGTGATGGCGATCCTCGAACCGCAACTGCGGCTGAGCGTGCGTTACCGGACCGATCTGTTCGATTCCGCCACGGTGGACCGGTTGACGCAGCGGCTCGTCGGAGTGCTCGACACCGTGGCGACCTCCCCGGAGACGCGGATCGGTGACGTCGATGTCTTCCTGCCCGGCGAGCGCGACACCGTCGCCGGATTCGAACGCGGCGCGGTCCGCGCACTCCCCATGTCGACCCTCGCGGATCTCCTTACGCGACAGGCTCGGCGCACTCCCGACGCGGAGGCCGTACTCGTCGACGGCGGTTCCACACTGCGCTATGCCGAATTTGCGCCGGGGGTCAATCGCGTCGCGCGCGCACTGGTCGCCGACGGTATCGGCCCCGGTGATCTCGTGGGTGTCGCGATGCCGCGCTCGCTGGACCAGCTCATCGCCATCCACGCCGTCGTCACCGCCGGCGCGGCCTACGTGCCGATCGATCCCGACCAGCCCGCCGCGCGCACCGCGCACGTGCTGGAGACAGCGGCCCCGGTACGGGTTCTCCACGCTCTCCCCGACGTGTCCGGGCTCTCCGGCGCGCCAATCACCGACCGCGACCGCCGCGCGCCGCTCCGTCCCGACGACCTGGCGTACGTGCTGTTCACCTCCGGTTCCACCGGAAGGCCCAAGGGCGTCGCGATCTCACACCGCAGCATCGTCAACCGTCTGCTCTGGATGCAGGACACGTATCCGCTTACCGGAGACGATGTGGTGCTGCAGAAGACCCCCGCGACATTCGACGTGTCGGTGTGGGAGCTGTTCTGGCCGTTGCTCACCGGTGCTTCGGTGGTGCTCGCGAGCCCGGACGGGCACCGCGATCCGCGCTACCTCTCCCGGGTGATCGACGAATACCGGATCACCACGCTGCATTTCGTACCGTCGATGCTCGACGTGTTCCTCACCGGAGCCGACCTGACGCGATGCGGCAGCGTGCGTCAGGTGTTCACCAGCGGTGAGGCACTGCCGGCCACGACTGTCGCGCGTTTCGCCGACGCTCTCGGCGCGCCCCTGCACAACCTGTACGGACCCACCGAGGCCGCGGTCGACGTGACCGCACACGAGACCGTCCCGGGCGAGAACCCGGTGCCCATCGGAACACCGGTCTGGAACACCACTGTGCGCGTGCTGGATTCGCGACTCCGGCCGGTCCCGGTGGGTGTCGAGGGCGAGTTGTATCTCGGGGGAGTGCAGCTTGCCCGTGGCTACCACGCGGCCCCCGGCCTGACAGCCGCACGTTTCGTCGCCGATCCCTCCGGGGGAGCACGCCTGTACCGCACCGGCGACGTGGTGCGGTGGCGCGTCGACGGCGTCCTCGAGTACGTGGGCCGCAGTGACTTCCAGGTCAAGCTCCGGGGCCAGCGCATCGAACTCGGAGAGATCGAATCCGCACTCCTCGAACACGACGACGTAACGCAGGCCGTCGTCGTACTGCATCGCGACACCGTCGCCGGGGAACACCTGGTCGCCTACGTCGTGGGGACACTCGACAGCGAGGCCGTCCTCCGCCACGCCGCCACCCGCCTTCCGCGGCACATGGTTCCCACCGTCGTGATGGTGCTCGACGCGCTACCGCTCACGGCCAACGGCAAGCTCGACCGCAAATCCCTTCCCGCGCCGGAATTCGGCTCCGGCATCGAGTACGTCGCTCCGGCGACCGCGACCGAGAAGACAGTGTCGACGATCGTGGCCGACGTGCTCGGACGTGATCGACCCGGCGCGACGGCGAACTTCTTCGATCTCGGCGGCAACTCGCTGACTGCGACCCGGCTGCTCGCCCGGCTCGACGACACCTTCGGTACCCGGCTGCAGATCCGGGATCTGTTCGACAACGCCACGGTGTCCGGGCTGTCCGCTCTCATCGACGGACAGCAGGATCGGCAGGTGGGTCCGGCGCTCGTCGCGGGACCGCGCCCTGAGCGCATCCCTCTCTCACCGGCGCAGGCGCGCATGTGGTTCGTCAACCGCTTCGACCCGGCGTCGGGTGCCTACAACGTGGCGGTCGCGCTACGCCTGACCGGCACGCTCGACGTCGACGCGCTGCGCAATGCCGTCACCGACATCGTCGGCCGGCACGAGACGCTGCGCACCCGCTACCCGGACGACGGCGACGGTCCCCGGCAGGAGATCCTGCCTGTCGCGAGCGCGGTCGACGCACTCACCCTGACCGTCGAGGACCTCACCGGGACGCTTGACGAGTGGCTGGTCGAGGTGGTCGGCCGCGGCTTCGACGTCACCCGCGAGATCCCCCTCGCGCTGAACGTCGTCCGCGAAGACGCCGACCGACACGTCGTCGCGCTGGTCGTGCATCACATCGCGATCGACGGTTGGTCGATGCAGGCACTCGCCCGCGATCTGGTCGCCGCCTACGGTGCACGTAGCGCAGGCGCCGCACCGGCGTGGGAGCCGTTGCCGGTCGGGTACGCCGACTACGCCCTGTGGCAGCACGGGCTTCTCGGGGGCATCGACGACCCCGAATCGGTCGCGGCTGCTCAACTGGCATTCTGGCGCGAAACCCTGGCCGGAGCGCCCGATTTGCTGGATCTGCCCACCGACCGCCGGCGACCGTCGGTCCCGTCGTTCCGCGGCGGCACCGTCACCGTCGACGTGCCCACGGCGGTCTACACCGCGTGCACCGAACTCGCACGGGCGCACGAGGCATCGCTGTTCATGGTGCTGCACACCGCCCTCGCCGTCCTCCTCGCCCGCACGAGCGGAACCTATGACGTCACGGTCGGCACCCCCGTCGCCGGTCGCGGGCACCGAGCGCTCGACGACGTGGTGGGCATGTTCGTCAACACGCTCCCGTTGCGCACCCGCTTCGATGCCTCGCTCTCGTTCGCCGCGGCCCTGACCGTGGTGCGCGACAACGACCTTGCCGCGTACTCCCACGCCGACCTGCCGTTCGAGCAACTCGCCGAAGCGCTCGCCACGACCCGCTCGACCTCGCACCAGCCCCTGTTCCAGACGGTGCTCGCCCTGGACGTGCCGCAGCCCCGCTCGGTGACGTTGCCCGAACTCGAGATCGAGGTGCTGCCCGTAGATTTCGGAATCGCCAAGTTCGATCTCGAATTCGCGGTCACCGAGCACGAGCGGCACGCGACCGTCACGCTGACCTTTGCCCGGGACTTGTTCGAAGAATCCACTGCCGCAATGCTGGCCGATCGTTTCGTGCGCGTGCTGGAGTCGGCTGTGGCAGATCCGGATGCCTCCATCGGCACCCTGGACCTGCTCTCGCACGACGAGCACGACGAACTGCTGCGCCGCCCTGAATTCGTCGACGCACGGACCCTCCCGCAGCTACTCGCCGCCGCTGTCACCGATTCCGAGGTGCCCGCGCTCGTCTCCGGGACGCGCGTCGTCACCTACGGGGAACTCGACCGCCGCTCGGCGGCGCTCGCACACATGCTGATCGAGGCCGGTGCAGGCCCGGAGACGGTTGTCGCCGTCGCGGTGGAGCGCTCGGTGGAATCGGTACTCGCCGTCTGGGCGGTCGCCCGAACAGGCGCCGCCTTCCTGCCCGTCGACCCGACCTATCCGGCGGCTCGCATCGAGCACATGCTCACCGACTCGGGCGCACGGCTCGGGCTCACGACCGACGCACACCGCAACGCCCTGCCCGACGACGTGCGGTGGCTCGACGCCACCGCGCAGACCGATGACGACCTGCCCGTCCCCGCGCGTGTACCCCACCTAGACCAACCCGCCTACCTGATCTACACGTCCGGTTCCACGGGCGTGCCGAAAGGCGTGGTCGTCACCCACCGCGGCCTCGCAGCGTTCGTCGCCGAGCAACAACGCCACTATGGCGTGCGGCCCGGTGACCGCGTCGCGGCGTTCGCGTCACCCAGCTTCGACGCGTCGCTGCTAGAACTGCTGATGGCGGTCGGTGGAAGAGCGACGCTCGTGCTCGTGCCAACCGGAATCTACGGCGGCACCGAACTCGAGACGGTGCTCGCCGACACCGGCGTGACACACCTTTTCCTCACCCCCGCGGCACTGGCGACAGTCGACCCCGAGACGCTGCCGCACGTTCGGGTGGTCGTCGTCGGCGGTGAAGCGTGCGAACCGTCGCTCGTGGCCCGGTGGGCGCCCGGACGCGCAATGTTCAACGCGTACGGTCCGACCGAATCCACCATCATGGCAACTCATTTCGGTCCGATGGTGCCGGGGGAGCCGGTCCGCATCGGCCGCGCTGTCATCGGCACGTCGGTGCTGGTTCTCGACGACCGGCTGCAACCAGTCCCGACGGGCGTGCCGGGAGAGTTGTACGTATCCGGTGCCGGACTCGCCCGTGGATACCACGCGCGCCCCGCACTGACGGCTTCACGCTTCGTCGCAGACCCGATTTCCGGGGGAGTGGTGTACCGAACCGGCGACCGCGTTCGGAAGAACGCCGGCGGCACATTGGACTTTTTGGGACGCAATGATTTCCAAGTGAAGGTGCGGGGTCATCGCATCGAACTGTCCGAGATCGACGCAGTGTTGTCCGCTCATCCGTCCGTCGAGGCCGTGGTGAGCGTGCCGCACGACGAGAGCGGCGCCGTGGTGGCGTATGTCGTGGCTGCGCCCGGACTCGTCGTCGATGCCGCCGACGTGGCCGCACATGCCGCGCGGACGCTCCCCGACTACATGGTGCCCGCGGCGATCACCGTCGTCGATGCCCTTCCCCTCACGGGGGCGGGCAAGGTCGATCTGAGGGCGCTTCCCGAACCCGTCTTCACAGCCGCCGAATTCGTCGCACCGCGCACCGAGGCCGAACGCCGGGTCGCGGGCGCGTTCGCGGACGTCCTCGGCCTCGAACGGGTCGGCGCGCACGACGACTTCTTCGCACTCGGCGGGAATTCCCTGTCCGCGACCCGGGTCGTCGCACGACTGGACGCCTCGGCGGGGGTGCGTGCGGTGTTCGAGAACCCGACGGTGGCGTCCCTGGCCGCGGTGGTCGGGGACAGCGCGTCGGAGCAGCGGCCGCCGCTGGTCTCCGGACCCCGGCCCGACCACCTCCCGCTCTCACCCGCTCAGCAGCGGATGTGGCTGATCAACCGTTTCGACCCAACCTCGCCGGCTTACAACATTCCGGTCGCGGTGCGACTGCGGGGCCGTCTCGACCACGACGCCCTGTGCGCCGCCGCGCACGATGTGGTGCAGCGGCACGAGGTCCTGCGCACCGTCTTCCCCGACGCCGACGCCGACGCCGACGGCCCGGCGCAGGTGATCCGCGACGACGCCGCCGTGGACCTGAGCCCGCGCCCGGTCACCGCCGACACACTCGGTGACGAGATGCTCGCGTTGGTCTCGCGCGGATTCGATCTCACCACCGATACCCCGATCAGAGGTGCGCTGCTGCGGATCGCCGACGAGGACCACGTGCTCGTGGTCGTCGTCCACCACATCGCCGCGGACGGTGCATCCACCGTGCCGCTGGCCCGTGACATCTTCGTCGCCTACGGCGCCCGGCTCGCAGGCGATTCCCCGTCGTGGGTGCCGCTCGCGGTGCAGTATGCCGACTTCGCGCTCTGGCAGCGCGGCGTACTCGGGGATCCCGGCGACCCCGGGTCGCTCGCGGCATGTCAGCTCGCGTACTGGACCGAGGCACTCGCCGACGTCCCTGCGGTGCTCGACCTGCCCGCCGACCGGTCGCGTCCTGCCGTCGCCTCGCAGAGGGGTGCCCGCGTCGACTTCCGTATCGGTGCCGGCACCGTGCGTGCCCTCGACGAACTCGCGCGCTCGCACGGCGCCACGCGCTTCATGGCGCTTCATGCGGCACTGTCGGTGCTGCTCGCACGACTCGGCAACACCGACGACGTCTGCGTCGGCACTCCCGTCGCGGGCCGCGGAGACGCCGCGCTCGACGACGTCGTCGGCATGTTCGTCAACACCCTCGTGCTCCGCACCCGCTTCGACCCGACCGACGGTTTCGGACAGGTACTCGAGCGGACCCGCGACACCGACCTCGCCGCCTTCGGGCATGCCGACGTGCCGTTCGAGCAGGTCGTGGACGCCGTCGGGCCCGTTCGCTCTCAGAGCCATGCACCGCTGTTCCAGGTGTCGCTGTCGCTGCAGAACCAGGGGACCGGTGTCCTCGAACTCCCCGGCCTCCGTATCGAACCCGTCGAGCCCGGCGTCGATGTCGCCAAGGTGGACCTCGAATTCACGGTTCGGGACGACGACGGCGGTGCCCTCGCCGCGTCGCTCACATACGCGACCGACCTCTTCGATGCCGGGACCGCGGAATCGTTCACGCAGCGCTGGGTGCGAGTACTCGACGCGGTGACCGCGAACCCGGCCGGACCGGTCGGCGACGTGTCGCTGTCGACCGAGGACGAGGCCCGTTCCGCACTCGAACATGCCGTGCCCGCAGACATGCCCGCATTCACGTTGCCGGAGATCCTCGCGGCCGGTGTCGCTGCGAACCCGGACGGTGTCGCCGTCACCGACGGCACCCGTCACCTGACGTACACCGAACTGGATCGTGCATCCAACCGGCTCGCACGCAAACTCGCCGACCTCGGAGCGAGGACGGAAACGTTCGTGGCGCTGTCGTTCCCGCGATGCGTCGACGGAATCGTCGCGCTCTGGGCGGTGGCCAAGACCGGCGCCGCATTCGTACCGGTCGACCCCGGGCTACCGGCAGCGAGAATCGCCTACCTGTTGTCGGATTCCGGTGTGCGGCTCGGGCTCGCGCACGGTGACGGCCCCTCCGCCGACATCCCGTGGGTCCGTGTCGACGACGCCGGCGGATATTCCGATGCGCCGATCGCACACGATCGGTCACCGGTGGCGCAGTCGGCCGCGTACATGATCTACACGTCCGGTTCGACCGGCACCCCGAAGGGCGTCGTCGTCACGCACCGCGGCCTCACCGCCTTCACCGCGGAGCACCGCCCCGAACTCGGTGTGAGCACGAAGTCGCGGGTGCTCCGATTCTCGTCGTCGAGCTTCGACGCGTCGGTGTTCGAGCAGATCGCCGCGTTCTCCGCCGGCGCCACCATGGTCGTCGCGGCGCCGGAGGTCGTGGGAGGCGCCGAGCTGGCCGATCTGCTACGGCGCGAACGGGTCACGCACGTGCTCACCGCCCCCGCCGCGCTCGGCACCGTCACCCCCACAGATCTCCCCGATCTCGAAGCCGTCATGGTCGGCGGGGATGTGTGCCCGCCGGAACTCGTCGCAAAGTTCGGGCCGGTGTGCCGATTCTTCAACAGCTACGGACCCACCGAAACCACCATCATCATCACCGAGGCCGGACCCATGAGCCCCGGCGACGACATCACCATCGGTGTGCCCATCCACGGTTCGGGCGCGGTGATCCTCGACGACCGGCTCCACCCCGTGCCCGACGGTGTCGTCGGTGAGCTGTATCTGTCCGGTGCCGGTCTCGCCCGCGGTTATCACCGCCGTCCGGAGCTGACCGCAGCCCGGTTCGTCGCCTGCCCCTACACCGGCGGTCTCATGTACCGGACCGGAGATCTGGTGCGTCGCACTGCGACCGGGGAAATCCGCTTCGTGGGTCGTCGCGACGCCCAGGTGCAGCTGCGCGGGTTGCGCATCGAACTCGATGAGATCGAAGCCGTCCTCACCAGTACAGACTCGGTGGCCCAGGCCGTCGTCGTGGTGCACACCGACGCCCACACCGGCGATCGGCTCGTCGGCTATGTCGTCCCCACCGCCGGCACCACTGCCGATCCCCGGACGCTGCGGGACCGGATCGGCGCCGAACTGCCGTCCTACATGGTGCCCGCGCAGATCCTTGTCCTGGATGCACTGCCGATCACCGCGAACGGCAAACTCGACCGAAAAGCACTGCCCGTGCCCGGTTTCGAAGCGCGGGCCTTCCGCGCTCCGGAGAATCCCGTCCAGCAGACCGTCGCCGGCGTGTACGCCGAGTTGCTCGGCATCGACCGGGTCGGTCTCGACGACGACTTCTTCGCGCTCGGAGGAAACTCCCTCATTGCGACGCAATTGGCCGCGCGCCTCGGGTCGGCCCTCGACACGACCGTGCCGGTGCGCGCCGTCTTCGAGGCACCCACCGTGGTGGCCCTCGCGGCCGCCGTGGCATCGACCGCCGGTGCCGGTGCCCGGCCGGCCCTCACCGCCCGTGAGAGACCCGCGCGAATTCCCCTGTCGCTCGCACAGCAGCGGTTGTGGTTCCTCAACCGGTTCGATCCCGATTCCGCCACCTACAACATCCCGGCGGTGCTTCGCGTGTCGGGCCGCCTCGACACCACCGCATTGCAGGCAGCGGTGGAGGACGTGCTGGCCCGGCACGAGGTGCTGCGGACGGTGTATCCCGAGGTCGACGGCGAGGGCATCCAGCAGGTGCTGGCATCCTCGGCGGTGGTGGCGGACCTGACACCCGTACCGGTCGGTGCGGACGACGTGCTCGCCGTGGTCGCCGAGTTCGTCTCGGCAGGATTCGACGTGACCGCGGAGGTGCCGGTACGAGTGCGGTTGTACCGGCCCGCCCCGGAAGATTTCGTTCTCGTCTTCGTGGTCCACCACATCGCCGCCGACGGTTTCTCGATGGGTCCGCTCACTCGGGACGTGATGACAGCGTATGCGTCTCGAGTCCGAGGCAACCCACCCGGATGGGCACCGCTGCCGTTGCAGTACGCGGACTACTCGTTGTGGCAACGGACGGTCCTCGGGTCCGAGGACGACCCCGGCAGCGTCATGGCCGAGCAGATCGACTTCTGGACCGAGACTCTGGCATCCCTGCCGGATCAACTCGAACTGCCCTGGGACCGGCCGCGACCCCAGGTTGTGTCGCATCGAGGCGCGTCGCACGCGGTGACGCTCGACGGGACGCTCCACGCCGGTCTGCTCACGATGGCCGGAGCCCACCGGGCGACGCTGTTCATGGTGCTGCACAGTGCGACGGCGGTGGCGCTCTCGCGGCTCAGCGGCTCGTCCGACATCGCACTGGGCACGCCGGTCGCCGGTCGCGGCGACGCCGCTCTCGACGACCTCGTCGGCATGTTCGTCAACACCCTGGTGCTCCGCACGGCGGTCGACGCCGGCAGTACGTTCACCGACCTGCTCCGATCCGTCCGGGAGGTCGATCTGCGCGCCTTCGCGCACGCCGAGGTGCCGTTCGAGCGGCTGGTCGAAGTACTGGCGCCCCCGCGATCGCAGGCACGCAATCCGCTGTTCCAGGTCATGCTGACCCTGCAGAACATGCCGGCCGGCGAGTTCCGGCTGGGCGATGTCGGGATCGAGCCGGTCGATCCTCCCCTCGACCGAGCGATGTTCGACCTCCAGATCACCGCGCACGAATCGTTCTCCGAGACGGGGGAACCCTCGGGCATCTCCATGACGTGGACGTACGCCACGGACCTGTTCGACGATGCCACGGTCGTCGCCATCGCCGATCGTGTGGTCCGGATTCTCGACGCGGTGGTGCACGCTCCCGCTACACCGGTCGGCGATCTGGACTGGCTCGCACCCGACGAGCATTCGGTGCTGCGGGCACTCGGCCTGCCGACCGTGCGCACCCATGGTGGGTTCGGCACACTCCCGGAGAGACTCGACGCCCAGGCAGAGCGATCCCCGGACGCCGTCGCGGTAACGGACGGCACGGTGTCGTACAGCTACGCCGAGTTCGCGTCGCGCGTGAACCGGCTTGCACGGCACCTTGTTTCGCTAGGGGTCGGGCCGGACGCGAACGTCGCGGTCGTGATGGAACGCTCGATCGACGCAGTGGTCGCCGTACACGCGGTGGTTGCTGCCGGTGGTGCCTACGTCCCGCTCGATCCCGGGCAGCCGGCCGAGCGGACCTCCTATGTGCTCGACACCGCAGACCCGGTGCTCGTGTTGTCGTCGGTTCACCGCGACGCGTACGGCGACCGCACGGTCGTGGATCTCGGCGTCGTCGACCTGTCCGGCGTCTCGGATGCACCGATCGGAGACCACGAACGACGCGCGCCGCTGCGCGCGGACAACGCGGCGTACGTCCTGTTCACGTCGGGATCGACAGGCCGGCCCAAGGGGGTCACGGTGTCGCACGCGGCGGTGGTGAACCAGTTGAGCTGGCTACAGGAGGAATTCCTCGCGGACGGCGGCGACACGGTGCTGCTCAAGACACCGCTCACCTTCGACGCGTCGGTGTGGGAGTTGTTCTGGCCGTTGCACACGGGGGCGCGACTGGCGGTCGCCGCACCGGACGGACATCGCGATCCCGAGTATCTGGCGCGCGCTCTGGTGGACTTCGAGGTCACGGTGGCGCAGTTCGTGCCGACCGTCCTGGACGCGGTCCTCGATGTGGCGGAGGCTCCGGCATCGTCGCTGCGGCTGGTGTTCACCGGTGGGGAGGCGCTCTCCGGCACGACCGCGCAGCGCGTGCGAACCCGGTTCGGCTGCGACGTGCACAACTTGTACGGGCCCACCGAAACCGCGATGCAGGCCACCCACCACCCCGGCAGCTCCGTCGACGGCGGGACGGCAGTTCCCATCGGTACGCCGGTATGGAACACCGGCGCGTGGGTGCTCGACACCCGCCTGCACCCGGTGCCCGTGGGCGTGGTCGGCGAACTCTATCTGTCGGGTGCGCAGCTGGCCCGCGGATACGCGGGGCGGGCCGCTCTCACGGCCGGACGGTTCGTGGCGAACCCGTTCGACGCCCCCGGAACGCGCTTGTACCGAACGGGTGATCTCGTGCGGCGCAATCGCCGGGGTGAACTCGAGTTCGTCGGCCGCAACGACCTCCAGGTCAAGTTGCGGGGACAGCGCATCGAACTCGGAGAAATCGAGTCGGTGCTGCGCGCGAACGGGCGGGTAGCCGCCGGCGCTGTGGTGGCGTGGCCCGATCAACTCGTCGGTTACGTCGTCCCCGCCGGTGAGCCGGATGTGCAGCAATTGCGCGCGGAGATGGGTAAGTCCCTGCCCTCGTACATGGTTCCGTCACAGTTCGTCGTGCTGGAAGCGATGCCCACGACTCCGAACGGCAAGCTCGACCGGAAGGCGCTGCCGCAACCGGAGATCCGCGCGCACGACTTCCGTGCTCCGTCGACCGATACGGAAAATGCTGTCGCGGAAGCATTCTCCTCGATCCTCGGGATCGGGCAAGTCGGGCTCGACGACGACTTCTTCGCGCTTGGTGGGACGTCGCTGGTCGCGACACGATTCGTCGCGCGGATCCGGGACGCGCTCGGTGTTGCTGTCCCGTTGCAGTGGCTGTTCTCCCACTCGACTGTGGAGGCGCTGTCGCTGCAGATCGATCGGGGTGACACCCCGGGACCGGAATTCGCGGTGTTGCAGCCGCTTCGGGAACAGGGAGACCTCACGCCGTTGTTCTGCGTCCACCCGATCGTGGGATTGTCGTGGTGCTATACCGCGCTCGTACCGCATCTCGACCCGTCGCTGCCGGTGTACGGACTGCAGACTCCGCTCGACGATCTCCCCGACAGCCTCGAGGACCTCGCAGCCAGGTACGTCGACGAGATCCGGCGCGTCCAGGGGCGCGGCCCCTACCGGCTTCTCGGCTGGTCGATGGGCGGTGTGATCGCCCAGGAAATGGCTGTGCAGTTGCAGGCCGCCGGCGACACCGTGGCGTCGCTGGTGATGCTCGACAGTTTCGCCGATACCGAGTTCGGCACCGCGACCGGCGGCATCGACGAGATGGTGCCGATGGGTGATCTGCTCGCCGGGTTCGGTTTGGAGACGGACGGCAATGAACCGGGCACCGTCGACGACCTCGTGCGCGTCGTCGCCGACCTGACCGGCAATACGGTCCACGACACCGACCGGCTCGTCCGGAAATTGAGGGCGGCCGCGGAACACAATGCGGCGTCGGCGGCGCGGCACCGGCCTTCCCGGTTCGACGGTGACCTTCTGTACTTCTCCGCCGGCGAGGACGGGCGCGGTGGTGCCACCGGATGGGCCGACGCCGTCAGCGGGCAGGTCCGTGAGCGTTCAGTGCCGGTCACGCACTGGCGCATGACTTCGCCCGAGGCACTTGCGGTCGTCGGCCCGGTGCTACGTACTGTCTTCGCATCTCCATCCGACGACGACCGACAGGGCCAGTTCGCACGATGAAAACACACCGTCTCAAACGCGGCATGACCTGTGCCGTCATGGCTTTTGCCCTCACCGTTCCCGGAACACATGCCGGGGCTTCGACGCCCGGGAGCGGGGAGATCCGGATCCAGCAGGTCGACGGAGCTCGCTGGGACATGCATGTGTACTCGCAGGCGATGGGACGGGAGATTCCGCTCCAGTTGATCCGTCCGGCCGACACCAGCGTGCCCCGCCCCACGCTGTACCTGCTCAACGGTGCCGGTGGCGGCGAAGACGGCGCGAACTGGCTGAATCAGACGAAGATCCTCGACTTCCTCGCCGACAAGAACGTGAACGTCCTGATCCCGGCGGAAGGGATGTTCACCTACTACACCGACTGGATTCGGGAGGATCCGGTGGTGGGCCGCGCCAAGTGGCAGACCTTCCTGACCCGCGAACTGCCTCCGATAGTCGACCGCGCGCTCGGCACGACAGGCGTCAACGCGATCGCGGGGTTGTCGATGGCGGGCACGTCCGTTCTCGATCTCGCCATCCAGGCGCCCGGACTGTACAGGGGCGTCGCCTCCTACAGTGGCTGCGCCCAGACCAGCGACCCGATGGGTCAGGCGTTCCTCCGCACCGTCGTCGAAGTGATGGGTGAGACGGACGCGAGGAACATGTGGGGACCGTACGACGACGAGGAGTGGCGCCGCCACGACCCCACCGTCAATGCCGAACGGCTCAGGGGCATCTCCCTCTACGTTTCGAACGGGAGCGGACTGCCGGGCCCGTACGAGAATCCGATGCTGCCACGGTCGGCCCAGGCACCGGAACTGCACGAACAGGTTCTGGTGGGCGGGGTCATCGAAGCTGCGACGAACGTGTGCACTCAGCGTCTTGCCGAACGGCTGGCCGAACTCGACATCCCGGCGACCGTCCACTTCCGGGAAGAGGGCACCCACTCCTGGGGATACTGGGAGGACGAACTGAAGCGGTCGTGGCCGCAGATCGAGGCGTCACTCCTGGGCTCGTAGGACGCGCGCTGCGTCGCCCGGCGGTGCCGACCCACGCAAAGAGCCGAGGCTCGCAACACCGTGTACTTCCCGGTGTTGCGAGCCTCGGCTCGTGTTGCGGTGGTGCCTACTTGCGGCCGGGGGGCCGGATGCCACCCTTGATCTGCAGGCCGCCCGGCTTCGCCTTCGGCGGCGGCGGGATATCCGCTGCCGGAGCCTTCGGCTCGGCCGATTCGGAGGCTGCGGTGGTAGCCGGGGCTTCCTGTTCGGACGCAGCGTCCTGTGCGGGCACGGCTTCCGGTTCCGGCGCAGCGTCGGCCTCGGGAGCAGCTTCGTCGGCGACAGGCTCGGAAGCCTTCGGAGCCGCGGGGGTCGCCGTCTTCTTGGCGCCCGGTCCCTTCAGACCGCTCTTGAGCTGGAGCCCACCCGGCTTCGCCTTCGGGATCGACGCCTCCTTCGGCTCCTCGGCCGGTGCCTCGGTCGCTGGTACCTCAGCGGCCGGTGCTTCCGTGGCGGGTGCTTCCGTGGCGGGTTCCTTCGGAGCCGCGGGTGCCGCTGTCTTCTTGGCGCCCGGTCCCTTCAGACCTGTCTTGAGTTGCAGTCCGCCCGGCTTGGCCTTCGGGACGGCCGTGGTGGCCGAAGCGTCCGACGCAGGCGCCTGTGCCTCGGGTGCCTGCTCGGCCGGAGCCTCTGTCCCCGAGTCCGGCGCCTTGGCCGCCGCGGGGGCCGCCGTCTTCTTGGCGCCGGGGCCCTTGAGGCCGCCCTTCATCTGGAGTCCGCCCGGCTTCGCCTTCGGGACCGCGGGCGTATCCGCGGAGGATGTCTCCGCTGCGGGAGCATCGGCTGCCGGGGCGTCGGCCTTCGAGGAGGCTGCGGGGGCCGCCGTCTTCTTGGCGCCGGGGCCCTTGAGGCCGCCCTTCATCTGAAGTCCGCCCGGCTTGGCCTTCGGCGCCGCGGATGCTTCGGGTGCCGGTTCCTCGGCCGCCGGTGCCGCTGCTGCGGGGGCCGCCGTCTTCTTGGCGCCCGGGCCCTTCAGACCGCCCTTCATCTGCAGACCGCCGGCCTTCGGAGCACCGGTGGTCTTCGGAGCCGCAGGTGCCGCGGCTGCCGCCTCGACCTCCTCGACGCGCTCCTTCTCGACCTCTTCGGCGGTCTCTTCGGCCTCGGCCGCAGTCTTCGGCTGCCGGACGACCTTGAGGTTGTCGCTGAGCTTCGCGGCCTCGACGCGCGAGATCGACTCGAGCATGAGCTGCGCGACGTCGACGACCTCGACGCCCTCGCCCTTGCCCTCTTCCTGACGTGCGGTGACACCGTCGGTGAGCATGACGCGGCAGAACGGGCAACCCGTCGCGATCTTGGCGGGGTTGGTGGTGAGTGCCTCGTCGACGCGATCGATGTTGATGCGCTTACCGATGCGCTCTTCCATCCACATGCGGGCACCACCGGCACCACAGCACATGGAACGTTCGCCGTGACGCGGCATCTCGACGAGCTTCGCGCCCGACGCTTCCATCAGCTCACGCGGTGCGTTGTACACCTTGTTGTGGCGTCCGAGGAAGCACGGGTCGTGGTAGGTGACGTCCTGGCTGACGGGCGCGACCTGCACGAGCTTCTTCGCACGGACCAGCCGGTTGAGCAGCTGCGTGTGGTGAACCACCTCGTAGGAGCCGCCCACCTGCGGGTACTCGTTGTTGAGGGTGTTGAAGCAGTGCGCACAGGTGACGACGATCTTGCGCTTGCTCTGCTCGACGCCGTCGAAGACTCCGTTGAGGGTCTCGATGTTCTGCTGGGCCAGCTGCTGGAACAGGAACTCGTTGCCCGCGCGGCGAGCCGAGTCACCGCTGCAGGTCTCGTCGGCACCGAGCACCATGAACTTCACGCCTGCGGTCGCCAGCAACTCGGCGACGGCCTTCGTGGTCTTCTTCGCACGGTCCTCGTAGGCACCGGCGCAGCCGACCCAGAACAGGTAGTCGTACCCCTCGAAGCTGTCCGCATCCTGGCCGAAGACCGGGATGTCGAATTCCATCTCGTTGATCCAGTTGAGACGGTCCTTGGCGTTCTGGCCCCAGGGGTTGCCCTTGTTCTCGAGGTTCTTGAACAGGCCCGCGAGCTCGGACGGGAAGTCCGACTCGATGAGCACCTGGTAGCGGCGCATGTCGATGATGTGGTCGACGTGCTCGATATCGACCGGGCACTGCTCGACGCACGCACCACAGTTGGTGCAGCTCCACAGGGTTTCGGTGTCGATGACCGGCGCGAGTTCGCCGGCGTCGACCATTGCCTCGGTGTCACCGACGAGCTTGCGCTCGGCTTCGCTGCGAGCCGCCGCCGGAATCTTGGCGAGCGCGGCCTCGTCGGCATTGCCCTCCGAGTCGACGAGACCGATCTCGTCTCCGCCGATGTCCTTGCGGCCACCGGCCAGCAGGTACGGGGCCTTGGCGTTGCCATGGTCGCGCAGCGACGTGATGAGCAGCTTGGGCGACAGGGGCTTACCGGTGTTCCAGGCAGGGCACTGCGACTGGCAGCGACCGCATTCGGTGCACGTCGTGAAGTCGAGCCAGCCCTTCCAGGAGAAGTCCTCGATGTTTCCGGCGCCGAACGTATCGGTGTCGGGGTCGGCATCTTCCATGTCGACGGGCTTGCCCTTGGACATCATCGGCTTCGCTGCGCCGAGCGCGACGCCACCGTCGTCTTCACGCTTGAAGTAGATGTTGAAGAACGCCGAGAAGCGGTGCCACGCGACACCCCATGTGATGTTGCGGCCGACGATGTAGAGCCACACCATGCCGGACATCAACTTGACGAATGCGAACACCGCCACGAGTTCGGGGCTCGCGGGGAGGATTCGCGCGACCTGCATCGTGAAGAAGTCGGTGGAGAGGTGACCTCCGCCGTAGGTGGCGATCTTGCCGGCCTTCACGAGGATCATGCCGAGGCCCTCGAGGAGGACGACGGCCTCGACGAAGTACGCGGCCTTGAAGTTGGAGCCGCTGAACCGCGACAACCGGCCGGGCTGACGCGGGTGGTTGAGCTGGCGGATGACGATCAGCGTGAGGATGCCGACCACGGTGCCGATGCCCAGAATCTCGTCGATGAAGTGGTAGACGGCTGTGTTGCCGATGATGGGCCAGTGGAAGGTCGGGTCGAAGGTCTGGCCGTAGGCCTCGAACCAGACGATCGCACCGAGCAGGAATCCGACCATCACCAGCCAGTGCGCCCAGCCGACGGTACGGAACTTGGTCATCTTCGTGTGCGCGATGAATTCGACGAGCATCTGCTTGAAGCGCGGGAAGAAGGGCCGCCACCGATCCGGGGCCGGCTGACCCACTCGGATGGTCTTGACCATCGTCCACGCACCGCTGATGAACGCGAACCAACACACGAGGCTGAGCAGCACGCCGATCGTGCCCAACGTGATCGTCAGGGCATTCATACGTGGCCTTTCGTGTCGGGGGCAGCACCGAGCCGCCTGGTATAAGCCACCGCATCGTAACGCAGGATAAGTTACTGGCTGGTAACTTAGGCGGAGTCGCGAATATGTTACTAGCCGGTAACTGGGTTCGTGCAGCGGGGATGTGTGTGCCCGGCCACGTTAATGGTTAAACCTTTCGCCTCATCCAGCCAGGCTGCCCTAACTGGCTCCGGTCCGGAGTCTCGTGCGGGGTCGCGGTCCGATGCCGAATCGTGACGGTATGCAAAAACTCGCATCACGAATGTGAATGTGATGTCGGTTATGATTCGGTCCGGACGTGGCATCCGGGCAATTGGTTCACCGTCGGGGGGTCTGTGCATGCCACGCGAACAGGGAAAATGGGGGCGTCCCTAAGGGGTGTGCGCCATGTCACAGAATGGACACAAATGAGGCTCAAGAAGCTTGCCGTCGTTGCGACGATGACTGCCGCCGCAATGGGGGTCGCGGCCGGTACTTCCTACGCAGCTCCGGCCGCTCCGTCGGCTGAAGACAAGATCAACTACGAGGTTCGTCCGGAGGGCGAGTCGGTCGTGACCGTCATCGACACCGGCTCGTTCAAGATCTCCGGAGACGGGGAGAGTGTCGAACTCCAGGACAACGACGGCCGTGCGGTCATCAGCCTGCCGCTCGCTGTGCAGCTCGGAGATCTCCAGCTGCCGTTCGAGCGCGAAATCAGCGAAGACGGCAAGACCCTGACCCTTACTCCGGTCCTCGACCCGGCCAAGGCCAATCCGGTCGAGCCCGAAGACACGGTCGCGATGGGGATCACGCCTGTCGGCCTCAAGCTCTCGGATGTCGCGTCGCCGGACGAGAACCTCAAGGCCCAGCAGAACTTCGTGTCGCAGCTGGGTATGGCGACCGCGATCGGCACCGTCGCAGGCGCGATCATCGGGTGTGTCGTGGGAGCCATCCCCGGGAGCATCGTTCCGGGTGCCGGCACGATCCTCGGGTGCGCGGCCGGTGCAGGCGTCGGCGGCACTATCGGAGCCTTCGTCGCAGGCGGTCCGACAGCAGTCATCGCCGGTATCGCAGTCGTCGAGACGCTTCTGGCGGCTCCCGGCACCAGCGAGTGGGCGAAGTAGCACTCTGCACGCAGGGCAGCGGCCCCGTCACCCTCATCGGTGGCGGGGCCGTTTTCTGTCATTGTGGGAGAGACGGCGTGAGAGGCGGTGGCGAGGGGACGGTCGACAGCCGTCCGTCGTGGACTTCGGCGACTCGGTCGGCGGCACCGAGGAGCGAGCGGTCGTGCGTGACGAGAACTGTGGCGGTGTGCCGCTCACGGGACAACCGGGTGACCAGTTCGACGATCTCCTCGCCGCGCTCCTGATCGAGGGCGCTCGTCGGTTCGTCGACCAGAAGCACATTCGGCTCGTTCATCAGGGCGCGCGCGATGTTGACCCGCTGCCGCTGGCCACCGGACAACGCATGCGGTCGGCGGTCGGCGTGATCCGCCATGCCGACCGATTCGAGCAACGACATCGCTCGGGACCTCGCCTCGCGGGTCGAGCGCCCGTCGATCCAGGCCATCACCTGCAGTTGCTCGACAGCCGTGAGCGACGGTACGAGGTTCGACTGCTGGAAGACGATGCCGATCGTGCGCCGCCGCAGTTCCGCGAGACGAGCGCGAGACAGGCCGGATGTGGCGACGCCGTCGATCACGACCGTTCCGGAGTCAGGAGCGATCAGGGTGGCGGCCACCGCGAGCAGACTCGATTTACCGGAGCCGGACGGGCCGACCACTGCGGTGACGGTGCCGGCGGGCACATCGAGCGTGACGTTGTCCAGGGCGAGCACACGGTCGTCGCCGTCGGCGTAGGTGAGGGAGACATCGGTCAGGATCAGACTCATCGGGCACTTCCCAGAGCGGTGAGGGGGTCGACGGAGGTGATACGGCGAACAGCGATCGCCGCGCCGAGGGAACCCAGCACGATCATCACCGCCGCCGGTATCAGGAGGGTGGCCGGCGTCAGTGCGAACGGAACGGACCCGGACAACGCCGCACCGGCAGCGGCCGCCAGCGCAGTGCCGAGGGCGGTACCAGCGGTGAGCACGACGAGGGCTTGCCCGAGGGCATCTCGGACGAGGCGGCCGGTGGAGGCCCCCAATGCCTCGAGCACGGCGATGTCACCGCTGCGCTGGATGGTCCACACGGTGAAGAAGGCGCCGATCACGAGCGCGGAGATGGCGAACAGGAATCCACGCATCAACTGGAGCGAGCCGTTCTCCGAGGCGTAGGAGCCGATGGCGGACAGCGACGCGCTCTTCGAGACCGTCGTCGTCCCCGCGAGACGGTCGGCGGCGGTGGCGTCGAAATCCGCAGTGGTGCGGAGCGCGACGAACGTGGCGGTCCGCTCCGTGCCGGTACCGGTGGGCGGCGCGATCTGTCCCCACGTGCCGAGATCGATCCAGATCACCGGAAGGTGACCGAAGGATTCGTCGCCGTGCACTGCGCCGACCGTCAGATCATGTCCTGCCAACGTGATCGCGTCGCCCGGCCTTACGCCGAGACTTTCGGCGACGGGCGCGGTCAACACCGCGGTGTCCTCGCCCTCCGGTGCGCCGCCCTGGACGAGCGGCGAACCGGGCCGGACGCCGAAAGTCGACACCGTGAGGCTCGACTCCCCGGCGGCCGCCTTGTTGGTGGAGATCCCCACCGGCTCGGCGCTGCTCACGCCCGCGGTGGCGGCCACGCGGCTCCACTGGCTTTCGGTGACGACCGACTCGGCGTACGACAGGTCCTGTCCGTCCGCGGGGGTATCGAACGCGATGTGGTCGGCGGGCAGGGCTGTGATCGCGCTGGTGTTCTGACGGCCGAGACCGGCGGTGAGGCCGGACAGCAATCCGACCAGCAGGGTGATCAATACGACGACGGATCCCATCAGGGCGAATCTGCCCTTGGCGAATCTCAGGTCTCTCCAGGCAACGAACACGGCGTGGGCTGCTTTCTGATCGGGAACGGTGTGCTCTCCACTCTTGCTGCGAGGGAGCGGAAGGACATCGGGCAGGAGAGAGGACTTTGCAGGCCGAAGGAGACGCGCCGGGTTGTATCTTTCGGTGGATGTGCAGGCCGCTGCGCGCCCGTACGCTCGACTGAAGTGAATACGTTGACCCCTACCGTCCGCTTCCTGGCGTGGTGCCTGCATCTGCTCGTCGCCGGGCTGCTTGCACTCGCCGTGGTTCGAGCATTCGCGGATTCGGCACCCGACGCGGGCCTCGTCGCGGTCGTGGCGGCGATCACAGCGGTGACCTATGGTCTCGGACCCCTGCTGCCCGCCGTCGGCCGGTCCTACACCGGAGCCGTCTTATGGCTCAGCGCGGTGGGGGCGGCGTGGCTGGTGCTCCTGACGCTCTCGGCGGAGGCAGTCTGGCTGGCGTTCCCTCTCTATTTCGTGCAACTGCACCTGTTGCCCCGGCGCAGCGGGCTCGTTGCGGTACTGCTCACCACCGCCGCGGCCGTCGTCGGCTTTTCGATCCACCAGGGTGCTTTCAGCCCGGCCACCGCCATCGGGCCGTCACTGGGCGCCGCGGTGGCGGTGGCGGTGGTGTGGAGCTACCAGGCGTTGTACCGGGAGAGCGAGCAACGCCGGATGCTCATCGACGAACTCACCGCCACGCGCGCGGATCTCGCCGCCGCCCAGCGCAGTGCCGGGGTTCTCGAAGAACGCGAACGGCTCGCCCGAGAGATCCACGACACCCTGGCGCAAGGGCTTTCGAGTATCCAGCTCCTGCTGCGCGCCGCCGAGCGGGCACTCCCCGAACGAGTTGACGTCGCCGCCGGATATGTCGGCCGCGCGCGCTCGGTCGCTGTGGACAACCTCGGAGAAGCGCGACGCTTCGTGGCGGCGCTCGCTCCGCCGGCTCTGGACGGCACCACGCTGGCGGGCGCGCTGGAGCGACTGTGCGCAACGACGACCGACAGGCATCACATCGACGCCCGATTCCACCTACGCGGCGCCCCGATCGGTCTCCCGGCCGAGTACGAAGTCGCATTGCTCCGGGTGGCTCAATCAGCGCTCGCCAACACCACCCGTCACTCTCGGGCAACCGGTGTCGATGTGACCCTCGACTTCGGGGACGACCGCGTAGCGGTGGACATCGTCGACGACGGTGTGGGCTTCGATCCCGGCTCGGCGCCCGAACCCGCGCCCGAGAGCGGTTTCGGGCTGCCGGCGATGCGCGCCCGAGTGGACGACCTGGGAGGTACGTTCACCGTGCGATCCGGCGACGGCGAGGGGACCTCGATCATCGCTGTTCTTCCGCTTCCCTCCGAATCGTCTTCCGAGAGGCATCCGTGAGCACCGACCCGATCCGCGTACTGCTCGCCGACGACCACCCTGTCGTCCGGGCTGGCCTGCGCGCAGTCCTCGAGACGGAACCGGGAATCGAGGTCGTCGCCGAGGCGGCGACCGCCGAGGACGCGGTGGCCCGGGCGACCGCTTCCGACGTCGACGTGGTGGTGATGGACCTGCAGTTCGGACGGGGAAGGATGTCGGGTGCTGCCGCGACGGCCGCCATCACCGCCCGTCCCGGGGCTCCGCACGTCGTGATCGTCACCACCTATGGCACCGACGCAGACACACTGCCCGCGATCGAGGCCGGTGCCACCGGTTATCTGCTCAAGGACGCGCCTCCGGAGGAGTTGGCGGCCGCGATCCGTACCGCCGCATCGGGTCGCACGACTCTCGCTCCGGCAGTCGCGGATCGGCTCGTCCATCGGCTCCGCGCTCCCGGTACCTCGTTGACCGGACGTGAGGTCGAAGTTCTCGGCCTGGTCGCGGAAGGGTTGTCGAACCACCGCATCGCGCAGCGACTGCACCTCACCGAGGGCACGGTGAAATCCCATCTCGCACGCATCTATTCCAAGCTGGGGGTCGATTCGCGAACGGCTGCCGTGGCGTCGGCCACCGAACTCGGATACATCCGTCGCTGACAGAGAAGAGGCCCTCCTTCCGTGATCGGAAGGAGGGCCTCTCGTCTGTACGGAGTACTCACCGGTGCGGTGATTACCAGGTGCGGACCTTCAGACCCGGGTTCTCGGCGAGCACCGCGTTGATCGGTGTCGCGAACAACTCGGGCGTCTCGCCGAGGAGACCGCTGACGAAGCCGGCGACCTCGCAGAGGCTGTACTGGCCGACGTTCGAGGCGCTCGAGATACCGAGGGCGAGCGTGCCCGTCACGAGCGTTCCGCCGCTGTCACCCTGCAGTGCGCACAGGTTGGTGGAGAAGCCGTTGCTGAGCACGCGCTCACCGATTTCGACGTTCTGCTGCGCCGACGTCACGACACCACAGCTGTAACCGGTACGCAGGCCCGACTTGCAGACGGGGGTTCCCACGATCGGATCTGCGGTGCCCGTGATGGGCAGGGGAGCGGCGTTGGGAACGCGGACCCCGTTGTTCTCGAAACGACCCGCGGCATCTGCTGCCGGCCGGATGAGACCGTAGTCGTTGTTGTCGAGGCTGGTCTTCTCGAAGGTTCCGAGACGCTGTCCGAGCGCATCGCCGAGCAGTTGATAGACCTCGGACGCCCATCGGGTTCCGGCCTGCGAACGATTCGGGTCGCAGTGACCGGCGGTGATGTTGACCGGGCTTCCCGAGCCGTCCTCGGCGTTGAAGCCCAAGGAGCAACGGAGACCCATGCCGGCGCCGAGCGCAGCGTAAGCGTCGCCACCGAGCAGAGCATCCGGTGCCGCGAGCCCGGCGATGTACTCGAAGTCCGGGCTGGGGTCGGGCGTCAGTTCGGTCGGAGCGAACAGCACACGAACACCGTCGAGGAACGGCGGCAGTTCGAGGCCTGCGACATTCTCGGCGCGTACCACGACGTCGTTGTTCACCACGTCGATAGCGACGCCGCGAATGAGGTCGGCGATCGCGGGCGGCTGCGTTTCGAGCCAGTCGTTGAGCTCTTTCAACCGGCCTTCGAGCGCGGTCTCGCTGTTTTCGGTCTTCTGGACGACGAATCCGGAGTTCTCCGCGGCCTCGCGGGCCTTGTCGAACTGCTCGCCTTCGGTGAGTCCGACGGTGGGCGTGCCCTGGTCGTCGAGCCAGACACCGGAGAAGACGCTTTCGAACTGCTCGCGCGCCTTGTCGGCGAAACGAGCAAGCTCCTGGCTGCGCTGGGCGTCGATGAGGAAACGGTCGGGACCGATCTGGAGGTCCCGCTGCAACGCTTCCACCAGTTCGGCCGGCAGTGCGGTCGCCGGGGCGGCCGGCGCAGGCTCGGCCTGGGCGACGGTGGCTACGGTGCCGAGGAGCAACACGGCGGCTGAGCCGATAACGGCCGCCTGACGTGCGAAGGTGCGTCGCATGAAAACCTTTCTCGTTGTCCCTCCGCGGCTCGAGCACGCAAAGGTAGCTGACCCGAACGGACCGGCATTGGTCGATCGTAAGGGGTAACGGGCACGACTCACAGCTGGTTGGGAGCGACCAGTGTGTCGGATGTTGCCGTTGTGAACAACCCTGCGGGACTTAAGCCCCGTTCACCGTCCGCACTCGGCTACCGGTGGTGTTCTCGATGTCGCGGATGGAAATGCCCAGGCTGGACGTGCCGCCGTTGGGTGCGAGAACGAGGTTCGCTTCGACGCAGTTCGGGGCACCGGCGCTGTTGGAGCCGCTGATCACGCCGAGGGCGAGGGTGCCCGTGACGATGGCTCCGCCGCTGTCGCCGGACAAGGTGCAGGCCGTTGTTGCGAAGCCCCGGATGGTGCTCGAATACCCGGAGTTGTACACGAGCTGGGTCTCGACACGCTCGGCGGCGACGACACCGCAGGTGAACGAGGAGGACTGTCCCGACTTGCAGACGGGCGCGCCGACGACGGGAACGGCGGTACCGGTGATGGTCAGCGTGGAACCGTTGCCGCCGCGCACGACCGGCCGGTCGAGGCCGGCGGCGACGCCGGCTTCGTCGAGGGAGATCACGCCGTAGTCGAGCGTGCTGTCGGTGCCCACGGTCGACTCGGTGAACGTCCCGATCTTGGTGCTGGCGTCGATGTTCTCCCGGTTGGGGAGGTACACGGTGGAGCCGCCCTGCTCGCGGGCGACGGCATCGCAGTGGCCGGCGGTGAGGTTCACGGCATCGCCGTTCGCGTCGACACCGTTGAATCCGAACGAGCAGATGCCGATTCGCTCGAGCGGCGTCGTCTTCACGTCGCCGTCGGCGGTGATGTAGGTGTCGCCGCCGAGCGGAGCCGGATCGTTGGGGGGAAGGCCGGGGCTCAGCTGCACCTGGACGTTCGCGATGAGCGAGGGCAGGTTGAGGGCGCGCCCGGCCGGCGAGTTCACGATGTCCACGACGAGCTGGTTGTTGAGCACGTCGATGGACGTGGAGTTCACCTGTGACGACACCTCGCGCGGAAGCGCGGCAACCCACCGGTTCAGTTCGGCGAGGGCCTGCTCGAGGCCGTCGGCGGACAACAGGGCGACCGTGGCCTGGTAACCGTCGCTCTGTGCCTTCTCCGCGGCGTCCCGGTTGGTCACCGCGACGACGGCCTGTCCGTCCAGGCCGAGCCACGCGCCTGCGTAGTCTTCGGGGTTCTCGGCACGGAACGAACGTGCGTAGTCGCCCAGCTCCTGAGCGCGGGCGGCGCGGTCGAGGTATTCCTCCGGCGACAGCCCGAGATCCCGGGTGATCGCTTCGATCAGTTCGGAGGGCAGATCGGGGACGGGAAGCTGCTCTGCCGGGCCGGCGTGGGCGACGGTGGTCAGCGGTCCCACCAGCAACACGGCCGACGCCGCGGCGACGGCGACACGGCGGGCGGTGGAACGAGCGGCGCGCGACGCCGGCAAGAGACGCATGAGGGCCCTTCTACAGGTGTATCAGTGGTCTGAACTGCGGTTATGTTCGTGAGTGCAGTACGCGAGGTACCGACCCGCGGGACAGCCTACGGCACAAACGGCAGTGCAAAAAATGTGCCATAGATCACGTGGGATTTCAGCCCTCGGTGGAGCCGTCGTCTCCGGGTGGAGTGGTCGGTTCCCCAGGTTCGGGATCAGTGGTCGGCTCGGTGGGTTCGGGTTGCGGGGACGTCGACGGCGTCGGAGACGAGGTGCTCGACCCGCCTGAGTCGTTCTCGCCGCCACCCCCACCGCTCGAGGGCGGATTGCGACGCGACCATCCGGTGCTCGTCGTGGTGCTGCTGCTCGACGAACCGACGCTCGATGACGGGGTCGTGGCGTCCTGGGTGGTGCTCGGATCGGTCCACACGGGTTCTCCGCCGACGCTTCCGGACTGGGGAACCGCCGGTGCGCCGGCCGGTGGGACCGAGGGCGAGTCGGTCGTGGAGGTCGTCGAGGCGGCCGGGGGAGCCTTCGTCGGGGGCTGCGACCGGGTCGCGTCGGTGGTCTCGCCGGTCGGCACGATCGTCGTCTCCATCGGCGCGGTGTTGGCGGTCGCGGTGGACGAATCGCGCATCGTGAACACCCACACTCCGACTCCGACGAGCAGCGCGACCGCAGCCGCCGCGGCACCGACGGTGAACAAAGAGGAGCGGCTCTTGGTATCGGAGTCCTCGTCGTCGTCCTCGCTGGGCGGCGACGGCACCGGCGTCCGCGATGGCGTCGGTGAGGATGTGGCGCGGACCGTCGAGGCGAAACCCGGCGGCGGTGTGGTGGTGATCTTGGCGATCACGGTGGTGGTTTCGGTGTCGAGTTCGCTGCGCTTGGGACCGGTGAGGCGCGTGACGGGGAGGATCTGCGTCGAACCGAGCAGATCCACCGAACCCGCAGCCGCCGCGAGTGCCGCGCCGCGCACCATCGTCTGATGGGGTTCGGGCGCGAGTGCGCTCCGCACCCCGAGTCCGGTCTTGAAGGACTGGGCGACCAGTTGGGCTGCGGTGGGATCGATGGCCTCGTCCACCGTGACGACGATGGCGTCGAGGTTGCTGACGAGCCATCCGAACGCTCCGAGGGCGGTGGACAACTGCGCCGTCACGGAGGGCGCGTCGGCTTCGGCGAATCGGAAGGACTTACCGGCCGCCACGCCGGAGCGAACGAGGGTGACCGTCGAGCCCAGCGGATCGATGTGGTGCACCGCGACGAGCCGGCCGGTTTGATGGGCGACCTGCGATTCGTACCACGCGGCGGCGGCCTCGGCGTCCGAGATGAGGGAGACGTGCCGCAACCCCACATAGTCGAGCGCGTTGCGGAGAACGGCGACGGTCGAGGGCGGCCATTCGGTGGGATGGGTCGCGACTGCGGTGTACGGCTGGTCGCCGATGAGCCGGGCAGCGTCGGCGAGAAGGCATTCCATGGCGGTTGCCACGAGGTCTTCGGCGCGGGAGAGCGAACCGTCGTTGGCACGGACGCCACCCGACCGGCCGATGCTGCCGACGAAATTGGTGAACGAACTCGTGGTGCCGTCGAAGAAGTCGTGGTCACCGAGCGTTGCGGTGCCGTCGGAGTGCAGGTGTACCGCGCTGCGTCGTTCGATGGGTGCGGGGTCGGGTCGCCCGGGCGACGACGAGGTGACCGCAACCGAGGACACGGAGTTGCCCACCCTCAGGCCTACGCCTACGGACATGCGGAAGATCCCCCAAATCTGGTCGGAGCTGGTGCAACGGTGACCATCCGCGCCGGATTCGAGCGACATGATGTTGCACAGTCTCCGCGGAAATGTACAGGCGTATGCGGACATCACGATAGGTGAATCTTGAAACGACCCGTCGGGCTGCCCGCCTTGCGGACCTGCGGGTGTGATTCCGCGCCGGGAAGCGGTCGAGGCGTAGCCGCAAGTGTCGCGTGGGCAGATTATGAACCGCATCACATTCGGGAACGATCCGGGCAGATCTGTGGTTGGAGCTATCAGACAACTTGAGCTACCCAGGCTCAACTCCACTTGACTGGAGCGCCCGAACGGGTGCAGGCTCGACTTGGCTGAGCTAAGTTGAGTCGTACTGGCTCAGGTTGGGGAACATGAACGTTTCGCGGTGTGCACAGCATCGCGGCGAAAAATTGGAGGAAATCATGGCTCGTGCGGTCGGTATCGACCTCGGAACCACCAACTCGGTCGTTTCCGTTCTGGAGGGCGGCGAGCCCGTCGTGGTCGCCAACTCCGAAGGTTCACGCACCACCCCGTCCGTCGTCGCTTTCGCGAAGAACGGCGAGGTTCTGGTGGGTCAGCCTGCCAAGAACCAGGCGGTCACCAACGTCGACCGCACCATCCGTTCCGTCAAGCGGCACATCGGGTCCGACTGGAACGTCGACATCGACGGCAAGAAGTACACCCCTCAGGAGATCAGCGCACGCACGCTGATGAAGCTCAAGCGCGACGCCGAGTCGTACCTGGGTGAGGACATCACCGATGCCGTCATCACCGTTCCGGCGTACTTCAACGACGCCCAGCGTCAGGCGACCAAGGAAGCCGGCACCATCGCCGGCCTCAACGTCCTGCGCATCGTCAACGAGCCCACGGCCGCAGCCCTCGCATACGGCCTCGACAAGGGCAGCAAGGAACAGACCATCCTGGTCTTCGACCTCGGTGGCGGCACGTTCGACGTCTCCCTCCTCGAGATCGGCGACGGTGTCGTCGAGGTCCGCGCGACCTCCGGCGACAACCACCTGGGCGGCGACGACTGGGACGAGCGCATCGTCAACTGGCTCGTCGACAAGTTCAAGGCACAGCACGGCGTCGACCTGACCAAGGACAAGATGGCCCTGCAGCGTCTTCGTGAGGCCGCGGAGAAGGCGAAGATCGAGCTGTCGAGCTCGCAGTCGACGTCGATCAACCTCCCGTACATCACGGTCGACGCGGACAAGAACCCGCTGTTCCTCGACGAGCAGCTGAGCCGCTCCGAGTTCCAGAAGATCACCGGCGACCTCCTCGAGCGCACCCGCGCGCCGTTCCAGCAGGTCGTCAAGGACGCAGGAATCTCCGTCGGCGACATCGACCACGTGGTCCTCGTCGGTGGCTCGACCCGTATGCCCGCCGTAACCGATCTCGTGCGCGAACTCACCGGTGGCAAGGAGCCCAACAAGGGCGTCAACCCCGACGAGGTCGTCGCCGTGGGTGCCGCGCTGCAGGCCGGCGTCCTCAAGGGCGAGGTCAAGGACGTGCTGCTGCTCGACGTCACCCCGCTTTCCCTCGGTATCGAAACCAAGGGCGGCGTGATGACCAAGCTCATCGAGCGCAACACCACGATCCCCACGAAGCGTTCGGAAACCTTCACCACGGCCGACGACAACCAGCCGTCCGTGCAGATCCAGGTCTTCCAGGGCGAGCGTGAGATCGCGGCGCACAACAAGCTGCTCGGCTCGTTCGAGCTCGGCGGCATCGCTCCGGCTCCGCGCGGCGTCCCGCAGATCGAGGTCACCTTCGACATCGATGCCAACGGCATCGTGCACGTGACCGCCCGCGACAAGGGCACCGGCAAGGAGAACACGATCAAGATCCAGGAAGGCTCCGGCCTGTCCCAGGAGGAGATCGACCGGATGGTCAAGGACGCCGAGGCGCACGCCGAGGAAGACCGCGCCCGCCGCGAAGAGGCCGAGGTCCGCAACCAGGCCGAGTCGCTCGTGCACCAGACCGAGAAGTTCATCACGGACAACGAGGACAAGGTGCCGGCCGACGTCAAGGAGAAGGTCGAGGCGGCCGTCAAGGACGCCAAGGACGCTCTTGCCGGTAGCGACATCGCCGCGGTCAAGTCCGCCGTCGAGAAGCTCGCGACCGAGTCCCAGGCGCTGGGCCAGGCGATCTACGAGTCGCAGGGTGGCGCCGAGGGTGCGGCAGCCGGCGACGGTGCCGCGGCCGGTGCCGACGATGTCGTCGACGCCGAGGTGGTCGACGAGCCGACCGATTCGGAGAAGAAGTGACGTCGGGTAAGCCCGAGCAGGAACCGGTGACCGTCACCGACAAGCGGCGGATCGATCCCGAGACCTTCGAGGTGCGGGACGCGACCACCGAGTCGAGTGAGGACACCGGTACCCCTGCCGAGGGCATCGTCGAGAACGAGGACGGCAACGAGGAGGTTCGCGTCGAGAAGGCTTTGTCTCCCGAAGCGTCTCCCGAATCGGCCGAACTCGCGGAACGCACCGCAGATCTGCAGCGCGTCTCCGCCGAGTACACCAACTACCGTCGTCGCGCCGAACGCGAGAAGGCCGCCATCGGCGAGTCCGCGAAGGCGTCGGTGGTGGCCCAGTTCCTCGACGTGGTCGACGACCTGGATCGGGCCCGCGCCCACGGGGACCTCGAATCCGGTCCGCTGAAGGCGGTCGGCGACAAGCTGACCCGCATTCTGACCGGACTCGGCCTCGAAGGTTTCGGTGAAGAAGGCGACGTCTTCGATCCGGAACTGCACGAAGCGGTCCAGATGGAGGGCGACGGCACCCACCCGGTGCTCGGCACGATCCTGCGCAAGGGTTACCGCGTCGGCGATCGGGTGCTGCGGCACGCGATGGTGACCGTCACCGACGGCGACCCGGCGGACACGCCGGAACAAACGCCGTCCGACGGCACCGACACAGAGTAAGAACAACAAGAGCGAGAGGAGGAGACGCCCGGTGAGCCAGCGGGAGTGGATCGAAAAGGACTTCTACAAGGACCTGGGCGTCTCGTCCGACGCTTCGCAAGAAGAGATCAAGAAGGCCTACCGCAAGTTGGCTCGGGATCTGCATCCCGATGCGAACCCCGGCGATACCGCAGCCGAGGAGCGGTTCAAGTCGGTCAGCGAGGCGAACGCCGTGCTGTCCGACCCGGCCAAGCGCAAGGAATACGACGAGACTCGCCGGATGTTCGCGTCCGGAGGTTTCGGCGGCGGCTTCCAACCAGGCGGTGGCGGATTCTCCGGCGGGAACACCACATTCGACCTCGGTGACCTGTTCGGCGGCGGTGGTGCCGGCGACGGCGGCTTGGGCGACCTCTTCGGCGGTCTGTTCAACCGCGGTGCGAGCGGGGGCGCGAATCGCTCGCGGCCCCGGCGCGGCGGCGACATCGAGACCCAGACGACTCTCGACTTCCGTGACGCCGTCCAGGGTGTCACCGTCCCGTTGCGCCTGACGAGCCCCTCGCCGTGCACCACGTGCCACGGCAGCGGTGCCGAGCCCGGCACGAGCCCCCGAGTGTGCCCGCAGTGCAACGGAAGTGGCATCGTCTCCCGCAACCAGGGCGCCTTCGGGTTCTCCGAGCCGTGCGACGAATGCCGCGGGTCGGGCTCGATCATCGACAGCCCGTGCCGCGACTGCCACGGCAGCGGGGTCCAGGAACGCACCCGTACGATCACGGTGCGCGTGCCGTCCGGCATCAAGGACGGTTCCCGCATCCGCCTCGCCGGACAAGGTGAAGCCGGTCTGCGGGGTGCACCGTCGGGCGACCTGTTCGTCACCGTGCACGTCCGGCCGGACCGCGTGTTCGGTCGTGACGGCGACAACCTGACACTCGTATTGCCGGTCAGCTACGGCGAACTCGTGCTCGGCAGCACCGTATCGGTCCCGACGCTCGATGGCCGGGTCGGTCTGAAGATCCCGGCGGGCACGGCCGACGGCCGGGTTCTGCGGGTCCGCGGCCGCGGCGTCCCCAAGCGCGCGGGCGGTGCGGGGGATCTGCTCGTGACCGTCAAGGTTGCCATCCCTCAGAAGCTCGACGAACAGGCGACGGAAGCGCTGCGCGAATACCTTCGTGCCGAAGAGTCCGGTGGATTCGACCCGCGTGAAGGATGGGCAGGTGCGTGATGAGCGATACGGGAACTCCCCGCAATCTCCCGCCGGATCCCGATGCGCGTGTCTATGTCATCTCGGTCGCCGCAGAACTCGCCGGGATGCACGCTCAGACACTGCGTAACTACGACCGGCTGGGACTGGTTACCCCGCACCGCACCAGCGGTGGCGGACGGCGGTATTCACCGCGCGACGTCGAACTGCTCCGCGAGGTACAGCGACTGTCGCAGGACGAAGGCGTCAACCTTGCCGGCATCAAACGGATCATCGAGTTGACCAACCACGTCGAGGCACTGCAACAGCGGGTCGCGGAGATGTCCGCGGAGATCGCACAGTTGCGGTCCGCCCGCCGCGATCTCGTACCCGTGGCGCGCACAAACGCGCTCGTCGTGTGGAAGCCGAAGCACGCGCGCGACTGACGACCCACCGAATTCCGGGCCGATATCGATTCGATGTCGGCCCGGTTTCCGTATTTCTCCCGCACAGCGAGAAACCTGTCCCGCACCCCACATCCCCCGGCCTACTGTGGCGTGTTCCACAGGACCAGCGGAAGGCAAGCAAGCATGGTGGATTGGGCGGAAGAATGCGACGTACTCGTCGTCGGATCGGGCGCGGGCGGATGCAGTGGTGCGTACACCGCAGCACGTGAAGGACTGTCGGTCACGCTCGTGGAGGCATCCGAGTACTTCGGTGGCACCACCGCGTACTCGGGTGGCGGCGGCGTCTGGTTCCCGACCAACGCGGTACTGCAACGCGCCGGCGACGACGACACCATCGAAGACGCGCTGACCTATTTCCACGCCGTCGTCGGAGACCATGCCCCCCGTGAACTGCAGGAAGCGTACGTCCGTGGCGGTGCACCGCTGATCGACTACCTCGAATCCGACGAAGATCTCGAGTTCATGATCTATCCGTGGCCCGACTACTTCGGAAAGGCGCCGAAAGCACGCGCGCAGGGGCGGCACATCATCCCGGCACCGCTGCCGATCGGCGACGATCCCGAACTCAACGAGTCGATTCGCGGACCGCTCGGCCGCGAACGCAACGGCGACCCGCTGCCCGACACACTCATCGGTGGACGCGCTCTCGTCGGCAGGTTCCTCCGCGCCCTGCGGAAGTACCCGGACGTGCAGCTGCACCGCAACACCGCGCTCGAGGAAATCGTGGTCGAAGACGGGGTGGTGGTCGGCGCGATCGTCTCGAACGGCGGCGAGCGTCGTGCGATCCGTGCCAGGAAGGGCGTCGTGCTCGCGGCCGGCGGCTTCGATCGAAACGAGGAGATGCGCAGCAAGTACGGCGTTCCCGGTGCTGCGCGCGACTCGATGGGCCCGTGGTCGAATCTCGGTAAGGCACACGAGGCAGGCATCGCGGTCGGTGCCGACGTCGACCTGATGGGCGAGGCGTGGTGGTCCCCGGGCCTGACGCATCCGGACGGCCGGTCCGCCTTCGCGCTGTGCTTCACCGGCGGCATCTTCGTCGATCAGGACGGGAAGCGGTTCACCAACGAATACGCACCGTACGATCGTCTCGGCCGCGATGTCATCGCCCGTATGGAGGCCGGCGAGATGACCTTGCCGTTCTGGATGATCTACGACGATCGCGGTGGGATCGTTCCGCCCGTGGGAGCAACGAACGTGCCGCTCGTGGAGACCGAGAAGTACGTCGAGGCAGGGCTGTGGAAGAGCGCCGACACGCTCGCCGGTCTCGCCGAGCAGATCGGTGTCCCGGCGGAGGCGCTCGAGGCGACGGTCGCGCGGTTCAACGAATTTGCAGTTCAGGGTGTCGACGAGGACTTCGACCGCGGTGGGGAGCCGTACGACGTCGCATTCACCGGTGGCGGCTCGCCGCTGGTCCCGATCGAGCAGGGACCGTTCCACGCTGCGCAGTTCGGTCTCTCCGACCTCGGCACCAAGGGCGGGCTGCGCACCGACACGGCCGGTCGCGTCCTCGACACCGCGGGAGCTCCGATCGCCGGTCTGTACGCGGCGGGCAACACGATGGCGGCGGCGAGCGGCACCGTCTACCCCGGTGGTGGCAACCCGATCGGTGCGAGCGCTCTGTTCGCGCATCTGGCAGTTATGGATGCGGCCACGCGCTGACACCGTTGCGGCCGAACGTCACTCCGTTATGGGAGTGACGTTCGGCCGTAGTGTTCAGGGGCGGGCGACGACGACGTTCATGGTCATGAACGGATAGCCCGTATCGACATTCGGTTCGACGGAGTAGCCGTGCCGGTTGGCGCCGGCCACCCTTGTTCCGTCGGGATTGGCAGGGCCGGTGCCGAAGTCGTTCGCCATCAGCACCACGCTCGCCTCTCCGGGCATCGTGTAGCTCACCTGCACACCGAACCCGCGCCGGTCGGAGCCGACCGCCGTGACGGTCTCGGATGCGCGCGCGGAGACCACCGCTGCGGGCTCGTCGATCCACCGTCCGTACGGATTGCACTTCCCGGCTAGAACCATGGGTGCGTCGGTGTCGTTCGTGATCGTGATCGTGATCGTGGGCCCATCGGTGGGGAGCTCGTCGCCGAGTGCTGTCGACGGGGCGGCGAGAGCGAGCACAGCCGCGACAACTGCGGCGGCAAAGGCGCGCGTGCGATGGTTCATGGTGCTCCTACGATCGGGGATCTGGACTCACGACCGTACGACCGTACGATCGACGGCCGCAGTGTACCCGCGAAGACATGTCGGGGGGCGGTGTCGACCCGATTCGTCACACCGCCCCGAGTGCCCACCGGGTGTGACTGCCTAGAGCGCCAGTGGATTTACGCCGAGACGAGTCCGCTCGCCGTCGCCAGCAATTCCAGCGACCGCAACCAGGCATCGCGTCCCGGCGCCGACGACACCACGATCAGTTCGTCCGCCTGGGCGCGCTCGGCGAACCGGTCGAGGTAGTCGCGAACTTCGTCGGACGTGCCCACGGCCGTGTACCGCAGCATGGTGAGCACCTGCGCGCCGGCGGGGGAGTCGAGCAGCATGTCGATCTCGTCGTCGGTGAAGGTGCGACCGCGCCCGACCATCTGCACGACACGCTGCCTCTTGGCGGCCTCGAACAAGGCATGGGCTTCTTCGCTGGTATCGGCGGCGATCACACCTGCGCCGGCGATGACGTACGGTTCGGGGTGCTGTTCGGACGGTTGGTACTCGCGGCGGTAGAGCGCCACCGCCTCCTCGAGTGCCTGCGGCGCGAAGTGCGACGCGAAGGAATACGGAAGACCGAGCATCGCAGCAAGTTTGGCGCCGAACAGGGATGATCCCAGAATGTACAGCGGAACGTCGGTGCCCTTCCCGGGAATCGCGTCGACACCTGGGATCCGTGAGTTGCCGCGCAGATAGGCCTGCAGTTCGAGTACGTCCTGCGGGAAGGTGTCGGCCGACGACGGGTCGCGTCGCAGCGCCCGCATCGTCTTCTGGTCGCTGCCCGGCGCCCGGCCCAGCCCCAGATCGATGCGACCCGGATGAAGGGTGGCGAGGGTGCCGAACTGCTCCGCGATCGTGAGCGGCGAGTGATTCGGGAGCATGATGCCGCCTGCGCCGAGCCGGATCGACGACGTGTGCGCCGCGACGTGCGCGATCAGCACGCTCGTCGCAGACGACGCGATGGACGGCATGTTGTGGTGCTCGGCGTACCAGATGCGCCGGTAACCCCACCGTTCGGCGAGCTGTGCCATCTTCACGCTGGCGTCGAAACTGTCGCGAGCGGTTTCACCCTCGCCGATATGGGCCAAATCGAGGATGGAGAGAGGAACAGTCACCGAGAATCCTTCGTCCGGGGCCCGCCACCGGCAGCTGGGCACACCCTCGGTGCAACCGGGAGTGGCCGCAGGCTATTCCGGGAGGCGGCCGTCACAGCCGGTCGAAGTGCCCATAGGTGCCGCGGTAGAACAGCAACGGCCCGTTGGACGGCAGCGCCGTCAGGCCCGTGACGCGTGCCACGACGATCGTGTGGTCGCCGGCGTCGTGCTCCGTTTCTACGGTCGCCTCCACGCGAGCGAGCGCCCCTTCGAGGGCGGGAGCACCGTTGTCGCCGGGAACCCAGTCGACGCCGTGGAACTTGTTTCCACCGCTGACGGCGAACGCGGCACACAACGTGCGCTGGCTCTCCGCGAGGACGTTGATGGCGAGAGTGCCGATCTCGCGGATCTTGGGCCAGGTCGTGGACGTGCGCGCGGGGCAGAACGAGACGAGGGGCGGCTCCAGCGACACCGACGTGAACGACTGACATGCGAAGCCGAGCGGCTTGTCGCCGTCGAGGGCGGTGATGACCGTGACCCCCGTGCAGAAGTTGCCCATCACGTCGCGCATCGTGCGCGGATCGAGCACCGCATGTTCTGCCGTCATCGATTGGTTCCTCTCACTGTCGGTACTCCTTCAGTGTCCGTCATGGGTGTTCGGGCTCCGCGCCTGGTATCCCGGAGAACGGGAACGAACAGCTGTGGCTGTCGGTCGCGACGCCGATCGGCGCCGTCCGTGACGCCCGCTCGAACGCGTTCAGGGGTGGGTGCCGGGGGTCACAAGAACGCACCGTGTCCCGGTGAAGATTGTGGGCATGCACTTGTTGCAGTGGATGCACAACGATCGAGTGGCCGGCTCCGTTTCGATCCTGTTGACCAGATCCGGTTCGCGCAGCAGCGCCCGGGCCATCGCCACGAAGTCGAATCCTTCGGCCATCGCGATGTCCATCCCAGCCCGATCGGTGACACCCCCGAGTAACACGAGCGGCATTCTCACTGCAGCACGGATCTGCCGCGCTTCCTCGAGCATGTACAGATCCTTGTAGGGATAGGACTTGAGGAAATGCTTGCCGACGAGTTTCATTCCGGTGCGGACGGGCTCGGGCATCGCCGCCGCGAACTCGCGTAGGGGTACGTCGCCCTTGAAGAGGTACATCGAGTTCAACAAAGAGCTGCCCACGGTCAGTTCGATGGCATCCAGGGAGCCGTCCTGCTCGAGCCACTGCGCCACCTGGACTGCCTCGTCGAGCCAGAATCCTCCCGGGACACCGTCATCCATGTTCAGTTTCGCCAGGATGGCGATCTTCCCCCCGACAGCGTCTCGGACCGTCTGTGCCGTTTCGCGTACCAGGCGCGCGCGATTGGCGAGGGATCCGCCGTATGCGTCGGTGCGTTTGTTGATCTTCGGGCTGAGGAAGGAACTGGCGAAGTAGTTGTGACCGAAGTGAATCTCCACGGCGTCGAATCCACTTTCGACGGCATAGCGGGCTGCGTCACCGTGTGCTCGCCGAATGCGGTCGATGTCGGCGAGGGTGGCGCCGCGAACCATGCGCATGCCCAGCGGGTTGAACTGGCGGGTCGGTCCGAGCGCGGGCAGTCCGGTGCTGGCTTCGTTGGCGACGGGCCCGGCATGGCCGATCTGTGCGGAAGCGGCAGCGCCTTCGGCATGAACGGCGTCGGTGAGACGGCGTAAGCCCGGCACGGCTTCCGGACGCATCCAGATCTGGTTCGCCTCGGTGCGACCCTCGGGCGCAACGGCACAGTATGCGACGGTGGTCATTCCGACCCCTCCCGCAGCGGGTCGGCGGTGGTACTCGATCAGGTCGTCCGACACGAGCGCACCGGGAGTGGCGGCTTCGAACGTGGCAGCCTTGATGATGCGGTTACGCAGGGTGATCGGGCCCAACTTCGCCGGTGCGAACACGTCGGGGATGTTTCGATCGGTCACGGGAGGTCTCCTGGTACAGGGCCGGTTACAGGCTGACTGCGGTGGCTGATGGGCATTACGCCTCGGTGGGCGAGATCGTCGATCGTGTCGCGCAACTCGGTGCAGGAGGGAACCCATGCGGGTGTGTGGCCTGCTCCGGCGTCGGTGTAAAGCCGCGGGCATGACCGAGGGGCGTCGGTGAGCCATTGGATGCTGGTGTGAGCCTCGCTGTACTTCTCGGCGAGTACATCGGTGCCGCACGTGCGGCAGGTGACGGGTTGCATCGTCGATCGTCTCGTTCCGTCAGTGCTGAACGGTGTCGCTCGGTGCCCAGAATGCGCGCATGGTCGTAATGCGGCCGGCCTCGTCGAATGTCATGACGTCGATCGGTTCGATCGCGTAGGTCTGCTCGGCGACTTTCGTGGTGACCCGGAAGTGGAAGGCGGCGTTTGCGCCGCTGATCCGGAGCGTAAACAATTCCGTTGTGTTCTCGGTGGTTTCGATAGCCTTGTAGAACTCGGTGATCGCGGCGCGCCCGACGCGGGGTTCGCTGCCGACCGGGTCTTCCAGGGTGGCGTTTTCGGTGTACAGCGCGGCGACGTCGGTGGCGACACCGGAAGCTACTGCGTCGAGGTAGGCGGTCACGGTAGCTCGAATGCGTTCCGCCTGGGCGGTTGCTTCAGAAGTGGTCACGGGTGCTCCTGGGGGCGTCGCGGAGAATGGATCGATCGGCCGAGGCTATCGGCGGGGTGGCAGGGGTAGGCGTGGTCCTCCCGCGTAGCGGGAGATTCGGAGCACGGGTGGTGCACTGCCGTTGTTACGCTTTCGTGGTGTCGGAACCCGAAAGCGAGCAGTACCCCGCGCTACCCCCCACGAGCTGGGCGGTGCTCGGGATGCTTTCGTTCGGGGAGGAACTGACAGGCAACGAACTGAAGAAGTGGGCGGATTGGAGTATCGGGTTCTACTACTGGAGTCCGTCGGTCAGTCAGGTCTACGCGGAGCTCAAGAAGCTCGAGAAGCTCGGATTGGTGCAATCCCGTCTGGTGAATGAACCGGGCACGCGTGGTCGCCGGTTGTATGCCATCACCGAGTCCGGGATCGACGCGGTGCGCACGTGGTCGCGTGAGGCACCGGTGGAGATGCCCGTACTCAAGCACGGCGTCATGCTTCGGATGTATATGGGCCATCTCAACGATCCGGACCAGCTGAAGGCGATCGTGCGCGAGCATATCGTCAACCTCGAAGACAAGCTGCGCCGCGCCGGAGAGCATGCGGAACACTCCGATCGTGAACCGGGCTGGGCTTTCTCGCAGATGAGCCTGCGGTGGGCCGAGCGGTACTTCCGGGCCGAGATCGAGCTGTCCAACGAATTGCTCGACGATATCGACCGTGCGGCAGCGCAGTTCGCGCGTAGCGACATCGACGACCTCGGTCTGCCGCGTCCCCGTAACCCAGGTAGCTGGAACGGGGTGTCGGAAGGGCTCGGCGGCGACAACGTCGAGCCCTCTTCCACGAACGAGGCCGACACTCAGGCGTATTGAGGTTCCTGTGCGCTGGCCGTCGAGTGGAGCGGACGGCGGCGCTGAAGTGTGGGAGTGACATGGTTGCGATCGAGAGCGCGCCAGATGGCGGTCGCTGTCAGTCGGACGGGCGTGGCGAACTTATGGTCGAAACGCAGGTGGGATAGTGGTCCGCACACCGACACCGCGGCGACCGCGGAGCCGATGAGGCCGATCGGAACCGCGATACACCCGAATCCGGGCAGAGATTCTTCTTTCTCGAAAGCAATCCCGTGCTCGCGGATGTGGTCGTATGAAGGCCCGGGTGTGCCGTCGTAGGCGAGGAGTGCTTTGCCGAGGGCGGTGCTGGGCGCAGGACGACGCCCTCCGATGCGGGTGGGAACCACCGTGGCCAGGCGTCCACCGAGCTTTTCGAGGTAGACGAGGTCGTCACCTTCGAGAACAGCGAGGTGGACGACGAAGCCGGTGACGCGTTGGAGTTCCTGCAGGTGCGGTAGTGCGGTGGCGTGAAGCCGGTCCTGGTGGACGGCGAGTGAGCCGAGTTCCATCAGCCGCAATCCCAGCGTGTAGTCACGGCCTTCGCGGTGGAGCCATCGCATCGACACCAGCCGTTCGAGCATGCGATGGGCAGAGGATCGGGGCAGGCCCGTCCGACGCACGATTTGGGCGAGAGTGAGACGGCTGACGCCGTTGAATGCATCGAGTACGAGGTTGACGCGGTCGAGGACTGCGCTGGGTGTCGTGGGGTCGGCTTCGGCCTGGATCGTCATTGTGCTCCTACAACCGCAGCGCCGTCGGCGCGGGGACGTGGCTATTTCTACTAGGAATAGTGCCACACCCCAGCGTGATTGTGAAGCGGGTCACTCGAGAGGGGCATCCTGTGTTCCACTGAACGAAATCGCCGGTATCCGCGCCTCTCGGGGGCTTCCTAGAGTCCGGTGAGTTCTTCCGGCCTGCATTCCTCACTCACGCCTTGCATATTCAACTCATGTCATCTGCGACACGGAGGTAACAATGACGTTTCCCGACAACGAAGTTCGCGTCATAGAGTCGGCCCCGCCGCCCGCCCGCTATGCCCGAGGCTGGCACTGCCTGGGCTTGCTCGACGAGTTCCGTGACGGCAAGCCACACGCGGTGGAGGCGTTCGGCTCGAAGCTGGTCGTCTTCGCCGACAGCGCCGGGTCGTTGAACGTTCTCAACGGTTACTGCCCCCACATGGGCGGTGACCTCACGCAGGGCACGATCAAGGGTGACTCCGTGGCATGCCCGTTCCACGATTGGCGCTGGGCGGGCAACGGCCGGTGCTCGAACATCCCGTACGCCCGCAGAGTTCCGCCTCTGGCGCGGACGAAAGCGTGGACCACGCTCGAGCGCAACGGGCAGCTGTACGTCTGGCACGACCCGCAGGGCAACCCACCGCCACCCGAGGTCACCATCCCGCAGATCCCGGGATACGACACGGGTGAGTGGACCGAGTTCACATGGAACCGGCTGACGATCGAAGGATCGCACTGCCGCGAGATCGTGGACAACGTCGTGGACATGGCCCACTTCTTCTACATCCACTACTCGTTCCCGGTGTACTTCAAGAATGTCTTCGAAGGCCACGTCGCGAGCCAGAACATGAACACCAAACCGCGACCGGACGTGGATCTGGGTACGAGCTACTCGCGCGACGACGATGCGATCGGGCGTTCGGAGGCAGCCTATTACGGACCGTCATACATGATCGACTACCTGTGGAGCCCGTCCCCGGTCGGCGAGCTCGAGACGGTCCTGATCAACTGCCACTACCCGGTATCACCCACCAGCTTCGTACTGCAATGGGGAGCGGCAGTGAAGAAGCCCGAGAGCTTGACCGACGAAGAGGCGACCGGGATTGCGCAGGCCTTCACCAAGGGCGTCGAGCTCGGTTTCGTCCAAGACGTCGAGATCTGGCGGAACAAGGCGAAGATCGACAATCCGCTGTTGTGCGAGGAGGACGGTCCGGTCTACCAGTTGCGTCGCTGGTACGAGCAGTTCTACGTCGACGTCGAGGACGTCACGCCCGAGATGACTCGGCGGTTCGAGTTCGAGATCGACACCGAGCGCGCGATCAGTTTCTGGCACAGGGAAGTCGAAGAGAACATCGCTGCCGGCAGGTTCGTCACCTCCGATCCGCGGATCGAGGCGTTCCAGGCGAGCGAAAACCAGCCCGCCGGCACCGGAGCGTGACGCTGAACGATGACTCTGTGAGGGCTGGTCCGGCCGATCGACCGGACCAGCTCTCACAGAACGTTGTACAGCGCCGGATCAGTGTTCGGGGTTTCGACGGCTACGTCCGGCGGCGTGCTCTCCGGCGGCCCGGCCGAAGACGATTGCATCGGCTATATGGAACCCGCCGTCCTTCGCCCAGCTGAACGTGGAACTGACAGTGCCCGCCGCATACAGACCTTCGATCACCGCGCCCGCGGTATCGAGAACACGTGCGTGCTCGTCCCGGCGAGGGCCGCCGTTGGTCCAGCCCAACAGCGGCCCGCTGCGGTAGGCGTAGAAGGGCGGCTCGAGGATCGGCACGAGGGTGGCGGGGGAACGACCGAAATCCCCGTCGTCTCCTGCCGCACACGCGGCGTTGTACGCGGATACGCTGTCGTTCAACGCATCACCCGGGAATCCCGTCAGCGAAGCCAACTCGTCGAGGGTGTCGCCACGGTGAATCCACCCCGCCGCGATCTCCGCGCTGTTGTCCGAGCTCCACCGATAACCGTTCATCAATACGTTCCATCCGACGGCGAGTACGTCGGCCGAGGGACTGATCGGGCCGGCCAGCCGAGTGTGCTCGTCGAAGATCACCCACATCGGACGCTGCGGATGGAGCACATATCGTCCGTCGATCAGAGCTTGGCCGTGACCTGACGGGACGAATTCGTCGACGAAACGACGTCCCGTCTCGTCCACCCAGAGCACACCCCGCGAGTACAGGAACATCGCGAAATATCCGTGCCGCGAACCTGGTTCGGTGATGCCGTTGACCGCCATCATGTTGTCCATGTGCCACAGATCGGCTCCGGCCTCCTGTGCCATGCGTAGTCCGTCACCGGTGGCGGCCACGCTGCCCCACACCGGCGCGTCGTCGAGCCCGAGGTGGGTACGCACCAGCTCCGGATCCCCCTCGAAACCGCCGGTGGCCAACACGACGCCGCGACGGGCAAGGATCCGGTCGCCCGCTGCAGTGACGACGCCGGTCACCTCGCCGGAAGCAGGCTCGGTGATCAGTCCGGAGGCGGGAGAGTCGTAGTGCACCGAGATTCCGCGCTCGAACAGCGCCTTTTCGAGCGCGGCGAAGAGCCGACCGTCGCCGACGACCCCGTCGACGCAGTACAGGCCACCGTAACAGTCGCTGCCCGGCATCTCCGGGTACTCGGCGCCTGTGGCGTTGTAATTGCCGTTGGGGCCCACCGATACTCCGAGTGACTCCACCCACCTGGAGACTTCGCGGGTGCCGTGTGCCCAGGCGTGCACGACAGGCTCGGGCAGCGGACGGTCGCCACAAAGAGAACGCAGATAGATTGCTGCGCGTTCGGGGTCGTCGTGGTGGAACCAGCCGCCACCGGACACCCGGGTATTTCCACCGGCCTCGGCGGCGGCTGCCTTCTCCAGTACCAGCACCGTGGCCCCTGCGTCGTGGGCGGTCACTGCTGCGGCGCAGCCGGCGGCGCCCATTCCGACCACGACCACGTCCACTTCGCGGACATCGTGGCTTTCCGCGTGCGACTCCGGGTTTCGAGACACCGCGCCTCCTCGGCGTGTACGGGCGGTCGGGATTGCGCCGCCGTGGAGACGCTACGAAGACAGGGGGATTCGCGGGAAGGAGGAGTTCTACCCAGCGGGAGATCCGTGTGGACGTCAGCTCCCGTGCGCGAAGCGCGCGGAGACCAGTGCGCCGACCTCGGCCATCGCCATCCGTGCCCGCGCAACGGATGCAGTCTGCATGAAGAAGCCGTGCCCTACACCGGGATAGCGGATGATTGCCGTCGACACGCCCGACTCCTGCAGTCGCCGGCCGTAGTCCTCCACTCCGTCGCGGAGGGGATCGGCGTACCCAGACACCACGATCGCAGGTGGTAACTGCGAGAGATCGGCTGCCGAGGAGGGAACGCCGTACTCGTCGTCCGTCGAGGGATCGTCTCCGAGGTACAAGGATTTCATCCAGTCGATGTCCCCTGCGCGAAGGAAAGGGCTGTCGCCGAATCGGAGCATCGACGGCGACTCGCGTCGCCGCTCCAGGCCAGGGTAGATCAGGACCTGCTGAGCGAGGTGCGGTCCTTTCTCGTTGCGTGCCCGCAGCGCAGTCGCGGCCGCCAGGCCACCTCCGGCACTGTCGCCGCCGACGCCGATTCGAGTCGGGTCCACCCCCCACTCTCCGGCGTTCTCCTGTACCCAGCACACGGCCGCATAGGACTCGTCGTGGGCGACGGGATACCGATGCTCCGGAGCGAGTCGGTAGCCCACGTTGACGACCACGGCATGCGCTGCTGCGGCAACCTCGCGTGCAAGGCGATCGAAGGACTCGAGTGAGCCCATGATCATCCCGCCTCCGTGGAACCAGACGAGGGCCGGTGCGTCCCGCTCCCGTACCGAGTGGGGGTGGTAGACCCGTACGGGGACGGGACCGTGAGGACCGTCGAATTCGAGCGAGCGAACGGCCTGCATGTCCGGTCCCGGTGGCCGCTGGATCGATTCGAGTGCACGACGGGTCGCGTCGATTCCGATGGCCTGCAGAGACGGAGCGCGGCGTGCGCGCATCGCGTCGATGATCGAACGGACGTCCCGATCGTAGATCCGGTCGTCGTTGTCTGCCGGAGTGGCGTCGGAGTGCGTATTCATCGGATGACGGTGTCGTCGATGAGGCAGAAGGTATGGCACACCCGATCGCGGACCACGGCTTCCGGGCACTCGGGGTCGAACCAACGATCCACGACGCCCCAGTGGACCGGATGGTCGAGGTATTGGCCTATGAGCGAAGCGTGATCGGTGAATTCCTGCTCCCACACGTGGGTCCAGGCAGTGGGGCCCACCGACTTCTCCACACGGTCGAGCCGCCACGCGCCGATCGACGAAATGTATCGGGGCATCGTCAGCAGATCGCGTTCGAATCGTTCGACGGTCGCTGTCGGCGTGCCCGGAGCGATACGCAGCAGCAGCGCACGGTAGACACTCCGAGGTGCGTCCGGGCGTGACTGCCCCGGAGATGCGGGGTACTGCACGCCGTCGATTCGAGCGGTGGCGGGACCCTCGAGGGCGCGGTCGAGTGCACCGATCACGTCGGTGGCACCGTCTGCTGCGGGGAGTTGCAGGTGGACAAGCAGTTCACCGCCGTTGATCACCCCCGGCAGCGTCGGCGCCACGAGGTGGCGCGGCGCGCCGAGCCCCTTCACCGTGTGGCGGATCTTCTCCAGGTATTCGGCCCGGTCCGAGGCGTTCGCAGAGTCCTCGAAGTGGACAACGCGTGTCACATTATACATCGGTCAACCCTTCGACATCGTCGGCCCCGGCGGCCATGGAGCGGGAACGTTCGAGGATCAATTCCTCCATTTTCGACCACCATTCACCGAGACCGGGGTCGCGACGGCCTTGGCGGGTCATCTCCCACCACGCCCCCACACTGTCGACGGTCCACGTGACGGTGACGGTGTTGGAGTCGTCGTCGAACCAGATCGGTGGGCTGACAAGGATCCGGTCGAGTGTCATCCCGCGCCGGCGACCACCGGGAACGTATTCCGTGACGTACGCGTCGACGAACTTGCGTGCACATCCGGGTTTGGTGACCACGCGGTCGATCACATATATCGTTTCGTCAGCCATGCTGGAACCCTACGGTCACGAAAAGCACTGGGGCACCGTCATCTCCCGCCTCGCGGGAGACGATCGTGTGTCGACAACGGTGCGTCGGATCGTTACCTGCAGGTGCGGTGCAGGCTCGACGCCGAGCCTGCACCGCGAAAGCACATCGGGACATCGGACCTCGCCGGAGATGTCAAGCGGAGGTCGCAGATACCTCCGGGTCCACTTCTCCTGCGGTGTGCTCGTCGGAGTCGCCCGCCTGCCGGGGCCGTCCGATGAACAAGCAGATGGCGGCGACGATGAGCGAGCACACGACGAACCACCCCACTGCGAGGTTGAACGAGGACAACGCGGGTGCGGTCGTTCCCGGCACGGTCCAGATGGAGAGCATGACCGACACGATGGCCACGCTCACCGCAGAGAATGCCTGGCGGGCGGTGGCCAATACGCCCGTCGTGACGCTGGTGACGTCCTCGGGGACGGACTCGATGACGATCTTCGGATAACCGGTGTAGGCGAACGCCGTTGCGACAGCGGCGAGAACGAAGACGCCGATCATGATCGGCAGCGACTTGTGGCCGACGAGGATCATGACATTGGCTACGGCGAACAGAGCGGCTCCGATGAAGAACGCGGTCCGCCCGCCCCAGCGTCCCGCAACCACACCCGCTATCGGAGACACGGCGAACCCCACAATTGCGCCGATTCCGCCGATGAGACCTGCCACGGTCGCCGACATGCCGAGTCCGATGGGCAAGGACGTCGGCGCCTGGAGAATCATCGGGGTGACGATCTGCACCGCGCCGACCGGACCGAGAGCGAGTACCGATACCCCGATCAGATTGAGCGTCATCCGCTTGGTGGCGAGTGCTCGGAGGTTGACGAGAGGTTCTTCCTGACGCAGTTCCCAGGCAGTCCATACGGCCAGGATCGCGAGCCCGCAGATGATGAGACCGAGGACGCCGAAACTTGCCCATCCCCACGCCGGACCCTGGGTGATGCCGTAGAGGATTGCGATCAGGCCGGGCGTCAGCAGTGCTGCGCCCAGATAGTCGAATCGTGGTAGCTCCGTGCGTGTGTGGGTGCCGGGGAGCGCGAGTGCGGCCACTGCGGACGCAACGAGGGCCAGAACGGCGGCGAAGACGAAGATCATATGCCAGTCAGCCACATCGAGCAGCACCCCGGCGATGAAATAGCCACCGGATCCGGCGAGGAGGGCGGCCCCACTGATGTATCCGACGGCAAGGGAAACCTTGCCGGCGGGCAGCACCTCGCGTGCGAGGCCGTAGCAGAGGGGCAGGATCGCACCGGCCGCACCTTGTACGCCTCGACCCACGATGATTGCGCCCATCGAGTCGCCGAAGACACTGATCACGGAACCGAGCGTCGACACCATCATTGCGATGATGAGGACCTTCTTGCGGCCGTACATGTCGCCGAGGCGACCTCCGACGAGTGCGGTCGTCGCGCCCACGAGCATGTAGGCAGTTACTGCCCACCCTGTTGTCGATGCCGGTGCATCGAAAATCTCACCGAAGCGTGGCAGCGCGATGAAGATCATGCCGGCTTCGAATGCGCTGACGCACTCGGCAAGTACCAGGGCCACGATGATGTATGTCGTCGACTTGGGGGCCATCGGACCGTCCGGAGTTGGTGCGGCTGAACGTCGCAGGGAATCGAACATGCGGGTCCTCCTGATTGGGGGTGTCGGGATCGGTCAGGGGAGGCGGGTCTGTGCTGCCGCGCTGGTTCCGGCCCGTCGGCCGAAGAAGCTGCCGTCACCCAGGCTCGCGCCGCTCGCGTAGCCCCCGGCGCAGATTCCCGAGGTGCAGCGGCCGGCAGCGAAGAGGCCGCGGATCGGCTCCCCGGAGACGTGGAGAACGGCCGAGTCGATGTCGGTTTTCAAGCCGCCCAGCGTGAAACCTCCGGTACGGCCACGCAGATCGTAGGCGGCGATCGGTGTCCCGATCGGTCGCACCCAACGAGAGTTTTTGCCCAGCAACGGGTCCACGCCATCGGCGGCGTGCCGGTTGAAGAGTCCCACAGTGGTCTCCAGTGCTCCCGCAGGAAGACCCATCTCCGCCTCGAGCTCCTCGACGGTCTCGCATACCCACGTCGGTGCCGTTCGAAGCGGGGCGCTGGTCGAGATGGTGCGCAGGGCTTCCTCGTAGGCCTGCTCGTCGAGGACGAGAAACGCCTGGTTTTCCTGGTGCAACAGTGTGGCTTGCCCGATACGGCTGGCGTAGGTGTCCTCGTTGATGTACCGCTGCCCGCGCCCGTTGACCAGGATGCCGCGTGCCATCAGCTGGGGATCACTGAAGATGGCTACTTCCGTGGCGTCCATATGTGCAGTCGCCGCTCCGAGAGCCTGACTCATCAGGATGGAGCGGCCGTCATGGGTCTCGATCGACGCTGTGGGACGTCCGAGAATGCGCGGGCTGTGCTCGCGCACCATATCGTCGTTGTATGCGAAACTGCCGGTCGCCAGTACGACACCCTGCCGGGCGCGGACCGCCACGTCGGAGCCGTACTGCTTCGCGACGACACCGACGACGCGGCCGGCGGAGTCGACCACAAGTCGCTGTGCCCGCATGTCGTACTCGGCTCGGACACCGAGCTTTTCGGCGGCTTCGACGAGCGGTTTCATCAGCATGAAGCCGCCCGCCTGCTCGGCGCTGCCCGGATCGGCCTTCTTCGGAAGGTGACCGCGGGGGGCAGGCTGTGTCAGCGTGTCGAACGGATGTGCATTCTCGCCCCCCGAGTACATCAGACCTTCGCTGTGGGGTGGCTCCCAACCCGGTTCACCCCAGAACGACTCGTCGAATACGACGCCGTGGTCGGTCAGCCACCGGAAGTGGTCGACACTGCCTTCGCAGTAGGCGTCGATCTTCTCCTCGTCGGTGCCGGGACCCAATGCTGCCTTCATGAAGGTCTTCATGTTCTCGACGCTGTCGTCGAATCCGCATGCCTTCTGCAGGGGCGTCCCGCCCCCGAGGTAGATGAAGCCGCCGGACATTGCGGCTGCGCCACCCCACCCGCCGAGACGCTCGAGAACAAGTACTTCGGACCCGGCGTGAGCAGCCTCGACAGCAGCGGCGACGCCGGCGATGCCGTAGCCGACGACAACCACGTCTGCTTCGTATCCCCAGGTTGTGATCGCAGTGTCCGACACTGGAGTGAGGGTTGAATCGGTCATGACGTCTCCTCCTGAATTGCGCTGTGAAACAGGAATTCGAGTGCGCTCGTCTCGATCCGGTCGCAACCGCGAACCGAATCGGCCGTAGTGCCTCCTGCTACGCCCGGGTGGCGTCAGGCGACGACGCGTGAGCGAGCACTGCGATATTGCCGAGCACCCCGTTGTGTTTCTTGGTGCGATTGGTCAGGCGCCATCCCTCGGATGTGCGGATCCACGAATCGTGATAGTCGCCCAGCGTTCGAAAGAACTGTCCCGCGAGGTCACCTGCCCCGAGGTGCATGTCGGCGACGTATGCCCGACTGGTTGCGGTGTTCTCGTCGATCTCGATCAGGACGTTGCCGATCATGTGTTGAGTCGGGCCGCAGTCGTCGAGGAAATTGCGTAGGAGGGCGATGATTTCGGTTGCCGATCTCAGGGGCCCGGTACCGAAGTCGCCGGTGGCTTCGGGCACGGCGATGTTCTCGATAACTGCCCAGTCGCGTTGGTCCATCGCGCGAGCGATGCGCACGATAGCGCGGTAGATGTCCCGCTCGTCCTTGCTGTCGGTGAGCACAGCCGGCTCCTTCTGCTCCGAGGTGCCGGCCACGCGACCGACGTGATCGGTGGCGAACATAACGGCCGTCACACCTGTTTGGATGGCGCATCTCCCACTGGGAGGGACATATCCTCCGAGACCGTGCGGCCGGTGCGATTCTCCCCGCCGTGCTGCTCCGCCACCGCCCGCTCGGAACCCTTCCGCTGAGCGGGAGATCGAGGCTTTGCGTCCATGCGGGCATCTCTATCCTGAACGGGAAATGCGGGGGGCAAACCATTTAGCCCGCTGAGGTCCGTCGGCGGCGAGTGATCGTCCGGCGCGCAACGAGGAGGAAGCCATGCCGCTGAGCGGCGAGTACGAACCGAGTCCGAGCGACTGGGTCAGTGGACAAGTGGCTGCGTACGAAGCAGGCAGTGGGGCCGAGGCGTACGAATTACAGGGTATGCCTGTGGTGATCCTGACCTCGGTGGGCAGGAAATCGGGAAAGCTCCGGAAGACACCGCTCATGCGAGTCGAGCACGATGGCGTGTACGCCGTGGTTGCCTCTCAGGGCGGCCTGCCGAAACATCCCGTGTGGTATTTCAATCTGAAGGCGAACTCGCATGTCGAGCTGCGAGACAAGGAGTCGGTCGGCGACTACCTTGCCCGCGAGGTCACAGGAGAGGAACGCGCCCTCTGGTGGAAGCGTGCTGTCGCCGCGTACCCGCCGTACGACGAATATCAGGAGAAGACCGCTCGCACAATCCCGGTCTTCGTACTCGAACGGTCCGACCTTCCTGGCTAGGCAATGAGCCCGGAGCGATCTCGAACTGCGTTGTGAGCGGGAGGGTGTAGTTCCGAACCAGGGCACCACGATCACGCCGGCCGACCGTGATTGTGGTTCCCGGGCAATCTCCCGACTGGTGGAACCCGACCTGGATCGGCCGCTGTTCCGGACATACCGTGCGCGGATCACCGTCATTGCTGTGACATCCAACGTAGAGAGGAGCTCCCGTGACGACCCGCGAGCGCCATCCGATGGTCCCTGTTGCGCCGCCGTCCCTGATCGAAGACTTCTACACTCCCGAGGAGATTTCGACGCTCTTCGCGGTCGTCCGCGAGAACGGTCCGTGGCGTTTGATTCTCGCGCAGCACTTTTCGTCGACCGAGGAGTATCTTGCGATATCGGGCGGCAAAGACCGCAAGCCCGACGCGCAGCTTTCCGACTTCGTCGCGCCGGTATTCCGCGGGTTCCTTGCCAACGAGGGTGTCGTCTTCCATCCGGAACTGCACGACATCTATTTCGGTCGCAAGCTACTCGACACCGCCCGGGGGCTTCACGGCGCGAAGTACGGTATGGCACATGATCTTCTGTTCAATCTGTGCGGCCCCTCGCACAGCTTCGATGCAGGACACTTCGACACCGCCGTGTTTCGCGGAATGGGCTTGTTCAACACACCGATCTGGCTCCTGGCGATCATGTCGAAGTGTGGGCTGTTCGACGAATGGGAGGTCAAGTCGGCGCAGATCCTCACCTATTTCAACAAATCCGACATCGACGGTGGCTTCACCTACTGGCCCGACGGCCCTGACCGTGCTCCCGCTCGGTTTGCCTCACCGTTCTGGAATACCGCGTTCCTCACCGACAACTCCCGGATGTATCACCGCCGTGAGTCCAACGGTTCCAGGGACCAGCGGGACTACCCAGGGCTGGAGATCACCTCCGAGTTGCACTCCATGCCCGGGGGGCACTGGTCGATCCGTAATGGAGACAAAGAGATCAGAAGATTCGGTGACGAGGACACCCGCATGCTCGTCCACTACACCGCATTGTTGTTCGATGATCTCGACGAGGTTCGGCGCTTCCAGGACCACACCGACGACCTCACCCCGGATAAAGTCTTCGAGATGTTGATCGACGACATGTGGTCTCAGGGTACTGAAGTGGTGGAGCCGGGTGACCCGATGAACGACACCGCCTTCGTTGCGCAGTTGACCGAGTTCTACAAGATGGCCCCGAGCCAGTACCCGGTTGAGGCGCCGCTCGACGTGCGTTGAGTCGCGGTAGCCATCGAAGACGTCGAAATGCCGCCCTGCATCGACGGGCTGGTCGCCGGCAGCAGCTGGATCGGGCCATGGAGGACATGTTGTGGTGGACCAACGGCCCGGTCGAAGAGCACCTGCACGGGTACGGTCACTACCACGAGGAGTACCGGAAGGTCGACGGCGTGTGGCTGATTGCGTACCGGAACCTCACCCGTCTGCGCGTCGACCACACGCCGGCCTTCTTCGATTACCGATCCTGATTCTCTGACAGCCGGGTGCGGGTGTGCCCCGCCCACTTGCCCGGATTCCGGCCGTCCACAACCGCAGACAAGCGAGGCTCCATGAACGACTCGGCCCCCACGCCCGGCGATCTCGCTGCTCTCCTTGCGGCATGGTGGTTCCACTACGACGAATGGAACCCTGCGGCATTGCGGGCGCTGATGACCGACGACATCTCCTTCAGCTGTGCGAGCGACACCGGGGCCACCGATTACGAGGACTTCATTCGCGCCGATCTGCACGGCGTGGACGACGTCATGTCGTGGAAGGAAAACCACCGGAGCAACAGTCCGTACCCGCTGCGGCACAATGGGACCAACGTCTTCCCGACCGGTAGCGAGGATGGAGAGCTCTCCTTCACGTCCTATATTTTCGTCACCAAGATTGTCGACGGCAGACCCCACAACGTTTCGAGTGGTGTGGTGCGCGGCGCGGTGCGAGCGACGGCGGCCGGTCTGGCTTTCAGTCGCGTCGACGTCGTACTGGATACGCAGGACTCGGTGCGCTATGCCGATCACCCCGTCCGTGCAGCCGCGGCTGAGCACTGACCGATTCGCGCTCGGAACGGAACAGACTGTTCGTCGTACGAAGGGAGTGCGTGTGCCGTTGTCACCGGATGCACAGCGAGTTGTCGATGCGTCGGCCGCCCGGATGGCGAAACCCATGCATCAGACACCGGTCGGCGAGTTGCGCGCCTTACTGGCGGCAGGCGCAATTCCGGCGACCACGCCCATCCACCACCGAGAAGATGTCGTCGTGCCATCTCCCGCCGGTGGAGTTCCGGTACGGATCTACCGGCCCTCCGGTGACGTGGGGCTTCCGGTGGTGCAGTGGATGCACAGCGGCGGCTTCGCAGTCGGCGGCCTGGACCAGAATGAAGAGTATCTGCGCAAACTCAGTATCGCGGCAGGGGTGGTTCTCGTGTCGGTCGATTACCGGCTGGCGCCAGAGAACCCGTACCCTGCTGCACTCGACGATTGTCGATCAGTGTGGGAGTGGATCAAATCCTGGCCCGGCGACCTGGGGACCGCAGACGTCGACCGTGTCGCTCTGGCTGGTGAAAGTGCCGGAGGAACTTTGGTATTCACCCTCAGTCAACAGCTGAGGGATCGGGGATTGCCGCTTCCGACGGCGCAGGTTTGCCTCTACGGAACCGGGACGATGCGGATTACCAACCCGGAACACGAGACGGTGTTGTTGTCGCCTGACGACTGTCACTGGTTCTGGGATATGTACGTACCGGACCGGGCCGCGCGCGACTCGCCGTATGTCGATCCCGGCGCGGCTGCCGACCTGAGCGGCCTTCCGCGCGCCTTCGTCGCCACCGCCGAAATCGATCCGACTCGGGACGGCACCGAGGAGTACGCGTACCGACTGCGGGCCGCCGGTGTCCCGGTGGAACTGCGACGCTACGAGGGCATGATGCACGGCTTCGCCACCATGACTGCGGCGCTGGCCCCGGCCGGGGATCTTTTCGAGCGGATCGTGGACTTTCTGACCCGCGTGCTCTCCCCTGCGGTGTGGATGACCGAGTAGCGCACCCAAGCGCGTGGCCGGGACGAGACGCTCGTCATCGGCCGGACGATCCTGCAGCGGCCAAGGCTCCGTGGCCTGAGCGCTGCCGACTCGTGGCTCGAGCTGCTCGGGTAAGGAAACTGTCCGCTCAGCGGGAGGCCCCCATCCGCCGCGTTTTTCGGAACTCTATCGTCCGTTACGAAATCTGTTGTGACGCAGTTCACGCCCGAAACCGTACTCGTCACGCCGGCGAACCCCACCGTGACCTGTGTCCGGTCGCCCTCACTGGAAGGTTCCACATGACCGATGTAGTTGCCGACACCGCCGCCGCAGTCGCAGAAGCCGGCGCGCGCATCATCGAACCCCGAAAGATCGCGAGCGGCTTCTCGTGGCCGGAGTGCCCCCGCTGGCACGACGGCACCTTCTGGTTCACCGACATGTACACCGCGACACTGAAAACCCTCGATGCCGACGGCAATGCGACGGTCGTGGTCGACGCTACGGCTCGCCGCGCACATACCGATGTTCCGGTCACCCTCGGCGGTTTCGGGTGGCTTCCTGACGGTCGGCTCATCGTCACCTCGATGCACGAGAAACTCGTCCTCGTTCACGGCGGCAACGGTCCCGAGGACCTCGAGGTCCTCGCCGACGTCTCGTCCTTCGCGAAGGCGGCGATCAACGACATGGTGGTCGATGCCGATGGTCGCGCATATGTGACGCAGCTCGGATTCGACCTCTTCGCCGGCGACGAACCGGTCCCGTCTCCGATCATCGTCGTGGAGCCCGACGGCACAGCATCGACAGCCGACGAGGTCGGACCCTTGTTGTGCGCCAACGGCATCACGATCAGTGCAGACGGAACGAAGGTCTACACCGCCGAGGTGATGGCGCAGAAGCTCACAGTCATCGATCGTGCCGCAGACGGATCGCTGTCCAACCCCCGCCCGTTCGCCGCCTGCCCGTTCCTTCCCGACGGCATCGGCCTCGACGAGGACGGGGGCGTGTGGGCGGCGATGCCCGGAAGCGGCTATGTGGCCCGGTTCACCGAGGACGGCATGACGGACGCGATCCCGCTCGCGCTGGAAAACGGCGTCGCATCCGCGTGCCTGCTCGGCGGCCCCGACCGCTCGAACCTCTACCTGACCGTCGGTGTCGAGGTCTTCGACTTCGAGAAATCCGCCCGAGAGGCGCTGGGCAGCCTCTGGGTTGCCGATGTCTCCCATCGCGGTGGCGCGACCCGGCCCTGAATTCGCATCGTCACTTCACATTCGAGGACATCTCCCATGACAGCACTGGATTTCTCCGACCGCGTGGTCGTCATCACCGGAGCGGGCCGCGGTATCGGGCGAGCACACGCCGAGCTGCTCGCGTCCCGCGGTGCCGCGGTGGTGGTCGGCGATCTCGGATCCACCATCGACGGTTCCGGAATCGACGGTGACGACCCCGCCAGCGAGGTCGCCGACGCGATCACCGCGGCGGGCGGGCGTGCAGTCGCCTGTTCGGCCGACGTCACCACCGAGGAGGGCGCCGTTGCTCTCGTCGAGGCCGCGATCTCCGCGTTCGGACAGCTCGACGCAGTGATCAACAATGCGGGCATCGTCCGCACCGCACCGTTCGATCAGGTGCCCTACGAGGAATACCAGCGCCACCTCGACGTGCACTACTTCGGCGCGTTGCGAGTGTGCCGCGCAGCGTGGCCGCACCTGCTGAAGTCGCCGGCCGGTCGCGTGGTGAACACAATTTCCCAAGCGATGCTGGGCAATCCGGACATGTCGCACTACGGTGGATCGAAAGGTGCCCTGTTCGGTCTGACCCGCAACCTTGCTGTCGAAGGAATGGCAGGAGGGGTGACGGTCAACGCCATCGCGCCCGGTGCGGGCACCCGCATGGCCGAGGCCGCGGCGGACACGCTCTCCCCGGAAGTGATGGAGTACATGCGCACTCAGCTGCTTCCCGAGCACGTCGCGCCGGTCGCGGCGTATCTCGTCCATCCGAGCTGCACCGTCACCGGCGAAGTGTTCAACGTCGCCGGCGGCATCGTCAATCGGCTCGCCCTCGTCAACACGGCCGGAATCCACGATCCGGCGCTCACCGTGGAAACCGTCGCGGCACGGTTCGGCGAAATCATGGCGATCGGTCCCGATGCGACCCCGCAGGTCATCGCGCCGGCCGAGGTTCCCGTCTCGCCCTGAGCGAGATCCTCACGAAACCGCCTCAGCCCCAGGAGAATTACAGTGAGCTCAACGGAAACATCCACGAACTCCACCAACGAGACGGTGGACACTACCTACCCGTTTGCCCCGGTCGAGCCGAACGAGGCGGCCCGGCGGTATGCGGCCATCGCGGCCGAGCGGCCCATGACCAAGATGACCATGCCGATCGGAGGTGACGTGTGGGTCATCCACCGGAACGCTGCGGCGCGCGAAATGCTCAGTGATCCCCGCTTCGTCCGGGGGCCCTTCCGTACCGGTGAGCGGGCCGTGCCCTACTTCGTGGAGTTTCCGGACTTCCTGAAGTCGACCATCCAGTTCGAGGATCCGCCGCATCACACCAAGCTCCGTAAGCTCGTGCAGAAATCCATCTCCCCGAAGCGCGTGCGCGCTATGCGGGAGTCGGCAGTCGAATTCGCGAATCATCTGATCGACGAGATGGTGGCGAAGGGTGCGCCCACGAACCTGGTGAGCGACTACGCCGTCGCGTTGCCCATCCAGATGCTGTCGAACCTGCTGGGTGTGCCGCCCGAGGACCGCCCGAAGTTCCAGAAGTGGAGCGCGGCCACGCTCGCGGTGGCGAACATGCCCGAAGACGAGGTCGTGCAGAACATGACCGAACTGTTCGTGTACCTGAACGATCTCATCGCAGAACGTCGCAAGAATCCTCGCGAGGATCTCCTCAGTGACCTCGCCAACGCTCCGGACAAGGACGATTCCCTCACCGACGGTGAGATCCTGCCTATCGCGATGATCCTGATCGTCGCCGGCTTCGACAACACCGCGAATTTCATCTGTGCCGGCGTGCTGTCGTTGCTGCGTCACTCCGATCAGCTGAAGGTTTTCCTCGAGGACGTCGACGGTGTCGCCCCTACCGCTGTGGAGGAGGTGCTGCGTCACGGCCGCATGGCCATCGACGACACAGTTGCCGGCGGTGGAGGTCTGGTTCCGTTCGTGGCCACCGAGGATGTCTCGATCGACGGTCACCTCATTGCGAAGGGTGAGGCAGTACTGGTGGATCCAGGGTCGACCAACCACGACGGCATCGCGATCGCCGACGGAGAGAAGTTCGATGTGCGTCGCAAGGAGAACCCGCACCTGACACTGAGCTACGGTCTGCATCACTGCCTCGGTGCTCCGCTGGCGCGGATGGAGATGCAGGTTGCGATCGCCGAACTGTTCAAACGGCTGCCGACCCTGAAACTGGTCGGGGAACCCGTCGTCGACTACGACAACCTCACGACCCCCACAGTCGACCTTCCTGTGAGCTGGTAGCGAGTCGATATGCCGAAGGTCTTCTATACCCAGCCCGACGGGAGCGAACGGGTAATCGACGGTACTGCAGGTGATTCCGTCATGTCTACGGCGGTGCGCAACGGTGTACCGGGGATCGTCGGACAGTGTGGAGGGTCGTTGTCGTGCGCGACCTGCCATGTCTACCTGGCGGAGAGCGATCAGCGGCACTTCGATCCGCCCACCGAGGACGAGGACGACATGCTCGACTGCACCGCGAGCGAGCGCGAACACACGTCACGGCTGTCGTGCCAACTGGTCCTCTGCGAGGGTATCGACCTGCATGTGACGGTTCCAGATGAGCAGGCATGACATGCACGAATCGGTGCGGGGTAGCGGTGTTGTCGCGCGCTCCGAGCAGGGTGCCGAGGGGCCACCACACAGTGTGGTGGTCGTCGGCGCCTCGCACGGGGCGGTTCACCTGGCCGATCAGCTCAGGTTCGGCGGCTACACCGGGGCGCTGACCCTGATCAGTGACGAGGCGCACCTGCCCTACCAGCGGCCGCCGCTGTCGAAAGCCTGGTTGAAAGGCGAGGTGACACCCGACTCGCTGGTGCTGCGCACCGCGGACCATTACCGCGGGAACGGGATCGAGCTGATTCTCGGTACGACGGTTCGCCGGATCGATCGTGAGAACGACGGCGTGGTTGTGCAGATGCGTCACTCCGACGGATCGGACCGGACGCGCACGTTCGATCGGTTGGTTCTCGCCACCGGGGCCCGGGCACGCCGTCTGGAGATCCCCGGTGGCGATCACCGAGACGTGCTGGTGCTGCGCACACTCGACCATGCCCACCGCGTGGCGGAGCGTGTCGGTTCCGGACCGGTCGTGGTGATCGGCGGGGGATTCGTCGGCCTCGAGGTGGCCGCAACCCTCCGTGGTCTCGGCATCGAGGTCACCGTCGTAGAGGCGGGCAGCCAGTTGATGGGCCGAGCTGTCGGGGCGGGGACGGCCGAGTTCCTACTTGCGGCACACCGGAAGATGGGTGTGGACGTGCTGCTGGATACGACTCCCACGGAGATCGTCGTCGACGGTGACCGGATCCGTGCGGTTCGGCTCGCCGACGGCCGCGAGATCGCCGGGACGACAGTGCTCGTGGGTGTCGGGGCGGACCCTCGAACGGAACTGGCCGAGCACCTCGGCCTCGACTGCGAGCGCGGCGTCGTGGTGGACGACCGCTGCCGGAGCTCCGACCCGCGAATCCTCGCACTCGGGGACTGCGCCGTGCAGGAGGGGTGTGACGGCGTCCGGGTGCGCCTCGAATCCGTCGACAACGCGACCGAGCAGGCGAATGCGGTGGCAGCCACGCTGCTCGGCCGCGATGTGCGGGGGCGACCCGTGCCGTGGTTCTGGTCGGATCAGGGCGCGTGGAAACTGCAGATCGTCGGGTTGATCGGTGGAAACACCGATGTGGTCGTCCGGACCGATCCGGATAAGCCGCATCGCCGTGTCGCGCTGTACTTCGAGGACGATGTCCTGGTCGCAGCGGAATGTGTCAATGCACCCGCCGACTTCGTGGCGGTCCGGTCGGCGCTCGCGCGTGGCCGCTTGCTGCCTCGAGATATCTTGGTGGACAACACAGTACCGTTGAAGAAGCTCCTCACGGCGGTGTGTGCGGAATGAGGCACCGGAGCCGGCGCGGCTCGCAGCCGTGTCGGCTGGTTCGTGTCCGGCTACCGCAGGTCAACCGTTCACCTCGGCGAGTGAATGCGCTGGAGGGTGCGTCACGAGTTCGGGCGAGTCGTGTTGCGCAGCAACATGTTCGTACCGGCCTCACCGCCGCGACGATGCTCGTTCATCAGTGCGACGAGGCGCTCGTTGTCCTGGTCGGTGAGCGCGTCGATCATGGCATCGTGCTCTGCTACGACCCGTCGGCGCACTTCGGCATCGAAGAGGTAGGCGGCGTGGTACGGCGTAGCCAGCCGCCACAGACGGCGGATCTCCGTCACGACCAGTCGCAGGCTGGAGCGGTCGAAGATGGCGAAGTGGAAGTCTTGATTCGCCAGACGCATCTCGAGAACATCCCCGCGCACCGCCGCCTCGGCGACGCGGTCACCGAGCGCGCGAATCTCGGTGAGGGCGTCGTCGTCTAAGGCGGGCAAGGTGGCGAGCACCTCGCGTTCGAGCACGCCGCGCATCAAATAGATCTGGTCGAACTCCGACTGTTCGAGCCTGACCACTGCGTAGCCGATGTTGCGTCGGTGTTCGACGAGTCCCTGCGAGGCGAGCTGCCGCAGTCCCTCCCGGATCGGGAGCCTGCTGACACCGAGCCGCTCGGCCATCAGTTCCTGCCGGACCGGCTGACCGGGGAGTAGATCTCCGGTGGAGATCATACGTTCGATCTCGGTGGCCACCCAGTCGGCGCCCCGAACGGACGCGGAGCCACCCGCGTCTGTGACGACCTCGCCGGCCGGTGTCGCTCGTCGACCCACCGTGATCCCTCCTCGTGCCGTTGTCTCGGGCGGCTGACGCACAAGGCTGCGCTCGGTTATGCGCCGCCGAACGCGCCGCCGGTCCTCAAGGCGCCGATGTCGTCCGCGCAGTACCCCATCGCATCGAGGACCGCCTCGGTGTCGGATCCGCGCGGCACCGCTCTGCGGGGGGTGCGTGTCGAAGTCCTACCCAGCTTGATCGGTACGCCCAGGCCACGATAGTCGACGGTGTCGAGGAACAGGCCGCGGTGAACGGTCTGCGGTGCGGTGAGTGCCTGGTCGACGGTGTGGACGGGGCTCGCGGCGACGCCGGCGCGTTCGAGTTCGGCGGCGAGGTCGTCACGGTTCCACTGGGCGATCCGGTCGCCGAGCAGGGCAGCGAGTTCGTCGCGGTGTTGCGAGCGCACTCCGTTGGAGACGAAACGCGGATCGGTTGCGAGTTCCGGGGCACCGAGCGCGGTGACCAGGGAGCGGAACTGCCGGTCGTTGGCCGCGCTGACGAAGAAGTCGCCGTCGCGGGCGGCGAACACCTGGTACGGCACGACGGTGGGATGGAAATCGCCTGTGCGCTGTGGCACCTTCCCGCTGGAGATCCAGTTGGAGGCGTGGGGGTGCAGGAGGGAGATCACCGCGTCGAGCAGAGCAATGTCGACGAGTTGTCCGCGGCCGCTGCGGTCACGTTCGGTCAATGCGAGCAGGATGCCACTGACCGCCATATGTGATGTGACGATGTCGACGATCGGGACGCCGACGCGCAAAGGGGTGCCGTCCGGATAGCCGTTGACACTCATGAGTCCGCCGAAGGACTGCAGTACCGCGTCGTAGCCGGGGAGGCCGCCCATCGGTCCGTCGACGCCGAACCCGGTGATCCGGCAGTACACCAGTCGCGGGTCGGCCTCGGCCAGAACGGTCTCGTAGTCGAACCCCCAGCGGGCCATGGTTCCGGCCTTGAAATTCTCGATCACCACGTCGGCGCCGTCGAGCAGGTGTCGCAGTACGTCGCGACCGGTGTCGGTTCGCAGGTCGAGGCAGATGTTCTCTTTGCTGTGGTTGAGGCCGGCGTAGTATGCGCTGCTCTGTCCACCCTCGTCGAAAGGTGGTCCCCAACCCCGGGTTTCGTCTCCGGTCGGCGCTTCGACCTTGATGACCTCGGCGCCGTGGTCTGCGAGCGTCTGAGCCGTGTACGGGCCGGCCAGGACCCTGCTGAGGTCGAGTACACGCAGCCCGGCGAGCACGCCCTTCCCGGTGTCCCGGTCCGCTGTACGCCATGCCGCGCGGCCGTCGATCACGCGTTCTTCGGAGCCGGACGGTTGCGCGGTATCGCCGGACGGTGCGGATACGTTCACGCCGGGTTCCTGTTCGTGGTCGGTGTGCTGGTTCGTGGGAGTCGTGTTCCGACGATGACGTCCCAGACGTCCACGCCGTCGTCGAGGATCAGGCTCGCCAGGTCCTCGGCCCAGAACCGTTCGGATCCGTAGCGATCGCGCCAGCTCCACAGCGATGTGGTGAATCGGCCCAGTGGGTGTTCGGATGTGGTTCCGATGGCACCGTGAATGTGGTGACCCGTGGCGGCGACCGGGTGGGCCGACGCTGCCGTCACCAACTTCGCGGCCGCCGTCGCCACTCGTGTGTCGCCGGGTCTTTCGTGTGCGGTGATCGCCACATCCACCGCGATTTCCATCATTGTGGTCAGGGCGGCGACCTGCGCGAGTTGTTGCTGGACCGCCTGGAACTTCGCGAGGGGGCGACCGAACTGGGTGCGCTCGGAGGCGTAACGCAGTGTGTAGTGGTGAACTGCGGTGGCCGTCGCGGCTGTGGCGGCCGCGTAGGCGAGAGCGCCGCGGCGGGTGAATTCGTCGAGCGAGATCGGCGAACTCCCGAAGAAGGTGACGGGTACGCCCTCGAAGGTGATGTCGCCGGTAGAGGCGCCGGTCAGGTCGGTGTGGGACGAGACGGTGACGCCGGGTTCGGTGAGCGGCACGGCGGCGACGGACGAGCCTTCGGCGCCGGGTTCCGGTGGGAGGATCAGGACCACGGTGTCCGCGTCTGGGGCATAGGCGACGTCGGTGACCGTGCCGTCGAGCACAACGGCGTTGTCGAGCAGACGGACCGTGCATGCGGGACCGGCGGCGGCGGTTGCGGTCGCCGACGTCAGGGTGTGACCGGCGGTGGCGGAGAGCCAGGTCGCCAGGATTCCGTGCTCGACGAGGGGGGTCAGGGCCCCGCGTTGCGCTGCCACCGAGACGACCGCGAGTGCGTCTGCGAGTGTCGCTCCGCTCCCACCCGCGGTCTCGGGAACTCCGAGGGTGGCGAAGCCGGCATCGCCGAACTGCGTCCAGATCGTCTCGGCCATACCAGGTGCCGGGGTCTGCAGATCGACACCGATGCGGTCGATCATCGACGTGGTCGCCGAGATCAACTCGGCGGTGAACTCGCTCATCGAACCCCCAGTCCGCGGGCGACGATCCCGCGCAGAATCTCGTTGGTGCCACCCCGGAGCGTGAATACCGGTGTGTGCAGGATGCTTTGGGCCAGCATGCGGGCGAGGGGGTCCACTCCGTCGCGACGGACCACGATGTGGCTCGATGCTCGCACGGCCTCGACCAGATCTCCTTCGAAGGTCGAGCCCAGGTCTTTGACCATCGCCGCGAGCACATCCGGTTTACAACCCGCCGACAGTTCGGCCGCGACCTGCAGCGACATTCGGCGTAGTGCCCATGCGCGTGCCGTCAGGGAGCCCAGGGTGTGCCGTTGTCCGGCGGTGGCGCCGGTCTCGGCGAGGCGGGTGGCCCAGGCGCGCAGTAGTGGCATCGTGCTGAGGTAGCGTTCGGGACCGGAGCGTTCGAATGCGAGTTCGCTCATTACTTGGCTCCAGCCGTTGCCGCGGATACCGAGCAGCGCCGATGCGGGCACTCGCGCGTCGTGGAACACCACCTCGTTGAAATGGCTTTGGCCGTCGATACTGTGCAGCGGACGGATCTCGATGTCGGGGTGGGGGAGGTCGACGACGAATTGGGAAAGGCCGATCTGGCGGTCGGTGGGCTGTCCGTCGGTGCGGGCGAGTACCACCATCGCGTGCGCGATGTGCGCGCCGGTGGTCCACACCTTGGTTCCGTTGATCGTCCACGAATCACCGTGGTCGACGGCGCGGGCGCGGACCGCTGCCAGATCCGAGCCGGCATCGGGTTCGCTCATTCCGATGGCGAAGAAGGAGCTGCCCGAGGCGATTCCGGGAAGGTAGCGCTCTTTCTGCTCGTCCGAGCCGTTTGCGAGGATGCCCGGGGCCATCTGACGGTCGGCGATCCAGTGCGCGGCGACCGGCGCACCGTGTGCGAGCATCTCCTCGTTGACGACGAAGCGTTCGAGGGGGCTGCGGCCGTGTCCGCCGTATTCGGTGGGAATCGTCATGCCGAGCCAGCCTCGCTCGGCGACGCGGGTGCTGAATCCCGCATCGAATCCGGTCATCCAGCTGTCGGTGTCGGGGACGAAACCGCCCGAAGCGAGTTCGCCGGCGAGGAATTCGCGCACCTCGGTGCGCAGACCTCCGAACTGCGATTCGATGTCGCCGAGATGCGCGGTCGCGGTGGTGGTCATGCTCGGTCCGGTCCTCGGGACGACCACGCGGCGTTGCCCTTTCTGGACATCGACCACATCTGCACGCCACGCTCGATCTCGAGTGCCGACGACCAGCTGACGACGGGTGGACCGAGTTCGAGGCGAGCGCTGGTCATGACGCGGCGGGTCAATTCGGGATCGGCGGCAGCCGTTCGGACCAGGGCGTCGACCGTTTCGGGAATATCCTCGGCCGCGACCGCCGTATAGGCGAGTCCGCGTGCGACGGCTTCCGTCCCGGTCAGCGATTGTCCGCATGCGGCGAGGGCAATGGCACCGGACCAGCCGAGGGAGCGTCCGAGCAGGGAAATGTGCCCTCCTCCGGGATGGATGCCGCGGGCGAGAAAACCGCTGTCGAGCACGCTGTCCGGTGTGACCACCATGATATCGGCGGCCATCGCGAGGTTCAGTCCGGCGCCGACGGCGCCACCGGCCACCACCGCGACGGTCGGCACCGGGAGGGAGCCGATACGCACGAACGCGCCGTAGACGGCCGACGTGCGGCGGACCGCTTCGGGGGACGCGGGATCGGAGGAGGACGACGCGAGGTCTCGAGTATCGGCGCCGCTGCAGAAGTAGCCGCCGCGGGTATCGACAACGACGGCGCCGATCGTGAGGTCGGATTCGACGAGGTCGCAGAAGGCGGCGATGTCGGCCGCCATCGCCAAGGTGATCGCGTTCTTGCGACGAGGATTGTTCAGAGTCATACGGGCGACGCCGTCTGCAACGGAGGTGAGAATCGGGGATTCCGTGGGGGCTTCGCCCAGCTCCGGATCGGGAGAAGACTGGGTCATGCGCTGACCGTAGCAGATTGGTGAATTATTTTGGATCCAATATTGATTGACAAAAAGTGCGGAGTTGCGGTGCACTGGCCCGCATCACAAGTCGCCGCAACAGGTGGCGGCGGGAAGGAGTACCCGTGTTCAGCTTGGCAGGACGCATCGCACTGATCAGCGGAGCCGGTCAGAGTGTCGGCGAGGGGATCTCGAAAGTGCTGGCGCGACAAGGAGCGGCGGTGATCGTCAACGATCTGTACGCGGAACGCGCAGAGAAGGTTGCGGCCGCGATCGTCGAGGAGGGGAATGTCGCCGTTGCCTCTGCATTCGACGTCACCGATTTCGACTCGACCCTCGAACACGTTCGGGCCGCAGAGAAGGAACTCGGCGGTCACGTCGACATCGTCGTCAACAATGCGGGCGTCGCGGAAGGGCGTGTCATCAAACCCTTCCGGGAACTGTCGCCGGAGGAATGGCGGGCTCCGATCGACCTCAACATCTTTGGTGCGATGAACTGCATCAAGGTCGCTCTGGACGGGATGTGCGATGCGGGCTGGGGAAGGGTCGTCCAGATCTCGTCGGGCTCCGCACGGACCGGCCAGAACATCAATCAGTCGATGTACGCAACGGGTAAGAGTGGCATCGAGGGATTCATTCGTCACCTCGCGGCCGAGACCGGGCAGTACGGAGTAACCGCGAACATCGTGGCCCTCGGTCATCAGAAGAACCTCGAAGACAAGATGAGCCCCGAGATGATCGAGCAGATCTTGCGGACGATTCCGATCGGCCGCCTGGGTGATCCGATCGAGGTCGGCGCTTTTTGTGCCTACCTCGCGTCGAACGAAGCGGGTGGTCTGACAGGGCAGACGATGGACTTCAACGGAGGATCCCAGACGCGATGACCGCACAATCTCCGAATCGGCAGACCACGCTGTCGCTCAGCGCACTACGGGTGGCCGACCTCGATCGCGCTACCGAGTTCTACGTCCGGGGATGCGGATTCGTGCACGACAAGGACCTCACGACCCCTGCCTTCCGGGCGACAATCGTCCGTGCCGGGGCTGCCGGGCTGGAACTCATGCTGCCGACGGACGGTGGCGCAGACGAACCCGAACACGGCAACATGCTGGTCAAGATTGTCGTCAACACCCCGGACGCGCAGGCGCAAATGACCCGCGCGTGCGAACACGGTGGTGCCGAGGTCGCTCCGGCGACAAGGCTCGACGCCTATGACATGGTTGTCGGTACAGTCCGCGACCCCGACGGCTACCTCGTGGAGTTCGTGCAACGCGGCCCGTCCTGAGACGTCTGACAATCAGCGGGAGATGCCGGTGCCGTGAACCGCCGGCGTGGAGGGGGCTGCGAAAGGAATTCGAGAACTCCGACAGGAAGTGCGTCGATGGTCCTGTGGGGCAATGAGTTCGACGTCGTTGTGGTCGGATCGGGAGAGGCTGCATCGCAGCGATCGATCCTCGATGTCGACGTCTGCTCAGTGACTCGCGAGGTCTGCGGCTACACAGCGCTGCCAGATCTCACCGGCCACCAATCGCAGGGGGGCGACCACCTTCTGGTGGTCGAACGCACCGACCTGAGCAATGAAGGAAAGCCCGGCGAGATTGCCGTACATGTGGTCGGGCGGGCCGATCGAGACTCCGACGCAGGCGATACCGGGGAATGCTTCGCCGCGGTCGAACGCGGCGCCGCGTTCGCGCACCTGATTCATCTCCTCCTCGAACCGGCTCGACGAGGCCCGGGCGACGGGCGTGCCCGCGTCCGCACTGTGGAGTCCACGTGGTGACCGGGACCCGAAGACCGCCGAGTACGCCATGACGACCTTGCCCAGCGCGGTCAGGTGTGCCGGCACCCGTTGGCCGACCGCCGTCGGGGTCGACCCCGACGCGCGTCCGTTCACCTTGGCGAGATAGACCGTGTCACCACGGTCGACGACTCCGAGCTGGATGGTGAATCCCGTCCGCTGCGCACACGCGTGCATCACGGGGCGCGCGTGATGCAGGAGCCGGTTCTGGTTGAGTGCGGCCTGACCCATCTCGTAGGCCTTCACTCCGAGTTCGTATGTCTGTTCGGGCGATCGGGCCAGCCATCCGGCGTTCGCGAGCTGTTCGAGCAGCCGGTGCGCCGAGGATCTGGGGATCCCGGTTCGCGCCGTCACCTTGGCCAATGTCATGGGCCCTGCGCTCAGGGCCTCGAGGACCAGTGACACCCGGTCCACGACGGAAATCGGTACCCCGTCGGTGTTCGACGTACTCAACTCATCCTCCTGACACCCACAATCGGTGTGATGCGCAGCACGGTACCCGTGGGGTGTGGCACGTATCAATTGCATGACCGTGCCAGGTGGCGCCGCTGTCGCCGAAACTACCTTCCCGTTGTGCGGGAGACCGACGTCACAGGGCCTCGCTGCTTGGCCAAGCTGATCGCACTGCGACGGGCGAGTGTCGCGATCAGTCGATCAGGAGGCACAGTGGATTCCACCGACACAGACGGCGAAGTTCGCGTCATCGACACCGGCACACCGCCGGAACGGTACGCGCGTGGATGGCACTGCCTCGGATTGGTACGCGACTTCGCTGATGGCAAACCCCACCAGGTCAACGCATTCGGAACCGCTCTTGTTGTGTTCGCGGGTGAGAACGGCCGATTGAACGTCCTGGACGCGTTCTGCAGGCATATGGGCGGGAATCTGGCGCAGGGAACGGTCAAGGGCAACACCGTCGCGTGCCCGTTCCACGACTGGCGTTGGCGCGGTGACGGAAAGTGCGCGGAAATTCCCTACGCACGCCGCGTCCCGCCGCTCGCCCGCACGCGGACATGGCAGGTGGCCGAGATCAGCGGCCAGCTCTTCGTATGGCACGACCCTCAGGGTGCGAAACCGCCCGCTGAGTTGGCGATTCCCGAGATCCCCACCTACGGAAGTCCGGACTGGACCGACTGGGTGTGGAACTCGATCGAGGTCACCGGATCTCATTGCCGCGAAATCGTGGACAACATCGTCGACATGGCGCACTTCTTCTACGTGCACTATGGAATGCCGACTTACTTCCGCAACGTGTTCGAGCGCCATACGGCCACGCAGGTGATGCGGTCGAGGCCGCGAGCAGATGCCGCAGGTGTCAGTCAGTCCACCAACTACGGCGTCGAAAGCCAGTCGGACGCAACGTACTACGGGCCTTCGTACATGATCGACAAGTTGTGGAGCGGTGGCCGCGATCCCGAATCCGAACCGAACATCTACCTGATCAACTGCCACTACCCGATTTCGCCGACGTCGTTCCGGCTGCAGTACGGCGTCATGGTGGAGAAGTCGGCTGGTGTTTCGGACGAGCAGGCCGAGCAGATCGCCCGAGCGGTTGCCGAGGGCGTCGCGATCGGGTTCGAGCAGGACGTGCACATCTGGAAGAACAAGTCCCGGATCGACAACCCTCTACTGTGCGAGGAGGACGGCCCCGTCTACCAGCTGCGGCGCTGGTACGAGCAGTTCTATGTCGACGTCGACGACGTCCGTCCGGAGATGGTCAACCGGTTCGAGTACGAAATCGACACCGCGCGCGCGCTTGCGAATTGGCAGGCAGAGGTCGACGAGAATCTAGCCGCCGGGCGCAGTGCTTTCGCGTCGAACCTGACTCCGCCCCGCGAGGCGATCTCGGCGGAGTCGGAATCCTGACCCGCGGCCCACAACCACCCATTCGAATCCGCACAGGAGAACCGCATGAGCTACGAAGTGCTCGACAAGATTGTCGCGATCGCCGACGACCTCCGCGCGGGAGCCGAGGACTCCGACTCGCTGGGCCGGCTGACCGACGATATGGCCGACAGCCTGAAAGACGCCGGCATCATCCGGTTGCTGCAACGTAAGAAGTACGACGGTTTCGAGGCGCACCCGCGTGAGTTCGCCGAGACCGTGATGAAGACCGCGAGCATCTACGGATCCGCGGGCTGGGTCGGCGGCATCGTCGGCGTCCATCCGTGGCAGCTCGCGTTCGCGGACCCCAAGGTGCAGGACGAGGTGCTCGGTGCCGACTCCGACACCTGGCAGGCGTCCCCGTACATGCCGGGTGGTGTCGCCGTTCCCGTCGATGGTGGGTACCGCATGTCGGGCAGGTGGCAGTTCTCGTCCGGAACCGATCACTGCGACTGGATCTTTCTCGGCGCGATGGTCGGGGGCGCGGACGGCAAGCCGCTGATGCCTCCCGTAGGACTTCACGTGATCCTTCCGCGCTCCGACTACGAGATCATCGACGACTCGTGGGACGTGGTGGGCCTGCGCGGCACGGGGAGCAAGGACGTCGTCGTCAAGGATGCCTTCATTCCGGACTACCGGGTGATGAAGGGGCAGGATGTGATCGACGGGACCGCGGCGAAGGAGTACGGCGTCACGGAGACTCTGTACCGGATGCCGTGGTCGACGATGTTCCCCCTCGGGATCACCTCCGCGACCATCGGTATCTGCGAGGGCGTGCTCGCTGCCGGTATCGACTATCAGCGCGGCCGGGTCGGCGCGGCCGGGACTGCCATCAAGGACGACCCGTACGTGTTGCACGCACTGGGTGAGGCGGCCTCGGAGATCGACGCCGCCCGCCAGCAACTGCTCGCCAATGTCGACCGCATCTGGGACCTCGTCGACGCAGGCAAAGAGGTCGACTTCGAAACCCGTGCTACCTCGCGGCGCAACCAGGTGCGCTCGGCGTGGCGCGCCGTCCGCGCCGCAGACGAGGTTTTCGACCGGTCCGGTGGCAACGCGTTGCGCGTGGACAACCCGTTGCAGAGGTTCTGGCGCGACGCCCACGCCGGCCTGCACCACGCCATTCACGTCACCAGCACGACATATCACGCCTCGGCGATGGCGTCGCTGGGCGTCGACGTCCCGAACGGTCCTCTCCGCGTGATGATCTGACGCTTCATCCGACTTATCGAAAGGAACACTGTGACTGAGATCAAGGGGCTCGGATATGTTCGCGTCCAGGCCACCGACATGGGGCGCTGGCGCGAACTCGGGTTCGACGTGCTCGGCTTCGCGCCCGGCACAGGCCCCGAGGACGACGCACTGCACTTCCGTATGGATGAAAGGCCGGCACGGATCACCGTCGAGCCCGGCGACGCCGACCGGGTCACGGCGGTGGGCTGGGAGGTTCGCGACGGTACCGCGTTGAGGACACTCGCCGACCGACTCGACACTGCCGGGTGCGAATTCGCGCCGATGCCGTTCGACACGTGCGAAATGCGCCGCGTCGAGGCCGGGCTGACCATGATCGATCCGGGCGGCACGCCGCTGGAGTTCTTCTTCGGCCCGGCGCTCGACCACAGCCCGGTCATCACCCGCTACGGCCAGAAGTTCGTCACCGGGTCACAGGGACTCGGACACGTGGTCATGCCGACCACCGCCTTCGACGAGTCGTACCGTTTCTACACCGAGGTGCTGGAATTCCTTCCGCGCGGTGCGTTCCGGATGCCGACGCCCCCCGGCACGGAGCCGATGCGAATCCGGTTCCTCGGTGTCAACCAGCGACATCACAGTCTTGCGATCATGCCGAGCTTCGAAGATCGCGACCCGGGACTGATTCACGTCATGGTCGAGGTCGACTCGCTCGACGCGGTGGGCCGGGCACTCGACCAGGTGGAGGCGCACGGCTTCCCGGTGTCGTCGACACTGGGCCGTCACACCAACGACAAGATGATCTCGTTCTACGTCCGGGCCCCGGGTGGCTTCGATATCGAGTACGGCACCGAGGGCAAGCTCGTCGACGAGACCTACTACACGGCAGAAGAGATCACTGCGGACAGCTACTGGGGTCACGAATGGTCGTGGGCCAAGGAGACGAAGGCCGCAGCGACCGCATGACCTCCGACAAGGATGTGAACACAATGGACGCGCAGGCAAGTGATGTCGATGCCGTCGTGATCGGTGCCGGTATCTCCGGTCTGTACGCGGTGTACAAGCTCCGTGAGCACGGAATGACGGTGCACGGTTTCGAGTCCGCGGCGGGAGTCGGCGGAACCTGGTTCCACAACCGCTATCCGGGTGCTCGATGCGACGTCGAGAGTATCGACTACTCGTATTCGTTCGACGAGGACCTCCAGCAGGAGTGGACATGGTCCGAGCGGTTCGCCACCCAAGGGGAAATCCTCGCGTACCTCGAGCACGTCGCGGATCGGCACGAACTGCGTAGCGCCTTCGAGTTCCTCACCCGTGTGGTGTCCGCCGTGTACGACGAGGCGGCGGCACGGTGGACCATCACCACCGACACGGGGCGATCGCTGACCGCACGATTCTGCATCATGGCCACGGGGGTGTTGTCGGCGACGAATCGGCCCGACATCCCGGGCCGCGACTCGTTCGCCGGCGAGTCCTACCACACCGCCGAATGGCCCCACGACCCTGTCGAATTCGTCGGTAAGCGCGTCGGTGTGATCGGGACGGGATCTTCCGGCATCCAGTCGATTCCGGTAATCGCCCGAGAAGCCGATCAGGTCGTCGTGTTCCAGCGCAGCCCCAACTATTCGATCCCCGCCGGGAACCGTCCGCTGAGTCCCGAACAGATCGCGGAGGTCAAAGCCTCGTACCCGGAGCGGCGACGATTGGCACGGCTGAGCGGCGGCGGCACGCCGTTCACCCCCTATCCGAAGGGTGCGATGGAGGTCGACGCCGCCGAGCGGCGCCGGGTGTACGACGAGTGGTGGCTTCGCGGCGGCTACCTGTTCGCCAAGGCATTCCCGGATCAGACCGTGAACCTCGAGGCGAACGACAGCGCCCGCGAGTACGTCGAGGCGAAGATTCGTGAAATGGTGAAGAATCCGGAGATCGCGGACCAACTGATCCCCGACGATCACCCCATCGGCACGAAGCGGATCGTCACGGACGACGGCTATTTCGAGACGTACAACCGGGACAACGTGACGCTGGTGAATCTGCGCTCCACGCCGATCGTAGAGATCACCGAAGAGGGCGTCCGAACCAGCGACACCGACTACCCGCTCGACATGCTCATCTTCGCAACGGGATTCGACGCGATGACGGGTGCGCTGTCGCGCATCGACATCTGCGGTCGCGGCGGACGAACTCTCCGGGAAGAATGGTCGGCCGGGCCGCGTACCTACCTCGGCATGACGGTGGCGGGCTTCCCGAACTTGTTCGTCATGGTCGGTCCGGGAAGTCCGAGTGTGCTCGCGAACATGGTGCTCGGCGCCGAACAGCAGGTCGATTGGATCGCTGCCTGTATCGCCCACCTCGACGAACACAACGCGGTCTCGATCGAAGCGACCGAGCGCGCCGTCGACGAGTGGGTCGCCGAGTGCAACGAGAAGGCCGCGGGAACGCTCTTCCCCTCGGCGAACTCGTGGTACATGGGCGCCAACATTCCCGGCAAGCCTCGGGTCTTCATGCCGTACATCGGCGGCTTCGCGAACTACGGCAACATCTGCGCCGAGGTCGCCGCAGCCGGATACAAGGGGTTCGACATCGCCACGGCAGAGAAGGCCTGACATGACCCCTCCACATCTGTCGACGAGAGATGAACGATGACCGAGACGATGCCCCTCGACTCCCGTGCGGCCGACGATGAGGACCGCGTAGCACAACTGCACGCCGCGATCGACGTGTGCGACCCGGCGCCACTGCTCATGTCTCTCGTCCACGTAACCGGTGATACCGGTTTGCTCGACGAGTTCGGGCTGCGCCTGACCATCAGCGAACCGGGCAACCACTATCGCACCGGAACGCGCCCGACCACGCCGCCCGGTCAATACCCGGTCGACGTGATCGCCGATATCCGGGCTCGCGCGCACCAACTGCTCACACCTGAGATGGACGATCTCCTGAGCGTGCCTGATTCCGAGTTGTTCCGTCGCATGGCAACGGTGGCGACCTCGGAGCGCGTCGACGACGAGTTCGTTCCGATCCTGCGCGAGCAGGCCGGGTTCGTTCTCGCCGAACGCCGCGTCCCGGTCACCGTCACGCCGCCCGACGACTTCTCCGTCATCGTCATCGGTGCGGGCATCGTCGGAATCAACGCCGCGATAAAGCTGGCAGACGCCGGCTTCGCGTACCGCGTGTTCGAGGCTCGCCACGAAATCGGTGGAACATGGTCGCGCAACACGTATCCGGGAGCTGCCGTCGATACACCCAGCCATTACTACTCGTATTCCTTCGAACTGAACCCCGGGTGGTCGAAGTACTATCCGTCGGGCGTCGAGTACCAGAAGTACCTGAAGGGCGTTGTCGAGTCCTACGGGATCGCCGATAACATTGCGTTCCGCACGCGAGTGCTGTCCGCACGTTGGCTCGATGACCAGCATGTGTGGGAGGTGACCACCGAATCCGCGGACGGCACCCGCGAGGTCCATCGTGCAAACGCGGTGGTGACCGCGCTCGGCATGCTCAACTCGCCGAACATCCCCGATGTCGAGGGCATGGACTCGTTCGGCGGCACCATCGTCCACACCGCCGAATGGGACGAGAGCCTCGATCTGACCGGAAAGCGGGTGGTCGTACTCGGAACCGGATGCACGTCGGTCCAGGTGGTCGCGAGCATTGTCGACGAGGTGGAGAGCCTGGACGTCGTGGTCCGGTCACCGCACTGGATCGTGCCGGAGAAGGCTGTCGTCAACGATGTTCCGGACGGCGAGAAGTGGGCGCTCGCCAATATTCCGCGTTACCACGAATGGTTCCGGCTGCGGTCGTACTGGTTCGCGTCCGACAACCTGTACGTGATGCCGCGCATCGATCCCGAATGGGCACAGACGCACTTTTCCGCATCTCCCGCCAACGAGATGGTGCTCAATACTGCGCGGAACTATATGGAGACCAGTTTCGCGGGCCGTCCCGACCTCGTGGAAAAGCTGACCCCCGACTTCCGCCCCTACGCCAAGAGGATCGTCAAGGACCCCGGCTTCTACAAGGCCCTCACCCGTGACCATGTGACACTGCACCGGGCTTCGTTCCAGCGGGTGACGCCCGAGGGAGTGATCACCACGGAGGGCGAATTCGTGCGGGCCGACGTGATCATCCTGGCAACAGGATTCGCGCTGGAGTTCACCACGTCGATCGACATCGTCGGACGGGACGGGCATACACTGGCAGAGCGATGGAAAGGCGGTGACGACCCCCGCGCCTACCTCGGCATCCAGGTGTCCGGGTTCCCGAACCTCTTTGTCACCGCAGGTCCGAACTCTGCTCCGAACCACGGTGCCGGACACAATATTTTGAGTGAAGAGCACGTCCACTACACCGTCGAATGCCTGCAGTACCTCCTGGAGAACGGGCACGACGCGATGGACGTGCGGCAGGACGTGCTCGACGACTACAACCGCAAGGTCGACGAGGCACTCGACAAGACCGTATGGGTGCATCCCGGCGCGGAGGTCAACGGCTACTACCGAAACAGCGCAGGACGCGCGGTCGTGCCGTGCCCGTGGCGGTTGGTCGACTACTGGTCACTGCTGCGGGAGCCGAACCCGGACGCCTTCGAGTTCATCGACCCTGCGTCCGGGCGAGTCGGTGAAATGTGAAAGGGATGATGTGGGCGTCTATGCAGTGACCGGATCGGCGTCGGGAATGGGCCGAGCCGTTGCGGACAAGCTTCGTGCCGGCGGGCACACCGTCATCGGAGTCGATCTCCGGGAGGCCGACGTCGTCGCGGACCTGTCCACTGCTCGCGGCAGGGAACAGGCGGTGCGTGAGGTCCTGGCCGCCTCCGGCGACCGGCTGGACGGTGCCGTGCTCGCGGCCGGCCTCGGACCGGCGCCGGGCAAAGATCGCCCGCGGCTGATCGCCGAGGTCAACTACTTCGGCGTGGTCGACCTACTGGAAGGGTGGCGAGACGCCCTTGCCGCCGCGGGGAACGCGAAAGTAGTCGTATTCTCCAGCAATTCGACGACGGTGACACCGGCCGTACCCCGTCGCACGGTCGGCGCGTTCCTCCGGGGTGATGTGGAGCGAGCCGTGAGTTCGGTCCGGATGTTCGGTAAGACGTCTCCCGCCATCATCTATGCGGGCTCGAAGATCGCGGTCAGCAGGTGGGTGCGACGCAGTGCCGTGCAGCCCGAGTGGGCGGGCGCAGGAATCCGACTGAACGCGCTCGCACCGGGTGCGATCATGACGCCGTTGCTGGAAACGCAGCTCGCCACTCCATCCGAGGCGAAGGCGATCCGCTCGTTCCCGGTGCCTGTCGGTGGATTCGGTGACGCCGGGCAGCTCGGTGACTGGGTGGTGTTCATGCTGTCTGACGCCGCAGACTTCCTCTGTGGCAGCGTGGTTTTCGTCGACGGCGGTTCCGATGCATACTTCCGTGCCGACGACTGGCCGCGCCCGGTTCCTGTTCGACGAATCGTGTCCTACCTGCGTAAGTTCCGCGGTTTCGGTCGGTGACCGACTCTGCCTCGCGGGTGGTTCGTCCCGGAAAGCCTCAGCGCATCGTGAAAGACCGTGTTTGTCACAGCTTCTGCAACATTTCAACCAGGAGGTAATTGTGCGCCGCCCCGATCTGCATCCCGATGTCGAGACCATGCTCGCCGGCCTGGAAGCGGGCTTCCCGGACGTGACGCAGTATCCGGCGGCCGAGCTGAGACAGATCATCGTCTCGCGTCGCGCACCTCTGACGCGCACCCCGGATATGGACGTGGCGCAGGATGTGGTGATCGACGGACCGGGCGGTGACCTGACACTGCGGGTGTATGTTCCGCACGGAGAATTGGATTCGCCGCGCCCTGTCATCGTGTTCGCCCATGGCGGTGGCTTCGTCTTCTGCGATCTCGACAGCCACGACGAGTTCTGCCGGTCGATGGCCGAGGCCGTGAATGCCGTCGTGGTGGCGGTCGACTACCGGCTTGCTCCGGAGAACCCGGCGCCGGCGGCGATGGAGGACATGTACGCCGCACTGTGCTGGACGGTGGAGAACGTCAAGTCCTATGGCGGCGATCCGGCCAGGGTTGCGGTTGCGGGTGACAGTGCAGGCGGAAACCTTTCGGCGACGGTATCGCTCGCCGCCCGCGAACGTGGAGGCCCGGCCGTCGCGGCGCAGATCCTGCTGTATCCGGTGCTCGGGGACGACTTCGATACGGAGTCGTACCGGCAGTACGGCGTCGGCTACTACAACACCACGAAGGCGATGCGCTGGTACTGGGACCAGTACGCGCCACAGGGCCGAGACAGCGAACTCGTCGTGCCGACTCGTGCATCGACACTGGCGGGGTTGCCTCCGGCGTTGGTCGCGACCGCAGAGCTCGACCCGCCGTGTTCCGAGGGCGAAGCATTCGCCGAGCGGCTTGCCGCGGAGGGGGTTCCGGTGCTCGCACACCGTTTCGACGGGCTGTTTCACGGCTTCCTCACCTTTCCACAGCTCTCCCTGACCGGGCCCGCGCGGGAGGAGCTCTGGCAGTTGGTCCGCCGGATTCTCGACCCCGCTTTCTGTGACGGCCATATCGAGGACCCGCGCACCCGCGCCGCCACACGACCATGACCGATCGGGACACGAACCCGGACAACACAACAGGAACCGACATGACACAACGATTGACCGGTCGCACCGCTCTCGTCACGGGGAGTAGCCGCGGAATCGGCCGCGCTGTCGCGCAGCGCCTCGCGGCCGAGGGCGCCACCGTCGTGGTCACCGCCCGCTCGATGACACCGTCGCGGTCGCTTCGCGGCGGACGGGAGCACGTGCTCTCGGGCACTCTCGAGGAGACGGTGCAGCTGATCGAGCGAGCGGGCGGCAGGGCGGTTGCGATCGCGGCGGACCTCGAGGATCCGGTTCAGCGTGCAGGTCTCGTCGACGCTGCCGTCGACGCCGTGGGGGGAGTCGACATCCTGGTCAACAACGCCGGTTTTGCCGATTACTCGTCGATCGAGGACATGGGGGAGGACACCTTCGACCGGACCCTCGAGCACTATCTGAAGGTCCCGTTCCTTCTGTCGCAGGCCGTGATCCCTCGTATGCGCGCGTCCGGGCGCGGTTGGATCGTCAATATCGGTTCCTCCACCGGGCTCCCGCCGATCCGCCCGTTCCGCGAGTACAACAAGACCTCCGGTGACGTGATCTACGCGTCGGCAAAGGCTGCGCTGCATCGGTTCACCGAGGGATTGGCGGCGGAAGTCCTCGACGACAACATCGCCGTCAATGTGGTCGGCCCGTCGACGGCGATCATGACACCGGGGGCCGCGGCGCTGTTGCCGGACGATTACGACACCGAACCGCCCGAGTACCTCGCTCAGACGGTTCTGGAGATGTGCACATCGCCTGCAAAGGAATGCACCGGGCGCATCGCATTCAGCTTGCACTTCCCCTGGTCGCAGCAGATTCCGGTGATGAGTCTGGACGGGCGGATCGAACTGCCTCGGCGAGAGCCGCCGTCGTGGGCGAACCCGAACATTGCTGCCGACGGATTGAAGGTGTGAGGATGCAGGAAAGTGCTGCGCGCAAGCGGTTCTCCCGAGGTGTTTCCGTTGTGACGGGTGCCGCTGCGGGTATCGGGGAAGGTCTGGCGAGGCATCTCGCCTCCCTGGGGATGACGGTGATCGTCGCAGACATCGATGCCGAGCGGGCAGCGACAGTGGCCGACGACATCGTGGCGGGAGGTGGCTGCGCGGAACCCTACGCTGTGGACGTCGCCGATCCGGAGTCCGTCGAGGCGATGGCCGCAGCGGTTTTCAACAGTCACGGCAGCGTCGAACTGCTTGTGAACAATGCCGGCGTGGAGTCGGCGGGTCTGCTGTGGGAGATCGACCGCGAGCGGTGGCATCGGTTGATGCAGATCAACGTCGACGGCGTCTTCTATTGTCTGCAGTCCTTCGTCCCGAGGATGATCGCAGCGGGCACTCCGTCGTGCATCGCGAACATGTCGTCGGTCGGTGGACTCAATGCTGTCGCCGTCCAGGCTCCGTACATCGTCAGCAAGCACGCGGTGCTGGCGATGACCGAGTGCCTGTATCAAGATCTGGCGATCGTGGGCGCACCCATCCAGGTCAGCGCGGTCATTCCGCATTCGATTCGCAGCGAGATCTTCCTGTCGGCGCAGCGCGAGGCGCCGACCGGCAACCCCACCGCGAACGCGGTGTTCGCCGCAATGCAGCGCGACAATGTGGAGAAGGGGCTCGACCCGCTCGTCGCCGCGGAGCACATGGTCGAACAGATTGCCCGAGGCGAATTCTGGATCCATTCCGACGACGAGATGTGTGCCGCGGCCGCTCACCGCCGGGGCAATCAACTTCTCGATCTGGCGCCGCCGGCCGATCCACGAGGCATGCTGACGCGGATGGGAATCGACGTAGAACGTGTCTCGTGAATCGCGGGCAGTCTCTCCCGTCGCTGCGCAGAGGGTGACGGCCACAGCCGGGTCGTGTGCGGTGTCACGCTGATCATGGGTCCGGCCCGCGCCGCGATCGACGTCGCGGCGACCACCGAACTGGTTCCGGATGCGAACTGCGGCCCACCGCGGCAGGACAGCGTTCCGGATCGACGTGTGGGTGATCAGACGCGGGAGTCCGACCCGGCCGGGCACTGCTGCAACCGGGGCAATCGACCCCATAACTCGATGTCTTCGTACGACAAAAACAGATCCCGTTGGTCGGGAACACGTCCGTAGCGGCGCCCGCCCTGCCATACGGTCCAGCACACAACCAGGCCAAGGAGAGATTTGATGGCGACGATGCCTGTTCCGCCCGTGACCACCGCCCGTGATACCACCGTCGATCTGCTCGTGATCGGCTCGGGCACCGGAATGTCCGCTGCCCTCGCCGCCAAGGAATTGGGCATGTCGGCCCTGATCGTGGAGAAGGCACAGCATGTCGGTGGTTCCACGGCTCGCTCCGGCGGTGCGTTCTGGGTTCCGGCCAACCCGATTCTGACCGAGGCGGGGTCGGGGGACACCCTCGAGCGCGGCCACACCTACGTCCGGTCCGTGGTGGACGGCACGGCACCGGCCGAGCGCGGCGAGGCCTTCGTCGACAACGGTGTGGCGACCGTAGACATGCTCCGGCGCACGACGCCGATGAAGCTGTTCTGGGCGGAGGGTTATTCCGATTACCACCCCGAGTTGCCCGGTGGCTCGGCGGTGGGACGCAGTTGTGAATGCAAGCCGCTCGACCTGTCCGTGCTCGGTGAGGAACGCGGACGTTTGCGCCCGGGCCTGATGGAGGCGGGGCTGCCGATGCCGACGACGGGCGCCGACTACAAGTGGATGAACCTCATGCTGCGCGTGCCGCACAAGGGCTTCCCGCGCATCTTCAAGCGATTGGCGCAGGGCGTCGCCGGGCTCGCCGTCAAGCGTGAATATGTCGCCGGTGGCCAGGCGATCGCCGCGGGACTGTTCGCGGGTGTGCTGAAGGCCGGCGTACCGGTCTGGACCGAGACCTCGCTCGTGCGTCTGGTCACCGAAGGCGACCGGGTCACCGGCGCCGTCCTGGAGCAGAACGGGCGTGAGGTAACGGTGACCGCGCGCCGCGGAGTCGTACTCGCCGCAGGCGGTTTCGACCACGACATGGCGATGCGGCGCAAGTTCCAGTCCGAGCGCCTGCTCGACAACGAAAGCCTCGGCGCCGAGACCAACACCGGTGACGCGATCAAGGCGGCCCAGGAGATCGGTGCCGACCTGGATCTCATGGATCAGGCGTGGTGGTTCCCTGCCGTCGCGCCCACCAGGCCGGGCAAGCCGCCGATGGTCATGCTCGCGGAGCGATCGCTGCCCGGTTCATTCATCGTCGATCAGACCGGACGGCGCTTCACCAACGAGTCCTCGGATTACATGTCGTTCGGGCAGTTGGTGCTCGAACGTGAACGCGCGGGTGATCCGATCGAGTCGATGTGGATCGTCTTCGACCAGAAGTACCGCAACAGCTACGTGTTCGCGGCCGGGGTGTTTCCGCGTCAGCCGCTGCCGGAGGCCTGGTACAAGGCCGGCATCGCTCACCGTGCTTCGACCGCCGAAGAACTCGCGGCGTCGATGGGAGTGCCGGTGGACACGTTCGCCGAGACCTTCGGCGCGTTCAACGAGGATGCCGCAGCCGGAACGGATTCCGAGTTCGGCCGTGGCGGCAGCGCCTACGACCGGTACTACGGTGATCCCACGGTTCGGCCCAACCCGAACATGCGCCCCCTGACTCACGGCCCGTTCTACGCGGTGAAGATGACCCTGAGCGATCTCGGCACGTGCGGTGGCGTGCGGGCCGACGAGCGGGCGCGCGTGCTCCGCGAAGACGGCAGTGTGATCGACGGGCTCTACGCGGTGGGCAACACCGCGGCCAACGCCTTCGGTCATCGCTATCCCGGCGCCGGCGCGACCATCGGCCAGGGGCTGGTGTTCGGATACATTGCCGCCCGCGACGCAGCTGGAGCAGCCGCCGCGCAGTAAAGCACGCGGTGAGGCACCGAGTCCCCGGCGGCGCGACCGCCGGGGACTCAGTACGGGTCGTAGCGGATGTTCTCGAGCGGTGTCCCGGTCTCGAGCAACCTCTGCACGGTGGATCGCACCATCGGCGCGGACCCGCAGACGAGCACCTGGTGATCGCCGAACGCCCCGTACGAGGTGACGATGTCGCCGAGAGTGCCTTCGAGCAGTTCCTCGGGGTCGATGCCGAGATCACCGACGTGTGCGGCGATCCGGTCGTGGAACGGATCGGCGATCGCGGGGTCGTACAGCGACTCGGTGACCGGCACGATCGTCAACCAGGGCAACGCTTCCCCGAGCAGTGCCAGCATGTCTGCCGCGTAGAGGTCGCGAGGCGAGCGGCCACCCACGAACAGGAATGTGCGCGGCGGTTGCGGCCGCCGCGCGACGTCGAGGAGGAGTGCGCGCAGGGGGGCCAGTCCGGTGCCGCCTGCGATCATCACGACGATGCGTCCGGTGTCGTCGATGTGGAGGTCCCCGCCGCGGGGGCTGCCCACGGTCCACACGTCACCGGGGCTCGTCGACTCGACGATCGTCTTGCTGACCCAGCCGCCAGGCACTGTGCGGACGTGGAATTCGAGCTTGCCGTCCATCGACGGGGGCAGCGCGGGCGAGAGGCGACGCGGGAGGTTGGGGCGTTGCGGCACTGTGACGTCCACGTACTGGCCTGCGCGGAACGGCACGATCTCGCTGTCGCATTCGAGTCTGACGACGGCCAGATCGTGCCGCAGACGGTGGTGCTCGACCACGGTTGCGGAGACCGCGACGTCGGTGTCGGTCGATGACGGCGTAGCCGACTGCATTCGTGACCCCCGGGTGGTGTGGCGCGATGTTGCACAGACTCTAGGCGAGGAACACACACCCCGACAGAGTGGAACGTGTTTCAGTTTTGGTGGTGGAGCGGTTATCGTGACGTGAGCCGGGTGACGACGACCACATCTTCAGTGCGACCTCGCAGGCCGTCACACCCACCGGACCACGATACCGACCCGGAAGGACGACCATGATCGAGGAGTACGCGGACCTGCACCGGCCCGTCTTCACGCCGGACCTGCTCATCACCGCGCTCGACCGGAGCGCGGATCGTCCGGCGCTGAACCTCGGCGACGTGGTCCTCACCGGCGCCGAGATGCGCGGCGCGATCAGCAGGTTCCAGCAAGCCCTCGCGTCGGTGGGGATCGGGCAGGGATCGTCGGTCGCGATGCTGTCGAAGAACCGGCCCGAGGTTCTCATCTCGATGGGTGCGACGATGGTGGCGGGCTGCCGGAACAGTGCACTCAACCCGATGGGTTCGCTCGCCGACCACCTCTACATCACCTCCGACGCCGAGATCGAGACGCTCATCTTCGATCCCGACCACTTCGAGGAGCGGGCCGCCGAACTCCAGGCGCAGATCCCGACCCTGAAGAACCTGTTCTCGCTGGGCCCTTCGTCCGTGGGCACCGACATCCTCGCGCTCGCCGAGCAGTTCACCGAGCAGCGCCTCGTGGCTGCTCCGGTGTCGGCCGAGGACACGTCGTCGATGGTCTACACCGGCGGAACCACCGGCAAGCCGAAGGGCGTGATGGGGTCGTTCCGTTCCGGCGCCGCGCTCACCCAGATCCAGATGGCCGAGTGGCAGTGGCCCGACCAGCCGCGTTTTCTGATCTGCACGCCGCTCTCGCACGCCGGTGCCGCGTTCTTCGTGCCGACGCTGCTGCGCGGTGGCTGCCTGTACGTGCTGCCGTACTTCGAACCCGGACTTGTGCTCGAAACCATCGAAAAGCACCGCATCAACGCGACGATGCTCGTACCCACGATGATCTACCTGCTGCTCGACCATCCCGACTTCGACACCCGGGATCTGTCGAGCCTCGAGACGCTCTTCTACGGAGCCTCGGCGATGTCGCCGGCGCGGCTGCAGGAAGGGATCGAGCGGCTCGGCCAGGTGTTCTTCCAGTTCTACGGCCAGTCCGAGTGCGGCATGACGATCTCGGTGCTGCGCAAGGAGGAACACCTCGCGGACGATCCGGAACGACTCGCGTCGTGTGGACGACCGGTGCCGTGGCTCGACGTGCGCCTGCTCGACGACGACCTCCGCGAGGTGCCGCAGGGAGAACTCGGTGAGATCTGCGTGCGAGGCCCGCTCGTCATGAAGGGCTATTGGAACAAGCCCGACGAAACCGCGGACGCGTTGCGCGGCGGGTGGTTGCACACGGGCGACGTGGCGCGCGCCGACAAGCACGGCTTCCTCACCATCGTCGACCGCAAGAAGGACATGATCGTCACCGGGGGCTTCAACGTCTTCCCCCGCGAGATCGAGGACGCCATCTCGTCCCACCCCGCCGTCGCCTCGGTGGCGGTTGTCGGTGTGCCCGACCAGAAGTGGGGAGAAGCCGTCAAGGCCTGCGTCGTGCTGCGTGACGGCCGGACGGTGACCGCGGAAGAACTGATCGAGCAGGTCCGCGCCGCCAAGGGTTCGGTACATGCCCCCAAGTCCGTGGATTTCCTCGATTCGCTGCCGCTCACGCCGCTCGGAAAGCTCGACAAGAAGACGTTGCGCGCGTCGTACCGATAGATCGGCTGTCGCCGGAAATGTCGGCTTTCCCGGCGGAGCGCGGCCTGACATACTCCCTCGCATGGCAAACGGGGGACCCCAGCGGGTCGAGGTGCGATTGGCCGTCGAGTATCCGGGTCCCGGGGCGGTGGACACGCTGGGTAGCGGAGCGATGACGCCGATCGAGCCGGTGCCACCGATCTGCGCTCGGCACGGGGAACCCGAGGTCGACCGTGTGCGCGTCACCGTCTCCTCCGACGCGTCGTGGCCCGAACAGAAGTCCGGTCGGCTCGGTTCGGCGCTCGAGGCCGCGTACACAGTGCAGGTCGCAGCGGTGGAGTGGCCGGCGTGCGCGCGGTGCGTCGCCGTCCGCGTCCGCTGGCAGATCGCCGCGGCCGCGACCTGTACCGTGCTCGGCGTCGTCTTCCTCGCGCTGGTGTTCGCCCTCGTGCAGGGCGCACCCAAGGTCTACGGGTTCGCGCTGCTCGCCGTGTTCGGGTTGTCCTTTCTTCCCATCTACGTGGCGCTGCGCGTCATCGAACCGCGGGCGGCGCTCGGGATGGCTGTGGCGGACGACGGTGCGCATCTGGTGGTGTCGCGGGCGCATCCGGAATTCGCCCGCGCCGTTGCCGCACAAGGCACCTGACACCGGCCCCGCAGCCCACTGGCGCCGGGACTACAGCGGATCGAAGCTGATGTTCTGGCGAGGTGTGCCCGCCGCCGACAACGCGTAGATCGTCGTCCGGATCATCGACGGTGAGCCGGCGATCTGGATCTGCCGATCGGACCACGTGCCGAACTGGCCCACGACCTTCCCGAGCTTTCCGTACATCGTGCGGTGGAGACCCTTGGGTGTTTCGCGCACGGGTACCGGGTGCCACCACGGGTTTTCGTTCTCTTCGACGACGGGGACCACGGTGAGCCACGGGTTGGTCATCGCGATCTGCCACAGCGTCTCGAGATCGTAGAGGTCGCACGGGTACTTGCCGCCGTAGAAGAGGTGCACCCGCGGATTGGTGCCGCGCATCGCCATCTCCATGATCTGCGCACGCAGGGGTGCCAGTCCGGTTCCGGACGCGATCATGAGGACGTCCTGGCCGCTGTCGCGGTCGACGCGCAGACCACCGAGAGGGGGTCCGATCAGCCAGCGGTCGCCGACGCGCACTTCGTTGACGAGTGCGGGACTGACCCAGCCGGACGAGACGCGTCGCACGTGGAACTCGATCTGGCCGTGCGGATTCGGGGGAATCGCGGCTGACAGATAACGCCACATGTGGGGCCGCTGGGGGATCTGCACGCTCATGTACTGACCCGCGTAGTGGGGTATCGGCGTGTCTGTCTCGAGGCGGATGATCGCCACATCGGGCAGCACCCGCTCATGGCCGACAACCGTTGCGCCCCAGACGGCCGGGAGATCGTCGGTGGCCGCGGCGGTTGCCATGGTCTCCACGAGTCGCCCGATCACCTCCGCCCAGGTTCGCTCGAGGGCGGCGGTCCACAGGATGAACGGAGTGCATTCCCGCACGGCGAACAGCAGGGCGTAACCGGCCGCGCGGAAGTGCTCCGGCCGCACGCCGTACTTGCGGTGGTCGCGCGCGAGCTGGCCGAGAAACGCCTCGACGGCATCGAAGTCGGTCAACCGGTTGACGACCCAGCCGATCGCTGTGGTGAACCGGTGACGCATGCTCTCCATGCCCGCCGGGAACAGCTCGCGGGTGCCGGAGGACTCGGACCACAGGGTCGTGTAGAACGCCGAGGCGAACCGTTCCGGTCCGGTTGCGGTCGCTGCGATCGACGCGAAGCTCAATTGCACTCGCGCGATGGCGAAAGTCTCCAACGCCATCCTCCCACGTACTGCGCCTGCCGGACGCCGTCACTGTAGTCGGTCGAGTGCCGGTCGGCTACACCGTGAGTGTCCATCTGTAGCTATGGTGTGAATCACAGCAGCAAGAAACTTGAGCGGAACAAACTCAATCTTGTATCCGTTATGCATAGCGAACCTCGTGGACACCGGTCCACAGGTACAGAATCACCAGCATTCGACGTGAAAGGGGCGCGCGGTGGATTCGTTCAACCCGACGACCAAGACTCAGGCCGCACTGACGGCGGCTCTCCAGGCCGCGTCCACTGCCGGCAACCCGGACATCCGGCCGGCTCATCTTCTCGTGGCGCTGCTCGACCAGACGGACGGCATCGCCGCGCCCCTGCTCGAAGCGGTGGGCGTCAACCCGTCGGGGGTCCGTGCCGAGGCCGATCGGCTCGTCGGTGCACTTCCGCAGACCACCGGCGCCACCACCACCCCGCAACTCGGGCGCGAGGCGATCGCCGCGCTCTCGGCCGCTCAGAAGCTGGCAACCGAACTCTCGGACGAGTTCGTCTCCACCGAACACGTCCTCGTCGGACTTGCGAGCGGCGACTCCGACGTCGCGAAGCTTCTTGTGGGACAGGGCGCGACGCCCGAGGCCCTGCGCGACGCGTTCACCGCTGTGCGCGGAAACCGCCGCGTCACCAGCGCGGACCCCGAAGCGACCTACCAGGCCCTCGAGAAGTACTCGACCGATCTGACCGCCCGTGCCCGTGAGGGCAAGCTCGATCCGGTCATCGGCCGCGACAACGAGATCCGCCGTGTCGTGCAGGTGCTCTCGCGCCGCACCAAGAACAACCCGGTTCTCATCGGTGAACCCGGCGTCGGCAAGACGGCCATCGTCGAGGGGCTCGCTCAGCGCGTCGTCGCCGGCGACGTGCCGGAGTCGCTGCGCGGCAAGACCGTCGTGGCACTGGACCTCGGCGCAATGGTCGCCGGTGCGAAGTTCCGCGGCGAATTCGAAGAACGACTCAAGGCGGTACTCGACGAGATCAAGGACTCGGCCGGCGAGATCATCACGTTCATCGACGAGCTGCACACGATCGTCGGTGCCGGTGCGACCGGCGAATCCGCCATGGACGCGGGCAACATGATCAAGCCGATGCTCGCGCGCGGCGAACTGCGTCTCGTCGGTGCGACCACCCTCGAGGAATACCGCAAGTACATCGAGAAGGATGCCGCGCTCGAACGGCGCTTCCAGCAGGTCTTCGTCGGGGAGCCGAGTGTCGAGGACACCGTCGGCATTCTGCGCGGCCTCAAGGAGCGCTACGAAGTGCACCACGGTGTGCGCATCACCGACTCCGCGCTCGTCGCCGCGGCGACGCTGTCCGACCGGTACATCACCTCGCGCTTCCTGCCCGACAAGGCCATCGACCTCGTCGACGAGGCGGCGTCGCGGCTCCGCATGGAGATCGACTCCCGCCCCGAGGAGATCGATTCGGTCGAACGGATCGTCCGGCGCCTCGAGATCGAGGAAATGGCGCTGGAGAAGGAAACCGACGCCGCCTCGAAGGATCGTCTCGAAAAGCTGAGGGCCGAACTCGCCGACGAACGCGAACGGCTCAACCAGCTCACCACGCGGTGGCAGAACGAGAAGACCGCGATCGATTCGGTCCGCGTGGTCAAGGAGCAACTCGAAGCGCTCCGTGGCGAAGAGGAACGGGCCGAGCGCGACGGTGATCTCGGCAAGGTCGCCGAGCTTCGGTACGGCCGCATCCCCGAACTGGAAAAGCAACTCGAAGCCGCGGCTGCCGCGTCGGGAACCGGCGCCGGCGACGACGTGATGCTCAAGGAAGAGGTCGGGCCGGACGATGTCGCCGATGTGGTCGCCGCGTGGACGGGCATCCCGGCAGGTCGTCTGCTCGAGGGTGAGACCGCGAAGCTCCTCCGGATGGAGGACGAACTCGGCAAGCGTGTCGTGGGCCAGGACCAGGCGGTCCAGTCGGTGTCCGATGCCGTACGGCGGGCGCGGGCCGGTGTGTCCGACCCGAACCGTCCGACGGGCTCGTTCCTGTTCCTCGGCCCCACGGGTGTCGGTAAGACCGAGCTGGCCAAGGCACTCGCCGACTTCCTGTTCGACGACGAGCGGGCCATGGTGCGCATCGACATGTCGGAGTACAGCGAGAAGCACTCGGTCGCGCGTCTGGTCGGTGCGCCTCCGGGATACGTCGGCTACGAGTCGGGTGGTCAGCTCACCGAAGCCGTGCGGCGGCGCCCGTACTCGGTGGTGCTGTTCGACGAGGTCGAAAAGGCCCACCCCGACGTGTTCGACACGCTGCTCCAGGTGCTCGACGACGGCCGGCTCACCGACGGACAGGGACGTACCGTCGACTTCCGCAACACGATCCTGATCCTCACGTCCAACCTGGGCGCCGGAGGCGACAAGGACCACGTGATGGCGGCGGTGCGGGCAGCGTTCAAGCCGGAGTTCATCAACCGGCTCGACGATGTGGTCGTGTTCGATCCGCTCTCCGAAGAGCAGCTCGCGCAGATCGTCGACATCCAGCTGGGGCAGCTGGCGAAGCGGCTCGAGGCACGGCGCCTCACGCTCGACGTCAACTCCAGTGCGCGGCTGTGGCTGGCAGTGCGTGGATACGATCCGCAGTTCGGTGCACGCCCCCTGCGCCGGCTCATCCAGCAGGCCATCGGCGACCAGCTGGCCAAGAAGCTGCTGGCCGGTGAGATCAAGGACGGCGACACCGTCCCGGTGGGCGTCAGCGACGACGGCGACCGGCTCGTCCTCGGTAACTGACCCTCTCGTGCGCGTTTCCGGTAGCACTCGCTACCGGAAACGCGCACGTTTACTGTGGGAGGGGTTATGACAGAGCCGCGCGATCCGCGCACGCCGCAGGAGCGGGCCTACGCGCTCGACGAGTCGCAGGGCGTCACGCCGTCCGACGAGTCGCAGCAGGACCCGACGCAGGCGCAGCAGAGCCCAGCGCACGACGACACCCGTGTGCTGCACACCGACGACCCCACCGCGGCGTACGGGACACCGGTCACCAACCCGACTCTGGTGTATCCGGAGCCCGGTCAGCCGTACCCCCCGGCGCCCGGCTACCAGCCGACGCAGGGTTACCAGCCCACGCAGGATCACGCGCCGACGCAGCAGTATCCGACGCAGCAGTACGGGTCGGCCGAGCAGTACCAGCCGACGCAGCAGTACCAGCCGACGCAGCAGTACCCAACGCAGCAGTACGAACAGCAGTACCAGCCGGCGGCGGGGTACCAGAGTCCGCAGGGTTATCAGCCGACCCAAGCCTTCGGGCAATCGCCGGACCAGACGCCCCCCGGTTACCCCCCGACCATGCCTCCCGGGGGCCCGACCGGACCGGACGGATCGCAGAAGACTCCGCGAGGCCCGCGCTGGGGGATCCTTCTGCTCGCCGTGGTGGTCCTCATCGCGCTCGGAGCAACCATCGGTTTCCTTCTCAGCAATAGCGGTACGTCGGACTCGGCTACCGGAGCTCGCCCGTTCACCACGCCGGCGCCCACGGCCCCGGCCGAGCCCGACGACCTCTCCCCGGAGGCGTCGCCGTCGATTCCTCCCCTCGACCAGCTTCCGGGTGGTCTCGGCGAGATCATCGGCGATTCCGGGGCAGTCGTGGGCACGGTCACCGCGAACGAAGGGACGAGCCTGACGATCAGCGGGCTCGGTGGGTCGCTCGTCACCGTGCTGCTCACACCCGAAACCCAGATCATCACCTTGTCGGGAGACGATCCGTCCGCGCTGACCGTCGGCTCGGCAGTGGTCGCGACCGGCACGCCGGTCGAGTCGGGGCGCATGACCGCCGAGACCGTCGTCAGCGCGTCGATGCCGTCATTCGACGGTCCGGGTCGCTGAACAGGCTAGGCTTTCGTGTCGATGACTTTCTTGTGGTTTGCTCTCGCTGCGGTCGCGCTGCTCGGCGCGCTCGCGCTGCTGTATGTCGACCGGACCCGGCGTGAACAATCGGGGCGTGTGCGAGAGATCTGGGCGCGTGCCCAGGGCTACAAGTACACGGCGTCGGACGACCACCTGCCGTCGCACTGGCACCGCGCCGCGCTGGCCAAGCAGGAGTACCTCGGTGCCATCGATGTCGTGCGGGGTGTCCGCCGCGGCGAGCACTTCACCCTCTTCGACATCGAAGAGACCGCGACGATCATTGCGGTGCGCCGCAAGGTCGGTTCCGATGTGGACATCGACCTGCGGCTGAAGTCGACGCCGCCCCCGAAGGACTCCGACATGAACCTGCTCGGTTCGATCGGGCCCCGCATCGTGTTCGCCACCGATCTCGAGATCGCACGACGCGTGTGCGACCAGCGAATGGTCGCGTTCACCCAGTCCATCCCCGACCACATCCAGATGCTGTGGAGCGAAGGGGAATGGACCTTGGGATCGATCCCGGTGGGTAGCAACGGACGCGAGTGGGATTCGGCCATCGAGACGGTTGCCCGGTTGTCGGGGATCCTGCATGTGCTTCCGCCCCCGGTCGCATCCACGGAATCCGAGGAGATCGCGCGCGTCGAGCACGACCCGGGCCGCCCGTCCACGCATCGCTGACATTCCTTCCGGCGGGTGCGGCTCGCCGCTAGGGTGGCGGCCATGACTTCACCTTCGCGTCCCGTCGCGCTCGTGACCGGCCCGACCTCGGGCATCGGTGCAGGATTCGCGAGGACCCTCGCCGAACGTGGATACGACCTCGTTCTCGTCGCCCGCAATCGAACCGCTCTCGACGATCTCGCTGCCGAACTCGAGCGCCGGTTCGGTGCCTCGTCCGAAGTGCTTCCCGCCGATCTCGCGACGGCGGACGGTCGCGCGTCGGTGGCGGAGCGCCTCGCGCGGGGCGTCGACATGCTGGTCAACAACGCGGGCTTCGGGACCACGGGCGAATTCTGGACCGCCGACCCCGAATTGCTGCAGGCCCAGCTCGACGTGAACGTCACGGCGGTCGTCCAGCTCACCCGCGCCGCGTTGCCGTCGATGATCGCGGCAGGCAAGGGAGACATCATCAACGTCGCGAGTGTCGCCGGCTTGGTGCCCGGTCGTGGATCCACCTACTCGGGAAGCAAGGCGTACGTGGTCTCGTTCACCGAAGGTCTCGCGGGTGGTCTCGCCGGGACCGGAGTACGCGTACAGGCGCTGTGCCCCGGATTCGTGCGCACCGAGTTCCACAAGCGCGCGGGGATCGACATGTCGTCTACCCCGGGCGTGCTGTGGCTCGACGTCGACCGAGTGGTCCGCACGTCGCTCGCCGACCTCGAATCCGGAAAGGTTCGGAGCATCCCGGGTATCCAGTACAAGGTGCTCGCGACCGCCGGCCGCCTCGTGCCGCAGAACCTGGTGCGCAAGATTGCCGCCCGTCTGGGCAACGGGCGCGGACGCACCTGAACCGGGCGATCCACGCGGGCCGGAAGGTCACGTTACGGCTACGCGAAGGTGACACGCGGGAGCCCTCTATCGCGTCGCCCACACACGTGAGTACATTTCTCAACCGTGACCTCTGTGGCTGTGGTGATTGTTGTGGCGTCGGTGGCGGCAACGACACTCTGGATACGCGTGGGTGTCCAGCGCCTGCGGACGCTGCGACTCCGCCATCGCGACAGCTTGCGGTTGCTCCGCCACGAACTCGACGACCGTTACGATCTCGTCCCCACGCTGATCGCCGCGTCGGCGGGAGCCGGTGTGGACCGGGCCATGCTGCGGCCCGTCGTCGGTGCCCGGTCGCTCGCCATCGAGATGCGCGACCAGCGACTCGGGCTCGCGGAGCGCGCCGCTGCCGAGAACACCCTCTCCGCGGCCCTGCACGATCTCATCGGCGGCCTGGACGGCACCAGCCACTGGCCTTTCGTGCGTGTCGCCCGCGAGTTGCAGGTGCGGGAGCAGCGGATCGCCGGGGCCGTCCGGGTGTGCAACGACATCGGCACCACGCTGAACGATGCGGTCGCGAGTTTCCCCACCTCGCTGTACGCGAAGATCGGGGCTATCGGTCCGGTCCCGCTTTTCGAGGCGGCCGCCCCGGTCGTGTCTCCGGTGCAGGATGCGCCCCTTCAGGACGGAACCCTCGCACCGAAGGCGGGACCCGATCCCGTCGCTGCCTGACCGTCGGGTGGGCGACTAGGCTCGTTGCCGACGCTGCGCCGCCAACCGGGTGGCCGCGAAGAAGCGGACGCGACGACCGGCCGCGCGAGACGACGATGAGGGACGACTGATGAGTGACCGTGACGAACTGGCAGCACTGGTACGTGAGCTGGCGGTGGTGCACGGCCGGGTGACGTTGTCGTCCGGCAAGGAAGCCGACTACTACGTCGATCTGCGCCGCGCGACGCTCCACCACCGCGCCGCTCCCCTGATCGGCAAACTGCTCCGCGAACTCGTCGCCGACTGGGACTTCGACGCCGTCGGCGGCTTGACGATGGGCGCCGATCCGGTTGCGATGGCCGTGATGCACGCTCCCGGACGCCCGATCGACGCGTTCGTCGTCCGCAAGGCCGCGAAAGCACACGGGATGCAGCGTCAGATCGAGGGACCGGACGTGACCGGCAAGCGCGTCCTCGTCGTGGAAGACACCACCACGACCGGCAACTCCCCGCTCACGGCCGTCAAGGCCCTGCGGGATGCGGGCGCGGTCGTGGTGGGCGTCGCGACCGTCGTGGATCGCGCCACCGGCGCCGACCAGGTCATCGCTGCCGAGGGCGTGGAATACCGTTCGCTGCTCGGGCTCGACGACCTGGGTCTGGCCGACGGGTAGCGCGTGGCCGAGCGGGTCCGGCAGACGGTGACGCGGCTCGCGGACGGCCGCGAGCTGATCTTCTTCGACGACACCGAACCGTACGTGTCCGCTACGGCGACCCGCGAATCCCACGACCGGCGAGTGCTGCCGCCGGTCGCTGCGATGTCGGAGTTGCGCCGCGACCCGCTCACCGGGGAGTGGGTCACCTTCGCCGCTCATCGCATGGACCGCACCTTCCTGCCTGCCGTCGCCGACTGCCCGCTGTGCCCGAGCACTCCCGAGACGGCCACCGAGATTCCCGCCGGCGACTACGACGTCGTCGTCTTCGAGAACCGATTCCCCGCCCTCGGTGCCCACGGTGACGACAGCGCGTCTGCAGATACCGATCGTGACCCCTTGTGGTCGCGCCGCCCCGCCGACGGGCGATGCGAAGTCGTCGCGTTCACCTCCGCGCACGACGCACGGTTCGCCGACCTCGGTCCCTCGCGGGCGCGGACCGTCGTCGATGCCCTCGCTGCCCGTACCGCCGCCCTGTCGGAAGTACCGGGAGTGCGGCAGGTGTTCTGCTTCGAGAACCGCGGCGCCGAAATCGGTGTGACACTGCAGCACCCGCACGGTCAGATCTACGCCTATCCCTTCCTCCCGCCGCGCACGGCGACGCTCGTCGAGCGCGCCCGGGAGCATCGTGCGCGCACCGGCCGGTCGCTGCAACGCGACGTGCTCGACGCCGAACGTCGGGAGGGAACCCGGGTGGTGTGGTCCGGCCGCGCATGGACCGCCTACGTGCCCGCCGCGGCCCGCTGGCCGATCGAAGTGCATCTCGCGCCGCACCGCGACGTCCCCGATCTTGCTGCTCTCGGCGATGCCGAACGCGACGAACTCGCGATGCTCCAGTGCGACATGCTCGCTCGTGTCGACCGCTACTTCGAGGGTGTCGACCGGGTGCCGTACATCGCCGCGTGGCATCAGGCGCCGGTCGGCGACGATCGGGAACACGGCCGGTTGTTCTGCCAGATCTTCTCGCTGCGTCGCGCCCCCGACAAGCTGAAGTACTTGGCGGGGTCGGAGTCCGCGATGGGTGCGTGGATCAGCGACACCACCCCGGAGCGTATCGCGGCGCGCCTGCGCGAGGTCGGACCGTGACGGTGTGCGACGACGCGGCGCGCGCGTTCACCGAGTCGTTCGGCGGCGAACCGGACGGCGTGTGGTGCGCACCGGGGCGCGTCAACCTCATCGGTGAGCATGTCGACTACGCCGGAGGGTTGTGTCTGCCGATCGCGCTGGAGCAGATCACGGCGGCTGCCGTGCGTCGCCGCAGCGACGGCCGCGTGCGTATGGTGAGCGCGGGATTCGACCGTGCCGAAACCGACCTGCCGTCGCTGCGTGGGCGCTCGCGGGTGAGAGGCTGGGCCGCGTACGCCGCCGGTGTCCTGTACGCGCTCGACCCACCCGGATGTACCGGCCTCGACATCGCAGTCTCCTCGAATGTTCCTGTAGGGTCCGGTCTTTCGTCGTCCGCTGCGCTCGAGGCTGCGGTCGCGCTGGCGACGGCCGAGCTGTACGGTCTGCCCACCGACGACGCGGGCCGCGACCGGCTCGCCGCCGCCTGCGTCATTGCGGAGAACGAGTACGTCGGAGCGCCGACCGGCGGGATGGATCAGCAGATCGCATTGCGCGGTCGTGCCGGCCACGCACTCCTGCTCGACTGCGCGGACGGCAGCGTCGAGCATCTTCCCTTCGATCCCGCGTCCCACGGCCTGACGCTTCTGGTCGTCGACACACGCACCGCCCACCGCCTCGTCGACGGGCAGTACGGCGAGCGTCGCCGTGCGGTAGAAGACGCCGCCCGGGAACTCGGGGTCGCGACACTGCGCGACGCCTCGTCGATCGACGGACTCGACGACCCGGTGCTGCGCCGCCGCGCCCGGCACGTTGTCACGGAGATCGACCGGGTGTGTCTCGCGGCCGACGCCCTGAGGACGGGCCGGATTCATGATCTCGGAACCCTGCTCGACGCGTCGCACCGGTCGCTGCGCGACGACTTCGAGGTCAGTTGCCTCGAACTCGACACCGCGGTCGCCGCCGCACATGACGCGGGTGCCGCGGGAGCCCGGATGGTCGGCGGCGGGTTCGGTGGTTCGGCGATCGTATTGTGCGACCTCGATCGCGTCGACGCGATCGAAGCGGCGGTCACCGATGCCGCTGCCCGGCGGGCGCTTCCCGCCCCCGGCTTCCTGCGGGCGGCACCGGCGGGGGCCGCGCGTCGCTGCCGATAGTCACGCCGGGACGCGATGCCGTCTGGGCGATGACGACAGGTACTGTGCGGCCCATGAGTTGGTTCGGTCGACGTCCGTGGGGCGCAGAACACGTGGTCCTCGCGGCGGCGACCGCCGTGACCGTCGCCGGTGCGGTACTCGAGAAGGAATCCTGGCAGCGCGTCGCCAAGCCCCTCATCGGACCCGCTCTCGCGGTACGGGTGCTGCGGCAGTCGCGCGACACCACGCCGGCCGACACCGCACTGCTGCTCGGCGGTCTCGCCGCCGCCACGGCCGGTGACGTCTTCATGATCCGTTCCGACGAGGATCCGCGCATCCTGCGCGGCGCCGGTTCGTTCGCGGTGATGCAGGCTGCGTACTCGACGGTGCTCGTCCGGCACGGCGCCCGGGTGACCAGGAGCGCCGCGTTGCAACGCGCGGGCGCGGTCCTCGGTGCGGCAGGACTGCTCGGCACCCGCAGCCGTACGGTCGCCCTACCTCTGACCGGCTACGGCGCGGTGCTCGGCACCACCGCGACGCTCGCCGGCGATTCGTCTCTCGCCCCCGGCGCTCCGCGGGTCGCGGGGCTTGCCGTACCCGGCGCCGACCGGCGTAGCTGGCTCGGGCTGGGCGGACTGGTCTTCACCGCCTCCGACGGCACGATCGTCCTGCGTCGCACGCTGCTGAAGAACGAACGGGCGCGTGCTGCCGCGGAGGGATTCGTGCTGGTGACGTACGTGGCGGCGCAGGTGATGCTCGTCGAGGGAATGCTCGCCCTCGCGCGCCGGAACGCGCGATAACGGCGGATCAGGGGAACAGCAGGATCCGGTCCCGGTCGTCGGGGTCGACGAAGATCGTCACCACCTGTCCCGGGGTATAGCGCGGCAGGTGCTTACGAGAAACCTCGTAGAAGACCTTCCCGTGGTAGGGCTCGGAACCCGGAACCATCAGGTCGAGATCGAGTTCGGTGAGCTGACCCGAGCGGGTCTTGCGAACGGGTCGCGCGGAACGAACCGTCGCCCAGCCTTCGAACCCTTCCCGCTCGATCTTGCGCTGGACCTTGGAAGCGCGATCGGAGAAGATCATCGCCAAACCCAGGACGGTGCCGTACAGGCACACGAGAAACATGATCTGGAATCCCACCGTCCCGGGCTCGGACTTCGGATAGAAGAGGTTGAGCCACAGCGAGAACACGATGAGATACGCCGTCGTGACGAATGCGACGGCGTACCCGGTTCGACGGTGGTACATGACTCCCTCCGCGTCCAAGGGTAGACCGGAGGGCCCGCCTCGTGGCCGCGTTGCGGCGAAGCATTCGGGGCGGGGTCCGCACGAGCACGGTGGGTGCTCGGGTGCCGCTCCCGGATCGTTAGAGTGAACTCCGCACATCGTCGGGAGGGTGTTACGTGAGAAGTCGGTTGTCCTCTGTCGCGGCGGTCGGGTGCGCCGCACTCGTCCTGGCCGGGTGCGGTTCGTCCACCACCGAGGAGTCGCAGGCCGAAACGCCGTCCGCGGCGCGTTCGACGTCTGCAGCGGCCACCGTGACGACCGAATCGGCGCCCACCACCACGTCCGCACTGCCGGAGACCACTCCGCCGCCGGAACCCACCCCGAGCGCGCCCACCACGACGCTGGTCGACGTGGAGTACGAACGCAACGAGTCGTACTATTTCGCAAGCCCCGACGGAGCATTCCAGTGCGGCATCGTGCGCCTGCCCACCCGCACCGAGGCGGGTTGCGAAGGTGCCACCGACCCCGTACCCCCGCAGCCCGACAACTGTGTCGTCAACTGGGGCCACGGCATCCGGGTGAAGGACACCGGACCCGGCGAATTCCTCTGTTCGGGTGGTCCGGTGTATCTCTCGCCCGACGGAACGAGCCCGGCGCTCCCGCCCGGTTCCGCACTCACGCAACTGGGCTACACCTGCACCACCACGGACGTCGACGTGACGTGCGCCAACGACAGCACCGGGCACGGCTTCACCATCGCACCCGGCTCGAACGAAACCTTCTGACGTGTCGACGGACGAGCAGACCCAGGCCGAAGAGACTCCCGGACCTACCGAGTGGGGAGAACACCCGCACGGCGTCGGACCGTGGGTCGAAGAATTCGGGACAGAATTGCCCACAGACCCGCGCTACGACCCCGAACTGCTCGCGCACGGCGACAGCCGCAACGTCGTCGACGCCTACCGTTATTGGACGCGTGAGGCGATAGTCGCCGACATCGACCGCCGCCGGCACCCGCTGCACGTGGCCATCGAGAACTTCGGGCACGACGCCAACATCGGTACCGTGGTGCGCACGGCGAATGCGTTCGCGGTCGACACCGTGCACATCATCGGCCGTCGACGCTGGAACCGGCGCGGGGCCATGGTCACCGACCGGTACCAGCACCTGATGCATCACCCGGACGTCGACACGCTGCTCGACTGGGCGGCGGCCAGGGGCCTGACGGTCGTCGCGGTGGACAACACGCCCGGATCGGTGCCTCTCGAGACGGTCGCACTGCCGCGCAACTGCCTGCTGCTGTTCGGGCAGGAGGGGCCGGGCGTCACCGAACGGGCCCGGCAGGTGGCGTCGATGACCGTCTCCATCGCACAATTCGGTTCGACCCGCTCGATCAACGCGGGAGTGGCCGCGGGTATCGCGATGCACGCCTGGATTCGGCAGCACGCCGACCTCGCCGACGCGTGGTAACGATCTCACTCGGGCGGAGTAACGCGGACCGTCCGAAGTGGGATGAAGAATCCGGCACCACGCGGTGCCGCAGCGGGATTTTGCAGGCATTGTGGGATGAGGATCATGAACGTTATGCCCGGGCTGTGGTCGGAGCGTGCAGACGCTGCGGAAACCGCCGTGATGTCACGTCACGTGCGCAGGCTGTGGGCGCTACCGGGCACGGCGCTGGGCGTGGTCGGGTGGCCCGCAGCGCGGCGTGAGCGGATCTTCGGAACGTGGCACTACTGGTGGCAGGCGCACCTGATCGACCTGGCCGTCGACGCCGCCGAACGCGAGGCGACGTCCCGGCGCCGCCGACGTGTCGTGCGCCTGACCCGCACACACCGCATCCGAAACCTCACGGGCTGGACCAACGACTATTTCGACGACATGGCATGGCTCGGCCTGGCGCTCGAGCGCGCCCAGCGGCACCTCTATGTCGACCACCGTTCCGCGCTCGACACCATCGCCGGCGAGTTGTCCGACGCGTGGAAACCCGAGCAGGGTGGCGGTATCCCGTGGCGTCGCCGCGACGACTTCTTCAACGCTCCGGCGAACGGCCCGGCAGCATTGCTGCTCGCTCGTGCGGGCAAGGTCTGGCGGGCGCAGGAAATGGGGGATTGGATCGACGAGACGCTCGTGGACCCCGAGACCGGCCTCGTGCTCGACGGCATCCGCAAAGGTGTGCACGACCGTGCCGTCTACAGCTACTCGCAAGGCGTCACGCTCGGGCTCGAAACCGAACTCGCCGTCCAACTCGGTGACTCCAGGCACCGGGAACGCGTACATCGGCTCGTCGAAGCTGTCGACGACAACCTCACCGAACGTAGCGTGATCAGCGGGGGTGGCGGGGGTGACGGGGGACTGTTCAACGGCATTCTCGCCCGGTATCTCGCAATGGTCGCGACGACCCTGCCCGTGCAGGACAACGACGACGTGCGTGCTCGCAACACTGCGGCGCGGATCGTGCTGGCCTCCGCGGACGCCGCGTGGGAGAACCGTCTGCAGGTCGAAGAACTTCCGCTGTTCGGCGAGGACTGGACGCGGCAGGCTCGTCTGCCCGATTTCGGGGCAGCGATCGCGCAGTTCTCCCACGGCTCCGTGCGCGGTTCCGCAATCGCGGAACGAGACCTGTCTGTGCAACTCGGCGGCTGGATGCTCATGGAGGCCGCGCATGCCGTCGCAGCCGAACGCGCGGCGAAACCTGCGACGACCTAGGGCTCGTTTGCACTGCCCTCACAGACTCCACTGCCCTCAGCAGACTCCACTGCCCTTACAGACGAAAAAAGGTGGTTGCCACCCGGCGAACCGGACGGCAACCACCTTCTCCGACGTGAGGACTATTCGCCGCGGGTGATACGCGGGATGGGCATCGTCGCGGGCTCGGAGTCGGCGGCCGGTGCGGCAGCGGCAGCGGTGCCGCGGCGCGACGCGAGGAACCGCTTGACGATCTCGTTGAGGATCGGCAGCACCGACACGAACACGATCAACAGGAAGATGTAGTCGACGTTGTCGGCGATGAACGTGATCTGGCCGAGCAGATAGCCCAGCAGCGTCACGCCCGCACCCCACACGATTCCGCCGATGACGTTGTAGGTGATGAACACGCGGTAGGGCATCTTCGCGGCGCCGGCGACGAGCGGCGCGTACGTGCGGACGATGGGTACGAAGCGTGCAAGGAAGATCATGGCCGGGCCGTGCCGCAGGAAGAAGCGATGTGACTCGTCGAGGTAGCTCTTCTTGAAGATCTTCGCGTCATCGCTCTTGAACAGCTTCGCGCCGCCCTTGGTGCCGATGAAGTACCCGACCTGGTCGCCGAGGATCGCCGCGATCGGAATCGTCACCATGAGCACCCACAACGGCGCGAACGGTTCGACCTCCGCGGACTTCGCCGCCGCGATCAGACCCGCGGTGAACAGGAGGGAATCGCCGGGCAGCAGCGGGAACAGCAGTCCCGATTCGATGAACACCACGACCAGCAGGCCGATGAGCATCCATGTGCCGAACGAGTTCAGAAGGTTGACAGGGTCGAGAAACCCGGGCAACAAGGCCAAATTGGTCACAGATTCCGAGGCTTCTACCAAAGTCACGTTCGCCAGGGTACCGGCGCGGGGGTGGGGACCCGAATCGCAACACCCTGGCGGGATCGTGCAGGACCCGGCCCGGGTATCGACCGGGCGTGTCAGTTGACATACTGCAAGGACAACCACGGCACCTGCCTCACCCCGGCGGGATGCCGATCGACTTCTCATTGGAGGACAGCCGCTGTGCCTATCGCGACTCCCGAGATCTATGCCGAGATGCTTGCTACCGCCAAGGAGCATTCCTTTGCATTCCCGGCGATCAACTGCACCTCGTCCGAAACCATCAACGCCGCGATCAAGGGATTCGCGGACGCCGGTAGCGACGGCATCATCCAGTTCTCCACCGGTGGCGCCGAGTTCGGCTCGGGCCTGGGCGTCAAGGACATGGTGACGGGTGCCGTGGCACTCGCCGAATTCGCTCACGTCGTTGCCGACAAGTACGACGTCACCATCGCGCTCCATACCGACCATTGCCCCAAGGACAAGCTCGACAGCTACGTCCGGCCGCTCATCGCGATCTCGAAGGAGCGCGTCGACGCCGGCAAGAACCCGCTGTTCCAGTCGCACATGTGGGACGGCTCGGCCATCCCGATCGACGAGAACCTCGAGATCGCGAAGCAGCTCCTCGCCGACGCCGCCGCAGCGAAGATCATCCTCGAGATCGAGATCGGCGTCGTCGGTGGCGAAGAGGACGGCGTCGAGAACGCGATCAACGACAAGCTTTACACGACCGTCGAAGATTTCGAGAAGACCGTCGACGCGCTGGGTGCAGGCGACAAGGGTCACTACCTGCTCGCCGCGACCTTCGGCAACGTGCACGGCGTCTACAAGCCCGGCAACGTCAAGCTCAAGCCGGCTGTTCTGGCCGAGGGCCAGGCCGTCGCCGCGTCGAAGCTGGGACTTCCCGAGGGCTCGAAGCCGTTCGACCTCGTCTTCCACGGTGGTTCCGGTTCGCTGAAGTCCGAGATCGACGAAGCGCTCGGCTACGGCGTCGTGAAGATGAACGTCGACACCGACACGCAGTACGCCTTCACCCGTCCGATCGCCGGGCACATGTTCTCGAACTACGACGGCGTCCTCAAGATCGACGGTGAGGTCGGCAACAAGAAGGTCTACGACCCGCGCAGCTACCTGAAGAAGGCGGAGGCGTCGATGACCGAGCGCGTCATCGAGGCCTGCAACGATCTCCGGTCCGCGGGACGGTCCGTTTCCGCCAAGTAAGTCCGTCAGCAGCGGAACAACTCGCTGTTCGACACGAAAGGGGCGCCGACCTGAGGGTCGGCGCCCCTTTCACGTCGTCGGGCGGTTACTCGCTACAGACCTTCCACTCGTCACCGACGAGCGCGAGGTCGAACGTGCGGTCGGTGACGTCCGCCGGGCTGCGGGTGGTGTGAGCCGTCACCTGCGCGATGGCGGTGGTGTCGGTGATCTGGATGCGGTCGACGCTGGTCACCACGGGGATGGAACCGTCCTGCACCGCCAGGGCGTGGACGCCGGCGAAATCGGCCGGGTCGACCGACGCGTAGAAGTCGGCGAGCGACCCGCAGGTCGACGCGCGCAGCGTGTCGAGGTCCCCGTCGGTGAGACCCTGCACGAACGTGTCGATGCTCGCCCGGATTCGACTCTCGGGGGAGTTCTGCGCACGGTCCTGCAGGAAGACGGCGAGGGCGACGGCAGCGATGACGACCACGACCACGACCGCACCGATTCCGGCAGCGATCATCCGGCGTCGGCGGTCGTTGTCCTTGGACGGTGGTATCCGCGTCGGTGACGGCTGCAGCGCGACCGGTGCCGGCTCTGGACGCACAGGCTGAGCGCTCCGGGGCGGGATGCGTTCCGGGGGTGGTTTCGGGGTGTGCGCCATGACCGGGATCTGCACGGTGGGCGCGTCGGCGGGACTCGGTGCCGGCCCAGTTCGCGACGACGACCGCGAAGGACTCCCGACACCACCCGACGGGTCGACGGACGTGTCCTCCGCGGGGCGAGGTTCGGCGTTCGTTTGTTCGACGTTCTTGTCGAGTGCGGCAAAACTGACGGTCGCCGCCGAGTCCTCGGTTGTCGCCGAGTCGTCGTTTGTAACCGAGTCCTCGGTCGCCGCAGAGGCCCCGGTTGCCGCGGGATTCTCGGCGGCCGCAGCGTGTTCCGTTTCAGGGGAGTGGGTGGCTGCCGGAATCTCCTCGGTGGCCGCAGTTTTCTCAGTGGTCGCGGGATCGCCGGTCGGTGCCTTCGGTGCCTTCGGTGCCGGCTGCTCGGTCGGTGCCGGATGCTCGCTCGACGGAGCCGGCTCGGCGGTCGAGGGTTCTTCGACTGCGGCAGCCTCGTCGCTCACCGGAACGTCGGGGCTCTTCGGAAGCTCGGTCTTCGGAAGCTCGGTCGTCTGGGGAACGTCGGTGCTCTTCGGGAGTTTGTCGCTCTCCGGAGCCTCGGCGACGACCGTCTTCGGTTCGGTGCCGGGATCGGCTGGCGCGTCGACGGTATCGTCCGGGCCGGCCGGAGAATCGTCGCCCGCAGCCGTGGCACCGGACTCCGTGGACGTCGGCTTTTCGGTCGGCTTCGGTTCGGTGGGATCTTCGTTGTTCGGATCGGGCACGCGCTTGCACCTCGTTCGACAGACTGCGGTTACCCGGGCAGCCTATCGACCGGCGGGGCATGACGGGCAGAATGGGCCCATGACGTCATTCGGTGATCTTCTCGGACCCCAGCCCACCCTCCTTCCCGGCGACGACGAAGCGGAGTCGGCGCTGCTCGATCGCGAGGACCCGGCAAAGGTCGCAGCCGAGCACCCCACCGCCTCGATCGCGTGGGCGTACCTCGCGGAAGCTGCGCACGAACGCGGCGACACCATCGCCGCCTACGCATACGCCCGAACCGGGTACCACCGTGGTCTCGACCAGCTCCGCCGGAACGGATGGAAGGGTTTCGGTCCCGTCCCCTACAGCCACGAACCGAACCGCGGCTTCCTGCGCTGCGTCGCCGCACTCGCCAAGGCCGCAAAGGACATCGGTGAGGCAGACGAGCACGCACGCTGCCTCGACCTCCTGGAGGACTGCGACCCCCGCGCGGCGGAAGCACTTGGCGTCGAGTAGGCGCTTTCCCGCCCGAGTCGACGCGCGGGAGCGCCTGAAGGAATCGGGGCGACGCCTACGTTCGTCCGCGCTGCCGATCGTGCAGTGCGCGCTCGCTGCCGGCATCGCGTGGTGGGTGGCCAAGGACGTCATCCACCACGCGACGCCGTTCTTCGCTCCGATCGCGGCTGTGGTGTCGCTCGGGCTGTCGCTGGGCGCACGGTTGCGCCGCAGCGTCGAGTTGGTGTGCGGCGTCACCGTGGGAATCGGTGTCGGCGATCTGATCGTGTCGCTCATCGGATCCGGCCCGTGGCAGATCGCCCTCGTCGTGGCGCTGGCGATGGCCACCGCGGTGGCGCTCAACAGCGGCCCGGTCTTCGCGATCCAGGCCGGCAACTCCGCGGTGTTGGTCGCGACGCTCCTTCCGCCCGGCGAGTCGGGCGGTTTCGACCGGATGGTCGACGCACTGGTCGGTGGCCTGGTGGGGATCGCGGTCGTGGCGTTGGTTCCGACTCATCCGGTTCGGCGCGCGCGCCGCAACGCCGCAGAGATCCTCGGGACGGCCGTAGATGTGCTCCGCAAGGTCGAGACAGGGCTGGTCGAGAACAATCCGAAACCGATCGAAGAGGCACTGCGCGAGGCCCGCGCGACCCAGCCGGCCATCGACACCATGCGCACCCACCTCAAGGGTGGCAGGGAGATCAGCCGGATCTCACCGCTCTACTGGAACAGCCGCTCACGCCTCGAGGTACTGACGGCGGCGGCCGATCCGATCGACAATGCGATGCGCAACGTCCGCGTGCTTGCCCGGCGGTCGCTCACGCTCGTGCGGGACGACGAAATTCTCGACTCGCGGCTCGTCGCGCAGTTCGACGAACTGGCCGACGCCGTCGACGTCCTGCGCGAGATGGCTCTCACGGACCCGGGGGAGCAGCCCGACCGGGCCGAGGCCGCGCGCGTGCTGCGACACGTGGCGAAGAAGCTGAGCCCCGATCTCGTCGAGGGTGCGGGCGTATCGGCGACGGTCGTGTTCGCGCAGATGCGTTCGCTGGTCGTGGACTTGTTGCAGGTCGCAGGGCTCAAACGCATCTCGGCGATCGCGACGTTGCCGCCGACGGTGGAGCATCCCGCCTACGAACCGGAGTCCTGACCGTCGCGATCGGACCTCGCCGTTGAATGCATGCGCATTCATGCATACGATGGCCGGGACTCTGGAAGGAGGGCCATGGGCTCCGGTCACGGACATTCGCACGGCGCAGGCCACGGACACGGTGGCTCTGCCGGGCCGTCGCCTGGGGTCATCAAGCGGATGGCGATCGCGCTGGGGATCCTGCTGATCTTCCTCGTGCTCGAAGCCGGGGTGGGGTTGTGGATCGGTTCCCTGGCCTTGCTCGCCGACGCGGGCCACATGCTCACCGATGTGGTCGGTGTGGCGATGGGCCTGGTCGCACTGATTCTTGCCCGGCGCGGAAGCGCTGCTGCCGCGAGGACCTTCGGGTGGCATCGCGCCGAGGTACTCACCGCGATGGCCAATGCGGTCCTGCTTCTCGGGGTTGCGGGCTGGGTCTTCTACGAGGCGATCAGCCGTATCGACGACTCGCCCGACCTCCCGGGACTTCCGATGATCGTCACCGCGCTCGCGGGCCTCGTGGCGAACGTCGTGGTGATGGTGATGCTGCGCCCCGATGCCGAGGGCAGTCTCGCCGTGCGCGGCGCCTACACCGAAGTGCTTGCCGACACGGTCGGCAGCGTCGGTGTCCTCGTCGCGGGCGTTCTGGTGCTCGCGTTCGGATGGAATCTTGCCGACGTCGTCGTCGGCGTTCTCATCTCGGTGTGGGTCGTCCCTCGCGCGCTGCGTCTCGCCGCAGCATCGCTGCGGATTCTCACCCAGGCGTCGCCGGCGCACCTCGACGTCGATGCGCTCCGCTCCGACCTCGCGGCATTGCCGGGGGTGTGCGGAGTTCACGACCTGCATGTGTGGACGCTGACCACCGGCATGGACGTCGCCACCGTGCACCTGGTGAGCGACCACGACCCCCAGTGGATCCTCGACTCGGCGCGCACGACCCTCGCATCGCACGGCCTCGAGCACGCGACGGTGCAGGTCGAGGGAACGGTCGACGGCCGGCGTTGCGAGCAGGACGTGACCTGGTAGCGGTTCATCCCAACCGCAGGTTCCAGCGGCCGTCCTTGCCGTCGAGTCGGGTGACAGCGAGCGGACGGACATCGATGCGCCGGAACGCCGACGCGGGCGCACCGAGCGCGCACAGCGTCGCCGCCCGTACCACTGCGGCGTGCGTCACCGCGACGATGCGTTCCGGTGAATCCATCAGTGAGGCGAGCCAGGTGCCGGTACGCACGATCACGTCGTGGATCGACTCCCCTCCGTGCGGGGCGGCCTCCGGATCGGCGAGCCATACGGCGAGACTCGCTGCGGGGATCTCCTCCATCGCCGTGCCGGACCACCGTCCGAAATCCATGTCGCGCAGCAGTGGTTCCACGGTGGGGGACAGGCCCAGGGCTGTAGCTGTCTCGATTGTCCGGAGTTCCGGTGCGGTGAGCGCGACGTCGGCGACGGGCGCCGTCGCTCGCACGAGTTCTCGTCGTCCACGACCTGAGACAGGCTCGTCGCGCGGAAAAGCAACGGCGCGTTGCGCGTCGGTGGAGGCGTGAGAGATCAGGAACAGTCGGGGCACGAGAGCCATTGTCGCGCACGCTTGACAGGGCGTGTCGGTGGTGTCAGGGTTCCCCGGTACGCATGTGTCGAGGTGCAGGCAATCCGGTGGGATACCGGAGCGGTCGCGCCACTGTAACCGAAAGATCTTCCTCTTTCGGAAGCCAGAAAACTCCCTCGGTGCATGGCTTTCGGATGGGACGCGAAATCCCAGGAGGTTGCCATGGTTGTTGCCCATACCCCGGACGACACGCTGAGTTCGGCCGCGCTCGCCGCCGCCGTCACCGCGATCGTCGTGCTCGCTGTGCTGACGCTCTACCTGGTCGGTTTCGACCAGGGCGCCGTATCGCGAACCGGCATGTTCATGCACGAACTCATGCACGACGGCCGTCATCTGCTGGGCCTGCCATGCCACTGAAACCTGAAGCGCCGATGCCCGGGACCTTCGTCCAGTTGCTGTTGCGCGGACTGCTGGCCGGACTGATCGCAGGTCTGCTCGCGGGCGCGGTGGCTTTCGTCGCAGGTGAACCGCATATCGAGTCCGCCATTGCACTCGAAGAGGCCGCCGGTGCAGCGCCTTCCCTCGGTGCGGCAGAGCACTCGCACGACGCGGAGGGAGCGGCGGGCCACAGTCACGGAGACGATGCGACGGTGAACCGGTCCGGTCAGAAGGCCGGGTTGTTCCTCGCGACCGCGCTGACCGGCCTTGCCGTCGGGGCCCTCTTCGCGACCGTCCTCCACTTCGCCCGTCGTCGCACGAACCTGTCCGCCCCTGTTCTCGCGCTCACCGGTGCAGTCCTGGGGTGGCTCGCGATCGGCGCGGTTCCGTTCCTGAAATACCCGGCGAATCCGCCCGCCGTCGGCGATCCCGACACGATCGACCAGCGAACCTGGCTGTGGGCCGCGACCGTCGTCCTCGGCCTGATCGCCGTCGCGGTCGCAGTGATCGTCGCGAAAGCACTCGCGAACAACGAATTCCGGACGGTGCGCCTCGTGGCACCCGCCCTCGCATTCCTGATCGTGGTGAGTCTGGGATATCTCGTGCTGCCGACGATCGACGAGGTCGGCGAGGATTTCCCGGCCACCTTGTTGTGGGACTTCCGGGTGTCGTCGTTCGCTGTCCAGATCGCGCTCTGGGCCACACTGGGCTCGGCCTTCGCGTTTCTCACCGAACGCGCGTCCCGTCCCGTCCGGGTCGTGGCCTGACGAACATGGCGCACGGTCTGCTTGTCGCCGGAACGACATCGGATGCGGGAAAGTCCGTGGTCACCGCCGGAATCTGTCGTGCCCTGTCGCGTCGCGGCCTGACGGTCGCGCCGTACAAGGCGCAGAACATGTCCAACAACTCCATGGTCACGATCGACCCCGAAACCGGTGAGGGTGCCGAAATCGGGCGCGCGCAATGGATTCAGGCGGTCGCTGCCCGCGCGACGCCGGAACCGGCCATGAATCCTGTACTCCTCAAACCCGGCAGCGACCGCCGCAGCCACGTAGTGGTGCTGGGACAACCGGCGGGGACTCTCGAAGCCGGTGAATTCGCGGGTGGCCGTAACCATCTCGCCGAAGCGGCCTTCGCGGCGTTGGACGACCTCCGTAACCGGTTCGACGTGGTCGTGTGCGAGGGCGCGGGTAGTGCAGCCGAGATCAACCTCCGTGCACACGATTATGTCAACATGGGACTTGCACAACACGGTTCGCTTCCCACGATACTTGTCGGCGACATCGACCGAGGCGGGGTTTTCGCATCGATGTACGGCACGCTCGCCCTCCTCGACGCCGCCGATCAGCAGCTGGTGCGCGGTTTCGTGATCAACAAGTTCCGCGGCGACGTCACTCTGCTGAAACCCGGCCTGGATTCGTTGCGCGCACTGACGGGACGCCCGGTGCTCGGGGTACTGCCCTGGCAGCGCGACCTGTGGCTGGACTCCGAAGACTCCCTTGCATTGACATCCCGTCCGAGCCACGACGGCGACGGCGCGCTCACGATCGCCGTCGTCATGTTGCCGCGCGTCAGCAACTTCACGGATGTCGACGCACTTTGCCTCGAACCGGATGTGCGAGTGCGGTTCGTCGACGATCCTCGGGCTCTCGCGGGCGCGGACGTCGTGATCGTGCCCGGCACCCGCGCGACACTCGCCGACCTGGCGTGGCTGCGTTCCCGCGGCCTCGACGCGGCCATCGTCGGCCACGTGCGTCGCGGTGGAGTGGTCCTCGGCATCTGCGGCGGGTTCCAGATGCTGGGAGGCGAGATCGTCGACCCGCACGGTGTCGAAGGAACTCCGGGTGCGCGAGATCATGGTCTCGGACTACTCGATGTGAGAACGGAATTCGGCCGCAGTAAAGTGCTGCGGCTACCGGCCGCCTCGGCACTCGGAGCCGAAGCGACGGGCTACCAGATCCATCACGGACGTATCTGTGCCGGCGGCGACGACGAATTCCTCGGTGGGGCCCGGCGAGGCAACGTGTTCGGCACCATGTGGCACGGCACCCTGGAGGGCGATGCACTGCGTACGGCGTGGCTGCGCGAGGTAGCCGTCGCGGTCGGCCGCGAGGTGCACACCGGTGCGGTGGATTTCGCTGCACAACGCGAGGCTCGACTCGATCTGCTCGCCGACATGATCGACGAGCACATCGGCGTCGATGTGCTGCTCTCGACGATGGGGGACCACCCCACGCTGCCGACCCTGACGGGAGCACTCGCATGACCGTGCTGGTTCTCGGTGGCACCGGAGAGGCGCGTGAACTCGCACAGGTTTTGTGCGACAACGAAGTCGACTTCGTGTCCTCGCTCGCTGGGCGAGTGCACAATCCACGACTGCCGGTGGGTGCAGTGCGTATCGGCGGGTTCGGTGGCGTCGACGGGCTCGAAGCGTACCTGCGTACCGGGGGTGTGGATGCGGTCGTGGACGCGACACACCCTTTCGCGAAGGGCATCAGTGCCAACGCGGCCGATGCCTGCCGTGCAGCGAGAATTCCGTTGTTGCGCTTGCAGCGCCCAGGATGGTCCGACGAGACGGGTGGATGGATCCGGGTGTCCTCCCACGAGGAGGCTGCGCAAGTTGCGGCCGACGGATCCGGTGTCTTCTTGAGTACGGGCCGTCAGACGCTCGATCGCTTCGTCGAACCGCTCCGAAAGCACCGGGTGGTGGCGCGAATCGTCGACCCGCTCGACGGCGAGTTCCCGCTCGGCTGGACATTGGTGCACGCCCGCGGCCCGTACACCTTCGATGGTGAATGCGCGCTGATGCGGAAATACGAAGTGGATACGCTGGTCACCAAGGATTCCGGGGGCGACCTCACAAGAGCGAAGCTCGACGCGGCCGCTGAACTCGGCGTCCGAGTGATCATGGTCAGCCGGCCGGCGGGGCCGCCCGGCGTCCGTACCGTGGCGACCGTGGGTGAAGCGGCCGCCTGGGTCCTCGAACCTGCGGTGTCTCGGATCTGAGTTCGTCGGGTTTCTCGCACTTCAGCGGCGTTCCTCGCGTCGGGCGCGCAGGCACCGTTGCACGTCGTGTGCGCCACTTTGGAAATGTCATCCCTGCCGGAACGTCCCGGTGGGACGAGTCTCGACCCCGACCGTCACCGGCGTGCGCGCACCGCAATCCGCACAGCGACGACCGGCGCAACGGTCGAAATCAGTGCTCCCGCACCTACCCGTGCTGCGAGACGCGCGGTTCTACCGATATCCGCCGGGCCGGGTGCCGGGCCGTCGCCCAGCGTCCCGCGGTCCTCGACGACTCCGTGATAGACGTTCGCTCCCCCGAGCGTGATTCCGAGCGCCCCGGCGAAAGCCGCCTCGACGGGACCGGCATTCGGACTCGGGTGTTTGTGCGCGTCCCGTCGCCATGTGCGGAGTGCCGCACCAGGGTTCCCACCCATTGCCGCGGCCAGCAGCGCGGTCAGCCGAGCCGGGGCGAGGTTGAGTACATCGTCGAGTCGCGCCGATGCCCACCCGAATCGTTCCAGGCGGGGGGTGCGGTGCCCGACCCGGGCGTCCAGCGTGTTCGCTGCGCGATAGCCGAGCAGTCCGGCCGGACCGAGAACCGCTCCCCAGAGGAGTGGTGCCACGACGGCATCCGAGGTGTTCTCGGCGACGGATTCAATTGTCGCGCGGGCAATGTCGTTCGCTTCGAGCTGTGAGGGGTCGCGGCCGACGAGATGCGTGACCTGCACCCGTGCCGCGGCGAGGTCGCCGCGCCGCAACTGGCGGTCCAGGGCGCGCGCCTCGGTGCCGAGGGATCGACCCCCGAGCACCATCCAGGTTGCGAATGCAGTGACCGCGGTGTTGAGCAGAGGGCGGGATCGGGTGGCCCGGTCGGCGGTCCAGCCCAGCAGCCCGGTGGAGCCGACGAGTAGGACTGTGAATGCAACTCCGGCGCTGCGGTTGTCGGCATACATCGTTCGTTCGGCACACCGCGCGACTTTTCCGAACCCGCTCACGGGATGCCACCGCCGCGGATCACCGAAAACCCGGTCGGCGACGTACCCCAGCACCAACCCTGCTGCCCTCATCGGATCGATCTCCACGCATCGAGCAGTGCGGCGGTGGTGGCACGGTCGCGTACCGCGATCCGCACCCACTTTTCGCCGAGTCCGGGGAAGGTGTCACCGCGACGCACCGCGAAGCCTCTCGCGCGCAACTTCTCCCGCGTACCGGCGCGCACGGGGACCAGCACGAACGGTCCGGCGGGAGTGCCGGCCACCGTCAGGCCGGAGTCTTTGAGAGCTTCGACGAGTGCGGCCCGGTCGGCGGCGATTTCCCGGGCGATCGTCTCCGCCTCCGACGTGGCGCGTGCGGCCGCGCACGCGATCATTGCCGCGGCGGCAGGGGTCGACACCGACCACGGAGGTTGCTGCGCCGCGAGATCCACGATCACGTCGGCGGCACCGACGACATACCCCGACCGGATGCCCGGAATCGCCCAGGTTTTCGTGAGCGAACGAACCACCACTAATCCGGATTGTCGCTCCCCCGCGAGCGACTCCGTCTCTCCGGGAACAGCATCCATGAAAGCTTCATCGACCACCACGACACGTCCCGGCCGGAGCAGTGCCCGCAACGTTCCGGCAGGGTGCAGCACCGATGTCGGGTTCGTGGGGTTGCCGATCACGACGAGATCCGCATCGTCGGGCACGGCACCGGGATCGAGGACGAAGCCGTCGCCGGCGCGCAGGATCACACGCCGCACGTCGTGTCCGGCCGCTGCGAGTGCCGCTTCCGGTTCGGTGAACTGCGGATGCACGACCACCGGGGCGTGCCATTCCCGTGCCCGCGCGATGAGCGTGAAGGCTTCGGCGCCGCCCGCGGTGGGCAGTATCTCGTCGGCGGTACGGCCGTGCCGGCTTGCGAGCGCGGAGCAGGCGGCCTCCGGGTCCGGGTACCGGTCCAGATCGTGGAGGGACGCGCGCAGTGCATCGTCCAGCCACGCGGGACGCGGCCGTTTCGAAACGTTGACGGCGAGGTCGACGAGCCCTGGGGTGGCTTCGCGATCGCCGTGATGGTGTAGGTCGGGGGCGCGCAGGCGGCGCTGCGGCGGCGGTGCCGGGACGGGTGTCGCGGCGCGGGCGGCGTCGACGAACCGCTGCGCGAGTTGCGGGTGACCGGCCCAATGAGTGTGCAGGTAGGACGCGTGCAGTGTCGCGGTCGCGAAACCGTCGGGCCGCCCGTCGAGCAACCAGCCGGGGGCCGGGCCGGGCTCGGCGACGGTGCGATGGAACTCGTGTCCGGTGACGCGGGTGCCGGCGGTGGCCAGCAGGCTGTCGGTGGTGGCAATCGCGGTGCGGTAGCCCAGGGTCAGGCGCGAGGTCATCCGCGCGGACGCATCGAGTGCGCCGACCATCTCGGCGCCGTCGACGTCGCGGCACAGATACAGCAGTCCGGCGCATTCTGCGACGGTCGGTACACCGGCGGTGATCGCAGCCCGGAGATGGTCACGCAGTGGAACGTTCGCGGAGAGGTCCGCGGCGTGGACCTCCGGGAATCCGCCGCCCAGATAGATTCCGGTGGTGCCGTCCGGAAGCTTCTCGTCGCGCAGGGGATCGAAGGTGACGGTGCGGCATCCGGCGGCGCGCAACAGTTCTTCGGTTTCGGTGTAGCGGAAGGTGAAGGCGCGGCCACCCGCGATCGCGACGACCGGGCGCACGTCGCTGTGGGACACCGGCTCGCCGGGCTCCCACGACAGGCTGTGCATATCCGGTACCGTCCGCGCGATCCGTACGAGTTCGGCGAGGTCGATGTGTTCCGCGATGGCGTCGGCGAGTCGATCGAGTTGCCCGGCCGCCTCCGCACGCTCCTCTGCGGGTATCAGGCCCAGATGCCGGGAGGGGGCCGAGATCCCGTCGTCACGATGCAGTGCGCCGAGCACCGGGATGCCGGTCGGTTCCAGCGCAGCGATCACCTCGTCCGAATGCCGTTGGGAACCGGCCTTGTTCAAGATCACTCCCGCGATGCGGGTGCCGCGGTCGTACGACGCCATGCCGTGCACGATCGCCGCGATCGACCGCGATGCGTGCGACACATCGACGACGAGGATCACCGGCGCGGTCAGCAACGACGCGACGTGTGAGGTCGACGCGTAACCGTCGGTGCCGAGCATTCCGTCGTACAGCCCCATGACGCCCTCGACCACCGCGATGTCGGCGCCCGCGGCACCGTGGAGGAGTAGCGGTGCCACGAGGTCTTCGCCGACGAGATGTGGATCGAGGTTGCGGCCGGGACGTCCCGTCGCCAGTGCATGGTAACCGGGATCGATGTAGTCGGGGCCGATCTTGTGTCCCGAGACCACCATTCCGGTGCGCCGCAGGGCCGCCATCAGCCCTGCGGACACGGTGGTCTTACCGTGCCCGGAGGCCGGCGCGGCGACGACGAGGCGGGGGAGGGCTACCACTTGTTTGCTCTCACCATTCGATTCCCCGCTGGCCCTTCTGGCCCGCGTCCATGGGGTGCTTGATCTTCGTCATCTCCGTGACGAGGTCGGCGATGTCGAGCAGTTTCGGGTCCGCACGACGTCCCGTGATCATGACGTGCTGGTGCCCGGTGCGGTGGGAGAGGGTATCGACGACCTCGTCGATGTCGATCCAGCCCCAGTTGACCGGGTAGGTGAATTCGTCGAGCACGTACAAGCCGTGCTGCTCCGCAGCCAGACGTCGCTGGATCTCGCGCCATCCCGAGAGTGCGTCGGCGGCGTGGTCCTCGTCGTTGCCTTCCTTGCGCGACCACGACCAGCCCGAGCCCATCTTGTGCCATTCGATCGGCCCGCCCGTGCCACGAGCGGTGTGCAACTCGCCGAGGGTTTCGAACGCTGTCTGCTCACCGAGTCGCCATTTGGCGGACTTCACGAACTGGAACACGGCGACCGGCCAACCCTGGTTCCAGCCGCGCAGGGCAAGTCCGAATGCAGCCGTCGACTTCCCTTTGCCGTCACCGGTGTTGACCATGAGCAGTGGGCGATTGCGCCGTTGGCGGGTGGTGAGCCCGTCGTCGGGCACGATGGACGGTTGTCCCTTCGGCATCAGGCGGCCCTTCCTCGGACGATCCCGGTGAGTGCATCTGCATGTATATCGCCGACCTGCATGTATTCGGCTCCGAGTCGTTCGGCGAGACGCCCCGCCAGTCCCATGCGGAACCGGCCTGTTTCGGAGTCGACGACCACTGCGGAGATTCTCTGTTCTGCAACCACATCGGCCGCCGCGAGGGCTCTGTTGACCGCATTCTCGCCGGACGTCGCGCGACCGTCGGTGACGACGACGAGCAACGCGCGCCGGTCCGGGTCGCGCAACCTGTGCCGCCGAACCGTCTCGGCGGATTCGATCAATCCCTCGGCGAGCGGTGTGCGGCCGCCGGCGGGAAGGTCGCGAAGTCGTGCGGCGGCCACATCGACCGAGCTGGTGGGAGGGAGGGTGAGACTCGCGGTGGTCCCCCGGAAGGTGACGAGACCGACGGTGTCGCGACGTCGGTATGCGTCGAGGAGCAGCGACAGGATCGCCGTCTTCACCTGTGTCATGCGCTGTTTCGCGGCCATCGACCCGGAGGCGTCGACGCACAGCAGCACGAGGTTTGCCTCGCGACCCTCGATCACCCTGCGTCGCAACTCCCGAAGCCCACCCGGCCCTGCTTGCTGCCCGACCGAATGGGAGAGGGCGTTCGCGCGGATCGTGGCGGGGAGATGGATCGGTCCGGTATCGCCGCGACGCTCACCGACCGTGCGGCCGGTGGTGGTGCGTGCCCGTGAACGCCGGCCCGGCGCGCCGCGTCCGGTGCGGTCTGCGGTGAACAGTCGGGTGCGGTACGGGTCGCCGGGGGCGGACACCGCGGTGGGTGCGGGAGCGGATTTTTGCTCCGGCTCGGTCTCGGGGGACGCAGAATCCGCCTCGCCGCCTGCCGGACCGGACGGATCGGGCGCGCCGCCACCGTCGGGGCCGTCACCGTCCGGACCGCCGTCGGGATCCTCGTCTGGCGCGGTGTTGCCGAGTAATTCGTCGAGCAGATCCTCGTCCATCCCCGGCGAGTCGAAGGGATTGCGGCGGCGTCGGTGAGGCAGCGCAAGTTTCGCTGCGACCGCGATGTCCCCCCGGGTCACCTCACCGCGGCCTTCCCAGGCTGCATGCGCCACGGCAGTTTTCGCGGTCACCAGGTCGGCACGCATGCCGTCGACGTCGAACGCAGCGCACACCTCCGCGATCGCGACGAGCGCAGCATCACCGAGCTGTACTTGCGGCATCCTGTGGCGCGCATCGACGATGCGCTCGGACAGCGCGGCTTCGGCATCGGCCCACTGCGCGGTGAATGCTGCGGGGTCGGCGTCGAATGCCAGGCGACGGCGGATGATCTCGGCACGCAACTGCGGATCACGTGGCGCCGCCACGTCGACCGTCAGGCCGAACCGGTCCAGTAGCTGCGGTCGCAGTTCGCCTTCCTCGGGATTCATGGTGCCGACCAGCACGAATCGTGCGGCATGGGTGACGGACACCCCGTCGCGCTCGACCGTGGAACGACCCATCGCAGCGGCATCGAGCAGCAGATCGACGAGATGGTCGTGCAGGAGGTTCACTTCGTCGACGTACAGCACGCCGCGATGCGCGAGCGCCAGCAGGCCGGGTTCGTATTCCGCAGTGCCCGCCGACAACGCTTTCTGCAGGTGCAGCGACCCGGTAACCCGGTCCTCGGTGGCGCCCACGGGCAGTTCGACGAGGCGCGCCGGACGACGCCGTACGGGCGCGTTCGTCGGGTGCGGCCCGTCGGGACAGGCGGGGTCGACCGACCGGGGATCACACGCGAAGCGGCAGCCCTCGACCTCGTCGACCTGCGGCAACAGTGCTGCCTGCGCTCGGACCATCGTCGATTTCGCGGTGCCCTTCTCGCCGCGCACGAGCACGCCGCCGATCTCCGGCGACACCGCGCACAGCGTCAGGGCGAGCGCCAGATCGTCTGAACCGACGACGGCGCTGAACGGATACACGTGCACTACTCGACCCTCCACAGGCTCCCGCTGGGACGTACTATTCGGCAGCTGAATCGAAGGCCGGTATTCGGACTTCCCGGTCGGACATCGTGCGATCGCCTTCCCGGACCGATGGTCCAGTGGCTGCGCGTACGCGCATGATCGACGACTCCCGGGTCACCGCAGCGGGCCTGTGCCGGATTCTCACCGGCTTCCCGATTATCCCCGTGAGGGGCACCTTCGATTGTCTTGCCGTGGCCGAGTGTATCCACACCGCCCTGCACTATGGTTCACCGCCATGGGTTCTTCGATCACCGTGGTCGGCATCGGTGCCGACGGTTGGGCCGGCGTGGCGCCGGCCGCGCGGGCACACGTTCTGGGCGCCGAAGTCCTGCTCGGCGGGCGTCGGCATCTCGCGTCTGTGCCAAACTCCGGCGCGATCCGCGAGCCGTGGCCTTCCCCGCTGCTCGCGGGTCTCGACGACGTGCTCGCCCGCTATGCCGGGCGGTCGATCGTTGTGCTCGCGTCGGGTGATCCACTGGTGTCCGGAATCGGATCGACCTTGATCCGCAGGCTCGGTCGCGACGCGGTGCACGTGATTCCGGCGGTGTCGTCCGTCGCACTGGCCCGTGCCCGGATGGGCTGGGCCGCAGAGGATTGCGAGACCGCCACTCTCGTCGGCCGGAACGTCGACACGTTGCGCCGGTACTTGTCTCGTGATCGACGGCTGATCGTGCTGACCTCGGATGCATCGAGTCTCGACGTGGTCGCGCGACTGCTCGTCGACGAGGGATTCGGTGCGGCGCGGGTGACGATCCTGTCGAATCTCGGCAGCGAGGCCGACGAGTCGCGCCGGGCGGGAACGGCGCGGGAGTTCGTCGGCGTGACAGGTGACGACCTGAGCCTTCTGTGCGTCGAATGTGTAGGAGCGGAGGGAAGATCGACGATTCCGGGGCTACCCGACGAGTCCTTCGAACACGACGGACAGCTCAGCAAACGACCCGTCCGGGCCGCAGCGGTGTGCGCGCTGGCACCGAAACCGGGACAGTTGTTGTGGGATATCGGGGCCGGTGCAGGATCGGTGGGAATCGAATGGGCGCGTACCGATCCGAACTGCCGGACGATCGCACTCGAACGGAACCCCTCACGCGCGGAGGCCGTCGAGCGCAACGCATCCCGGCTCGGGGTGCCGACCTCGGTGCGCGTGTTGCGCGGTGAGGCACCGGAGGCGTTGTCGGGACTCGAGACGCCTGACGCGATCTTCGTCGGTGGCGGTGGTAGCCGGGCCGGAGTGCTCGACGCGTGCTGGAACGCGCTGCGCGATGGTGGTCGTCTCGTGGCTCACTCGGTGACCCTCGAGACCGAGGCGGTGCTCGTGGAATGGTGGAAGGCGCACGGCGGTGAGCTGACCCGGTTGTCGGTCGAACAGGCTGCGTCCATAGGAACATTCACCGGGTGGCAGTCACTGAGTCCGGTCGTGCAGTGGTCCGTTGTGAAAGGTGGGAAATGACAGTTCATTTCGTAGGATCGGGGCCCGGCGCGGCCGATCTGCTCACGCTGCGTGCGGCCGGTCTGCTGCGACAGGCGCCGGTGGTGTTGTACGCGGGTACCTACCTGGACGAGGAGATCCTCGCGCACTGCGCCGAGGATGCCGAACTCGTGGACACCCAGCACCTGGACCTCGATCGAATCACCGAGCATCTCGTCGACGCGCACCGCCGCGGACTCGACGCGGTGCGGTTGTGTTCGGGCGATCCGTCGTTGTACTCGGCGCTCACCGAGCAGACCCGGCGGCTCGACGCGGCCGGAGTGCCGTGGGACGTCACTCCGGGCGTGCCCGCGTATGCGGCGGCAGCTGCGACCCTCGGCGCCGAACTGACGGTGCCGGAACTTGTGCAGACGGTCGTGCTCACCCGTACGCAGGCGCGGTCGACGGCGATGCCCGACACCGAGGCACTCGCGCGGGTCGCGGGTTTGCGCGCCAGTCTGGTTCTGCACCTTGCGATCACCAGGGTGCGGGCCCTCGCCGAGGAGTTGAGCACGGAGTACGGAACCGACTGCCCAGCTGCCGTCGTGGCCTTCGCATCGCGCCCCGAGGAGTTGGTTCTCCGCGGCACGCTCGCGGACATCGCGGACCGGGTCGAGCGGGCCGGCCTGAAGCACACCGCGGTGATTCTCGTAGGTAGGGCGCTCGGTGTCCGGGAGCAGTCGGAAGTGGCGTGTTCGCATCTCTACGACCCGGCGCGCGACCGCCCTGTGTAGCGGTCGTCACCGAACCGATCGTGCGGTCCACACCGCCCCGGCTGCCGTCACCGAGGTTGCTGCAGCGCCGATGATGAGCAGGCACTTCATGTCGATGCTCGCCGGGTCGAGTTTCTCGAGCGTGGTGACGTCGAGCGATTCTCCGGGGCGGCCCACGTCGCGTCCCACTACGACGACGGTGTCGCCCGGGCGGTGTCGCAGCAGTACGTCCTTGGCGTCGGCGACCTGCGTCGTGCGTGAGCGAGACGCAGGGTTGTAGATACCCAGCACGAGGTCGGCTTCGGCGACAGCGACGAGACGTCGTTCGATCACCTCCCACGGCTTGAGCCGGTCTGACAGGCTCATCACCGCGAAATCTCCTCCGATGGGTGCACCGGCACGGGCCGCGACCGCCTGAACCGCGGACACACCGGGAAGTACCCGGATCGGTACGGACTCGTATCTGTCGTCGCGAGCGGCCTCGAACACTGCCGCCGCCATGCCGAAGATCCCGGCGTCGCCACCGGAGACCACGGCAACCTTCTCTCCGGCAAGCGCGAGATCGAGAGCGAACCGGGCACGATCGACCTCCACAGTGTTGCCGGTCGAATGCCGTTGCAGGCCTGGTCGAACCGGAACCCGGTCCACGTACGGCCCGTATCCGACGACGTGGTCCACGGACGCGAGTGCATCGGACGCTTCCGGCGTCAGCCACTTCTCGTCGGCGGGACCCAACCCGATCACCAGAACCTCCTCGGTGACAACAAGTTCCGACTTCGTCTCGACCGCCGGACGGGACCGGTCCGCGATGCCGGCGTTTCGCGGCGCCCGGTCGCCCGGGGCCAGGATCACCGAAAAGTACGGCACGTCGGCCGGATCGACATCGACAACGGGTGCGATCCGCTGACCATCCATCGATGCGCGCTCGACATATACGGCATCTGCGAGCCGACCCGAGTGCGCGAGCGCGTTGCGGACTGCGGGAAAGGTACGGCCGAGCTTCATGATCACGGCGCCGTCGGTGTCGGCGAGGCGACGCGCCAGTTCCGGTTCCGGCAGCGTTCCCGGCAGAATCGTCAGGACATCGGTACGTCGCACCAGCGGTTCCGCCGCCGCGGCCGCCGCTGCGGAGAACGACGTCACTCCGGGAACCACCTCGGCGTCGTAGCGGGTCGCGAGTCGATCGTGGAGGTACATGTAGGAGCCGTAGAACAACGGGTCGCCCTCGCACAGCACCACCACGGTCCGGCCCGCATCGAGGTGGACGGCCAACCGGGCCGCGGACTCGTCGTAGAAGTCGGCGATCGCGCCGTCGTATCCGCCCGGGTGGTCGACGGTGCCGGTGGTGACCGGGTACACCAGACGTTCCTCGAACGCACCGTCCGGGATGAGGTCGGCCGCGATGGCACGCGCGATCGACCGGCCGTGTGTTCCCGAATAGTAGGCGATCACGTCGGCATCTCCGACCAGTCGTGCAGCTTTGCGTGTGATGAGTTCGGGGTCGCCGGGTCCCAGGCCTACGCCGAAGATCTTGCCGGGAGTGTTTGCTGTAGTGGTCATTCCGCTTCCTGTGCCAGTGCGTTGAGGGCGGACGATGCCATCGCCGAGCCGCCCCGTCGTCCCCGGACCGCCAGGTACGGGATCTGCAGACCGTGTTCGATCAGTGCCTCCTTGGATTCGGCGGCACCGATGAAACCGACCGGCACCCCGACGATTGCGGCCGGTCGGGGCGCGCCGGCGTCGAGCATTTCCAGCAGGTGGAACAGGGCGGTGGGAGCGTTGCCGATCGCGACGACAGCCCCGTCGAGCCGGTCGGCCCACAGCGACACCGCCGCCGCCGATCGGGTGGTTCCCCAACGTTCCGCGAGAGCCGGAACCCGTGGATCACGCAACAGGCACAGCACCTCGTTGCCGGCGGGCAGGCGGGTGCGGGTGATACCGGAGGCAACCATGTTCGCGTCGGTGAGAACAGGCGCCCCGGCGTCGAGTGCCCGACGGGCCGCCACGACCAGATCGGGATGGATCACCAGATCTCGGGCGAGGTCGGTCTGCCCACTCGCGTGGATCATACGTACCGCGACCTTCTCGGCGTCCGCGGGAATCGCGGCGAGATCGGACTCTGCCCGGATCGTCGCGAACGAGCGTACGTAGATCTCGGCACCGTCGGTTTCGTACTCGTACCGACGGGGTGGCGGGGATTCGATCACGGCGGGCTCCTGTTACGGCGAACTGCAGGCGAAGACGAGGGAGTGAGGGGAGTGCGGTGCGCCGCAGGAGCGTTCGCAGCCGACAACATGCACAGCGCGGTCCGGGAGGGGTGACGCAGCGACGCGGCGTGCGAGTGCTCGGGTGTTTCCACCGGCGAGGTTACACCCGGGTGCACCCGTGCAAGCGGTGACCCGTCGCCACGGCGAATCGTCGTCGAGCACGAACCCGGCCGCGGCCAGCGCGGCCGGATCGCTGTCACCGGGAAGAACGAGTCCACGCCACGGTGTGACGATCACGCCTCGGGCCGGCAGCGCGGCGACCATCGGCGGGGTGAGTATCCCCAGCGGAACCAGCACCGACACCGCGGTACCGAGGACGCCGTACGGCATCACGGCAGGCGGTGCCGGGGGAACGGTTGAAACACCGCCGATTTCGCGTCCGGCCTCAGGGAGCTGCCGCACGTGCCACCGTGTCGCCCGTGCCTCGACGAACCGCAGCGCCGTCGCGATCATGACGTCGACCACGTCCGGCAGCGGCAGTGTCGGGCCGGACAGATCTCCGATGGTGAGCCGTGCGCTGCGGGCATCGACCGCGACCGCGGCGAGGTCGCACCGGAGAGCCGCAACATCGCCGCGGCCGTCGTCGAGACCGAACAGAAACCTGCCGGGCAGGTCGGCGAGTGCAGGTTCCCGGCACAGGGCCTCGTCGAGCGCACCGACGAGCGGCCGGATGTCGGCGAGCCCGCCGAACCGTCCGGACAGCGGCGACGCGACGATGTTCCGTACACGTTCGTGGGACGCCGACGGCAGGAACCCGGCACCGGAGACCGCTTGCACGAGTCCTTCCGGAACGGCCCCGCATTCGTCGACGGAAATGCCTCTGATCTGTATGTTTCCGCGTGACGTGAGGTGAAGGTCGCCGTCCGCGAACTGCTGGGCCGCCACCGACAACCGGTGCACACCACCGTCCGGCACCCGGCCGCCCGGCGCACGCAGTCGTACCAGCGCACCGTCGGCTGCGAGATGCGGACGCAACACCCCGGGGCACCGATCCGGTGCAAAGGTTTCGGGAGGAAGGTCGGCCATGAGCGCACATGGTTGCACACCCGGAGAAAACCGTGCGCTACTCTCGGTTTGCCGTGGTGCTCGGGAAGTCGGTGAAAAACCGACGCGGCCCTCGCCACTGTGAGCGGGTAGTTGTTCGCCCTCGTCCGTACCGGTCCGCCGGTGCGGAGACCACTGGAGTCAGCTCCGGGAAGGTCGGCCGAGCAGCGTCGATCCGTCAGCCAGGAGACCGGCCACGGCACGCGAGGTCCACGAGGGTTTTGGAGACTGAACATGGCTTCTGTTGTGCTGCTTGGGGTTGCGTTGTGACGCGGCTCGCGCTGTTGTCGACGTCGGACACCGACCTGTTGTCGGCGCGTTCCAGTGGCGCCGACTGGGTGGTCGGCAACCCGTCCCGCCTCGACCTGACCGGCGAGGATCCCCGAGCGCTCCCTGCCTTGCTGACCGGAACCGACCTGGTCGTCGTGCGGATCCTCGGATCCGCCCGTTCCTGGCAGACAGGGCTCGACTTGGTTCTTGCCCAAGGAGTTCCCGTCATCGTTCTCGGTGGTGAGCAGACCCCCGATGCGGAGTTGATGGGTTGGTCGACGGTGCCGATCGGTACCGCCGCAGAGGCCCACCGTTATCTCGCCTATGGCGGCCCGGCGAACCTCGCTCGGCTGCACGCGTTCCTGTCCGACACGGTGCTCCTCGGCGGTGAAGGCTTCGAACCCCCGCTCGAGCTGCCCGAATGGGGCGTTCTCGACCGTCCCGCAAACCCTGACGCGGTGCTTCCGCGAGTCGGGGTGTTGTTCTACCGCGCCCACCACACCAGCGGAAACGTCCAGTTCGCGCACGACCTGGCCGACGCGATCGACGCGACCGGCAAGGCATGCGGCGTCGCAATCCACTGCGCGTCCTTGCGCGGTGCCCCGGATGATCTTCTGCGCGAACTCGGCACCCTCGATGCCCTGGTCGTCACGGTCCTCGCCGCGGGTGGCACCAAACCCGCGACAGTGAGCGCCGGTGGCGAGGACGAGACGTGGGACGTAGCGGCGTTGGCTGCACTCGACATCCCGATCCTCCAGGCGCTGTGCCTGACGTGGAGCCGCGACAACTGGGCCGACTCCGACGACGGTGTGTCCCCGCTGGATTCGGCCACCCAGATCGCAGTTCCCGAATTCGACGGGCGCATCATCACCGTGCCGTTCTCGTTCAAGGAACTCGATGTCGACGGACTGCCGCGTTATGTCACCGATCCCGAACGCTGCCGCAGGGTCGCGGGTATTGCGGTGGCACATGCCCGGTTACGGCATGTAGCGCCACCACAGCGGCGGATCGCCCTCATGCTGTCGGCATATCCGACGAAGCACTCCCGGGTCGGCAACGCCGTGGGCCTGGACACCCCCGTATCGGCGATCCGGCTCCTGCGGACCATGCGTGAACAGGGCTACGACGTGGGAGACGGCTTTCCGGGCATGGATCTCGACGACGACGCAGAAGCCGGAAACGCCCTGATCCACGCGCTTATCGATGCGGGGGGACAAGACGAGGAATGGCTTACCGCGGAGCAGTTGTCCGGTAACCCTGTGCGCGTCACCACGGCTCAGTACCGCGAGTGGACGAAGAATCTGCCCGCGGAACTGACCGATGCGATGACGGAAACCTGGGGAGATGCCCCCGGCTCCTTGTTCGTCGACGGCGACGGCGACGACAAGGCCGTGGTCCTTGCCACGTTGCAGGCGGGCAATGTGGTGCTGATGATCCAGCCGCCACGCGGTTTCGGTGAGAACCCCGTCGCGATCTATCACGATCCCGACATGGCGCCGTCACACCACTATCTCGCCGCATACCGGTGGGTGGAGAACGGTTTCGGCGCCGACGCCGTCGTGCATCTCGGTAAGCACGGCTCGATGGAGTGGCTGCCCGGCAAGAATGCGGGCCTGTCCGCGTCGTGTGCGACGGACGCCGCGATCGGCAACATGCCGTTGATCTACCCGTTCCTCGTCAACGATCCGGGCGAGGGCGCGCAGGCCAAGCGACGCGCACACGCGACGATCGTCGATCACTTGATTCCGCCGATGGCCCGCGCCGAATCCTACGGCGACATCGCGCGTTTGGAGCAGTTGCTCGACGAGTACTCGAACATCGCGGCGATGGACCCGGCGAAGCTCCCGGCGATCCGCGCGCAGATCTGGACGTTGATCCAGGCCGCGAAACTCGACCACGACCTCGGCCTGGACGATCGCCCGCACGACGCGGAGTTCGACGACTTCCTGCTGCACGTCGACGGCTGGCTGTGCGAGGTGAAGGATGCGCAGATCCGGGACGGCCTGCATGTGCTCGGTGGTGCCCCCGAGGGGGAGGCGCGCGTGAATCTGGTGCTGTCCATTCTGCGCGCAGCCCAGGTGTGGGGAGGGAAATCGCACGCGGTGCCCGGGCTTCGCGCCGCATTGGGTTTGAAACCCGATGCGCCGCTCACCGAGGTCGACGCGGTCGAGGCCCAGGCCCGTGCGCTTGTCCAAGCGATGGAAGACTGCGGCTGGACTCGCGGATCCGGCGCGGCCACAGTCGAATCCGTACTCGGACGTGCCGACGACGAGGTCGCACGAGTGCTGGAGTTCGCTGCTGAGCAAGTGGTGCCCCGCCTGGCGCGGACCACCGACGAACTCGACGCTGTGCTCCATGCCCTCGACGGCGGCTACATCCCCGCCGGACCTTCCGGATCGCCGTTGCGGGGCCTGGTCAACGTGCTGCCCACGGGCCGCAACTTCTACACCGTGGATCCGAAGGCTGTACCGAGCCGTCTTGCCTACGACACCGGCGTGGCTCTCGCGAATGCCCTGGTCGAGCGATACCTCGCCGATGTCGGGGAGTACCCGCAGTCGGTGGGGCTCTCGGTGTGGGGAACGTCTGCGATGCGTACCGCGGGGGACGACGTGGCCGAGGTCCTCGCGCTCATCGGCGTGCGCCCCGAATGGGACCCCGAATCGCGCCGGGTCCGAGAGCTGACCGTAGTGCCGCTCGAGGAACTCGGCCGGCCACGCATCGACGTCACCGTCCGTATTTCCGGGTTCTTCCGCGACGCGTTCCCGCATGTCATCGGAATGCTCGACGACGCGGTCCGCATGGTCGCGGCACTCGACGAACCTGCCGACCGGAACTACGTTCGCGCCCATGCCCAGCGGGACGAGGCCGAGCACGGGGACGCGGACCGCGCGGTGCGGCGGATCTTCGGTTCCAAGCCCGGCTCCTACGGGGCGGGCATTCTGCAACTCATCGACACCGGGAACTGGCGGACCGACGCAGACCTCGCCGAGGTGTACACGGCATGGGGAGGGTTCGCCTACGGGCGTGATCTGCACGGCGAGCCCGCTGCCGACGACATGCGCGCCAACTACCGTCGCATCGCGGTCGCGGCCAAGAACACCGACACCCGCGAGCACGACATCGCCGACTCCGACGACTACTTCCAGTACCACGGCGGCATGATCGCGACCGTGCGCGCGCTCACCGGTGGCGACCCGAAGGCGTACATCGGGGACTCCACGACCCCCGATGCGGTCCGCACCCGGTCGTTGACGGAGGAGACTGCGCGCGTGTTCCGGGCGCGGGTCGTGAACCCGCGCTGGCTCGCCGCGATGCGCCGGCACGGTTACAAGGGTGCGTTCGAACTCGCCGCCACCGTCGACTACCTCTACGGGTACGACGCCACGGCCGGTGTCGTCGCCGACTGGATGTACGAAACCCTCGCGCACACATACGCTCTCGATCCCGAGAATCAGCAGTTCCTCCGCGAGGCGAACCCGTGGGCGTTGCGCGGGATCGTCGAGCGGCTCACCGAAGCTGCCGACCGTGGTCTGTGGGCCGAGCCGGATCCCGACACGATGCAGGCGCTGCAACAGGCGTACCTCGACGCAGAAGGTGACCTCGAGGACCGCGGGTGACCGTCCGGCGGCTGCGGCTCATCGGTATCGGCCCGGGTGGGCCCGACGACCTGACGGTGACCGCCGTACGCGCGTTGAACAGCGTCGACGTGTTCCTTGTCGCCGACAAGGAAGCCGAAGCCGGACGTGCCGGTACCGGTGGTCTCGTCGCTGTGAGGCAAGAGATCTGCCGCCGTCACAGCACGGGGGACTATCGTGTGATCGCGGTGCCCGATCCGCCGCGCGACCGGACTCCCGAGGTGTACGGCGCCGAGGTGCGCGACTGGCACGCTGCCCGCGCCGAAGCCTACGAGATCGCGCTCCTCGAACAGGTTCTCGACGGCGAGACCGTCGGGCTCCTCGTGTGGGGAGATCCGAGCTTGTACGACAGCACTATTCGCGTCGTCGAACGTATTCGCATGCGCGGACGACTCGACATCGATTACGACGTCATCCCGGGAGTCAGCAGCGTGCAGATGCTCGCGGCCCGACACCGGATCGTGCTCAACGTGATCGGAGGCCCTATCACCGTCACGACGGGCCGGCGGCTTCTCGAGGAGGTCGCCGGAGGCGCCGAGAACATCGTGGTGATGCTCGACGGACAGCTCGCGTGCTCGAAATTGTCTGGTGTGTGGGATATCTGGTGGGGCGCACAGCTGGGAACGACCGACGAAGAACTTGTAGCCGGGCGCCTCCCCGACGTACTTCCCCAGATCGAGAAGGCGCGGGCGCGGGCGAAGGTCGCGCGTGGCTGGGTGATGGATACATATCTTCTTCGCCGCGCCTCCGCCGGTCCCTCCTGAGCGGGGGTGACGTCGGTGGTCGATTCAGGCCGTGAATACCATTTTCCCGATCGGCGTGCCCTTTTGCCGGACCGCCGCTGTGTCTCTGTTCGCGAAGGTCTTGTACGCTTCGATGCGACGTAGGGAACACCGGTGCGAATCCGGGGCTGTCCCGCAACTGTCACCGAGGAGCGATCCCCCACTCGTATGGCCACGACCCATCACGGTTGGAAGGCCGGGGGAGAGCGTCGATCCGGGAGCCAGGACACCTGCGCCGACCGAAGTGACACCACGAGGATGGACATGAACAACTCGATATTCACCGCCCGGCAGGGGCGGAACTCGGTGCTGCGCACAGGCATCGCACTCGTCGTCGCGACCCTCGCGGTCGCAGGCTGCTCGACCGGCGAAACGGAGACGGGCGCCGAACAGGACGTCGAGGTCTCGTCGTCTGCGACGAACTACCCACTGACGATCGACAATTGCGGCTATTCCGTCACGATCGATGCGCCCCCGCAACGGGCCGTCTCACTGAACCAGGGCTCCACGGAGATCCTGCTCTCGCTCGGACTCGCTGATCGGATGGTCGGCACCGCGACGTGGACGGACCCGGTGCGCGAGAACCTCGCGGCGGACAATGCGAAGGTTCCGCGTCTCGCCGACAACAAACCGTCGTTCGAAGTGGTCCTCGATACCGAACCAGACTTCGTATCGGCATCGTTCGGCGGCACACTCGGCGAGGGCGGTGTGGCCGCTCGGGATCAGTTCGACCGGCTCGGAGTGCCGTCGTACCTGTCGCCCACCGACTGCGTAGGCAAGAACGACGAGAGCGTCAACGCCGACGGCAACCGCACCGAACCGCTCACGATGGACTCGGTCTACAGGGAGATCCGCGAGCTTGCAGCCATTTTCGATGTGCGCGATCGCGGTGAGGAGTTCGTCGCGGAACTCGAGCGGCGGTACGAGAACGCCGCCGGCGAGATCGATGCGTCGGATGTGTCGCTGGCGTTCTGGTTCGCTGATATCAACACCCCCTATGTGGCCGGCTGCTGTGGCTCGTCGGGCATCATCACGAACTCCGTCGGGGCGAAGAACGTCTTCGACGACACCACCAACGAATGGCCGCAGGTGAGCTGGGAGTCGGTCCTGGACCGGGACCCGACTGCGCTGGTGCTGGGAGATCTGAGCCGTCGCAGCATCGACGGTGACGCCCTCGACAGCAAGATCGCCTTCCTCGAGTCGAATCCGGTCACGCAGCGACTGTCCGCTGTGCAGAACAAGCGCTACATCGTGGTGAACGGAGCGGACATGAACCCGTCCATCCGCACCATCGACGGGATCGAGAAGGTCGCGGCTGCAGTGCGTGAATGGAACATCGGCAGCTGATGGTGGTCGAGACGAAGACCCGGTCGCCCGTCACGGGGGACCGGGTCCCGGTCGTCGGCGCGATCGCCCTGGGGATGGTGGCACTCGCCCTGTCGATCGCCGTCACTGTCACCATCGGTCCTGCGAATCTCTCTGTTGCGGAAGTATATTCGGTGATCTTCGACAAGCTGGGGTTGAGCGGGTCGACGGTGAGCGCGATTCGTGAGGGCATCGTCTGGGAGCTGCGGCTGCCGCGGACGTTGCTCGCGGCGGTGTGCGGGGCGGGCCTGGCCGTGTGCGGCGTGATCATGCAGTCCCTGCTCCGCAACCCGCTCGCCGACCCCTTCGTGCTGGGTATCTCGTCCGGTGCGTCCACCGGCGCGGTGATGATCGCGGTTCTCGGCATCGGTGGTGGCGCAATCTCGTTGTCGGGTGGCGCATTTCTCGGCGCACTGGTGTCGTTCGGCCTGGTGTTGCTGCTCGCGACAGGTGCGGGTGGCGGGACCTCCCGCATCGTGCTCGCCGGTGTTGCGGGTACGCAATTGTTTTCGGCGCTTACCTCTTTTATCGTCATCTCGTCGGCCGACGCGGAACGCACCCGTGGAGTGTTGTTCTGGCTGCTCGGGTCGCTCGCGGGTGCAGCCTGGAGTGACGTGATCCTCTGCGGTGCCGTGTGTGTGCTCGGCATCGCGGTGTGCCTGCTCAAGGCATCCGCACTCGACGCCTTCACCTTCGGGTCGTCCACGGCCGCGACGCTCGGAATCGCGGTGGGGCGTACCCGTCTGATGTTCCTGGTGGTGACGGCACTCATCACCGCGGTGCTGGTCAGCGCGGCCGGTGCCATCGGATTCGTGGGTCTCGTACTTCCGCATGCCGCGCGATTCCTGATCGGCCCCAGACACAGTCGTCTCGTGCCGGTCGCGGCAGTGGTGGGCGCGGTGTTCATGGTGTGGGTCGACGCGGTGGCCCGCACGGTCTTCGCGCCGCAGGAGGTACCGGTCGGTGTGGTGACCGCATTGATCGGTGTGCCTGCCTTCGCCCTGATCCTCTTCCGTATGAGGAGCACGCAGTGACAAGGGGAAAACAGTGACACTGGCGGCAACATCGCTGAGGTGGAGTCGCGGCGGCAACCTCGTCGTCGACGATGTGACGATCGACCCGCAGCCCGGCGAGACGATCGGGCTGCTCGGCCCCAACGGCTCCGGCAAGTCGTCGTTGTTGCGTCTGCTCGCCGGCGTCGACGGTCCCGACTCGGGAGCGGTGACGCTCGACGGCACCGACATCCGGACGCTCGGCCGTCGTGCATTGTCCAAGAGGGTCGCGATGGTGAGCCAGCACTCGCACACCGAGGTCGATATCCGAGTGCGGGACGTCGTGCGGCTCGGACGCGTGCCGCACTCGGATGTATTCGGTCGCGACGAGGGCGGTGACGCCGCGATCGGACGGGCACTTGCGGTCACCGGTATGACCGGGCATGCCGACCGAATGTGGCGTGCCATGTCGGGTGGCGAACGTCAACGCGCCCAGATCGCGCGGGCTCTCGCCCAGGACCCGCAGGAACTCCTGCTCGACGAACCGACGAACCACCTCGACATCCAGCATCAGCTCGACATCCTGGAACGGGTTGTGGCATTGCCGGTGACCAGTTACGTGGCGCTGCACGACCTCAACCTCGCCGCGATGTTCTGCGACCGGGTGGTCGTGCTCTCGAGAGGGCGCATCGTGGCGCACGGGTCACCTGTCGATGCGTTGACGTCGGACATGATCGAGCGGGTGTACGGGGTGCGTGCCTCCGTCGCCGAGGACGGTAGGACCCCGGTGATCCGGTATCACCGTGTCCGTGAGCAGGAGTCGGCCGGGCAGGGGTGACTGTCGTTCAGGAGTGACGGACACCCACGTCTCTACCGGGATGTCATCGGATGTCGCCGTTCGGGCCGTAGAGCCGTGCGATGTCGGGGGAGTCGAGCCACCCGGAGTACGTGGGCGATTGCGGCCAGCCCTCGGGAGAATCCTGCCATTCCTCCTGGCGGCCCCACGGCAGGATGTCGACCAAGGGGAAGGTGTAGGTGAGCTGTTCGGTGCCGCGGCCGGTGGTGTGCCAGGTGCGGTAGACCGTGTCTCCGTCGCGGAGGAACACATTGACCGCGAAACCACCGCCGGGCGGTGCGTCGACGTCGGCTCCGAACGAGCTCTCCGACGACGAGTACCAGTCCATCGTGTTGCCGGTCTTCGCCTTGTATGCCAGAGCTTCGTCGATGGGCCCGTTGGTGACGACGACGAAGCGGGCGTCGTAGTTGTCGAGGATTCCCAGCCGGGTCCACTGCGACGTGAGGCCCGTGCAGCCACCGCACTGCCATTCCGCACCGTCGGACCACATGTGGTTGTAGACGATCAGTTGTGAGCGTCCGTCGAACACGTCGGCCAGCCGGATCGGTCCGTCCGGTCCGATCAGCGTGTAGTCGGGCAGCTCGACCATCGGGAGTCTGCGGCGCTGCGCGGCGATCGCGTCGAGTTCGCGGGTGGCGGCCTTTTCGCGTCTGCGTAGGTCGTCCAGCGCGGTCTGCCAGGTCTGCCGGTCGACGACCGGGGGTAGGGCGCTCGAGGTCTGCTGGGTCATGATGCCTCCGAGATGAGTGGATCTGGTCTGGAGTTGTGACCGGGCGTCCACCGGGAAGTCATCGCGCTCGTTTCGGCTCGGCCGATGGACGGCTTACGGCCGTGGCGAATTCGCACGTCTCGATCGTCGCCTCGGTGCGTGGGGTAGTGCATGGTCGTCAGACCTGAGGACCCTCGGATCGGAGATCGTCGACCTTCTTCATCGCCTCACGCAACTCGGTGAGCCACTCCTCGGAGTGCTGCCCGGCGAGTCGGACGGTCCACTTCAGTGCGTCGGCCCGGGACCGGGCGACGCCGGCGTCGACCAGGGTGTCGAGCACCTTCCGTTCAGGCTGTGCCAGGCGGGTCATGACCGGGACTGCGAGATGGGTGAACAGGACGCGCCGGTCGCCGATTTCGACTCCCCAGGCGACCTTGCGCCCGTACCTCGCTTCGGCTTCGTCGGCGATGTGCATCCGGTCGGATCGGGTGCTTTCCCTGAATCGGGAGATGCGGCCTTCGAGGGCGGCCACCGAGGTGTCGTCGGGTGCGGGCAGTTCACCCACGACGACGATCTCCTCGCGGTCCACTTCGACCGAAGGGGGCCCGGTGAACCAGTCGTCCGGGAGTCGGCCGGTGAACCATTCGGCTGCGTCACCGCCATCGGGTATTCCAGCTTGCTGCCACCCGCCCGGGCGGCCGAATCCGTGTGCGTGCGCGTGTGGATGTCGCATGATGCTCCTCCTAGGACGCATCGACGTGCAGTTTTTCTATGATTACATTGTTACTCCTCTGATGTGACCTGTGCCACAAAGAAGCCGCTCGATCTCTCGACGGGCATGCGGTTGCCTGCTTGCGACACGGCGGAGGCGAAGAAGCCCAGGAGGTTCAGGGGGTCGTCGGGCGCGAGGGTTCGGTGCTCGCCGTCACCAGGTTCTTCAACCCTCCCAGGATGTGCTCGCTCCATCCCCGGACGCACGCGTCGTAGCACTCGCTCTCGGGGACCAATCCCGTGTGGGTGAATCGCACCCGGGTGCGGCCGTTTTCCTCCGAGAGATCGAAGTCGACGGTGGTTCCAGTCCATTCCTCTTTGTCGTCCACGAAGGACAGGTAGCTGTCGAGAACGAGCCACGTCACTTTCGACGAGGGGGTCAATTCGGTGATCCGGAACTTGGAATAGTGGATGTCTGCCACGCGATAGGTGAATTCGGCGCCGAGTCGATCGGTCGTACCGTCGATCTCTCCCGACCACCATCCCTGCACGTCGTTGATTGCCGCGAACATCTGCTCCGGTGTCCGGTCAGCCGAGAAGGTCAGTGTGAGGTTGTTGTCCATGATCGCTCCGTCCGATTGCGTCGGCGTCGAGCGCTTAAGCCCGACGAACTGTGAGCTTGCGTGATGCAAGTAACGTTACGCACGGAATTATCATGATGCAATCCCCCTGAGTAGACTTTCGGCATGCTCGGCAGGACATACGACAGTCAGGTCTGTTCGATTGCTCGCGCCCTCGAAATCGTCGGTGAGCGCTGGAGCCTTCTCATAGTTCGCGATGCGTTGTTCGCGGGCGTCACGCGGTTCACCGATCATCAGCACAACCTCGGGATCGCGCCGAATGTTCTCAAATCCCGGCTCGACACCCTCCTCGCCGCTGGTCTGATGGAACGCCGTCTGTACTCGGCGAGCCCGGAACAGTACGAATACGTCCTGACCGACAAAGGTCGCGATCTCGCTCCCGCACTGGTAGCGCTCACGGAATGGGGAGACCGGTGGGCGAGCCCCGGTGAGCCGCCGATTCTCTACCGCCACAAGACGTGCGGCGCGGAGGTTCGTCAGGAGATCGTCTGCGACGAGTGCGGTCCCATCGACCCCGGCGACGTCGGGGTCCGGCCCGGCGCCGGTATGCCTGCGGAGTATCTCGCGAATCGCCGGCCGCGTCGTACTTCCTGAACGTCACATCCGGAGACCGAATCCTCGCGGTGCGGCCGGCGGCCCGCCACGCACCGAGTCCACGCGCGTCGGTTGACAACTCGGGGGTGAACATCGTTCACTCACTGGGGTGAACAATGTTCACCCCAGTGGAAGGAGAACGGATGCACGGCGTGGAGACAGAGGCGCGCAGGAAGCCCGCGTCGAGCGGCACGATCACGGCGCTGCTGAGCCTGGCGGGACTCGTTGCCGCACTGCAGACCACGCTGGTCATTCCGTTGCTGCCGGACTTCCCGGAGCTTCTCGACGTGTCCGCCGGGGACGCCACTTGGCTGGTCACCATCACCTTGCTGACCGGAGCGGTGGCCACACCCATCGTCTCCCGACTGGCGGACATGTACGGCAAGCGGCGAATGATGGTGCTGGCGCTGTCGATGATGGTCGTCGGCTCCCTGATCGCCGCGCTCGGCGGAAGCTTTCTCGCAGTGCTCATCGGCCGTGCCCTGCAGGGGTTCTCGTCCGCGTTGATCCCGGTGGCGATGGCTGTGCTCCGCGATGTGCTTCCGCGTGAGAAGGTGGCCGGCGCGGTCGCATTGACGAGCTCGACGATGGGGATCGGTGGCGCACTGGGACTGCCCGCGGCGGGCGTTTTGTACGACAGTTTCGGCTGGGCGTCGGTCTTCTGGGTGTCGGGAGCGAGCGGTTGCCTGCTGCTGCTCGGGATCCTTCTCGTCGTCCCCGCCTCCGCCACCGGTACGCGGAACCGTTTCGACATCGTCGGCGCGATCCTGCTGTCCGTGGCTCTGACGGCACTGCTGCTCGGAATCTCCAAGGGCCCGGCCTGGGGGTGGTCGAGTCCGCAGACCATCGCGAGTCTCGTCGCCGCCGTTGCGGTTCTCGCTCTCTGGGTACCGCACGAATTGCGCGTTCCCGCACCGATGGTCGACCTTCGTGTATCCATGTACCGCCCCGTGCTCCTGACCAACATCGCCGGGTTGTTCGTCGGGTTCGCGGCGTACGCGAACACGCTTTCGACTACTCAGCAGTTGCAACTCCCTGAGATCACCGGCTTCGGATTCGGCCTCAGTGCGGCAGCTGCTGGGCTGTGCATGGTGCCGGGAGGTATTGCGATGCTGATCTTCTCGCCGCTGTCGGCGAGGATGGCCTCCCGGTTGGGAGGGCGTGCCACCCTCGTCGCCGCGACTCTCGTCATGACGGCGTCCTACGCATTCCGTATCGCGTTCGACGACACCGTGTCCCTGATCATCGTCGGCGCCGTCCTGGTCAGCATCGGCAATGCCATGGCCTACGCGACGATGCCCGCGCTGATCATGGGAGCGGTCCCGCTGACGGAGACAGCCGCGGCCAACGGCCTCAACAGTCTGCTCCGGACGATCGGATCGTCGGGTATGAGTGCGGTGGTCGCCGCGCTGCTGACCGGGCTCACCATCGAACTGGCGGGACGGTCCTTCCCCGCGCACGGTGCCATCGTCGCGATGTTCGCGATCGCTGGTGGCGCGACGTTCATGGCTACGCTGGCTGCTGTGTTCCTTCCGAAGCAGCGACCCGTGAGCCCCACACCGGTGGACCCTGTGCCCACTTCGGCTGGGTCATGACGTCCGGGCACAACGGAGACCCCCAGGCGGGATCCGGCACCGGTGAGCGAAGCACCCGCGAGGTCATCCTCGACAGCGCCAGAACGTTGTTCGCGGAACGTGGTTTCAGCGGAACCACGATCAGAGACATCGCCGAAGCGGCGGGCGTCTCGCCGGCCCTGGTGATGAAACTGACCGGCAGCAAAGCTCAACTGTTCCAGGCAGCTGCGCCGGACGCGCCGGGTCTCGCCGACGTCGAGCGCCCCGACGAGTCGATCGGTTGCCGCATGGTGCGTGCGCTCGTCGAGCGGCGCGACACGGGTGACTACGAATTCTGGTCCATGGCACCATTCCTCGTCCAAGAGGCACCCGACCCGGAGATTGCCCGTGAGAAGATGGTGACGCGTGTCGTGCCGCGGATAGCGGCAACGATCGGTGAGCAGTCGGAGGGTCTGGTGCGGTCGCGGATCATCGTGACGCTCCTGCTCGGACTCGCCGGTGGACTGCGCACATTCGAGGTGCTCCCCGCCGACCAGCTTGGCAGCGAGGACCTCATCGAGATCTACGGCGGACTCGTTCAGGAAGTCATCGACTCCGGCCGGTGAGGCGCAGCGACAACGCCTGACGGATCTGCGTGAGATCACGACCGGCGCGACGAACCGCGGTGCAGTTGCTGTCAGGGGGCACTCGGGGCCTGAGCGGCCCTGGCGCGACCCGTCAGATCCGCGAGTGTCAACCGGTGACGCGGTTCGTGCTCGGCGATCATCGTTCGGGATACCTCGTGGTTCGGTCCGACGTGCAGGAGTTCCCCCGACGCCAGCGACTCCCATCCGGGGTCCTCGTCCATCCGTTCGGTGGCGACCACAACTGCGGGCGTGGAGGACAGGTCGCCCGACCGGGCACGCACGGTCCCGGCGGCACTCGCGTGCTCTAGATGACGACTTCCACCCGGGCCACCCGCCTGCCGCGGCAGAACCAGCAGGTCGTGCGTGTCGGGGTACCGGAATGCCCACAGCTCCTGGGCGCTGACGAGCACGAAGTTCAGCGACAGGATCCTCAGGTGGTCCGCCATCCATCCGACCGCCGAGGTGATCCCCGCGCCGACATCGCCGTCGTGCTCGTCGGTGTGCCGAGTGATCAGCGCGAAGTACCGTTCCGAATCGGTGTCACCGTGAACGAGTCTTCGGTAGTCGCCGAGTTCGGCCTCCAGCAGTGGCAGGTCCTCGATCACCCCGTTGTGCGCGAACAGCCGGCCGTTCTGCTCGAACGGATGGGTGTTGGCCGGGACGGTCCCGCCGGTCGTTGCATACCGGACGTGAGCGACGAAAGTCCGGGACATTCGTTCCTTCGCCTCGAGGGCGAACTGCCGGTCCTCATACGCCGCGATCGGCTGCTTCTCGACCAGCGGCGTGTCGTCGTCCGTGAACGTGCCGAGACCGGTGCCGTCGGGCATGCGGCGACTCTGCTGGGCGAGACTGTCCTCGGCGTCGATGAGCCAGAAAGTGGCGTGCACACGGTGCGGTGCTGCGGACATCCCGAACAGTCGGCACATGCCGTCGTCCTCTCCGTCGAAGCAGGATCCTCACCCAGTATGACCACGGCAAGAGCGCCGCCGGGCTCGTTCCACACCGGAAAACCGGCTCTGCCGACGTGCGACTGCGCGTCCGGAACCGAGCCTCGAGGCCCGACGGGACTTCGGGATCGGGGCTACGGTGAGAGAAAACGAAAGGGAGCAAATGCGTATTCGCGACAAGGTATTCGTCGTCACCGGTGGCGGCAACGGAATCGGACGAGACGTCGTCCTCGAACTTCTCGTCCGCGGGGCGCGCGTCGCGGCGGTCGACCTCCGCAGCGAGGGTCTCGACGGAACCCGGGTCCTCGCACCCGCCGCCGGCGACCGGCTGACGACGCACACGGTCGACGTGTCGGATCGAAACGCCGTCGAAGCGCTCGTCGCCGAGGTGACCGCCGCTCACGGGCACGTGGACGGCATCGCGAACGTCGCCGGAATCATCCAGCACTTCGTGCCCTTCACCGAGCTTTCGTACGACGAGATGGCCAAGGTGATGGACGTGAACTATTGGGGCGTCGTGCACATGTGCAGGGCCTTCCTCCCCGCGCTGATGAAGCGTCCGGAAGCCAGTGTGCTCAACGTGTCCAGCATGGGTGGCCTCGCACCGGTTCCCGGCCAGGCCGTGTACGGTGCCAGCAAGGCCGCGGTCAAGCTTCTGACCGAAGGCCTGTATGCCGAACTCCGCACCACGAATGTGGCGGTGACACTTGTCTTTCCCGGCGCGGTCCGCACAGGCATCGCCGAGAACTCGGGGGCGTCGATCCCCGGCCGTGACACCGACGCGCAGGCTGCGAAGATCACCTCGTCCGCGGCTGCAGCGCTACGCATCGCGAACGCCATCGAAAAGGGCACGTTCCGCCTGTGCATCGGCAGGGATGCCACGATGATCGATCTGCTGTCACGGATGATGCCGCGCCGCACGATCGAACTCGTCGCGAAGAGAATGGCTTCGCTCGTCGAGCACTGAGGGTCAGGCGGACCGCCGGCCCTACGACTGCTTCTTGTCGGGCTTTTCGGTCTCGGTGGCCGGACCGGCGGGAGTAGCCCCACCCTCGGTGGTCCACTCCGTCGACTCGCCCTCCGTGGAGCGTGCGGGATCCGACACGACGTCGGGTGCCGCATCCTCTCTACCGTGATCGGTCGAAGTGGTTTCGGGGTCCTTGTGGTCGGCCACTGCATGCTCCTTCGTCGGGACGTTCGCGACGGGTACCCACATCGGTGATGCTCAATCGCTCGTGTGGAACACCGCCGTGCAGGGTATCGAACACAAGCCGTGCCGGGTATCGAACACAACAAGCCCGACGACCGACGGAGGCGACCGTGTCCGATCAGGATTCGAACCGGATGCAACACCCGGCCTGCAACACCCGATTCCCCCGCTGAGCAGCAGCCCGAGATCGGATACCCAGGTGCCACCGACGAGCCACCAAAGCCGGCATCGTCGACTTCACGAAGGGGCTCGCCTCGGACGTCGCGGGCAAAGGGGTCCGGGTCAATGCTGTTGCGCCTGGTCCTATCTGGACACCGTTGATCCCTGCGACCCTGCCGAAGGACGCGTACGAGCAGTTCGGCAAGGATGACCCCCTCGGCCGACCGGCCGGCCCGCGGAGTCGGCTCCCGCGTACGTATTCCTGCGCTGCGCAGGACTCGAGTTACATCACGGGGAGACCATCGCGGTAACGGGCGGGGGTGCCGTTCACCTGAGATGAGGTACCCGGCCGTTGTCAGCGCCGATGTCGCGGAGCATCGGCGGGCGGGCTCGGGAACGGGCAGTCACCGCACACTCCGCCGCCCGGGGTGCGGTAGAACAGGCAGCAACTGCGGCGCCGCCGTGTGGACGGGTCCAGAGCCGCGCGCAACCGTGGCTCGGCGAGCAGTGCCTCGACGTGCGGTATCGCGGGATCTCCGACCACCTGAACGACACCGGTCAGGGCGGAGGCTGTGTTGCCCCACATCGCACCGGGTGCGAGGACACTTCCCCACGCCGTGATGAGCGGTTCGATCTGCCCGTCGAGCACCTCGGCGGACGGCGATGCTCCGAATTGCGGATCGGGAAGATGCAGCAGGAGGGTGCCGCCCTCGGTCTTCCACAGCAATCGTTCCGGTTCCAGCCCGATGCACCTACCCGACACCGCGACCGAGCCCACCGCGACGGACCACAACCGCGCCGCGTAACCGAGGTGCAGTGTCGAGGCCGCGACCCGCGCTTCGGTGATTCCCATCCGTTCGGCGGTCGCGGCGATCAGAGCGTCGCGTGTGAGGGGATCGCGCAGCGTCGTCGTCGGTTGCCAACGTCCGTCCGGAACGGGGCCTGTACCGACGGCGAAAAACGGACTCAGGGATGCGATCCGTTCGAGTACCCCGGCTGCGTCGGTCACGACGGTCTTCGTCTCCTGGCTCTCGGGTCCTCGCTCGCCTCCGCCGTCGAGCCCCTTTGCGGGCGGGGCCGAAACGGGGGCGCGCTCACCGATTACGGGTGCGGGGCGAACGCGGTTCTACTCGCTGGTCGTCTCGACTCGGGAAGGTAGCACAGGCTCCGGGCGTGAAAGGGTGTCCCTCGCGAAGCCGACTATCGTGGATTCCACGGCAACCGATCGGAAGGACTGGCATGGGTGTGAGTTTGGCCAAGGGCGGAAATGTCTCGTTGTCGAAGGAGGCGCCGAACCTCACAGCGGTCACCATCGGTCTCGGCTGGGATGTCCGTGCAACCACCGGCGCAGACTTCGACCTCGACGCCACCGCGCTCATGACGGGTACGAACGGCAAGGTGCTCTCGGATCAGCACTTCGTCTTCTACAACAACCTGCGGTCGCCGGACGGTTCCGTCGAGCACACGGGCGACAACCTCACCGGCGAGGGTGACGGTGACGACGAGTCGATCAATGTCGACCTCGTAGCGGTGCCCGCCGAAGTGCAGTCCGTCGTGTTCCCGGTGTCGATCCACGATGCCGATGCTCGCGGGCAGTCGTTCGGTCAGGTCCGCAACGCCTTCATCCGGGTGGTGGACCGATCCAACGATCGCGAACTCGCGCGCTACGACCTGAGCGAGGACGCGTCGTCGGAGACGGCGATGGTGTTCGGCGAACTGTACCGCCGTGGTGCCGAATGGAAGTTCCGGGCGATCGGCCAGGGTTATGCGTCCGGTCTCGCCGGCATCGCCCGCGACTACGGGGTCGATATCGGCTGAGCCGGTCGCGCCGCCGCGGGTTCGTCACCGGACCCGCGGCGTGTCTGCGGAACTGCCGCGAACGCCCCTTACCGGCTCACTCGCGGTGGGACACTGATGGAATGTGCAGATGGATGGCCTACTCCGGTGATCCGATCCTCGCCGAAGATTTGTTGTTCAGGCCGGAGCACTCGCTGATCGACCAGAGCCTGCACTCACATCTCGGTGCCACAACCACAAACGGTGACGGATTCGGAGTCGGCTGGTACGGCTTGGGCGAACGGCCCGCGGTGTTCAAGGGGATCGACCCCGCGTGGAACGACGCGAATCTGCGCGAGATCGCCGCTCAGGTCAGCACCCGCTTGCTGTTCGCGCACATCCGGGCGTCGACCGGAAGCGCCGTCCAGCGAAGCAACAGCCACCCGTTCCGGCACGAGAACTGGCTCTGGATGCACAACGGGAGCATCGAGGGGTTCGACCGGATGAAAAGGGACTTGATCTTCGCGATCGAACCCGAGCTCTACCCCGATATCGAAGGATCCACAGACTCGGAAGTGTTGTTCTTCCTCGCGTTGACGTTCGGATTGTGGGAGGACCCGCTAGGCGCGGTGGGCCGGGCCGTCGGGTTCGTCGAACGCCTCGCACATCGATACGGCATCGAGAACGCGGTACAGATGAGTGCGGCGACGACGGACGGCACCTCTGTGTGGGCGTTCCGGTATTCGACCGAGGGGAAAACACGCTCCCTGTTCTATTCCACCGAGATTTCACGTCTGCGCTCGCTGCACCCCGAGGTGGAAGCTCTCCAGCGTTTCGGGATGACCGCGAGACTGATCGTCTCGGAACCCATACGCGAGTTGCCGGGCGCGTGGAACGAAATGCCCGAAGGGTCCGCGGCGATCGTCCGCGAAGGTCGCGACGACATCGTTCCGTTCATCCCGATCGGTGTGGCGTAGCGAGCGCCGGCGACATGGTGATCGCGTCGGAAACTCCGATACCCGGTGTCCCCGGCGGTTCGCGTGACTGATCGAGCAGCGCTCGGTGGCAGGGCGACCCGCAGGCTGCTGTTGTCGGCCGCGGCGCGGCCGCTGTCGACCACTGTCGTCCTGCTGGTCGTGTATTTCCTTGCGCCGCTTGATGGTGTCGGCAACCTGAGTGCAGTGTTCATGCTGGTCGCCGGTGTGCTCGTGGTGGTTGCGGTGGCCGTCTGGCAGATCAGAAAGGTGATGGGGTCGCAGTATCCGGCTGTGCGGGCCGTCGAAGCGGCCGCCGCCACCGTCGCGGTGTACCTCGTCGGCTATTCCACCCTCTATTACGTGATCTCCGGAACGGACGAGCTGGGATTCAGTGAGGTTCTCTCACGGGTCGATGCACTGTATTTCTCCCTCACCGTGTTCGCCACGGTCGGATTCGGCGACATCGTGGCTACGACGGATGCGACACGAGCGGTCGTGTCGGTCCAGATAGTCGGCAATCTGATTCTCCTCGCGGTCGGCATCCGTGTTCTGACCGGAGTAGTGCAGTGGCGCCGCAGACAACGGGAGAACCCTCCCGTCCCGCCCTCCGGCGGGTAGAACGGCAGTTGGAAGGACCAGGATCGTGACCGGACCCGATTTCCCGACCGACAATGCGGTGTACCTCGACACTCCGGCGCGGAGAGCACGGGGTGAGGAAGCGCGGCGCTCGGTTCCCCTGGAGTCGCTTGCCGCATGCGACAGCGCACCCGACCGCGCCCCCATCGACCTGCTCCTGAAGCAGGCTGCGACCCGGGTGCCCCAACTGGTCCCCGTCAGGCACGGTCGCATGGCCGGCTCACCGTTCGCGTTCTACCGCGGCGCCGCGCTCGTGATGGCCGACGATCTGTCCCGCACTCCGTCCAGCGGGCTGATCACCCAACTGTGCGGTGATGCGCACCTGTCCAATTTCGGCATCTTCGCAACGCCCGAGCGGAAGCTCGCCTTCGACATCAACGATTTCGACGAGACCTACCCCGGTCCGTTCGAGTGGGACGTCAAGCGACTGGCGGCAAGCCTGGCGGTCGCCGCCCGGGACAACGAGTTCACGTCGCGGGAGCGCCGGCGAATGACGAAGGAGTGCGCGTCGGAGTATCGGGAAGCGATGCTGGAACAGGCCGAGCAGGGCAACCTGGCTGTCTGGTATTCCCATATCGAGCCGACCACCGAGATGGTGGAACTGCGCGACGAACTCGACTCCTCGATGAAGAAACGCGTCCGTAAGTTGCTCGGCAAGTCGGCCCACAACGACAGCGTGCAGGCGGCCGGGAAGCTCACGACGGTCGTGGACGGCCGTCGTACGTTCATCAGCCGACCACCGCTGATCGTGCCGATCGAGGACGTTTTCGCGGACGCCGATGCCACTCAGTTGTACGGCGAATTGCGCAGGCGGATAATCGAATACGCTGCGACGTTACAATCGGATCGTCGCACGCTGCTCGGACAGTTCGAATTCGTCCAGGCGGCCCGCAAGGTGGTCGGCGTCGGCAGTGTCGGTACCAGGGCATGGATCGTCCTGATGCGTGGCGCGGACGACGATCCGCTGATCCTGCAGGCCAAGGAGGCACAGAAATCCGTGCTCGCCGACTACGTCGACGGGCCGGTGTGCGAGAACGAAGGCGAACGGGTGGTGCACGGCCAACGGCTGATGCAGGCTGCCAGCGACATCTTCCTCGGATGGCAACAGGGTCCGGGCGTCGACGGCGTCCGCCGGGACTTCTACGTCCGGCAACTGCGCGACGGCAAGGGCTCCGCGGTGGTGGACGCGATGACGCCGACGGGAATGACCTTGTACGGACGGCTCTGCGCTCGCGCCCTCGCATACGGGCATGCTCGCGGTGGCGACCGGACCGCGATCGCGGCGTACCTGGGATCCGGCACCGAATTCGACGACGCGATAGCGGAGTTTGCGGAGGCGTACGCGAAGAGGAACGTCCGGGACCACCAGACGTTGCTCGCGGCGATCGATTCCGGCCGCATCGAGGCCCGGACGGGTCTGTGAGACGGAGGAGGGGCGCTAACGCACCAGCAGCCACTTCCTGTCGTGCCGGTAGAACGTGGAGCGCTTCAGCGCTCGTGGATTCGCGACCCCGTCGCGGGTGACCGTCGCGGCCGGTGAACCCAGTTGCATCGCGCGTCCCTCCAGCCACTTGTAACCGCCGAACCAGCGCGGCCGGTCGATGGCGGCGCGCAGGCCCGGCATCGCCGGAGTCGGCTCGATGCGGATTCCCGGCACCGTGCCGGAGAACAGGCGGGTGTCGTCGACGTACGCCTCACCGACGAGGTCGGATTCGTCACCACACACCAGTGCTCTGCCGACGAGCGCGATACCGGAGTCGTCGCGGATGAGGGGAATCGGCGTCGCCTCGCTCTGCAGCGCGACGGTCGCCGCCTTGGATCCGCTGCGCAGTCCGTAGGCCTCGGTCGCCGGAGTGCGTGACTCCGGTACGTAGGCGAGTTCGATGTCGAGGCGGTCGAGACGCATCAGCCGGGTCAGTGTCGCGGCGAAAGCAGCGTCGTCTCCGACGACGATCAGCCGGGGGTTCTCCACCGAATCGACCTGGGCGAGGACGTCCTCGAAGTCGCCCTTTTCCGGAAGGGCGGGAGCAGACAACGTCGTCTCCGGGGTGAGAGTCAGTGGCAGGGGTACCTCGCCACATCTGAACACTACCGGCGTCAACAGATCTCCTCGCGGATGTCGGGTTCGTGCGGTCTCGGCTCGGCTCCACTCTAAACGGAAGGCGACCAATGAGGGTGGACCAGCCGGGCACCGCGCGCCCTCCGGTTCGTCTCGGGTTCCGGCGAGAGCGATGCCGGGCCCGTCGGCCGAAGGGGAGTGGACTACACTGTGGTCCCGGCTGCTGTCCGGTTCGAGGGCAGGACCCTGCTGGGCGAGACCGCCCGCACGTACCACTCGTCTGAGGAGAGCGCGACATGCCGGCAATCGTCCTGATCGGAGCCCAATGGGGCGACGAGGGCAAGGGCAAAGCTACCGACCTGTTCGGCGGACGTCTGCAATGGGTGGTGCGTTACCAGGGCGGAAACAACGCCGGGCACACCGTGGTGCTCCCCAACGGTGACAAGTTCGCTCTGCACCTGATTCCGTCGGGCATCCTGACGCCGGGCGTCACCAACGTCATCGGCAACGGCGTCGTCGTCGACCCGGGTGTGCTGCTCACCGAACTCGCCGGCCTCGAAGAGCGCGACGTCGATACGTCCCGCCTGCTGCTCTCGGCCGACGCGCACCTGATCATGCCGTACCACGTGGCCATCGACAAGGTCACCGAGCGCTTCCTCGGCAAGAGCAAGATCGGCACCACCGGCCGCGGAATCGGGCCGTGCTACCAGGACAAACTCGCCCGCGTGGGTGTCCGGGTCGCCGACGTTCTCGACGAGAAGATCTTCACTCAGAAGGTGGAGGCGGCACTCGAGTTCAAGAACCAGGTGCTCGTCAAGATCTACAACCGCAAGGCGCTCGATCCCGAGCAGGTCGTCGAGGAAGTCCTCACCCAGGCCGAGGGATTCAAGCACCGCATCACCGACACTCGCCTCGAGCTGAACAACGCGCTCGACCGTGGTGAGACGGTCCTCCTCGAGGGGTCGCAGGGCACGTTGCTCGACGTGGACCACGGCACCTACCCGTACGTCACGTCGTCCAACCCCACCGCAGGCGGCGCGGCGGTCGGATCGGGCATCGGCCCCACGAAGATCACGACCGTCCTCGGAATCCTCAAGGCGTACACGACGCGCGTCGGTTCGGGCCCGTTCCCGACCGAACTGTTCGACAACTACGGCGAATACCTGGCGAAGAAGGGCGGCGAGGTCGGTGTCACCACCGGTCGCGCGCGCCGCACCGGGTGGTTCGACGCAGTGATCGCCCGCTACGCCACCCGCGTCAACGGCATCACCGACTACTTCCTCACCAAGCTCGACGTGCTGTCCGGCCTCGACACCGTGCCGATCTGCGTCGGATACGAGGTCGACGGGGTCCGCGTCGACGAGATGCCGATGACGCAGACCGACGTGCACCACGCCAAGCCGATCTACGAAGAGATGCCGGGTTGGTGGGAGGACATCTCCCACGCCCGCACCTTCGAGGAGCTTCCGAAGAACGCGCAGGACTACGTGCTGCGGCTCGAAGAGCTTTCGGGAGCGTTCATCTCGTGCATCGGCGTCGGTCCCGGCCGGGACGAGACGATCGTCCGCCGCGACGTCATTCGCTGACGCGTCGCCGCTGTCCGTCCGGGCCCGCCCGACTGGCCTGATCTGATCGGTCCACTTTCGGCGATACTGGACCGGTGATCACGCGCGCGATAGGGGCCGGGGCGCTCGTTCGCGACCTCGGGAATTGGCAGGACACCGGTGACCGCAGGCCGGCGTACCGCGCGCTGGCCGACGGCATCCGTCTGCTGGTCCACGACGGGCGGCTGCCACTCGGGGTGGCTCTGCCCAGTGAACGCGAGCTTGCGTCCGCGCTGTCGCTGAGCCGTACCACCGTCACCGCGGCCTACACCGCCCTGAGGGATGCGGGTTACCTTCGCAGTCGGCAGGGCGCGCGCAGCACCGTGGCGATGCCGGCCGAAGGAGACAGGCCGCCGTCGTCCAGACGGGTGGTCGAAGGGGCGACGGTCGATCTCCGCAACGCCTCGCTCGCCGCTCCGGCGTCGGCGATCGAAGCCGCATACGGTGCGGCGCTGGGTTCGATGTCGGCGTACCTGGGGTCGCACGGTATGGAACCGGTCGGTGTGGCGGTGCTGCGCGACGTGATCGCCCGCCGCTACCGCGACCGCGGACTTCCCACCACCCCGGATCAGATCATGGTGACCTCCGGGGCGCAGCACGCGATGCGGCTTCTGCTCGGTGTGCTCGCCGACCCCGGCGACCGGGTGATCGTCGACCACCCGACCTACCCCAACGCCCTCGAGGCGATCCGGCGTCACGGGGCGCGGCCGGTACCGGTTCCGGTTCGACCCGAAGACGGGCCCGCCGGCGGCTGGGACCTCGACGGACTGGCCGGGGCTGCCCGTCTGGCCGGCGCGCGCACCGCCTTCCTGGTGCCGGACTTCCACAACCCGACCGGGCTGTGCCTCGACGCGGACGGCAGGGCCGAACTGGCCCGCATCATGCGTGATGCCCGTGTGACGCTCGTCGTCGACGAGACGATGGTGGACCTGTGGCTGGATTCCCCGCCGCCGCCACCCGTCGCCGCGACACCGTTCGGCGGGCAGGTGGTCACCGTCGGGTCGACGGGCAAGTCGTTATGGGGTGGGTTGCGGGTGGGCTGGATCCGAGGCGATCGGGACCTGATCGTGCGACTCACCGGAGCGCGCGCGGCAGTGGATCTGGGGACACCGGTGATGGAACAGCTTGCCGCCGCGCATCTGCTCGAGGACGTCGAGGATCTGCTCGACTCGCGTCGTCGCACACTCCGCGAGCGGCGTGCCGTGCTCGTCGACGCCCTCGCGGATCTGCTGCCGACGTGGCAGTACACGCTCGGGCAGGGCGGCATGTCGCTGTGGGCGAGGATGCCCGAACCGGTGTCGACCGCTCTCGCTGCGACGGGCCCGGCTCACGGGGTGCTCCTGGCAGCCGGTCCGCGGTTCGGTGTGCAGGGCGCCTTCGAACGTTTCGTGCGGTTGCCCTACACCCAGGAACCCGACGCGCTGAGGCGGGGAATCGAATCAGTGGCCGCGGCCTACCGCGCCGTCGCGGCGGGTTCGGACCTCGACGAGAGCAGGATCGTCGTCTGACCTACGGTGAAAACCGGTGGCCCGCTGGAAGTTCCGACGGGGCACCGGTCGACGCTCGGCTGTGTCAGACCCAGAGGGTCTCGATGTCGGTCGCCTCGGCGGCCGGTGCTGCCGGTTCGCCCGACGGGGTGCGGGAGAAGCGCGGCGCGGGAGCGTGCTGGACGATACCGTCGATCTCGATGAGCGATTCGCGTGCCACGAGGTGCGCGTTCTGCGGTGCTTCCGCGAAGGTGAGGACCGGGGAGACGCACGCGTCGGTACCGAGGAACACCTCGGACCATTCGTCGCGGGTCTTTGTAAGGAACTTCTCGGCGAACACCTTCTTCATCTCCGGCCACGCGGCCTTGTCGAGCTGGTGCGGCAGATCGGCCGGATCGAGCTCGAGGCCCTTCAGCAGCAGCGCATAGAACTGCGGTTCGATCGCGCCGACGGCCATGTACTTGCCGTCCGAAGTCTCGTACACCTCGTAGAAGTGGGCGCCGGTGTCGAGCATGTTCACGCCACGCTCGTCCGACCACGCACCCTGGCCGCGGAAAGACCACATCATGTGCGACAGGGCGAGGGCGCCGTCGACCATCGCCGCGTCGACGACCTGTCCACGACCGGAGGTCTGCCGCTCGACGAGCGCCGCGAGGATGCCGAAGACGAGGAACATCGAGCCGCCGCCGAAGTCGCCGACCATGTTGAGCGGCGGCACCGGGCGTTCGCCCTCCCGGCCGATCGCGTGCAGCACGCCGGTCAGGGAGATGTAATTGATGTCGTGGCCGGCGGCATTCGCGAGCGGGCCTTCCTGTCCCCAGCCGGTCATGCGGCCGTAGACGATCCGGGGATTGCGCTCGAGCACCACGTCCGGTCCGAGGCCGAGGCGCTCGGTGACGCCCGGCCGGAAGCCCTCGATGAGCACGTCGGCGCGCTCGAGCAACCCGAGCACCTTCTCGACGTCCGCGGGGTCCTTGAGGTTCGCCTCGACGACGCGACGATTGCGCTGAATCGGGTCGCGGTGTCCGGCGGGCGGGATCTCGCCGGGACGCTGCACGATCACGACGTCCGCACCGAGGTCGGCGAGCAGGGTCGCCGCGTGTGGTCCTGGACCGAGCCCCTTGAACTCGACGACGCGGATGCCCGCGAGCGGGCCCTTCTTCTCAACAGCTTCAGCGGACACTCGTCGAACCTCACTCCGATGCGTAGGGACTCTCCGACCGGGACAGTACCTTAGCGATCGCTCAGCAATATGAGCGTGGTCACGGTGTCGAAGATCACGCCTCGTACAGGTCGGCCTCGCTCAGCCCGGTCGCTTCGAATGCCTCTTCGAGGTTGTCGTGCCGCACCACCATGACGACCTGATCGTCGACCACGCGGAAGGCGATCGCCTCGTCGACCGGGGTACCCGGCTCGCCCGCCCACGTCGCGCGCTCTTCGACGACCACGATGCCCGCATGGACGAACATCCGTCCGGGCTCGAGGGTGACCCCGGAGGTGGTCGCCCACTCACGCAGCTCGTCGAGACCCTGATCGGCGTCGTCGTCGTCGGTAGGAAGCACGATGTCGTCGCTCGACAGCTCGAGGAGTGTGTCCATGTCGTTGCTGTTGACGGCCTCGTGCCAGGCCAGAACGGTAGCGATCTCGGAGGTACTCATGATCGAAGCCTAGCGTTCCGGCCCTGACGTCGACATCGTTCGTCCGGCCCCGGGTGGGCCCGAATCCGCGGAATCGACCGCCCGGAAGGTCCGTGCCGGGCACAGTGGAACACATGCTGATCACAGGACAACTCGTGAGCTTCGTTCCGAGCACGGACCTGGACGTCTCGGAGATGTTCTACGTCGACACCCTGCAGTTCCCGAAGCTCGGGCGCGATCCGTTCGTCCTGGTGATCGACGGTGGCGACGGCGCCCGCGTCAGGATCACGCTGGTGCAGTCGAGGGGAGAGACCGGCTACACCGCGCTGGGCTGGCGGGTCGCCGACCTCGACGCGACCGTCGACCGGCTCCGCGACAAGGGCGTCGACTTCATCCGGTACAACGGGATGGACCAGGACGACCACGATGCGTGGACCGCACCCGACGGGTCCCGTGTCGCATGGTTCCGCGATCCGCACGGAAACGTGCTCTCCCTCATGCAGGCCGGAACCGACATGCAGGCCGGAACCGACGCCGAACAGTCCTGACGTCGAACCGCCGGCCGGCTCACCCGGCGAGGAATGTGCCCCACACGAATCCGGACAGCAACACCGCGAAGCCGCCCATCTCCCCGGCGATCAACGCGACCATCGCCGCTCCCGTACCGCGGACCGGATGCGCGAACTGGTTGGTGGTGTCGCGCGCGGCGCCGTGCCACACATAACTGGCGATCGCGCCGACGAAGAACACGACGACGACCGCCGGGGCAACCAGGTTCACCGGTGTGGGCCACGCACTGAGTTCCACGAACACCGCGAGGAGCAGCGTCGCGAACGCATACAGCAGCGCGGAGCGGTGCGCGATGTCGACGTACGGATGCGCGAGATGATCCGCAGAGGTCGTCATCTGCCGGTACTTCCATACCCCCAGCCCGAGCGCGGCCAGAAAGATCAGCCCCGCCGCCAGCAAAGTCAGTTCGGTGTCGACCCCCAGATCCATCGCGCCAGTATGGGGCACCCCTCAGCTACATCCGCTGGTGCTCCCGCACGACGGGCAGGCGTGGCACGAACCGGCGCGCTGCATGCGGACCCCGCACTGCATGCAGTACGGCGCATCCGGGTTGCCCGGCGACGACGCGGTGAGGCCACCGGGTGCCGGTGGCGTCGCGGGTGTCTCCGCGGAGGTACCCGTGTAGGCGGAGAGCGCAGGCGCATCCGGGACGGTACGTTCCTCGCTCGTCAGGATCCCCAATTCGGTGCGTTCCTCCGGATCGAGGTAGTCCACCGCGAGCCGCCGGAAGATGTAGTCGAGGATCGACGTGGCGATCCGGAGATCGGGGTCGTCGGTGATCCCGGCCGGCTCGAAACGGGTACTCGTGAACGCCCGGACGAACGTGCGTAACGGAACCCCGTACTGCAGGCCGTAACTGACCGACATCGAGAACGCGTCCATGATCCCGGCAAGAGTCGAGCCCTGTTTCGACACGCGCAGGAACATCTCACCGGGCCTGCCGTCGGCGTACTCGCCGACCGTGACGAAGCCCTTGCAGTCGGCGACCCGGAACTCGAAGGTGCGCGATCGCCGGGTGCGTGGCATCCGTTCGCGCCTGGGCGCCGGTAGGGGCGCTGTGGCCGCGACCCGGTCCGCCGGGCGGGCCGTAGCCGACAACGGCTGACCCAGTTTGCAGTTGTCGCGATACACCGCGAGGGCTTTGAGCCCGAGCCGCCACGCATCGACGTACAGGTCGGAGATGTCCTCCACCGTCGCCGATTCGGGAAGATTCACGGTCTTGGAGATCGCACCCGACAGGAACGGCTGGACCGCCGCCATCATCCCCACGTGCCCGCGCGGCGCGATCACGTTGTCGCCCATGGACGTCGCGAACACCGGTCGGTCTTCGTCCCGGACGTGCGGCGCGCCGTCGATCGTGTGGTGGAGGTCCAGATACGCGACGATGTCCGCCACCCGCGCCGGGTCGTATCCGAGTCGCGACAGTGCGCGCGGCACAGTGCGATTGACAATGGACAGCGATCCACCGCCGACAAGTTTCTTCGTCTTGACGAGGGCCAGATCCGGTTCGATGCCGGTGGTGTCGCAGTCCATCGCCAGACCGATCGTGCCGGTCGGTGCCAGCACGGACACCTGACTGTTGCGCACGCCGTGTGCGGTGCCGTCGGCGATCGCGCGATCCCACGACTCGCGAGCGGCGGACAGGACTTCCGGCGGCGCGAGGTCGGTGTCGATGTCGTCGAGTGCTCCCCGGTGCTTGGCGAGCACCCCGAGCATCGGCTCGCGGTTCTCGGGGAACCCGTCGAACGGTCCGAGGCGCTGGGCGAGTTGTGCGGAGACCTCGTAGGCGACTCCCGTCATCAGCGCGGTGACGGCTGCCGCCCATGCGCGACCCGCATCACTGTCGTACGGCAGACCCGAGGCCATCAGCAGCGCACCGAGATTCGCGTATCCGAGGCCGAGTTGCCGGAACCGCCGGGACGTCTCCCCGATCTTGCCTGTGGGGTAGTCGGCGCGGCCCACGAGAATTTCCTGGGCGGTGAGCATCACCGCGACGGCGTGCCGGAATCCGGCCACGTCGAACGTACCGTCCTCGCGGAGGAAGGTCAGCAGATTCAGGCTGGCGAGGTTGCAGGCCGAGTCGTCGAGGTGCATGTACTCCGAACACGGATTCGACGCGTTGATCCGGCCCGTCGCCGGAGCGGTGTGCCAGGCATTGATCGTGGAGTCGTACTGCATGCCGGGGTCGGCGCATTCCCACGTCGCGGCCGCGATGCGCTGCAAGAGGTCCCGGGCACGAACGGTACGCAGCACTTCGCCCGTGACGACGGCGCGCAGCGGCCATTCCGTGTCGTCGACCACCGCGCGCATGAAGTCGTCGGTCACCCGCACCGAGTTGTTGGCGTTCTGGTACTGGACCGAATAGGTGTCGGCACCGTCGAGGCTCATGTCGAAACCGGCCTCTGCGAGCACCCGCGCCTTCCGCTCTTCGATGGCCTTGCACTCGACGAACTCCTCGATGTCGGGATGAGCGACGTCGAGGATCACCATCTTCGCGGCCCGCCGGGTCTTGCCGCCCGATCTGATGGTGCCCGCAGAGGCGTCGGCGCCGCGCATGAAGCTCACCGGCCCGGACGCGACACCCCCACCGGTCAGGGGTTCGGCCGACGACCGGATGTGCGAGAGGTTCACCCCCGCTCCCGACCCGCCCTTGAAGATCAGTGCTTCCTGCCGGTACCACTCGAGAATCGAGTCGATGCTGTCGTCGACCGACAGGATGAAACACGCACTGGCCTGCTGTGGCTTGTCGGGCACGCCGATGTTGAACCACACCGGGCTGTTGAACGAAGCCCGCTGATGGAGCAGCAAGAACGTCAATTCCGCGGCGAACGCTTCCGGGTCGTCCAGATGGCCGTCGGTGTGCCCCCAGGCCGTGATCGTGTCGACGATCCGGGCCACCACATCACGCAACGACTGTTCGCGCCGGTCGCTGCCGAGCTGTCCCCGGAAGTACTTCTGGGTGACGATGTCGGTGGCGTTCTGGGACCAGAACGCCGGAAACTCGACTCCCGTCTGTTCGAACACCACCTTGCCGGTGCCGTGGTGGACGATCCGCGCGTCGCGTCGCTGCCAGTCCACTTCGTCGGCCGGATCGACGCCCGCTCGCGTGAAGAATCGGGCGTCCGCGCGCGCATCGGCGGACGAGACGGCCCCGGACTGCCGGGTGCTGCTGTGAGGCACTGCACTGGTCATCGCTTTCCTCCAGGGACGGCGATCGATGCCACATATAGTCCCACTATGGTCCCACCGCGTCTCGGCACTCCGCTGTCTCCGTCTGCCACCCGTGTTCTGCTCCTCGGCTCCGGGGAACTCGGCAAAGAGGTGATCATCGCGCTGCAACGACTCGGCGTCGAGGTCATCGCCGTCGACCGCTACTCGAACGCGCCCGGCCAGCAGGTCGCGCACCGTGCTCACACGGTGGACATGAGTGATCCCGAGGCCCTCCTGGCGATCATCGAGGCGGAGCGTCCGCACCTGGTGGTGCCGGAGATCGAGGCCATCGCCACCGACGCGCTGGCTGTGGTCGAAGAACGCGGGCTCGCCGAGGTCATCCCGACCGCCCGCGCGACCCAGCTGACCATGAACCGCGAGGGCATCCGCCGGCTCGCAGCCGAAGAACTCGGCCTGCCCACGTCGCCGTACCGGTTCGCGCAGTCCCTCGACGAAGTCCGGGCCGCCGCCGAGCAGGTCGGATTCCCGTGTGTGATCAAGCCCGTGATGTCCTCGTCGGGCAAGGGCCAGTCGACGGTGCGTTCGGCCGACGACCTCGCCGGTGCGTGGGAGTACGCGCTCGCCGGGGGACGCATCAACCACGGCACCGTGATCGTGGAGGGATTCGTCGATTTCGATTACGAGATCACGCAGCTCACCGTGCGGGCGATCGGCGAGTCGGGCGAGGTCGAGACGTATTTCTGCGATCCCATCGGGCATGTGCAGCGCGACGGCGACTACGTCGAGTCGTGGCAGCCGCAACCGATGAGCGAGGCTGCTCTCGCACGTGCCCGTGAGGTCGCCGCGGCGGTGACCGCGGCGCTCGGCGGCCGCGGCGTCTTCGGCGTCGAGCTGTTCGTCAAGGGCGACGAGGTCTACTTCTCCGAGGTCAGTCCTCGCCCGCACGACACCGGACTGGTCACGTTGCGCACCCAGCGTTACTCCGAATTCGAACTTCACGCCCGTGCGATCCTCGGGCTGCCGGTCGACACCACGATGCTCACCCCGGGGGCGTCCGCGGTGATCTACGGCGGAGTCGACGCCACGGGCATCGCATTCGACGGGGTCGCCGACGCGCTGCGGGTGCCCGAAACGGACCTGCGACTGTTCGGCAAGCCCGAATCGTTCCGCCGGCGCCGGATGGGGGTCGCGGTGTCGACCGCGGCGGACATCGAGACCGCACGTGCACGCGCGACCGAAGCCGCGTCACGCGTACGGCCTACCGCTTCGTGAGCGCAGGCGCGGAGGTCCTCGTCGGCCTCGTCATCCTCGTCGGGCTCCTCGGTATCGTCCTGCCGATTCTGCCGGGCACGTTGCTCATCTTCGCGGCCATCGCGGTGTGGGCGTTCGTCACCGGCGGTGCGGTTGCGTGGACGGTCTTCGCGATCGCGGCGCTCGCGCTGGTGGTCACCGCCGTCGTGAAGTACACCTGGCCCGGTCGGCGTCTGCAGCAGGCCGGTGTACCGAACCGGTCGCTGATGATCGGCGGGCTGGTCGGCATCGTGGGCTTCTTCGTGATCCCGGTGATCGGCCTCGTACTCGGCTTCCTGCTGGGCGTGTACGTCTCGGAGGTGCAGCGGCACCGCACCCATACCGACGCGTGGCGGTCCACCGTGGCGGCGACGAAGGCTGCGGGATTGTCGATCCTCGTGGAACTGTTCGGGGCGCTGATCGCGGCGGGAGCGTGGCTCGCCGCGGTGTTGTTCTGGTAGGAGTCCACCTCCTGCTCAGGCCGGGACCGGTGATGTTTACGCGCTCGATCCGATGTGTTACGCCGTTGAAATGTGCCGGGGCCTAACGTCGTTGCCATCAGCGGTTCAGCGTCGAACCCACCGACAGTCACGTCGCTGCCACCGGAGGTGGGATGTTCTCGTCACGATTGACAGAAGCCGGTGTGGTGCCCGAACGGATCGACACGCCGGCCCAGGCGCGAGCCGTGATCGAGGCCGACGGAGCTGCCGTCGTCGGAGGAATCCACACCGAGGAGCAGGCGCTCGACTTCGCGTCGAAAGTTTTGGGCGACAAGCTGGTACGTCTCGGACGTCAGTTCGAGGCGAGCATGCGCAATCACGAGCGTGAAGCCGCCGTCGTCGATGCGCAGCCGGTCGACGGGCGCGGACGAAAGCGGTCGTTCGGAAACCCGGGCGAACGAATGACCGCGCACAACGACGGTTTTGCATTCGGCGACTACGCTCCCGATTATCTCTTCCTGTGGTGCAAACGCCCCGCAGAGTCCGGTGGCGACTCGTTCCTCATCGACGCGTGGAAGCTGTCCGAACTGCTCGCAGCCGACCCCGCGACCGCCGACCTCGCCGAATTCTGCCGGAGCGTCGACATCGACCATTCGGAACCGAACTTTCCTCAGGGTACGTACTCACCCATCGTGCGCACCGTGGCCAGTGGCCGTGTGCAAGCCCGGTATCACCCGTACCTCGCTCCCGTTCCGGGCTCGACTCGACCCGAGGACGCGGAGATGATCGGACGCTGGAGCGACACCGTGCTGCACGTCCGCGACAACGGTCCGATGTTTCGCGCAGGCGCCGGCGACATGATCTGCGTCGACAACTACCGGCTGCTGCACGGACGCGACGGGTACACCGATCCGGCGAGGGAGCTCTACTCGATCTGGGGCTGGACGACCGACGCGGTTGCTGTACCGGCGAATCAACTCGACATCGTCGTACCCGATCTCGCGGCGCTGGCCGGCTGAGCCCGGCCATGAGTGCCGCCCTGCACCGCGGAACGGCATACGCGGAGGCCGCAGCGAAAGTTGCCGACAGGCAACACACTCCGGCAATCGCACTGAAGGCCGTATCCAAGGCATATCCGCTCGGGCGACGACGCGGTGAGCTCACCGCCGTCGAAGCATTCGATCTCACGGTGGAGCGAGGTGAGTTCGTCGCGCTCCTCGGCCCGTCCGGTTGCGGCAAGTCCACCGTGCTGCGCCTGCTCGCCGGTCTCGAAGAACCCACCGCGGGAACCGTTCTGATCGAGGGAAAGGGACCCGCCGATCTCGTGGCCTCGCGGAGGCTCGGCGTCGCGTTCCAGGAACACGCACTGATGCCGTGGTCGGACGTGTGGCACAACATCGCATTGCCGTTCCGCATCGCCGGACGGACGGTCGACTCCGGTCGCGTCGACGAACTCGTCGAACTTGTCGGGCTTCGTGGTTTCGAGAAGGCACGACCGAAGCAGTTGTCCGGGGGAATGCGCCAGCGTGTCGCCATCGCCCGGGCGCTCGCTCTCGATCCCGATGTGCTGCTGCTGGACGAACCGTTCGGAGCGCTCGACGCGGTGACCCGGCGCCGGATGAACTTCGAACTCGCGCGTATCTGGGCCGACGCGGGGTCGACGACGGTGCTGGTGACCCACGATGTCGCCGAAGCGGTTCTGCTCGCCGACCGGATCGTGGTGCTCACCGGACGGCCGGGCCGGGTACGGCACCTCGAGCACGTCGACCTGCCCCGGCCCCGGCCGGCGGAGGTGACCCGCGACCCCCGGTTCCACGAGATCGTCGACCGGCTCACCGCGTTGCTCGACGGACCCGCGACGTGATCCCGGGTCTCACCCGGGCAGTTCACGTTCCGGCCGTGGCGTCGAACATCGTCGGTGGTGCTGCACTGCTCGTGGTGTTCGAGACGATCGGCCGTCTGCAACTGTTCGGGAAGAATTGGCCACCGCTCAGCGACGTCGTCGCATATGTGGCAGGCAGCGACACGGTGCAGGCCACGCTGTTGCGCGCGTTCGGTGCCACCGCGACGTCGGCGCTGACGGGATTCGCGCTGGGAGCGGTCGTGGGTGGCGCGCTCGCGTGCGTCACCGTGGTGGCGAGGTGGACCGCGCCCGGCCTCGACCGCCTCGCCACGATCGTCCATGCGGTACCGCTCATCGCGATCGCGCCACTTCTGGTCAGTACGGTCGGGCGCGTGCACACCGCGACTGTCGTCGCGGCCATGGGTGCCGGATTCGCGATCTTCGTCGCGACGTCCGCAGGATTGGCATCGGCACCCGCAGCGCAATCCGATGTGCACACCGCCCTCGGATCGTCCCGATGGTCGCGTCTGCGGTACCTGCAACTCCCGCACACCGCGCCGCTGGTGACGGACGGAGCCGGACTCGCTGTGACGGCCGCGGTCCTCGGGGCGGTGCTCGGCGAATGGTTCGGGGCGCCCAAAGGACTCGGAGTGCTGTTGGTCAGCGCGATGAACAACTATCAGATTCCGTTGCTGTGGGCGGCGGCCATCGGATGTGTGGTGTTGTCCCTGGCCGCGTACACGTCCGTTCGGGTCCTCGCGGTCCCCGTGCACCGGAGGTTCTCGTGAGCGCCGTCCGTGCCGTCGTGGCGCGGTACTGGATTCTGCCGGTCCTGCTGTTCGTGTGGTGGGCTGTGGTCGCCGTCAACGACTTCAACCAGATCGTGATGCCCTACCCGCAGGACGTGTTCGCCGCGATCATCCGGGACCGGGACGCGTACGTCACCGCACTGCTGCCGACCCTGGGCCTGTCTCTGGGCGGGCTCGCCGCAGGACTTCTGGCGGGCGGAACCTGCGCGGTGCTGGTGTGGTCGTCCCGCCTCGTCGCGGGAGTGCTCACCCCGATGGCATTGCTTCTCAACTCGGTGCCCGTCGTGGCGATGATCCCCGTGCTCGCCCGTGTGCTCGGGTACGGACAGCTCACGGTCTTCGTCGTGACCGCCATCATCTGCTTCCTGCCGGCATTCGTGTTCGTCGGCGCCAGGCTGGCCACTCCACCCGCATCACTCGGGGACGTGTACACCGTCCTCGGGGCGAACAAAGCAGTGCGGTTGAGGCGGTTGCTGCTTCCGCACGCCCTGCCGGGATTCCTCGTCGCCTTGCGGGTGAGCGCGCCGACGGCGGTACTGGCCGTGCTGCTGGGCCAATACCTCATGGGAGCAGGCGGACTCGGGAAGATGTTCTCCAGTTCCATCACCTACAGCCAGAACCAGCACGCGTGGGGTGTCGCCGTGGTCGCCACGGTCGTCTCCACCACGCTCTTCTTCGCGGCACGTGCCGTGGCCGACCGGGCCGTTGCCCGGCTGACCTGACCGATCGCCTCATCCTCGACTCTCACCAGGAGCCATCATGTCCGCTCACCCGTTCACCGGACCCGGCCTGAGCCGGCGCACCTTCCTGCGCGGAACCGCTGTCGGTGCCCTCGGATTCGCTGCGGCAGGCACTCTCGCCGCTTGTGGATCGGGAGACTCCACAACCGATTCCGACACTGTGCGAGTCGCTTTCGGTTGGATCCTCAACACCGAGTTCGGCGGATACTACGTCGCGGACGACAAAGGCTATTACGCCGAGGAAGGGCTCACCGTCGAATTCCAGGGGGGCGGTCCGAACGCGCCCACTCCTATGCAGGCGGTCGCCGCGGGGTCCGCGGACATCGGTGTCGCGGCCGGCGCCGCCGACCTCTACACCGCGATCGGTCAGGGCAACGACTTCGTGGCGCTCGGTGCGCAGTTCCAGGTTTCACCGGCAGGGCTGTTGTCTTTGTCCGACAAGCCCATTCGGACTCCGCAAGACCTCGCGAGTGCCCGCATCCTCGGGCAGGAAGGTATTCAGACCACCCTCGACGCGGTGCTCATCGGGGCCGGACTCGACCCGGTGTACGACTTCACGCCGGTCGGATTCGACCCGAGCCCGCTGGTCGAAGGCCAAGGCGACTGCTACACGTGTTTCGTCACCAATCAGCCGATCACACTGGAGCAGCAGTACGGGTTGCGTAAGGGTGACGGCTACGAGGTGGTCACCTTCTCGGAACTCGGTTCGACGCAGTACGCCGACCTCGTCTTCGTCGAACGCGCAGCCCTCGACGCGAACCGCGACAAGATCGTGCGATTCATGCGCGCCACCATGCGCGGCTGGGAGGACTACCTCGCCGATCCTGCGGCCGCGGCACAACTCGCGGTCGGGAAGTACGGCGTCGACCTGGGCTTGGAGGAAGCACAGCAGATTCGCCAGGCAGAACTTCAGGTGCCGCTCGTCGAGAGTCCGAGCGGACTCTTCTCGATGGATGTGGCCCAGATGGAAGGGCCCATGTGGCAGGCACTCACGGCCGGCGGCTACGAAAACCTTCCCGAGCCGTCATCTTTCGTCGACCTCGCGGTGGTGGCCGAGGCGCGTTCCTCCCAGTGAGGGACGGCGTGCTCCGGCCACCACGCACCCGAAGGGCGGGTAGGGATCAGACCTCTTGCAGGCGAGGGTAATCCGTGTATCCCTCGGCGCCGGGTCCGTAGAACAGCTCCGGCCGGAGTGCGTTCTCCGGGTGTTCGTTGCGCCACCGCTCGACGAGATCGGGATTGGCGAGCACCGCGCGGCCCACCGCGACCGCGTCCGCGTGGGAATCCTCGATCAGGCGTACGGCTTCGTCGCGCGTGGTCGGCGACGAGAAGCCGCTGTTGGCGATCACCTTGCCGCCGAAGCGCTGTCGCAGTTCCTGCACGAACTCTCCGGTCGGTTCCCTGTGCAGCACAGACAGATACGCCAGGCCGAGGGGCCGCAACCGGTCGACGAGGGCGCCGTAGACCGCGGATACGTCCTCGCGGTCCGTCTCGAGGACGTCCTGGATGTTGTGCTCGGGGGAGATACGCAGCCCGACGCGCCCCGCACCGACGGCCTCCGCCGCGGCGGTCACCGCCTCGACGACGAGGCGGATCCGGTTCTCGACCGAACCTCCGTACTCGTCGGTGCGCTGGTTCGACGCCGGTGAGAGGAACTCGTGCAGCAGGTAGCCGTTGGCACTGTGGATCTCGACGCCGTCGAGGCCTGCCTCGATCGACCGGCGCGCCGCGGCGACGATGTCGTCGACGACTGCCTTGACCTCGTCGGTCGTCAACGCGTGCGGTACCGGGTACGGCTGCTTGCCGGCGGTCGTGTGGACCTCCCCGTCGATCGCGATCGCACTCGGTGCGACGACGCGCCGGCCCCCGTTCACATCCGGGTGGGTGACCCGGCCGCCGTGCATCAATTGCAGCACGATGCGGCCGCCACGGCTGTGCACCGCGTCGGCGACCCGCCGCCAGCCCTCGGCCTGCTCGTCGGTGACGATGCCGGGCTGTCCGACGAAGGCCTGCGACTCGAAGCTGACGTAGGTCCCCTCCGCGATGACGAGTCCGACACCGGCCCGCTGCCGATAGTGCTCGGCGATCAGGTCGCCGGGGATGCCCTCCGGTCCGCCGCGAAGGCGGGTCAGGGGAGCCATGACGATGCGGTTGCCGAGTTCGAGGTCGCCGAGTGTGACAGGTGTGAACAGATCCATTCGTTGCGCAACAGGGTCCCTGCGGCCGGGATTCCCGATGCCGGGCCGGCTATGAGAAGGGTCACCGCCGATCGCGGCGGCCGACCGCGGCCCGTCGGAGCCGATCATTTCCCATCACCGCAGTACAGGCCGCACATACAACTCCGCCCGGCGACGCGAGGCGTCACCGGGCGGAGAAGCCGGTGGATCAGGCCTTGTGCGGCTCGGACGCGCGGAACATGTCCTCGCGTTCGACGACCTTCACACGCTCGCGGCCTTCGGCCTCGCCGAGGCTGCGTTCGTGCGCGTCGAGGCGGTACCAGCCCTGCCACGTGGTGTACGGCAACTGCTTGCCCTCGAGGAACTTCACCACCGCGTCCTCCGACGGCTCCTCGGGCGTGTTCAGGCGACCCGCCGAGCGGTCCTCGAGCAGGTTCGCGACCGTCTCGTTGGCGTCGCCCTTCGTGTGGCCGATGAGGCCGACGGGACCACGCTTGATCCAGCCGGTGACGTAGGTGTGCGGCATGAAGCGCTGCGGACCGTCGCCGGCCTCGTTCTCGAGGACGCGACCCGCCTCGTTGGGGACGGTGCCCGCCTGCTCGTCGAACGGCAGCTGGGCGATGTTCTGCGACAGGTAGCCGACCGCGCGGTAGACGGCCTGCACGTCCCAGTCGCGGTACTTGCCGGTTCCGCGGACGTTCCCTGTGCCGTCGAGTTCGGTGCGCTCGGTGCGCAGGCCGACGACCTTGCCGTCCTCGCCGAGGATCTCGTGCGGCGACTCGAAGAAGTGAAGGAACAGCTTGTGGGGGCGGTTGCCCACGTCGCGGATCGCCCAGTCCTGCAGGGTGTTGGCAACCATGTCGACCTGCTTCGACGTGCGCCGAGCATGCTCCGAGCCCTCGTCGTAGTCGATGTCCTCGGGGTCGACGATAACCTCGATGGTGGGGGAGTGATCGAGTTCGCGCAGTTCGAGTGGTGTGAACTTGGCCTGCGCCGGGCCGCGACGCCCGAACACGTGCACCTCGACGGCCTTGTTGTTCCTGAGGCCTTCGTAGACGTTCGGCGGGATCTCGGTCGGCAGCAGCTCGTCGCCGGTCTTGGCGAGAACGCGTGCGACGTCGAGCGCGACGTTGCCGACGCCCAGCACCGCGACCTTCTCGGCCTCGAGGGGCCATTCGCGCGGCACGTCCGGGTGGCCGTCGTACCAGGAGACGAAGTCGGCCGCGCCGTAGCTTCCGTCGAGGTCGACACCGGGGATGTTCAGCGCCCGGTCGGCGTTCGCGCCGGTGGAGAAGATCACCGCGTCGTAGAAGCGGTTCAGGTCGTCGAGCGTGAAGTCGGTGCCGTAGTCGAGGTTGCCGAGCAGCCGGATGTTCGGCTTGTCGAGCACCTTGTGCAGGGCGGTGATGATGCCCTTGATGCGGGGGTGATCCGGCGCGACGCCGTAGCGGATCAGGCCGAACGGCGCCGGCATCCGCTCGTACAGGTCGATGCTGACTCCCGGATCCTGCGCAGTGTCGGACTTCATGAGCGCATCGGCGGCGTAGATACCGGCGGGACCGGCACCGACGATCGCGACGCGAAGGGGACGAGTCTGATCAGTCATCAGGGGATCAACTACCTCTTCGGTGAGCGGACGGACATATCCAGCTTAAATTAAGGCTGCCCTCAGTGGGCGGGCGCAGTGCGCGGGGAAGGACGGTATGGGTGAAATGAGAGAACCGTCGAGAGAATCGCCTCAGCGACAACACATGTGGGCACTCATACGGCACAGGTCGACGGCGAGGCGTCGAACGAGCTGAGTGGTTTCCACGCCACAATTCCTACCTCGAGAGGGTTTATTCGGCAAATGCTCCGTGACCGGCTGCAATCCGGCCGGGGATACGATCGGGGGTATGGCACAGCGTCGAACACCCGATCCCGAACCCGCCGCGGACGGCCCCGACGGCGGTACCCCCTGGCCTTTCATGGGGGCGTTGCTGATCGTCGTGTTGCTCATCCTGGGTGTCGTGGGAGCTCAGATGTTGTCGCCCGCGCAGAACGAACTGAGCGACGACGAGCGGATCGACCGTACGGTGGCCGACTACGTCAGCGCGCACAACGAGAACGACACCGACATCCTCGCGCGCCTGCGCTGCGCGGAGCTGCCGGCACAAGAAGCGCCGCTCGCCGACGTCGAGGGCAACGTGCAGTTGCAGGCCACCCAGGACATCGCGGTGGACGGCGACCGCGCGACCGTGGACGTGCGCGCGACCGTCGACGGGACGTCGCAGATCGAGACTTGGCAGGTCGTCCGGGTCGACTCGGTCTGGCGAGTCTGCACGTTCTGACCACCTCCCGCGTGCACGGCAGGCCGTGACCTGTGAAAACATGTCCTGGTGAGCTACGCAGGTGACATAACGCCGCAGGAAGCTTGGGAGCTGCTGCGGGAAAACCCGGATGCCGTGCTCGTCGATGTACGAACCGACGCCGAATGGAAATACGTCGGGGTCCCCGAGACCTCGTCGCTCGGCCGCCGGACCGTCTTCGTCGAATGGGTTCGCCACCCGGACGGTGCCCCGAACCGAACGTTCGTGGACGACCTGGCGAAGGCCGGGGTCTCCGGCGGTCCCGTCATGTTCCTGTGTCGCTCGGGCCAGCGTTCGATCGGTGCTGCCGAGGCGGCGACCGCAGCGGGCCTGACCCCTGCCTACAACATCCTCGAAGGCTTCGAAGGTGCGCTCGCCGACGACGGGCACCGCGGCGCCGAGGGCTGGCGAGCAGCGGGCCTGCCGTGGAGGCAATCGTGAGTTCCATCCCCAAGGGCGGCGCCTTCGAGCGCCGTCTGCCCGACGGGGTGCGTCCCGCCACCCTCGGTGTGCGCGGCGGGACCTTGCGTTCCGGCTTCGAGGAGACCTCCGAGGCGCTGTACCTCAATTCCGGTTTCGTATACGAATCGGCGGAGGCCGCCGAGGCGGCGTTCACCGGTGAAGTCGACCACTTCGTGTACTCGCGGTACGGCAACCCGACCGTGAAGATGTTCGAGGAGCGGTTGCGGTTGCTCGACGGCGCCGAGGGTGCCTACGCGACAGCGTCCGGTATGTCCGCCGTGTTCACGGCACTCGCGGCCCTGCTCGGGAAGGGTGACCGGCTCGTCGCGGCGCGCAGCCTGTTCGGCTCGTGCTTCGTGGTGTGCAACGAGATCCTGCCCCGATGGGGTGTGGAGACGGTGTTCGTCGACGGAGAAGACCTCGACCAGTGGGAACAGGCGTTGTCCGTGCCCACCACCGCCGTGTTCTTCGAGACGCCCTCGAACCCGATGCAGACCCTCGTCGATGTGCGTGCCGTTTCCGAGATGGCTCACGCCGCCGGAGCAAAAGTGGTGCTGGACAACGTCTTTGCGACACCTCTTTTGCAGCGCAGCATCGATCTCGGTGCGGATGTCGTCGTGTACTCGGGCACCAAGCACATCGACGGCCAGGGCCGCGTGCTCGGCGGCGCGATCCTCGGGCCCAAGGACTACATCGACGGCCCCGTGCAGCAGCTCATTCGCCACACCGGTCCGGCGCTGAGCCCCTTCAACGCATGGACGTTGCTCAAAGGCCTCGAAACGATGCCGATCCGGGTGCGCGCCGCGGTCGATTCCGCACTGCGCCTCGGACAGTTCCTCGAGACGCAGGAGAAGGTGCGCTGGGTCAAGTACCCGTACCTCGAGTCGCATCCGCAGCACGCCCTCGCGCGCTCGCAGATGAGCGGGGGCGGCACGATCCTCACCTTCGAACTCGACGCTCCCGAAGGCGAAGGCAAGAAGCGTGCCTTCGAACTGCTCAACAAGCTGCGCATCGTCGACATCTCGAACAACCTCGGTGACTCGAAGTCGCTCATCACCCACCCGGCGACCACCACCCATCGCGCGATGGGCCCGGAGGGGCGGGCCGCGATCGGGCTGACCGACGGCGTCGTGCGCCTCTCTGTCGGTCTCGAAGATCCCGAGGATCTGCTCGAAGACCTCGAACAGGCACTCTCCTGATCGGGTAGCACTCTTCCGAGCCGGAAAGACTGTGGGATACGCTGCGGGTGCTCTGCCAGTAGGGCAGGGCACCCGCAGCGTTACGGTGAAGCCGGTGAGAATCCGGCGCTGTCCCCGCAACTGTGAACCCCGGCACTCCACCGGGGAAGCCAGGTCAGCCGGCGCCGCGGGCACGTACTGATCCTCGGACGAAGGACGGTCACGTGCCGCAACTCCCGATGTTGCAGCCGTACTGTTTTCGTCCTCCGAGCTACGGAGGATGGCTGTGCCCCTCGATTCCCCGCGGTTGCTGGCGGCCGCAATCACCGCCTGTGCTGTGCTGGCGACGGCGTGTGGCGCCGTCGACGACGCCCCCGATACTGCTGCAACCGACACGCCCAGTGCCATCGTGTCGCTCAGCCCGGTGAGCACCGAATTGCTGTACGCAGTCGGTGCCGGCGATCAGGTGATCGCCGTCGACGACCAATCCGACTACCCGGCAGGCGTACCGGTCACCGAGTTGTCCGGATACACCCCCAACGTCGAAGCGATCCTCGGGTACGAACCCGACCTGGTGGTCGCCAACGCCGACACCGCGGATCTCGTCGCCGGACTCGAACAGGCCGGCGTGGAAACCCTGATCCTCCCCGCGGCAACGACCCTCGACGACACGTACGCGCAGATCGAGCAGGTCGGTGCTGCCACCGGACATGTCTCAGACGCCGCCGAACTGGTCGCGCAGATGCGAACCGAGGTCGACGAGATCCTCGCCGGTCTGCCCGAACACGAAGTGCCGCTTCGGTATTACCACGAACTCGACAACACCTACTACTCCGTCACCGACGACACCTACATCGGCGAGATCTTCTCGATGCTGGGGCTCACGTCGATCGCGACCGGAGAGATCGGGTATCCGCAGCTGTCGTCCGAGTTCATCCTCGAAGAGAACCCGGACGTCGTCTTCCTCGCGGACGGACAGTGCTGCGGTGTCACCCCCGAGAACGTGGCGCAGCGGGCGGGGTGGAACGAACTCACCGCGGTCCGCGACGGGCATGTCTACGTCCTCGACGAGGACATCGCCAGTCGGTGGGGACCGCGCGTGGTGGATCTGATGCGCGAAGTCGCCAGGATCGTCACCGGGATTCCCGCGGCCCAGACCGCACCTTGATCGCGACGCCGCGTCGCCGCGCCGTCGTGCTGGGCGGTGCGGCGATCCTCCTCCTTGCGGCGATGCTGGTGAGCATCCTCGTCGGCCCGGCCGGGCTCACACCGCGCGGCGTGCTCCTCGACATCGTGGACCGGCTGCCGCTCGTCGACGTCGAGTCCGGTCTCTCGACGCGTCAGCAAGCGATCCTGTGGAACATCCGCATGCCGCGCGTCGTGCTGGGAGTACTCGTCGGAGCGATGCTCGCGGTCGCGGGAGCGGCCTACCAGGGCGTCTTCCGGAACCCGCTGGCCGACCCCTACCTGCTCGGTGTGTCGAGCGGGGCCGGACTCGGTGCGACGCTCGCGATCGTCGTGGGAGGCGCCGCCGGCTTTGCCGGGGTGCCTGTCGCCGCGTTCGCCGGCGGCCTGCTCGCCGTCGGCGCGACCTACGCGCTCGGGCGCTCGGTCGGCGGGGTGCGTTCCGAAGTCGTCATCATCCTCGCTGGTGTGGCCGTGGCGGCGTTCGCGAACGCCATCCAGACGTTCTTCATGCAGTTGCACGACGACACCTTGCGCCAGGTGTACTCCTGGATGCTCGGCCGACTGTCCACCGACGGTTGGACCGACGTCAGGGTGGTCCTCCCGTACGTCGTGGTCACCGTCGCGATCATCGCCTTGCATCGCCGCACCCTCGACGTGATGGCCGTCGGCGACGTCGAAGCGGCGAGCCTGGGAATCAACCCTGCGCGCGTGCGCTTGTTCCTCGTCTGCGTCGCCACCCTCGGCACGGCGGCCGTGGTCTCGGCGAGCGGACTGATCGGCTTCGTCGGCATCGTGGTGCCACACGCGGTCAGGTTGCTCGTCGGGCCGGGGCACCGCATGTTGCTGCCGCTCTCGCTCATGGTCGGCGCGACGTTCCTCGTGCTCTCCGATGTGGTTGCCCGCACCGTGATGTCACCGTCGGAACTGCCCATCGGCGTGGTCACCGCAGCAATCGGCGCGCCCTTCTTCCTTTTTGTGCTCCGACGAAGCCGAGGTGCCTGATGTCCGGTGAAGGTTCCGGCCCGTCGCCCGCCGTGACGTGCCGGCACGTCGGGGCCACCCGCGGCGGCGTCCAGGTGCTCCACGACGTCGATCTCGTGGTGCCGCCCGGCGCGTGGGTCTCGCTCGTCGGACCCAACGGATCCGGCAAGACCACTCTGTTGCACGTTCTCGCCGGACTCGTGCCGTCGAGCGGAGAAGTCCGAATCGCATCCGTGAGCCCGGGCAGGGCCGCGCGGCGGGTGACCGCTCGCACGGTCGCGCTGATGCCCCAGCGCCCCGTCGTGCCCGAGGGCGTCACCGTCGAGGAACTCGTCCGGCTGGGCCGCACACCACACATCGCGCGGTTCGGATCGGAAACGGAACGCGATCTCACGATCGTGAACCGTGTCGTCGAGCGCCTCGAACTCGGGCCGCTCACACGCAGGTTCGCGACGGAACTGTCGGGCGGCGAGTTGCAACGGGTGGTGCTCGCGCGCGCGCTGGCGCAGGAGCCACGGGTCCTGCTGCTCGACGAACCCACCAGCGCACTCGACATCGGTCATCAGCAGCAGGTACTCGAACTCGTGGACTCGATGCGTACCGAGAGCGATCTGACCGTGATCGCCGCGATGCACGACCTGACGTCGGCGGCGCAGTACGGTGACCGGTTGGTGCTCCTGGACCGCGGGCGGGTCGTCGCGGACGGAACGCCGGCCGCGGTGCTCACGGTCGACCGGATTGCGCAGGTCTACGGGGCGCGGGTCGAGATCCTCGACCGGCCCGCCGGGCGTGCCGTGCTCCCGCTTCGCGACCCGTGGAAGGCGCCGTGATGGACGTAATGCTGCTGGGCACCGGTGCGGCGGACGGCTGGCCCAACCCCTTCTGTGGGTGCGCGTCCTGTCAGGATGCCGCGCGTCGAGGCGACATCCGCGGGCAGACCGCCGCGCTGATCGACGACGTGCTCATGCTCGACTGCGGCCCCGAAGCCCCGCGCGCCGCGGTGCGTTTCGGCCGGACGCTCGCGGACGTGCGCCACATCCTGCTCACCCACGCCCACACCGACCACCTCGGAGCGCAGGCACTGTTGTTCCGCTCCTGGGTCGACGTGGGGCACGTCGTCGAGGTGGTGGGTCCGGCGGATGCGCTCGACGCGTGCCGGCCGTGGGCAGGCCCGGACGATCCGGTTCGGTTCGTGCCGGTCCAGGCGGGCGACACGCTCACCGTCGGCGGCTATGCGGTGCGTGTTCTACCCGCACGGCACCAGGTGTTCCGCGAGGGCGACGCGGTGCTCTACGACCTGACCGGTCCTGACGGGTCCCGGATCCTGTGGGCGTGCGACACCGGCCCGCTTCCGCCCGAGTGGTTCGACGCCGTTCGCGACGCGCGGTTCGACGCGGTGTTCCTCGAAGAGACCTTCGGCGATCGTTCCGATCTGGGCTCGGGGCACCACGGGCTGCCGGAATTCTTCGACACCGTCTCCGCGCTGCGCGGGTGCGGTGCCGCTACCGAGACGACGGAGGTGGTCGCGGTGCACCTCGGCCACCACAACCCGCCGATCACCCGGTTGCGGGAGCGACTGCGAGAGTGCGGGGCCCGGCCCGGGACCGACGGAGAGGTGGTGCGTGTGGGGGACAAGGCCGAGCAGGCGCACCGGACGCTGGTTCTCGGAGGTGTGCGCTCGGGTAAGTCACGGCACGCCGAAGAACTGCTCGCGTCGTACCGCGCTGTCACCTACGTCGCGACCGGTGGGACCCGTGCCGGGGACGCCGAGTGGGCGCAGCGGGTCGCGCTGCACCGCGAGCGGCGGCCCGAATCGTGGTCCACGGTGGAGACTTCGGATGTGAGTGCCGTTCTGCGCGCGGCGACCGATCCCCTGCTGATCGACTGTCTCGGCACCTGGCTCACCGCGCGCATGGATCTGCACGACGTGTGGAACGGCGGCGACATGGGCGCAGTCGACGCCGACATCACCGAACTCCTCGACGCGTGGCAGCGGTGCCCGGTTCCGGTCGTCGCGGTGAGCAACGAGGTGGGCAGTGGTGTGGTCCCGGGCAGTGCATCGGGCCGCCTGTTCCGTGACACCCTCGGGCGTCTCAATGCCTCCGTGGCTGCGGTGTCGGAGACGGTCACGCTCGTCGTCGCGGGGATCCCGCTGACGTTGCGGTGACGAACCTGCGCGGAGCGGGATCGGGCGTGACGCGTTGACGCGCAAGGCCGATCAGGCGAGCAACCGGTACAGACCGATGAGCCCGACGGTCACGATGACCGCACGCAACACCGTCGGGGACATACGCCGGCCGAAGCGGGCACCGAGATATCCGCCGATCAGCGATCCCACGGCGATCAACACGACCACCGTCCAATCGATGCGGTCGAACGCCACGAGAATGTATGCGGTGGCCGCGACGATGTTGACGAGCAACGAGAGCAGATTCTTCGCGGCGTTCTGACGCTGGATGTGTTCGGTGAGCAGCGCCCCGAACAAACCCATCAGCAGAATCCCCTGCGCGGCGGTGAAATATCCGCCGTAGATGCCGACAGCGAAAGTGCCGACCACCAGCAGAATCATCCGCACCGGGCCGATCCGCCCGTCCGGGTCACCGTCGGTGCGCCGCAGCACCCACTTCTGGATCTGCGGTTGGAGCACGACGAGAACGAGCGCGAGGATCAACAGCACCGGCACGACGGTTTCGAAGACCGTCTCCGGCAAGTGGAGCAGCAGCCACGACCCGATCAGCGCACCGGAGATCGAAGCGGGAATCTGCCACCGCAACGTCGGCCACTGGCCGCGCAACTCGCGGCGATATCCCCATGTTCCGGAAACGCCACCCGCGACGAGTCCGATCGCGTTCGACATGGTCGCGGTGACCGGTGGGACACCGAACGCGACGAGGGTCGGGAAGGTGATGAGGGTTCCGGAGCCGACGAGGGAGTTGATGGCGCCGGCGCCGAGCCCGGCAAGGGCGACGAGAAACAACTCCAGCGGTGTCACTGCTCGGAGTCTACGGACGGGCTGACGGGTTCGAGGCGGCGCGTTCTACGACACGCTTACCTCCCGGCGTGCACTGCGCCGCAAGGCCAGAACGACGACGAGGGGCCACACCGTTTCGGGTGTGATCCCTACCCGCTCCACGAGCCCGAAGTAGTTCCCACCCTGAGCGGAGATCAGGAATGCCACAGTCAGCGCAACGAATACCGTGGTGGCGGCTGCCGACCCGCGGACGCTGAGAACGAACGACTGCGAGCGGCCGGACGAGCCGACGAACGCGGGCCAGACCGCGATCAACACCGAGCCGATGACGACGGATGCGACATGTTCCGACGCGGATCCCCCGGCCGGTTGGGGAAGTGCTGCGAGCGCGATTCCCGACACTCCCGCGCCGCCGAGAACGAGACGCGCGGCAGGTCGCAAAGATGTCAGGCCCAGGGCCGTGACGACGTGGCAGGCACCGAGCACGAACAGCGACGTCGTCATGATCCAGCGCTCGGCACCGCCGTGGCTGGCGAGCACGCTCAGGCTCTGCCGCACAGCGCTGTATTCCGGTGGTTGTACCGCGCCCGCGATCACCCACCCCGCGGTCAACGAAACGGGAGCGAGCGCGGCCGAGACCACGGCCCACCAGGGTGCGCCCGGACGCTCGCGGCTCGGTCCGGCTTCGCTGGTTGTTACTCGTTCGACGCTGCCCACGCGCTCCATCGTCGCAGGATCAACCACTTCTACGCCGTCGATTTCGAAGTTCTGCGGGTCCTCGAAACAAGTTGTTCCGGCAGGTGCGCAACGTGATCCGGCGGCTGACAGTTCGGCGAGGTCGACGTATGTCCGATTCTTCCTCTCCCCGCAGCGACGTCCGAAGCAGCACCGTGTGCCGGTCCCGGTATGGACCGGCGGTCAGCGGCGTGTCACCCACTTGTTGGCCAGTCGATTGAACCTCGCCGGTGAGCCCTGCGCGACTGCCGCGAGCAGTCGTGCCTGCCATCCCACCGCGCGGTGCACCCGGCCCCAGGCACGCCCGCGGGTCGCGTCGTAGAGTGCCTCGGCGACATCGTCGGGAGTCAAGTGGATGCCCAGCGTGCGGACGGCACCGACGCTCATCTCCTCCGTCATCGCGGTGTCGACGAACAACGGCCACAACGCGAACACCCGGATATCGTGCGGGCTCCATTCGAGTTCAAGAGCCTCCGTCAGACCGCGTACCGCGAATTTGGAAGCGCTGTAGGTGGCGAGGTCGGGTTGCCCGTAGATCGCCGACGCCGAACAGAGGTTGACCACCTGCGCGCCCGGGGTGCGGCGCAGATATTCGAAGGCACTGTGGCAGCCCAGGACGGTGCCCGTGACGTTGACGTCGATGATCCGGCGGTGTCGCTCGGGTGGGGTGTCCTCGAACGGACCGGACGACAGGATGCCGGCGTTGTTGACGAGGATGTCGAGCTGTCCGTCCGGGCAGAACTCCGAGAGTGCACGGGCCCAGGCGTCGGCGTCGGTGACGTCGAGAATGCCCGTGACGATGTCGGGCTGCGCAGCGGCGAGGCTCTGCAATCCTGCCGCGTCGACGTCGAAGGCACCGACGCGGTAGCCGTGTCGCGCGAACTGCAGTGCGGTGGCTCGTCCGATTCCGGATGCGGCGCCGGTGACGAACACGCTGGGTCTGCTCATGGGGGGAGCCTAGATGTTGGGGGAGCCTAGACACTGCGACTCGTTCCGGCATGGTCGCCGAGTACGGCACGTCCGCGCGGGCCCGACGAAGCTCCGCGCACCTGCCCCGAGGCCCAGCCGGGGACATGCGGGTCAGGTCCAGCCGATTTGAACCCGATGACCGTTGGAGCACTGCTCCTTTCGAGACCTTTTCGGGGCATGCCGCCGGTCCCGACCGGAGGGGCATACTCGGGGAAGTTGCATTACGACGGTCGGAGGAATCGGTGGCTCAGGAATTGAAGTTGGGATACAAGGCGTCGGCGGAGCAGTTCGGACCGCGTGAGCTGGTCGAACTCGGGGTGCTCGCCGAGGCGCACGGGATGGATTCGGCGACGGTGTCGGATCATTTCCAGCCGTGGCGGCACAACGGCGGGCATGCCCCGTTTTCGCTGGCGTGGATGACGGCGGTGGGGGAACGGACGCAGCGGTTGCAGCTCGGTACGAGTGTGTTGACTCCGACGTTTCGGTACAACCCGGCGGTGATCGCGCAGGCGTTCGCGACGATGGGGTGTCTGTATCCGGGGCGGGTGTTTCTGGGTGTGGGGACGGGGGAGGCGCTCAACGAGATCGCGACCGGTTATGTGGGGGAGTGGCCGGAGTTCAAGGAACGCTTCGCCCGGTTGCGGGAGTCGGTGGCGTTGATGCGTGAGCTGTGGGGTGGGGATCGGGTGGATTTCGAGGGGGAGTTCTATTCGGCGAAGGGGGCGTCGATCTATGACGTGCCCGAGGGTGGGATTCCGGTGTATGTGGCGGCGGGGGGTCCGGTGGTGGCGCGGTATGCGGGCCGGGCGGGTGATGGGTTCATCTGCACCTCGGGTAAGGGGATGGAGTTGTATACGGAGAAGTTGTTGCCGGCGGTGGCGGAGGGTGCGGCGAAGGCCGAGCGTGATGTCGCGGGGATCGACAAGATGATCGAGATCAAGATTTCGTATGACACCGATCCGGGCAGGGCGTTGGAGAACACGCGGTTTTGGGCGCCGTTGTCGTTGACGCCGGAGCAGAAGCACAGCATCGATGATCCGGTGGAGATGGAGGCGGCGGCGGATGCGTTGCCGATCGAGCAGGTGGCGAAGCGGTGGATTGTGGCGTCGGATCCGGATGAGGCGGTCGATGCGGTGCGGGCGTATGTGGATGCGGGGTTGAATCATTTGGTGTTTCATGCGCCGGGTCATGATCAGCGGCGGTTTTTGGAGTTGTTCGAGCGGGATTTGGCGCCTCGTTTGCGCGCA
>NZ_BDAM01000009.1 GCF_001895045.1 Rhodococcus coprophilus NBRC 100603 | reverse complement strand
CCAGTGCTTTCTATGGACATGTTTTCATCGAATAGTGTTCATGCAAGTGATTTCGAAAAAGGGGACCCCACCTGCGGGTCCCCTTTTTCGTACTTATTGATCTTTTCCCGGTCATCACGCAGGATGCACGTTGTGACGATGAAGGCCGAGTTGTTGCGCACGGCTGTCGGACAGCCGGCGGTGGTCGACGGTGACCACGTTGCCTCCGCGCGGGCGCATGCAGAACTGATCCGGTCGGCTCGTGCCGACGTGATTGTGTTTCCAGAACTGTCCTTGACCGGGTATTACCTGGACGCCCCAGACGTCGAGTTGGATGGGGACGCTGTCGCGTTACTCGTCGAGGCCTGCCGATCGGCCGATTCGTGCGCGTTGGTCGGTGCGCCGGTGATGGAAAAAGGTCAGCGTTTCATCGCTACCCTGCGTGTCGATGGCAATGGCGTCGGGATCGCCTATCGGAAAACACATTTGCACGGTGATGAAAACAATTGGTTCGCGCAGGGGCCTGGTGCCTCGGCGATCGAGATCCATGGGTGGCGTATCGGTCTGGGCATCTGCAAGGACACCGGCACAGCTGAGCACATCCACGCGACCGCAGCCCTCGACATCGATCTGTACGCGTGCGGGGTAGTGCACCACCGATGGGAGTTGGCGGAACAGCAACGGCGTGCCGCCCATATCGGTGCCACGTGCGGAGCCTACGTAGCGATGGCGAGTTTCGCCGGTGCGACCGGAGAAGGTTTTCGGGCCACGGCAGGATGTTCGATGATCGTTTCGCCCGGCCAACGGCTGCTGGCAGTAGCCGGTTCTCTGCCCGGCGATTACGCGACAAGGGTGTTGTCGAGTCGGCCCTTCGGGACCGAACTAGACGGGTGTGAATTCGAGGTGGATCGAAGCTAGCCCGCGGAGGATGTACGTCGGCTCGTAGGTGAAGTGACGATCGTCGGCCGGCCCGTGCTTCTCCTCGGAGATCTTGATGTCTGCCATGCGGTCGAGCAGTCGTTCGATCGTGACCCGAGCTTCGACTCGCGCGAGAGGTCCTCCCGGGCAGGAATGCACGCCCCGTCCGAAAGCGATGTGTTCGCGGGCGTTGTCGCGGTCCAACCGGAATTCATGGGGGTCCGGGAAGCGCTGCGGATCGCGATTGCCGGCGGGCAGCGACACCATCACCGGGGTCCCCGCGGGTATATCGACGCCACCGAGCGTCGTCTTCTTCTTCGCGAGCCGAAAATCACTCTTGACCGGGCCTTCGAGGCGCAGTGCTTCTTCCACGAATTGCGGGACGAGACTGTGGTCTTCGCGCAGCTGTTTCTGTAGTTCCGGGTTCTCGCCGAGCAGCCTGAACGAAGCGGTGATCAGGCGGGCAGTCGTGTCCTGGCCGGCGCCGAACAGGAATGTGGCCAGGCGTACGAGTTCGACCACGTCGGGTGTCTCCCCGTCGGAGTACCTCGACTCGGCGAGTATCGACAGGACGTCGCCGACAGGTTCTCGTCGTCGGGTTTCGATGTAGTTCGAGAACTTGGAATCGAGGAACTCCAGGGGATTGGCGCCGAGTGCGCCGTCTTCTGCCATCGCGCCGGGAGTCTGGGAAGACAGGTGCGCGACGAATGCGGCGTGATCGGCCTCCGGAACACCAAGGAGATCCGCGACGGTCAGCAGTGCGAACGGTTGTGCGTATTCGTGGAGCAGTTCGACCTTGCCCGAGGCGTGGAACGTATCGATCAGTCGGTCCGCGAGCCGCCACATGAACTCTTCGTTCTCGTCGAGACGCCGAGGTGTGAACAGGCCGGCGAGCAGCCTGCGAATCCGGGTGTGCTTCGGCGGGTCCATGGTGACGAGGTGCTCGTTGAGGGGGATTTCGGGCCGATGCTGTTCGATCTGCTCGCTGATGTCGTCGCCCTCGGGCGTGAACGGCATGCCCGGAAACGGCCCTGTGGCGGCGTTGATGTTCGAGTACGTCGACGTATCCCGCAGTACCGCAAGGCATTCGTCGAATCCTGTGACGGCGACGACGCCACGTGGCTCTATGAACTGCACGGGGCATTTCGACCGGAGGTGGTCGAAGTAGGGATGCGGATCCGGGATGAAGGACGGGTCGGTGAAGAAATCCTTCGAGTCGAAGTCGTTCAATCGGGTCTCCTGACGTCGGCGCACCGGCGAGGTGCACAACTGAAGGTGGTACCGATGTCAACGCCAGCTTCGCCCGATGCTGAGCGCCTGCCTAGCAGTGCTGGATATATGGATAGCACGGTGCATGAATGTGGTCAAGGCCACACTCGGCATGGCGCTAGCATGATCGGAATCGTGCGGTACCGGCCGCCGGGCATGGAGGTCGAGTATGGCGTCGTCCAGGCGAATCGGTGCACCGGACGCAAAGAACCGCACCGTCTTACTCGATGCGGCCGAGCAGTTGATGGTCGAAAGTGGCTACGCCGCGGTCACTTCGCGCCGCGTCGCGGACAGGGCGGGACTCAAGCCGCAACTCGTCCACTATTACTTCCGGACCATGGACGATCTCCTGCTCGAGGTGTTCCGGCGCCGCGCCGAGGAAGGCTTGCGCTTCCAGGAGGCAATTCTCGGCTCGCCTCGCCCGCTGCGCGCGTTGTGGGAGTTCAGCACCGACCCGACGGCGGTGGCCGTGACCACCGAGTTCATTGCCCTGGCTCGTCACCGCTCCGCTCTGAGGTCGGAGATCGCGCGCTATTCGGAACTCTTCCGGGTGGGTCAGCGAGCTGCAGCCGAAAAGGTCCTCGCAGGTACCCGGTACGACGTCTCGCGGATTCCTCCCGTGGTGGTATCCGTTCTGATGACGAGCATCTCCCGGGTCGTGGTGATGGAGGAAGCGCTGGGGGTCACCTCGGGGCACGCGGAGACGATCGAACTCGTCGAGTGGTGCCTCGGGATGATCGAGAAGGAATCGGAAGCGCGACCCGGCGAAGGCGGCGCGACGTAACCGTCGAGGTCCGTCCAGAAGGTCCTCCGGCGCTGGTAGGAGGCCGTGTCGAAAACCATCGTTGCAGAAAAGAGAACTATCTTCTACTTTGATTGCGGGGAATTCAACGGACTCGGCGCCCGATCGCCCGCGGACCGCCGAAGAGCTGCCCCTCGGGGGTCCGCCGACATCGGTGCCTGGTTTGCCGCTGCCTGAATCGTAGTGCCCGGCCGCCCGGGCCGATTCCAAATTTTTCGATAAGCACACGCGCACAGAGCTTTTCAATGATGCTTTCGGGTGTACCGACGAATGTCGCGTACACGCTTTCTCACTCTTCGGGGGGAATGACCGTGGCACAACAATTTTCGCCATGGACGTGGTGGAGGCGAACGCTGCCGGGATATGTAGGCGGCGGCCCTACGGGCCGGCAGGAGTTCTACTGATGGCGACTCCGGCGATGAGCGAAATCGGTGGCTGGGCCCGCGGTTATCTTCGCCGGCACCCGATCGCTGCGCTGGAGACCGTCGGTGACCAGTGCATACTGGGGATACGCGCCGTCCGGTATCTGATTCTCGACGTCCTCACCTTGCGCTTTCCGTTCGCCGAGTTCGTTCGTCAGGCCGCCTTCATGGCGTCGGCGTCGGCATTGCCGACGATGTTTGTGGCGATACCCATCGGGGTCACCCTCTCGATCCAGTTCGGTCTGCTGGCAGGCCAGGTCGGCGCGACATCACTGGCCGGCGCGGCGAGTGGCCTCGCGGTCATCAAACAAGGTGCGCCGATGGTGGCGGCGTTGCTCATGGCGTCGGCGGCGGGTTCGGCAGTCTGCGCCGACCTCGGGTCGCGGAAGATCCGCGACGAGATCGACGCGATGGAGGTCATGGGATTGTCTGTGGTCCGCCGCCTGGTGGTGCCGAGACTCGTCGCAGCCGTCGTCGTCGGACTCGCCCTCACGGGACTGGTGTGCTTCGTCGGATTCCTATCCGGCTACATCTTCAACACTTTTGTCATGAACGGCACCCCAGGTAGTTTCGTCAGCACCTTCGCCTCCTTCGCGACCGTCGGCGACTTCGTTCTGACCATGATCAAAGCCATGGTGTTCGGTGCGATCGTGGCCGTGGTGGCGTGTCAGAAAGGTTTGGCCACCAGTGGTGGACCTGCGGGCGTCGCCAATTCCGTCAACGCCACCGTCGTCGCGTCCATCCTCCTGCTGATGACGGTCAACGTCGTCTTCACGCAACTGTATGTGCTGATGTTCCCGCGGACGGGGTTCTGAGTGGCCTCCCGGTATCTGCCTCCCGGCGCACGGCCGTTCGTCGTTGCGGCCGGGGCACAGGTGCGACTGGTCCAGAGGCTCGGTCACATGGTCGTGTTCTTCCTCCGCGCGACCGCTGCCGTTCCCACCACGCTGCGCAACTATCGCAAAGAGTTCCTCCGAATCCTCTCCGACGTGACCTGGGGAAACGGCTCCCTGGTAGTGGGCGGCGGCACCGCGGGGGTGATCATCGTCCTCGGAGCGTCCGCGGGAGCCATCGTGGCGATCGAGGGATACAACGCACTGCATCTCCTGGGCCTCGAGCCCGCGACCGGCATGGTCTCCTCCACGGCGACAACCCGGGAACTCGCACCGATCATGGCGTCGCTCGCCTTTGCCGCCCAGGCCGGATGCCGCTTCACAGCACAACTCGGTGCGATGCGGATCTCCGAGGAGATCGACGCCATGGAAGCCCTGGCCATTCGGTCGATTCCTTATCTGGTGACGACGCGGTTGCTCGCCTCGGTTGTCGCGGTGGTGCCGCTCTATCTCGTGTGCCTCGCGGTGAACTACCTGGCGGTCCAATCGGTCATCGGACTCACCGGCGGTGTCTCGGCGGGCAGTTACGGGCACTATTTCGGGCTGGTACTCAGCGCGACGGACATCTTCTACTCACTTCTCAAAACGATCGTCTTCGTGATCATCACATCGACGATCCAGTGTTACTACGGTTTCTACGCGGCGGGTGGGCCGCAAGGAGTAGGCGCCGCTGCGGGCCGGGCGATGCGTGCCGGCATTTCCGCGATGATCGTCGTGAATCTGCTCATGACCGTTGCGCTGTGGGGAATCGGTTCGGGCGCAAGGCTCGGGGGCTAGCAGATGGCGATGATGCTCGAAAGCGATATCGGCCGTGCTACTCCCGCAAAGCTGTTCGTCGCCGGAGCGGTCGCGTCACTCGTCGTCCTGACATTGGTGGCTGCGGTGATCGCGAAGGCCGACGGACGGTTCACGCCGACTGTCGGTGTGGAGGCCGCACTGTCCGACATGGGGGACGGTCTTCCGGTCCGGGCAGACGTGAAGTTTCGTGGCGTGCTGGTCGGAGAGGTCAGCGAGGTTCTCCGTCCGGAGGAAGGCCGAATCGCTGTCGTACGAATCCTGCTGAAACCCGAGTACGCGAACTCCGTGCCGAGCAGCGTCACGGCTCGCGTCGTGCCTAGCAACGTGTTCGCGGTCTCGTCGGTGCAACTCGTGGACAACGGCGATGCTCCGCCCCTCCCGGCGGGCTCGGTGATCCCGCAGGATTCGAGCTTGTCGACCGTGCAACTGCAGACCGCGCTGACGAAGTTGCGTGAGATCGTTGCGGCGACTGCGCGTATCGACACACAGCACACTCTCGGTGTCCTCGCAGCGGTCGCGGATGCGACCGACCACAGGGGAGACGACATCGTCACCGCGGGTGCACAACTCGACCGGATCGTTCGCGAGATAGGCGCAGTGTTCGGGCCGGGTGAAGAGGCGTCGACGCTTGTGGCACTTTCCGATGCTCTGCTCGGCCTGAGCGAATCAGCCCCGGACCTGCTCGACGCGGTCGGCCACGCAGTGGTCCCGATGCGCACGATCGCGGAGAAAGAGGTGGAACTGGAGACGTTCCTCGCGGCTGGAGTCGGCACCGTGTCCACATTGGCGACCGGACTGGAGAATCAGGCCGACACCGTCATGGGAGTGACATCCGCGCTCACTCCCGTCCTCGGTGTGATGGCGGATGGTTCCTCGTCGTTCACTCCGATCACGACCAGGATGCGTCGAATCTCCGAAAGGTGGTTCGAGACTTTCTGGCCGGCGGGCGAGGCGCGGGGCATGGGCAAGTTCATCTTCCAGTTCACGCCGCACAGGATGTACACGAGGATCGATTGCCCGCGCTACGGAGACCTCGAAGGACCGAGCTGCGCGACCGCCCCGGAGACCGGTGCCCCGAAGGTCTCGTCCCTGGACGACGGCAGGCAGGTGCACACCACCGTGCCGGTCGGGGGAAACGTCGGTTCGATCGGAAGCGAGCAGGAGAAAGACCTTCTCGGCCGGATCCTGGGTGGGGATGTGTCGGCCGCGTCGGAGTTGCTGCTCGGCCCGGTGGCCCGGGGCGCGGTCGTGAGCGTCGTTCCGGACGGCGACGGGAGCCCGAGATGAGCTACCGGAAACCTCTGATCGGACTGAGTCTGTTCCTGCTCGTGTCCCTGGCCTTGACGTGGCCTGTGGTGGTGACACTGAAGCGGGGGGTGAACGGCGACACCGCGCCCTACGCGGCCGTATTCAGCGACGTGTCCGGTCTCAGGGTCGGTGACGACGTGCGGATGGCCGGTGTCCGCGTCGGACGGATCGACTCGATCGAACTCGACGAGACGGTGGCAAGAGTCGCTTTCCGAATCGAGTCGAACCAGGTCGTGCACGACAACACCGAAGCCGCGATCACCTATCAGAACATCATCGGCCAGCGGTATCTCGGCTTGTCTCTCGCCGGAGGAGCGGCGGGGGCTGCGCTTCCTCCGGGCAGCGAGATTCCTCTCGAGCGAACGGAGCCGTCGTTCGACATCTCGGTGCTGCTCAACGGTTTCGAGCCGCTCTTCAGCGTCCTGGACCCCGCGAAGGTGGACGAGATCACCGGGGCGATCATCACGGCGCTCCAGGGCGACGCCGGATCAATAACGACGCTGGTCGCCGAAACCACCCGCCTCGCCGAATCTCTCGCCGAACCCGACAGGATCCTGGGCGACATCATTGTCGACCTGGACGGTGTGATTGCCGATATGGCCACGCAGAGTCAGGACATCGACTCGGTCATCGGCAGTGCCCGTGCCATCTTCACCGAGCTGTCGGCACAGCGGGCCGAGACGGTCGAATCGATGGACTCGATCGCGACCACGGTCGACAGGCTGGCCACCCTCACCTCCGAGGTGGAACCCGAGCTACACGACCTGCTGGTTCGTGAACCCGGATTCTCGCAGCACTACATGGACAACCTCGACGAATTCGCCTATTTCGGGGCCAATCTGCCGGCCTTGCTCAAGGGGCTGGCGCGGGTGAGCCAGGACGGGAGCTACCTCAGTACGTACCTGTGCAATTTCAACGTGACGATGATTCCCGCGCTGAGCAATGTCATTCCGTCCCTCGTCGCGCAGGCCACTCCCGAAGGCCGGATCACCCAGTCTGCGGTGTGCAGATGAGAACCACGAATCGAGCGGTTCTCGACGAACGCAACCGCCTCGGCCTCGGCATCTTGACCGTCGCCGTCATCGTCGTGGCGCTCGTGGCGACGGTACTCGTCTCGGGGGCCGGCATCGGGTCGGTGCGGTACGAGGCGGAGTTCGCTCAGGCTGCCCGGATCACCTCCGGCGATGCCGTGACGATCGCCGGTATCCAGGTGGGGACCGTCGAGGGCGTGCGTCTCGACGGCACCCACGTGCTCGTCGAGATGGATGTCGACCGCAGTGTCGAACTGGGAGCCGACACGGTGGCCTCGATCAAGCTCACCACGCTGCTGGGGTCGCGGTACGTCGAATTGCGGCCCGCGGGTAGCGAACCGCTTGCGGAGCGACGGATTCCGTTGCAGAACAGTGTTGTCCCGTACGACCTCCAAGAGGTGCTGGCCGACGCCACCACCACGTTCGAGCAGGTGGACGCGGAACGGCTCGGCGCCACCCTCGACACGCTCGCCACCGAACTCGACGGCGTACCTGCGCTCCTGCCGCAGGTGCTCGCGAACATCGAAAGTCTGTCGGGCACGGTTGCCGACCGCCGCGAACAGATCGGCGCGATCCTCGACGCAACCGCGTCGATGACCAGTGTGGTGCGCGCACAACAGCACAGCCTGGGTTCACTGGTGCGCGACGGTCGTGATCTGCTTCTGGAACTCGAATCCCGGCAGAATCTCGTTCAGCGGTTGCTGACCGCCACCGCGGAGCTCGTCACGGTACTCGATTCGATCGTCGTCGACGACCGAGCGCAGATCGACGCCCTGATCGTCAGCCTGAACGGACTCCTGCGCACTTTGAGCGACAACGACGCGCTGTTCCGCAACATCCTCCAGATCCTTCCCGTCCCCATCCGGAACTTTGCGAACGCGTCGGGAACCGCAAACGAGGTCGATTTCACCGCTCCCGCGGGACCGATGATCGACTCCTGGATGTGTGCCCTCGCCGGGCACACCGACGACCCCACCTTGACCGCCTATCTCGGGGAGTGCGAATGAAAGCGAGGACCGCCCTCGTGACGATTGCGGCTGCCGCGGCACTCGTCCTCGTAGGAGGCTTGGTGGCAGAACGGATGTCGTCCGGCCCGGATTCGATCCTCGTGACCGCGAACTTCGACAACGCCGCGGGTCTCTACGAAGGAAACGACGTGTCGGTGCTGGGTATCCCGATCGGGCGGATTGTGAGCATCGACCCCACCGGTACCCACGTCGCCGTCGGTATGGAGATCGACGCCGGCACGCAGGTTCCTGCCGACGTTCGCGCGGTCGCAGTTTCCACCTCCGTGCTCACCGACCGCCACATCGAACTCACTCCCGCCTACGACGGCGGAGCGGTGCTCGAACACGGTGCCACCGTCGGCCTCGATCACACCCGCACACCCATCGAATTCGACAGGCTGCTCGCGATGGCCGACACGATGGCGGTGGAACTGGCAGGGGACGGGGAGGGCAACGGTCCGGTATCCGCTCTGCTCGACGTGGGCGTCGGAGCGACCGCCGGGAACGGCGTCGGAATCAAGAGCGCGCTCGGGACGCTCTCTCGAGCAATGGCATTGAGCGCCGATCAGGGCGCGGGTACACGAAACAGCATCACGGCGATCGTGGACAACCTGTCCGTCCTCAGCAGTGCCGCCGCCGCGAACGACGCCGACATCCGGGAGTTCGGAGAAGCAACGAAGAGACTCGGCGAGGTGCTCGCCGAGTCGAATCTCGGTGCGGGAACCACCGGTTCACAGATCAACGAGATACTCCAGCAGGCAGACCAGTTGCTGCAGAACCGCCGTGATGCGGTGCGCTCCACCGTCACCGATGCGCAGACGGTCACTCGTGCGCTCGCCGACTACCGCAACGAAGTCGGTGAGTTCCTGGATCTGACCCCGCTCTTGATGGACAACGCATACAACGCGATCGATCAGGAGACTGGCGCCGCCCGGGTCCACGCCCAGCTCGAGAAGGTCTTCTTCGACGGCGAACTCGTGTCCCAGGTGTGCAATCTGCTCGAGGTGCGCGATCTGGGGTGCACGACCGGCACAGTGAAGGACTTCGGCCCCGGATTCGGCATCGCGTCCATGCTCGAGGGAATCGCGGGGTTGCCGCGATGATCGCATTGTGCTGGAGGCGAACAGGTTCGGTGGCGGCCGGGCTTGCTGTTCTGGTCACGTCGGCGTGTTCGGCCGGACTGGAGGACCTTCCGCTTCCCGAACCCGGCGTCAGCGGCGGTACGTATTCGGTGCAGGCGACGTTCGACAACGCATTGAACCTTCCGACGAAGGCGAAGGTGAAACTGTCGGGCGCCGACATCGGAGAAGTCGGGTCGATGAAAGTGCAGGATTACGCGGCAGTGGTGACTCTGCGGATCGCCGAGGGGGTGATCCTCGAGCCGGGCACCACCGCAGAGTTGCGCTCGGCGACTCCCCTCGGCGACGTCTTCGTCGCGCTGCAACCCCCCGTGGGCCGGGAGTCCGGCGCCGTTCCGCTCGAAGACGGCGCCGTCATTCCGATCTCGTCCACGTCGTCGGCCGCGACCATCGAGGAACTGCTCTCCACCGCTTCGGTTCTCGTCAACGGCGGTGCGCTGCGCAACTTCACGAAGATCGTCAACGGACTCGGGGACGCTGTCGCCGGCCGCGGCGACAGGCTGGCGAGCCTGGTGGACGAATCGACGCGGCTCGCCGGTCTGATCGCGCAACGAACGGACGAGATCGAAGAGTCGCTCGCTCGCACCGGCCGACTCGTCGACACCGTCGCCGAACGGAGGTCGACCATCGACGACGTCGTGCAGGCCGCGCGGCCCGCACTGGAGGTCGTCGCTGCCGATACCGCGCGCGTACTCGATCTCGTCGGACAGGTCGATCGGATCAGCCGGCAGATTCAGCGGTTCCCCGCGGTACAGGACACCGATACGCGCAGCATGGTCGCGGACATCAATCGGATTGCCGCAGAGCTGAATGCGGCGGCAACTCATCCCGATGCCGAATTGTCGGCTGTCAACCGAATACTTGCCCCGATCATGAAGGTCACCAGCAGCACGGCCGCGAACACCGACGCAGATCTCGAGCAGTTGATCCTCGGCGCGGTTCCGGTACCGGGCCATCCCGGGGACCCGGGAAGCCGGCTACCCGACGGAACGGACGTGCAAGCCCTCGCGGGAACGATCGCGTACACCCTCCTGCGACTCCAGGGCCGACTGGAGAACGGCGGATGAGCGACGGATCGCAGCGGCGACGCATCCCCGAAGCGTTCGCAGCGGTGACGGTCGCCGGAGTTCGGCGCGGGTACGCGCATCGCGCGGGTCTCTCGGTGGCCGCCCTCGTGACGACCTTCGTCGTGGGGGTGGGTTATCTGGCGTTCGACGTGTTCGACCTGAACCCGGCGGACCGGCAGATCAGGGTGAGTGTGCATTTCGACGACTCGGGCGGAATTCTCCCGGGGCGCGACGTGACTCTGCGTGGTGTGCCGGTGGGGGAAGTGGCATCGGTCGACTTCACGGAGGACGGTGTCGTCGTGCTCGCCGAGATCGACGCGCGGACGAAGATTCCGGTCGGTGGCGAGGTGCGGGTCGCCGGATTGTCGCTGGCAGGCGAACAGTACCTCGACTTCAGGCCGACCACGGACGGTGGTCGTTATCTCGCGGACGGCGCCGAGATAACGTCCGAGAACACGACCACGCCCGTCCCGCTGTCGGCTCTCCTGCACGACATGGACGGCATGCTCGCGCAGGTCGATCCCGGAGCATTGCAGACCATCGTGGACGAGCTCGGGGTGGGACCCGAGGGGCCGCAGAAGTTGTCGGACATCGTCGACGGCGGCGCCTTTCTCCTGTCCACTCTCGACGGGGTGCTGCCGCAGACCGTGTCGCTCCTGCGAACGGGGAAGATCGTTCTCGGAACGCTGGCCGACGCGGCCCCCGGGTTGCAGGAAACCTCGAAGCAGGTCTCTCACATGCTCACCGGCGTCGAATCCATGGACGGCGGCTTCCGGTCGTTCCTCGACACCGCTCCCGGCACCATGCGGGTGATCGACGAGATCCTCGCCGAGAACTCACCCACGATGGTGCAGTTGCTGGGCAACCTCACCACCGTCGCGCAGATGGCGCACGTGAGAGTGCCTGCCCTCCAAGAGTTCTTCTTTCCGTCCGAACGCGACGGATCCACTCTGGAAGCGCTGATGACCGCCTTCCGCGACGACGGTGTGTGGGCACTGGTCAACATCTACCCCCGGTATTCGTGCGATTACGACCTATTGCGCGAGTCGCCGACCGTTCCGAGCTTTCCGGAGCCCTATCTGTACACGTACTGCAACGATCCGGATCCCTCCACGCTCGTCCGGGGCGCGCGCAATGCACCGCGGCCGCCCGGGGAGGAATACGCCGCCGGGTTGCCGCCCGGCGCCGATCCTCTCCGGCGATCCGATCCGACACCTGTCGGACCACACACCGTTCCGCTCGACTACGGCGGTCCGGCCCTTCCCTGGACCGGAGCCAACTGACATCTCCGAAGGAGACGCACATGAGCAGCGACAGCACTTCTGTCACCGCTGATCGAACCGGCGCAGATCAGGTCCTCGAGGACCCGGATGCCGACAGCGGAGACCGGTCGGTGGGCACTGCCGATCCGGGTAAGCCCGATGCGGACACACCGGCCCGGACTTCGCCGAGAGTGCGGCAGCTCGGCACGGCGCTCCTCGTCGTCCTTCTCCTCGTCGCCGCCACGGCCGCAGGTGTTCTCGGCTGGAAGTTGCTGGAGGCGCGGGCGGTCGAGACCGCGGCGCGCGCGGCCGCCGACGCCGCACGCACGTACGCGGTCACGCTCACGTCGGTCAGCGCCGACGACCTGGAGGGCGATTTCGGTGCGGTGCTCGACGGTGCGACCGGCGAGTTCAAGAAGATGTACACCGAATCGAGCGAACAACTCAGGCAGTTGCTCATCGACAATCAGGCACACGCGGAAGGAGTCGTCGTCGATTCGGGCATCAAGTCGGCGACACGGACGAAAGTCGAAGTTCTCCTGTTCATCGACCAGTCGGTGACCAACGCGCTCGTCACCGAACCGCGCCTCGACCGCAGCCGAGTCGCCATGACGATGGAACTCGTCGACGGTCGCTGGCTCGCCTCGAAGGTCGATCTACCCTGAACGGTCGCGTCGTGGCCGATCAGATTCTCGGTGGTGCCGGAAGTTCCCTCTGGCCCAGCCACGCATCCCACAGCGGGCGCAGCGACGTGTCGGAGAAGCGAGCAGCGAGATCTTTGAATTGCGTCGTCGTGACGTTGGAATGCCGGTGTTCCGACGTCCACGTCCGAAGCAGCGTGAAGAACGAGTCGTCACCCAGCGCCAGGCGCAACGCGTGCAGGGTGAGGGCTCCGCGCTTGTATATCCGGTCGTCGAACATGTCCTTGGCGCCCGGATTCTCGAGGAGGATGTCCTGAGGCTTGCGGGAGAGACCTCGATACGCGTCGGCTGCGAGGGCTTGGGCTGACGGCCCACCGGAGTTCTCGGACCACAACCACTCCGCGTAGCACGCGAAACCTTCGTGCAGCCAGATGTCGCACCAGCGCGACAAGGTCAGGCTGTTCCCGAACCACTGGTGGGCCAATTCGTGTGCGACGAGCCGTTCTTCGGTCCGGTGCCCATCGCAGAAGTTCGCGCCGAATGTCGACAGGCCCTGCGCTTCGATGGGGATCTCGAGGTCGTCGTCCGTCACCAGCGCCGTGTAGTGCGCGAACGGATACGGGCCGAAGAGTCGCGTGAACAGCTCGAGCATCTCGGCTTGCCGCCCGAAGTCCTTGTCGAACGCGTCGCGCAGACGTGGCGGATGCACCGCGTACTGCGGCACCGGCGACGACGCGATCTGGCGGATCTCGTAATGACCGATCTGCACGGTCGCCAGATAGGTCGCCATCGGCTCGGGCTGTTCGTACACCCAGGTCGTCCGGCTGGATTTCGTCGTCCTGTGTACGAGTGTCCCGTTGGCGATCGCCTGGAACGGCGCGTCCGTGGTGATCGAGATGCGGTAGGTGGCCTTCGATCCGGGATGGTCGTCGCAGGGGAACCACGACGGAGCGCCGTTCGGCTGGCTTGCGACCAGCGAACCCTCCTCGAGCTCCTCCCAGCCGACCTCACCCCACATGGTGCGCAGCGGCGTAGGGGTGCCGGCATACTGCACCGAGATCGTCAGCACCGCGCCCGCGGGGATCACGTCGGCGGGCGTGACGGTGAGTTTGCCGTTGCGGTGGACGTACTTCGCGGGCCGCCGTCCGTTGACCGTCACCTTGGACACGCGCATCGACGCCGCGAGGTCGAGTGCGAACTTCCCGCGCACATCGGTCGTGGTCGCGATGATCACGGCCCGGCCTTCCAGCCTGTTGGCCATGACCCGGTAGCCGAGTTCGAGTTCGTACCGGGACACGCGGTAGCCACGGTTGCCGCTGGTCGGCAGGTACGGGTCGAGGGGGCGGTCGGCGGCGACGGGCGGCACCGGCTTCGCGGCCTTGATCGGCTTCACCGCGGCGACCAATCACCCGGGGAGGTCCACGCCGAAATCGGATTGCCCTGCCAGCGGGTCGAGGGCGGTACGACGTCGCCCCGCATCACGAGAGATGCGGGTCCCACCGTGGCGCCGTCACCGATCCCCGATGCGGGCAACGCGACACACTGTGGGCCCAGGGTCGCGCCGTTGCCGAGCGTCACGGTGTCCATGGCCATGATCCGATCATGGAACAGGTGTGTCTGTACAACGCAGCCGCGTTCGACGGTCGCGCCGTCGCCCAATGTCACGAGATCCGCCTCGGGCAGCCAGTAACTTTCGCACCACACACCACGTCCGATCGTGGAGCCCAGCGCGCGCAGCCACAGATTCGTCGCGACGGTGCCCGTCGCCGCCCGGGCGAACCACGGTGCCGCGACGGTCTCGACGAAGGTGTCCGACACTTCGTTGCGCCACACGAACGAACTCCACAACGGATGCTCGTCGCGCCCGATTCGCCCGACGATCAGCCATTTCGCAACGATCGTGATCAGGCATGCGACGGCACCGGCCGCCATCAACACCACGCCGCCGAGCAGCGCGGCGAACCAGTAGCCGATATGTGCCGCGAAGGTGTTGAGGGTGAACAGGACTCCCAACCCGATTCCGAACGTCACGATCATCGGCACGAGCCGGCACGTCTCGACCAGGCCACGCGCGATCCGCAGCCGCGGGGAGGGCGTGAACGTGCGGCTCGAATCGGCGTCGCCCGCGGCGCGGCGCAGGCGCACCGGGGGACTGCCCAGCCAGGACGAACCCGATTTCGCTTTCTCGGGTGCGGCGGAGAGCACCGCGACGAGGCCGTGTTTCGGGACGCGCCGGCCGGGACCCGCCATGCCGGAATTACCGAGGAATGCCCGCTTGCCGACCTTCGCGTGCGAGATGTAGAGCCAGCCACCTCCGAGTTCGTACGACGCGACCATCGTGTCGTCGGCGAGGAAGGCGCCGTCGGCGACCTTGGTGAATTTCGGAACCATGAGCACTGTCGAAGCCTCGACGTCCTTGCCGATGTCGGCGCCGAGCAGGCGAAGCCAGGTGGGGGTGAGCATCGACGCGTACAGCGGGAACAGGAAGGTTCGCGACGAGTCCATCAGGCGCTCGGTTGCCCACACCTGCCACCCGACGCGACTCCGGACGGGATGCCACCCCTCGGTCATCCGGATCGACAACAACCGCACGGTGATCAAGGTGGTCAGGGCGAAGACGAACATCGTGAGCAGCGCGGCGACCGGCAGCATCGCGAGGGACCGGGGGACGGCCTCCGCGACGGTTGCGGTGTCGCGCACCCACCACACGAGCAGGGCGACCCCCGCCCCGATCGAGGCGATCGGGAGGCCACCGAGCAGGACCGAGGTCAACGCGTAGACCGGAATCCAGCGGGCTCCGCGGGGCGGTGCCTGGTCCGGCCAGGGACGATCGGCCTTGCCGGTCTTCTTCGCGGGCGAGCCCGCCCAGTGCTGCCCGGACTTCACCCGTCCGAACACCGCCGACCCGGCCTCGACCTCGGCGTTCTTGCCGATGCGAGCACCGGGGGCGAGGAACGAACGGGCACCGACCGCAGCGCCGGCACCCACCCGGATCGTGCCGATATGGACGAGATCGCCGTCGACCCAGTGACCCGAGAGATCGACCTCGGGTTCGATCGAGCACCCGTCGCCGAGTTCGAGCATCCCGGTGACCGGGGGAAGGCTGTGCAGGTCGACATCCCGGCCCACCTTCGCGCCCAGAGCCCGAGCGTAGTTCCGCATCCACGGGGCACCCGAAATGTTGGTGGCCCCGGTGGCGTCGGACAGGCGCAGCGCCGCCCACAAGCGCAGGTGCACGGAGCCGCCTCGCGGGTAACTCCCGGATGTCACACCCCGGAGCAACAGTCGCGCGCCCGCCACCGCGATGGCCATGCGTCCGGGTGGGGTCAGGAACAACGCCGCACCGAGCGCGGTCCACCACCACGACGGCGTCACCGTCCAGGGCACGTCGACGACCAGCGTGATGATCCCGTTGAGGATGGCGAGCCAAGTGACCCACTGCAATCCGGTCAGCGTCATGAGCGGCAGGGTCGCGGCGATCTGCGCAAACTGCGCGCGGCGCGGTACCGGCCCGACCACCCGGTGGGCGGCCGCGGTGGTAGGCGCGAGTTCGTCGAGGTAGACGGCCAGGGAACCGAGGCGCGGCCGGTCGTACAGCTGGGCGACCGTCATTTCCGGATAACGCGCGCGGATCGCCGTGACGAGCTGTGCGGCGGCGAGCGAACCGCCGCCGAGTTCGAAGAAGTCGTCGTCGAGACCCTCGATACGGGTGCCGAGGATGTCGGTCCACAGCGCGGCGAGCCACGCGGCGGTGGGATCGAGCCCGAGGGCGTCGATCGAATCGGCGTCTGCGCCGGGAAGAGGCCACGGCAGAGCGTTGCGGTCGACCTTCCCCGACGTCCGTGTGGGGAGTTCGTCGACTCGGGTGAGCCGGGGCACGAGGGCTGCGGGCAGTTGTTCGGAGAGCAGGTCGTGTGCCGCCGCGAGGTCGAAGTCGGGGTCCGTCGACGCGAGGTAGCCGACGAGGACCGGATGTCCGGCCGTGGTCGTGCGTACAGCGCATGCCCCGCCCGCGACGCCCGGCAGATTCTGCAGGGCGGTGTCGACCTCGCCGAGTTCGATCCGGCGCCCACCGATCTTGACCTGATCGTCGGCGCGGCCCTGGAACAGCAGTCCCCGCCGGTCGAGTACCACGAGGTCGCCGCTGCGGTAGGCGCGATCCCACCCGAGAGTCGGCATGGCGGCGTACTTTTCGACGTCCTTCACCGGATCGAGATAGCGCGCCAGGCCCACACCTCCGATGACGAGTTCGCCGGTCTCTCCGTCGGCGACCGGGTGACCCTCGGGGTCGACGACCGCGAGATCCCAACCGTCGAGAGGCAGACCGATGCGTACCGGGCCGGACCCGTCCATGAGTGCCGCGCAGGCGACGACGGTCGCTTCCGTCGGGCCGTAGGTGTTCCACAACTCCCGTCCCGGAACCGCGAGTCGCCGGACGAGGTCGGGCGGGCACGACTCGCCGCCGAAGATGAGCAGACGCACCGCTTCGAGGGATTCCGCGGGCCACATCGCCGCGAGTGTCGGGACGGTGGAGACCACGCTGATGTCCCGGGCGATCAACCACGGGCCGAGGTCCATTCCGGACCGGACCAGTGCACGCGGCGCCGGCACGAGGCACGCGCCGTGCCGCCACGCGAGCCACATCTCCTCGCACGACGCGTCGAAGGCGACCGACAATCCGGCCAGTACCCGGTCGCCGGGTCCGAGTGGCTCATCTTGGCAGAACAAGCGTGCTTCGGCGTCGACGAACGCCGCGGCATTGAGATGGGTGACGGCCACACCCTTCGGGGTGCCGGTCGAGCCCGAGGTGAAGATGATCCACGCGTCGTCGTCGAGGCGCGGACCGCGCAGCGCCCGTTCGTTCCGCAGAGGCGCGGTACCGGGGCCGATGCCCTCGTCGGTGACGATCGCGGTCACCCCGGCCTCGGAGAAGACCAGGTCGGCGCGTTCGTCGGGATCGTCCGCGTCCACGGGAACGTAGGCCGCGCCGGCAGCGAGAATCGACAGGATGGTCACGTACAGTTCGGCACGGCCGGAAGTCATCCGAACCCCGACCCGATCTCCTGCTCCGACGCCCGCATCGATGAGCGCGTAGGCACCGACCGTCACCTTCTCGACCAGTTCCGCGTAGCCGACGGGGCTCGTGCCGTCGTCGATCGCGGGCGCGTCGGGAAAAGCGTCGGCGGTCGCGCGGAGGATGTCGACGAGGGTGCGGGCCGGCGGTGCGTGCGACGCGCGAAGAAACTCCGCGGGGATCGCGGAACCGAGGTGTTCAGCGGGGAGGTGGGCAGGCAAGTCCGCGTCGTCCTTCTACTCGATGGTGCTCCGGTTATCTCACGTTCAAGTGGACACGAGGTGAACTTCGGGCCGTCCCGTCGACCCGGGTGTGTCGACCGTGCGGTACTGCGTCGGCGAGATTTCGGCAGGTAGGAGGGGTCCCGACGCGTCGCTGTGGGACCGCCGCGGCTGTGCCGTTTGACACCGGACCGTCCGGCTGCCATCCTCTTCGGCAGGTCATGAGTACCAGCATCGAGCCCCGGCTTGCTGGTCGGCAACCCTCCTCCGCGGTGGGGTGCTCCGGGTGACGACCTGGCTGTGTTTCCGAAACCGGACACGGCAAGCGCGGACTCCGCCGGCGATCGATCTCCTTCGTCGCGGCGATCACCGACGGGTCCCTGGAACGACGAGGGATTTGTCATGACTGCTGTATCGACCACCACCTGCATCGCGCCGTTCGCCCGTGTCTCCGGCTGTGACGTGCAGGTGCCGCTCGTGCAGGGCGGTAGCTGCACCTACGCCAACTTCGACTATGCGGCGAGCGCACCGGCACTGGCCACGGTCACGGACCGCATCGCCGAGTTGCTGCCCTACTACGCGAGCGTGCACCGCGGTGCGGGTTACGCGTCGCGGGTGAGCACCGCGAGCTACGAGGACGCGCGAGAGTCGGTGGCGCGCTTCGTCGGTGCCGATGCCGACCAGGTGGTCGTGTTCACCCGCAACACCACCGACTCCCTGAATCTGCTGGCGGGTGCGGTGCCCGGCGATGTCGTGGTCCTCGACATCGAGCATCACGCAACTCTGCTGCCGTGGAAGAACTCTCGTGTCGTCGTGGCCGCTGACACCATCTCGGAGACGGTGCGGCGCCTCGCTGCGGAGCTGATCCGGAAACCGGCGGCGCTGCTTGCCGTCACGGGTGCCTCGAACGTCACCGGTGAGGTGCTGCCGATCGGTGAACTCGCCGCCCTCGCTCATTCCTGCGGTGCACGGATCCTCGTCGACGGTGCGCAGTTGGTGCCGCATCGGCGTGTGGACCTCGCCGCCGACGGCATCGATTACCTAGCCTTCTCCGGTCACAAGCTCTATGCCCCGTTCGGCGCGGGGGTTCTGGTTGGCCGCCGCGACTGGCTGGACACCGCCGAGCCGTACCTGGCAGGTGGCGGAGCGGTACGCGAGGTGACCATCGACGGTGCCGAATGGGCCTGTGCTCCTGCGCGTCACGAGGCAGGCACCCCGAACGTGCTGGGTGTCGCGGCCCTGGCGGCAGCGTGCGACACCCTCGGAGGATTCGACACCGGCGCTGCGATCCGTCACGAGGAGGAGTTGTGCCGCCTGCTCGTCGACGGACTGAGCGGCCTCGAGGGAGTCGAGATCCTGAAACTCTGGGACGATGCGACCGATTGCGTCGGCATCGTGACCTTCACCGTCGCGGGATACGAACCCGGGGAGGTGGCGTCGTATCTCTCGGCGGAACACGGGATCGGTGTGCGCGACGGGCGTTTCTGCGCGCACCCGCTGCTCGCCCGCGTGGGGCGGCCGGGTGGAGCGGTACGTGCGTCGCTGGGGTTGGGTAGCTCGTCGGAGGACGTGGACCGGCTCATCGCTGCGCTGCAGACCCTGATCGCCGACGGGCCCTCATGGACACACGCGAAGGCGGACGGGGTGTGGAGCCCTTTGCCCGAGACCCGGACCGGACTCGCGCAGTCGGGAGAAGGTGCGTCGCAATGCATCTGACGACACAGGTGGCGGTCGACAATTCCCCACAAGATCGGTAGGGTGCTCGCCATGACCTCGGAGGCGACCACCGCGCACTGGTGCCGTCGGCATGTCGACCTGTGCCGGACAGCCTCCGGCATCTGTCCGGCCTGAGTTCTCTCCGCACGCTTTCTTCGGCTGCTGCCGCTTGCGGCTCATTACGAGAGGTCATCATGTCGTACAACGATTCTGTCCATTCGGATTCCGCGCAGCGGTTGCTGCGCGTTGCAGTCGAACTCTCCCGGCCGTCCGGGCCGGATTACTGGGCCGATCTCACCGTCGGCCACCCGGGCGAACCGCCCCTCGACCCTGCGGCACCGTCCGGCAACGTGATCCGGGTTCGTGCGACAGATCTGCGGGAGGCAGGGAAGGTTCGCGATCGACTCCGCTCCGAGGCCGCCGCAGAAGGCCGTGACCCCGAGTCCGTGACGGTGCTCGTCGATCTCGAGGTGCTGGTCGATCCCGATGCGCGTGCTGCGCGCAGGCACGCCCGGATCGAGAGTGCCGCCCGCCGGGAGCCGGGCACGCTGTCGTATGTGGGGACTCCCGAGGGGCTCGCGAGCCTCATCGCCGACATCCATTCCGTCGGGGTGGCCGACGGCGTCACGCTCGTGCCCGTACCCGCACCGTTTACCGTCGAGCATCTCGTCGACGGCACCCTCCCGTGGCTGGAAGCGCGAGGGCTTCTCACGATCTCACCGACCGTCGTGGAGGTGCTGCGCAGATTCGGCGAAGGAACACCCCCGGTCGCACGGGCGTCCTAGCGCGGGGAGGGAAAGACGAAGGGGCAGGAGAACTCTCCTGCCCCTTGGTCTTTGTCAGGCGCTCCGTCGATGGAGCAGTTCGACGACGTGAACGCGCGCATCGGGGTCGAACCGGTATCCGGACCCGCGCACGGTGGTGACGACGTTTCCGAATCGGCCTAGCTTCGAGCGGATACGCGAGACGTGCACGTCGACGGCCCGGTTGCCGCGTTCCGCATCGACGTAGCCGGCGCCGAGGGCGCGCAGCGTTGAGCGCGGCACCGCTGTGCCTGGACGGCCGACGAGATGCGCGAGAATCTCGAACTCGGTGTGGCTCAGCTCTACTCGGCTTCCGTCGAGTATCAGGCCGCGGGCGGGAAGGTCTACCACGAGTGGTGCGGGGCCGGAACTGAGGAGCGTATGGGTACGCGCACCGGGGAGAAGCCCGGTCGCTGTTTCGCGGAGGGCGTCGGCGAGAGCAGCGAGATCGCCGGGTTTGACGGCTCCGGTATCCGAAACCTGGACTATCAGAACAAGTTCCGGCTTGTCGGGCGGGAGGGCGTTGTCTGTGCGTTCGAGATGGTCGGTGGTCATCGAGGGAGCTCCGCTCGGAGAATGGGCGTGCCGGCGCCGCGGACACGACCGGTGACGGTCGTAGATGCCGGAAAGAAGGAGGGCTGGTGCGTATCTCAGTACGCACACAGACTCGAGCGGGTGCGGCACAGGTCGACGTGCCTGCGGCTCCACGCTTCGGTCATGAGTCGAAGTGTACCGCGCGGGGCGCACCGGACGGTGTCGGGACGACAGGTCTCAGTCCACATCCACGTCGACACCCGCCGTGATGCGAATCAATTCTCGATATGTCGTGCGGAACAATGTATTTGTGCAACCGCCCGCGGCCCACAATTCACCGTGGTCCTGAAGGGAACGGTCGATGTAGGTGGGCAGGTTGGTGGGATGGCCGAGCGGGGCGACGCCGCCGACAGGCTGCCCGGTGACCTCGACGACCAGTGACCGCGGAGCCGGCACGAGTGTTCCGCCGAGGCGCTCACCCGTTCGGTCGAGCGCCACGCGATGTGCCCCGGACACGAGCAGCAGGATCGGGTCGTCGTCGAGGAGGAACACCAGCGACTTCACGATGGCGGCCGGATCTGCGCCCACGGCCGCCGCGGCTTCTTCCGCGGTCCGCACGGAGTCGGGTTGCCGGACGATGAGTCCGTGGTGTCCGCGGGCGATGAGCGTGTCGGCTACACGGGCGACGTTCGGGTGCCAGAACCTGCTCATGGGTCAAGAGTAGGACCTGTCGGCGGGCCGCGAGTACACGAAACTCCCGGTTGTTCCGGGGCGGACGCTGTGCGCGCGGACGAAAGATATTACCCTCGAGTAATGACCGATCACACCAGCTGGAAAGCGTTCACCGTCGAGCGTAAGGACCACGTCGCCCAGGTCACGCTGATCGGGCCAGGCAAGGGCAACGCGATGGGCCCGGACTTCTGGTCCGAACTCCCCGTTCTGTTCGCCGAACTCGACGCCGACCCGGACGTACGAGCGGTGGTGCTCGCCGGTTCGGGCAAGCACTTCACCTTCGGTCTCGACCTCGTAGCGATGGGCGGTGACCTCGCGACCGTTCTCGAGGACGGGGCGCGCGCGAAGGCACGCACCGATTTCCACGAGATGGTCAAGCGGATGCAGGCTGCCATCACGGCCGTCGCCGACTGCCGCAAGCCCGTTGTCGCCGCGATCCAGGGGTGGTGCATCGGGGGCGGCGTCGACCTCATCACTGCCGCCGACATCCGCTACGCGAGCGCCGACGCCAAGTTCAGCGTCCGGGAAGTGAAGGTCGGCATGGTCGCGGACGTCGGGACGCTGGCGCGGTTGCCGTACATCATCGGCGACGGGCACGTTCGCGAACTCGCTCTCACCGGCAAGGACATCGACGCCGCCCGCGCCGAGAAGATCGGTCTGGTCAACGACGTGTTCACCGACGCCGAAGCAGTCCTCGCTGCCGCCCACGAGACCGCCGCCGAGATCGCCGCGAACCCGCCGCTGGTCGTCCACGGCATCAAGGACGTGCTCGACCACAGCCGCTCCCCACAGGTCGACGACAGCCTGCGTTACGTCGCAGCGTGGAACGCCGCGTTCCTGCCCTCCGAGGACCTCGGCGAGGCGATCAAGGCGATCTTCGAGAAGCGTCCGCCGCAGTTCAAGGGTCGGTAGCGACCGGCCGGTGGACACCGGCACACGGAAACGACGAACTCCCGGCCGATCCGAGGATCGACCGGGAGTTCGTGTCGTCACAGCCGAGCGCGGGACGGCGCCCGCTGGAACTCGGTTCCCGCAGGAACTCAGTGTCCCGGAGACTCAGTGCTCCCGGAGACTCAGTGCCCGCCGTTTGCCTTCAGGCGTGCGATGGAGGCGTGGACCTCGGTCTCGGCGTCGGCGCGGCCCGTCCAATCGGCAGCCTCGACATGCTTGCCCGGCTCGAGATCCTTGTAATGCACGAAGAAGTGCTTGATCGCGTCGAGTTCGAACTGCGGAACGTCGTCGATGTCCTGGATGTGATCCCACCGCGGGTCGCCCGCAGGAACCGCGAGGACCTTGTCGTCGCCACCGGCCTCGTCGACCATCTTGAACATGCCGACGGGGCGGGCCTCGACGATGACGCCGGGGAACACGGACTCGGGCAGCAGCACCAGGCAGTCGAGCGGATCACCGTCTTCGCCGAGGGTGTTCTCGATGTACCCGTAGTCGGCGGGGTACCCGAACGAGGTGTAGAGGTAGCGGTCGAGCTTGACGCGGCCGGTCTTGTGATCGACCTCGTACTTGTTCCGCTGTCCCTTGGGGATCTCGATGGTGACCTCGAACTCCACGCGTTGCCTCACTTCGTAGGTGTTTTCGCTCGCGATACGACATCCGTATCTGCGGTGATGGTCCGCAGAGAGGATAACGTTCGCGGCGCTAGGCTGGACGAAGCAGGTACCGGGACCACGAAGGCGGCCACCAGGGCGCGAGTGTGCACGACACATCGGAGGCGTGTTGGCGGGGCAGGACAACAACAAGAGGCAAGGTTCGTTGGTCGTACGTAGGCGCAGGAACGTCCGCATCCTGTTCGCCATATGGACTGCGGGTTTCCTCGCTCTCGTCGTCGGAGGGGCATTCGCCGTCTACGACGTACGCACCACTTCCAGCGCCACGATCGTCCCGGCCCCCGCGCCGGTCGTCGCGGATCCGCTGGTCGCGCCCGTGGCAGACGATGCTCCGGCACCGGTCCCCGCGGCTCTGGCCGCTGCGCTCGACGGTGCCGTGAAGAACCCGGCGCTCGGCACTTTCGGTGGCTCGGTCACCGACGCGGCGACCGGCACCGTCCTGTGGTCCCAGGACCCCGATCGCCCCATGACGCCGGCGTCGACGACGAAGATGCTCGTCACAGCAGCCGCATCCCTCCTCCTGCCCAGCGATCACCGCATCACCACGCGGGTGGTCGAGGGCTCGCGCCCCGGCGAGGTCGTCCTCGTCGCCGGTGGCGACCCGACGCTCACCGCACAGCCGGTGGGCGAAGACGGTTTCTACCCGGGTGGACCGCGTATCGCCGATCTCGCGCAACAGCTCCAGCGCAGCGGAGCCGCGGTCGATGCCGTGGTCGTCGACGTCGGGATCTACAGCGGACCGACCCTCGCCACCGGATGGGACCCCTCGGACGTGGGTGACGGGTTCGTCGCGCCCATCGAACCGGTGATGCTCGACGGCGGACGCCTGCAGCCGCTCGAAGACGAATCGCCTCGTTCGGCAACACCCGCGCTCGATGCCGGGCGGGCGCTCGCCGTGGCCCTCGGTGTCGATCCCGCGAACGTCACCATCGGGACCGCATCGCCGGGGACCGCACCGATGGCGTCGGTCCAGTCCGCACCGTTGCGGACTCGTCTGGAGCAGATGGTGCAGCGCTCCGACAACGTGCTCGCCGAAACCATCGGGCGCGAGGTAGCCATCTCGGCGGGCACCGCACCCACTTTCGCCGGAGCGGTCGAAACCGTCACCCGCACCTTGCAGGACGCCGGGATCGATACCACCGGTGTCACGCTCCAGGATCTGAGCGGCCTGTCCCTGGACAACCGCATCCCGGCGCGGGCGCTCGACTCGATCCTCGCCCGGGCCGCCGGTCCGGACGAGCCGGCACTGCGTCCGATGCTCGACTACCTGCCGGTCGCGGGTGCCACCGGCACCCTCAGCGACCGTTACGGCACCACTGCGAGAGCCGGAGCCGGGTGGGTGCGCGCGAAAACGGGCACACTGAGTCTTGTGAGTGGACTTTCGGGATACGTCGTGGACGTCGACGGGCGGGTGCTGACGTTCGCGCTGCTCTCCAACGACCGGTTCCCCGGTGAAGCACGGCCCGCGTTGGACGACATCGCAGCAGTACTTCGAGGATGCGGCTGCCGATGAGCGGGGAGGAGCGGGGCATCGGCGACGCGATCGACTGGGAGTTCGCGGCGGGCGTCGGTGCCCGGCTCAGCCGTCCCGGTCCCGCGATGTCGCGCTACACCCACGACGCCGTGACCGAGGAACTCTATGCCGCGGCCGAGCGCGCCGAAGGCCCGGTGCGCGAGCAGACCGGGATGGGTGACGGAACGGTGCCATCGCCGGCGCGCGTCGTCGACCGTCCCGACTGGGTGCGCGCCGCGGCCGGGTCGATGGCCGACCTCACCGGAGCCGACCGGACCGGGCGCTGGCTCGGGAAACCCGCAGGTGCGCAGGCAGGTGCGATGCTCGCGTATCTCGCCTCCGCGGTCCTCGGCCAGTACGACCCCTTCTCGCGCACGCTGCTGCTCGTCGCGCCGAACGTCGTGGCCGTCGAGCGCGCACTGAAGGTTCCGACCGCGGATTTCCGTTTGTGGGTGTGTCTGCACGAAGTCACCCACCGGATCCAGTTCGAACAGGCTCCGTGGATGGCCGACCTCATGCGCGACTCCACCGCCGACCTCACCGCAGCGGTGGACGAACCGATCGGTGAGGTCGTGAGCAGATTCGCCGCCGCGGCCCGCGAACTGCGCACTCCCGGCGACAAGCCGATGTCGCAACGCGGAATGGTCGGATTGCTGCGCGCCACCCAGGCGGAACCGCAACGTGAATCGCTCGACCGGATGCTCGCACTCGGCACACTGCTCGAAGGCCATGCCGATCACGTCATGGACGGGGTGGGACCGTCCGTGGTTCCGTCGGTCGCCCGGATCCGCCGTGCCTTCGACAGCCGGCGCCGTCGCAACGGCAATCCGCTCCACCGCATGATCCGGATCGTGCTCGGTGTCGACGCCAAGATGGCGCAGTACGTACACGGCAAGAAGTTCGTCGACGCGGTCGTCGCAAAGGTCGGCATGAACGAGTTCAACGCGGTGTGGTCCGGCCCCGACGCGCTCCCGACGCTCACCGAGATCGACCATCCCGACGCCTGGATCGCTCGGGTGCTGGGCTGACCGTGCCGCTCGACCCGCTGCTGCCCGAGACGCCCGCCATCCACGAGGTGCGGTTGGCCGTGCGCGCCTGGCTGTCGGCGCACGACGCGCGGAAGGTGTGCGTCGCGCTGTCGGGCGGTGCCGACTCCGCCGCCCTCACCGCCGCAGCTGTGGCCGAAGCCGACGAGGTACACGCGATAGTCGTCGATCATGGTCTGCAGGAAGGCTCCTCGGGCATCGCCGCCCGGGCCGCGGAGTTCGCGTATGCGCGCGGGTGCGTCGCCGCCCGCGTGGTCGCGGTGGAGGTGACCGGCCCTGGCGGACTCGAGGCCGCCGCTCGCGCCGCCCGGTACCGGGCTCTCGACGACGCGCGCGGCGAAATGCCGGTGCTTCTCGGCCACACCCTCGACGACCAGGCCGAGACCGTGCTGCTCGGCCTGGGGCGAGGATCGGGTCTGCGGTCCATCCGGGGAATGGCACCCTTCGACAACCCTTGGGGTAGACCGCTCCTCGGCGTGCGGCGCGAGACCACGCGACGCGCGTGCGACGAACTCGGCTACCGCCCCTACGAGGATCCGCACAACGCCGACCCGCGATTCACCCGCGTCCGTTTGCGGACCGAGGCCCTTCCGCTGCTCGAAGAGATCCTCGGCGGCGGAGTCGCCGCGGCGCTCGCGCGCACGGCCGCACAACTGCGGGACGACGGGGACGCACTCGATGCGGCTGCGGCCGACCTGCTCGACCGTGCCGCTGCCCCGCGCGATGCCACCGGCGAGAACGGCGTGGATGTGACGGTGCTCACCGATGCGCCGTCGGCGGTCCGCCGCCGCGCCGTTCGGCTGTGGCTCCTCGCGCGGGGTGCGTCTGCGCCGAACGACAAGTCGCTGCGCGCAATAGACGATCTGGTCGTGCGATGGCACGGGCAGGGTCCCGTCGCTGTGGGCAGAGGTCCTCGACCGGGGACCAGGTTGGTCGTGTTGCGGCGGCGTGGCAGGCTGAGTACGGAGTTCGTCGACCAGCAGCGGTGCGCGGACGACTGACGGAAGGTGGTAGGACCCGGTGTACGAAGGTGACATTGCCTCGGTGCTGATCTCCGAGGAGCAGATCGCAGAGCGGACGGCCGAACTGGCGGCATCGATCGCGGAGCGATACCCCGAGGGCGCCCCGGAAGGCGACCTGTTGCTCATCGGCGTGCTCAAAGGCGCGATCTTCTTCATGACCGACTTCGCCCGGGCGCTGCCGATCCCGGCCCAGATGGAATTCATGGCGGTCAGCTCGTACGGTTCCTCGACCTCGTCCTCGGGCGTGGTGCGCATCCTCAAAGACCTCGACAAGGACATCGCCGGCCGCAACGTCCTGATCGTCGAGGACATCATCGACTCGGGTCTGACCCTGTCCTGGCTCATCCGCAACCTGTCGACACGCAACCCGGCGTCGCTCGAGGTCGTGACCCTGCTGCGCAAGCCCGAGGCCCAGAAGATCGACGTCGAGGTCAAGGACGTCGGATTCGACATCCCCAACGAATTCGTCGTCGGGTACGGCCTCGATTACGACGAGCGGTACCGCGACCTGCCCTACATCGGCACGCTCCACCCGAAGGTCTACAGCAGCTAGTACCCGCGCGGTCCAAGCGCAGACGCCGCAGGATGCGCCGCCCGCAGCTCGCCGGGGGTGGGAACAAGGGACGCCCCCGGTTCGTTGTGTCTTCGAACGACCTGCTGCGACTCGGCGGTGGTTCGTCGTCACGCGGTAACCTTGCGGTGCCTGGTCGGTCACTGCTTGCGACGACGCGACCGCACCGGGTGTAGCGACCTCGACACGACATCTGATGACGTCACTATCGAAAGGACCGGCCGGCCGGGCCGAACCTGTATGAACCGCAAGACAGTGTTCCGTAATCTGGCGATTGTCGCCGGCATCCTGTTGGTCATCTACGCCTTCAGCTATTTCGGCGACGATACGCGCGGCTTCACGAAGGTGGACACGTCTGTCGCGATCTCCCAGCTCGAGGCGAAGAACGTCAGCGAGGCGCGCATCGACGACCGTGAGCAGCAGCTTCGTCTGTGGCTCAACAACGGCGACGACGCGACCGAGGGCAGCACCGAGATCATCGCGAAGTACCCGGCGTCGGCGTCGGAGCAGATCTTCGACCTGGTCGGTGACTCCGGCGTTCCGAAGTACAACACGCAGGTCACCCAGGAGAGCTGGCTCACCTCGATCCTGCTGTTCCTGGTGCCGATGGCTATCCTGCTCGTGGTCTTCTTCCTCGTCATGAGCCGCATGCAGGGCGGTGGTCGCGGCGGCATGATGGGCTTCGGCAAGTCCCGTGCCAAGCAGCTGACCAAGGACATGCCGAAGACGACCTTCAACGACGTCGCCGGTGCGAACGAGGCGGTCGAAGAGCTCTACGAGATCAAGGACTTCCTGCAGAACCCGAGCCGCTACCAGGCCCTCGGCGCCAAGATTCCCAAGGGCGTCCTGTTGTACGGCCCTCCCGGCACCGGTAAGACCCTGCTCGCGCGTGCGGTCGCGGGCGAAGCCGGAGTTCCGTTCTTCACGATTTCCGGTTCGGACTTCGTCGAGATGTTCGTCGGCGTCGGCGCGTCGCGTGTGCGCGACCTGTTCGAGCAGGCCAAGCAGAACGCACCCTGCATCATCTTCGTCGACGAGATCGACGCCGTCGGCCGGCAGCGTGGTGCGGGTCTCGGCGGTGGTCACGACGAGCGTGAACAGACCCTCAATCAGCTCCTTGTGGAGATGGACGGGTTCGGCGACCGTTCCGGCATCATCGTCATGGCCGCCACCAACCGGCCCGACATCCTCGACCCCGCGTTGCTCCGGCCGGGACGTTTCGACCGCCAGATCCCGGTGAGCAATCCCGATCTCGCAGGTCGCCGCGCAATTCTCGCGGTGCATTCCAAGGGGAAGCCGATCGACCCGAACGCCGATCTCAGCGGCCTCGCGAAGCGCACCGTGGGTATGTCCGGTGCCGACCTGGCGAATGTCGTGAACGAGGCGGCACTGCTCACCGCCCGCGAGAACGGCACGGTCATCACCGAGGCGACCCTCGAAGAGGCCGTCGACCGGGTGATCGGTGGGCCGCGCCGCAAGAGCCGCATCATCAGCGAATACGAGAAGAAGATCACCGCCTATCACGAGGGCGGTCACACGCTCGCCGCGTGGGCGATGCCCGACATCGAGCCGGTGTACAAGGTCACCATCCTGGCGCGCGGTCGCACGGGCGGACACGCGATGACCGTGCCGGAAGACGACAAGGGCCTGATGACGCGATCCGAGATGATCGCGCGCCTGGTCATGGCGATGGGTGGCCGCGCCGCGGAGGAGCTGATCTTCCGCGAGCCCACCACCGGTGCCTCCTCGGACATCGATCAGGCGACGAAGATCGCGCGTGCGATGGTCACCGAGTACGGCATGAGCGCGAAGCTCGGTGCCGTGCACTACGGCAAGGAACAGGGCGACCCGTTCCTCGGCCGGTCGATGGGGACGCAGACCGAGTACTCGCACGAGGTGGCGCGGGAGATCGACGAAGAGGTCCGCAACCTCATCGAGGCTGCGCACACCGAGGCGTGGTCGATCCTCAACGAGTACCGCGACGCACTCGACGTGCTCGCCGGGGAGTTGCTCGAGCACGAGACGCTCACCCGTAAGGACCTCGAGCGGATTCTGGCCGATGTCCAGAAGCGCCCGCGCATCACCACGTTCAACGATTTCGGTGATCGTGTGCCCTCCGACAAGCCGCCGATCAAGACTCCGCGCGAGCTCGCGGAAGAGCGCGGCGAGCCGTGGCCTGCCGAGCCGCCGAGCTTGACGAAGTCGCCGCAGCAGCCGCATCCGCAGCACTCCGCGCCTCCCAACGGCGGGCCGTCGCACGGCGACGACCGCCGGCCCGGCGAGCAGCAGCCGCAGTACCCGGGCGCGCAGCCGCAGTACCCCGGTGCTCCGCAGCAGGAGCAGCCGCGCTACCCCGGAGACCAGCCGGCGCAGCCGCAGTACCAGCCGTCTGCTCCCGCGAACGGCTACGGCGCTCCCCAGCCGATCCCGTCGTCCGAGCCGCTGCCCGGCTTCCCGCCGGCGCCGTATCCGGGCGGACCTCGGCACGCGACCCGGCCCGACTACGGTGCTCCTGCAGGATGGTCGGCACCGGGCTGGCCGCCGGAGGAGCAGCAGGACGAGCGCGGGACCTTCCGGGGCGGTTACCCCGATTGGACCCGAACGGGTTCCGACAACCCCGATGAACAACGGGACGAGGGGCAGCCCGCCCCCGAACCGCCACCCACCCAGCCGTGGGACGGGCCGTCCGGCCAGCGTTGAGACGACGAGCAACTTCAAGAGTGGAGGACTGGCGGGTGTCGGTTGATCACGTGAGTACCGCAACGGGTTCCGGTATGGACGACGACGACGTGGTGTCGCAGACGCTGAGCGTAGAGGCGGGCCGGGTCTTCGATCAGGCCCGTGCCGAGGCAGCCGTGCGGGAACTGCTGATCGCAGTCGGTGAGGATCCCGAACGGGAAGGACTTCGCGACACCCCGGCGCGGGTCGCGCGGGCATACCGCGAGGTTTTCGCGGGCTTGTTCACCAACCCCGACGAGGTTCTCAACACGACCTTCGACGAGGGGCACCGGGAACTCGTGCTGGTGCGCGACATTCCGATGTACTCGACGTGCGAGCACCACCTGGTCTCTTTCCACGGTGTCGCTCACGTCGGCTACATCCCCGGCCCGACCGGTCGCGTCACCGGCCTGTCCAAGCTCGCGCGCGTCGTCGACCTCTACGCGAAGCGCCCGCAGGTGCAGGAGCGGCTCACCAGCCAGATCGCCGACGCGCTGGTGCGCAAGCTCGAGCCGCGCGGCGTGATCGTGGTCGTCGAGGCAGAACACCTTTGCATGGCGATGCGGGGAATCCGGAAACCGGGAGCCAGCACGACCACCTCGGCCGTGCGGGGCCTGCTCCAGACCAGTTCGGCGTCGCGCGCCGAGGCCCTGGACCTCATCCTGCGCCGGTGAGTGTCATCCCGGCCGAACAGCGGCCCATCGTCATGGGCGTCCTCAACGTCACCAGCGATTCGTTCTCGGACGGGGGACGCTATCTCGATCGTGACTCCGCCATCGCCCGGGGACTCGAACTGCGTGAGCTCGGCGTCGACATCGTCGACGTCGGCGGCGAATCGACGCGTCCCGGCGCGGCCCGGATCGACCCGGCGGTCGAGGCGGATCGGGTCACACCGGTCATCGAGGCTCTCGCCGCCGAAGGGATTCGCACGAGCGTCGACACGATGCGCGCATCGGTGGCGGAGGCCGCGGTCGCTGCGGGTGTGACGATCGTCAACGACGTCTCCGGTGGCCGCGCCGACAGCGACATGGCGTCGGTGGTCGCATCGGCCGGCGTGCCGTGGATCCTCATGCACTGGCGGCCGACCGACGGATTCGTCCACGCAGGCGGCTCGTCGCACTACGACGACGTGGTCACCGAGGTGCGCGACGAACTGCTCACCCAGGTCGATGTCGCAGTCGCCGCAGGTGTCGAGCCGTCGAAGATCATCCTTGATCCGGGGCTCGGGTTCGTGAAGGAACCGGACCACAACTGGCAGTTGCTGCACGGCCTGCCGGAGCTAAACGCGCTCGGATTCCCGGTGCTTATCGGGGCATCCCGCAAACGTTTCCTCGGATCCCTCCTCGCGGCTCCCGACGGCTCCGTGCGTCCGCCCGCGGGCCGGGAGGTCGCGACGGCCGTGGTGTCGGCGCTCGCCGCCACCCACGGCGCGTGGGGTGTGCGTGTGCACGATGTACAGGCGTCGCGCGACGCGCTGGCGGTCGTTCGGGCATGGCAGCACGGCGGGGCGGAGAGGATGCACGTATGAGTGACCGGATCGAACTGCGCGGACTACGGGTCCGCGGGAACCACGGCGTGTTCGACCACGAGAAGCGTGACGGACAGGATTTCCTCGTCGACATCGTCGCCTGGCTCGATCTGGCGCCGGCCGCGGCGAGCGACGACCTGAACGACACCCTGCACTACGGCGAGCTCGCCGAGCGCGCGGCCGCCGTCATCGCGGGACCGGGCCGGGACCTCATCGAGACGGTGGCCGGGGAGATCGCAGACGGTGTTCTCGCCGACCCACGGGTGTCGCGAGTCGAGGTCACCCTCCACAAGCCGTCGGCGCCGATTCCGCTGACGTTCTCGGATGTCGCCGTCGTGGTCGATCGGACCCGGAGCGCGTCGTGAGCCGGGCCGTGTTGTCGATCGGTTCCAACGTCGGCGACCGCGTCGCGCATCTGCGTTCGGTGGTCGACGCGCTCGGGCCGCGCGTCGTCGCCGTCTCTGCGGTGTATTCGACGGCGCCCTGGGGTGGGGTGGAACAGCAGGATTTCCTCAACGCGGTGATCGTCGCGGAAGACGTGGCGTTCGGGCCGTACGACTGGTTGCGGTTCGGCCGGGAACTCGAGGCGGCAGCCGAACGGGTGCGTCTCGAGCGGTGGGGCCCGCGAAGTCTCGACGTGGACGTCGTCTCGTGCGATACCGGTGACGGGGAGCTTCTCAGCGAGGATCCCGAGTTGACGTTGCCGCATCCGCGAGCACACCAGCGGGCGTTCGTGCTCGTGCCGTGGCTCGACGTGGAACCCGACGCGATACTCACCGCAGAGGGGGAGACGCGACGGATCGCCGACTGGCTCGCGGGACTCGACGCGGCAGAGCGCGACGGCGTGCACCGCACGGAGTCGGACTTGACTGTCGCCGGTGCGAGGGAGCACGAGTGATGAAACCGACCCGGGTTCGCGACCTGCTGGCGCTGGCATTGCTGGCGGCGGTGATCACCTGGCTGCTGGTGCGCACGTTGTACGGCTCGCTGCCGGCTATCCCGGTGTACGCCGGCGCGTCGCTGTACGTGGCGGCGGTGATCGAGGCGATCCTCGCGTTCGTCATCCGTTCGCGGGTCGGCAAGGACGAGATCGGTGAGGGGCCGGGCCGGATCCACCCGATCACGGTCGCGCGCTCGGTCGCGCTCGCGAAGGCGTCGGCTCTCGTCGGCGCGGCCAGTACAGGCGTATGGATCGGGTTCCTCGTCTACCTGCTTCCGGAGCGAGCCCAGATCCGGGCCGCAGTGGAAGACACCTCCGGAGCGGTCGTCGGGGCTGTTGCCGGTGTGGCTCTTGTGGCTGCTGCGCTGTGGCTCGAATACTGTTGCAAGGCACCGGAGGACCCCGAAGATCCCGGAGAACCCGCGGCCTGAGCGGGGCTACGGAAGGACCGGCCGTGCGGCCGAACGGGTTTCGTTCGGAGAGGTGGGGCTTTGCCCGTCCTACCTGGGAAGACACGTACCCTGATAAGTATGGTTTCCCCGGGACGAGAGAACAGAAATCGTCGCCCGTGGCGCAGTACCGGGTCGATGATCGTGGCCGGTCTGCTCGCATTGGCCATGATCGCGTCCTTGCTGTTGGTCATCAGTGACAGCGTGCAGGTATTGCGCATCGCGGTGGTCGTGGCGCTGTGGGCGGCTACCGTCGGAGCGATCGCAATGACCAAGTACCGCCGCGAGTCGGCGCTCGACAGAGCCAAGGTCGAGGACCTCAAGACGGTCTACGATCTCCAACTCGAACGCGAGATCTCCGCGCGCCGCGAATACGAATTGACGGTCGAGGAACGGGTCCGGTCCGATCTCCGCATCGACGCGGAAGAAATGGCAGCCCTGCGCCGTGACCTCGCGGCACTTCGCCACAATCTCGAGGTGCTGTTCGACGGTCGTCTTCCCGACGACAACGTGGCCCTCGACGGGCAGACCGAACGCAGGCGCGAACTCGACGCCACGACCCGCGTCACCGCGCCGCGGCCGTCGGGTCCGGCATTCGCCTCGCCCGACGACGAACCGTTGACCGCGGAAACGACGACGGTCTCACCGGAGGAGCACATCGACACCCGTGGTGCTCGTGCGGCCGAGACCGGTCCTTCCCGACCGCGTCCTTCCGAACCGCGCACTTTCGGGCCCCCTCCGGAACGCGGTGCTCCCGAAACGCCCGCAGCCGAAGGCTCGGCCGCCGATTCGCGCCCGACCGACGTCCCGACTGCCGAGCCCCCGACGGGTCGGCGCGGCCGCCGCCGGGCGGAAGGCGCCCACTCGGAAGGCCGGAGCGTCGCGGAAATCCTCGCCGCTCTCTCTTCCGAACGCTGATCCTCTTCGTCACGCGGTCCAGCCGTATCGGCTGCTCGGGGGCGGGTGAGGCACAGATCACTCTCCTCCGTCGTGGCGGGCGCAGAACGCAGCGCGCTATTGTCGGTCGAACGTCCGGTACCCGCAGAGCGGGACTGGAACGAATGAGAGGACTCCCGTGAATTCCTTCGGGATCACAAATGCGCCTGCGCCTGCCCGGTTGTCGGTCGGAATTGTTTCCGCAGGTCGCGTGGGCACCGCGCTGGGTGCGGCGCTCGAACGTGTGGGCCATGTCGTCGTCGCCTGTTCGGCGGTGTCCGACGTCTCGAAGCATCGCGCGAGCATCCGCCTGCCGGACTCGGAGATCCTGCCGGTCGACGAGGTCGCCGGCCGCTGCAATCTGCTTGTCCTCGCTGTTCCCGATTCGGAACTCGAATCGCTCGTCGACGGGCTCGCCACGACCGGGGCGGTCAAGCCCGGCACCATCGTCCTTCACGTATCCGGTGCACACGGCATCGGCATTCTCGCTCCGCTCGCCGAACTGGGTGCGGTGCCGCTCGCAGTCCACCCCGCCATGACGTTCACCGGACACGACGAGGACACCTCACGTCTGGCGTCCACATGCTTCGGAATCACCGCGGCCGACGAGATCGGCTACGCCATCGCACAGGCGCTCGTCCTCGAGATCGGTGGCGAACCGGTGCGCGTCTCCGAGCAGATGCGCCCGCTCTACCATGCGGCGCTCGCCCACGGCAGCAACCATCTGGTCACACTGGTCGCCGACGCTGTCGAAGCGTTACGGGTCGCGCTCGCGGGCGAGGAACTGCTCGGGCAGCAACTCGTCGACGGTGACCCCGGTGGGGTCGCCGAACGGGTCCTTCAACCGCTGCTCACCGCTGCCCTGGACAACGTGTTGCGGCGGGGACCCGCCGCACTCACCGGTCCGGTTGCGCGCGGAGATGCGGAGACGGTGGCCAAGCACCTCCAGGTGCTCGAGGACGCCGATCCGCAGATTGCGGCGGGTTATCGCGCTTTGTCGCTGCGATCTGCGCAGCGAACCGGTTCGAAGCCGGAACTTATGGAAATTCTCGAAAGGGCTGATCACGGTGAGTGAAGCGCGACAGGGCGGTTACGTGCGTGGAGAGACCACCGTGCACCACGAACCCGCGGAACTGCGAAAGGTCACCAGGGCCCTGCGCAGTGTCGGCCGGACGGTGGCACTCGTACCGACGATGGGTGCCTTGCACTCCGGGCACCTGGAACTGGTGAAGCAAGCGAAGCTGACGGGCGCGGTCGTCGTCGTATCGATTTTCGTCAATCCGCTGCAGTTCGGTCCCGGCGAGGACCTCGACGCCTACCCCCGCACGCTCGACGCTGATCTCGAGCTGCTCCGCGATGCCGGTGTGGAACTGGTGTTCGCGCCGTCGGCTGCGGCGATGTACCCGAACGGACCGCGGACCACGATCCACCCCGGCCCGCTCGGTTCGGAACTCGAGGGCGCTGTGCGGCCGGGCCACTTCGCCGGCATGTTGACGGTGGTCGCGAAACTGCTGCAGATCGTGGCCCCCAACTCCGCATACTTCGGGGAGAAGGACTACCAGCAGCTGGCGTTGATCCGGCAGATGGTGTCCGACCTGAACTTCGATGTCCGCATCCTGGGTGTGCCCACCGTCCGGGAAGCCGACGGGCTCGCCATGTCCTCCCGCAACCGCTACCTCTCCGAGGCGCAGCGCGAGGTGGCCACCACGCTGTCGGCAGCGCTGGTCGCCGGAGCGCACGCGGCCGCCGGCGGCCCGGACGCCATCCTGGCGGCAGCCCGTGACGTGCTCGCCTCCGCTCCCGAGATCGAGGTGGACTACCTCGAGGTGCGTGGCGCCGACCTCGGGCCCGCGCCCGAACGAGGTGACGGCCGGTTGCTCGTCGCCGCACGACTCGGTACCACTCGCCTGATCGACAATGTCGGGGTCGCCGTGGGTACCGGATTTCTCGAACGCGCGGTCGGACAGGTGGATCCGACCGTCGCGGACGACCTGTTGACCCGCTGACCGAGTTCGCGAAACGAGAAGGAAACCGAGGACGAACATGTTCCGCACCATGATGAAGTCGAAGATCCACCGCGCCACGGTGACCCACGCGGACCTGCACTACGTCGGTTCAGTGACCGTCGATCAGGATCTGATGGACGCCGCCGATCTGCTCGAGGGCGAGCAGGTGTGCATCGTCGACATCGACAACGGCAACCGCCTCGAGACCTACGTCATCGCCGGTGAACGCGGCTCGGGCGTGATCGGAATCAACGGCGCCGCTGCACGTCTCGTCAGCCCCGGCGACCTCGTCATCCTCATCGCCTACGGCGTGATGAACGAGCAGGAATGCAAGGACTACAGCCCGGCCGTCGTGTTCGTCGACGCCGACAACCGTCCCGTCGAACTGGGTAACGATCCGGCGCACGCACCCGAGGGATCCGGTCTCATCACTCCCCGGATGCTGTCCACACTCGACGCACCGTCCCTGGTGTAGACATGCTCCTCGCCGTCGACGTCCGGAACACCAACATCGTTCTGGGCGTCTTCACGGGAAGCGGGACACATTCGAAGTTGGTATGCGACCGTCGCGTTCGCACGGACCCGCGGATGACGGCCGACGAACTGGCGCTACTGTTCCGGGGCTTGCTCGGAGACGACGTCGACCGCATCACCGGCGTGGCCGCGTTGTCCACCGTGCCGTCGGTGCTGCGTGAGCTGAGGATCATGCTCGGACGGTACTGGTCGCAGGTACCGCACGTGGTCGTCGAACCCGGCGTCCGGACGGGGGTGCCGCTGCTCGTCGACAACCCCAAGGAGGTCGGGGCCGACCGCATCGTCAACAGCCTTGCGGCCCACCACTTCTACGGATCGCCCTGCGTCATCGTGGACTTCGGCACCTCGACGTGTGTCGACGTGGTGTCCGCCAAGGGGGAGTTCCTCGGCGGGGCTATCGCCCCCGGCGTCGAAATCGCGATGGACGCATTGGCGTCGCATTCGGCGGCGCTCCGGAAGGTCGAGTTGGTCAGGCCCCGCGGCGTTCTCGGTAAGAACACCGTCGAATGCATGCAGTCCGGTGCCGTCTTCGGTTTCGCCGGCATGGTCGACGGTCTGGTGCGGCGGGTCTGCGCGGAAGTGCCCGGATTCGGAGCCGACGACGTCGCGGTGATCGGCACGGGCGACAGCGCGCCGCTGATCATGCCCGAATCACGCACTCTCGAGCACCACGAACCCGATCTCACCCTCGAGGGCCTGCGCCTCGTCTTCGAGCGGAACCAGGTGAGACGCGCTACGCGCGCCCCGGGTTCCGCAGGGCGCGGTTCTGTGTAAAGATGCTTCCGTGATCCGTTGCATGAGCGCCCAGGAGTGTTGTCGAGGCTGACGCCTGCCTCGACTGTCGACACTTTTCCTGGGAGATCTCTCATGCGCGCTGCGCTGCTCGATTCTGTTTCTGCATCTGTTTCTTCTGCTCCGGTCGCTGTGTACCTGCCGGCCGTCGAGCGCACCTACCCGAGCGAACTCGCCGCGGCGGTCGCCCGCGGTGCCGTCGTCGTCGACATCCGCGAGAGCGGTGAACGAGCCGTGCAGGGCACATTGCCCGGCGCACTGGCGATCGGTGCCGAGCTTCTGCCCGCGCGCCTCGACCCCACTCATCCGGGGCGACTCGCGCTGGCCACCGACCGCGACAGGGAGTGGATCCTCGTGTCCGCCCGCGGCGCCGAAACCCGCCGCGTCGTCCTCGACCTGCGTCGACGCGGGCTGCGGAGGGTGACGATGCTCGTGGGTGGTTATGCCGCGATCCGGTCCGCGGATCTCGTCGGCGCGGTCACCGCGGCGCAGCACGTCGCCGAGGACGTGGCGCGCGTCACCGCGCACTGATCTGACCGCGCGAACTCCGGTAGCTGGGGAATATCGGGCCTGGGCTTTCCGATAGTCTGATTACCCGTGAGTGATGCCAGCGTTCAGCAGCCCGACGACACCCCCGAGCAGATCCGTGTCCGCCGCGACAAGCGCGAACGACTCTTGGCGGAGGGTAAGGACGCTTATCCGGTAGTCGTGCCGCGTACGCACACCCTCGCCCAGATCCGGGCCGCGTACCCGGACCTCGAACCCGACGCCACGACAGGCGAGCAGGTAGGCGTGGCCGGACGCATCATCTTCCTCCGCAACACCGGAAAGCTCTGCTTCGCGACCCTGCAGGAAGGCGACGGGACCCAGCTGCAGGTCATGATCAGCCTCGCCGGTGTGGGGGAGGACGCTCTCGCGGCGTGGAAAGCCGAGACCGACCTCGGCGACTTCGTGTTCGTCCACGGCGAGGTCATCAGCTCGCGCCGCGGTGAGCTCAGTGTCATGGCCGACTCCTGGAGCATGGCGTCGAAGGCGTTGCGCCCGCTGCCGGTCGCGCACAAGGAAATGAACGAGGAGACGCGAGTCCGTCAGCGTTACGTCGACCTTGTCGTCCGGGCGGATGCGCGCAAGAATGCCCGGATGCGTGTCGCGGTGGTACGCGAACTGCGGAATGCTCTCGAACGCCGCGATTTCCTCGAGGTCGAGACGCCGATGCTCCAGACATTGCACGGTGGTGCCGCGGCCCGTCCGTTCGTCACCCATTCGAACGCACTCGACATCGACCTGTATCTGCGGATTGCTCCCGAGTTGTTCCTCAAGCGATGTGTCGTGGGTGGCATCGAGAAGGTCTTCGAGATCAACCGGAATTTCCGCAACGAAGGCGCGGACTCCACGCACTCTCCCGAATTCTCGATGCTGGAAACCTACGAGGCATACGGCACCTACGACGACTCGGCCAAGATGATCCGCGAGGTCGTCCAGGAAGTTGCGATGGCCGTCTTCGGCAGCCACGTGGTCACATTGGCCGACGGCTCCGAATACGACTTCGGGGGCGAATGGAAGACCCTCGAAATGTACCCGTCTCTGTCGCAGGCCATCGGTGTCGAGGTGACGCCGGAGACCACCGTCGACGAATTGAAGTCGCTTGCCGAACGTGTCGACCTCACGGTTCCCGAAGGCAAGGGCTGGGGCCACGGCAAGCTCGTCGAGGAACTCTGGGAGCACATGTGCGGCGACCAGTTGTACACGCCCACATTCGTCCGTGATTTCCCGGTGGAGACGTCTCCGCTCACGCGGGACCACCGCTCGGTGAAGGGTGTCACCGAGAAATGGGACCTCTACGTTCGCGGCTTCGAACTCGCCACGGGCTACTCGGAACTCGTCGACCCGGTGATTCAACGAGAGCGTTTCCTCGACCAGGCGCGACTTGCGTCGGCAGGTGACGACGAGGCCATGGTTCTCGACGAGGATTTCCTCGCGGCTATGGAACAGGGAATGCCGCCCACGACGGGCACGGGAATGGGAATCGACCGTCTGCTGATGGCGCTCACCGGCCTCGGAATCCGGGAAACAATCCTGTTTCCGATTGTTCGTCCGACCACCCGCTAATTCCGCACAGCGGTTTTCGTATTGCCATGGGTTAATTCCGGGGTATCGTGGTCGTGTCCCGGGGGGGACCGCTTTCTTCATTCGAGAGGATTCTCAACACATGGCAAAGAAGGTCACCGTCACTCTCATCGACGATGTGGACCAGGAAACGGCCGCAGATGAATCGGTGGAGTTCGGACTCGATGGAGTTACCTACGAGATCGACCTATCGGAAGAAAATGCTGCCAAGTTGCGCGACCAGCTGGAATTCTGGATCGAGCACGCACGAAAGGTCGGGGGCCGCAAGCGCGGCAAGGTCGGCCCGTCGGCCGCACCCGCGACGCGAAAGCCCGCACGTGCGGGTTCGGATCGGGAACAGACCGCTGCCATTCGTGAATGGGCACGGAACAATGATTGGCCGGTGTCTGCACGTGGCCGGATCTCTGCCGAAATCGTAGAGGCCTACAACCAGGCCCACTAGGAATTTCATTGCGGAACTGATGCCCGGGGGCGTCGTCACGATGTGGCGGCGCCCTCGTTCACGTCTCGACCGGGGTTCGCGACGAGGGCACATCGGTTGTTTTCCGGAACACAATTCCGGGGCCTCCATCCGTGCCGGAGTAGGATGCACAGGATGGTTGACAGAGTGCTCGAACCCGGAAAAACGTGTTGGCGTACCGAAAGTGCGGCCAATCTTACTTCGATCGTCGACGCTGCCACGTATTTTCGTCACGTAAAATCAGCCATGCTCGATGCGAAGAAACGCATCATGCTCATCGGGTGGGATTTCGACACCAGGATCAAATTCGAGCCGAACGGTAAGACCCTCGAGGGCCCGAACAAGCTCGGGGCACTGTTGAAGTGGCTTCCGGAGCGTCGTCCCGACCTCGAGATCTATCTGCTCAAGTGGAATATCGGTGCCTTCAGCGCGCTCGGGCGAGGGATGACCCCCGTGTTCGTGCTCGATTGGTTCACCGATTCCCGCCTGCACCTCGAGATCGACGGCGCGCATCCGGTCGGTGCCGCGCACCACCAGAAGATCATCGTCGTCGACGACACGATCGCGTTCTGCGGTGGTATCGACATGACGGTCGACCGCTGGGACACCTCCGACCACGCGGACCGGAGCCGGTACCGCCGTGAGCCGAGCGGCAAGCGTTACGGCCCGTGGCACGACGTCACCACAGCGGTGGACGGCGAGGCCGCCCGGGCGCTGGGCGAACTGGCGAGAGCCAGGTGGAAGGCCGCCACCGGCGTCGAACTCGAACCCGTCGACGGAACCGATCCGATCTGGCCCGACGGGCTCGAGCCCACCGTGCGCGATGTCGACGTCTCGATCGCACGCACGTTGCCGAAGTACGGAGACCAGGAGGGCGTGCACGAGATCGAATCTCTGTACCTCGCCATCATCGAGAAGACCCGCCACACCCTCTACCTGGAAAGTCAGTACCTGGCGTCGCGCACTCTCGCGGAGGCGCTCGCGGCGCGTTTGCAGGAACCGGACGGTCCGGAGATCGTGCTCGTCATCCCGCGTAATGCCGACGGATGGCTCGAGCAGAAGGCGATGGACGGCGCACGACGGGCCCTGCTCCACTTGCTGTGGAACGCCGACGTGCACGGCAGGTTCGGCGCCTACTATCCGGTCACCGAGGGCGGTAAACCGATCTACGTGCATGCGAAGGTCGTCGTGATGGACGAGAACCTGCTGCGGATCGGGTCCTCGAACCTCAACAACCGGTCCATGGGGTTCGACACCGAGTGCGACCTCGCGATCGAAGCGGCAGAGCCGGGGGATCGTGTGGGCAGGGCAGCCGTGGACCTGCGCAACACGCTGCTCGCGGAACACCTCGGCGTGGACGTGGCGCAGATCGCGGAAGCCACCGCGAACGGCGGGTCGCTGCTCGCAGCGGTCGAACGCTTCCGGGGACCGGGCCGGTCGCTGCGCCCGTTCGAGCCCGGTACCGTCGATGGTGAGGACAGCGTGCTCGCCGAGAGCAGCCTTGCCGACCCTGAGCGGGCCCCCGACAGTCTCGGGCGCCGGCTGCAGCGCGTCCTCGCAGGCTGACGGACTGTTCGCTTGTGGCGTACAGCTTGCGGAAACGTATCCGCCACGTGCAGCGTTACAACCCATAGCCGGGCTTTTCCGCTACCCACGAAGGGTGGAGGGAGAGCGGGTCGATACCACGCCAACTAGAGTGTGCAGTGGGAACGTGGAACCTTCACCGGTTCCGATGAACGACTCGAGTGCCGGAGCGAAGAGCGGCAGCAGAGGTCCGGGACGATCTCGTATCGGATTCTGCAGCCGGAGAGTGTGAGGGAGTGCGATGTTCGAAAGGTTCACCGATCGCGCGCGGCGCGTCGTTGTCCTGGCTCAAGAAGAGGCCAGGATGCTCAACCACAACTACATCGGCACGGAGCACATCCTCCTCGGCCTCATCCACGAGGGTGAGGGTGTGGCGGCGAAGTCTCTCGAGTCGTTGGGGATCTCCCTCGAAGGCGTCCGGAGCCAGGTCGAAGAGATAATCGGCCAGGGCCAGCAGGCGCCGTCCGGGCATATCCCGTTCACCCCCCGTGCCAAGAAGGTCCTCGAGCTGAGCCTGCGCGAAGCGCTGCAGCTCGGCCACAACTACATCGGCACCGAGCACATCCTCCTCGGTCTCATCCGTGAGGGTGAGGGCGTGGCCGCTCAGGTCCTCGTCAAGCTCGGCGCCGACCTCAACCGGGTCCGGCAGCAGGTCATCCAGCTGCTGTCCGGTTACCAGGGCAAGGAGCCTGCGGAGTCCGGCACCAGTCGCGGCGAGTCCGGCACCCCGTCGACCTCGCTCGTTCTGGATCAGTTCGGTCGCAACCTGACGCAGGCCGCGCTCGAAGGCAAGCTCGATCCGGTCATCGGCCGGGCGAAGGAAATCGAGCGGGTCATGCAGGTGCTCTCGCGTCGCACCAAGAACAACCCGGTGCTGATCGGCGAGCCCGGTGTCGGTAAGACGGCCGTCGTCGAAGGCCTTGCACAGGCCATCGTGAACGGTGAGGTCCCCGAGACCCTCAAGGACAAGCAGCTCTACACGCTCGACCTCGGATCCCTCGTGGCCGGCAGCCGTTACCGCGGTGACTTCGAAGAGCGCCTGAAGAAGGTTCTCAAGGAGATCAACAGCCGCGGCGACATCATCCTGTTCATCGACGAGCTGCACACGCTCGTCGGCGCGGGTGCGGCCGAAGGCGCGATCGACGCCGCGTCGATCCTCAAGCCGAAGCTGGCCCGCGGTGAGCTGCAGACCATCGGTGCCACCACTCTCGACGAGTACCGCAAGTACATCGAGAAGGACGCCGCGCTGGAGCGTCGCTTCCAGCCGGTCCAGGTCGGCGAGCCGACGGTCGAGCACACCATCGAGATCCTCAAGGGTCTGCGCGACCGGTACGAGGCGCACCACCGCGTCTCGATCACCGACAAGGCGCTCGTCGCGGCGTCGACCCTCGCGGATCGCTACATCAACGACCGGTTCCTGCCGGACAAGGCGATCGACCTCATCGACGAGGCGGGCGCGCGGATGCGCATCCGCCGGATGACCGCACCGCCGGACCTGCGCGAGTTCGACGACCGGATCGCCGACGCCCGTCGCGAGAAGGAATCGGCGATCGACGCGCAGGACTTCGAGAAGGCCGCGAGCCTGCGCGACAAGGAGAAGCAGCTCGTCGCGCAGCGAGCCGAGCGTGAGAAGCAGTGGCGTGCGGGCGACCTCGACGTGATCGCCGAGGTCGACGAGGAGCAGATCGCGGAAGTTCTCGCGAACTGGACCGGAATCCCCGTGTTCAAGCTCACCGAGGAGGAGACCACCCGTCTGCTCCGCATGGAGGACGAGCTGCACAAGCGGATCATCGGCCAGGAGGATGCCGTCAAGGCAGTCTCGAAGGCGATCCGTCGTACGCGTGCCGGTCTGAAGGACCCGAAGCGTCCGTCCGGCTCGTTCATCTTCGCCGGACCGTCGGGTGTCGGTAAGACCGAGCTGTCCAAGGCGCTGGCGAACTTCCTGTTCGGCGAGGACGACGCCCTCATCCAGATCGATATGGGCGAGTTCCACGACCGGTTCACCGCGTCGCGTCTGTTCGGTGCTCCTCCCGGCTACGTCGGGTACGAGGAGGGCGGCCAGCTCACCGAGAAGGTGCGCCGCAAGCCGTTCTCGGTCGTGCTCTTCGACGAGATCGAGAAGGCCCACCAGGAGATCTACAACACGCTCCTGCAGGTCCTCGAAGACGGCCGTCTCACCGACGGTCAGGGACGCACGGTGGACTTCAAGAACACGGTGCTGATCTTCACGTCGAACCTCGGTACGTCGGACATCTCGAAGGCTGTCGGCCTGGGCTTCAGCCACGGCAGCGACAGCGGGTCCAACTACGAGCGGATGAAGAACAAGGTCAACGACGAGCTCAAGAAGCACTTCCGGCCGGAGTTCCTCAACCGCATCGACGACATCATCGTCTTCCACCAGCTGACGAAGGATCAGATCATCCAGATGGTCGATCTGATGATCGGACGCGTGGAGGTGCAGCTGAAGAACAAGGACATGGGCATCGAGCTCACGGAGAAGGCGAAGTCGCTGCTCGCGAAGCGCGGATTCGATCCCGTTCTCGGCGCTCGGCCGCTCCGCCGCACCATCCAGCGCGAGATCGAGGATCAGCTCTCCGAGAAGATCCTGTTCGGCGAGATCGGCCCCGGCCAGATCGTGCTCGTCGACGTCGACAACTGGGACGGCGAAGGCGCCGGCGAGGACGCGAAGTTCACGTTCACGCCGAGCGAGAAGCCGGCCGAGGTGCCCGACACCCCGGCAGTCGTCATGGCGAAGACCCCCGAAGGGGAGCCGGAAGCCTGATGTTGCTCGCCTGATTTCGTACGGAATCGACGCCGAGGGGCGGTACCCGCAAGGGTGCCGCCCCTCGGCGTTTCCGTACCTCGCAGGTCCAGGAGGTGTGGCGATTCAGCCGGTGCAGTGCCTCAGGCGCGGTGCATCCAGGGGGCGGTCACGCGTCCGCACCAGTTCGCGAGCCGTTCGGTCGGTCCCGCGTCCGGTGCCGGGTCGACGACCGGCCCGAACGGTAGCCCTTCGCGCGGCGTGGCGGGGAGGACGCGCTGCATGACCTCGTAGGCGGCCTGAGCGAGTTGGGGATCCGCCTCCGTGTTCTGACCGGTGGCGGCCGCAAGGTCCCAGCCGTGCACCAGCACCTCGTTGAGCGACACGAGAACCGCGGCCCTGCCGGGAAACGTCCCCCACGGCGCCGTGACGGGCGTGTCGAGGAGTGCGTCGTTGCTCCACACCTCCCAGTACCGCTTCGTGACATCGTCCAGGGTGCTCGACCACTCGTCGCCGGGCGACGAGAGGCATTCGGGAACCGTGTGGACGTCGCCGCCTTCACCGACGACGCGGCCACGGTCGATGGTCGAGGCGAGATGACCGAGCAGTGCCCGGACATCGAATTCGGGACAGGGCGTCGGATCGGTCAGCTGCTCGGCGCGGACGCCTGCGAACAAGTCGCCCGCCCACTCGAGAGCGCCGCGGAACAGGGGTCGAGGGTCGTGCTGCGCTGTGGTCATGCAAACAGGATCTGCGGTTACGAGGACCGGCGCTGCCTCGAAGTGGGCGAGCGATGCCGTATCGATACCTCCCTGCCACGGATCGGAGGACCGCGAGTGTGGGTCCGGCCGGGGACGGGTACGCGACCGGAGAACCCGGAAGACGACAGGAAGGACACACGATGCCCACACGGACCGCGCGAACCGCTTGGAACGGTGATCTTCAGAAGGGCTCCGGCCAGGTGGAACTGACCAGTTCGGGACGCGGCACGTTCGACGTCTCGTTCCCGAAACGGTCGGCGGAGAACGCCGACGGCACCACCAGCCCCGAAGAACTGATCGCTGCCGCCCACTCGTCGTGCTACGCCATGCAGCTGTCCGCCCTCATCGCGGAAGCGGGTGGAACACCGCAGAGTCTCGACGTGGCCGCCGATGTGTCCCTGGGACCGGACCCGGCCGGCGGTTTCCGGCTCACGGGCATCACTCTGAAGGTGCGTGGAGAGGTCGAGGGCCTCGACGCCGCTGGGTTCACGAAAGCCGCCGAGGATGCGAAGGCGAGTTGCCCGGTGAGCAAGGCACTCACGGGAGTGGATATCTCGTTGGACGCCGCTCTCGAGTCCTGAGGGAACAGGGCGCGGGGCAAGCGTGTTGGATGGATGCGTGACCCATCCACACCTTGCTCCGCCTGCCGTCCACGTCGAAGTGTGGTCGGACATCGCCTGCCCGTGGTGCTACATCGGCAAGCGCAGGTTCACCGCCGCACTCGACAAGTTCGAGCACCGCGACCGCGTCCGGGTCACGTGGCGGTCCTACCAGCTGGCGCCGGACACCCCGGCAGGAACCCGCACACCCGAGTCCGAGGCGCTCGCGAACATGAAAGGCATGCCCGTCGAGCAGGTCCGGCAGATGTTCTCCCAGGTCGCCGCTGCTGCTGCCGAGGTGGGCGTGGACATCGACTTCGACACAGTGATTTCCGCGAACACCTTCGACGCGCACCGACTGCTGCATCTCGCAGGGACGCAGCGTGACGCACTCCTCGAGGCGCTGTTCCGCGCGCACTTCGTCGATGGCGAGGTGGTGGACGATCGGGAAGCCCTGGTGCGAATCGCATCGTCGGCGGGAATGGACGCGGACGCGGTTCGCGCCGATCTCGAATCCGGCGCAGCGTCGGAGGCGGTGCGTGCCGACCTGCGCGAGGCGCGCGATCTCGGCGTAACCGGCGTGCCGTTCTTCGTCGCCGACCGGGCTCTCGCAGTGTCGGGAGCACAACCCGAAGACGTTTTCCTCATGATGCTGCAACGCGCGATCGACGATGCGGGCGCGCGTACACGCGAGGATCAGGCGCAGAGCGACGCCAGATAGCGGCGAGCAGTCCACCGCTGCAGAAGCGGGCCCACCGGACCGGCGAGCCGCGTGAACCACCGGCCGGGGCGCGAAAACGCGGTCACCCGGCCCACCACCCGACCGTCGGGACGATGTTCGACGAGGAAGCTCTCTTCACCGATCTCCGGATGGCCGGAGAGGGTTCCGTAGGTGAATCCGCGGCGCTGCGGGCTGTCGACGACCTCGACCACCCGGCACCATGCCGGCAGCCGCAGCGGACCGACACCGAATCCGAGTTGCACCTCGACGCCGAGTGCGGCCGGGGGAGTACCTCGAGCGACCCGGAGTCCTGCGGCACGGTGCATCTCCCACGCGAACAAACGGGCAACGGCGACGTCGAACACGACAGCGCCGTTGCCCAGTTCGCGCTCCACCTCGAGGTGGCGGTACCCGGGGGGAAGCACGCCGAGCGACGCGCCGACTTCCGGATACGTCAACTCGCGCGCGGAGTCCGCGGGCATCAGGACTTCTTGACGTCCAGCACTACTTCGAACTCCAGCAGCGACGCTCCGGACGCGACGGGGTTCTTCGCTTCGCCCGCGTGAGCGGCGCGGGCGCCACCGTCGCGCCACGCCGCGAAGTCTTCCTCGGTTTCCCACTGGGTCACCACGAAGTAGCGGTTCTCACCCGCGGTGGGACGCAACAGTTGGAAGCCCAGGAATCCGGGCGAGTTCTCCACTGTGTGCGCCCGATTGGCGAACCGCTTCTCCAGTTCCGGTCCGGCACCTTCGGGGATTTCGATTGCGTTGATCTTCACGACTGCCATGGTCGCGAGACTACTCCGCTACCTTGGGCGACTGTGTTGCATGACGAAGGTGGTAGCGGACGGCCGATCCTGTTGTTGCACGGGCTGATGGGCAGCGCCCGGACTTGGCGCCGGCAGGTCCCGTGGCTTCGCGAACACGGCCACGTGTACTCGTTCGATGCCGCCGGTCACGGCCGCCCGGCACCTGAGAACCTCGGCACCGACGCATTCGTCGCAGATGTGGCGGCACACCTGCCCGACGAGACCGAACCGTTCGTCGTGATCGGGCATTCGATGGGCGCGCTGCACGCGTGGTGCCTGGCTGCTGCGCATCCCGGAAAGGTCACCGCGCTCGTCCTCGAAGACATGGCACCCGACTTCCGGGGCCGTACCGCCGAGAACTGGGCGGCGATGGTGGGGCAGTGGCCCCAGCCGTTCCCCACCGAGGACGCGGTGATCGAGTTCTTCGGACCTGTCGCCGGACGGTATTTCCTCGATTCGTTCACTCGTCGCGCGGACGGCTGGTACCTGCACGGCGACGTCGCGACCTTCCGGGACATCTCGGAAGAGTGGGGGCGCCGGCATTTCTGGGAGGAGTGGACGGCACTCACCGTCCCGGCTCTTCTCATCGAAGGCGAGTTCACGATCACGCCGCCCGGTCAGATGCGCGAGATGGCGACACGTCCGGGAACCGAGTACGTCTGTATCGCGGGTGCGGGGCATCTCGTGCACGACGATCGGCCCGACGAGTATCGCGCCGTCGTCGAGGAGTTCCTCACCCGACTGTCGTGATCCGGTCGTCGTGATCCGGCGTGTCTCCGCAGCGCCGGGCCGGGTCAGCGGCCGCCTTCACCGGCAAGAGCGAAGAGACCGTCGTCGGTCTGTTCGACGAGTCCGTCGACGAGCAGCGAATGCAACGCCCGGTCGCGCTGGCCGGGGTCGGTGAGCCACACGCTGTCGAGCGCAGGACGTTCCACCGGGCCCGTGCTGTCCCGGAGGACGGCCATCAGGCGTCCCCGGACCTGACGGTCGGTGCCGGCGAACTTCTGGACGCGTTTGGCGGGACCGTCATGGGCCGGGCGGCCCGCCTGCACCCACGCGCATTCCGGCAACGGGCACCGGCCGCAGTCGGGGGTACGAGCGGTGCAGATCGTTGCGCCCAGTTCCATCAGAGCCGCGGAGAACGTCGCGGCCCGTGCTCGGGTACGGGGAAGCATCGCTTCGACGTCGGCGAGATCCCGCGTGGTGGAGGGATTTCCCGGTTCCGCGCGACCGTGCTCGGCGCGCGCCACGACCCGTCGCACGTTGGTGTCGACCACCGGAACACGGCGACCGTAGGCGAAACACGCGACCGCACGCGCGGTGTAGGTGCCGACGCCGGGCAGCGTCAGGAGCACATCGACTTCCTCGGGGACCCGGTCGCCGTGTTGCGCGGCGAGCACCCCCGCGCATTCGTGCAGACGCAACGCCCGGCGGGGATAACCCAGCTTTCCCCACGCGCGCAGGACATCGGCCTGGCTCGACGCGGCCATCGCCGACGGCACGGGCCAGCGTTGCACCCACTCTTCCCAGATCGGTGCGACACGCACGACGGGCGTCTGCTGGAGCATCACCTCGGACATGAGGATCTGCCAGCCCGTCACACCTTCGCGGCGCCACGGTAGGTCGCGTGCTTCCGCGGCGTACCAACGCACGAGCGAGGTGGCGTCAACAGGCATTTCTTCTCCTCTCGTCCCCTCGGCGGGGACGTCCGTGCGCGTAGCGGTACCACTGCGTGAGGGTCGTGACGGGCGCGGGTGAATAATGTGCCCTATGCCCAACTCAAACCCGATCTCCGCGTGGAAAGCTCTGACCGAGGGTAATCAGCGGTTCGTTGCCGGTACCCCGCAGCACCCGAGCCAGGGGATCGACCGACGGACCGAACTGGTCAACGGACAGCATCCCACCGCAGTGCTCTTCGGTTGCGGCGACTCTCGTGTCGCCGCCGAGATCATCTTCGATCAGGGCCTCGGCGACATGTTCGTCGTCCGGACCGCCGGTCACGTCATCGACAGCTCGGTTCTCGGCTCGATCGAATACGCGGTCGAGGTGCTCGGCGTTCCCCTCATCGTGGTGCTCGGGCACGACAGCTGTGGCGCAGTCGGCGCCACGCTGAAGGCGCTCGACACCGGTGAGGTTCCCCGCGGGCACATCCGCAGCATCGTCGAGCGGGTCGCCCCGTCGATCCTGCTCGGGCGCGCGGACGGCCTGGTCACGGTCGACGATCTCGAGGTCCGCCACGTGGTCGAAACCGGCCGGCTCCTCACCGACCGGTCCCGGATCATCGCCGAACGGGTTGCCGACGGCCGGTGCGCGATCGCGGGCGTCACCTACAAGCTGGACGACGGCCACGTCAAGTTGCAGGGGCACATCGGCGACATCGGTGTGACCTCGGACTGAGCGACACGCCGGGCGCTATGCCGCAGCGGGTCCGGCCCGGCACTTACCGTGTGAGACGTGCTTGAACCCACCGGCCCGCTGCCCCCCGAGATCTACCGGCGACGACGCGTCCTCGCGATCACCGTCCTGGCGGTCGTGCTGGCGTTGGTCGTGTGGCTCGTCGTCGCCCTGACCGGCGGCGGTGACGCCGAACCTGAACCCGCCGCAGCCCAGTCGACGATCACCTCGACGACGAGTGCGCCCGACAGCTCCGAGGAGAACTCGGGCGATGAGAGCGACGGTGAGGGAACCACCTCGGCGAGCGCGTCGGATTCGGGCGGCACGACGTCGGGGAGCACGACCTCGGAAGGCGAGTCCGAGACCACGTCGTCCGGCGCGGAAGCCTCGGCGGATTCGGCCCCGCCCGGTCAATGTCCCGACCAGTCGCTCGCGGTGCGGGTCACGGCCGACGAGCCGAACTACCAGGTGGGTACCGAGCCCGGGTTCACGATCGTCATCACCAATATCGGCACCACCGGATGCGATCGCGACCTGGGGGCAGGGCTTCAGCAGGTCCTCGTCTACAGCCTCGACGGGAACGACCGACTCTGGTCCAACACCGACTGCTTCGCGGAACCGACCACGGACATGCGCACGTTGCAGCCGGGCGATCAGGCTGCCTACTCCGTCAAGTGGTCCGCGTCGACCTCCGAGCCGGGATGCGAGTCGCCGCGCGAGCCCGTCGGGCCGGGTGCGTACACGGTGGTGGGCCAGCTCGGCGGTCTGCGCAGCACGCCGGAGCCGTTCAACATCACCCCGTGACAGGGCGTCAGTCGTAGTGGTTGATGGCCGATTCGGCCAGTCGTGACAGTCCCTCGCGGATGTACCGCGCCCAGAGCGCACCGATGCCGTCGACCGCCTGCAGATCCGCCGCGGTAGCTGCGAGCATGCCCTGCAGCGTGCCGAACGCGCCCACCAGACGATGGATCTGCTGGGGCTGCAGACGTGGCACGCGGTGCAGCACCCGGTAGCCACGAGGGCTCATCGGTGCGTCCAGCGCCTCGATGGTCTGGGGGTAGCCGAACGCGCGGGCGAGGGTGGTCAGGTCCAGTAGGTCCGTGTCGCTGAGGCCGGCGAGACGATCCAGGGCCCGTTCCACATCGAGTGTCGAGGGTGCCTCGTCTCCCGACAGGTAGTCGCGGACGATCAGCTGACGCGCGAGCTGATTGTCGCCGACGAGTTCTTCGAGTTGCAGCGCCAGCTGTCGCCCGTCGGTACCGAGCTCGAGGACGTCCTGTTCGATCTCCACCGACAAGCGGTGCATCATCTCGAGCCGCTGGGCCACGGTGAGGGCGTCGCGCAGGGTGACGATGTCCTCGATCTCCACCACCGACAGTTGCCGCGTCACGTCGTCGAGGCGAGCCTTGTAGCGCTCGAGGGTGGAGACGGCCTGGTTCGCGCGCGAGAGGATCGTCGCGGAGTCGTCGATCACGTGGCGGCGACCCGCGACGTACACGCTGACGATGCTCATCGACTGGCTCACCGACACGACGGGATAACCCGTTTCGATGGCCGTGCGCTCCGCTGCCCGATGCCGGGTTCCGGATTCGACGGTCGGGATGCTCGGATCGGGGACGAGCTGGACGTTGGCACGGACGATGCGCGTGCCGTCGGTCGAGACCACGACGGCGCCGTCCATCTTCGACAGCTCACGCATCCGGGTCGGAGCGAACTCGACGTCGAGTTCGAATCCGCCGTCGCACAGCGCGGCGACCTTCTCGTCGAATCCGAGAACGATGAGTCCACCTGTCCGGCCACGCATGATGCGCTCCAGCCCGTCGCGGAGTGCGGTGCCGGGGGCGAGTCGGGCGATGGTGTCACTCAGCGTCGCGGACCGCGCCGACTCGGTCATGTGGCAGATTCCTTCCGTGTCCCGGACCCTGCGGTCGTGGTCACATTCTGGGGAGGGAAGAGAAAGACCCTCGTGACCGCGCAACTACATTACTTGTTCATGAGCAGTACCTGGATCTTGCCCGACGACCTCGCTGTACCCGATTTCCCCGCCGACCACCCCGGTCCCGGCGCTCCCGTTCCTCAGCACTGGTCCAAGTGCTTCGGATGCGGAGACGACCAGCCCACCGGCCTCGGGATGGAGTTCACGACCGGCGAGGGACTCGAGGTGATCGGCCGCTTCGAGGTTGCGAAGCGTTACCAGGGCGGTCCGGGATTCATCCACGGCGGCATCCTGATGACGGCGTTCGACGAGGCGCAGGGAATGGCGTGCAACGCCGCGCTCCGGTCGGCCGTGGTCACTGCGCATCTGGGCATCGATTTCGCCCGTCCCATTCCCCTCGGTGCGGTGCTCGAACTGCGGTCCCGCGTCGAAGGCACGGTGCGCCGCAAGGTCTACACGCGCTCGGAAGCGCGGATCGTCGACGGTCCGCTGGCAGATCCCGACGTGGTCGTGGGTTCGTCGTACGGCCTGTTCATCGTCGTGGGCCACGAGCATTTCGAAAAGGGCAAGGATTTCGTCGACGGCATGCCGACCGGCGACCAGGACATCTCCGCCGTCTGACACCTCCGGCGCAACCGGGGATCTCACGGCTGGGCGTCGGGTAGCAGCGGTACGCCGGGCCGATGGTGGCGGCCCAGCAGCGTCGCCGACGTCACCGAGCCCGCGCCGAATCTTCCGTGAAGGTCGTCGAGCACGGAATCGAGTGCGTGCCGGTCGATCGGGGGGTGGGTGAGCCGCCGCCGTTCGCCGGCACATTCCGTGTCCGCTGTCGGCGGTCCGTTCGGGACTTCCGCGTCGAACGGCAACTCGAGCTGCTCGGTGCCTTGCTTGTCGAGGTTGGTGACGGCGACGCCCACGAGGGTCACTCCGCGCTCGGCGATCACCGGGCGTGCCGCCTCGAGGAGTTCGCGGGCGGTGTCGCCGATCAGGTCGGTTCGGGCCGTGGGGCTGCCGAGCGTGTGCGACCGCGTGACGCGGGTGTAGTCGGCGAACCGCAGTCGCAACACCACGGTGCGGCCGAGGCGGTCTGCGCGCCGCATGCGACGGCACACCCGGCCGACGAGCAGTTGCAGCGTCGCCTCCAAGGACTCGTGGCTGTGTGGCCCGCGCCCGAGGGCATGTTGCGCGCCCATCGAACTTCGTCCGCGGTGCCGGACGCGTCGTGGATCGTGACCGAGCGCGAGGGCGCGCAGATGACGTCCCGATGCCGCGCCGAGCAACGCGACGAGATCGGATTCGGAGTGGAGGGCCAGGTCGCCGACCTTCCGTAACCCGTGTGCGTGCAGTTTTGCGGCGGTGACCTTTCCGACGCCCCACAATCGCTCCACCGGCAGCGGGTGCAGAAAGTCGAGTTCGGCGTCGGGCGAAACGAGAAGCAGCCCGTCCGGTTTCGCGACTCCACTCGCGACCTTGGCGAGAAACTTCGTGCGTGCGACGCCGACCGTGATGGGCAGGCCCACCTCGCGGGCCACTGTGCGACGGAGTCGCGCGGCGATCTCGACGGGCTCGCCCGAGATGCGGCGCACTCCCGACACGTCGAGGAACGCTTCGTCGATCGAGATGCCCTCGACGATCGGGGTCGTGTCGGCGAACACTGCGAACACGTCGCGCGACGCCTTCGTGTACGCCTCCATTCGGGGCGGAACCGAGATCACCTCGGGGCAGAGCGCTCGCGCCGCGCGGCCCGACATCGCGGTTTTGATCCCGTAGGCCTTCGCCTCGTAACTCGCGGCGAGCACCACGCCGCCGCCGACCACGATCGGCTTTCCCCGGAGCCAGGGATCGTCGCGCTGCTCGACCGACGCGTAGAACGCGTCTAGGTCGGCATGGAGGATCGTGGCTTCACCGGACACGAACATATGTTCGCATGCGGGTGCGACACGATGCCCGGGATCAGCGGGACAACGTCGACAGCGCCTGCCCCACGTTGACGACCTCGGTGGATTTCATCCCCTTCGGCACGCCTTCGACACCCCTGGGTACCACCCCTCGGGTAAACCCCAGCCGGTTCGCCTCGGCGAGCCTGCGACCCGCCCCGGCGACGCGCCGCACCTCGCCGGCGAGGCCGACTTCTCCGAGCAACACGGTGCCGGCGGGTACCGGCTGGTCTCGCACTGCCGACGCCACTGCCAGCGCCAATGCGAGGTCGGCGGAGGGGTCGGTGATCCGCATACCGCCCACCGTGGAGGCGTAGACGTCGCAGTTGCCGAGCTTGCCGAGCCCACAGCGGCGCTCGAGCACCGCGAGGACCATGGCCACCCGCGCCGAGTCGAGTCCGCTCACAGCGCGACGTGGCGACGGGTTGTGTGTGGGTACCACCAGCGCCTGCACTTCGCCGAGCAGCGGGCGCTTCCCGTCCATCGTCACCGTGACTGCAGTGCCGGGAACCGCTTCGTCGCGGTGCTGCAGGAACAGCCCGGACGGATCGCTGACCCCGACGATGCCGTTCTCGGTGAGTTCGAAGCAGCCCACCTCGTCGGCGGCGCCGAACCGGTTCTTCACTCCGCGCACCATCCGCAGCGTCGAGTGCTTGTCGCCTTCGAAGTGCAGCACCACGTCGACGAGATGCTCGAGCGACCTGGGCCCGGCGACGGCGCCGTCCTTCGTGACGTGTCCGATCAGGAGCACAGGCACGCCGCTCGACTTCGCGAGCGAGGTCAACGCGCTCGTCACAGCCCGGACCTGGGTGACGCCGCCGGTGACGCCGTCGACGTCCGCTGCGAGCATCGTCTGCACCGAGTCGACGACGAGGAGCGTCGGGCGAACCTGTTCGACGTGTCCGAAGATCGTCGCGAGGTCGGCCTCCGCCGCGAGGTAAACCCGGTCGTGCACAGCGCCGGTGCGGTCGGCCCTCAGCCGTACCTGTCCCGCCGATTCCTCCCCGGTGACGTACAGGGCCCGCTCGTCGCTGCCGCGCTGCGCCCACCGATGGACCACCTCGAGGAGCAGCGTCGACTTGCCGACGCCGGGTTCTCCCGCGAGCAACACGACCGAACCGGGAACTATCCCGCCGCCGAGGACGCGGTCGAGTTCGTCGACACCCGTGGATTTCGCGTAGGTGGCTTTTCCGTCGATCTGGGACAGCGGGGTCGCCGGGGTCGACGGCAGTACCGCGGCAGCGCCCGCGCGGGCGAGGGTGGTTCCGGCCCGCGCCGCCACAGCCGTGGGTTGCGGGGCGGCTTCGTCCATGGAGCCCCAGGTCCCGCATTCGGGGCAGCGGCCGACCCATTTCCCGACGGTGTGTGCGCAGTCGGAACAGCGGTAGAGCGACTTGGTTTTGGCCACTGCCGGAGGATAGTGGCCTGCCCCGACAGGAAAGACCCCGGTCGAGCAGGTGCTCGACCGGGGTCTTTCGGGCTGTGGGTGCGTTAGTGCGCTTCGCCGATGATCGGCGACATGTCGGACTCGTCGCGCGGAAGGATCGGGCCTGCGTCGATCGGCACGGAGATGGTCAGATCGCCGGCTTCCTCGAAGGAGAACGTGACGGGGACGGTCAGTCCCGGCCGGACGAGTTCGTTCAGGCCGACCAGTTCGACGGTGGCGACACTCGGCGCGTCGGGCGGGGTCTCCTTCGTCTGAGCGGGCTGAGGAGCCTCGTCGAGTGCGGCCGTCTCGGTGGACTCACCGGCGACGACGGACGACTGCGGAGCAATCTCGATCTCCTCCGCATTCACGGAGTCCGCGAACTCGGTGGAGATGTCGGTGAGCACGTCCGGGGTGTACGGATCGAGGTTCACCACCGTGAAGCCGAGCAGCGCAGTGCCACCCGGTTCGATGCTGTACTCCTCGGAGTTCGGGTAGATCACGTGCACATTCCGCAGGGCGATCGATCCGACCTCGGCGTTGTTGCCGTTGATCGCCGCGACCTGTACGGCGGTCTGGCTGATCTGGCCGGCACCGCATGCCGACAGCGTGAGCGTCGCTCCCGCCGCCAGGGCGAGGGCTGTCACGACTCGCCGAGTCGGCGCTTTGAGAGCAGTCACGGGTTCCTCCATCGAGTAAGGCTCGCAATCCACTAGGCAGAGTAGTAGTCAGCGAGCGACCTGTGTGCGGCGGGGCCGGAACTCGCAACTTTTGCTGTCGCCTCCCGAAAGCCCGGACATGCCCAGTCCCGAAGGGTGACACACGTCACATAAAGCACGGAACCGACTGCCTGTCAAGCCCTGCGCTCACGTATCGATGCCCCTGACCTGCATCGTTGATGAGAGGACGAGGTAGTCACGTGTTAAACTCGGTGAATCGAAAGGGGCACGGGACACATGATTTTCAAGGTCGGAGACACCGTCGTATACCCCCACCACGGTGCGGCGCTGATCGAAGCTATCGAAACGCGCACCATCAAGGGTGAGCAGAAGGAATATCTGGTTCTGAAAGTCGCGCAGGGCGACCTCACAGTGCGAGTTCCTGCAGATAACGCAGAGTACGTCGGAGTTCGCGACGTTGTTGGGCAAGAGGGTCTCGACAAGGTTTTTCAGGTGTTGCGTGCGCCGCACACCGAAGAGCCGACCAACTGGTCGCGGCGGTACAAGGCCAACCTCGAGAAGTTGGCCTCCGGCGACGTCAACAAGGTCGCGGAAGTTGTCCGCGATCTGTGGCGCCGGGAGCAGGATCGCGGCCTTTCCGCAGGTGAAAAGCGCATGCTGGCCAAGGCTCGCCAGATTCTCGTGGGCGAACTCGCTCTCGCCGAGGGCACGGACGACGTCCGGGCCGCGAGCATGCTCGACGAGGTTCTCGCAGCCGCGTCCTGAGTGGCGAACTGCGTGAAGAACCCCGAACACAGCAAGTGAACGATCGCAACGGGCCGGTCGTCGGGATTGTTCCGGCGGCCGGCCGCGGCGTTCGTCTGGGCCAAGAACTGCCGAAGGCGTTCGTCGAACTGGACGGGCGGACGATGCTCGATCGCGCCGTCGAATCGATGCTCGACTCCGGTGAGGTAGACCGGGTCGTCGTCGTGGTTCCGCCCGAACTCGCCGCGACACAGCCGGAACAACTGGTGCGGGCGCCCTTCTCTGAGCGGGTATCCGTCGTCGCAGGAGGTGCCGAGCGCGCCGATTCGGTGCGTGCCGGACTCGCCTGCGCATCCGACGCGCGATTCGTGCTGGTGCACGACGCTGCTCGGGTGCTCACGCCCCCCGGCTTGTTCGCCCGCGTGGTGGCCGAACTGCGGCGCGGGAGCGACGCGGTGATTCCTGTCCTGCCCGTCACCGACACCATCAAGAGTGTCGACGCGCAGGGTGCTGTCACCGGCACGCCCGACCGCGCGTCCCTTCGTGCGGTACAGACCCCCCAAGGTTTCGACGTCGCACTGCTGAGCCGGGCGAACACGGACGCCGGCGACGCGACCGACGACGCAGGTCTCGTCGAGCGACTCGGTGAGCGTGTCGACACCGTCGCGGGCGACCCGCTCGCCTTCAAGATCACCACACCGTTGGATCTCGTCCTCGCGCGCGCACTGCTCGCGTCGGGGGCTCGAACCGCAGAGGAGCGCTGAACCGTCGTGCGTGTCGGAATCGGAACGGACGTGCATCCCGTCGAGCCTGGCCGGCCGTGCTGGATGGCCGGACTGCTCTTCGAGGACGCCGACGGATGCTCAGGCCATTCCGACGGTGACGTCGCCGCGCACGCCCTGTGCGATGCGTTGCTCTCGGCCGCCGGTCTCGGCGACCTGGGAGCGGTGTTCGGCACCGACCGGCCGGAGATGGCAGGTGCCTCGGGCGCGGCCATGCTCGTGGAGGTGCGCCGCCTGCTCGCCGACGCCGGCTGGACGATCGGCAACGCGGCGGTCCAGGTGATCGGCAACCGCCCGAAGATCGGGCCGCGGCGCGACGAGGCGCAGCGGGTGCTGTCCGACGTGCTCGGTGCCCCTGTCTCGGTGTCCGCGACGACCACCGACGGCCTCGGATTGACCGGACGAGGCGAGGGTGTGGCGGCCGTCGCCACCGCGCTCGTCCTGCAGCAGAGCGACGACCGGTAGGATCGACGGTCGTGACCTTGCGCCTTTACGACACCGAAACACGGGATGTGCGGGAATTCGTGCCGCTCGTCCCCGGCCATGCCTCGGTGTACCTGTGTGGTGCCACCGTTCAAGGCGAACCCCACATCGGCCATGTGCGCAGTGGCGTCGCATTCGACGTCCTACGCAGATGGCTCGCGGCTCAGGGGATGGATGTCGCGTTTGTGAGAAACGTCACAGACATCGAAGACAAGATTCTCCGCAAGGCCGCCGAGGCCGGGCGTCCGTGGTGGGAATGGGCCGCGACATTCGAGCGCGCGTTCAACAAGGCGTACGACGTGCTCGGTGTCCTCCCTCCGTCGATCGAGCCCCGCGCTACCGGGCACATCACGCAGATGGTCGATCTGATGGAACGACTCATCGCGGCGGGTCACGCGTACCCCTCCGACGGCAACGTCTACTTCGACGTGAAGAGCTATCCCGAGTACGGGTCGCTGTCCGGGCACAAGCTCGACGACGTGCACCAGGGTGAGAGCGCCGGGCTCGGCAAGCGGGATCCGCGCGACTTCACCTTGTGGAAGGCAGCGAAGCCGGGCGAGCCCTCGTGGCCCACTCCGTGGGGACGCGGCCGTCCCGGATGGCACCTCGAATGCTCCGCGATGGCAACGTTCTATCTGGGCGGAACCTTCGATATCCATTGCGGCGGAATGGATCTCGTCTTCCCGCACCACGAGAACGAAATCGCCCAGGCTCGGGCGGCAGGCGACGGCTTCGCCCGGTACTGGCTGCACAACGGCTGGGTCACCATGGGCGGCGAGAAGATGTCCAAGTCGCTCGGCAACGTGCTGTCGGTGCCGAACGTGCTCACCAAGGTGCGACCGCAGGAGTTGCGGTACTACCTCGGCAGCGCGCACTACCGTTCGATGCTCGAGTACTCCGAGGCAGCGCTCCAGGAAGCGGCCGCGGGCTACCGGGGACTCGAAACCTTCGTCCTCAAGACCCGTGATCGTGCGGGCGAGGTTCCCGTCGGCACATGGACGGACGCCTTCGCCGACGCACTCGACGACGATCTCGGTGTGCCCAAGGCGCTCGCCGAGATCCACGGACGACGCAGCGAAGGCAACAAGGCACTCGACAACGGTGATCTCGACGAGGCCGTCCGGATCGCGTCGCAGGTGCGCGCGATGCTCGGAATTCTCGGAGTCGACCCGCTCGATGCACACTGGAGTGACTCCACCGCCGACCGATCGGCGGCCCTGGAAGCGCTCGACGTGCTCGTCTCCGCGGATCTCGTCCGGAGACAGAACGCGCGGGCAGACAAGAACTGGGCGATCGCCGACGAGGTGCGCGACCGGTTGACAGCGGCGGGTATCGAAGTGACCGATACGCCGAACGGACCCGAGTGGTCTCTGAAAGCAGGACAGTGATGGCAGGCAATTCCCAGCGCCGCGGCGCGATTCGTAAGGGCGGAACCAAGAAGGGGCAGGTCGTCGGCTCCGGCGGGCAGCGCCGTCGTGGTCTGGAACCGCGCGGTGCGACACCCAAGGCCGAGGATCGTCCGTACCACGCCGCAGCACGGCGTTCCCGTGCCGCGGCAAAGGCGACCGACACCTCCTCGCGTGGCGGCGGACGGCGACCCGCCGGCCGCAAGCCCGAGGACGGTCCGGAGATGGTGCTGGGCCGCAACCCGGTCGTCGAATGCCTGCGCGCCGAGGTTCCCGCGACCGCGCTGTATGTCGCGGTCGGAGCGGAGGCGGACGAGCGACTCAAGGAAGCCGTGCAGCGTGCGGCCGACATGGGCATCTCGATCCTCGAGGTGTCGCGCGCCGAACTCGACCGCTTGTCCACGAACGGAATGCACCAGGGCGTGGGTCTCCAGGTGCCGCCGTACCGGTACGTGCATCCCGACGACCTGATCGCGCGGGCCAAGGAGCACCACGAGCGGCCGCTGCTGGTCGCGCTCGACAACATCTCGGATCCGCGCAACCTCGGTGCCGTCATCCGTTCGGTGGCGGCCTTCGGCGGTCACGGCGTGGTCATTCCGCAGCGACGTTCGGCTTCGGTGTCCGCTGTTGCCTGGCGGACCAGCGCCGGTGCTGCGGCACGGCTGCCGGTCGCACGCGCCACGAACCTGACCCGCACGCTCAAGGACTGGCAGGCGCAAGGTGTGCGCGTGGTCGGTCTCGACGCAGGCGGAGACACCACGCTCGACGAGTTCGACGGCACCGATCCGGTGGTCGTCGTGGTGGGCTCGGAGGGTAAGGGCTTGTCCCGGCTCGTACGGGAAACCTGCGACGCCATTCTCTCGATTCCGATGGCCGGTGACGTGGAGTCTCTCAATGCGTCCGTCGCCGCGGGCGTGGTCCTCGCCGACATCGCCCGGCAGCGCCGCGCGTAAGCACCACATAGCTGGAAACCGCGACCGCCGCTGCTGCGGCGGTCGCGGTCGTCTTTCTACCGCGGAGGTGCGGTGGGTGACCAGCCGGTGAACGGCGGGACCGACACGCACGGCACCGGGCGCGGGTTGTCCGGGTCGAGCGCGTTGAGGACGACGGCTGCGGCAACGGGGTCGTTGACGATGGCGACGTGTTCGGCCCAGTCCGCCTCGCAGTGGTCCTGCAGCACGAAGTTGGTCGCGTTGTCGGCTTCGCGGTATCCGCTGGTGTGCGGGAGCACCAGTTCGTCGTAGCGGGAAATGATGTTGGTGTACTGCACCCCCGGCGCGTAGACCCCGTCTGCGTGCAGATCCCGGAACCACTGGGATCCGGCGAGCACCTGCGGGCACGCGCCGCAGCCCACGGTTGCGACGAGTTGTTCGAGTTCGTCGCGCAGACCGGCCTGACCGAACAGGGAGAACGTCGCCTCGAGCAGGAACGCGTGGCTACCGTCCCACAGCGGTGCGAGGGAGATGAGGTTTCGCACCTCGGTGCTGCCGCCCAGGCGATTGAGGTAATACGTGGGCATGAGCGTGCCCTGTGAATGGCCGACGAGGCTCACCTTTTCCGCACCCGTGACGTCGAGTACCCGGTCTACGAATGCCGCCAGTTCGACGGCACTCTGTTCCATGGGCTTGAGGCCGCCGACCGCACTGAACGGCCACGGCAGCTCGGGATAGTTGCCGTACGTGAGCGCGAAGACGCAGTAACCCTCGTTGGCGAGCAGCGGCGACAGGTAGGCCCAGTTGTCCTGTCGATTAGCCATGGTTCCGTGCACGAGGACCACCGGTTCCGGGTGCTCGTCGGAGGGCTCGCACGACCAGTCGTTGGAGCCGGGCGCCGAACCTCCGGGGTTCGCGAGTTCCATCCCGATGCCGTCGAGGAAGGTAGGAGCGAGCGGATATTGCTTCGTAGCAGTGTCTTCGGCCTGTGCGATGCCGCCGCCTGTCACCGCTCCCGCTGCGACTATCACCGTACCCATGACTGTGGCCATTATTCGACGCAGCATGTCCCTACCCTGTCCCGGCTGTGGATGTACCCGGGAAGTTAACAGAAATTCTCATGCCTCACGTGCGTTTGTCCCGATTCGTGCGAATTGTCGGCTCCGACCGGTGTGGAACGGCTCCGAAGGGGGTAAAGGAGAGCAGTCGACGTGGGGAGGCACCGTATGTACAGCGCTCGATTCGACGGTCGGTTCGAGGTGTCACCTCCTCTGAATGCCGACGAGATCGAGTTCCTCCGAGGCTTCGCGGGGCCCGCGAGCGGGCCGCACAACGCGGGTCGGGACGGTCTTCCGTCGCGGGGGCGTCCGCTGTCGTGGTGCCAGTGGGTTCCGACCGCCGACGGATCGGCCCTGGTGTGGGACGGCGACGAACACTTCTTCCGGCACACCGAGTGGCTGGCCTATCTCGTGCAGACGTTCCTGTCGCCGCGTGCGCGTATGCGGCGGGTGCTCAGGGGCCGCCGCGACAAGTTCCCGGCAGCGCTGTCGCACTTCACTTTCGACCATGTCGTCGACGGTGTGGTGTCGGTACATTCCAGTTCGGGAGACGAGGAATGGATCATGGTGCGCGACAACGTCATCCAGAGCGTATCTCGGGTGAACGACCGTCTCCGTTCCGAGGCGACCCGACGTCCTCAGGGGGTGTGCCTCAGTGGAATCCTCCGTCCCGACCACGGAACTGTTCCGGAAGTGAGCAGGGTCCTCTAGTGTTGCCGCCGTGCCCGCTCCGCTCCCGCTTCGTACGAAGATCTTCGCTCTGTTCGAAGGGCTGATCGGTGCCTCCATCGCCGACGAGCCGCCCGAGGCCATCCCCGCGCGGCGTGTCCGCCGGGAGAAGTTGCTCGCCTCGCCGGTAGGGCGATCGATCGCCGGCAGGCCGCACCGCGACGCGCACATCGTCGACCGTACCGTCGAGTTGCCGCCCGCCGAGATCGCGGGACTGGACCGGCCCGCCGAGCCTGTCGGTGTGCGCCTGCGCATCTACCGCCCTTCGGCTTCGGGGCCTGGCCCGCTTCCCGTCGTGGTGCTCTTCCACGGAGGAGGCTGGGTGCTCGGCAATCCCGAACAAGACGAGTGGTGGGCGAGTCACATGGCGGTGGAGGTGCCGTGCGTCGTCGTATCCGTCGATTATCGTCTCGCGCCTGAAAACCCCTATCCAGCGGCAGTATTCGACTGCTGGTCGTCGCTGCTGTGGGTGACAGAGCATGCCGCGGAGCTCGGCGTGGACGCGACACGCATCCTGGTCGCGGGCGACAGTGCGGGTGGCAATCTGGCCGCGGTCGTGGCGGATCTCGCCGCGCAGGCCGGCCGGCCCGCACTGGCGGGGCAGGTGCTGGTCTATCCGGGGACCGAGATGGAGGATGTCTTTCCGTCCGAGCGTGAGCATGCCGAGGCGCCTGTTCTGACGTCGCGGGGTATGCGAGCGTTCGTCCGTCTCTATCTCGCCGGCGCGGACCCGTACGCTCCCACCGCCGCTCCGCTGCGCGGCGGTCTGGCCGGTGCGGCGACGCCGGCATTGATCCAGGTCGCCGGCCACGACCCGTTACGCGACAACGGCGTGTTCTATGCGGAGGCGCTCGGAAGCAAAGGCGGCGACGTCACGCTGACCGAATACGACAACGCAGTGCACGGATATCTGAGTCTGCCGGGGATCTCGCCGTCCGCGCGGAGTGCGCTCGCCGAGGTAGTCAGCTTCGTGCGCCGGGTGACGGGTGCGAAGATCCCGGGGGAGACGCCGCAGACCCGCTCGGAGAACTGAGCGGGCTCCCGCGTCAGGGCTCGGTCGGTGAATTGTCCTCGCCCGCATCGCATATCGTGGCGCATCCCGGTTCGCCGTGCGGCTCGCGATCGAGCGCGCCGACGGCACCCATCACGAAGGGAACGACCCGCGCGACCACTTCGTCGACTGCGCCGCCCTCGGCGAGAGTCTGGCGGTGGGGATCCAGGCAACCCAGGATGCAGCGACTTGCGGACCGTGCGTCGATCAGATGGAACACACCGGAACGTTCGCCTTCGACCAGGATCCGGTACACCACGTCTTCGAGTTCGTTGAGCTGAGACGTGAACTCCAGCTTGGTTGCGTTCGGGATCAGGCTCATCACCGGTGGCGTCACGGGGTGTGGTCCGGCGAACTCGAACAGGACCAGTTCGACGACGGTCTGGAGCATCTCCCGCGGATCATCCATGCCCGCGAGTTTGTGCTCGAGGAGGTCGAGGAACCGCTCGATCTCGTGCGCCGACCAAGCAAGCAGCATCTCGGACTTGTCGGAGTAGTAGTTGTAGATCACGGTCCGGGTAAGACCTGCCTGCGCAGCGACGGCCTTGAACGACGCGCCGTCCCACCCCTCGCGCGCCAGTACCTCGCCAAAGGCACGCAGGATGCGCGTTCGGGTGGCCGACTTGTGCTCGGCCACGGTGTGCCCGGCATTCAGAATAGGCACGCGATGCTCCGGGATCGGTCGGGGAATTCGGGGACCGCTCGAAGGGTACACCCAGGCGCCTCGGCGAAGGACCGCGCGAGCCTGTCCGGCGGCCTTTCGAGTCCTCGTCGCACCCTCGGGACAATACTTTGACGACAAGTCGTCATTAAATTTCGAGGCGCGAATCCGATCGGATCAGGGAAGGATAACTGCAGTTCAAGCGTGGTTTCCGGGTGGGGTTGTCGTAGAAAACTACGCCCAGTCGTAGGTGAACCTTACTGGCAGAGTCCCGTTCGTTCTGTTGAAATCGGCCCTGCATACCGTCCCGCCGAGGCTGCCCCAGTCGCTGACGCCCGATCGATCCGACTCCCAGGAGCTCGTCTATGTTTCTCGCAGTGCGCGAACTTGTGTTCGCGCGTACCCGTGTATTGCTGATGGGATCGGTCATCGCACTGATCTCGGTGCTCATGGTGATCCTCTCCGGCCTGTCCTCAGGTCTCGTCGACGACGGCGTCTCGGGTCTCCAGCGGACCCCGGTCGACGCCTTCGCGTTCGAGGAGGGCACCAAGACCGATTCCGCGTTCTCCCGGTCGGTCGTCACGTCCGAACAGGCCGAGGCATGGGCTGCCCGGCCGGACGTCGCGAACGCGGAGTTGATGGGCAACGCCATCGTCAATGCTCACACCGGGAACGGAACGGCGATCGACCTGACACTGTTCGGCATCACGCCGGGCTCGTTCCTCGAGCCGGAAGCAGCCGAAGGCACGCAGCTGAGCGGAACGCGCGACATCATCCTCAGTTCGACCGCTCGGGACGAAGGCGTCGCGGTCGGTGACACCGTCACCGTCGATCGCCTCGGAATCGAACTCTCGGTCGTCGGCTTCACGGGAGACAAGCGCACCTTCGGTCACGTGGACGTCGCGTACGTGCCGCTGACGACCTGGCAGGAGATCAATGCCGGTACGCCCGCAGGTGACATGACGGATTCTCGCGAGTACGAGCAGGCGAGCGTCGTCGCCATCCGGGGAACGGATGGAGCACCCGATCTGGCGGCCGGCGATGCCGCCGCAGGGACCGCGACCAAGACCGTCGAAGAGTCGTTCGACTCCTCGCCCGGTTACAGCGCGGAGACGATGACCATGTCCATGATCATCGTGTTCCTCTACGCGATTTCGGCGCTGGTCGTCGGCGCGTTCTTCAGCATCTGGACCGTCCAGCGCATGCGTGAACTCGCAGTACTCCGCGCGATGGGTGCGTCCACCGGATACCTGATGCGCGACAGCATCCTCCAGGCGGCCGTCATCCTCGCCGGATCTGTCGCCGTCGGTGTCCTGATCGGTCTGGGACTCGGCTCCGGGCTCGAAGGCACCGGCATGCCGTTCTCACTCCAGTCGGGTCCGATCATCCAGGGCGCCCTCATGCTGATCGTGCTCGGCCTCGTAGGTGCCGGGATCGCGATCGTGCGCATCACCCGTATCAACCCCTTGACAGCGCTGGGAGAGAATCGATGAGCGCCACCACCACAACCACGGGCCTGAGCCTGAAGAACGTCGGCCTGCAGTTCGGCGACGGCGACAGCACCGTCACCGCGCTCGACGACGTGAACCTCGAGGTCGCCCCGGGCGAACTGGTCGCGATCGTCGGTCCGTCCGGCGCGGGCAAGTCCAGCCTGCTGGCCGTCGCCGGAGGGCTGACCCAGCCCACCAGCGGTTCGGTCGTCCTGCGGGATATCGATCTGACTGCCACGCCGCAGCGTCAGCTCGCCGAAATCCGTCGCAATCAGATCGGTTTCGTGTTCCAGTCGTCGAATCTCCTGCCGTCGCTCACCGCTCTCGACCAGTTGCGGTTGATGTCGACGATCACGGGACGTCCGGGCCGCGACCCGAACGAACTCCTCGAGTCGGTCGGGATGGCACATCGTGCCGGCAAGCGCCCGGGCCAGTTGTCGGGTGGCGAACGCCAGCGCGTCGGGATCGCTCGCGCCCTGGTCACCGACCCGGCCGTGCTGCTCGTGGACGAGCCCACCGCGGCACTGGACCGTGCGCGCAGCCATGAGGTCGTGCAACTGCTGGCGGACGAAACCCATCGCGCAGGGGTCGCCACGATCATGGTCACCCACGACCACGACGTGCTCGTCCACTGCGATCGTGTCCTGGAGATGATCGACGGCAAGCTTTCGCCTCTGGCGACCGACGCCGCCTGACCTGAAGTCTGTGCGACCGGGCTACCTCGTGGGGCGAAACCTCACCCGGTAGCCCGGTCGTAACTGCGCTGCAAGCGGAAGATCGGCGCGTACGACCACCGCGATCACCGGATATCCCCCTGTGACCGGATGATCGGCCAGGAACAGGACCGGGTGGCCCTCCGGGGGCACCTGCAGGGCCCCGGGCACCATTCCCTCACTCGGTAGTTCTTCCCGGCGCGACCGGTGGAGGGGTTCTTCGCCGCGCAACCTGATGCCCACCCGGTCGATATGCGGTGTCACAGTCCAGGATTCGCGCAGCAACGCCTGTACCGACGCGGTGGTGAACCAGTCGTCGCGTGGCCCCGGAGCCACCCGCAGTTCGACCGGATCACCGATCGGCGCGGGCGGCGGGAACTGGTCCTCCGTCGGCAGGGTGCCCGTGAGCCCACCCACCTGCAGCCGGTCGCCCGTCCGTACCGGCGCGGGTCCGGTGCCAGACAAGGTGTCGGTGGAGCGGCTGCCGAGCACTTCCGGAGCCTCGATGCCGCCGCGCACCGCAAGATACGACCGCAGCCCGTTCGATGGAGCCGCGATCGACAGAAGATCGTTGTCCTGCAGATGGATTCGCGCCCAGTCGCCGCGGGGACGGGTGTTGACGGTGACCTCGGTGCGAGCGCCCGTCACCGCGACGATCGTCGAGCCCGCACTGCGCAGGACGAGACCCCCGGCCGTCACCTCGAGCGTGGCCGCCCCCGGATGGTTGCCGACGAGCCTGTTCGCGGCGTCGTGGGCAGTCCGGTCCGCGGCTCCCGACGCGGTGAGACCCGACCCGCCGTGCCCGTGGCGACCGCGATCCTGCACGGTCGTGAGAACGCCGGGGGAGACAACTTCGAACCAGGCCACGATTCCCATTTTGGCGGATGTCGTCAGACGGCGCGGAACCGGACGCGCAGACCGGGCCGCAGCAAGGCGGGAGGAGTCCGCTCCGGCTGCCACAGTTCGGCATCGGTCGTCCCGATCAGTTGCCAGCCCCCCGGTGACTGCCGGGGATAGATTCCGGAGAACTCACCCGCCAGACCCACCGCCCCCGCAGGTACCGCGGTGCGCGGCGAGTCCCGCCGGGGTACGCGCAGCCGATCGTCACCTCCGGTGAGATAAGCGAATCCAGGGGCGAACCCGCCGAACGCGACGGACCAGGTTCGCCCGGTGTGAGCCGCAACGACGCCTTCGGCGCCCAGCCCCGTCCGCTCACCGACCTCGTCGAGATCGGGGCCGTCGTATCGCACATCGATCACGACCTCGTCGGACACGACAGTGTCCCTGCCGTCCGGTGCGGTCTCACCGATCCATCGCCGTACGGTATCGGCTTGTACCACTTCGGGTTCGAATCGCACCAGCACGGTTCGGGCACCGGCAACGAGATCGACGACGCCGGGTGGGCGGCTCGCGTCGAGTGCCGGGAGACAGGCGAGCACCTCGTCGAGAGAAGCGAATTCGGCGAGGAACGCGGCGTCTCCGTTGGGCAGGATTCTCATCCGTCGGGTCTCACACGAAAGCTTCGATGCCGATGTTCTCGGCGTCGAGCAGCGCCCGCACCGCGACTGCCATCGCGGTGGCGGCGGGAGAGTCGCCGTGGATGCACACCGACTGGGCGGCGACGGACACCTCGCTGCCGTCGTGCGCCGTGACCACGCCTTCGGTCACCATGCGCAGAACCCTCCGGGCGACGGTGTCCGGATCGTGCAGTACCGCACCGGGTTCACGCCGCGAGACGAGTGCGCCCTCGGGTGTATAGGCGCGGTCGGCGAACGCCTCGGCGACCACCTGCAGCCCGGCGCGCTCGGCCTCGTCGAGCAGCACCGAGCCGGGCAGGCCGAGAACGGGCAGCGAATCGTCGTACGCACGGACCGCGGCGACCACAGCGCGGGCTTGGTCACGATGGTGTACCACCGCGTTGTACAGCGCACCGTGCGGTTTGACGTAAGCGACGGTAGAACCTGCGACCCGGGCGAGGCCCTCCAGCGCGCCGATCTGATAGATCACTTCGGCGGTGAGTTCGGCGGGTGTCACGTCGATGAACCTTCGGCCGAAGCCGGCGAGGTCTTGGTAACCCACCTGCGCTCCGATCCGCACGTCGCGTTTCGCGGCGGCCCGGCAGGTGTCCAGCAACGTCGAGGGGTCGCCCGCGTGGAATCCGCAGGCGATGTTGGCGCTGGAGACGAGACCGAGCATGGTCTCGTCGTCGCCCAGTCGCCACTGACCGTAGCTTTCGCCGAGGTCGCTGTTGAGGTCGATGCGAGGCACGAGCCAAGTCTAGGGCCGGGGGCACTGCGCGATCCCGTCGGTGACGGGAAGCGCGCCGTCAGAACACGACGCCGACGTCCCGCGCGACGATATGGTCGAGCGCGCGCTCGACCACCGCCGCGATCGTCATCGACGGATTGCATGCGGCGGTGTTGCCGGGCATGAGCGCCCCGTCGAGCACATACAGGCCACGTTGCCCGAGGACCCGCCCGTCGAGGTCGCAGACCGTGCCCATGCACGCTCCGCCGAGGGGATGCCAGGTGGACGGGACCACGGTGTTCGTGTCCATCAGAACGTCGCGCGGTCCTGCGATCATCCGGGCGACCGGATCGATGTGCCCGTTCTGGATCGCGGCGTCGCCGTCTCGCGGCCATTTCAGGACCGCGTCGTCGAGGCCGGAATCGTAGACGAATCGTCCGCGACCCTGGCTGACCCCGAAACCGACCATCACGGTGCTGCGCGTATCGACCGAGTAGACCGACGGGATCGACGCCTGGATGATGGTGAAGGCCGCGTGCGGGTCGTGCCAGTTCTTGCTGCCGTACACCACCGGGCCGCCCTGCACGGCACCGAAGCTGTCCTCGATGCTGGTCCAGAGGTAGATGCGGTCGGCGTTGGAACCCCAGCCGCCGCCGAGGTCGTCGGGCAGGTCGGTGATCCGGCCTTGCGCTGCGGCTCGGACGAGAAGCCTGGTCGTGTTGAGACTGCCCGCGGACAGTACGAGCGCGTCGGTGACGAGGATCTTGTTCTCGACGACGTCGCCGGTGGTGTCGATCCGGTCGACGTAGACGATCCATCGCCCGTCCGCCGCGCGTTCGACGTCGGTGACCTGGTGCAGGGCTTCGACCGTCACCAGGCCGGTGTTCTCGGCAGCCGCGAGATAGGTGACATCCACCGAATGCTTACCACCGTTGTTGACGCCGAGGGCGCCGGAACCGTCGGTGTAGGACGGTCGCATCTCACCGCGGAGTTCGGCGAGCGCGTAGTCCCAATCGATCGGCATCGGGATCTTGTCGAGCGGAAGACCCGCCCGTGTCACACGTTCGGCGAAGATTCTCGACGTTCGGTAATGGGGGGTTGCGACCAGTTCGTCGGGTGCGACAGCCAGCCGGAGCATCCGTGCCACCCGTGGGTAGTGCACTCGATCCATGGCGTCCCAATCCAGTTCGTTCGGAAGGTTCGCCTCGAACACGGACCGGCTCGGCTGCAACGACATTCCCTGGTAGAGCAGCGAGCCGCCACCGACTCCCGCGGCGCACAGCGCGGTCATGTTCTCGCCGGCCACCGCCTCGACGAGACCGGTGTACGGCTCGAACGCGAGTTTGCGCCCGAACAGTTCAGGGTTCGATCGGTGCCACAGGATCCGCTTGTCGGGCGCATCGATTCGGGGAAAGGTATTCGCGTCGGGCCCGGTGGGCCAACGTATTCCTCGTTCGAGCACGGTGACGGGAACGCCCGCCTCCGCCAAGCGCAATGCGGTCACGCCACCGCCGAATCCGGACCCGACGACGATCACGCGGTGTTCTTCCCGCGTCAGCGGGACCTTGTTCACCCGGGCTCCGATACCCGGTGATGCCGTCGCGGTGGAGATGCCCGCGACGGTGAGCCCGGCGGCGGCTGCTCCAGCGAGAAACGTGCGGCGTGTGATGTGCGGCAATGCGGAACCCCCCGGTCGGCAATGTCGTCCTCGCGGCACGGTCGGTGCCGGAGGTGCCGCAACAGTTAGACACTCAGGGGTGGAAGTGTCAAGATCGGAATCCCGTCTCAGACTTCGGCAGCAGACATCGCGGGCCCGAGCCACCGGGTCAGGAACCGCCTGAGCTCGTCGTCGGAATGCACCGTCTCGTCGTCGAACAGCACAACCGACAGCCCGAGGAACAGCACGATCTCGATGATGTCCTCGACGTGCGGTTCGATCTCGGGGTGCCGAGTGGAGAGCGGCGCGAGCAGGCTTCGGGCGATGGGTTTCGCCCGCGCGATCATTCCGGAGTCGAAGACCGGGTTCTCGTGTTCCGAACGCAACAGCATGGCCAGGACCGGGTCGTCGCGCACGACGCGGCGGCTCGCGACGATGAGCTCGACGACGTAATCGCACGGCGCCGCGACGCGTTCGAGACGGGTGTGGATTCCCGCGAGTGCTTCCACCGCGACACCGGCGATCGCCTGGGAGACAAGTTCTTCCCGCGACCCGAAAATCGAGTACACCGTCTGACGGGACACCCCGGCAGCGTGTGCCGCACCGGCGATGGTGACACCTTCGAAGCCGACCTTCCCGATCAGTTCGACGGTGGAGCGCAGGATCTTGTTACGGGACCGCATCGGGCGATTGTCCACCACCGCGCGCGGCGCCCGAGCGCCCACTCGGCGGGGTCAGTGCGCCGGGCTGCTCACGGTGCGACCGAGACCCCGACGTCGCCGAGACGACCCGATCACCCGGCACACCAAATAGATGACGAAGGCGATGGCCGTGATGAAGCTGGACACGGGCACTCCCGGCGCGAGCGCGAGCAGGATCCCGCCGACAGCGGCGATCTCGGCGAAGATCACCGCCAGGACGGTCGCGGCCAGTGGTCCGCTCGCCACCCGGGACGCCGCCGCGGCGGGCGTGATCAGCAGCGCCATCACGAGCAGCGCGCCGACGATCTGCACACCGAGGGCGGCGGTGATGCCGACGAGTATCGCGAAGACGATCGAGAGGGCGCGTACCGGCACGCCCCGCGCGGCAGCCACTTCCGGGTCGGTGCTCGCGAACAACAGCGGACGGTAGATGAAGACCATCGTGCCGATGACGGCGACCGCGCAACTCGCGAGCAGCGTGATGCCGGTTCCTCCGGGTGCGACGATCTGACCGGTGAGCAGCGAAAACGCCGCTCCGGTGCGGCCGTCGTAGGCCCACAGCAGCAATACCGCGAGTCCGAGGCCGAACGCCATGACCACGCCGATCACCGAATCCCGCTCGCGTGCACGCGTTCCCAGAATTCCGAACAGAACGGCGGCGACCACTGCGCCCACAACCGCACCGACTCCGACCGAGACCCCGAGCAGCAGGGCAGCGGCCGCACCGGTCAGAGACAACTCGGAGGTGCCGTGAACCGAGAACGCCATCTGCCGGCTGATGATCAACGGGCCGATGATCCCGGCCAGCAGACCGAGAATCGCGCCGGCGACGAGAGCCTGCTGAACGAAGTCGTACTGGAGGAGTTCGGCGGTGGTGCGGAAATCGAACAGCCGTCCCATGGCGTCGGTGAACTTGCTGCTCATAGGTCGTCCTTGTGGTCGTGATGATGAACGCCTTCGCCCGGACGCAGACCGCCGGCACTACCGAGTGCGTCGATGGCGTCCCCGGTCCCGACGACGACCAGGCGGCCGCGCATTTCGAGGACCTCCACGTCGGTGCGGTACAGCTCGGAGAGCACCTTCGAGGTCATGACTTCGGACGGCGTGCCGATACGGAACTGACCGTCGACGAGGTAGAGCACGCGATCGACGAGCGGCAGGATCGGATTGATCTCGTGGGTGACGAAAAGGACGGCGGTGTCGTGATCGCGCCGTCGCCGGTCGATGAGCGACGAGACGAGATGCTGGTTGGCGAGATCGAGGCTGAGCAGCGGTTCGTCGCACAGCAAGACGTGCGGGTCGCCGACCAGCGCCTGTGCGATCCGCAAGCGTTGCTGCTCGCCGCCGGAGAGAGTGCCGACGGGAGCCCCCGCGTAGGCCTGCGCCCCGACCTGCTCGAGCGCTGCGTCGACCGCGACCTTCCTCTGTTTCCAGAAGCGGATTCCGGTACCCCATCGATGGCCGTCGACGCCGAGGCCCACGAGGTCCCGCCCGCGCAGAGGGATGCCGTCGTCGAGCGTTTTCTGTTGCGGTACGTAGCCGAGGTGCGAATTGCCGGTCCGCACCGGCGACCCCGCGATGGTTGCGGTGCCGGAGCTGAGCGGCAACTGACCGAGCAGAACTTTCAGCAGGGAGGTTTTGCCTGCACCGTTCGGCCCGAGAACAGCGATGAACTCACCCGGTTCGACGGTGAGGTCGAGATCGTCCCAGAGCACACGGTCGCCGAATGCCAGCCGCGCGCTGCGAAGTTCGACCGCGTGCGGGCGGTCGGGTGTCGAAGAATTCACCAGAGTCCGTGTTCTCGAGCGGGTGGTCAGGATTCGGTGTCGAGTGCGGAAGCAAGCGCCTCGGCGGTTCGGCTCTGCCACTGAATGTAGTCCAGACCTTCTGGCAGGGTTTCCGAAACTTCGACGACGGGGATACCCGACGCCTCTGCAACGGTGCGCATCTCGCGGCTCACCTTGTCCTCGGTCTGGGGGTTGTAGAGCAGTGCGCGCACCTGCTTGTCGAGGAGAAGTTGCCGGGTGGCGGCAATGGCGGCGGGCGACGGGTCGGTGCCGTTCTCGATCGCATTCGCGAAGTCGGCGGGTACCGCGTCGCGGAGTCCGGCCCCGGTCACCAGGTAGGTGGCGATGGATTCCGTCTGTGCGACAGGGGCGTCGGCGTGATCGGCCGCGATCGACTCGACGAGGTCGGAGACGCCGTGGAGATCGTCGTGGAATGCGGCGGCGTTGGCCTGGTAGGTGTCGGCACCCTCCGGATCGAGTTCGGAGAGGCGATCGGCGACGGCGTGCGCGACGGCGTCGGCGGTCGCGAGGTCGTACCAGACGTGTTCGTTGACACCGCTGTGGTCGTGGCCGTCGTGCGAATGGTCGGTGTGTTCGGCGGCGTGGGCGCCGGTGTCTTCGGCGGCGTGGTCGTCGGTGGGTTCGTGGGCGTGCTCATCGCCGTGATCCGAATGCAGATCGGCACCTGCGCCGGACTCGAACAGCGCGAACGCCTCGACGGTGGCGGGGTTGCCGCCGCCGGACTCGAGGATGTCCTCGACGAACTGGTCGTATCCGCCGCCGTTGTAGACGACGAGCGAGGCGTCACTGATCGCTGCCGCGTCGAGCGGGCTCGCCTCGTAGGAATGCGGGTCGGCGGACGGTTCGGTGACGAGGGATTCGACCTCGATGCGATCACCGGCGACGGCCTGGGCGACCGATCCCCACACATTCGTGGAGGCGACGACGCGCAGCGTGCCGTCGTCGGGTCCGGTGGTCGAGGTACCGCACGCGGCCAGTGTGGTCGCAGCGGCCACGGCAGCGGCCGCCAGCGCGGCACGGGAGGACGAACGCACGGTGTTTTCTCCTGGATCGAAAGGTCGACGAACGGCCACGACGGACTCGCCCAATCGTTATTGGTAATCGTTACCGTTCCACTTTAGCGGATCGCGGAGGCGGATCAGCCCGTCCCCGCGTGCGCGTGACCACACCCACAGGGAGTGTGACGACGCCCATAGGGATACGGTCCCCTCATGCCCAGGTCCAGTCAGCCCCGCCGACAGGCGACACTGGCCTCGATCGCAGCCGAGCTGAAGATCTCCCGCACCACCGTCTCGAACGCGTACAACCGCCCCGACCAGTTGTCCGCCGAACTGCGCCAGCGCGTGCTCGACGTGGCCAAGCGCCGCGGCTACGCCGGGCCCGACCCGATGGCACGGTCCCTGCGCACCCGCAAGGCCGGCGCCGTGGGCGTGCTGCTGACCGAGGCGCTGAGCTACTCGTTCCGGGATCCCGCGGCGATGCGATTCCTGTCCGGTCTTTCCGAGGCGTGCGAAGCAGCAGGACAGGGCCTGCTCCTCATCCCTGCCGGTCCGGGCCGCGCCGACACCGAAGCCGCCCAGGTCGTGCACCGATCGTCGGTGGACGGGTTCGTCGTCTACTCCGTACCGCCCGAAGATCCGTATCTTGCCGCGGTGCTCGAGCGGAATCTGCCCATCGTTGCGTGCGACCAGCCGCGCGGTCTCGATCACACCCCGGTGGTGGGCATCGACGACCGCGGGGCGATGCGGGATATGGCGGCACACCTCATCGGGCTCGGCCACCGGCACATCGGCATCGTGTCGATGCGGCTCGGGCGCGAACGCCACGACGGCGTCGTCGATGTGTCCCGGCTCGGCAGCAGCGGATTCCACGTCCAGCGCGAGCGCATCCTCGGAGTGCAGGACGCGATGAAGGCGGGCGGGCTGGACCCGGACACCCTCACCGTCGTCGAGCGCTACACGCACACCTCGGAGAACGGATTGTCGGGCGCGGCGCAGATCATGAGCGTCAACCCCCGCATCACCGCCCTGATGTGCACGACCGACGTCCTCGCCCTCGGTGCCCTGGCATGGGCCGATCGGACGGGACTGGACGTGCCGGGCCACCTGTCGATCACAGGCTTCGACGGAATCGACGAAGCGCTGCGCGAAGGACTCACCACGGTGCGTCAGCCGCAGAAGGACAAGGGACGCCGGGCCGGCGAACTGCTGCTCGCGGCCCCGGCGCACTCCGGAGTGCCCGCCCTCGAGACGCTCGACACCCAACTCTGGTTCGGAAAGACCTCGGGCGCGGTCGAGCGCGAGTGGTACGCGGAATAACCCGTCAGCGCCAAGGGCCTCTGTCAGTGCGGAGGAGTCTCCGTCAGCGCGGCGGCGCCGAGAGTAACTGGGCACACCGAAGCAGGCCGATGTGGCTGTAGGCCTGCGGATGGTTGCCCAGTGAGCGTTCGGCCACGGGATCGTATTCCTCACTGAGCAGACCGGTCGGTCCCGCTGCCGCGACCAGCTGGGTGAACAGCGCCTCGGCGTCGTTGCGCTGCCCGACGAGGAGATACGCGCCGACGAGCCATGCGGCACAGAGGTGGAAGCCACCTTCGGTACCGGGAAGCCCGTCGTCGTGCCGGTACCGGTACACCGTCGAGCCGCTGCGCAACTCTGCCTCGGTCGCCTGGACGGTCGCGTGGAAACGCTTGTCGTCCGGGTCCACCAGCCCTGTCAGGCCGATGAACAACGTCGCCGCATCGAGATCGGTGCCGTCGTATGCCGCGGTGTACGACTGGACGTCTTCGTTCCAGCCCTTCTCCGTGACCTCCTCGGAGATCTCGCGGCGCAGCTCCGCCCAGCCTTCACCGGCGGGCCGGCCGAACTTCTCCGCGAGGGTGAGGGCGCGGTCGACCGTGAGCCAGCCCATGACCTTCGAATACACGTGGTGCCGCGGGTTGTCGCGGATCTCCCAGATGCCGTGGTCGGGCTCGAACCAGCGCCGCTCGACCGCGAGAACCATGGCGCAGACCAGTTCCCAGTCGCGATCGGTCAATGCCTCCGCGTGGTCGACGCCGCGTTCCTCGCGGCGATGGGCGAGCTCGGAGATCAGGTCGACGATCGGACCGAAGACGTCGAGCTGGACCTGCTGGTTGGCCGCGTTGCCGACGCGCACCGGGCGTGAACCCGCATAGCCGGGCAAGCTGTCGAGGACCGCTTCCGGGGGCAGCGCGCCACCTGCCAGGGTGTAGAGCGGATGCAGTCGCTCGGGGCCGGGCAGCGTCTCGAGCACCCCGTGCACCCAATCGAGGTAGTTCTCGGCCTCTTCGAGCGACCCGACTCGCACGAGTGCCTGCGCGGTCATGGCCGCGTCCCGCAACCAGCAGTAGCGGTAGTCCCAGTTGCGGACGCCGCCGATCTCCTCGGGCAGGGACGTGGTCGCCGCCGCGAGGATCGAACCGGTCGGTGCGTGCACGAGCCCGCGCAGGGTCAGAGCCGAGCGCTTCATCAGGTCCGGCTTGAGCGGAGGTAGTTCGAGGCTGTTCGCCCACGTGCTCCAGTACGATTCCGCCTCGGCGCGGCGCTCCTTCTCAGGAACCGGATGTTCGCTCAGATCATCGGTACCGCAACGCAATTCGAGTACAACGTCCCCCTGGGAGGGGTCCACCACAGCGTGCGCGGACTGGTGCGCGCCGTCGGTGCTGATGTCCCACCGCACGCCGGGGGAGCGCAGCACGTAGGGCTCGTTGAAGCCCATCACTCGGATTCCGTCGTCGGTGACCTCCAGGGTCACCTGTCCCTGTCCGAACTCGGGACGGGGGGCGAAGGTCACCAGTGCCGTCGCCCGTCCGGTGATCACGCGGGTGAGGTCGGTCCGGCCGGGGTCGACGTCGTGAGGCAGGTAATCGACCACCGCGAGCGCGGCCCAGCGGGTGACGACCGTCATCGTCGAATCCACATAGCGCTGGCTCAGCGGCAGCGATTCGCGAGTCGGGCCGATGGTGAAGTGGCCGGCGGCTTCCCCGCCGAGCAGGTGCGCGAACAACGCCGCCGAATCCGGTTCCGGATGGCACATCCACGTGATGGTGCCGTCGGGGGTGACGAGTGCCTTGGATCGTGGGCTCGCCAGCATGGTGAGCCGTTCGATGGGAGAAGCGCTCGCACCGGACAGCCACGTCCGCCGCTCCTCGAGGAGAAGCGCGAGAGCCGAGTTGACGTCCTCGGTGGAGCTCACCCGGTACTCCGCGGCGGTGTCGCCGTCGCCGACCTTGACGCCTACGTCGGGGCCGTGCAGCGATTCGAACGCCTTCTCGTCGGTGACGTCGTCGCCGAAGAAGACCGCCGCGGTCGCCGCATCCTGGTGCCGGATGATGTCGAGCGCCGCGCCCTTGTCCGTGGGCACCACCGACAACTCGATCACCGACTTGCCTTCGGTCGCCTGGACACCCGGCCGCAAGGCCAGGTCGCCACGCACGATGTCGAGGGCCCGCTCGGCGTCCTCCGCGGACGCCCGGCGTACGTGCATGGCGACACTCGCGGGCTTGACCTCGATGTGAACCCCGTCGAACCGCCCGGCGACCGACGCGAGCCCGTCGACGAGCACGGTCAGCAATTGTTTCGCGGCGGGGTCGATCTCGTTGATGAACCCGATGTCGAACTCGGACCCGTGGCTGCCGACCAGCTTCACCTCGATGGGAAGCCGCGACAGCGCGGCGAGATCCTTCAGGGAGCGGCCGGAGATGACCGCGGCCGAAGTCGAAGGGAGGGCGGCGAGTCCACGCAGCGCACGGACGGCGTCCGCCCGGGGATACGCCTGGCCGGGGTCGGCGACGATCGGCGCGAGGGTGCCGTCGTAGTCGGTCGCCACCAGCAGTCGCGGCGTACGCGCCGCGGCGACGAGGGCTCGTCGGAGGTCGATCGGTAGGTCGTGGGCACTCACTCGAACCAAGGTAAGCGAAGAAAAGCCACCAGGCGCCGCCGGACCGGCCTCCGGGACCGTGTTTCCCGTTACATCAGGCGCCGGCGGTGGCGGCGGACGAACGAGCGCCCTCACCGAGCAGCAGATCGACCGTCAGTTCCAGTCGCCGCGCGACATCCGTCGCGGACGATCTGCGGGTGAGCCACGCAACGAGGTTGGACAACCACACGTCGCTGATCACGCGGGCGATCGCAAGTTCTTCTTCGTTGGGCTCGCCGTCGTTCATGGCCCGGGCGAACAACCGGTCCATGAGCTTGCCGACCTGGTCTACTTCGGCGGCTGCGGACGCGTCGGCGAACATGAACGCGCGCGTCATCGCTTCCGTGAGCAGTGGGTCGCGCTGCATGGCCTTGGTGATGAGACCGAGGATGAGATGCATCCGTTCGAGGGGGCTGTGGCCCGGCGGAATCTTGCCCTTGCCTTCGATCCGGGCGAATTCGCGGCCGAGCGCCGAGACCAGCAGGTGCACCTTCGACGGGAAGTACCGGTAGAGCGTGCCCACGGCGACGTCGGCGCGTTCGGCCACGGCCCGCATCTGGACCGCCTCGTATCCACCCTTCGACGCCAGCGCGAGGGTGGCGTCGAGAATCCGCTTACGGCGTTCCTTCTGGGCGTTGGAACTGAGATCGTCCTCGGTGAGGGCGGTCAACGTTCCGTTGCCGTTGGAACGCGAGCGGGACGGGGTGGCCATAACTTCGTATCCTCACGCCTTGACTCTGAACCGGTGTCATATTAGAACACGTTCTAGGTAATCATGTCATTCCGAGAGGCGGAGACCCGCTGTGAGTATCGCCACCACCGAAGAGCAGCGGGCCGTCCAGGCGTCCGTGCAGGCCTGGTCACGAGCCACAACTCCACTGGCAACCATACGACGAGAGCCCGACGGCGCGTGGCGTGACGGGTGGTCGTCACTCGCCGAACTCGGGCTCTTCGGTGTTGCTGTTCCGGAGACTTCGGGAGGGTTCGGGGCCACCACCGTCGACCTCGCGGTCATGCTCGAACAGGCCGCGCACGAACTCGCGCCGGGGCCGGTGCTGACCACCGCGGCCGCGGCGCTCGTCTTCGGGCGCGCCGGGGACACGACGGCAAAGATCACCGCACAACTCGTGGAGGGCGCGGTGCCGACCGCCCTCGCGCTGGACTCCCGCGTCCCGGCGGAACCCGCAACCGACGGGTTCGTCCTCACCGGAGACGCGGGCCCGGCGCTCGCCGCGGAGCCCGGGGTGGCGGTTCTCGTACGACTCGCCGGCGACAGCGAGCGCTGGGCGCTCGTCGACGGGGACGCCGACGGTCTGACCGTCGAGGCCCTGGACACGATCGACAAGTCGCGCGCGCTGGCCCGCGTGCGACTCGAAGGTGTCACCGTCACGGCGGACCGGGTCGTGGAGGTGCCTGCGGGATTCGTTCGGGACGTCACAGCCGGACTCGCCGCCGCCGAACTCGCCGGTATCGCCGGGTGGGCACTGGCCACGGCCGTCGAGTACGCGAAGATCCGTGAACAGTTCGGCAAGCCTATCGGCGCGTTCCAGGCCGTCAAACACCTCTGTGCCGAAATGCTCTGCCGCGCAGAGAAGATCCGTGCAGTTGCGTGGGATACCGCACGGGCGGTCGACACGGACCCGGATGAGCTTCCCGTCTCGGCGGCAGTCGCGGCGGCCGTTGCACTGGACGCTGCTGTCGACACTGCGAAGGACGCGATCCAGGTCCTCGGCGGCATCGGCTTCACGTGGGAGCACGACGCGCACTTCTACCTCCGCCGTGCCGTGGCCACCCGCCAGTTGCTGGGTGGCGCGACCGTCTGGCGTGCCCGCGTCACAGAGTTGGTTCGCGGTGGAGCCCGCCGGCATCTGGGTATCGATCTGTCGGAGTACGAGGACGACCGCGCGCGGATCCGAGCCGACATCGCCGACATCGCGCGGCAACCCGACACCGGCCGCCGCGCTGCGCTGGCCGAATCCGGCTATCTGGCCCCGCACTGGCCGCCGCCGTACGGACGCGGAGCGAGCCCGGCCGAGCAGATCCTCATCCAGCAGGAACTTGCCGAAGCCGGCATCGACCGCCCCGACCTGGTGATCGGGTCGTGGGCCGTGCCGACGATCCTCGAGCACGGAACTCCTGAACAGCGGGAACGTTTTGCGTTGCCGACACTGCGCGGCGACATCGTGTGGTGCCAGCTGTTCTCGGAGCCGGGTGCCGGCTCGGATCTCGCCGCGCTCCGCACCACCGCAGAGAAGGTGGACGGCGGCTGGGTTCTGCGGGGGCAGAAGGTGTGGACGTCGCTCGCACACGAGGCCGACTGGGGGATCTGTCTCGCACGCACCGATCGGGATGCCCCCAAGCACAAGGGGATCACCTACTTCCTCGTCGACATGAAATCCGAGGGCATCGCCGTGTCACCGCTGCGGGAGATCACCGGTGACGCCCTGTTCAACGAGGTGTTCCTCGACTCGGTCTTCGTGCCGGACGAGTGCGTCGTCGGACCGCTCGGAGGTGGATGGAAGCTCGCCCGCACGACCCTTGCGAACGAACGGGTGGCCATGGGGGGCAAGTCGTCGTTCGGCGCGGCCATCGAGGAGCTACTGGAGTTGTCCGCACCCGGCGACGCGGTCGCGAACGACCGGATCGCCGTGCAGATCGGCGAAGCGACGGCCGGATCGCTGCTGGACCTGCGCACCACGCTCGCGCAACTGGGCGGCCACGATCCGGGCGCTGCCTCGAGCGTGCGCAAACTCGTCGGGGTCCGTCAGCGGCAGGACACCGCCGAACTCGCGATGGATCTCGCCGGCGAGGCAGGCTGGGTGGAAGGCCCGCTGACCCGCGAGTTCCTCAACACCCGTTGCCTCACGATCGCGGGCGGCACGGAACAGATTCTCCTGACGGTCGCGGCGGAACGACTCCTCGGCCTACCCCGGGATTAGGGGCGCTTCCCGCGGGACACCGCGAAGTGCTACAACTGGAACACGTTCTAGCAAGAGGTGGTAACGGTGGACTTCGCACGTGACGAGACGCAGGACGACGTGGCCGGCGTCGCGGCCGACCTGCTCGCCCGCGACCTGGGCGACGAAGACCTGTGGAGGGCGATGGCCGGCGCCGATCTGCTGTCGCTGGCCCTGCCCGAGCGGCTCGGGGGATCAGGCCTCGGCGTCGCCGAGGCGGCCACCGTGCTCACCGAGGTCGGGCGTTCCGCGGCGAGGATCCCTGCGCTGGCGACGATCGGTTTCGGAGTACTCCCTGTTCTCGCGCTCGCCACCGCGAGCCAGCAGGACAGCTTGCTCGACGGTGTCTCCGGCGGCGCGGTCCTCTCCGCCGCGCTGGCCGAACCGGGCCGGCCGTTCCCCGGCCGGCCCGGAGCCACCGCGACCGCCACCGACGGCGGGTATGCCGTCACCGGATCGTTCGTCGCGGTGCCGTATGCCGATCGCGCTCGGTACGTCCTCGTGCCGACGGACGTCGGCGTCGTGGCGGTCGATCCGAAGGCAGACGGCGTCACGTCGAGGATCAGTCCGTCGGCGGTCGGCGATCCCGAATTCTCGATGCGGCTGGACGGTGCGGTGGGCATGCTGCTCGGCGACGGCACCGACGGTGCCGACGCGGTAGCGACGCTCTATCGCCTCGCGCTCGCCGGCATCGCCGCGTACGCGGATGGACTGCTCTCGGGCGCAACCGAACTCACTGCTCGACACCTCAGCGAGCGACATCAGTTCGGCAAACCGCTCGCCACCTTCCAAGCCGTCGCCCAGCAGATCGCGGACGTCTACGTCACCGCTCGGACCCTCCATGTCGCTGCGTTGTCTTCGGTGTGGCGCGTCTCCGAAGGCCTCGACGCGGCAGACGATCTCGACGTCACGGCGTACTGGATCGCCGCGGAACTTCCCCCGGCCATGCGGGTGCTGCACCACCTGCACGGCGGCATCGGTGTCGACGTGACATATCCGCTGCACAGATACTCGTCGACCGCCAAGGATCTCGCCCGCCTGCTCGGCGGAGCTTCGTACCGACTCGACCTCGTGGGGGCCCGGTGTTCATCGATCTGACCGACGACCAGCGTGCGCTGCAAGCCGAGTTGCGCAGCTATTTCTCCACTCTCGTCTCTGCCGACGAGGCCGCGATCATGCGCACCGAACGGCACGGCCCCATCTACCGCGAGGTCGTCCGCCGGATGGGCAAGGACGGATGGCTCGGGGTCGGCTGGCCGGTCGAATTCGGCGGCCGCGGATTCGGCGACGTCGAGCAGCAGATCTTCGCCAACGAAGCGATGCGCGCCGACGTGCCGTTGCCCGGTGTCACCCTGCAAACGGTCGGGCCGACCCTGCAGGTCTACGGAACCGAGGAACAGAAGCGGAAGTTCCTGCCGGCCATCCTCGCCGGTGAAGTCCATTTCGCGATCGGCTACTCCGAGCCGGACGCCGGTACCGACCTCGCCGCGTTGCGCACGACCGCGGTCCGGGACGGCGACGACTACGTGATCAACGGCCAGAAGATCTTCACCACGGGCGGTCACGACGCCGACTACATCTGGCTTGCCGTCCGCACCGGTTCCGCCGACTCCCGGCACCGGGGGATCTCCATCCTCATCGTCGACACCACCGATCCCGGATTCAGCTGGACGCCGATCATCACCTGCGACGGTGCGCACCACGTCAACGCCACCTACTACAACGACGTGCGGGTGCCCGCGAGCATGCTGGTGGGTGAGGAGAACAAGGGCTGGCGCCTGATCACCACCCAGCTCAACCACGAGCGCGTGATGCTCGGACCCGCGGGCAGGGTGGCGGGGATCTACGAGCAACTCCACGCATGGGTCCGGCGCCACGACCTGCTGGACGAGCCCGACGTGCGACGCGCACTCGGCGAAATCCACGCGACGTATCGCCTCAACGAACTGCTCAACTGGCAGGTCGCGGCGAGTGAGAACGATGCGGTCGACATCGCCGACGCTTCTGCCACGAAGGTTTTCGCCACCGAACGCATTCAGCGTGTCTGCCGCCTCGCCGAGGAGATCGTCGGCCGTCACGGCGATCCTGCCGACACCGACACCGCGGATCTGCTGCGCTGGCTCGACATGATGGCGAAGCGGAACGTCGTGATCACCTTCGGCGGCGGCGTCAACGAGGTCATGCGCGAACTCATCGCCACCGCGGGTCTGGGAATGCCCCGGGTGCCACGGTGACGGGCGCATCGAACGCTGGCACGGGGAACGCAGCCGAGATCCTCGCCGCGGCCGATCGCGTACGCGACGACGGTCCCTCGGCACCCCGGTTCGGTCGTGATCCGGTCAATCTGCCCATGATCCGGAACTGGCTCGAAGCCATCGGCGACGACAACCCGATTTACACCGACGAATCCGCGGCGCTCGCAGCCGGACACGGTGGCCTCGTCGCACCGCCCGCAATGGCGCAGGTATGGACGATGCGCGGCCTCGGCGCCGAGCGCGAGAAGGACGATCCGCTCGGCCGGATGACGCAGATACTCGACGACGCCGGGTACACCTCGGTTGTCGCGACCAACTGCGACCAGATCTACCACCGCTACCTGCGCCACGACGAACAGGTGACGATCGAATCCACGCTCGAGGACGTCGTCGGGCCGAAGAAAACCGGTCTCGGCGAGGGTTGGTTCTTCACCACTCGCAACCTCTGGAGGGTGGGTGACGAGGTCGTCGCCGAAATGCTGTTCCGCATACTGAAATTCGCACCCCCGGGTCGATCCACCGCAGACACTGCGCGCGCGAGCGTGCCCGAGGATCTCGACCCCTCACGGCTGATGCGGCCGTCGGCGTCGCGCGACACACAGTTCTTCTGGGACGGTGTCGCCGCGCACGAATTGCGCATCCAGCGCAGGCCCGAAGGCACGTTGCAGCACCCGCCGGTGCCGGCACTCTGGCTCGGCAAGGACGAAACGACAGAGTACGTCGTCTCGTCGGGCCGGGGGAGCGTGTTCAGCTTCGTCGTGCACCACGCCCCGAAAGTTCCTGGCCGGCAAGTGCCGTTCGTTGTCGCGCTCGTCGAACTCGACGAGGGTGTGCGCATGCTGGGTGAACTCCGCGACGTCGACCCGCAGGACGTGAGGATCGGAATGCCGGTCGAGGCAACTTATCTCGATTTCCCCGGCGACGACGATACCGGCGGAGAGCCGTGGACCCTGTACGCCTGGAAGCCACTCGAGGAGGATTCGTGAGTATCGATGCGGTGACGGCCGGAGATGCGCTTCCGCCGCTGTCGATCCACGCCGACCCGACGTTCGTCGTCTCGACGGCGCTTGCCACCCGCGATTTCCAGGATGTGCACCACGACCGAGACAAGGCGCGGCAGCGCGGCTCCGAAGACATCTTCGTCAACATCCTCACCGACACCGGTCTCGTCCAGCGCTACATCACCGATTGGGCGGGCCCACGCGCGGTGGTGCGATCGATTTCCCTGCGCCTAGGAGTGCCCTGGTACGCGTACGACACCCTCACTCTCACCGGCATTGTGACGGCCGTCGACGACGGTCTCGTCACGGTCGATGTCGTCGGGCGCAACGCGCTCGGCGACCACATCACCGCGAAGGCGTCCTTCGTGATCGGAGACGCCGCATGAACGACTTGTCACGCAAGGCGGTCATCGCCGGTATCGGCGCCACCGACTTCTCGAAGGATTCCGGCCGCAGCGAATTGCGCCTCGCGGCGGAAGCCGTACGCGACGCACTCGACGACGCCGGACTCACCCCCGCCGACGTCGACGGTCTGGTCTCCTTCACCATGGACACCAATACCGAAGTGGCGGTTGCACGTTCGGTGGGTATTCCGAGCCTGAGGTTCTTCTCCCGCATCCATTACGGCGGCGGCGCCGCATGCGCGACCGTGCAGCAGGCGGCGATGGCCGTCGCGACCGGCGTGGCGGAGGTGGTGGTCGCCTACCGCGCGTTCAACGAGCGCTCCGGAGCGCGGTACGGACAGGTGAACAGCACGCTCGCGGCGCAGGTCAACTCCTCGGGAACCGACAACGCTTTCTCCTACCCCCACGGACTGAGCACACCGGCGTCGTTCGTGGCGATGGTGGCGCAACGCTACATGCACGTCTCCGGCGCCACCGGCGAGGATTTCGGCGCTGTGGCGGTTGCGGACCGGGCACACGCGGCGAACAACCCGAAGGCGTTCTTCTACGGAAAACCGATTACGCTGCAAGACCACCAGGATTCCCGGTGGATCGCCGAGCCGTTGAGATTGCTCGATTGCTGCCAGGAATCGGACGGGGGTGTCGCGCTGGTGGTGACCACTCCCGAGCGCGCGAAGGACCTGAAGCAGGTCCCCGCCGTGATCGCGGCGGCGGCGCAGGGCAGCGGCCCGGATCAATACATCATGACGAGTTATTACCGCGACGGGCTGACGGGTCTCCCGGAGATGGGCATCGTCGGCGATCAGCTGTGGCGACAATCGGGTCTGAGTCCTCAGGACGTCCAGACCGCGGTGCTGTACGACCACTTCACGCCCTACGTCCTCATGCAACTCGAGGAGCTGGGATTCTGCGACCGGGGCGACGCCAAGAACTTCGTCCGCGACGGGATCGAACTCGGTGGCAGGCTACCGATCAACACGCACGGCGGGCAGCTCGGCGAAGCGTACATCCACGGTATGAACGGAATCGCAGAAGCGGTCCGCCAGATCCGCGGTACGTCGTGCAACCAGGTAGACGACGTCGAGAACGTGCTCGTCACAGCAGGAACGGGCGTGCCCACCTCCGGCCTCGTCCTCACGCACTGACGGGTGGACGAGCCGGACTCGGGCCACCACCGAGGGTCACTCGGGATCGTCGACCACGGGCGCGGGGTCCGGCTCGCGTAGAGCGGCGATCCCCGCGAGCACGAGACCGAACACGACCCAGCAGGCGAGAACCATGCTCGGGTAGCCGCTGCCGATGCCGCCGAAGAACGCGTTCGCGCGCAGGAGCGAACCGGTTGCCCCCGGGGGCAGGAGCTGCCCGAACGTGGACCAGCCGTCGGGAAGCCAGTTGCTTCCCGTCCCCAAGGCCGAGAGCGGATTGCCTATGAACATCATCAGGACAGCGCCGACGCCGATGCCGATCGGCCCGAGCACGGCTTCGAGACCCAGTACTGTCAGCGCGAGCGCGGCCATGCCCAGCGCGAGACCCTCTGCGGTGAGCCAGTAGTTTCCGGCCAGCGACCCGGTTCCGAACTGCAGGATGGCGGTGAGCGCGGCACCGGCGATCACCGCGAAAGCAACGACACCGACCACACGCAGCAGGAGGCGGTTGCGCCCGGGGAAAAGTTGCGTCAGCGCGATCGCCGGAACGAGTCCACCGAAGACCATCGGAAGCGCCGCAGCGGTCAGTCCGGCTCCGCGGGGGTCGTCCGCAGGAAACGGCACCACGTCGTGCGTCCGCACCGGCAGTTGCTGCTGCTGGGCGACGACCGTTCCGAGCGCGGTGACGGCGGCGGCACCGGGAGCGCCGGCCGCGGCGGCGGTGTAGACATCGACAGCCTCGGCCGTGAACGCGAGTCCGCCTGTAGCTTCCCGCTTCTGGATGCCGGCGGCGAGAGCTTCGGGGGTCTCGAAGCGGACGACGGTCCATTCATCGGGGGCGAGGTTTCCCGCGACGGCGTCGACTGCGGGTTGCGGCCCGGCCAAGCCGAGTTTCATCTCGTGTGGTCCGCCGTGGATGGAGGGGAGCGCGAAGGCGAGGAGCATCCCGCCGACAACCGCGGTGAGCCCGATGAGCACCGTCACCAGCCGAATCCACGACGAACGGGTCGTCTTGTCGGTGTGTGCACTTGCGGCGGGGTTTTCCTCCGGTCCGCCGTCAGGGGTGGAGCTGGGCATCCTGCGTCCCTTCGAGACATGTCCGGTGGATGCGTGGAGGCCGAAAGCTGGTCCCGGTGACAATCGTTCCACAAGTCGCCGGCTCCACAAGTCACCGGAAGACCGCCGGGTTCCGGATTACACGACGACGTCATGGCTTGGAGGGGCTGCCGGAGAGAAAAATCGATCTTCCGGACGGCAGCTGTGACCGCGCGCATAATACGAAGATCACTCGCCTCCGGAAAGGACGGCCATGTCCCAAGAAGTGCGTGCGACCCGGCGTGAACCCAGCATGAAGCAAGGTATCGCTGCGGGAACGTCGGTAGGTGCTGCCATCATTCTCGCGACGCTCGGCGTCATGTCCCTGTTGCAGGGCATCGCGGCGGTGGCAGAGGACGAGATATTCGTCGTCGGTATGGCTTACACATACGAATTCGACGTCACGACCTGGGGTTGGGTCCATATCGTGATCGGCGTCCTGATGATCATCGTCGGTGCGGCGCTGTTCACCGGCACCACCTGGGCGCGCGTGACCGCAATCGTCATCGCGGCACTGTCCATCATCGCCAATTTCCTGTGGCTGCCGTACTACCCGTGGTGGTCGATCCTCATCATCGCGCTCGACGTCGTGGTCATCTGGGCGGTCTCCACCTGGGATCCCCGGGCGTACGCGTAGGTGGGGTCCGGGAGCGTAGCCGCACGGTCTCCCGGACCGGCGCTCGCGCTCCCGGTACCTGCTGATGTCCGCGCTGGTCGGCGAGTCCGAAAACCGCTTCGCTCTGTGGTCGGCGCGCGCCGCATGGATTCTTCTCGCGGCGGCGCTGATCGTGCCGATCGCCGTCGCAGGACTGCGCGGTGCAGTACTCCTGACCGCGACGGGTATTGCGGCGGTGGTGGTAGGTGTCCTCGCAGCCTTCGGAATCCTCACGCGTCGTGGTCTTCTCCGGGCGACAGCAATGGTGGCGGCGATGCTCGCACCGCTCGTCGTGCTGATCGTGATCGTGCGGGAACGTGAGTTCTGGGTGATCCCGCTCGAGGTGGGTCTGCTGGCTGCGTCGTACGGATGTGCCCGCGCCGCGCTGCGGATCCGTTCGTCCGAGTCGACGATGCCCGAGTATCCGGCGCCGGCTGTGCATCGTCCGTTTCTGGTGATGAACCCTCACTCCGGAGGCGGGAAGGTCGTCCGTTTCGACCTGCAACGCCGGGCGGAGGAACTCGGGGCCGAAGTCGCTCTGCTGGACGGATCCGAACTCGTCGACGTCGAAGATCTTGCGCGCCGGGCGGTGGAAAGAGGAGCGGATCTGCTCGGTGTCGCAGGTGGCGACGGTACCCAGGCACTCGTCGCGAGCGTTGCGGCCGAACACGGGATTCCGTTCCTGGTCATCAGCGCCGGGACCCGCAACCATTTCGCGCTCGACCTCGGTCTGGACCGCGACGACCCTGTTGCGTGCCTCGAGGCGCTTCGCGACGGGGTCGAGTTGCGCGTCGATCTCGGACGGCTCGACGGCCGCCCGTTCGTCAACAACGCGTCGTTCGGTGTGTACGCCGAGATCGTGCAGAGTCCGCAGTACCGAAACGACAAGGCCAAGACCGTTCTCGACCTGCTCCCCGATCTGCTGGACGGTAGCGCACAGCCAGGATTGCGCGCGCACATCGAGGACATGGTTCTCGAAGGTCCGCGCGCACTGCTCGTGAGCAACAATCCGTACACCACCGACGACCTCGTCGGAATGGGGAGACGCCTGCGGCTCGACCGGGGCAGGCTCGGGGTCGTCGCGATCTCGGTGAACCGGGCCGGCCAGGTCGTCGGATTGCTCCGCCGGGCCCGCACCGGGGGGCTCGTCCAGCGCACGGCCGCAGAGGTCGTCGTGTACTCGGACGATCCGGAGATCTCGGTGGGTGTGGACGGAGAATCGGTGCGGATGCCGTCCCCGGTTCGCTGCACCGTCGTCCCCGGCGCGTTGCGTGTCCGCGTGCCGCGCAACCGGCCCGGTATCCGGGTTTCCCGGCCCGTGCTGGACTGGGTGCAGCTCTCCCGGCTGGCGGGGCACCGGCAGTTATCCGCCGGGTTCGGAACCGACCGCCCGGCGGGGTAGCCGCCCGGTGCCGAACAAAGCGGCCACGGCGAGGAGTGCGGTGATGCCGAATGCGGTCTGCAGTGCTTCGAGCCGGGCATCCTTGTTGACTTCGACGATGGCGTCTCGCGTCGTCTCCTCCACGCCTGCATCGCTCAGGGCCTTCTCGAGTTGAGTATCGGAGAGGAACGGAACGCCGGAGGCGAGCCGGGTGTCGGCCTCTTGCTGCACGGATGGTGGGACAGCGGGATTGTTCTCGATGCCGACGACCGCCGACGACGTGAGAGTGGCGATCATGACGGATCCGATCAGGGCGGTGCCCAGCGAGGCGCCGAGATTGGTGGCGGTGTTCTGCAGGCCCCCGACCTCAGCGCTCTGCGAATCGGGCACTGCCGACACCGTGACGGCGCCGAGTTGTGACGCGAGTGCACCGAGCCCGAGCCCCATGAGCAACATCGGCACCGCGACCACGGCGGCATCGGCGCCCGGGTCCATCCCTGCCGTCAGGATCGCGATACCGACGATCATGACGCCGAGACCGGCACGCACGACGCGGCGGGGGTTCGCGTGGGGCCGCAGTTTCGGGATTCCTGCGGCGGCGAAAACGAGCGCGATCGACAGAGGAAGGATGCGCAGTCCGGTTTCGAGTGCGCTCAGTTCGAGCACGACCGACAGGAACAACGGAACGGTGAAGAAAACCCCCGCCTGTACGACGAACTGCGCAAAAAACATACCGAGTCCGCCCGTGAGCTGCCGGTCGCTCATCAGATGGGGATCGACCAGCGGAACCTTGCCTCGGTCCAGCAATGCGCTCTGCCGTCTCATGAATCCGTAGAGCACCAGCAGTCCCACGACGAGGAGCCAGATCACCGGCGAGACGCCGAGCAGTTCCGGGCCACCGGGAGTACTTCGGATCCAGCCCCATTCGCTCGAACGCAGGACACCGAACACCACCATGGCGAGACCCGCGACCGACAGGACCGAACTGATCAGGTCGAGCGAAACGCGCTCCGGTGGAACATTCTTCACTTTCCTCAAGGCCAGGAGAATCACCAAGACGATCACCACTTCGCCGAAGAACACGTAGCGCCACGAGAAGAACGTCGTGACGGTACCGCCGAGGAGGGGGCCGACGGCGACGGCCATGGCACCTGCGGCGGCAACGAGTCCGTATGCGGCAGAACGGCGTTCAGGCAGAAAGTTCGCTGCGACGAGAGAGACGATGGCAGGCATGATCAGTGCGGCGCCGAGCCCTTCGAGGAGCGACCATCCGACGAGCAGTACGGCGAGGTTCGGAGCGAGGCCGGTGACGAAGGAGCCGACACCGTAGACCATCAGGCCGATGGCGAGTGCGCGCCGGCGACCGAGGATGGTGCCGACCTTGCCGCCCGTGATCATCGTCGAGGCCATCACCAGGGTGTACAGCGTGATCGCGGTCTGGATGCCGGTGACGGTGGTGCCGACATCCTGTGCGACGGTCGCCATGGAGACGTTCATCACCGACGTATCGAGCGTCATGAGGAACTGGCTCGACGCCAGTACCGTGAGCACGAGCGTGGAACCCGATCGTGTCGTCGGTGGCGGGGACATCGCTGGGCTCATCGGTGACCGTCTTCGTATGGCACGAGGCGAATCGACTTCAGCACCCAGTAGAGCAGCCTACGGTGGTACGCGCGGCATATCGCCCGCCTTCACAGGCCTGTGCGATGAGAAAACCTGTCGAAACGTGTCGGTCCTTTCGTGCAGACTGACGAGCAACCCACCAGTCAGGGAGGACTCATGGCGGATGCCATAGTCGCAGAGGGACTGATCAAGAGGTACGGGGATGTCAAAGCCCTCGACGGAATCGACCTCAGGGTGCCCGAGGGGACGGTCACGGCGCTGCTCGGCCCCAACGGGGCAGGCAAGACGACGATGGTCCGGGTCCTCACTACCCTGATCGTGCCCGACGCCGGTCGCGCCACGGTAGCGGGCTTCGACGTGGTTGCCGACGCCCGCGCGCTCCGGTCCCACATCGGGGCGTCCGGGCAGTACGCGGCGGTCGACGAGTACCTCACCGGCTTCGAGAACCTCGAGATGGTCGGCAGGCTCTACCACCTCGGCGTCAAACGAAGCAGAGACAGAGCGCGCGAGTTGCTCGCGCAGTTCGACCTCGACGAAGCGGGCGATCGCCCGGTAAAGGGTTATTCGGGAGGTATGCGCCGCAGACTCGATCTCGCCGGCGCGCTGGTCGCCGAACCGCCGGTCCTCTTCCTCGACGAGCCCACCACCGGCCTCGACCCTCGAGCCCGGCGGGCGTTGTGGGAGGTCATCGACACACTGGTCGCGCGGGGTACCACCCTCCTGCTCACCACGCAGTACATGGACGAAGCGGAGCGGCTCGCCGACGACATTGCGGTGATCGACCGTGGCAAGGTCATCGCTCGCGGCAGCGCCGACGAACTCAAGAGCAAGGTCGGCGCCGAACGCATCGAGATCGGGGTGCCCGACCCCCGGCACCAGGAGATCGCGTGTCGCGAACTCGTGTCGGTCGCGGCGGGAGAAATCAAGCTCGATCAGAGCACCGGGACGATCACCGTTCCCCTCAGCGGTGTCGGGGACAGTATGGGCGCCGAGGCGCTCGCCGAGGCGTTGGGGAAGCTCGCGGTGGTGGGCGTGAAGGTGTCCGACGTCGCCTTGCGGAAACCGACCCTCGACGACGTGTTCCTGACGCTGACGGGCCATGAGGCCGAAAAGGTCGAGGAGGCTGCCCAGTGAATTCATTGCAGATGGTCACGTCGGACGGGCTGACCATAGCCAAGCGCAACATGATCAAGATCAAGCGAGTGCCCGACCTCATGGTCTTCACGATGCTCTCGCCGATCATGTTCGTGCTGCTGTTCGCGTACGTGTTCGGGAGTGCGATCGACATTCCCGGGATGTCGTACCGCGAATTCCTCATTGCCGGCATCTTCACGCAGACGGTGATCTTCGGCTCCACCTGGACCGGGCTGGGCATGGTGGAAGATCTGCAGAAGGGCATCATCGACCGTTTCCGGTCGTTACCCATGGCGCCGTCGGCGGTCCTGATCGGGCGGACGACGACGGACGTGCTCATCAACGTGGTCAGCCTCGTGGTGATGTCGTTGACCGGCCTGGTGGTGGGGTGGCGGATCCATTCGTCGGTCGGCGAGGCCGTGGCGGGTTACCTCTTGTTGCTGCTGTTCGCCTACGCGTTGTCGTGGGTGATGGCAGTGGTCGGAATGTGGGTCCGTACTCCTGAGGTGTTCAACAACGCCAGTTTCATGGTGATCTTCCCGCTGTCGTTCGTCGCGAACACCTTCGTCGATCCGTCTACGATGCCGCCGGTGCTCCGTACGGTCGCCGAATGGAATCCGCTCTCGGCGCTCACCCAGGCCGTGCGCAACCTGTTCGGGAACACCAACCCGATGGTGCCGCCGCCCGACGTGTGGCCGCTGCAGCATCCCATCGTCGCATCCCTGTTGTGGACCGCGCTGATCCTGATCGTGTTCGTACCGTTGGCCATCTACCGGTACAAGAAGGCGGTCAGTCGCTGAGTCATCCGAAGGGGTGCTCGCGAGCGGACTAGCCTGCTTGCTGCGCCGACCAGTCGTCGATCGCCGCCGCGAACTCCGCCGAGACGGGGAGCAACGCCACCACGTCGGCGGCGCTGGGCGGCAGCGGACCGAGTTCTTCGAGACTGTGGTTCGCGGTAGTGAAGTGCTCGAACCGCAGGTCCGTGTGCTCGAGGGCGCGCCGCAGCGGGTCGACTTGCGCGCAGCTGATGTTGAGATCCTTGTCGGAGCAGGTGAGCATCACCGGGGTGCCGGGCGTGAGTCGCGCAGCGAGTGCCGGCGGGTCGAGCCGATCGGCTTCGGAAAGGAACTTGGCGTTGGCCTCGTTCAAGCCGAGTTGCGCGACGAGCGGGTGTACGTCGGCCGGGACGTTCCCGGTGGTGCGCAGGGACTCGACGGCTCGTGCCACGTCGGTCCGTACCGTCTCTGCCTCGTCGGGGCTCAGCTGTCCGGAATCCGTCACCGCGGCGAGCTGAGCGGAAAGCAGATCGAGGTACCGCATCGGAAGAGGTTGCAGGAGCCCGAACCCTCTCCCGACTCCCCGGTCTGCGAGAGCGAGCGCCGTCAACCCTCCCTCGCTGTGTCCGAGGACGAGGATGTCCGACGTGGGGAATCCCGTGCGCTCGGCGAGCAGGTCGGCCGCGGCGGCAGCATGGTCGACCTGGTCGGTGAACCCGTACTCGCCGATGGTCTCGGCGGTGTAGCTGCCCAGCCCCGTCTCGCCCGCACCGATCTTGTCGAAGCGCAGCGTCGCAATGCCTTGTGCTGCCAGAGAATCCGCAAGCCGGAGCAGGACATCCGACCGGGCACCGGCCTGGTTTCCGTTGCGGTCGGTCGGTCCGCTACCCGGAAGCAGCAGCGCGGCACCCTTGGCGGGACCGTCCGGGGTGCGGAGGCTGCCGTGGAAAGTGGTGCTGCCGGCATCGAAATCGACTGCGGCGTCGTGGCCCGAGTCCATGACGACCGAGCCGGTGGAGGGCAGCGCCGATGCCGTTCCCGCGAGCGTGATCCCGCCCGCCAGGACCAGCACCGGTACCGCTGCCACACCCATCCAACGCCGCAGATTCCGCATGAGGCAGAACCCTAGCAAAGCCGGTGGCCCACCTCAGGGGAGCAATGTATCGATGAAGGTGTTGCTGAACACGCGATGCGGATCGAGGCGATTGAACACCGCACGTGCGGAATCCCAGTTGTCTTCGGCCGGCACGCCTTCCCGATACGTCTCCGGCAGGCCCTGAGAAATGATGGCCTCGTCGGTGTACGGCAGATCCGGGCCGAACGCCCAGCCTTTCGACCATTCCGGCCGGAAAGTGGAATCCTCACCGTTGTAGCGCTGTCGCATCCACTGTTCCATCTCGCGGTAGAACGCGAACATGCCGGGCGTGCCCGGTACGCCGAGCACGTTGAGCCAGATCGCCGTGTCCCACTCCGGGTGGTCGGGGCGAGGACGCGTCGACGCGAGCGTCGGTGGCCCCGCCGAGGGGACCAGTACGTCTTCCGCTCGGTCGACACCGCAGCAGCGGATCTCGACGGGTCCGTTGAGCGGGTACTGCCCGAGCGCGCGGTAATGTTCGATGCGCTCCTGGAACCAATGCGTGAAGTCGTGGATCACGTTGGCGATGTTCGCGCGGTTGGTCAGCACCGCCCCGCCGCCTTCTGTCAGACGTAGCGTCGTCGCCTTGATGTAGAACTGCAGGTCCTTCGACCATCCCCAGATGTCGGACGACGCCGTTGCTGCCAGGCCCGCGACCGTCACTCCGTAGTAGGTCTGCCCGAACGCCGGAGCGATCGAAGTGTTTCCCGCCGTCAACTGTCCCAGCAGATCGGTGATCGGCTCCGGAACGTTGTCGGAGAACGGGTAGTTGTACGGGCCGTTCACTTCTCGGGAAGCAGCGGGTTTCTCGGGAGCGACAGACCAGACCTTCAGCCACGGCTTGTCCGTGAAGGGGTACCAGATCGCCTCGGCGCGACCCGCACTGCGCACGAACGATTCGAAGGTGCGGCCCGAAGCGCCGGCGGGGGAAAACAGTTCGTCCCAGGTGATATCGGTGAAGCTTTGGCAGCGCATCCGGTAGTTGGGGCCCGCCTGCATGGTGACGGAGGTGACGAACGTGCGGCCCAGATGGCTGAGCAACGGGGTGATATCGGAGTCCGCGCGGGTGAATGTGCGCAACGCGTATTCGCTGCCGTTCCACACGACGGCGGTGAGTTCCGTGACGAGGTTGCTCAGCGAGCCGAAGGTGTGTCCGGGAACCGAAGATTCGCCGTCGGCGGGCAGTGCAGCGCCGTGGGCGTTCACGGCGAGCGAGCCTGCGATCGTCAGTACTCCCGGGGCGGGAAGGTTCGCCCAGCCGAGGCCGTGTTGCTGAAGCGCGCTCGTGATCGCGTCTAATGTGGCACCGGGACCCGCCGTGACCGTGGCGGGTGAACCACCCGGATCGACGCTTACCCAATTCAGATGTGCGATGGTGTCCGCGAGGATGACGCGGTCGACGGGTGCGCCGTTGACTATGGTCAGGGGCGTCCAGCCGTGCATCGCGCCGCGAGGGCGGATCGTGTAACCGTTCTGATGTGCCCAATTGACCAGCCGCACTACGTCGTCCGGGGTTCTGGGAGCACAGGTCCAGATCGCGTCCAGCATGATCTCCTTGGACCAGTTCTGGTACGCCTGCTGGTAGAGGGCGATGCCCTCCGGGAAGGCGGGCGGCGTCGGAAGGGTGGCCGCTGCCGATCCGGACGGCACGGCGTGGGAAGGAACCCAGCCACCGAGTGCCGTGACCGCCAGGGTCCCGGCGCCGGCCGCAAGGAAGTTGCGCCGGGAAAGCCTCGGCGCAGAATCTCGAATTGTCATGTATGCAGTCAGCTTTCGGTATGGTCCGTGATCACGCCACGGTCAGGACGACATCGGCAAGTGCGGGTGCCAGATCGCGTTCGACCACCGAGGCGGTCACGAGCTTGCGGGAGCCCTCGTTCCAGACGCGCACGCGCAACGTCTCCCCGGGGAACACCACGCCCGCAAACCGTGCGCGGAACCCCGCGACCCGCGTGGCATCCGCGTCGAGCAGTGCGTCGGTGACCGCTTTGCACACGATCCCGTACGTGCACAGTCCATGGAGGATCGGCGCGGGAAATCCCGCAGCCGCTGCGAAGTCGGGGTCGGAGTGCAGCGGATTGCGGTCACCGCACATCCGGTACAGCAGTGCTTGCTGGGGCAGGGTCGGCACGTCGATTTCCGCGTCGGGCCCGCGATCGGGAAGCTCGACCGACTCGGACGGTCCGCGCTCCCCGCCGAATCCGCCTTCCCCACGCGCGAAGATCGACGAGCGGGCCGTCCACAGCCGGTTACCGTCGAGATCCTCGGTGGTGGACTCCTGGACGATCACCGCCGCCTTCCCCTTGTCCCACACCTCGGAGATCCGGGTTACGGTGCGCCCCTTGCCCGACGCCGGAATGGGCGTGTGCACGGTGACCTCCTGGCTTCCGTGCACGACCTTCGCAAGGTCGATCTCGATCCCGGGGAACGACACCCTCGGTGGCTCGATCTGGTGGAACGTGGCGGCAACCGTCGCGAAGGTCGGCAGCACCTGCGGGGCGTGGTCCTTCAGGTATCGCAGCTCGCCGGGATCCGTCGGGCGTGATCCGGCACCGAGACCGAGGTTGTAGAGCTGAACGTCGCTGCTCGTCCACGAGAATTCCTGGGCGGGCAGCTCGGCGCCGAGGGCGACGGCGGGGTCGATGGGCACGCGGAGTGGTCCTTTCGAGAGACGGGGCGCAGCGGTCCGGGATCAGAGACTTTCGGCCGGTTCGGTCAGTTCGTCGTCGACGTGTCCACCGTGCGGGGAGTCGAGGATGTCGAGAACCGCCAGGTAGCCGAAGGTCATCGCGGGGCCGATCGTCGCGCCCGGTCCCGCATACGTGTGACCCATGACGGGGGAGCTGACGTTGCCGGTGGCGTAGAGACCGTCGATCACCGTGCCGTCCTCCCTCAGAACCCGCGCGTGGACGTCGGTGACGAGGCCACCCTTGGTGCCCAGATCGCCGGGCACGACCTTGAACGCGTAGAACGGGGCCTTGTCCACGACCCCGAGGCTCGGATTGGGCTTGTTGCGGGGATCGCCGTAGTAGTGGTCGTATCCCGATTCGCCGCGGCCGAAGTCCTCGTCCTTGCCGGCGCGTGCGAATCCGTTGAACCGTTCGACGGTGTCGGTGAGTGCCGAGGCAGGTACCCCGATCTTCTCGGCGAGGTCGCTGATCGACCCGGCCTTCACGAGTACCCCGGCCTTCAGCCAGCGGCCCGGAAACGGGGTGCGTGGCGTGATGCCCGCGAAGGTGTACCGGTCGCGGTAACGCTGGTCGAGGATCAGCCAGCTCGGAATGTTCTCTCCGGGTCCGTCTCCGCGTCCGTACTTTCCGCCGTACATCGCGTGGGTCGCTTCGACGTACGGTGCCGACTCGTTCACGAATCGTTTTCCGGCGCTGTTGACCATCATGCAGCCGGGAAGGCTTCGCTCCGACAATGCGAACCACGGTCCGCCGGTGAGGGGGAAGGACGGACCCCACCACGCGTCGTCCATGAAATCGACCGCAGCGCCGAGCCTTTGGCCGGCAAGGATGCCGTCTCCGGTGTTGGCCTTGGCGCCCACCGTCCACTCGGTACCGATCGGTGCACGCTGGTACTTCTTGCGCATCTCGTCGTTGTGCTCGAAGCCCCCACTGGCGAGGATCACGCCCTTGCGGGCACGAATGACCTGCTGCTCACCGTTCGACTCGACGGTGACGCCGCGGACGACGCCGTCTTCCACGACGAGGTCGGTCAGTGCGGTGTCGAGCAGCAGTGGGACGTCGGCGTCGCGCAGTCCGATCCGCAGGCCCGCCATGAGGGCCTGACCCCGAACCAGCAGGTGCTTCTTGGTGATGTTCGCCCAGACGAAGCGTGCTCCGACCCGGAAAGCGCGGAGGGGACCGCGGGGATTGCGCACGAGCAGGTTCAGCCATTTGTAATCGGCCTGTGTGATGACGAAGTTCTTGGGTGCCCGAGCGTAATCCGGTTCGAGGAGCGCGAGATCGTCGCCGAGCCGGCGGCCGTCGAAGGGTGTCGGCTCCACCGATCGGCCTCCCACGCGGCCACCGGGTGCTTCCGGATAGTAATCGGAATAACCCGGCACCCACTGCAGTTCGAGCGCGCTGTGCTTCTGTACGAACGACAGCATCTCGGGTCCGCGGTCGATGTAGGTGTCGATCTTCTCGGCGGGTACGACATCGCCGATGATGCTGTGGAGGTAGGTGCGGGCGGCCTCGGGAGTGTCTTCCACGCCGGCCGCTCGGAGGGCGTCGTTGTTGGGGATCCACACGCCGCCACCGGAACGGGCGCTCGAACCGCCGTAGCGGGATGCCTTCTCGATCAGGACGACGCTCGACCCCTTTCGGGCGGCGGTGATCGCGGCGGTCATTCCGCCGGCGCCGCTGCCGACGACGACGATGTCGTACTCCTGATTGTTCATGTAGAACACGTTATAGAACGAGGGGGTTGCTAGTCCATCTTTTGTGTACGGCACGGCATCCGCGCGAGCAGTCTGGAGCGGAACGCGTTCCAATATTTCGGGCGGCCGGACGACACCGCGGCGAGGCGGCGTGAGCCCGGCGGACAACCGTCGTTGGTGCGCCGCGAATGACCGCATTGCCCGCTTGGTGGAAAACGGTGTGTTTGTTCGTTTTCGAGATGGGTATCCGCAGCGCGTCCGAACCTGTCGGACACATCATCGACTGCGAGGTGGAGCCGTGCGTTTGTTGACTCTCTTGGTGCTGGTCTGGCTGGTGATCGGAGGCGTCGCTGGTTGGCAGCGTGGCTATTTCGGAGACTCGGAGCAGAACTGCAGCAGCCTGGCCACGGTGGCGACCACCGTCGTTGCCGGACCGCTCAACTATGCGGGTGTCAACCCCCAGGTCGAGTGCGAGGGGCTTCCCGAGCCGAGCCAGTAAGCCGGCGGGACCTTGGTTCGCAATCCTGTACCGGTGAGTGCACCGGATCGCTCTATGTCACATCCCCGGCGGAAGTTCTCCGCCGGGGATGTCTCTGTTCGGGCACGGGTGCCCGTGTGGCTCCGGAGGTCTACGGCCCTGACGGGTCGGGTACCGAGATCGCACCGTCGAGCACAGCGCGCTCGATCGAGGCCTGCAATTGCGGACAGCCCTCGCGGGGGCTGATCGACGTGCCGGGGACGACGCCGGAGTCCCGGAAGGTGGGGCACACCGTGTCGGGATCCTCCTGCCACTGCACACTCGTGTGCTTGTAGCTGTTCTTACGCACCAGTACGCAGGTGCCGCATTCCCGGCATCTCACCTCGTGCTGGCCGGAGTCGAGATAGTTGATCTTGTCGATCGCTGTCTGGGTGGCGATGGCCTCGACCCGATCGGGCCGATCGGCGAAGTCGGGAGACTTCGCCCACCTTCGCTGTCGGGTCGAGGAACTCATCGTCAGACCTCGGCTTCCTGCTTGCCGGACTTCTCTTCGGCTTCCCTGCGCGCCAGATTCTCCGCGACCTCTTTCTCCCAGGACTCGTTCGCCTTCGCCGTATCGACCTCGAACTCGAACCTGCCGGTCATCTTCTCGGTGACATCGGCGACGTCGACGTAGAACTGTTCGTACCAGCGACGCAGTTGGTAGACGGGTCCGTCCTCGTCGCACAGCAGCGGATTCTCGATCTTGGTCTTGTTCTTCCAGATCTCGACGTCCTGGAGGAAGCCTTCACCGATGCCCTCGGTGAACTTGGCTGCCAGTTTGTCGGACTGCTCGTCGGACATTCCGGTCGGCTTCTTCACGATGATGCCGTATTGCAGCATGAAGGAGTCGTGCGTGACCGGGTAGTGGCAGTTGATCAGCACCGATTCGACGTTGTATCCGCCGTAGCTGTTGGTCATCGGGTTGATCATGTAGGAGGGCCCGTAGTACGCCGCGTACGACTCGAGCGTGGATTCGAGTCCGTACTGCGTGGACATTCCCTTGTCGGGGCGACCGCGCGTGTTGAGGTACTGCTCAGCGATGTGGCCCTCGAAGACGTTCTTGAAGAACGTGGGGAAGGCGAAATGGATGTAGTAGAAGTGCGCCATATCCACGACGTTGTCGATGATCTCGCGGCAGTTCGCGCCCTCGATGAGGATCTGGTTCCACGTCCAGTCCGTCCATTCGCCGGTGCCGTGATGCTCGATGTCGGGAATGGTGACCTCGGGCGGAGGTGGATTGCCCTCGGGGTCGTTCCAGACGAACAACTGGCCGTGTTTGACCATCGTGGTCCAGGCGCGGGTGCGTGCCAGTGGTGGAACTCGACGCGAGTACGGAATCTCGGTGCATTTGCCGTTGCCGCCCCACCGCCAGTCGTGGAACGGGCATGCCACCGAGTCGCCTTTGATCTCGCCCTGGGTGAGGTCGCCACCCATGTGGCGGCAGTAGCCGTCCAGCACGTTCAGATCGCCCTTGCTGTCCGCCCAGACCACCAGCTTGGTGCCGAAGGCTTCGACGGCGTGCGGGCGTCCGTCGGCGAACGTCCTGCTGAGCCCGAGGCAGTGCCAGCCTCGAGCGAACCGCGTCCGGGTCTCGCCGATGTCGATCTCGCGAATCTGCGCCATGTCAGCTCACTTCCTTCCACAATCTCTTGTTAGAACACGTTATAGAACCAAGCCTCACAGGGGAAGCGAACCGGGACTTTGGTCCCGTGCACTAAAGGGTGTATCCGCAGTCTCCCGATCCTCGACACAAATAAGAACATGTTCTAGTCTCGGTACAAGCGATCAATTCCTGAACAGACGGGAGCGTCCAGTGGGTGACCACGACAGCCACGAGGTACTGCAGCGCATCGACGCACTGCTGCCCACCCTGCGCGAACGCGCGCAGGAGGCCGAGGATCTGCGCCGCGTGCCCGACGACTCGGTGAAGGCGCTCCAGGAAGCCGGCTTCTTCAGGTTGCTGCAACCCGCGCAGTGGGGTGGCTATGAAGCAGACCCGGTGACCTTCTACACCGCGGTACGCAATATCGCGAGCGCGTGCGGGTCCACCGGCTGGGTCTCCGGCATCATCGGTGTTCACAACTGGCACCTCGCGCTGTTCGGCCAGCAGGCGCAGGAAGACGTGTGGGGCGAGGATCCCGACGTCCGGATCTCTTCGTCGTACGCCCCGATGGGTGCGGGTGAGGTCGTCGACGGTGGTTACAAGGTCAACGGTGCCTGGGCGTGGTCATCCGGATGTGACCACGCGAGCTGGGTGGTCGTCGGCGGGCCCGTGATCAAGGACGGTCGTCCGGTCGACTTCGGCAGCTTCCTCATTCCCCGGTCCGAGTACGAGGTCGACGACGTGTGGAACGTGGTCGGACTGCGCGGGACCGGCTCGAACACCATCGTCGTCAAAGATGCCGTCGTGCCGCGTCATCGCTTCCTCAGCTTCAAGACGATGAACGAACTCGCCTCGCCCGGTCTCGAGCAGAACACCGCCCCCGTCTACAAGATGCCTTGGGGCACCATCCACCCCACGACCATTTCGGCTCCGATCGTGGGAATGGCGTACGGCGCGTACGACGCTCACGTCGAGCACCAGGGCAAGCGTGTCCGCGCCGCCTACGCCGGTGAGAAGGCCAAGGACGACCCGTTCGCCAAGATCCGTATCGCCGAGGCGTCGAGCGACATCGATGCGGCGTGGCGCCAGCTCTCGGGCAACGTCGCGGACGAATATGCCTGCCTCCTGCGAGGGGAAGACGTTCCGATGGAGATCCGGCTGCGGGCACGCCGCGACCAGGTCCGCGCGACCGGTCGTGCGATCGCCTCGATCGACCGGCTCTTCGAGAACTCCGGAGCCACCGCCCTCGCCAACGGGACACCGATCCAGCGGTTCTGGCGCGACGCGCATGCCGGCCGCGTGCACGCTGCCAACGATGCCGAACGCGCGTACGTGATGTTCGGCGCCGCCGAATTCGGTCTCCCGCTCACCGACACGATGGTCTAGGAACGCCCGTGACTGCAACAGAAGAGATCACCTACGAGTCGACCTCCCGGTTCGCGCAGGTCCGCGACGATCTGCGCCTGCACTACCACGAGGCCGGGGTCGGTCACGACACCACGATCGTGTTGCTGCACGGCGGGGGCCCTGGGGCGTCGTCGTGGTCGAACTTCGCGAAGAACATTCCGGTACTCGCCCGGCAGTTCCATGTTCTCGCCGTCGACCAGCCGGGTTACGGTCGTTCGGACAAGCCCACCGAACATCCGCAGTACTTCGTGCACAGTGCGTCGGCGCTGGCGGATCTGCTCGACACCCTCGGCGTGACCGGTCGCGTGCACCTGCTGGGCAATTCGCTCGGCGGCGGCGCGGCGGTGCGGTTCGCACTCGACTACCCCGATCGCGCCGGCAGGCTCGTGTTGATGGGCCCCGGAGGGTTGAGCGTCAACCTGTTCGCACCCGACCCCACCGAGGGTGTGAAGAACCTCGGCAAGTTCAGTTACGAGCCGACCCGGGAGAACCTCGAGGCATTCCTGCGGATAATGGTGTTCGATCAGTCGCTGATCACGCCGGAACTCGTCGAGGAACGATTCGCCGCCGCGAGCACCCCGGAATCTCTGGCCGCGGCCAGAGCGATGGGCAAGTCCTTCTCCAGCGGAGAATTCGAGAAGGGAATGCTGTGGCGCGACGCCTACAAACTGCGCCAGCGTGTCCTGCTCATCTGGGGTCGTGAGGACCGGGTCAACCCCCTCGACGGCGCGCTGGTCGCGTTGAAGATGATTCCGCGCGCACAACTGCACGTCTTCGGTGGCTGCGGACACTGGGCGCAGCTCGAGAAGTTCGACGAATTCAACAGGCTCACCGCGGACTTTCTGACGGACGGAGACAAGTCATGACCATCCGCTCCCTGGCGTACCTTCGCATCGGCGCGACCGACATGGGCGCGTGGCGTGAGTACGGGCTCAAGGTCCTCGGCATGGTCGAGGGCAAGGGTTCGGACTCCGACGCCCTGTACCTGCGGATGGACGATTTTCCCGCGCGACTGGTGATCGAACCCCACGAGTCCGACCGCCTTCTCGTCTCGGGGTGGGAGACCGCGAATGCCGCAGAGCTTCAACAGGTTCGCGACAATCTCTCGGCCGCCGGGGTTCCGTTCAAGGAAGGTACAGCCGAACAACTGGCAGATCGGCGCGTCGTCGAACTGATCACCTTCCAGGACCCGTCGGACAACACCCTCGAGGTGTTCCAGGGCGCGGCGCTGGAGCACCGCAGGGTGGTGAGCCCCTACGGGCACCGGTTCGTCACCGGGGAACAGGGTCTCGGCCACGTCGTGCTCTCCACGCGGGACGACGAGGAATCGCTGCGGTTCTACCGCGACGTGCTCGGGTTCCGCCTCCGCGATTCCATGCGTCTGCCCCCGCAGATCGTCGGCCGGCCCGCCGACGGCGATCCGGCGTGGCTCCGGTTCTTCGGGTGCAACCCGCGTCACCACAGTCTCGCGTTCATGCCGATGCCGACTCCGAGCGGCATCGTTCACCTCATGATCGAGGTCGAGAACTCCGACGACGTGGGGCTCGGCCTCGATCGTGCACTGCGCAAGAACGTCAAGATGTCTGCGACTCTCGGCAGGCACGTCAACGACAAGATGTTGTCCTTCTACATGAAGACGCCGGGCGGGTTCGACATCGAATTCGGTTGTGAGGGGCTCCAAGTCGAGGATGAAGGCTGGATCGCCCGCGAATCCACCGCGGTGAGCCTGTGGGGCCACGACTTTTCGGTGGGGATGCAGCCGTGACCGTGCCGGTCGGCGACGCCGGGGGTGCGATCGACCCGAAGGCATTCCGTACCGTTCTCGGACAGTTCTGCACCGGCGTCACCATCATCACCACCATGGACGGCGACGAACCCGTCGGGTTCGCGTGCCAGTCGTTCGCTGCGTTGTCGCTCGACCCGCCGCTCGTGCTGTTCTGCCCGACCAAGCAGTCGCGGTCGTGGGGAGCCATCGAGAACTCCGGTCGCTTCTGCGTCAATGTGCTCGCCGAGGAACAGCAGGAGACCTGCGCCCGGTTCGGCTCCCGCGAACCCGACAAGTTCGCAGGTATCGACTGGACTCGGTCGGAGTCGGGATCGCCGATCCTGACCGGTTCGCTCGCCCACATCGATTGCACCGTGGAGACGGTTCACGACGGTGGCGACCATTGGGTGGTGTTCGGCAGGGTCGCCTCGCTCAGCGAGGTGCGGGACGAGAAGGAACGTCCGCTGCTGTTCTACCGGGGCCAATACACGGGCATCGAGCCCGAAAAGACGGTGCCCGCGCCGTGGCGCGACGACCTCGAAGCGTTTCTCACCACCGCGTCCGAAGACACCTGGCTGTAGAGCCGACGGGAGGGCGCCGGTTCCGGGAACGAATCCCCGGGCCGGCGCCCTCTTTCGTCTCTGCGCTCGCCCGGTGGGTCGATCACTCAGGACCGGAACGACCGCTCGGGACTGTATTGCTCAGGACTGGGTGGAATCGTCCGGAGTCTCCTCGTAGTACTCCGTCGTCACCACACGCTTCACCAGGCGCGGCTTGCGCGGCTCGCCGCCACTTCCGTGGCTCTTGCTCTCCTGGCCGGGACCGTGATCGGTCGTGGAGGGGGTGTCCGGTGTGCCGGTGACGCGGGAATCCGTGCTGGTGTGGCCCGCGTGCACGTCCGGCGTGGTACGAGCGTCCGGCGCGGCATGCGTGCCGTGCGTGGAGTGCGTGCCCGAGGTGGAGTGCGTGTCGGGTGCAGAATGCGTGCCCGAAGTAGGGGTGGAGAGGGTGCCGGGAGCGGGGTTGTGGGAGTGCCCCGCAGATCCGATGCCCGACGTGCCCTGCGACGGGGCCCCTGCGGTGTGCTCGCCCGATTCGGACATGCCGCGTGCGGTGCCCGAGGGGGTGGTGGCGGTGTTGCCGGGAACCGAGTGCTGGAGCGAATCGTCGCGCTGGGTGTCGTGCGACGGACGGTAGTCGCCGGCGATACCTTCGCGCGCTGCATCCGGGGGCAGCGTGCCGGACCGGTCGGTATCTCCGAATCGGCTGGTGTCACCGGTGCGCCCGGCGTCCGCGCTTCGATTCGTGCGATTCGCGTCGGCGGACGTCGAATCGTTTCCGTGAGACCGGCTGTAGTAGCGGTACAGTTCGTCTTCCTCGAGCGGAGTGAGCTCGCCGTTCTCCTCGACGTTGGGCGCCCCTGTCACGGTGTCCTTGTCGAAGGGAACGTGCACTCCCGTTCTGTCGAGGGTTGCTTCGTCCACAGGGACGAAGTGTCGGCGGGTACCGAACAGTCCGGTCACGACGGTGATCCAGCCCGGTTCGCCGCTTCGGTTGTCGAGATACACCTCGCCGACTTTTCCGAGCTTGGTGCCGTCCGGACCGTACGCGGTGGCACGAGCGAGGGTATCGAGTTCATTGTGCGTAATCATCATTACCTCATCGGTCGGCGCTGTTGTCGCTGAGGGCATTCCCTCCAGGCACCCCGGCGAAACTCTGGGCGCGGCGAAGCGGCGTCGCCGGGCAGCGGATCGGGCACTGTCTCGGAACCGCGCTCACTGTTCCCGAGGCGGGTTGCCCCGCATACCGTTGCCTTCGGCGTGCGCTCATGTTATGCATATTGTCGACAATCTGACAACGGAAAGTGCCCGAATTCGGTAGGTGCATCCCGGGAGGGCCCTCATGGCACGACTGTCACCACTTCTTCTTCAAGCCACCCCGGTCACCGTCGACCACGCGTCCGGTTGCTACCTGTACGACAGTGAGGGGCGCCGCTACCTCGATTTCACCGCAGGCATCGGTGTCACGAGTACCGGGCACTGTCATCCGCATGTCGTCGAGGCGGCGCGGCGGCAAGCCGGCACCCTGATCCACGGTCAGTACACGACCGTCATGCACCGGCCCCTGCTCGAACTCGTCGACGCACTCGGTCCGGTGCTGCCCGAAGGTCTCGATTCCCTCTTCTTCGCCAATTCCGGAAGCGAAGCCGTCGAAGCCGCGCTGCGTCTGGTCCGGCAAGCGACGGGTCGCCCCAACGTGGTCGTCTTCCACGGCGGGTTCCACGGCCGGACGGTCGCTGCCGCCTCCATGACGACTTCGGGTACCCGGTTCTCGGCCGGCTTCTCCCCGCTGATGGGAGGTGTGCACATCGCACCCTTTCCCACCGCCTACCGGTACGGCTGGAGTGAGGACGAGGCAACGGATTTCGCGTTGCGAGAGCTGGACTACCTGTTCACAACGGTCACCGCGCCCGACGAAACCGCGGCATTCGTCGTCGAACCCGTTCTCGGCGAGGGTGGTTACGTCCCCGGAAACACGCGCTTCTTCCAGGGCCTGCGGGAGCGCGCCGACAGATACGGCATCCTCCTCGTCTTCGACGAGATCCAAACCGGATTCGGACGAACCGGAAAGTTCTTCGGACACCAGCACTTCGGCGTTCGTCCGGACGTGATCACGATGGCGAAGGGGCTCGCGAGCGGATTTCCCCTGTCCGGGATTGCGGCGTCGGAAGAACTGATGTCGCGTGCCCGCCCGGGATCGCAGGGTGGCACCTACGGAGCCAATGCGGTCTCGTGCGCGGCGGCGGTGGCGACCCTCGAGGTGATCGAGAAGGAAGGACTTGTGGCGAATGCGGCGGCCCGGGGTACCGAATTGCTGGCGGGTGCGCACGAGCGGGCGACGGTCGCAGTCGGTGACGTCCGAGGACTCGGCCTCATGGTGGGATCCGAATTCGTCGATACGGACGGCGCCCCCGACCGCGATCGCGCGACGGCTGCGCAACAGGCTGCCGCACGAAAAGGCTTGTTGCTGTTGACATGCGGTCCCTACATGAACGTGGTACGCATGATCCCACCGTTGATCGTGACAGGAGAGCAGACGGAGGAGGCGCTCGATATCTGGTCGGAGGTTCTCGCCGAGGTCTGACGTCGCACGTACGAAGGAGATTCCGTGGCCCGGTTCATCACAATCTCGCTCGACAAGCGCGGCGTCTCCTGCCGTGCCCGCCTCCTCGATGCGGAGGCGCCGCTCACGTGTGAGGCGGTGTGGAATACACTCCCGCAGAACGGCTCTGCATTCCACGCGAAGTACGCTCGCAACGAGGTGTACACGCTCGTTCCGCGGATCACCGCCGCCCCGCGGCGGGAGAACCCGACGGTGACACCCATTCCTGGAGACGTGTGCCTGTTCGATTTCGAACCGTGGGAGATCGGAAACTCCGCGTACGGATACGAACCCGGATCGGAGGCGCACGCAGCGCAGGGCGCCACCGACCTGGCGCTGTTCTACGGGCGGAACAACCTGCTTCTGAACGGGGACGTGGGATGGGTGCCGGGCAGCGTGTTTGCCACCATCGAGGACGGGCTGCCGGCCCTGGCGGTGGCATGCAACGACCTGTGGACCGAGGGCACAGTGGGAGAAACACTCACGTTCGCCCGCGCCTGACCCCATTCCCCGGCCGGCCGTAGACGGTCAGCCGGCGTCGTACTCTTCGCGGTGCTCGAGCACTTCGTCCATATGCGCCTCCGCCCACACCTTGATGCCGAGAATCACCCGATGGAGAGAGAGTCCGAGCTCGGTGAGCTCGTAGGTGACAGTGACCGGCACGGTCGGGACGACTGTCCGGGTCAGCAGGCCGTCGCGCTCGAGTGATCGCAGTGTCTGCGTGAGCATCTTCTGGCTCACGCCCGCGAGCCTGCGGGAGAGCTCGGAATAGCGCATCGCCCGTGGTTCGCCTGTGCATTCGGTACCGGGTCCGGCGGGGCCGTCGCTCCCGAGGGCGGCGAGGATCAAGGCCACCCATTTGTCCGAAATACGCGCGAGCAGTTGACGGCTGGGGCACTCCGCGAGGAATGCGTCGTATTCTGCCTGCACTCGCGCCCGCTTCTGCGCTGCCGTCATCGTCGGCATGAGTGCCTCCTTCCTACCGGTGGGTGGCATACGCACTTTCGAGTGCGTACTTCCCGTCGGAGAGCTACCTGCCAATGATGAAGCGGAGGGCAATTCGAAACAAGTAGTGGGGAGCAGATCGATGAACAGCACGACATTCCGCACCGCAGTGGTGCGTGTTCCCAGCGGGCCCGACTCCATCGAGATCATCGACGTTCCGGTGGTGAGCCCGGGGCCCGGACAGGTCCGGGTGGCAATTGCGGGCGCACCGGTGAACCCTGTCGACCTCGGAGTCGCCGGTGGCTTCTTCCACAGCATCGGCATGATCGACCAACCCGGGCACACGGGTCTGGGATGGGACTTCGCCGGCACTGTGCTCGAACGCGGGGAGGGTGTGGATCTGGCGGCCGGCACTCGCGTCGCCGGCATGGTCGGAGGATTCGACCGCGACTACGGCACGTACGCCGAGCAACTCGTCGTGCCTGTGACGGCGCTCGCGGTCGTGCCGGACGATCTCGACCTGCTCGAAGCCGCCACGGTGCCCGTCAACGGATTGGCGGCAGCGCAGATGCTCGACCTGCTCGACGACGCGCCCGCAGACGGAAACCGCCTGCTCGTAACCGGCGCGGGCGGGCTGGTCGGGGGATACCTCGTTGCGCTCGCCGCAGAGCGTGGCTGGGACGCCACCGGTCTCGGCCGGCCCGACGACGAGAAGTTCGTCCGCGGCCTGGGTGCCGGATTCGTGTCGCACGCGGAACCGGGCTGGGACGCGGTCGCCGACGCTGCCTCGATGCAGGAAGAAGCACTTGCGCTGGTCCGCGGCGGTGGGAAGTTCGTCGGCGTGAAGCCGAACGCCGTCCCGGCCGCGGAACGCGGGATCTCCGCCTCCGCTGTGGAAACGTATCCCGACGCGGCACGTCTGAGCGACCTGCTGGCCCGAGCCGCTTCCGGTGTACTGCCTGCGCGCGTGCACGCGGCCGTGCCGCTGGACAACGCCGCCGAGGCCCATCGTGCCGTCGCCGCCGGAGGCGTACGCGGGCGCTACGTCCTCGTGCCCTGATTGCGCTAGCTCAACGTGTGTTCGGCGAAGCGGGCGACGGCGAGCAGCAGGTCGTCGGAATGACGTGGCCCGACGATCTGCAGCCCCACCGGCAGGCCCCCGGCTGTCGTGCCCACCGGAATGCTGATCGCCGGTTGCTGCGTGAGATTGAACGGGTACGTGAACGGCGTCCACTGCGGCCACCCGCTCGCGGGGGAACCGGGCGGGACGTCGTGACCCGCCTCGAACGCGGGGATCGGCACGGTCGGGGTGAGAAGCACGTTGTGCGTCTGGTGGAAGAGACCCATTGTGATTCCGAGCGCGGTCGCGACCGCTCGTGCGTCCAGATAGTCGACGGCGCGGACCTGCTCGCCGCGTTCCCAGATCTCACCCAGACCTGGGTCCACCTTGTCGCGCGTGCCCTGGGGAAACGTCGCCAGCATCGCCGCTGCGCCGGCGGACCACATGATCTCGAACGCCGCGAGAGGGTCGTCGAAGCCCGGGTCCGCTTCGGTCACGGGCAGTCCTGCTTCGTCGAGTTTCCGGACGGCGGCGTCGACGATGTCACCGACCTCGGGATCGACCGTCACGTATCCGAGCGTCTTCGAATAGGCCACGCCCATGCCGAGAACCTCCCGCGCGAGCGCGCTCCTGAACGTCGTGAGAGGGGGTGCGAGCGCCGTGGGATCGCGGTGGTCCGGAAGCGAAAGTATGTCGGTGAGCAACGCGGCGTCCTCGACCGTCCGGGTGATGGGGCCGGCGTGGGCCAGCGGGCCGAACGGGCTCGCCGGAAACAGCGGGATCCGTCCGTGTGTGGGCTTGAATCCCACGACACCGCAGAACGCGGCGGGAATCCGGATGCTGCCGCCGCCGTCGGTGCCCACCGAGCACGGCCCCAGCCCGGCGGCGACGGCCGCGGCGCTCCCGCCCGACGAGCCGCCCGCGGTCTTGCCGGTGTCGGCGGGATTGCGGGTGACACCGCACAACGCGGAGTCGGTCACCGCCTTCCAGGCGATTTCCGGTGTGGTCGTCTTTCCGAGGAGCACCATGCCGTCCTCACGCAAGCGGGCGGTCACCGGGCTGTCGACATCCCACGGCTGATCTTCGTCGACGGCTTGGGAGCCACGCAGGGTCGGCCAGCCCGCGGTGAGGAACACGTCTTTGATCGAGATGGGCACGCCGTCGAGGAGACCCTTGGAATACCCCGTGCGCCAACGCTCCTCGGAGCGTCGCGCCTGGGCGAGCGCCTTCTCCTCGTCGACCAGGCAGTACGCGTTGATCTCACCATTGCGCGCGGCGATCTCGTCGAGAACGGACCGGGTCGCTTCCACCGGAGACAGCTCACCCGAGGAGAACGCGGTGACGAGTTCGACGGCGGTCATGTCGGTGGGGTTCATCGTGCTCTCCTTGTCCCGGTGGTCTACCGCGATCCGGTCGGGCGCGGCACACCGTCCCTCACGAACTCGGCACGTAACCGAGTCGCTTGTCCACGACATTCTCGAGTGGCGATCCTGCTCTCCAACGCCGGAAGTTTTCGGCGAATGCATCGACGAGTGTGTCCTGCCACCCGAAGAAATCACCCGAATTGTGCGGGGTGATCACGACGCCGGGCAGATCCCACAGGGGGTGATCGGGGGGCAGCGGCTCGGGGTCGACCACATCGAGGGCGGCTCCTCCGACGGCGCCCGACCGCAATGCGTCCACGAGGTCGTCCGTGCGGACCAGTTCGCCACGCCCGACGTTGACCAGCCGTGCCCCCGGTCTCATGGCCGCGAACATCTCGGCGTCGAACAGTCCGTGGGTGCTGTCGGTGAGGGGCGCTGCCAGAACGACGAAGTCGGCCACCGCAAGCGCCGCGGGGAGATCCTCGGTCGCGGTGACGGTGCCGAAGTCCGGGTCGTCGTCACGGCCGCGACGACCCGACCCGCTGACCTTCATCCCCACGGCGGTGAGCAGCCGGGCGATCGCACGCCCGATGGGCCCGGTACCCACGACCAGGACGCTGCGACCGGCGATGCGCTCGGAGTCGCGGTGCTTCCAGACGTGGTCCCGTTGCAGGCGCAGCGACTCCGGGATGTCCTTGGCGAACGAAAGGATCTGGGCCAGGACGTATTCGGCGATCGGGGCATCGAAGATCCCGCGTGAGTTGGTGACCGTGACGTCGCTGTCGCGCAATTCGGGAAACATCAGGGGGTCGACACCGGCCGAGGCAGCGTGGATCCAGTCGAGTCTGTTCGCGGCGTGCCACGCGTGGGGGAGTGCGTCGGTTCGGAAGTCGTAGACGAACAGGACTTCTGCTCCGTCGAGTGCGTCGGGAAGACCGTCGCGGCGGGTGTATCGGACGGTGGCGTGCTCTGCCACCGGAGCCATTCGCGCCGGGTCGGGGAGCGCTTCGGCATGAAGCACTGCCACGACCGGGTTCGCTTCCACGTTGACACCGTATGAGCGCATCGTATTATTGTCAACAATCTTGCCCGCCAGGGAGAGTGTCGGAGTTGTGACGTTCGGGGGACCGTATGGAATTGGACATCCCCGAATTCGAGGGGCCGCTGTTGCAGCGAGGAGTGGGCGTCATCGCGCCCTTCGATCTCGCGCTGGAACGAGAACTGTGGCGCTGGGCGCCGCTCGAGGTGAGCCTGCATCTGGCGCGCACCCCCTACGAGCCGGTGCCCGTCAGCCTCGAGATGGCCGAACTGGTCTCGGAAAGACGACATCTCGTGGCTGCGACGCGCGACGTCCTGCACGTCGAACCGGAGGTCGTGGCCTATCTGTGTACCTCCGGGAGCTTCATCAAAGGGATCGGATACGAGAAGACACTGCGCGACGCCATCTGCGATGCCGGTGCTCCTTGCGCGGTCACCACGTCGGGGGCGCTGCTCGAAGCGGTGCGTGACCTCGAGCTCACCCGCATCTCGGTGATCACGCCGTACGACGAGCAGCTGACCAAGCTCCTGCACAGCTTCCTGGCGGAAGCAGGCACCGACGTCGTCCGTTCCACCCACCTCGGTCTCGGCGGCGGGATCTGGAAGGTCAACTACCGCACCATCGCCGAGCGCATCATCGCGGCGGACGACCCCGACTCCCAGGCGATCTTCGTCAGCTGCACCAACCTGCCCACCTATGACCTCATCGCACCGCTCGAGCGCGAACTGGGCAAGCCGGTCCTCACGGCCAACCAGCTCACCATCTGGGCCTGTCTCGGACGGATGAAACTACCCATGAGCGGACCGGGCAAATGGCTGAGAGGAGTCTTCTGATGTCGCAGCACCCCGCGGTGACGGTCGGAATCATCTATCCCGATCACGCAGCCGAAGACGAGTACGAGTTCGCCGCCGGTCTCGTCGGTGCAGCCTTCCCCGTCGCGCACATCTACGGCACCGACCTTCATGCCGTGCCCGAATTGCTCGACCTGGGCAGCCCCGCGAAGCTCGTGGACGGGGCACAGCGACTCGCGGCGAAGGGCCCGGACTCCGTCGTATGGGCCTGTACGTCGGGAAGTTTCGTCTACGGAGTGGACGGAGCACGCGCTCAGGCCGACGGAGTGTCGGCCGCTGCCGGGGGAGTGCCGGCGTCGAGCACGAGTTTCGCGTTCGTAGAAGCCCTGCGAGCACTGGACATCACGCGGGTCGCGGTCGTAGCGAGCTACCCGGTCGACGTCGGTGAACTGTTCGTGGAGTTCCTCGGGGAATCCGGAGTCGATGTGGTGTCGTTCGGCAGCGCGGGCATCGAGACCGCAGCCCGGGTGGGAACGTTGAGTCCCGGTGAAGTGCTCGATCTCGCGGCGGCCAACGACCATCCCGACGCCGAAGCGATTCTCGTCCCCGACACCGCGATGCACACCCTTCGCATCGTGCGGGAACTCGAAAAGCAGGCCGGCAAACCGGTTCTCACCGCGAACCAGGTAACCGTGTGGCAGGGGCTGCGACTTGCCGGATATACAGTGATGCGCCCGGAACTGGGCACTTTGTTCGAGGAAGGTACTGATCATGGCGCTCGGTGATCTCGACGATCTCCGTCCCGTGGCACGTCCGTCGACCGCGGAACTCATCTCGGAGCAGCTGAGGTCGGCGATCGTCAAAGGGGCGCTTGCACCGGGCACCCAGCTCGGGGAAGCCGAGTTGGCGGCGCACTTCGCGGTGTCGCGTGGACCGCTTCGGGAAGCGATGCAACGGCTGCTGTCGGAAGGGCTTCTCTACAGCATCCGCAACCGCGGAATCTTTGTGACCGAGCTGACCTTCGACGACGTGGTCGACATCTATCGGAGCCGTCGCGTCATCGAAGGGGGCGCCCTCGACATGATTCTTGACGGTCGTCGCGAACATGCCTGGCGCGACCTCGCGCCCGCGATCGACGCCATGCGGGCGGCCGCCGAACGGGACGACCCCGCCGGTGTGTCCGACGGAGATCAGCGGTTCCACGAAATTCTCGTTGCGAGTGCGACGAGCCCGCGCCTCGTCCGCGCGGCACGCACCCTCCTCGTCGAGACCCGTATGTGCCTCGGTGCCCTCCAGACCACTTACCCGGATCTGCACGTGCAGGTCGACGAGCACGTCGAGTTGCGTGATGCCATCCGGACCGCCCCGGCCGAGCACGTGCACCACATGCTCGGTGAACACCTCGAGGATGCGGTGCGGCGGCTGGAGGGTCTGCAGGGTGCCGACGGACCCGCTGCGGTCTAGGGGCCGACTTCGGTGGCGCTGCCGAAGGTCATCTTCAGATCCGGAATGGACGACGTGACCAGCGGGCGGCGCGGTAACCCGAGCGACCGCAACTCGTCGGCGATGGGATGCGTCCCGAGGGTCAGGGTGCCGCCTGCAGGCCGGGTGCGCACTCCGCTGGGGTTCATGTCCCAGGTCGTTCGGCGCGTCACCCCGTCGAGACAGGAGTAAGCGGCGAGCGACGCGGCGATTCCCTTGCCGGGCACTGCGATCCCCGGCGAGACGGTGAGTTCGGCGATCAGCGCTCCGTCGGCGCTCACCGAACCTCGCCTGGTGCTGCTCGTGTGATCGACGTCGAACTCGGCGAGCGTCTTCGGGAAACCCCAGATGCCGCGGCCCGCTGCGAGCGTGAAGTCCCCGTCCACCGGCAGGTGGTGGATCAACGCGCCCGCGCCGCCGGTCGAGAGCTGTTTCAGATCGCCGAGCACGCCGCCCCCGCGCTGCCGGTGATCGCGGACGAGAAAGCACACTCCGAATTCGTTGTACGGCCCGAGGTCGCCGTCGATGTAGTCGACGAACACGAGTGTGCACAGCGCCCGCCCCGGCCGGTACCGGAGGACTTCGAGACCGGTCGAGGCGATCGACGACTGCGCGCGGTCGGCCGACACGGAGAACACGCCCATGAATGCGGTCGCGGTTCGCACCTCGACGGGCATCTCGACCGATCTTCCCTGAATCAGGTGGGTCGTGGTGTCGCTCATCGCTACCTCTCCGGAGACTGGAACGGGTGTCAGCAATGAGAACACGTTCCAGTCCCGGAGGGGAAGAGATCAGTCGGGGGCGCCCATGTTCATCTCGTCGGGATGCATGCCGACTCGCTCGCCGTCGTCGAGCGTCGCGATCTCGCTGAGATCGAGGTCGTCGAGTTCGAAATCGAACACGTCGATGTTCTGCGCGATCCGCAGATCGTGCACCGACTTCGGAATGACGATCAGACCGTTCTGCAGGTGCCAGCGAATGAGCACCTGCGCCGGTGACTTGCTGTGCCGGTCGGCGATTCGCGTGATGATCGGGTCCACCAGCAGCGTGTTCGGCTTCGAGTTCGGACCCCACCCGGCATTGCTCGTCCCGCCGAGGGGGCTCCACGACTCGACGGCGATGCCGTGATCGCCCGCGAAGCTGCGGATCTCGTGCTGCGGGAGATGAGGGTGGAGTTCGACCTGATCCACCGCGGGAAGCATGCCTCCGCGGTCCACGAGGAGCTGAAGGTGATGCGGTTCGAAGTTGCAGACGCCGACGGCCTTGGCCCGCCCCGACTCGGCGATCTTCTCGAGTGCATCCCACGTGCGCAGCAACCGGTCGTTGTCCTGCAACGGCCAGTGGATGAGGTACAGGTCGACGTAGTCGGTGCCCAGACGGGCGAGGCTGTCGTCGAATGCGGCGAGGGCGCGGTCGTAACCCTGGTCGGCGTTCCACAGCTTCGTCGTCAGAAAGATGTCCTCACGAGGAACGGACGCCGCGGCGATACCCCGGCCCACGCCCTCCTCGTTTCCGTACGCTGCCGCGGTGTCGATATGCCGGTATCCGGCCTCGTCGAGCGCGAACCGCACCGCATGCTCGGTTTCCTCGTCGGTGGCCTGCCACACTCCCAGGCCGAGCTGCGGGATGGTCGTTCCGGAATTCAGCGTGATGTCGGGAGTCGTCATCCATACAGGCTAACCACTGCCGCGAGACATGCAGCCCGACCGCAGCGCAGGGCCGGGCGCGGACATCCGCGCCCGGCCCCGCGGTGCGGCGAGACGCGACACCTGTAGCCGGTTCCGGTCAGCCGGCGATCGCCTGCAGGTAGGTGCGGGGCGGCCCGAACAACTGAGCGGTGCCGTGGGCACGCTTGAAGTACAGCTGTGCGTCGTGCTCCCACGTGATGGCGATACCGCCGTGCAGCTGGATCGTTTCCGCAGCGACCTGCTCGAAGGCTTCCGAGCAGTACACCTTCGCGGCGTACGCATCCTGCGGGTCCTGCGACAACGCAGCCGCCTGCGACATCGAGCGCGCGGTCTCGACCAGGGCGTACATGTCGGCCATCCGGTGCTTGAGAGCCTGGAACGACCCGATGACCCGCCCGAACTGCTTGCGGTTCTTCGCGTATTCGACGGTCAGATCGAGTGCGGCCTGCGCGGCGCCGACCTGCTCTGCGGACACCGCGATCACGGCGACGGTCCGCAGCCGGTCGACGAGATCGGCCGGAGACGACAACCGTGTTCCGCGCACTCCCTCGAACGACACTTCGGCGAGGGTGCGGGTGGGATCCATGGTCGGGACCCGTCGCCGCGACACACCCTCCGCCGCCGGATCCACCTCGAACAGCGACACGGAATCGCCGTCGGAGGCGAGTACGAGCAGGGCCTGCGCGACATCGCCGCCGAGCACGTAGTGGGCGGTGCCTGTCAGGATGTCACCGTCCGCGGCGACACCGGGCACGTCCCAGCCGGACTTCGATGCCCAGCACACGGCCACGATCTCGCCTGCCGCGATCCCCGGCAGCAACCTGCCGGCGGCGTCGGTGTCACCGGACAGCAACAGCGCCTGCGCGGCGAGGACCGCGGACCCGAGGAACGGCGACGGTGCGAGAGTGCGTCCCAGCTCCTCGAGTACGACGTGGGTTTCGGCGAGGGTGGCGCCGACACCGTCGTACTCTTCGGGAACCGCGAGTGCCGCGACGCCGATCTGCTCGACCAGCCGGTTCCACAGTTCGGCGTCGTACCCGTCGGGCGACGCCATCGCCTTACGCACCGCTGCGGAGTCGGAGTGCTTCGCGAGGAGAGTGCGGACGGACTCCCGGAGCGCGGCGCGGTCTTCGTTTTCGAACGTCACGATGCCACTCCTGCGATCTCTGCCTTCTCGAGCGCGTCGACGACGCGGGCACGGTGCACGTCCGGTGTGCCCCACGCGGTGACGAGAGCACGGACCTTGGTGATCCACAGTGACAGGTCGTATTCCTGGGTGTATCCGATGGCGCCGTGAACCTGGAGCGCGGTGCGAGCCGCACGGTATGCGGCGTCCCCGCAGGCCACCTTGGCGGCCGAGACGTCACGCGAGGCGGTCGGCAGTCCGTCGCGCACGGCGATGGCAGCCCCGTGCAGGAGGGGACGAGCCATCTCGAGACCCACGGCCACCTCTGCGCAATGGTGCTTGATGGCCTGGAAGGAACCGATCGCCTTGCCGAACTGCTTGCGCTGCTGGGCGTACTCGACAGTGGTGTCGAGCAGGGTCCGGCCGAGCCCCTGGAGCTGGGCGGCGGACGCGAGCACACCCACGTCGAACGCAGCGGCCGTGTCGGTCGTTCCGAGTGTCTCGGACGGGCTCACCTCGGACAGGCGGCGCGACCGGTCGACCGATTCGCGTACCCGGCCCACGGTGCCCACCGACACGGTGCCGTCGGCGACGTGGAGTACGAGATCGGCGACCCCGGTGTCCACCGCGTACGGGGCGTGCGGTGCGAAAGCGACGGTGGCGAGCGATCCGCCGGCCAGCGCGCCCAGTCGGTCCGGGGCGACCGCAGCGAGCAGCAGCGGCGCCACCGCGACTGTTTCGACGACAGGACCGGGAACGGCGTGACGTCCGAGTTGCTCGAGGGCGACCACGAGGTCGACCGCGTCGGCACCGAGACCGTCGTGTTCCTCGGGAACGAGCAATCCGTTGACGCCGGTGTCGGCCAGTCGCTGCCAGACAGCGGTACCGGCAGCGGTGTCACCGGTGTTCCATGCGCGGATCACCGCAGGCATGTCCGACTTGGTGAGCAGCGCGTCGATGCTGGACGCGAAGTCTTCGTGCGACTCGTCGAGTGCGAATCTCATCGGTCACCCCTCGGGAGGCCGAGCAGCCGCTCGGCAATGACGTTCTTCTGGATTTCGTTGGTGCCCGCGTAGATCGGACCCGACAGCGAGAACAGGTAACCGTCGGTCCACCCGTCGACGACCTCGGCGTCCGCGCCCTTCAGCTCGAGGGCGGTTTCGTGCGTCGCGATATCCCAGTCGGACCAGAACACCTTGTTGATCGACGATTCCGCGCCCAGTTGGCCACCGTTCTGCAACCGGGTGACCGTCGCCCACGTCGACAGTTCGTATGCGCGCGCACCGATCCACGCGTCGGCGACACGGTTGCGCGTCGCGGTGTCGCCGTGGAGGCCGGAGTCGCGGTAGCTGCGCAGCAACCGGTCGGTCGCCGCGAGGAACCGGCCGGGGGAGCGCAGCGACAGCCCACGCTCGTTGGAGGCGGTGCTCATCGCGACCCGCCAGCCTTCGTTCACGGCACCGATCACACCGGATTCTCCGGGGTTCGCGGGGTCGTCGGGAACGAAGACGTCCTCGAGGAAGATCTCGGCGAAGCCGGGCTCACCGTCGAGCTGCGGAATGGGACGGACGGTGACGCCCTCGGCCCGCAGGTCGAACATGTAGTACGTGATGCCCTTGTGGCGCTGCGCGTCGGGGTCGGACCGGAAGAGCCCGAAGCCCATGTCGGCGTACGACGCCCGCGAACTCCACGTCTTCTGTCCGTTGAGCAGCCAGCCGCCGTCCACCCGGGTCGCGGTGGACCGCAGAGACGCGAGGTCGCTGCCCGATTCCGGCTCGGACCAGGCCTGCGCCCAGATGTCGTCGGCCCGTGCCATGCGCGGCATGATCCGTGCGAGTTGCTCGGGGTGGGCGTGTTCGAAGAGCGTGGGCGCCAGCAGGAAGATGCCGTTCTGGCTGACGCGTCCGGGTGCGCCGGCGCGGTAGTACTCCTCTTCGAAGACGACCCACTGCTGGAGGTTCACGTCGCGGCCACCGAGTTCGGTCGGCCACGACACGACGGACATCCGCGCATCGGCGAGCGTGCGTTCCCACTGACGGTGTTCTTCGAAACCTTCCGCCGTGTCCATGGACTTCAGCGGAGTCGCGGGCACGTTCTCTTTCAGGAACGCGCGCACCTCGTCGCGGAACGCGACTGTGGCGTCGTCGAGTTCGAGGTCCACTACTTCGACCCTTCCTGGGCGGGCCGCGCGCTCGCGGCCATCGACTTGGCATTCATGCCGCCGAGGGAATCGGTTCCCACCTCGGCGTTGTGCGCGTGCGCGAAGTGATGCAGTCCGAATACGGAATCCATCCCGTTGCGCATGCCCATCTGGTCCTCGCACTGGTTCACCGCACGCTTGGTCAGAGCCAGGCCGAACCGCGGCATCTCGGCGATACGTGCTGCGAGAGCGAGGGTTTCGGACTCGAGGTTCTCGCGCGTGACCACGCGGCTGACCATGCCCACCTCGTATGCGCGCTGTGCGCTGAAACGGTCGCCGGTGTACAGGATCTCCTTGGCGAACCGCGTTCCCAGAATCCACGGGTGCGCGAAGTACTCGACGCCGGGAATGCCCATGCGCACGACCGGATCGGAGAAGAAGGCGTCTTCGGACGCGACGATCAGGTCGCACACCCATGCCAGCATGAGGCCACCGGCGATGCATGCGCCCTGGACGGAGGCGATGGTCGGCTTGGGGATCTCACGCCAGCGACGGCACATCCCCAGGTAGACCTCCATCTCGCGTGCGTAACGCTGGTCGCCGCCGACCTTGTCCACGTGGTCCCACCACATGACGGCCTTGTTGTCGTAGTGCACGTGGTGGTCGCGGCCGGGCGTGCCGAGATCGTGACCCGCGGAGAAGTGCTTGCCGTTGCCGGCGAGCACGATCACCTTCACCTCGTCGTCCTCGACCGCCTTCTCGAATGCGGCGTCGAGTGCGTACGTCATGACCGAGTTCTGCGCATTGCGGTAGTCGGGACGGTTGAGAGTGACGATCGCGACGCCGTCGCGCACCTCGTAGGTGACGACGTCGGGCTCGAACGGGACGGTCATGACTTCTCCTCACGCAAAACGTTTTTCAGTACTTTGCCGGACGGGTTTCGGGGCAGCGTGTCCACGAACCGGACCGACCGCGGAACCTTGAAATTGGCGAGCTTCTCTTTGGCATACGCGATGATGTCGCCCTCCGTGGGGCGATGACCGTCCAGTGGGACGACGAAGGCCCTTCCGACCTCGCCCATGCGCGTGTCGGGCACACCGATCACCGCGACCTCGTGCACACCCGGGACGCGCAGCAGAGCCGATTCGACCTCCGCGGGGTACACGTTGAATCCGCCGCTGATGTACATGTCCTTGAGCCGGTCGGTGATGGCGAGATAACCCCGGTCGTCCAGGGTTCCCACGTCACCGGTGTGGAGCCATCCGTCGGCGTCGATGGTGGCGGCGGTGGCCTCGGGGTCGTCGAGGTAGCCGAGCATCACGTTGGGTCCGCGGAGCAGGATCTCGTCCTTGTCGCCGATGCGCACCTCGAACCCGGCGGTGGCGCGGCCCGAGGAGTTGGAGACCGTGACGGGGTCGTCGTCGGTCCGGCACATCGTGGCGACCACGGCTTCGGTCTGCCCGTACGCGGTGAGCACGGCATCGAAGCTGAGTTCGCGCTGCATGCGCTCGACCAGTGCGACGGGCACCGGCGCCGCCCCGGTGATCGCGATGCGAAGCGTGGACATGTCGTACTCGTCGCGGCGGGGGTGATCGAGGATCGACTGGTAGATCGTCGGTGCGCCCGGGAGCACGCTGATGCTCTCCCGCGACACGATCTCCATGACCTTCTCGGTGTCGAACACCGCCATCGGCACCACCGTGGAGCCCTTGAGAAGGGCCGCGGCGAAACCGGCCTTGTATCCGAAGCTGTGGAAGAACGGATTGATGATCAGGTAGTTGTCGGCGGGCGACAACTCCGCACAGTCGCCCCAGGCGTCGGCGACCCCGATGGTCTGACGGTGGGCACTGAGCACGCCCTTGCTGCGGCCGGTGGTGCCGGAGGTGAAGAGGATGTCGGCCACGTCGTCGGGCTGCACCGCTGCTGCGCGTGCATCGGCCTCGGCGCGCAGGTCGTCCGTCGCCAGGGCGAGGAAATCCTCCCAGTCGAAGACGTCCGAGGACGGAGTGTCGTTCCCGCCCAGCGGGACCCGCACGACCGTGGGTACGGCGAGATCGGGTGCTGCCTGCTGCAACTGGGTGTACCGGTCGCTGCCGAGGAATTCCCCTGCGACGACGAGGGCCGCCGCATTCACGCGTTCGACGATGTCGGCGGCTTCGCTGCCCGTGTAGCGGGTGTTGACGGGAACGACGACGCCGCCCGCCCAGTGCACCCCCAGAGCAGCAATCTCCCAGTGGAATGTATTGGGGGACCAGATGGCGGCGCGGTCGCCCGGCCGGAATCCGCGGGCCACGAGTGCGGCAGCGAAGTCCCGGACGTACTCGTGTAGACGGGTGAAGGTCAGACGGGTATCGCCGTCGACGACGGCGAGTCCGTTCGCGTGCTCGCCGACGGCACGGATGAGGGCGGCCGGCGTGGTTCCGGGTGTTGTGTTCACGTAGCTCCCTACCTAGCAATTGCTTGGTAGGTTATCGTACAGACGTGCACGAGAGCGAGAGCCTGGACAATGCGGAATTCGCGGCCACCGTACGGCAGTGGCTCGAGGAGAATCTGACCGGCGAATTCGCCGAGCTCAGGGGCAAGGGCGGACCCGGTAGCGAACACGAATTCTTCGAACAACGACTTGCGTGGGACCGTCACCTCGCCGCGTCGGGATGGACCTGCATCGGCTGGCCCACCGAGTACGGCGGACGAGGCGCGACGATCGAACAGCGCGTCATCTTCCACGAGGAGTACGCGAAGGCGAATGCGCCCGCGCGGGTCAACCACCTCGGTGAAGAGCTGCTCGGCCCCACCCTCATCGCGTTCGGAACCGAGGAACAGAAGCAGCGATTCCTTCCCGGTATCCGCAACGTCACCGAACTGTGGGCGCAGGGCTACTCCGAGCCGGGTGCCGGCTCGGATCTGGCCAACGTCACCACCACCGCTCGCCTCGAGGGCGACAAGTGGGTGATCAACGGCCAGAAGGTGTGGACGTCGCTGGCGCACGTCGCGCAGTGGGCGTTCGTCGTCGCCCGCACCGAACCCGGTTCGTCGCGCCACCACGGCCTGAGCTTCCTGCTCGTGCCGCTGGACCAGCCCGGTGTGACGGTACGGCCCATCCAGCAGCTCACCGGCACGTCCGAATTCAACGAAGTCTTCTTCGACGATGCCGTGACCGACGCCGACCTCGTGGTCGGGAATCCCGGTGACGGGTGGAAGGTCGCCATGGGTCTGCTGACCTTCGAGCGCGGCGTCTCCACCCTGGGCCAGCAGATCGGCTTCGACCGCGAACTCCGGACGATCACCGACGTCGCCGCAGCGAACGGCGCGCTCGACGACCCCGCCGTTCGCGAGAAGATCGCCCGCGCCCGCATCGGACTGCGCGTCATGCGTGCGCACGCCGTGCGTACCCTGGACGACGCAGATCCGGGACAGGCGTCCGTCGCGAAACTGTTGTGGGCCAACTGGCATCGCGACCTCGGTGCCCTGGCCATGGACGTGGAGGGCGCGAGCTCGCTCGTGGGCCCCGACCACGACCATGCCGGCACGCCGTCCGTCATCACCGACCCCGAACACCTCGAACTCGCGGAGTGGCAGCGACTGTTCCTGTTCACCCGCGCCGACACCATCTACGGCGGATCCAACGAGATCCAGCGCAACATCATCGCCGAGCGCGTGCTCGGCCTTCCCCGGGAGGCACGTCCGTGACCACTTCGCCCAGCGCCATTTCACCGCTCGCCACCGCGCCCGTCGAAACCCCGGGCCACGGACTGCTCGCGGGAAAGAAGGTCGTCGTCACGGCCGCAGCCGGCACCGGGATCGGTTTCTCGTCCGCGCGGCGCGCCCTGCTCGAAGGCGCCGACGTGCTGGTCTCCGACTTCCACGAGCGCCGTCTCGGGGAAGCCGCCGACAAGCTCGCCGCTGAGTTCCCCGAGCAGCAGGTCGCGTCGATCGTCTGCGACGTCTCGTCCACCGAACAGGTCGACGCGCTCATCGCCGGTGCCGCCGATCGCCTCGGCCGCATCGACGTCCTGATCAACAACGCCGGTCTCGGCGGCGAGACCCCCGTCGTGGACATGACCGACGAACAGTGGGATCGCGTCCTCGACATCACGCTCACCAGCACCTTCCGCGCCACCCGTGCTGCGCTGCGCTACTTCCGCTCGGTCGATCACGGCGGCGTGCTCGTCAACAACGCGTCGGTGCTCGGCTGGCGTGCCCAGCATTCGCAGGCGCACTACGCCGCGGCGAAAGCCGGCGTCATGGCCCTGACCCGGTGCTCGGCGATCGAAGCCGCCGAATACGGCGTGCGGATCAACGCCGTCGCCCCGTCCATCGCGCGGCACGCGTTCCTCGCGAAGGTCACCAGCGAGGAACTGCTCGACCAGCTCGCCGCAGGCGAAGCGTTCGGTCGCGCCGCGGAGGTGTGGGAGGTCGCGGCAACCATCGCGATGCTCGCGAGCGACTACACCACGTACCTGACCGGCGAGGTCGTCTCCGTCTCCTCGCAGCGCGCCTGACTCGCCCGTGCGCGGCTCCCGTGACCGGGACCGCGCACGGCGGCTTGAAAGGATGTCTCCATGACTCCATCTCGCGACGACAGCAACGGCAAGTCCGGACGCCGCGCCGAACTGCTCGCCATTGCCGCCGATCTCTTCGCTTCGAGGGGCGTCCGCGCGACGACCGTGCGCGACATCGCCGACGCGGCAGGGATTCTCTCGGGAAGCCTCTACCACCACTTCGACTCCAAGGAATCGATGGTCGACGAGATCCTGCGTGGGTTCCTCGACTACCTGTTCGACCGCTATCGCAAGATCGTCGCGTCGGGACTCGATTCCCGCGCGACTCTCGAAGCGCTGGTGACCACGTCGTACGACTCGATCGACAGGTCGCATTCGGCGGTCGCCATCTACCAGGACGAGGCCAAGCACCTCGAGGGCGAGCGCTTCGCGTACATCGGCGAACGCAACACCGAATTCCGGGAACTGTGGGTCGGTGTACTCGAGCGCGGCGTCGCCGACGGTACGTTCCGTCCCGATATCGACGTCGAACTCGTCTTCCGGTTCGTCCGCGACACCGTGTGGGTCGCGGTGCGCTGGTATCGCCCGGGCGGCGCCCTCACCGCAGAACAAGTTGCACAGCAATACCTTTCCATCGTGCTCGACGGACTGTCGAACCCGGATCTGCATAAGGAGCAATCATGACCGAGGCCTACATCGTCGACGCGGTACGCACCCCGATCGGCAAGAAGAAGGGCGGCCTGTCCGGCGTGCATCCGGCCGATCTCGGCGCGCACGTCATCAAGGCCGTCGTCGAGCGCACCGGCATCGACCCCGGTGACGTCGACGACGTCGTGTTCGGCTGCGTCGACGCCATCGGTGGTCAGGCCGGCAACATCGCCCGCACCGCGTGGCTGGCCGCGGGCTACCCGCAGCACGTGCCCGGCGTGACCGTCGACCGCCAGTGCGGGTCGAGCCAGCAGGCCCTGCACTTCGGTGCTCAGGCGATCCTGAGCAACACCGCCGACCTCATCATCGCGGGCGGCGTCCAGAACATGTCGCAGATCCCGATCTCGTCGGCGATGACCGCGGGTCAGCAGTACGGGTTCGACACCCCGTTCGGTGGTTCGAAGGGCTGGACCGAGCGCTACGGCAGCGACGAGGTCTCCCAGTTCAAGGGCGCCGAGATGATCGCCGAGAAGTGGGACATCAGCCGTGAGGAACTCGAGCAGTGGGCGCTGCAGAGCCACGAGCGCGCCAAGGCCGCGATCGCTGCCGGTCGCTTCGACAACGAGACCGTGCCGCTCGGCGACGCCACCGTCGACGAGGGCCCGCGTGAGACGAGCCTCGAGAAGATGGCGTCGCTGCAGCCGCTCGTCGAGGGTGGGCGGATCACCGCGGCTGTCGCGAGCCAGATCTCCGACGGTGCGTCCGCCGTCCTCCTCGCGTCCGACGAGGCCGTGAAGAAGTACAACCTGAAGCCCCGTGCCCGGATCCACCACCTCAGTGCCCGCGGTGACGATCCGATCTACATGCTGACCGCGCCGATCCCGGCCACGCAGCACGCGCTCGAGAAGGCCGGTCTGACGATCGACGACATCGATCTGATCGAGATCAACGAGGCGTTCGCACCGGTCGTGCTGGCGTGGATCAAGGAGATCGGCGCCGATCCCGCCAAGGTCAACGTCAACGGTGGCGCCATCGCGCTCGGCCACCCCCTCGGCGCGACCGGCACCAAGCTGATGTCGACGCTGCTCAACGAACTCGAGCGTATCGGCGGCCGTTACGGCCTGCTCACCATCTGTGAAGGGGGCGGCACCGCCAACGTCACGATCATCGAGCGGCTCTGACGCTCGGTACCACCACGCAAGACCACCGTGCCCGCGGTGCGTTCCGTTCCGGTTACTGCCCGGACGATCGCGCCGCGGGCACGGTGGTGTCCGGGGCACTGCGGTGGTCGGGTAAGTCGCGTCCGGTGCGATGTCCGGCCCGCGGGTCTACCCTCGAATCATGTGCCGGAACATCACCGAGCTGCGCGGACTCGAACCGGCAGCGACCGCTGAGGAAATCGAGGCGGCCGCCCGGCAGTACGTCCGCAAGGTCACCGGAATCCAGTCTCTGTCCGACGCCACCCGGGAGCCGTTCGAGCAGGCCGTCGCCGAGGTCGCCGCGACGACCACCAGGTTGCTCGCGTCGCTGCCGGAGCGGAGACAACCACCCCGCACGGTCCCGCCGCTACGGCGCCCCGAGGTGCGTGCACGGATAGCCGCCCGCGGCTGACGCTCTTCGCGGCCACGACGACGCTCGGGCCGACCGCAAAACGGAACCTCTCATTCGGTCCATTTCCGAGGTCCCCACCGGGGTCGCGCGGGTACCGTGACCCAGGCCAGCACCGTGCGCGACGACGCGGACCACCGCAGCGGCGCGCGACGGTCCCGCGCCGATCCGGTGAGGAGCCGAAATGGCCGTCGAGCAGTCGTCGCCGCCCAATCGTGAGTACGTCGAGTACCTCCGTACGGATCCGGATCTGCCACCCGTAGGCGTCATCGACCGGACCCCGATGTCGCTCACCACCCGCATCGTGTTCGTGCTCCTGGCGGTCGTGGGTGCAGTCGCCTGGTCGATGATCGCGTTCGTGCGCGGGGAGAACATCAACGCGGTCTGGTTCGTCATCGCGGCGGTGTGCACCTATCTGATCGCATACCGGTTCTACGCCAAGTTCATCGAGCGAAAGATCGTGCAACCGCGCGACGATCGTGCCACCCCGGCGGAGATCCTCGAGAACGGCAAGGACTACATGCCGACGGACCGACGGGTCCTGTTCGGTCACCACTTCGCCGCGATAGCCGGCGCCGGGCCGCTCGTCGGGCCGGTCCTCGCCGCGCAGATGGGCTACCTGCCGGGCACGATCTGGATCATCGTGGGCGTGGTCTTCGCGGGCGCCGTCCAGGACTTCCTCGTGCTGTCGATCTCGACGCGTCGCCGCGGCCGCAGCCTGGGGCAGATGGCGCGGGAGGAACTGGGTGTGGTGGGCGGAACCGCCGCTCTCATCGCGGTTTTCGTCATCATGATCATCCTCATCGCGGTGCTGGCGCTGGTGGTGGTCAATGCTCTGGCCCAGAGCCCGTGGGGCTTGTTCTCCATCGCGATGACGATCCCGATCGCCCTGTTCATGGGTGTGTACCTGCGCTTCCTCAGGCCCGGCAAGGTCGCCGAGGTGTCGTTGATCGGTGTGGCGCTGTTGCTGCTGGCGATCATCGCCGGAGGATGGGTTGCCGAGACAAGTTGGGGCACAGAGTGGTTCACGCTCTCACCGGTGACGATCGCATGGCTGATGATCGCCTACGGGTTCGCTGCTTCGGTGCTCCCGGTGTGGTTGCTGCTGGCGCCCCGCGACTACCTCTCGACCTTCATGAAGGTCGGAACCATCGCGTTGCTCGCGATCGGCATCCTCGTCGCCCGCCCCGATATCCGGATGCCGGCCGTGTCCTCCTTCGCGATCGCCGGGAACGGCCCCGCCTTCGCCGGATCGCTGTTCCCGTTTCTGTTCATCACCATCGCGTGTGGCGCGCTGTCAGGCTTCCACGCCCTCATCTCGTCGGGAACGACGCCGAAGATGCTCGAGAAGGAGAAGCAGACCCGGCTGATCGGGTACGGCGGGATGCTCACCGAATCGTTCGTCGCGATCATGGCTCTGGTCACCGCGTGCATCATCGACCAGCACCTCTATTTCGCGCTCAACGCGCCGGCTGTTCTCACCGGGGGAACTCCGGAGACCGCCGCCGCGTACGTGAACGGACTCGGTCTGCCGGCACCGGACATCACCCCCGAACAGATATCCGGGGCTGCCGCCGCCGTGGGCGAGGACAGCATCATTTCGCGTACCGGTGGTGCCCCCACCCTCGCGTTCGGGATGTCCCAGGTACTCAGCGACCTGTTCGGTGGCGACGCCCTCAAGTCGTTCTGGTACCACTTCGCGATCATGTTCGAGGCGCTGTTCATCCTCACGACGGTCGACGCGGGTACGCGTGTCGCGCGCTTCATGCTCTCGGACTCGCTCGGCAACTTCGGCGGTCCGGCCCACCGGTTCAAGGATCCGTCGTGGCGGCCCGGTGCGTGGTTCTGCTCTCTCGTGGTTGTCGCTGCGTGGGGCGCGATCCTGCTCATGGGCGTCACCGACCCGCTCGGCGGCATCAATACCCTCTTCCCGCTCTTCGGCATCGCCAACCAGTTGCTGGCGGCGATCGCTCTTACGGTCGTCCTCGCCATCGTCGTGAAGAAGGGAATGTTCAAGTGGGCGTGGATTCCCGGCGTTCCGCTGCTATGGGACCTCATCGTGACGATGACCGCATCGTGGCAGAAGATCTTCTCCTCCGACCGCGCGGTGGGGTACTGGGCGCAGCACAGGGCCTTCGTCGATGCGAAGAACTCGGGTGCCACCGCGTTCGGATCGGCGGACGGCATCGACGAGATCGACGCCGTCATCCGAAACACGTTCATCCAGGGCACGTTGTCGATCGTGTTCGCGGGATTGGTGCTCGTGGTGGTCGCGGCCGGCCTCGTCGTCTGTGTTCGGGCGGTGCGCGCGGGTGGTCTTCCGACGACGGAATCTCCGGAGGTCCCGTCCCGGATCTTCGCTCCTGCAGGCTTCGTCCCGACTCCCGCCGAGCGTGAATTGCAGAAGGAATGGGACGAATTGATCGCGTCCGGCAAGGTCCGGGCTCCGGGTGCGGCGACCAGCAGGGACGACGCCGCCCGTCGGCAAACCCAAGAGAAGAGCGATGCGCCGTGACCGCCGCGCTGCGACGAGTGTGGTGGTGGGTCGGCGCCCTGATGGGAGACCACGACTACGCCCGATACGCCGAGTGGCACCGCAGAAACCACCCGGGTTGCCGCGTCCCGAGCGAACGCGAGTATTGGCGTGCTCGTCACGCCGACGCCGACGCGAACCCCGGTGCTCGGTGCTGCTGACGCCCGCTCACCCGGGAGAATCGTTGTCCGGGTTCGGAGTGCCGCCGGCCCGATCCGGCTGCGCGGCCGGGCCTTGCGGGGACCCCGGTTTGCCCTGGCGGAGCTGCTCGTTGATGCGTAACGCTTCGGTGAGTTGGTCTTCCAGAATGATGATCCGGCAGGCGGCGTCGAGCGCGGTCCCCTGATCGACGAGTTCCCTGGCCCGCGCTGCCATGCGGAGCTGGTAGCGGGAGTACCGCCGGTGGCCACCCTCCGATCGCATCGGGTTGACCAGGTTCGCGGTGTCGAGGCTTCGGAGGAAAGCTTGGGTGACACCGAGGATTTCGGCGGCGCGTCCCATGCTGTACGCAGGGAAGTTCTCGTCGTCGAACTTGTCCTCGGCGTCTTTGTTCCGTTTCACGGGGTGTGCGCGTCGCCCTTCGTATACATGGACGGGGACCCCGGCGCCTACGGCGCCGGGGTCCAGGGGCTTACGTTCTACTAACACGGGCCAACGCTTCGGTCGGCCTTTCTACCTTCGTCCCGCCTCGGTGGACGGAACTTGATCTCGACAACTGACCGCGCACCACCTCCCAGCCGGGTAACTACTGTGTCCGGGGGCCGCACCGTCTCCGGCCCCGATGGAGTCGAACACCTCGAGCATTTTCCGAATACTCAACTCACTCGCTCGACGGTGCCCTACTCCAAGCTTCTTCGATTCCTTCGTGGGCAGTTCGTCCCTGCCCGTTTCTTCGGTCTCGCTCTCACTTACAAGACATAATGTACAACCAAGAAAAACGATTGTCTACAGTCACCGCTAGAGATTTAAGTGTGATCACCGTCGCTTCACACGGTGCGGGGCGCACCGCTGCGGGGGTGCTTGACGAGAGTGAACTGCTGGAGATCGATCAACCCGCGGCGGAAGTTCTCGGCACAGCCGGTGAGGTACCGCATGTACCGCTGGAAGACTTCTTCCGACGCAAGTGCCACCGCCTCGTCGTGACGTGATTCCAAGGCGCGGGCCCACAGATCCAAGGTGTGGGCGTAATGCGGTTGCAGTGATTCGATGTTCTGGACCCAGAAGCCGTGACGCTGCGCGCCGGTGATGATCATGTCGCGCTCCGGCAACTGGCCGCCCGGGAAGATCTCCCGGAGGATGAACCGGAGGAACAGGGCGTCGTCGCGATTTACCTCGACCTGCATGTCCTCGAGCAGTTGCCGTGAATGGCCGACGATGGTGTGGAGCAACATCCGGCCGTCGGGCGGCAGCATCTGCGATGTCCGCTCGAAGAACGTGTCGTAGCGACGCCGGCGGAAATGCTCGAAGGCCCCGATGCTCACGATCCGGTCCACCGGTTGGTCGAAGTCCTCCCAGCCCTGCAAGCGAACCTCGGCGGACCGGCGTCCGAGAGCCAGCCCCGAGATCATCTCGGAGACGTGGTCGTACTGGTTGCGGCTCAGCGTCAGGCCGATGACGTTGACGTCGTACCGCTCGATCGCCCGCCGCATGGTGGACCCCCACCCGCACCCGATGTCGAGCAGGGTCATTCCGGGCCGGAGGTCGCATTTGCGGAGGGACAGGTCGATCTTTGCTTTCTGCGCCTCTTCGAGGGACATGTCGTCGCGCTCGAAATAGGCGCAACTGTAGGTCCGGGTCGAATCGAGGAACAGATCGAAGAACTCGTCGGACAGGTCGTAATGCGATTGGACGTTCTCATAGAACGGCGTCAATTTCGTCATCGAGGCACCCTTCGCAGTGGCGGCTGCACCTTTCCCAACGCGTCGGGGCGGTCCCACCAACGGGGTGGTGCTGACGATCAATTCTCCCAGGTGCGCCCGCGCACTGTCGGCAGAGTGACGAAACTCGGCGCAGACCTGTCCAATTCGAGGTGCTGCGGACGGAGACCGCTTTCGTTCAGCATCGGGCCCAGCGGGAGCGACCGCGGGACGTTGGCGGCGTACACGTCGATACGCAACCGGTGACCCGGAGCGAGTACCGCCTCCGTCGGCAGCGTGCTGATGTCCAGCAGTGTCGATTCCCCCGGCACGACCGGCTTCCTCGTCGCAAGGGTGAGAGTCGGGTGTGCACTGGCGTAATCGCCCTCGGCAGTGAACGAACTCAGAGAATCGTCGATAGTCCGGAGGGAGGACACCAGCGAGCCGGTCGACAGGACCGTGGAGCGTCCGTCGGGGCCGACGTCGTTGACCGTCACCGACCAGAATCCGTCCGTGGCGTCGAGGACGGTATTCAGGTGAACGTTGAAGGGCCCCGAGAACAGGGTCGGCTCGGAGAACGCCTCGCTCGTGAATGTCAGAGCCTCGGCCTCGTGAAATCGGGAGTCCTTGGTGCACGTCGAGCCGAGCAACACGGTGATGCCTGCCGTGCCTTGTGCGCCTTCCCTCGAACAGAACCCGCGCAACCCGGGGGAGACGGTGAGGCGACGCGCCTCGTCAGGGAGCGTGGGCACGAGTGTCCCGTCGTGTGCTGCGTGCGCGGCTGTCCCACTCGGCGCCGCCGCCAGGAAAAGCTTCTCGTGCCGAACTCCTTCGCGGGGAAACTGCCGGGTGGTGGTCCATCCACCGCCCTGCTGCAGCAACGTCACGGGTCCGTACTTCTCGATCCCGTTGTCGATGCCTCGCAGCCACCGGTCGAACCACGCGCGCTGCAGCGCCGCGATGTCGGGCGGAAATCCGGGCGTGCCGAAACCGGTTCCCGTCACTGCGTGGTATCCGTCGCCCATGACGAGTTGCTTGCGGCCCGGCTCCACCGGAATCCGGTTGTAGATGTCCGGCTCGCTGTTCGCGAAGATGTCGTGCCAATTCCCGAAAACGAAGGTCGGAACCTCGACAGACTCGAGGCGTGCCTGGCGGTCCTGATAGAAGGCGCCGTCCTGGGCAACCTCGAGAGCGCCCGGAGACACGGAGTCGACACTCGGTGCCGTGATGACTTCCAGCAACTCGGGGATCTTCGTGGAGGGATCGGCGAGTCGATCTCGCAACCATCGGGCGTCGAAGCGCCCCTCGAGCAAGGCTTGCACGTCGGGCAACCACTTGAGTCCGTTGACGAGACCGAGCCAGGCGGGCATGAAACCGATGCCCAGCGCGCCACCGGTCCCGACGATGTCGCGGAGGAGGTCGTTGCCGGGTTCGACTGCGAACACTGCTTCGAGAGCCTGGGGCCGTAGTCCCGCGGCCTGGATCTGGTTGATCGCCGAGTACGACACACCTGTCGTCCCCACACGGCCGTTCGACCACGGCTGGGATGCTGCCCAGTCGATCACCTCCACAGTGTCCTGTTGCTCGCGGGGGCCGAGCACCTGCCACTGTCCGTGTGAGAATCCGGTGCCGCGAACATCGACGACGACCTGGGTGTAACCGTTCTGCACCAGGTCGCGGTTGAGTCCGAACGCCTTACCGAGTTGTGATGCGGGGGAGGCGAGCTCGGTGATGCCGTCGAACGGGACCCCCAGGTTCAAGGTGGTGCCCAGATTCTCCACGACCGGCCCGAGTGACGGATCCTCCATCAGCAGCGATGCCAGCGTGGACAGCAGTTTGGTGTAGGGCGTGAGGTTGAGTATCACCGGTGTCGGCTCGGCGATGGGCGAGCCGTCGGCGTTCGCCGGCCGGAACACGTTCGCCCTCAGCAACGTACCGTCGCTGAGGGTGATCGGGACGTCCCACTCGACTGCTGTTCCGGGATAGGCGTCGGGAGCGTCCACGCTGGCTTGCCACGCCACCGCGTCGGAACCACCCGACGGGTCGGCCCCCGCCGGGACGGCGGACACCACAGCGATCGCCATGATTGCCACTGCGACCATTACCCGTGACATTGCTTTTCGCACGCGAGACCCCCCGACCTGCGTTGACAGCTTTCGGGCACGCTAACGCGCGGGGGAACCTCGGTCAATGAACTCGTTACCGGGTGAGCCAGATCTGATCGGGAATCAGCGAACCGAGGGCATACATGCGGATGCCGTGGATATCCGAGTTTCGTACAACCGACGGTGCGGCCCGGATGTACCAGACTCCGGGGTTCAGTTCGGCGAGTCGCTCCTGTACCACCGTGTACGAGGTGGAGCGTTCTTGCGTTGTCCCGCCCGCCCGGCCTTCGTCCAACGCACGGTCGAGTTCGGGATCGGCGACGCCGGTGACATTGCCCGAGGACCGGGAATGGAAGGCGTTCCACAAGGCCGAGTCGGGTTCCTGACTGTCCGCCGCCCAGACCGTCATGCCGAAGTCGCGGGCAGCAATTCGCGGCATGTATGCCGCGAAATCTAGGATTTCGACCTTCACGTCCACGTTGTCGAACGAACTCAGCTGGGCTTGAACGGTTTCGGCGACGGACTTGATCTCCACCAAAGAAGTGGCCGTGAACGTGAACTCGACCGGCTTGCCCTCATCGGCAAGTTCGTCGAAGAGTCGCTGCGCCTCGGCCGGATCATGTTGGGTCAGAGGAATGTCCGCATAGAACGGTGATGACTCGGGGAACAGAGTCGCCGGTACCTCACCCTGTCCTTCGAACACGGCTGTGTTGATTCCGTCGAGTTGAAGGGCGGAGGCAACGGCCTTCCGCGCTCGTGGATCATCGAAGGGCGCCGTGCGATGGTTCATGGCGAGATATTGCCCGCCACCGATGCGCACCACGTCCGCAACGAGTCCGGCCTGCTCGGCTCGGCTGAGTGCCGACCAGCTCGACTCCGAGCCGAGGTCGGCTCCACCCGTGGTGAGAAGGTTGATGCGCTGCTGGGCGTCGCTCACCGTGCGGAGAGTGATTCCGTCGAGATACGGCCGGGGCGCATCCCAATAGCCCGGGTTGCGCTCGAGTTCGATCGTGTCCTGACGTGCCCACTGGGTCAGCACGAAGGGGCCGGCGCCTACCGGATCGGAGTTGAAAGCATCCCGGCCCTTCTCCAGGGCAGCGGGCGAGGCGATCCAGTTGAGCGCACTCGACGTCACCGAGAACGGGAACATCGGGTTCGGGACCGCCATCGTGGCCTTCAGCGTGGTTTCGTCGACCACCTCGGTGGCGGCGACCTGAGATGCCTGGGGGAGTGAACTCGATCCCGTCGCCGTGTCACGCAGCCGATCCCAGTTGAATTTCACCGCCTCTGCATTCAACGGCGTGCCGTCGGTGAACGTCAGGTCCGGACGGAGCGTGAGAACAAAGGTGCTACCGCCGTCCGGAGTGGTGAAGTCCGTAGCGAGCGCGTAATCGATCTCGAAAGTATCGGGATTGTCGATCATCAACGTGCCGTACAGAGCGTTGCCGAGCAACCCTTGACCCACCCAGTTGTTGGCGAGTTGAGCCGGATCCAGCCCGACCGGTTCGCGGATCTGGATCGCTCGCGCGATACCTCCGCTCACCGGATCGCCGACAGGTCCGGACGACTTGGGGTCGGAATTCGCACTCGAGGCGCATGCGCTCACCACGAGCAGCGTCGAACACGCCACAACGAGTCCGGTCAGCGATCTTCTCCACCGCGTCATCTGGGTCCCTTCGAGCGCTCGAAAGAGAATGACATTCTCCCTTACAGAGAAGGTAGCAAGATCGACAGAATTGAAGAAGAGGCTCTGCCGAAGCAATCCTGTGGGCCGAATGCAAGCAGCACCCGGCCGTAGTGGCCGGGTGCTGCTGAGTTCGAACTTAGGGGTGCGGGTCAGGCGGCAGGCCGCCCGGCGTCGCGCAGTGCACCGAGCGCATCGATCCGCTCGACCGCCTCGGCGATGATGCGGTCGATGAGTTCTGCGCAGCTCGGCAGGTCGTCGACCATGCCCACGACCTGACCGGAGGCCAGAACGCCGGCGTCGGTATTACCCTCCACCAGACCTGCTTTGAGCAGCATCGGGGTATTGGCGGCCATGATGATCTGCTGCCACGTGCGGTCGCTCGCCTTCTTCATGGCGAGACCGTCGCGGACGAGAGTCGACCACTTCATCCCCGTCATGGATTTGAACTTCGTGGCGTTGCGGGCCGCGGCGATCAAACCCTTCGCGTAGCTGGACCGTTCGAGGCTGTTCACGAGTTCGGTGTTGAGCACGCGGTGCGGCATGCCGTCCACCTTGAGCGAGACCGTCGTGTCCTGAAGGCCGCGTGCAAGGTACTGCTGCTTGACCGAATCCGGCACGGCGCTGTCGCTGGTGAGAAGGAACCGCGTTCCCATCGCGACACCGGCCGCACCGTAGGAGAGTGCGGCGGCGAGTCCTCGTCCGTCGAAGAATCCGCCCGCGGCGATCACCGGGATATCGACTGCGTCGAGAACACTCGGCAGCAGAAGCGTCGTAGCGACCGGACCCGTGTGCCCGCCGCCTTCACCGCCCTGAACGATCACGGCGTCGGCGCCCCACGAGGCGACCTTGACCGCGTGCTTGGCGGCGCCGATCGACGGGATCACGACGATGCCGTGATCCTTGAGCTTCGCGATGAGCTCCTTCTTGGGAGCCAACGCGAACGACGCAACTTTGACGTTCTCGCGGATCAGCAGGTCGATGCGCTGCTCCGCGTCCGAGGCGTCGGCTCGCATGTTGACGCCGAACGGCTTGTCGGTGAGCGACTTGGTCTTGACGACCGCGGCCTCGAGTTCGGGGTACGTCATCGTGGCCGACGCGAGGATGCCGAGGCCGCCCGCGTTGGAGGTCGCGGCGGTCAGCCGGGGACCCGAGACCCAGCCCATGCCCGTCTGGACGATGGGATGTTCGATGCCCACCAGTTCCGTGAGGGGCGTGCGCAGGGTCGTCACAGCGAGACCTCGCGGTCGCGCAGGCTCTTCGGATCGAGTACCTCGCGGATGAGGCGCAGTTCTTCGGCGGTCGGTTCACGGGTGACGCCGGCCTCGTCGAGTCCGGCAACCTCGAACGAGGTGTTCTCCGCGACCGTCGAGGCTTCGACACCCGGGTGCAGCGACACCGCGCGGAACGTGTGGTCCGGTCCGCCGAAGTCGAAGACGCCGAGGTTCGTGACGACGCGAGGGATGTTCAGGAACCGGTAGGCCGGATTCTCGGGATCGACCTTGTCGTATCCGACACCCGAGACGATGTCGACCTTGTCGGTGAACACGCGGGTGGTGTGGCGCCCGACCCAGTAGCTGGTGGCGTGGTTGATGGTGTTGCCCGGGGCACCGCGCACGCCGAACATCTGGCGGGTGGGGTGCTGGAGCGGACCGAACGCCGAGAGGTTCTGGTTCCCGTGGCGATCGATCTGGTTGGCACCCATGACCACGTGGCGACGACCGGACGCGACCACGTCGAACACCTTCCGGAACGGCATCCATCCCTCGATCGGCGCCTTGCCGCCGAGCGGCGGAACCTCCGCGAGGATGAGCGCCTCACCGTCGGTGATCAGCAGGTCGGGTTCCGTTGTGAGCTTGGCGAGGCGCGCACCGATCTGCGGGAGGGTCGCCATCGGGCTGGCCATGATCTCGCCTGCGCCGGAGAAGATTTCCGCACATGCGATCGCGCAGTACTCGGCGCGGGTCACGGTTTCGGTGGTGGTCATGCCTTCTCCCCACTCTTGGATTCGGCTGCGAACTTCTGGACGGCGGCCTGGTAGTCGTCTTCGCTGCCCGACAGGAAGCGGTCGACGAACTTCTGCCAGGACTCGGGGTCCTTGGCCGACTCGGCATAGTGACGCTGGAACTTCTCGTCGCGTCCGTAACTGTCACCCGCCAGGGTGAAGTGTGCGCCGCCGGGAGCCTCGACGACTCCGTCGACCATCATCCGGTTGAGGATGATCGACTGCAACGGAACGGATTTGACGAGTTCTTCGGTCTCGACGATCCGCTCGACCGACGCGTAACGCTTTTCGGCGGCCATGCAGTAGAGGTCGTCGAAGTAGGGATCGACACCGGTGTATGCCGCGTTGCCGTGGGCGTCACCGATGTTGAGGTGCACGAGCGACGCGTCGAGTTCGAGCGCGGGCATCGCGATGAGGGTCTCGGTGCCGTCCGGTCCGGCGTACGGGGAGGTGACGGTCTTCAGTTCACCCTCCCAGAATTCGACGACGTCGGATCCCAGGCCGGCGCGGATGGGAAGGAACGGCAGACGCGCGGCGGCCGCTTCGAGGCCGCACTTGACCATGCCTTCGTCCATTTCGCGGGCGATGATCTCTCCGTTGGTGCGCGCTTTGGCGAACCACGGATCGTAGAACGGTGCCGAATCGAGGGAGACGAATCCGTAGTAGGCCTTCTTGACCTTTCCGGCCGAGCACAGCAGGCCGAGATCCGGACCGCCGTAGGTGACGACCGTCAGGTCGGTGATGTCCGATCGCAGGATCGCGCGGACCAGCGCCATCGGCTTGCGGCGCGAACCCCAGCCGCCGAGGCCGATGGTCATTCCGCTGCGCAGCTCGCCGACCACATCGTCGAGCGACATTCTCTTGTCACGCATGGGTTTCGAACTCCTGTGAGAGTGGGGACTTCAGCTGTTGGTCCGGGCTTTTCCGGTGGCGACGAACTCGTCGCGGTGTTCGTCGGCGACCCCGGCGAGGTTGAGCTCGAAGGTGAAGCCCTGCTCGATGCGGTAGCTGGTCTTGACGTCGACGGGGTCGATGCGGTTGATCGCTTCCTTTGCGCGGCGGATCACGCGGGTGTCTTTCACGGCGATCATCTCGGCGACCTCACGCGCGGCGGCGTCCAGTTCGTCACGCGGAACCACCTTGTAGACGGATCCGAAGTGCTCGAGTTGCTGCGCGGTCACGTTCTGCGCCGTGTAGTACAGCGTGCGCATGAGGTGCTGCGGGACGAGACGTGCAAGGTGGGTTGCGGCACCGAGCGCTCCGCGGTCGACCTCGGGGAGGCCGAAGATCGCGTCGTCGGAAGCGAGGATGACATCGGCGTTGCCGACGAGGCCGATGCCGCCGCCGACGCAGAAGCCGTTCACGGCGACGATCACCGGGACCTCGCAGTCGTACACCGCCGCGAAGGCTGCGGCACACCCGTGGTTGGCGGCGATGAGGGCCTCGTAACCCTCGGTGGCCTGCATTTCCTTGATGTCGACGCCCGCGTTGAAGCCGCGGCCTTCTGCTCGAAGGATGACGACGTGGGTTTTCGGGTCTTTTCCGGCGGTGAGGACCGCGTCGGCCAAGTCGAACCACGCCTGCGAGGGAAGGGCGTTCACGGGAGGGAAGTCGACGGTGACCGTGGTGATACCGGCGCTGTCGGAGGTCGAGGTGATGCCCATGGCATGTTCCTAACGTCTGTACCAAACCAAGCGATTGCTTGGTAAGTTAGCACACGAACCCTGCGAGGCACAGAAGCCCGAAGCGCTCGCCGAGCGGTCCGCTCTCGCGCAGAAACGCGATTTCTCCGAGAACTGGGGACGTACTACGTTCGGCCCCAACCTGTTACAAAACGAATACGAGGAGAGAAGATGACCGAAGCAGTGATCGTGTCGGCCGTGAGATCGCCCATCGGGCGTGCACGCAAGGGATCGCTCGCGTCGATCCGCCCCGACGACCTGGCAACCCAGATGGTCGCAGCGGCACTCGCGAAGATCCCCGAACTCGATCCCACCGAGATCGACGACATGATGGTCGGCTGCGGCCAGCCCGCGGGCCAGTCCGGCTTCAACATCGCCCGGGTGATCGCGGTGCAGCTGGGCTACGACTTCCTGTCCGGCGTGACCGTCAACCGCTACTGCTCGTCGTCGTTGCAGACCACGCGCATGGCGCTGCACGCGATCAAGGCCGGCGAGGGTGACGTGTTCATCTCCGCAGGTGTGGAGTCGGTGTCGAGCTTCGTGACCGGCAACGCAGACGGCCTGCCGAACACCAAGAACCCACTGTTCGACGACGCGCAGGCACGCAGTGCGACGCTCGCCGAGGGTGGCGTCGCATGGACCGACCCGCGCAAGGACGGGCTGCTCCCGGACGTGTACCTGGGAATGGGCCAGACTGCCGAGAACGTCGCCTCCTTCACCGGGATCTCCCGCGAAGACCAGGACCGGTGGGGCGTGCGGTCGCACAACCGGGCCGAGGAAGCGATCAAGTCGGGGTTCTTCGAGAAGGAGATCACCCCGGTCACGCTCGCCGACGGCACTGTCGTCTCCACCGATGACGGCCCGCGTCCCGGCACCACCTACGAGGCGGTCAGCCAGCTCAAGCCGGTGTTCCGTCCCGACGGTACGGTGACCGCGGGTAACGCGTGCCCGCTCAACGACGGTGCGGCGGCGCTGGTGATCATGTCCGACACCAAGGCGAAGGCTCTCGGGTTGACGCCGTTGGCGCGGATCGTCTCGACCGGGGTGTCGGGGCTGTCGCCGGAGATCATGGGTCTCGGTCCGATCGATGCCACCCGTAAGGCGCTGGCCAATGCCGGCATGGGAATTTCGGATATCGATCTGTTCGAGATCAACGAGGCGTTCGCGGTGCAGGTGCTCGGTTCGGCGCGTGAGCTGGGGATCGACGAGGACAAGCTCAATGTCTCCGGTGGTGCGATCGCGCTGGGTCATCCGTTCGGTATGACGGGTGCGCGGATCACGAACACGCTGCTGAACAATCTGCGTGAGCAGGACAAGCAGTTCGGTGTGGAGACGATGTGTGTCGGTGGTGGTCAGGGTATGGCGATGGTGCTCGAGCGCCTGAGCTGACCTCGTCCCGGAAGAGCGTCCGGGTGGTTCGCGCCGCGCGCAGCGCAGCAGGAACCACCCGGACGGTCACAGGTCCGGACGGTGCGTACCGCGCCAGCCCTTACGCACGATCTTGCCGGTGGAGTTGCGCGGCAGCAGATTATGGGTCAGGCGCCACTGGGTGGGCACCTTGAAGTAGGCGAGATGCTCCGCGGCGAACTTCGTCAGATCCTCTTCGGAGACCGTCGACCCTGGGACGAGCACGACCACGGCGACGACTTCTTGTCCCCAATCGGCGTGCGGAGTGCCCGTGACCAGGCACTCACGCACGGCAGGATGTTGCGAAAGAACCCGCTCGACTTCCGACGGGTAGATGTTCTCACCGTTCTGATGTATGAGATCCGCGCGTCGGCCGACCAGTCGCAGCCTCCCGTTTTCGACCACCCCGAAATCGCCGGTCCGAAGCCAGCGGTCGGGTGTGATCGCCTCGGCCGTGGCCTTCTCGTCGTCCCAGTACCCGAGCATGACGAAAGGACTTCGGACGCACACCTCGCCGATGTGGCCGTCGGGCAGCCATCCGCCGTACTGATCGCGGATCTCGAGGCTGACGGTGATGATCGGGACGCCGACGGTGCCCGGATGCTTCTCGAGTTCCTGTGCGCTGGCCACCGCGATCGACGTGCTGCATTCGGTGATGGAGTAACTGTCGACCATCGCGTGTAGTCCGAATGGGAGTTGCTTGCGCAGACGCTGTTTGAACTCCGGGGTGGACGGCTCCGAGGACAGGGTGAACCGGGTCAGCGATGTCAGATCGTACCGGTCCAGGTCTTCGTCTTCGAGCATGCGGGCTGCCATCGACGGCACGGCCATCCAATGCGTCACCTGTTCGCGTTCGATGAACTCCAGAACGCGGTGGACGTCGAACCATCCCTGGTTCATGACCACGGTGCTTCCCATCGCCAGCCTCGGCACGATCGTGTTGTGCAGGCTCGTGATGTGGAACATCGACGACGTCAGCAGGTAGCGGGCATCGGAGGGGGCATCGCGGTCGTACGTCTCGCCGGTCCAGATCGTCTGGATCGCTTCCGTATAACGCTGGTAGTCGACGACGGCCAGAAGGTTGCGCTGGGAGTGCAAGGCTCCCTTGGGATCACCGCTCGTGCCGGAGGTGTACAGCAGGACTGCCGGGTCGTCCTCGTCGATCCGCGGAGGCGGAGGCTGGCGCCGGTCGAACTCTGTGATCAGTTCGGGCAGATCCCTTTCGATCGACAGCACCACCGTGTCGCCCGAGACGATGCCGGCGACCGCCTCGGCACGCGGACTGTCGACGAAGACGATTCGCGGACGCGAGTTGCGGATACCGAACTCGAGTTCCGGTTGCACCCACCACGCGTTGAGCCCCACCGTGATGGCGCCGAGAGCCTGGGTCGCCCAGAACACCGTGACCCACTCGGGTCTGTTCGCGGACAGGATCGCAACCCGGTCGCCCGCCCGCACGCCGTACCGCTCGTGCAGCGCGGCGGCGAGGGCATAGGACTCCCGCGCGTTCTCCTCGAATGTGATGCGGCGGTCGGCCGTGACCAGATATTCGCGGTCACCCCACGCGAGCGACTGCGACAGCAGATCCGCCACCGCGCGGTTCCGTTTACGCATGACCGGCATCGAGGTACCGAGGACCTCGTCCATCACGATCTCGAATTCGCCACCTGGCCCCGTGAGCCGCGAGATGAGCTGGTCCAGGAACGGGAAGGGATCGGGCGGGATACTCATCGCGCACCGTCGGCCAGGGGTCGCCACCCACGACCCGGCCGGGTGGTCACCGACCGGCGAGCCCCCGGTGTTCCTGCACGCTGCACGATTTCCCCTCCTCCTGCCTGCGGATCGCAAGAATCTCTCACGCCCGTACACCCGACCCTCGAATGTACCGGTCAGTGGGATGCCTGGTGACCTCTGCCGACGCGGTGCCTAGCGTGCGAACAGCACGCCCGGGAAAGGACACGAAACGATGCCCACAGACGCCGTAACCACGACCGATACGACGACGCCGGCGACCTGGCGAGGTGCCGACCTCGGTACCCGTACGGTCGCCTACGACGAGCGCGACGCGATCCTGTACGCGCTGGCGGTCGGCGCCCGCGCCACAGACCTCGACCTCGTGTTCGAGGAGCGTCTGCGCGTCCTGCCGACGTTCGCTCTGACCCTGGCCCAGTGGGCGCCCGACGCCCTCGGTGCCCTCGGCGCGTTCGACACGAAGACCGCGCTCCACGGTTCCCAGAGCCTCGAGGTCCGGGCACCGCTGCCGCGTTCGGGCAGCATCACGATGAACGCCCGCGTCGGAGAAGTCTGGGACAAGGGCCGCGCCGCAGTGTTCGAGGTCGTCGTCGAGAGTGAGTTCTTCGTCGCCACCTGGTCGCTGTTCGCGCCCGGAGCGGGGGGATTCGGTGGGGAGCGAGGGCCTTCGGCGCCCGGCCACCCGGACGGTGAACCCGACTCGGCCGGCACTCTGGCCACCCACGCCGAGCAGGCCGTTCTCTACCGGCTCACCGGCGACCGGCACCACATCCACATCGACCCGGAGGCCGCCGCCCGCATCGGGCAGCCGCGGCCGATCCTGCACGGGCTCTGCACGCTCGCGGCGACCACCCTGCCGCTCGCGCGGATGCTCGGCGCACACCCGGCCGATCTGACCGCGTTGTCCGGCCGGTTCGCCGCTCCCGTCTTTCCCGGGGACGTTGCGGAAATCCGTGCGTGGGGCGGTGCCGGCGACGTCCGGTTCGACGTGGCCACCGACGCCGGTGCAGTTCTCTCGGGCGGCCACGCCGTGTTCGCCGAGCGATAGCAGGTCTCTTCGCTCCCGCTGGTCGGGAATGTGACTCGGCCGACCACAGTCGTCTGTTGTGATCGAACCGTCTGTGACGTCCTCATCTGGTCACTAACCGGCTGGTCACTATCTGGAGGTATGAGTTGGACACGTTCGCCGAAGTAGTGCGGGCTCGCCGCGGCGACGCCAAGGTTGGCCTGCGCTTCGAGAACCAGCAGTGGACCTGGGGCGAGGTCGTGCAGGAGAGCGCCGACCGTGCGGCAGCGCTCGTCTCGGCCGTGCCCCAGCCCGCCGACCGGCAACGCCACATCGGCGTTCTTCTCGAGAACGTTCCCGACTTCGTGTTCTGGATCGGCGCCGGTGCCCTCGCGGGCGCCGTCGTCGTGGGAATCAACGCCAGCCGCAGCGGACCGGAGATCGCACGGGACGTGCGGCACGCCGACGTGGACCTGATCATCACCGAGTCCCGTCTCGCGCACCTGGTGCAGGGCACCGACCACGGACTGGCCGCCGACAAGATTCTCGACATCGATGCCCCCGGTTACAGCGAGTTCCTGGAACCCTTCCGAGGGTCCGCGCTGCCCGACACGTCACCCTCCGCAGAGGACATCGCGCTCCTGCTCTTCAGTTCGGGATCCACCGGCGCACCCAAGGCCGTCATCGTCAGTCAGGGACGTCTGGCACGACTGTTCGGTCCGCTCGCGGAGCGGACGCGAATGCGCCGCGACTCGGTCGCCTACCTGTGCATGCCGCTGTTCCACGGCAACGCCCTCATGCTCAACCTCGGCACCGCGATGAGCGTCGGCGCGACCGTGAGCATGATCCGGAAGTTCTCCGCGAGCCGGTTCGCCGACGACATCCATCGGTACGGCGCGACCTTCGTCAACTACGTGGGACGGGCGCTCGCCTACGTCCTCAGTCGCCCCGAGGACCCACGTGACCGGACCGGGACGCTCGAGGTGGCGTTCGGCACCGAAGCGTCCGAGGTCGACGTCGCACGCTTCTCCGAGCGGTTCGGCTGCACGGTCATCGAGGGCTACGGCTCGAGCGAGGGAGTCTTCCGGATCAACCGCACGCCGGACACTCCGACCGGTTCACTCGGCGTCGCGGTGGGCGGTGTCGATGTGCGGATCCTCGACGAGACCACCGGCGAGGAATGCCCGCCGGCGCGGTTCGACGAGACCGGGCGCCTCGTCAACGGGGAGGCCGTCGGTGAGATCGTCGCGCGGAACACCGCCCACACCTTCGAGGGTTACTACAAGAACCCCGGGGCGATGGCGGACCGGATCAGAGGAAACGACTTCTGGTCGGGCGATCTCGGTTACCGCGACGCCGACGGGTTCTTCTACTTCGCCGGCCGGTCCTCCGACTGGCTGCGGGTCGACAGCGAGAACTTCTCGGCTGCCCCGGTCGAACGGGTGCTGCACCGCTGCCCCGGAATCCTTTCTGCACCGGTCTTCGCCGTGCCGGACCCCGCGACCGGGGACCAGGTGATGTGCACCGTGGAACTCGAGCCGGGTGCGACCTTCGATCCTGTTGCCTTCGGCGCATTTCTCGCCGAACAGCCGGACATGGGCGACAAGTGGTGGCCGCGCTTCGTCCGGCTGACCGAACGGATACCGCTGACCGGCAGCAACAAGGTCGACAAGGCCCCGTTGCGCGCCGCGGCCTGGAACACCGACGACACCGTGTACGTGCGTGTCGGGCGTACGCCCGAATACGTCCTGCTCGACGACGAAGCGCGTGCGCGCCTCGAGGCCGAGTTCGCAGCCCACGGCAGGGCCGCACTGCTTCCCGCTCCCGCTCCCGCAAAGATCGGCTGAACCCCACGATGAGCACTCCCACGCCCGACCGTATTCGCACGACCGTCACGGAATACCTGCGGCGGATCGAGGCGTCGTCGGCGGCCGGTATAGCGGACCTGTACACCGACACCGCAACCGTGGAGGATCCGGTCGGCAGCGACGTACGCAAAGGCCGCGAGGAGATCCTCCCGCTGTACGCAGCGCTCGAGAGCTCCCGCAACAAGACGGAACTGTTGACCCTGAAGATCGCGGGCAACGAGGCAGCCTTCCATTTCCGGGTCACCTCCGAGGTTGCCGGGACCGAGTACGTCTTCGAACCGATCGACGTCATGACCTTCGACGACGACGGCCGGATCACGTCGATGCGCGCGTTCTGGTCGGCACCCGACGCCTCTGATTCGTGAGTCTCGCCTAGTGAGACGACCGGGTTCGGCGTGACGGTGATCACCTAGCGTCAGGATCAACAGCGTGGCGAGATCCCGACCGGCACAAAGCCTGCCGATATTCCGCCGGTGAATCCTCCACTTCTCAATCCTCCCGAAAGGACGGACGACCGTGAGCCTGGGCACTTCCGACAACTCCGAGGTCCGCGAGATCGTCGCGGGTACCGCACCCACCCGTTTCGCGCGTGGCTGGCACTGCCTCGGCCTCGCAGAGTCCTTCAAGGACGGAAAACCGCACTCGGTCGAGGCCTTCGGCACCAAGCTCGTCGTCTGGGCGGACACGGCAGGCGACCTCAAGATCCTTGACGGCTACTGCCGCCACATGGGTGGCGATCTGAGCCAGGGCACCGTCAAGGGCGACGAGGTCGCGTGCCCGTTCCACGACTGGCGCTGGGGTGGCAACGGCCGCTGCACCAACATCCCGTACGCCCGCCGTGTGCCGCCCATCGCCAAGACTCGCGCATGGCACACGCTCCAGCAGGACGGTCTGCTGTTCGTGTGGAACGATCCGCAGGGCAACCCGCCGCCGGCGGACATCACGATCCCCCGGATCGAAGGTGCGCTGAGCGACGAGTGGACCGACTGGGTCTGGTATCGGACCGAAGTCGACACCAACTGCCGTGAACTCATCGACAACATCGTCGACATGGCGCACTTCTTCTACGTGCACTACTCCTTCCCGACGTACTTCAAGAACGTCTTCGAAGGACATGTGGCCAGCCAGTTCATGCGCGGCAGGGCCCGCGAGGACGCCCGTCCCCATGCGGAGGGCCAGCCGCGGATGCTCGGCAGCCGCTCGGATGCGAGCTACTTCGGCCCGTCGTTCATGATCGACGACCTGGTCTACGAGTACGAGGGCTACGACATCGAGTCGACGCTCATCAACTGCCACTACCCGGTCTCTCAGAACAAGTTCGTGCTGATGTACGGGATGATCGTCAAGAAGTCCGATCGTTTCGAGGGCGAGCAGGCGCTGCAGGTCGCGCAGCAGTTCGGCAACTTCATCGCCAAGGGCTTCGAGCAGGACATCGAGATCTGGCGCAACAAGACCCGCATCGACAATCCTCTGCTCTGCGAGGAGGACGGCCCGGTGTACCAGCTTCGCCGCTGGTACGAGCAGTTCTACGTCGACGTGGACGAGGTGAAGCCGGAGATGACCGACCGGTTCGAGTTCGAGATGGACACCGCCCGCCCGGTCGCAGCGTGGATGAAGGAAGTCGAAGCCAACATCGCGCGCAAGGCCCTCGAGGAACAACCCACCAGCGCGGGGTAGGAGTAGCGACGATGGAGAACCGGATGGAACCGCTGCGATGCGTCGAATGTTCGGCGCAGGTGCTGGTTCAGAAGAACAGCTGGGAGCACACCTCCATCCAGTGGAATGCCGACGCGCGCAGGCGCTGTCCTCAGGTGCAGGACGGCGCCGGCCGCGACGGGCGTCCGGGCGCGCCGCTCATGGCGTGCTCCCGGCTCGCGGAGACCATCACTCGTGCGGCGGCGTCGGGTGTGCTCGACGTGTACGACGACGCACCCGTCCCAGCACCGATTGTCCAATGAAGCTTCGAACCGACCCTCCGGAGGATCCGCGATGACCGAACCCCTCAACCTCGATCGTGCACAGTACGGCCCGTGGGCCGTGATCGCCGGAGGATCGGAGGGCGTCGGCGCAGCGTTTGCGGACGAATTGAGCCGTGCCGGATTCGATCTCGTGCTCATCGCCCGTAAGCCTGCTCCTTTGGAGGAGACTGCGGACCGTGCCAGGAGCAACGGCGTCGAGGTGCGCACCCTCGCGCTCGATCTGCTCGCGCCCGACGCGGTCGACGAGATCCGCGCCGCAACAGCAGATCTCGAGGTCGGGCTGTTCATCTTCAACGCCGGAGCGAACAGCTACGGCCACGAATTCGTCACCGGGGACCTGGACGGATTCCGCGGCGTGATCGACCTGAACGTGCACCGGCAGGTGGAACTTGCCCATCTGTTCGGCGCACCGATGAAGGAGCGGGGCCGCGGCGGCATCATGCTGCTCGGCTCGCTCGCCGGTTACATGGGCTCGGAACACCAGAGCATCTACTCGGCGTCGAAGGCGTTCAGCCGGGTGTTCGCCGAAAGCCTCTGGCTCGAGCTGAAGCCCTACGGCGTCCATGTGGTCGAACTCGTCCTCGGCGTCACCCGCACCCCGGCGATGGTGCGCGCCGGCCTCAACTTCGATGTGCCGGGCATGCGCGTCTCGGAGTCGGAAGATGTTGCGCGCGAGGGCCTCGAGCATCTGGAGGACGGCCCCGTGTGGATCGCGGGCGGTAACTACGACGCGGCGGTCAAGCGCAGCGGATTCCCTCGCCGCGAACTCGTCGAAGGCGCCGCGAAGGCGATGCGTGCCCTCCTGAACCGCTGACGGCGAGGGCACACGAGTAGTTGTCGAAAGAAGCCGTCCCGCAGTCGCACAGCGACTGCGGGACGGCTTCTCTCATGCTGTGATCGATATGCAGAACCTTCGGCGCGTCACACCCCCGCCCTGGCCGGGTATGCCAGGGCGGGGGTGTGCGCGTAAGTAGCCATCCGGTCCGGATCAGAAATCGATGCGCACGTGGGGGCTCTTCGGGCGCGCCTGGCACGCGAGTACGTACCCGTTCGCGACATCGTCGGCATCGAGGATTGCGGACGGCGGGCTGTCGACCTCACCCGAGACGACGGTGCACGCGCAGGAACCGCATTCGCCTTCGCGGCAGGAGAAGGGCACATCCAGGCCCCTCGACAACATGACGTCGACGAGCGTGGCGCTGCGCGGCCACGCGAAGTCGTGGGTCTCGCCGTCGAGTTCGACCGTGACGGCGGCAGCGTCGGCGTCGTCCTCGTCGATCTCGGGAACGGAAACCTCGGCGAACGGGTCGCCGGAGAGGGAGGTGAAGACTTCGGCGTGGATGCGGTCCTTGGGCACCCCCGCCGACGCGAGTCCGGCACGCACCACGTCCATGAACGGAGCCGGCCCGCACATGTACGCGCGGTGGCCGGTGTAGGCGGCCGACAACGTCGCCAGGCCGTGCGATGTCGGTAAGCCCTGAAGACTTTCCAGCCAGTGCACGACGGTGAGGGCGCCAGGGTGGCGCGCAGCCAGCTCGCGAAGCTCCTGCGCGAAGATCACCGACGATTCGGAGCGGTTCGCGTACACGAGGACCACGTTGCGATTACCTGCGGCGAGCGCCGACTTGACGATGGAGATCACCGGCGTGATGCCGCTTCCGGCCGCGAACAACAGAAGATTCTCGGTGAGGTCGACGGGCGTGAACACCCCGGCCGGCGGAAGAACTTCGAGCAGGTGCCCGGGCCGGATGTTGTCGCACAACCAGTTGGAGCCGTAACCGTCGGTGGTGCGCTTGACGGTGACCTTGAGGCGCTCGTCGGTGTGAGGCGAACTCGCCAGCGAATAGCACCGGGCGACCGAGCCGGTCCGGTCGCTCGGAATGCGCAGGGTCAGGAATTGTCCGGGCTTGTAGTCGAATTCGTGCCGTCGGTCCTGCGGTACGTCGAGCACCAGAGAACAGGCGTCGTCGGTTTCCTGAACCACTGCGCTGACCACCAGCGTTGTGGAGCGGGAAACGGCAGGTGTCTGAACGGCTGTCATCGAAGCAGGGCCCCTTCGGGTTCAGGATTACTCGCTCGCCCACGGTAGGTGTGACCCGTCACAGAAACCCGTCTCCTCCCGGTAGGCGGGACGCCGGGAGGAGACGAGTGGAGTGGGCTGGTCGCGCCGGTCAGTCGACGGTCGCCGCCGGAACGCCTCGTGGAATCATCACCGTGAGCGCGATCGCCACGAACGCCAGGACCAGGAACATGACGCCGATCATGTTCAGGCCGGCGACCGGAGTCACGGCGAATGCGAGCAACATCGTGGCGACCGACGTACCGACACCCTGGCCCGCGGTGCGCAGGACGGCGTTCGTTCCGGTGGCCTCGCTGGTGTTGCGCTCGGGAACAGCCTCGACGATGAGGTTGGGCAGAGCGGTGTAGGCGAACGCGGTGGCCACGGACACCACCACGACCATCGCGGTCATCGCGACCACCGAATTGTGGGCCGTCAGCATGGTCACCGTGCTGGCGACGAAGAGGATGCTGCCGATCAGCATCGACACGCGAGACCCGACGGCCGCCGAGATCCGGCCGCTGATGGGCGTGAAGGCGAAACCGAACATGGACCCGATGAACGACAGCCAGCCTGCGTGCGTTGCGCTGAGGCCCAGCCCGAAGCCGTCCGCCGTGGGTGTCTGCATGATGATCGGGATGATCATGGTGGCGACGCCCATCGGGCCGGCCGCGATCGCGATCGTGGCGAGCATCGTCAAGGAGAACTTGCGCTCGGCGAAGAGCCGCACATTGATGATGGGCGACGGCACGCGCAGTTCCCAGCGCACGAGCAGAACCAGTACGACGGCACCACCGAGGATCAGTCCGAGAGTCCGGCCGTCGGCCCAGCCCCAGGCCTGGGACTTGTTGACACCGAGAAGAATTGCCGCAACAGATGCTGCGAACGCGACAGCACCGACGTAGTCGATCTTCTCTTTCGTGCCGGTCGGCTTCCGCCACGGTAGGACGAACACCACCAGCGCCGCGGCGAAGACCGAGTACACGGCGGCGACGACGAAGATCATGTGCCAGCTTGCGTAGTCGATCAGCAGACCCGCGATGAGAAGCGATGCAGATCCTGCTGCCACGGCGGAACCGGAGATCAGCGCGACGGCCACGGGCACGCGTGCCGGAGGGAGATGCTCGCGAGCTAGCCCGATGCACAGCGGGAGGATCGCACCGGCCACACCCTGAATGGTGCGCCCGATGATGATGCTGGTGAGGCTGTCGCCGACGGCGCTGATGATCGATCCCAATGCCGCGACGGCCAGGAGGACGATCAGGACCCGTTCGCGTCCGTACATGTCGCCCAGACGCCCGCACACTGCAGCCGAGGCCGCCGCGACGAGCAGGAACGAGGTGACGGCCCAGCCGACGGTCGACGCGTCGCTGCCGAAATCCGCGATGAGCGTCGGAATGGCCGCGAACATCATCGACGTCTCGAATGCGCTGATGATCTCGACGGCGATCAGCACCGCTACGATCACCCACACCGGTTGTCGACGGTTGAACCGTCCCTTGGCCGTTACCTTTTCGGGTTCGTCGTGGGAAAGATCGTTCGCGTAAGACGTCACAGCGCATCCAGACTCTCGGCGGCCCCTCGTGGCCCGCAGGTTTCTTCACTCCAGTCGGGAGTGGTGCGCATCACTTTCTAGAGGAGGTGACGTGATACTCGGGTGACGGTCTCGCTCATCGGGACCCGTCACAAATTCCGGTGGGGGTCAGATCAAGGCTGCCTCGTGGATCGTGCGGTCGAATTCGGGCAGAGTCGCGCCGGACCGGAGGGTGGTGGCGAGGGCGGGATCCGCCAGGTGGAGCCGGCCGATCGCGATGAGATCGAATTCGTCGCTACCCAGACGACGTTCGAGTTCGGGGAGGTTGTCCCGCACGGGTGCGGCGCCCTGGGTCCGGCTCTCACGCAGGGTCGCTCCGATGCCGACGCTGCCGACAGCCATCGACAAGGCACCGGTGACCTCCTTCGCCCATCCTGCGAGCGTGAGGTCGCTGCCGTCGAATGCGGGCAGGTCGAAACGGCGGATGCTGGCGTCGAACACGTCGACTCCGGCCTCGGCCAGCGGAGAGAGAACGGCCTTCAACTCGTCCGGCGTGTTCGCGATCTTCGCCTCGTAATCCTGCTGCTTGTGCTGCGAGAACCGGTAGAAGATCGGCAGGTCCTCGCCGACGGCCGTGCGGACGGCCGCCACGACCGTCGCGGGGAAGCGGGTGCGGCTTGCGATGTCGCCGCCCCAGCGGTCGTCGCGCTGGTTGGTGCCCTCCCAGAGGAAGGCGTCGAGCAGGTAGCCGTGGCCGCCGTGCAGGGCGACGCCGTCGAACCCGACTGCCTTGGCGTTCGCTGCGGCACCGGCGTACGCGTCGACGACCTGCTCGATGTCCTCTTCGGTCATCGCCGGCGTCGGAAGCGACGCGCGCGCGACGTAGTCGTCGCCGTACGAGGTGACGCCGGGCTTCCCCCAGACTCCGGACGGCCGCATCGGAACCAGGTCGGGGTCGACGTCCGCGCTCATCGCGCCCCAGAGCGGCCCGACGTGCCACAACTGCGGGATGATCCGGCCACCTTCGGCGTGGACCGCGTCGACGACGCGACGCCATCCTTCGAGCGCGGCGTGGCCGTGCATGTGGGGGACGCGGGGATTGTCGACCGCTGTGGGATGGTCGATCGCGACGCCCTCGGTGACGATGAGTGCCGTGCCGCCGGCGGCACGCCGCCGGTAGTACTCGACCACGTCCGGCCCCGGCACCCCGCCCGGCGAGTGCGACCGCGTCATCGGGGACATGACGATGCGGTTGCGCAACTGGAGGGAACGCACAGCGAGTGGTCGGAAGAGGGCGGCGTGAGCTTCGGTCATGACTGTTCGGCACTTTCGTCGTGGTCACGGGGTTGCCGCGACCTCTGCAGGTTCGATCGGGCACCTTGCTCTCCGGTTGTACCGGGGGCGCGTATCGCCCGACAGGCCCCTCCTGTTGAGTGGGATGCAGGCCGGTATGTGTACTTGGTCACGCTCCGTAGTACGCTTGCCGCAGCCCACAAGAATGAATTTCAGTTTGCTGGTTCTGTGGGTTCTGTACTGGGTGAACGAAAGGGTGCCGATGTCAGAGTCCGACTTCGCGAAACCGGCCGAGACGGCGAAGCGCGAACTTCCCGCATCCATGGTCGAGCGCATGACCCTGATCCTCGACGCCTTCGACGACCGGTCCTCGCGGCTGACGCTCGAAGAGGTCGCCTGCCGCACACAGCTGCCGCGCTCGACGGTGCACCGCATCCTCGACCAGATGGTCCGGCTCGACTGGATCGACCACGCGTCGTTCGGTTACTGCCTCGGCCGTCGCGCCAAGGCGATGAGCGAAGGCGACAACGGCCACATCCGGATTCGCGAAGCTGCGGCCCCGTTGCTCCACGACCTCCACATGACCACTGGCATGGTTGCACATCTCGCGGTGCTCGACGGCGGCGACTGCGTCTACCTCGACAAGATCGGCGGCCAGCTCGCCGCGAGCCTGCCGTCCCGCGTCGGTGGCCGCGTCCCGGCGTACGCGAGTGCGTGTGGGAAAGCGCTGCTCGCCGGTCTCGAGCCCGAACAGGTCGACGCTCTCTACGGCGACCGGCTGGTGCGCCGCACCGAACGCACGATCCACGAACTGTCGACGCTGCATCTCGAACTCAACCGCATCCGCTCCCGGCGCGGCCTCGCGTTCGAGACCGGTGAGTCTGCGGTCGGGATGGCATGTGTCGGTGCCGCGATCCGTGGCCCGGAGGGCCCGGTCGCCTCGATTTCCCTGTGCGGTCCCGTCCGCGCGGGCCTTCTCGAGCGGACCGCACCGCTCGTCGCCGCCGCGGCCCGTGACGTCTCGCGCACCCTGTATCCCGAGCTGAGCGCCCCTCGGCGTGGCGCCCGCACGTCACGGGTTCCCGTCGAATCGTGGTCGCCTCACGCCATGGAGCGCCTGCTCGCAACGCAATCCGGAGAGTGGATGTAACCGGGTCCCGCCGGGGAGTGCCGGGCACGTCCCGGTGACCGGGAGACCGTGCGCACAGTGAGGGGGGTCACTGGGAACGTCTTGGGTATGACGACCGAATTGAATCACGACGAGACGGCCCGGGAACTCGCGACGGACCGGGGTACCCTCCGCTACCACGAGGCTGGTACCGGCGAGCCCCTCCTCCTGCTGCACGGATCGGGCCCCGGCGTGACCGGATGGCGCAACTATCGCGGTGTGCTCGCCGAACTCTCCGAGCACTTCCGGTGCCTCGTCCTCGAGTTCCCCGGATTCGGAGTCAGCGATCCCTGCGAGGGTCACCCGATGGCGATGGCGTCGGTAGCGGTCGCCGATTTCCTCGATGGACTGGGGCTCGATCGGACAGCGATCATCGGTAACTCGATGGGCGGCATCGTCGCGACCCAGTTCGCGATCGCACAGCCCGACCGGGTGAGCAAGCTCGTCACCATCGGCGGCGCAGGGCGTTCGGTCTTCGCGCCGGCACCGGGCGAAGGCATCAAGCTTCTGATGGAGTTCACGGACGATCCGACACGCGAAAAGCTCATCCGCTGGCTGCATTCCATGGTCTACGACCCGGCGATCATCACCGAAGAGCTGATCGAGGAACGGTGGGCACTGGCCACCGAGCCGAAGACCCTGGAAATCGCGCGTCGCATGTACAGCAGTGCCGCTTTCGCCGCGGCCGGGAAGGCGGCGCTCGCCTCCGACGTGACCCCGTACTGGGCGCAACTCGGCAAGATCACCGCGCCGACCCTGCTCACCTGGGGACGCGACGACCGTGTCAGCCCCGTCGACATGGCGATGCTCCCGATGCGGGATCTGCGCCGCGGCGAGCTGCACGTGTTCCCCAACTGCGGGCACTGGACGATGATCGAGGCCCGCGAGGCCTGGCTCGCGACCGTCCTCGCGTTCCTGAAGCGGGACGACGCTCGGGTGTCGTGACCGCGTGAATGCCGTCTGATCTCGATCGATCCCGCTCAGTGGAACTTTTCCGGAGCGTGGCTGCGAACTATTGAGACCGTAGCCATCACCGGAACTTCGACGCCGCCGGCAGCACATTCGCACGGTGACCGGGCGTCGCCATCAGAGAGCTGGAGAGATCATGGGACAAGTCCTCGACTCCCTCGTCAAGTACGCAGACGAAATCCGCGCGGACGGCGCCGAGGGGGACGCGCTCATGCGTCTGACCGACCGCAGCGCCGGACGACTCCGCGACGCGGGAGTCATCCGGATGTTGCAGCCCAAGGAATTCGGCGGTCTGGAGGCACACCCGCGGGAGTTCGCAGAAACGGCCATGGCGCTCGGCGCCATGGACGGCGCGACCGGATGGGTCAGCGGCATCGTGGGTGTGCACCCCTGGGAGATGGCGTTCTTCGATCCGAAGGCGCAGCAGGAGGTGTGGGGCGAGAATCCCGACACGTGGATCGCCTCGCCCTACGCCCCCATGGGCGTCGCGACTCCCGTCGACGGCGGCTACATCCTCAACGGGCGGTGGTCGTTCTCCTCGGGAACCGACCATTGCGACTGGGTGATGATCGGCGCTGCGGTGGGGGACAAGGACGGAAAACGGCTTTCGCCGCCGAAGAGCCTGCACGTGCTCGTGCCGCGGTCCGATTACCGGATCGACCACGAGAGCTGGAACGTCGTCGGCCTGCGTGGCACCGGTTCCAAGGACCTCATCGTGGAGAACGCCTTCCTCCCCGAGTACCGCACCCTGGCCGCCGAACGGGTGATGGGCGGGGTGGCATGGCAGGACGCGGGACGGGACGAGACGCTCTACAAGTTCCCGTTCTCGTGCATCTTCCCCCTTGGCATCACGTCGTCACTCATCGGCATCGCCGAGGGTGCGCTGAACTGCTACATCGAATCCCAGCGTGAGCGGGTCACCGTGTCGGGCACCGCGATCAAGCAGGACCCGTACGTGCTCTCTGCCCTCGGCAAGGCTGCGGCGGAGATCGCCGCCTCGCGTGCCGCCATCCTCGAAACCGTCGACCGGTTCTGGGATCTCACCGAGCGGGGCAAGGAGGTCACGTTCGAGATGCGCGCCGTCGGCCGGAGGACGCAGACCGCCGCCGCGTGGCGTGCCGTGGGTGCCGTCGACGAGATCTTCGGCCGCGCCGGCGGAGGCGCCCTGCAGCTGAGCAACCCGCTGCAGCGTTTCTGGCGCGACGCCCATGCCGGTCTGAGCCACGCCATCCACGTGCCCGGATCGATCTTCCACGCGGCGACACTCACCCAGCTGGGCGAAGAACCGCAGGGCATGATGCGCTCGATGATCTAGCTCACCTGCACCACACACGCCGGCACGCGAGCACGCCGGCACGACGAACGGCACGGCACGACGGACGGAAGGACGGACATGACGGATATCCGAGGACTCGGCTACCTGAGGATTCAGACCCGCGACGTCCCTCGCTGGCGTGAACTCGTCGTCGACGGGCTCGGTATGGCCGTCGGCACCGGACCCGAGCCGGACGGACTGTACCTGCGGCTCGACGAACGTCGTGCTCGGCTGATCGTGCTTCCGGGCGAGCACGACCGCGCTCTGGCGGTGGGCTGGGAGGTGCGCGACGAGTTCGCGCTGCGGCGCGTCCGGGAGGCCGTCGAGAAGGCCGGGATTCGGGTGGACGTGCTGAGCGAAGAGGAGTCCTCCTACCGCGACGCGGAGCAGGTCATCGCTTTCGACGATCCGGGCGGCACCCGCACCGAAGTGTTCTTCGGCCCGGTCCTCGACCACAGCCCGCTCGTGACACCCTTCGGCGCCGGTTTCCACACCGGGCCGGAGGGGCTCGGGCACGTCGTACTTCCCTCCGCGGCCTTCGCGGAATCGTACGAGTTCTACACAGAGGTACTCGGTTTCCTGCCCCGCGGGGCGACGCGGATCGGCGGTCCGTCGTCGCCGCCCCCGATCCGGCGGGTGCGCTTCCTCGGCGTGAACCGCAGGCACCACAGTCTCGCCCTGTGCCCCGCACCGCCCGTGAGCGATCCGGGGCTGGTCCATCTGATGGTCGAGGTGGACACCATCGACGCGGTGGGCCGGGCACTCGACCGGATCGGCAAGCTGGGCTTCTCGATCTCCTCGACCCTCGGCCGGCACACGAACGACAAGATGGTCTCGTTCTACGTGCGGGCACCGGGCGGCTGGGATATCGAATTCGGTACCGAAGGCATGCTCGTCGACGAAACGTATTACACGGCAGAGGAAATCACGGCGGACAGCTACTGGGGCCACGACTGGTCGGCGTCGGAACCCTTGGCGGCGTTCGCTCCGCCGTCCCGATGACTCCGGCACCGATGGTGGCGGGACAGGACAACATTCGATGACGCCTTGTCACGTACTCGACGCGGTGCGGGAACTCGCACCCCGACTGGCGGACCGCGCCGCGCACATCGACGAGTCGCGCCGGATTCCCGACGACACGATCCGCGAACTGGTTGCCACCGGTGTGTTCCGGATGCTCCAGCCACGGCGCTACGGCGGAGCCGAAACCGACCCCATGCGGTTCTACGAGGTAGTGCGGACGCTGTCCGCGGCCTGTGGGTCGACGGGCTGGATCGCATCGGTCGTCGGCGTGCATCCCTGGCACCTCGCGCTCTTCGACGACCGCGCCCAAGCCGATGTCTGGGGCGCGGACGCGTCCACTCTCGTTTCCTCTGCGTATGCGCCGGTAGGCAGGCTCCGGCCGACGCGCGGCGGCTACAGGTTGTCGGGGAAGTGGATGTTCTCGTCCGGCTGCGAGTACGCGTCGTGGGCGCTGCTCGGTGGGATGGTCGTCGGTGCGGAAGGCCGGCCGGTCGACTTCGTCACCGCCCTCGTTCCCCGGGACGACTACACCATTCGCGACGTGTGGAACGTCGTGGGCATGCGTGGAACGAGCAGTAACGAGATCACCGTCGAGGACGTGTTCGTCCCCGACTACCGGGTCGTGCGCAACTTCGACACCGCGAATCTGCGGGGACCCGGCCAGAAGGTCAACACCGGGCCGCTCTATCGCCTCCCGTTCGCGTCGCTCTTCGCGACCACCGTTGCCGTGCCCGTCGTGGGCGTAGTCGAGGGCTGTTACGGCGAGTACCTGGCGGCGATGCGGGAGCGGGTGCGACTGAGCCTGGGTGGCGGACGCTTCGTCGACGATCCCTTCGCACAGGTTGCGGTGGGGCGCGCGTCGTCGGAGATCGACGCGGCAAACCTCCAGTTGGAGCGCAACATGCGTGACCTGTGGGCACTTGCGAAGGCGGGAGAGGACATCCCGTTGTCGCTGCGCCTGCGAACGAGGCGCGATCAGGTGCGTGCCACCGAACGCGCGGTCGAAGCGATCGACCTGCTGTTCAAAACTGCCGGGGGCGCGTCGTTGTTCCTCGGAAACGTCGTGGAGCGCGCGTGGCGCGACGCGCATGCGGGGAGCATGCACGTCGCCAACGAGCCGGAACGCGCCTTCGCCCTCTACGGCAAGAACGCCTTCGGGTTGCCCGTCGAGGACAACCTCGTCTAGCTCTCACCCACGGCAGAATCGGTGAGCTTCGAATCGGTCTTCGCGTAGTACCCGCGCACCCACGCAAGCGCGAGGGGTGCTTTGCGGGTCGATGATCCCGACCAGCGGGATGTTCGCGGTCGATCGGCCGGAGTCGGCTTACGGTCCGGGGGAGACCACTGGGCCGTGACGCGGAAGGGGCTGTGCCCATGAGTAGTTCACCGATTCGTCCGATATCCGCCGATGCCGTCGACACCTGGGACTTCGAGGCGGATGTCGTGATCGCGGGCTTCGGCATCGCCGGGGTGTCCGCGGCCATCGGTGCTGCCGAGAGCGGCGCCGACGTCCTGGTACTCGAACGCACCAGCGGTGGCGGCGGAGCCGCCGCATTGTCCGGGGGCATCGTCTACCTCGGTGGCGGCACCCGCGTGCAGAAGGCATGCGGATTCGACGACACCCCCGAGAACATGAAGACCTTTCTCGCCGAGGCGCTCGGGCCGGGCGTCGACGAGGACAAGCTGGACGTCTACTGCGAGGGCAGCGTGCAGCACTTCGAGTGGCTCGAAGCGTGCGGCGTGCAGTACAAGGAGAGCTTCTGGTCCCAGCCCGGATGGGAATGCCCCGTCGACGACTCGCTCATGTACAGCGGGGGAGAGAACGCCGCACCGTTCCACACGCTCGTGCCGCCGGCACCGCGCGGCCACCTCGCGCAGGTCCCGATGCCGCGTAACGGCGAGCAGGGAGCCGGGCACGTACTGATGACCACGCTCCTCGCGAAGGCGGACGACCTCGGTGTCCGCGTCGAGTCCGACATCCGCGTGCAGCGTCTGGTCACCGACCACACCGGACGTGTCGTCGGCGTGTCGGCCACCCGGTTCGGCAAGGAGATCACCGTCCGTGCCCGCGGCGGCGTGGTGCTCGCGACAGGTTCGTTCGCCTACAACGACGAGATGATGCAGGCATACGCGCCGCGTCTCTACAAGCGGCCAGCCGCGACGGTCGAGGAACACGACGGCCGCGCAATCCTCATGGCGCAGGCGCTCGGTGCGGGACTGGCGCACATGGATGCGTGCGAGGTGGCGTTCTTCTGCGACCCGCAACTGATCGCGCGCGGCATCCTCGTCAACGGACGCGGCCAGCGGTACGTCCCCGAGGACACCTACCCCGGCCGGATCGGCCACCTCACGATGTACCAGAACGACAACCAGGCGTTCCTCGTCCTCGACGAGGACGCCTACGAGGAGGGGATGGCCGCGCCGAGCTCGAGCCCGCAGCTGCGCAGGCAGCCCACGTGGGTGTGCGAGAGCGTCGCCGAACTCGAAGCGGAGATGGGTCTACCCGAGGGAAGCCTGACCTCGACGGTGGAGCTCTACAACCGGCACGCCGCCGACGGCGCCGATCCCGTACTCGGTAAGAAGTCCGAATGGGTGAAACCGATCGGGTCGCCGATCGCTGCGATCGATCTGCGCGGAATGACGGGTGGTTTCACGTTGGGCGGCCTGCGGACGTCGGTGCACTCCGAGGTCCTCCACGTCGACGGCGACCCGATTCCGGGCCTGTACGCGGCGGGCCGATGCACGTCCGGGTTGTCCGCGGGCGGTTACTGCAGCGGGATCTCGCTCGGAGACGGGAGCTTCTTCGGACGCCGGGCGGGAATACGCGCCGCTGCCGGCTGACCGGCAGCGGCAGGTCTCGACGGCAGATCAGCCGTCGAGACCGAAAGCGCCGCGGTAGAAGACCATCGGACGGTCCTCGGCGGGGCACTCCAGTTCGGCGACGCGCCCGACGACGATGTCGTGGTCACCAGCGACATGCACGTCGTGGATCTCGGCGTGGACCCGCATGAGCACGCCCGGCAAGGTGGGTGTTCCCCACCGGGACAATTCCCAGTCGAGTCCGTCGAACTTCAGGCCCCTGCTCGAACCGAACCGTCCGCAGAGGTCGGTCTGCTCCGCACCGAGAACGTTCACGGTGAACCAGCCGGCACGGCGGATCCGGGGCCAGGCCCGCCCACGATGATCCGCACAGAACAGCACCAGCGGCGGCTCGAGCGATACCGACGCGAACGACTGGCATGCGAAACCGACAGGGCCGTCGTCGTCGAGTCCGGTCACCACGGTGACTCCCGACGCGAAACGTCCCATCGCCCTGCGCATCTCGTCCGGAGTGGGCTGTTCGGCGGGTGAGATACCAAGTTCCTGGGGCAGTGACTGAATCTGCATGTGCCTCACTCCGATTCGAAATACCGGGTCGCCTCCTGTCCGGGCGACGTCCACGAATCCGAGCGTATGGGTGACCTCCGCCACGCCCGAACGGATTCTCGCTCAGCGGACGTTCCCGCCTGATTGCGCCGACTACCTTCGCGACGTCGCACTACTCCCACTGATCGAGACGACGCCCTCGCTCCGGGCGATCCTGATGCGGCCGCCCTGAAGCGGGTCGGGCGTGGTGGGACAATTCGCACGTCGAATTGCACGAAGGGGGCCGGAATGCCGAGGATCGCCAAGGCGCGGGAGGGCGCCGAACCGACGTCGGAAGGGCAGCGCGAACGGCAGGAGCGCATTCTTGCCGCTGCCGCGCGCCTCGGGTCCGAACACGAACTCGCCAGGGTCCAGATGGCGGAGGTCGCAAAGGATGCGGGCGTCGCTATCGGCACGCTGTACCGATACTTCCCGTCGAAGACGCATCTTTTCGTCGCGTTGCTGCTGAACCAGCTCGTCCGGGCGTCGGACCGGCTGCCTCGCCGGGAGCCGGGCACGAGCCCGACACAGGCGATCTGCGACGCGCTCGTCGTCATGACCCGCAGGATCGTCGCGCGGCCGCGACTCGCTGCCGCCATGCTGGTGTCCAACAGCACGGCGTCCGCCGCGGCGGTACCCGATTCGGTCGAGGTCGACCGCCACTTCCACCGGATGCTCTTCGCTCAGGGCGGCATCGACCGTCCCACGGACAGAGACCGCGATGCGGTGCGTCTCCTGTCGATGGTCTGGTTCGGGCTGATCCTGGTGTTCCTGAACGGCAGGGCCTCGCTCGAGGAGACCGAGGCCGACATCCTGCGCGCCTGCGACCTGCTCCTCGCGCACATGAACGAAGCCCCGCCCGCCGCACGGAGGCGGTGAGCGGGGCTTCGAGTCTGCCGGTGACCCCTATCCTGCGGCCCCGATCGGGGGCGCGGTGTCGAGGAGGTCGCCGAGAGCGGCGGCGCTTGCGTCCGCGCCGCCGAGCGTGAACGACAACTGGCGGCCCCACAGGAAGTAACGGTGGATGGGGTAGTCGATGTCGGCGCCGATACCGCCGTGCAGGTGCTGCGCGGTGAGCCCGACACGGATGCCACCGCGGGCCGCCCACCACTTCGCGACGAGCACTGCGGCGTCCGCTTCGTCTTCGCGTCCGTTGTCGATCAGCCACGCTGCCCGGCGCATCGTGAGCCGGATCGCTTCGGTGTCGATGTAGGCGTCTGCCGCGCGTACCGCGACGGCCTGGTTCGTCGACAGCGGTCGCCCGAACTGCATGCGCTCGGAGGTGTACGCCGCGGTCATCCGCAGCGATTCCTCACAGACGCCGAGTTGGAGTGCTGCGACGGCCAGACGGAGCCGACGGCGGGTCCATGCGGCGATCTCGGCGCCGTCACCGGGGAGCACGTCCGCGGCGGCGATCACGACGTCCTCGAAGCGAACCGCCGCGTCGGCACCCTGCCCGGTCACGGACACGGGTGTCACCGTCACGCCGGCAGCGTTCGCCGATGCGACGACCACGGCGACGGACTCGTCGTCGCACAGCACGGGGACAAGTACTCCGGCCGCGTCGGGGGCCCACGGCACGGAGGGGATCTCGCCGCTGACCACCAGGTCGTCGCCCTTGCGGATCGCCGTCAACGCGGCGCTCTCACCGGGGTGGCTGTCGAAGGCGCCGGTGAGAACGAGCGATCCCTCGACGATGCCGGCGACGTAACGCTCCACCTGGTCGGGGGAGCCGAACTGTGCGAGCGGAAGGGCCGCTCCGGCGACGACGGACCACACCGGTACCGGGGCGACGCGACGGCCCTGCTGCTGCAGGATCGTCGTGAGGCCGAGCATGCCCATTCCCGCACCACCGGCGGATTCGGGCAGGGAGAGGCCGAGCAGACCGGAGTCACCGAGTGCCTTCCAGAGAGTGGCGTCGAAGCCGCCCTCGGTCCGTTCGACCGCCACGACCCGCTCGACCGTCGCCAGTGCGCCGAAGACCTGCGCAGCGAGGTCCTCGACTGCGATCAGGTCGTCATCGAGCTCGAATTCCATGTCAGCTCCTCGTCTCTGACGGCTTCGCGGCCGTTGTTGCTGCCGGCTCCGGCGCTTTCGCGTCGGGGCGCCTCCGGGCGCCGAGGGTCATACCGAGTGTCTTCGCCGCGACGATCTCGCGGAGAACCTCGTTGGTGCCTCCGCCGAAGGTGTTGTTCTGTGCGCGGCGAGCGAGCGATTCGACGCGGCCTTCGATCACCGCACCGTGGCTGCCCGGGCGCAGCAGTCCGCGAGCACCGAGCACTTCCTGCAACATGCCGTATGCGGTGACGACGCCTTCGGTCCCGAAGATCTTCGCTGCCGCGGAGTCGCCGCCGCCGAGAGTGTTGGCGGCGATGTCCGACACGAGACGCAGGTTCACGAGATCTGCGGCGGACAACAGTGCGTAGACCTCCGCCAGGGTCTTGCGGACCCACGGCACGTCGTACAGCACGCCGGGTCCGACGGGCTCCTGCTTGGTCCATGCGAGCACTTCGTCGTACATCTGGTTGGCGATACCGCCGCGTGCTGCCAGGGCGACCCGCTCGTGATTGAGCTGGCTGGTGATCAGCGTCCAGCCCTGGTTCAGTCCGCCGACGACGTTGCTCTGCGGCACCCGGATGTCTTCGTAGTACGTGACTGCGGTGCTGATGCCGCCGACGGTCTTGATCTCGGTGGCCGAGAAACCGGGAGAAGTCGTGGGTACCAGCACGACCGAGATCCCCTTGTGACGGGGCGCCTCGGTGTCGGTGCGGACGGCGAGCCAGATCCAGTCGGCGAAGATCGCGGAACTGGTGAACAGCTTGTTGCCGTTGATCACGAGTTCGTCGCCGTCGATGCGTGCGCGGGTCTGGAGCGCGGCAAGGTCGGTCCCGGCACCGGGCTCGGTGTATCCGATCGCGAACTTCAGTTCACCGGTGAGGATCTTCGGAAGGAAGAAGTCCTTCTGCTCCTGCGTCCCGTACTTCATCAGGGCAGGCGCCACGGTGTTGAGCGTGACGAGAGAGACCGGGGCTCCGGCGCGGATCGTCTCGTCGTAGAAGACGTAGAGAGCCTCGGGGTCCTCTCCGCGGCCGCCGTACTCCTCCGGCCAGCCCAGACCCAGCCAGCCGTCGCTGCCCATCTGACGGTAGATCCGGTCGAAGACCGGACCGCCTTCCGTCTGGTCTACCAGGGCACGGCGATCCTCGTCGTTGATGATGCGGGCGAAGTACTCCCGCAGTTCGGTGCGTAGCCGCCGTGACTTGTCGGACAGCTCGGGATGCATGTGGTCTCCTGAGAAGTGGTCGGGTGGCGTGGACGGATCAGCGATCCGCGGACAGCACGATCGCGCTGTGCGGAACCGGTGAACCGCCCGTGACGAGGACGTTGTCCAGCGTCTTGGCGGGCTGGTTCACCGAGGTGCCGCGCACGAGCCGGACGCCTTCGGCGATTCCGTTGACGCCGTGGATGTAACCTTCGCCGAGCTGACCGCCGTGGGTGTTGACCGGCAGGCGGCCGTCCACCTCGAGGTTGCCTTCGGCGACGAAGTCTTTTGCTTCGCCCCGGCCACAGAAGCCGTACTCCTCCAACTGGAGCAGCACCATGGGAGTGAACGCGTCGTAGAGAATCGCTGCGTCGATTCCTTCCGGCCCGAAGCCGGTCTGCGCCCACATCTGCTTGGCGACGAGTTCGACCTCTGGCATCACGTCGATGTCGTCACGGTAGTAACTGCTCATCGAGATCTGCTGCGGTCCCACACCCTGTGCGGCGCCGGTGATGACGGCCGGGGGATGCGGAAGGGTGCGTGCGCGTTCGGTGCTCACGATCACCAGGGCCTGCCCGCCGTCGCTCTCCTGGCAGCAGTCCAGCAGACGCAGCGGGTCGGCGAGCATCCGCGAGTTCTGATGGTCGTCGAGGGTGATGGGCCGCTCGTAGAACCACGCCTTGGGGTTGGTGGCGGCGTGCTTGCGCGACAGCACCGATACGCGGCCGAAGTCGGCGCTGGTGGCGCCGTACTGCTGCATGTAACGGCGGGCCAGGAACGCTTCCTGCTGCGCAGGAGTGAGCAACCCGTAGGGGTTGATCCAGTTGCGGTACTCCTGGTCGGTGCTCGAGTTGTAGGCGAAAGGCGGTGGGCCGGAACCGAAGCGATGACCGGAGCGTTCGTTGAAGGCGCGGTAGACGACGACGACGTCGGCGACACCGGTCGCGACGGCCATCGCGGCCTGCTGCACGGGCGCGCAGGCGCCGCCGCCGCCGTGGGGGATGCGGCTGAAGAACTTCAGTTCGGGGATGCCGAGCGCGCGGGCGACGGCGATCTCCGGGTTGGTCTCCATGGTGAAGAGCGCGAAGCCGTCGACTTCTTCGACGCCGATCTGCGCGTCGGCGAGTGCGGCCAGTACGGCTTCACATGCGAGTTGCCACTCGCTGCGGCCGGAGTTCTTCGAGAATTCCGTGGCTCCGATGCCGGCGATCGCCGCGGCTCCGGAGAAGCCCTTCACGGTCATGGAGTGTTCCTCTCGTACGGCTCCACGACGACCTCGGCGGTGACGTGGACGCCTTTGCTGTTGCGGCCCTGCACCTTCACGGTGACGGTGCTGTTCTCGACCGCGGTCACCTCACCGCTCATCTGCAGCGGGTCGCCGGGGAAGGCGGGCACGCCGAGGCGCAGCGACGCGCGGCGAATGCGCGCGGCGGGTCCGGTCCAGTCGGTGATGTAGCGGTCGACGAAACCGTTCGTCGCGTTGATACTCATGAACACGTCGGGGGTTCCGCGCTGCTGGGCGGCACCGAGATCGTGATGCACGTCCTCGAAGTCCTGCGAGGCGATGGCAGTGGCTGCGATCGTGGAGCGGTCCAGGGGCAGTTCGAGACCGGGAAGCGATTGGCCGACAGTGCATTCGGACAGGTTCACGATGCGTCTCCCACCTTGCGAAGCTGCGGAAGGATCTCACCGTGAGCGTGTTCGGCGAATCCCACTTCCAATTCCATGCCCAGTTCGAGGCTCTCGTGGTCCACGCCCGCGATGTCGGCGACGATACGGATGCCCTCGTCGAGGTCGATCAGCCCGACCGCGAGCGGATACTCGAAGGCGGGATCCTTCGGGTGATGGATGATCGTCCAGCTGTGAAGAGTTCCGCGGCGGGACGATTCGACGGTGTCCCATTCGAACGAGCGGCACGCGGGACATGCCGGACCCGGAGGGTGCCGGAGGGTGCCGCAGTCGCTGCACCGCTGGATTTCGAGTCGGCCTTCGCGGACCGCCGTGAACCAGAACTCGTTGTCCTGAGTGATGGTGAGCCGGGGGACGGTGGTCATCACGCCTCCTTCGGGGTGTTCGGGTTGAACCGGAGCATCCGGAAACGTTCCTCGGCGACGAGTTCGCCGCGCTGGTCCTCGTAGCGCTTGTACAGCGTGAAGAAGCGGCCCTCGCCAAGGCCGGTTCGCTTGACCGGCGAGACGGACTCGATGGTCAGGTGGGCGGTGATGCGGTCTCCGGGGACGAGTTCGCGGTGGTAGTCCTGCTCGACGTTGGTGGCGACTACGGAGGTCAGCCCTTCGCTGTCGAGTTCGGCGAGCATCCGGGAGTATGCGAAATCTTCCACGGTGCCGGCGGCACGCATGCGGTGGACTTCGCGCCACCGCCGGTAACCGGCCATGACCCAGGTGGAGATCATCGCGGGCGGGCACACCACGGAGTCGCGGCCGGTGGCGCGGGCTGCGTCGGCGTCGACATAGATCGGGTTGAAGTCGTCGTGGGCTTCGGCCCAGTTGCGGATCATCGCCTCGTTGACCTCGTACCGGGCCACCCTGGGTGGCTCGGCCACCTGGCCGACGTATTTCTCGTAATCACGCTCGACGGTCTGCATGGCCCCAATCACCTTCTCTTCGGCACGCACTCGAATCGTCACGCTAGGGGTGGCCCGGGGGCGGTATCGCCCGATTCCCACTGAGCAGGAGCCAGCGGGTTCGGCGACTCGGCGTATACCGAACCAAGCGATTGCTTGGTAAGTTGGGAGCGACCCGCTCGCGGGTCGGACGAATCCACCTCGGTCGCCGTCGGCGGCCGCACCGACGCGGAGGCAGGGAATGGATCTGGGACTGGACGGCACGGTCGTGCTGGTGACCGGAGGTGTGCGCGGCGTCGGCGCGGGTATCAGCAGGACGTTTCTCCGTGCGGGGGCGACAGTGGTGACCTGCGCGCGCAACGAGGGCGACCGCCCGGTCGAAGCCGACGGCCGGACCGCGGAGTTCCTTCCCTGCGACGTACGCGACCCCGAGCGTGTCCAGGACCTGGTCGACCGGATCGTCGCACGACACGGCAGGCTCGACACCCTGGTCAACAACGCGGGCGGATCACCGTTCGCGCTCGCCGCCGACGCGAGCCCGAAGTTTCACACCAAGATCGTCGAACTCAATCTGCTGGCACCACTGCTGGTCTCGCAGGCCGCGAACGCTGTGATGCAGACCCAGGACACCGGGGGCTCGATCGTCAACATCTCCAGCGTGAGCGGGTCGCGGCCGTCACCGGGCACGGCGGCCTACGGTGCCGCCAAGGCCGGGATCGACAGCCTGGGACAGTCCCTCGCGGTGGAATGGGCACCGAAGGTCCGCGTGAATTCGGTGGTGGTCGGGTTGGTCGACACCGAGCAGTCGCACCTGTTCTACGGTGACGACGAGGGCGTCGCCGCCGTGGGTGCGACGGTGCCGCTCGGGCGCCTGTCCAGTCCCGACGACGTCGGCAACTGCGCAGCATTTCTGGCATCGCCGCTGGCGGCCTACGTCAGCGGATCGACACTGACCGTCCACGGCGGCGGCGAACGCCCTGCCTACATGGCAGCGGCCCGAACGAAGGAGACAAAGTGAGTGGACTGCTGGACGGACGTGTCGCGATCGTGACCGGCGCAGGCCGGGGGATCGGCCGCGCTCATGCGCTCGCCCTCGCCGCAGAGGGTGCGAAGGTGGTCGTCAACGACATCGGCGCCGGAATCGACGGCGCAGCGACCGGAGAATCGCCTGCCGAGCAGGTCGTCGAGGAGATCCGCGCTCTCGGTGGCGAAGCCGTCGTCAACGGTGACGACGTGGCGGACTGGGCCGGCGCGGAGAACCTGGTCGCGACGGCTCTGAACAACTTCGGCCGCCTCGACGTGCTGGTCAACAACGCAGGGTTCCTGCGCGACCGCATGCTCGCCAACATGAGCGAGGAGGAGTGGGACGCGGTGATCCGCGTGCACCTCAAGGGCCATTTCGCTCCGATGCGTCATGCCATGTCGTACTGGCGTGCCGAGTCCAAGGCCGGTAACCCGGTGGACGCACGCATCATCAACACGAGTTCGGGCGCCGGCCTGATGGGCAGCATCGGCCAGGGCAACTACGCCGCCGCCAAGGCGGGCATCGCCGCGCTCACGATCCAGGCCGCCGCCGAGTTCGGTCGTTACGGCGTCACCGTCAACGCGATCGCCCCGTCCGCGCGTACCCGCATGACCGTAGGCGCCGGCGGCGCGATGGCGGAGATGATGGCAGCGCCCGAAGAGGGATTCGACGCCATGGCAGCGGAGAACATCTCTCCGATCGTCGTGTGGCTGGGCAGCGCCGAGGCGAAGGACGTCACCGGCCGCGTGTTCGAGGTCGAAGGCGGCAAGGTCTCGATTGCCGACGGATGGCGCCACGGCGAGGTCGTCGACAAGGGCGATCGCTGGGATCCGAAGGAACTCGGTCCCGTGGTGGAGAAGCTTCTCGCGTCGGGCGAGGCACCCACGCCCGTTTACGGAGCCTGACGACAATGCGCGCTTCCGGTAGCGGGGCTACCGGAAGCGCGCATCGGCGGGGCGGCGCGGCTCAGGCCGGAGTGCGCACCGTCAGGGTCGAACCGGGGAAGTATGCGGCCAGTTCGGTGCGTGCCTGCTTGAGGGTGGCTGTGCCGTAACCCTGCTTGCGCAGCTCGGGACGAACCCAGATGCGCACTTCCACGTCGTTGCCCTCGAGTTCCCCGAATGCGAATCCGACCGGGGTGGGCTCGTCGCCGGACAGATCTTCGGCGACGAGCCACATCCCGGATTCATCGCTCATCAACGCGTTTCCGCGTGCCTGCTCCGCGGCGACGCGTTCCTTGCTGCCGTCGCCCAGCTGGTCGGCGCATCGTGCTTCGAGCAACTGCAGATCCGCCGCCGTCTCGGTTATAGGCCGCACCCGGAAGTGCGCGCCCGTCGCGTACGGCCGAGCCGCGGTCGTCCAGTGCAGCACGGCGTCGAGATCTTCGAGTTCCTCACGGATCTTCTTGCGTTCCGCCTTGGTCAAGCGGCGGAACGGCAGATTCAGCACCGCCTCCGCGCAGAACTCGGTCGTGTCGAGCAACGCGGCGATCGCGGCCACCGCTTCGGCTCGATCGGCGCTCTCGACGATGGCATCGAGTACCTCGTGACGCTGTTCCAGAGCGCGCAGCAGCGCTGCTGCGATCTCCCGCCGGTCGAGGACCTGGTCATGGTTCGTTTGTGCCATCGCGATATCCCTTCTCAAAAGCCTGTGACTACCGCTTCGAGTATTCCCGCATTCCGGGGACCCCGGGGGCCGTAGTCCTACTCACAGACAGCAGTCCTACTCACAGACAACCACCGGGATGACTCGGTCCGTCCACGACTGGTAGTTGTCGAAATCCGGGTACATCGCGACGAGTCGCGGCCAGTACTCCGCACGCTCGGCGTCCGTCGCGACCCTCGCGCGCATCTTGCGCACCCGCGACTTGATCTGGACGGTCACCTCCGGATTCGCCTGGATGTTGCGGAACCACATGGGGTGCTTGGGCAATCCGCCCTGCGAGGCGACGAGCAGCACCTTGTCGCCGTCCTCGAGGAACAACAGGGGAGCGGTTCGGGGCTGTCCCGTCTTCCGTCCGATCGTGGTGACCAGACATACCGGGATCCCCCACGGGAAGGCACTGCCGACGCGCCACTTTCCCCCGATACGTCCACCCGTGGAGCGGTATGCGGCGACGTTGACCCGCGACATCCACTTGATGATCGGGACGGTCGCCTTCGAGTTCAGCCCGTTGGGCGCGGTCGCCCTTCCCACGTCAGATCCGCTCGATGACGGTGCCGGTCGCCAGCGCGCCACCCGCACACATCGTGATCAACGCGGTCGAGCCGTCACGGCGCTCGAGTTCGTGCAGCGCGGTGGTGATCAGGCGCGAACCCGTGGACCCGACCGGGTGCCCGAGCGCGATGGCTCCGCCGTTCACGTTGACCTTGTCCATGTCGGGGCCGTGCACGTTCGCCCACGACAGCAGGACCGACGCGAATGCCTCGTTGACCTCGAACAGGTCGAGATCGCCGATGCTCATGCCCGACTTCTCGAGCACCTTCGCGGTGGCTTGCACCGGGCCGTCGAGGTGGAATTCGGGTTCGGCGCCGACCAGTGCCTGCGCGACGATGCGGGCGCGTGGCTTCAGGCCGAGTGCCTTCGCTCGGTCCTCGTCCATCAGCAGGACGGCGGCTGCGCCGTCGGAGATCTGCGAGGAGGTGCCGGCGGTGTGGATCCCGCCTTCCAGCACGGGCTTCAGCTTCGCCAGCGACTCGGGCGAAGTGTCGCGAAGTCCCTGGTCTCGGGTGACGGTCTGCTTCTCCCCGGTGGGATTCCCCTGCTTGTCGACGACGGGAGCGACGACGTGCAGCACCTCGCGGTCGAAGCGGCCCTCGTCCCATGCCTGCTTGGCGAGGATCTGCGACCGGACGCCGAGGGCATCGACGTCCTCACGGGTGATGCCGCGCCTGCGGGCGATACGCTCGGCAGCCTCGAACTGGTTGGGCATGTCGATGTTCCACGACTCCGGGCGTCGCGGACCGGCCTGATCGCCGACGTTGGCGCCGAGCGGGACCTGACTCATCGCCTCGATACCGCACGCGATTCCGGCGTCGATCGCGCCGGTGGCGATGAGACCCGCGATGAGGTGGTTGGCCTGCTGCGCGGAACCGCACTGGCAGTCGATGGTCGTGGCGCCCACCTGCCAGGGGAGGCCGGCGTTCAGCCAGGCGGTGCGCGTGATGTTGTTCGACTGCGCGCCGGCCTGGGTGACACAGCCGCCGATGACCTGCTCGACGAGAGCCGGATCGATGCCGGCGCGCTCCACGAGTCCGCTCTGGGCGGCACCGAGGATTTCAGCAGCGTGCAGGCCCGCGAGCCATCCACCCCGCTTTCCGATCGGGGTGCGGACGGCCTCGACGATGACTGGGGTGCCCACGGCGGGCTCCTTTCTCTGCGTTCACTGCACTCTAATGTCCTCCGCAAAGTAGAACAGGTTGCCGTCGATGGCGACAAGGGTGCGAATCGGTCGGGACGTGCTGCTCTCTTGGTCACGAGCCGAGCCTGTGTTTGAATGGTTTTAGAACGTGTTACACATCACGCGAGCGGTACTCGCCAGGCAGGAGAGATAAGTGGCGCAGCCGAACATCCCCGAAGGCATCGACTTCACCGATCCCGACTTGTATGCAGACCGCATGCCGTTCGAAGAGTTCGCCGAACTCCGGAAGACGGCACCGGTGTGGTGGAACAAGAAGTCGCCTGAGAAGGGGGGATTCCACGACGACGGGTTCTGGGTGGTTTCCCGGCACGAGGAGGTCCGTGAGGTCTCCCGCCGGAGCGATGTGTTCTCCAACTGGGAGAACACCGCGATTCCGCGGTTCAACGACGACATGCCCCGAGAGGCGATCGAACTCCAGCGCCACGTCCTGCTGAACAAGGACGCGCCCGAGCACACCAAGCTTCGCAAGCTCGTCGCCCGCGGCTTCACCCCGCGCGCCATCAACGGACTGCGCGACGAACTCGATCGCCGGGCGCGCGCCATCGTCCAGGATGCGTGCACCGCCGGTCAGGGCGACTTCGTCACCCAGATCGCCGCCGAGTTGCCCCTACAGGCGATTGCCGACCTCATCGGTGTGCCGCAGGAGGACCGCTCGAAGATCTTCGAATGGTCCAACCAGATGACCGGCTACGACGATCCCGACAACACCGCAGACCCGGCGGCGGCGTCGATGGAGGTGCTCGGCTACGCCTACCAGATGGCGGCCGACCGCAAGGCGAATCCGGCGGACGACATCGTCACCACCCTGATCGAGGCCGATATCGACGGCGACGAACTCGCTCCCGAGGAATTCGGCTTCTTCTTCATCGTGCTTGCTGTTGCCGGCAACGAGACCACTCGCAACGCGATCACGCACGGCATGGCGGCCTTCCTCGATCATCCCGAGCAGTGGGAGATCTTCAAGCGCGACCGCCCGAAGACCGCTGCCGACGAGATCATCCGCTGGGCCACACCGGTGACCTCCTTCCAGCGCACCGCGCTCGAGGACACCGAACTCGGCGGGCAGACGATCCGCAAGGGCGACCGCGTCGTCATGCTGTATGCGTCGGCGAACAACGACGAAGAGGTCTTCGAGAATCCGCGCGAGTTCGACATCCTCCGCGACCCGAACCCGCACCTCGCGTTCGGTGGCACGGGCGCCCATTACTGCCTCGGGGCCAACCTGGCGCGCATGGAGGTCGATCTGATCTTCGGTGCGATCGCCGACCACATCCCCGACATCACCAAGATCGGTGACCCGCGTCGTCTGCGTTCCGGTTGGCTCAACGGAATCAAGGAATTCGACGTCGATTACAAGACGTCGGGTGGCTGCCCCGTGCAGCACTGACACACGGCAGTAGCGCGGACCCCTGCACCTCCGGGTGCGGGGGTCCGCGTCGTTCGGGGCACTTGCCGGACAGTCAGGACGGGGTGGTCAGTTCACGCGCCGGTATTCTTGCCGGTCGTCGATGTCGCGGACGACGACCCCGTGTTTCTGCAGCTGATCATGCAGAGCTGCGGCGACATGAATCCTTCTGTCCTCGAGCGCGGCTCGACGCTTCCGAAGCAATTCGTGGGCGCGTTCGCCGAGATCGCGACGGCCGTCCACCCAGAGCGTGAAGTTGTCGTGGGGGTTCGTGTCCGCCCAGGGATATCCGTGGTCGCGGAACGCGGCACCGACCGCATCGGTGTCCAGATCATCGTCTACGTGGCGCGCGAGTTCCCGGCCCGACGAGTCCGTCAGGACGAGGTGCTTGCCGTCCAGATACACGGCGCTCACGTCGGTGCGGGCCACGTACTTTTCGGCATCCTTCTGTGTGAGACGGACGCCGGTGGAGTCGACTGTGACGGTGGGTGATCTGCGGAGGGCAACCACGCCCAGCACCGCACCGGCGATCAGCACGGCACCGCTGAGGATCGGCACCGGCCACCTTGTGATCGTCTCGGCGACGATTGCGAACGGGCCGGGCACGACGGGAAGCATCTCCACTGTCCATCGGCCGACCGGTGTTGCGGTGAAACCGAGGCCGGCACCCACGAGCACACCGGCGAGGACCAGGTACCAGAACAACCGGCGGGGCATCGAGACTCGGGCGGGGTCGGACTCTGTCACAGCAAGGACTCCTCAGGGCTCGAGCCGGCGCAGATCGCCGACGGTGTCGATGTCTCCCGCATCCGCCAGGGCGGTGCAGTCCAGTCGCCGAACCCGGTCGCGTTGGCGCGCAAGGTAAGTGCGTGCACCTTCGTCCGCCGTCGCCTGCTGTGCCGCCGCGACGGCGTCGGCGTGGTCGAACACCACCGGATGACCGGGCCGATCGCCGAACACCGGAAGCGTCACCGTCCCGCGGCGGTGCTCGGTCAGAACGTGCCGGACGAGTTCGGCGGTGATACCGGGGAAATCCACGACCGTGAGCGCGACCGTGCCGTGACCTCCGGCAGCACCGACGCCACGGCGCAACGACGTCGACATCCCAGCGCTCCACTCCGGATTGACCACCACGGTGACGTCCGGCGGACACGCTGCGGCGACCTCGTCTGCGTAGGCGCCGAGCACCACGATCACCTCGTCGCACCCGCCGTCGGCGAGTGCGGTGGTCACGGTGTGCAGCAGGGGACGGCCGCGGTGGGGGAGGAGCGCTTTCGCGCGCCCACCCAATCGCGAGCCGTCCCCTGCAGCGAGAACGATGCCGGCAGTGCTCATCCCCCGACTCTACGAGGGATCGGCGCTACGCAGCGGGCCGTACCGTCTTCATCGCTCGGTCCATCTCCCAGAACGCCCGCAGCGACACGATCTTGCCGTCGCCGTCGACCCGGTACACGAAGACGCCCTCGGCATCGATGATGTTTCCGGCCATCGTGGTGCGAATGGTGCCGACGTTGACGCACTCGTCACCACACACCAGCACATCGTCGATGAGGAACTCGAGCTTGTCGGTGTTGGCGATCGTCATGTCGTAGAAGGCGGCGATGGCGTCGCGGCCGGTGTGACCCTTGCCTTCCGGGTCGAATCCCGACGGTCCCACTGGATCTTCGACGCAGGCGTTCTCCGCGAACACACCGAGCCACTCGTCCTTGCGCTTGCCGCTTGCAGCCGTTTGCGACGCGCGCGCCGCCACCCGTGCGGGGTGTTCCTCACTCATGCCGCGTCCTTTCCGTGAATGTACTTGTCCGCGAACCTCCGCAGCGATTCCTGTTTCGCATCGAGCGGCGAATCGAAGCCGTGACCGTCGAAGATCCACGGCACCACGAGAATGTCGGTGACGCCGGCGTCGGCGAGTTCGGCGTAACCCGACGAACCGAACCGATCGACGCATACCGCCTGGATCTCGAACGGCACGTCGGCGCGCCCGTACTCTTCGCGCAGTTCCCGCAACCGGGCGATGACCGCGACGAGGTCGTCGAACTTGATCATGGCCGAGGTCCAGCCGTCGCCGACCCGTGCGGCACGGCGCAGCGCGACGTCGGTGTGCCCACCGACGTAGAGCGGCACCGGGGCGGTAGGGGCGGGACTCATTTGGAGCCGGTCGAAATCGAAGAACTCGCCGTGATGCTCGACCATGCCGCCCCCGAGAATCAGCGACAGCACCTCGATCATCTCGTCGACCCGTTTGCCGCGGCGCTCGTACGGCGCGCCGCACCACTCGAACTCCTCCGGCGCCCAGCCGATCCCGACTCCGAGACCGAACCGGTTGCCGGTGAGGTTGGCGACCGACCCGACCTGTCGCGCGAGGAGCACCGGGTTCCGGGACCCAAGCTTGAGGACCTGGGTGTAGAACCTGATGGTCGACGTCGCCGCACCCATGGACGCAGCCGCAATGAGCGGATCGACCCACGGGGTGTCCGGTGTCCACATCCGCGACCCGTCCGGCGTGTACGGATAGTCGACGCTCTGCTTCTCCATGAAGAACAACGAATCCGGCAGTGCGATCGACGAGAACCCGCACTCCTCGGCGGTCTGTGCGATCCCTGTCAGTTGATCCAGCGGTGTCATGGCGACCGCCACGGTGAAATCGACCACGGTGACGCCCCTAGTTCGCCGGCCGGTCGGACGAGACAACCCACATCGAGAAGTACTGGGAGCCACCGCCGTACGCGTGTCCGAGCGCCTTCCGTGCCCCGTCGACCTGGTGGTCACCGGCCTTGCCCATCACCTGGATCGCGGCCTCGGCGAAGCGGATCATCCCGGATGCACCGATGGGATTCGAACAGAGAACACCGCCGGACATGTTGATCGGCAACTGACCGCCGATCGCGGTTTCTCCGGACTCGGTGAGCTTCCATCCCGCTCCCTGCGGCGTGAAGCCGAGATTCTCGAGCCACATCGGCTCGAACCACGAGAAGGGGACATAGATCTCGGCGCAGTCGATCTCGGTGAGAGGATCGGTGATGCCCGCCTGCTTCCACAATGCGGCTGCCGCGACCCGGCCCGCCTGGGGATCGACCTGGTCGCGACCCGCGTACGTCGTGGGTTCGGTGCGCATGGCGGTGGCGTGGATCCACGCGACCTTCCGCCCGGCCTGCTCTGCGGCGGTGGCACTGTCGGCGTCCCCGAGCACGACGGCGCACGCCCCGTCCGAGGAGGGGCAGGTCTCGTCGTAGCGGATGGGGTCCCACAGCATCTGTGATGCTTGGACCTTCTCCAGGGTGATGTCCGGCTGCTTGAGATGTGCGTACGGGTTCTTCGCGCCGTTCAGCCGGTCTTTCACTGCCACCATAGCCCCGACGTGTTCGGGTGCTCCGGACCGTCTGATGTACGAGCGGACGTGCGGAGCGAAGTAACCGCCGGCACCGGCACCGACCGGCATGGTGAACGGAACCGGTGTCGACAGCGCCCACATGGCGTTGGATTCGGACTGCTTCTCCCACGCCACGGCGAGGACTCGCCGGTGGACGCCGGCCTGCACCAGGCTCGCCGCGACGTTCGCGGTGGATCCGCCCACCGACCCCGCGGTGTGCACGCGCAGCATCGGTTTGCCGGTCGCGCCGATGGCGTCGACCATCGACAACTCGGGCATCATGACGCCCTCGAACAGGTCGGGGGCTTTGCCGATGACGACGGCGTCGATGTCGTCCCAGCCGACCTGTGCGTCGAGCATGGCGCGGTCGATCGCCTCGCGCACCAGGCCGGACATCGACACGTCATGACGCTTGGCGACGTAGTGGGTCTGCCCGGTGCCCAGGACAGCTGCGGGTTGCTTCGCCATCAGTTACGTCCCTCCAAGACAGCTACCAGATTCTGTTGCAGCACTGCGCCGCCCGTCGCATGGGCGAGCGCGCGGCCCGCTGTCCCGTTCATGATCGCCTGGGCGGCATAACCGATTCGCTCGAGACCACCGGAGAACATCGCGTTGCCGCTGAGCGGACCACCCGACGGATTGACGACGGTGCTCTCACCCAGTCCGATCTCCTCACGGAGGATCAGTTCCTGGTGGGTGAACGGGGCGTGCAGTTCTGCGACGTCGAACGAGGTGTCGCCTCCCGTCACGGCGCGCGCGGCCGCACGTGCGGACGGGGCGGTGGTGAGGTCTGCGGCACCGAAATTCGGCGAGTCGATCCGATGCTCGATTCCGGTGATCCACGCGGGGTTCTCACACAGTTCGCGTGCCCGGTCTCCCGTGGCCAGAACGACCGCGGCAGCCCCGTCGGTAACGGGAGCGCAATCGTGCTTGCGGAGCGGGTCGGAGATGTACGGACGCGAGAGGAGTTCTTCGATGTCGAGGTCGCCGGAGAGCTGGGCCTTCGGGTTGTTCTTCGCGGCGGCGAGGGAGCGCACGGCCACTTCGGCCATTTCCCGATCGGTCCACTTCCCGGATTCGAGACCCATCCGGGCCTGAAGGCCGGCGAGCGAGACGGAATCGACTCCGAGAGGCGCGACGAGATACGGATCGAGTTGCAGCGAGAGCGTCCGCCGCAGCGTTCCGGCCGACGACTTGCCGAAGCCGTAGACCAGGGCGGTGTCCACCTCGCCGGTGATGAGCTTGACCCACGCCTCGTAGAGAGCCCACGCGGCGTCCATCTCGACGTGGGACTCGTTGATCGGGGGCACAGCACCGATGGCGTCGATGGCCGAGATGAACGAGAAGGCGCGCCCGGCCAGATAGTCAGATGATCCGGAGCACCAGAAACCGATGTCCGACTTCGTGATCCCGAGCTTGCCGTAGAGCTCCTGGAAGCAGGGGACGAGCATTTCCACGCCGTTGGTGGTGCCGAACGTCTCGCGCACGTGTGGGGCGTGCGCGAAGCCGACGACTGCAATGTCTGTCATTGTGCTCGACGCTCCTAGAGGTGGTGTTTGAAGGTGTCGAACTCGGCGTCGGGCTCGCCGGTCGGGCGGAAGTATTCGATGTTGCGCAGTGTGTGGTCCCACTCTTCGCGAGGCCGCCACTTGGCTTCGACCCGCATTCCCATGCGCACCTCGGAGGCCTCGCACTCGAGGATGAGGTGGAGGAACGGGATGTCGGCACCGTCGAGCAGCACATACGCGGCGACGTAGGGCGGCTTGATCTGCTGGCCCATGAACGGCACGTTGACGATGCAGAACGTCGTGACGATGCCCTTGTCGGGCAACTCCACCGGTTCCTTGGTGGGCACGCCGTCGGTGGGGCTCGCACCGCGCGGCGGCACGTACACCTTTTCGCCGGGACCCGTACGGCCACCGATGATCTTGCCTTCCTTCAGCCCCCGGAGGTACCAGGACTCCTCGGGCGACGCACTGTGCCGGTAGTGCAGGTCGACGGGGGTCGTGATCATCGAGACCGGCTCGCCGGGCTCGGCCGGTGTACCCGGTGTCGCTTCGCCGGGCTCGAAGGCCGCGATGTCGTGGATGGTGCCGGTGCGCTCGGGTGCCCAGCGGATCCGCACGCGCAGACCCGTCTCGATGTCGTCGGGAGAGGCGACGTCCACCGCGTGCAGGATCGAGGTGTCTGCGCCGTCGAGCCGGATCAGTGCCCATGCGAAGGGGCGATCGAACGGCTGGCCCGGCAACGGTTCCGCGCTCCACGTCCAGCTGACGACGGTCCCGGTCTGTCCCACCTCGACGAACTCGGTGAGCGGTTCATGGGTGACCGGGTCGTACTCCGGAGGAGGGACGAAGACCCTGCCGTCGGATCCACGGGCACCGACGACGCGTCCGTCGCGCAGTCCGGTGACGAACGCGCCGACAGTCGGCCCGGTGGATCGTGTGTAGTCGAACTTCAGATTCAGCGGCGCATTGAGCGGTGGCTCGGCGACCGCACTCTTTCCCAGGCTCACAACTTCGAGTAGAACAGGTTCTAGTGTTGCTGGCAAGGGTAGCGTGTGATCTGCACCTAGCCGGACTCGGCCCGACCTGAAAGGCGTTCAATGAAACTGGGACTGCAGCTGGGATACTGGGGTGCGCAACCACCGGCGAACGGACCGGAACTTGTTGCAACGGCAGAAGCCGAAGGGTTCGATGCGGTCTTCGCAGCCGAGTCATGGGGTTCGGATGCTTTCACCCCACTCGCGTGGTGGGGGTCGTCGACCGATCGCGTGCGACTGGGCACCTCCGTCGTCCAGATCTCCGCGCGGACACCCACCAGTTGCGCCATGCACGCACTGACGCTCGACCACCTCTCCGGCGGCCGGCACATCCTCGGTCTCGGAGTCTCCGGCCCGCAGGTCGTCGAGGGCTGGTACGGCGTTCCGTTCGCGAAGCCGTTGGCGCGGACCAGGGAGTACGTGTCGATCATCCGTCAGGTGCTGGCCCGCGAAGCACCCGTCACGAGCGCGGGACCGCACTATCCGCTGCCGTACACGGGTGCCGGCGCCACCGGACTGGGCAAGCCGCTCAAGCCGATCACTCATCCGTTGCGCTCGGACATCCCGATCTGGCTGGGCGCCGAGGGACCGAAGAACGTCGCACTCACGGCGGAGATCGCCGACGGCTGGCTCGCCATCTACTACACGCCGCGTCTCGCGCCCATGTACAACGAGTGGCTCGACGAAGGGTTCGCCCGGCCCGGCGCACGGCGCACACGGGAGGATTTCGAGATCGCCGCGACCTGCCAGGTCGTGGTGACCGACGACCGCGAGGGCACGATCGCGGCGATGAAACCGGTGACGGCGTTGTACGTCGGTGGGATGGGTGCACCGGAACTGAACTTCCACGCGCAGGTGTACCGGCGGATGGGTTACGGCGACGTCGTCGACAAGGTCACCGCACTCTTCCGTTCCGGCCGCAAAGACGAGGCGGCCGCGGCGATTCCGGACGAGATGGTGACCGAGACGATGATCGTCGGAGATCTCGGTGAGGTGCGCGACGGGGTGCGCAGGTGGGAAGAGGCCGGCGTCACGATGTTGCTCGTCTCCTGCCGTGACGCCGCCCAGATCAAGGAGCTTGCCTCGGCCGTGCTGCGGTGATCCGGGCGGCAGTCGCACAATCTGCTCAGGAGGTGTAGGCCGCCTTCAGCTTTCCCTTGACCAGCTTGCCTGTCGGCGTGCGGGGAAGCCGGTCGACGAAGTCCACGGACTTCGGGACCTTGAAGTGTGCGACCCGGTCGCGGACGTACGCGAGCAGTTGCTCCGCAAGTTCCGGGGATTCGGTGGCTCCCGGGGACAGCTCCACCACAGCCTTCACCTCCTCGCCCATCTCAGGGTGCGGCACCCCGATGACGGCGACGTCGTCGACGGCGGGATGGAGCGCGAGGACGTTCTCGATCTCCTGCGGGTAGATGTTCACGCCGCCGGAGATGATGGTGAAGGATTTGCGGTCGGTCAGGTACAGGAAGCCGTCGTCGTCGAGGTACCCCAGATCGCCGACGGTGGTCCACGTCGGATGCTCGGGATGCTGCGCGGTCGCCGTCTTCTCGGGATCGTTGTGGTAGGTGAAGGGGATGTGGTCGGCCTCGAAGTAGATCGTGCCGATCTCGCCGGGGGAGAGGACCCTGCCCTCGTCGTCGCAGATGTGTGCGGGGCCGATGACGCTCTTGCCCACCGAGCCGGGGTGCTCGAGCCATTCCTGACTGTTGATGAACGTGATGCCGTTCGCTTCGGTGGAGCTGTAGTACTCGTAGACCACCGGGCCGAGCCAGTCGATCATTGCGCGCTTGACGTCGGGCGGGCACGGCGCAGCCGCATGGATGAGCACTCGGATACTCGAAAGGTCGTGCCGCGTACGGATTTCGGGGTCGAGTTTGAGCATGCGCACGAACATCGTCGGGACCATCTGGCCTGCCGTCACGGCGTACTGCTCGATATGGCGCAGCGCGGTTTCGGGCTCGAACTTCGAGGCCAGCACCACCGTGCCCCCGAGCGCGTGGATCGCGGCACCCCATCGCAACGGTGCGGCATGGTAGATCGGTGCGGGGGAGTAGTAGACGTCGGCGTCGCCGATGCCGAACATGTACTGCGCGACCATCACCAGGGATTCACCGGGCTCGTCCACGCGCCGCTCGGGCAACGGCGGCTGGATTCCCTTGGGGAAGCCGGTGGTGCCCGAGGAGTAGAGCATGATCGCGCCGGACGGTTCCTCGTCGAGTCGCGGCCCGGCGCCGGCGATCGCATCCTCGTACGAGTCGAAACCCGGAATCGCGCCACCGAACGAGAGTCGCGCGGAGTGAGCGCCGACCGTGTCGCCGACCTGTTCCGCGAGGTCCCCGAGAGTCGCCGAGACGACCAATGCCTTTGCGCCGCTGTCCTCGACGATGTACGCGACCTCCCCTGCGGTGAGGTGGCTGTTGACCGCAGTGATGTACAGGCCGGACCGCAACGCTGCCCAGAACACCTCGAACGCTTCGACCCGGTTGTCCGTGAGCAACGCGACGACGTCACCCTGCCGTAGCCCCGCGTCGTGCAGAACCCGGGCAAGCGCAGCCGAGTGATCGTCGAGTTCTCGGTACGTCAGGCTGCGGTCGCTGTCGGCTAGGACGACGGCAACTTTGTCGGGTGTGGTGCGCGCGTGGACTCCGGGATACATGGGGCTCCTTACTGCGTGAACGAACCGCACAACTGTGTGTCGTAGGTCACAGCGGAATGTAACACCGGCACCTGATCCGTGTGTGATTCCGTCTCACCGCCGAACAGCAACGACGTGGCCGTACGCGGGGTGCGGCCACGTCGTTCGGTGGTGGGGAGTCAGGCTCCGGTGAACTTCGGGCGACGTTTCTCCGCAAAGGCGCGGGGACCTTCCTTCGCGTCGGCGCTCTTGAACACGGCGGCCCCGAGTTCGGCGTCGATCCGGAATGCCTCTTCCTCGTGCAGGCCCTCGGAGTCGCGGATCGTGCGGAGGATCGCCTGGACTGCGACCGGCCCGTTGTTCGCGATGGTCTCGGCGATCTCGAGTGCCTTGTCGAGTGCGGTGCCGTCGGGCACCACGTAGCCGATCAGCCCGATCTCTTTGGCTTCCGCGGCTTTGATGTGCCGGCCGGTGAGCAGGATGTCCGCCGCGATCGTGTACGGAATCTGGCGCACGAGACGTACTGCGGAGCCACCGAGCGGGAACAGTCCCCACTTGGCCTCGGACACGCCGAACTTCGCGCTCTCCCCGGCCACGCGGATGTCGGTGCCCTGGAGGATCTCTGTGCCGCCGGCGATGGCCGCGCCCTCGACGGCTGCGATGAGCGGTTTGGTCAGCCGGCGGCCCTTGAGCAGCGCGGGCAAGCGGGACAGATCCCAGCCCCCGCCCTCGAACTTGTCTCCCGGGGCCGACTGGTTCATCGCCTTGAGGTCGGCGCCGGCGCAGAACGCGCCGCCGGCACCGGTGAGGATCGCGACGCGGATCTCGGGATCGTGGTCGACCCGGTCCCAGGCCTCGGACATGATCGCCATCATCTCGCCCGACAACGCGTTACGTGCCTCCGGCCGGTTGAGCGTCACGACGAGGACGTGGCCGCGTTGCTCCACGAGGCAGTGGGGAGCGCGGGACGAAATGTCCGGATCGGCTGCGCCGGGGGCTGCGGGAGAGGACACTGGGGACTCCTGGCTGTGTTGTGAAATAGGTCTCAGTAAAGTCTTGTCAATAACGGTAACACGTTCTACTTTTGTGGCGTGCCCCTTAACATCGCAGACCTCGTCGAGCACGCAATCGACCTCGTTCCCGACCGTGTCGCACTGGCCTCGGACGGCAAAGAGGTCACCTACGGAAAATTGGAGGAACGAGCCAACCGACTCGCCAACTACCTGGCCGAACAGGGTGTGAAGCCGGGCGACAAGGTGGGTATCTACTCCCGGAACACCATCGAAGCCGTCGAGGCGATGGTTGCGGTGTTCAAGATCCGGGCCGTCATGGTCAACATCAATTACCGGTATGTCGAGAACGAGTTGCAGTACCTCTTCGACAATTCCGATATGGTCGCGCTCATCCACGAGCGCCGGTACTCGGACAAGGTCGCCAATGTCCTGCCTTCGACACCGCTGATCGAGACCGTCGTCGTGATCGAGGACGGCACCGACACCGACTACTCGTCGTACGGAGGGGTCGAGTACGAGAGCGCACTCGCAGGGAGTTCCCCCGAGCGCAACTTCGGTGAGCGCAGTCCCGACGATCTGTACATGCTGTACACCGGCGGCACCACAGGCCATCCGAAGGGCGTCATGTGGCGTCACGAAGATGTCTGGCGCGTGCTCGGTGGCGGCATCAACTTCATGACCGGTGAATGGGTGAAAGACGAGTGGGAACTCGCCAAGCAGGGCGCCGAGAATCCGGGCCTCGTGCGGTACCCGATTCCGCCGATGATCCACGGCGGCGCGCAGTGGGCACTGTTCCAGTCGCTGTTCAGCGGCGGCAAGGTGATCATGCACCCCGAGTTCTCGGGTCACGAAGTGTGGCGGATCATCGACGACCACAAGGTCAACGTCATCTTCATCACCGGTGACGCCATGGGCCGCCCGATGCTCGACGCGCTCGAAGAAGGCAACCCGAAGACCGGTAAGCCGTACGACCTTTCGACCCTCTACGCGATGGCGTCGAGTGCCGCGCTGTTCTCGCCTTCCCTCAAGGACCGCTTCCTGGAACTGCTTCCCGGCAAGGTGCTCACCGACTCGATCGGGTCGTCCGAGAGCGGGTTCGGCGGACTCGGGATCGTGGAGAAGGGCAAGACCCGCGGTGGTGGTCCGACGGTGAAGATCGACGAGTCGACCACCGTCCTCGACGAAGACGGCAATCCCATCGCTCCGGGTTCCGGACAGGTCGGGTTGATCGCGCGCAAGGGCAACATCCCGCTGGGCTACTACAAGGACGAAGAGAAGACGAAGGCGACGTTCCGCGAGTACAACGGCATCCGCTACTCGATCCCGGGCGACTACGCGCGGGTCGAGGAGGACGGCACGGTGACCATGCTCGGTCGCGGGTCGGTCTCCATCAACAGCGGTGGCGAGAAGATCTACCCGGAGGAGGTCGAGGGCGCTCTCAAGCAGCACCCGGCGGTGTTCGACGTTCTCGTCGTCGGTGTACCCGACGAGCGCTTCGGTGAGCGGGTGGCCGCGGTGATTGCACTCCGCGAGGGCATGACCGCGACCCTCGACGAACTCGTCGCGAGCGCCCGCACCAAGATCGCGGGCTACAAGGTGCCGCGGAGCGGATGGTTCGTCGACGAGATCAGGCGCTCGCCGGCCGGCAAGCCGGATTACCGGTGGGCGCACGAGCAGACGGCGGCGCGCCCGGCCGACGAGCACTGCAACACGAGCAGCACCGGCGCAGTGGGCTGAGGGAGAAGTAGAAGTATGCAGACCGCACTGAGCCGGAAGTTCGGAATCGACTATCCCGTCTTCGGATTCACCCCATCGGAGCACGTCGCGGCCGCCATCAGTCGTGCAGGTGGACTCGGTGTCCTCGGATGCGTTCGCTTCAACGACGCCGACGAACTCGACGCCGTCCTCACCTGGATGGACGAGAACACCGACGGGAAACCGTACGGTGTGGATATCGTGATGCCCGCCAAGGTGCCGACCGAAGGCACCGCGGTGGACCTCGACAAGCTGATTCCCGAGGAGCACCGCGCGTTCGTCGACCGGACCCTCACCGAACTGGGTGTGCCCCCGCTCTCCGACGACGTCGAAGAGGCGAGCGGTGTGCTCGGCTGGTTGCACTCGGTGGCGCGGTCGCACGTCGACATTGCGCTCGGGCACCGGATCTCGCTTATCGCGAATGCTCTGGGGTCACCGCCCAAGGATGTCATCGATCAGGCTCACGAGAAGGGAGTGCCCGTCGCGGCACTTGCGGGTGCCGTCGAACACGCACGCAGGCACGTCGAGAACGGCGTCGACATCGTGATCGCGCAAGGCTACGAGGCGGGTGGGCACACCGGTGAGGTGGCCTCGATGGTGTTGTGGCCCGAAATCGTCGACGCCATAGGAGATTCCGCGTCGGTGCTTGCTGCCGGAGGCGTCGGTTCCGGCAGGCAGGTCGCGGCGGCGCTGGCGCTGGGTGCCGACGGGGTCTGGATGGGCTCGTACTGGCTCACCGCCGCCGAATACAAGCTCGGTTCCGCGGCGAACGGCCCGTCGTCGATACAGCGTGCTCTGCTCGGCGCGACGTCGTCGGACACCGTGCGGTCGCGCATCTACTCGGGCAAGCCCGCGCGCCTGCTCAAGACCAAGTGGACGGAGGCGTGGTCCAGGCCCGACGCACCCGCGCCTCTGCCCATGCCGCTCCAGAACATTCTCGTCAGCGAAGCGCACCAGCGTATTTCGGCAGCCGGCGATCCCGAGGTCGTCGCAATGCCGGTCGGGCAGGTGGTGGGCCGGATGAACGAAATCCGTCCCGTGTCCGACATCATGAACGAACTCGTCACCGGCTACGACCAGGCGGTCGATCGTCTGAACCAAGCCCGATAGTCCCGGGGGGGGCGTGGCTGTGCCCGGGAGGTGATTCCTCCCGGGCACAGTTGCTGTCGGGTGTGCTGTCTACTTCCGGACCAGGATCGACAGCAACGCCTGAATCTGCTCGACCGTGGGGGAGGGCAGGTTGTCGCGGCCGTACACGAATCCGATTCCGGCATAGACGAGGGTGCCGCCGCGTATCCGCGCTTCGTCCTCGTCGAAACCCAGTTCGAGGAAGGCATTTTCGACGACGGTCATGATGCGCTGGTCCAGGGCGCGCACCGATTCGGCCACTTGAGGATCGGACCGTGCCCACTCGCGCACCGCAACTTCGGCTTCCCACGCCCGGTCGTCGACGAGCATCGTGCCCATGCGGGCGAGGCGTTCCCGGACGGGGAGTTCTTCGACACTGGTCAGGCCACGGGCTGCGTCGTTGTCCTGTGAGGTGTACCGGGTGGCGATGGCCTTCATCAGGTCGTCGATATCGGTGAAATGCCAGTAGAAGCTTCCCTTGGTAACGCCCAGGTCGTCGCACAGGCGGGAGATCTTCACGGCGTTGCGGCCTTCGGTGACGAGCAGTTGCAGTCCGGCCGCGGTCCAGTCGTCGAGGGAAAGCCGGGGGCGTCGACCGGAAGGCTTGTCGCTCTTCGCCGCTCGCTGCACCACGGGCCACCTCTCGTCTCTCGCTGTGAGACGAGCCTACAGGTCGCCCGAGCAGGGACTACCGGCTAGCGAGCCGTCCGCCGCTTGCCGCCATTGACCACACCATACCGTATGGTATTGTGATGCCGATCACGAAGTCTGCTGCCTCGTCGGCCGGGGTCGCGTGAAAACGGAAGCCTGGTCCATGCGCAATATCAGTCGCAGAACTCTTCTCGCCGGAATCGCAGCCGGTGCCGGTTCGGGTCTGCTGGTCGGGGGAAGAGCGCTCGCTGATCCACCGAAGATGCCCCGCCCCATGCTCTTTCCCTCGCCGCAACTTGCGCCGTTCGTCGACGACCTTCCCGTTCTCCCGCACGTGGGCGGCTCGTCGCTCACGATCGACGCAGTCGACGCGATGCACAGTTTCCATCGCGACCTCGCTCCCGGGCCGGCCCTGGCGTACGGCGGCAACACGTATCTCGGCCCGGTCATCACCGCGCACCGCGGGCAGGAAACGACGATCGAATACCGCAATCGCATCACCGCGCACCCGTTCGCCGCCGATTTCGACACCACCCTGCACGGCTTGAGCGAGCGAGACCGCACCGACGTCGCCACCTCCATGCACTTGCACGGAGGGGTGACCCCACCCGAGTTCGACGGCCATCCCGAGAAGGTCGTGCGACCGGGGCAAGGATCGACATACCGATTTCCGAACAGGCAGGCGGCCGCAGCGCTGTGGTATCACGACCACGCCATGGCCGTGACCAGGCTGAACGTCTATGCCGGACTCGCGGGCCTGTACCTGCTCCGCGACGAATACGACACAGGAGAACGCGGCAACCCGCTGGGATTGCCCGCCGGCGAGTTCGAACTTCCACTGGTCCTGCAGGAAAAGATCGTCAACGGTGACGGAACGCAGAGCATCCGCTCCACACCGATCGTTCCGCAGGGCAGATGGGAAGGCGGGGCCGTGGGCGACGTCGGTGTCGTCAACGGCAAGATCTGGCCGGAGAAAAGCGTGGCACGCGGCCTCTACCGGTTGCGCCTGGTCAACGCGGCGTCTTTCAGCGTGTGGGATCTGCATTTCTCCAACGGCATGCCGTTCTGGGTGATCGGGATGGAAGGGGGTCTGCTCGACGCCCCCGCGCCGACTACCCGGGTCCGTCTGGCGCCGGGCGAACGTGCTGATCTCCTGGTCGATTTCGGCACCCTCGAACCCGGCGCCACCGTCGAACTGCGCAACATCGAACCCGCGGCGCCCCAGGCCGCGCAGATCGGCGCAGTCCATATGCCGATGTTCATGCGTTTCCGGGCCGAGGCGACACGCGGTTTCCGAGGTCCGGTGCCGGTCCGCCTACGCGGAGGGCCGGGGCAAGCACCGGTCGTGGGACCGGTCCCGGTGCCGCAGCATGTTCGTCACGTATCGCTGAGTCAGCCGTCGGACGTCCGACTGCCGCCGTCGATCATGTCCCTCAACAATCTCCGGTTCCACAGCGAGGACATCGAGATGCCCCGGCAGGGGACCGTCGAGCAGTGGAACATCGTCAACGCCACACCGGACCCGCACCCGATCCACCTCCACCTGGTGCACTTCCGCGTCGTGGGTCGCCAGGCGATCGACACCCTCGCGATGTGCGCGCGGCAACCGCAGCCGCCGATCGGGACCAAATGGACGCCCGACGCCGATCCGTTCGTCGTCGAACCGCTGCGCGGTCCCGAGCCGTGGGAGACCGGCTACAAGGACACCGTGATCTGCGATCCGAACTCGGTGACCCGCATCGTCGCGTACTTCCCGACCGCCGACGAACTCGGCTTCGATCCCGACGCGACCTTCTCCGCGGCCGTGGGCGCATCCGGCACACAGGGTGCCCATCACGATTCGCATGCCGGCCACGGAGAGGCTCATCGGCTCCAGGGTTACGTGTGGCACTGCCACGTCCTCGACCACGAAGACCACGACATGATGCTCAAATACCGGACGGTGCAATGAACTCCACGACAGGTTCCGAACCCCGCGACTTCTTCCAGCGCATTCCGTACGAACCGGCGACGGACGGCCGCATCGAGATGCATTCCGGCCTCAGCCGCCATTATCCGACGCTGCACGGCAACCTCGTCGCGACTCCCGAACACTCACGCGAGGTCGGTGTGATCATGTGTCACCCCGCGTCGAACTTCCTCAGTCATTTCCTGCTCCGCGCGTTCGCCGAGGCCGGGATACCCGCGATGGGCCTCAACACCCGGTACGCCTCCAACGAACCGGCGCTCATCATGGAGCGCGCCGCGTTCGACCTCGGTACCGGCGTGCGCTGGATGACGGACGAACTCGGTTTCGAGAAAGTGGTGTTGCTCGGGTTCAGCGGCGGCGGCTCGCTGGCGTCGTTCTATCAGTCGCAGGCGGAGAACCCCACGGTCACGCACACCCCCGCCGGTGACCCCGCGCGGTTCGCCGAGGCGAACCTGCGCCCCGCCGACGCGTTGCTGCTCGTCGGAGCCCACCCGGGGCGCGCGCGGGTGCTGCGGCACTGGATCGACGGTGCGGTCGTCGACGAGGCGGACCCGTACGCGACGGATCCCGACCTCGACCTGTATGCGCCGGACCGGACGGTACCGCTCGACCGTGAGTGGGTCGCCCGCTACCGCGACGCGCAGCTTGCCCGGATGCGCCGCATCGACGCGTGGGCTCTCGGGCAACTCGACGAACTGAACCGGGTGGGTGCGTCCGACCGCGGGTTCGTGGTGCATCGCACCGTCGGAGATCCCCGGTTCGTCGACACCACCCTCGACCCGTCGGATCGGGAGGCCGGCAGCATGTACGGCGATCCGGCCGCCGCCAACACCGCCGCCGGTGGGCTCGCACGATTCGTGACGGTGCGCAGTTGGCTCAGCACATGGAGCGTGGACCACACCAACGCCGACGCACTCACCGATCTGCAGAACGTCACCGCGCCGACCCTGGTGATGAGTCTGCTCGCCGACCAGGCCGCCTTCGCCGAGGACTCCCGGCTGATGCGCGATGCCCTGCCGGGTGACGCCGAACTGATCGAAATGCGCAATCTCAACCATTACCTGGTGGACCAGCCCCGAGGCCTTCACGACGTGGTGACCCGCCTGACCGGATGGATCCGCCGCACGGTGACAGACGACCGAGCCGAGGAGGCATCGGCATGACCGGAACACTGGAAACAACGCCCGGCGAACCCGGCACCATAGACCGCTGCCCGAGTGCGTTCCCGTACTGGCAGGCGCAAGCCCGCCCCGGGGTCCGGCGGGTACGGGGCATGATCCGGGCTGTGACGGGGTTCGACATCCTTCCCACCGACGAGCAGGCCCGCGCATTGTGCAACGACCTCTACAGTGGCGACCCGACGGCCGAACGTTTCGTCGACGAGGTCTACCACGGCGAACTCGGTCCGCAGGAGGCCCGCGCACTGCTCGAGCGGGCCCTGACGGACGGTGTCGACGCCGTTCCCGAGGCGCCCGCCGCGATGAAGGCTCTGTTCGAAGAATTCGAGACGGTCCCCGACTGGGTGCAACCGGAACTCGTCGAACAGGGCGCCCAGATCTGGCGGCGCTGGGGCACGATGCTGTTCAGTTTCGCCGGTGCGGAAACTCTCGAGATCTACACGGAATCCGCTGTGGCGACCCCGCTCTCGCTTGCCGGCGGCTACGCGGGTGACAACGCTCTGCGCAGGTTCCTCGAAACCTCCCGGTTCTGGATCGACGTGTCCGAACCCGGTGCGCTCCTCACCCCCGGATCGCGGGGGCGGGCCACCGCCCTGAAAGTGCGGATCATGCATGTCTCGGTACGTGCCCGGGTCGCCGGTCACCCGGAATGGGACACGGGAAAATGGGGTCTGCCGATCAGCCAGACCTACATGCTCCTCACCCTCATTGCGGGGAGCGTGACCCCGGGCGTCGCACTGTGGTCCCTCGGATACCACACCACGCCGCGAGAGATCCAGGCGCTCATCCACTTCCAGAAGTACATGGGCTACCTCCTCGGTGTGCGGATGACCTGGTACCCCGAGACGATCGGCGACAGCGTGCGCGCGCTGCTGACCACCGTGGTGTCGCGATCGTACGACTCGGGGGAATGCGGGAAGGAACTCATCGAGTCCTACCCGCAGGCATTCGCTCCGCGAGAAGGGCAGCGCGGTCTCGCGCTGCTGCGCGCGAAGTACAACTTCCGGATCAATTCCGTGTACTCCGCGATGTTCATGTCCCCCGGCACCAGACGCAAGTACTCGATGCCGAAGGTGCTGCCGTGGATGCTCATTCCGATCGTGCGGTTCCCTCTCATCACGCTGATGGAACTTGCCCGACGGTTCGTACCCGGCGTCGGCACGCTGCACGAGAAGATCATGGTCGCTCATCGGGAGAACTGGTACAGAGCGCAAATGAACGGCCGCGAAGCGCAATTCGACGCCAGCGGTGCGCTGCGTCGTTGATCTGAAATGCGATCGAGCGGGCGATTCGATCGCACAGCGTGACAAGTACGCCGCCGACACTCGAACTTTGGAGACAACCCATGCCCGCTTTGCAGATCGTCGAAGCCTGGAACGGCCCGGGGCGCCGCGACGGCGAGATCACCGTCGTCGGACCGAAAGACAACGCTGCTCATCCCTCCAGCGAGAAGCACGCCTTCGAGCACTGGTATTTCGATGCGCATCTCGACGACGGCCGGATCGTCGTCGCGATGGTCCAGACGCGAGAACTTGTGCACCGCAGACCGGGTGTCGAAATCCATGTGTACTCCCCGGACGGGCAGCGCAGGGAAGAGATCCGGCAATACCGTGAGTCCGACCTCACGGTCTCGGAGGAGAGTTGCGATGTGCGCGTCGCGCACAACACCGCACGACTGGTCGGGGAAGACGACGGCAAGCCGGTCTACCGCGTCTCGGTCTCCGAAGGGGCCCTCGGTTTCGATCTGACGTTCACCGCTCTCATGGCACCGTGGATGCCGGGGAGAGGCCGCACCAGCTACAACGACCGGGAATTCTTCGCGTGGGTCGTCGGGGCTCCTCGGGCCGCCGTTTCGGGCACCCTCACAGTCGACGGGGTTACCGCAGAGGTCACCGGCCGTGGCTACCACGACCACAACTGGGGTGTCGGTGACATGAAGCGTGTCATCGACAAGTGGTACTGGGGCAGGCTGTACACCGACGACTTCACCCTCGTCTACGCAATGGTGAAGACGCAGAAGAAGTACGGCGCCCACTGGTCGCAGCCGGTGATGATCGCCCACGGCGACCGGATCGTGCTCAGCAACGGAGAAGTCGAGATGACCGAGGGACCCGCGGTCTTCGACCCGGTCGCCGATCGCACCTATCCGTCGTGGCTGCAGATCCGTGTTCCGGGCTCACTCGATCTGAAGCTGACCGTCCGCGACATCGTGCACGCCCACAACCTTCTCGAAGACGTACCGCTCGCCTCGAGTGCGTTGGTGAAGCCGCTCGTCAACCGTCTCATCGGTCGCCCGGGGTACTTCCGCTTCCGGTCGGATTTCACCATGACCGTGACGGTCGACGGCGAGGAGTACGTCCGTACGGGGACGACACTGCACGAGATGGTCGCGCTCACGTGAGCAGGAGCATCGACGGCCGAATAGAGGTCGACGAGCCGGTCGGCCTTTCCTATCTGCGGGGATTCGGCAACGAGCATCACAGCGAGGCCGTCGAGGGGGCGCTGCCGTGGGGGCAGAATTCCCCCCAGCGTGCGCCGTACGGTTTGTACGCCGAGCAACACTCGGCGACCGCGTTCACCGAACCGCGTGAACACAACCGCAGAACGTGGACCTACCGGATCATGCCGTCGGCCGCGCACCGTCCGTTCGAGCGCATCGACGACCGCGGTTGGGTGTCGGCACCTACGCCGGGTGGGGTGCTCACCCCCAACCGGCTGCGATGGGATCCGCTGCCTCCACCGGCAGCCGGAACGGACTTCGTGGACGGGACCACGACCTACGCCGTCAACGGTGACGTCCATGCCCGAACCGGTATCGCGATACATCTGTACTCGCTCTCGTCGTCGATGACCGACCGGTACTTCGTCGACTCCGACGGAGAACTGCTTCTGGTCCCGCAGCATGGGGTCCTGTTGCTGTGCACCGAGTTCGGACGCCTGACGGTCGCGCCCGGTGAGATCGCGGTGATCGGCCGCGGCGTGCGGTTCCGCGTCGAACTGCTCGGCGACCAGGCATCGGGGTACATCTGCGAGAACTACGGATCGCCCTATGCACTGCCCGAACTCGGTCCTGTCGGCGCGAACGGACTCGCTCATGCCCGAGACTTCCTCTATCCCACCGCCTGGTACGAGGACTCGAGCGGTCCGGTCGAACTGGTGAACAAGTTCGGTGGCGGGCTGTGGGCGACGGAGCTGGATCATTCACCGCTCGACGTCGTCGCGTGGCACGGCACTCACGGTGCCTACAAGTACGATCTGGCCCGGTTCAACGCCATGACTACTGCCGGCTGGGATCATCCGGACCCGTCGATATTCACGGTCCTGACGTCACCGACGCCGGTACCCGGCCAGGCGAACGTCGACTTCTGTGTGTTCCCCGACCGCTGGGTCGTCGCGGAGCACACGTTCCGGCCACCGCACTTCCATCGCAACGTCATGACCGAGTTCATGGGACTGGTACGGGGACGGCACGATTCCAAGGCCGAGGGGTTCGTTCCCGGTGGTGCGTCGCTCCACAACCAGTGGGGTGCGCACGGCCCCGACCTGGAAACCTTCGACCTGGCCACCTCCGCGGACCTCGAACCCGTCAAGCTCGAGAACACACTTTCGTTCATGTTCGAGACGCGGTTGGCGCTCACCGTGACCGACACCGCCTACCACTGTGCTCACCGCCAGACGGACTACGACGCGTCGTGGTCCGGGATCAGCCGACGCTTCACCCCGCCTTCTCCCGAGGAGTCCCGATGACAGATCTCTCCACTCCCGCCTCCGCACCCCTGACGATTCCCGATGCCGGTCTGCGCATCGGGGGACGCACGGTCCAGGCCCGATCGGGTGCGCATTTCTCGTCGATCAATCCGGCTACCGAGGAAGTCGTCGCCGAGGTGTCGGCAGGCGGCGCGGACGACATCGATGCCGCGGTCGCCGCGGCCCGGGACACGTTCGAGTCCGGGGAGTGGTCGCGCATGGCCGGGGCCGAGCGTGGGCGAATCCTTTCCCGTGCAGCCGATCTCATCGAGCAACACGCGCCCGAGTTGTCGGCGCTCGAAACTGCGGAAATGGGAAAGCTCTACGCCGACACCGTCGCCGGTGACATTCCGGCGGCGGCGTCGTCGTTCCGTCATTACGCCGGCTGGGCCGACAAGATCGCCGGAGAGGCGATGATCCTTCCGGATGTCGGCCCGCAGCATCGTTTCGGGTTCACGCTCCGGCAACCCCTCGGTGTCGTCGGTGCGATCACACCGTGGAACAACCCGACCGTGGTGGCGGCCTGGAAGATCGCGCCCGCGCTCTCCGCCGGATGCTCCGTCGTGGTCAAGCCCGCCGAGGACGCCTCCCTGGCGACCCTGCGGCTCGCCGACCTGCTCGCCGAAGCCGGTGTGCCCGACGGCGCGTTCAACGTCGTCCCCGGTCTCGGACCGGAAGCCGGCGCCGCACTCGCCGCACACACCGGAATCGACAAGATCACGTTCACAGGCAGCCCCGCAGTCGGCAAGACGATCACCTCGCTCGCGGGCGATAAGTTCCGGAAGGTCACGCTCGAACTCGGCGGGAAGGCTCCGCAGCTGATCTTCCCCGACGCGGATCTCGAGGCCTCCCTGCCGTGGATCGCGATGGGCAACTTCTACCACCAGGGCCAGGTGTGCGCGGCGGGCACGCGGGTGATCGTCCACGAATCGATCGCCGATCAGGTCGTGGACGGACTCGTCGACTTCGCACGCAACGCCGTCGTCGGCGACCCCTTCGACCCGTCGACCACGCAGGGAACGATCGTCAATCGCAAACAGCTCGACCGTATTCTCGGCTACATCGAGAAGGGGCGCAGCGAGGGCGCCGAACTGGTCACCGGCGGGTCGCGCATCGGGGACCGGGGATTCTTCGTCGAGCCCACCGTGTTCCGCGGCACGAACGATCTCACCATCGCCCAGGAGGAGATCTTCGGCCCAGTCGCCACGGTCATCACCTTCAAGACCACCGACGAAGCGGTCCGCCTGGCGAACGCCACCAAGTACGGGCTCAACGCGTTCATCTTCAGTCAGAACCTGTCGACGGTCCACAATGTCATCCCCCGATTGCGGGTCGGCACGGTGTGGGTCAACGGCTGGGGAGTGCCCGACCCGGCGCTACCCTGGGGCGGGCGCGACGCCAGCGGCATAGGGCGTGAACTGGGCCGTAGTGGTCTCGAAGCGTTCACCGAGGAGAAGACGGTTCACCTCGGCTACTGATCGACAGAACGGGTACGCAGTGACAACGGGGATCGGGAAAACCGGGAACGGGACGACTGGGAACGACACGACGCCGGCGGACGGGACGACCGGCACCGCAGGATCGGAGAACGAATCGGCCCGGCAGGCAGCCGGATCCGGTGCTCTCGCTGACATCAGGGTGCTCGAACTGGGCACCCTGATCGCCGGTCCGTTCGCCGGGCGACTCCTCGGTGACATGGGCGCCGACGTCATCAAGATCGAGGATCCCGCTCGCCCCGACCCGCTGCGTACCTGGGGGCAGGGGGAGCGGGACGGCCACCGGTTCTTCTGGACCGTGCACGCGCGCAACAAGCGGTGCATCACCCTCGACCTCCGTTCGCCAGAGGGGCAGGAACTGTTCCGGCGACTGGTCGCCGAATCGGATGTCATCGTGGAGAACTTCCGCCCCGGCACCCTCGAGAAATGGGGACTGGGGTACGATGTCCTGTCCGAGATCAACCCCGGTCTCGTGCTCGCCCGCGTGTCCGGCTACGGGCAGACCGGCCCGAAGGCCGGACACGCGGGGTACGCGTCCGTCGCCGAGGCGGAGAGCGGTCTGCGGCACCTCAACGGCTACCCCGGCCAGGCGCCGCCGCGTCTCGCGCTGTCGCTCGGCGACACCCTCGGCGGCATGTTCGCCGTGCAGGGAGTGCTCGCGGCACTGCTGAGTCGCGAACGGACGGGACGGGGACAGGTCGTCGACGTCGCGCTCACCGAAGCGTGCTTCGCGGTCCAGGAGTCCGTGCTGCCCGACTACGACGCCGCCGGGGTCGTGCGAGGTCCGTCGGGCACCCGGCTCGAGGGTATTGCCCCGTCGAACCTCTACCGGACCTCCGACGACATGTGGATCGTCATCGCGGCCAACCAGGACACCGTCTTCCGGCGCCTGTGCGCGGCGATGGACACCCCGGAACTCGCGGACGACCCGCGATTCGCCGACCATCTGTCGCGCGGCGTGAACCAGGACGAACTCGACGATCTCATCGGCGCCTGGGCCGCGACGTGGACGCTCGAGGATCTGCTGGCCCACCTGTCCGCCTCCGGTGTGGTCGCCGGTCCTGTGAACACCATCGCCGAGGTCGTCGAAGATCCGCAGTTCCAGGCGCGCGACATGCTCGTGCCACACCACGACGAGCGTTCCGGCAGAGATGTTCTCGGTCCCGGCGTCGTGCCGGCCCTCGGTGGGACGCCCGGATCGGTACGGATGGCCGGTGCGCCGATCGCTGGGTACGACAATGCGGCCGTCTACGGCGACGTGCTCGGCCTGAGCGAAACCGAGCAGGCAGATCTGCGCGAGCGCGGCATCATCTGAGATCCGGGGAGGCGTCCGGTTCCGGCGAGATGTCGCGGGGCATGTTCAATCGGGTGCGCGCCCTCTAAAGTGGAACCTGTTCCAGTCTTCCACTGTCTCTCGAGGAGTGCCGAATGCACACGCCCCTTTGCGACGAACTCGGCATCGAGTTCCCCATCTTCGCGTTCACCCACTGCCGTGACGTCGTCGTCGCCGTTTCCAAGGCGGGCGGATTCGGTGTGCTCGGCGCCGTCGGGTTCACGCCCGAGCAGTTGGAAGTGGAGCTGAACTGGATCGATGAGCACATCGGCGATCATCCGTACGGTGTCGACATCGTGATCCCGAACAAATACGAGGGGATGGATTCCGACCTCTCGGCCGAAGAACTCACGAAGATGCTGCAGTCGATGGTGCCGCAGGAAACCCTCGAATTCGGGCGCAAGCTTCTCACCGACCACGGCGTGCCGCTGCCCGAGGGTGACGATAACGCGTTGCAGCTTCTCGGATGGACAGAGGCGACGGCCACCCCGCAGGTCGACGTTGCGCTGCAGCATCCGAAGGTCACACTCATCGCCAACGCACTCGGTACGCCCCCGGCGGACATGATCGAGCACATCCACGAATCCGGACGCAAGGTCGCGGCCTTGTGCGGCTCCCCGTATCAGGCCCGCAAGCACGCCGACGCCGGTGTCGACATCATCATCGCCCAGGGCGGCGAGGGCGGTGGACACTGCGGCGAGGTCGGCTCGATCGTGCTGTGGCCGCAGGTCGTCAAGGAGGTCGCTCCCATCCCGGTGCTCGCCGCCGGAGGTATCGGCAGCGGCCAGCAGATCGCCGCCGCACTCGCACTCGGCGCGCAGGGTGCCTGGTCGGGCTCGCAATGGCTGATGGTCGAGGAAGCCGAGAACACCGCGGTGCAGCAGGCCGCCTACGCGAACGCCACCAGCCGCGACACCGTGCGCAGCCGCTCGTTCACCGGCAAGCCGTGCCGCATGCTGCGCAACGACTGGACCGAGGCGTGGGAGAAGGAAGGCAATCCGGAACCGCTCGGGATGCCCCTGCAGTACATGGTGTCCGGGATGGCCGTCGCCGCCACCCACAAGTACCCGGACGACTCCATCGACGTCGCGTTCAACCCCGTGGGTCAGGTTGTCGGCCAGCTCACGAAGGTGGAGAAGACCTCGGCTGTCATCGAGCGTTGGGTACAGGAGTACCTCGACGCGACCGGCACCCTCGAGCGGCTCAACGACGCGGCGAACGCCTGACCGAAGGCAGATCTCGCTCGCCGGTGTTCGAGGGCCGGCCCGGACGAAATCTGGTCCGGCCCTCGGACATCGGCCGTGTCCCACTCATCCCGGTGGAGTGAGCAGACCCTCCAGGGTCGACGCCGAATACCCTCCGTCGCGGCACAGTTGCACGGTGGGCGCGCGGCGCCCGGGGTATTCGATGCAGGGCATGTTCCGGGCGCCCCGCACCGCGATCGGTGAATCGGCCGGCAACTTGCAGTACAGATCCGGTGGAGTCTCCGGGACATCGAGTTCGGTGGGGGAACGGCGTTGCTCCGGCGGAAGGAATCCGTCGATGCAGGGCGGCGGATCGTTGTACGAATTGACGAAATAGGTGTTCTGCGAGGGATTGTCGATATTCGGCAGACCGGCGGATTGTGTCGACGCCATGATCGACGGGAACAACACCAGGATCTGCTCGAGCGACGGGCGGTAGACGGCCGCCACTTGCTCCACCGTGACGAGATTCGCCAGTAGCAGCGGCAACGTGGGTTCGGCGTCCTCGAACAGCGCCTGCACCTGGGCCGCAGCCGGCGACCCGACCCCGAGAAGCATGCGCACGTCCGAGTCGGACTCACGCAGTTGCCCGGTGGTCCCGGACAGCGACGCGGCCCACCTCGCGATCGACTCCGAGGACATCACCTGCGTCTCCAGAAGGGGACCGACCTGATCCAGCAGGACCGCAGTATCGGCGATCCCCGCCTCGGCCTCACCGCTCACCGCTGCGGAAGATTCGACGAGAGACCGCAACGCGTCGCCGGATTCTGCGACAGCGCTGTGGGTTTCGTCGAGAAGGACCGAGAGGCGTTCCGGCCCGACCGACTGCAACGTCGCGTCGAGCTGGTCGAGTGTGCCACCGACCGGATCCGGCACCGACACATTTCCGCTCGCGACGACGGCCCCGTCGCTCAGATACGGCGCCCGGCTGTCCGAGGGCAGGAATTCGACGTACTGCTCGCCGATGGCCGACATGCTGCGGATCTGCACGCCGCTGTCGGCGGGCACGGGCACCCGGGAGTCGAGCGACAACACCGCTTCGGCGCCACCCGTCGTCATGGTCACCGCGGTGACGCGCCCGATCTCGACGCCGCGATAGGTGACATTGGCGGACGTGTACAGACCTGCGGCATCGGTGAGTTCGACCCGCACGTCGTACCTGCCGACTCCGATCAGCCTCGGTACGTCCACGACCCACGCGACCGACAGCACCGCTACCACTCCGATCGTGAAGAACACGATCAGCCGTCGCCGCAGCCGCGCTGCCGGGCTCACCGGGGCACCCCGGCGACCGGCGGAACGAGCAACGACACGAGATCCGGGATCGGCACCGCGTTCCCGGTGAGGGCGCCTTCGAAGGGGGTTCCGAGCAACAACGCGTTTTCGAGGGTGGGCAGCGTGAGATCGAGGATGACGGTGCCGTTCGCGTAGTCGCCGCGGACAGCGTTGCGGTAGGTATCGATCGGGAACGGGAAAGTCAGCAGGTAGCGCAGCGACTCGGTGAGCGAGTCGCCGGCAGCGGTGAGCGAAGCCAGAACGGGCTCGAGGTCGCGCAGATTCGCAACCATGTCGTCACCGCTCGCATCGACGAGCTCGGTGGCAACCCGCCCGAACTGCCCGAGCGCATCGGCGGCACGGGTGAGCTCCCCACGCTGCGACGCGAGGACGTCCAGCGCCGGTGCGAGTTGGTCCGTGGCCGCCGCGAGTTGCTCGTTGTGTACGGCGACGTCCGCGGCGAGCGCATCGATCGATTCCATGGCGCTGAGGATTCCGATCTGCTGATCGTCGAGCCCGGCCAGCACCGCGTCGATGCGGGTGAGCAGGGCGCGCACGGTCTCCTGACGTCCGTCCAGGGCAAGGTTCAGTTCACGAGTGATTTCCTGCGCCTGCGCGAGCCCACCGCCACTGAGCACGAGCGAGAGCGACGAGAGCGTCTGCTCGGTGGTGGGGAATGCCCCGGAACGCTCGAGCGGAATGACGTCACCGTCGGCAAGTACGCCCCGCGCGGGCTCGCCGACGGGCGGCGCGAGTTCGACATGAGCGGAACCCAGCAGGCTCGTCTGCCCGATCTTCGCTCCGGCATTGGCGGGCAGCACGGTCGAGCCGTCGAGCATCACGGTCACCACGGCGTGCCCACCCCCGAGTCGCAGGTCCGACACCCGCCCCACCGTCACGTCACCGACGCGCACTCGTGAATTGCGTTCGAGCGTAGTGACGTCCGGCATCTCGATCGTGACGGCGAAGGCGTCGTCGCCCCGCCCGTGGGTGCCGGGCAGTTCGAGGGAGTTGAGACCGTGCCAGTCACATCCCGAGGTGAGGACGACGACGGCGAGGACACCGGTGAGCGCCGGGAGACGGATCTTCATCGTTCCCCCGGGGTGAGAAGCGCCGTCAGGTCGGTGGGCGACGGAGCGCCGGGGTATGGGATGCTCGGCGACGCGGCAGGTGCAAGCCCTGGCTCGGAGTACACCAGCTGATCGGGCAGGGCGCCCACTCCCCGCGCCGGATTGATTCGCACGGGCGGATACTCCATGGTGAGCAGAGGCAGGATCGGACCCAGGTACTGCACGCACAATTCGGACCCCGTGTGTGCGTCGACCTGCTCCGCGGCGGCGAGCGCCGAACAGATGAACTGGGCCGGGTTCGCGAAATTGGTGAGGGCGAGCGCCGACACCACCGAATTGTGCGCGGGCTGATAGATGCTCTGCAGGTTCGACAGCGCGGTCGGCGCGACATGCAATACCTGCGCGATGTCGTCCCGCTGCGCGGCGAGAGTCTCGGCGAGAACACTCGTCCGGTCGACGGTCGCGTCGATCTCGTCCCTGTTCTCCCGGACGAACCGCTCCACGTCCACGAGCACGGTGTCCAGGTTCGCCAGGGCAGCACCCATGTCGTCGCGGTTCGCGTCCAGGACACCCGTGACAGCGGCCAGCCGGTCGTGCAACGAGACGAGTTGCTCACCGCTCATCGACAGCGCCTCGACGAACACGTGCAGGTTGCCGAGGGTGCCGAACAGGTCGTGCCGGCCGTCGGACAAGGTGCGCATCGCCGCCGAGAGTTGCCGGAGCGAGTCGCGGACGTCGGGTCCGTGGCCTTCGGCATTGGCTGCCGCGGTATCGAGTAGTTCGCCGAGTGGGCCTTGCGGATCGTCGGCTGTCGGTCCGAGTTCGGTGGTCAGGCGCGCAAGCTGTGCGGTGATCTCGTCCCACTCGACCGGAACCGCCGTGCGCTCGAGGGGAATGGTGCCACCGGGAGCGAGTTCGGGTCCGCCCGTGTACGCGGGGGTCAGCTGGAGGAATCGCGCCGCGACGAGTGTCGGTGCCATGAGCGCTGCCTGCGCATCCGCCGGCACCCGCCGCGCCGCGTCGACGGTGAACGTCACCAGAACCCGGTCGCCGCGCGGCTCGATCGCGGTGATGCGGCCGACCTCGACACCCATGACACGCACGTCGTCGCCGACGTACAAGCCGCGGCTGGTCGTGAACTCGGCCGAGTACTCGTCCTCGGCGCGCCACGGCGCCACCGTGAAGGACACGAGTGCGACGGCCGCGAGGACGAGCAGCGGGACCAGCCATGCCCGCAGCGGTTTGCTCCACGTCACGGTGTGCCTCCCCCGGCACCGAATCCGGCATTGTCGAGCGCCGCCGAGAGCGCAGGTTCGATGATCTGCATGGGCAGCAGGTTCTGGATGTAGGAATTGAAGAACGGACCCGACGCGACTGCCTCCCCGAGTTCCGTGGCGTACGGGCCCAGCCTCCGGATCGCGAGCGCGATGTTCTCCCGATTGCGATCGAGGATGTCGAGCACCTCGTTCACCTTCGTCAGTGCCGGTGCGAGCTGGGCTTCGTTCTCGGCTACCAGCCCCGAAATCTCTGCCGCCAACGCGTCGACATTTGCGAACAGGGTGTCGAGTGCATCCCGGCGCCGGTCCAGTTCCGCCAGAACGAGATCTGCGTCGACGACGAGGGAGTCGATGGCGTCGCTGCGCTCGGCCAGGACGGCGGTGGCCGATTCGGCGTGGGTGAGCAGTTCGCGTAGCGACTCGTCCCGCGAGGCCACCGTTTCGGACAGCCGCAGCACCCCGTCGACTGCCGCGCCGACGTCGTCGGGGGTCTCGCGCAAGGTGTCGGACAGGACGCGCATCGACGTGCGGAGCTGACCGGTATCGAGGTCGGAGGCGGTGTCGGTGAGGTCGCCGAGTGCCTCCGTCAGCTGGTACGGAGCGGTGGTGCGGTCGACGTCGATGGTGCTTCCCGGTTCGAGACGGCCGGGTCCTTCGGGCCGGACCCGCAGGTTGCGGGCCCCCAGCGCGGTTGCCGTCGAGATCTCGACGGCGGTGTCGGTGCCGAGAACGATCTGCTCGTCGACGGTGAAGGTGACCGCCACCGCGTCGTTGTCGATGTCGATGCCGGTCACCCGTCCCGCATCCTTGCCCGAGACCTGCACGGCATCGCCGGTGTTCAGCCCTCCGGCGTCCACGAAACGCGCACGGTACTCGGCCCCGGTGTCCAGGAACGGCAGCGATCCGATGTTGAGTGCGCCGAGCACGAACACGATCAGCACACCTGTGCCGATCGACCCGACAGCGGTGGGGTTCATTTCGCGGAACTGCTTCACGCCGGCGCGCACCTCCCTGTCGTCTGCCCGAACAGGGGAGAGGTGACGGTGTTTCCGGACGGGTCGCTGACCTTGATGAGCATCCCGCAGAGGTAGTAGTTGAAGAACCCGCCGTAGGCACCGAGCCGGCTGAGGGCGGCGTACGCGTCGGGCAACCGCGTCGCAAGGCTCTCGATGGTGTCGCCACGAGATTCGAGCAGTATTGCCACATTTCCGCTCTCACGGATCGTCCCGGCAAGCGGGGCACGGGCTTCGGTGAGCAGGCTCGCTACGGTTCCGCTCGCGGCGTCGATTCCGGAGACCGCCTCGCCCAGCATCACGGAATCCTCTGCGAGACCGGACATCAACTCGTGTGCCCGTACCAGCGCGGTGTCCAAGGTGTCCCGATGTGCGGCCAGGTTGCCCAGCACCGAGTTCAAGTTCGCGATCACACTGCCCACCAGCAGGTCACGATCGGCGATGGCGGAGGTGAGCGAGGCAGTGTGCATCAGAACGGATTCGACGGTGCCTCCCTGACCTTGCAGCACGGCGATCAGATCCGCGGAGAGGCGGTTGACCTGCTCCGGTTCGAGTGCGCGGAACAACGGTTCGAAGCTGCCGATGAGCACGTCGAGGTCGAGCGCCGGGCGGGTGCGGTCGGTTCCCATGGTCTCCCCGGCCGTCATCGGTACGAGTTCGCCGGGTGCGTCGGCCAGTTCGAGATAGCGGTCGCCGACGAGATTGAGGTAACGCACGGTGGCGACGGTGGCACGCGTCGGCACGTACACGGATTCGACCTCGAAGGTGACGTCGATACGGTTGCCTTCGGCGAACTCGACCTCGGCGACGCGGCCGACCTCCACGCCGTTCACTCGCACGAACTGCCCCGGCTCGAGACCGGACACGTCGTCGAACAGGGCATGGTAGCGCGTGTAATCACCGAAACGGACGTGCCCGAACACGACGAACAATCCCGCGAGAGTCATCAGCATGACGAGCGCGTAGATACCGGCGGCGATGGCGGTGCGGGTCATCGGGGCATTCCCGACAACAGTTCGAACAGCGATTCGGGTACGAACACCGGCGAGGTGTTGCCGGCTTCGAACGGGTTGGCTCCGGTGTTCGCCACCAGGTACGGCGCCGGGACTTCACCCTCGCCGACGATGGGCAGTGCGCCGCAGCGCGGCCCGCCGGTCGCCGCGACCACCGGAAGATTGCGGGGGTATTCGTACGGGTCCACGCCGAGGAGCAACGTCGAATTGAGCATCATCGACGAGCCGTTGCCGCCGGACGCCGGTTCGGCGAGTTGCCGGGCACGGTCGGCACCCTGGAAGAAGCACGGCAGAACGGGCGAGTACTCCTCGAGCAGCGACGCGGTGGGGCGCAGCAGATCGAGGACCTCGACGATCTGCATCGAATTCGGTTCCAGGACACGCCTGCCCGCATCGCCCATCCCGATGGCGGCAAGCAACAGGCGGTCGAGATCGTCCGCACGCTCGACGACGGTCGCGCCGGTGGTGGTGAGATTGCCGAGGGAGTCCGCCACGTCGTCGGTGGCCTCGGCGTAGATGTCGGCGGTGGCTTCGGTGGCGGTGAGATCGCGCCGGATCACCTCCGTTCGTGGTTCCAGTTGCGCGAGTACCGCATCGGTGTCGGACAGCGCTTGGCCGAGCGTGTCGCCCTGACCTCGCAGTGCGACGGACAACGCCCCGAGGGTTCGGTTGAGTTTCCCGGGGTCGACGGCCTGCAGAACACTCGAGAGCGATTCGAAGACGGTCTGGGTCTCCACCGTCACCCGGGAGGCGCGCAGCACCGCGCCCTCGTCCAGACCCGGCGGCCCGGGAGCGTCGGGCACGGTGAACGAGACATATTTGGCGCCGAACACGGTGGTCGCGCGGATTTCGGCACCGACGTTCGACGGGATACGCGCGGCATCCCCGGGTTCGAGACGCAGGACGACGTGGGCGCCCTCCGGGGCCTGCCGGACTTCGGAGACGGTGCCGATCTGCACGCCGTGTGCCTTGACCATCGCGCCGCGCTCGAGCATCAGGCCGGTGCGACCCGTCTCGACCGTCACGGTGACGCCGGGGGACAGCGAGCCGCGGAAGGCGAGCCCGACGAACAGGAGGACGGTGGCAGCAGCCACGACCAAACCTGCCACCGCCACCGTCGGCAACCAGTCTCTCGATGTTCGGCCCGGCACGTCGTCACCCCGCCAGGTGCAGCTGGCGGCTGCTGCCGTAGAGGGCGAGTGAAATCAGCAGGGTCACGGCGACGACGCCGATCAGCGACATCCGTACCGCACGACCTGTGGCGACGCCGACGCCGGACGGACCGCCCGTCGCGGTGAAACCGTAGTAGCTGTGCACGGTCATCACGACGAGCGCCATGATCACGGCCTGGACGAACGACCACGCGACGTCGGTGGGGCGCAGGAACGTCGAAAAGTAGTGGTCGTACACGCCGGGGGACTGACCGAGGATCACCACTGTCGCGATGCGGCTCGACAGGAACGCCGCGAGCACGGACAGTGCGTAGAGCGGGATCACAGCGATGAGCCCGGCCAGGATGCGGGTGCCGACGAGGTACGGAACCGAGCGGACGGCCATGACCTCGAGAGCATCGATTTCTTCGCTGATACGCATGGCACCGAGTTGCGCGGTGGTTCCCGCCCCGATGGTCGCGGCCAATCCGACCCCGGCGGTCACGGGGGCGATCACCCGCACGTTGACGTAGGCCGAGAGAAAACCGGTGAGTGCTTCGACGCCGATGTTGCCCAGCGACGTGAAACCCTGGACCGCGACGGTCGCACCCGCGAACAGTGTCAGGAATCCCATGATCGCGACGCTGCCGCCGATCATCGCGAGAATCCCGGTGCCCAGCCCTATCTCGGAGACGACGCGCATCGTCTCTCGCGGGTAGTGGCGCGCCGCCTTGCCTGTGGAGGCGAGGGCGCCGACCGAGAAGATCACCTGCCGACCGACGGTATCGACGCCACGCGAGACCGCGTGACCGGCTCGTCGCACCGCGTGGGAGGTGCGTCCCCCGGAGGGCTGTGCCACGCTCACCGGCCCATCACCGCGATGCCGATCGCGGTGAGCAGCATGTTGGCGAGAAACAGTGCCACGAACGAGAAGACCACGGTCTCGTTGACCGCCTCACCGACACTCTTGGGCCCGCCGGTGACGGACAGGCCGCGGTGACAGGCGATGAGTCCGGCGAGGAGGCCGAACACGGCCGCCTTCGTCTCCGACAGCACCAGTTCTCCCGGCCCGACGAGGAGCGTGACTCCCGATGCGTAGGCGCCGGGATCGATGCCCTGGAAGGTCACCGAGAACAAGAATCCGCCGGCGAGTCCGATCGCGCAGACCGCACCGTTGAGCGTCACCGCGACAGCCGTCGACGCGAGTGCGCGTGGCAGCACGAGTCGTGCAGCCGGATCGATGCCGAGTACCTCGAGAGCCGCGATCTCGTCGCGGATCGTGCGCGAACCGAGGTCCGCCGCGATAGCGGTGGCACCTGCTCCGGCGACGACGAGAACCGTTACGAGCGGCCCGATCTGGGTGACGGCGCCGAGACCGGCGCCCGCGCCGCTGAGATCGCCCGCGCCGATCTCCAGAAGAAGGGAGTTGAGGGTGAACACCACGAGGACGGTGAAGGGGATGGACATGAGAACGGTCGGGAGGAGCGACACCCGTGCGATGAACCAGAACTGCGTGAGGAATTCACGCCATTGGAACGGTCCGCGGAACAGTCCGATGAGTGCATCGAGCGACAACGCGTAGAAACTGCCGACGGCACGCGCTGCCGTACCGGGCACCGATCCCATCGCTCCTCGTTTCTCTCACGGGGTCTGCTTGGCGTCCGGATAGACGTTATCGGTGTCCGGACCCCACCGTCAGAGGTTCGAGGAGGTGCGTCATTTCGGGTGACAGGGGTACGAATTCGGATGCGCCACGTTCGCGGATCCAGACCGGATCGGTGCAGTGCCACCGCTCTGCCGCGAGCGACCGGGTGAGGATCTTGAACGTCGCGGTGCGCGGGAAGTCGCGGCAGACGCGGACGAGGGTGGGCACCTGCTTGGGGCCGAGATCGGTCTGTGCCTCCAGGAACCGGGCGAAATCGAGTGCGTCGAAATCTTCGGTGACCGTGGGGATCACCGCTGCCATCACCCGATCCCCGACATGCCGATCGGGGACGCCGTACACCGACACCTGGGCGAAACCGGGGTACCGCATGAGGACTCGTTCGATGGGTGCGGCGCCGAGATTTTCCCCGTCGACCCGTAGCCATCCGGAACTGCGGCCCGCGAAATACACGAATCCGTCCCGATCGCGGTAGCCCAGATCCCCGCTGTGATATCTGCCGTCGCGAATGCGTTCGGCGTCGGCTTCGGGGTTCTTGTAGTAGCCGCTGAACATCCCCGCCCCGCGTGTGTTGACGAGTTCGCCGGTCGCGGCATCGGCGTTCACGATCCGGCCCTCTCCGTCGAATTCAGCAGGGGGACAGAGTAGCCCGGTCTCGGGGTCGAGTATCTCGATTCCGTCGGGGAGCTTTCCGAGGGCACCGGCGGGTGCGCCGGGAGTCGCGGCGATCGATACGCCACCCTCCGTGGAGCCGAATCCGTCGACGACCCGTGCTCCGAATCTGCGGGTGAACTCCGCGACGGCCGGTGCCGTGCCTTCGTTGCCGTACATGATGCGCAGCGGGTTCTCCGCGTCGTCCGGTTGCTCCGGCGTCGCGACGATGTACGACAGGGGCTTTCCGACGTAGTTCGCGTAGGTGACCCCGAACTTCCTCAGATCCGACACGAACCCGGAGGCCGAGAACCGGCGGCGCAGCGCCACGCCGGAGCGGGCTGCGAGAGCCACTCCCCACCCGGCCATGATCGCGTTGGAGTGGAACATCGGCATGGACAGGTACACCACGTCGGACGGTCCGAGACCGAATCGCTCCGCGAGCATCAGTCCCGGTCCGGTGACCTTTCCGTGGGTACAGCGCACCGCCTTCGGGTCGCCGCTCGTGCCCGAGGTGAAGATCAGCATGAACAGGTCGTCGGGGGTGGTGTCGGCGACCACCGGCACCGATCCGGTGAACGGTGCGAGCAGCAGCGGCCATTCATCGGAGTCGACGTCGATCACTCGCACACCGGGCAGATCGAGTCCGTCGAGCAGGGCCAGGTGTGCCGAGTCGGTGAACACCACCTGGCAGTCGGTGAGCAGGATGTCGCGGGCGAGCGCCTCACCTCTACGCGTGGTGTTCAGCCCTGCGATCACCGACCCGGACAACGCGGCCGCGCCGAGCAGCAGCGAGAACTCGGGCACGTTGTCCATGAGCACGCCGATGTGTGGGGGAGCGCTGCCGTCGAGCAGTTCCCGGAGCAGTGCGGCACGGTCGTGCGAGGCGCGGACGTGCTCGCGCCACGAGATGTGGGTGTCCTCGAATTGCAGTCCGCGGTCGTCGATTTCCGAGAGTCCGACGAGCAGCGAGGTGACGGTGGGATCGGCGGTCATGAGCGTCCTCGTCCGGTCATACGGGTGTGTCGGCCAGTGCGCGACCGAGTGTCCGCAACTGGGCGGTGGCCGAACCGAGCATGAACTCGTGTTGTTTCGCGGCGAGGAAGTAGCGGTGCACGGGGTGATCCTCGTCGAGGCCGACGCCCCCGTGGATGTGGACGGCTGTATGTGCCACCCGGTGTCCCGCATCTGCGGCCCAGAACGTGGCGCTGCGGAGTTCCTCGGCATACGGTTCGCCGCAGGCCATCCGGTATGCGGCCTGCCACAACGTCAGGCGTACGGCCTTGACGTCGATGTAGGCATCCGCGAGTCGCTGCGCGACGGCCTGGAAGCTGCCGATCGGCCGGTCGAACTGGACGCGTTCACGGGCGTACTGCGCCGTGAGTTCCAGGGCGCGGTCGAGGACGCCGCACTGGTAGGCCGCCGAACCGAGCAGCGTCCGGTCGCGCAGGCGGCCGGCGACGGCGGCGCCGTCGTTTCCTAGGACTCGGTCGGCACCGAGCGAGACCCCGTCCAGGGTGAGGATGCCCCGGCTGGTGCGGTCGGTGGTCGCCTGGCGGGTGACGTGGACTCCGGGGTCCCCGCAACGGACCAGGAACACTGCGACGGAGCCGTCGAGGGAGGCGGGCACCAGGAATCCGTCGGCGACGGGTGCGACGTCGACGACGGTCTTGGTGCCGTCGAGGAGATACCCGTCGGCCACCGCCTGTGCCCGGGTTGCGGGGGTCGCCGGGTCGTCGTCGAGTTCTTCGGACAGCGCGGCGCTGAGAACGACGGTGCCGTCGGCGGCCGGTCGCGCCCAGTCCGACAGCTGTTGCGGCGTCCCGAACTCCGCGATCGTCGCCGCGCAGGCCGCGATCGACGTGAGATACGGGACGGCCGCGACTCCGCGCCCGAGTTCGATCAGGATGCTCGCTTGTTCGAGAGGACCGTATCCGTCACCGCCCACCGACTCGGGTAACGCTGCGCCGAGAATCCCCGACGAGGCGAGCACGTCCCACAGTGTCCGGTCGATACGGTCGTCGAGGGAATCGAGCGTGCGCAGGTGTTCGTTGGTGACGAGGTCGGACACGATGCTGCGGGTCAGGCCCGAAAGGTCCTGCTGAGCCTCGGTGAGGGTGAAGTCCACGTGGAGGATCCTTCGTTAGCGCTTGGCGGGGGGTTGGCCGAGGGCAGCCATCGCGATGATGTCGCGCTGGACCTCGTTGGTGCCACCACCGAAGGTGAGGATGAGGGAACTGCGGTGCATACGTTCGATCCGGCCGCGCAGAAGCGCACCGGGCGAGTTCTGCCGGACCGTGGCCGACGGCCCCAGAATCTCCATCAGCAATCGGTAGGCCTCGGTCGCGAACTCGGTGCCGAACACCTTGTTGGCCGACGCCGGCGCGGGGCCGAGCGGTGTCTTCCCGGCGCTCGAAGCGATGTCCCAGTTCATCAGCTTGAGGTACTCGGCACGGGCGTGCACCCGCGCCAGATTCACCTGCACCCACTCCTGATCCGCGACCCTCCGGCCGTCGGGCAGCTTCGTCTCCTGGGCCCAGCGGCGCACCTCGGCCAGCGCGGTGAGCACCGGGCCCGCCGATGTCAGCGCGACCCGCTCGTGGTTGAGCTGGTTGGTGATCAGAGACCAGCCTCGGTTCTCTTCGCCGACCAGAGCGGACGCAGGTACGCGCACGTCCTGGTAGTAGGTGGCGCTCGTGTCGGGTCCCGCCATGGTGTGCACCGGCGTGTACGAGAATCCCTCGGCGTCGGTGGGGACGATCAGAACGCTGATGCCCTTGTGCTTCTTGGCATCCGGGTCGGTTCGCACCGCGAGCCAGATGTAGTCGGCGTAGGCGATCAGGCTCGTCCACATCTTCTGGCCGTTGATCACCCAGTCGTCGCCGTCGCGCACGGCGGTGGTGCGCAGCGACGCGAGGTCCGTGCCGGCTTCGGGTTCGGAGTAACCGATCGAGAAGTGCAGTTCACCTGCGGAGATGCGGGGAAGGAAGTACTCCTTCTGCTCCGGGGTGCCGTAATGCATGATCGTCGGCGCGACCGAGTCGATGGTCAGGAACGGAACCGGGGCGCCCGCGATCGCTGCCTCGTCGGTGAAGATCAACTGGTCCATCGCGGAGCGGTTCTGGCCACCGTATTCCTCGGGCCAGCCGAGGGTGAGCCACCCGTCTTTGCCCATCTGCTGCACGACTTCGCGGTACACGTTGCCCGAACCGTATTCACCGGTGGTCGCGGCGAGTGCCTCGCGCCGCTCCGGGGTCATGAGGTGGGTGAAATAGCTTCGCAATTCTTCGCGTAGCGCCTGTTGCTCGGAGGTATAGCTGATGTCCACGAACGCTCCACTTTCGCCGCTGCGGGATTACGGCGAATCATTGCACAGAATTGGAACGCGTTCTAGCCTGTTGGCAGTTCGGTCGATGCGAAAGTGAAACGAGGTTCGGGTCATGGATGTCAAGGTCGACTTCGACCGCTGCGAGGCGAACGGCGTGTGTGTCGGATTGGCGCCCGATGTCTTCGATCTCAACGACGACGACGAGTTGCTAGTCAACCATCCGGTTCCCGAGGGTAGCGAGGGCAACGTGCGTGAGGCGATCGCGCAGTGCCCTCGGGCGGCGCTGTCCGAGGCGTGAAGCCGGACCACTCCGCGTCTTGTCATAAATAGGAACAGGTTCTACATTTCTGGTCGGTCCCGGTGATCGGGATGTCCACCGGCGCGTGATCTTCCGGCCCGCCCGAATCGCAAGGAGTGCGTGGATGAGTTCTGTCGGCAGCGGAGTGTCCCTCGAAGGCAAGGTCGCCGTGGTCACCGGCGCGGGCGCCGGGCTCGGCCGGGCGGAAGCGCTCGCGCTGGCCCGGGCCGGCGCAGCCGTCGTCGTCAACGATCTCGCGGCGAACGACTCGGTGGAGGACACGCTCGCGCAGATCCGAGCCGTCGGGCCCGGGGCGACGTTCGTGCCGGGGAGTGTTGCCGACCGCGCGACCGCCGACGCGATGGTCGAAGCCGCCGAACGGGACTTCGGAGGCTTGGACATCGTGGTCAACAACGCGGGCATCACGCGTGATCGCATGCTGCCGAACATGTCCGACGACGAATGGGACTCGGTTGTCGCGGTCCACCTGCGCGGCCACTTCCTTCTGTGCCGTAATGCGGCCGCGTACTGGCGGGCGAAGTCCAAGGAATCCGGTGGACCGGTCTACGGGCGCATCGTGAACACCTCGTCCGAGGCGGGTCTGCTCGGGCCGGAGGGGCAGGCCAACTACGGCGCGGCGAAGGCCGGCATCACCGCGCTGACCGTGTCGGCTGCGCGCGGGCTCGCCCGGTACGGCGTGCGCGCGAACGCGATCTGCCCTCGCGCCCGCACCGCCATGACCGAGTCGGTATTCGGCGACGCCCCCGAGGGTGAGGTCGATCCGCTCTCGCCCGATCATGTGGCGAACCTGGTCTCGTATCTCGCTTCACCCGCTGCCGATCACATCAGTGGTCAGGTCTTCATCGTCTACGGACCGATGGTCGCGCTGATGGCGGCGCCGGTGGTGGAGCAGCGTTTCGACACCGACGTGCAGTGGACTCCGGATGCTCTCGCGGCCGAGTTGGGCGGTTACTTCGCCGACCGCGACCCGGCGGCGACGTTCTCGGCATCCGACGCCCTCAAGCTTTGAGTCCTGCGACGCGCCGATCGAAAACTCAGTGCTACCGCGCGTTACACGTATCCTGAGCAGTGGGTACCTGTCACGCGGATCGGGTCCGTTCCGATCGCGCGCTGCGACGCGCGGCCGACAGAAGAGATACGTGTTCTAGTTTTCCCGCTGATCGATTTCGGAATCAATTCTTTCCGGTCGGCCGCGTAGGCGAATCAGGGTGACAGGCCGTCATTTCAAATCGCAGGAAACTGCCTGATCAATGCGGCTTTTGTCCGAATAATCGAGAGTGGGGGCCCGGACGTGCGGCCGCAGATTATACAAACGTACTGGCCACGGGGGTGTTTCTTTGACACGTGAACACGTTCTAGTTACTATGACGCGGGTCACATCGGTTTTCTGTGCACAGCCGCTGTGCGGCTTGGTAGATGAACGAAAGGGGAGACGGTGGTAGATCTCCTCGAGGTTCCGCTCCGCGCCGTAGGCGGGCTTTTCGCGATGACAGGCGACACCGCCCGCGCCATGTTCTCCCGGCCGTTCCAGAGGCGCGAATTCGTCGACCAGGCGTGGTTCGTGGCCCGTGTTTCGCTGGTGCCGACCGTTCTCGTCGCGATCCCGTTCACCGTCCTGGTGAGTTTCACCCTCAACATCCTGCTGCGCGAGATCGGCGCGGCCGACCTCAGCGGTGCCGGAGCGGCACTCGGAGCCGTCACCCAGGTCGGCCCCATGGTCACCGTGCTGATCGTGGCCGGTGCCGGCGCCACCGCGATCTGCGCGGATCTGGCAGCCCGCACCATCCGCGAGGAGATCGACGCGATGCGGGTTCTCGGCATCAACCCGATCCACCGCCTCGTCGTCCCCCGAGTGCTCGCATCCACCGTCGTCGCACTGCTCCTCAACGGACTCGTCTGCACCATCGGAATCCTCGGCGGATTCGTATTCTCCGTGTTCCTCCAGGACGTGAACCCCGGCGCGTTCATCAACGGAATCACGCTCCTCACCGGTTTCGGGGAACTCATGATCTCCCAGGTCAAGGCAGGATTGTTCGGCATGATCGCAGGCCTCGTCGCCTCCTACCTCGGACTCAACGTCAAGGGTGGGCCCAAGAGTGTCGGGGACGCCGTCAACCAGACGGTCGTCTTCGCTTTCATGGCACTGTTCGTCGTCAACCTTCTGGTCACCGCCGTCGGCATCAAGCTGACGGCCGGATGAGCGCGGGGGACACGCAATGGCAGTGATCTCCGGGCGATTCCCGAGAGCCGTGCGACGGTTCTCCCAGGCTTCCGCCTCCGTGGACCGGGTGGGCGAGCAGGCCTTGTTCTTCGCCAAGGCGCTGGCGACCATGCCCCGTGCGCTCCGGCAGTACCCGAAGGAAACCGTTCGGCTCGTCGCCGAAATCAGTATGGGGACAGGTGCACTCGCCGTGATCGGCGGCACCGTCGTGATCGTCGGCTTCCTCACCCTGTTCACGGGCGGAATCATCGCGGTGCAGGGCTTCAGCTCTCTCGGCAACATCGGCGTCGAAGCACTCACCGGGTTCTTCGCGGCGTTCATCAATGTTCGCATCGCGGCACCCACCATCGCGGGAATCGGCCTGGCCGCCACCATCGGTGCGGGGTCCACGGCGCAATTGGGCGCCATGCGGGTGTCCGAGGAGATCGACGCACTCGAAACGATGGCCATCCCGTCGATCCCGTATCTCGTCTCGACGCGCGTCCTGGCCGGGATGATCGCGATCATCCCGCTGTACTCGCTCGCGGTGATCGCATCCTTCGTGGCCAGCCGCTTCGCGACCGTCTTCATCTACGGGCAGTCGGCCGGCGTCTACGACCACTACTTCACGACATTTCTCATACCGACCGACATACTCTGGTCGTTCGTCCAGGCCATCGTCATGGCGGTCGCCGTCATGCTCATCCACACCTACTACGGGTTCAATGCGACCGGCGGCCCCGTCGGTGTCGGTGTCGCGGTCGGAAACGCCGTGCGCGCGTCGCTCGTCGCGGTCGTCACGGTCACCCTCCTCATCTCTCTCGCCGTGTACGGCGCGACCGGCAACTTCAACCTGTCGGGATAGGGCGCGGCACATGGATACTCCCTCGTGGAAGAAGAAACTCGCGGCCTTCGTGATGGTCGGGGGTCTTGTGGTCGTCGTCTTCGTGGCCCTGACGATGTTCGCCGCCGGGTTCACCTCCACCACTCCGGTCACGGTCACCGCGCAGCGCTCCGGGCTGGTCATGGAACCCGACGCCAAGGTCAAGCTCCGCGGCGTCGAGGTGGGCAGGGTCTCGTCCATCGAGCATTCGCCGGACGGCGCCGTGCTGCGCCTCGCGATGCAGCCGGGTCAGATGCACCTCATCCCGTCGGATACGCGGGTGTCGATCGAATCGACCACCGTCTTCGGCGCGAAGTTCGTCAACCTCGTCGTGCCGGAGGACCCGTCACCGGTACCGCTGCAAGAGGGCGCAGTGATCGCGGCCGACGACGTCACCGTCGAGTTCAACACCGTGTTCGAGCACCTGTCCGAAGTGCTGGCGCAAGTGCAACCCGAGAAGCTCAATGCCACTCTCGGCGCGCTCTCCGAAGCGCTCAACGGTCGCGGAGACGAACTCGGAGCGACCCTTGCCGATGCGGACGCCTACCTGGCGGAGATGAATCCCTCTCTCCCTCAGTTGCAGTACGACCTGGACGCGGCGGCCGACGTCACCAATCTGTACGCGGACACCGCGCCCGACCTGATGACGACCATCGGCAACGCCACCGACGTCGGCAACACCGTCGTCGACGAACAGCAACAACTCGACCTGTTGCTGATGAATCTCACCGGTCTGGCCGACACCGGACGTAACGTGCTGGGGGAGAACGAGAACCAAGTGGTCACCGCACTCGACAGCTTGTCGTACACCACCGGACTTCTCGGTGAGTACTCACCCGAACTGACCTGTTTCATCGTCGGGCTCAACGATGCGCGCGTCGCCTTCGAACCGATGGCCGGAACCGGCAAGTATGCCGCGCTCACCTTGAGCACGAGTTTCATGGGCGGCGCCACGCCGTACAACACGGCCCAGGATCTGCCGGTGGTGGGCGCGTCGGGCGGCCCGAACTGCTGGGGACTGCCGGACTTCGATCCGCGCCGTGACGGGAACGCGCAGTTCGTCGTGACAAACACCGGGACCACGCCGTACAAGCCGGCCACGGAGGCATGGGTGCGCTACCCGACGATCTTCCAGTACATGTTCGGCGACCAAGTCGCGGCAGGGCAGTGACGATGCGGCCCAACACGATCAAGTTCATGATCTTCGCCTTGACGATGGTCCTCGTCTTCGCCGGCCTCGCGGTGGTGTTCAGCCAGGCCCGGTTCACGGGAAGCGAGACCTATCACGCGGCGTTCACCGACGTATCCGGTCTCCAGTCCGGCGACAAGGTGCGCATCGCCGGTGTCCAGGTCGGTTCGGTCGACGGCGTGGACATCGGCGAAGGCAACCACGCCGAAGTCGAGTTCGGCGTCGACTCGAAATACACGCTCTACACCGGCACCCGCGCGACCGTGCGCTACGAAAACCTGGTCGGCGACCGGTATCTCGAACTTCTCGAGGGACCTGGAAGCGTCGAGGTTCTCCAGCCGGGCGGGGCCATTCCGATCGAACAGACCGAACCGGCGTTGGACCTCGACCTTCTGCTCGGAGGGTTCAAACCGCTGCTGCAGGGCCTCGACTCCCAGCAGGTCAACGACCTGTCCGGAGCGTTGCTCCAGGTGTTCCAGGGGCAGGGCCAGACTCTGGTGTCGCTGCTGGGCAACACCAATTCGTTCACGAATTCGCTCGCGGACCGAGACCAGTTGATCGGTGACGTCATCGACAATCTGAACGCTGTCCTCGGCACCATCGACGAACACGATCAAGAGTTCACCGACACCATCGACCGGCTGAGTGCTCTCGCCGGCGGGCTGGCAGCCGACCGCGATCCGATCGGCGCGTCCATTCCGCAGATCGCGGCGGGCACCGCCGATCTCACTGCTCTGCTGCAGAACAACCGGCCGGACCTGCAGTCCGTGATCGCCGAAACCAACCGGTCCATGACACAACTCGACCTGGGTGAGGACGACATCAACCGCACACTCGAACGACTCCCGACGGATTACAAGAAACTGATCCGTGTGGGTGCCTACGGGAACTTCTTCCAGTTCTTTCTCTGCGCCAACACCTTCAAGTTCTCCGGGCCGGACGGCACCACCATCCGGTACACGACGGCGAACCACGACACGGGAAGGTGTGCGAAGATCGAATGAGTGCACCTCGCGAACGCAGTCATGTCCAGATCGGCATCGTCGGTCTCGGTGTGTCCGCCGCCCTGGTCCTCGCCGGGTTGCAGTACGACCAGTTGCAGTTCCTGTCCGGCGGGCTGAGCTATTCGGCTCGCTTCGAGGACGCCGGCGGACTCGTCGCCGGCGACGACGTCATGCTCTCGGGTGTCACCGTCGGGGACGTGACCGACGTGAGGCTCGACGGGCAGGCAGTGCTCGTGACGTTCACGGTCGAGGACGGCATCGGACTCGGGGACGGCACCGGAGCCGACATCAAGACGAACACCGTGCTCGGGAGGAAATCGCTCGCCGTTCGTCCGGGTGGCTCGGGTGTGATGCGTCCGGGATCGGTGATCGAGATCGACCGCACCAACTCGCCGTATTCGCTGACCGACGCGCTCGGTGACCTGACGACCACGGTGTCGGAACTCGACACCGGGCAGATCAACGAATCCCTCGATGCCCTGTCGGATTCGCTGCAGGACACAGCGCCGGAGATACGAGGCGCGCTCGAGGGCATGACCCGACTGTCACAGTCGATCAACTCGCGCGACGAGTCACTGATGCAGTTGCTCGAGCGGGCCGAGAACGTGACGACGATCCTGTCGGAGCGCAGCGACCAGGTCAACACACTGATCGTGGACGCGAACGCCTTGTTCGGTGAACTCAATCTGCGCCGTGACGCCATCACCGAACTCATCGCGAACATCTCCGCGGTGTCGCGTCAGCTCACCGGCCTCGTCCAGGACAACCAGAGCCAGATGGGCCCGACGCTCGAGAAACTCAACAAGGTCACAGCGAATCTTCAGGCCAACAAGAAGAACATCGCCGGTGCCCTCGACGGTCTCGGCCCGTACATCAGCGCGCTCGGCGAATCGGTGGCCAGCGGACCGTTCTTCAATGCCTACGTGTCCAACATCCTGCCCGCGCCCTGGTGGAAAGCCATCGTGGACAGCCAGGTGGCGCCCGACCTTCTCCCCGAGGATCTCCAGAACGTGATTCCGAAAGAGCCGCCGTCGATCAAGAGGGATGGCGAATGAGCACCGATACCCTGCCGGCGAACCACCACGAACCGGCGTCCTCGAGATTCTCCCGGCGTCCACGCTGGTTGCTGCCCGCAATTGCTGCCGTCGTCGCACTCGCACTCGTGGCAGGCTTCGTGCTGTTCGTCCTGCCCGACCTCGGTAAGCGGACCGTTCATGCCGAATTCGCCTCCACCAGTGGGTTGTACGAAGGCGACGAGGTCCGCGTCCTGGGCGTCTCGGTCGGGCGGATCACCGCCATCGAACCCGGCGACGACCGCGTGCGGGTGACCATGAAGATCGACGATTCGGTCGACGTGCCCGCCGACGCCGCCGCCGTGGTCATCGCGCAGAGCCTCGTCTCGGCCCGCTTCGTCCAGCTCACCCCCGTCTACTCGGGCGGCCCCGCAATCGAAGACGGCGCGACGATCCCCGTGGAGCGCACCGCGTCACCTGTGGAATGGGACCAGATCAAGGCCGAGCTCATGCGGCTGTCCGAGGCCCTCGGTCCGGAAGAACTCGATCCGCAGGGGTCGCTCGGCCGGTTCATCGATACCGCCGCGGAAAACCTCGACGGCAACGGGAAGACGATCCGTGCCACGTTGCGCGAACTCTCCGACACCATGCACACGCTTTCCGAGGGCCGCACCGACCTGTTCTCGACGATCCGGAACCTTCAGACCTTCGTCTCGGTGTTGTCGTCGAGCAACGAGCAGATCGTGCAGTTCGGTGGCCGGCTCGCCTCGGTCTCGAACGTCCTCGCCGACAGTTCCGATCAGCTCGGAGTCTCGCTCACCGATCTGGGCATCGCGGTCGGCGACGTGCAGCGTTTCGTCCAGGACAACCGTGCGGGGCTGACGGAATCGGTCGAGCGTCTCGCCGATGCCACCGAGGTGCTGGCGCGCAAGCGGCCGGAGATCGAGCGGATCCTGCACTCCGGCCCGACGTCGCTGGCCAACTTCTACAACATCTACAAACCGGCCCAGGGGTCGTTGACCGGTGCGCTCGCGATCAACAACCTCGCCAATCCCGTCGAGTGGATGTGCGGGTCGGTCGCTGCCGCCGCAACTGAGACATCCGAACGGAGCGAGGAGTTGTGCCGTCAGCAACTCGGCCCGGTTCTGGCCTCGATGAGCGCCAACTACCTGCCGGTGCTCGCGAACCCGCTCGCCGGTGTGCAGGCGTTCCCGGGCGACATCGTCTACAGCGAACCGTGGCTCGAGGAAGCATCCGCCGGCCGGGGGACCGCACCGCCGGAGGCGGCACCCGCACCGACACCGCTCGACGGACTGCTGGGCGGATTGCCGAACGTCACGGTTCCGCAGGATCTGGGAACGCTGCTGCAGCCGGGAGGAGGACGATGAGCGCGTCGAACACGCGGCGCACCGTCGCGGCCGCGGCCGTGATGGCGGCATCGCTGACGCTCACGGCTTGTGAATGGGACGGGCTCAACTCGATTCCCATGCCGGGCACGGCGGGCCGCGGTGAAGGGGCCTACCAGGTGCAGATCGAGATGCCCAACGTCACCACGCTCACCCAGAACTCGCCGGTACGGGTCGACGATGTCACCGTCGGGTCCATCGCCTCGATCGAGGTCGAGGGGTGGCACGCGCTGGTCACCGTCGCGCTCGACAAGGACACCGTCGTGCCCGCCAACGCGACGGCGAAGATCGGCCAGACGAGTCTGCTCGGATCGCAGCACCTCGAACTGCTCACCCCCGTCGACGAACCCGCGCAGGGCCGCCTCGCGGACGGCGATCTCATTCCGCTCGAACGTGCGGGCGTGTACCCGACGACCGAGCAGACGCTCTCCTCGCTGTCGCTGGTGCTCAACGGCGGCGGTCTGGCACAGATCAACGACATCACCACCGAACTCAACGCCGCTTTGGTCGGCCGGGAGGATTCCGTCCGGAACCTGCTCCCGCGTCTCGACGAACTGGTTTCCACGCTCGACGCCCAGCGCGGGGAGATCGTGTCGGCACTCGAAGGAATGGACCGCCTCGCGGTCACCGTGAACAACCAGAATGCCACGCTCGTGCGGGCACTCGAAGAACTGCCGCCCGCGCTCGACGTGCTCGTGGACCAGCGACAGAATCTGACGTCGGCGATGTCCTCGCTCGGCGAGATGAGCACGGTGGCGAGCCGTGTCATCGAAAGCTCCAACGATGATCTCAAGGCGAACCTGCAAGGTCTCGCGCCGACACTTCGGGCGCTGGCCGACTCGGGGAGTGCGCTCACCGAAGTCCTCGGTGTGCTGCTGACGTATCCGTTCCCGCAGGCAGGGATCAACAACGTCATCCGGGGTGATTACGCGAACCTCGCCATGACGATCGACCTCACCCTCGACCGGCTCGACCTGAACTTCTTGAGCGGTACCCCCCTCGCCGGCCGGCTTGCGGGACCGGAGGGCATCCTCGGCCGGGATGCAGGACTCGCGGCGCAGGCCGTCGACCCGTTCCGGGCGCCGCTCGAACCGCCGCCGCCACCGCAAGAGGACCAGGGACCCTCGGGCACTCTCTCGATCCCCGGGCTCGGCGAGATCACGATTCCCGGGCTTCCCGAGGGGGTGTTCGGACAATGATGCTTTCGCGGTTCGTGCGCATCCAGCTCTCGATCTTCGCTGCACTCACCGTGATCGGGCTCGTGGTGATGACGTTGCAGTACGTGAGGTTGCCGGCGTTGTTCGGGGTGGGCCGGTACACGCTCACCGTGGAACTTCCGTCCACCGGCGGTCTGTATCCGCACTCCAATGTCACCTACCGGGGTATCACCGTCGGCACGGTCCAGTCGGTCGCGCTGTCACCCGCGGGTGTGGACGCGACGCTCTCTATCGGAAGCGACTACAAGATTCCCTCGGATGTGGACGCCGCGGTCCGGAGCGTGTCGGCCGTCGGCGAACAGTACGTGGATCTGGTGCCGGCACAGGGGTCTTCGAACGGTGGTTACCTCGAGGACGGTGACGTGATCCCGGTGGACCGCGCCACCGTTCCACAGGAGGTGGGCGCTCTGCTGGACCAGGCCGACGTACTGCTCGCGAGTATCGGCGACACCCGGTTGCAGGCACTCGTCGACGAAGCCTTCGAGGCGTTCAACGGGTCGGGACCGGAACTGCAGGATCTTCTCGACTCGACCCGTCTGTTCGTGCAGGAGGCATCGGGAAGCAGCGCCGAAACCCGGCAGCTCATCGACCAGGCAGGGCCGCTGCTCGATACCCAGACCGTCACCAGTGACGCCATCCGGTCGTGGACACGCGACATGGTGACGTTCACCGACCGGTTGCGCGAGAGCGACCCCGACCTGCGGACGCTGCTGGAGACGGGCCCGTCGGCTGCCGCCGAAGCGGAAGTGCTGCTGCAGGACCTTCGTCCGACGCTTCCGCTTCTGCTCGCGAACCTGGTGAGCGTCGGGGAGGTCGGTGTCATGTACAACGCGGGAATCGAGCAGATTCTCGTGCTGTACCCGCCGATGACCACCGCGCTCGTCACCGCAGCCGGATCAGGCCCGCCCGAAGACGGCGCGGTGGTCGACTTCCATCTCCAGCTTCACGACCCGCCGCCCTGCCTCTCCGGATTCGTACCGCCGGACCAGTGGCGCAGCCCCGCGGACACCTCGATGGTCGACACGCCGGGCGACGTGTTCTGCCAACTGCCCCAGGACTTTCCGAATGCTCAGCGCGGTGCCCGCAACCTGCCGTGCATGGAGTATCCGGGCCGGCGGGCACCGACGCCGGACCAGTGCCGCACGGGCTACACGCCGAAATACTTGGACAATCCCTGGCAGGGTCCGCCCACGCCGGTAGGGTCCGAGAACGTCGTGCCGACGCCTGCGTCACACACGGAAGGGGGCAGTGCTGCGGCACCGGCGGGCGTGACAGCACGTCGTGTCGATCCGCAGACAGGGAGGTACATCGGGCCCGACGGCACCGTGTACACCCACGCCCAATTGGGAGACGACCGGAGTTTGGAGACTTTCATGAAGGCACAGCAGGGCTGATGGCGGGCGAAACAGATTCGGACGGTCGCACCGTCGACCTCCACAAGGACACCGGTTCGGCACCCGAGCCGGCGAGGGCGGACGAAACCCGGGATGCGAACGCGGCATCGCCCGCGCCCGCAGAACCCGCCGCAGCCGAGAAACCCGCCGCAGCTGAGAAACCCGCCGCAGCTGAGAAATCCGCTGCAGCAGAGAAACCCGCTGCAGCAGAGGCGCCCGCCGCGGCCGCAGCGTCTGCCGGAGCCGTAGCGCCAGCCGGGTCGAGGTGGCCCAAGCGGGTGGTCGTGATCGCCTCGGTCCTCCTGATCGCCTTGATCGCGGCCGGCGTGTGGCTGCTCGTCGACCAGCAGTCCGCCGCGGAGCGCGACGAGCGACGAGCAGCGTTCGTACAGGCGGCGCGACAGACCGTGCTGAACCTGACCACCATCCGGGCCGATTCGGCCGACGCGGACGTGCAACGGCTCATCGAGGGCGCGACCGGCGACTTCAAAGCCGAATTCGAAGGACGGGAAGGCCCGTTCGTCGAGGTCGTGCAGCAGGCCGGGGTCACCACGGTGGGTGAGGTGCTCGAAGCCGGTATCCAGAACGAGGACGGTACGTGCGCGTCGTCGCTGGTGGCGTCCCGCGCGATGGTGAGCAACGCCGACCAGACCGAACCCGAACCCCGAGACTTCCGTCTGCGCGTGACGATCTGCGACGAAAACGGCAGACTGCTCGCGTCGAAAGTGGAGTTCGTGCCGTGACGGAAGACCGGAAGGACAAGCACGTGACGTCAGTGGACACCGACGGTGAGACGGTATCCGCGGCACCGGCAGCGGATGCTGCGGTGGCCACGGATACCCCCGGCTCTTCCCCCGCCGGGAGCGGGCGATCGTATCTGCGGCACGTCGCGATCGGACTGTCGGTCGTCGTCCTGGTGTTCGCGGTTCTCGTCGGCTGGCTCGCATACGGAGCGCGCGCGGACTCCGCCGCAGAAGCGGCCCGCACCGAAGCGCGGGTGGCGGCGGAAGAGCAGGCCGTCGCGATGCTCGCCTACGACTTCGCCGAGGTGGACGACCAGATCTCGGTGGCGGGTGAAGGTCTCACCGGAGATTTCCGCGACGAGTACACGAACCTGATGAAAAACGTCATCGCGCCCGGGGCCAAGGAGAAGGCCATCAGCGTCCAGGTGAGCGTGCAGGGATCATCGGTGGTCTCTGCCGACGCCGACAGTGCGGTGACCCTGCTGTTCCTCAACCAGATCACGACGAGTTCGGAGAATCCGGAAGCGGTGAGCAGCGGCAGTCGCGTGCGGGTCGAACTCGAAAAGCACGACGACCGCTGGCTCGTGAGCCGGCTGACCCCGATCTAGGCGGCCATGCCCCGCGCTGCCCTGCCGCTCCCGGATCCCACCGCTAGAGCGCCGTGGCGACGTTCCACGCGGAGTGGATAGCCCCCTCGATGTAGGCCACGTCGGCGGCATCACCCACGACGTGGATCTCCGGCACCCGGTCCTCGAGCTGCTGGGCGAGAGGTGCCGCGGCCGAGACACCCGACGCCATGACGACCATATCGGCCGGGGCGGTGAGGGTTTCGTCGCCGACGCGGAATTCGACGGTGTCGGCGGTGATGCGTTCGACCCGGGCCTGCCGGTGGATCGTCACGCCCACCTCGCCGGCGTGCCGAACCGCCGTCCAGCGACGCGGCATCGCCATCGGCAACCCGAGTTGGGCGCCGTCCTCGAGCAACGTCACCCGGCGTCCACGTTCTGCGAGGAACTCCGCCAGTTCGAGACCGACGAGCGAACCACCGATCACGACGACGTCCTTGCCCATCGGCAGGAACTTCCGGGTGACCGCCCGGATCGCGCGCGGGCTCTTGGTGATGCCCGAGAGTTTGCCGAGCCGGCCCATCGTGCGGAGGAACAGCGGTTGGTCCGACACGTCCCCGGAACCGGTCATCAGCGCTCGCAGCGTGTCGCCGGTGTGCACGTGCGGGAGGTCGCCGCCGGGCACGTCGGGACGGCCGCGCACCGCGCCGGTCGCGATCACGACCGCATCGGGTGCGAGTGCCGCGACGGACTCCGCAGTGGCTTCGGTGTTCAGCCGCACTTCGATGCCGAGCCGTTCGATCTCGGAGCGGAGCCAGTTCAGCAACCGTTCGTTGTCCGGGGTGGTGAGGGTCGAGAACCAGAGTGTGCCGCCGAGGCGATCCGATTTGTCGAGCACCGTCACGCGGTGTCCTCGCTCGGTGGCAACGCGCGCCACCTCGAGACCGCCCGGTCCGGCACCCACCACGACGATGTGTTTCCGGGCGGGCACGGGAGTGAACGGCAGCAGTGTCTCGTTGCCCAGTGCCGGATTCACGGCGCAGATGGGCGTGTCGTCCCAGAAGTTCTCCTGCACGCACACGTAGCAGTTGATGCACGGCCGCACCTGCTCCGGCGTGCCGGCCTCGAGCTTTCGCACCAAGGCGGGGTCTGCGAGGAGTTGGCGGCCCATCGCGACGAAATCGGCGGTGCCGTCGGCAATCACCTTTTCGCCCACCTCCGGCAGCACCCGGCCGACCGCGATCACCGGGATGCCGACAGCCTTCTTCACCGCGGCAGCGAGACCGGTGTAAGCACCCACGGTGTTCGGGAGCGGACCATCGGTGAAGTTGGAGAACGGGTTACGGCCCCACCCCGTGACGTGGATCGCGTCGGCTCCGGCAGCTTCGAACAGCGCCGATGCCCGGGTAGCCTCGTCCGTGCTCAGGCCGTCGGCTTCGCCGAATTCGCGTCCCGCGATGCGTACGAGGATCGCGAGGGAGTCGCCGACCTCTGCCTTGACCGCGCGGATGACCTCACACGCGAGCCGGGCACGGTTCTCGAGCGAACCCCCGTATTCGTCGGTACGCCGATTGTCCGCGCGGCTCAGGAAGGCACCGAGCACATAGCCGTGCGCACAATGGATTTCGACGGCGTCCGCACCCGCTGCTTTCACACGACCGGCGGCTTCCGCGAAGCACCGCGTCAGCCAGGCGAGGTCTTCGTGGGTCGCTTCGTGGTACTCGGCCTGCTTACCCGCGGTGACCGCTGCCATCTTCCGGAGTTCGTCACCGGTGTTGTCGGCGAGAGCGCTGAGATCGGGAGTGCTCTTCGGGGTCGACGGAACCAGCAGCGGACGATCGTTGACGGTGTCGATCCGCGCTACCTTGCCGTGGTGCGTCATCTGTACGCACAGGGCGCTTCCCGCCTTGTGGACGGCGTCGGCCAGTGCGGTGAGCCCCGGGATGAACCTGTCTTCCGAGAGGCCGGGTTCCTTGGTGCTGGCGCAGCCGAGCGGATACGCGACGGCGCAGCACCCGGTGATGATCAGGCCGGTGCCACCTTGGGCGCGGGCAACGAAATGGTCGATATCACCCTGTTCGATCTCGCCGTCCTCGCACAGATTCATGTCCATGGCGGGCAGGACGACCCGGTTGCGCAGCGCCACCGGCCCGATGCTGCCGGGAGAAAGAAGATGGGAGAAAGTCTCTGTCGTCACGCCAAGACGCTATGCCCGGATGATGTGTCCCGGAGCACAATTCCACTCAGTGGGACCCTCGGTGCTACCCGGCGGTGCCCGATTCGCCTTCCGTGATCAGCGCGGGCCCGGCAGCGCCGGTGTGCGACAGTGCGTCGAGGAACGCGCGCGCCCAGCGATCGACGTCGTGGGTGAGCACTTGGCGACGCAGGGCACGCATCGTCTTGCGTCCGGTCTCCCGGGGCTGTTCGATGGCGGCCTGCATCTTGTCCTTGACGTCCTCGAGGTCGTGCGGATTGCAGAGGAACGCCTGGCGCAGTTCGGCTGCCGCACCGGTGAATTCGCTGAGCACCAGCGAACCGCCGAGGTCGCTGCGACATGCGACGTACTCCTTCGCGACGAGATTCATCCCGTCGCGCAACGGCGTCACCAGCATCACGTCGGCGGCGACGAAGAATGCGATGAGCTCCTCACGGGGTACCGGACGGTGGATGTAGTGCACCACCGGGCGCCCGACCTCGGCGTACTCACCGTTGATACGGCTGACCATGCGCTCGATCTCGCCGCGCATGTGCACGTACGACTCGACGCGCTCGCGGCTCGGAGTCGCAAGCTGGACCATGACGGTGCGGGACGGATCGACCCGCCCGTCGACGAGGAGTTCGTTGAGGGCATCGAGCCGGACGTCGATGCCCTTGGTGTAATCCAGCCGATCGACGCCCAGCAGGATCTTGTCCGGGTTGCCGAGTTCCTTGCGGATGGCCTTGGCACGGTCGCGGATCGACTTACTGCGCGACTGTTCGTCGAGTTCGCCCGAGGCGATGGAGATCGGGAAGGCGCCGACGCGGACGGAACGGAATCCGACCTGGACCACGCCCAGTTTCGAGCGCACACCGATGTTTCCGCGTGAGGTCTGATGCCCGGCGAGCCGACCCGCCAGATAGAGAAAATTCTGTGCGCCGCCCGGCAGGTGGAAGCCGATGAGGTCGGCACCGAGCAGTCCCTCGACGATCTCGGTGCGCCACGGCATCTGCATGAACAGTTCGACCGGCGGGAACGGAATGTGCAGGAAGAATCCGATCGTGAGATCGGGCCGGAGCATCCGCAGCATCTTGGGGACCAGCTGGAGTTGGTAGTCCTGGATCCACACCGTCGCGTTCGGTGCGGCAGCCTTCGCCGCTTCCTCCGCGAAGCGCCGGTTGACCTCGACGTACACGTTCCACCATTCGCGCCGGTATTCCGGGCGGACGATGACGTCGTGATAGAGGGGCCACAAGGTGGCGTTGGAGAATCCCTCGTAGTAGTCGGCGATCTCTTCGGTGCTCAGGGGAACCGAGTAGAGCGTGAGATCGTCCTCGACGATGACACCGGCATCCACGTCGGCGACACCGGCCCAACCGACCCACGCTCCGTGGTTGGAACGCAGGATCGGTTCGAGCGCGGTGACGAGACCGCCGGGGCTGCGCTTCCAGCGCGTCGTGCCGTCCGGCAGGCGTTCCAGATCGACCGGCAGGCGATTGGCGACGACGACGAAGTCGGACGGGGTGATCGACTCGGAATCTTCGGTCGCGTCCGCGTCGACTGCTGTCACGTCGTTTAGTCCTCTCGAAAGGGCCGGTCTGGTGGAACTGATCAGTGCTTGTCTACCGGGTCGATGCCCAGCATCGACAGCAGCATGCGGCACTCGTCCGCATTCTCGGCGTAGGCAGCGACGACGCGCTGTGCCTGTCGGGCGGTCTGTTCGGCGACGGGTTCGAGGTCGTCGTCGGCGAGAACGTCGGGGGTGGTGGGGTCCGCGGTCATGTGTTCCTCCCGGGTAGCTGCTCGGCGCGAGCACGCATCTACCCCCGACTCTAGGAGAGTGGCAGGCCGAGGCGCCACCCGCCGGGTGCTGCAGCGATCACGGCCGGGGTCGTGACGGTACCGTTGGGCCGGTAGCGCCACGCGTTCGCCGCGTGTGCGCGTCGTCCCCCGCAGTCTTCGAGGAAGGTTTCCATGCCCATTGCGACGATCAACGGCATCCCCCTGAACTACCAGGTCAAGGGATCCGGCGACCTCGTGGTTCTCGTCATGGGAACCGGTAGCCCTGGCAGGGTGTGGGATCTGCATCAGGTGCCCGCGCTGGTGAAGGCCGGCTACCGCGTCGCGACCTTCGACAACCGGGGGATCGCACCGTCGGGCGAGAGCCTCGGCGGGATGACGATCGACGACCTCGTCGCCGACACGGCCGGTCTGATCGAGTTGCTCGGCGCGCCCGCACACGTCGTCGGTACGTCGATGGGAGCGCGCGTCGCGCAGGAACTGACCCTCGCCCGTCCGGAACTCGTGCGCAAAGCGGTGTTCCTTGCCGGGCATGCGCGGATGGACAGGTTCCAGATGACGCTCACCGAGGGGGAGCGGCAGCTGTACGACAGCGGGGTCGAGTTGCCGCCCAAGTATCAGGCCGCCGTGACCGCGGTGATGAACCTGTCGCCCGCGTCGCTCGCCGACGAGAACGCCGCCCGCGACTGGCTCGACGTGTTCGAGTTCAGTGGGGGCAAGATGTCGCCCGGCGTGCGCGCGCAGCTGGGAATGGATCGTGAGTTCGATCGTCGTGCCGCGTACCGGCAGATCACGAGGCAATGTCTCGCCGTGGGTTTCGCGGACGACCGGATGATTCCGGCATATCTGTCGCGGGAGGTTGCTGCCGCGATCCCCGGTGCGCGGTACGAGGAAATCCCGGACGCCGGTCACTACGGGTACCTCGAGCGTCCCGAGGTGGTCAACAAGGTGCTGCTGGATTTCCTGGCGTCCTGACCGACGGGGATGCACGCGTGAGCGCGGTGGGATCGAACATGATCCCGCCGCGCTCTCGTCTTCCGGGGCGAGTGGGTGTCTCGGTGACCGGAAGTCCCTGGGAATCGGGAAGTTCGGAGTCCCCCACTGACGCAGAACCCTTGGTAGGCTCTCCAAACCAAGGTTAGCCTGAGCTACATTTCGAGGGCTGCGTCTACTGACCGTGGGCTCACGCCCCCGAGTACGGAAGTTGAGTGATGACCGACCGATTCAGCGCTATCGCAGGTGGCTCGGAGAATCCGGAAGAACCTCGAGGGGATGTCTTCGACCTCGTCGGAATCGGTTTCGGCCCCGCAAATCTGGCTCTAGCCATCGCCATCGAAGAACACAACGCGGCCCAGCCGGACTCACGGCTGCGAGCGACGTTCTTCGAACGCCAGGCGGAGTTCTCATGGCATCCGGGCATGCTCCTCGAAGGCGCGACGATGCAGATCGCGTTTCCCAAGGACCTCGTCACCTTCCGGAATCCGACCAGCAGTTACAGCTTCTTCTCGTACCTGCACGAACGCGACCGCCTCGTGGACTTCGTCAACCACCAGACGTTCTTCCCGACTCGGCACGAGTTCCAGGACTACCTGCGATGGGCCGCCGGCCGCGTCACCGCCGACGTCCGGTACGGAACCGAGATCACGGCGGTGACCGCCGTCCGCAACCACACCGGCACCGCCGACCTGTTCGCGATCCACGCGGCCGACGGCAGCGTCGTCCACGCGCGCAGCATCGTGGTCGGAGTCGGTCTCCGGGCGCATATCCCGCGGTGGGCAACCGAATCCGTGCGCTGCTTCCACAACCACCGGTTCCTGTTCCACCTCGAGGAGATGCCCGCACCGGAGCATCGACGATTCGCGGTGGTCGGGGCGGGACAGAGCGCAGCCGAAGTGGTGCAGTACCTGCACACGCACTACCCGCAGGCCGAGGTCCACAGCATCTTCAACCGCTTCGGGTACAGCCCGGCCGACGACAGCCCGTACGCGAACCGGATCTTCGATCCCTCCGCCGTCGACGAACTCCACCGCGCGTCCCCGGCGGAGCGGGAACGGGTGCTCACGCTGCATCGCGGTACCAACTATTCCGTCGTCGCCCCGGAACTCATCGAGGCGCTCTACGCCACCGAGTACCGCGAGCGCGTCAGTGGGCGTCGCCGGTTGTTCATGCGCCGCGCGTCGGAGATCGTCGCGTCCAGGGAAACCGCCACGGGCATCGAGGTCGATGTGCGGAACAACCTCGACGGCAGCACGGAAACGCTCACCTGCGACGCGGTGGTGCTGGCGACGGGATTCGAACCCGCCCCGCTCTCTCCGCTCCTCGGCGATCTCGCTCCCGACGGCCCGGTGGTGTCGGTGCACCGCGATTACCGTCTGCCGGCCCCGGCGGACGTCGACGCCGATATCTACCTTCAGGGAGGCACCGAGAGGACCCACGGCCTGACCTCGTCGCTCCTGTCGAATGCGGCAGTCCGAGCGGGAGAAATCCTGGCTTCCGTCCTCGAGCGCCGGGAGCAGAAGATGCCGGGAGCCCTGGGGGTTGTCGGTGAACTTGATAGGATTCCGGACCACCACACCTACGCAACAAGTGAGGCGAGATGAGCACGAACCCATTTGACGACGAGGACGGCCGGTTCTACGTCCTCGTGAACGACGAGGAACAGTACTCGCTGTGGCCGACCTTCTCCGAGGTTCCGCAGGGGTGGCGAGTGGTATTCGGCGAAGAGTCGCGTGCAGCGTGCGTCGAGTACGTCGAGCAGAACTGGACCGATATGCGTCCGAAGAGCCTTCGCGATGCGATGGAGGCCGACGAAAAGGCTCGCCAGGGCTGATACCCGAAAACTTTCACATCCCGCGAGAGTCACGCCCGCGCCAACCGACGCGCAGCGTGGCTCTCGTCGTTTCCGTGCCCCCGGCGTCGACCATCGGCATCGCATCGGTGATCGGAATCGGACCGGTCATCGGCGCCGGAGCCGACCGGAGGGCTCGCTTCTTCTCCAGCCGGATCCGCGGGATGCGACGCAACTGCGGGCGGCGCAGCGACCCCACCTTGAAGATGCTCCGAGGGTTACGGGTGCGCCGTGCCAGCCACTCGCCGAGCGTGACCCCGGCCGCGAGCGCGCAGCCGATACCGAATGCCGCGAACAGCGCGGTCATGCCGATACTCATCTCGTTGCGCAGCATCGCGTACAGGCCGCGATACAGGGCGAGACCCGGGAGCAGCGGAGTGATGCCGGCAACCGCGACGACCAGCGGGGGAGTGAGGGCTCGTCGGGCCATCAGACCACCGGCGAAGCCGATGACGGTCGCGGCCAGCGCCGACGAGATGATGGGACCGAGCGAGAGGCCGAGCGCCAGCTGGTAGCCGAGGCTGCCGGTGGCTCCTGCCAGGGCCGCGACGGTCAGTGCCCGGCGCTCGGCGTAACACGCGAGCGCATAGAACGCCGCGGCCGCGGCACCCGCAAGGATCTTCGTCGGTAGCTGGGTCAGATCCGGCAGTGCCGCGTAACTGATCAGCGGCAGCTCCGCACCCAGCACCTCCGCGATGCGCAGGGTCGTCGCAACGCCGGCGATGATGCCGCCCGTCATCATGAGAACTTCGAAGAATCTGGCCGACGCCGTGATCGGGGCGCCGGTGATGGCGTCCTGCACCGAACCCACGAGCGACAGACCGGACAGCAGTACGGTGACGCCGGCGGCGATGATCAATCCCGGAGACACTTCGAACCCGAGTGTCTCGCGCAACCCGTACAGGGTGATCGCGGGAGCGGTAGCGATGATGCCGCCGACCAGGTGCTGGAAGAAGAACGGCAGACCCGCGTGATTGAGGAAGCGGTTGACGCGGTCGATGACGAACGTCGACGCGAAGGCGACGAGTGCCACAAGAGCGTCGCCGCCGAGCAGCACCGAGATCGCCGCGGCCATCCCGGACCACGCGATCGTCGCCACCCACCGGTTGTACGGGTGGGCAGCCGAGGTGATCGCGAGCAGTTCCTCGTGCGCTTGCGCCGGCGAGATGGCGTCGCGCCGGATCCGACGGGTCAACCGGTCGACCGCGGCCAGACGCGTGAAATCCATCGTGCGGTAGTGGACGACTCGCATCGTGCTCGCCGGCGGCATCGTCGGACCCCGGTAGGCCGACAACACGATCGAGTTGTAGGTGACGTCGACATCGCATTGTGCGAGTCCGTAGGTCGCGGCGACGAACCGGACCTGCTCGGCCGTGTCGATCGCGCCCGTGCCGGAAGCGAGCAGAACCTCGCCGACGCGGACCGCGACGTCGAGAGCCTCTGCGACCACAGCGTCGTCCGTCAGGTCGATCGGCTGCAGCGGCGTGGGTGCCGCGATGACTGCGTCGATGGTCGCGCGGCGCGTACCGAGAGTTCGATCGAGAACATCGGCCAGCAGGCTCACTGCCTACCACCTCCGGCACGGAGGGAGACAGGTCGGGCGGTGCGCATGTATTCACGGTAACGAAACGGGCGGTGTGCACCCGAGTCAGGAAGCCCTATATGATGGGCGGCGTTCGCTGCCTCCTTAGCTCAGCGGTAGAGCACTCGCCTTGTAAGCGAGCGGTCAACGGTTCAATCCCGTTAGGGGGCTCGAAAGAAGGCCGACCTGCAGATATGCAGGTCGGCCTTTTTGTTTCGGCTGACTGTCCGTCCGTGCGGCCGCGGGTCCGGCCTGCGGCGCACGCGGCGGATGCAGCGGTTTCCTGCCCGCGCCGGGTGCCTTGCTGCCGGGCCTGCGTGTGGGATCTCACAGGCCGGTCGGGCCGCTCTGCGGTGCGGTCGTCCCGCCGGGGGACCGCCCGGACGAGCCGGGTCAGCGGAGCGCGAGTTTGCGGCGCGCCTGGTCTTCGAAGTCGCTGTCGACCATCAGGTCGTAGCGGGCCGCTTCGATGCTCTTGCGGGAGACGAAGTCGCGGCGCCCGCCGGTGCTCCAATGCGCGGCGAAACCGAGTGTTCCGCCCCACACCGCGCCGAATGCCACTGCCGCGAGCACGATCGCGGCCATGCTGGTCGCCGGGAGGAAGAGAGCGAGCAGCATGCCGAACAGCAGGCCGGTCCACACTCCGGCGCCCGCGCCGTTCAGCGCCGCTCTGCCGTTGGTCATCCGGCCGTCGATGCGCTCCACCGTGGTCACTCCCTGACCCACGATGCGCAGGTATTCCACGGGAAAGCCCTCGTCGGAGAGGTGGTCGATGGCGTGCTCGACGGCTTCGTACGTGCGATAGCTCTCGAGGAGGGTCTCCGAATCGGTGGCACAGCCCGTCGTAGGTGCGTAGATGTCGGTCATACGTTCCTCCTCCATTTGCAAGCTAACGATACGGATAGCGTAGCGTAGCGTTTCGTATCGTTTGATTCGGGTCCTCTTTTCGGAGACACTCAGGACCGTGCGGGTCTTACCCGCCTGAAAAGGAGTGACATGGTGGCCGATGCCGAGGTGGATCCGGTATCAAAATCGCCGCGACCCCCCGCCAAGTCGCGCGGTGGAACGGATACGCGGATCATGCGGGCGGCGCTGGAGATCCTGCGGGTGCACGGTCCCCACCGAGTCACCGTGGAAGCGGTCGCTGCGCTCTCGGGAGTAGCGAAGACGACCATCTACCGCCGCTACGCGAACCGGGAAGAGATTCTCGACGCAGCGCTGGACTCGCAGTCCGTGACGCCGTGCGTCCCGGACGGACTGTGCGTCTACGACCGGATGAAGTGGACGCTCGAACAGGTCCGGCGGGCACTGGCGAGCGATATGGGCCTGGGTAGCGTCGGAGCAGCGCTCACCGACGAGGACCCGGACTTCACCGAATCCTTCCGCGAGATCATCAATGCGCGCAGCGACGTGGTCGCCGGGGTGTTGCGCGCCGCCGTCGACGCCGGCGCGGTGCGCTCCGACCTCGACATCGACACCGCAGTGTCCATGCTCGTCGGTTCGTACCTGGGTGCGTATCTCCGGCACGGCGAGGTCAGCGAATCGTGGGCAGACGGCGTCGTCCACGCGATGTGTCCCGAACTCGAACCCGAGGCCCCGGAGCGCTGAGACCGCGGGCGGACACGTCGCATCGCTCGTAGGGTCGAGACGTGACAGACGTCGAGCACTGCGTGGTGGCGGTCGTCGGATCGTTGAATCTCGATCTGACCGCCGTAGTCGCCAAGGCACCGGAAGAAGGCGAAACAGTCCTCGGCCGGCGCCTCGAAACGTATCCGGGCGGCAAGGGTGCGAACCAGGCGATCGGCGCCGCGCGTATCGCTCCCACCGCCGTCGTCGGCGCCGTGGGAACGGACAGCGCCGCAACCGCACTGCGGAGGTCTCAGAGTGCGGCGGGCGTCGACACCGAGTACCTCCTCACCGTCGAGGTCCCGACCGGACGCGCCATCGTCGTCCTCACCGACGACGGGGACAACAGGATCATCGTCATACCGGGGGCGAATGCGAAGGTCACCGCCTCCGACGTCACCGCAGCTCTCGACACGCTCGACCCGGCCGTCGTGCTGACCCAACTCGAATTGCCGATCGCCGCGACCACGGCGGCGGTGGAGTGGGCACGCGTGCACCGTCGGCGACTCGTTCTCAACCCCAGCCCGGTAGTCGCGCTCGACGACCTGATCCTCGCCGACGCCGATCCGCTGGTCGTGAACGAACGCGAAGCCCTCTTCTACGCCGACGCCTCAGTGGAAGACGACCCCGACGACATCGCCACCCGTCTCCTCGAGCGTGTGCGGAGCGCCGTGATCACCCGCGGAGGACGCGACGTGGTGGTGGCAACCGAGGACTACGTCGAACGCATCGCGGTCCCCCGCGTGCACGTGGTGGACACGACGGGTGCCGGCGACCACTTCGCCGGGACGCTCGCCGCCCGGCTGGGGATCGGAGAAGATCTTTTCGCCGCTGCGCACGAGGCGGCAAGGGCTGCGGCGACCCTCGTTTCATCGAGGCGGGCCGAGCGCTGACCGTCGAGGCGGGCCGAGCGCTGACCGTCGGGCGGGCGAATCACGTGGGCGGCAGTAGTTCGCCTTTGCCGCCGCGCAACCACCGGCCGGGCAGCCTGCCCGCGAGATCACCGAGCGGCCCCACCGCCCCCCGAAGCAGTTCGACTGTCTCCCTGAGCATGTCGACGCTCGCGTTCATGCTGATGATCCCCGGCGTCAGTTCCGCGAGCGTGGTGGACAGCGACACGATCTGATCGAGTGGCCCACCCTTCGCCAGCAAGCGATCGAGGGCTCCCTGCTCTGACAACAGCACTTCGAGCACACCACCCTGCGCCAGTGCCCGTTCGACGACACCCCCGGGACGCGTCGCGACGTCGACGATCCCGCCCGGTGCGGTGAGCCGCTCGACGGCTCCGTCCTGCGCCAGCAACCGCTCGAGAGGCCCTTCCGGTGCGGTCAGCCGGTCGAGCAACCCGCCGTCCGAGAGCAGACGATCGAGAGCGCCGTCGTCGGCGAGGACCCGTTCGAGCGGTCCGCCGGGTGCCGTCAGGCGATCGAGGGCTCCGCCGGGTTCGAGCAACCGGTCGAGGATGCCGCCGGGAGCAGTGAGCCGATCGACCGGCCCGCCGGGTTCGAGCAGCCGGTCGAGAGGCCCGCCCGGCCGCATCGCCTGGCCGAGTCCGCGGTCCTCGGAGGTGAGCGTCGAGATCTGCTGCAGCAACCCCATCGAACTGCGGGTGTCGGGCAGGCCGACGGCACCGAGCGCCGAATACGTTTGTGGCGACACCGCGATACGGACCGTACCGATGACGGCTTCGGTGATACCGAGTGCCGTATCTGCCGCCGACAGACCGACCCGGAACGGAAGTGCCAGCGCGGAACCGAGGCTCATGGGGTCACTGTAACCGCATCGTCACCGACCCCCGGGACGTAAGCGGGACGGTCAGTGCACGACCTTCAAACCCACGACACACGCAACGATTCCGGTGATCAGCAAGAGCTTCACGAACGTCGCGGACTCGGTGCCGGTCAGCATCGCGTATCCGACGGTCAGCGCCGCCCCGATGCCCACCCACACCGCATACGAGGTGCCCACCGGCAACGTGCGCATCGCGTACGCGAGGCCCGCCATGCTCGCGACCACCGCGACGCCGAAGACGACCGTCGGCCAGAGCCGCGTGAAACCGTCCGATCTGCCGAGGGCAGTCGCCCATACGGCTTCGAGGACACCGGACAGGACGAGAACGACCCAGGCCATGACGCAACGCTCCTACACCGTCTTGTCGCTCGCCGGGTACGGTGCGCTCGTCCGGGGGACTCGTCTGTGGTCCCTCACCGCCAGGTTAGGAAAAGAGTGCGAGGGCGGCAAGCCGCGACCCCCGAGTGTGAGGTGTCTGTCCGCGCGGGCGTCAGGACGCGACGAGTATCTCCGTCTCCACGGCCACCGCGGAGCAGGCGCATCCGCCGACGAGATCGGCGCAGTCGGCGACCAGCGAATGCCGCACGACCGAGAGGTCGATGCAGGTGTCGTCGGTGCACTCGACGTCCACCGCCGAGTGCAGCACCAGGGACCCGTGGCAATGGTCGATGAGGTTGTCGCACTCCCTACACGTCATATCCCTTTGATAGCACTCACCGCGGACAGGCTGTTCGAGGTGGGTACCCCGGCGTGTTGCACGTCGCTCCCAGCGACTTCTCAGGAAACTCACGCTCAGGACCGAGAATCGCGCGGCAGAGAGAACGACCGGAACCATGCTTCCGAGTGAGCCTTCCGCGATCACCGACACCGTAGCCGGGCGCTGTGAGCGGACCGAGTGACCAATACGATCTTCGTACCCGGAACGTTCACCGAGAACTGGAGGCATCTGATGGGTATCACGGACTCGGTGACACGGGCGGCCCACAACGCGTGGGCATTGTTCGCCGGCGACGGGCTCGCGCCGCCCCACCGCACGGAGTCGGTAGTTGTCGGTCGGGGTCCACATCGGACACTGCGCCGGTTCGGCCCCGACGACGGCGGTGATCCGGTCCTTCTCGTCACACCCCTCGCTGCCTCGCCCACCTGCTACGACCTCATGCCGGATCAGAGCCTCGTGCAGTACCTCAGCGAACTCGGACGCAGCACCTTCGTCGTCGAATACGGCGAGATGACCTCCGAAGATCGCGATCTAGGACTCGAATACTGGATCGACGAAATCGTGCCCGAGTCGATCCACCTGGTGTCCGAGCTGTGCGGCAACCGGGACGTCGACGTCGTGGCGTGGAGTATCGGCGGTGCGATGGCACTGCTCACCTCAGCCGCACACCCGGAACTGCCGGTGCGGTCGATCACGGCCTTCGGAAGTCCGCTCGACTTCTCCAAGATCCCGGTGATGGCGCCGCTGCGGTTGATCGGCAAGCTCTGCGCCGAGCCGGTGATCGATGTTCTCAACTCGGTGTTCGGCGGTGTGCCCGCGCCTCTCGTGCAGGCCGCCTATCGCGTCACGGCGCTCGACCGGGAACTGGCCCGGCCGTGGTTCGTCGCCTCCAACATCACCGATGCCGGCAAGCTGAGCCGGATGGAACTCGTCGACCGCTTCCAGGACGAGATCTCCGGATATGCGGGCAGGGCGTTCGCGCAACTCGCGCAGATGACGGTCGCCAACGATCTGTCGGGCGGAAAGCTGCGTCTCGGTGAGCGGGTCGTCGATCTGGCCGGTGTCACCGTGCCGGTGCTCGCGTTCGCCGGTACCGAGGACATCCTCGCTCCGTCCCGGGCCGTCGAACCGGTCACCCGGTTGCTGCCGAACACCAGCGTGCGGTTCGTGGAGGTTCCGGGTACGCACCTGGGGATGCTCGCCGGGGCACGCGCACGCACCACGTCGTGGGTGGAACTCGCCGCATTCCTCGAGGAACCGGGCTGCGACGAGGAACCGGGCTGCGACGAGGAACCGGGGTACGGCGTCGAGGCAGGGTTCGTCGATCCAGGACAGGACCGGTCGGCATCTCCTTCACCGGCTGCGGCGCCGCACCCCGAGCGCGCCGATCGGTAGAACAGGGCAGGGTGCGCCGCCCTGCTGCGTTCACAACCGGGGGAGAGTCAGACGTCCCTGCCCGTGAAGATCCGGCGCGCTTCCCTGCGCGTTGCCCGGTAGATCTCGACGAGGTCGCCGCTGTCGCCCTTTTCGATGCCGTCGACCCACGCGTCGAAGGCGGTACGTGTGGCGACGCCTGCCGCTTCGACGAGCAGTCGTGCGTAGGTCGGAGGGCGGATGCCGTCCACTTTCGCTGCCACGGTCTGGGTGATGCGGCACATCGCGACGGCGTCGGTGGCGAATGCGGCAGCGCGGAGATGATCGTCGGACGCGATGAGGCGGCGGGCCCTGAGCAGGCGGTCCTTGGTGTCGTCGGAGCTTGCCATGAGCCGGCACAGCGAGCGCTCATAGAGAGCTTCGATGCCCTCGAGGTCGACCTGTTCGGGGGGGACCGAATCGAGCCAGGCGAGCAGTTCGGCTTCGAACTCCCTGTCCGGCTCGTACACCGAGTCCTCTTTGGTGGCGAAGCAGCGGAAGAACGTGCTCGGCGATACACCGGCCAGACGAGCGATCTCGTCGACCGTCGTCGCGGCCGCGCCCTGCTGTTCGAAGAGCGTCAGAGCGGCCCGGGTGATTTCGCGGCGGGTCTCCTGCTTGCGGCGTTCCCGCAGGTCCGGGACGCGTGCAGGTGAGGTCGATCCGACCGGGGGAACCATCCGATCGCTCCTTTCGCTCCGGGCAAGCAAACGTGAGGTGTCCTGGCCGAAGCCGATTCAACAGCGGAAGTCATCTTAACAGCTGAAATCAATTTGACAGTGACTACCATTTGGAGTGAACCTGTCAGAACTGAAGCAGTCGCGGCAGCAGAGGTCCACATCCAGAAAGTTCCACTCAATGCAGATACAACAGGCCGACGACCGACCGGACATCGTCTCCGAAGAAAAGCTGGACCGCGGAAGTGTGCTGCTGATCGGTGTCCTCGTCATCGCAGCCTTCGTCATGATCCTCAACGAGACGATCATGAGCGTCGCGCTGCCGCGCTTGATGGACGACCTCGACATCACCGCGAGTACCGCACAGTGGCTCACGACCGGCTTCCTGCTCACGATGGCAGTGGTCATTCCGATCACCGGTTACCTGTTCCAGCGATTCACCCTCCGGCAGGTGTTCATCGCGGCCATGGGCATCTTCAGTACCGGTACGTTGCTCGCGGCGCTCGCTCCCGGATTCGAAGTCCTGCTGGCCGGACGCGTGACGCAGGCGTGCGGCACCGCCATCATGCTGCCGCTGCTGATGACGACGGTGCTCCGCGTGGTTCCCGCCCACAAGCGGGGAAGCATGATGGGAGTCATCTCCATCGTCATCGCGGTGGCACCGGCCATCGGGCCCACCGTGTCGGGCATCGTTCTGAACGCACTCGACTGGCGGTGGATGTTCTGGATCGTCCTGCCCATCGCGCTCGTCGCATTCGCTATCGGAGCGGCTCTGGTCAAGAACGTGACCGCGCCCGTCGCCGTCCCGCTCGATCTGGTGTCGGTGGTGCTGTCGGTCTTCGCGTTCGGCGGAATCGTCTACGGGTTGAGCAGCATCGGACATTCGGCCGAGGGCTCGGCCGTGCCGGTGTGGATTCCGCTCGGTATCGGCGTGGTCGCGTTGATCGTGTTCGTGCGACGGCAGATTTCGAGGCAGAGCGAAGGACACGCCCTGCTCGACATGCGCCCCTTCGCAACTCCCACCTTCAGCATCGGACTCGGGATGCTGGCGATCAGCATGATGGCGCTGTTCGGTGCTCTGATCCTGCTGCCGCTGTACCTGCAGAACATTCGCGGCCTCGACACCCTCACCACGGGTCTGCTGCTGCTTCCCGGTGGCCTGGCGATGGGATTCCTGTCGCCGTTCGTCGGCCGCATCTTCGACCGCACCGGACCACGCGTGCTCGTGATACCCGGCGCCGTCGTCGTCAGTTCCGCGTTGTGGCTGATGACGTTGCTCGACGCGGAATCTGCTCTGCCGATGGTCGTGGCCGTCCACACCCTGCTCATGGCCGGTCTCGCGACGGTCATGACCCCGCTGATGACCTCTTCGCTGGGATCACTTCCGAGTGAGCTCTACTCGCACGGCAGTGCCATCTTCAGCACGATCCAGCAGTTGGCGGGTGCGGCGGGCACGGCGCTGTTCATCACCGTCATGTCGACCACCGCGGCGTCGCGTGCGGCCGACGGCGCGACGGAACTGATAGCGAGCCAGTCGGGCATCCACACCGCATTCCTCTACGGCGGGGCCGTTTCCCTCGTCGCGGTAGCTGCGTCCTTCTTCATCCGGACGCCGAAGGCGGTCACTCTCGTCCAGGCGTGACGTCACGACCTCGCGGCCCGGACCCCCTGCGGGTCCGGGCCGTTCCGTCATGCCGGGACGTTGTCCGCGTACCCCAGTGCCCGGAGTTCGTCGCGGATCTTGTTCTGCGCACGGTCGAGGGACTCGGCCGACGGATCCTTCTCCGCGGTCGCGAAGTCGAAATCGTCGAGCGAACTAGCCGGGAACACGTGAAGGTGCAGATGCGGGACCTCGAGACCCGCGATCACCAGACCGGTCCGCGGCGCGTCGTACGCCGCCCGTACCGCCTTGCCGACGATGCGCGCGACACCGTTGATCTTGGCCCAGAGTTCGTCGTCGACGCTCTCCCAATGGTCGACTTCCTGCCGGGGCACGACGAGCACGTGACCTTCGGTCAGGGGGTTGATGGTGAGGAACGAGACGACGTCGTCGTCCTGCCAGACGAATCGGCCCGGCAGTTCCCCGGAGATGATCATGCTGAAGACGGATGCCATAGCGCGAGGATAGGCGGATCGCAGTCGGTCGGCGACCTCCGTGACAGCCGGGACCCCGACGGATGCCACGGTGTTCGGGCTGCGCGTCGAGGGTCCGGACACCACAGTCGTATCGTCGCTCACATGGAGGCCCCCGAACCTGTGTGCTCCGAACCTGTGGATGCCGAATCCGCATCCCCCGAATCCGTGCGCACAGGACCGCTGCGGGAACTCGTCGACGAACTCGTCACCTACGTGCTCGCGGGCCTTCCGGAAAGCCGGCGCACCGTAGTGGGGTTGTGTGGGCCCCCGGGAGCGGGCAAGAGCCGCGCGACATGGCTGCTGATGAAGGCGCTCCGGCGTGCGGGTATCCCTGCCGGGCAGGCGCCCATGGACGGATTCCACCTGTCGAACCGGCAACTCGACGCCCGTGGCGCCCGCTCGCGGAAGGGAGCACCCGATACCTTCGACGTCGCGGGTTATCGCAACACCCTCGAGCGGATCAGGGCGCGCGGCAGCGAGACGGTCTATGCACCCGACTTCTCCCGGCGGCTCGACGAGCCGATCGCCGGGGTTCACGCGATAGCTCCCGAGGACCGCGTGGTGATCGCGGAGGGCAACTACCTGCTGTTCGACGAAGGAGGATGGGGCGACATCCGGCCGCTGCTCGACCTGGTGATCTACCTCGACGTCCCCGATTCCACGCTCGCCCGCCGCCTCGTGCACCGGCACGTCGCCAACGGACGAGCCGACGATCAGGCCCGTGACTGGGTGGACAATGTGGATCTCCCCAATGCCGCTGCCGTCGCCGCGAGCCGCTGCCGCGCCGATCTCGTGTGGAAGCCCGTCCCGTAGTCTGTCCTGCGTGCGCGTACTCGTTATCGGCTCCGGTGCCCGTGAACATGCTCTCGCCTTGGCCCTGCGCCGTGACCCCGGAGTGACGGCAGTCATGGTTGCTCCCGGTAACGCCGGGACCGCCGCGATCGCCGAGCAATTCCCGGTGGACGCGGCAGCCGCCGACGACGTGGTGGCGCTGGCAAAGGCCCAGAAGGCGGATCTCGTCGTCATCGGACCCGAGGTCCCTCTCGTGCTCGGCGTAGCCGACGCGGTCCGCGCGGCGGGGATTCCCTGCTTCGGCCCGTCCGCCGACGCCGCGCGCATCGAAGGATCCAAGGCGTTCGCCAAGGATGTGATGGCCGCTGCGGGCGTGCGTACCGCCCACAGTGAAGTTGTGGACTCTCCCGCGCAGATCGACGAGGCGCTCGACCGGTTCGGGCCCACCTGGGTCGTCAAGGACGACGGTCTCGCCGCCGGCAAGGGTGTCGTGGTGACCACCGACCGCGACGCGGCCCGCGATCATGCCGCGGAGATCATCGAGAACGGCCACCCGGTGCTGCTCGAGTCGTTCCTCGACGGTCCCGAGGTCTCCCTGTTCTGCCTGGTCGACGGCGAAACCGTCGTGCCGCTGCTTCCCGCCCAGGATCACAAGCGAGTGGGTGACGGCGATACCGGCCCGAACACCGGGGGAATGGGTGCCTACACCCCGCTCCCGTGGCTGCCCGACGGCAGTGTCGAGCGCATCGTGCGTGATGTCGTCGAACCGGTCGCCGCCGAACTCGTCCGCCGGGGCTGCGGATTCTCCGGCCTGCTGTACGCGGGCCTGGCGATGGGTGCGGACGGGCCCGCCGTCGTCGAATTCAACTGCCGCTTCGGGGATCCCGAGACGCAGGCCGTGCTTGCACTGCTCGAGTCGCCCCTGGGCACCGTGCTCGACGCGGTCGCAACCGGGACGCTCGACACCCTGCCTCCGTTGCAGTGGCGCGACGGTGCCGCGGTGACGGTCGTACTCGCCGCCGAGTACTACCCGTCGACCCCGCGTACCGGGGATGTGATCGCGGGGGCGGACGGCGACAACGTGCTGCACGCCGGCACGAAGCGAGGGCCGAACGGTGAGCTGCTCTCGGCAGGTGGTCGCGTACTCAGCGTCGTCGGTGTGGGCGACGATCTGGCCGCTGCGCGTGCCGACGCCTACGCCACACTCGGGGGGATCAAGCTTCCCGGCGGGCACTACCGGCGCGACATCGGCCTGGCCGCAGTCGAAGGTCGTATCACTCTGTAAACGCATCGGGGTGGGTCGCGAAAGCCTTGCACCGACCAGGTGCATGTTGCACACTCTGTGCATCTTCTGACGTGCCAGGGGTGAAAGCATGGTTTCGTGTCGACGAACACTTACGCAGGATCCGACACCGCTGCGGCACCACAATGTCGTGAGGTACCCGCTGCCCGACGACATCGTCGTCGAGCGTGACCTTCCGATCCGCACGGGAGACGGCACGATCCTCCGCGCCGATGTGTACCGGCCACATCATGCTGCCGACGAACAGTTGCCCGCGCTCGTCGCCGTCACGCCGTACGGCAAGAGCGCCGGCATCGACGACTACCCGGTCGATTTCGCCGCACTCGCAGCCTCGGGCACGTTCGTCGGCGACCTCGGGCTGAGTGAGGCCACCTCGTTCGAAGCCCCCGATCCCGCCTATTGGGTACCGCGCGGATACGCCGTCGTCGTCGCCGACATGCGCGGTTGTTTCGCCAGCGACGGCCGCCCCAGGCTGCTGCTCAGCCGCGCTGCCGTGGACGCGGCCGCGGTGATCGAGTGGGCCGCGGAACAGGCCTGGTGTACCGGCAAGGTCGGACTCGCCGGAGCGTCGTACCTGGCCACGCTGCAGTGGTACACCGCCGCGCTCCGTCCGCCGCACCTCGCGGCGATCGCCCCGTGGGAGGGCATCACCGACCCCTGCCGCGACACCCTCACCCACGGCGGAATCCCCGAGACCCGCTACAGCGAATTCTGGTACCGCGCAATGAACAGCGGCGCCCGCCCGGCGTCCACGTCGCTGCGGCGGATCACCCCGTGGCTGCTGCGGCGTTTCCCCGACCGGTTCCGCCACGTCGCGCCCCCGCCACCCGACCTCGAAGACGTGACCGTGCCCGCTCTCGTCGGGGTGTCGTGGTCGGACCAAGGCCCCCGCAACCGCGGGTCGGTCGAGGGGTACACGCGCCTCGGATCGTCCGACAAGTGGCTCTACACCCACGGCCGTAAGATGTGGCAGACGTACTACAGCGCCGAGGTCCTCGAGGTTCAGCGACGGTTCTTCGACCGGTTCCTCAAAGACGAGGACAACGGCTTCGACGCCGTGCCGCGCGTGCGCCTGGAAACCAGGCACGATCTGCGCACCTACTCTGAACGGTTCGAACAGGACTGGCCCGTTCCCGGCACCCGCTACGTGCCCCTGTACCTCGACCACGGCACCTGCTCCCTGGAGGACACGTTGCCCGGCGAACCGCAGTCGCGGCGCACGTTCCCGGTCGCCGGGGACGAACTGGTCTTCACCACCACCTTCACCGAAGACACCGAGGTCACCGGGCACGCCGCCCTCCGCTTGTGGGTCCAGGCCAAGGACGCCAACGACATGGATCTGTTCGTCGGACTCAAGAAACTCGACTCGCGCGGCCACGACGTGTGGTTCGAAGGGCACGGCGGATACGAGGAAGGCTTCGTCGCGCACGGCTGGATCCGCGTGTCGCACCGAGCCCTCGATCCCGAGGCGTCGACCGCCTACCGCCCGGTCCTCGACCTCACGAAGTACTGGCCGCTGCTGCCCGGCCAACTCGTGCCCGTCGACATCGAGATCATGCCGCACAGCACGTTCTTCGAGGCGGGCTCGACCCTCGCGCTCGTCGTCTCCGGTCACGACCTCGACGGCAACCCCGCCGTCGGCCACGACCGCACCGTGAACAGGGGCTTCCACATCGTGCACGCCGGTGGCGACTTCGACTCGCACCTGCTGCTTCCCGTCGTCCCGGCCCGTCCGCCTGCACCACTCGCGGTCGACGTCGCCGAGAACAGCAGCGAGCAATCCGGGCAGGCACGAGGGTTCCCGCATCAGGCCGCACCGTTCGTCCCGTTGGACGAAGTGCCGATCGCCTGGTCCGCGCTCGCTCACCGGCAGCGGGCCGGTCTCTAGCGTCCCGCTGCGCAGTACTACCGTCGTTCACGTGCGCACCGAATCGCGACGTTCCGGTATCGAGACATTCCACGTCATGGATGTGTGGAAGGCGGCGGCCGAACGGCAACGCTCCCACGGCGACGTCCTGAGCCTGGCGGCAGGCCAGCCGTCGACGCCGGCTCCCGCGCCCGTGCTCCGCGCGGCCGGGCTGGCCATCGAGGCGGAACTCCTCGGCTACACCGAGACCTTCGGGATCCTGCCGCTACGCGAAGAGATCGCCGGTTACCACCGCGACCGCTACGGAATCGACGTCGATGCGGACGACGTCGTCGTCACCACCGGGTCGTCCGGCGCCTTCACCCTCCTGTTTCTCGCGGCGTTCGACCCGGGCGACACCGTGGTCGTCGCGCGCCCCGGATATCCCGCCTACCGCAACACCCTCGCCGCACTCGGGTGCAAAGTCGTCGAACTCGACTGCGGGCCCGAGACGCGGTACCAGCCGACGGTCGCGATGCTCGAAGAACTCGACACTCCGCCCGCGGGCCTGATCGTCGCAAGTCCCGCCAACCCGACCGGCACCATGATCGAACCTGCCGAACTCGCCGCGCTCGCCCGTTGGTGCGACGAGCACGACGCCCTGCTCGTGTCCGACGAGATCTACCACGGCATCGAATTCGGAACGCCGGGCTCGCCCGCGACGTCGACGGCGTGGGCGACCTCGCGCGAGTCCGTCGTGGTCGGTTCGGTATCGAAGTACTTCTCCATGACGGGTTGGCGCCTCGGCTGGATGCTGGCACCCGAGTCCTTGCGTCCGGCGTTGCAGCGGCTCGGATCGAACATGACGGTGTGCCCACCGTCGATCTCGCAGTTCGCGGCGATCGAGGCGTTCGGTACCGAAGCGCGCGCCGAACTCGACGCCCACGTGTCGCGCTACGCCGTGAACCGCGAGTTGCTGCTCACCGGGTTGCCCGACCTCGGCATCACCGAACTCGCTCCCGCGGACGGGGCGTTCTACGTCTACGCCGACATCGAGCATCTGCTGCTCTCCGGGGAGACGTCCACGGCGTGGTGTGCGCGCCTGCTGCACGACACCGGTCTCGCGCTCGCGCCCGGCGTCGATTTCGACACCGTGCGCGGCGACCGCACCGTGCGGCTGTCGTTCGCGGGGGCGACCGCCGACGTCACCGCCGCGCTCGACAGGCTCGCGGGCTGGCTTCCGCTGCCCTGAGCGCCGGCCTGCCGCCGATGACCTGACGGCTGTCGGCCGGTGACCTAACGACCGTCGGCGACGATCCGGGCGAGGTTGCGTTCGGCGAGCGCGGCGATCGTCAGCGACGGATTCGCCGTGCCGGTGCTTCCGGGGATCAGCGCGCCGTCCACGACGTACAGCCCCGGATGTCCGTGGACGCGCCCGTAACCGTCGGTCGCGTCGCCGAGCACTGCCCCGCCGAGCGGATGGGCCGTGAACGACGCGTTCACGTCCTCCGCCATCGGAGGTGCGCCCGGAACGGTGCCGCCCGCAGCGGCCATCGCGTTGTGGACCGCCCGCAGGGCGTCGACGCTCGCGAGTTCACCGCCGGCCGGCCAATCGACGATGGTGCGTCCGGAAGCGGGGTCGTAGACCATCTCCGCGCGCGTCGGGTCGAGCGTCATCCCGAGCGACGCGAGCATCCCCACGTCTTTCGCGGTGCCCGCGACGAACCAGTTCTCGAGGCTGAGCGGCAGTCCCGACTCGTCGACGATCCGCGATGCGGACGGCGCGCCCTGATCCCCGCCGAACCCGTCGGTGAGGGCGAGAGAACGAACGAGCACAGCATCACCGTTTGTGCCCCAGCCCCGTCCGACGTGCTCGTTCAGCCGCCGCAGAGAGCCGGTGTGACGAGCTTCGACGAGCAGTTCGGTCGTGCCGATCGATCCGGCTCCGAGCACGAGACGGTCGCACGTGAGGGTCGTCGTGTTCAGGATCGCGCCGGTCGGATCGACGGCTTGCACCTCGACCCGGTACCGTCCGTCGGCTTCCTGGCCGACCGCGAGCACCCGGTGCCCGTGACACACCAGCGCGCGCCCGGTCGCCTCCGCTTCCGGAATGTAGTTCTGCGTCAGGTCGAACTTCGCGCCGTTGGAATTGCCGAGGTTGCTCTCCCCGGCGACGGCGGAGCGTCGCACCGAGCCCGCCAGCTCGGCCCGGACCACGTCCCAGTCCCAGATGCCGTCGACCCGGTGCGGTGAGTACCCCGCAGCCCGCGCGTCGTCGTCCCAGCGGCGAGAGTGGGTGAATTCGGGAGAGTGATAGATGTCGTCGGGCATCGGGTCGAGACGCAACATCGACCGGACCTTCGGGTACCACGTCGAGGCCATTTCGCCGTAGCTCAGCCGGTCGCCGAATACGTGTTCGAAGAAGCGCTGTTCCGGCGCGATCATCACCCCGGTGAACACGACCGAACCGCCACCGACGGCCGCGCCACGCCACACCGACATGTGGGGGTAGTCGACGACGTCGAGGACGCCGGCGAAGTCGTCGCACTCCACCGGGATGCCGGTCGGGCCGGTGAAATGCGTCCGGTGGTAGTAACCGCGACCGTCGGCGAGAAGATCGGACGTGAACACCTCACGCCACGGATCGCGGGGCCAGCGCATGCCTCGCTCGAGCACGGTGACATGGCTGCCGGCTTCCGCCAGCCGCAGCGCGGCGACACTCGCCCCGAAGCCCGAACCGACGACGATCACCTCCGAGTGCTGCGGAGGCACCGGCGAAGGCGTGAAGAGTTCGGGAACGGTCTCCCAAAGCGTGTCGAGACCGACGGGCAACGCCGAGGCGACCCGGAGAGGGCCTGCCGGCAACCCGACCGCGGCGACTGCCGCTCCGAGTGCGGATGCCTGAAGCAAGCGGCGACGTCTCATCGCGGTACGGCTCCGATCGTTCGTGAAAAACGGGGCGGGCCGCCCAGTCCGGCCCTCGAGCTGACGACTGCGGGCGCAATCGTACCGGGTGGTATCAACTGGCGTTTTCCCCTGGTGAGCGGGCTCGGCTGTCACGATGTGACTGTGACTACCGCAGCCACACCGAAAGGCGAGCGGCGCCGCCAGGCGCTCGTCGAAGCTGCGGCGGAGTTGATTCTCGAGGGTGGCATCGAGGCTGTGCGCCACCGTGCGGTCGCGACGCGCGCGGGTCTGCCACTTGCGTCCACCACGTACTATTTCGATTCCCTCGAGCAGCTCGTCGTGTGCGCCATGCAGCACAACGGTGCCCGCGACGTCGAAATCATGCGCGCTCGCGTCGAGGACGTTCCGGCGAGTCCGCGCAGCTCGGAGAAGACCGCCGAACTGGTCCTCGACCTGCTCGTGGGGAACGCGCAGTCCGGCGACGACCGCGACCGGCTCGTCGCCCGCCACGAAGGATGCGTCGCCACCGCGCGGCATCCCGAGCTGCGCGAAGCGCAGGTGAGCCTCAGGGAACAGATCGACGATCTGCTGACCGACCTGCTCGAGCGGTGCGGCCGGGAGGTCCGGGTACCGCAGTTGCACCGGCTCGTGGTGGTGGTCGACGGGGCGGTGTTGTGCGGTCTCGTCGACGTGGATCCCGACCCGCGTGCCGCGGCACGGGCGATTCTGGTCGACGTCATGCACACCGTCGCGCCGCCTGCCGAACCATGAGTCCGGGCACGGAACGTAAACTGGCCACTCGTGAGCCACATCCCGAACGTCCTCGCCACCCGCTACGCCAGCCCCGAACTGAGGGAGCTGTGGTCGCCGGAGCACAAGATCGTGCTCGAACGGCAGCTCTGGATCGCGGTCCTGCGTGCGCAGGCGGAACTCGGGATCGACGTGCCGGCGGAGGCGATCGACGATTACGAGCGGGTCGTCGAGCAGGTCGACCTGGCGTCCATCGCCGACCGCGAGCGCGTCACACGCCACGACGTCAAGGCACGCATCGAGGAGTTCAACGCCCTCGCCGGGCACGAGCACGTCCACAAGGGCATGACCAGCCGCGACCTCACCGAGAACGTCGAGCAGCTGCAGATTCTGCGGTCGCTCGAGCACGTGCACTCGCACGGTGTCGCGGTCGCCGCGCGACTCGCTGAACGCGCCGCGGAGTACTCGTCGTACGTGATGGCCGGCCGCTCGCACAACGTGGCCGCACAGGCCACCACGCTCGGTAAGCGCTTCGCCTCCGCAGCCGACGAACTGCTCCTCGCGTTGCAGCGTCTCCGAGAACTGATCGAGCGGTACCCGCTCCGCGGTATCAAGGGACCGATGGGCACCGCGCAGGACATGCTCGACCTGCTCGGCGGAGACGCCGACAAGCTCGCGCAGCTCGAAGAGAAGATCGCTCAGCATCTCGGCTTCTCGCACGTGTTCACCAGCGTCGGGCAGGTGTACCCGCGTTCGCTGGACCATGACGTCCTGTCGGCTCTCGTGCAGGTCGGTGCCGCGCCGTCGTCCTTCGCGCACACCATCCGCCTCATGGCCGGGCACGAACTGGTCACCGAAGGTTTCCAGCCCGGCCAGGTCGGGTCGTCCGCGATGCCTCACAAGATGAACACCCGGTCGTGCGAGCGGGTCAACGGCCTGCAGGTCGTGCTGCGCGGTTATGCGTCGATGGCCGCCGAACTCGCCGGTGCGCAGTGGAACGAAGGCGACGTGTTCTGCTCCGTCGTGCGCCGCGTCGCGCTGCCCGATGCGTTCTTCGCGATCGACGGCCAGATCGAGACGTTCCTGACGGTGCTCGAAGAGTTCGGCGCGTACCCGGCGGTGATCGAGAAGGAACTCGTCCGCTACCTGCCGTTCCTGGCGACCACGAAGGTGCTCATGGCGGCGGTGCGCGCCGGTGTCGGACGGGAGACCGCACACGAGGCGATCAAGGAGCATGCGGTGTCGGTGGCTCTCGCGATGCGCGAGCAGGGCCGCGAACCCGACCTGCTCGACCGTCTCGCCGCGGACGACCGGCTTCCGCTCGACCGTGCGGCGCTCGACGAGGCGCTCGCCGATCGATCGGCGTTCGTCGGTGCAGCCGACGCGCAGGTGAGCGCGGTGATCGCGTCCGTACAGGAGCTGGTGGAGCGTTACCCGGACGCCGCTCGCTATTCGCCGGCGCCGATTTTGTAACAAGTAGGGGGCGGCTACGGGGGAGTCCCGAGGGGATAGCTGCACACACAGGGGAGGAATCAGTGCTGGAGAAAATAAGCCCGGGGAGGGTGAGAAACGCGACGCGCACGCGCACAGCGTTACTGGACGCAGCGCTCGAAGTGTTCTTACGGGACGGGTATGCCGCAGCGGCGACGGAGGACATCGTTGCGGTCGCGGGGGTGACGCGCGGCGCGCTCTACCACCATTTCGCGAACAAGCGGGATCTGTTCCGGGGTGTTGTCGAACGGGTGCAGCGGGAGGCGGAGCAGACGCTGCACCCCGGAGAGGTCGACGATCGGTGGGAAGGTTTCACCAAGGCGGTGCTGGCGTCCCTCGACGTGGTCAACGACCAGCCCACTCGCCGGCTGCTGCTCATCGAGGCGCCCGCAGTGCTGGGGTGGACCGAAGTGCGGGAGGCACATCGGCATTCCACCCTGCGTATCGTCGAGGAAATGCTCGCAACGCTCGCTCCGGAGACGCATCGGTCGTCGTCCACGCGTACGTCGGTGCTGGCACATCTGCTCGTCGCCGCCGTCGAGGAGGCCATGCTCTACCTCGCGCACAGCGACGATCCGGTCGGTGATCGTCCCGCGGTGCAGGCCGAACTGCTGCGCCTGCTCAGCACTGCACGCGAACCGGTTGCCGTGGAGGCACCGGGCCGGTGAGCGAATGCATCTTCTGCGCCATCGTTGCCGGTGACGCCCCGGCGAGCATCGTGCTCGACGAACCGGATGTTCTCGCGTTCATGGACATTCGGCCGTTCACGCCGGGCCACCTGCTCGTGGTGCCCAAACGGCACGCGTCGGGTCTGGCCCAGCTCGACCCGGACGACGGCGCGAAGGTGTTCGCCGCAGGTCAGCGCATCGCCACCGCGATGCGGTCGAGCGACCTGCCCATCGACGGCGTGAACCTCTTCCTGGCCGACGGTGTCGCCGCCGGCCAGGAAGTGTTTCACGTCCACCTGCATCTGGTGCCGCGCACGAGCGGCGACGGATTCGGTATCCGTGCGCGTGCGCAGACCCCGAACCGCACGGTGCTCGACGGCACCGCAGACGCACTTCGCGCCGCCGTGGAGTCGTTCGGGGCATGATGCGGTGACAGGCACGTATATCCAGCCGATCGCTCCGATCGGCGGCTCACTCGCGTGGTCGGCACTCGTCGCGGGGCTTCCGTTGTTGACGATGCTCGTGCTCCTCGCGGTGTTCCGGCTCAAGTCCCACACCGCGGCGGCGGTGGCAGTGCTGGTCGCGCTCGTCGTCGCGACGGCCGGATACGGCATGCCCGTCGGCTCGGCGGTCAGTGCGGGCCTCGAGGGGGCGGTATTCGGCCTGTTCCCGATCATGTGGACGGTGCTCAACGCGGTATGGGTGTACCGGCTGACCGTCGAGTCCGGTCACTTCGACGTGCTGACGCGCGCGTTCGCGCGGATCTCGCCGGACCACCGCATCCTGACGATCGTCATCGCATTCCTGTTCGGTGCGCTGCTCGAGGCAGTCGCCGGGTTCGGCACACCCATCGTCGTCGCGACAGTCGTGCTCATCGGTGCCGGACTGCCCCCGGTCCGCGCGGCGGCGGCGTCGCTCCTCGCGAACTCGGTGGTGACCCCGCTCGGGGTGATGGGCACCCCGATCCTGACGATGTCGCGGGTGTCGGAGATCCCGGTCGACGAGATCGGGCCGGTCGTCGCCCGGCAGGTGTGTCTGCTCGCCGTGTTCGTTCCGCTGGTGCTCGTCGCCGTGGTGGGTGGGCGTCGCGGCGTGCGCGAGACGTGGCCGGTCGCGCTCGTGGTCGGGGTCGCGTTCGCCTCCGCGCAGTTCCTCTGCGCGAGTTACCTGACCGTGGGGCTGAGCAATATCGCAGGTGCGGCAGCCGGTCTCGTCGCGCTGCTGGTCGTGCTGAAGGTGTGGCGTCCGGGGCCGGACGCGACTCCCGCCCGTGGGGAAACGCGAATCCACGACACCCGCCGGCGGACCGTCGAGGCGTTCGCGCCGTACGCGCTGATCGTGGTCGTGTTCCTCGTGAGCCGTCTCGGCCCGGTCGAGTCGTTCCTGTCCAACGCCACCTTCTCGTTCGGCTGGCCGGGCCTCGACGTGACGGGGGCCGACGGCAGGGTTCCGACGGCGGAGACATTCACGCTCAATCTGCTCACGGCACCGGGGTCGCTCGTGTTCGTCGCAGCATTGCTCTCGGTGGTCGTGCTGGGTGTGGCAGCGGGCGACGCGCTGCGGTGCCTCGTCGCTGCGGTCGTGCAATTGCGCTGGTCGTTCGCGACGGTGACGGCGGTGCTGGCCCTCGCGTACGTGATGAACCTGTCGGGCCAGACCACCACCATCGGCCAGTTCCTCGCGGGCGCCGGCGCCGCGTTCGCGTTGCTGTCGCCGCTGCTCGGCTGGCTCGGTGTCCTGGTCACCGGATCCAACACCGCGTCGAACGCGATGTTCGGAAGTCTCCAGGTCTCCGCCGCGCAGCAGGCAGGGCTCGACCCGACCGTGCTGGTGGCAGGCAACATGGCCGGCGGAACCGCCGGTACGCCCATTGCGCTGCAGAACCTGGCCTTGGTCTCCTCGGTGCAGGGGCTGTCCGGACGGGACGGATTGCTGATGCGGCGGCTGTGGCCCATCAGCGTCGCGATGGTCGTCGTGCTTGCCGTCCTCGTCTGGTTGCAGACCACTGCCGTCCTGTCGTGGATGCTGCCGTGAGCACATTCGGGACGTAGTGGCGTCCTGGGTCTTCGCGTGAACTACGGTGACACCGTGGCGCGTTCCCAACCGATCTTGACTCCGCTCACCGAGGCGGCGATCTTTCTCGTCCTCACGATCGACGAAGGCCGAGAAGACGAGGTACGCAGTCTCCTCGAAGACTTGTCCGGTCTGCGGCGGTCCGTCGGTTTCCGGATTCCGGACGGTGGACTGTCGGTGGTGACGGGCATCGGGTCGGAGATGTGGGACCGACTGTTCGGCGGTCCCCGTCCAGCGGGGCTGCACCCCTTCGTCCCGCTCGACGGCGGCCGGCATCGTGCGCCGTCCACCCCCGGCGACCTGCTGTTCCACCTGCGCGCGTCGTCGACCGATCTGTGTTTCGAACTCGCGGCGAAGATCAACGACCGGCTTCGTGGCGGAGCGACGGTCGTCGACGAAACCCACGGCTTCCGCTACTTCGAACGTCGTGACCTTCTCGGGTTCGTGGACGGCACCGAGAATCCCGAGGACGAGGAAGCGGTTGCCGCCGCGCTTGTCGGTGACGAGGACCCCGAGTTCGCGGGTGGCAGTTACGTGATCGTGCAGAAGTATCTCCACGACCTCTCGACCTGGAACAGCATCAGCGTCGAAGAGCAGGAACGTGCGATCGGCCGGACGAAGCTGGACGACATCGAACTCGACGACGCCACGAAGCCGGCGAACTCGCACGTCGCGCTCACCTCCATCGAGGACGAGGACGGCGAGGAACGCCAGATCGTGCGCGCGAACATGCCTTTCGGCAGTCTCGGCGCCGACGAGTTCGGGACGTACTTCATCGGTTACGCCGCGACGCCGGACGTGACCGAGGAGATGCTGCGCAACATGTTCCTGGGCAATCCGCCCGGCAACTACGACCGCATCCTCGATTTCTCCACGGCCGTCACAGGCTCGCTCTTCTTCTGTCCGTCGTTGGAAATGCTCGAAGATCTTCCGCCCGCACCGGCGGACGCACCCGGAACTGCCGACACGAGTGCATCGACGCCGTCTGCTGCGGACGGGTCACTCGGAATCGGTGCTCTCAGAAGGAGTTCAACGCTGTGAACAATCTCTATCGTGACCTCGCTCCGATTACCGACGCGGCGTGGGCCGAGATCGAGGAGGAGGCGACGCGCACGTTCAAGCGGCATGTCGCGGGCCGCCTCGTCGTCGATTTCTCGGGCCCCCACGGAACCGATTTCGCGGCGGTCGGTCTCGGCCGACTGGGCGAGGTCGAGTCACCCGCGGCGGGAGTTCGCGCGCGTCAGCATCGGGTAGCGCCTCTCGTCGAACTCCGCGTGCCGTTCACGCTCTCGCGCGAAGAGCTCGACAACGTCGAGCGCGGTGCCAACGACGTCGATCTCGATGCGGTGAAGGAAGCTGCCCGGCAGATCGCGTTCGCGGAAGACCGCGCGATCTTCGAGGGTTACGCCGCCGCCGGCATCGAGGGCATCCGTGCCTCGTCGTCCAACACCGCGTTGCAGCTCCCCGACGATCCGCGCGACATCCCGGAGACGATCAGCCAGGCGCTCTCCGAACTGCGTCTCGCCGGTGTCGGCGGGCCGTACCACGTGCTGCTCAGCGCCGACGAGTTCACCAAGGTCAGCGAAACGTCCGATCACGGCTATCCGATCCGGGAGCAGATCAAGCGTCTCATCGACGGCGACATCATCTGGGCTCCCGCGATCGACGGAGCCTTCGTCCTCACGACCCGCGGCGGCGACTACGACCTGCAGGTCGGGCAGGATCTGTCGATCGGATACCTCTCGCACGACAGCGAGAACGTCCAGTTGTACTTCCAGGAGACGTTCACGTTCCTCGTCTACACGAGCGAGGCGTCGGTACCGCTGATCTCGCACCGCTGATTTACCGCCGCCGGAGGCCGGGACCTGTGCCTAACGGTGCGGAGTCCCGGCCTTCAGCGCTGCGCCGTTGACGCGGACGAGTGCGGTGTGGAGCGCCTCGAGTTCGGCCATGTCGACGCCGAGGGATTCGACCACCTCGCCGGGCACCGCCTCCGCGTCGCGGCGCAAGGACCGGCCCTTGTCGGTGAGGTCGACGACGAGTTGCCGCTCGTCCACCGTGCTGCGTTCGCGCGTGAGGAGGCCGAGGGCTTCGAGCCGCTTGAGCAGCGGTGACAAGGTGGGGGAGTCGAGTTGCAACACGCGCCCGATGTCCTTGACCGTCATCGGTGCCCGTTCCCAAAGGGCGAGCATCACCAGGTACTGCGGGTGCGTGAGACCGAGCCGGTCCAGGATCGGCCGGTATACGGCGAGAACAGCGCGGTTCGCGACCGCGAGTGCGAAGCACACCTGCCGGTCGAGTGCCAGAGGATCGTCGCCGGAGGAGGTCTGCGCTGCCGGAGTATCGACGCTCATACGACCGACAATACCGAAGTCGTAGGACGCCGATCCGACCGCTCCGGCGTCACTCCAGGCCGGTGGCACGCAGTGTGATGTTCAGCCGGCCGCGGGTCAGTCCGACCTCCGCGCTACCGGTGCCCGGGAATACGACGGGCACGCCGTGGAACGCGAACCGCGAGGGTCCGCCGAACACGAACAGGTCGCCGGATTCGAGGCGGACATCGGTATAGGGCCGGCCCCGTGACTCGCAGTTCCCGAAGCGGAACGTGCAGGCGTCGCCGATACTCAGCGACACGATCGGCGCCGCGACCCGCTCGTCCTTGTCCTGGTGCATCCCCATGCGCGCGTCGTCGTCGTAGAAGTTGATCAGTGTGGCGTCCGGCGTGTAGCCGTCTCCCGCTGCCGCGTCCTCGTATGCATCGGCGACTGCGCGTCGGCCGAGACCGACGAGCAGGTCGGGGACGGGTGGCACCGGCGCATCGTCGACGTCCACGGCCGTGCGGCTGTACCGGTAGGGCGACCAGTGCCAGCCGAGGCACACGGTACGTACCGACATCTGCCCACCGCTCGGCAATACGGTGTGCCGCATGGGCGCCGGACCCCTTGCCCACTCGCGGCACAGTTCCACCAGCGCGCGCTGTTCGTCGAGACTCAGCCACCCGGGTACGTGCACCGCGCCGGGTGCGACCTCGCGGCGCGGGCGGGAGATCGAGAACAATTCGTTCACGGGCGGGTCACTCTCGGCGATCGGGGCATTGCGTCCTTCTCCAGGATGCCAAGCCTGGACGCCGACGACGACTCGCCCCCGCGCAATCGGGTGTTCGCCCTATAGTCCGGTGCAGCGTGCAACGGTGCGGTGCTGCGCACATCACGACCGAGGGGGTTCCGGTGAAAGTTGACGGCAAGGTAGCCATCGTGACGGGCGGGGGTGGCGGAATCGGTGGCGCTCTCGCCGCCCGCCTGGTGGCGGAAGGTGCCCGGGTGGTCGTGGCCGACATCGACGCGGACGCTGCCCGAAGCGTCGTGGACGAGATCGGTACCACCTCGGCGATTGCGGTGGGAGCCGACGTTTCCGACTCCGACGAGATCCGGGGTCTCGTCGAACGTGCGGAAGAAGAATTCGGGCCCGTCGACCTGTATTTCGCGAACGCGGGCATCACCGGTCCACCCGGGCTGGACATCGGCGAATCCGCCTGGGACCAGGCTCTCGACGTCAACCTGCGCGCTCACATCCGCGCTGCGAACCTCATGGTGCCCGGATGGGTGGATCGGGGCGAAGGTTACTTCGTCGGCACCGCGTCGGCTGCCGGCCTTCTCACCCAGATCGGGTCGGCCGCGTACTCGGTGACCAAGCACGCGGCGGTCGGGTTCGCCGAGTGGCTGTCGGTCACGTACGGAGACCAGGGTGTGCGGGTGTCGTGCCTCTGCCCGATGGGTGTCAACACTCCGCTGCTGTATGCAGGAAAGAACTCCGATACCGAACTCGGAGCGCTCGCCACCCGTGCGGTGACCGGTGCCGGCGCGGTTCTCGAACCGGACGATGTCGCGGAGATCGTGCTGCGTGCACTCGAGGAAGAGCACTTCCTGATCCTTCCCCATCCCGAAGTCCTCGAGATGTACCGGCACAAGGGCGCCGACTACGACCGATGGTTGAGCGGCATGCGCCGGTACCAGCAATCACTCCGGGGCTGAGCCACGGCGAGTTCGGGAGAACGGTTGCGCGGAAACACCGCCCGCCCCCACTTGTGGTGACATAGCGTCTGCGCCATGGCTTCTGTCGACACCGTCCGCGGCCCCGCCGACACCGCTGATCTCGGCCGCGTCCTCATGCACGAGCACGTTTTCGTGCTCGGTGAGGAACTGCGCGAGAACTATCCAGGCTTTCCGACGGGATGGGACGAGGAACTGCGCGTCGACGATGCCATCTCGAAGCTTCGTGCATTGTCCGACCGCGGCATCGACACGATCGTCGACCCCACGGTGATCGGACTCGGCCGGTACATACCGCGGATCCAGCGCATCGCCGAACACACCGACATCAACATTCTGGTTGCGACGGGGCTGTACACGTACAACGAACTTCCGTTCCAATTCCACTATGTCGGACCGGGATTGTTGTTCGACACCCCCGAACCGCTCACCGAATTGTTCGTCCACGACATTCGTGAGGGCATCGCCGACACCGGTGTGAAGGCGGCGATGCTCAAGTGCGCGATCGAGGCACAGGGCCTCACGCCCGGGGTGGAACGGGTGATGCGTGCGGTCGGCCGTGCACATGTGGAAACGGGGGTCCCGATCACGGTGCACACCAATCCGCATACCGAGTCCGGTCTCGTCGCGCAGAAAGTCCTCGCCGAGGAAGGCGTCGACCTCACGAAAGTCGTGATCGGGCACAGCGGTGATTCCACCGACCTCGATTACCTCCGTAAACTCGCCGACGCCGGGTCGATACTCGGGATGGACCGCTTCGGCCTCGACCTGCTGCTGCCGTTCGAAGAACGCGTCGCCACCGTGGCCGCGCTGGCAGAACTCGGATACGCGGACCGCATGGTGCTCGCGCACGACGCGTCGTGCTTCATCGACTGGTTCCCGCACGAAGTGAAGGAACTCGCGGTACCGAACTGGAACTACAACCACATCAGCGACGACGTGCTGCCCGTTCTCCGCGAGCGCGGCGTCAGCGACGAGCAGATCACCACGATGCTCGTCGACAATCCGCGGCGGTTCTTCGAATCCTGAGCGCGCCCCAGGCGGGACCGGACGGTGCTGACGCCGGCCGTACAGGTCGATCAATACAGTGGAGCCATGACAGCGCACGGTTTGCCGATGACGGTTGCTCGCGGCGTCGGGGTGGACACCGACACTGCAGTGCGGGGCGTCCTCACCGGTCGCCGCCCCGAGGACCACTTTGCCGACGTGACGGTGCGCACGCTCGAGGATCGAGACTGGGATGCGGTGCGGCGGATCTACGGTGAGGGGATCGCGACCGGCATCGCGACCTTCACCGCCGAGGTTCCCGCCCGCGAGGTGCTCGACAAGGTGTGGCTGCCCGGCCATCGGTGGGTCGCCGAGATCGACGGGCGCGTCGTCGGCTGGGCGGCGTTGAGCCCGGTTTCGAGCCGCGAATGCTATGCCGGGGTGGCGGAGAATTCGATCTACATCGCCGACGGGATGCGCGGGCGCGGGGTCGGCAAGGCGCTGCTGCGCACCCAGGTCGATGCCGCCGACGAGGCGGGGTTGTGGACGCTGCAGACCGTGATCTTCCCGGAGAACCGCACCAGTCTCGCCCTGCACCACTCGGTGGGATTCCGCACGGTGGGTATCCGCGAACGTATCGGCAAGCTCGCCGGCGTCTGGCACGACACCGTCCTGCTCGAACGCCGGTCCGAGACGGTGATCTGACAGACCCGGTCTACCTTGTCGGTACCGTGGCCGGACCGGTGGAGATCTCAGTGTGGCGGGTCGTCCACGAGCTTGCGCAGCAGCCGTGACAGGTCGGCTCGTTCGGATGCGTCGAGCCGGGAGAACACCTCTGCGGCGTCGGTGTCGCGTGCCGCGTCGAGTTCGCCGAGGACGGTACGTCCGTGGTCGGTGAGCTGCACACACACCGCACGGCGGTCGGCAGGATCGGCGAGGCGCTCGGTGAGGCCGCGTGATTCGAGCCGGTCGACGACCTCGGTGGCCGAGCGTGGAGCGATGCGCAGGGCCTTCGCCACGACTCCCAGGCGGATGGGAGCGTCGCTCTCGCCGATGACCCGGAGGGCGCGGTGCTCGTGGGGGGACAACTCCCAGGGCTGCAGGAGGTCGTGCCAGCGGCGCCGGAGAGTGCGCGTCGCGCCCATGAGCAGATCGCGCAACACCACGGGAGAATCGGACATGACCGGATCATACCTCACTTGACAGTTACCTCTTAATGAGGCAACCTCAGTAAGTACGTTCGAATCATGAATCGAGGTGGTGTGCACATGATGCATCCCCCACCAGGTCGAGGCCGCCCCTCCGGAGGCCGCGGAAAAATCGACCCCAAAGACGTCGCACAACTACGGGAATCTCCCGTCAGCCTGCGCCGCATCGGTGCGCTCTTCGCCCCCTACCGCAGGCAGATCGCGTTCGTGGTCGTGCTGATCGTCGCGTCGTCCGCCGTCTCGCTCGCTACACCCTTCCTCGTCCGGGCCGTCATCGACGACGCGATTCCGGACCAGAACGTGAGCCTGCTGCTGTGGGCAGTGGGCGGCATGCTCGCGGTCACCGTGATCAGTTCGCTGTTCGGAGTGGTGCAGACCTGGATCTCCACCACGGTCGGCCAGCGGATCATGCACGGTTTGCGGACACGGGTCTTCACTCACCTGCAGCGGCAATCCCTGACCTTCTTCACCCGCACCCGCGGCGGTGAGATCCAGTCGAGGCTGACCAACGACATCGGCGGCATGCAGTCCGTCGTCACGACCACCGCCACCTCGCTCGCCGCCAACATCACGACTGTCGTCGGCACCGCGATCGCAATGGCCGTGCTGAGCTGGCGACTGTCACTGCTGTCGCTGATCGTGCTCCCGCCCGCGATCTGGCTCACCCGCCGCGTCGCACAGATGCGACGCGCGATCACCACCCGCCAGCAACGCCGGCTCGCCGACATCCAGACCCAGATCGACGAAGGCCTGTCCGTCAGCGGTGTGCTGCTCGGCAAGACCCTCGGCACCGGACCCGCCCTTTCCGACAAGTTCGCGAGGACCTCCGCCGACCTCGCCGACCTCGAGGTGCACGCCCAGTTGTCGGGCCGGTGGCGCATGGCCACCATGAACATCGTCTTCGCCGCGATCCCCGCGGTGCTCTACCTCGTCGCCGGACTTCCCGCGACATCCGGAGGCATGACGATCGGCACGCTCGTCGCATTCACCGGGCTGCAGGGCGCGCTCTTCCGGCCGCTCATGAGCCTGCTCGACGTCGGTGTGTCCGTCACCAGTTCGCTCGCGCTGTTCAGTCGCATCTTCGAATACCTCGACCTGGCGGTCGACATCGACGAGCCTGCCCATCCGGTCCCCGTCGATCCGGCGCGCATCTCCGGCAGGGTCCGGTTCGAGAATCTGAGCTTCCGCTACGAAGGCGCACACCGTCTCGCGCTCGACGGAATCGACCTCGACGTCCCTGCCGGCGCCCGAGTCGCGCTCGTCGGTGAGACCGGATCGGGAAAGACCACGCTCGGGTCACTGGTGGCACGGCTGTACGACCCGACGTCGGGACGAGTGACGATCGACGGAATCGACCTGCGCGACATGCGACTCGCCGACGTCGCGGCTCTCGTCGGAGTCGTGTCGCAGGAGACGTACCTGCTGCACGCCACGGTCCGCGAGAACCTGCGTTACGCCCGGCCGGACGCCACCGACTCGGAGATAGAGGACGCCGCGCGTGCCGCGCACATCCACGACCTCGTCATGTCGCTGCCCGACGGCTACGACACCGTGGTCGGTGCCCGCGGGCACCGGTTCTCCGGTGGCGAGAAGCAGCGACTTGCGATCGCCCGCACCCTCCTGCGCGACCCGCGGATCCTGGTGCTCGACGAAGCGACGAGCGCTCTCGACAACGACACCGAACGTGCGGTGCAGCAGGCACTCGACAACGCGCGGGCCGGGCGCACGACCATCACCATCGCGCACCGCCTTTCGACCGTGCGCGACGCCGACGAGATCGTCGTTCTCGATCACGGCCGGATCATCGAGCGGGGAACCCACGACGCGCTCGTCGCACTCGGCGGGAAGTATGCGGCACTGAGCCGGCGCGACGAGCGCACGGTCTCCGAGCACGACGACCGGTCCGTCGGGGTGTGACTCAGGCGCGCACCGACGAGAGCGCACCCACGACGTCGTCGGTGGGCAGTACCACCGCGCACCGCGACGCGACGTAGTTCAGCGCGTCGATGTGCTCACGCTGTGAGAAGTCGGCGGTGCCGTCCGAGACGAAGAAGACCTGGATGTCGTTCATGAACCCGTCCAGCGCTGTCGTGAGGCACCCGATGTGGGCGTAGACCCCGGTGACGATCAGCTGGTCACGGCCCCACGCGCGCATCCGCTCGAGCAGATCGGTGCGGATGAAGGCGCTGTAGCGCCACTTGGTGAGCAGGGTGTCGCCGGCGTGCGGTGCAAGTTCCGCGATGATCGACGTCTCGTTGGGGTCCTCGGACAGTCCGGGACCCCAGAAGTCTGACAGCAGCGCACGATCGGACGGGTCCTGGTCGCCGGGTTGCGCGGTGTAGACCACCGGAACGCCGACCTCGTGGGCGGCGTTGCGCAGCTGGTCGATGTGCGGGACGACGGTGGCGAGCGGATCGGCCGTCCGGTCGAACGACCGCACGAAGTACTCCTGCATGTCGTGGACGAGCAGTACGGCGCGGTCCGGGTCGACCGACCACGACACCACGTTCGCGGGCTGCTCGTCGGGCAGGGAGTAGGACACGGACTTCGGCAGAGCCATCGGTTTTCGCTTTCTGCAGTGAGGGCGGTCAGTTCTGGAGGGCGGCGGTCAGCGCCCGGCGGAGTTCGTTGCGGCTGATCTTGCCGACACCGGTCACCGGGAATGCGTCGACGAAGCGCACCTTGTCGGGGATCTTGTATGCCGCGAGTCCCCGGTCGCGGAGGAAAGCCTTGAGGGCGAGTGTTTTCGGTGTCTCACCCTCGGTCACGACGAAGGCACACGTGCGTTCACCGAGGTACTGGTCTGGCATCGAGACCACCGCGGCGTCGAGCACCGCGGGATGCGCGATGAGGTGGTTCTCGACCTCCTCGGCTGCGATCTTCTCGCCGCCCCGGTTGATCTGGTCCTTCGCCCGGCCTTCGACGACGATGTAGCCGTGCTCGGTGATCCGCACGATGTCGCCGGTGCGGTAGAACCCGTCGGCGGTGAACGCCGTCGAATTGTGTTCGGGTGCATCGTAATAGCCACGAATGGTGTAGGGGCCGCGAGTCAGGAGATGGCCGGCCGTACCGAAGGGGACGGGCTCGCCGGCGTCGTCGAGCACACGGATCTCGTCGTGTGGGCTGATCGGGCGGCCCTGGGTGTGGACGATCGTGTCTTCGTCGTCCTCGAGACGGGTGTAGTTGACGAGACCCTCCGCCATTCCGAACACCTGTTGCAGTGTGCAGCCGAGTTCCGGGCGCACCCGCTTGGCCGCCTCTGCGGGGAACTTCGCACCGCCGACCTGCAACACTTCGAGCGACGAGAGGTCGTGCGGGGAGCGGGCCCGCGCCGACAACCACGCCAGGGCGAGCGGGGGCACCAGCGAGGCCATCGTGATGCGTTCACCCTCGATCAGGGCGAATGCGGTGTCCGGGCTCGGGTCCGGTGCCAGCACAACGGTTCCGCCGGCGTGGAGGACGCCGAGGATGCCCGGTGAACTCATCGGGAAATTGTGCGCGGCCGGAAGTACGACCAGCATCCGGGTGTCTTCGTCGACCCCGCAGATCCGTGCCGACTCGCGCACCGAATAGAGGTAGTCGGCGTGGGTCCGGGGAATGAGTTTGGGTGTGCCCGTTGTGCCGCCGGACAACTGGAGGAACGCGACGGACTCCGCGTGGACTCCGGCGACCGCCGCCGGCTCCTGCTCGCGCAGTGACGCCAGTGAGACGAATTCGCCCGAGTCTCCGGCGACGACCACGGCCGGTGGGTTTTCCAGCGCGCCGGTCACCTCACGGGCGAGCGTGCGGTAATCGAATCCTCCGTGTTCGGCAGCAACGATGTAGGCGGCGGCATCGGCGAAACGGCAGAAGTAGCCGATCTCCGAGGCGCGGTGCGCCGGCAGTGCGAACACCGGCAACGCGCCGAGGCGGAAGACCGCGAAAAGGACTTCGGTGTACTCGACGATGTTCGGCAGCTGGAGCACGACCCGGTCGCCGGCCCGGACACCGAGACACCCGAGTCCGGTGGCGATGCGCGCGGCGGACTCGTCCAGATCACGATAGGTCAGCTGCCGGCGCGCGCCGGTGGCGTCCGGTCCCACCACAGCGATCCGGTCGGCGAACCGCGCGCTTCGGTTCGCCGTGAACTCCGCGAACGTCTCCTCGGTCCAGTACCCGGCGCCGCGGTACAACTCGCTGAAGTCCTCGGGAAAGCGGGCGATGTCGGCAAGCGCACTGCGCCGTAGGCCGGAGGTCACGAATGGTTTCCTTTCGGGGATGAACAGGTCTCAGGCGCGGAGAGTCGCGCCGCCGTCGACGTACAGGGCTTGCATGGTGATGTGCCGGGCACGGTCGGAGAGCAGGAACTCGATCGAATCCGCGATGTCGGACGGATCGGCGATGCGCCCGAGCGGAATTCCGACCTTGAACTGTGCCGGGTCACCGTCGATGGCACTGTGCGCGCCTGCGTCGTCGTCCGGGTCCTCCCACAGCGACCGTTGCATCGCGGTGTCGGTGGAACCGGGTGCGACGATGTTTGCGCGGATCCCGTACTGCGCCAGTTCGAGTCCGGCGACCCGCACGATCATTGCGGCGGCGGCCTTCGACGACCCGTACGCGCCCATTCCCATTCGGGGCACCCCGGCGGAATTCGAACCGACCACGACGATCGCTCCCGAGCGGCGCTGCCGCATCACGCGACCCACGGCACGCAACACCGACAGCAACCCCGTGACGTTCACGTCGAACATGCGCTGCCAGTCGTCCGGATCGGAGTCGAGGACGGACCCGGTGGTGAATACGCCTGCCACATGGGCAAGTCGCTCGATGGGGCCGTGGTCGGATTCGATGCTGCCGACGGCGAACTCGATCGCGTCGGCGTCGCGTACGTCGACCGGATACACAGGGATGTCGTCGCCGATCAGAGCTGCGGTCTTGCGCAGGCCGTCGGAGTCGCGGTCCAGCAGTACCGGTCGGTGTCCGGCGCGGGACAGGGTGAGGGCAGTGGCGCGTCCGATGCCCTGTGCGGCACCGACGACGAGCGTGACGGGGGCGCTCATCGGCGTACTCCGAATGCGTCGAGGACGGTCCCGAATTTGATGCTGGTCTCGGCGAGTTCGTCGGCGGGATCGGAATCGGCGACGATGCCGCCACCGGCGTAGGCGGTGAGGGTGGTGCCGTCCGCGTCGAGGACCGCGCACCGGATCGTCACCATCCATTCGCCGTCGCCGTCGGAGTCGCACCATCCGACCGCGCCCGCGTAGAACCCGCGGTCACCTTCGACGTCGCGGATGAAATCGCGTGCCGCCTCGGTGGGCGTCCCGCAGATCGCGGGCGTCGGATGCACCGCGAGCGCGAGATCGAGCGCTGTGGTGGAGCGATCGCGCAGGCGTCCCGAGACCGGAGTGCCGAGATGCCACAACTGTTTGGTGCTCGTCAGCGACGGCAGGTCCGGGATGTCGAGGTCGGTGCACAGCGGTTCGAGAACAGCGCGCAACGCCCGGATGACGTGCGCGTGCTCGGCGAGATTCTTCTCCGACGCGGCGAGGCGTTCGGCGGCTGCGCGATCGGCTGCGGGGTCGGCGTGGCGCGGCGCGGAGCCCGCGAGGGGATGCGCAGTGACGACATCGCCTCGGCGCCGGATGAGCACCTCGGGGCTCGACCCGATCAATTGCCGTCCTCGCCACGCATCTCCTGCGGGAGTGAGGTCGACGGCGAAGCCGTTGCGGGCAGGGTCGTTTCCGACAAGTCGTGCGATGAGGTCGGCGGCCCGGACCGGGTGCTCGGAACGCAACCGGAGTGCGCGTGCGAGAACGACCTTGACGAGGTCGTCGTCGGCGGAGCGCAGCCGGGCGAGTGCGGTGGTCACGCGATCGATGTGAGTCTCTTCCGCCGGAATCGTGTGTACGACGCGGATGGCGGGAAGGCCGGCCGGCGACGAGGCGCCGATCGGAGTGGAGGTGCGCCGCAGCGTGTGCGGTGCCGTGAGTGCGACGGGGTGAGCAGGGTCGAAGGGGAGCGCACCGGCGAGGGCGCGCACGTGCCCGGTCCGCAGAGCGGCGGCCGCAGCGTCGGCGCAGTCGAACCGGTCGTCGATTCCTTCGGCGACCACGGTGCCGTGGGGGCGGGACAACACGAACGGGCGTGCGACGGTCCGCTCGGCACAGTCGGGTGTCGGTGTGTCGACAACCGATGATTGCATGCTCGAACCTCTCGATAGCGGAGTGAGACGGTGGATCGAGCGCAAGCTGCACAAGATCGCCTCAGCAACATATACGGTTAGCCTTACCTTTGGTACTGTTCCGGTCGCCGAGTGTCGGCACAACACGGGTGTTCTGCTCGCGCCCAATAGTTTTCGAATGCAGAAAAGGGGATGCCGGTGCCCACGTCCAGGCCGTCGACCACAGGACTGGCGCTCACGCGCGCCCAGACGGGCGTATGGTTCGCCCAGCAACTGACCCCCGACAACCCGATCTTCAACACGTCCGAATGCATCGAACTGCGCGGAACGGTCGATACGGACGCCCTGGTCACCGCGGTTCGCAACGCGGCCGACGACTGCGAGGCGCTCGTCGCCTCGTTCGAAGTGCAGCACGACGGTACGGTCGTACAGTTTCCCGGGCAGCGACGGCTGGACGAGCCTCCGGTGGTGGATCTGCGCGCGGGCCGCGCCCGCCACACCCACGGCGCCCCGGACGTGTGGGCGGCTGCCCACGAGTGGATGGCGAACGACCTGGCGCGCGCGATAGATCCGGCCGTCGACCTGTGTGTCCGTGCCGCCGTGTTGCGGCTCGCGGACGACCGGGTCGTCCTGTACGTGTGCGGCCACCACCTCGTTTTCGATGCCTTCGGGTTCTCCCTGTTCAACCGCCGGATCGGTGAGCACTACACCGCACTCGTGACGGGTGCGGAAACCCCCGCCCACCGCTTCGGCCCCGTCGAACCGGTGGTGCGCGAAGAACAGAGCTACCGCGACTCGGACGCCTTCGCCGACGACCGTGCGTTCTGGTCCGGCTATCTCGCCGACGTCGAGGAAGCGGTCGCGTTGCGGCCCGGCGCGACCGGGATCGCCCGGCGCTCCCGCGCCGCCCGGTTCACGCTCGACGCACGCCGGCAGAGCGGGCTTGCCGCACTCGGCAAATCGGCCCGCGGAAGCTGGGGCGACGCGGTGACGGCGCTGGTGGCGGCGTATCTCCGCGGCGCAACCGGACGGGAGGACCTCACCCTCGGGTTCCCGGTGATGAACAGGCTCGGCTCCGCCGCACTGAACGTGCCGATGACCGCGGTCAACGTCGTACCGCTGCGGCTGCGCCCGGCCGCGCGGAACACCCTGTCCGAACTCGTCGGACAGGTCCGCGATTCGGTTGCCCTGTGCCGCAGGCACTACCGCTACCGCGGTGAGGACATCCAGCGCGACCTGCGGCTACCCGCCGGATCACGCGGGGTGATCGGGCCGTCCGTCAACGTGAAACCGTTCGGCGACCGGTTCCGCTTCGCCGACATCAGCGCCGCCGTACATTCGGTCGCTCGCGGCCCGCTCCAAGATTTCATGATCACCGTGCGGCCTCTCGACGAGAGCGCCGGACTGGAAGTCTTCGTCGACGTCGACGCCGACATCTACGACGACGAGGCACTGCAGCTCCACGTCGCGCGACTCGAGCAGTTGTTCGACGCCGTGAGCACCCTGGACCCAGCGACCCCCCTCGCACAGCTCCCGATCCTCACTCCCGGTGAGCGGGAACGGATCCTTCAGCGCTGGAGCGCATCTCCGGACGTTCCGGTCGAACCGGGCCTGACTCTCGTCGATCTGTTGGATCGCCAGGCGGAAGCGACACCCGACGTGGCGGCGGTAGCGGACGCGACCACCACACTGACCTACGCCCAATTGCGCACGCGGGTGGACCGCCTCGCGCGGCACCTCGTATCGGAGGGTCTCGGCGGCGCCGCCGAACCGAGAATCGCGATCGCACTGCCGCGCACCGTCGAGGCCGTGGTCGCGATCTTCGCGGTCCTCGAGACCGGTGCGGCGTACGTGCCGATCGACATCGACCAGCCACTCGAACGCCTCGCGCACGTACTGTCCGACGCATCGCCTGCGTACGTGCTGACCTCTCCGGCCACGGACGGCCGGGTCGCGGACGCCGACCCAACCGTGCACCGGATCAGGCTCGACGAGATCGACCTCTCCGGCGCGACAGAACTCGACGGCGCGGGGGAGCGGGGACAGGTGCCCGTCGGGCGGCCGGCACCGACACCGGACTCCGTCGCGTACGTCATCTACACCTCCGGATCCACGGGCCGGCCCAAGGGCGTGGTCGCTCCCCACCGCGGTCTGGTCAACCTCCTTCACAGCCACCGCGAGCAGGTGTTCACCCGTGCCGAGAAGGAAGCCGGCCACGAGCACCTCGACCTGGGCCTCGCCTGGTCGCTCGCCTTCGATGCCTCGGTACAGCCGCTGTTGTGGATGCTCGCAGGCCATACCCTCCACATCGTCGACGAACTCGCGCAACGCGATCCGGCACTGCTCACCGAACAGGCCCTCCGTGAGCGCTGGGACTTCGTGGAACTGTCGCCGGCCCAACTCGATCAGGTGGTCGAGGACGGGATGCTCCCCGAGGATGCCGTCTCCACCCTCGGCTTCGGAGGCGACGCAGCGACCGCCCGGCTGTGGGACAACCTGCGCGCGCGCCGGGGCGCCGCGTTCAACTTCTACGGACCCACCGAATGCAGCGTCGATGCGCTCGTCGCCGAGGTCCACGACAGTGAGACACCGGTGGTGGGCCGCCCGGTAGCGAACCTGCGTGCCTACCTCCTCGATTCGGGTCTCGCGCCGGTGCCGCCGGGTACCGAGGGTGAGCTGTACCTGTCAGGTCCGGGGGTCGTCCGCGGCTATCTCGACGCTCCGTCCCTCACCGCGGCCCGATTCGTTGCGAACCCGTTCGCCGGCGACTCGGGTGATCCCGTGCACGCGAGGCTCTACCGCACCGGTGACCGCGTGATGTGGACCCCGGAGGGCCGCATCGTCTATCGCGGACGCGTCGACAACCAGGTCAAGGTGCGCGGTTTCCGTATCGAACTCGGGGAGGTCGACGCGGCGTTGCTGCGCCTGCCGGGCGTGGTGCGCGCTGTCTCGGCGATTCACACGGACGCCGCGGGCACCGCACAACTCGTGGGTTACCTCGTCGGCGATGCGCTCGACCCCGTAGCGGCACGAGCACAACTGACCGAGTGGCTGCCCGCAGCCATGGTGCCGGCCGCCCTCGTCGTACTTGCCGAACTGCCGCTCACGTCGAACGGGAAACTGGACCGGAAGGCCCTTCCGGCCCCGGATTTCGGCGCTCTCGTATCGTCGCGGGCACCGTCGACCGACCTCGAGCGTCGTCTGTGTGAGCTCTTCTCCGACATTCTGGGGCTCGAAACGGTGGGTGTCGACGACGACTTCTTCGCACTCGGCGGGCATTCGTTGTCGGCGGCAAAGCTCCTCGCCCGGGTTCGCGACAGCCTCGGGGTGGAACTGGCCCTTCGCGAGGTGTTCGATCATCCGACCGTCGCCGGGCTCGCCGTGCGGTGCGAGAGCGCGGGGGTCGCGGACGGACCCGAGCGTCCGCCGCTGGTCGCGGGGCACCACGGTGACCTCGTCCCGTTGTCGTTCTCGCAGCAGCGCCTGTGGTTCCTCTTCCGGATGGACGGGCCCAGCCCGACCTACAACGTGCCTTTGACGGTGCGGTTGCACGGAGACGTCGACCACACCGCGATGCGCCGGGCCGTGGCGGACGTGCTCGCGCGCCACGGAAGCCTGCGCACCGTGCTGACCGAGCGGGACGGCACAGGGCTGCAGCGTGTGCTGGGTGAGGTCGAGACCCCGTTCGCGGTCGTGGAGACCACCCCGGACACGGCGGAAGACGACGTGCGGTCGGCGGCGCGCTACGCCTTCGACCTCGAACGCGAGATTCCGCTACGGGTCCGGTTGTTCACTGTCGCCCCCGGCGAGAGCATCCTGTTGCTGCTCGTGCACCACATCGCGAGCGACGAGCTGTCCACCCCGATCCTGTTGCGTGACCTCGGGGCCTACTACGCCGCTCACACCGGTGGCGCCCCGGCGCAACCGGCACCGCTGCCCGTCCAGTACACCGATTACGCGGTGTGGCAACGAGAACTGCTCGGCGACCCACAAGACGAGACCACGGTCGCCGGACGCCAGCTCGCCTTCTGGCGCAGCGAACTCGCCGGGCTCCCCGCGGAACTCGATCTGCCGACGGATCGGTCCAGGCCGGCCGTCGCGTCGTTCGCCGGTGGGGGTGTGGAAGTGGAGGTTCCGCCCGGCCTCGCCGAAGCCGTGCGCGCCGCCGGTCGCGACACCGGTGCGACGATGTTCATGATGGTCCATGCTGCGGTGGCGCTGGCTCTGTCCCACAGCGGGGCGGGGGAGGACATCCCGATCGGTTCCCCGACTGCGGGCCGCCCCGCATCGGAACTCGACGACCTCGTGGGATTCTTCGTCAACATGGTGGTGTTGCGCACCGATCTCTCCGGTGACCCGACCGTCCGGGAACTGCTGGCCCGCATCAAGAGTGCCGATATCGCTGCGTACGCTCATCAGGACGTGTCCTTCGACCGGGTCGTCGAGGCGCTCGAACCCGAACGCAGCGCTTCCCGACATCCGTTGTTCCAGGTGATGGCCCAGTATCGAAACCCTCCGGCGCTGACCGCATTCGAAGATCTTTCGCCCGACGTGTCACTCGTGCCCAACGACGCCGCGATGTTCGATCTGACCTTCGATGTGGTCGACACACCGGACGGATCCATGCGGGTACGCGTCGAATATGCCCGTGATCTGTTCGACCACCACACCGCGGAGTCGTTCGCGGCGCGGGTGGTGCGCGCATTCGCCGCTCTCGCGGGAGATCCCGACCGTGTGCTCTCCCGGATCGACCTGCTGTCCGATGCCGAACGTGAACGGCTCCGCGCCGGCAGGCCGAACCCTGACACCGAACGACCGGAGTCGGGCCCGGCGACGCTCGTCGACCTGTTCGCCCGCACGGTCGCTGCGGTGCCCGATCAGCCCGCCGTCGTCTCCGCCGCCAAGACCGTGACGTTCGCCGAACTCGACGCGTGGTCCGACCGGATCGCCGATGCCCTGCTCGGGCGCGGTGCCGGACCTGAAACCATTGTGGGACTGCGGATTTCGCGTGGAAGCGCGGTGGTTGCGGCGATCCTCGGTGTGTGGAAGTCCGGCGGGGCCTACCTTGCCCTCGACCCCGACTACCCGGCCGAGCGCATCGACTACATGATGCGTGACGCGGGTGTGACCGTCGTCCTCGACGATGCTGCGGTGGCACAGTGCGGCGCCGCGCAGACGAATCCGGTTCCGGCCGCAGGGCCGCGGGGTCTTGCCGGGGCGGACGACGCGGCCTACGTGGTCTACACCTCCGGTTCCACCGGGCAGCCCAAGGGTGTCGTGGTGCCCCACCGCGGTGTGGTGAACCTCTGGGAGACGGTGCGTTCCCGCACCTACGGCGATCCGGAGGAGCGGCGACTGCGGGTACTCCTCAGCTACACCTTCGCGTTCGATTCGTCGGTCGAGCAGTTGCTGGCAATGCTCGGCGGTCACACGGTGCACGTCCTTCCGGACGCGCTGACCGCCGACGCCGAGGGCATCGTCGGTTACGTTCGCGAACACCGGATCGACGCCCTGGACTGCGCGCCGGTACTGATGACACAACTCGTCGCGGAAGGTCTCCTCGATGCGGATGCGGTGCACCGGCCGACGGTGCTCGCTGTGGGGGGTGAGGCGGTACCCGCCGAGCTGTGGGCAACGCTGGCGTCCACACCGGGTCTGCGCGCGCTGAACATCTACGGCCCCACCGAATGCACGGTGGACGCGACCGCCGCGCTGATGACACCGGACCTCGCACCGCACATCGGAGAACCCGTCGTCGGTGGCCGTGCACTCGTGCTCGACCACTACCTGCGACCGGTGCCGCCGGGGGTGCCGGGGGAACTGTACGTCGGAGGCCCACACGTCACCCGGGGGTACCTGGGCCGGTACGGCCTGACCGCGAGCAGGTTCGTCGCGGATCCGTTCGGCGCACCGGGGAGCCGGCTCTACCGAACCGGTGACACAGTGCGATGGACGTCTCGCGCTCCTCACCGGCTCGAATACCTCGGCCGCAAAGACGATCAGGTCAAAATCCGCGGGTTCCGCATCGAACTCGGTGAGATCGAGACGGTACTCGCGGGCCACCCCGCCGTGTCGGGAGCCGCGGTGCTCGCCCGGGAGGACGAGCCCGGGCGCAGGCGTCTCGTCGGCTACATCATCGTGCCGGGAAGCGCTCTGCACGGAAGTGCAGAGGTGGACGGCGAGGCAGTGCGAGCGTATGCGGCCGAACGGCTGCCCGCCCACATGGTCCCCGCCGCGGTGGTGGTACTCGGCGAGTTCCCGCTCACCGCCAACGGCAAGGTCGACCGGGCCGCGCTCCCGTCCCCGGTGTTCGCGCCCACGAGCGCCGGACGGCAGGCGGACAACGACGTCGAGCGACGGCTCTGCGACGTCGTGGCCGCAGTGCTCGGACTCGACGCGGTGGGTGTCGACGACGACTTCTTCTCGCTCGGCGGCGATTCGATCGTGTCGATCCAGCTCGTGTCCAAGGCACGCGCAGCGGGACTGCGGTTCACCGCCCGGCACGTGTTCGAACACCGGACGGTCGCCGGCCTTTCGGGTGTCGTGGAGCTGGACGCAGGCGGCGGGCACACAGATATCGAGGCGGCGATCGGGAGCGTTCCGGCGACGCCGATCGTCCACGACCTGCTCGAGCGCGGCGGGCCGTACGCCAGGTACGCGCAGTCGAGGTTGCTGCGGACTCCCGAAGGGCTGACCCTCGAATCGCTGACCGGCGCCGTGCAGTCGGTACTCGACGTGCACGACGCGCTGCGTTCGGTATTCGACTCCGCCGCCCGCACCCTCGAGATCCTGCCGGTGGGGGCGGTCCGGGCCGCCGATGTGGTGACCCGCGTCGACATCTCGGGCCTCGACGACCCGTCCCCGGTGATCGTCGCAGCCACCGAGGATGCCTACGCGGCGCTGGACCCGGCGTCCGGTGAACTCGTCCGGGTGGTGTTCTTCGACGCCGGACCCGGCGCGCAGGGCCGGGTGCTGCTCGCGGTGCACCACCTGGTGATCGACGGCGTGTCCTGGCGGATTCTGGTTCCGGACCTCGCCGACGCGGTCGCGGGGACCGCGCCGGTCCGGTCCGGTACCCCGCTGCGGGTCTGGGCTCGTGGGCTGCTCGAGGCCGCTCCGGCGCGGCGTGCCGAACTCCCGATGTGGAGTCGCATCACCTCGGGAGAGGGGCGCGTCCGGATCGGCTCGCGCAGTGTGGATCCCGAACGCGACACGATGTCCGCCACGGCGCAGGCCCACGTGGAGGTGCCGGTCGCGGTGACCGAAGCGCTGCTCACAACGGTGCCCGAACAATTCCACGCCGGGGTCGAGGACGTGCTGCTCGCAGCCCTGGCCCTTGCCACCGCACGGGTCTGCGGTGCGGGCGCGGTCGCCGTGGATCTCGAAGGCCACGGGCGCGAGGAACAGGCGGTGCCGGAAGCCGACCTCTCGGGGACCGTGGGATGGTTCACGAGTCTGTACCCGGTGCGGCTGGACGTGTCGGGAACCGACCTCGACGCGGCTTTCGGCGCCGGGCGGGACGCGGGCGAGGCACTCAAGCGGGTGAAGGAACAACTTCGTGAGATACCGGACAGCGGAATAGGTTTCGGAATCCTCCGGTACCTCGACGACGAGGGGCGGCGCGTCCTGGCGTCGGCGGTGGTCCCGGAGATCGGATTCAACTACCTCGGCAGGCTGACTCTCGGTGAGGCGGAGGGGCGCCCGTGGTCGAGCGCACCCGAATCGTCCGCGCTGGGCGGTGCCACAGAGGCGGACATGCCGGTCAACCACGCGCTGGAGATCGGTGTGTTCACGGACGAGACGGTCGAGGGGCCGATGCTTCGCGGCTCTTTCGGATACAGCCCGGCGCTGGTGCCCGAGCATCTGGTGGCAGACCTCGTGAGCGCGTGGGTCGCGGCGTTGGAGGCGCTGGCCCTGCATGCGTCGGCGGGAGATGCCGGTGGTTTCACCCCGTCGGATCTGACCCTCGGCGGGCTCGACCAGTCGGAGATCGACGAGTTCGCCATGGAATTCGGGTGATCGTGACGCTTGGCGTAGGCCATTGTTTCGGTTAGCCTAACCAATCGTGACCGGGGGTACATCCCGGCGTAAAGACATGTGGGAGAAACGTGATGCGGGTTCTTGAACGTAGCCGGGCGCGTAGCGTCGCGGTTCTCGGTGCGGCTGCGCTGCTCACCGCCGGACTGGTGGGCTGCTCGAGCGACAACGGCGACACCTCGGAGGGTACGGAGACCGCGGCGACACGGACGTTCGAAGCGCAGAACGGATCCATCGAGATCCCGGCAGATCCGCAGCGCATCGTCGCGTGTGGATACGCCGCCTTCCCCCTCATCCAGTCGGGCGCCAACCTGGCCGCGGTGTGCGAATGGACCCGCGAGATCGACAGCATGGACGACGAGACCCTCGCCGCATACGAGGCGCTGCCGAAGGTGGCACCCGACGGCGCAGCGAGCGAACTGAACTACGAGGCCATCACGGCCGCCGAGCCCGACCTCATCATCATGGGCGTTCCGGCCCGCGTGCAGTCCCAGGTGGACATGGCCAAGCTCGAGGCACTCGCGCCGGTCGTCTTCCTCGGCCCCACCAACCCGGGCGACTGGCGGGACCTCGGTGAGCAGTACGCCGACGCCGCCAACGTCGCCGACACTTACGGGGACTCCAAGTCGCAGTACGAAGCTCGTGCTGCGGAGATCGCCGACAAGTACGCCGGCACGCTCGGCAGCCTGAAGTTCGCGGGCCTGTGCAGCACCTGCGGCACCGAGCCGGGCGAGTTCTTCCGCGAGTACAAGTCCTCCTACACCACCAATCTCTTCGACGACCTCGGCTTCACCTTCCCCGGTGAGCCCGTCGATCCCGCGGACGTCCACGGCGAATACGTTTCTCTCGAGCAGTTGCCGCAGAACCTCGCGGACGCCGACGTGATCGTCTACGGGCTCGAAGCCGACGGCTCGGTCTCCGCCGAACTGCAGGAAGTCTTCGATTCGCCGCTGTGGCAGAACCTTCCGGCCGTCAAGGCAGGCAACCTCGTCGGAGTTCAGCACGCCAACGCCGCCACCTACGAAACCGCGCTCCTGGCTCTGGATTCCATCGACTCCGGCCTGGAAAAGCTCCCGGCGAACCAGAAGCAGTAACAGCTGTCGCGGTCGATCACCGCGGCTGCCTCGACCGAACGGCCCCCGATGTCCCCGACTCGGGGGCCGTGTTCGTCGTGCCCGAAAGCCCGTCTCCGCCCCGGAAAGCAGACATGACTCGCTCCACTGCGCTCGAAGACATCGTTCCGCTCTCGCCGTTACAGCAGGGCCTGCTGTACCTGAGTGCGATCGCCGCGCCCGACGAGCCGGGCAGTGATGCCCGCACCGCAGATCCGGACGCGTACACCGTGCAGTCGGTTCTGCGGCTGTCCGGTGCGGTGGACGAGGAGCGTATGCGCACGGCGGCACAGGCACTGCTCGACCGGCATGCTTCCCTACGCACCTGCTTCCGGCCGCGTAAGGACGGGCGCACCGCCGGACTCGTCGTGCGTGGTGTCGAAGCGCCCTGGGTCGGTGTCGATCTGACGGGACTGCCGATGCCGGAGGCGGAGCGACGGTTGCGAGACCTGATCGATGCCGACCTTCACGATTGGTTCGACCTCACACAGCCGCCACTGGTGCGATGGCACTTCGTGCGTTTCGGCGCCGAGGACGTCCGGTTGCTGCTCACCACCCACCACATCGTCGTCGACGGATGGTCCACACCGATCATGGTGCGGGAACTGCTCGAACTGTATGCCGCGGGCGAAGTCGCCGCCCGCGCCGGCGCCGTGCTCCCCGCGGTGCGGCCCTACCGCGACTACCTGGCCTGGCTGGACCGCCAGGACCACGACACCGCGCGGGAGTTGTGGCGGCAAACCCTCGCGGAACTGCCGGAGCCGAGCCTGGTGGCGCCGCCCGGTTCCACGCGCACCGCGCAGCAGTGCGACGACCTGACCGTCCCGGTGCCCGCAGGTCTCGCAGATCGGATCGCGACACTGACCCGGACGGCGGGCGTCACGTTCAACACGGTGCTGCAGACCGCGTGGGCGATGCTCATCGGCAGTCTGCTCGGACGCGACGACATCGTCTTCGGGGCAACCGTTTCGGGCCGTCCGCCGGAACTTCCCGGTGTCGAATCCATGGTGGGGCTGTTCATCAACACCGTGCCGGTCCGGGTTCGTCTCGACCCGCGCGCCACCGTCACCGACATGCTGCGCCGGGTCCAACTCGAGCAGTCGCGCACCGTGGACCACCAGTACGTCGGACTCGCCGACATCCAGCGCGACGCGGGGATCGGTGAACTGTTCGACACCCTGACCATCTTCGAGAGCTACCCCGTCGACCGCGACGCTCTCGAGCGCGCCCAGCAAGCAGGCGGCATCTCCATCGACGGAGTCGAGGCGCACGACGCCACCAACTATCCGCTCGTCCTCACCGCAGGACTCGCAGAGGATCTCGTCGTCAAGCTCGACTACCGGCCGACCCTGTTCACCGCCGCCGACGCCGCCGCCTTCGGTGCCCGGCTCGTGGCGATCCTCGAGGCTCTCGCGGCCGGCGCGAACACACCCGTCGGGCGGCTCGACCTGCTGCCCGCACACGACCGGCAGCGCGTCCTCAAATCCTGGTCGCAGGCACCCGCCGCTCCGTCGAGCGGAACAGTCGTCGATGTGCTCGCCCGCCGGTTCGGCGAGCGTCCCGACGCCCTCGCCGTCGTGGGCGACGGCGAGCGAGTGACTTTCGCCCGCTTGGGCGGAGAGTCCGCGCGCCTCGCGCGGCTGCTCATCGCGCACGGTGTGGGACCGGACGACCGCGTCGGCCTCGCCCTGCCGCGCACGCCCGTCATGGTCGAGGCGATCACGGGGGTCCTCGTCGCAGGCGGTGCGTACCTGCCGCTCGACCCGTCCTATCCGGCCGACCGGCTGAAGCACATGATCGCCGACGCCGCACCCACCCTCGTGATCAGCACCGTCGCAGTCGCGAGAGAACTCGGTGCGGTGCTCGATGGCACCGACGTGCTGTTGCTCGACGATCCCGGCGTCGAAGCCGCGCGCGCCGAACTGCCGGCGCACCCCGTCACGGACGGTGAGCGTCGTGCACCGCTGCATGGGGGACACGCCGCCTACGTCATCTACACGTCCGGATCGACCGGCGTCCCGAAGGGCGTCGTGGTCTCGCACGATAATCTCGCGGATCTCGTTGCAGCGCAGAGAGACACCCTCATGATCCCGGGGGTGCGGGAGCCACGGGACGGACAGTGGCGCGTATTGCTGACCTACCCGTTCGCGTTCGACTCCGCGGTGGCCGCGCTCACCTGGCTGTTCGAAGGGCACACCCTGTACCTGCCGTCGGACGAACACCGGGCAGACGTGGCGTACCTCGTCGACTACGTGCGCACCCACCGCATCGACTACGTAGACACGGTTCCCGTCCTCATGAGCCGGTTGCTCGACGGAGGCCTTCTCGATCCGGAGCACCACCGGCCCGCCAAGGTCACCGTCGGCGGTGAAGCTGTGGGGGGCGAACTGTGGCGCACCCTCGCCGCCTCCGGTGTCGAGGCGTTCAACTGCTACGGACCCACCGAATGCACCGTCGACTCCTCCTACGCCCGGATCTCCGGTGAGACCGTCACGATCGGCGGGCCGACGGCGGGCACCCGGCTGTACGTGCTCGACAACTGGCTTCGCCCGGCGGCTCCCGGGGTCGCAGGCGAACTGTACGTCGGCGGAACCGGCGTCACCCGCGGATACCTGGGCCGTCCCGGCCTGAGCGCCGAACGATTCGTGGCCGACCCCTACGCCGCCGGGGGACAACGCATGTACCGCACAGGTGACGTCGTGCGCTGGAACCACGACGGGCACCTCGAGTACGTGGGACGCGACGACGACCAGGTCAAGATCCGGGGCTACCGCATCGAACTCGGAGAGATCGAAGCCGCCACCGTCGCCGATCCGCACGTGCGGGCCGCCGTCGTCGTTCCCCACACCGACGAGCGCGCGGTGACCAGGCTGGTCGCCTACGTGGTGGCCGACGGCACCGTCGAGCCCGGGGACCTCCGTGCCGCTCTCGGGAAGCGACTGCCCGAGTACATGGTCCCCGCTGCCGTTGTCCTCCTCCCGGTCCTGCCGGTCACCACCAACGGCAAGATCGACAAGAAGGCTCTTCCCGCACCGGATTTCGCGGCGCTCGCCGGATCCGGTGAAGCCACCACCGAACTGGAGAAGACCCTGTGCGGCGCGTTCGCCGACGTGCTCGGGCTCGAGCGGGTAGGCGTCGAGGACGACTTCTTCGCGCTCGGCGGGGACTCCATCGTCTCGATCCAACTCGTCGCGCGACTGCGCGCCGCCGACATCCGGGTGACCGCGCGTCAGGTGTTCGAACTGCGCACCGTTGCCGCGATCGCGGCAGCGCACGACACCGCGCCCGCAGCGGAGACGGACCGGGAACGCACTTCGGCCGTCGGGGAGGTTCCGCCGACACCGATCGTCCGCGAGACGCTCACCCACATGTCCGCCCGCACGCTGCGCCGCTTCACCCAGTCCCGTCTGCTGGTCGCGCCGCAGGGTCTGGCGACCGGCGATCTCGTCGCCGCCGTGCAGGAACTGCTCACCACCCACCACATGCTGCGGTCGCAGTTCGTCATCGAAACGGAGGACGGAGACGCCTCCGCGTCGTGGGTCGTACCGTCCGAGACGCCGGACGCCGCCGAACTGGTCCGGCGCGTGGACGTGCGTGGGCTCGACGCCGATCGGTGGCAGGCCGCATTCGCCGCCGCTCGGGATTCTGCACTCGACCGGATCGATCCCGCGGCCGGCGTCATGCTGCAAGTCGTCTTCTTCGACGCCGGATCGGAGGTGCCCGGGCGTGTGCTGGTGATCGCTCACCACCTCGTGGTCGACGGGGTGTCCTGGCGCATTCTCGTCCCCGACCTCGCAGATGCTTCGGACCGTGCCCGACGCGGGGCGGGCGGTGGGCTCGACGAACCCCGAACTTCGTTCCGTGACTGGGCAACCGGACTGGTCGAGGCGGCATCTTCCGAGCGGACAGCGCAGTCCCGCACGGTGTGGGAGCGCGCCTCCGCGGACACCGGCCCCGAGACGACCGTGCTCGGCACGCGCGCGCTCGACCCCACGCGCGACACGGTGGCGACGTCGGCGTCCGTCGAGGTGCAGGTGCCCGGCGACATCACTGCCCGCATCCTCACCTCGGTCCCCGCAGCCTTCCGCACCGGCGTCACGGACGTCCTGCTCACCGCACTCGCAATGGCGGTGACATCGGTTCGCGGCGGATCGTCGGTGCGGGTACATCTGGAAGGACACGGCCGCGAAGAACAGATCGTGCCCGGCGCGGACCTCTCTCGCACGGTCGGCTGGTTCACGTCGATGTACCCCGTCGTGCTCGACCTCGGCCCGGCCTCCGGGAAAACTGTTCCGGAGAACGCTGCCCGGTGTCTCGCCCACGTCAAGGAGTCACTGCGGGCCGTGCCGGACAACGGGATCGGCTTCGGGATCCTGCGGCACCTGACCGACGACGCCTACGCCGACTACCGAGCACCCGAGGTCATGTTCAACTACCTCGGACGGATGACGCTCGGTGAGAGCGCCGCCGCGCCGTGGTCGGCGGCTCCCGAGGCCGCCGCACTCGGCGGAACCGCGGATCCGGCCACTCCGCTCGACCACGTGCTCGACGTCAACGCGATCACCGACGACGGTCCGGGCGGCCCCGTGATGTCGGCCGAATTCACCTATGCCACAGGTGTACTGGATGCGGCAACCGTCGAGCGGATTGCCGCTGCATGGGCCGACGCACTGGCCGTATTGGCCCATGTGGCCGACGAACCCGCCGCGATCGCACCGACCCCGTCCGATCTGACAGCGAGCGGTCTGACGGTCGAGGAAGCCGCAGAACTCGCCCTAACCGTCGTAGGTGGGCTCGAAGACGTCGTGCCCCTGACCCCGTTGCAGCGGGGCATGTACTTCCTGTCCCGGCTCGACGAGGACAGCGTCGACGTCTACACGATGCAGTCCGTCCTCGACCTCGACGGTGCCGTCGACATCGACCTGCTGCGGCGCAGCACTGCGGAGCTGATCGCACGACATACGGTGCTGCGAACAGGATTTCGAGTCTCGGAGGCAGGCACCCCGGTCGGTGTCGTCGCCGCAACCGTCGATACGCCCTTCCGCGTGATCGACCTCTCCGCGGAGGCCGATCCGCTCGCAAGCGCCCACGCCCTCGTCGAACAGGATCGTGTAAAGCGGTTCGTTGCCGAGACCGCGCCGCTCGTCCGCTTCTGCCTCCTGCAACTGCCCGGTGACCGGTCGCGCCTGGTCTTCACGGCGCACCATCTCGTCCTCGACGGATGGTCGACGCCGCTGCTCGTGCAGGAACTGTTCCAGATCTACGCAGCCGGAGGCGACGCGTCGGCTCTGCCGCGTCCCGTGCCGTTCACCGACTACCTGGCGTGGCTGGACCGCCAGGACGGTGCCGCCGCACTCGAGGTCTGGAGGGAGGCGTTGTCGGGGGTCGACGAACCGACTCTCGTCGCACCTGCCGGATCGTCTATGCGAGCAGAACTGCCCGATGAAGTGACGATCTCCGTGCCCGGCACGTTGTCCGAACGGATTCTTTCGGCGAGCCGCGCCCGCGGTGTCACGGTCAACACCGTGGTGCAGACGGCGTGGGGACTGCTGCTGGCTTCGCTCACCGGGCGGGCGGACGTGGTGTTCGGTGCGATCGTCTCCGGGCGGGTCCCGGAGGTCCCAGGGGTCGAGTCCATGATCGGGTTGTTCATCAACACCGTGCCGGTACGGGTGCGGACCAGCGCAGACGAATCGGTCGCAGAGTTGCTCTCGCGCACCCAATCCGAGCAGAACCGCCTGATGGACCACCAGTACGTCGGTCTCGCCGACGTGCAGCGCGCAGTGGGAGTGGGCGAACTGTTCGACACGCTGCTGGTGTTCGAGAACTACCCGGTGGACCGGGACGCCCTCGATCGCGCCCAGCGCGACAGCGGAGTCCGGGTGTCCGCGATGAACGGCACGGACGCCACGAACTTCCCGCTCGTACTCGTCGCGGGACTGCAGGACACCCTGCGCCTGGTGCTCGAATACCAGCCCGCGGTCTTCGATGAACGCGACGCCGCGGCCGTGGGGGAGCGACTGGTCCGGATCCTCGACCAGCTCGTCGCAGACCGCCCGGCGCCCGTCGCGCGCCTCGATCTGCTGACCCCCACGGAACGCCGGGACATGCTCGCCCGCTCGGAAACCGCCCACGCACCCCGGTCGGGAGCCGTGACCGTCGCAGACCTGCTAGCCGCGCAGATCGCCCGCACCCCCGACACAGCAGCCGTCGTCTCGGGTGCGGTGACGTTGTCGTTCGCCGAACTCGGGCATCGCGCCGCACGTCTGGCGCGCTTGCTGATCGGTATGGGGGTGGGACCCGAGACGGTCGTGGGACTGGCATTGCCCCGCTCCGAGCACATGATCGTGGCCATCGCCGCCGCCATCGGCTCGGGCGGCGTCTACGTGCCCATGGACCCGTCCTACCCCGCAGATCGACTGGTACACATGATCGCCGACTCCCGACCACGCGTGATCGTGACGGTCTCGGTGGTCGCCGAGCAGATCGCGGCGGTGGCCGGAACCACCCCGGTGGTGGTTCTCGACGACCCCGCGACCCGAAGTGCGCTCGCCTCGCTGCCCGGCACCGCGGTCACCGACGCGGATCGTCTCGCGGCGCTGCGACCGGACAACGGGGTGTATGTCATCTACACCTCGGGGTCCACCGGACTGCCGAAGGGCGTCGCCGTCACGCACGCCAATCTGCTCAACCTGTTCGACAGCCACCGCGCCGATCTCTACGTGCCTACGGTCGCCGCATCACAGCGCGAGGTCGTCGGTGTCGGCCACGCCTGGTCGTTCGGCTTCGACGCATCGTGGCAACCGACGCTCTGGATGTTCGACGGTCACACCGTCCACGTGTTCGACGAGGACACGATGCGTGACCCGGAACGGATGGTCGAGTACACGATCGAGCACGGACTCGATTTCCTCGAGGTCACTCCGTCGTTTCTGGACCGGATGCTCGCCGCGGGGCTCTACGACCATCCACACCGGCCCGCCACGGTCGGATTCGGAGGTGAGGCCGTCGACCCGGCATCGTGGCGCCGGCTCCGGGAACTCACCGACGGTCGCGCGTTCAATCTGTACGGGCCGACCGAATGCACGGTCGACTCGCTCGTCGGCAAGGTCACCGACGCCGATACCCCGTGTCTCGGCAGCGCCGTGCACGGGGGCGGCGCGTACGTCCTCGACGCGATGCTCAGGCCCGTCCCGCCCGGCGTCGCCGGTGAGCTCTACATCTCGGGCGACGGTGTCGCACGCGGCTACCTCGGCCGGCCCGATCTGACCTGCACGCGGTTCCTCCCGAACCCTTTCGGCAGCAGTGGATCCCGCATGTATCGCACTGGCGACGTCGTCAAGAGGGTGACCGGCGCGGACGGGAACACTGTTCTCGAATTCCTCGGACGCGGCGACGACCAGGTCAAGATCCGGGGCTTCCGCGTCGAACTCGGTGAGGTCGAGGCCGCCCTGACCGCAGTGCACGGGGTCCGCGGCGCGGTGGCCGTGGCGCACACCGACAACCGCGGTGTCGTCCGCATCGTCGGCTACGTGACACCCGACGGTGACGTCGACCCGGTGGTCGTCCGCGCCGTGATCGCCGAGAGGCTGCCCGATTACATGGTCCCCGCGGTCGTGATGGTCGTCGACCGATTCCCGTCGACCGTGAACGGCAAGGTCGATCGGAAGGCGTTGCCCGAACCCGATTTCGCGGCACTCGTCGGGTCGCGCGAACCGAGCACCCCCGCCGAAGCTGCGCTCGCGTCCGTGGTCGCCGACGTTCTGGGTCTGGAAAGGGTGGGCGCCGACGACGACTTCTTCTCCCTCGGCGGAGATTCCATCGTGTCCATGCAACTCGTCTCCAAGGCGCGTGCGGCCGGGGTGCGCATCACCACTCGCCAGGTGTTCGAAATCCGCACCGTGGCGGGCCTCGCGGCGGCCGCCGACACCTCCGGGTCGGCGCACGAGCGAATTCTCGGCGCCGGTGAGGCGACCGGCGACGTGCCGCTCGTCCCGATCGTCTGGGAGGCTCTGGGCTGGGGAGGCGATCTCGACCGCTTCTCCCAGGCCCGGTTGCTCGTCGCACCGGTCGGTGCGACGCTGCCCACGCTGCAGACGGCGGTGCGTGCGCTGCTCGGCGCGCATCCGATGCTGCGATCCCGCTTCGCCACCGGCGCTACTTCCGGAGCGGCCTGGACGGTCCCGGAGGAAGATTCGCCCGAGATCCCGGACATCGACGATCTCGTCCGGCGAGTCGACGCGACCCATGTCGGGGACGCGGGCGTCGACGACCCACGGTGGCAGGAACTGTTCGCTGCCGAACGGGAACGGGTCTACTCCGCGCTCGATCCGGCCGCCGGGATCATGCTCCAGGTCGTCTGGTTCGATTTCGGGCCACGACGACCGGGCCGCGTCCTCGTCGTCGTGCACCACCTCGTCGTCGACGGCGTGTCGTGGCGGATTCTCGTGCCGGACCTCGCGGACGCGGTCGAACAGGCAGGCCGCGGCGGAAGCATCGTCCTCAGTGCCTCCGGGACCCCGTTCCGCGCCTGGGCCGCAGGCCTTGCCGAGGCGGCACGATCGGAGCGGATCGTCGCCTCGTGGTCGGCATGGGAACCTGCGCTGACGGCGTCCGAACCTCCGCTCGGCGAACGGGTGCTCGACCCGGCCGTCGACACCGTGTCGGCCCTGCGGTCGACTCACGTGCGCATACCGGTCGCGGTGACCGAGCGGGTTCTCGCCGGTGACTCGATCAACGACACCCTGATCGGCGCACTCGCACTGGCCGTGGCGTCGGTGCGCGGCGGCGACACCGTGCGGGTGGAACTCGAAGGGCACGGCCGGGAGGAAGAGGTGTTGCCGGGTGCCGACCTCTCGCGCACCGTCGGATGGTTCACGTCGATGTTCCCGGTCGCGCTCGATCTCACCGGTATCGACATCGACGAAGCGCTCGACGGCGGAGCGGCGTCGGCCGAGGCCCTCCTCCGCGTCCGCCGGTCGCTGCGTGCCCTGCCTGACAACGGGATAGGGTTCGGTCTGCTGCGACGCCTCAACCCGGACTTCGCGGATCGGTTCACCGGATATCGACGCCCCGAAGTGGTGTTCAACTACCTCGGCCGGATGACGCTCGGCGAGGAGACCGGAGCACCGTGGGCGGGTGCGCCCGAAGCGCCGGCACTCGGCGGATCCGTGGATCCGTCGACTCCGCTCGACCACGTGCTGCAGGTCGATGCGATCACCGAGGACACCCAGGACGGCCCCGTCCTGGACTGCGAATTCGCCGCAGCCGCCGGGGTTGTCGATGCAGATCTGCTCGAGACGCTGGCACGGCGCTGGGCGCAGGCATTGGCGGCACTCACCGGCTACCGATCGCCGGCCGGCGCGGACAACTCTCGTACAAGTCAGTAGAAGGAGACAGGAACATGCTCGATCGCACGACGATCCTCGCCGATACCGCCCGCATCCTCGAAGTGGAACCGGACGAGCTCGACCCGACGGTGAACCTGGTGGACCAGGGACTCGACTCGGTGCGTCTGATGGCGCTGGTCGAACAGTGGCGCAGCGCCGGTGCCGACATCGATTTCGTGTCGCTCGCATCGGAACCCGATCTCGAGCAGTGGTGCGCGCTGCTCGGCGGACAGTGAGCCGATCGCTGTGGCGCTCCTCGACAAGCTGATCATCGACATCGATCCGATCCGGACGAGCCGCGAATTCCGGTATCTGTTCACGGCCCGGGTGGTGTCGCTGCTCGGGCTCGGATTGCTCATCGTCGCCGTTCCGGTGCAGGTCTACCAGCTCACCGGTTCGACGGCCCAGGTCGCCGCTGTGACCGCGGTGCTCGGCATCACCACCTTCGCCGCGACTTTCGTCGGCGGTGTCCTCGCCGACAGGTTCGATCGCCGCAACGTGATCGCCATCGCGCGCGGAACCGCGGCGGTGGCCTTCGCCCTGCTCGCAGTCAACGCCTACCTGCCCGAACCGCAGATGTGGGCGATCTACGTCATCTCGGTGATCGACGGGGTCGCGGGAGGGATCTCGGCGACCGCCCTGATGGCCGTCACTCCCAGTCTGGTGCCGCGCGACAAGCTCGCCGCCGCAGGGGCACTGATGGCACTGACGGCCGATCTCGGTTCGATGATCGGGCCGGCACTGGGCGGTGTGGTCATCGCGGCCGGCGGTGTGGGGCTCGCATATGCGTTCGCAGCTTTCACCACGGTCGTGACCACCTTCTGCATCACCAGGCTGCCGTCGCTGCCGCCCTCGAAGACGGCCGACGAATCGCCGCTGAGATCGATTGTCACGGGCTTCGCGTACGCGTTCCACAATCGTGTGATCGGCCAGGTTCTCGTCGCGGGTTTCGCCGCGATGCTGCTCACCGGGTGGGCGGTACTGCTCCCGGCCTTCGCCGACGAAGTGCTCGGCGCGGGGCCGTCCGTGATCGGGTTGCTCTATGCCGCACCCGCGGTCGGCGCTGTCCTCGGTTCGCTCACCAGCGGATGGACGGGTTCCGTCCGGCGGTCCGGGCTGGCCGTCTTCGTTCTCATGGCGGTGTCGTCCGCCGGTCTTGCGGGAGCCGGAGCGACAAGCATGACCGCGATCGTCCTGCTGGGACTGGCGGCGTACGGGTTCGGTGATTCCCTCGCCGACGTCGTCCGGTACGCGACGGTGCAGCGCAACACCGCCGACGAGTATCGCGGCCGGATCGCCGGGGTCTGGTCGGCTCAGGTGACGGCGGGTACCTCCCTCGGTGCCCTCGCCGCCGGCGTGATCGCGTCGGTGGCACCGATCTCGGTGGCGTTGTGGGTGTACGGCGCCGCGGGTGTCGTGCTCGTGCTGGTGCTGTACCTGTCCATGCCGACGCTGCGTCGTTTCGTCGACTCCGACGAGCTCGAACAGGTCGCCTGAGCGCGGGTCCGAGGCCACGGTCCCGGCAACAGGAGAAGGCGGCAACCTCTCGCGCCCGGCGACGAATCCTCGCGACGGACCCCGAGCGGCAGCGCAGCCGGGTAGCGTCGAAACGCAAACCCGGGAGGTAGCGTGAGCGAACCGAGAGAGATTCCCGGCGAGGAATGGCCGAGCCTGCGTGCCGCCGACTGGGCTGCGACTCGCGACACCTTGCACATGTGGCTGCAGATCGTGGGCAAGATCCGGCTGGTCCTGTCACCGGCGATCAATCACTGGTGGCACACGACGTTGTACGTCACGGCCCGCGGATTGGGGACGTCGTCGATTCCGTACCGTGGCAGCGTATTCGACGTCGAGTTCGATTTCTGCGAGCACAATCTGAACATCCGGTCGAGCGAGGGTGGCATGAGTGTCGTCCCACTCGCGGCGCAGTCTGTGGCGGATTTCTATTCACGCACCCTCGGCGCCTTGAACGAACTGGGCATCGAGACTCGGATCCACGCAACTCCCAACGAGGTGGATCCCGCGATTCCGTTCGCGCAGGACGATATGCACAGCACTTATGACGCCGATGCGGCACACCTCTTCTGGCGGCAGTTGATCTGCGCCGACCGTGTGATGCAGGAGTTCCGCGCGGATTTCCTGGGCAAGGTCAGCCCCGTTCATTTCTTCTGGGGAGCAATGGATCTGGCTTGCACCCGGTTCTCGGGGCGGGACGCCCCACCGCATCCGGGCGGGATCCCCAACTGTCCCGACCGGGTGATGACCGAGGCCTACTCGCACGAGTTGAGCAGCTGCGGGTTCTGGCCGGGCGGCGGGGAAGAGGGTGCCTTCTACTCGTATGCGTACCCGCCGCCGGACGGCTATGCGGATCATCCGGTGCGTCCGGATTCTGCGTACTACTCCGCCGAACTCGGAGAGTTCGTGTTGCCGTACGAGGCGGTGCGCGCCGCGGCCGACCCCGACGCGGAGCTACTGGGATTCCTGCGCAGCACCTATGCCGCCGCCGCCGACCTCGGACACTGGGATCGCGTCCACCTCGAGCGGCCGCAGTAACGAACCCCGGCGCGGGCCGGGCCGTGCAATCCCTGCTGCGCGACAGCGGGGACCGTTCGGTTATCGGTAATGTGCGTTCCGGACGTTGTGCGCCCACAATTCGATCGCTGCGTAACCGTCGCCCACTCCTTGGGTGTACGCCACCAGCGCACCGTAGAGGCGGCTGCCTTCGGCGGCGAGTTCGATGGTGCCCACCCAATCGGCCGCCCGCGCCATGACGTGCGCGGAGATGTCCGTGATGTCGCGCGTCGCTCCGGATACGGCGGTGAACGACTCGTCTGCGATCTGGAAGGTCTCGACCACGCCGCGCCAGTAGTACTCGGCGTCCATTGCGGCCCGTAGTGATTGGTAGTCGGTCGTGTCCTGCATTGCCCTGGCATTCCGAAACTGATTTGCGGCATGCTCGGACGATCCCAGCGGGACGTATGTCATGTCGTCGACGGTTTCGTTGCCTGCACGTCTGGTCCTCACCGCAGAGATGGTGCCCGATCGCGCGGCAGAACGAAACATCCGGTCTGTAACGATCCGCGCGACCGGGGTGGGTCCTCAGTGAGCGTGCTGGTGATCGTGGTCGTGATCGTGGGGGAGGACCTCGTCGTGTTCGTCCTCGACCCGGTCGTGGTCGGCGGTCTTGCCGTAGCCGGTCTCGGTCATCCCGCGTCGCCAGTATCCGATGACGAGTGTGGCCTTGCGGTCGAATCCTGCATCGTTGCGCAGCCACTTGCGCATCGCCAGCACGGTCTTCGACTCCGCCGACACCCATGCGAACTTCGTGACGTCGCCGCTGGGCATCTCGACCGCGGTCGCGGCGTCGAACAGTTGATCGGTGGTGCCCGCGGGTGCGCCGTTGCGATGGATCCAGCGGATCTCGACTCCGTCGGGATGACGCAGGTCCTGCTGCTCGTGTTCGTCGGCCACCTCGATCAGGACGACACCGGTGGCGTCCTCGCGCATGTGCTCGAGCATGCGCCCGATGGCGGGCAGGGCCGTCTCGTCACCGACGACGAGATACCAGTCGGCCTCACCGGCGGTCACGCCCCCCGCGCCGGCCGCAGCGATCACGTCCCCCGGGCGGGCGTGTTCGGCCCAGCCGCTCGCGAGGCCCTCGTCACCGTGCTTGACGAAATCGATGTCCATCTCGGCGGCATCGGCGTCGAGGCGGCGGACCGTGTACGTCCGGACCTGCTGTTTGACGGTGGGGTCCGGCCACGCGAGCCGCCCCCATCCGTTACGGGCCGGCACCTCGAGTCGACCGTTCGCGCGGGGAAACACCAACTTGATGTTCGGCACCCGGCCCGGGACGGAGGCATATTCGGCTACGCCGGGGCCGGCGAACGTGATCCGGCGCATGTGAGGGGTGATGTCCTCGACCCTCGCCACTTCGATGAGGACGGGGAGCATCCCGTATTCGTTGGTCATAGCGGACACCTTAGGGCACCCTGACCACATTCAGGCAGAGTCGGATTCCGATTGCCGACGGTTCGGAATGAGTGCCACACAAACGGTGAGGATCACCGCGCAGACGAGCACCGCGGTGAACACTGGCGCGACGGACACCGCGAGCTGCGTAGCGTCCGGCACGGATCGGCCGGGGGTGACATCCGAACGGGACAGCGCCGTATTCGCGAGCGCACCGAACACGGCGACACCCACAGCGCTTCCCAACGCGCGCGCGAATGCGTTGGCACCGGTGACCACACCCCGCTCGGACCACTCGACACTCGATTGTGCGGCGATGAGTGCAGGGCTCGCGATCAGTCCCATCCCGAGTCCGATGAGCACGCAAGACCCTGCGACGTGCCACGGCGACGATCCGACCTCGACCCGGGTGAGCAGGACCGCGCCGGCGAGCAGCGGTATCGCACCGACCAGGCCGGTCAGCCGGAACCCGATCCGCAGGTACAACCGGCCGGACTGCGATGCGGCGATGGGCCAGCCGATGGTCATCGTGGCGAGCGCGAATCCGGCGACCACCGCGGAGGTGCCGAGAGCGCCTTGCACGAACGAGGGGACGTACGACGTCAACCCGAGTACCACCGCGCCGACGAGGGCCGAGACAGCGCTCGTGGTGATCAGGACCCGGCGGGTCAGCACCCACATCGGCAGGATCGGTTCGGCGGCGCGGGACTCGATCCATCCGAAGACCGCCAGCAGCGCGATCCCGCCGGCGAAGATGCCGATGCTCAGGGCCGAGGACCACGCCCACGACTGGCCACCTTCGAGCAGACCGAGGATCACCAGCGCGGCACCCGCCGCGAGTGTCACTGCGCCCGCCCAATCCACGCGTCGCGCGCTGCCGGAGGGGCGGTCCTCGTGGAAGTTGCGGACGATCACCCATGCGGCGACCGCGCACAGCGGCACGTTGATCCAGAAGATCCACCGCCACGACCAGAAGTCCGCGAAGACGCCGCCGAGGGCCGGTCCCACGACCGCAGACATCCCCCACACGCTGGCGAGATATCCCTGTGCTTTGGCGCGCTCGGCCACGGTGTAGATGTCACCTGCGATGGTCTGCGCCATGGGCAGCACAGCACCCGCACCGAGACCCTGGACTGCGCGGAACGCGATGAGGGCGGGCATGCTCCACGCCAGCGCGCACAACACCGATCCCAGCGCGAAGACCCCGATGCCGAACAGCAGCACCGGGGTGCGGCCGAAGGTGTCCGACAACTTGCCGTACACCGGGACCAGCACCGCCTGCGTAAGCAGGTAGCCGGAGAACAACCACGGGAACTGCGTGAATCCGCCCAGGTCGGCCACGATCGTCGGCACGGCTGTCGCGAGGATCGTGCTCTCGAGCGCCACCAGCGACGTCGCCAGCATCAATGCGACGAGGATCGGTCCGCGTTCGGACCGGAACCCGACATCGACCCGGGACGGTGTGGTCATGGTGCCCCCTCTTCGCTCAGAGCGTCGGCTCCGGGTCCATTGTCGACGATGGGATATCCGCCACGGGGTTCGGTCCCCGTCCGCATCGCGCACTAGGGTGACAGCGTGCGTCCTTTACTCGAGTCCTATCCCCACCTCGCCGGCGGCAAGGTCCGTGATCTGTACGTCGTCGACGACGAGCACCTCCTTCTCGTCGCCAGCGACCGGATCTCGGCCTACGACCATGTGCTCGACACCCCGATCCCCGACAAGGGCCGGGTCCTCACCGCGATGAGCGTGTTCTTCTTCGATCTGCTCGACGCGAACAACCATCTCGCGGGTGAGCCCGACGACGAACGTATCCCCGAAGAGGTCCTCGGCCGGGCGCTCGTCGTGAAGCGCCTCGACATGGTGCCGGTCGAATGCGTCGCCCGGGGCTTTCTCACCGGATCCGGTCTCCTCGACTACCAGACGAACGGTTCGGTCTGCGGTGTGGCGCTGCCCGAGGGTCTCGTCGAGGCCAGCCCGCTGCCCGAGCCGATCTTCACCCCCGCCACCAAGGCAGCGCTCGGTGACCACGACGAGAACATCACGTTCGATCAGGTCGTGGAGAAGCTCGGCGTCGATCTCGCGATGAAATTGCGTCAGGACACCCTCGACATCTACGGCCGCGCCGCGATCTACACGTCCGAACGCGGCATCCTGCTCGCCGACACGAAGTTCGAGTTCGGCCTGGACAAGGCCGGCAACCTGGTGCTTGCCGACGAGGTGCTCACTCCGGACTCGTCGCGCTACTGGGATGCCGCCGAGTACGAAGAGGGCAAGGTACAGCCGAGCTTCGACAAGCAGATCGTGCGCAATTGGCTCACCAGCGAGGAGTCCGGCTGGGACCGCGCGTCCGACACCGCGCCGCCGCCGCTTCCGCAGTACATCGTCGACAAGACGCGTGCCCGGTATATCGAAGCCTACGAACGCATTTCCGGGCTCTCCTTCGACGATTGGATCGGCTGAACGCAGATGACCTCCTCGAATCCGATCCCGCCGGTTGCCAAGAAGGTTCCCTTCGAACGTGTCCATCACGGCCATACGTTCGTCGACGACTACGAGTGGCTGCGCGACAAGGAATCACCCGATGTCGTCGCGTACCTCGAAGCGGAGAACGCCTGGACGGACGCACAGACCGCGCACCTCGCGCCGTTGCGCGAGTCGATTTTCGAGGAGATCAAGTCCCGCACCCAGGAAACCGACATGTCGGTTCCTGCCCGCATGGGCGACTGGTGGTACTACGCGCGGACGGTCGAAGGTAAGCAGTACGGCATCCAGTGCCGCGCTCCGATCACGGACGCGGACGATTGGACGCCGCCCGAGGTGACTCCCGGAGTCGACCTGCCCGGAGAGCAGGTGTTGCTCGACGGGAACGTGGAAGCCGAAGGGCACGAGTTCTTTTCGATCGGGGCGTTCTCGATCAGTCAGGACGGCACGCTGCTGGCGTATTCGACGGACGTCGTCGGCGACGAGCGGTACACGTTGCGGTTCAAGAATCTCGAGACCGGTGAGTTGCTCGCCGACGAAATCACCGGCACGGCACCGGGGGCCACGTGGGCGCTCGACCACAGCCACGTCTTCTATCAAACAGTGGACGAGTCGTGGCGTCCCGACACCGTATGGCGTCACAAGCTCGGCACCCCGCGCGACGAGGACGTGAAGGTTTTCCACGAGCCCGACGAGCGGTACTGGGTGTCGATCGGGTCGACCCGCAGCGAGAAGTACCTGATGATATGGGTGGGGTCGAAGATCACCACCGAGGGCTGGATTCTCGAATCCGATAATCCCACAGGCGAATTCAGAGTTCTCCTCCCGCGTCGTGAGGGTGTCGAATACGGCGCGGAGCACGCGGTGATCGGCGGCCGGGACCGGCTGTTGATCATGCACAACGATGTCGACCCTGCGACCGGGGAGAAGGCCGAGAACTTCGTCCTCGCGGAAGCTCCGGTCGACGACCCGTCGTCGATGCGCACGCTCGTAGAGCATCGTCACGACGTGCGTCTCGAGGATGTCGAGGCGTTCGAGGGGCACCTGGTGCTCGGTTACCGCCGCGAGGCGCTCACCCGCGTCGCGGTGTGGCCCCTCACCGAGGACGGATACGGCGAACTCACCGAACTCGAGTTCGACGAGGAACTGTTCGCGGTCGGCCCGGGTGGCAATCCCGAATGGAAGCAGCCCGTGCTGCGGCTCGGCTTCACGTCGTTCATCACCCCCACCCGGGTGTACGACTACGTCGTGTCCACCGGCGAACTGCTGCTCCGGAAGGAGCAGCCGGTGCTCGGAGACTTCGATCCCGCACGCTACGAGCAGCGCCGCGAGTGGGCCACGGCAGAGGACGGCACCAGAATTCCGTTGTCCGTCGTGCAGCGCAAGGACCTGACGGACGGGCCTGCGCCGACCCTGCTCTACGGCTACGGGTCGTACGAAGCCAGCATCGATCCCGGATTCTCGGTCGCCCGATTGTCGTTGCTCGACCGCGGCATGGTGTTCGTGGTCGCGCACGTGCGCGGTGGCGGCGAAATGGGCCGGCACTGGTACGAGAACGGCAAGACCCTCACGAAGAAGAACACCTTCACCGATTTCGTGGCGTGCGCGCGGCACCTCGTCGACGAGGGTGTGACCAGCCCCGATCGGCTCGTCGCGGACGGTGGTAGCGCGGGTGGCCTGCTCATGGGGGCGGTCGCCAACATCGCTCCCGAGTTGTTCGCGGGCATTCTCGCGAACGTGCCGTTCGTCGATCCGCTGACCTCCATCCTCGATCCGTCGTTGCCGCTGACCGTGATCGAGTGGGACGAGTGGGGCAACCCACTCGACGATCCCGCGGTGTACGAGTACATGCGTTCGTACAGCCCGTACGAGAACGTCGAGGCCAAGGATTACCCGGCGATCCTCGCGATCACCAGCATCAACGACACGCGCGTGCTGTACGTCGAACCCGCCAAGTGGGTCGCCAAGCTGCGGGCGACCAAGACGGGCGACTCGCAACTACTGCTGAAGACGGAGATGAGTGCCGGGCACGGCGGTGTGTCGGGCCGGTACGAGAAATGGCGCGAGGTGGCCTTCGAGTTCGCATGGGTGCTCGAAACGTCGGGTGCCTACCGGGCGTGATCCCGCAAAGG
>NZ_BDAM01000008.1 GCF_001895045.1 Rhodococcus coprophilus NBRC 100603 | reverse complement strand
CCGGCGCCGGGGCGTCCTGGCCGCACGTGCAACGGTCGGCGGCGGGAACGGAGCGCATGACGGCGTCGACATGCTGTCCGCAGCCGTCCCATCCGGTCTTTCCGCAGGTGGGGCAGGCGACGGGGTAACACATGGGGAATTCTCCTCGGGTATGAGCGCGGTTGCGCGTGGGCGGGGTCCTCTTATCCGGTGGTGCCGGCCCGGGGACCGGACGGTCACACGGTGGCGTGGGCCTCGACCCAGGCGTTGTAACCGCCGACGAGGTCCGAGACGTTGTCGAAGCCCTGCGCGCGGAGCAGCGAGGCTGCGACGCTCGAGCGCCATCCACCCGCGCAGTGCACCACTATGGGCTTACCGGTGGGGACCTGCTCGAGGCGAACACGCAACTGTGCCAACGGAATTGCCACTGCGCCGGGGATCGTTCCCTGCTCGCGCTCACCCGGGTTGCGGATGTCGACGAGGGTGACGGCCTCGGCTGCGAGCAAACCGTCGAGTTCCTCGACGGAGGTGCGATGCGCGGGCTCTACGAGGTCGGCCAGTTCGGCCGGGAACGAACCGTCCTGCGGGACGGTGAGGTAACCGATCGCATTGTCGGATCCGATGCGGGCGAGACGCAGCGCTGCCTCTTGTTCCTCGCCGGGGTAGGTGATCAGCACGATCCGCTCGCCGACCTCGGCAACCATGCCACCGGTCTCGGCGAAGCGACCGTCGAAACCGACGTTGACCGATCCGCGCAGGTGCCCGTCGGCGAAGTCGTCGACGCTGCGCGCGTCGAGGACGCGGGTGCCGGCGGTGAGTTCCGCCTTCACCTGCGCCGGGCTCAACTCCGGGATGGTGTGATCCTGCGCGAGCAGGGGATGGATCCGCTTGTTCATGGCGGCATCCGCCGAGAAGTACGTAGGCGCGGCCGGCTGGCCTTCGGTGATCAGCGCGACGAAGGCGTCCTCGCTCATCGGCTGAACCGAGGGGTTCGTCAGTCGCTGCTCGCCGATCGTCGAGGTCAATTCGGTGGAGAGGTTCTTGCCGCACGAGGATCCGGCGCCGTGTGCCGGCATGACGGTGACCTCGTCGGGCAGGGTCAGCAGCTTCTCGTGCACCGTGCGGTACATCGCCCGGGCCAGGTCGCTGGTCGATCCGTCACCGAGGTTGACCAGATCGGGCCGGCCCACGTCGCCGATGAACAGCGAGTCTCCGGTCAGGACGGCGGACGGAACGGCGTCGGGATGCTCGCGGACCAGTACCGAAATCGACTCCCAGGTGTGTCCCGGTGTGGAGAGGATCTCGAGCTGGACGTCGCCGAGGGAAATTCGCTCTCCGTCGCGTAACCGTCGGATGGGGTAGTCGGTCTCGGCGGCCTCGCCGAAGCCGATCCACGCGCCGGTCGCATCGACCAGCTCGAGGTGCCCGGAGACGAAGTCCGCGTGGAAATGCGTGTTGATGACGCCTTCGATCGTGAGGTGGTGCTTCGCGGCGTCGTCGAGGTATTCGGTGATGTCGCGGCGGGGATCGACCACGATTGCCCGTCCGGTGCTTTCGTCGCCGATGAGGTACGACGCGTGGGACAAGCACTCGATGTAGTACTGCTCGAGAATCATGGGGTCCTCCATTGCGGGATCCGTGGGGTGTTGCGGGGTATGTAGACAGATTGGCATATACCCCCTAGGGTATGTCAAGTACCCCCCAGGGTATGTGTCCTCCACGGTGACGCTCTCGCGCCTCGATGTACGTCGACGGCAATCGCTGCTGTGTGCGGCCACACTTTCGAGTCGCTGGATATACCCATCGGGGTATGTGTACGCTCGGTGCGATAATACCCCTAGGGGTACAACGCTCAGAATGCACCCTCCGACGAAGAACCCGAACCGAAAGGCTCTCCATGAGTACGCCCGGCCCCGAAACCCTCGACCCGATCGCCCTCCAGGAACTGGTGGACGCAGGAAAGAACGTGCGCGTCATCGACGTGCGGACGCCCGGAGAGTTCGAAACCGTGCACATCCCCGGCGCATACAACGTGCCCCTGGACCTGCTGCGGGAACACCGCGACGAATTCCTTGCCCACCTCGACGAGGACATCGTTTTGGTATGCCGGTCCGGGCAGCGGGCCAGCCAGGCCGAGGAGACTCTGCGCATTGCTGGGCTGTGCAACGTGCACATCCTCGAAGGCGGGATGACAGCCTGGGACGCGCAGGGCCTGCCGGTCAATCGCGGTGCCCAGCGCTGGGACCTCGAACGTCAGGTTCGGCTCGTCGCGGGGTCGCTGGTGCTGACCTCCGTCCTGGGCAGCATCGCGGTTCCTCGGCTCAAGTGGCTCGCAGCCGGTATCGGTGGCGGTCTGACCTTCGCGGCACTGTCGAACACGTGCGCCATGGGCGCGGTGTTGTCCAAGCTCCCCTACAACCGCGGCGCCGGCTGTGATCCGCAGACGATCGTCGCGCAGCTGACCGAGTCGAAAACCGCACCGGCCGAAGGGAACTGATCATGATCGCGCTGACCGTGTCACTGGCGGTCCTTGTCGGCGTCACCCTCGGCCTGCTCGGCGGCGGAGGTTCGATTCTGACCGTCCCGCTGCTCGCCTACGTCGCGGGAATGGATGCCAAAGAAGCCATCGCCACCTCCCTGCTCGTCGTCGGCGTCACCAGCGCGGTCGGCGCGATCTCCCACGCTCGAGCAGGCCGCGTCCAGTGGCGGACGGGCATCCTGTTCGGTCTGGCCGGAATGGTGGGCGCCTATGCCGGCGGACTGCTGTCCCGTTTCATTCCCGGCGGCATCCTGCTGCTCGCGTTCGCCGCGATGATGATCGCCACCGCCGTCGCGATGCTGCGCGGACGCAAGAACAAGGCCGCAGCGGGTGACGGTTCTTCCATGCCGGTGGGCAAGATTCTGATCGACGGCGTCGTTGTCGGTCTGGTCACCGGTCTGGTCGGTGCCGGGGGCGGATTCCTCGTCGTGCCCGCGTTGGCTCTGCTCGGCGGTCTCCCGATGCCCATTGCCGTCGGCACATCACTGATCGTGATCGCCATGAAGTCCTTCGCGGGCCTGGGCGGTTACCTCTCCGCGGTGCAGATCGACTGGCGCCTTGCGGCGATGGTCACCGGGGCCGCGGTCGTCGGAAGCCTGATCGGTGGCCGTTTGACTTCGATGGTCGACCCCGATGCCCTGCGCAAGGGGTTCGGCTGGTTCGTTCTGCTGATGTCGTCGGTGATCCTCGCGCAGGAACTCCACCCGGTGGTCGGGATCGCCGCGGCGGTGCTGACTCTGATTGCGGGTGGTACCACGTATGCGTGCACCCGTTCGGCGCATTGCCCGTTGCGGCGATGGAGGCGAGTTGCCGCCGCCCCTGCGTGACGGCGGCGTGCGTTCCACAGTTTCGATACCCCTAGGGGTACGATGGCGAGACATACGTGAAAGGAAATCCACATGGTCGGCGACGACGAAAGCATCGCACTGGTACTCAACCGGTTGCGCCGCGCCCAGGGGCAGCTCGCCGGGGTGATCTCGATGATCGAGCAGGGGCGCGAGTGCAAGGACGTCGTCACGCAGCTTGCTGCGGTGTCGAAAGCGCTCGACCGCGCCGGTTTCAAGATCGTCGCCAGTGGGTTGCGCGAGTGCCTCACCGAGACGGCCGAAGGAAACAAGGAGCCGATGACCGAGGCGGAACTCGAGAAGCTCTTCCTCGCACTCGCGTAAGAACCGAGGCGCTGCAGGGTTTCGATGCCTGAAGTCCTCCCTGGGGGAGGTGTCGGCACCCCGCGCGCCCCGAAGTATTCCTTGACTGGAATACACATATCGAAGTCGACGGACGGCCCGCGGTGCGGTCCGAACGGACCTGCCCCACCCGGTGGAACGCCTGTAACGCGCGGTCACCGAAGCGGACGAACTGCCGGGATGCCGTCCGGCGCCGCTGTTCCCGGGCACTGAACACCGGGCAGGCTAGCTTGTAGGCATGACCAACGAACTGCAGAACATCACCATCAACACCCTTTCGGGTGAGCCCACAAGCCTGAAGGCCTACGAGGGGCACGCTCTCCTTGTCGTCAACGTTGCGTCGAAGTGCGGTCTGACCCCCCAATACGGTGCGCTCGAGCAGCTCGCGAACGACTACGCCGACCGTGGGCTCATCGTGATCGGTGTGCCGTGCAACCAGTTCATGGGGCAGGAACCGGGCACCGCCGAGGAGATCCAGGAGTTCTGCTCCGCCACCTACGGGGTGACCTTCCCGCTGATGGAGAAGATCGAGGTCAACGGCGACAACCGGCACCCGCTGTATGCCGAGCTCACCAGGCACCCCGACGCATCCGGCGAAGCCGGCGACATCCAGTGGAACTTCGAGAAGTTCCTGATCGCACCGGACGGCACCGTCGCAGCACGCTTCCGGCCCCGGACCGAACCCGACGCACCCGAGGTCATCGAGGCAATCGAAGCTGTCGTGCCGGCCTGACGATCATGTTCACGGCCCAAGCGCGCGACGCGCTGTACGACATCATCCGCATGCGCCGCGACGTGCGTGCCGAGTTCAGCGGTGAGGAGATCGCCGAGGACGTACTCCACCGCGTCCTCGCCGCTGCGCATCACGCACCGAGCGTGGGCAATACCCAACCGTGGGATTTCGTGGTCGTCCGCGACCCGGAGCGACTGGCCGCGTTCGCGGAACACGTCGCCGGGTGCCGCCGGGCGTTCGCCGAGTCCCTCCCCGAGGACAGGCGACGCACCTTCGACCCGATCAAGGTCGAAGGCATCACCGAATCGCGAACCGGCATCGTGGTCACCTACGATCCGGCGCGCGGTGGAAAGCACATCCTCGGGCGGCATACCGTCGACGAGTCGGGATTGTTCTCGGCGGTGCTGGCCATCCAGAACCTGTGGCTCGCGGCCACGGCGGAGGGGCTGGGCGTCGGATGGGTGTCGTTCTACGAGGAAGAGTTCCTTCGGGATTTCGTCGGCGCGCACGACCCCGTCCGTCCGATCGCATGGCTGTGCGTCGGCCCGGTCTCGCGTCTGCAGGAGGTTCCCGACCTCGAACGATTCGGTTGGCGGCAGGGGCGTCCGCTCGACGAGGCGGTCCACCTCGAATCCCTGCGGTAGCCCGTGACTGCGTGAACTCCTGCCGGCCGTCACGGTGCCGACCCGGGGCGGCCGGGCAGTCTTCAACCGGGTGATGTCCGGCGTTCACCTCCGGGTGCGACGGTGGAATCGTGAACGGACAACTGGTCGTGTCGCTCACCGGAATCAGGGACACCACCCGGGAGGTCGTCGAAGGATTTGCGCGGGAGATGGATGTTCGCGGGGTACCGCTGTCCCTGTGCGTGGCGCCGCGACTCGGAGGGCGCTACACGCTGCTGAGCGATCCGGGCACCCAGGAATGGTTGCTCGAACGGCGTGAAGGGGGAGACGCCATCGTGTTGCACGGATACGACCCCTCGTCGGCTGTCGGACGGCACCCCGAGTTTGCGCGCCTGCCACGGCACGAGGCACGCCTGCGACTGCTCGCCGCAGACAGGGTCCTCGAGGAGACCGGGCTGCGCACCCGGCTCTTCGCCCCGCCCCGGTGGCGCGCGTCGGCCGGGGCCGTCGCAGCGCTTCCGCAGGTTGGATTCCGGATGATATTGGAACACAACGTTATCCGTGATCTGAGCGTCGACGCCGTGATGAAATCTCAAGTGTACGGCATCGGTGACGGTGCTCCGTCGGGGCATTGGTGGTGCCGAGCCGTGGTCGCCGAGTCACAGCGGGTGACGCGACGGGGGGAGTTGTTCCGGCTTGCCGTCTCCGCCCCGACCCTGGCCGCGCCCGGTCTCCGGCGGGCAGTCCTCGCCGCGATCGATGTGGCACTGCGCCACGGCGCGGAGCCCACCGTCTATAGCCGGAGGAGTGCTCCGAAGAGGCGTGTGGCCGTCTGAAGAGTTGCGTCGGCGACTGTTTGTCCCGTGCGGCGCTCTCGCTCGGTACTGTTTGCGGCATGGACGCAGATGTGATCGTGGTGGGGGCGGGCCTTGCGGGACTCGTAGCGACGGGAGAGCTCGTCGACGCCGGCCGGAAGGTGCTCCTGATCGACCAGGAGAATGCGAACAACCTCGGGGGACAGGCGTTCTGGTCCTTCGGGGGGTTGTTCTTCGTCGACAGCCCCGAGCAGCGTCGTCTCGGGATCGAGGATTCGTACGAGCTGGCTCTCCAGGACTGGATGGGTACCGCGGGCTTCGACCGCGAGGTCGACGATCGCTGGCCGCGCAAATGGGCACAGGCGTACGTCGAGTTCGCGACAGGGGAGAAGCACGCGTGGCTCAAGCAGCGCGGACTCAAGATCTTCCCGATGGTCAACTGGGCAGAACGTGGCGGTTACGACGCTGCCGGACACGGTAATTCGGTACCGCGGTTCCACATCACCTGGGGCACCGGCCCGGCGCTCGTCGAGATCTTCGCCCGTAAGGTCCGGGAGGGTGTCGAGCGGGGACTGGTCAGGCTCGAGCATCGTCACCAGGTCGACGATCTCGTGATCACCGATGGAGCGGTCACCGGCGTCCGGGGCACCGTCCTCGAGCCCACCGACGCCGCTCGCGGCGTGGCATCGTCCCGGACGGCTGTGGGTGAGTTCGAGTTCGCCGCGGGGGCCGTCATCGTCACGTCCGGGGGCATCGGCGGCAACTTCGACCTCGTGAAGAAGAACTGGCCCGCGCGTCTGGGCGCACCCCCGAAGCGGATGCTCACCGGTGTGCCCGCGCACGTCGACGGCCGAATGCTCGAGATCACCGAGAACGCCGGTGGTCACATCGTCAACCGCGACCGGATGTGGCACTACACCGAAGGCATCACGAACTTCGACCCCGTGTGGCCCAACCACGGCATCCGCATTCTGCCGGGACCGTCGTCGCTGTGGCTCGACGCCACCGGCGCGCGTCTGCCCGTCCCGCTGTTCCCCGGATTCGACACGCTCGGCACGCTCGAGCACATCACCCGCACCGGGCACGACCACACGTGGTTCCTGCTCGACCAGAAGATCATCGAGAAGGAGTTCAGCCTCTCCGGCTCGGAACAGAATCCCGACCTCACGGGCCGCAACATCGGATTGCTCCTGCAGCGGATACGCTCGGGCGCTCCCGGCCCGGTGGATGCGTTCATGCGCCGCGGGGTCGACTTCGTCGTTCGCGACAACCTCGCCGATCTCGTGGCCGGGATGAACGAACTGACCCCCGAGACGCCGCTGGACTACGAAACCGTGCGTGGCGTCGTCGAATCGCGCGATCGGGAGATGACCAACAAGTACACAAAGGACCTGCAGGTCGCCGCGATGCGCGCGGCCCGCGCCTACAAGCCGGACCGAATCGCCCGGATCGCGTCGCCGCACCGGATCCTCGATCCGAAGGCCGGGCCGCTGGTCGCGGTGAAGCTGCACCTTCTCACCCGGAAGACGCTCGGGGGCCTCGAGACCGACCTGTCGTCGCGGGTGCTGCGCGCGGACGGATCGGTGTTCGAAGGGTTGTACGCAGCCGGGGAGGTCGCGGGCTTCGGTGGTGGCGGTGTCCACGGATACCGCTCGCTGGAAGGCACGTTCCTCGGTGGATGCATCTTCTCCGGCCGCGCTGCGGGGCGTGCGGCGGCGCGGTAACCCCGCCCGCCACCCGCCGCCGGGAGATCAGACCTCGACGTCGCTCTCGTGTTCGAGCACGCGGAACTCGGTGCCCTCGGGTGCCATGTCGGAGTACCGGCCGTAGAAGATGCCGTTTGCCTGATCGGTGATGATGCCCTGGTGGATCGGCACTGCCAGGCGGGGGTTCACAGCTCGGAGGTAGTCGACGGCTTCCCAGATCTTGAGCCACGGTGCTGCCGCCGGGAGGGCGAGCACGTCCACCTTCTCGTTGGGGATGTACAGCGAATCCCCCGGGTGCATCAGCCGCGCGGGGTTCTCGGCGTCGCCGACGATGAACACCGTGTTGTCGATGACAGGCAGGTCGGGGTGGATCACAGCGTGCCGTCCGCCGCTGCCCCGGATCGTCAGGTCGCCGACCGTGAACCGGTCGCCCGGCCGCACCGGCGACCAATCGCCTTCGAGAAGGTTTGCCGACTGCGGATCCGAGTACAGGGCCGCGCCGGGGTTGGCGTCGAGCAGTGCCGGCAGGCGCGCCGGGTCGGCGTGGTCGGGATGCTGGTGTGTGATCAGGATGGCGTCGAGGCCGGTGATTCCCTCGAACCCGTGAGAGAAATTTCCCGGGTCGAAAAGGATCTTCTTCCCGAGGTGTTCCACGAGGATGCAGGAGTGGCCGAAGTGGGTCAGTCGCATGCACCGAGTATGCCGTTCGCGACCGCGACAGTCGCTCGATCCCCGGTGCGCGCCCGAACTCGGTGTTATGGTTGCGCAGTCAACTAGTGCCTGCCCGGCAATGACTTTCGCAGTGCCCCGAGTTTTCGCAGTGTCACCGAGTACGACGGATGACCGACCGGCCCGAGGAGCAGAAATGACCGAAACCGGGGCATCCCGCGTCCTGATCGACAAGCAACACCGGTCCGTCTACCGAGCGCAGATCGCGGTCGCCGAAGCGGTGCGGAAGGCGGTCGCGGAGGCGGGTCTGGACCGGTCCCTCGTCGAACTGGTCAACATCCGGGTCTCCCAGATCAACGGCTGCGCCTACTGCCTCGACATCCACGTCGGCGCCGCGTTGAAGGAGGGCGTCTCGACGACGCGGCTCGCTGTTCTGTCCGCCTGGCGCGACACCGAGTCGTTCAGCGACCTCGAGCGCGCGGCACTCACACTCGCCGAGTCGCTGACAGTATTGCCCTCGACCCGCGAACAGGAACTCGACTACGCCGAGGCGCGCCGGCACCTCACCGACGAGCAACTCTCCGCGATCGCCTGGGTGACTGTCGCGATGAACGCGTTCAATCGCGTTTCCATCGTCAGCAGCCACACGCCACGCGCCACGGCGGAAGGGTCGTGACGCCGTGCCCGACTACGGACAGCCCCTGAGTTTCGGTAGTTTCCTCACGCCGTCCGCTGAAGACCCGGCGCACGTGGTCGACCTCGCGGTGGTGTCCGAACGTGCGGGGCTCGACCTGGTGACGATTCAGGACCATCCGTACCAGTCGCGCTTCCTCGACACCTGGACGCTGCTCAGCTGGATCGCGGCGCGCACCACGACCGTCACGGTCGCGCCGAACGTCGCGAACCTTCCCTTGCGCGGACCGGTGATCCTCGCGCGCAGCGCGGCGTCGCTGGACCGGCTCAGCGGCGGCCGGGTCGAACTCGGGCTCGGTGCGGGTGCCTTCTGGGATGCGGTGGCTGCCAACGGAGGACCGCAGCGCAGCGCGGGCGAGGCGGTGACCGCTCTCGTCGACGCGATCGCGGTGATTCGGGCCTTGTGGTCGGACGACAAGGGCGGGGCGAAGGTCGACGGAGAGTATTACTCGCTGTCCGGTGCGAAACGCGGCCCAGCCCCTGCACACGATCTCGGAATCTGGGTCGGCGCCTACGGCTCACGCATGCTCGGACTGACCGGACGGCTCGCCGACGGCTGGCTGCCGAGTTCGTTCGCCGCCGGGCCCGACGCCCTGGGAGAGATGAGTGCGCGGGTCGACGACGCCGCTCGCGATGCCGGACGGGATCCTGCAGAGATCCGCCGCCTGTACAACATCGCCGGAACTTTCGCCGATGTTGCCGACGGTTCGTTCCTGCACGGCCCGGCAGGGGTGTGGGCCGAGCAGTTGGCCGATCTGACTCTGCAGCACGGAACGAGCACGTTCGTTCTTGCGAGCGACGACTCGGCAGACCTCGAACGCTTCGCGGCCGAGGTCGCGCCGCGGGTGCGCGAACTCGTCGGCGCCGAACGCGGCGAGAAGGATTCGGCTCGTCCGGAATAGCGGGTTGTGTCAGCGGGGCGCGAACCTTCGCAGGCGCAGGCTGTTGCTCACCACGAACACCGAGCTGAATGCCATTGCCGCACCAGCGATCAGCGGATTGAGCAGACCCAGCGCGGCGAGCGGCAGGGCAGCGACGTTGTAGGCGAACGCCCAGAACAAATTGCCCTTGATGGTGCGCAGTGTCGCCCGCGCGAGACGGATGGCGTCGGGGGCGGCGCGCAGATCGCCTCGAACCAGGGTCAGATCCGACGCCTCGATGGCGACGTCCGTTCCCGTGCCCATGGCAAGCCCGAGGTCGGCCTGGGCCAGCGCTGCCGCGTCGTTGACGCCGTCTCCGACCATTGCGACGACCCTGCCCTCGGACTGAAGCCGCTCGATCACCTGCACCTTGTCTGCGGGCATCACTTCCGCGATGACCTCGTCGATGCCGACCTCCTGCGCGACCGCCTCGGCCGCGCCGCGATTGTCTCCCGTGAGCAGCACGGGACGAAGACCCAGTTCGCGGAGTTCGGATACGGCCGCACGAGAACCGTCCTTGACCGTGTCGGACACCACGACGACCGCACGTACCGCACCGTCCCAGGCCACCCAGATCGGTGTCCGGCCTTCGGATTCCGCCGCTTGCGCGTCGTGTCGGAGGCTGGACGGCGGTGTGGGCGACCATTCGTCGCGCAACCAGGCCAGCCGCCCGGCGAGCACGGCACGTCCGTCGACCACACCGGAAACCCCGCGCCCGCCGTGGTTTTCGAAGCTCTCGACACCGGACAACGGACGCGTCTGTGCGGCGTGGTCGGCAATCGCACGCGCGATCGGATGCTCGGATGCGTGTTCGAGCGACCCCGCGAGATGCAATACCTCGTCGGCGGATTCGTTCGGCGCCACATGAACGGAGGCGACGGTCATCTCGCCGGTGGTCACGGTTCCGGTCTTGTCGAGAACGACAGTGTCGACGCGTCGCGTGGATTCGAGGATCTGCGGGCCCTTGATGAGGATGCCGAGTTGCGCCCCGCGTCCCGTGCCCACGAGCAGCGCCGTGGGCGTCGCGAGACCCAGCGCGCACGGGCACGCGATGATCAGCACCGCGACCGCCGAGGTGAAGGCAGCCGAGACGGGATCGTCGGTGAACAACAGCCACGCGGCGAGGGTCAGCAGCGACAGCCCGATCACGATCGGGACGAACACCGCGGAAATCCGGTCGGCGAGGCGCTGGACCTCCGCCTTCCCGTTCTGCGCGTCCTCGACGAGGCGCGCCATCTGGGCGAGCTGGGTGTCGGAGCCGACGCGGGTAGCGCGGACGGTGAGGCGCCCGCCCGCGTTGACGGTCGCACCGACCACGGCGTGGCCGGGCGCGACCTCCACGGGCATCGACTCGCCGGTGAGCATCGACTCGTCGACGGCGGACGAACCCGATTCGACGACGCCGTCCGTCGCGATCTTTTCGCCGGGACGCACCACGAACACGTCGCCGACGGCGAGCTGGTCCACCGGGATGCGGGTTTCGGTGCCGCCACGCAGCACCGCGACGTCTTTGGCTCCCATGTCGAGCAGCGCCCGCAGGGCAGCGCCGGAGCGGCGCTTCGCCCGCGCTTCGAACCACCGGCCGGCGGCGATGAAGGTGGTGACGGCCGCGGCGACCTCCAGATAGATGTGCTCCTCACCGCCGCCGGACGCGAACAGTTCGAAGGTCATCTTCATGCCGGGCATGCCGGCGTGGGTGAAGAACAGCGCCCACAGCGACCACAGGTACGCGGCGATGACGCCGACGGAGATGAGCGTGTCCATCGTCGCGGCGCCGTGCCGCAGGTTGGTCCATGCGGCGCGATGGAAGGGGAGGGCGCCCCACACGACGACCGGCGACGCGAGTGTCAGGCACAGCCACTGCCAGTTGTCGAACTGCAGGGCCGGGATCATCGACAGCGCGACCACGGGGACGGTGAGCAGGGCCGAGACCGTCAGGCGCTGCTTCCATTGCGCTGCTTCGTCGGACTCGGGTCCGGTGTCTTCGGCGGCAGCGTCCCGGGGCTGCGGAGGTGCGGGCACTGCCGCGGTGTAGCCGGTGGCTTCGACGGTCGCGACGAGGTCTTCGGGCGTGATGTCGCCGCTGTAGCTGACCTTCGCCTTTTCGGTCGCGTAGTTGACCGACGCGGTGACGCCCTCCATGCGGTTGAGCTTCTTCTCGACGCGCGCGGCGCAGGAGGCGCAGGTCATCCCACCGATGGTGAGTTCGACGTCACGCGTCGTGTCAGCGGTGGTCATGTGGATGCTCCTTCGATGTCGTCCCTCCTTTATACCCCTAGGGGGTATGGGGCCGCTACTCCTCGCGCACGGTCTCCGGCGAGGCAGCGGCCGGTTCCGGACAAGAGGGCCTGAGCCGGTAAACTTCGATGGGTCCGGTGTCCGTTCCCTGGGCGCCAGCACTACTACCGAGGAGCAGCACGTGGCGCGTGTCGTCGTCGAAGTCATGCCCAAGGCCGAGATTCTCGACCCCCAGGGTCAGGCCATTGCCGGCGCGTTGTCGCGGCTGGGCTTCGCGGGCGTGACCGACGTCCGCCAGGGAAAGCGATTCGAACTCGAGGTCGACGGCAGCGTCGACGACGCTCAGGTGGAGAAGATCGCCGAAGCACTCCTCGCAAACACCGTCATCGAGGACTGGGCGGTTCGCCGGATCGACGGTGACGCATGAACGCACGCATCGGGGTCATCACGTTCCCCGGCACGCTCGACGACATCGACGCAGCCCGGGCCGTGAAGCTCGCCGGCGGCGAGGCCGTGAGCCTGTGGCACGGTGACGCCGACCTCAAGGGTGTCGACGCTGTCGTCGTGCCCGGCGGGTTTTCCTACGGCGACTACCTGCGGTGCGGAGCCATCGCGCGGTTCGCTCCCGTGATGACCAAGGTCGTGGAGGCGGCGCGCGGCGGAATGCCGGTCCTCGGCATCTGCAACGGCTTCCAGGTGCTCGCGGAAGCGGGCTTGCTGCCCGGCGCGCTGACCCGCAACGCGGGTCTGCACTTCGTGTGCCGCGACCAGTGGCTGAAGGTCGAATCGAACTCCACCGCGTGGACGTCGCGCTACGAGCAGGGTGCCGAGATCCTGGTACCGCTCAAGTCGGGCGAGGGCCGTTACCAGGCTTCGCAGGAAGTGCTCGACGAACTCGAGGGCGAGGGCCGGGTCGTGTTCCGCTACGTCGGCGAGAACCCGAACGGATCGCAGCGCGGCATCGCGGGCATTGCGTCGGCGAACGGCCGGGTCGTCGGCCTGATGCCGCACCCCGAGCACGCGACCGAGGCGCTCACCGGACCCAGCGACGACGGGCTCGGCATGTTCTACAGCGCGCTCGACGCCGTGGTCAACGCCTGATCTCCTGATCCACCGAAACCCCCGCCGTCCATCGGACGGCGGGGGTTTTTCTGTTGGTCGGGCCTCTCGTTCCGGTCGTTCTCTCGTCGAAATACCTATCCTCACCTGCGGCGGAAAAGTTTCACTAGACATACGTCTACCCAAAGTGTCATGCTCTGCGTCACCGGTGGCGGAGGTCGAGTGAGCCAGCTGCCGCACATCCCCGAGGAGATTCGTATGCAGTTCCAGGACAAGGTCGTTTTCATCACCGGTGCCGCGTCGGGCATGGGTCTTGCCACCGCGCAGGCATTCGCCGACCAGGGCGCCGTCGTTTACGGCGCCGACATCTCGGCCGAGAACCTCGCTCGCGACTTCGCGGCGCTCCCCGGAGCCCACGCCGTTCCCCTCGACATCGCCGACAGTGCCGCCGTGCGCGAAGCCTTCGCCACCGTCGAGCATGAGCACGGCCGGCTCGACGTGCTCGTCAACGCGGCAGGCGTCAACGCTCCCAACAAGGCGGCGCTCGACGCCCTCAACGCCGAGAACTACAAGGGCTTCGAGGCGATGAAGGAAGGCCGGCAGCACAACCCGGAGTTCTACGAAACCATCACCGACGAGGATTTCGACCGCGTCCTGAAGATCAACCTGTACGGCCCCTTCTACACGATGCGTTCCGCGGTGCCGCTGCTCAAGAAGGCAGGCGGCGGCGCGATCATCAACTTCTCCTCGGCCGCCGCGCTGATGTCGGTGGCGATGCCCGCGTACTACCCGGCATCCAAAGCCGGTGTGCTCGGCCTGACCCGGGAGGCTGCGACCGAACTGGCTCCCTTCAACATCCGTGTCAACTCTCTTGCGCCCGGGGCCGTCGACACGCCACTGTTCCGCCAGAGCGACGAGGAGTTCTCCGACTTCCTCATTTCGATGCAGCCCATCAAGCGGCCCGCCACCCCCGAGGAGATCGCCAAGACGGTGCTGTTCCTCGCGGGTGCAGAGGGCTCCTACTACACCGGTCAGACGTTCTCGCCGTCCGGCGGATTGGTCATGTGACCCACCGCTGATCCCCGCCGCACCGAGAGAAACAGGACCGCCACCATGCCCGCTCTGGACCCCACCGCACTGACCCGGCTCACCGACGAGATCCGCCGCGACATCGACCGCGGCGACTACGACGGCGTCAACATCATCGTTGCCCGTCACGGCGACATCGCTGTGCACGAGACGATCGGTTACGCGGAACGAGCCACGGACGCAGCCCTGCGCCCGGACAGCGTCTTCCGCATCCTCTCGATGTCGAAGGCGTTCACCAACACGCTCGCGTACCGCGCCCTCGGCGAAGGCAAGCTCGCGCTATCGACACGGGTCGTCGACATCATCCCGGAGTTCTTCGGCACCGACGTCTTCCGCTCGGTGCGCAAGGACCGCATCAACCTCCACCACCTCCTCACACACCGCTCGGGAATGCCCGCCACCCCCAATCCCGGCCTCGGACCGGAGCGCTTCGGGGTACTCGCCGACGTGATCGACGCGCTGTGCTCCGTGGACGTCGTCAACGAACCCGGGACCAACCTCAACTACGCGCCGTCGATCAACCACGCCCTCATGGGTGAAATGGTCCGTCGTGCCTACGGTTACGAACACTTCCGGGACCTCGCGCGGGATCTCGTCTTCGAGCCGCTCGGGATGACGCGGACGGCGTTCGGCATGCCCGACGCCTGGCGCGCGGACGCGGTGCCGCTCAAGGCATACGTACCCGACAACGGCTGGCTGTCGCCGGCGGACATCGAAAACCTCAACGACACCATCACCGAGGCCGCGGAGATCCCGTGGGTCGGTGCGGTCAGCACCGCGGAGGACATCTTCGCCTTCGCCGAGATGTTCCGCCGCAAGGGCGAAGTGAACGGACAGCACCTCGTCGCTCCCGTGGTCGTCGACCACGCCACGACCCTGCAGACCGGTGACATGCCCAATGATCTCTACGCGGGCATCGCCGCGAGTCGCGGATGGGAAACCCCGCCCGGAAACTTCGGTCTCGGATTTTCCTTGTCCGGCACGGGTCCCCACGCATCGTTCTTCGGACCCTTCACCTCACCTCGTACCTTCGGAAACTACGGTGCCGGGTCGTCCCTGTTCTGGGTCGACCCTGAACTCGACATGACGTTCGTATTCCTGTCGGCCGGCTGCATGGACGAAGGCGACAACGTCGCGCGATTCCAGAAGCTCTCCACCATGGCCGCCGCGGCCGCCCTCTGACTCCTCCGGGAAGACCTGACATGACCCTTACGCCCGAAGCTCCCTCCGCTTCCCGGTGCCCTGTCGCGCACGGTTTCGACGCACTGAGCGACGACTACTTCACCGACCCCGCAGCACATTTCGCGAAGTTCCGGGACGAGACGCCCGTGTTCTTCTACCCGTACCTCAACGCGTGGATCGTCAACCGCCGCGAAGACGTCGAGACGGTGCTCGCCGACTGGCAGCGGTTCACCTCCGGCGGCAACAGCGGCACCATCGACGTCCCCGAACAGTTCCGGGCGATCGTGCCCCCGGACCTGATCACACAGATGCTGGTGGGATCCGATCCGCCGAGCCACACCGACCACCGGTTCGTCGCGCAGCGCGGGTTCACCAAAGAACGCATGGAGGCACTGCAGCCGGAGATCGAGGCGCGCGCACACCGCGTCGTCGACGGCTTCGAGGCACGCGGCTCCGGCAACCTCGTGACGGACTACGCGCTCGAACTCACCACGCAGACGATCATGGCGCACATGGGTCTCGGGTACGAGCACGACGCGATGATGCGCCAACTCCGGGACGACTTCGCGATGATCCTCGCGTCGGCTGCCGAACCGATGGCCGAGCCGCTGCGAACCCAGGTCTGGCAGCGCTACATCGATGCGACCCTCGTACTGCGTCGCATCATCGACGAGCGTCGTGAGAACCCCGGCGCCGATCTGATTTCCGATATGGCGATCGTGAACGACAAGGACGGCAACCGGATGCTGTCGGCTGCCCAGATCGCCGTGCATCTCACCGAATTCGCAATGGCCGGCGTCGATTCGACCACCCAGGCGGTCTCCAACGCGGTGTTGTTCCTCGCGCGGAACCCGGAGACCCTCGCCGAGGCGATCGAGGATCCCGGACTCTGGCAGCGAGTGTTCGAGGAGACCGTGCGACGCAGGCCGTCGTCACCGTTCGCCGCGCGTCAGGCGCAGCAGGACATCGAACTGGGCGGCGCGCACATCCGGAAGGGCGACATGGTGTGGCTGGCGCTGGCCAGCGCCAACACCGACCCGGCGCGGTGCCCGCACCCGTTCGAGTTCGACATCCACCGCCCCGAACCCGAGAACCACCTCGCGTTCACCCAGGGCCGGCACACCTGCCTCGGCCAGGCACTCGCGCGGGTCCAGGGTGCGACGGCACTGAAGGTGCTCTTCGAACGGCTCCCGTCGTTGCGTCCCGCGGCGGAGGTTCCCCTCGACTTCCTGCCGATCGCGCTGCTTCCGGTGCGCCGGACCCTGCCGGTGACCTGGGATGTCGCCGACATCGAGCGGGCGAAAACCAAGACCGCCCGGCACATGGAACTCACGGTGCTCGAGCGCTGCGACGAATCCGACGGGGTGGTGTCGCTGACCCTCGGCCACCCCGACGGCGGCGCACTGCCCACGTGGAAGCCGGGCGCGCACATCGAAGTTCGGCTCGGCGACGGTGACGACGCTCTGCTGCGACAGTACTCGCTGTCGTCGTCTCCGCAGGACAGCACCCGCTGGCGGATCGGTGTGCTCCGCGAACCGGATTCGCGCGGTGGATCTCAGTACGTACACGACCGGCTGCGGGACGGCGCGACCGTCACGGTGGGCTTCCCCCGCAACAACTTCCGTCTCCGCCCCGCCGCGCGGTACGTCTTCGTAGCCGGAGGAATCGGCATCACCCCGATCCTGCCGATGATCGCGCAGGCCGAGGCCGACGGTGCCCGCTGGGAGCTGCTCTACGGCGGCCGCACCCGCGCGTCGATGGCCTTTCTCTCCGAACTCGAGCGGTTCGGCGACAAGATCACCGTGTGCCCACAGGACGAAACCGGTCTGCTGGATCTGCGTGCGTTGCTCGCCGAGCCCACCGAGGACACGCTGATCTACTGTTGCGGTCCCGAGCCGCTCCTCCAGGCGATCGAAGCCGCGAGCGCGCACTGGCCGGTCGGGTCGCTGGTTACGGAACGCTTCGCCGCGAAGAAGATTGTGCGCACCGAACCGGACGTGGCGTTCGACGTCGACTTCTCCCGATCCGGGATCACCGCCACGGTGCCCGCCGGGAAATCGGTGCTGGACGTGGCGGAGGAGATCGGTATCGAGGCGTTGTCGTCGTGCAAGGAAGGGACGTGCGGCACCTGCGAGGTCCGGATTCTTGCGGGACGCGCCGACCATCGGGACTCGATCCTCACCCCCGGTGAGCAGGAGCGGAACGAGACGATGATGATGTGTGTCTCGCGCGCGGAGAAGGGGTGCTCGAAGCTCGTGCTCGATGCCTGACCGTGCGAAAACTCGAACGGATTCCGGCGGCGGGACCGGTAGGGTTTCGTGCGACGAGATGCGGGAGGGCGAGTGGCACCGAGAACGGCGGTTGTGCCGAAGATGACGCGGGTCGAGCAGAAACGCGCGACGCGTGAGGCACTAATCGAATCGGCGCGGGCACTGTTCGTCGAATCGGGATACACCTCCACCACGGCAGAGGCGATCGCCAAGGCCGCAGGCGTGTCCCGCGCGACGTTCTACCTGCACTTCCGGTCCAAGGCGGAGATCGTGCAGTGGCACATGTCGGCGCTCGAACAGCCGATCCGGGACGCCTACCGGCGGCTCGACGCGTTCGAGGACCCGTCGCTCGGCGAAGTCACGGCCTGGTTGAACGAGCACGCGCTGTTCTGGCGGGCGCACCGGGCCGAGTTCGCCAGCATGGAGCAGGCGCTCTCCCACGAGCCTCTCGTGTCCGACGAATGGTTCGCCATGTTGCGCCGTGTCGCGTCGGGTATGGACAACCTGCTGGGGCGGCAGTCGAGCGACGACGCGCGTCTGAGGGCGCGGTTGCATGTGACGTCGATGTTGATGTCGACCGACCGCAACTTCCATTTCGCCCTGGTGCAGGGGCACGACGAGAATTTCGAGCGGCTCATCTCGGTGCTCGCCGAGCAGTGGCTGTACTGCCTGACCCGCGTGGACTGACCCGCACGGAGCTGGAAAACACGGAGCTGGAACACGCGGAGCTGGAACACGGAACGAGGGATCCCATCGCCGTCCCGATCGGCGACGAGATCCCTCGTCCGTGTAACCCGGAGCTCAACCCCCCGATCGAGTCCCGAGCCGGCACCGCCGTCCTCATCGGTGGTAGTGCCGACCATCAGTGTGCCCGGCTCGCCCGGTTTTGTCGCGGGAAAGCGCCGAAAAGGTCACGCGCACCCCGCGCCGAACGGTCTCTCGCGTCGCCGGTCCCCGGAGGTGCGAGGATGCAGGCATGCCTTCGATGACGCGAGCGGATGCCCCCGGCCTGTGTAATTTCGTCGACCTGTCGCCGTCTCCGTTCCACGTGTGTGCGACGGCAGCCGCCGCACTCGGCGAGGCCGGCTTCGTCCAACTCGAGGAATCGCAGCCCTGGCCCGCCGAGCCGGGACGCTACTTCCTCATCCGCGGAGGGTCGCTCGTCGCGTGGAGCACCGAAGGCGACGACGGCGACCCGGCACGGCCCTTCCGCATCGTCGGCGGTCACACCGACAGCCCCAACCTGCGGGTGAAGCAGCATCCCGACCTGATCTCGGCAGGGTGGCGGCTCGTCGGCCTCGAGCCGTACGGCGGAGCATGGCTCAACTCCTGGCTCGATCGTGACCTCGGTGTGTCCGGACGGTTGACCGTGCGATCGGGGTCCGGGACCACCGACGTGCTGGCCCGCATCGACGACCCCGTCCTGCGCGTGCCGCAACTCGCGATCCACTTGTCGGAGGACCGCAAGGGCGTTCACCTCGATCCGCAGCGGCACCTCAGCGGGGTGTGGGGCATCGGCACCGAGCCGCGCTCGTTCATGGCATACGTCGCCGAGCACGCGGGGGTCGAGCCAGGCGACGTGCTCGGATGGGAGCTGATGACACACGATCTGGCCCCGAGTTCGCTCGTCGGCGCAGACCGTGATCTGGTCAGCGCACCGCGCCTGGACAACCAGGCCACGTGCTACGCCGGGCTGCAGGCGATGCTCCACGCAGCCGATCACGTGGCCGCGCAGTCGGGACCGGTGCCGCTGCTCGCCCTGTTCGACCACGAAGAGGTCGGGAGCATGTCCGACCGGGGAGCCTTCTCCGACCTGCTCAACACCGTGCTCGAGCGCATTGCACTGGTCCGCGGTGACGGACGCGAGGAATACCTGCGAGCTCTGGCCGGATCGGTGGTCGCCTCGGGGGACATGGCCCACGCGACCCATCCCAACTATCCGGACCGTCACGAACCCGCCCACCGGATCGCGGTCGGCGGGGGACCGGTGCTCAAGGTCAACCAGAACCTGCGTTACGCGACCGACGCGGCCGGCGCCGCCGCGTTCGCGCTCGCCTGCGAGCAAGCGGGCGTCCCGCTGCAGCGCTACGTGCATCGCGCGGACCTGCCGTGCGGCTCGACCATCGGGCCCATCACCGCGTCGCGCACGGGGCTGACCACCGTCGATGTCGGCGCACCCCAGCTCGCGATGCACTCGGCGCGCGAACTCATGGGTGCGGCCGACGTGAGGAGCTACGCCGATGCGCTCGCGGCGTTCCTGACGCCCACAGCCTGAGCTGTTCCCGACACCACCCGCGTCCGCCGGTGACAGACTGGGGTGGACCTGTCCGGCCCGAACGAACGGGAGTGCTGGCGTGAGCAGCCCGACGTACCCCGATCACCTGCTGACCCTCGACGACTGGGTTGCGCTGCCGGACCACGAGCAGCACCACATCGAAGTGTGCGAAGGCGTGCTCATCGCGTCTCCGCCACCGGGATCCCGGCACGATCACGCCGAGATGATGCTGGCGATGCAGCTCGACGACCAGCTACCCGACGACCTGTGCGTGCTCGGAGGCGTCGAGGTGCTGGTCTCCGACAACCCGCTGACCGTGCGGGTGCCGGACGTCATCGTCGTCGACCGGTCGCTCGTCGACGCCGACCCGGATCGCGCTCCCGTCGGGGAGGTGCGGCTTGTCGTCGAAATCACGGTGCCGGGCACCGCGCGCACCGACCGGGTCACCAAATTCTCCGAGTACGCCGAGGCGGGAGTGCCGCAGTACTGGATCGTCGATCTCGACGGACCGCCGATGATGGCGGTGTTCGCGCTCGAGGACGGCTGGTACCGCTACGACGGTGATCGCATCGGTACGACCACCCTGAAAGCGGTGGGTTCCGACGTCACCCTCGCGCTGACGGACCTCGTGCCCGCACCGGTGGACCCTGTCGAGCCTTCGCCCCGATAGACTGGCCCCTGGCAGTGCCCGCCCGGCCTGCTGTTTTCGATCCCAGAGTGAAGGGACCCGACGCCCAGTGTCACCGCACGTGGATACCGTCACCCACGCCGCCGAATCCCCTGATGTCGACCAGCCCTTCCGGGAGCTGGGACTCAAGGAAGACGAGTACGCGCGCATCAAGGAGATTCTGGGGCGTCGCCCCACGGATGCCGAACTCGCGATGTACTCGATCATGTGGTCCGAGCACTGCTCGTACAAGTCGTCCAAGGTGCATCTGAAGTACTTCGGCGAGACCACCACCGACGAGATGCGAGCCTCGATGCTCGCCGGCATCGGTGAGAACGCAGGCGTCGTCGACATCGGAGACGGCTGGGCCGTCACCTTCAAGGTCGAATCCCACAACCATCCGTCCTACGTCGAGCCGTACCAAGGTGCGGCCACCGGTGTCGGCGGCATCGTCCGCGACATCATGGCGATGGGAGCACGGCCGATCGCGGTCATGGACCAGTTGCGGTTCGGCGACCCGGCTCATTCCGACACCCGGCGCGTCGTCGACGGTGTCGTGCGTGGCGTCGGTGGTTACGGCAACTCGCTGGGCCTGCCCAACGTCGGTGGCGAGACGGTCTTCGACCCCTCCTACCAGGGCAACCCGCTCGTCAACGCTCTGTGTGCGGGCGCGATGCGCGTCGAGGATCTGCACCTGGCGTTCGCGTCCGGAACCGGCAACAAGATCATCCTGTTCGGCGCACGCACCGGTCTCGACGGAATCGGCGGCGTATCGGTGCTCGCATCCGAGACCTTCGACGACAGCGCGGGTGGCCGGCCGAAGAAGCTGCCGAGCGTGCAGGTCGGTGACCCGTTCACCGAGAAGGTGCTCATCGAGTGCTGCCTCGATCTGTACCGCGAGAAGCTGGTCGTCGGGATCCAGGACCTTGGCGGCGCCGGATTGTCTTGTGCGACATCCGAACTCGCTGCCGCGGGTGACGGCGGGATGCACATCGATCTCGAACGCGTCCCCATGCGCGCCACCGGAATGACGCCCGCCGAGGTGCTCTCGTCCGAGTCGCAGGAACGCATGTGCGCGGTGGTCACCCCCGAGAACGTCGACGCGTTCATGGCGGTCTGCAAGAAGTGGGACGTGCTCGCGACCGTCATCGGTGAGGTCACCGACGGGGACCGCCTCGTCATCAACTGGCACGGGGAAACCGTGGTGGACGTGCCGCCGCGCACCGTCGCCCACGAAGGCCCGGTCTACGAGCGTCCCGTCCAGCGGCCCGAAAGCCAGGACGCGCTGGTCGCGAACACCACCGCCGGTCTGAAGCGCCCCGAGACGGCCGCCGAACTCGAGGCCACGCTGCGGAAGATGCTCGCGTCGCCGGCGTTGTGCAGCCGCAAGTGGATCACCGAGCAGTACGACCGCTACGTCCGCGGCAACACCGTGCTCGCGGAGAACGCCGACGCCGGCGTCGTCCGCATCGACGAGGAGACCGGTCGCGGTATCGCGCTGGCCACCGACGCGTCGGGCCGGTACACCCAGCTCGATCCGTACACGGGCGCGCAGCTCGCGCTGGCCGAGGCCTACCGCAACGTCGCCACCACCGGTGCGACCCCCAAGGCCGTGTCGAACTGCCTGAACTTCGGTTCGCCGGAGGACCCGGGTGTCATGTGGCAGTTCCAGCAGGCCGTGCGTGGTCTCGCCGACGGTTGCGCGCAGCTCGGGATTCCGGTCACCGGCGGCAACGTCAGCTTCTACAACCAGACCGGCTCGACCCCGATCCTGCCGACGCCGGTCGTCGCCGTACTGGGCGTGATCGACGACGTGCACCGCCGCATTCCCACCGGCCTCGGACTCGAACCGGGGGAGACCCTGATCCTGCTGGGGGAGACCCGCGACGAGTTCGACGGTTCGATCTGGGCTCAGGTCGAGCACGATCATCTCGGTGGCGTGCCCCCGAAGGTCGACCTCGAGCGGGAGCGCCTGCTCTCGGAGATCCTCCTCGCCGGTTCGCGCGACGGACTGATCTCGGCTGCCCACGATCTGTCCGAGGGTGGTCTCGCGCAGGCCGTCGTCGAAGCGGCTCTCGCAGGTGAGACGGGCTGCCGGATTCTCCTGCCCGAGGGCGCCGATCCGTTCGTCACGTTGTTCTCCGAGTCCGCCGGCCGCGTGCTCGTCGCCGTGCCGCGCACCGAAGAGTCCCGGTTCACCGGGATGTGCACCGCGCGCAACATGCCGTGGGTGCGTATCGGTGTCGTCGACGAAGGGTCCGACTCCATCGAGATCCAGGGTCAGTTCTCGATCCCGATGGACGAACTTCGTGAGGTGTGGGAAGGCACCCTCCCGGCTCTGTTCGGGTAGGTATGCCGGCGAGCCAGGTCGATCGGCTGGCGGCGATCGCGGCCCGGAGGGGCCGAATCATCGCTGCGGTCACCGACTTCGGTGAGCGCTATCCCCTTCCCGTACGGGTGTGGGGACGGCTGAGTCTGGATTTCACCGGTATCGCCTTCGCGTCGTTGTTCTTCTGCTGGTCGTTGACGCCGTCGTTGCTGCCCCGGGACTGGTTGTTCCAGGGCATCGTCGGCGGCATCAACGCCGCGATCGGTTACGGCGTCGGGTGCGCGGTGGGCTGGGCGGTCCACCGCTTCCTGCTCGCCGGCAGACGATGGTGGCCGCCGCCGTTGCCCGTCACCCGGGGTTTGAAGGTGGCGGTGCCGGTCGCGGCAATCATCGCTGCTCTCGTCGCCCTCGTCCTCGCGGTGGACGACCAGCGTCAGCTGGCGGCACTGATGGGAGCGGAAGGCACCACCACCAGCGGATACCTCCGCACCCTCGGGCTCAGTCTCGGCGTCTTCGCCGGTTTGGTCGGCCTCTGGCGCTTCGGGCACGACGTCGGACGCTGGGTCGCAGGGCAGCTGATCCGGCGGGCCCGCGTACCGCTGGGTCTGGCCCGCACACTCGGTGTGCTGGTCGTCGTGCTCGCCACCTTCATGCTCATCGACGGTGTACTGCTGCGCGGCGCGTATTTCTTCACCAACCAGGCGTTCAGCCTGAAAGACGACACCACCCGCGAGGGGACCGTTCAGCCGACCGATCCGACGAAGTCGGGCAGTCCCGACTCGCAGGCCTCGTGGGAGTCGCTCGGTTACCAAGGCCGGGATTTCGTCTCTCGAGGACTCGATTCCGACAGGCTGAGCGCCATCAGCGGCACCCCCGCACTGGATCCGATCCGCGTGTACGTCGGGCTCGACTCCGCCGAAACACCCGAAGCGCGAGCAGATCTCGTCGTGGACGAGCTGGAACGGACCGGCGCGTTCGACCGATCGGTGCTCGCGCTGATTCCCACCACCGGAACGGGGTGGGTGAATCCGACCGCTGCGCAGGCGATGGAACTCGTCCACAACGGTGACCTCGCGATGGTGGCATGGCAGTACTCGTACCTGCCGAGCTGGATCTCGTTCCTGGCCGACCGCGAAAAGGCCGCGGCAGCAGGCGAACTGCTCATCGACCGGGTGCACGAGCGCTGGTCGCAATTGCCCGAGAACGACCGCCCGAAACTGTACATCTACGGGGAGAGCCTGGGCACCCAGTCCGGCGAGGGGGCGTTCGAGAGCATCGGGGAGATCCGCTCGACCGTCGACGGGGTGCTGTGGGTGGGGCCGCCCAACTCGAATCGCCTGTGGCGGCAGATCGTCGACCGGCGAGATCCCGGCACGCCCGAGGTGCTGCCCGTATACGCGGACGGCCTCGTCGTGCGCTTCGCCGGTGGCGGTGATTCCGTTCCGGAACCAGACTCGTCGTGGCTCGCACCTCGCGTGCTCTATATCCAGCACACGTCGGACCCGGTGGTGTGGTGGTCGCCCGACCTGCTGTTCGCCCGGCCCGACTGGCTCGAGGAGCCGCCGGGACCCGACCGTCTCCCGCAGATGCGCTGGTTTCCGTTCGTCACGTTCTGGCAGGTGTCCGCAGATCTGACGAATGCGGCCGGAGTTCCGGACGGGCACGGACACAACTACGGCACGGCGGTGCTCGACGGCTGGCTGGCTGTCGCGCGGCCGGCCGGGTGGACCGATGCCGATACCGAGCGGGCACGTGTCGCACTGGAAGAGTTGCGATCCGAACAAGGACCCGAGAAGTGACGACGGGAACGTGGCGGGGCGTGGTCGCGTCCGCCGCGACTCTCGCGCTCGGGGCCGCGCTGCCCGCTGTCCGGACGGGACCTCGCGGTCGCGGGATGCTCTCCGCGGCGGCGGGAACGGGGGCGGTGCTCCTCACCCGGGCATCCGGAGTGGACGCGGCTGCGCTCGGATTCGATCCCGCCCGCGTCCGGGACGGACTGCGCTGGGGCATCGGTGCCGCCACGGCAGTGGCGGCCGGGTATGTCGTCGCCGTGACGGTGCCCGGATTGCGCACGCACTTCGTCGACGAGGTGCGGGGGAATCGCGCCGACTTCTACGAGTGGATCGGCGTGCACATCCCTGTCGGCACGGTCCTCGCGGAAGAGTTGCTGTTCCGCAGCATGCTGACAGCTCTCATCGGTCCTGTCCCGCAAGCGCTGGTCTTCGGCCTGTGGCACGTCCGCCCGGCGATGATCGAGGGTGACAGCGTCGCCGGCACCGTCGTCGTGACCGGCCTGTCGGGTCTGGTGTTCGCGTGGCTGCGTGGCCGCAGCGGCAGCGTGCTCGCACCTGCCCTGGCTCATCTCGCCGTCAATGTGGGCGGCGCCGTCGCGGTCCGGGTGGCGACCGGCCGGGCAGCGAAAGGCACCCACGAGCGTCGTGATTAGGCTCCGGGGACATGGCACCGCGTAGAACCGTCGATCCCGCCGAGCTGAGAACCGCCCTCGGCCGCGTCGAGCCGTGGTTGTCGGGTCTCGACGACGCGACGCCCACCCGCGCCGACCTCGCGGCCGCGGTACGGCTCAGCGCCCGCACCCTCGAACAGATCGCACCGGGCTCGAGCGTCGAGGTGCGGGTGCCGCCGTTCGTCGCGGTGCAATGCGTCGAGGGGCCCCGGCACACCCGGGGGACACCTCCCAACGTGGTGGAAACCGACGCGCTCACGTGGCTGCGTCTCGCGGTGGGCCGGCTCACCTTCGACGAGGCGGTCGCGGCCGGGGCGATCGACGCATCGGGAAGCCGAGCCGGGGAGATCGCGCACTGGCTGCCGTTGCTGCGTTTGTGATGTCCGAATCGTGCGGTCCGGACGTCGAAGCGGGGACGACGGTCGGAGTCCCGTCCCGTGGCCCGTAGAATGAAACCGCCCCGCCCTTGTCCAGCCTCAGGGAGCACCTCCGTGACCAGTGCCGATCTGTCGGTTCACACACGTAATCTTCTCGCCGCCGACGAACCCGAGAACGAGCCGCGCGAGGAGTGCGGTGTCTTCGGAGTCTGGGCTCCGGGTGAGGACGTGGCCAAACTCACTTATTACGGCCTCTATGCCCTGCAGCACCGCGGTCAGGAGGCCGCCGGCATCGCCGTCGCGGACGGTTCGCAGGTACTCGTGTTCAAGGACCTGGGTCTCGTGAGCCAGGTCTTCGACGAGCAGACCCTCGCCGCGATGCCCGGCCACATCGCCATCGGGCACTGCCGGTACTCGACCACGGGTTCGACGACGTGGGAGAACGCGCAGCCCATCTTCCGGACCACCGCGTCCGGATCCGGTGTCGCTCTGGGTCACAACGGCAACCTCGTGAACACGGCGGTTCTGGCCGAGCGCGGCCGCCGGCTCGGCGTACTCGACCCGAAGCGTCCGGGCGCGGCGAACTCGGACTCCGATACCGTCGGGGCGCTGCTGGCGCACGGCGCACGGGACAGCACCGTCGAAGAAGCGGCCATGCAGTTGCTGCCGACCCTCCAGGGCGCGTTCTGCCTGACCTTCATGGATGAACACACCCTCTACGCGGCGCGTGATCCGTGGGGCATCCGGCCTCTGTGCCTGGGTCGCCTCGATCGCGGCTGGGTGGTTGCGAGCGAGACAGCGGCCCTCGACATCGTCGGCGCATCGTTCGTCCGCGACATCGAACCCGGTGAGCTTCTCGCGATCGATGCGAACGGCGTGCGCTCGTCGCGGTTCGCCGCGCCCGAGCCCAAGGGATGCGTGTTCGAATACGTGTACCTCGCCCGCCCGGACTCCACCATCGCCGGTCGGTCGGTCCACGCGACGCGCGTCGAGATCGGTCGCCGGCTGGCCAAGGAGCACCCGGTCGACGGTGACCTCGTCATCCCGGTACCCGAGTCGGGCACGCCTGCCGCGGTCGGGTACGCGCAGGGCTCGGGCCTGCCGTACGGCCAGGGCCTGATGAAGAACGCCTACGTGGGCCGCACCTTCATCCAGCCGAGCCAGACGATCCGCCAGCTCGGGATCCGGCTCAAGCTCAACCCGCTGCGTGAGGTCATCCGCGGCAAGCGCCTCGTCGTCGTCGACGACTCGATCGTGCGGGGCAACACCCAGCGCGCCCTCATCCGCATGCTCCGCGAAGCCGGTGCCCTCGAGATCCACGTCCGGATCGCGTCGCCGCCGGTGAAGTGGCCGTGCTTCTACGGGATCGATTTCGCGTCGCCGGCCGAACTCATCGCGAACGGTGGCGGTACCCGCGATCGTGACAACGACGACGAGCACGATTACGACCTGATGGTCGAGATGGTGCGGCGGTCGATCGGAGCCGACTCGCTCGGCTACATCTCGATCGACGGGATGATCGGTGCCACCGAACAGCCCGCAACGCGTTTGTGCGCGGCGTGTTTCGACGGCCACTACCCGATCCCGCTACCCCACGGGCATGCGGTCCTCGAGGACGCTCTCGACGGCGTCGTCGACACCGATTCCCCGACCCCGACGGTCCTCGAGAACGTCAACGCAGACGTTCTGAGTCGTCCGTAGAACCTGGTCGGGTACCGTAAGTCCCGCGGTCGGCACTGTTCGGCGTGCGTTCAGCATGTCCCGTGACGGATACCGGCCACCTTCAAATCAGTAGATCGACAACTCGAGGCTGGAGCCGACATCCCATGACCGAGGAGACAACCCCCGGAGCTTCCTACGCCGCGGCGGGCGTGGACATCGAGGCCGGTGACCGTGCCATCGAACTGTTCGCGCCGCACGCGAAAAGGGCCACGCGCCCGGAGGTGCTCGGCGGTCTGGGTGGGTTCGCCGGCCTGTTCGCGCTCAAGCGCGATTACAAGGAGCCGCTGCTCGCCGCGTCCACCGACGGCGTGGGCACCAAACTTGCCGTGGCGCAGGCGCTCGACAAGCACGACACGGTCGGGCTCGACCTTGTCGCGATGGTCGTCGACGACCTCGTGGTGTGCGGCGCGGAACCGTTGTTCCTGCAGGATTACATCGCCGTGGGACGCGTCGTCCCGGAGCGGGTCGCCGAGATCGTCGCGGGCATCGCCGAAGGGTGCGTCCAGGCCGGTTGCGCGCTGCTCGGCGGCGAGACCGCGGAGCACCCCGGTGTGATGGCCGACGGCGACTACGACATCTCAGCGACCGGCGTGGGTGTCGTCGAGGCCGACAAGCTGCTCGGACCCGAACGGGTCCGTCCCGGTGACGTCGTCATCGCCATGGGCGCCTCGGGCCTGCATTCCAACGGGTACTCGCTCGCCCGCAAGGTGCTGCTCGAGATCGGCAAGATGAGCCTGACCGCGCATGTCGACGAGTTCGGCCGCACGCTCGGTGAGGAACTGCTCGAGCCGACCCGCATCTACGCCAAGGACTGCCTCGCGCTCGCTGCCGAGACCGAGGTGCGCACGTTCTGCCACGTCACGGGTGGCGGTCTCGCCGCCAACCTCGCGCGTGTGATGCCGAAGGGTCTCGTCGCCGAACTCGACCGCACGACGTGGAGCCCGGCACCGGTCTTCGGTCTCATCGCGCAGCGCGGTCGCGTGGAGCGCGCGGAGATGGAAAAGACGTTCAACATGGGCGTGGGCATGGTGGCGATCGTGGCTCCCGAGGACGTCGATCGGGCCCTCGCGGTGCTGACCGCCCGCCACATCGATTGCTGGACCCTCGGCACGGTCCGCCGGGCACAGGACGGCACCGACGATCGCGCGATCCTGGCCGGCGACCACCCGCGCTTCTGAGGCTCGACAGACACACGTCCGGTCCCTCACCCTGCGGGGTGGGGGACCGGACGTGTCTGTGTGAAATATGTTCTACGGCTACAGTTCCCGCCCCGATCGATCCGAGCGACAGAGTGGGCGGGGAGGGTCGAAAAATGGGTGGACCGCCGCGGTGTCACCACCGCCGAGGCCCACTCGATGAAAAGCCGACTACACCACTGACGGAGGGGGTGCCGAATTCTCGGCTGCCCCCTCCGTCAGAGAGAAAGGTGAGTCAACGACGAAAATCGTCGTCGTAATCGTCGTCCCAACCGGAACGCTGGTCTGCAAAGACCTCGTCACGCTGCGAGTTGGTTACACCACCAGACAACTCTCGTTGGAGGTTCTCGAAGTCGGTGGACGGCGAGCTGTACTTGAGTTGCCGTGCAACCTTGGTCTGCTTTGCCTTAGCCCGGCCGCGGCCCATGACTAACCCCCTCGCGCTTTGACGGGGCGGCCTGGGGAAATTTGGCGGCCCCGGTGAGTTGAGTATTTTCCTGTGGCCCACTTTAGCGTGGAAAAGTCGGTTGCGCTTCCACGCACCTGTCCGGGCCGGTGTCCTTTACGTCTCAAACGGACCCGACCTGCAGCAATGAGGATCGAACGTCGTCGAATGTGCCCTTCAGAACACCCCCGGGACGGCCCGAACTGTGCCGACGCGCGCTCCTCCACCCGAAACTGGCTGCGAAGCGAGGGTCGCGAGGACCTCCGCGTCGCCCGCGCCGAGCCGGTGCAGGAGGGCTGCGGAGAGCGGCAGTCGTGCACGCTCGTGCCCGTCGTCGATCTTGAAAGCGAAAGCGGTTCCGTCCGGGAGTGCACCGGCGTGGACGCCGTCGGCGCCCGCCTTGCAGAACAGACCGGGCACAGCACGCATCAGACGCAGATCGTCCTTCCCGGTGCCCGAGATGAGGAAGGGATGCTCGCGGATCGCGTCGGCCACGGCGCGTTCGGGGGTGCCGGGTTCCGCGATCGCGAGACGCGCGTAGGCGCGGGCCAGATTGATCAGCGGCACCGGGACGATCGGAAGACCGCACCCGTCGATGCCCAGATCCGTCTCCTCGATGTCCCCGGTCAGATCGGCGATGGTCTCGACGACACCTTCCTGCAGCGGGTGGCCGGGGTCGAGATACGTCTCGGTGTCCCAGCCCCGGGCGGCGCACACGGCCAGCATCGCCGCGTGCTTTCCGGAGCAGTTCATGTATGCGGCGCGGGGCGCGCGTCCGGCGGCGAGCACCTCGGCGCGGGCGAGTTCGTTGCCGGGCAGATCCGCGGGGCACTGCAGCGCCTGCTCGTCGAACCCGTGCTCGGTGAGCAGGTCCTCGACCAGTTCGATGTGGTCGGCCTGACCCTCGTGCGACGCCGTGGCGATTGCCAGTTCCGCTGAGGTGCGCGGCAAGAAACCCGCCCGCAGCATCGCGACAGCCTGCAGCGGCTTGTTCGACGAGCGCGGGTAGATCGGGGTGTGCACCTCTCCGAGGGAGATCACCACCTCGCCACGCGGGTCGAGCACGATCAACGACCCGCGGTGGACGCACTCCCGGAATCCGGAGCGCACGACCTCGACCAGTTCCACGCTCACTGCTGTTCCGCCTTCCGGCCGGCGATCCGCCGGCGTGCCTTCTCCGCCACTTTCGGCGGAAGATCTTCCTGCTGCTCGAGCATCGTGGCGAGTCGCTCCGGGTCCCGCCCGGTGAACAGGTCCCGGACCGTCACGCCGTGCCCGGGGACGGATTCGACGGTGATCGTGTCGGATGCCCGCACCGATCCTTCGGTGACGACCTTCAGATATGCGCCGGTGTCCGCGCGCTCGGTGAACCGCGCCCCCCAGTTCGGTTCGCCGGACCAGTTGCGGAACGTGCGGCAGGGCGTGCGCGGCCCGGTCACCTCGAGCAGCAGTCCGTCGTCGCCGACCCGCCACCGCTCACCGATGACGGCGTCGGTGGGCGACAGGCCGCTCACCCGGAGGTTCTCGCCGAACCACCCGACGGGAAGGTCCCGGCCGAGTTCGGCCGCCCAGCGCAGCGCCTCGTCTTCGCCGTACGCGTAGACCGCTTTGTACCGGCCGCCGTGGTAGGCGGTGTCGCACTGGCGGTCACCGGCCAGGCCGGATTCGCCGACGTGGACCGCACCGCCGACGGGACGCTTGTCGATGCCGGTGAGCGGAACGCGTCGCAACCCGGTGTCGCGGAGGGCATGGACGACACACACGGCGTCGACTCGGCCGGTGGTCACCGGCCGCGCAGTCGCTCGACGGCCTGCCTTCCGGCCTGCACGGCGTCGTCTGCGGGTATCGAGTCGGGATCGATCGCCGCCGCGCACGGGCCTGCGACGAGCGGTGTCTCCGGCGTGATCGTGCGCTTGACGAGGGCGAGCGCGATCGGGCCGAGTTCGAAGTGATCGACGATGGTGCCGATCCGTCCGACCGTCCTGCCCTCGGCGGTAACGGCATCGCCGGTCTCGGGCCGGCCGTCCGCCGATCCGTCGAGGTGCAGCAGCACGAGGTGGCGCGGCGGCTTGCCGAGATTGTGGACGCGCGCCACGGTCTCCTGGCCGCGGTAGCAGCCCTTGTCGAGATGGACGGCGCCGTGCTCGTCGGGCCCGCCGATCCAGCGCACCTCGTGCGGGATGGTGCGGTCGTCGGTGTCGATGCCGATGCGGGGACTCAGGGCGACCACGCGGAGCGCCTCGAAGGCCCACGTTCCCGCCGGGCGCGCGCCGGCGGACTGGAGCGCGGTGAAGATCTCGACGAGGCGATCACGAGGCACCAGCAGGTCGTAGGAGTCGTCGGTCGGCCACGGCATGCGCCGGACGAACCCGCCGCCCGGCAAGGCGGCCGCGGCGTAGGGCGTCGCGGGCAGCGCGTCGATGCCGAGCGCTCCGAGTATCGCCGGGCTCCCTGCGTCGGGCCCCAGGAGTGAGAGGACGGCCAGTTCGTTTCCGGCTCGCGGTTCGGCCTTGGCCCAGAACACCATCTTGGTCAGGAACCCGAGGAGATCGGGTCCGCGGTCCGGTTCGGTGTCGATCCAGGTGACGTCGTCCAGGTCGGTGAGCACGAAGTGGTGTTCGACGCGGCCGTTCACGTCGAGGCTGAGGTTCTCGGCCGAGCTGCCGGGTGGGAGCGCTGCGACATGCTGGCTCGAAATGGTGTGCAGCCACGACAACCGTTCCGGACCGGAGACGGCGATGACGAATCGGTCGGACCGGTCGACGATCGCAGCGCCGGTGAGTGCGGCGCGCTGTTCACCCAGTGGATCGCCGTAATGCCAGGCGACGCCTTCGTCGGGGGAACCGGGGGGTGACGCGACAGCATCGGGAACGGTGAGGAGACGGCTCTTTGACACGATCGGAATCTCGGTCACGCTCCCAGTCTATGGGGAAGTCGCCGGGGGATCGCCACTCGCTAGGGTAAGACCATGGCTGACCGGGTGCTGATGACGCTGGACGGTGAGGCGCGGGACCCCGATGCGCCTCTGGTCCACGCAGACGACATCGGAGTCCTGCGGGGCGACGGGGTGTTCGAGACGCTGCTCGTGCGCGGGGGACGCGCATGCGCGGTCGAACTGCACCTTGCCCGGCTGGCCGCGTCCGCAGATGCCCTCGACCTCCCCGAACCCGACCCCGAGGAGTGGCGCGCAGCAGTCGACCTCGCTGCGGAGGAGTGGGGCAGCGACCGGGAGGGGATCCTCCGGCTCATCTACACGCGCGGTCGTGAAGGGGCCGGCTCGCCGACGGCGTTCCTCTTGGTGACCGAAGTCCCCGAGCGGGTGCAGCGGACTCGCCGCGAGGGCGTGTCGGTGGTGACACTCGAACGCGGATTCTCCGTCGACATCGCGCGGACCGCCCCGTGGCAGCTAGTCGGGGCCAAGACCTTGTCCTATGCGACGAACATGGCGGCTTTGCGTCACGCGGAGGCGCTGGGCGTCGACGATGTGATCTATACGAGCAGTGAGAGGTACGTGCTCGAAGGTCCCCGGTCGACGGTCGTGATCGCACGGGGACGCACCCTTCTCACTCCGCCCCCCGAGATGGGTGTCCTGCCGGGCACCACGCAGCGGGCGCTGTTCGACCTCGCGGGAGACTACGACTTCTCCGTGCGCTACGAGCCGTTGCGTCCCGCCGACCTGATCGTGGCGGACGGAGTGTGGCTTGTTTCGAGTGTGGCGCGCGCCGCCCGGGTGCACACGCTCGACGGGCACCCGCTGTCGGTGGGTTCACTCGTCGGCACGGTTGAGGAATTGGTCGACAAGGCCGTGGACGCCGCGCCCTGAGTGAAGGCAGAAAGGCCCTTCTACCTGCGCCGAAAGGCACAATTGCACCAATTTTTCGTGGAGAGAACCACCTTCGCGGCGTAGTGTGAGATGGATCTTGTGTGTCCGACGACACGGCCGCTGGCCGGACCCCGAAACCTTTACTACATTTCGTAGTAACAGGGCCGAGTGGTGCTTTCTGCGCGGCCATGTGTCCGGGAATAGGAGCGACCCGCGCCCTGCATCCGGACTTCCTCGTATTCGGGCCTTACCTCGGAGTGGCAATGGATGTCTTGGATCTGTCCCGGTGGCAGTTCGGGATCACGACGGTGTATCACTTCATCCTCGTCCCGCTCACCATCGGTCTCGCGCCGCTGGTCGCGATCATGCAGACGATGTGGGTGGTGACCAAGAAGGATCACTGGTACCGGCTCACCAAGTTCTTCGGGAAAATGTTCCTGATCAACTTCGCGCTCGGCGTCGCCACCGGCATCGTGCAGGAGTTCCAGTTCGGCATGAACTGGAGCGAATACTCTCGGTTCGTCGGTGACGTCTTCGGGGCACCACTCGCCCTCGAGGGCCTGGTGGCCTTCTTCCTGGAATCCACCTTCCTCGGACTGTGGATCTTCGGCTGGTCGCGCCTGCCCAAACTCGTCCACCTGGCGACCATCTGGCTCGTCGCCATCGGTGTGAACGCCTCCGCGTACTTCATCATCGTTGCCAACTCGTTCATGCAGCATCCGGTCGGCGCGACCTACAACCCGGAAACCGGGCGCGCCGAGCTGACGAGTATCTGGGAACTGCTCACCAACAACACCGCGCTGGCGGCATATCCGCACGCCGTGGCCGGTGGGTTCCTCACTGCCGCCACATTCATCGCCGGCATCGGCGGTTGGTGGATGGTACGAAACATGCGACGTGCCAAGCAGATCAGGTCGTCCGAGCCGGAGGAAGCCCAGCGACTCGAGAACGACGCCCGGGGACTGTTCCGCCCGGTGACGCGTCTCGGCCTGGTGGTGATGCTCATCTCGGGTGTCGCCCTGTTCGTCACCGGAGACATCCAGGCAAAGCTGATGTTCGAGCAGCAGCCGATGAAGATGGCCTCGGCAGAGTCGTTGTGCAACACCGAAACTGACCCGAACTTCTCGATTCTGACGCTCGGCACGCACAACAACTGTGACGGCGTCGTCCACGTGCTCGAGGTGCCCTACGTGCTGCCGTACCTCGCCCAGGGCGAATTCTCGGGCGTGACGCTGCAGGGTGTCGAAGACCTCCAGGCGCAGTACGAGGAACAGTTCGGCCCGGGCAACTACACCCCCAACCTGTTCGTCACCTACTGGTCCTTCCGCGCGATGATCGGCCTCGCCGCCGGCTCCGCCGCACTCGCACTCGCGGGATTGTGGGTGACGAGACGCGGCCGCGTGCCCGACCAGAAGTGGTTCTCGGTGCTGTCGCTCGTCGCGATTCCCACCCCGTTCCTGGCGAACAGTGCGGGCTGGATCTTCACCGAGATGGGGCGTCAGCCCTGGGTCGTGCACCCGAACCCCACGGGAGTGGACATGATCCGGCTCACCGTCGAACAGGGTGTCTCCGACCATGCCCCCGCTACCGTCCTGGCGTCGCTGATCGCATTCACCGCCGTCTATGCGGCACTCGGTGTCGTCTGGTTCTGGCTGATCCGTAAGTACGCGAAGGAAGGCCCGCAGCCGCACGACGCGCAACCACCCGGTTCCGACGACGGATCCGACGACGACACACAGCCGAAGCAGTTGTCCTTCGCGTACTAGGAGAGATCTCTGATGGGACTCCAAGAAGTCTGGTTCATCCTGATCGCGGTTCTGTTCACGGGATACTTCATCCTCGAAGGCTTCGACTTCGGTGTCGGTATGCATTTCCCTGTGCTCGGCCGCGGTAAGACCGAGAGCGCGGACACCCGTCGGCGTGTGCTGCTCAACACCATCGGGCCGGTGTGGGACGGCAACGAAGTGTGGCTCATCACCGCCGGCGGTGCCTTGTTCGCCGCGTTCCCCGAGTGGTACGCAACCCTGTTCTCCGGGTTCTACCTTCCGTTGCTGCTGATCCTGCTGGCGCTGATCGTGCGCGTCTGCGCGATCGAGTGGCGCGGCAAGATCGACGATCCGGTATGGCGTCGCCGCTGCGACTGGGGCATCATCTTCGGCTCCTGGGTGCCGGCGGTGCTGTGGGGCGTGGCGTTCGCGAACATCGTGCGCGGCGTGGCGATCGACGCCGACAAGCAGTACGTGGGCGGCTTCTTCGCGCTCCTCAACCCGTACGCGCTCCTGGGCGGTGCCACCACGGCCCTGGTGTTCGCGTTGCACGGCGCGGTGTTCATCGCGCTGAAGACCTCCGGTGACATCCGCACCGACGCGGTGAAGCTGTCGCGCCGGCTGTCCATCCCGACCGTTCTGGTCGCGGGGGCGTTCGTGGTGTGGACCCAGCTCGCCTACGGCAAGACGTGGACGCTGATCCTCGTCGCAGTCGCTGCGGCCGCACTGCTCGCGGTTGTCGCGCTGGCCGCCGCCGAGCGCGAGGGCTGGGCTTTCGTGTTCACCACCGTGGCCATCGCGGCGACGATCGCGCTGCTGTTCTCCGTGTTGTTCCCGAACGTCATGCCGTCCACGCTCGATCCGGCGTGGTCGCTCACCATCGAGAACGCATCGTCGAGCGCCTACACGCTGAAGATCATGACGTGGGCTGCCGTGGCGGTCACGCCTGTGGTCCTGCTCTACCAGGGGTGGACGTACTGGGTGTTCCGCCAGCGGATCTCGACGTCGCACATCCCGCCGTCCATCGGATTGAAGATAGGCACGAAGTGACGGCTGCCGCTGTCACCGTCCCCGCCGGCGCCGAGAAGCGCCGGCGGGGACCGATCGACCCCCGGCTGTGGCGCTACTCGGCATCGGCACGCGGATACCTCGTCCTCACGGTTCTGACGTCGCTGGTCGACGTCGTGATGGTGGTCGTCAGCGCACTGATGATCGGCACCGTGCTGGCAGGGGTCATCACCACCGACGCTCGCAACCTAGGCGACTGGCGCACCGAACTCACCGTCCTCGCCGGGGCCGTGGCCGTTCGTGCGGTCGCCACCTGGCTGCACTCCCGGTACGCGCACCGTTCGGCGAGCCGGGTCATCGCCGAACTCGAAAGCGAAGTTCTCGACGCGGCCGCCACGCTGCCGCCCCGTGAACTCGATCCGCGCCGCGACGAGATCGCCACGGTCCTGACCCGGGGCCTCGACGGCCTGCGCGACTACCTCACCGGCTACCTGCCGGCGCTGGTGCTCGCCGTCGTGCTCACACCGGTCACGATCGTCGTCATCGCCCTGCACGACCTCACGTCGGCGATCATCATCGTCGTCACCCTGCCGCTGATCCCGATCTTCATGATCCTCATCGGACTGCTCACCAAGGGCAAAGCCGACCGCACGCTCGACGCGATGACCACCCTCTCGTCCCAGTTGCTCGACCTGGTCGCCGGACTGCCCACCTTGCGCGCGCTCGGCCGCGAGCAAGGTCCCGCCGAACGGGTGCGCGAACTCGGGGAGGATCACCGGCGCACCACCATGTCGGCGCTGCGCGTGGCGTTCCTGTCCGGCACGGTGCTGGAATTTCTTGCAACGCTCTCGGTGGCTCTCGTCGCGGTGACGATCGGCATGCGACTGGTCTACGGCGGAATGCCGCTGGAAGCCGGCATCATCGCTCTGATCCTCGCGCCGGAGGCATATTTCCCGCTCCGCACCGTCGGAGCCAAGTTCCACGCCGCGGAGAACGGCACCGCCGCAGCGGAACGAGCATTCGCGATCCTGGCCGTCGCCCCTCAGCGGCGAACCGTCACCGAACACGCGTCGTCGGCAACGAATCCGGACGAACGACGTGACGAACCCGTCGCAGGCGGGCACGAAATCGTCTTCCGGGGAGTGGGCGTCGCCGGTCGCGACGGCTGCGCTCCGCACCGACTCGACGCGGTGTGCCGACCCGGTGAGATCACCGTCCTGACCGGTGAGAACGGCTCCGGGAAATCCACCGCCTTGCTCGCCCTTCTCGGGCTGACCGATCTCTCCGAAGGAACCATCACCGTGGACGGACGCCCTGTCACGGGCGACGAGTCGTGGTGGGGTGAGGTGGCCTGGCTCCCGCAGCACCCGGTGCTGCTGCCGGGCCCGCTCGCGGACAATCTTCGGTTGACTGGCGTCGACCCCGAATCTCCTGCGCTCGACAGAGTGTGCGCAGCAACAGGATTCGACACAGTTCTGGCGGAGTTGCCGAACCGGTGGGACACCGTGGTCGGCGCCGGCGGAACCGGATTGTCGCTGGGACAGCGGCAACGACTCGCCCTGACCCGCACGCTCGCGTCGCCCCGCCCGGTGTTGTTGCTCGACGAGCCCACCGCGCACCTCGACCCGGAGACCGAGGCGACGGTGCTCGACGGCCTGCGCGCACGCGCCCGCGAAGGTCGCACGGTGGTCGTCGTGGCTCACCGGCCGAGTCTGCTCGCCATCGCCGACCGCATCGTCGAGGTTCACCGGGAAGTGGCGTCATGAGTGCTACGTCCGACCTGCGCCGGGCAATGACCCTTCTCGAACTCGAACCGCGCCGGGTGGCCCGGGCGATTCTGGCGGGCGTCGCGACGCTCGGCAGTGCACTTCTGCTGTCCGGACTGTCGGCGTGGCTGATCATCAGGGCGTGGGAGATGCCCCCGGTGCTCGATCTGACGGTCGCGGTCGTCGCGGTGCGTGCACTGGGCGTCGCACGCGGACTCTTCCGGTACCTCGAACGCCTCGCGACACACGAAACCGCCTTGCGGGGAATGACATCCGCACGTGCGCGGCTGTATCAGCGTCTCGCCGACGGAGACCCCGCGGCGTCGGCGGGACTGCGACGTGGAGATCTGCTCGCCCGCACCGGAGCAGACGTCGATGCGCTCGGTGACGTCGTGGTGCGGGCGCTGGTCCCGATCGCCGTCGCGGTCGTGCTCTCTCTCGCCGCCGTCGTCACCCTCGCGGTGATCGTCCCGGCCGCAGGGGTCGTGCTCGCCGTCGCATTGCTCGTCGCGGGGGTGCTCGCTCCGTGGCTGTCTGCTCGTGCCGCCACGCAGGCGGAGACGGACAGCGATGCCGCGCGCAACCGCTTCACCCACGACGCGGTCACCGTTCTCGATCACGCCGCGGAACTGCGGGTGTCCGGGCAACTCGACCGTGCCACGCGCCGCGCGCGTTCGTCGGGTGTCGCCGCAGTGCGCGCGATCGACCGATCCGCCGTGCCCTCGGCGTTCGCCGACGCCGCCGCGCCGCTCGCGGTCGGAGCGAGTGTCCTCGGGGCACTGCTCATCGGCATCACCGTGTTCGGTTCCGGTCCGGACGCGATGAGCCCCACCACGCTCGGGGTGCTCGTGCTGCTTCCGCTCGCGGCGTTCGAAGCGACCTCGGTGCTGCCCGCGGCCGCGCAGACCCTCGTGCGGGCGCGGATCGCGGCTCGGCGAATCGACGACCTGCTCGACCGGGCCGACCGGCCAGTCCCGCGGGGCGACAAGGTTGTCGACGGCCCCGGCCGGCTGCGCGCGGACGCTGTGCGCAGCGGATGGCCAGGCGGCGCTGCTACCAGTCCCGTGAGCCTCGACCTGCCCCCCGGTGCCCGCGTGGCCCTGGTCGGGGCGAGCGGCAGCGGCAAGACCACCACCCTCATGACCCTGGCAGGGTTGCTCACTCCGGTCTCCGGAAGCGTGACGCTCGACGGAGTGCCGCTCGCCGAACTCGATCCCGAAGCGCTGCGCCGTCGTGTGGGGTTCTTCGCCGAGGACGCGCACATCTTCGGCACGTCCGTGCTCGAGAACCTGCGTGTGGCGCGCGGCGACATCGACGAGGCGGAGGCGTCCGCGATGCTCGACGCAGTGGGGCTCGGCCCCTGGATCGCAGCGTTGCCGGACGGCGTCCACACCGTGCTCGATTCGGGCGCGCGAGCACTCTCCGGAGGCCAGCGCCGACGACTCCTGCTTGCGCGTGCGCTGCTCTCACCTGCGCAGATACTGCTGCTCGACGAACCGGCCGAACATCTCGACGCGGACGACGGAGCGCAGTTGCAACGCCGCCTTCTGGACCGCAACGCCGGACTCGTCGACCCGGCACGCACCGTCGTGGTGGTGACGCATCAGCTGCCTCCGGACACCGCAGCGGACGCCGTGGTGCACGTCGAGAAAAATACGTTGCCGACCGCCGATGCCGGGCGTACCTTCGCTGGTACACGAGGAAGGAGGTGGTCTGAAATTGAGTTATCTTCGGACATGTGAGGTGGCTACCCGCTAGCCGCTCGTCGACCACAGCATTCTCCGACCGCGAGCGGCCGGCGAATACCAGGTAGTCACCCGACCCCCGAGTCCCCGGATAGTCCCACCGGGCTCGCCGAGTTCCGGCTCTCACCGGCTCGCCGAGACGACTCGGGGGTCGTTCGTGTATCGGACCCTCCTCAGTCAGCGAAGTGACGCTTCGCCGCCCTACTCGTTCAGTTGATCGCGATCCGGTGGAGTTCGTCGGCGTCCACGCGGTAGTTCTCTCCGGCGGCGATCGCGCGGGGGGCAAAGGCCTTGCTCGATGACGAACGTCATGAGTCGCGTGGGGCAGTCCGCGTCTCCGCGTCTGCGAGTTACCAATGGTGGGAAAACCCGATCACGGCTTCCGTGGGCGCTTCACGACGCTGGAGGAAGTCAGGCACAGCACCGCAGAGGAAATCAGCAGCAGCCACAATCCCCACCCGACCTGGACGCCGACGGGCTCTCCGAAGAACTCGGCGGTGATCGAGGTGACGTCGAACAGGTCGTAGACGGAGATCGCCACACAGACGACCCCGATGACGGGGACACCCCATCGAAGTGCTGCCCATCCACCCAAACCTCGGGAGAGCCGCACGAACAACGCAACCGCAGCGATCACACCCAGAACCAGCGTGATGACGCCGTCGCCTTCCACTCCGTTCTTGGTGAACGCGAAGAAGCTCGCCCACGGGCCGAGGCTGCCGATGATGATGCCGAGGCTCGCGACGAGCGCAGCGATCAGATTGGCTGTGTACCGTCGGTCGCCGGCAGACGCCCGGAGCGTGGGGGCAGGTCGAGTCTGCTCGGCCCACTGCTGACCGTCCCACCAACGTTCGATGCTGGGGTTCTGAGGGTCAGGGTGCCAGCCTGCAGGTGCATTCATGGGAGATCCTTTCGAATTCGTGGACCGACCGGGGGTCGGTTCGGGCGTGCTCATGCTGATAGCGTGCGCGATTCGTCGAGCGACGCAACGATGTTTCTCGCGATCTCTGCTGCCACTGCGGGCGAAACCTTCGCGTCGTAGCAACGCCGTGCCGCTACCGCGAGCCGGTGTGCGGCTTCGTTGAGCGGGTGTCCGTCGTGACCGCGCACCCAGTCGAATCGCACCGATCGACCCTGAATCGAGCGGTGGATGCGGTCGACTACCCCGGAAACAGCGGGCCGTCCCTTGTATGTGCCTGCGAGGCAAGCGATCGCGAGGCGGCTGTCGGTGAGGATGTGCAGGTCGCGGTCGGGGAACTTTGTCGTGGCCATCTCGATGGCGAGCAGTTCGCCCTCCAGGATCGAGCGCGCGTCGGGCGCCATGAGCATCCGGTGGACGCCCTTCTCGGAAACGCAGCCGAGACCGGTTCCCCGAAATCTCCTGGCCTTGGAGGCATCGGTGGCAACAGCCAGGGGCGGAAGCTGGGCGCGTTCGGTGTCACGCCGCGCCTCTTCTTCGGCGGCGAGGGTGACGACGTGTGCGCCGATGGTGTCGGACGCCCGGCGCAGAAGAGTGCCGAGCGGGCCGAACGGGGTGGCGACGAAGTCGACGGCGGGGAAGGAGTCCGATACCGCTTCGAGGGTGCTGCGGAGACCGGCATCCGAGATATGGAGCCGAACCGGAGAACACTTCGCCTGCTCGTACAGGGCGGCGAAGGCTTCGAGGCCGGCCAGACTCCGGTCGGTCTGGTCGTGGCCCTCCCGGAGGAACAGTGCCGAATCGGTGTCGGTGGCGAGTGCAGCACAGGTCATCGGCTTGGGACCGGCGTGGATCTGGCGGATGTGGATGGCGGCGAGCATGTGGTGTTCCTCCTCGTGATCGGCTGCCGTCATCGTGCGCGGGACCAGCGGAGGAGGGCGAGCAATACCCCGATAATGGGGGTTATCGCAATGCGTAATGTTCGTGTCCGATCGCACCGATAGATTCTTGGAACGAACTCGGCGGAGTGCTGCCGCAACTACTGGAAGGGCCTGCAACGTGACCGACGAACCGGCCCTCCTCCTCACCAAGAGCGATATCGCATCGCTCGCGGGAGTGAAAAGACCGGTCGTCTCCGTGTGGCGTAGCCGCTACGCCGGCACCGACCGGCCCTTTCCGGAACCCGTCCGCATCGACGCCCAACAGGAGAAGTTTGCTGCCGACGACGTGGTCGGCTGGCTTCGAGAGCGAAAGCTCGGCAACAGCGACACCCTCGCCGAAGACGTGGCGATCCATGCCGCGCTCGACCATCCCACCGGCGCCGGCCCTGACGCAGCGCTCACGGGCCTCACGGCGCTACTGTGCCTCAAATCGCAGCTCGGAATCCCGCTGACCGATCTCGACCACGACGACATTCTCGACGAGGCCGACGACGTCGATCCCGACGACGCGTATCTGTATCGCGAACTCGAGGCCCTCGGCGGGTATCTCGTCACCTATGCCCGGCACGCCGACCGCATGGCCGACGCTGCGTACACCACCGAGCGGGCCTTCGAAGCCTTGATGGCGCAGCGTTTTCGGATTCCGATGCGGGAGTTGGCTGCTTCGACGCTCGCCGGCGGTGCCATCGAGTTGTGCACCCGGGTGGCGACGGCGCTGGTGTGCGACGACCGCGCGTTCTTCGTCGACCCGTCGGTCGACGGCAGCGATCTGTTCGTCGCCCTGCGGAAGGAACTGTCCGAAGACACCGAGCCGATCGCGATCACCGGACGAGCCGACACCCCGTCTGCGAGGCTCGCGCGTCGTCGTCTCGCGGTGCATCGGTGGCGACGCCACCCGGCACCCGCCGAAGGGTTCGACGCAGATTTCTCGATCGATCGGCTCGCTCTGTTCCTCACCCAGTACCCGTCGCCGTCAACGCTGGGGGCCTCGCCGGCCGAGGTGCTCACCGAGATCGACAACATCACCGTGCAGATGAGCGGCGAGCATTACGCCGTGGTGATCGCGCCGGCAGCGGTCCTCGTCGATCCGCTGCCCGACCGCCACACGCTGTCGATCCGGTCTGGGATTGTGCAGTCCGGCCGCCTCTGCGCGGCGATCCGGCTTCCGGAGGGCCTGCTCGTGACGAAGCCCGGAACGTCGATGGCCTTATGGGTGCTGGGCGCGGCCGACGTGCGCATCGCACCCACGGACCGCTGGACGGTGCTCGCCGACATCAGCCATCGGGCTCTCGACAACGCTGCGATCGACGGTGTCGTGTCCGATGTCGTCGCATCGATGGGCACAGCGGATTCGGTTCGCGCGCACGCATTTCACTTCGGAGCGGTCCACCGGACCGCGGATCTGCTGGCCGACACCGCCCGAGGGCTCGTCGCAACCAGATCCGCGCGACCCGCCGGGCGCGGAGTCGACGTCGCAAGCCGGGTGACGTCGCTGGTCGACGATGCGAACCGCCACGCACAGAGTCTCAGGGGTGACCTTCGTGTGGCGGTCGCCCACCACCGTTCGGAAGCGCCCGTCCTGCCCACCGCGGGCGAACTCGTCTCGCAGCGGAAGCTCGCGCTGCTTCCCGGTACTCGGGTCGACCCGGACGATATCGAAACCGGCGGACAGGTGCGGGTGATAGGGCCCGCAGAATTGCTGGGGGAGAGAGTAATCGGCGACCGAGGGATCGACCGACTGGTGCATGCCGAGAGATACTCGGGCAGCCGACGCACGAAGCCTGGCGACATCGTTTTCTGCACGTCGCCGCGGTTCGGAATCGCCGTCGACAGCGACGGCGGTTCCCTCGTCCTCGCTCCGGCCCGGGTGCTGCGGGTTCGCAACGCGGATGCCGACGGTCTCATACCCGAAGTGATCGCCCGGCACCTGAAGCAACTCGCGGAGGTGGAGAAGCCATCGGGTGCGATTCGCTCCGGACGGCGATGGAAGGATTGGACCGTCCCGGCGATCGCCCCGGCTCGCGTCGATGCAATCCGCGAAGCCCTGAGGGAACTCGACGCGCGACGCCGCGAAGCCCAGAACCTGCTCGACAGCGTGAACGAACTGACCGACACAATGATCGACGGCGTGACTCGCGGAGTCCTGTCCGTCACATCGCGCAACCCGCACGTCCCAGAGGAAGAGTGAAGATGCCACCGAGGAAGAGGGCGACGGACACAGCACCGTCGACCATGAAGGAACTGAAGGACACGCTGTGGAAGGCCGCCGACAAACTGCGCGGCTCCATGGATGCGTCCCAGTACAAGGACGTCATCCTCGGGTTGGTGTTCCTCAAGTACGTCTCGGACGCGTTCGACGAGCGTCGCCGGCAACTCGAAGCCGAGTTGATCGCAGACGGGCTGGATGAGGAAGGTGTCGCGTCGCTCATCGACGACCGCGACGAATACCTCGGTTCCACCGTCTTCTGGGTGCCGGAGGAAGCCCGGTGGGAGTACCTTGCGCAGAACGCAAAGGGCATCCAGGAATCGTCCGGGGTCGAATTCCGAACCATCGGCCAGCTGATCGACGCCGCCATGCGCGGATTGATGGACGAAAACCCCACCCTCGCCGGCACGTTGCCGACGATGTTCAACAAGGACAACATTGATCAGCGCCGTCTCGGCGAGCTGCTCGATCTGTTCAACGACACCCGGTTCACCGGTGACGGCGCACGCCGAGCCCGGGACCTCCTGGGGGAGGTGTACGAATACTTCCTGGAGAAGTTCGCCCGCGCGGAGGGTAAGCGCGGTGGCGAGTTCTACACTCCCGCAGGTGTTGTGCGCGTGCTGGTGGAGATGCTCGAGCCGTACAACGGACGCGTGTACGACCCGTGCTGTGGCTCGGGCGGCATGTTCGTCCAGGCCGAGAAGTTCATCGAACACCACGGTGGCAACGCGACGGATATTGCTGTCTACGGCCAGGAACACAACGAGCGCACGTGGCGGATGGCGAAGATGAACCTCGCGATCCACGGCATCAACGCGCAACTCGGTGACCGTTGGGAAGACACGTTCTCCCAAGACAAGCACCCGGACCTCCTGGCCGACTACGTGATGGCCAACCCGCCGTTCAACATCAAGGACTGGACGCGCCGGGAGGACGACAAGCGCTGGAAGTACGGTGTCCCGCCGGTAGGCAACGCCAACTATGCGTGGATTCAGCACATCATCTCGAAGCTTGCCGAAAAGGGCAGTGCCGGTGTGGTGATGGCGAACGGAACGATGTCGTCGAACTCCGGTGGTGAGGGCGACATCCGCGCGCGGTTGGTCGAGGCCGATCTGGTGTCGTGCATGGTGGCACTGCCGACCCAGTTGTTCCGCAGCACCGGTATTCCGGTGTGCACGTGGTTCTTCGCGAAAGACAAGTCGGCGGGCGTGAAGGGTTCGATCGACCGTCGTGGGCAGGTGCTGTTCATCGACGCCCGCAACCTCGGCTACATGGTCGATCGTGCGGAGCGGGCGTTGTCGGACGACGACATCGCGAAGATCGCCGGCACGTTCCATGCCTGGCGGGGAACGGAATCCGCGAAGGGCGCCGAGTACGCGAATGAGGCGGGGTTCTGCTATTCGGCGACCCTCGCCGAGATCAAGGAGGCTGATTATGCGCTGACCCCTGGTCGCTACGTCGGTGCGGCTGCGATCGAAGATGACGGCGAGCCGATCGAGGAGAAGATTGCGCGGTTGACGAAGGAACTGTTCGAGCAGTTCGACGAGTCGACCCGGCTCCAGGCTGTTGTGCGTGAGCAGTTGGGGAGGGTGGGATGAAGGAGTCGGTGCCCCTGTACGAAGCCTGCGATTATATCGTCGACTGCGAGCATAGAACTGCTCCGATCGACGAATCCGGCGACTTTTTTGCCGTCGGGACGCCCGCAATGCGAGACGGTGTGATTGACTTTTCTCAAGCTCGCCGAATTTCCAAAGAGACATTCATGAAGTGGACCCGTCGGTTGGCGCCTCGCCACGGTGATTTACTCTTCGCTCGCGAAGCTCCAGTTGGACCGCTCGTGAGAATTCCGATTGAGGAGAATGTGGCGCCAGGGCAGCGCACAGTTCTTATGCGTCCGAATCCTGAAGTCGTAAACTCGACCTTCTTGTTTTACCTTCTTGGATCTCCGGTAGTGCAGAGGCGAGTCCTGGAGCGTGCAGCAGGTTCGACGGTTGCGCATCTGAACGTCGCGGACATTAGAGCCTTCGAACTTCCGCCACTGCCGGGGCTTGAAACGCAGTGCGCGATCGCCGAGGTCCTCGGCGCCCTCGACGATAAGATCGCCGCAAACCGCAAGTTGGCCACAACTGCTGACGCATTGGCTACGTCTCTATTTGCACGACTTGATAACGTTAATTCACCCGCGGAACTTATGGGTGAAGTGCTTTCGCTCGAATATGGGAAGGCTCTTCCTGCCTCGCAGAGGGTTCATGGACTGAGTGCTGTCTATGGCAGCGGCGGCGTCGTTGGTTCGCACAATGAGTCCTTGTTGGAAGGTCCGGCGGTAATCGTCGGACGCAAGGGGACCATTGGTGCTGTTCACTGGTCCAATGGGCCGTGTTTTCCCATCGATACCACATTCTTTGTGCGACCAAATTCTGAGCGGGTGACGTTGGAGTATTGCTATTACCTCCTGCGATCACTCGACTGGGCAGACTTCAATTCAGATTCGGCCGTACCGGGATTGAATCGATCGCAGGCTCTAAAGAGAAAGGTCTTGATGCCTTCGATCCGCGAGATCGAGAGGTTTACATCGGATGTTCAACCATTGCTTAAGCTACAGGAATCTGTGGATTCGGAATCGATGAGCCTCGTCGCGATGCGCGATACCCTCCTCCCACCTCTGATGTCCGGCGAACTCCGCGTGCGCGATGCGGAGAGGGTCGTGGAGAACGTGTTGTAGCGAGTGCTTTGGCAAAGATGGTGGGTTATTGCCCGGTAGCCGGGCAATAACCCACCATTTCTTCGACGTCCCGGCGTTCTGGTACGAGGGTCTTCCGTTCGCTGGTTCTACCATTGGAATCGTGTCCTGAAGGACGACCCATTCTACGTGTCGCCGGCCACCGGAACACCTCCAGCCGGCTGAGGAGACTCGACCACGTGACAACAAACTGGCGGATCACCATCAATACCATCCAGGAAGGTGTTTCCCAACAACGACTCGTGACACTGGAGGGCAGCACATCCCCAAGCACACTGCGGGATTTCATCGGTGATGCCCTAGCCAGTGCGCGGGCCTGGGCCGAGAAGTTCGGCAGGACCCTGGGTAGCAATGCAACTCTTCAGCTCGACAACGAGGACGACTACTACAGGATCATCGGTCTCGACGGATCGCTGTCGCTCGACGAGATGGTAGAGCAGGCAGCCCTGGAGCGGGCGCATCGTCAATCCCAGAAGCAGCGGCCGTTGGGCCAACCTGAACGATTGGTCAAGTGGCGGGCTGAGGCGTCTTCCCGAGGCAGGGCTGAGTCTGTGGATTTCGCAACAGCGTGGCAGACGTTGCGAGGCTTGGTCGCAGATGTCTCTATAGACAGTGGTGCATCCCTGCAGGACGTTGCGAGAGTGGAGGGTGAGACGGGAACGCGGTGGACGCCCGAAGTGCGGATGCTGTTCACGCAGCAAAGCGGTGGACTTCAATTGGTCCCTGGATTCGAGCTGTTGGGTCTGGATCGCGTACTCGAGGTCCAGCAGTTGTTCTTCGATGCGGAGGAGTTCGTAGAGGAACAGGACGCAGAGATCCCTCCAGCCGCAGCCGATGCCGAGCGTCCAGCGGGATCACCGGCGGATCGCTTTCTTCCGCAATTCATCCCGATTGCCGAAGACAACACCGGTGCTGTTTTGGTCGTGGATACTCGTGACGGCAAGCTGAATGGCTGCGTCAGTGAATTCAGCACCAGCATGGGGGGATCCGAGGCGTTGTGGCCGTCGATCGGAGTGATGGTAGGTGATGTGATCACCGTCCTGACTTCGGACGAATCCCTGCTACAGGGGAAGTACCGACCAGAGCTCCGCGAAGGTCTGACCTGGTCACGCACAAGGTGAACGCCTAGCGGGGTTCGACCACCACGCTTCATGTGGTCGAACCCCGCAACGACCACTACTGCGATGTATCCCTATATTGACATGCACCGCCGCCGCGCCCATTGTTCGTCAATCTGTGGCGTATCTTGTCGATCTTCACTGTGCGGTGCACTGTCCCTGGGCATTGACGACCCCGTGACGAAATCGATGTATCTCGACAGACCTGTCCAGCCCGCTGGTTTCCACATGGACGATGCAGGCCGCACCGTCCGCGAGCACGGCATTCGCCCACGCGCGCGGCGCGTGTGTCTGTAGCGACATCGCACCTCCTTGAAGTCTCGATCATGATCGGCACGCACCCTGCGGCCATAGTGGGACGCATTTCGACCTCGCACGCAGGTCCAAATCCCCCGGGATGTGTCGTTTGCTCTGGTCACATTAAGCTACAGGAATCTGTGGATTCGGAATCGATGAGCCTCGTCGCGATGCGCGATACCCTCCTCCCACCTCTGATGTCCGGCGAACTCCGCGTGCGCGACGCGGAGAGGGTCGTGGAAAACGTGTTGTAGCGAGTGCTTTGGCAAAGATGGTGGGTTATTGCCCGGTAGCCGGGCAATAACCCACCATTTCTTCGACGTCCCGGCGTTCTGGTACCACTCCCGACGATTCGTTCGACACCAACCCCCGCTCTGCCGAGCCCGGGTGTAACAACCGAATGCTCGAATCCGACTAGTGGGCGTCAGGCACTTAGCACCGCGTAGTGCGCACGAGTTGGAGGAATGCAAATGAAGCCCGTCGTCCCCTATCTGAGGGTTCTCGCGGGGCTGTTCGCCGGTGTCACGTTGTGGCTCGCGATCGTCGAGATCATCCACGGTAACGTCGCCGAGTCGCTCATCCAGCTGCTGTTCTTCGTCGGGCTCGGTTACTTGGCCATCGGTAAACCCTTGCGCGACCGGCATGCACGCGTCGAGGCAGATCGCGCTGCGCTCGCGGCACGTGCCGAAGCGGGCCATCAGGCGTTCCTTGCCGGCGACCGGTCGGCCGCGTTCGCACCCCCGCCGGAGCCGTCGCCACCTCCGAAAATGCGACGTGGAGTCTTGATCGCCGCGTTGGTCGCAGCGGCGTTCGTGCTCATCGGGATCATCGGCGACATCTCGGATGGGCTCGACGCGCCGTCCGGGAACGACGCGACGACGACGCCGCAGACCTCCGCGCGAGTTACGCCGGGCTCGACCACTCCGGCCCCGTCGGCGACGAGTGCTGCCGCCACAGTTCCGGTCGTGACGTCCGCGCCCGCGGCAGTATCGACAACAACGGCGAACGCAGCGGCCGCGGGCACCAGCGCCGTCATGCCGGATGTGGAGTGCATGGATCTTCAAACAGCGCAGGACACGATTCAGGCTGCGGGCGTGTTCTATTCGAGAAGTGTCGATGCGACGGGTGAAGGCCGGATGCAGGTGCAGGACCGCAACTGGATCGTCGTCGGACAGCAACCTTCTGCGGGCGCGGTGGTCGGCGAGGGTGAGGCTTTGCTGTCGGTCGTCAAGGAAGTCGAGTTCGCAGGCTGTCGCTGAGATGCCTACGTCAGAAGTAGGGCGCCCTGCGGGCGGCTGCCCTCGACCGTATGGAGACCCTACGGGTCCCTGAGCTTGCCTTCGGCCCCTTCCCCAACGCTGCCCGGTCGCCATACCCCGATAGACCGTCTCGGCCAGCACTTCTGGCCCCACGTCGGAAACGACGTGTGGCGTGTACTGGACCCGGTCGTTCGTGTCGACCCTCACGATCGGGTGCTCCACCACCAGCTGTGGAGACGAGGGATACTGGCGCCCAGTCGGTTTCGGACCGCGGGAATGGCACCCGGGTCCGCAGCGTCGATGCGCTGACGTCGGACTGTGGGAGACGAGCGACGACGCCTACCCGGTGTGCCGTGGTTGCCGAAACGGCCCTTGCTCACACCGATGCAGACGGGAAAACGCTTCGAGCCCCTCGATCGCCTGCCGGAGCAGGATCGAGGGGCGTGAAGGTCAGGACGTCGCTGACGAACCTGGTGGCCAGGCGAGATGAGGGCCGGCGCAGGAGAACGCGCTCGGGGCCTGTTGCTGGTGTACGCCTCTATGGGGCGTGTGGATAGAATCCACCCTACGGTGCATGACAGCTCTTTCTGTCGTGTGCCCAGACCCCGGTTCGGTGTTGGTAGCACCTGCCGGGGTCGACCTATTTTCAAGGTCGGTGGAGGGATATTCCCATGAGTGCCGGATACCGTCAACTCGAACGAACGTTCTAGTTGTGCTCGGCGGGAGGGTTACGGCGCTCCGAACCCGTACGTGTATTCGCCGCTGGTCCAGTTCATCGTCGCGTGGTACGTGCGACCGCGCATACGTCCGTTACCGAGGTCCTCGGTCCCCACGAAACATTCGAATACAGTGGTGGTTTCGTTCAGGTTGTCGGTGGAACCGCCGTTGACCGGTGAGCAGGTCACGGACAGCACCGGACCCTCGTACATGCCGTCGGCGATGTGGTCGGTCGCCATCTCCTCGATGCTCGATTCGATGCCCGACACGCTCCGCGCCCGCGACGCGCGCTCAGCGGAATCCTGGCGTTCCTGTTCGGCCTTCTCCGCTGCGATGCGTTCCGCTTCCAGGTCGGCAGCCTCTTCCGCTGCAGCAACCTGTGCGGCGACCTGTGCGTCGTGGTTGACCTTCCAGGTCACCGTACCGCCTACCGCGGCGAGCGCCAGGACGATGAGCGTGGCCACGATCGCCTTCGTGGGGATCTTCCGCTTCGGAGTGGGGTCCTGGTCGTCGTCGGGATCGGGCAGGGCAAGCCAGGACGCGCCGTCCCAGTAGCGCTGTCCTCCAGCAGGATTCGGATACCAACCGGCAGGTGCCGGAGAATTCTCGTTCGACATCGAAAAGGTCCTTCCAGGACGGGTGAAAAGGCTGGTGCGCCCGGCCCCTCGTCGGGCGCACCAGCGGTTCGGGGTGGAACTAGCGCAGTGAGACGGTGACGCCGCCGGAGAACATGGAGTCGTGCAGTTCGATCGCCGAGGGAACGGCGTCCACGGGCATGTCGAACACGAGCGGCATCGTGACGGTGTTACCGGGATTTATCTCGTCCCAGAACGTCACATCCGAGTCGAGGTTCAGTGCCGCAGCCGTATCCGGGCTGAAGCTTCGGCCCTGCGCGTCGATCAGTTTCTGATTGCTCGGGCTCAGCCCCTTCGGCTCATCGGCGATGTTGCTGACCGTCATCGTGACGATCACGAACTGACCCTGTGCGTCCTCCGCGAGGAACGGATTGTCGCCGAGCGACGTCAGCCCGGCCTCGACACCGGTCACGACGAATTCGAACTTCCCGTCGCGAACCGGCATGTTCATCGTTGCCGAGGATTCCTCGGCGGCAGGCGGTTCGACCGGAGGCGCGGCGTTGCCCGAATCGGCGGCAGGCGACTCGGCCAGGGGCGCGGCGTTGCCCGAATCCGCACCGCGCGACGCCGTTGCGGTCGGCTCGTCCTCGTTGCCACCGCCCGCCACGGAGGTGACGACGAACAGTGCAACGAACGCGCCGACGATCCACGGCCACTTCTTGCGCTTCTTCGGCTCGGGAGGCGCGAACCCGCCGGCCGGCTGCATCGGGTACTGCGGGGCCGGCTGCTGAATCTGCGGGTCGGGATGGTTGGGCATGGTCATGACAGGTCTCGTTTCGTAGGTGAGGCGGGGAATGCGGATCAACGGCCGAGAGTGAGGTGCACTCCCGATCGGGCCTCGTTCTCGTCGAACGAGATCGATCCGCGATAGGAGATCTCCACGTCGTAGAACGTCGCGCCGCGCGGCACGTCGGGGACGGTGAAGAAGAATGTGCAGAAGTCGCCTTCGCGCACACTGCGGGTGAGCGACCCTTCCGCAAGCAACTTTCCGGTTTCCGCGGTCACACGAACGGCGGCGGCGGGCGAGATGTCGTCGTACCCGCGGTCGCCTTCGCATTCGAATCCCGGTGTGTCGCTGTGGGTGGAGCCGTCGACGAGGGTGACGGTGCCTCCGATCTCGAACAGGGGAACGCTCGCTACGCGATCTGCCACGAGGGAACCGGTCGCGATGAGCGCCCCGGTCACCGTCGCGGCGCACACGCCCACCGAGAATCCCGGCCAGAAACGGGTGCCGTGGCCGTGGTCGTCGGTGCGACGGCCGGATGTGCTGGTCGCGGGGAGGAACTGAAGGGTCACGGCGATCTCCTGCTCGGTAATCGGAACGCTCGAATCGTGCGCCGGACCGGGTATCAGTCACCATTTCTTCGTCGATAACCCCTGTTATCGAAAATGCTCTCGCTCCCGCTCACCGGAGCTTCTAAGTTGTGTGCATGGCAGACGTTTTGGAATTCCCCGGCCGCCTCACCGAATCGGCGTGGGAGCAGATGGCCCTCGATACGTTGGGCGAGCTCGGATGGCGATACATCCCCGGTGCGGAGATCGCACCCGGCTCGGGTGAGCGCACGTCGTGGGACGATCTCCTCATCCCTTCACGCTTGCGCGCGGCCATCGTGAATCTGAATCCGAAACTGCCTGCCGGCGCTGTCGACGATGCGGTCGCACTCGTGGCGACTGCCGGGTCGACCGACGCCATCGCGGAGAACCGGACCGTCCACGAGTACCTGACCGAAGGTTTACGCAAGATCTCCTACACCGACGACGCGGGCGTCGAGGTCACCCCCACCATCCGGCTCGTTTCCGTCGAGCCCGACGACAACGACTGGTTCGTCGCCAACCAGGTCACCGTGATCCGCAGCGACTACGAGCGTCGCTTCGATCTCGTGTTGTACATGAACGGTATGCCGGTCGCCGTCGTGGAACTGAAGAACGCAGGCAGCCAGTACGCGAGCCTCACCGACGCCCATGCCCAGCTCCAGACCTACCTGCGCGAATTTCCTCTGGCCTTCCGATACGCAGTGATGGCGTTGGTGTCGGACGGGATCACCGCGTCCTACGGCACCCCGTTCACGCCCTTCGAGCATTTCTCACCATGGAACGTCGACGACGACGGTGCTCCCGTCGAACCCAGCGGCGAGCACCATCCCCTCGACACCGCACTGTACGGGTTGTTCAACCAGGAGCGGTTTCTGCAACTTCTCCGCAACTACACCGCGTTCGACGAGAGCGAGAACGGCCTCGTCAAGCGAATTGCCAAACCGCACCAGTACTTCGCCGTTGCCAAAGCGGTGGGATCCACGGTGGTCGCCGTGGGCTCCGGAGGCAAGGCCGGGGTCGTGTGGCATACGCAGGGCTCCGGAAAGTCGATGGAGATGGAGCTCTATGCGAATCAGGTGATCCGCCATCCAGCGCTCGCCAATCCGACAATCGTTGTGATCACGGACCGCAACGAACTCGACGGCCAACTCTACGAAACCTTCGCCCGCTCGCAGCTGCTTCCCGAGCAGCCCAAACAGATTCGCCGACGAGAAGAACTCCGCCAGGAACTCTCCGGACGTACCACCGGTGGCATCTACTTCACGACCCTCCAGAAGTTCGGGAAGAGTCGCGACGAACGCGAAGCGGGGCTCAGCCACCCCGAGTTGTCCGCACGACGCAACATCATCGTGGTCGTCGACGAAGCGCACCGCAGCCACTACGACGATCTCGACGGATACGCGCGCCACCTGCGCGACGCGCTTCCGCACGCCACCCTCATCGCCTTCACCGGAACACCGATCTCGTTCGAGGACCGCAACACGCGAGCCGTGTTCGGTGACTACATCGACATCTACGACCTCACCCGCGCCGTGGACGACGGAGCGACCGTGCCCGTCCATTTCGAGAGCCGTCTCGTGAAGGTGGCGTTCGCGGGAGAGATCACCGAGGAGCAGATCGACGCGTCGGCCGACGAACTCACGGCCGGTCTCGACGACACCGAACGCACCCGCATCGAAAAGTCCGTGGCGGTCATCAACGCCGTGTACGGCACGCCGGCCAGGCTGCAGATGCTCGCGGAGGATCTCGTCGCGCACTGGGAGAATCGCCGCTCCCAGATGGCGAAGTTCGTGGGGTCGGAGGAGAACCCGACTGCACCCGGAAAAGCGATGATCGTCTGCGCGACACGGGAGATCTGCGCCAATCTCTACGGCGAGATCACCAAGCTTCGCCCCGACTGGCATTCCGACGATCTTTCCGCCGGCCGCATCAAGGTGGTGTATTCCGGTGACGCCAGTGACCGGCCGCCGGTCAGCAATCATGTGCGACGCGACTCCGAGAACGCAGCAATCAAGAAGCGGCTCAAGGACATCGACGACGAACTCGAACTGGTGATCGTCAAGGACATGATGCTCACCGGTTTCGACGCACCCCCGCTTCACACGCTGTATCTCGACCGTCCACTCAAAGGTGCGTTGCTGATGCAGACGCTTGCCCGCGTCAATCGCACCTTCCGCGGCAAGAGTGACGGTCTGCTCGTCGCCTACGCGCCGGTCGCCGACAATCTTGCGGATGCACTGGCCGAGTACACCGCGTCGGACCGCACCACCAAACCTCTCGGCCGGCCTGTCGAAGAAGCGGTGGACGCTGTCAAGAACCTCATGACGGTCCTGGGCAACATGCTTCACGGTTTCGACTGGCGCGAACGCCGCCGGGCACCGGGGCCACGCGGATGGCTGGACGCGGTGCTGGCAACCGTTGCCTACCTTCGCGATCCGAAGAACCCCGAGAACAAGGTCGGCGAAGGGCAGAAGACGCTCGCAACCCGATACCGGGAGAACGCGTCACAGTTGTCGCGCGTGTGGGCCATCTGCGGTACACACGAGGAGGTCCGCCCACTTGCGGCCGATGCGCGCTTCTTCGAAGAAGTGCGCGTGTACATGGCCAAGTTCGACGCCGCAGACAGGCAGGCGAGTGGCGCCGCGGTGCCCGAGGATGTCAAGCGTGCTCTCCGCGCACTCATGGCTGCATCGGTGGAATCCGGTGAGGTACTGGACATCTACGACGCGGCAGGTATGCCGAAGCCGTCGCTCGCCGATCTCAATGCCGACTTCCTCGATCGCGCCGTGCAGGCGAAGAACCCCGTCCTGGCGATCGAGGCGCTGCGTAAACTGGTCTCTGAGGAATCCCGCAAGGTGGCACGCCACAACCTGGTTCGTCAGCGGGCGTTCTCACAGAAACTGCAGGAACTGATGATCAAGTACACCAACAGTCAACTCACTTCGGCCGAGGTGATCGCAGCGCTCGTCGAGGTTGCCAAAGAAGTGCAGGCCGAGTCGCAGCGTGGGCAACGCTTCGATCCTCCTCTCGGCGATCACGAATTGTCCTTCTACGACGCTGTCTCTCAGAACGAATCGGCACTGGACGGGATGGGGGAGGACACTCTCGCCCAGATCGCGCGCGAACTCGTCGGCGTCATGCGGCGTGACGTCAAGACCGACTGGAAGGTGCGCGAGGACGTCAAAGCGAAGTTGCGGTCACAGGTGAAGCGACTGCTGACGCGTTACAAGTACCCGCCGGACAAGCAGACCGGGGCAATCAAGTTGGTGCTCGAACAGATGGAGGCGATCGCACCGACGATGGCGGCGTGACCGGGTCGGTGCGAGCCCGCGTGCCGCTGAGTTCCCCGCATCGCAGGTGACGCCGGGGCGCAGTCGCGGTGGTGACGAGCGTCGCATGTGTAGATTCGGACTAATCGGGGGTAACCCCTGACGTGCCGATCCTGACAAAAGCCCATGACGCACTGCGTCTTCGCACCTCACCGGGTGTCTTCTTCACTTCCGCGCTGATATCTCTGCTGTTCGTCGTGGTCACGGTTGCCTTCACCACCACGGTCGACGACGTGTTCAGCACCGCTTCCGGTTGGATCATGACCAACCTCGGATGGTTCTACATCCTGGGCGTCACCACGTTCCTGATCTTCTTGGTGGTCATCGCGCTGACGCACTACGGGCGCGTCCGGCTGGGTGGTGACGAGGAACGTCCCGAGCACTCCACGCTCGCGTGGTTCTCGATGCTCTTCGCGGCAGGGATCGGCTCGATCCTGATGTTCTGGGGCGTTGCAGAACCCATCTCCCACTTCGCGAACCCCCCGCTTCAGGAGGCAGCTCCGGAGTCCGAAGCGGCCGCCCGCGAGGCGATGGGCTTCACGCTCTACCACTTCGGATTCCACACGTGGGCGATCTTCGCCCTGCCCGGCCTGTGCTTCGGCTACTTCATCTACAAGCGCAAGCTCCCACCCCGTGTCAGCTCGATCTTCGCGCCGGTACTCGGCGGGCGCATCTACGGACCGATCGGCAAGACGATCGACGTGGTCGCGATCGTCGGCACGATCTTCGGCGTCGCGACGTCGGTCGGGCTCGGCACGTTGCAGATCAACGCCGGCCTGGCGCAGCTCTTCGGTCTCGAGGAATCCGGCATCATCCAGATCGCCCTCATCGCCGTCGTCACCGTCATGGCGGGCATCTCGGTGGCTCTCGGACTCGACAAGGGCATCAAGCGGCTGTCGAACCTCAACATCGGCATGGCGATGATGTTGCTGGCCTTCGTTCTCGTCACCGGCCCGAGCCTGTTCCTGCTCAAAGGGATGATCGAGTCGGTCGGCATCTACGCCGAAGCTCTTCCGAGTCTTGCATTCTGGAACGACACGTTCGCCGACTCCGGCTGGCAGAACACCTGGACGGTGTTCTACTGGGCCTGGACCATCACCTGGTCGCCGTTCGTGGGTATCTTCATCGCCCGTATCTCCCGTGGCCGGACCGTGCGGGAATTCGTCGCGGGTGTGCTGGCTCTGCCGGTGCTCTTCTCCGTCGTCTGGTTCAGCATCTTCGGCATGGGCGCGTTCCACATCGAGCTTCAGGGCGAGGGTGGACTCGTCGAACGGGTCGTCGACTCCGGCGACATTCCCGGCGCGCTGTTCGAGTTCCTGGGCAACTTCCCGCTCGCGGGCCTGGTGTCGGGACTCGCGATCGTGCTCGTGGTGATCTTCTTCGTCACCTCGGTCGATTCCACCGCCATGGTGCTGGACATGATGGCCGGAGGCAAAGAAGAGAAGGCCCCGATCCATCAGCGTCTGTTCTGGGCCGCGCTCATGGGCCTGGTCGCTGCCACCATGCTCGTCGCGACCGGCAAAGACGGTCTGGACGCGTTACAGCAGGTGATCACCGTGGTCGGTCTGCCCTTCTTCGTGATGGGCTTCGTGATGATGTACAGCCTGGTGCGCGGTATCCGTGAGGACCTCGGGGAGCTTCCCGAGCCGGTAACTCGGCAGTGGACCGAAGTGAACACCGCCGAAGACCTCGAGGCTGCCGAAAGCCGACCGGCGCCGGAAGTCGTGGTCGTGACACGTGCGATTCCGGACGAGACCGACGGAGACGACGGCGGACGAGACGAGCGTGAAAGCTCCTCGGCGGGCGCAGGCAACGGATCGGCGCCCGGGGCGGAGATCCGCGCGGGCGAGGAAGTGGAGTCGGCTCGTTAGCCGACGTGGCGGGCGAGCCGCGCAGACATGCGCGGCCGCATGTCGCCGTCCGGGGTGACTCGTTCCTCGACGTAGGCGAGGTCGCCGCCCTCGACGATGCCGTACAGGCGCTTCGCGCCACCCACGACTTCACCGGAACGGGTGCGAATGACCACGTCGGTGGCGAGCTCCCAGGACGACTGGGTCAGCGCCGTGCCGTAGTACAACTCGACGACACCGGAACTGTGGGTGAGCAGCAACTCGAGGGTTTCGGGATCGTCGCTGTCGGGGCCACCGGTGCCGGCGACGCGCCAGAACCCGCTCTCCCGGCGATCCTCGGCGACGAATTCGCCGTTCTCGTCGAGACGCCACGAGCGGGCTTCCCATACGAGATAGTCGCCGCCGTTGTGCGCGACGACGATCTGCTGCCCGAACGGATAGTCGGTGGCGGTCTCCGGGTCGTGTGCCTCACCCTCGCCGCGCCACACGCCCACCAGCGGGAGGAGCGCGAGCAGGGCAGGGTTCAGATCGGCGCCGTGCCGCAGATTCGCGGTGTCGTCGGCGCCGGGCAGACCCGACAGGACGGGGATGTTCAGCTCGGAGGTGACCTGCGCCCGCTCTGCTGCGCGCGCAATCGCCTCGTCGCCGCTACGCCGAGTGCCGCCGTCCGACTGGTCCGTCATGACCCGTCGGAGACCAGGCGATAGATGGTGTACAGCGCGAACCAGGTGATGAGCACCGCTGCCAGGACCAGCAAAACTTCGAAGAAGATGACCACGGCGCCATTCTAGACTGCACGCCCTCCGCTCCACGACAAAGGGCCCCGCTCCCGGCGATCGGGGAGCGAGGCCCTTCGTGGCTCGTGCCGGACGCGCTACTTGGCGACCGTCACGTCGACGTTGTGCACGCCGGGAGCGGTCGGGCTCACGGTCGAGGTGCCGTTGCCGGTGCTCGACAGCGCGCGGATCTTCCAGTCCCCGGGTGCGGCGAAGAAGCGGAAGTCGCCGGTAGCGGAGGCGACGACCTCGGCAGTGAATTCGTCGGTGCCGTCGAGCAGACGCACGAACGCGCCACCGACGGGCTCACCGGAGGCGTCGAGGACGCGACCGGTGATGACCGTTTCCTTCTCGACATCCACGCCCGCAGGCAGGTTCTGGCTCTGAACAGGTGCTCCGCACATATTTATGCTCCCAACTCGATCGGTGCGCCGACGAGCGAGCCGTACTCCACCCAGCTGCCGTCGTAGTTCTTGACGTTCTGCTTGCCGAGGATCTCCTGCAACACGAACCAGGTGTGGCTCGAGCGCTCGCCGATCCGGCAGTAGGCGATGGTTTCCCTGCTGTCGTCGAATCCCTTCTCCGCGTAGAGCGCAGTGAGTTGTTCGTCGGACTTGAAGGTGCCGTCCTCGTTGGCGGTGGTGCTCCACGGGATGTTGACGGCGCCGGGCACGTGGCCACGCTGCTGCGCCTGCTCCTGCGGAAGATGTGCCGGGGCGAGGATCTTGCCGGCGAACTCGTCGGGCGACCGCACGTCGACGAGATTCTTGGTGCCGATCGCGGCGATGACCTCGTCGCGGAAGGCGCGGATCGAGTTGTCGGGCGCCTGCGCCTTGTACTCGGTGGTGGGGCGGGTGACCTCGTCCTTCGACAGCGGACGGCCGTCGAGTTCCCACTTCTTGCGACCGCCGTCGATCAGCTTGATGTCCTGGTGGCCGTACAGCTTGAAGTACCAGTACGCGTACGCGGCGAACCAGTTGTTGTTGCCGCCGTAGAGCACGACGGTGTCGTCGTTGGCGACACCCCTGGCGGACAGCAGCGCCGAGAACTGTTCCTGGTTCAGGAAGTCGCGGCGGATCCCGTCCTGCAGATCCTTGCGCCAGTCGAGCCGGATGGCGCCTTCGATATGGCCGCCGTCGTAGGCGCTGGTGTCCTCGTCGACCTCGATGAACACCGTCTTCGGTGCATGAAGGTTCTGCTCTGCCCAGTCGGCGGAGACCAGGACGTCGGAGCGAGCCATGGATAGTCCTTTCGGTGGTGGTACGTGAAGTGGGTGAAGCCGGTGAAGAGAATCAGGCGGCGATCGGACGCAACCGGGCGACCAGCGGGTAGATCTGGCAACCGAGGCAGAATCCGAAGGCGGCGTTCAGGAGAGCCGCGAACAGCGCGAAACCGGTGGCCACGATCCCGACCGTTCCGGCTCCGAGAAGAAAGGCGACGGTGCCGATCGCCGCGAAAACGAACCCGACCAACTGCGCAAAACGCAGGGGTGCAACGGGTTCGACGTCGGTGGGTGCACTCAGGCGGGGTGCGACGAGGCGGGCGAACACTGCTCCGTAGGGGCTGCGCCGCGGACCGAACGCTGCACCGAGCGCGAAGACGACGGCCTGCACACCGAGCACGATGCCCGCGACGGTGTCCGAGGCGGTCGCGACGAGCAGCACCACGGTCAGCACGGCGGTGGTGACCCACGCGGCGAAGCGTGGACCGCGGACGTCGACCTGGTGACCGGTACGGGTGGAATCGGGAACGGACATGAGAGTGCTCCTGCTGTGATCCGAGATTGTCGAGCGGAATTCGGGTTCGCCGAAAAGGCGAACGACCGCGGGGAATCGCATCGGTGACGACGGCAGCAGTGACCGGGCGGGACGGGGTCCGTCGATCGACGGAACGGAGGTCGCTGGTGCGGGGTCAGTAGCTACAGGTCAGCAGCAGGTACAACAACACGCGCCGAGGCGGCACAGATCGACTGCGCGGCGTCGTGTGAGCATCAGCTCCTGGCGTGTGGGCACGCGAGGAGTTTAACCGAAGATTCGGGGAAATAGGACCAGCGGGTCTACAGCGCTGCGAGGGCGGTGCGGAGGTCGGCGACTTCGGGCACCCCCGACACGCGATAACGCTCGCGCCCGGCAGCGTCGAACACGAACGTCGTCGGCAACGACATCACACCGAGTTGTCTTGCGGGAACGGGATTGTCGTCCAGGTCGAGCTCGACGTCGAGCGCGCCGTCGGGCCGGTCTTCGAGAACCCGGGCGACCACGCGTCGCACCGACGCGCACGGTCCGCACCAGGGAGCGGAGAAATGCAGGATCACGGGTACGCCGTTGCCGACCCCGACCGCCGTGAGGGCGGGGTCGACGCCGCGCGCGGAATCGTCCGACGCCGTCGCACGGACCTTGCCGGATCGTGTGCGCATCGTCACCCCGACGGCAAGTGTGGCCACGATCACTAGGACCAGTACTGCGAGTGCGGTCATGGCGCGGTCTGTACCTCGGTGAGATCGATGACGGTGTCGTGGGCCTCGCCTTCGATGACGATGCGCGACCCGCGTGCCTCCACGAATGTCGGCTTGACGCCGAACGGAAGATCCTGCGGTTCGATCGTCGTGGTGAACAGGCCGAGCACGACCGGCTTCAGCGCGTCGGGCACGGTGAAGTCCGCGCGTCCTTCCCGGCCGAAATACAGGTCCGACGCCACGATGTGCACGCGGTCTCCGTCGAGGACCAGGTCGGCCTGCACGCTCACCGTCGCAGGCTCGGGCCCGATCGGCACGGTGCCGGTGAGCACGACGCCACCGGCCGTCGTCGGGCCGGACCCTCCCGACCCGCCCGTTCCGTCGGACTTGCTCTCCGGGGGAGCAGAAATCTGCAGGTCAGGGATGTTGTAAAGCTGCCCGAGTTCGGTCGCGTCGATCATGACGCGGCCGTACAGCAGGTCCACCGGCACGGTGCGGATCGACCCGTCGAGCAATTCGCCCGCGGCGGCATGCGCCCCGATGAGGTTCGCTTCGACGGTGATGTCCCCGAGCATGTCGGTGTGGACACCGTCGGCGACGATTTCGACGTTCTCGTAGTGGCCGTTGCGGGCCTGCAGGAGGAACGGGAAACCGTGGATGGTGACCGCGGGATCGGACTCGAGTACACCGCCCTCGCGCAGCGCGCGGGAGACGCGGTACTCGGACCACGCTGCCGCGCCGAAGTCGGTGAGAACGGCGACTCCGAGCAGGACCACGAGACCGAAGATCAGTTTGCGCACGCCCACCATTGTGGCCGACGAAGCCCCGGGTTTGCCGCCCGCGCCCATGAGCAGCGTGTCCGGAATGTGGGAATCGCTCTACCTGCGACGTCCTGCTTACATGTCGGTAACAAATAGGGCGTTAATCTGTAGCACGTCGTTTACGCACCTGATCCGCGCTGGTAGCGCGAGGAACTGGAGGCCCAGTGGAGCTTCTCCTTCTGACCTCCGACCCGAACCCGGACGCAGTCCTGCCGGCGCTGGCATTGCTGGCACACTCGGTCCGGCCGGCCCCGACGGAGGTATCGTCGCTGCTCGAGGCCAGTTCTGCCGATATCGCGATCGTCGACGCCCGCAGCGACCTCGCGGCAGCACGTGGACTGTGTCGTCTACTGGGCAGTACAGGGTCGGCAATTCCGGTTATCGCGGTGCTCACCGAGGGTGGGCTCGTCGCAGTAAATCCCGAATGGGGCCTCGACGACATCTTGCTGACGACCACCGGCCCCGCCGAGCTGGATGCGCGGTTGCGTCTCCTCGTCGGGCGGGCAGGCGGCCTCGTCAGCACCGAGAGCTCGGGCAAGATCACGCTCGGCGAGCTGTCGATCGACGAAGGCACCTACACCGCCCGGTTGCGCGGCCGTCCCCTCGACCTCACCTACAAGGAATTCGAGCTACTCAAGTACCTCGCTCAGCACGCGGGCCGCGTGTTCACCCGCGCGCAACTCCTTCAGGAGGTGTGGGGTTACGACTTCTTCGGTGGCACTCGCACGGTCGACGTGCATGTCCGGCGACTGCGCGCGAAGCTCGGGCCCGAGTACGAATCCCTGATCGGCACGGTGCGGAACGTCGGTTACAAGGCTGTTCGACCGTCGTCCCGCAACAAAGGCGGGGGTATGGCTGTGGAAACGGAAGAGGCCGAGGCAGAATTCGCCGAATGAGCATCGTCTCCGAGTTCTCCGGTCGTCCGTCCTCCGAACGAGCGCAGGCGGTGCGCGACCTCATCGGCCGAGCCGACGCCGTGGACGGGACCGCACCGGTCTCGGAACAAGTGATTCATTCGCTCACCCGCGACGGCGACGCCCTGCACCTCGTCGAGGTCTCCGACGATGTAGTCGTCGGATACGCCAATCTCGTGCCAGGGCACGACGAGCATCCCGCGATGGCCGAAGTGGTGGTCGATCCCGGACACCGGGGTCGGGGCCTCGGGGGCGAACTGGTCGAGGCCGCGCTGACAGCCGGCGGTGACGGCGCCCGGGTCTGGGCCCACGGGGATCTCCCGGCCGCCCGCGCGGTAGCGCACCGACTCGGATTGACGGGGGTACGCGAACTACTGCAACTGCGCCGCCCCCTGGACGTTCCCGCACTTCCCGCCGTCGAGGTACCCGACTCGATCGTGCTGCGCACCTATCGCGGGCCGAGCGACGACGCGGAACTTCTCCGGGTCAACGCAGCAGCCTTCGCATGGCATCCCGAGCAAGGACGCTGGGCCGAAGTAGATGTCGAGGAACGGCGCGCCGAGGCGTGGTTCGATCCCGAAGGTCTGTTCCTCGCGTTCGACGCCGCCGAGCCCGACGTCCTTCTGGGCTTCCACTGGACCAAGGTGCATCCGGCCACCGAGACGGACGACGCGCTGGGCGAGGTCTACGTCGTCGGCATCGACCCGTCCGCACAGGGCCGGGGACTGGGCCGGCTGCTCACCCTGGCCGGACTGCATCATCTCCGCGACCGGGGTCTCCGCACCGTGTTGCTGTACGTCGAAGGCGACAACACCGCCGCACTCAACACCTACGGCAAGCTGGGATTCGAGCGCTTCCACGTTGACGTCGCCTACGCCCGACCTTGACCGCCCGTGTGTCGCATCACAGCGGCGGAGCAATGCCGGAGTGACGGTCGCAACAGCCTGCCAGGTGTATCCGGTCTGTTCATCCTCCGTTCACCTTCGGTCGTCCCTCAGTCAACCGGGAGCACCTAGTTTTTCCATACGGGTCGCTGCGACGGCCCGGCGCAGGGATCACCCGCGCCTCGATTCCGCTGCCTTCGGTCAGCGGTGGTGAACTCCGGAGGACTACAGGTGAACCTCAAGCGCAATGGTGCCCTGCTGGGCGCATTGGCTGTCGGCGCTCTCACGCTCACCGCGTGTGGATCCGACGACAACTCGGGTTCGATCGACGTCGATGCTTCCGCGTCCCGCGCGACCTGCGAGGGCAAGCCCAACCTGTCGGCTGCCGGCTCGTCCGCGCAGAAGAATGCGATGGACGAGTTCGTCGCCATCTACATCGCCGTGTGCTCGCAGAAGGGCAAGACGGTCAACGTGGCCTACAACCCGACCGGTTCGGGTGACGGCCGCACACAGTTCATCGCGAGCCAGATCGACTTCGCCGGTTCGGATTCCGCGATCAAGGGTGACCAGGCCGAGCAGGCGCTCACGCGTTGCGCGGGCAGCCCGGCCTGGAACCTTCCGCTGGTGTTCGGCCCGGTCGCGCTGGCCTACAACCTGGAAGGCGTCGACAATCTGGTGCTCGACGCGCAGACCACCGCCAAGATCTTCAACGGCTCGATCACCACCTGGAACGACCCGGCGATCGCCGCGCTGAACGAGGGAGTGGACCTGCCCGACACCGCCGTCACGCCGATCGTGCGCTCCGACTCGTCGGGCACCACGGACAACTTCCAGCAGTACCTCGAGGTCGCGTCGGACGGCGCATGGACCAGCGGTACCGGGTCCGACTTCACCGGCGGCGTCGGCGAAGGCGCGAAGGGCTCGGCCGGTGTCGCGCAGGCGGTCAGCGGTTCGCCGGGGTCCATCACCTACGTCGAGAAGTCGTTCGCCGATCAGAACGGCCTGAGCATGGCACTGCTCGACAACGGTTCGGGCCCGGTGGAACTCACCGAGGACTCCGCTGCCAAAGCGATCGAGGGTGCCGGGTTCTCGCCCTCCGGCGAAGGTGACCTGACACTGGACCTGTCCTCGATCTTCGGTACCACCGAGGAGGGGACGTACCCGCTGGTGCTGGCGACCTACGAGATCGTCTGCTCCGCCGGATACGACGCCGATACCGCTGCCGCGCTCAAGTCCTTCCTCACCTCGGCGGCGAACGAGGGCCAGGACGGCCTCGGGGAACAGGGCTACGTGCCGCTGCCGGATACCTTCAAGGAGCGCCTGACCGAGTCGATCGACGCCATCGCGTCCGAGTAGATCGGTGGGCCGCCCGTTCCCGATGAACAAGCCCAGAGAGAATATGAGCGCATATGAGTGACGCGCCCACGACAACGGCTCGGACGGAGTCGGACGGCCCGACCCGGTCAGGAACGGGCGGTCACCCCGGTACTACGGAGGCAACGATTAGCACCACACCACCCTCGGAACGCACGCAGAAGACTGTCGTGCGGCCGGGCGATCGCATCTTCGGTTCGCTGGCCACCGGGTCCGCGATCCTGATCTCGGTGATCATCGGCGCGATCGCGGTATTCCTCGTGTGGCGTGCCGTGCCCGCCCTGCAACGCAACACCGTCAACTTCCTCACGAGCGACCAGTGGATCACCCAGGACATCGAGGACATGGCCTTCGGCGTCCTCGACCTGTTCCAGGTCACGGTGCTGGTCTCGCTGTTCGCGCTCGCCCTCGCGATGCCCGTCGCCCTCGGTATCGCAATCTTCTTGACCACCTACTGCCCGGCCCGGATCAAGAAGCCGCTCGCCTACGTGATCGATCTGCTCGCCGCGGTCCCCTCGATCGTGTACGGGCTGTGGGGCGTCCTCGTCCTCGCGCCGTTCCTTCGCCCGGTCGCCACCTGGCTGAACACCACGTTCGGCTGGTTCCCGCTGTTCGCGACGGGCAGCGGTTCGATCATGGGCGGCGGCACGATCTTCACCGCGGGGATCGTCCTGGCGGTGATGATCCTGCCGACGATCGCGGCGGTCAGCCGCGAAGTGTTCGTGCAGACGCCCGTCGCGCACATCGAAGCCGCACTCGCACTCGGTGCCACCCGCTGGGAGGTCGTCAAGACGACCATCATCCCGTTCGGCAAGTCCGGTTACGTCAGCGGTTCGATGCTCGGCCTCGGCCGTGCCCTCGGCGAGACGATGGCGCTGTACCTGATCCTGCGCACCACGTCGTCGGGGTTCTCGTGGTCCTTGTTCGACGGCGGTGCGACGATCGCGTCCAAGATCGCCCTCGGGTACGCCGAGTTCAACAACGAGATCCAGGCAGGCGCCTACATCGCCGCAGGCCTGGTGCTCTTCGTACTGACCTTCTTGGTCAACGCCGCGGCTCGCATGGTCGTCGCAGGAAAGAGGGACTGATATGTCGACCACCACCCTCGACTCGCCCGTCAAGGCACCCACCTTCCAGCGGGTCAGCGTCCGCCGCCGTATCACCGATGCCGGTGCGACGGTGCTGGTGACCCTATCGGTCCTCGTCGCTCTCGTGCCGCTCATCTGGGTTCTCGCCACAGTCGTCACCAAGGGGCTCCCGGCCCTGATGTCCGCGACGTGGTTCACCCATTCGCTGAGCGGGCTGACAGCCTCGTCGACCGGCGGCGGCATCTACCACGCGCTGGTCGGCACACTGCTGCAAGGCCTCGTCTGCGCGATCATCTCGATTCCGCTCGGGGTCTTCGTCGCGATCTACCTCGTGGAGTACGCGGGCCGGTCGAAGCTCGGCAAGATCACGACCTTCATGGTCGACATCCTCAGCGGCGTGCCGTCGATCGTCGCGGCCCTCTTCATCTACGCCCTGTGGGTGTCCACGTTCGGAATGCCCAAGTCGGGCTTCGCGGTGTCCCTCGCGCTCGTCCTGCTGATGGTGCCCGTGGTGGTACGCAGCACGGAGGAGATGCTCCGCATCGTGCCGCAGGACCTGCGTGAAGCGTCGTACGCGCTGGGCGTCCCGAAGTGGAAGACCATCGCACGCATCGTTCTTCCCACCTCGATCGCCGGCATCATCACCGGCATCATGCTCGCGCTCGCCCGCGTCATGGGGGAGACCGCACCGTTGCTGATCCTCGTCGGCTACGCGCCGTTCATCAATTTCGATCTGTTCGGTGGCGAGCAGGGTTCGCTTCCCGGCGTGATGGTCGCCGAGATGAACAACCCGACCGCCGCCGGTTCGCAACGAATCTGGGGCGCCGCCCTCACACTGATTCTTGTGATCGCGGTGCTGAACGTCGCGGCCAAGGTGATCAGCCATTACTCGCAGGTCGGCTCCAGGAAGTAGCGACCCATGAACTTCTCTCACGACATCGATTCACCATTAGGGAGCCTGTAATGGCAAAGCGTCTGGATCTCAAGGACGTCAACATCTACTACGGCAAGTTCCACGCCGTAGCCGACGTGACGCTTTCCGTGCCCCCGCGGAGCGTCACCGCGTTCATCGGCCCGTCGGGCTGCGGCAAGTCCACTGTGCTGCGCTCGCTCAACCGCATGCACGAGGTCACCCCCGGCGCCCGCGTCGAGGGGTCCGTGCTGCTCGACGGCGAGGACATCTACGGCGCGGACGTCGACCCGGTCGGTGTGCGCAAGACGATCGGCATGGTCTTCCAGCGCCCGAATCCGTTTCCCACCATGTCCATTCGGGACAACGTGGTCGCGGGATTGAAGTTGCAGGGCATGCGCGACAAGAAGTTCCTCGACGAGGTCGCAGAGAAGTCGTTGCGTGGCGCGAACCTGTGGAACGAGGTCAAGGACCGTCTCGACAAGCCCGGCGGCGGTCTCTCCGGCGGTCAGCAGCAGCGGCTGTGCATCGCGCGCGCGATCGCGGTCCAGCCCGATGTGCTGTTGATGGACGAGCCCTGCTCCGCGCTCGATCCGATCTCCACCCTCGCGATCGAGGACCTCATCGCGGAGCTCAAGCAGGACTTCACGATCGTCATCGTCACCCACAACATGCAGCAGGCTGCGCGGGTGAGCGACCAGACCGCGTTCTTCAACCTCGAGGCCACGGGCCGGCCGGGCAGGCTCGTGGAGATCGACGACACCGAGAAGATCTTCTCCAACCCGACCCAGAAGGCCACCGAGGACTACATCTCGGGCCGCTTCGGCTGAGCCGACCAGCATGTGATGTACGGAAGCCCCGGCCGGAAATCCCGGCCGGGGCTTCGCCTTGTTCGGATGATGATCAGGATTCGGTCGGGTACACCGTCAGCTTGTCGACCTTGGTGCCGAGTGCGCGGATCTCTTCTTCGGTGGGGAGCTTTCCGGTGACCAGGAAGATGACTCGGCGTCCCACCTCGACCGCGTGGTCTGCGAACCGCTCGTAGAAGCGGCCCAGCAGCGTGACGTCGACGGCCGCTGCGACGCCGTGCTTCCATTCCGGATTCATGAGCACCTTGAAGAGGTGGCGATGCAGATCGTCCATCGCTTCGTCCTCGTGGTGCAGACGCGCCGCGCGCTCGGGGTCGCGGGTTTCGAGGATCTCCCGTGTTGCTCCGCCGAGGGCGACGGCGATGCGGCCCATCTCGGCGAAGTATCCCTTGACCTCGTCCGGAAGGACGTGGTTGGGATGCCGGCGACGGGTCGCCTTCGCGATGTGCAGGGCGAGAGCACCCATACGATCGATATCGGCGACGATCTGGATGCCGCTCACCACTGCTCGCAGGTCACCCGCCACCGGCCCCTGGAGGGCGAGGAGCTGGAACGCCTTCTCCTCGCAGACCACCGCGAGGTCGGTGATCTTGTCGTGCTCTTCGATCACCTGCTCGGCGAGGCCGAGATCGGCGGTGAGGAGAGCTTGGGTGGACCGCTCCATTGCAAGTCCGGCGAGCCCGGCCATCTCTCCGAGAAGGTCACCGAGTTCGCTCATTTGTACGTTGTAGACGACGCGCATAACGGCAAAGCCTACGGTGCGGAAAAGTACAGGTCACGAGCATCGGGTGAACCGGGGGTGAACTGGCGGATGCGGGAAGCCCTCAGCTACACAGGTCGTCACCGGCATTGGTGATGTAAAGGTCGGAGGGCAGCTCGATGGCATCCTTGCTCGACGACGCTTCGATCGCCACCGGCTCGAGTTCGGTTCCTGCGGGGGTGGGTGCGACGACGGTGCCGTCGAAGCTGGTGCCGAGCACGATCTCGACGAGAGAGCCGAGCTGTGCGGACGGCGGAGCCTCCTGCAGCACCGCGTCCGGGAAAGAGGAGGCGACCGTCATGGCTTCGGTCTCCTGACCGGGCGTGAATCGGATCACCGTCTTGGTGCTGGTGCTGGTGTAGTTCCCCACCGAGTAGACGGGGAAGCCGTATGCTCCGACAGTTTCGGCGATCCGTGCTGCCAGACCCGACTCGCCGGACGCGTTGGAGACCTGCACGCTCACAGTGCCCGGGTCGACAGCCGTCTGTCCCGGCGCGACCGGTATCGGTTCAGGGGCTACGGGAGCGGCGTCGTCCTGGGGCTCCTCGCGCTTCTCGCCGGGGAGCGGAAGGTCGTCGATGATGGCGGTGAAGATCGATTCGATGTCGTCGAGCCGGGGGATCTCGTTGCCCCAGTCGTTCGTGCCCGCCGTCGGCACCGTCAGGAAGGTGACGGCCCCCGCGTCGACGTTCTGGAGGGAGCGACCGAGCTTGACCAGCGACTCGGTGTTGACGTTCTCGACGAATGTGGCGCTGGTGAAGGCGCCGATGAAGCCGTTGAGCTTGCCCGGATCGAGCAGAACCTTGTTCGACAAGGCGGAGCGCAGCAGGGACGACAGGAACTTCTGCTGCCGGGTGATCCGGCCGTAGTCGCCGTTGCCCTCGGTGAACACGTAGCGGGCTCGGACGTAGTCGAGTGCCTTGTTCCCGCTCAGGGTGTGCTTGCCGGGCGAGTCCAGAATGGTGCCCAGCTCACCGTCCTCGAGGGGCGTCGGCGTGCACACCTCCACACCGCCCACCTTGTCGACCATTGCTTCGAACCCGGCGAAGTCGATGCCGACGAAATGCCCGATCTTCAGACCGGACATCTTCTGGATCACCTTCACCAGGCACTTCGGGCCGCCGAGTGCATACGTGGCGTTGAGCTTGTCGCCCTCCGCCGCGGGGTAGGTGTCCGAGCTGTAGTCGCCGGTCGAGCTGTCCCAGCCGCGGCACACCGGTCGCTCCACATCGAGGTCGCGGGGGAACGACACCGCGACCACACGGCTGCGGTCTGCGGGGATGTTGACGAGGATCACGGTGTCGGCGCGGGCGCCCTCCGCATCTGCGGTGGTTCCGGCACCGACCGCCCCGCTTGCTCCCGCGCGCGTGTCCGTTCCGACGATCAGGTAGGTCTCGTCACCCGTCTGCCCGGCCGCGTCGACGATGTCGGAAGACTCGGTGTCGAGCGCGGCAATCTGCGAGAAACCCGCTTCGGTCGACTTCACGTAACCCCACACCGATCCGGTGCCGACGAGGGCGAGCACCGAGAAGGCGGCGACGGCCGTCCGGGCCGCGGCCCGCAGTTTCCGGTTCTTCCGTCTCTTGCTCGATTCGAGCCGGGTCAGCCCGTCGGTGCCGACGGCCCGAGGTGCGGCCTGCGTACGGCCGTCCCGGAGATCGGCGGGCTCCTCGTAAATGTCTTCGGCGTCCGGCAGGTCGGTTTCGAATTCGTCATCGACCGGCTCGATGAGCTCGGTGGGATTGTCCGCGACCGGGGGGCGCGGGGCTCTCCGCGGTGCGGGAGGGCCGGGTGGCGCTCCCGCGGGACGAACGGGAACGGCAGGCGGTCGCTGTGGTGTCGGTTGTGGACTCCGTGCCGGAGCAGGGGGCGCAGGCGGCACAGGCGGCACTGCGCGCGGGGGCACCGCGGGGGGCGCGGGCGGAAGAGACGGGGATACCGCGGGCGGCTGCATTGCGGGCGGCTGCATTGCGGGCGGCGTTACCGCCGGGGGCACAGACGGGAGAGACGGGGGTACCGGCCGTCCCACGGGCGGCGGTGGAGGCGGCGGTGGAGTCGGTGGAGTCGGTGGAGACACCGGGCGGGCCGACGGGACACGGGGATGCGCGGGTGGCAGCGACGACGACGCTGTGACCGGCGGTTCGGGGGGAGGCGGACCGTCCCGGCGGGACACCTTGTCCACGAGGTCCGCAACGGTGAGCCGATCGGGGTCGCCGTCGGCGGCGGCACGGCGATTGCGGCCGGAATCGGCGCGGCGTCCTCCGCCGTGGTCGCGCTCGGAACGGGCTTCCGCGGAGTGGGCACCGCCGGAATACCCATCGTCCGAATGTGCGGGGCGCGGGTCGGCGGCAGGGGCGTCCGAGTGACGGGATCGGCTACGGGGGCGCCGGTCGCCCGGAATCTCTCGATGAGCCGGTGGAGCCTCTCGGTAGATCGGAACTTCCCGGCTGGACGGATCTGCGATAGGACGTTCCCAGGGAGCGCGATTGTCGGGCAGGCCCGAGTCGTGCCCTTCGTCCACCGGTGCCTTGCCTCTCCGCGGGTCGACCGCATTCGCGCGCCCCGCCCGCGAACGGGCGGAGCGCAATGATCCCGTCATGATACTGACCGTCTGTTACCGAAGCGGTACACGCGGCCGGTGGCGGCTCCACTATGTGGAGGCGCCGACGGTGGGAAGGGTAAGGAGTATTACCCGCCCGAGTGCATGATGTCGGCACCTACCGGGACGCAGGTGTCCTCCGGATCGTCGAGCCACCCTTCGGGCAGAGCGACGGTGCTCGGCGAACCCTGGCGCCCACGGGGGCCTTCCGCGTCAGCTGGAAAAGGCACGTCGGCGTCGAGTTTTCCGAGAAGATCGTCGAGTTCGGCGAGCGAGGACACTCGCGCGAGACCGCTGCGAACTTCGGATCCGGCGGGGAAGCCGCGCAGGTACCACGCGATGTGCTTGCGGAGTTCGCGTGTGCCGCGATCTTCGCCGTGATGGTCGGCAAGAAGCTCTGCGTGGCGGCGCATGATCTGCGTCACTTCTCCCAGGGAAGGGGGAGTGGGAATCTCCCGCCCGTTGAGCGCGGCACTGAGTTCTGCGAACAACCACGGCCGGCCGAGGCAGCCGCGCCCGACTACGACACCGTCGCAACCGGTCTGCGTCATCATCTTCTCCGCGTCGCCGGCGTCGAAGATGTCTCCGTTGCCGAGCACCGGGACAGTGGTGACGTGTTCCTTGAGCCGGGCGATCTCGTTCCAGTCGGCGTTGCCCGAGTAGCGCTGCGCGGCGGTCCGGGCATGCAGGGCCACGGCGGCCGCGCCCTCTTCTGCAGCGATCCGGCCCGCGTCCAGGTGGGTGTGGTGCTCGTCGTCGATGCCGACCCGGAACTTGACCGTCACCGGGATGTCGGTTCCCTCGGTGGCCCGGACCGCTGCGGCGACGATCTGCCCGAAGAGGCGACGCTTGTAGGGGAGAGCCGACCCGCCACCCTTCCGGGTGACCTTGGGCACCGGGCAGCCGAAGTTCATGTCGATGTGGTCGGCCATGTTCTCGTCGACGATCATCTTCGCCGCCGCATACGTGGTGTCGGGATCGACGGTATACAGCTGCAGGGAACGGGGTGTTTCCGTGGGACCGAACGTCGTCATGTGCATGGTGACCGGATGCCGCTCGACCAGTGCGCGTGCAGTGACCATCTCGCACACGTAGAGCCCGGAGGTGCTTCCGGCGCGTTCGAGTTCGAGTTCACGGCAGAGTGTGCGAAATGCGACGTTCGTCACGCCTGCCATCGGCGCCAGCACGACCGGGCTGTTCAGTTCGAGCGAGCCGATGCGAAGGGGTGACATAAGGAACCTCTGGAAAGAGTTGTGTTTCAGTGAAATTGCGGTCTCCCGTGGTATCTCACCGGGAAGACGGCTGTGCCCGGTACCGACAGGGGCACCGGGCACAGGATAACCGTTTGCCGACGTAGGCCCCGAATCCGCAGGGACCTACCGGGCGCCGGGACTCAGGACAGGGCGCCTGCGCGCTCGAGCTTGGCTGCCTCGCGCGCGAGCGACCGGTCGCGCATCTCCTCGAACTTCACGGCCTGACGCTCGAGTTCTTCGAGGTGCGTCCCCAGCTGGTCGAGGGCCTGGGCGCCGCCGGTGCCGAAATCGCGTTCGAAGATCCGCCACTTGCGCAGCACCGGCATGACCACGTCGTCGAGGTGCTGACGCAGGTCGTAGATGCCGTGCTTCGCCATGAGCACACCGTTGCGGCGGAAATTGGGCATTCCCGCTCCGGGCATCTGGAAGGTGCGGAGAACCTCGACGATCGCTTCCAGGGTCTGCTGGGGAGCGACGTCCAGCGCGGCGTCGCAGATGTTGCGATAGAAGATCATGTGCAGGTTCTCGTCGGCTGCGATGCGTTGCAGCATCTTGTCGGCGACGGAATCGTTGCACGCGATACCCGTGTTGCGATGCGACACGCGTGTGGCGAGCTCCTGGAAGGTCACGTACGCGACCGAGTGCAGCATGCCCGTCTCGTTGGGAGAACCGAAGCCGTTCGTCATGTGCTCCATGCGTGCGTTCTCGAGTGCGACGGGGTCGACGCCCCGGGTGACGACGAGATAGTCGCGCATGACGATGCCGTGGCGGTTCTCCTCGGCAGTCCAGCGACCCACCCAGGTGCCCCACGCGCCGTCCCGGCTGAACGCCTCGGCGATCTCGCGGTGGTAGGAGGGCAGGTTGTCCTCGGTGAGCAGATTGGTGATCATCGCGGCCTTGGCCACCTCACCGAGCTGCGACTGTTCGGGTTCCCAGTCGACTCCGCCCATCGCGGCGAAGTTGCGTCCTTCGTCCCACGGGACGTAGTCGTGGGGATGCCAGTCCTTCGCCATCGAGAGATGCCGGTTGACGTTCGCTTCGGCCACGGGCTCCAGCTCTCGCAGCAACTCCAGCTGTGTCAGGACTCGCGTCATACCTTCGTACCCTCCCTGTGGTTTCACATGATCTCTGTCAGCCTACGGATCCGTAGGTAAATGTCGTACCGGCCTGTCGTGCGGTACAACGCCCTGTCGTGATCAGGGCCGATCGGTGTCGCCGATCACAATCGTCCGCCGGTCACCGTACAGGCCGAGCCGGGCATGTCGTCGGACGTGAGTGCCGGCGACGTCCGCGTCTGCGAGCCCTCAGCGCTTGCCGCCCCCGAGAAGACCCCCGAGAAGACCGCCGAGTCCGCCGCCCGAACTGCCGCCCAGAACACTGCCGAGGATGTCGCCGATACCGCCCCCGCCGCCGCCCGAGCGGCCGGATGCTCCCTCGAGCAGACCGCCGAGAAGGTCGCCGAGCGCGCCCCCCTCGCGAGGTTCGCCTCCTGAGGCGGATGCGCCGGCGCCCTTTATCTGTTCGGCCAGGTACGACAGCACGATCGGCGCGAGGATCGGGAGCAGATCGGCGACGAGCGTGCTCCCGCCGGAGCCGTTCACCGTCCCCAGGGTGCTGATGACCTGGTCCTTCTTCTCTCCGAACACGTTGGAGACAATTCTTCCGCCGTCATCGGTGTCGACCTTGTCCACGTTCACTACGCCGTCGAGCAGGCCCGAACGGGAATGCTCGTCGAGCGCCGACATCAGTGAGGCCGCTCCCTCCGGATTTCGGGCATTGGCGCCCAACCCGCCGACGAGGGTGGGGAGCGCAGCCCGGACCGCGGTGTCCGCGGTCTGCCTGTCGACGCCGAGACGTTCGGCCACGCTGTCGATGGGGATCCGGGAGAGGAGTTCGTCGAGACTTGCCATGAGTACCTGCCTGGTCATGGGCGTCCCGTCGCGGCCGCCTGTGCGGCCGAGGTTAACGACTCGGGCGGTGCGCGTGGCGGCCGGTCAGTCGAAAGTGTTGCGGCCGCCCGGTGGCCGGCGCAGTGCGACGAGACAGCACAGCAGGGCCACCAGGATCCCGCTCAGCAACAACACCGTCCCGTTCTGGTTGGTCAGCGCCGTCCGGCGGTTCTCCTGGACGTATTCGCCGTGGGCAGAAAGGATCTGGACCCAGAACGCCATGGCCGTGACGAGTCCCAGAATCGTTCCGACCCACCCGGTGACGACCGAGTCGAACAATGCCGCGAGCAACAACAGGACGGCCGACACAGCCAGCGGCACCGCAAGAGACTGGTACAGCGGTAGCCCGGGGGAGGCGACGCTCGACAGATCGCCGCTCGCGAACCCGTCACGCAGTCCCGACAACGGTATCTGCGTCGGCGGCACACCTCCGACGACGGGCAGCACCGCCCCGATGCCCAGTGCTACTGCGGCCAGAAACAGGCCCAGGTCCACGAAGCTGCGCATGTTCCTCCCCGAAACGAAACGAACCGAGACAATCCGTTTTTGCGGACTCACCGTATCCAAAGAAGCGCTGTGTCACCGGATGGAAACGCAGGGGAGCGAATTCACGGCCGGCAAGTCGGCTGATCCGTAGGCTGATGCGCGTCTATCGAGGACCCAGGGAGGGCCGCAGGATGTCGGACGCAAGTACTCGGTCGGGGGAGGCACGGCAGGGCTTGCCCCCGTGGGCGAAGAAGACGCTCGTCGTCGTCGCCACGCTGGCCGTGCTCGTCATTGCGTATTTCGTGCTCGCCGCATTCGTCCCGAGATGGTGGGCGCAACGGATCGCCGGCCTCGCGGAGGGTGGATTCGGCCGCGGCATTATGTGGGGACTCGCGTTCGGTCTTCTCTCCACCGCGATCCCGCTCGTCCTGTTCGCTTGTATCTGGCAGGTCCGACGATGGAAGCACCACCGGGCTCTGCAAATCCTTCTCGCCGTGGCGGCGCTGGTCATCGCGCTGCCCAACCTCATGACCCTGAGCATCGTGCTCGGTGGCAGCAACGCCGCACACGCCGGTGAGCGCATCCTCGATGTCGATGCACCGGGTTTCCGGGGCGCATCATTGGTGGGCGCGATCGTCGGGGCCTTGGCGTGCGTGATTTTTTTCGTCGCCGTCGACCGCTACCGCAAGCGGGGCCGCGACCTCCACCACGTGCGTGAGGACCTCGAGCGGCAGCGACTCGAGGAACAGCGCGCGCGAGAGCGACGTCGGGCGGCCGACGAGTTGGGTACCGGTCCGGAGGACGTGCCCCCGGGCTCCCACCGAACCGGCAGGTGAACGGCCCGGGGCAGAATCAGTTCGCCGACGTCTTCGCGATGGACTCGATGTTCACCATCGTCATGTTGAGAAGGCTCTCGTCGAGCGCGCACGTGACCCCTTGCGTGCCGGACGGTCCCATGCAGTCGTCGCCGGTGTAACCGGCGTACTTCTCCTGCCAGCGGTCGATGCTGCCGAGCATGTCGCGTCTCGACGCGCTTTCAGGGAGCCGCTCGGCATCGATGCGCAGGGCGGTGAGGCCTTCATGGCGCTCGCGGTTGCAGTCCACGGCAGACGTCGTCGCATCGCTCAGGCAAGAGGTGTTCGCGAGAGTGTTCGCGTGGTGGGAACGGAGGTAGTTCCAGTCGACCTGGGACCCCGCGCCGGCGGTGCCGCCGTCGCCACCTCCGCAGGCGGCGAGCAGAACCAGGGCGGGTGCGAGAGCAAGCACGCGAAGTCTCATGACCCGTTGATCCCATTTGTCGCGAAATTCGTTACGGGCTCGGTGCCCATGAAAAGCAGCACGACCCGGCGTCCGGGAAATCCGGACGCCGGGTCGTGCATGGTGCCCCCAGTAGGGCTCGAACCTACGACCTGCGGATTAAAAGTCCGTAGCTCTACCAACTGAGCTATAGGGGCGTGGGCGCACAATGTAACCACATCGAGCGTCTCGATGGTATCGGACCGACCGTCCCGGGTTCCGGCACCCTCCCGCCGACGTGGCGACCGGCCCGGAACACGAAACGGCTCGGGTGCTCACCCCCTGCTTCGCACCCGAGCCGGACGAAGAATACCACTCGGTGTGTTCTTGGGACACCGACGGAACACGTGCTCCGACGACGCCGTGAGAACGCGATGCTCTCGCCCGGAGTCACCGCCCTGAGGGGCCGGAGCAGTCTAAAGTTGTCGGAGGGGGGCGACAGGTACTCGGAAGGCTGTAATCCCCATGCCACTTCAGCAGGAGCGTGCGCGGCGCACCCGGGCCGCGATCGTCGAGTCGGCCGCGGCCGAATTCGCCAAGAGGGGATTCGCGGCGGCGTCGATCAATCTGATCCTCGAACATTCGGGTGCCACCAAGGGTGCGATGTACTTCCACTTCAAGTCGAAGGAAGACCTTGCCCGGGCAGTCCTCGAGGAGGGGCTCGACCATTACCAGGCCATCGTCGACCGGTGGGTCGACTTCACGGAGCTCGATCCTTTCGAGCGACTCCACGGCATGATCTGTGATCTGGGAGAGGCGCTCCACAACGACGTCGTCATCGCAGCGGAGTTCCGTCTCGTCATCGATCCGGAATTCGTCGACGAAGCGCGTCTGCGTGGAACTGCCGTGTGGGGGCGGGCCGGCTACCAGTTGGCAGAGCAGGCCCGAGAGCTCGGGCTGTTCCGGCCGGGGGTGGATCTGCGGCGTTTCGTCGGCGCCGTCGGTTCGTCTCTCGCCGGTCAGCGTTATCTCGCCGACCTCACTGCACCGGGGGTGGATGTGCGCTCCCGGTTCGAAAGTTGCCTCGAGGTTCCCCTGGAGGCGACGGCGTCCGAGGAGTGGCTCGCACGGTGGCGTGAGCGTGGTTGGCCCAGTGCCCACCCGAGTGCTCAATAATGGGTGTGACCTGGCGATTTGTGATTCTCGAATGCCGTGGCATAAGCTGTCCAAGCTCCCAACGGAAACGCCAAACCCGTTGAGGGTGCGGTTCGGAGAGATCCGATCGGGCCCCCTTCGTCTAGCGGCCTAGGACGCCGCCCTTTCAAGGCGGTAGCGCGGGTTCGAATCCCGTAGGGGGTACGCTTCGACTCTGTCGGAGTGTGCAGTACTTTGGTGAAAGAACTGAATAAGTATGGCCCTGTAGCGCAGTTGGTTAGCGCGCCGCCCTGTCACGGCGGAGGTCGCGGGTTCGAGTCCCGTCAGGGTCGCAAAGCACATACGATCGGCATTCGGGTTCGGGTGCCGTCCGGCCAGGTAGCTCAGTTGGTACGAGCGTCCGCCTGAAAAGCGGAAGGTCGCCGGTTCGATCCCGGCCCTGGCCACAGAGGTTGTCCGGCAAACAACCGCTCAATTACATATGACGGACCCACCGCATGCGGTGGGTCCTGCTATGGGAACCCCCGGGGTTCTGCATGGCCCTGTGGCGCAGTTGGTTAGCGCGCCGCCCTGTCACGGCGGAGGTCGCGGGTTCGAGTCCCGTCAGGGTCGCATCAGGCGAAGGCCCGGTATCTACGGATACCGGGCCTTCGTCGTGTTGTCGTCGGCGGTCCCATTCGCATCCCGCCGGTCGGCTCGATCCGGTTCGTGCCGCTATCGTGACACGGCGGAACTTGTTCTAGGGTGCTCTACGCGACCCGACGGTCAGGTGCCCGTCTGGTCCACGCCCGTCCGAATCAACCCGAGGTGGAATGTGCGAATAGCTCTGTTGTCGTACCGGAGCAAGCCGCACTGTGGGGGCCAAGGGGTCTACGTGCGGCATCTCAGTCGCGAACTCGTCGCGCAGGGCCACACGGTCGAGGTGTTCTCCGGGCAGCCGTACCCGGAACTCGATCCGGGCGTTTCCCTCACCAAGGTGCCCAGTCTCGACCTGTATCGGGACGAGGACCCTTTCCGGACACCCCGTCCCGGCGAATATCGCGATCTGATCGATGTTCTCGAGGTCGCCACCATGTGGACGGCAGGATTTCCGGAACCCCGGACGTTCGGCCTGCGCGCGGCCAGGCTCCTGCGCGAGCGACTCGGCGATTTCGACGTCGTGCACGACAACCAGTCCCTCGGCTCCGGCCTGCTGAAGATCGCCGAGCGGTTTCCGCTGGTCGCGACGATCCACCATCCGATTACCCGCGACCGCGAACTCGATCTTGCGTCCGCCGGCACGTGGCGCCGGAAGATCACCTTGCGTCGCTGGTACGGCTTCCTCCGCATGCAGGAGCGGGTGGCCCGGCGGATCGGCACCCTGCTGACCGTGTCCGCGAACTCCGCCGACGACATCCGCGCCGCCTTCGGGATCCGGCCGGAACGCATCCACACCATCCCGCTGGGGGTGGACACCGAACTCTTCGCACCGCCGTCCACGCCGCGGGTCGCGGGTCGGATCGTGTGTGTCGCCAGCGCGGACGCTCCGCTCAAGGGAGTGCCGACCCTGCTCGAGGCGGTGGCGAAACTGCGGACGGAGCGAGAGGTCGAGCTCGTTCTCGTGTCCAAGCTGGCTCCGGGAGGAGCCACCGAGCGTCTCATTGACGCTCTCGCGATCGGCGACGTCGTGCGTACCGTGTCCGGTATCGAGGACGCCGAGCTGGCAGCGCTTCTCGCGTCCGCGGAGGTCGCGGCGGTTCCGTCTCTCTACGAAGGCTTTTCGTTGCCTGCTGTGGAGGCGATGTCGTGTGGAACGCCGCTGGTCGCGAGTCGCGCCGGCGCGATCCCCGAGGTGGTCGGCGACGCGGGTGTCCTCGTCACGCCGGGTGACGCCGCGCAGTTGGCCGGCGCCCTGGCCGATCTCCTCGAAGATCCCGGCGCACGCGAGGACCTCGGGATCAAGGCGCGCGCACGGGTGCTCGACAAGTACAGCTGGGCCGCGGTGGCCGCGCAGACCGCGCGCGTGTACGAACAGGCCGTCGCCGCACACGAAGGAAGGACGAACTGATGCTCACCGTCGACTTCGACCGGCTGGGAATCGCACCAGGACAGCGCGCCATCGATATCGGAGCGGGTGCCGGGCGGCACTCGTTCGAGTTGTATCGACGCGGCGTGGACGTGGTGGCGTTCGATCGCAGTGCCGAGGATATGAAGGCGGTCGCCGACATGTTCGTCGCCATGGAACTCGAGGGGCAGGTCCCCGAGGGCACCCTCGCCCGCGCGGAGGTCGGTGACGCGCTCGCGCTGCCTTACGAGGATTCCTCGTTCGATATCGTCCTGATTTCCGAGGTCCTCGAGCATGTGCCCGAGGACGAGCGTGCCATCGCCGAACTGGTGCGGGTGCTCAAGCCGGGCGGCGTCGCCGCGGTCACCGTGCCGCGCTGGTTCCCCGAAAAGGTGTGCTGGGCACTGTCCGACGCGTATCACGAGGTCGAGGGTGGCCACGTCCGCATCTACAAGGCCGACGAGCTCGCGGGCAAACTCACCTCTGCCGGACTGAAGGTGTCCGGAACCGGATTCGCCCACGCTCTGCATGCTCCGTACTGGTGGCTCAAGTGCGCGGTCGGCGTCGACAACAACGACAATCCGCTGACCAAGGCGTATCACCGGATGCTGGTGTGGGATCTGATGAAGGGTCCGTGGATCACCCGGACCGCAGAGCGGCTGCTCGACCCGGTGATGGGCAAGAGCGTCGTGTTCTATCTCGAAAAGCCGGGTATCTCCGGTGCGGCCCAGTAGTTCCCGTGTGCCGGTGATGCCCTCTGTCGAGGGAGTTCTGTCGGAGGAGCAGTGCCTCGCGACCGGACATGCCATCGCGGCGATGCAGGAGCGGTCCGGCGCGATCCCGTGGTTTCCGGGAGGTCACACCGATCCGTGGGACCACGTCGAATCCGCAATGGCATTGACCGTGACCGGGCTTCGGGACGAAGCGGATGCCGCCTTCCATTGGTTGCGCCGAACGCAGCGTCAGGACGGCTCGTGGCCGGTGCGATTCGACGGGGGAGTGCCCGAAAGCGGCGACATCGACAGCAACTTCACCGCATACATCGCGGTGGGGGTGTGGCACCACCACCTGGTCACCGGTGACCGGAGCTTCCTCGAAGGCATGTGGCCGACGGTACGGCGTGCGCTCGATCTCGTACTCGACATGCAACTGGCCGACGGTTCGATCTCGTGGGCACGCGGCGCGGGCGGCATGTTCGACGAGGCGTTGCTCACGGGATGCTCGAGTATTCACCAAAGCTTGTACTGCGGAATGCGTCTCGCCGATCTCGTCGGTGATCCGCAGCCCGAATGGGAAGTGGCGTTGTTCCGGTTGGGCCACACGTTACGACGGCACATCGAGGTGTTCACCCCCAAGCCGGAGTTCTCGATGGACTGGTACTACCCGATCCTGGGCGGCGCCCTCCGCGGACCCGAGGCGCACGAACGGATCCGGGATCGCTGGACGGACTTCGTCGTCGACGGGCTGGGCATACGCTGCGTCGATCACCGTCCCTGGGTGACCGGCGCCGAGACCTGCGAACTTGTCCTCGCACTCGATTGCCTCGGAGACAGCGCGCGTGCCCGTGAACTGTTCGCGGACATGCAGCATCTCCGCGATCCCGACGGCTCCTACTGGACCGGCCTGGTCTACACCGACGGCAAGCGCTGGCCTGTCGAAGTCAGCTCGTGGACCAGTGCGGCGGTGATCCTGGCGGCCGATGCCCTCTCGCGCACGACGGGAGGGAACGGGGTGTTCCGCGATGCGGGGACGCCCACCCGATACGCGGGTAGCGATCCGTGCACCGAGGACTGCCCCGTCCTGGTCTGACGCGCCGTGCCTGCCCGCTAGCGACGACCGGGCAGGGTTCCGACGGTTCCTCCGGTGCGTTCGAGCACGCGGAGGGTGCCCGTCGCCGACTTCTCGGTGAAGTCACCGCTCTCCAGTGCGCGACAATAGATTTCGTACGGAGGCCGGCCGCCGTCCTTCGGGTCGGGAAAGACGTCGTGGATGATCAGGGCACCCCCGACCTCCACCCACGGTGACCATCCCGCATAGTCGGACTGAGCGGCTTCGCTGCTGTGGCCGCCGTCGATGAACACGAAGGACACCGGCGTGCGCCAGAATGCCGCCACCTGAGGCGAATTGCCGATCACCGTCACGACGTGCGATTCGAGGTCGGCGTCGGCGAGCGTGTGCCGCAATTTGCCGGCGGTGTCGATGCGCCCGGTGTGGGAGTCGACGAGCGCGGGATCGTGGTATTCCCAGCCCGGCTGGTGCTCCTCGGAACCGCGGTGGTGATCGATCGTCACGATGGTGCCGCCGGTCGCGCGGGCAGCGGCACCGAGGTAGATCGTCGAGCGGCCGCAGTACGTGCCGATCTCGACACCGACTCCCTCGCCGAGGTACCGCAGGGCCGCGTCGTGCAACGCGGTTCCTTCGTCTTCGGGCATGAAACCCTGGGTGGCCTCGGCCAGTTCGACTACCTCGCGGGGAAGGGTGGTGCGGGTCATCCGGGCTCTCCGTTCGATCGCGAACTGCGGTGTCAGGTGCGCCACCTTACCGAGATGCCCTCTCACCCGGCGGTGCGGGCTGCCAGGGTGAGACTGTCGAGGTCGCGGATCGCGGCACATGCTCTCGCCACCATCGTGGCGAACATCCGGTCGCCGCGCTCCGTGCGCGTGCCGTACGCGCATCCGAAGACGGCAACCAGGGGACCCTGGAGCATCGAGAATCGGTAGTCGTCCCAGCAATCGGTCAGGCTGTACTTCTCGACGCCGTGACCGAGCAGCGCCCGGTGGTACGTCGCGACGAGGTCGCACTCGTGTTCGCGCCGTACCGTGGGTGCCAGCGAGGTGCCGACGAAGTACGCGAGGTCGCGGGCGGGAAGCCCGACCGTCAGCGTCTGCCAGTCCACCGCGGTGACGCCGGTGTCCGGGTCCGACGGGAACAGAAGATTGTCGAGCCGGTAGTCGCCGTGTACCAACGCGAACCGCTCCGGTCGTGCACTGATCCACCGTTCGGTGACCTCGACGCACGCCCGCAGTGTGTCCCGATCGCCGTCCACCACGAGGTCACCGAGACCGTCCAGGAACGTCTCGACCGCCGGGCCGTACAACTCGCCCAGCATCCGGGCTTCCGCCTCGTCGGTGCGGCCGACCCAGGACAGGCCGAGGAGGGCGGGGTCGCACCAGCGCGGCCCGTGCAGACCCGCGAGGTTGCGTACCGCGTCGTGTGCCTGCGCCGGCGTGCAACCGGCGACCTGGTCGCCCTGCTGCGCGGGCGCGAGATCTTCGAGGAGCAGCGTGAAATCACCGTGGTCGCCGAGGGCGGCGTAGTAGCAGACGGGCACCCGGACCGACACGGTGTCCGCGATGTCGGTGTAGAACCGGACTTCCCCCCGGTAGGCACCGGCGAGCATCGCTCGCGTTGCCGCGTCGGCCGCCGGAAGTTTCGCGACGATCGAAGCCGGTATCTCGTCGCCGGTCAGTTCGAGGCGCAGACACCGACCGATCTGACCGGTCCCGATCTCCTCCGTCCGTACCGAACGCACGGTTCCTCCGAGGACCTCTCCCAGTCGAGTCGGCGTCAGGTCTTCGACGTCGAGCATCAGCGCCGGTTCGGGGAGAGGGGAGGTCATCGAGCGCTCCATCCGGGATTCGCGGGCAGCCGTGAGACGCTGTCGGGTTTGCGTATCTCGCGCCATGCTCCCACGACGGGTGCGAGTTCCGTGGGTGTTGCGCCGTGCAGAATCACGCTGTCCGCACCCGCGTCGAACTGATCCGCGATGCGTGTCGCGCAGGTCCGGGCCGAACCGGTGGCGGACGCGGCGAGCCACTCGTCGGGCAGCAGGGTGCGTATGTGCCGCAGAACGTCGGGGTTGCCGGACGCATCGAACGCACCATGGTGCTCGCGCACGACGGGGTCGTCGCGGAACCGGCGAAGGACGGCGGGATCCCAGTCGTTGGCCCGGATCAGCACGTCGCCGTAACCCTGGAGGTACGTGGCGAGACGCCCGGCCAGCATGCGCAGTTGCCGGTCTTCGGCTATCGAGTCCTCGACCGTGGCGATCACCGACCAGATCCGTACGGACGCGGGGTCTCTTCCGGCCGCGTCCGCCGCGTCGCGGACGATCTTCACGGCGCGGGCGACGGTGGCATCCGCGAAGAAGGTGTGCAGGACGACGCCGTCGGCGATCCGACCGGCGAGTTCGAGCGTCCTGTCGCCGAGGGCCACCGCGAGGATCGGGATGCGATCGGATCCGTCGGAGATGCGGCGCAGATAAGGGAACGACCCGGCCGGGCCGTCGTGTCCCGCGACCGCATCACCGTTCCACAGGGCGCGGAGGATCCCGGCCGAGTCCTCGAGCCTCGCCGACGTGACGCGCGGCAGGCCCATGAGGTCGAAGAGGGCATCGAACCCACGCCCGAGGCCGAACGCGTACCGGCCGCCGCTCAACCGGTGCAGGGTGGTCGCCATCGTCGCAGTGACGAGCGGGTGACGGGTGTGCGGATTCGTTGCAGCGGTGCCTATTCCGATCGTTTCGCTTACCGCCGCTGCAGCTCCGGCGAGCGCCGCGGCGTCCTTCGTGTCGAAGCGCTCGGACAGGAATACCGCTCCGAGGCCGAGTCGTTCGGCACTGCGGACCTCGTCGAGCAGATCCCGCGGCTCGGGAGAGTGCCCGGCCAGGCCATAGAACCCGAGTTCGGGGAACTCGGGCGCCGAACCGGCCCGTCCGGCAATGCTCACGAGCGGTCGGATGCGCGCCGCCGCTTGTGCAGCACGCTCCCGATCGTCGCATCCAGTTTGGTGCCCAGTGGCCACCCCACGTAGTGGCACAGGAAGAGCGAGATCTCTCTCAACTGCTCTTCGTCCAGTTCCTCGTTGTGCAGAGCCGCACCGATCTGGATCTCCGCGACGTCGGTGAGCCCCTGTGCCGTGAGGGCGCCCAGCAGAAGGAGCCGCCGATCCCGGATGCTCAGCCCGGGACGCGACCAGATGTCGGCGAACAGATGATCTGCCGTCACCGCGAAGTGGTCGCCGGGCCCGTCCTGCATTTCCCAGCCGTAGACCGCGGTCATCATGTCCAGTCCGCGGCGGCGGGTCTCGTCGGTCATGCGTGCTCCTCGCTGGCGTGGGCTTGTGCGGTGCTGCCGGTACCGACGCCGAGTCCGACGCCGAGTCCGGCCAATGCTCGTGTGGCGAGCGGTAGTTCGACGCCGAGCCGCTCGCCGAGGTCGAGTGCGAGCGACAGGTCCTTCTCTCCGAGGTCCCGCACGTGGGAGAAGATGGGGAACCACGAATCCGCGGCGCCGAGCTGGGATGTGTTGTCGCGCCACATGATCGCCCCCGCACCGCCGGTGATGGCATCGGTGTGGCGGACGACTTTGCCGAGTTCGGTGATGTCGATCCCGGCCGCCTCCGCGAGCCGTTGTGCCTCGGTCGCCGCGGTGAACGAGATGAAGTGCAGAAGATTGCGGGCCAGCTTCATACGGGTACCGGAACCCACCGGACCGGCGTGGATCACGATCTCCGCGAAGTGCCCGAACGGCTCGGCGACCTTCGCGAACGCCTCGTCCGTCGCACCGACCATGACTGCGAGGGTGCCGTTGCGGGCGCCGGGAGCACCACCGCTGACGGGCGCATCGACGAGGTCGACGCCGGCCTCGGCGCACTGGGCCGCGAGTTCGGTGGCGGTGGTGTCGGAGATCGTGGAGTGCACCGCGATCACCGTTCCGGGGCGCGCGGTGGAGAGGAGACCGCCCGTACCTGCGACGACGTCGCGTACCTGGGCGTCGTCGAGCACGGTCACGCAGATCAGGTCGCAGGCGGCGGCGAGTTCTGCCGTGTCGGTAGCGGCAGTGGCGCCGGCCTCGACGAACGGGGCGACGGCTTCGGGACGGGTGTCGAGCACGGTGAGTCCACCGGGCCGGCCGAGCAGGCGTTGTGCCATCGGCGCGCCCATGTTGCCGAGCCCGATGTACCCGATCCGGAGGCCCCCGGGGTCGCTCACGACCGGATCACCTGCCCGCCGTCCACGTTGAAGATCTGCCCGGTCACCCAGCTCGCCTCGTCCGACAGCAGGAACAGGCACATGCCGACCAGGTCGTCCGGGGTACCCATTCGTTTGAGGGGCAGACGCTTGATCATGTCGGCGACCATCTTGGGCGGCGTGGTGCTGCGGGTGGCCTCGGTATCGGTGGGGCCGGGTGCGATCGCGTTGATCCGGATGTTCGACCCGCCGAGTTCCACGGCGAGCTGCTGGGTCAGACCGTTGATCCCGACTTTCGCGAGGCCGTAGAAACCGGAATATACCCATGCGGCCGTTGATGATTGGTTGACGATCGACCCGCCCTCGGCCGACATGTGCGGCCATACCGCACGGGTGACGTTGAGGGCGCCGTCGAGGTTGACGCTCATGAATTTCTTGTAGTAGTCCCACGGGACGGTGAGGAGCAGATCGAGTTTCATGCCGCCGTAGATCGCGGCATTGTTGACCACGTGGTCGATGCGGCCGTATTTTTCGACGGTCGCCGCGGCCAGGGCCTCCGTGGACACCGGGTCGGATACGTCGACGGGGACGAAGGTCGCGCTGCCGCCGTCGGTGACGATCTGCTTGGCGACCTGCACACCGAGTTCGGTGTTCAGATCGGCGACCACAACGTTCGCGCCTTCGGACGCGAGCGCGCGGGCGTAGGCCTCCCCGATGCCCTGCGCTGCGCCGGTGACGATCGCCGTACGGTCTGTGAATCTGGCCATGCTGTCGGTCCTTTCGATTCTGTGGGTGCGGCGATCAGCTCGCGGGCTCCGCGACCAGCTTGGTTTCCAGGTATTCCTCGAAACCGGCGACGCCCATCTCCCGGCCGATTCCGGACTGCTTGTATCCGCCGAACGGTGCATCCGCCGCGTACCAGATGCCACCGTTGACGCCGAGGGTGCCGGTGCGCACCCCCGAGACGACGCGAGCGATGCGTTCGGGATCGGTGCCGTACACCGCACCGGACAGGCCGTAGGGGGAATCGTTGGCGATGCGCACCGCGTCGTCGTCACCGTCGTGCGGAATCACGACGAGCACGGGACCGAAGATCTCTTCCTGTGCGGTCCGGGATGTGTTGTCCAGACCGGAGATCAGTGTGGGTTCGACGAAGTATCCGCGCGCATGTTCGGCCGGTCGCCCACCACCCACCACGATGGTGCCGCCCTCGTCGACGGCGAGCCTGAGGTAACTCTCGACCCGCGCGCGCTGGCGCTCGGAGATCAAGGGTCCGCAGACGGTGCCGGGATCGCGGGGATCGCCCGGTCGCAGATTGCGCATCGTCTTCGCGGTGGCAGCCACCGCCTCGTCGTACTTGTCGCGGGGAACGACGAGGCGGGTCGTGATGGCGCAGCCCTGGCCCGCGTGGGTGGACACGGTGAACGCTGCCATGGAGCATGCGCTGCGCAGGTCTGCGTCGTCGAGCACGAGGAATGCCGATTTGCCGCCGAGTTCGAGGAAGACCTTCTTGAGGGTTTCGGCGGCGGCCCGCATCACGGAGCGGCCGGTCGCGGTGGATCCGGTGAACGAGATCAGGTCGACCCGCGGGTCTTCGGCGAGCTGCGCACCGAGGCGATGATCGCTCGACGTCACAATATTGAGGACACCCGGCGGAAAATCGGTCTCCTCGGCGAGGACCTTTCCGACGAGCGCCGCACACCACGGGGTATCGGGGGCGGGTTTGAGCACAACGGTATTGCCTGCCGCGAGCGCCGGCCCGATCTTCGCGAAGTTGATCTGGTGCGGGAAGTTCCACGGCGTGATCGCGCCGACCACACCGGTGGCTTCTTTCAGCAGGTAGCGATGCGTGGGGATGCCCATCGGCTCGGCATTGCCGAGATCCTGTTTCCACGAGTAGCTCTCGGCGAGGTCGGCGAAGTAGAGCAGGTCGTCGATCGGCCCTTCGAGATGCGCCGCGGACGTGAGGAACAGGGGAGCCCCGACCTCGGCGACGGTGATCTCGCGCAGTTCCTCGATGTGGCCGCGCAGGGCGTCGCGCAACTGGCGCAGGCATCGGGCGCGGAACGCGTGATCGCGCGACCAGTCGGTGTCGTCGAACGCGCGACGCGCGGCCGCGATCGCGGTGTCCATGTCGTCGGCGGTGGCGTCGGCCGCATGCCCGAGCAGTTCTTCGGTGCTCGGGTCGAACACCTCGAAGGTGCCGCCGCTGCCGGGTACGAGCTTGCCGTCGATCAGAAGGGTGGAGCTGTCGGTGGGGCGAAGTGTCATCAGACGTTCCCTCGGTTCTGGACAGGTGTCTGGACTATAGTTCGGGCAGATGTACGACGCAATGGCCGGAACGGGGAACGTTATGGGGGAGCCGGATTCGACCGGGCTGTCCGGTAGGGGCGTGATCGTGACCGGGTCGAGCCGGGGCATCGGCCGGGCGGTCGCGCGGGAGTTCGCCGCGAGGGGAGCGGGTGTGGTGGTCAACGGCCGCGATCCCGCCGCGGTGGACGCGACGGTCGCCGAGATGGTCGCGGAAGGCGTACGGGCGGTCGGTGTCGCGGGATCATCCGCGGCCCCGGGAGTAGCGGAGCGGCTGCTCGAGACGGCACTCGCGCAATTCGGTTCGGTGGCAGCGCTCGTCAACTGCGCCGGTACGGCGGAGCCGGCCGGATCGTCCATTCTCGATATCGACGATCGGCAGTGGCACGACCTGATCGACGCCCATTTGACGGGCACCTTCCGCACCTGCCGGGTCCTCGCCCCGTACTTCGTCGGGCAGGGCGGTGGTGCGATCGTCAACACGGGCTCGTTCGCTTTTCTGGGCGATTACGGCGGGACGGGATACCCAGCCGGCAAGGGTGCCGTGAACAGCTTGACCATGGCGATTGCCGCAGAGCTGCGCGAACACGGTGTGCGCGCCAACGTCGTGTGTCCGGGAGCGCGCACGCGCTTGTCGACAGGTGGCGACTACGAGCGGCAGCTCACGCGCCTGCACGACCGCGGTCTGCTCGACGACGTCTCATACGAGGCCTCGCGAAATCCTGCTCCACCCGAGTACGTCGCGCCTCTCTACGTCTACCTCGCGAGTGCGCTGTCGCCGGACACCGGCGGAATCTTCGCGGGTTCGGGGTGTTTCGTCGGCCGGTTCGGCAAGCAGACGCCGGCTCTGCTCGCGTGGCGCGATCACGATGAGGCGCCGCCGTGGACACCCGAGGAGATCTCCGAATTCGTCCGGGGCGCTCCGGTGCGATAACCCGCGGGGGAACTTCAGAAGACGCGCAGTCCGAGGCGCCGCCGCAGTCGCATGTCCAGCAGATACACCCTCCACGGCAGGCCCCACAGTCCCGGGGTGACGCGATGCACCCGGCGGAGGTTGCCCAGGTAACGGTCGAATCTGCGCTGGTCGGTGGCGGTCCACTCGTAGTGCATGAGCTCCCGGAATTCCGGGGGGAGGGCTCCGCGCGTGATCAACTCGAACGATCGTCCGAACACGCGGTGGATCAGGCGGCCGAGGCGGCCCAGCCGGATTTCGAGGAAGCTGAGTTCGGCGAGGTGGGTGAGGTAGGTGCGGACGTCGTCGTTCATGGAGATGCTGCCGACTCCGGCCCGCCAGAGATCGTCGTACTCCGCGCGTGTGGTGGGCCAGGACTCCGGGCGCACGTTCAGTGTGGTGCCGAGTGTCGCGCCGTCGTGCAGCACGCGCCGGAACTCGTCCTCGCGCAGCGGTCCGTGCAGCAATTCGTGCTGGTCGACGAAGTACTTCAGTAGACACACGGCGACCCACAGCTGGAGTGCGGGGGAGTTGGCGCTGTAACCCACAGCGGCGCCCGGCGGGGACACCACGTGAGCGTGGATGCGCCGCACGGATTCTCGGACGTAGGCGCGGTCGTCGTCGTTACCGTATGCCGCGACGGCAAGGTATGCGCCGGTGGTGCGGGCGCGTTTGAGGGGATGCAGGTCGGCGCGACCGGAATCCACGGTGCTGTCGAGCACGCCCTGTCCGACGCTCGGGAGAGCCAACTGCATGATCACGTTCGCCGCATTGATCGTGCCGCCGAGCGGCGAGACCAGATCCCCGAGGGAGCGGATGGCAGGCATGAGGTCCTCCATCTGACGACGGTTGAATCCAGTTATACCGGCTCGTTTCGACCCGTGCGCGCATCTCCGAGGGGAACGCTCGCGAGGACCCCGCGCACCACGGTCTCGTAGATCTGGTCGAGATCCGGTTCGCTGCCGAGAAATCCGCTGCCTTCGAGCGTCGCGAACCCGTGCAGCGCCGCGAACATGCTGATGGCGACCTCGAGCGACTCGTCCTCGGGCACTCCGCACGACGACAGCATCGTCCGCAGGGCGACGTTGGCATCGAGTGCCGCGCCGACGAGCGCATCGCGGTCCACCGGTGCCGCGGTGAGTGCCCGGTAGAGGCGGGGGTGCTCTACCGCCCAGGCCCGGTGGGCGTCGATCAGGGCGCGCAGGCCGTCGATCCCGCTGCGGCCCATCGCCACCTCGCGGAGGTGGAGGCCGAGATCGGTCATGGCGCGGACCTGGATCGCTGAGCGGACGTCGTCGAGGTTGCGGACGTGGTTGTAGAGGGAGGCTGCGGCGATCCCCAGACTGCCCGACAGGGTGCTCATGGTGAGTTGTTCCCAGCCGGCATCCTCGACGATCCCGAGCGCAGCGCCGATCACCTTCTCACGCGTGAGGGTGCGTCGCCGGACGGGCCGGGAATTGTCACGTGCCATGAAGTTATTCTAAGGGTCTTCCGCATCAAACGAAGGCCTGTAGTTTGAAGGTCACACACATTCGGATATTCACGACGAGGGTGACGGCATGACCACCTCCCGTATCGATCTCAAGAACCCCGACCTCTATCTCGAGGGAGTTCCACACGCGTACTTCTCCCAGATGCGCCGCGAATGTCCGGTGCCTCGGCAGCTGGAGGACGGTGGCGCCGGTTTCTGGGCGGTCACCAAGCATGCCGACGTCGTGGCCGTCTCCCGCGACAGTGTGACTTTCTCGTCGGCGCTGGGTACGACCCAGATCGATGATTTCGACGAGGAGACACGCCTCAAGCAGGCGACGATGCTCATCAATCTCGATCCGCCGGACCACACCAGGCTGCGGCAGCTGGTGAGTCGCGGGTTCACGCCCCGGATGGTCAAGACCCTCGAAGCGCACATCCGGGAGGTCTGCAACCGGATCGTCGACGAGGTGATCGAGGCCGGCCGCGACGGCATGGTCGTCGATTTCGTTCCTCTGGTGGCAGCGCCCCTGCCTCTCGAGGTGATCGCCGAACTGCTCGGCGCGCCGGCGGAGGACGTCGGCAAGCTGTACGACTGGTCGAACCGGATGATCGGCTGGGACGACCCGGAGTACGGGAGTTCCCAGGAGGACGGGGAGCTGGCAGCAGCGGAGGTGTTCTTGTACGCCAACGAGATTGCGGCCAGAAGACGTGTCGAACCACGCGACGACATCATCTCGAAACTGGTTCGTCCCGACGAGAACGGCGACACCTTGTCGGAGGTCGAGTTCGACATGTTCTTCGTGTTGCTCGTGATCGCGGGCAACGAGACGACCCGCAACGCGATCTCCGGCGGCATGCAGGCATTCATGGATCATCCCGAGCAGTGGCGGCGACTGCAGGAGCGGCCGGAACTGATCGACAGCGCGGTGGAGGAGGTCTTGCGCTGGGTGAGCCCCGTGCTGGGGTTCCGCCGCACCCCGACCTGTCCGGCGTCGGTCGGGGGTCAGGCCGTCGAGCGCGGCGACAAGGTCGTCGTGTACTACCCCAGCGCGAATCGGGACGAGGAGGTCTTCGAGAACGCACAGGTCTTCGATATCGGGCGTGAACACAACCCGCACGTCGCCTTCGGGGGGAGCGGGGTCCATTTCTGCGTCGGGGCGCATCTTGCGCGTCTCGAACTGCGCGTGATGTTCGAGACTCTGGCGTCGCGTCTCGACCGCGTCGAATCTGCCGGGCCCGCGCGCCGGTTGAGGTCGAACTTCATCAACGGGATCAAGGCGATGCCCGTCCGGATCTACCCGCGCGGGTGACGAATTCGGTGCGCAATGCCTGTCGTCGGCATTGCCGGACGGGTATTGCCGTAGTAATGTCCAGACACGTGTCCAGAAATGTGAACCTCGAATCGACTCGCCGGCGCCTGACCGAGAGGCAGGCGGATACCGTCCAGCGGCTCACACAGGCCGCGGTCGAGGTGCTGCGCGAAGAGGGGTTTGCAGGACTGACCGTCCGGATGGTTGCCTCGCGCGCGGGCGTCGCGCCGGCAACGGCGTACACGTACTTCTCGTCGAAGGAACATCTCGTTGCGGAGGTGTTCTGGCGGCGGCTCGCCACCGAGCCCGCGGTCGAGTCCACAGCCGGTCCGGCCGAATCGGACCGTGTGGATCGGGTGGCGGCAGTACTCCGGGGGATCGCGCTGCTCATGGCCGACGAACCGGAACTCGCGGCGGCCGTCACGAGTGCCCTGCTCGGTCAGGATCCGGACGTCGAGCATCTGCGCGCACGTATCGGGCTCGACATTCGAGAGCGGCTCTCCGCCGCGCTCGGACCGGGCGCGGACCCCGACGAACTCGAAGCACTCGAACTTCTCTACGCCGGTGCCCTCGTGCGCGCCGGCATGGGATACGGGACATACGAAAAGCTCGCCGACAGGTTGGAAGTCTCAGCCCGACTTTTACTGGAGTGAAGCATGATTCAGGCCTCCCGGGAGTCCTCATCGCTCGACCCGCCGACGTTCAACCCGTACGACTACTCCTTCCACGAGGACCCGTATCCCACCTACCGCCGGCTGCGCGAGGAAGCGCCGCTGTACTACAACCCCGAACTGGAGTTCTGGGCACTGTCGCGTCATGCCGACGTGGTGGCCGCGTTTCGTGACAGCACGCGGCTCTCGAGCGCCAACGGAGTCTCGCTCGATCCCTCCGCGTACGGGCCGAACGCGCACAAGGTCATGTCCTTCCTCGCGATGGACGACCCGCGGCACATGCGCATGCGCCAGTTGGTATCCAAAGGTTTCACTCCGCGCCGCGTCGCCGATCTCGAGGGACGCATTCTGGAAATCACCCTCGAATACCTCGAACCGGCTTTGGCGGCAGGCGAGTTCGATTGGATTTCGGACGTTGCCGGCAAGCTGCCCATGGACGTGATCTCCGAACTGATGGGCGTTCCCAAATCCGACCGCGCCGAGATCCGCAGGCTCGCCGACCTCGTCGTGCACCGCGAGGAGGGCGTGCTCGACGTGCCGGTCGCCGCGATGGACGCCTCGTTGAATCTCGTCGGCTACTTCGCCCGGATGATCACCGAGCGCCGTGCGAAGGAAACAGCCGATCTCACCTCGGCTCTGCTCGGGGCGGAGATCGACGGCGACCGATTGTCGGACGACGAGATCATCGGATTCATGTTCCTCATGGTGGTGGCCGGGAACGAAACGACCACGAAGCTGCTCGGCAACGCGATGTTCTGGGGAGCCGAGAACAAATCGGAAGTGCGGCAAGTATTGTCCGATCCCTCGCGCACGCCGGAATGGGTCGAGGAGACACTGCGGTACGACACGTCGAGCCAGCTCGTCGCCCGCACTGCGGCGGAGGACATCGAACTGCACGGCTCCACCATCCCCGCCGGCGACAAGGTGCTTCTGCTCATCGGGTCCGCCAACCGCGACTCGGAAGTGTTCGACGATGCCGACACCTTCCGCATCGGCCGCAACAGTTCCCAGAAGATCGCGAGTTTCGGCGGCGGGGTGCACTTCTGCCTCGGCGCCCACCTCGCGCGTCTCGAGGCGACCATCGCGCTCGAACAGTTCGCCCGGCGCGTCACCGACTACGACGTCGACGTCGACCGCTGCGAACGCGTGCACTCCACCAACGTCCGAGGCTTCGCGGCCCTGCCCATGAAGGTCACCGATCGACATGCCTAGATTCGAACCCCACCCCGGCCGGCGCCCGGCGATCGTGACCGGCGCGTCGTCCGGCATCGGCACCGCCACCGCCTACGCGCTCGCCGAACTCGGGCACCCCGTCGCTCTCGGTGCTCGACGCGTCGACGAGTGCGAGGCCGTCGCAGAGAAGATCCGCGGCGAGGGCGGTGAAGCGTTCGCTCATCATCTCGACGTGTCGTCGACCGACTCGGTCGATCGGTTCGTCACTGCCGCGGAGGACGCGCTCGGCCCCACCGAGATCGTCGTCTCGGGCGCCGGCGACATGGACTTCTCTCTCGCTCACGAAATGGACCCCGACCGGTTCGCGTTCCAGGTCAGCGTGCATCTCATGGGCACCCAGCGACTGGCCCACCGGGTGCTTCCCGGAATGATCGAACGACGCCGCGGCGATTTCGTCGTGATCGGTTCCGACTGCGCCGACGTGGCACGCCCCTGGATGGGCGCCTACGTCGCGGCCAAGACCGGTCTGGAAGCCCTGGCGCGGGAGATGCGCATGGAACTCGAGGGCACCGGAGTGCGTGCGTCGGTGGTGCGTCCGGGCCCCACCCAGACCGCGGCGGGGATGAGCGCGCCCGTGGAAATCCTCGAACCGCTACTCGCGGACTGGGAGAAGTGGGGACTCGCGCGCCACCCCTACTTCCTCCGGCCGTCGGACATCGCGGATGCTGCCGTGGCGGTCGTCTCGGCTCCGCGGGGCGCCCACATCGTGCTCATCGAGGTACAACCCGAGGCCCCACTGAAGAAGGATTCCTGATGACCACGATCGCCGAACCCAGGCGGGTGTCCGGTGGCGAGCAAGAACACGGCCACCTCGAAGAGTTGCGCACCGACCCGATCGCACTCATGCGACGCGTCCGGGACGAATGCGGAAACGTGGGCGTCTTCCAACTCGCCGACAAGAATGTCGTGCTGCTCTCGGGCGCCGAGGCGAACGAGTTCTTCTTCCGGGCCGCGGACGAGGAACTCGACCAGCAGGCCGCATATCCGTTCATGACACCGGTGTTCGGGGAAGGTGTCGTGTTCGATGCGAGCCCCGAGCGGCGCAAGGAGATGCTGCACAACTCCGCGCTTCGCGGCGAACAGATGAAAGGCCACGCCGCGACGATCGACCGGGAAGTGCAGGACATGATCGCGCACTGGGGCGACGAGGGCGAGATCGACCTGCTCGAGTTCTTCGCCGAGCTGACGATCTACACCTCGTCGGCGTGCCTGATCGGCAAGAAGTTCCGGGACCAGCTCGACGACCGCTTCGCGCGGCTCTACCACGATCTCGAAAAAGGCACCGACGCTTTGGCTTTCGTCGATCCGTATGCGCCGATCGAGAGCTTCCGTCGGCGTGACGAAGCGCGGCGTGGTCTCGTCTCGCTCGTACAGGACATCATGACCGGGCGCATCGCGAATCCGCCGAAGGGCAAAGAGGACCGCGACATGCTCGATGTCCTCGTGTCGATCAAGAACGAGGACGGAACCGAACGGTTCAGCGCAGACGAGATCACCGGAATCTTCATCTCGATGATGTTCGCCGGGCACCACACCACGTCGGGCACCGCCGCGTGGGCGCTGATCGAACTGCTGCGCCACCCCGGATACCTGCACGAGGTGACGGACGAACTCGACACGCTGTACGCCGACGGTGCGGATGTGAGTTTCCATGCGCTCCGCCAGATCCCGGTGCTCGAAGCGGTTCTCAAGGAGACGTTGCGGCTGCATCCGCCGCTGATCCTGCTGCTGCGTGTCGCGCGCGACGACTTCGAGGTCGCCGGATACCGGATCCGCCGGGGAGACCTCGTCGGCGCCACACCCGCGGTGTCCAACCGCATCCCCGAGGACTTCCCCGATCCCGACGCATTCGACCCGGGTCGCTACATCGATCCCAACCAGGAAGACATCGTCAACCGCTGGACGTGGATTCCGTTCGGTGCCGGCCGGCACCGGTGCGTCGGCGCCGCCTTCGCTCTCATGCAGCTCAAGGCGATCTTCTCGATCCTGCTGCGCGACTACGAGTTCGAGTTGGCGCAGCCGTCCGATACCTACCGCAACGATCACTCGAAGATGGTGGTGCAGCTCGCGCAGCCGTGCGCGGTGCGGTACCGGCGCCGCAACCGGGACGGAGGTGGCCGACCGTGAGAGTCGAAGCCGATCTCGATCTGTGCCAGGGCCACGCCATGTGCGCGATGGAGGCCCCGGATGTGTTCGCCGTGGCAAAGCACGGCGAAGTAGAGATTCTGCTGGACCCGGTGCCGGAGGAGTTGCGCAGCGACACCCAGGCCGCCGTGAAGTACTGCCCGACCCAAGCCCTTCGCATCGTCGAAGACTGAGACCAGGAGACGCCCCTATGGCAACGTTCGACCGCGCCGAGCTCGACGAGATGATCGCCCGCTGGACCGACGCCAACAAGCGTGCCGAGGCGGAGGGAAACTGGAAGCCGCTGGCGGAGATGTACACCGAGGACGCCACATACGGATGGAACTACGGGCCCAAGCAGGAGTTCATGGCGGTCGGCCGGGACGAGATCCGCGACCTGGCACTGGGGCAGGAGATGGAAGGCCTCGAGGGGTGGCAGTATCCGTACCAGCAGTTCGTCGTCGACGACCGTTCCGGCGACGTCATCGGTTTCTGGAAGCAGACCGCCGACGAGACCCGCGAGAACGGCGAGCCCTACATCGTGCAGGGCATCGGTGGCAGCTGGTTCCGGTACGGCGGGAACTTCCAGTGGTCCTGGCAGCGTGACTTCTTCGACTTCGGAAACGTCTCCCACCTCTTCATGCAGATGATCACCGACAACAAACTGTCGGACGGGATGAACAAGCGGATCGAGCGATCCACGTCCAAGACACCGCTGCCCGGCTGGTACCGAGTCGGACAGTCGCCGGTTCCGCTGTGGTGACCGCCGCGCGTACGGGCGGATCGTTCGCTGCGCTCTCCCGCGCCGACCTTGCAGCGCTGGTGCCCGAGTTGCTGCTCTGCGGACAACTCATCGACCGTTCGGGAATGGCCCATCTCATCTCTGCCTTCGGCCGCGAGGGGATGGCTCAGGTCGCGATCGAGGAGTGGCAGGCTTCCTCGCCCTGGTACACCCGGCGGATGCAACGCGCATTGAAGTACGAGGGTGACGACGTCGTCACGATCTTCAAGGGGCTGCAACTCGACATCGGTGCACCGCCTCAGTTCATGGACTTCCGGTACCGCGTCGACGACCGCGACCACGGCGAGTTCCACCTCGACCACTGTGGCGCACTCATGGACGTCGAACCGCTCGGCGACGCGTACGTCAAGGCCATGTGTCACGACATCGAGGATCCGACGTTCGACGCGACAGCACTGGCCACCAATCCGCACGCGCAGGTCCGGCCGATCCACCGGCCGCCTCGGGTGCCGGAGGACAGGCATCCGCACTGCGCGTGGACCGTCACCATCGACCCGTCACATGTGCCTCCGCGGACGGAACCTCACACCGAAGCCCTGGGGCGCACCGCAGCCGTGGACACAGTGCTGAGCGAGATCGACGGTGAAGGTGAAGGAGCGCACGACTATTCCGGCCCGCTGCTCGCAGACCTGCGTTTCGCGGACTTCTCTAAGTCCGCGCTGGTCCGGATCGCCGAGGAAGTCTGCCTGCAACAGCACATGCTGACCCTCGGATTCCTGATGGGCGTACGCAAGCGCACCGACGAGGCGTCGGCGCTCGAACTCACCAGGAAACAACTCACCGGGATTGCCGGTATCGCCTCGGAGCGCATCATGCGGGCGCTCGGAGCACCGCGTTCGTTCGAGGGACTCGCGGCCGTCCTCGACGTCCACCCGGTGATCTCGCCGTACCAGTACGTCGACCGCAGCATCCGTCACGATTCCGACGGTCTGACGCTGGAGATCCGCAGGCGTGGCGGCGCCCACGTCGACGGCGCATGGCCGACGCTCGTCGACTCCGACCACCTGGGCGCCCTCGACGCACTCGTGCGCGGGGTCGACGCACATTTCTCCGTGCGTGTGGAGTCCGAGACACCGGACGCTCTCGTCGTGGGTGTCGTGCGCGAGGACACGCCGGCGAAGGAGTGTGGCGAAGTGGCCGTCACGCGTTTCAGTTCGGGTACCGATTTCGTCTTCGCCGACCGTGGGATTCCGTTACCGCTCACTGTCATCTGAATTTTGCGCTCTGCCAGGCTTTCCCGCTCTTCACGATCGAAACCTTTCGTTCAGGAGATCATGTGGATACCGCTCTGTCGCGTCGTACTTTTCTGGGCACCGCTGCCGCCGCAGCACTCGCATTCACGGTGGTGGCGGTGCCGCGTGCCAGAGCCGAGGTGACCGAAGAACGTCACCGGGCGGTGGTGATCGGGAGCGGTTTCGGCGGCGCCATCACCGCGATGCACCTGGGGCGTGCCGGTGTGCAGACCATCGTGCTCGAGCGGGGGATTCGCTGGCCCACCGGGCCGAACGCGGAGACCTTCCCCCGCATGTTCGCACCCGACCGGCGTGCGTCGTGGCTGTCGCCGATGCCGGTGATGACCGGCGCGCCCCCGATTCCGTCGGAGCCGTACACCGGCCTGATGGAACGGGTGCGCGGCAACGGGATCGACATTCTCTGCGGTGCCGGCGTGGGTGGCAGTTCGCTGATGTATCACGGGATGACGCTGCAACCGGACGCGGAACGGTTCGCGGAATCGGTGTCGGCCGGCATCGACTACGACCTTCTCGACCGCGAATACTTCCCGCGTGTCGCCCGGATGCTGCGCGTGGCCGAGATCCCCGACGATCTGCTCGGCCACGTGCGCTACCGGTCGTCTCGGGAGTTCCTCGACCGGGCCGCGCGCGAGGGATTCGAGACCTTCCGCGTGCCCATGTCGATCGACTGGGACTTCGCCCGGCGTGAACTCACCGGCGAACTGAAACCGTCGTACACCACCGGCGACGTGATCTACGGCGTCAACAACGGTGGGAAGTTCTCGGTGGACGTGACCTACCTGGCGGCAGCAGAGAACACCGGAAACGTGAATGTCGCTCCGTTGCATCGCGTCACCGATATCGAACGGGCATCGGACGGTTCGTGGGTCACCCACGTCGACCGGATCCACACCGACGGAAAGGTTCTCGAACGCAAGAGGCTCCTCTCGGAGGCACTGTTCCTCGGGGCGGGATCGGCAGGCACGACGCGGTTGCTGATGAAGGCCCAGGGGAAGAGCCTCGTGCCCGACCTGCCGGACGAGGTGGGAACGGGATGGGGCAACAACGGCGACCGGGTGTTCTCGGTGACCACGCCGCTGTCGAGTCCGGGGGAGTTCCAGGGCGGTCCGGCATGCGTCGGGATGAAGGACTATTCCGACCCGGCTGGTGCGTTGATGATCGTGACCGGCCCGGTGCCGTGGCCGGCCGACATCGGCACCACGTCGGTCATCGGGCTGGGGGTCGTGCCCGGCCTCGGCCGGTGGCGTTACGACAGCGCCGTCGACGATGCTGTGCTGCACTGGGATCAGAAATACGATCGTGCGCTGACCCAGGCCATCGAAACACGCATCCGGAGGGTCGCCGGCCCTGCCGCACTCGTGGTCGACATCAATTCTGTCGACGTCAATACGTTCCATCCGCTCGGGGGAGCGCCGATGGGATCGGTATGCGACGAGGCGGGGCGTGTGCTCGGGCAGCGGGGACTGTACGTGGTGGACGGGGCGAAGATCCCGGGCTCGACCGGGGCCTGCAATCCGTCGATGACGATCGCCGCGCTCGCCGAGTACGCGGCGGACGAGATCGTCCGCCGCGACGCCGGCGTGGTGTTCTGAACCAGGGCGGTCCTGGGTCGTCAGCCCTGGGTCGTCAGCCCTTGGCCGCGGCGATACCTGCCCGACGGCCGAAGAAGCTCCCGTCGCCCAGCGAGGTGCCGCTCGCATATCCCCACGCGCAGACCCCGGACGTGCAGCGACCCGCCGCGAACAGTCCCGGGATCGGTTCGCCGGAGACGTGCAGAACCTCGGAGTCGACGGTCGTGCGCAGCCCGCCGAGTGTGAAGCCCGCGGTGCAGTTGCGCAGATCGAGCGCGGCGATCGGCGACCCGATCGGCACGCACCACTCGCTCTTCTTCCCGAGCACCGGGTCGGTTCCCGCCGCCGCATGCCGGTTGTAGACCTCGACGGTGGCCTGCAACGTGCCCGCCGGCAACCCCATGTCGGATTCGAGTTCCTCGACGGTCTCCGCGACCCATTTCGGGCGGAAACGGAAGAACGGCGTCGAACTGGTAGCGGCACAACCCTGTTCGTAGGCCTCCTCGTCGATGACCAGGAAGGCCTGATTGTCGTTCTTGAGCAGGGTCAGCTGACCGATCCGGCCGGGGTAGGTGTCTTCCGGCACGTACCGGTTTCCCCGGCCGTTGACGAGGATGCCGCGCGCCATCAACTGCGGATCGCCGAAGAACGCGACCTCGGTGGCGTCCATGTGGGCGAGGTCCGCGCCGAGTGCCTGGGCCATCCGGATCGCGCGTCCGTCGTGTTCCTCGATCGCAGCACCCGGCCGTCCGTCGAGTTGCGGCGCGTAGGCCGAGACCATCTCCTTGTTGTACGCGAAGCTGCCGGTTGCGAGGACGACACCCCGACGTGCCCGGACGTACACCTCGTTGCCGTACTGCTTGGCGGCGATACCGACGACGCGGCCGTCCCCGTCGACGATGAGGCGCTGCACCCGGACGTCGTACTCGGCTCGGACACCGAGGTTTTCGGCTACCTGCGACAGCGGTTGCATGAGCATGAACCCGCCGCCCTTCTCGCCGGTGCGCTTGTCCGCCATCTGGGGAACATGGCCGCGCGGAGCGGGGGTCGCGATCTCGTTGAAGGGTGCCGCGTTCTCGCCGCCCGAATACATCAGGCCGTCGTCACCGGGGATCTCCCAGCCTGGCTCACCCCAGAAGCTCTCCTTGAAGACGACGCCGTTGGCGACGAGCCAGTCGTAGTGCTCGACGCTGCCCTCGCAGTACTCGCTGATCTTCGCCTCGTCGGCACCGGGTCCGAGCGCGGCTAGCATGAACGCCTTCATGTTCTCGGGGGTGTCCTCGAACCCGAGCGCTTTCTGCAGGCCTGTCCCGCCGCCGAGGTAGACGATGCCCCCGGACAAGGAGGCGGCTCCGCCCCAGCCGCCGGTGCGTTCGAGGACCAGCACTTCCGCACCGGCGCGAGCGGCTTCGACGGCCGCGGAGACGCCGGCGATGCCGTATCCGGCGATCACCACGTCGGCCTCGTGGTGCCAGGTGGTGATCCGGTCGGCCTGGAGGGGATGCAAATCGGTGTTCAATGTCGGTCCCGTTCTGGTGCGTCGATCAGTGGTCGAGTTTGCCGGCGAGCCGGTCGATGTAGGCGACGACTTCGTCCTCCGTGCGGTCGGGGAGGCCGAAGATGACCTCGTCCACACCCGCGTCGCTCCACCGGCTCAGCTGCTCGGTGTCGGGTCGTCCTGCCAGCGCGACGACCTTCGGGGTTCCGGCGCGACCTGCGTCCGCCCACATCTTGTGGAGCCGGTGCACGTTGTCGACGGGGTCGTGTTCGGTGGGTGTGGTGATCCAGCCGTCGGCCGAGCGGACGATCCAAGCGAAGTTCCGCTCGGTCGCGCCCGCACCGATGAGCACCGGTGGCCGGGGCTGCTGGACCGGTTTGGGCCACGCCCAACTCGGTCCGAAGGAGACGAAGGTGCCCTCGTAGGAGGCTTCCTCCTGGTTCCACAGTGCCTGCATCGCCTCGAGGTATTCCCGCAGGGCGGTGCGGCGTTTGCCCGGGGGCACGCCGTGGTCTGCGAGTTCTTCTGCGTTCCAGCCGAATCCGGCCCCGAGGACCACCCGTCCACCGGAGAGGTGATCGAGGGTGGCGATGGTCTTCGCCAGCGTGATCGGGTCGTGCTCCAGGGGCAGCGCGACGGATGTGCCCAGACTGATGGTCGAGGTCACGGCAGCGGCGAGCCCCAGCGAGACCCAGGGGTCGAGGGTGCGCATGTACCGGTCGTCGGGCAGCGTTTCGTCGCCCGTCCCGGGATGGGCGGATTCGCGCCGGATGGGGATGTGGGTGTGTTCGGGAACGTAGAAACTGTCGAACCCGCGGCTCTCCGCGGTCGACGCGGCAACTTGGGGTCGGATTCCCCGGTCGCTGGTGAACAGGGTGATTCCGTGGCGCACTGCGGCCCCTCTCGTCGGATGACGAAGAAAATGTAACGCGTTCTACCTCTCGAGGGAAGGGTTTCCGGACACCTGTCTAGATGGGGTGGTCAGGCGCGTGGGAAGGGGGCGACCGCGCCTGAACTATCCTCGACAAGGAAGAACGGAAGGTGACGTAATGGCGGAGGAGCGGACCCCAGAGGTTGCGCGCGCGACGGAGCGGGTTGTTTCCACGCCGGGTGCAGATCTGCGGCCCGCCCAGCGAGCCCGCTACATGCGCATCATCGGGACGGCGAAAGAACTCGCCACCGAAGGCGGGTACGAGGCCGTGCAGATGCGTGCTGTCGCCGATCGGTCGGGAGTGGCTCTCGGCACCGTGTACCGCTACTTCCCGTCGAAGAATCACCTGCTGGTGGTTGCACTCGTGCTCGAGTTCGAAGCCGCCCGCCGGCGGTTTGCCGACGTCGAACTTCCCGGTGAAACGCCCCACGACCGCCTCATGGTGGTGTTCCGCGCATCGGTCGAGCATCTCGAGGACAAGCCCCGTCTGTACGACGCTCTGGTGCGGGCGACCATGTTCGCCGATGCCTCGTCCGCGCCCGAACTCGACCACCTCGGGAACGTCCTGACGGAGTTGTTCGCCCGGGCAGCCGGCATAGACACCGTCACCGAGGAAGTCCTCAATGCCGTGCACATCATCGCCGACGTGTGGATGTCGGCCCTCGTGAGCTGGGCCGCGGGCCGGCAGGGCACGCGGGAGGTGCTCGCACACACCGATACGGCTGTGACCTTGGTGTTCGACCGCCTGGAACGGTTGCAGCGCGCGAGCTGAGTGACTGCGCGATGCGTCGGCAGACGTTCCTGCGATCTTGCGTGCAGCCCGACGATTCGAACGCGGTGACGACCCGAAACGCGGTGCGACCTGAAATGCGGCAGGGGCGGCGCTTCCGTCGGAAGCGCCGCCCCTGTGCGCGGAATTTCGAGGTTCGCCGGGCTACCGGCCGATCACTCCGATTCGTCGGGGTGGTTACGCAGATGCACGATGCTCCGTGCGAGGCCGCCCCACAGCGTCACCAGTGCGAGAACCATCAGGGCAATGGCGGATGTGCTCACTTCGTACCTCCGGAGGGGACGGTGACGGGATCGGGGTCGGTCGTGCCGCTGGTACCGGTGGTGGCGGGTAGGTCGTCCGAGAGGTCGTAACTCAGGTCGATGCTCTTGCGCCACGGGACGAACGACAGTGCGACAGCCGCCACGATCACCGCGGCCTGGACGCCCCACCCGAACACGACGACCAGATCGTCGGGCAGGCCGCCGTAACCCTCGGCGAGCCGGTCGCGGATCTCGCTGAACAGCATGTATCCCAGAACGATCGGTGTCACGCCCCCGGTGAACAACAGCCACCCCTTGCCGACCTTGAAGGACGACACCGAATTGAGGTGGTCCCGCAGGTCGGGCAGGCGCCGCAACATCCACGCGACCACGATGAGCGCCACGAAGGCGACACCGACTATGCCGAACTGGTTGGCGAAGCGGTCCACCACGTCGAGCGTGTTGAGTCCGGTGGTGGTCGGGAACAGCAGCAGCGACACGATCGCCGACACACCGCCGATGGTCAGGACCGCGGGCACCCGGCCGAGACCGGTCTTGTCCTCGAACGCGGAGACGGCCACCTGGATGATGCTGATCAAGGACGTGAATCCCGCGAAGACCAGGGACCCGAAGAACAGCACACCGAAGATCGGGCCGCCGGGCATCTCGGAGACGATGGTCGGGAACGCGATGAAGGCCAGTCCGATTCCACCGGCGACCACCTCGTCGACCGCCACGCCTTGCGCCTGAGCCATGAAGCCCAGCGCGGAGAACACGCCGATGCCGGCCAGGACCTCGAAACTCGAATTCGAGAAGCCGACGACCAGGCCCGAACCGGTGAGGTTGGTCTTGCGCTTGAGATACGACGAGTACGTGATCATGATGCCGAACGCGACGGAGAGCGAGAAGAAGATCTGCGCGTACGCCGCGATCCACACGCTCGTGTCGGTCAGTGCGGACCAGTTGGGTGTGAAGAAGGCGTCGAGTCCGACGGTGGCTCCCTCGAGCGTCAGCGCACGCACGACCAGTGCGCCGAAGAGGATCACGAGCAGGGGGACGAAGAACCTGTTCGCATTACCGATACCGCGCTGCACACCGAGGGCGAGAACACCCAGCGTGAGGATCCAGACAGCAAGCAGCGGCCACGCGACGCCGGGCACGAAACTCATTCCGAACGAGGAATCGCCGTCGACCTGCAGGAAGGATTCGAGGAAGAACCCCTCCGCGTCGTCACCCCAGGCTTCGCTGAGGGAGAAGAACGTGTAACGCGCGGCCCACGCGATGATGACCGCGTAATACACACCGATGACGAAGCAGACCAGCACCTGCCACCATCCGAGGAACTCGGCGCGGCGGGCGAGCCGACGGAATGCCAACGGCGGCGATCCCCGGAACTTGTGTCCGATCGCGTAGTCGACGAACAGCAGTGGGAGGCCGGCGGTGAGCAGGGCGACCAGATACGGGATCAGGAACGCGCCGCCGCCGTTCTCGTACGCGATGTACGGAAAGCGCCAGATGTTGCCCAACCCCACTGCGGAGCCGATGGCAGCCATGATGAACACCGATCGGCCGGACCAGACCTCCCGTTTCTTGGCTCCCTCTTGCTGTGCCACGAACGACGTCCCTCCACTCGACGGAATGGGGTCACGCTGGCGCGTGGCCCTGGAGCAGCGTACTTGCCCCGGCGTCGTGGGATTCGTCGCACCGTCACCGCCGGCGCACAGCGCGTGCGCCGGCGAGCGCGCTCGGCAGTAGCTACTCGTCGCGCCAGAGATGCAGGTCCGGCGGTGGCTCGGAGTCGTCGGTGGACGCACCGCGGTAGCGGAGAGCGAACACGACCCAGCCCACCACAGCGACGAGCACGAAACTGATCAGCCGGTAGACGACGACTGCGGACAACGCCTCCGCCCCGCTCATGCCACTGGCCGTCAGGGCGGGTACGAGTACCGCATCCATCACACCCAGACCCGCGGGCAGCAGGGGTATCGCCCGGCTCGCGGCGGTACCCGCCGCGTACGCCACCGCGATCCCGGCGATGCTCGGGTGTCCCCCGACCGCGTATGCGGCGAACATAAGGCACGCTCCGTCGCACAACCAGTTGAACAACGACCAGCCGAAGGCGCGCGCGGCGTGAGGCCGGTCGAGCTGGACGGCGCCGATCTGGTCCACGATCTTCTTCCACGCGCCGGCCCCGGTCTGCTCCGGCTTCTTGCGCATCCGGTTGACGCTGTGCAACACGATCAGGCCGATGGAGTCGAGTGAGCCGGGGTTGCTGGCCGCGTACTGGATCAGCACGACGATCAGGACGAGTGCGCCGATGGAGAAGATCAAGGAGAACGGATTGCTGGTCGCTCCGACCAGCAGGGCGCCGATGAGTCCGAGCAGTGCGAGACCTGCTGCCTGCAACACACCTGCCATGACGAGCTGCCATGTCGCGACCACCGGCGGGGCGCCCCACACGCGCATCCGGCGGTAAGTGAACGTGGTCGCCACCACCGGTCCGCCGGGGAGTGTCACGCTCATCGAATTCGCCGCCAGGGCAACCGAGAGCGACTGGCGCTGGGTCACCTTCACCCCGGCAGCGGACAGCAGGGCCCGCTGTACGCGCGCAAAACTCGACATCTCCGCCATGGAGGCGACGATCGCGGCCGCGACCCACAACCACTTCAGATCGCCGAGATCGCGGACGCTGCTCGACAACTCCGGCCAGATCAGGATCACCTCGACGGTGAGCACCACCACGAGGAGCACGCCGACGATCCACTTGAGCTTCCTGCGACGGTTCGGGGTCAACGCCCCCGTGTGGCCGGTCCCGTCGGTCTTCTCGTGGTCTGCCGCGTCCTCGGGTGGTCGGTCGCCGTGGTTCTCGTCGTCGGTCATGGAGCGACCGGCCAGCGGCCGAGCGTGTGACGGTAGAGGTCTTCGACCTCGGCGATGTGGTCACCGAGGTCGTCGGGGGACCAGTCTCCGACGTCGATCGGATCGAGCACTGCGACGTCGACGGTGCCCGACCGCAGGAGTGTGGAGTGCTTCCACAGCATCTCTCCGGAATTGCGGATCACGATGGGAACGATCGGGACTCCGGCCTCGATCGCGATGCGGAACGCTCCCTTCTTGAAACCGCCGATCGCCGGGGTCAGCGAACGGGTGCCCTCGGGCGCGATGACCACCGAGGTTCCTTCGCGCAATGTCTCGACAACCGGGCCGAGCGCGGCGACGGCTCGCTCGGTGTTGCCCCGGTCCACGAACGTGACGCCGCCGAAGCGCAGGAGGGGGCCGAAGAGCGGGTCGTGCGCGATCTCCTGCTTCGCGACGCCGGTGAAGTCCTTGCGCAGCACCTTCGCGAGGATCATCGGATCGAGTTGGCTCTGATGGTTGAAGATGAAGACCGCCGGACGGGTTGCCCACGCATTCGCCTGTCCGACGACCCGCACATCGATTCCGGCGAGTGCGAGCGACACTTCCGGGCCGAGGTTCAGGATGGATTCGAGCGCGACCTTCCTGCTCCCGTTGAGCAGTCCGAGCCCGAGCCCGGTCCATACCGAGCCGATCAGCCCGCCGTATGCCGCGGCGGTGCGGACGAGCTCCTTCGCCCCCGGAGTGCCACGAGGGCGGAAACGCAATATGGGCCAGCCTTTTTCGAGCGCGATGCGCTGCAGTGTGCGATCGGGATTCGTCGCCGTGGGATTCGCCGTCTCCGCGAGGAAACCGGCGTCCTCACCACCGTTGGAGTACGAGTAACTCGTGTCGCTGTCGATACCGTGTGTGTCCATGAAAGCGCGGGCGGCCCGCGCCTTCCCGCTGCGCCACAGCGACCTGCCGTCGACACGGCCGGTGAGGACACCGTCCCGGACCTCGAGCGGGGTGTACAGCACGTGGTCCACTCCGAGCGCGTCGCTGCACGCCTGGATCTGGTACCGGGACGCCGACGACGCGATCACCACGGTGTGGCCGGCGTTCTGGTGTGCCCCGACGAGTTGCCACGCCTCGGGATAGAGGTGGCCGGCGATGGTGGACATGAACAGACGGTTGCCCAGGTCGTACAACTCTTGTTCGGAGTGGCCGCGCCACGCCTTGAAGACGGTGGCGGCGAACCGATCGAAGTCGTCCTCGGTTTCCGTACCGCGCATGCCGTTGAGCATGGCCGCCGCGAGTTCGGTTGCGCCGACGTTGCCGGAGAGGAGACGGTCACGAAAGAAATGGAGACCGGAGAATCCGTGCACGATCGTGCCGTCGAAGTCGAAGAACGCCGCGGTCTCCGGGCCCTGCGGCCCGGTGCGTACCCGTTCGAGTGCCGTCTCGATGTTCACCGTTGCGCCTTCCTGTTCGACACGTCGAGCGATTCGGCGAGCGCGATCCGTTCACCCACTGCCAGCAGTTGCGCCGCAAATGTACGTCTTTTCTCGTACGCGGACTCGTCGCGGTCGAGCAGTCCGCGGTTACGCGCCAGAGCCAGTGCGGAGGCGAACAACTCCGACGACACCGATTCGGGACCGTGCAACCTGCCCTGCAACAGCATTTGCTGGCCCACCGACACGCACTCGTCGAGGAAAGGACCCTCCGCGATCTCCAGCGACGGGTCCCGTTTCGTGAGTCTCTCGGCGACGACGAGTTGCGCGTCGAAGAAGGAACGCAACGTTCGATGCGACATGAAGAAGCCGGTTTCGACGAGCCCGGTGAGTGCTTGTTCCTTGGTGGGCAGCGAATCGCCCCACTCGGGTACGAGGAGTTCGAGTTCCTCGCGCATCTGCGCTTCGAAGGTGTCCCGGTCGGGGAAGAAGAACTCGAACTTCAGCAGATCCCGGAGCCGCTTGGCCTCCTCCCACGCGACGCGCACGGGGTCGCCTTCTCCCGGGCTGTCGTGCGCGTAGAGCACCGCGAGTTCGAGGATGGACCGGTTGACGAACCAGTGGACGCCGCTGTTGCGGTAGAACGCGGCGACGAGGTGCTGGCCGCGATGGATCGAATACACCGGTTCCTCGCCACCGGCGTAGGTGGTCACCACCCCCGCGTCGGTGAGGGACGCGAGCACCTTGTCGAGTCCTCCCTCGATGTCGAGAATCCTCAATTCTCCGTGGGGGATACGACGCCGGTCGAGATAGTGCCGCACCGGCGCGATCACCGCGCGCACCTCCTCGAGGGTGAGCGAACGGTCGCGAACACCGAGCAGGGCGAGTGTGACGAGGGAGTTCACCGTCACCGGTGTTTCGTTGTTGATTCCGACGGCGATTTCGAACGCGACCTTCTGGAGTGCTTTGCGGCGGCGGTCGGACCGTTCGGTGTCGTCGGCGGGGGGTTCGCCGGACAGATCGGGGTCACCGCTCGCCGCGAGTCGCGAACGCATCGAGAGCGGATCACCGAATCGCACGTACACGTTGCCGGCGCTGCGCTGCTGATTGCGCATGTACCCGAACAGCCACGTCAGTCCCTCGGGTTTCTTCGCGCTCCCGGTCTGCTCGGCGGCGACCGCAGCCACCTCCGCCAGTGCCTCGTAGGTGATGGAGACGGGCACCAGCATCGCGTCCTCGACCCGCCCGCCGCGGATCGCGTTGGCGACGTAGTTGAGCAGCCCGTACCGCGGTGGCCGCAGCTTCCCGGTACGCGTGCGTCCGCCCTCGAAGTACCACTCGAGGTTGAACCGTTTGCCGAGGAGAAACGCGAAGTACTCTTCGAGTGCGGCCTTGTAGACCACGTCGTCGTGAAAACTGCGGCGGATGAACACCGTTCCGGTGCGGCGCGCCATCGGGCCGATCGGCCAGAACGTCAGGTTCGCTCCGCCCATCAGATGATTGCGGGGGAACTCGTTGGCGGCGAGGATGTTGCCGAGCACGAGGGCGTCGGCGTACGAGCGGTGCGACGGGAGGAACACCAGGGGGCGTGTCCGGTTGAGTCCCCGCAGGGCACGCAATCCGGATTCGTCGGCATGCACCGTCCAGGCGGATGTGTGCAGCGGTCGCATCGCCTGGGTGAACAGGTCGCTGACCAGACGCGACTGCACCGCTACGAGTTCGCCGAGCGCAGTGCGTGCGCGTGTGTCCACTTCGCTGCGGGACAGGCCCAGGTCGGAGGCGAGGGAGTCGAGCCGGCGCCGGAACGCCGACGAATCCATGATCTGCTCGGCGACGAGTCTCGGCACCTTGTAGCGGTCGCCGATCACGGCGCGCTCGGCACGTTCGAGCGCCACCACCGCCCGTCGCGTGATGTAGCGGGCCAGATTCGCTGCCTCGGCCGCGTCGGACCCGTGCTCCGCAGCGAACTGGTCACGCAGTTCGTTCAGTGACGCGGGCCGCGCCACTACGATCCGGTATCGGTCGGCGCCTCTCCCCACGAGCCATTTCTGGATCACCCGGTTCGGATTCCGGGGATTTGTGAGTGCGAGGACGTCGGAGAATCGGACGCGGCGCGCGCCGCCGCGTTCGGCGGGTAGCCAGACCACCCGGACCGGCAGTACGAGCGGGTCGTCGGTGCGGCAGAGCAGGTCGGTCGCGAGAATCCGCGAATCGAGGTCGAGCGACTCGGGGGGCGCGGCCGCACGGTATTCGGCGGGCACACGATCGGACCGGAGCCAGTCCGCGATGAGTCTCTGCTCGATCGGGGTGGTCGTCGCCGCAACCACCACCGTCGGACGTGCCGGTGTGTGCGCGCCGCTTTTCCCGTCGTCCCTCATGTCGCCCCGTTCGTTCGGTCCTCCGATCTGAAAAGTACCCCGGCGAGGCGGGTTTACTCGGCGCATCTGCGGGAGAAACCCGGTACGAACAGGTGTACCGTGCGGCGGTCGGGACCAGACTGTGAAGGGGCGCGGGGATCCGGAACCGTGCGGACGGGAGAGTGGCTGTGCCAGGTTCGGCCGAAGTCGACGGTGCCGGATACGCCGCGGTGCGGGAGACCCACACGTCGGTGCTCTTTCTCGTCGGCGATCGCGTACACAAGATGAAGAAGCCGCTCGATCTGGGCTTCCTCGACAACCGGACGCGGGCAGCGCGCGAGCGCGCGTGTCATCGCGAGGTGGACCTCAACCGGCGGATGGCACCCGACGTGTATCTGGGCGTCGCCGATGTGCACGGACCCGACGGGCAGGTATGCGAACACCTCGTCGAGATGGTGCGGCTACCCGACGACCGCCGGCTTGCGATGCTTGCCCGGCGCGGGGACGAGATCGATCCGATCCTCGACTCCGTCGCCCGGCAGGTGGCACGACTGCACGCGTCGTCGCCCCGCGATGCGGCCATCGACAGGTGTGCGTCCGCGGACTTCCTCTCGAACCTGTGGGCTCTGAGCCTCGACCACCTCGAACGATTGCCGGTGGGCATACGGGCTGCATCTGCCGTCGTGCGTATCCGGACCGCCGCGACCCGCTACATCGAGGGGCGGGCCCCGCTGTTCGCCGCGAGGATCGAGGCGGGACGCGCGGTCGACGGCCACGGGGATCTTCTGGCGGACGACATCTTCTGCCTCGACGACGGGCCCCGCATCATCGATTGCCTGGAATTCGACGACGAGCTCCGGTACGGCGACGGTCTTCTCGACATCGCTTTTCTCGCAATGGATCTTGAAAGAGCCGGCGCCGAGGGTGCCGCCCGGAAACTGTTGCACTCCTACGCGGTCGCCACCGGTGACGAGCCCCCACGCTCGCTGGTGCACCACTACATCGCCTACCGCGCGCTGGTGCGCGCCAAGGTGACCGCGCTTCGGCACGAGCAGGGCGACGAGGCGTCCGGCGCGGTTGCGATGGAGTTCTTGGCGCAGGTCGAACGTCATCTCGAACGCGCGCGGGTGCGACTCGTGCTGGTGGGCGGTGTCGCGGGCACCGGCAAGTCCACGCTCTCCCGGACGATCGGTGGGTATCTGGGTGCATCGGTGCTGCGCAGTGACGTCATCCGCAAAGAACTCGCGGGCATCGGCCCCACGGACCGCACCGGCGACGACGTCGACAGCGGACTGTATTCGTCTGTGCACACCGACGCGACCTACGAGGAGATGATGGCGAGGGCGTCGGCCGAACTCGCCCACGGACGCTCGGTTGTCCTGGACGCGACATGGCTGTCGGAGGTGCAACGCGTCCGCGCCCGGGAGGTGGCGGTCGCGGCAGCTGCCGAGGTCGTCGAAATCGAATGCCGTGCGGATACGGCGGTGCTGGTAGACCGCATTCGCGCCCGCGCGGAACGCGACGACGACCCGTCCGACGCGACGCCCGCCGTGCTCGCCGCGCAACTCGATCGCCGGGACGAGTGGCCCGCCGCGGTCGTGGTCGACACGACCGGTCCCGGCGCCGTCGACGACGCGTGGTCGGAGAGGGAACTCGGCCTCGCGCCCTGGTGAGCCGGGCCGGCGGGTGCCCTCGACAAGCGACGACGCGGAGCCGCACGAACAAGAGCGGCTCCGCGTCGGGGCGGGGAATCAGGCCTTACGGGCGATGAGCACCGGGCACGGAGCCTTGTGGAGCAGGTTCTGGCTCGTCGAACCGAGCAGCGCGGCCCGGAACTGACCGCGGCCGTGGCTGCCGACGACGGCGAGCTGGGCGTCGCCGAGATGCTTGAGCAGCACCCGTGCCGCAGGACCGCGGTCGAGCACGCGCCGGACCTCGACGTCGGGGTACTCCTCCTGCAGGCCCGCGAGGGCCTCGGCGAGTACAGCCGACTCGGATTCGGCGACGGCATCCCAGTCGACGAGCGCGGCAGTGGCGCCCACACCGAGGGCGGCGTCGCCGATCCAGGAGTGCACTGCCATGACCGGCGCACCGAGGAACGAGGCAACCTGGAACGCGTAACGAACAGCAGCGGAAGACAATTCGCTTCCGTCGACACCGACGACGATGGGACGGTCGTCCGGCAGCGGGTTGGCGGTGTCGCCGCGCCACACCACGACCGGGCACGGCGCGTTGTTCGCGACGCGCAGCACGGTTGAGCCGAGCAGGAAGTTCTCGATGGCACCGGCGCCGGTGGCACCGAGCACCACGATGCGCGCGTCGTCGGCTGCTTCGAGCAGCGACGTGGCGGCGGGTCCGGGACCGATGAAGCTCTTGATCTCGAGATCGGGCTGGTCGGCACGCACCTTGGCGGTGAGATCGCGTAGGAGCGTCTCACCGTCGCTCTTGAGCTGCTCGAACATCTGCGACTGGATCAGGACTGCGGCCTCGCTGTAGAAGATGCCCTCGCTGGGCAGCGAGTGCACCAGATGCAGTGGTGCCTCGAGACGTGCGGCGAGAGCGCCTGCCCACCGGGCGGCTGCCGCCGAGGTTTCGGAACCGTCGACGCCTGCGACGACGGCGTTGCGGTTGCTCGGTGTGCTCATCGATGTCTCCTTGTTCGTTCTTCTTGTGCGTGTGACGACCGGGCGGTGCCGTGTCCGGCCGGACCGCACCCTTGATCGACTACGGGCTCACGCTACGCCACGATGACCGCGGCTCCGGCGAATCGGCCCGCCTCCAGATCGGCGAGGGCACGGTCTGCGTGTTCGAGCGGGTAGGGCGTCGTGGTCACGTGCATTCTGTGTTCTCCGGCGAACTCGAGGAATGCCCGCGCATCGGACCGGGTGTTCGCGGTGACACTGCGAATCTGCCTTTCTCTGAACAGATGTTGCTGATACTTCAGTGGGGGAACGTCGCTCAGATGAATCCCGGCGATCGCGAGGGTTCCCCCGGAATCGAGTGCGGACAGGGCCAGCGGCACCATCTCGCCCACGGGCGCGAACAGGATCGCCGAATCGAGTGGTTCGGGCGGGCTGTCGTAGGCACCCTGGGCAGAGGCGGCTCCGAGTTCGAGCGCCAGAGCCTTGGCGTCAGCGCCGCGCGTCATCACGTGCACGCGCGCGCCGCGCGCTATCGCGACCTGGGAGGCCAGGTGGGCGCTGCCGCCGAAACCGTAGACCCCGAGCACCCCCGATTCGGGAACGGCTGCGCGCTGCAACGCGCGGTACCCGATGATGCCCGCGCACAAGAGGGGAGCGAGTTCCGCGTCGGTGTAGCCCTCGGGCAGGGCGAGTGCGTAGTCGCGCAGCACGGTGGCGTATTCGGCGAAACCCCCGTCGGCATCCCAGCCGGTGTAGGTCGAACGAGGACACAGGTTCTCGTCTCCGCGGACGCAGTAACGGCAGCGTCCGCAGGTGCTGCGCAACCACGGAATCCCCACCCGGTCTCCGATGTGGTGGTCGCTTAGGTCGCCGCCGACGATCTCGCCCACGATTTCGTGCCCCGGTACGACGCCGGGGCGGTGGACGGGAAGGTCACCTTCGGCGACGTGCAGGTCGGTTCGGCACACGCCGCACGAGAGGACGCGCACGAGCAGTTCGCCCGGTTGCGGTTCGGGTATCGGAATGCGCACGGGTTTCAGGGGGTGCGCCGCGATCGGAGCCGGAGACTCGACACGCCACGCCCGCATCGTGCCGGGGACGCCCATCTGGCTACCTCCTGTGTCGCCTGTCCTCCATCATGTCCGCTGCCCGGGTGCCGGACCAGGGCCGGAGGACCTTCTCATGCCCAGAGCTTCTCGGCCGATCGGAGGGCCTTTTTCCATGCGGGCTCGAGGTGCGCGGCCTGCTGTCGGCCGATTTCGCCCTCGAGACGGTAGAGGATTCCGAGGCCGAAGCTGGACTCGGCGGCGTGACCCTGTTCGGACAGTATGTCCAGCAGGTGTTCTCGCGAGACGACCGAATCCTGGAACTCGCCCAGCATGTCCTGGAAGTCGTCGAATCTCGCGAGGATTCGTGTCGTGCGTTTCGGATGCAGAGGTGCGATCACTTCGATGGCGTACCGCATCCGCTTTGCGCCCTTCCGAGCACGATGCATCCGTTCGTCACGTTCGTGTGGATCGTCTGCCTTCAGTACCCGGGCAACACGTTTGTCGACGTTCTTCGCGACCGCCGCGACGCTCTGTGCCAGTTTCTCCGGATTCAGTTCCGACTTGCGCCGCCGTGCCGGAAGGGTTTTCCCCAACTCGTCGACGAGCGTGTCGAGGGAATGCAGCAGCGAGAGATACCGCTGCGAATCGAGCGCTGCGAGCGCTTCTATGCGGGCAGTCTCGCTCTTGGCCGAAAAGTATTCGTCGATACGTGTTTTCGTGGCTTCGCGGTAGGGATCGACCGGGATCTCGCTCACGCGCTCGGCCAGGCGTTCCCATTGAACTTCGAGGTCGCGCGACGGGCTGAGCCGCCGGCCGAACCAGCGGAGTTCGTCGACGAGTGCCTCGTCGAGGCCGAAATCGGCGGCATAGGTCTGGACGGCGCTCCGGATGCGCCGCGACGCCTTGCGCATGCTGTGGACGGCGTCGGGTTCGTTCCGGCGCACGGCGATGTCGGACAGGTCGAGCGTGTGGAGTTCGTGCACGAGATAGTCGCGCAGGTAACGGGCACCCTCGGCGAGTTCGGGTGCGGCCGGAAGAAGATCGCCGAGTACGCGGTGGACCTTCGACGGGCTGAACGACCGGCTGATCCCCCCGGCCGCGAGGCGCTGCTCGATGGCTTCGAAAAGAGTTGCCATGTCGTGGCTGCCCGCAGAAGGAGCGATTTCCACTTCGATCTCACGCCAGTTCACTTCGGCACCGTCGCTGCCGCGCACCGCCACGACGTCGTCCTCGACGACCTCGGCGAGCAAGGTGCCGTCGCTGCCCTGGAGTCGGTGGCGATGCCGCGAGGTCGTCAGAAGCGCCGCCAGGGAAACCGGCATTCCCCGTCGCACTCCGAGCAGAAGGTTCATCAATTCGGCGGGGGGCTCGTCCGACGACGCTCCGGCACCGTCGAGCGGAAAGTGCAGTTCGGTGCGGGTGTCGACGCCGCCGGGGAGTTTGACGTGCCAGCCGGCATCGTCTCCGCCCTCGCGACGCCGGAGGGTGATCTTCGATTGCAGCAGTCGCAGGTCCGCTGTGTCGTAGTACTGCGCGGACAGTTCCACCGTGTCGACGTCGATCCCGGCGACTCGAGGAAGTCCCGCCAGGTCGGGCAGCGACCCGGAGTCGGCGGCGGTGTACTTCCGTTCGGTTTCCGTGGCCGAGGACACGGCGGAGCGTTGGGGCATCGATGGACTCCTGTTGCTGTTCGGGTCTTCGGTGGGTACCCGCATCCCACCTTGCCACCACCTGTCCGGTATGTCGCAAATCGCGGGCAGGTGTGACGTGAAATGAGCTTTCGAAGGGTCCTTCGGCCCTGGCCGAGCGAAATATGTCACGTGATCATGGTTCGTACTCGCGAGTAGCGGAGGATGGGCATGAGGATTCTGGTGGCGGCGGCGAGCAAACACGGCTCCACGGCGGAGATCGCCACGGCGCTGGCGGCCGCGATGCGGCACCGCGGTGCGCAAGTGGATGTGGTGCCGCCCGAACAGGTGGGAAGCGTCGACGAGTACAACGCCGTCGTGGTCGGAAGCGCGGTGTATCGGTTCCGGTGGCTGCGCGCCGCACGGGCGTTCGTGCGCGCGCACGAGGAGTCGTTGCGTCGCCGGGACGTCTTCCTGTTCTCGTCCGTCCCGGTCACCAAGGGCATTCGCGCGGCGCACAACTCGTACGGGGTCGCGTCCGTGGAGAACCGCACAGGTGCCCGGGGACACCGGTTGCTGACGGGCAAGCTCGATCCGTCCAGGCTCGGGGCCGGTGAGCGTGCGATGGCGCGCATGTGCGGTGTCCGGGCCGGTGACTTCCGCGACTGGGACGCGATCGGATCGTTTGCCACCGAAATCGTCGACCGAGTGTCGGAGCGCGGTGCGGAGGAAGACGGCACCGTGACGGCCGGTCAGGCGGACGGCCGACGGTAGTGCTCGGCCAGTTCGGCCACCCGGTCGCGAGGTGACCAGTCGATCGGCCGGCCCTCGAGCTGGGCTTCTATCACCTCGAAGCCGGCGTGCCATCCCGCGCCGTGCGCGAGGGCGTCGTCTTCGTCGTCCGTGGTGTGGGTGAGGGTCAGCCAGCACCCACCGGAGCCGTCCGGGGTGATCTCCCAATGGAGTATCTCGGAGTCCCACAGGTACTCCAGGACATGGCCCCGTCGGACCACGAGAACGCTGCCGGTGGTGGCGTGGCCGGCGGGCACTCCCGGGCGCCCGTCCTGGTCATCGGAGGAACCGAACTCGAGAGGTGTACCGGGGGCGAGCTCGACGACGCAGGCCGGGAACCAGTACCGGAGGCGCTCGGGATCGGTGAGCACCGTCCACACCTCGTCGGGTGAATATGGGAAGCCACACTGGAATCGCAGGGCGACGCGGCCGTCGTAGGTACGCGAAACGGAGCCGATGTCCATGGGATCCTCCAAGACGTGAACCCGTACCGTCAACGGGGTCCTGGTGTGTTGTGCCTCCATGCTGACAGGTTTCGGCGGCTCGCGAAGCGTGTCCGGTGGCCCGTGACGGGGTCGTCGAATTCGATCGCGGTGGCGAGAAGTTGCAACGGATTCGAATAGTCCTGTGGCGCAACCTCGTACACCTCGGGATAGAGGTTGTCGCCCAGAATCGGGATGCCCGACGAGTTCATGTGCACCCGAAGCTGGTGCGTTTTTCCTGTCCGGGGCCGAAGCCGGTAGCGAGCGATGTCCCCGTCGGTGTCGAGGAGTCCGATCTGCGTCACCGCATTGACCGGCCCGGGCACCTCCCGTGCCTGGAGGACGCCGGGCTCCTTGAGGATGCGGCTCGCCACCTCCCGCGGAAACTCGAGTCGTGAGGATCGCGGTGCGATCGCCTCGTACTCCTTCTCGACGAGACGCTGATCGAACATCATCTGATACGTCCGGCGAGCCTCCCGGCGGACGGTGAAGAGGAGGACGCCCGCGGTCAGCCGGTCGAGGCGGTGGACGGGTGAGAGTTCGGGCAGATCGAGTTCCCGGCGAAGCCGGACCAAAGCGGTCTCGGTGATCCACGATCCGCGAGGAGTGGTCGCCAGGAAGTGGGGCTTGTCGACGACGAGCAACGTGTCGTCGCGGTAGAGGATCTCGATATCGAACGGAACCCGCGCTTCTATCGGCGGATCACGGTAGAGATACACGAACGAGCGCGCGCGGTACGGGGTGTCGACGGTGACTGCGACGCCGTCTCCGCCGACGACCTCGCCCGCACGGATCTTCTCGGAGACGCGACGGGCATCGTCCGGGAATCGTTCGAGGAGGTACTCCGCGACCGTCGTCCACCTGCCGTTTTCCGGGAGCCGGAGGCGAGACGGGTTCAGGCCGTCGCGGACGGGAAGGGGCACGTCGGGCACGACTTCCACGGTAGCCGGTGGTGCTCTCGGGCAAAGTTCCGCGTCGCCGGGATAACGCTTCCGCTTTGCAGGATAACGATTGTGTGTAAGCCTTCAACGGGCTTCCGCCCGCAATTTAGCCTGAGGCGGAAGTGACAGTTGTTACTAATGTGCAAGGGGGATCTTGGTGTGACGAACTCGTCCGGAACTGCGAGACGGCGACCAGGTCGTACTCTCGTCCGTCTCCTCGTGGCCGTGGTTCTCCCGCTCGCCCTCGTCTTCACCGGGGTGAGCGCAGGCACCGCATCCGCCGACCCGTATTCGCGCTTCCACGAAGACTGGGTTGCAGCGCCCGGCGGTGTCGGCCAGATCAAGGTCCGCATCTGGCGCGCGAACAACGGCAGCAACAAGGCCGTCTACCTGCTCGACGGCCTGCGTGCCACCAACGACGTCAGCGGCTGGGAGCATGAAACCAATGCCGCCTGGCTCTCCGACCACGGCGTCAACGTGATCATGCCGGTCGGCGGGCAGTCGAGCTTCTATGCGGACTGGTACGCCCCGAGCAACTTCAACGCCCAGCCGTACACGTACAAGTGGGAATCGTTCCTCACCCGGAACCTGCCCGATCATCTCGCGGCCGTATACGGCATCAGCCGCAACAGCAACGCCGTCGTCGGTTTGTCGATGGGCGGCAACGCGGCGCTGATCCTCGCCGCCTACCACCGCGACCAGTTCACCTTCGCCGGGTCCATGTCCGGTTATCTGAACCTGTCGGCGCCCGGTATGCGCGAAGCGATCCGGGTCGCGATGCTCGACTCCGGCGGCTTCAACTCCGACGCGATGTGGGGTCCGCCGTGGGACGCCGCGTGGCTGCGGCACGATCCGTTCGTCGCCGCGCCGAACCTGCGGGGACTGCCCATGTGGATCGCGGCATCGAGCGGGTTGCCCGGCCAGCACGACCGCCCCGACTCGGCGATCGGCGTCTTCAACACCGCCAACGCGATGGGCCTCGAGTCCCTTGCTCGGGTCCAGAACCGTGCCTTCCAGGTGCGGCTCGCCACGCTCGGCATCGACACCGCCTACTTCTCGTTCCCGGTCGCCGGTACCCACTCGTGGGGCTACTGGCAGGACGAACTCTGGGCGATGCTCCCCATGATGAAGAACTCGATTGGCGCCTGAGCCGTCCCTCTCGCCGGCCGGCCGCACCTTCGTGGTGACCGGTCCGACCGGCGGGGTGGGGGAATCGACCGCCTTGGCGCTGGGTGCTGCCGGGGCGCACGTCGTCCTGGCGTGCCGCAACGTCGACAAGGGCAAACTGGTCGCGGAGAAGATCGGGCCGACGGCGTCGGTGCACCGGTTGGATCTGTCGGATCTGGCGTCGGTGCGGGAGTTCGCATCGGGTCTGCGAGCGACCCACGAGACTATCGACGTGCTGATCAACAATGCCGGCGTGATGGCCGTGCCGTTGCAGCGGACCGCCGACGGGTTCGAGATGCAGATGGGGACGAACTACTTCGGGCATTTCGCACTGACGGGTCTGCTCCTCGACCGCGTCACCGATCGGGTCGTGACCGTCTCGAGCGCCGCACATCGCTTCGGACGCATCGATCTCGACGATCCGAACTGGGAGCGCCGCCGCTACAACCGCGCGGCCGCCTACGCCCAGTCGAAGCTCGCGAACCTGATGTTCAGTTTCGAACTGGCGCGACGACTCGATGCGACAGGGTCTCCGGTACGGTCGCTCGCCGCGCACCCGGGCTATGCGGCCACCAACGTGGGCAGCCACACCGGTACCTGGTTCGACCGGCTCTTCGGATTCGGCAAGAAGATTCTGCAGCGCACCCCGGAACGGGGTGCCGAATCCGTGCTCTGCGCCGCCACCGAGCCGGGGTTGCGGGGCGGTTACATCGGCCCCGACGGATTCCTCGAACTGTACGGATCGCCGCACAGCGCCGGGTGCTCCGCGCGGGCACGCGACCCCGAGACGGCACGCCGGTTGTGGGAGCTGTCCGAGTGCATCACGGGCGTCCGATTCGGTCTCTGATCCCTCGGGCTCGAAACGCGTGTGCCCCGGTCCGCTCCGGACCGGGGCACACGCGTCGGGGGAGGATCGCGTCGGATCGCCGCCCGTGTCAGATCAGCGAGAAGACCGCGAATGCGGCAAGCCCGACGAGGGCTGCACCGGTGACGGCCTGCACACGGCGGTCGACGACGCACATCACCGACAGGAAGCCCGGCATCGAGCCACCGCGGCGGGTGTGGGCGATCGCAGCGACACTCGGCATGCACCGGCCGAGAGAAACGACTGTGAACATCGCGGCGCCGAGCGCGGGAGATCCGACGGCGAGCACGCCGAGCACCAGCAGGTAATACGCGCTGGACCGGATGAAGATGAGGAATCCGGGACCGATGATCGCGCCGAACAGCAACGACACCTTCCACGGCGCCATCGTCCGCCGCAGGTGCCGGGGCAACTGCTGCCGTCGCATGGGAGCGGGCATCGACAAGACGCCGATCTCGTGGAGGCCGTAGGCGAGGGCGAATACGGCCCATCCGAACAGCAGCCACAACGGCGACAGGCTCGCGGCGGTGACCGAACCGAGTGCACCGAGGACGGCGCCGGTGACAGCACCGGTGCTCACCGATCCGAGCGCGTGCCAGCCCAGTCGTCGGAGCGGGGTCGATGCTCCCTTGCGGCCGGGCTGCTTCGGGGCCGCGACGACGCCGGCCACGGACATTCCGCAGGTGGACCAGTTCGCGGCGAGTGAGGTGACGAGCCCGGCGCCGACCACGGCCGCGGTCAGAGCCGTCGCCGTCGTCGGTGCGGCGAGCGTCGCGACGCCCGCGCCGGCTACTGCAGCACCGGCAGCCAGCCCGAGTCGTGCCGTGGTGGATACGGCGCCCGAGAGCGTCGGGCGGATGTCGGGTAAGTCGGTTGCGATCGGTTCGTGGGTGAGGACGGTGGTCATCGGTAACCTCCAGAGTCGTTGCTGTGTAAGAAGTCCCGCTCGTTTCTCAGCGGACGGTGACCGTTCCGGTCATGTACGGGTGGATCGAGCAGGTATAGGTGTAGGTGCCGGGACGGTCGAACGTGTACGAAAAGGTGCCTTCGCCGGTGATCCCGCTGTCGAACTCACCGGGTGATTCCACGTGGTGCAGGAGACCACCGTCGTCGAACCGCCATTCGACGGTGTCGCCGACCTCGACGGTGGCGTCCATCGGACTGAACTGGACGTTGCTGATCTCGATCACGGCATCGGGAACGTCCGCGCCGGCACATCCGGTCAGCGTCGCCGCGGCGATCCCGCCTGTGATCGCCCAGCTGCCGATTCGGCTGCGGCGCAGCATTACCGAATGCTCCACTACTCGACGATGACGGTGCCGACCATCGACGCGTGGGGCGTGCAGTGGTAGGTGTACGTGCCGGGGTCGTCGAAGGTGTACTCGTAGGTGCCCTCGGTGAGCAACTCGCTCTGCAGCAGGCCTTCGAGCGGACCGTCACCCGCGACGTCGTGGGGGAGACCGTTGTCGTCGAAACGCCACTGCACGGTCTGTCCCGCCTCGATCGTGACGGAAGCGGGCGAATAGGCCATGTTCGCCACGTCGATGACCACGGCGGGTTCGTCGGACGTGTCCTCCGAACCGCACGCGGTCAGGGCGGCGGAGGTGGCGAGCGCCACGGCAAGCATTGTCAGTTTCTTCACAGCTGTCCTCTCATCGGATGTACCGCAGGTTCGCGGTCATCCCTGCCTCGAAGTGATAGGCATTGTGGCAGTGGAACATCCACTCACCAGGGTTGTCGGCGTCGAACTCGATCGCGAGTTCGGTGCCGGGTAGCACGTTCACGGTGTCGCGCCGGAGTCCGCCGTAGTCCGGTACTGCGAACGTGTGCCCGTGTGTGTGCATCGGATGCCACATCGTGCTGGTGTTCGCCATCGTGATGCGGATCCGTTCACCCTGGCGCATCACGAGTTTCCCGGCGTCGGCCCCGGCCATGCCCCACACGTAGCGGTCGCCGGCCTGGATCAGTTCCACTCGGTAATCCCGGTCCGGGGAACGGGTCTCCAAGCGGACGGACTCCGCCGGACGCAATTCGCTCTCGGCGAGCAATCGCCCTCCGAGTTCCGGCAGGACGCCTCCGACGTCGGGGGCGGACAGGGGTGCGGCGTCGGTCGAGCGCAGCACCGTCGACGCGTATCCGTCTCGCCCTTCGACCTTCGCGACCACCGGCCATGCGCCCGACTTCAGCGTGACGAGAACGTCGTAGCGTTGCGCCATCCCGATGATCAGCGTGTCGGTGGTCGCCGGGGTGACGTCGAACCCGTCGGCTGCGATGACAGTGAGTTCGTGGCCCGCGACCGCGAACCGGTACGGCGTCTCCGCGGCAGCGTTGACGATCCGCAGCCGCACGCGGCTACCAGGTGCCGCCGTGACGACCTCGGGGTCGTTTGGCGGCCGCCCGTTGATCAGGTGCAGCGGGTACCCGATGTGCTGGGTCATGCCCCCGAGAGGAACGGACGACCCGTGCCCCCCGTTCACCAGTGCCTGCGCGACCGACGATTCCTCCGGAGTGGGTTCGGCCGGTGCGCCGCCGCCGTGCCCGCCGTGCCCGCCGTGGCCTCCCGAAATCGCGGGATTGAGGGCCGCCAGGACTGCCTCGGGTGTCGTCCCGAGGCCGTCGACCCAGTCGTCGAGGACCAGCGTGACGTCGACGTCGGCGCCGGAGGTGTCGTTCGGATCCTCCACCACGAGTGCCCCGAAAAGGCCGCGGTCGGCCTGCAGCCCACTGTGTGAGTGATACCAGTGGGTGCCCGGGTCGGGAACGACGAAGTCGTAGAGGAAGTCGCCGCCCTGTCCGATCGGATCCTGAGTTGCCGGTGCTGCTCCGTCCATGTCGTTGCGGATCCGGATGCCGTGCCAGTGAACCGTGGTATCCGTCGGGAGTTCGTTGCGTACGGACACCAGCATCTTGTCGCGCACGCTCGCCCGCAGTTCGGGAGCCACCGCACGACCGCCGTACGACCACGTGTCGACGAGTCGTCCGCCGAGGTCGACGGTGGCCACCGCTGCCGTCAGAGCGGCAGTGACTTCGCGTCCGTTCCACCCGCGCGCCTGCTCCGCAGCCGCGATCTCGGGATCGGTAGCGGTGATGTAGTCCAGCGGGGTAGCGGGGTCCGCCGCCGAGCCCGAACTGCAGGATGCTGCACCGAGACCCAGTACTCCGAGTCCCACCGCGCCGGCTCCGAGGGAGCCGACGCGGAGGAAACCGCGGCGGTCGAGGGTCGGGCCCGAACGAATCATTCCAGCACCTGTGGGGTCAAGAGATTGCTCACGTCGTCGACGGTCCCGGTGATTTCCACCGAACTGACCTTGTCGCCGGTCTCGGCGGAGATTCCGACGATCGTCTGTGCCGATTCGCCTTCCACCTCGGGCCCGTCGCCGACGACGTACAGCGTCTCACCGTCGACCGAGAAGGCCATGCTGGAGATGCCGGTGAGCCCGAGCGCCGCCAGATCGAGGGTCTTCACGGGTGCGAACGTGGCCGCGTCGAACAGGTCGATCTTCACCACGTCGCCACCGCGAGCGGAGTGGGGGTGGACCACCGAGTCGGTGTACTCGATCGCGATCCGGGTGCCGGTGTTGTTGATGGCGTTGCCCGCGAACCGGCCGGAGTCCTGGCCGGCATTTCCGATCGGTGTCACCGCTTCCGACGGGAGGCCGTTCGAGAAATCGAGGACGTACACGTCGCCGTTCGCACCCACCAGCAGCGCCTGGTCACTCTCGTCGGCCCAGGTGACTGTGCGATTGCTGACGAAATCGTCGGGGAGGACCTTGGCCCGCGCGGTCTCGGTGGGAACACCCGCATCGTCGATCGAGATCTGGATCAACTCCCGGGTGTCCTCGCAGACGCTGTAGAGCTCGTGCCCGACCAGCCAGGTGAACGGCCCGCAGCCGATGATCTGGAGTGCCCCGCTCTCCTTCTTCGCCTCGAGGTCGACGACCCGCACGCCGTACAGGCCGTCGTCCCAGGTCACGAAGTACTTGCCGTCCGAGGTCACCGCATTGGATCCCGGCCGCGAGTGGACACGCGCGTAGTCGGGGAGGACGACCTCCGAGGGCTCGAGCAGGTTGCCCGAGTAGGTGCTGACGGTGAAGTCCGCGGCACCGCGTGACCCGCGGGGACGCCACACCTCGGCCGCGAGAACGGCAGGGTCGGCGGAAGTCTCGCCGACGAAGCCGTGGATCACCGGATCCCAAATGCCCGGGCCCACGACGAAGCGGTTTCCTGCCACGCCGGTCACAGGGTCGAGGGTGTTGACACCGAGCTCGAGATTGCCGAAACCGCCTGCTACGGCGAGCAATTCCGTCGACTTGATCGGCTCGATCTCGGCGACGTGTACCGGTTCCGGGAAGGTCGAACCGATTTCCTGGTCCTCGCTACCGAGACCGATGCCCTCACCGGGTGTCGTGAAAGGCACGGTCGGATAGGTGACCTCGCCGGCGGCCGGACTCTCGTCGTCCGAACTGCATCCGGTGAGAACGATCGCGGCGGCGAGCGGAACGGCGATCGCGGCGGTACGGGGAAAGCGCTTGCTGGATCGAGATGTCATGCTCCGGCACCGACCTTCGGACGAGCTGCGGGGCGGGTCTGGCAGTCCTCGCCGATGATGGGCGCCATCGTGCACGTGTACGCCTGGGACTCGTCCGAGACGCACCAGATGATCTCCTGGTCGTAGCTGCCGGAGACGGGGTTGTACATGATGGCCTGCATGTCGGGTTCGCCGCAGAAAGCGTTGGAGCACGACGGTGCGCCACAGCAGTCGTAATAGGCGATCAGGTAGGTCTTTCCGGTATCCGGGTTGGTGCAGCAACCCACCCAGAACTCGGCGCCCGGACGGCTGCCGGGAGCACATGTCGTCACGCCGCCGCCATTGCAGGCCGCACACGAGGTGCCGTCCATGTTGCACCAGCGCCAGTACTCACACTCGGCCGGATCCTTGCCGTCGAACGTGATGAACTGCGGATCCGGTACCTCGGGCGTCGCAGGCTCCGGCGGCAGGTCCTGTGCCATTGCGCTGCGGGTGACCGGCAGCGAGCTGATCAGCGCGACACCGGACACGCCCATCGTCCATCGGCCGATCTTGCTGAGCATCGAACGGCGAGAGGTGCTCTCGGACAGTTTGCGTCCCGTGCGGCTGACGAATGATCCGCCCTTGCCTGCCATCCAGTCCGCTTGTGCGCGGACGGTTTCCTCATCGACCGGATATCGGTTCTCGGTCATGTTGTGTTCTTCCATGGCTTGGCTCCTTCTCTCTCTCGGGACGGGTCAGGCAGACTTCGCCTGCGCATGCAGGTGCTGGAGGGACGGAGTGCCGGACTCGAGAGCGTTGAGCAGACTCTCGACCTGGGCCATGTGGTTGCACAGGCCCTTACCGCGGATCTTGCCGTGCTCGTCGAGGATCACCCCGTACGGTGTGGTGCCCACCTGGTAGGCGATTCCGACGTCGCGAGCGTCGACGTAGCTCAGTTCGTCGCCGATGTTGCTGCCGGCCAGGAACTCCCGGTGTTCCTCGGGGGTGCCGTCGGACACGATGACGACGTCGAGATCCGTTTCCGCGCGGGCCATTGCACGCAGACCGGGAAGCAGGCTCTTGCAGGTGCTGCAGCTGGGAGCGGTGAACATGAGCAGCTGCGCCTTGTCGCGGTGACCTCCGACGCGCACCGACCGCCCGACGTGATCGACCAGTCCGGCGAACGAGGGGCCGGCCTGATCGACCTTCGGGCCGGTGTCCATCATCCGCGCGCCCAGCGGCCCGAGGCGCACCTGAACACGACCGATCTCACGGGCCAGCGCCAGGGTCATGAGGAACAGCAGTGCGACCGCCACGGTGAGCACCACGACGGCCACCAGGAGAAATGTTGTCATCGAAATCAGTCCTATCTGTGCAAAAGGGTCGGCGGAGAGGGGATTACGAGCCGTACTTCGACTCGGTGCTCACTGCGCGCAATCTGATCGAGGCGGAGGTCAGGTAGTCGTCGACGGGACGGCGGCCGAAGTGCACGACCGATCGGATCTGCACGACCGCGACCACGGCGAGCACGATCAGCAAGCCGGCCGACGCACCGATGAGCTGTTCGAGCGGAGCGATCCCCGACGGGTGGGTCGCCGCGAGGACGAGTGCGGTGACGGCGAACGATGCCGCGCGGGCCGCGTGGAACCACCCGATGCGTGGCACTTCGTGGGCGGAGAACGCGAAGCATCCGCAGTCGAGGTCACGCCGGCCACGAGCCAGGTTCACGGTCAGCCCGAACGTGAAGGCGGCGAACAGCAGTGCGGCGCCCGAGGCCGCCCACACACCGGCGATCCCGAGGATCAATGCGGTTCCCACCAGAACCTCGACGAGCGGCAGCGAACCCGCCACCACACGTTCCATCCGGTCCGGCAGCAGCCGGTATCCCTTCACCACGGTCAGAAGCCCGTCCCGATCGCGGAGCTTCGGAATGCCCGCGAGCAGGAGCGTTCCACCGAGTATCGATGCGACCATCGCCCAGAACATGGATCACGCCCTCTCTGTCGTCGGGCCAATCCTGATGAGCAGATGCGGCACTTCTGCTTCGCGCAGGAAAACACTGTGCGGTCACCGAGTGGAAAACGACTTCGGGTCGTTTCCGGCCTGTTCGTGCTGGTCATCCGCGCGTCGTGTGAGGCATGCCACCTCACGGAGCGGAAGCGCGGCAATTGTGAAGGCACCGTTCGCTGTCCAGATTTCCACTCGGATTTACATCACCGTCACATTCATGACGACCCTGAAACTCGTGGGGCTGGTGAGACGAAGAAACCAAGAGGAAACACAGACGTTCTACGGTTTCCGCTGGATGGCCCGGGTCCGAAGACGGGCCGACGGACGATCGGAGTGCCCGTGACGAGCGGCAGACGTGGCAGTGGCGGGTCGCGGACCGGTGGTGCGTTAGGAGCGGCGATCGCGCGTTCCCGAAATGCCGCTCCGGCCGCCGCACCGGTGTTTTCTCCCCTGCGGGCGCTGAACCGACGTCAACTTTCGCAGATGGACCTGATCGGCCAATCGTTGTCGACGGTGGCCCCCGCGACGGGAATGATCTTCATCGCGTCGTGGATCATCTCGGCCGATCCCGGTGTCGCGGGGCTGGGCGCGATCGTCGGCACCACCGCGGTGGTCGTCGCGGTCGCCTTCTGCATCTCCCAGTTCACCCGTCGGCTCGCTGCCGCGGGGTCGTTGTACAGCTTCGCGTTCCAGGGACTTCCCCGGCGTGCCACCCTCACCATGGGCGCGGCCCTGCTGCTCGGTTATCTCGGTATCGCGATTTCGGTTCTGGCCAACTCGGCGGTGAGCCTGCTGGGAATCGCCACCGCTCTCGGCAGTGCCGTGTCCGGGACTGTACCGCTGCTGGTGTGCGCAGTGCTCGTCGCAGGTGTCGTCGCGACCATTGCGGTGCGCGGTGTCCGTCTCGCGACGCGGGCAATCCTCGTCGTGGAACTGTGTTCGCTGGTGGTCATCTGCGCACTGATGGTCACCGACTCCGGTACTCCCACCTCCTCGGTCACACCCGGCGCCGCCGCAACGTTGCCGTTCCTGGCGCTGATCGTGGTGTTCGGGATGGCGGGATTCGAGAGCGCGGCGTTCTTCGGGGCCGAGGCCAGGCGCCCCCTGATCACAGTGACCCGGGCAGTACTCGTCACCCCGATCCTGTGCGGAGCAGTTTTCGTCTTCGCCGGATGGGCCGCACTGACCGGGCACGCGGACGTGGTCGTGGCCGCGTATTTCGAGGGCACTTCCTCGGGAGCGAGCACTGCGATGGTGGTGGCGGTCAAAGTCGGTGTGACCTTCTCCTGGTTCGCATCCGCCCTGGGATGTGCGCAGGCCGGTTCGCGGCTGTTGCTGGCGATGGGCATCGAGGGCACCGTTCCGCGGCGCCTGTCCCGTGTCCATCCACGATTCCGCACACCGTACGTCGCGGTGATCGCCTTCACCGCCGCGGTGGTGATCGGCGCGTGGCTGTACCTGCTGATCTTCCTCGGCGACTCGGTCGTGTTCGACGGTTTCGTCGAGGTCGCCGTGGTCGGTGCCTACACGTTGCTCGCCGTGTCGTGTCTGCGGTTCCTGCGGCGTATCGGCGAGGATGCGCGCTCGACCACCGTGATCGCGGTGGGCATCGCCTGCGTGGGAGCCGGACTGCTCGGGTATCTCACGTTCTCCGGGATCGTCGACGGGCAGTGGGGGATACCGTCCGCCGTGCTCGTCGTCGCGCTGGCCGGCGTGGTGTGGGCGACCGTGCTGAAGCGGGTCCGGCCGGCGTCACTCGCGACGATGGGTGCTTTCGACAGCCCGGAAACCGCCGACCTGTTGCCCGGCGCGGGCGAACTGGTGCTCGACGACGCCGGACGGCCCCAACTCGCATCGGCCTGTCCGCTGCCGGGAGACCCGCGATGACCACCCAGGCGGACGCCGAAGTGGGATTCGGCGGCCAGCAGCCCAAGGCCGTACGGAAGGCACTGGGGATGCTCGAGGCAGTGGCGCATCTCGGCCCCGGCGCCACCGCGAAGGAGATCGCCCACTTCGCCGGGGTGGCACCGACGACCGCGTATCGGATGCTCAATCTGCTCGTCGCGGAGGGCTTTCTGGTGCGCGTACCCGACCTGTCCGGCTTCGCCCTCGGGCGACGCACCGTCGAGTTGTCCCGGGCCGCGGTGGAGACGGATACCTCGCCCACCCTCCACGAGACGGTCGAGGATCTCCGGTCGCACACCCGTTTCGGATTGCACGTGGCGTCGTTCGCGGGTGGCCGATTGCGTTTCGTCGACCAGGATCCCGATCACGAGATCGTCGGAATCGCCCTGCTTGCCAAGAACCTCCACTCCAACGCGCTGGGAAAGATCATGCTCGCGCACAACACCGAAATGAGTGTGGGGCTCGAACTGCGCAAGCTGACCGACAACACCGTGTGCGACTCCGAGACGCTCGAAGCCGAGCTGTCGAGGATCCGGCTCGTCGGCCACGCATTCGAGAACCAGGAGTGCAGGATGGGCCGGTCGGCTCTGGCCGTCCCGATTCGCAACCACGGGGCAGAAGTGGTCGGGGGGCTCTGCCTGCAGGGTTCGCCTCTGCGCGTGTCGCCCGCAGAGTACGAGCAGCTGGCCTTCCTCCACGACGGATCACGGCGTCTCACCGGCTTGTTGTGAAATCCTGCAGCAGACCGGAATAGAGTTTCGGGGGCGGTGGTGCGAACTCGCCGCGCTTGCCTCCGGTCGCCAGTCCCATCGTGACGAGCGACTGCACCGCGAGCGTCGCCGCGGTGACACCGTCGACGACGGGAACACCGAGATCGGCGGAGATCCGGGTACACAGGTCGGCCATTCCGGCACACCCGAGCACGACGACGTCGGATCCGTCTTCGGACAGCGCGTCGGCACATGCCTCCGTGATGATCTTGCGCGCGTCCGGATCGGTGTCGAGCGACAGCACGGGCACCTCGCACGCGTGTACCCCCCGGCACTTCCCGCGCATTCCGTAGCGCTCTGCCAGATCCCAGGCCCGGCCGGTCGTGCGCCCGAGCGTCGTGACCACGGAGAAACTTCTGCCCAGCAGCGTCGCGGTGTGCATCGCGGCTTCGGCGATCCCCACGACCGGTCCGGTCGCTATCTCGCGGGCCGCGTCGAGGCCCGGGTCGCCGAAACATGCGATGACGTGCCCGTCGGCGCCGGCGCGTTCACCCTTCTCGATCTCGGCGAGAAGCCCGGGGACGGCAAGAGCCTCGTCGTAGTGACTTTCGATGGACGGTGGTCCCATCGCCGGGCTGACCGCCTCGACGCGTGTGCCCGGACCGGCGACGGCCCGGGCACACGCCTCGATCTTGGCGGTCATCGCCCACGTGGTGTTCGGGTTGACGACCTGGAGGAACATTCGATCAGACGGCTTCCTGCGTGGGGGCGGGCTCGGGGACGTGCACCGCAAACCGGGTACGGGTGGCCAGCAGGTAGTAGACGGCGAAACCGAGTCCGCACCCGATGAACCAGCTGTACTGCGCCGCGGTGCTCATGCCGGGAGCACTGTTGAACAGCACCGGGGTCATCGCGACGGCGGCACCGACGACCGTGGCGACCACGGCGGCGGGGTTGTATCCCTTGCGGTACCAGTAGGCACCTTTCTCGGACATCGTGAAAAGGTCGTCGACGATCACCTTCTGCTTGCGCACCAGGTAGTAGTCGGCGATGAGGATGCCGAACAGCGGGCCGATGAACGCGCCGAGGGTCTCGAGTGTGTAGTGGATGACTTCCGGGTTGTTGTACAGGTTCCACGGGGTGATGAGAATCGATCCGACCGCGGCGATCATGCCGCCTGCCCGCCAGCTGATCCGCTGGGGGCTGACGTTGGAGAAGTCGAACGCCGGCGCGATGAAGTTCGCGACGATGTTGATACCGATGGTGGCGATCGCGAAGGTGAGCGCGCCGAGGACGATCGCGAAGGTCGAATCGATGCGGGCGACGGTCTCGACCGGGTCGGTGATCAGTTCGCCGTAGACCGGAAGGGTCAGCGAGGCGGTGATCACCACGAGCAGCGAGAAAACCAGAAAATTGACCGGAAGTCCGAGGAGGTTCCCCTTCTTCACTGCACCGAAGGACTTTCCGTACCGGGAGAAGTCACCGAAGTTGAGCATCGGTCCGGAGAAGTACGAGACCACCAGCGCGATCGCACCGAGCATGACGGGCACCGAGGACCAGCCCGTGTGGGTGACGGCGCCGAGCGTCAGGTCGATCGCACTCCACCCGGCCTGGGATATCAGGTAGCCGCAGAGCAGGAACATCACGACATAGACTGCGGGACCGCAGAAGTCGATGAACCGCCGGATCGATTCCATGCCCCGCCAGAACACGCATGCCTGGAGTACCCACAGCGTCAGGAAGCTGGCCCAGCCGAGTGCGGACAGCCCGGCGAACCCGTAGTCCGCGACGACCGCGTACGGCGCGAGCGAGGGGAAGAGTTTGATCAGCACCACGTCCAGTGCGGCCGACGCGAGGAACGTCTGGATTCCGTACCAGGCCACGGCGATGACGCCCCGGATGATGGCGGGAATGTTCGCACCCAGCACCCCGAAGACGCTGCGGCAGATGACCGGATAGGGTACCCCGGTGACCTGGCTGGGTTTGGCGACGAGGTTGCAGAAGAAGTAGACGATGGTGATGCCCACCAGCAGTGCGACCAGCACCTGCCAGCTCGCCAAACCGAGTGCGAACAGGCTGCCGGCCGTGACGTAACCACCGACGCTGTGCACGTCGGACATCCAGAACGCGAAGATGTTGTACGAGCCCCATCGCTGGTTCTTCAAAGGGGCCAGATCGTCGTTGGTGAGCCGCGGATCGTAGGCCGCGGACGGGCCCGGTACGGGTGCATCGTCGCGCGGTGTCAGCACTTCGGTCATGGGTTCTCCTGTGCGGTGAGCGATTTCGATGAACCGACGCTAACCGCGCGACATTGCCGCAGGATTACCCGAACTGTATATCTTCCGGGCTCAGCAGGCCTGCGTCCGCGGCAAGCGTCGAGATCGCCGCGTCGAGCCGCCGATTGTGGTGTTCGTACGCTGCAAGCAGCTTTTCGGTGTCACGTGCGAGGAAGGCGTCGAGCATTGCCTTGTGTTCGTGGTGCAGTTCGGCGCGTTCTGCGTCGCTCACGTGGACCATCGGCTGGACCGGCTCGGTGATGTTCCAGGCGTATTCGAGCATGTGCAGTAGCCGGTGCATCCGGGACGGACGCGCGAGCGTCATGTGGAAGATGCGACTCTCCCGGTGATAGGTGTGCGAGTCATGTTCCCGTACAGCACGTTCGAGAATCTCGTGTGAAAGCTCGGCGAGCCGGTCGTCCTCGGGGGTGGCGTTGTGGAGTGCTGCCGCGAGGGACGCGGATTCGAGTGTCTCGCGGACGAGGTACAGCTCGCGCAGTTCTGCGGCCGTCAACTGGGCGACGATGTATCCGTGATTCTGCCGATGGGTGACCAGTCCCTCCCCGATCAGGGTCTTGAGCGCTTCGCGTACGGGGATGCGGCTGACACCGAAGAGTTCCGCCACATCGCCCAGCGGTATCGGCGTGCCGGGCGGCGCTGCGCCGGAGAGGAAGACGCGCCGGAGTTCGTCGAGGATGGCGTCCTGTGGTCGTCCGGGTGCGTCCACACGGAGCCGGTCGAGAAGCACCGATCTGCGACGTGGCGCCACGGCGGCGTCTCCCCTCTTTCCCGGCGAACACGAGTGGCCGACGGCGTGACGGTAGGCCCGTAATGTGTCCGCCGCATCTCACCCGTGTGACGGCACCGAGTCGAACGTCGGCCCGGTGCCGGGCGGCTAGGGAGCAGCCGCCCGCGCGGTGGTCGTCGGTGGCGCGGTTCGGGTCGGAGTGGGGACGGCGGTGGTCGGACTCTGGTCGCGTTCCTTCTCCTCTTCCCGCGAGTCGTCCGTCGGTCTCGTCCGCCGGGGGTAACGCGTCCTTTCGTCGGTGGTGGAGGTGCTGGACACCGCCGGTGGCGACGAAGTGGATGTCGAGGTGGAAGGGGAAGAGGAACTGAGGGTGGGAATCGGATCGAAGAGGGGGACCGTCGTTTCGGCCACCGGAGTCATCGGTTCGGGAGACGGTTCGGTTGTCGTGGGCGGATTGGTGGTCTCGCTCGTGGTGGTCTCGCTCGTGGGGGTGACCGTGACGGCGGCCGCGGGTGACTGCGGCAGCGTCACCGGGCGCGACGCCGAAGACGGAGGCACGGGCGGGTCCGCGGAGTCCGGGCCGGGTTGGGCAGCCACTGCGATGACGGCGGTCGCAAGAACTGCTGCCATCGCGGCGACGACGATCGCCGACCTCTTCCCGCGCGAACGGCGAACGGTAGGAAACCCGTTCCGGTTCAGCGGTTCGATGCGCCGACCCATGTCGGCGAGTTCGGTGGCGAGTGGCTCCGCCGAGAACACGCGGTCGCGCAGGCGCGGGGGGAGGGGGACGGGCGGCAGGGACGCGAACAAGCCGGTGGCGTTCGGGACCGTCGGCACGGCCAGGTCCACCGCTTCCTGAGCGCGGGCGAAGGAGCGGCCGTCACCGGCCACGGATCCGAGAATCGCGTCGATGTCCTGCGCGGTGAAATGGTGTCGCACCGCCAGTTCCAGGACTTCGCGTTCGGTCGCACCGAGGTTGCCCACCGCCTCGCGGACGGCGTACACCTCGGGACGAAGTGGCGGCGCGGCAGGATCCGTCGCGGGTACGAAGCCGACGGAGCCGGTTGCGCGCCCCGGCCGGGCGCACTCGGAACGGACGATCGCGTAGACCCAGGCACGCAACAACCCGAGGTCCCGAAGAGCGTCGATTCGCCGCGCCGCGATCCAGACCGAGTCGTACACGACGTCGGAAGCGGTCGATACGTCGACGAAGCCACACGCGTACGCGAACAATCCGGGCGCGTAGAGGTCGTACAGCCGCCTCGTCGCGGCCGGATCTCCCTGCCGCAGTGCCTCGCCGACCTCGCGGTCGTTGGACCCGTTCCGGTACGCCATCGATGCAAACCTCCCCTGTCGTCCGCGCCCCCGTGCGGCCCCTGCGGGACTCGCGTCCCGGTGCACTCTACGAGTCGGAAGGCAGACAGGGAACGATCACCGGTACAGAGTGCGATGCCGCGGTGGATCGCGCCCGCCCGACGGTGTCCGGCCAGGTTCGCCGGGAACACCGTGACCCCCTGTTTCCGATGCCGCTACGTACGTAGGGTGCCTGTTATGGCGGCATGGACAACGAACGACATCCCGGATCAGAGCAACCGCACCGTGGTGGTGACGGGGGCGAACAGCGGCCTCGGAGCCGAGACGGCCCGGGCGCTCGCGCGCGCCGGCGCGCAAGTGGTGCTGGCGTGCCGCGACGTCGCGAAGGGACAGGAGGTTGCCGACGGTATCGGGGAGAACGCTCAGGTACGCAGGCTGGATCTCGCCGATCTGTCCTCGGTACGCGAATTCGCCGCGGGTCTCGCCGCCACCCACGAGACGATCGATGTACTGGTGAACAACGCCGGTGTGATGGCGGTGCCGTTCCGCCGCACGGCCGACGGATTCGAGATGCAGATCGGCACCAATCACTTCGGGCACTTCGCGCTGACCGCACTTCTTCTCGGACGCATCACCGATCGGGTCGTCACCGTGAGCAGCACCATGCACCGGATCGGCAAGATCGACCTGGACGACGTGAACTGGGAGCGGCGACGTTACGAGCGGTGGCCCGCCTACGGCCAGTCGAAACTCGCGAATCTGCTCTTCGCCTACGAACTGCAGCGGCGCCTCGCTGCACACGGGTCACCGGTGAAGTCCATCGCGGTACACCCGGGATACTCCTCGACGAACCTGCAGTACCGCAGCGAGTCCCGTTACGGAAAGCTCGTCGAACTCGTGACACCGGTGATCGGGCAGTCCGCGAAGATGGGCGCGCTGCCGTCGCTGTACGCCGCGACGTCGCCCGACGCGGAGCCGGGCGGTTTCTACGGGCCGGGTGGACTGTTCGAGATGCGCGGGCACCCCAAGAAGGTGAGTTCCAACGCGCGGTCGCACGACGAGTACGTCGCTTCGCGTCTGTGGGAGCTGTCGGAGAGGCTCTGCGACGTGCAGACCCCGCTCACGTCAACGTGAACGACACCGGGGGCAGGGCGTCGCGCCGGCAAAGGCCGGTCTGGTCGACCAGATCCAGGGTGCGCAGGTAGCGGCGTACCAGATCGCCCGGCGAGAGTCCGGATTCCGCCGCGACGCGAAGAGACGCCGCGAGTCCGTCCCCCCGAGCCCACCGGTGGACGGCTTTCACGGCCACCGGATCGGGATCGGGAGTCACCGTCAGCCCGTGTCGTTCCTCGGTCGCGGCAAGCTCACCCCACAACCGCGTGGTGGCGCGAAGCGCCTCGTCCACCGCGGGAGTGGTGGATCCGGAGGCTCCTGTGCTCCGCTGCCGGCTCTCCCCGAGCACGCTCGACGTCACCGCGGCGAGTTCACAGGGCTCGAGCCCCGCCCACGCGCCGGTCCGCACACACTCGGCGACGAGAAGATCACTGGTGCAGTAGATCCGGCCGAGTCTCCTGCCTTCGTCCGTGACGTAGGCGGACTTTCCGGCCGGATCGAGGTGGAGATAACCGCGTTCCTCGAGCACCGCGAGTGTGCGATCGAACGTGTCGCGCAGACGCCCGGTGACCGCGTCGATCTCGGCGCGCATGCGACGGGTGTCGGTACGCAGTTCGGCCAGCCGGCCCGCTGTCGCCAGGAGGTGGACGCGGTCCGCCCGGCGGTGACCGGGATGCGAGCGCACCGCGCGGGCGAGTGCGGTGACGGTCTCGGCGGAGGCGGTGGTGCGTGCGACGGTGAGTCGTTCGTACAGGCTCCGATACTCGGCGAATCCTGCTGCATCGGCGAGTTCCGCTTCGAGATCGTCGATCACCGTCGTGTTCGCCCGCACCGCATCGGACAACGCACTCACCGATCGTTCCGCTTCGAATTGCGCGAACGAGCGATCCAGAAGTTTCCGTGCCCCTTCGAGACCGAGTCGATCGACGAGGTTGACGCAGGTGTTGTAACCGACACGAAGCGAGCTGTGCAACGGGTAGGCGCGGGTCGAGGCGAGTCCGGCGACGGCAGCGGGAAGAGTATCAGGGTTCCACAGGACCACCGCGTGGCCCTGCTCGTCGATCCCGCGTCGCCCCGCCCGGCCGGTGAGCTGGGTATATTCGCCGGGCGTCAGGCGCACCGGCCCGGATGCAGTCGGTTTGACGAGACGCTCGAGCACGACCGTGCGGGCAGGCATGTTGACGCCCACCGCGAGTGTCTCCGTCGCGAACACGACCCGCACGAGCCCGCGGGAGAACAGGTCCTCCACCGCGTGCCGGAATGCCGGTACGAGGCCGGCGTGGTGGGCGGCGAACCCTCGCTCGAGGCCCTCGATCCAGTCGGAATAGCCCACCGCGTCGAGGTCTGCGGGGGGAAGGGCAGCGGTGTGCTGGTCGGCGATCTCCCGGATCTGCGGAATCTCTGCCGCCTCGGTGAGACGCAGCGACGAGTCGAGGCATTCGGTGACCGCCGCGTCGCACCCGGAACGGCTGAAGCGGAACCAGATCGCCGGCAGAAGCTGTTCGGCTTCGAGCCGCGCCACGATCTCCGGACGGTCGCCGCCGGCCGGAACCGGCGTGGTGCTGCGGCGTCTGCGGCCTCTTCTTCCGCCGGGTGGAGGGGCCGCGTCGGCAAGCTGCCGATGGGCGATGTAGCGGTCGAGTGTGTCGTCGACGATGCCGGTGGTGGGGGAGAAGAGATTGAACAGGCGGCCACCGGCCAGCATGTGCTGGGTGAGCGGTACGGGCCGGACCTCGTCGACGACCACCGTCGTCTCGCCGCGCACCCTGCGGATCCACTCTCCGAATTCCTCGGCATTGCTCACCGTCGCGGATAGGCTGGCCAGCCGCACCTGGGCCGGAAGATAGAGGATCGTCTCTTCCCAGACCGCTCCCCGCTCCCGGTCCGCCAGATAGTGCACCTCGTCCATCACGACGTGGGTGAGCCCGTCGAGGAGCGGGGAGCGGGAGTGCAGCATGCTGCGGAGCACTTCCGTCGTCATGACGACGACGGGGGCGTGCGGGTGGAGAGTGATGTCGCCGGTGAGGAGGCCAACCTCGCCCTCGCCGAATCGTTCGACGAGATCGTTGTATTTCTGGTTGCTCAACGCCTTGATGGGCGTGGTGTAGAAGCACGTTCCGTGCGACGGGGAGGTCCGGGTGTGGCGCTTCTCGAGGGCGAGATAGGCCGCGAATTCACCGACGACGGTCTTGCCTGCCCCGGTCGGCGCGCACACGAGCACGTCCCGATCGTCTTCGAGTGCGCGACAGGACCGGACCTGGAAGTCGTCGAGGGTGAATCCGAGTTCGGCCGCGAACTTCGCCAGCCGCGACCCGTCCTGCATACGCACGTGTCCACGCTACGCGGGCGCAGCGTGGACACGTGGTGAGGCCGGTCGGCGGGACGGCCGATCAGTCCTCGGAGACCTCGAGAGTGACCTCGATGTTGCCGCGGGTCGCGTTGGAGTACGGGCACACCTGGTGCGCCTTTTCCGTGAGTTCGCGTGCCTGCTCGGCGGAAAGCTTCGGCAGGGTGACCTCGAGGGTGACCGCGAGACCGAATCCGCCTGCGTCGGTCGGGCCGATGCCGACGCGGGCGCCGACGGCCGAATCGCTGATGTCCGCCTTCTCCTGCCGCGCGATCATCTGGAGTGCGGAATGGAAGCACGCCGCATAGCCCGCCGCGAACAGCTGCTCGGGGTTGGTGCCCTCACCGTTGCCGCCCATCTCGACGGGCATGGCGAGGTCGACGTCGAGCTTGCCGTCGCTGGTGCGCGCGTGGCCGTTACGCCCGGCTCCGGTGGCGAGGGCTTCTGCGGTGTACAGGATCTTCATGGCGGTCCTACCTTTCCTCGGAGATGTCGCCGGCTGCGTTCTGCAGCGCGGCGGTCAGGCGGTGGAGCGTGTCGCGGAGTTCGACGAGTTCGTCGAGTTCGAGCCGTCCGGCCCGGGCCACGCAGCCGGGGATGTCCTCGGCTTCCTTTCGGAGAGCGCTGCCGGCGTCGGTGAGGTGGACGACGACGCGTCTCTCGTCGTCGCGTTGCCGTTTCCGTTCGACGAGCCCGGCCGACTCGAGTCGTTTCAGGAGAGGTGAAAGCGTCCCGGTGTCGAGGTCGAGCGCGTCGCACAGGTCGTGCACTCCGCGCGCGTCGCGTTCCCACAGTGCAAGAAGCACCAGGTACTGCGGGTAGGTGACGCCGAGTCGGTCCAGGAGCGGTCGATATATCGCGGTGGTGGCGCGCGACGCTCGGTAGAGCGCGAAGCACACCTGCTGATCGAGAGCGAATGGATCCGACACGTGAAATAAAGTAGCGCCCCGTTCTGTTGTGCACAATAGAAATGCCTTCTCGTCGTGGGTGACGTACCTCACTATCATTTGCCCCCGGGCATCGGAATTGATGAAGTGTTCGGCACGTTAGTTGAGTGAGTAAGGCTCAAGTCAAGAGAAAGGCTTCGGAATGACGGCATTCTTCGGGCCTGGCGGACCCGGCCGAATCGACCTCTCCCGCTTCATGAGCCGCGGAACGCAGGAACTGATGGCGGTCGCGGCTCGCTTCGCCGCAGAACGTGGCGACGCCGACCTCGATGCGCTGCACCTACTCCGCGCCATGGCGGAAACCGATCCGGCCCGCACCGTCATGACCCGCTCCGGAGCCGACCCGGCCGCAGTCGTCGAGGCCGTGGACCAGCGGTTGCCACAGAGCAACCCGGACTCCGGTGTTCCGGCGCCCGCCCTCAGCGGTGCAGTCAAGACGGCGCTTCTCGAAGCGCATCAGCTCTCGCGCGCCCTGGGCTCGACCTACATCGACCCCGAGCATGTGTTCTTCGCGCTCGCCGCGGACCAGACCCGTGCCCCGGGTCGGTTGCTCGCATCCCTCGGCGTCACCCCGCAGTCGCTTCAGACGGCCCTCCAGCCGGTGCCGCCGGCCGAGGCAGGTGGTGGCGACTCCGCGACCCCGACACTCGACAAGTTCGGTGTCGATCTGACCGAGCGTGCTCGCGGCGGTGGCATCGACCCCGTCGTCGGCCGCGCCGAGGAGATCGAGCAGACGCTCGAGATCCTGTCCCGCCGGACCAAGAACAACCCGGTCCTGCTGGGTGAGGCAGGCGTGGGCAAGACCGCCATCGTCGAGGGGCTCGCCCAGCGCATCGTCGACGGCGAGGTACCGGAAAACCTGCGCGACAAGCGAATCGTCCAGCTCGACCTGACGGGCATGGTGGCGGGCACCCGCTACCGCGGCGACTTCGAGGAACGTCTGACCAAGGTGCTCGACGAGATCACCGCGCAGTCGGGCTCACTGATCGTGTTCATCGACGAACTCCACACCGTCGTGGGCGCCGGTGGCGGCAACGACGGCGCGATGGACGCGGGCAACATCCTCAAGCCCAAGCTGGCCCGTGGCGAACTGCACATCGTCGGTGCGACGACGCTCGACGAATACCGCAAGCACATCGAGAAGGACCCGGCGCTCGAGCGGCGCTTCGGTCCGGTGACGGTCGGTGAACCGAGCCGGCAGGACACGGTCGCCATCCTTCACGGGTTGCGTGACCGGTACGCCGAGTTCCACGGCGTCCGCTACACGGACGAGGCTCTCGACGCCGCAGTCGAGCTGTCGGTGCGGTACCTGCCGGATCGGCATCTGCCGGACAAGGCGATCGACCTCGTGGACCAAGCCGGTGCGCGGCTGCGTCTGCACACTCCGCGCGTCGACGATGCACAGCTACGGGATCGTCTCGTCGAACTCGAAGCCGAGAAGGACCGCGCGGTGCAAGCCGAAGACTACGAGAAGGCTTCGCGCGTCCGTGACGAGATCGTCCGTATCCAGGAGCGCATCGACTCCGGAACGTCGGCTGATTCGGACCTGCCGGTTGTGGACACCGAACTGATCGCCGAGGTCGTCTCGCGCGCGACGGGCATCCCCGTCACGCAGATGACCCGGGTGGAGAAGGAACGCCTCCGCACACTCGAGGACGAGCTGCACAAGCGCGTCATCGGTCAGGACGAGGCGGTGCGCGCGGTCGCGCGTTCCGTCCGCCGGAGCCGCTCGGGCATGAGCGACCCGCATCGTCCGGTGGGCAGCTTCCTGTTCCTCGGCCCGACCGGCGTGGGCAAGACGGAGTTGGCGAAGGCGCTGGCAGAGGTCTTGTTCGGTGACGAGCGCAAGATGGTGCGTGTCGACATGAGCGAGTTCGGCGAACGACACACCGTGAGCCGGCTCGTCGGTGCCCCGCCCGGATACGTGGGCTACGGGGAGTCCGGACAGCTGACCGAGCAGGTCAAGCGCAACCCGTATTCGGTCGTGCTGCTCGACGAGATCGAGAAGGCGCACCCGGATGTGTTCAATACCCTGTTGCAGGTGCTCGACGACGGTCGCCTCACCGACGGTGAAGGCCGGACGGTGGATTTCACGAACACCGTCGTCATCATGACCAGCAACCTGGGTTCGGACATCATTTCCAGCCGCGGTGGAGCGATCGGGTTCACCACCGGCGACGCGGAGGCGGCAGAAAAGCCACTGCGCGACAAGGTGATGGCGCGGCTGCGCGAATCGATGCGGCCGGAGTTCCTCAACCGCATCGACGAGATCGTCGTCTTCCGCCGGCTCGACGACGAGCAGCTGCACCGGATCGCCGATCTCCTGCTCGACGAGAGCCGGAAGCGGCTCCAGGCCAAGGGCATCGAGATCGACATCAGCCCCGAGGCCGTGGAGTGGATCGCCCGGCACGGACATCAGCCCGAGTTCGGTGCCCGTCCGTTGCGCCGGTCCATCGCTCGGGTCGTCGACGACCGGATCGCGGACCTTCTTCTCGACGACACCCTCGTCGAGGGTGGGCGAGTCGAGGTCGATGTCGCCGGCGACGAACTGGAGTTGCAGGTGAGCTGACGGTTCGCCGAAAAAGGGGCGGGTGTGTGCAGTGCACACACCCGCCCCTTCGTGTACGTGGAGCTCAGTCCTGCGACAACCGCCGAATGGCGTTGAGAGGCAGCCTCAGCCACGCCGGACGGTGTCTCGCCTCGTACACCACCTCGTACACGGCCTTGTCGATCTCGTATGCCCGCAACAGCGCCCCGATGTCCCGCGGATCGGATCCCGACGACGCGGCGTATCCGTCGCAGAACGCGGCAGAGTTGCGTTCTGCCCATTCGCGCGCCCGGAACTCGCGCTGCGCTGTGGCAGTGTCGGGTTCCCGCTCTCGCACCGAGTGGTGCGCGGCGTAATCGAAAGAACGCAGCATCCCGGCGACGTCGCGCAGGGGAGTGTCGGGGTGCCGCCGCTCGACCAGCGACTTCGCGGGTTCGCCCTCGAAGTCGATGAGCAACCACCGTTCCGGTGTGCGCAACACCTGTCCGAGATGGAGGTCGCCGTGAATGCGCTGCACCGTCACAGGGCCGACCGCGGCGGCCTCGTCGAATCGTGCTTGTATCGCGGGCACGAATTCGGCCAGTTCCTCGACTTCGGCGGCGGCAGCCTCGAGCCTGCGGGACATCGCAGCGGCGAGTCCGGACGCGGGACGCTGTGATTCCCCCAGTGCGGCAGCGAGATCCGAATGGACCTCGGCGACGGCCGTACCCATCCGATACGACTCACCGGCGAAATCCGTACCGACTTCGTCGGCTCGCAGATCGCCTTCGATGAGCAGATCACGGATGCTTCCGAGCGCCATCGCCCATCCGTCGGCGGAGTTGGCGGCGAAATCCTGCGCCATCGCGAGCGTCGTGCGGACCCCTTCGACGTCGGCGTCGATCCAGGCCCGAAGTGGCGCCACCGACCGGCATCCCACCTCGCTCAGCGCGAGGTGCAGTTCGACGTCCGGATTGATACCGAGAGTGAGCCGACGGAACATCTTGAGCAGGAGACGTTCCCCGAGGACCACCGACGTGTTCGACTGTTCCGCACCGAGCGGGCGTCCACGTACGTCCATCTCGAATTCGGACCCCGGGACGGTGTGCAGGTCGACGGTGCCCTTCGGCTTGCCGCTGCTCAAGCTCCGGGCGTACAGGCCGATGATCTCCTGATCGCGCAAACCGTCGTAGACGAACACGCTGTGCCCGGCATCGTCGGGCGTCGCCACCGTCCACGGGGTCAGTTCGTCGGGCAGGTGGGATCGATAGCCCAACGGCACCTGGTAGATCTGCTCGGGTGTGTCCTCGAAGTCGACCGCCACCAGCACATGTTCGGCGCCGAACCCGGGCCCTTCGGCGAGCGCCTGCCGTAATACGATCCGGACACCGGTGACGGTGTGCCCCTTGGCGGCAAACCATCGCTGACGGGGGAGCCACCGCGCCAGAGCGGCTTCGAGGTCGGCGCCCGGGTAACGGCTGTCGTTCTCGGTCATGGCTTTACCGCGGCTTCCGCTTCGCTGCTGACAGGATGTGTGCCCGCACCTTCCGTCGTGGGATCGGGTTGCAGAGCGAACCAGAAGAACCCGTGTCCCGGGAGCGTGAGCATGTAGCCCTCCTCGGTGATCGATGGGAACGGTACGGATCCGGTGAGCTCCACCGGGATCCACCCGGCGAACCTCGACAGATCCAGTACGACGGCCTGCGGATACCGGGACAGGTTGTTCACGCAGAGGATCACGTCGCTGTAGTTGCGATCCGGCCCGGATTCCATCTCGCGGAGATACGACAGGACAGCGGGGTTGGCGCTGCCGAGTTCGGTGAATGCGGCCTTGCCGAAAGCCGGATGCTGCTTTCGCACCTGGATCATCCGGCGAGTCCAATGCAGCAGCGAGTTCGTCGAGTTGAGCTGCGACTCGATGTTGACCGCTTGGTATCCGTACGTGGGATCCATGATGGTCGGAAGATACAGCCGCGCCGGATCAGCGCGGGAGAAACCCGCATTGCGGTCGGGTGTCCACTGCATCGGCGTGCGCACCGCGTCGCGGTCGCCGAGCCAGATGTTGTCGCCCATACCGATCTCGTCGCCGTAGTACAGCACCGGAGACCCGGGCAGACTCAGCAGAAGCGCGGTGAACAATTCGAGCTGGTTCCGGTCGTTCTCGAGCAGAGGCGCGAGACGTCGCCGGATGCCGATGTTCGCCCGCATCCGGGGATCGGTGACGTACTCGGAGTACATGTAGTCGCGCTCTTCGTCGGTGACCATCTCGAGCGTGAGTTCGTCGTGGTTGCGCAGGAAGATTCCCCACTGCGCGGTGCGCGGGATCGACGGGGTCTGCGCGAGGATCTCCGAGATCGGGAAACGGTTCTGGCGACGCACCGCCATGAAGATCCTGGGCATCAACGGGAAGTGGAATGCCATGTGGCACTCGTCGCCGATCTCGGGTTCGCCGAAGTATTCGACGACGTCCGTCGGCCACTGGTTGGCCTCGGCCAACATGACACGGCCGGGATACTCGGCATCGATCACCGCGCGGCACTTCTTCAAGAAAGCGTGCGTCTCGGGGAGGTTTTCACAGTTGGTGCCCTCGCGCTCGAACAGGTACGGCACTGCGTCGAGACGGAAGCCGTCGATGCCGAGGTCCAGCCAGAAGCGGAGGACGTCGAGCATGGCGTCCTGAACCTCGGGGTTGTCGTAGTTCAGGTCCGGCTGATGCGAGAAGAAGCGGTGCCAGTAGTACTGCTTGCGTACGGGATCCCACGTCCAGTTCGAGGTCTCCGTGTCGACGAAGATGATGCGGGCGTCCTTGTACATGTCCTCGGTGTCGGACCACACGTAGAAATCGCCGTACGGCCCGTCGGGTTCGTTGCGGGACTCCTGGAACCAGGCGTGTGTATCCGAGGTGTGGTTCATGACGAGGTCGGTTACGACACGGATGCCCCGCTTGTGTGCTTCGTCGAGGAACGTCACGAAATCGTCGACCGTCCCGAATTCCGGTAATACGGCACGGAAGTCGCGGATGTCGTACCCGCCGTCCCGGAGCGGGGAGTCGTAGAACGGAGGCAACCAGATGCAATCGGCACCGAGCCATGCGATGTAGTCGAGCTTCTCCGTCAGCCCGCGTATGTCACCGGTCCCGTCGTGGTTCGAGTCGTTGAACGCACGCACCAGTACCTCGTAGAACACCGCGGTCTTGAACCAGTCGGGGTCGACGGGAAGGTTGCGTGCATGTGCGAAATCCTCCGACCGTGTCTCGACGATGTGCCCGTCCGAGGTGTGCTCGTGTTCCACGGCTGGGGCGGTCGGATCGGCTGGGCCTTCTGCTGGCATGAAACCTCCGGGCTCGTCACATTGCAGGGCGGATCATCAGGGTTCCCCGGCGGCGGGCGCTCCACACCCTGCCCAGCTGAAAGCGATGTGAGGGCGCATGTGTGCGGATACATTGGCGCCCATGACTGCGAATCGGCCGGAGGGGCGGGTGGCCGAACTGTGCACCCGGATGCGTTCGTTTGTCGACGACGAGGTTATCCCGCTCGAGGCCGAGTTGTCGCGACAGGACGACGACGGCGCCGCAGCACTGGACGGATTGAAGAGGCGCGCGAAGGAACTCGGACTATGGGCGCTCGGGCACCCCGAGGAGATCGGGGGCGGGGGAGTTCCGTTCCTGGACTTCGTCTATCTCAACGAGATCATCGGCCGGTCCGAGTTCGGTCAGCTCGCCGTCGGATCGGTGTCGATGCAGGACGCACTGATGCTGCATCGACACGGCACCGAGGAACAGCGCCGGCGATGGGTTCCCGGCCTCGTCTCCGGTGAGATCCTGCCGTCGGTCGGCATGACCGAGCCCGAGGTGGCCGGGTCCGATCCGGTGCTGGTGCAGACCACCGCCCGGCAGGACGGAGACGAGTGGGTGATCAACGGTCACAAGTGGTTCACCACCGGTGCGCGGCAGGCCGCTTTCTGCACGGTGTTCGCGCGCACCGAGCCCGACTCCACACCGCTCCATCGCAGCATCAGCGCTGTCATCGTCCCGACCGATACACCGGGATTCGAGATCGTCAGGTCCGTTCCGACGATGGGGTACGACCCCAGCGACCACTACGAGGTGCGCTACACCGACGTCATAGTTCCCATGGGCAACGTGCTCGGTGGGCGCGGCAACGGGTTCCTGGTCGCGCAGGATCGGCTCGGTCCCGGCCGGATATTCCACTGCATGCGCTGGCTCGGGCAGGCGCAACGCGCATTCGAATTGATGTGTGACCGCGCGAACAGCCGCTTCGCGCACGGGTCCGTGCTCGCCGACAAAGGGGAGATCCAGCGGTACGTCGCCGAATCGGCCGCGCAGATCCAGGCGGCGCGCCTCATGACATTGGACGCCGCCCGCGTCATGGATGCAGGTGACGACGCCCGGGTGCAGATCGGCCTCATCAAGTTCTGGGGAGCGCGAATGCTCCACGACGTCGTCGACCGGGCGATCCAGGTGCACGGCGCGCTGGGGCTGACCGCGGACACACCGCTCGAGGCGATGTACCGGCGCGCTCGGTACGCCCGGATCTACGACGGCCCCGACGAGGTGCATCGCATGTCGACGGCCCGCCGGATGCTGCGCGACCCGGAGCGCGTGCCGTGGCGGTAGGCGAGCATGCCGGCGCCGGGAATCTAGGATCCGGTGGTGAACAGAGACGACTCTCCCGCCGACGATGTGCTTCTCGCCGGCATCCGTCGCCGCCTCGCGGATGCCACCGAGGCCGATTCGCTCTCGGGCACGGTGGAGCTGGGCGTTTACGAACTCGCCCGAATCCTCGAGTTGTACGACATTCAGGACGCCGCCCTCCTCGCCAGTGATTTCACCAAGGGGTGCATGACCGACGTCATCCGGAAACGCAACGCGACCCTCGAAGCGATCCACCTCGCCCTGCTCGCAGGCGAGCCCGGGCCGCTCGCCGACACGATAAGCGACATCCTGCGCGACGGGCGATGGCCCAGGGGCAGGTGAGGGCACCGTGAGGAAACGGCTGGAGCCGTCCCCCGGATCGACATGTATTACGTTGCAGCACAGCAGGATACCGGCATGGCTCCGTGAGTCGAGGTTCGTGCGCGGTGGACCGGGAGGCCGCTCGCGAAAGCCGTTTCGGAGTCGTCTGGTAGAGTCCGTCGCTATGCAGCGCACCTATTTTTGGTTTAGCGGGCCGGCCCTGGGTGGGTCGGTCGGCGTGACCGCGCGCTGACTTTCTCACCCACGAGCCGGATACAGACCGGCTCGACGGGATCTCAGGGTTCTTCCGGGTCGGCTTCCTTCACCGAGAACAGGAACGCAACCCGATGAGTTCTGCCACCACCGGAATCTCCACCACCGACCTCGACGAGCAGCGCACCGTACGGATCAGCCCGTTGGTCGCGCCGTCGGAGATCCGCGCCGAATACGCTCCCGATACTGTCGTCGCTGCCACCGTGCGCTCCGGTCGCGCCGATACCGTGAACATCCTGAACGGCACCGACGACCGCCTCGTCGTGGTCGTCGGCCCGTGCTCGGTCCACGATCCCGCCGCCGCCATGGACTACGCACGGCGCCTCGCCGCGAAGGCCGACGAACTGCGCGACGACCTGCACATCGTGATGCGCGTGTACTTCGAAAAGCCGCGCACCACGCTCGGCTGGAAGGGTCTGCTCAACGACCCGCACCTCGACGGCAGCTACGACATCAACACCGGCCTGCGGATCGGCCGGAAGCTGCTGCTCGACGTGTCGAGCCTCGGTCTGCCCGTCGGATGCGAATTCCTCGATCCGATCCTCCCGCAGTACTACGCCGACCTCGTCACCTACGGTGCGATCGGCGCCCGCACCGCCGCGAGCCAGGTGCACCGCCAGTTGTGCAGCGCCCTGTCGATGCCGGTCGGGATCAAGAACTCCACCGAAGGCGACGTGCAGGTCGCGGTCGACGGCACCCGTGCCGCGGCTGCCAGTCACGTATTCCCCGGCACCGACCTCGACGGACAGGCCGCACTCGTCCAGACCGTCGGCAACCCCGACTGCCACGTCATCCTCCGCGGTGGCAGCGCCGGCCCGAACTACGACGCCGAGACCGTCGCCGACACGATGGCACGCCTCCGCAAGGGTGGGTTGCCGGAGCGCGTCGTCATCGACGCGAGCCACGGAAACAGCAGCAAGAACCATGAGAAGCAGGTCGACGTCGTGACCGACATCGCGGAGCGCCTCGAAGCAGGGGAAGAAGGCATCGTCGGGCTGATGCTGGAGAGCTTCATCGAGGCAGGTCGCCAGGACCTGACGTTGGGTGAGGCCGACAAGCTCGACTACGGCAAGTCCATCACCGATGCGTGCATCGACTGGTCGACCACCGTCGTTCAGCTCGACCGCCTCGCCGAGGCGGTTCGGGCGCGTCGCGCCTGACCGCTCTCGGCACCGTGCCCGAAGGGTGAAAGTCCTCCAGCGGATACCGCGGGTATCCGCTGGAGGATCACGAGGGTGCCTCACCGTCTTTCCTCCCCGCCTGTAACAAACCGGTTGGCGTTTGCGAAGTCCTGACGGAACGCACCTTCCGAACGGACCGACGATGAATCCCCCTGCAGGCTGGCATCCAGATCCCTATGACCCGTCAATCGACCGTTTCTGGGATGGCAATCAGTGGACAGACCGAATCAGGCCGAGAGGTACACAAACCCCTGCGCAAGGCTCCGCCGCCGCCACTCAGGGTGGTGATCCGTCCCGAGGTAAAGGGAAGAAACACCGAAAGTGGCCGTGGATCGTTGCGGTCATCCTCGTGGGATTCATAGCATTCGGGGCGATCTTCGGCGAGGACGAGACACGGAACCCGGAGTCGGACCAAACGCGCACATCTGATTCGGTCACTCCTTCGGCGAGCGCGACCGCACCCCAAACCACCACGTCCCCTCCTGTTACGAGTACAGTTCCTGCTTCGCAAGCACCTGGCACATCCGAACGTATGTCGGAATTCACGCCAGCCCCTACCAGCGCTGCGTCCCTCGAGTTCTCTTGCAGCGACGCGGCCTGGAGGGAATCGATGGGTGCCGAGGGTGACAGGTTGTGTGGAGCACCGTGGACGCCCCCGACGCGAGCGCAGACCCCGGAGTACACGCCGCCGCCACCCGCTCCGGAGTACACGCCGCCGCCACCTGCTCCGGAGTACACGCCGCCGCCACCTGCTCCGCCTGAGCAATCGGGAGGGACCGTGCACCCCGGATCTTTCTGCAGCACGCCGGGCGCTGTGGGGATCACGGTCAAGGGTGTCCCGATGGTGTGTGCTCCCGGATCCGACGGCAGGGACCGGTGGCAATCGGGTAACTGACCGTCCCGTCCCATCGCGCATCACTCGCAATCGCAGCGGTCAGCGACGTTTATTATCTTGAGCTGACTGCAAGCTGCAACGTCATGTCCACAGACCGTATGGGCCGTTTCCGACGCCTCGCATGTGGTCAGAGGCTTCCAGGGATATCGAGGACCACAATCCCTGACTCATGCTCCAATGCCTTCCACAGATCCGGACGGTCGAGCAGGTTCTCGGTGCCGAGTACTCCGAAGTCACTAGGCTTCTTTGCGGTGCTGGTGTGGTCACCACTGGGCGCAAACACAGCGATACATGCGTCGACGTGGGCCAAGTCGTGTCGTGCCCAGTATCGGATTCCGTCGAATCCCGCTTTGCGCAACGCTTTCGACCACTGCTGGGTCAGCGGATAGTCGGAGGTAGTGAACATCTCCGCCGTCACGCCGAACTGGATCGCCTGATTCGAAGTTGTATCGGCCAGGCGCAGATCCCTGTCAACGGTCACGGCCGAGATGTCCCGCTTCGCGGTGTCCGGACGTGGGATGATGTCGATCCCGCTCCACGTCTCGAGCACAGTGACGAGTTCGCTTTCAGCGGTGTAGCAGGTCCCTTCGGATCCTGCGAGGTCGAATCGTCCGGCGCCGTTACTGCTGAACCACCACGCCCCCAGGCCGGAGGCGTGATTGCGGTAGATCGTCGTGTGTGCGGCCAGGGTGATCGCGGGAACCGTCCCCGGAGTTCATCCGGGGACGGCGGTGGTTTCAGATGTTGCCGAGCGCGGGGAGCACTCACGAAGCGAGCCGTCCCGAAGCTTCACGGGCCAGCGTCTCGACGTCTGCAGTGTCGCCGTCGAGCAGGGCTTGTCGAGGTGTCCGGCCGTCGAGCTCCGGCTGTGCGCTCGACATCCATGAGGCAATGGTCCAGGCTTCGACGCCAGAGTGAGCCCACGCGCCAAGAACGTTTTTGATCCCCAGGATCGGACGGTACGGGGCTGTGTCGGTGAATCCTCCCGACCAATACCCGACACTGCCGTCGTTGGCCGTCAAGCGCAGTACTCGTTTGTCTTTGACCGCTTGGCTGAGAGCCTGCTTGGTCCATCCGGTCAGGTCGAGGGTCTGCTTATGGGTCAGGATCGGGCCGATGTGCTTTTCCCAAGTTCGGCGCGCTTTGAGGTTCGACAGCACATTTTTGACACCCTCGGCTACGTACCGTGCGTCGTCGATGCTGAGCTGTTCCGCCGCCATCCCGCTGGCGTCCAGCTGATCGTCGACGACCTTCTTCAGTGGCGTGCTCATACCTTGATCGTCCTTGGTCAATTAGGTCAAGTCAAGTGGTCAACCTGACGTAGGTACCCATAGGCAGCCGGGCATTACGGGCAGACGCTCAAGGCGTTATTCCTCGATCAAGCACTCCATCAACAGGGACCTTCGACGTGTGCTGCCACCTATGTGGGCTCGTTACCTATGTGGGCTCGTTCGAGTGCGGTCGTGATTGCACCCTCGACGGCGGCGGTGACGGCGGAGATCGCCCCGACGCACCCGGTCGAGGAGGATCTTCCAGGGACGGCGGGCGCTCGGTTCGCGCGGGTACGGTCCCGAGCGGTCTGCCGATCAGGGCAGCGGTGTGAAGTCGCGGCTTCCGAGATAGGACGGACGCGGGCTCTGCGCGGCGAATGGCTCGACGAGCGTGTTCTCCACGCTGTTGAACACCACGAAGAGATTCGAGCGCGGGAACGGGGTGATGTTTCCGTTGGAGCCGTGCATGCAGTTCGAATCGAATACCGTTGCCGAACCAGCCGATCCCGTGAAGGTCGAGATGCCGAATTCGGCGGCCATCCGGGTGAGATGGTCTTCGTCGGGCGATCCCGTCGGCGGCACATGCGTGACGAGCGACTCGCGGAAGTAGTTCTCCGGAGTATCGCCGGCGCACGAGACGAAAGTCCGGTGCGATCCCGGCATGATCATCAATCCGCCGTTGTAGCCGTAGTTTTCGGTAAGGGCGAGTGAGATGCTCAACGCCCGCGGTCGCGGCATGCCGTCCTCGGCGTGCCAGGTCTCGAAATCCGAGTGCCAATAGAACGGGCCGCCACGGAATCCCGGTTTGACGTTGAGGCGGGACTGATGGACGTAGACCTCGGAGCCGAGCAATTGTCTTGCAATTCCGGCGATTTCGGGACGTCGGATGATGGAGGTAACGAGATCGCTGAGAAGATGGACGTCGAAGACCGAACGCACATCTCCGCTACCCTGTTCGCGGATCACGCGCTCGTCGTCACCCAGTTCGAGACCGAGTCGCGACGTCTCCTCCAGGAGGTTTCCGACGTCGTTCGCGGGGAGAAGTGCTTCTGCGGTATGGAATCCTCGGCGATCGTATTCGGCGACGGCCTCTGCGGCCAATGGTCCGCCGGTGGCCGCACCCCACACAACCGGATCCGGTCTCTCGAAGGATTCACACGTGGTCCGGCTTCGGGTCGGATACTGGTCCTTTACCGCAGCGAACATAACGGAGCTTCACCCTCTCCCGCGTCGACAGAGTTTCACTTCTTCCGACGTTCCCATTCCCCGTGCGGTTATGCAAGCTGGGCGGATGCCGTGCAGATTCCGTTATCGGCGACCTGAGAGGGTGTACTCCTCAGGGCCGGTCGTCGCGAAAGCGGCTCGTCATCGGTGTGCGCGATAGGTGCTGGGGGTGTTGCCCGTCCACCGTTTGAATGCGCGCCGGAACGCGCTCGGCTCGGAGAACCCGAGGCGGGCCGACAGGTCGTCGACGGGCTCGCCGCGTCGCAATCCGGCAATCGCGAGATCGCGGAGCACTTCCTCACGCAGCTGCCCGAGCGATGTGCCCTCCTGGCGCAGCAATCGGCGTAGGTGCGGTGGGCTCACCGTGAGCATCCCCGCGATGTCCTCCGCCGTCGCGGTGCGTCCGTTGATCCCGGATTCGAAGATGCGACGAACCTGCGCGGACACGGTCGACTCGTAGTCCCGTTCGGAGAGAATCAAATTGGGGGAGTCACGGAGATATTCGTCGAGTGATTCCTCGGATTGCACGAGTGGCGACGTGAGTGCCGAATTGTGGATCTCCAGTGCTGCGCGCCCGGCACCGAATGTCACTGGGACGCCGAACATCGCGTCGTAACTCCGGGCGAGCACGTGGTCGGGTTCGGCGTACGGCATCATCACCGACTCCAACCGGACTCTGCCGCCGACCAGCCACGCCGCGAACCGGTGCAGGAGCATCAACAAAAAGTCGACGGTCACGCGTGTCTTCTCGTCGACCACCTCGGGCAGAGCTATATCGAGATAGGTGGTCGTCTCACCCGGGGTCAGCGACAACTGGGGAAGCGAACGCACCACGTGGTTGACCTCGACCATGCGGCTGAGCGCGCGAGACAGGTCGGGAGAGTGGATCAAGGTCAGGCACATCACACGGAACATTCCGCGAGGCACCGGGCCCGGTGCGAGCCCGAACAATTCGTCGTCCGTGATCTGCCATGCCATCTGCGTGAACCGGCTGACCTGCGCCGGCGTGAGCCGCGCATGGGGGTGTGCGAGGACCGCGCGGCTGATGCGGGCCGCATCCAGGGCAGGCTGCAGGTCGATTCCGGCGTCGGCGCCGGTGCGGACCGCCCGCGACACGAAATCGGACGGAATGGTGGGCCGCGACATGGTCTAGACGGCCTCGGGCAGTGTGCGCAACCGGCCTACCGCTTCCTCGAGTACGTCGTCCCGCTTGCAGAACGCGAATCGCACCAGGTGGTTCCACGCCTTCGTGTCGTCGACGAACACGCTGACCGGCACCGCGGCGACCCCGATCCGTTCCGGGAGTTCGCGGCAGAACGCGATGCCGTCGCGGTAACCGAGCGGTGTCAGGTCGGCGCACACGAAATAGGTTCCCGCCGAGTCGAGTACACCGAATCCTGCATCTTTCAGTGCACTGGACAGCAAGGTGCGTTTGCGTTGCAGGTCGTCGCGCATCGAGCCGATCCACGCCTGTTCGTGGGTCAGGGCGTGGGCGACGGCGGGCTGGAACGGCGCCCCGCCCACGAAGGTCAGGAATTGCTTCGCGGCACGCACCCCGTCGATCAACTCGCGGGGGCCGAGTGCCCAGCCGATTTTCCATCCGGTGACGTTGAACGTCTTCGCCGCGCTCGACACGGTCACCGTACGCTGCGCCATACCCGGCAGCGACGCGAGCGGGATGTGCCGCCGCCCGTCGAAGACCAGGTGCTCGTACACCTCGTCCGACAGCACCAGCAGGTCGTGTTCGCATGCGAGTTCGGCGAGAGCGATCAGCGACTCCTCGTCGTACACGGTCCCGGTGGGGTTGTGCGGCGTGTTGACGACGAGCATGCGCGTGCGGTCGGTGATCGCGGCGCGCAACGCGTCGACATCGAGGACGAAACCGGCCCCGTCGCGAGTCAGTGCGACGGTCCGGCGCGTCGCCCCGGCCAGTGCGACCGCCGCGGCGTAGGAGTCGTAGTACGGCTCGGTCAGCAGGACCTCCTGGCCCGGCTCGACCAGGCCGAGGATGGCCGCGCTGATCGCTTCCGTCGCTCCGACGGTGACGAGGACTTCACCGTCGGGATCGTGCTCGAGTCCGTAACGGGCGGCACGATCGGTGGCGACGGCCCGACGCAGCGCCGGGATACCCGACCCCGGCGGGTACTGGTTGACACCGTCCGCGATGGCCTGCCGTGCGACTTCGAGCATTTCCGGGGGGCCGTCGACGTCCGGGAACCCCTGGCCCAGATTGATGGCCTCGTGCCGGACCGCGAGTTCGGTCATCTCGGCGAAGATCGTCGACGCGAACGGTCGTAACCGGGCGACGGTGCGTACTGCCCCCGGTCTCCTCGAATCAGCCACGCCGTGAAGCCTAGCGTCCGGCGCGTCACATTCGGGACGGCTATCTCGTCTCCCCCGAGAACGGCTCTTCCGGAACCGGCGAGGAGTTCCGGGCCGCGACCGACCCAGGAGGACGTCATGCCACGAATCGAACCGGTGACTCCGGAGCACGCGAACCTGATGACCCGCGCGAGCTACACCTATGCCGCGCGCCGCTTCGGGGTGGTTCCCGAACCCTTCACGGTCCTCGCGCACCACCCCGCACTGATGCGGGCGAGCGCGGTGCACGAGATGCTCGTCGAGCGGGCTTCGAAGGTGCTGCCGGCGAACGTACGGGAGATCGCGGTGTACCGAGTCGCGTGGACGCTCGGATGTTCCTGGTGCATCGACTTCGGAACCATGCTGCAACGGCTCGACGGTCTCGACACCGACCGGCTCGCCCACATCGCCGACTACGCGACATCTGACCTGTACAGCGACGACGAGAGGGCAGCGATCGAATATGCGGACGCGATGACCGGTGACGTCGCCGCCACGGTGACCGACGATCAGGTCGCCGATCTCCAACGCAGATTCGGGTCTGCGGGCGTGGTCGAATTGACCTACCAGATCGCGCTCGAGAACCTGCGCGGTCGCATGAACTCGGCCCTCGGCATCCACGAGCAGGGGTTCAGTACCGATGCGTGCCGTGTGCCGTGGGCGGACGAAGCCGACGCGACGGGAAAGTGAGTTACTCGGGTACGACGATCTCGGCGATCGAGCCGGGATTCCAGGCGATCTCCCACCGAAAGCCGTCCGGGTCGGCGAAGTAGCCCGTGTAGCCGCCCCACACACGCTCGGTGCCCTCGCCGACCGGATCGGCGCCCGCCCGTCGAGCCGTCTCGAGCACGTCGTCCACCTCGCCGCGGGTCGCGACGTTGTGGGCGAGCGTGACGGGCGGAACCCCGGTGCGGGAGATCGGGCCCACCTCCGATTCGAATTCCGTTCGGGCCCAAAGCGACAGGATCACGTGGGCGCCGACACGGATCATCACGACCTCGTCGGGTTCTTCGATGAACGCGGACCAGCCCAGTCCGTCCACATAGAATTCGCGGGCCCGGTCGACGTCCTCCACGGCGAGAGTCACGAAGCTGAGGCGTTGTTCCATGTTCCCGAGCCTAGGGGTGGTCGCCCGCGCCCGGGCGCGGATTCAGCTGTGCCCCAAAGGCACGAGGACACCGCGCCGGAGTTTCTCCGGGTTGGCGAGGTCGTAGGCGGCCCACACGCGGCCGTCTCGGACAGTGCACGCCGTCACCCGCGCCGGATATCCGCGGTGGGTGTCGTCCGCGCGCAGCCCGTGGTTGAGCAGCCCCAGTTCACCGTTGACACGGACCGGTTCGAACGCCGCGAACGACCCCGCCCCGTAGCGGCGCGTCAACCCAATGAAGAAGCGAGCGAACTTGTTCGCACCGACCACGACGTTGAGGGCGGTCGAGGTGGTACCGCCGGCGTCGGCGACCAGTCTGGCCTCGGGGTGCAGCGCCGCGATCACGCTGTCGATGTCGCCTGCGGCGAACGCCGCCATCAGCACCGCGACGGCGTTGTCGTGCTCGGCGGCCGGCGTCGGGGGCGGTGTATCGGCCACGGTGCGACGAGCGCGGGAGGCGAGTTGCCGTGCTGCCGGCGACGAGATACCGAGCATGCGCGCGATCTCGTCGAACGGCATCCCGAATCCGTCGTGCAACACGAATGCGATGCGCTGTGAAGGTGGGAGCACGTCGAGGACGATCAGCGCGGCAAGCCGGTTGTCCTCGTTCCGGACCACCTGTTCGAGCGGATCGACCGGTCCTGTACCGGACAGCGGGGTCACGATCGGTTCGGGCAGCCACTGCCCCACGTACTTCTCGCGTCGCACTGCTGCGGACCGGAGCTTGTCGAGGCACAGCCGGCCCACCACGGTGGTGAGCCATGCGCGCAGATCGCCGATCTCCGAGGCGTCGACGGTGGCGAGCCGGAGCCAGGAGTCCTGCACGGCATCCTCGGCGTCCGCGACACTGCCGGTCAGGCGATACGCGACCGACAGGAGGTGGACGCGGTGTTGCTCGAATGATTCCGCGAGGCCGGAAGCGCGCATATTCTCGATGCTACGAGCCGGATCACCGTCGCGGACCGGAGTCCGGGGGTGTGAACCGGACGGTCCAGGGAGGTGAGCGATGCCGGCGACGAGCGCAGGTCTGCTGCTCTACCGCATCGACGCCACCGGACTGCTGGAACTGTGGCTCGTGCATCCCGGTGGTCCGTACTGGACGGGCAAGGACACCGCGGCGTGGTCGGTGCCCAAAGGCGAATACGGCCTCGAAGAGGAGCCTCGGGAGATCGCGTTGCGCGAGTTCGAGGAGGAATGCGGCTTTCCCGCCCCGGACGTGCCGTTGTCGTTGCTCGGTCGCTATCGCCAGGCGTCCGGCAAGGTCGTGAGCATCTACGTGGGCGAGACGTCGGCCGAACTCGAGTTCGTCGGGAGCAACACGTGTGAAATCGAGTGGCCGCCGCGCTCGGGGAAGACGCTGACGATCCCCGAAGTCGACGACGCGCGCTGGATCGGGATGTCCGATGCAGAGACCAAGCTGGTCAAGGGGCAACGTCCGCTCCTCGTGTCGTTACGGGCGAGGCTCGACGACGCGGGCCGGCAGTACAGAACCGAATAACGCTATCCGGCAGAGGGATACGAATCCTTCACCTGGTCGTCGCGTTCCCGCCCGGCGGATCGGCGGGCGGCGCTCGCACCGTTCCGGAATACTTGGCCGGGTAGCTGAATACTTGGCCGGGTAGCTGAATACTTGGCCGGGTAACAAGGGGCACAGACCCTCGATTCGAGTGAAGGACCCACATGCGCTTCGGACTTTTCGTTCCTCAGGGCTGGAGATTGGACCTCGTCGGTATCGATCCTGCCGAGCAGTGGCCGGTCATGCGCGATCTCGCGCTGCGCGCCGACCGCGGCCCGTGGGAATCGATCTGGGTGTACGACCACTTCCACACCGTTCCCGAACCCACCGACGAAGCCACCCACGAGGCGTGGACGCTGGTGTCCGCGTTCGGTGCGGTTACCGACCGGGTGCGACTCGGCCAGATGTGCACCGCGATGAGCTACCGGAACCCTGCCTACCTCGCGAAGGTGGCGGCGACCGCCGACATCATCTCCGGTGGGCGAGTGGAGATGGGTATCGGCGGCGGATGGTACGAGCAGGAATGGCGCGCCTACGGTTACGGTTTCCCGTCCGCCGGCGAACGCCTACGCCGCCTCGACGAAGGGGTGCAGATCTTCAAGCAGGCCTGGACCACGGGGAAGGCGACCCTCGACGGCAAGCACTACCAGGTCGACGGCGCGATCGTGCGGCCGCTGCCTCTCCAGGAGGGCGGCATCCCGCTGTGGATCGCCGGCGGCGGCGAGAAGGTCACGTTGAAGATTGCGGCAAAATACGCGCAGTACACCAACTTCGACGGCACCCCCGAAGGCTTCGCCCACAAATCGAGAATCCTGCGGGAGCATTGCGCCGATGTCGGTACGGATTTCGATGCGATCGTGCGGTCGGCGAACTACAACGTCGCGATCGGCCGTACCGAGGCCGAGGTGCAGGACAGGCTCGACGCGCTGCGGGCACGACTCGAACCGATCGTCGGTGCGGAGAAGGCGGACGGCGCGCTGAGTGCGTTCCGTGGGATGCCCGCGGTGGGCACACCCGAGCAGATCGTCGAGAACCTCACTGCGCTGCAGAAGCAGGGCCTGGAATACGCGATCTTCTACTTCCCCGAGGCGGCGTACGACACGACAGGCATCGAACTGCTCGAGAAGGAAGTGCTTCCGCACCTCGCGTAGCGCGCGATTCGATCGCGTCGTCCTCTCCGCGTCCGGGCACGGAGAGGACGATCGTGCCATCGGTGAGCAGCGAGGGCCGGACCTCAGCGCAGTCCGGGGGGAAGCTCTTTCAGGTCCAGTTCGACGCGGCGCTCGTCGCTGGCGTTGATCTCGTCCGCGGACGACAGCTTGGACTTGAGCAGAGACCACTCCGCTTCGTCGATCGCTGCGGTGGCCTTTGCCAGGACCGCCGCATCGCGGGTGGCCCAGGCGATCGGCATGGGGCTGACCATCTGCCACACGCCGGACTTGTTGCGGGTGGTGCGGTCGGACAGGACGGCGACGCACGGCACGCGTTCGCCCACCTTGGCCCGGTGTCCGGGGATCGCCTGGACGTCGCGGGTGACCAGGGCGTAATGATGCCGCTGCGCGCCGTCCGGCGCGTCCTCGGTGGGTTTGGCGATATCGATCAGTGCAAGGAGGGTGAGCCCGCGGGCGCGTGTCCTCGCGACCAGCGCCGGAACCAGCGGACTGTCGTGGTAGAGCTCCTCGATCGTCCCGACCTTGCGGGGGGCCCACAACGCGACCCACACCGACGTTGCCGCAGCGACGACGAGTACCGAACCGACGATGTACGACCAGGTGTTTCCGAGGACGAACAGCCACACCGCACCCGCGCCGCACAACAGAGCCACGACCACCGCGGACCGGCGCAGACTGCGCACCTCCGCGAGTGTCTGGTTCACGGCCTTGGCATGGGACAGGTCGACGGGAAACTCGAATCGGCGCACGTTGTCCAGCATATTGGACGCGGGTGCGCCGCAACCCGGCGGAACCGTCCCGGCGCGCGCGAGTGGCCTCAGCCGATCTGCGGTCCGAGCAGGTCGTCGGCGTCGGTGATGCGGTACGCGTACCCTTGCTCCGCCAGGAACCGCTGCCGGTGAGCCGCGTATTCGGCGTCGAGCGTGTCGCGGGAGACCACCGAGTAGAAGTGCGCCTGCCCGCCGTCGTGCTTGGGCCGCAGCAACCGACCGAGACGCTGAGCTTCCTCTTGGCGTGAGCCGAACGTTCCGGACACCTGCACGGCGACCGACGCCTCGGGCAGATCGATGGAGAAGTTCGCGACCTTCGACACCACGAGCACACCCAGTTCGCCGGCACGGAACCGGTCGAACAGCGCCTCGCGTTCCTTGTTGCGCGTCGACCCCTTGATGACGGGGGCGTCGAGGGCGGCACCGAGCTCGTCGAGCTGGTCGATGTAGGCACCGATGACCAGAGTCGGAGCGCCCGCGTGTTTCGCGAGAATCGACTCGACCACCGGAATCTTGGTGCGTGCGGTCGAGCACAGCTTGTACCGCTCCTCCGGTTCGGCGACCGCGTAGGCCATCCGCTCCGCGTCGGTGAGCGTGACCCGCACTTCCACGCAGTCCGCCGGGGCGATCCACCCCTGCGCCTCGATGTCCTTCCACGGCGCGTCGTAGCGCTTGGGGCCGATGAGGGAGAACACGTCACCTTCCCGGCCGTCCTCGCGCACGAGGGTCGCGGTGAGGCCCAGGCGTCGCCGCGACTGCAGATCGGCGGTCATCCGGAACACCGGTGCGGGAAGCAGGTGCACCTCGTCGTAGATCATCAGCCCCCAGTCGCGGGAGTCGAACAGCTCGAGGTTGCGGTACTCGCCCTTGGTCTTGCGGGTGATCACCTGATAGGTGGCGATCGTGACCGGGCGGATCTCCTTCTTCTCGCCGGAGTACTCGCCGATCTCCTCCTCGGTGAGGGAGGTACGTGCGATCAGTTCACGCTTCCACTGCCGCCCGGCGACGGTGTTGGTGACCAGGATCAGCGTCGTGGCCCCGGCCTTGGCCATGGCGGCAGCACCGACCATCGTCTTTCCGGCCCCGCACGGCAGGACCACCACGCCCGATCCGCCCGCCCAGAAGGCATCGGCGGCCATCTCCTGGTAGTCGCGCAGGTGCCAGGGGTTCGACTCCATGTCGAGGGTGATCGGGTGTGCCTCACCGTCCACGTAGCCCGCGAGGTCCTCGGCCGGCCAGCCGATCTTGAGCAGCATCTGCTTGACGCGGCCGCGCTCGCTGGGATGCACCGCTACGGTGTCGTCGTCGATGCGGGCGCCGAGCATGGGCGCGATCTTCTTGTTTCGCAGCACCTCTTCGAGCACGGCGCGATCCAGGCTCACCAGCGTGAGGCCGTGGACGGGACTCTTCACCAGTTGCAGTCGCCCGTACCGGCCCATCGTGTCGACGATGTCGACGAGCAACGGCTGCGGAACGGCGAACCGTGAGTGGCTGACCAGCGCATCGACCACCTGCTCCGCGTCGTGGCCGGCCGCCCGTGCATTCCAGAGGGCGAGCGGTGTCACCCGATAGGTGTGGATGTGCTCGGGGGCCCGCTCGAGTTCGGCGAACGGCGCGATGGCCTGTCGGGCTTCGGCGGCACGTGGGTGGTCGACCTCGAGCAACACGGTCTTGTCGGACTGGACGATCAAGGGTCCGTCGGCCACGAATGCCTCCTGGGATCGAGAGTAGAACTCTCCTATTCTCCTGACCGGAGGCACAGTCCGCCACCCACGCGCCGCGGGAGCGGTGGGGCTCACCCTGTGAGCGAGCGGCGAACCTCCATCAGACACACCAGCGCTTCGGAAATACCGGCCCGGTAACCCGCGTCCTTTTCGGACAGCGCGGGTGAAGAATCCAATTCGTGTTCGAGGCGTTCCTGAATTCTGTCCAGGGCCGCCATCGTCCTTTTCACTTTTCTGTTCCCGTCTTTCGATTTCTTTTTCGCCGACTATCCGGAAACTCCGGAATTACACGGTCCGGGACGACTCGCGGGCCTGTGCGTCGAGCACGAACAGTCGTGCGCGTGCAAGGGCCGACCGGAACCCGTGCGTGAAAGGAGGCGCGGAGCTATCGGCTCCTGTGCGGTCGGCTAGAGCTGTGAACTGCTCGTACAGGTCATCGAGCAGTGTGGCTGAGGATGTGTTCACTTCGTGTTCCGAGTTCGTGGGGGCAGGGGAGCGCTCAGTACCGCTTGCGCTTCTTGATGAACTCGGTCCCCTCGATCTGCTTCTGACGCTTTTCTGCCCGACGCTCCTTCAGGGACTGCGACGGTTTCTTGAGACTTTTGCCCTTGTCGGCCATTTTTCGATCCTTTCGGAATGGTCGAACATTCGACAAGTCCAGACCATAACCGATTTCAGGAAAAAAGCCAGTCGCGCCGTAGAACTCGATCGGCACCGCGATTGTCGTGCAGAACGGGGCGACGGTAGGTTGTGACGGCGAACACTTGCCGCGCAGGGCGCGGCCGGGCGAAGGAGGATCTCGTGCACGGTGAACAGGCAAGTGCGATCGACACACTGCCGCAGTCCCTGGGGCAACTGCGCGCGCGGTTCACCGAGCTTCGGGCTCCCGCCCCGGACGCGGTACGGGGGACGTACCGCGCCGTCTTCGTCGGTCCTGCGGTCCTGCGTGTCGTCGCCCCCCGCGCTATCGCTCTCGCGGGCATGCGGCGCTGGTACGGCAAGCGCTTCGACGGCGCGGGTGGCGCGGTCAATCTGGTGCGGAACGCCGACGGCGCCGTGCGCGACATCCTGCCGGCGCGAACGTATCCGGACGCATCCTGGCTGGATGGCGGGAACGCGCTGATCGTGTCCTACGGCGCCGGCCCGCGACAGTCTGCGCCGGTGCCCTGGCGGTGGGTTCGCGACGAGTTCCGCGCTCTCGACGACGGCACGCTGCTCGGGATGACGTTCGCCGGCGGTGCATGGTCGCGGATCGCGGCGTCACCGTTCGTGCTCGTCCGTGACGACGCCGGCGCCGTTTAGGACCTTTGCCGAATCCGTCTCGAATGCACGGGCTTTCGAGCGTTCGACCGATGCCGGGCTCTCAGTCGACGAGCGCGACCGAGGTGACCCGGTGCAGCACGAAACTCCGAACGGACCCCGTAGCCGGATCGAAGGCCTCGAGCTGTCCACCTCCGACTGCCACCGGATCGACGATGCGACGCGTCGCGACGCCCTGCGCATCCACGTAACCGAGGGTGATGCTGCGGTGTGCGTGCAGCGCGAGTTGCAGAAGCGCAAGCGTCGCGGCACCGCCGGTACGGCTGCCGTCTCCGCGGGCGGAGGCGCCGGACGACGCGGACTCCGTGCGGTCCCCGGCGCGCAACGTGCGCACGAGAGTCGCGAGTTGTTCGTCGTTCGGAGGCGTGGGACCCGCGTACCGAGCTCGGGTGCGCGGCACCGTCACCCGCGCTCCACGGGGACGCAGATCGACTACCGCACCCGACGAGTCCTCACCCGCGGGCGCGAACCCCGCAGCGCGTAACTCCGAGAGCACCTCGGCGAGTGGTGCCTGCGATATCGCGACCGTCGGGGCGACGGCACGAAGGGCCAGCGTCGCCGCAACAGGTGCCGAAAGAACCTCCGCGAGCAGCGCCGGGTCGTCGGCGCGGACGAACGAACTCGCCACTCCGGCGCGCAGACGGCCGTGCCGGCGCGCGACGTCGTCGATCAGATAGGTGAGCGCCTGCGGCACCGGGGTCCGGGAATGGGCGGCGAACAGTGCGTGCAGATCGCCGGCGCTTACTCCGGCGTCGAGCGCGCGCCGGACGCTGGCGTCGCTGATGCGGTACACCGACGCGGCGCCCGCGGATTCGATGTCGGCGACGAGGGACATCCGGTCGGAAAGCTCGGGCACGAGCGGGCCGGGTGCGACGATCGTCAGGTCCGCCTGTACGAGCACGTAGTCGACCGGCTCGGGCAGCGCCGCGGCGATCTCCGACTCGGCGTCACCACCGTGCAGAAGTGCCTTACCGGCGGAGGAGAGGCTGCCGTGGGCGACCAGAGCGAGCGCGGTGGCCTCCCGGATCGTCTCGGTCACCGAGTCGAGGTCGAAGCGGCCCGCCCAGCGCGGCCGCCGCCACGCTGCGGTGGCCCGTATCTCGGCGATGCCCGGTGCGGACCCGGGAACGTCGGCGAGCACCTCCAGCAGCAGGTGCCGGTCGCGGACCGCGGTCGTGGATTTCACCTCGTCGGACAACGCGGCGATCGGCTTGTCGCCCTGGTCGCGCCGTCCCGCCATCCACGGTCGGCGGGGCGTCTGCAGCCACGCCCCCGCCAGAACCGCCCAGCGGTGGGCGGTGGGGGCCGTGAGCCAGGCATCGGCAGATGTGGTGGGGGCCCAGTGGTCGTCGATATCGCCCGGGGGCGGAGGGTCGGGGATTCCGCGGGCGAGAAGTCCGGCAGCCGAAAGCACCTCGACGAGCAACGCGGCATGCTGGTCGTCGATACCGACGGTCTTCGCCAGCCGGTGCAGTTCCCGTACCCCCAGACCTCCGGCCTTGAGAACGGGTGCGGGTTGCCGGCTCAGCGTCGACAGAAGGTCCTCGCAGTGACGGAGGAGTTCGAGTGCGGCGCCACCGGCGGTGGCGTTGACGTCGGGGAGTGCGCGAACGGCCTTGGGTGCGCGGGGAGGGGTCAGCGAGCCGGGATCGAACGGCGCGTCGCCACGGAGCGCCTGGCCCACGCGATGGGGGAGTTCCACGGTCTCGTCGTCGACCCGGAGAAGCAGTCCCGCGGCGAGAAGCTTCTGGACGGGCCGGTCCTCGGGAGTGCCCGGAGCCGCGTCACGGGTGCGCCCCACCGGCGACGTCCGGGCAAGCGTGTCGAGGATGCCGCGCTGCGCGGGCTCGAGTTCGTCGAGCATCACCTCGAGTTCTTCCCGCGACGGCAGGTCGGAATCGCCGGTGCGGCCGATCCGCCACGGAACGGTGTCCACCGCGGCGGGGACGAGCCGGAGACTCTCGGGGGGTCCCCACACGAGCAGCAGCCCCCGCAGCTTGCCGAGTATCCGGTCGGTCGACTTGACGGGGATGCGGCCGTCGAGCACGCCCAGCAACTCGGAGCGGGACACGGCCGCCTCGACCGCGCCGAGGCGCGCGAGAGCGGCGATGATGCCGAAGTCGGCGGTCGTCAGGTCGTCTGCGGCCCGGAACACCGATGCCCGTTGCTGCGCGCGGCTTGCCAGGACGGCCATCGTCGCAGGTGGCGGCACGACGAGGTCGGGTCGCGCGTGCAGTGCAGCGGCGAGTTCGGTGTCGCGTCGGCTCGACAACCACCGGGCGAGTGAGTCCGGTGCGGTGTCGGGCGCGGGGGTGGTCGAGGTCATCCGTTTCAGATTAGAGACCTGAGGTGGCCCACCACGAACTCACCTGCCAAAATGGGCGGCATGGCTACCTCTTCGAAGAAACAGTACGTCGACCGCGGATGGCCGGAGCTGGCGGACGGAGACCATGCGGTCACCGAGCTGTCCTCCACGCGCACCGGCCCGCTCTCGCCCTACGGCGAGGACATGCACTTCCCTCTGCCGGTCGAGGACCTGCCCTACACGCATCCCCGGACGGTCATCAACCGCTGATTCTTCGATCGAGCCCGGCTCCGGAAGGGGCCGGGCGTACCGGAGGTGGACGACTCGTTCGCCCGCACGGCACAGCAAAGAGCCCCGCACCGGCATCGGTGCGGGGCTCTTTTGCCGACTTTGTGGAAACTACTGGGGAAGAACGGCGCGGACGGCGTCGAGGACGCTCGGGTCGAGCTGGATGCCTGCGTCCTGGAGGGCTTCGACGCCCTGCTCGAAGCCGGCGATGATGTTCTGGGCTTCGACGGGCAGTGCGGCGGTCTCGGGAAGCTGCGGCACGGCGTTGCTGACGCTCGGGGCAGCGGGGGTAGCCGGCGTGCTCGGGGTCGCGTCGACAGCGCGCTGGGTGGCGGCGCTGGACAGGCCCAGGCTCGAGGAGCAGGACGGCCATGCGCCCCATCCCTGGCCGGCGAGGACGCGCTCGGCAACAGCAATCTGCTGCTCGCGGCTGGCCTGCGCTGCGGTGGGGGCGTACTCGTTGCCGCCGTACGCATTCCAGGTGCTCGGGGAGAACTGCAGGCCACCGTGGTAGCCGTTGCCGGTGTTGATGGCCCAGTTGCCGCCGGATTCGCACTGTGCGAGGCGGTCCCAGTCCGAATCGGGGGCTGCCGCAGCGGTGCCGCTGAAGGCGACGCCGGTGACACCGAGGACTGCGCCGGTCAGCGCGAACTTCGCGACGGTACGACCGGTGTTGGAGGGCTTGCGATGGCGTCCGCTCATGATCGTGATTTCCTCTCCGTACGCACCTACGAGGTCAGCTGTCGGGTTCGGGCTGAAGAGGTAGCCCGGCCGTCGCTCTCCGTCGGTGACGGATCGCATGCTCTTGAAGAGCGGTACGGCTTCACCCCTAGGACCGTCGCTCGCGCGTCGGCCCGGGCCTCCTGGAAATTGCTCGGCGAGCCGGGCGATTCCCTGGGAGACCGGTTGGGTCCCCCGTTTCCTGTCCCCGTGGATCTTTCGTCGGGACCTCCGAGTCCGCGGGACAGGAATTTGGCGCGGCGGATTCGGACCGGCCGAGCCAGGCGGTTCGACCGGTCATGACCGTAACTGTTCGATGGTCGAGTGTCACCATTTGATAACGCGCGACTGGGCGCGTCACAGAATGGGTAATGAAAAGGTCACGGGAACGAACGTGCAGGTAGCCACGGGCGGCGGGACTTAATCCTCTTTCGAGCCTTGTTCGTTACTGCACCGTTATGTGACAAAGCTCACATGTACTGGGGGCGTGCGTCCACCGAAACGATTTCCCTGCCGAGAGGCATCAGCGAGATCGGGACCATTTTCAGGTTGGCGACGGCGAGGGGAATGCCGATGATCGTGATCGCCATGGCGACTGCAGTGGTGATGTGGGCGATCGCCAGCCAGATACCCGCCACGAGGATCCAGATGACGTTTCCGATCAGTGACGCGGCACCTGCACCGGGCTTTTCGACGGTCGTTTTGCCGAACGGCCACAGCGCATAGACGCCGATCCGGAACGACGCGATCCCGAAGGGGATCGTGATGATGAGGATGCAGCAGATCACGCCGGCCACGAAGTAGCCGAGCGCGAGCCACAGGCCACCGAAGATCAGCCAGATGATGTTGAGCAGAATCCTCATGTGTTCCTTCCGTCCCGGGCGCGACGGCCCGACTTCAGGGCGAATGCGACAGCCAGGGCGAAACCGAGCGGCCACGCGAGCGTGAGCAGATACAGCAGCAGGCCCGGCGTTCCGTCCGTCAGCGCAGGGACCAGGAAGATGGCGACGACTGCGACGACACCGACGACGAAACACGCAACGGCGGCCTTGAGGAGGCCGTTGCCGGGAGCTTTGGAGGAAGCGGAGGAAGAAGTACCCACGCCTTCCACGGTAGTCCTCTGCGAACGGAACCGGGCAAATGACTCGGGGTACACTGGCAATCGTCTACGCGTCCCGCTCCATCCGAGTCGGGGCGCGTTGTGCATGTCCAGTTGTTGTGCAATCCACGCGTGCCCACGGGGCGCGGCTGTCGAGGAGCGGGTGAGCGCGGTGCCAACCGGCAAGGTGAAGTGGTACGACGTCGAAAAGGGATTCGGATTCCTGTCCCAGGACGACGGTGAGGACGTCTACGTCCGCGCCTCCGCGCTGCCCGAAGGCGTCGAGGCGCTCAAGCCCGGGCAGCGCGTCGAATTCGGTATGGCCGTCGGACGCCGCGGCCCGCAAGCGCTCAAGGTCGAACTGCTCGAGCAGCCGACACTCCGCCAGAACGCCGGCCGCCGGGAGTCGGCACCGCAACAGAAGCAGCGGCGCTCGCCCGACGAGTTGCACGGCATGGTCGAAGACATGATCAAGCTGCTCGAGGCGACGGTCCAGCCGAACCTGCAGCGCGGTCGCTACCCGGACCGCAAGGCCGGGCAGACGATCTCCGAGGTCATGCGAGCCATCGCCCGCGAGCTCGATCACTGATCTGCTGAACACGATGGCGCGTGGGTCCGGATTCCGGACCCACGCGCCATCGGTCGTTCGGGGCTTCGAGTTCCGGTCAGAAGGTCTGGATGGCCCACACGGCGTGCGCGATCGGTTCGCCCGCTTCGTCGACGACAGCCGACGGAAGCTGGATCTCGACACCGAGCAACTGCATCGACGGGTCGCTCGGGACGGTGACCGCGCGCTGCGCGCCGGACTCGAACATCACGCCGTCCAAGTACGTCTGCCCGGTCTCGGTGTCGCCGTACACCACGATGAGCCGCCACGGCGCGTCGGCGATCTCCGCGGGGACCGACAGCTGGAGCGGGTAACCCGCGGGCACGTCGAGCGTCGTGATCTCCTGCTCGACGCAATCCTCGAGGTAGAGGTTGCAGTACTGCGTCGGGTTCGCCGTCACCGAGGTCCCGGCTGCGTACGCAGTGACCTGGGGCGGCGTGGGCTCGGCCGAGTCGACGAGCTTCCACACCACCGCGGTGAAGACCGCCGCGACGACCACGAGGGCCCCCGCGATCAGTGCGATCGTCTTCTTCGTCCGAGCTTGCAGGTTCATCGATTCCCATTTCCGGTTGCGTGTCCACCGGGACGAACGGTCCGTCCGGTGCCTGTCTCGGTGGAGACATGTTCTGGTCTGCGTCCGCCGAATCCCGGCAGGAGCGTCCCCCCACGGTATGTGAGCAGTGTCTGCACGAAACCGGCGATCAGGATCACCGTGACCACGGAGAAACCCAGCCACAATTCGGTGGGGAGCAGTACGCCGAGCGCGCCGCCGAAGACCCAGCTGAGCTGAAGCACGGTTTCGGAACGGCCGAATCCGGATGCGATCGACTCTTCGGGCAGGTCCTGTTGCAGCGACGCGTCCAGCGACACTTTTGCCAGCGCGCTCGCGCAAGCGGCGACCAACGCCGCAAGCGCCGCTGCGAGCACATGATCGGTCGCGGCGACGATTGCGGCCACGACCACCACGGCAGCGGCGCAACGCACGACGATGAGCGCGGGCCGCCCCAGCATCAACCGCGCGCCTGTCGCATTGCCGGCGAAGTTGCCGATCGCGGCCGCGGCGCCGACCAGACCGAGGGTCGCCGCTTGCATGATCGGATCGTGGTCGGTGTGCGCTTTCGCGACGAACGCCATGAACAACGTGAGGAAACCGGTGAGAACCCGGATCGTGCCGTTGCCCCAGAGTCCGGTCACCACCGTCCTGCCCAGGGGCTGCTTGCGTTTGCCGTTGCCGGAGTAAATGACTTCGGTTCTCGTGTCGAGCACCTCGGTGGGTGCCTCCGAACCCCGGTACGACAGCGTCGCAGGCACTTCGCCTTCGGTGACCTCCACCCACGCGGGAATCCGCATGCTGAGATAGGCGCCGAAAGCGGCGATGGCGGCGCAGAGCCACAACGCACCGGACGAACCGAACGCCCATGCAGCGGCCGCAGCGACCGCGCCCGCACCGATGGTGCCGCCCACCAGGCCGAAGACGGTCAGGCGGGAATTGACCCGCACGAGGTCGATTTCCGGTGGCAGCACCCGGGGCGTCACGGCGGATTTGAGCACGGCGAACGATTTGCTCAGCACCATCATCGCCAGCGCCGCGGGATACAGCGCCCAGCTGTCGAAGTTGAACACGAGGGTTACCGCGAGCACCGCACGCAGCGCGAACGACGTCGCCAGCGCGAGTCGACGCCCGTGCTGCAGCCTGTCGAGCAACGGCCCGATCAGCGGGGCGATGATCGCGAAGGGCGCGATGGTGATGAGCAGATAAAGGGCGACTTTCGTCTTGTCCTCGCCGGTCGCCGCCGAGAAGAACAGGGTGTTCGCGAGCGCAACCGCAATGGCCGCGTCGGAGGCGAAATTCGCCATCGTCGCGTAAGTCAGGGCGGTCAGACCCGACTTGTCTGCTCCGTCCGCCGTCGCGGCCCGCCTGAAGGTCGCGATGCCCTTGTGGGTCAGTTCCCGGCTGCGCAGCGCGGCGACCCGGGTGACGGTGAGCTTGCGGGGGATCCGCGGAGCCCGCGGTGACGCGTCGGACGAAGGCCGATCGGTACTCCGGGCGTCCGCCGCCCTCGCTCCGGCCGGTGGCCGGGCGGCGTCGTCGACGGGGTGAAGCGGAGGAAGCGGCGTGCGTCGTCCCGAGACACGCCGAGGCGGCGGATAGTTGCTGTACCCCGGATGCCGGGATCCCGGGGCACGGCCGCCCGCCCTGTCGGGGGTAGGTTGCTCGTCCGGCTCGGTCACGTCACCGATTCTTCACCACGAGACCCCTTGCGTGCAGGCGGGCATGGGGTCCGGTCGTCCACCGGTGGCGGCGCGCTCCCCGCCTCTGCGTATGCGATCACGCTACGAACCGCACTTCGAACAGTGACGGCCAGTACTTGCCTGTCACCAGAAAGCGGTCCGTGCCCGGAATCTGTGCGATCCCGTTGAGGACGTCGATGTCACCGGAGACCCCGTCCGGTAACTCGTCGCGCAAGGCAGACGCGTCGATCTGCGCCTCCACCCGCCCGGTCGCGGGATCGATGCGGAGGATCTCATCGGTCTTCCACACGTTCGCGTAGACCGTTCCGTCGTCGGCACATTCGAGTTCGTTGAGCTGCGGCACCGCGCGCCCGTCGCGATGCACGGTGACGCGGTCGCGTTCGGCGAAGGTGACCGGGTCACGGAAGGTCAGCTCCGCGGATCCGTCGCTCATCACCAGATCCTCCGAGCGGGCGCACAGTCCCCAGCCCTCTCCGTCGATGCCGACCCGGCGGCGTTCGGCGAGCGTGTCCCGGTCGCGGGCGAGCGCGACGCCGTCCTGCCATGTCAGCTGCCAGACGGTATCGCCGGTGACGGTGATGCCCTCACCGAACAGATCGTCGTCGAGATCGACGCGGGCGCGGTCGGACTGCGCGATCATCGCCGGCACATCCGAGGTGTCGATCGGGCGGGCCGAAAGCCATGACCGCCCTTCGAGGCCGGTCCCTTCCAGCAGTTCGTTCCCGTCCACTTCGAGTCCCTGGGTGAACGCGCCGGGGTCGTGCGGATGGGTTGCGACGACCTCCACCCGGAGCTGTTCTGCCGGTGGGCCCGGTTCCGCGATCTGCCGGTCCGCACATCCCACCGTTGCTGTGCACGCCGTCAGGGCGAGCGTGGCGAAGAGGAAAAGGCGGCGCACGCGCTCATCATGGCATCAGGTTCCCGCTACCCGGGGGCGCGTCGCCGGGCTGGTGCGGCAGAATGGGCTGCGTGAGTGCTGCGCCTTCTGCCACTGCCCCCGGTACGGACCCTGCGGTCGACCCTGCGGTGCGATCTCTGCTCGCAGGTGCCGTCGACGTCGCCCGGTCCGCGCTCGTCGAACTCGGGGAAGGCGGAATCGGTGCCTATCTCGGCGTGACCTTCGAGAACGAGAACGCGGCAACACACCGTTTCACGGCGGAACTTCCCGGCTACCGCGGATGGCAATGGGCCGTCGTGGTCGCCGCGGTCCCGGGAGCGGACCACGTGACGCTCAGCGAACTCGTCCTGCTGCCCGGTCCCGATTCGCTGGTCGCGCCCGCATGGGTGCCGTGGAACGAGCGGATCCGGCCGGGCGATCTCGGACCGGGTGACCTGCTCGCGCCGCTTCCGGGCGACCCCAGGCTCGTGCCCGGCTATGTGCAGTCCGGCGACCCGGAGGTCGACGAGACGGCCCTCGAAATCGGGCTGGGCCGCAAACAGGTGATGAGCTTCGAAGGCCGCCTCGAAGATGCCCAGCGGTGGTACGAGAGCGATTACGGACCGAATTCGGAGATGGCAAAGGCGGCCCCCTCCACGTGCGGCCTGTGCGGTTTCTACCTCCCGCTCGGCGGATCGCTGCGTGCGGCGTTCGGAGTGTGCGGAAACGAATTCGCCGCAGACGGGCACGTCGTGCACGCCGAATACGGATGTGGCGCGCATTCGGATACGACCCTTCCCACCGGTGCCGGCTCGCCGCAGTACTCGGCGTACGACGACGCTGCCGTCGAGATCGTGGAGATTCCGCGCCCCCGTACCGAGACCGCGGAGAAGGACGACACCGCGGCGCAAGACGAAACTGCTGTTACCGAGGACACCGCGGCAGTAGACGACACCGCGATGACCGCGTCGAAGACCACGGCGCCGGAAGCGACCTCATCGGAAAACACCGCGCCGCAAGACACCACGCCGGAAGAGACTGCGCCCGAAGACGCTGCCGCGACGGCGGTGGAGACCGCGGTGCAGGATGACACCGCCGAGAAAAACGACGCGACCGGGCAGACCGACTGACGTGCCGCGCCCCGACTCCGCGGACCCGTTCGGCACCGCGGCGCTCCGCGACGGCATCGTCGCGGCGTGGCGGTCGTCTCCCACCCGGCTGCGTGAAGACGCCGCCACCGAAGCCGACTACGTCCGCGCGGGTTATCGCGACCGCGTTCTCACCGAACTCGCCCAGAACGCCGCCGATGCGGCAACTCGGGCCGGCATCGCCGGTGAGATGCACATTTGGTGCGACGGCGACACACTTCACGTGGCCAACGTCGGAGAACCCCTGGACGAAGCCGGGGTGCATGCCCTGACGGCGCTGCGCGCGTCCAGCAAGAAGCAGGGGGTCGGGCAGTTCGGGGTGGGCTTCACCGCCGTTCTCTCGGTCGCCGACGAGATCGAGGTGCGCTCGCGCACCGGATCCATCCGGTTCTCGGAATCCCGTACACGCGACCTCCTCGGCGAGCACGGTCTGCCGGTACCCACCGCCGGAATCCCCGCCCTGCGACTGGCATGGCCGATCGCCGACGCACCGCGCGCGGGCACCGACACAGAAGTCGTACTGCACCTGCGGCCGGGCATCGACGCCCGGGAACTGCTCGAACGCTTCCGCGACGAGGCGGTCGACGTCCTGCTCGAGCTTCCGGCGCTGCGCACAGTGGTCGTGGACGGGCACGACACGACGCGGTCGGAGACGCGCCTTTCGTCCGGGCTGTACGACGTGAGCATCGGTGAACTGCGCTGGTGGGAGTACCGCGGCACCTCGGCCCGCTGGCTAGTGCCGGTCGTGCGCGACCGGGTGCGGCCCGTCTCCCGAGACGTGCTGCGCGCGCCCACCCGGTCCGACGAGGAACTGTCGCTGCCGGCACTCGTGGTGGCCGACGTGGCGATGCAACCGGATCGGCGCCGGATGCTGCCGGGAGCGCACCTCGAGACGGCGGCCGAAGGTTATGCCTCGTTCGTCGCCGCGTTGCCCGCCGACCAGCGGCTCGACCTCGTGCCCACACCGGGGTTCGCGCGCAGCGACGCCGACGACCGGCTCCGCACGGCGATTCTCGACGAGCTCCGCAGCGCGCCGTGGTTGCCGGCCGCCGACGGCGGCGCCGACCTGCTGCCCTCACGAGCGGTCGCGTTCCCCGGGCTCACCGACGAACTGGCGGACGTGCTCGCCGACATCGTTCCCGGGTTGATCGTGCCCGCACTCTGCGCACCGCGCTACGCCCCGGCCCTGGCCGCAGTGGACGTGCATCGCATCGGGCCCGCGCGACTGACCGAGCTGCTTTCCGGCCACGACCGTGAGCCACGCTGGTGGAACAGGTTGTACGAGGCGCTGATGCCGCTCGTCGTCGACGGGGTCGTCGCGGAAGAACTCGCCTCCCTCCCGGTCCCGCTCTCGGACGGGCGCACGGTGACCGGGCCGCGTACGACCGTGCTGGCTTCCGACCTGCCCGAGATCCGCGACCTCGCGTTGCCCTGGGTTCGTCTCGTGCACCCTGAGGCGGCCCATCCGCTGCTCGTCCGGCTGGGCGCGGACACCGTGAGCGCCGCCGATCTCCTGTCCGATCCCGCACTGGTCGCGGCGGTCGAGGACGTCGACATCGACGATCCGACCGACGACACGGCAGCAAGGCTCGCCGACGTCGTCCTGCGACTGGTCACGCACGTGCCCGCGGGCACCGTTCCCCGGGAACTGGGCGCGCTCCCGTTGCCCGACACGCACGGTGAACTCACCCCTGCGGACGAACTGCTCCTGCCTGACGCCCCGCTCGCGGGCGTCCTCGTCGAGGACGCTCCGTTCGGCATCGTCGAGCCGGATCTCGTCGCCGAGTACGGCGCCGACGCTCTTCGTGCGATCGGGGTGGGCTGGGGATTCACCGTTCTGCGCGCGGAACTGCCCACCGGCCCGGACCACAACCTCCCCGACGAGGATCTGTGGTGGGAGACCGTCGACGCCGATCCCGACACGCTCGTAGCGGTCCGCGACCTCGATCTCGTCGACGAGGACCGGTGGGCGCAGGCCCTCGCACTGCTTGCCTCCGACCCGGCGACCGCCGAGGCGCTCGCCGATCGTGCCGGATACACCGCGTGGTGGCTGCGCAACGAGGCGACACTCGAAGGGCAACGCCTGGGCCACTACAGGTGGGCCGACGACACCACCTTCGAAGGGTTGCTCGACCCGTGTACCCATCCTGACGCCGGGGCGTTCCGCAGTTGTCTCGCCGCTGACGCCCTCGAGGACGTCGATCTCGCCCAGACGCTCCTCGACAGGCTTGCCGACCCGGAACGTCGCCCGACCCCGGCGGTGATCGTCGCCGCGCACACCACCCTCGCGCAAGCGTTCGCTGCCGGCACGATCGAGGCCGACGCCGTGACGCTGCCCGACGGCGTCCGGACCGTGTCCGGTGCCGTGGTCGACGCCGCAGATGCGCTGATCCCCGACCGGCCGTGGTGGGTGGGAGTGATTCCTACGGACCGGCTCGTCACAGGCGCGGCAGGGACGGCGACGGCCCTTGCCGATCTTCTCGACCTCCCCGTCGCCTCCGCTGTCCTCTCCGCGGCGACGGCCCGGCCGGGCAGGGCGACGACATGGGATCGTGAGGCCGCCGCCGTCGCGGCCACGGTGGTCACAGGTGCGCCTCTGCCGAAGGGTGCGCTCGTGCTGCACGACAGGCTCACCCTCCGCTGCTCGGGTGCCCTGACCGGTGAGCACGACGTCTCCTGGTGGGTCGACGGGTCGGGTGCGACCCACAGCACCGTCCAGGGGCTTGCGTCCGCTGCCGCGGCGGTAAGCACTGCGCACGCTGCCGCGGCGGTAAGCACTGCGCACGCTGCCGCGGCGGGGGGTGGCACACGCTCGTGAGCCTCGACGGCGATGTGCTCGAGTGGGTGGTACCCCTTCGTGAGCCGTGGCTGACGACGCTGATGACCGGCATCACCCACACCGGTGGTGTCGCCGCCACGATCGTGCTCGCCCTGATCGCTGCGGTACTGCTCGCGCGGGCGGGCCGGCGGAGCGACGCAACCCCGGTGGGTGCCGCCGTGCTGACCGGCTGGCCGGTGATGTCCTTGACGAAGCACCTGTTCGGACGTGCCCGCCCGCCCGAACCGGAGCGGCTGATCGTGATCCAGACCGAATCGTTCCCGTCGGGCCACGCGATGATGAGCGCCATCCTCGCGACCGCGCTGGCCGTCGTCGTGGTGCGGACCTGGCCACGCGGAGATCGCCGGCGGATCGCCGCACTCGTCGTGCTCGTCTGCTACACGCTGCTGGTGGGTCTGACCCGCCTCTATCTCGCCGCGCACTGGGCGACGGACGTGCTCGCGGGCTGGGTCTTCGGTGTTCTGTGGGCAATGCTGTGGGTGTGGTTTCTCACTCGGGTGCGCCTCGCCCGGTGACCACCCCGGGGGCATTCCGAGGCAGCGGCGGTGCTGCCGCGAGTGTTACTCCAAGCCCACCTGGGCACCTCGATGCCCGCGCCGCGACGCGCGTCGCTGCGCAAAGAAAAGCGCAGAACCCAACAGCCCCACCAAGATTCCGGCAATGCACACGGGCAGCGCGCCGTTCCAGTCGTCGCCGACGAGCAGGACGACGATTGTCGCTACCAACCACGATGCGGTTCCGATGGCGAGTACGGGGCGCGGGTCGGCGAGACGACGGGTCCGCGCTGCGACGATCTGGGATGGGTCCACAATTTGCAGATTAGTTCGTTTCGGCTGCAATAATCTTCTCCCGTTGCGACGCACCGTACTCGACGAGCGGATTTATGGACATGTCAGTGGGCACAGAACCCAAGCGATCATCCTTCCTGGACACGTATTTCAAGATCTCCGAACGGGGCTCGACACTGTCCCGCGAGGTTCGTGGTGGCATCGTCACCTTCTTCGCGATGTCGTACATCGTGGTCCTCAACCCGCTGATCCTCGGCAGCTTCTCCGCTGACGACGCGACCGCCAAGGTCGACGTCCTCGGCAACATTCTCCCGATCAACCAGGTTGCGGCAGTCACCGCGCTGGTCGCGGGTCTGATGAGCATCGTCTTCGGTGTGGTCGCGAACTATCCGTTCGCCATCGCCGCCGGTCTGGGCATCAACAGCCTGCTCGCCGTGAGCATCGCGCCGCAGGTCACGTGGCCGGAAGCGATGGGCTTGGTCGTCATCGACGGCATCATCATCGTGGTCCTGGCCCTCACGGGCTTCCGCACCGCCGTGTTCAACGCGATCCCGTCGGCGCTCAAGGCCGCCATCGCCGCCGGTATCGGTGCATTCATCGCGCTGATCGGCCTCGTCGACGCAGGATTCGTGCGCCGCATCCCTGACGCAGCCGGCACGACCGTCCCGGTGGGACTCGGTATCGACGGTTCGATCGCCTCCTGGCCCACCTTCGTCTTCGTCATGGGTGTGCTCATCATGGGTGTCCTGGTCGCGCGGAAGGTGCGCGGCGGTCTGCTGATCGGCATCGTCGTCACGACGATCATCGCGATGATCGTCGAAGCGGTCGCCGACGTCGGCCCGTCCCTCGGAACGAACCCCAAGGGCTGGAATCTGAGCACGCCGGAGGCTCCCGGGTCGTTCCTGGGCATTCCGGATCTGAGCCTGGTCGGCCAGTTCGACCTCTTCGGAGCGTTCACCCGCATCGGCGTCATCGCCGCGACGCTGTTGGTCTTCACCCTCGTGCTGGCCAACTTCTTCGACGCCATGGGCACCATGACCGGGCTCGGCAAGGAAGCCGATCTCACCGACAAGGACGGGAACCTGCCCAACGTCGGGAAGGCCCTGGTCGTCGAGGGTGCCGGCGCGATCGTCGGTGGTGGCGCGTCGGCGTCGTCGAACACCGTGTTCGTCGAATCCGCGTCGGGCATCGCCGAAGGTGCTCGGACGGGCCTCGCGAACGTCGTGACCGGTGTGCTGTTCCTGCTGGCCATGTTCCTGACGCCGCTCTACGAGGTCGTGCCGATCGAGGCGGCCGCACCCGCCCTGGTCGTCGTCGGCGCACTCATGATCGGTCAGGTCCGCGACATCGACTTCTCCGATTTCGCCGTGGCACTTCCCGCCTTCCTGACGATCATGGTGATGCCCTTCACCTACTCGATCGCCAACGGCATCGGGGTCGGATTCATCACCTGGGTGATCCTGCATGCGGCCGGAGGCCGGATCCGCACCATCCACCCGATCCTCTGGGTCGTCGCGGTGCTGTTCGCCGTGTATTTCGCGATCGATCCGATCACCGAAATTCTCACCTAGTCGCGGAGGGCCGCGTCCGGGCATCTGTGACGTATTGTGCACGCCATGATCTCGGATACACGCGCACTCGCAGGCGACCTCGCAATCGCCGTTGTGCGTCTGACGCGTCATTTGCGGGGGAGACGCACAGATTCCCGGGTCACCTTGACTCAGCTGTCGGCACTGGCGACGCTGGGCTCGGAGGGGGCAATGACACCGGGGGCACTGGCAGCCCGTGAGCGCGTACAGCCGCCGTCGATGACACGGGTCATCGCGTCGCTTCACGATCTGGGCTTCGTCGGCCGAACGCCACACCCGACCGACGGACGCCAGATCATCGTGACGCTGTCCGAGTCCGGGAAAGAGATGCTCGCCGACGAGGCGCAGGCCCGCGAAGCGTGGCTCACCGAACGTCTCGAGAATCTCGATCCCGACAGCCTCGCCACGCTCCGCAGCGCCGTCGAGATCCTCTCGGCGCTGGTGAACGACGAGAACTGAACGCGAGGAATTCGGGGTGATGACGTGACGGACGAGATCGGCGACCCGCCGTCGACACCGCCCGAACTGCTCGACATGCCCGGCTACCTGGCGCGTCGGCTCTACCAGGCGTACGTGGCGTACTGGGGCAAGAATGTGGACCCGGTGCTGACCGGGCCGCAATTCTCCGTCATGACCGCGGTACGGATGTTTCCCGGTTCCGATCAGGGCAGCATGGCGGTGGCGGTGGCGCTCGACAACTCGACGATGGCCGACCTCGCACGGCGGCTCGAAACGCGTGGTTTTCTGACCCGGGTTCCGGATTCGGCCGACGGACGCAGAAAGCTCCTGTACCTCTCGCCGGAGGGCGAGGCGGTGCTCGACAAAGCGACGGCGCGGGTCGCGGCACTGAGTGGGCCGTTGCTGTCGCCGCTGCCGGAGGACGAGCGGGTGGCGTTCACCCGGACGCTTCAGCGCCTGGCGGACCACTGGGAGAAGCTCGCGAGCGACTGACGCCCGGCGGCAGCCGGCGCGATCGGCGGGGAATCGCCGAGTGCCGGTGGTGGCTCGGTTATCGGCCTAGCATCGAGGTGTGGTTCTCTTCTACGAGATCTTGCTCGTGCTGACGTCCGTCGCGATCGTCTGGTTCTCCCTCTACGTGCTGTACCGCCTGGTAACCGACGATTCCACCGATCACCGCTGACACGACGCTCCGTCGAAGCCCGCGCCCGGTCAGGGTGGGCGGGCTATCGTCCCGGCCTGCTTCGGCGTCCCTCGATGCGCCCGGACCCGGCGCGTCGGCGCCGCGGCATACTGGGACAATGAGCGTGTGGTTCACGTTATCGACATCGACGACCCGGCCGACCCGAGGCTGGACGACTTCCGCGACCTCAACTCGTCGGATCGCCGCCCCGACCTTCCAGGCGGCAAAGGACTGGTGATCGCGGAGGGCGTCCTGGTCGTGCAGCGGATGCTCGATTCGCGGTTCGCGCCGACGAGCCTGCTGGGTGTCGACCGGCGCCTCGGCGAACTGGCCGACGATCTGCGCGACGTGGACATCCCGTTCTACCGAGCCGATGCCGACGTAATGGCCGAGGTCGTCGGGTTCCATCTCAATCGCGGTGTACTCGCGGTCGCGAACCGTCCCGAGCCGCTCGAACTCGGGGAGGTCCTCGAGAAGGCCACGACCGTGGCGGTGCTCGAGGGCGTCAACGATCACGAGAACATCGGGTCGATGTTCCGGAATGCGGCCGGTCTCGGAGTCGACGGGGTGCTTTTCGGCAAGGGGTGCGCCGACCCGCTCTACCGGCGCTCGGTGCGTGTGTCGATGGGGCATGTCCTGCGGGTGCCGTTCGCCGCCGTCGACAGGTGGCCGCACGATCTGGATGTGTTGCGGAGCAAAGGATTCCAGCTGATCTCGCTCACTCCCGACCCTCGGGCCGTGCCGCTCGCCGAGGCGATGACCGGCGAGAAGGTGGCGCTTCTTCTCGGTGCCGAAGGTCCAGGTCTGACCGAACACGCGATGCGCGCGACCGATGTGCGCGCGCGGATTCCGATGGCCCCGGGCACCGACTCGCTCAATGTCGCCACGGCCGCCGCGATGGCGTTCTACGAGCGGGTCCGGCTTCCGCGCTGACCGGGTTCGACCCCGACCACCGGCTTGACCCTGCTACCGGTTCGACCCGGCTACAGGCCTGAACCCGGTTACAGAGCCGACACCGGCTTACAGCGCGGCGCCGCGTCGCCACCACGACGAGCGAGCGCGTCGGGGCGGCGTCACGGGTTCGTCCTTGTCGAGCAGGTCGAACCCCCACACCTCGATGTCCGCCGGGTCCGGCTCGCCGGCGAGGCGTCCCACATACCTGAAGCCGAGCCATGAGGCATTGGCTTGCTCGACGAGTCGGCGTGGGTGGAACGGAAGCGAATGCGGCGGGGGAGTGAAGCCCGCAGGCCAGCGGATCGGGTGCCGACCGGCCCAGAAGGGGTGTTCCCACGCGAACGGGACGCCCTCGTCCTCGAAGAACTCCACGGTGTCCGCCCCGAATGCGCGTCGCAGGATGCCTCGCTCCCACGCGGCGAACGCACCCCACGCCCCCGGAGGATCGGAGACCGTCAGAAAAGTGTGTTCGGCCGCGAGTGTCTGTCGCCATCGCAACGGCAGCGCGGAGGGGGTGCGAAGGTGTAGTTCGCCGCTGCACACCACGGTGACGCCGGGGTAGCTTCCGACGAAGACCTGTTCTCGCTCGGGATCGCCGCCGTGCACCGCCTGCGTGAGCGGCACCCGGTCGAGTGCGACGGGGCGGCGTCCGGGAAACAGTCGCCCGAGAAGTGCCCGGGCCGCTGCGGGGTCCGGCCGCGAATCCCGCAGGACGGCCGCCGGATCCGGAGCGTCGACGTGCCACAGCGCCGAAACGATCGACGCCATCGGCGGTCTCTCAGATGCGTCCGTTGCTGCGCACGCCGAGCAGTACGTCGTCCCAGGAGGGAAGTGCGGGCTTGCCGCGCTTGTCTCTGCCGGGCGCATGCGGGGCGTGCGACGCGACCGTCTCCTCGTGCTGATCGGGATCGTCGGCCGCGACGCTGTCGGGTGCGTGAGCTTCGAGAACCGCGGGCTCCGAAGCGGTTTCGGACGCGGCAGGCTGGTCGAGGGGGATCGGGCTCGTAACGGCTGCCCGGCGCTCGGCGACCTCCGTCTCGGTCCAATCGTCGACGTCGCGTGCGGAGTAGACCGGCGTCAGGTAGCGCAGGGGACGACCGCAGTCCGGATCGACGAGATCGGCGGCGATGTCGTCGAGCGCGGTGATCGTGCCGCCGTGTGCGTCGGGCTGGTAGCGCCAGTGCGCGGTATTGGTGGATCGGCCTGCCTGCCACTGCAGTTCGGCGACCCAGTGGCCGTCGTCGTCGCGCCAGGCATCCCACGTGGCCGCGTCGAGGTTGTGGCCGCGCGCACGAAACGCCTGGGTCACGATCTCGAGCAGGGTTTCGACGGTGGGTCCGTCGGGGCGGACGGGATGCCCCTTCTTCGCCATGTCGGCCGCGCGGGACCGCTCGAGCAGAACCGGGTAGGCGAACCGCTCGACCTTGGCGATCGGGATACCGGCCTCCTGGGAGACCTGCTCGACCGATGCGCCGCCGCGGATTCGCGCCTGGATCTCGCGGGGCCGGAGCTGGCTGGTGGTTTCGATCTGGATCTGCCCGAGACGGGCGAGATCTCCGCGTGACGCCGCACGCAGGGTGTCGTCCACCGGGACACGGAATTTGTCACCCGTGTTGGGATCGGCGAGCACGACAAATTTTGCATCGGGCTCGAGACCGACCACTCGAAGCTCTCGCACCTTGACCTCCTCGCGCGCCGATCGCGATTGACCCGCCCGACTGTAATCGAGTCGTCACATTTCCGGGCGAGGACACGCCGCGCCACGCCGGGGCGATGTCACACGGATTCCCCCGGGACGCGTTATGGTCCTAGGTTCACCGAAATGTCTCGATGTCAGGTTGAGGGTTGGGGTACGGGAGAGGGGCCGAGCCCGTCTGAGGACCCGGCCCCTCGCGACCGTCGCTGACTACCCGGAGATCAGAGCTGCGAAACCACCCAATCCACGCATTTCGTCAACTGCGTGACGTCCTCGGGATCGATCGCCGGGAACATGCCGACGCGCAGCTGGTTGCGGCCCAGCTTCCGGTACGGCTCGGTGTCGACGATCCCGTTGGTGCGCAGGATCTTCGCGACCTTTGCCGCATCGACCGACTCGGCGAAGTCGATCGTTCCGACGACCTGGGAACGCAGTGCCGGATCGGCGACGAACGGCGACGCGAACTCGGACGCCTCGGCCCACTCGTACAGACGGGACGACGAGTCCTTCGTCCGGGACACGGCCCAGTCGAGGCCACCGTTGCCGTTGAGCCACTCGATCTGGTTCGCGAACAGCAGCAGCGTCGCCAGTGCCGGTGTGTTGTACGTCTGGTCCTTGCTGCTGTTGTCCACCGCGATGGGCAGGGACAGGAAGTCCGGCGTGTAGCGGCCCGACTGCTTGATCTCCTCGACCCGCTCGAGTGCGGCCGGGCTCATCAGCGCGATCCACAGACCACCGTCGGCGGCGAAGCACTTCTGCGGTGCGAAGTAGTACACGTCGGCGTCGGCGATGTTCACCGGCAGTCCGCCGGCACCCGAGGTGGCGTCGATCGCGATGAGCGCGTTCGACGATCCGGCCGGACGCTGCACGGGCACGGCAACACCCGTCGACGTCTCGTTGTGCGCCCAGCCGATCAGGTCGGCGGAAGCGTCGGCGACGATCTCGGGAGCCGAACCGGGCTCGGACCCCATGACGATCGGATCGCCGATGAACGGGTTCTTCTTCGCGACGGACGCGAACTTCGACGAGAACTCGCCGTAGGTGAAGTGCTGCGACCGCTCGCGGATCAGACCGAAGGCGGCGGCATCCCAGAATGCGGTGGTGCCACCGTTGCCGAGCACGACCTCGTACCCGTCGGGCAGGGCGAACAGATCGCGCAGACCGGAGCGCACCCGGGCCACGACGTCCTTGACCGGCTTCTGCCGGTGGCTGGTGCCGAAGACCGAAGCACCGACGTCGACGAGCGACTGGAGCTGCTCGGGGCGGACCTTCGACGGGCCGCAGCCGAAGCGGCCGTCTGCGGGCTTGAGGTCGGCGGGAATGATCGGTGAAGCGTCTGCCATCGGAATGCGTGTCCTAAGCGTCGAGTGACATGTTGCAGATGTATTCTAGACCGCTTGCCTGGACGTCCTGCCGGGTGCGTCAGCGATGGGAGATCGAATCCCAGCCGGTGACGGTCTCGAGCGAACGAGGATCCGGGCCGGTGTAGATCGCGGCGGGACGCACCAGCCTGCCGAGGCGCTTCTGCTCGAGGATGTGCGCGCACCATCCCGCGGTGCGTCCGCACGTGAACATCGCCGGCATCATCGCGGGGGGAACATCGGCGAAATCGAGGATCACGGCGGCCCAGAACTCGACGTTGGTCTCGATGGCGCGGTCGGGACGGCGCTCGCGCAGTTCGGTCAGCGCGGCCTGCTCGAGTGCCGCAGCGGCCTCGAAGCGGGGAGCGCCGAGCCGCTCGGCGGTATTGCGCAGCACACGGGCACGGGGGTCCTCCGCGCGATACACGCGGTGTCCGAAGCCCATGAGCTTTTCTTTGCGGTCCAGGATTCCCTTGACCACGGCGCGCGGATCGCCGCTGCGCTCGGTCTCCTCGATCATCGGCAGCACGCGTGCCGGGGCGCCGCCGTGCAGCGGGCCGGACATCGCACCCACGGCGCCGGACAGCGCCGCGGGAGCGTCGGCGCCGGTCGAGGCGATCACGCGAGCAGTGAAGGTCGAGGCGTTCATGCCGTGCTCGGCAGCCGACACCCAGTAGGCGTCGATGGCTTCGACGTGCTTCGGGTCGGGCTCGCCCTTCCAGCGGACCATGAACCGCTCGGTGACGGTCTTCGCCTTGTCGACCCGCTCCTGGGGCACGGCGGGCTGGTAGATGCCGCGTGCGGATTGGGCGACGTACGACAGTGCCATCACCGCGGAACGCGCGAGGTTGTCGCGGGCGGTCTCGTCGTCGATGTCGAGCAACGGCTCGAAGCCCCAGATGGGTGCGAGCATCGCGAGACCGGCCTGAACGTCCACCCGAACGTTGCCGGTATGGATCGGCAGGGGGAAGGGCTCGGCCGGATGCAGACCACGGCCGAATTCGCCGTCGACGAGCAGTGCCCACACATCACCGAAGGTCACGCCGCGTTCGACGAGTTCTTCGATGTCGACACCGCGGTAACGCAGGGCGCCACCGTCTTTGTCGGGCTCTGCGATATCACTGGTGAAGGCGACGACGCCTTCGAGACCTGCGACGAAATCCTCGGGTACAGACGCGCGCGGTGCCATGCGGATGGGCTCTCCTCTGTCGTGTGCCGCCCGGTCCGGGCCGCACTGCCGGTGGGAATGAGGACACCGGTGACTGTGATCGGCACCCCACTCGAGTCGTCGGTTGAACTCTAGTCCTCGACCGCTCGTCTCCGGGCGTGGGCTGCCCCGGAGTAGCGTCTTCGTCCGTGCAGCCCGAACCACCTCGCGGACACGTCCCGGCGAACGATCTGGCCGCGATGCGTGCCCACTACGACATCGCGGGCGCGGAGCAAGCCTTGTCCGACGAACTCGATCCGGCCCTCGTGTCCGACGGCTGGTTGCCGTTGTTCGGGCGCTGGCTGGCCGCCGCTGTCGAAGCCGCCGTCCCCGAACCCAACGCGATGGTGCTCGCGACCGTGGACGAGGCCGGCAATCCAGCGACGCGCACGGTGCTGTGCAAAGGCATCGAGCCCGACGGCATCACCTTCTTCACCAACTACGACTCGGACAAGGGCCGACATCTGGCCGCGCACCCGTACGCGTCCGCGACGTTCCTGTGGCTGCCGCTGCACCGGCAGATCACGGTGCGTGGGCCGGTAAGACGGGTCACGGAGGAGGAGACCGCCGAGTACTGGCGGACCCGCCCGCGCGGGTCGAGGCTCGGCGCGTGGGCGTCGCGGCAGTCGCGACCGGTCACCTCCCGCGCCGACCTGGAACGCGCCCTCGTCGAGGTGAGCAGGGAGTACGAAGTCGGCTCCGACGCCATTCCGGTACCGCCGTTCTGGGGCGGATTCCGGATCCACCCCGACGTGGTCGAATTCTGGCAGGGCAGACCGGACCGCCTGCACGACCGGATCCGTATGCGGCTCGTCGACGGAGCGTGGTCCGCTCAGCGCCTCCAGCCGTGAGGCGGCTTCTCGCCGACACCACTCCGCTGCAGAACCAGGACTTCGCGCGGTTGTGGTGGGCCGGTGTCGTGACGGTCATCGGCGCGCAGATGGCGGTGGTGGCGGTACCGCAGCAGATCTACGAGATCACCCGCAACTCCGCGTACGTCGGTCTGACCGGGGTGTTCGGCCTCGTGCCGCTCGTGGTGTTCGGCTTGTGGGGCGGTGCCCTCGCCGACGCGATGGACCGACGCAAACTGCTGGTGATCACGTCGATCGGGCTCGGCGGCACCTCGGTGCTGTTGTGGGCGCAAGCGGCCGCGGGGCTGAACAACGTTTGGGTGCTGCTCTGCCTGTTCTCGGTGCAGCAGGCGTTCTTCGCGGTCAACCAGCCCACCCGCGCCGCCGTCATTCCGCGGTTGCTGCCCATCGGTCAGATCGCGGCGGCGACGTCGCTCAACATGACCGTCGTACAGTTCGGCGCGATCGCGGGCCCGCTCCTCGCGGGGGTGCTGATCCCGATGATCGGGCTGCCGACGCTGTACCTGCTCGACGCAGTCTTCCTCCTTGCGACGTTGTGGGCTGTGGTTGCGCTGCCGCCCATCCCGCCGCTCGGAGAGGTGGCGCGTGCCGGGTTGCGCGCGGTGCTCGACGGGTTCCGCTACCTGTCGGGGCAGAAGATCCTGCTGGCGTCGTTCGTCGTCGACATCGTCGCCATGGTCTTCGGTATGCCGCGCGCATTGTTCCCGCAGATCGCCCACGAAACCTTCGGGGATCCCGTGGCGGGCGGATTCGTTCTCGGCGTGCTGTTCGCGGCGATGTCCGTAGGAGCTGTTCTCGGCGGTGTGTTTTCGGGGTGGCTGCCGAGAGTCCGGCGGCAGGGACTCGCGGTGATCGTGTGTATCGCGTTGTGGGGTGCCGCGATGGTCGGATTCGGAATCGTGGTGTGGTGGGCCGATTCCGGTGGTAGTGCGCTGCTGGTGTGGCTCGCGGTCGCGTTCCTTGCCTTCGGCGGCGCGGTGGACATGGTCTCGGCCGCGTTCCGGTCGACCATGCTGCAGACGGTTGCGACCGACGAGATGCGGGGCCGGTTGCAAGGGGTGTTCATCGTCGTCGTGGCCGGCGGCCCCCGCATCGGCGACGTGCTGCACGGTGCCGCCGCTGCCGCCGCCGGGACCGCTGTCGCGGCGGCGGGAGGCGGAGTCCTGGTCATCGTCGGCGTCGCGTTGTGTGTCGTCGCGTTCCCGGCCTTCGTCCGGTACCGGGTCGGCAAGACGCTGTCGTAGGCGAAGGCGCTGTCGTAGGTGCTCGACACGCGGTGGCCGAACTCACCCCCGGCGAATTCGAGCTAGCGCCGGGGTGAGGCGGAGGATGGAACGGGCCGGACGCAGCTTCCGGCATTCCTTCTACCCCGCAATCCTCGAAGGCTTTCCCATGACCACGGCTCCCGCCTGCCCACCCCACGATGCCCGGACCGACGACGGTCCACGGGCAGGTCGCACCCTCGCGATGTGGGCGCTCGCGCTCGGGGGCTTCGGGATCGGCACCACCGAGTTCATGGCGATGGGCCTGCTCCCGGAAATCGCGACCGGTCTCGGGGTTTCCGAGCCGTCGGCCGGGCACATCGTGTCCGCGTACGCCGCGGGCGTGGTGGTCGGTGCGCCTCTCATCGCGACTCTGACCGCCCGGGTACCGCGCAAGACGCTGCTGATCGCCTTGATGGTCGCGTTCACGATCGGAAATGCCGCCACCGTCCTGGCGCCGGGTTACGGCGCACTCGTCGTCTCCCGGTTCGTCGCCGGTCTGCCACACGGCGCGTACTTCGGTGTCGCCGCGATCGTCGCCGCACATCTCGCCGGGCGAGGTCAGCGGGCCCGGGCGGTGGCCCTGGTGATGATGGGTCTGTCGGTCGCGAATGTGGTCGGGGTGCCCGCCGCCTCGTGGTTGGGTATCGCGCTCGGCTGGCGAACCGCGTTCGGTCTGGTCGCGATCATCGGCGTGGTCACTGTCGCCGCGGTCGCCGCGTGGGTTCCGGCGCTGTCGATCCCCACTACGAGTGCGCGCACCGAACTGGGCGCGTTGCGCCGCAAGCAGGTGTGGATGACCCTGGCGGTCGCGATGATCGGCTTCGGTGGCGTGTTCGCGGTCTACACGTACATCAGCACCACTCTCACCGACGTCGCCGGACTGCCGAAATCGCTTGTGCCGGTCGCACTGATGCTCTTCGGCCTCGGCATGGTCCTGGGCAACGCGGTCGGAGGGCGCCTTGCCGATCGTGCGCTGGTGCCGGGCATCTTCACCACCATGGGAGCGCTGGGTGTGTTGCTCGCCGTGTTCGTCGTCGCCGTCCACAACCCGTACACAGCCTTGGTGATGGTGTTCCTGCTCGGCGCCGGGTGTGCCGCGGTCGGTCCGGGCCTACAGGTCCGTCTGATGGACGTGGCGGCGGACGCACAGACACTCGCCGCGTCCCTCCACCACGCGGCGTTCAATCTCGCCAATGCGATCGGCGCGGCGATCGGTGGTGCGGTGATCGCCGCCGGTCTCGGTTACACAGCCCCGGCGGCTGCCGGAGTGCTGCTCGCCGCGGCAGGTGTGCTCGTCTTCGCGATCGCCGTGCGGATGCCGGCCGACCGAGTCGCTCCCGGCGAGGCAGTCGACACCGGCGGGCAGTAACCGCTGCGCGGGCGGATGCTCTTTCTGCTCATCGCACCCGCTCCCGCACCAGCACCCGGTCGAGTGCCGCGACGAACCGGTCGGTGTCGGCACCTGCTCGCCACACCACTCCCAATCGCACTGCGGTCGCGGCGGGCGCCAATTGCAGCCACGCGACCCCCGGTGCCGAACCGGGCGCCGTGGTGGACAACCCGAAATGGGTTCCTGCCGCCACTGCGGCGAGCACTGCCCGGTCGTCCCGCGCGCTCGTCGTGTCGACGTCGAGACCGCGGTCGCGGAACAGGCCACGCACTGCGTCGAATGCCGCCGGGTTTCCCGCTCGCGGAGGTGCCGCGAACGTCAGGTCGGAGAGCATCGGGAACCGCGGGCGCTCCGCCTGCGCGCTGCGATGGTGCGACGGCACGACCACCCACCGCGGCACCTTGGTGACAGGCCCGGACTCCACGCCGTCCACCTGGGCGGGGTGTTCGACGATCGCGAAATCGCACGAGCCCGATCGCACCGCGTCGACGAGTTCGACGGTGGTGCCCGACTCGGTCGCCACCGCGGCATCGGTCTCCGCGCACAGGGCTGCGACGCAGGCGGTGAGCAACCGGTCGGGGAGTGCCGATCCGGCACCCCAGCGAACCAGTCCCCGGGTGTCTGCGACGCGTACCGCTTCTGTGAGAAACCGATCCGACTCGTCGACGAGTTGCCGTGCGTGGGCAAGCAATCGGTCGCCGGCGGAGGTGAGGACGGCGCCCTGTCGCGTGCGGTGGACGAGCGGTGTGCCGATGTACTCCTCGAGTCGTCGAAGCCCCTGTGACAGAGGAGGTTGCGTCATGCCCAGGGCCGCTGCGGCGCGCCCGAAGTGTCCCTTGTCGGCGACCATGACGAAGTACCGGAGATGGCGGATCAAATCCATGGGCGTATTCAACCAGCGCACCCGGTTCCTTCGGCGGAAGTCGGCCGAATGCGGGAGTTATTTCTATGTCACCAGCAGCGCTGATACTCGATTCGACTCGTATGTTTTCGTTTAACAATTGGTCCGGAAAGGTCGTCGGTGGTGGGCTGGCGGCATGGCGACACCATCCGTATTCGACCGAACATCACTGTCCCGCAGAGGTTTTCTCTCCGGAGCAGTCGCGATGTCGGCTTTTTCGTTCCTGGCTGCATGCGATGCGCCGAGCAGCAGCGCGACACCGGATACGACCCACGCTGCCCGAAGTGCACCGGAGGCCCGCTTGACGGTGCCCGCGCTCGACTCGCGTCTGGCGCAGATCGAGAATCAGCACAAGGTTCGGCTCGGAGTGCTGGGGCACACGCCGGCCACCGGAAGGGTGTACGCCCACCGCGGTGACGAACGGTTCGCGATGTGCTCGACGTTCAAGATGTACGCCGCGGCGGGGATCCTGCGTCTCGAATCGCTCGGGAAGTTGTCGCTCGACGAGACCGTTCCGGTCGAGCCCGCGGACATCGTCGTGAACTCGCCGGTCACGACGGAACACCAGGGCCGGGTCATGACCGTCGGCGGGTTGTGCGAGGCCGCGCTGACCCGTAGCGACAACACCGCCGCCAATCTCTTGCTGAGGCGCCTCGGCGGACCGGACACGGTGACGGCGCTCGCCCGCTCCGTCGGTGACGGGGCGACCCGCCTCGACCGCTGGGAACCTGAGTTGAACGAAGCCGGGAGGGGCGACGAGCGCGACACCACGACCGCCGTCGGGCTCGGGACCGGATGCAGGGAGTTGCTCGTCGGTGCGGGCCTGCCGCCTCCGCAACAGCGCATGCTCACGGGATGGATGCGGGCGAGCCTCACGTCCGGCAAGCGAATCCGCGCCGCGCTGCCGCGGGACTGGACCGCCGCGGACAAGACCGGCGGGGGTCTCCACGGGACGGTCAACGACGCCGGGGTCGTGTGGTCGCCGAGCGGGAACCCTCTCGTGCTGGTGGTGCTCTCGGATTCCACCACCGGGAATCCCGACGTCCCGATCGACGACGCCCCGACGGTTGCAGCCACCACCGCGGTGATCGAGGCCATGGCTGCGCATCTCTGATCGGGCACCGGGAGAGTCCGCGCGGAGAGTGAGGGCCCCGAATCACTAGTGGGATCGTCCCCGGCCCGTAAGACTGGGGGCATGTCCGATTCGATCCACCCCCAGCGAGACGATCAGCCGATCGACGCTCGGCCGGGCGACGGTCCCACGCATTACGTGATCCGCGGCTTCGGCTACCGGGCCGAAGTGTCCGAGGTGGGTGCGGCGGTGCGCGCGCTGGTGTACGACGATCCGTCGGGCCCCTACCCGCTCGCGGGGAGCGGTCCGGATCCCGAACACGCGCTGCGTTACGCGGGTGCGGTGCTGGCGCCGTGGCCGGGTGGCGTGCGCGACGGCCATTTCTTCTTCGACGGGATCGAACACCAGTTGACGGTCACCGACCCGGACCGTGGCGCCGCGGTGCACGGCTTCGTGTGGAACAGGAAATGGAACCTCGTGTCGCACACGGCGGCCCGCGTGGAGCAAGTGATCGAGATCGGACTGCAGACGGGATGGCCGTATCGACTCCTGCTCACGGCGACCCACGAACTCGGTGAATACGGCCTCGTAGCCAGTTACACGGCTACGAACATCGGCGACTATCACGCCCCGTTCGGTCTCGGAGTGCACCCGTATCTGTACGCGGGGTACACACCGCTCGACGACTGCACCTTGCGCCTGGCTGCGGGCACCCGGGTTCCGATCGACCGGCAGCGCGGGCTGCCCACCGCATATTCGCAACCCGTCGTCGGGACGGACTTCGACTTCACCGAACCGCGTCCGATGGACGGCGTGCGGCTCGCGGTTCCCTTCAGCGCGCTCGACGAGGACGCCGACGAGGTGATTCGGCACCGTCTGTGCGGACCGGACGGGCGCGGCGTCGAACTGCGGACTGTTCCGGAGTTCGGATGGCTGTACGCGACCACCGAGACGGGCCGCGCGGACGGAGGTCCGGAGCGTTCGCTCGCGCTGATCCCCGCGACGTGCCCTCCCGACGCGTTCAATCTGGGAATCGACGTGCTGGTCCTGCAACCGGGGGAGGTCTGGGACGCCAGTTGGGGCCTGGGCGTTGTCGGTTTTTCCGTCTGAGAGACCGCGGGGACCGAGTACCGGTGGCAGGGCGCCGATGGTGGCAGCACACGGATCGCGTACGATTACCCCAGGTAAGCGGCGTGCGCCGACCTTGCGGCGGAATTTCCGAGGGTGCGGGCCGACGTCCGACGTCTATATCAACGAAACACTGTGCGGGGACTTTCGACCGACCCTGGCTGGGCGCACACGCTGCGTTACAGCTAGGTTCTACCTGAATGTTCGGAAGTTTCTCGTAGGTCTGAGCTTGAGAGGGATCCTTCGTGCCCGCTGAGAATGAACCCACAACCGCCCTCAGCTACCCCGGTGGCGAGCACGCGATGTCGATCGCCAAAGCAACGGAAGGCAATGACGGTATCGAGCTGGGCAAGCTCCTTGCGGCGACCGGGTACACCACACTCGATCCCGGTTTCGTCAACACCGCCTCCACCAAGTCGGCGATCACATACATCGACGGTGAGAAGGGCATCCTGCGTTACCGCGGATACCCGATCGAGCAGCTGGCCGAGAAGGCCAGCTTCATCGAGGTCAGCTACCTGCTGATCTACGGAGAACTGCCCACTTCCGAGCAGCTCGAGACCTTCACCGACAAGATCCGCCGGCATACGCTGCTGCACGAAGACCTCAAGCGCTTCTTCGACGGATTCCCGCGCAACGCGCACCCGATGCCGGTCGTCTCCAGCGCCGTGAACGCGCTGTCGGCGTACTACCCGGACTCGCTCGACCCCGACGACTCGGAGCAGGTCGAGCTGTCGACGATCCGCTTGCTCGCCAAGCTCCCGACGATCGCCGCCTACGCCTACAAGAAGTCCGTGGGTCAGCCGTTCCTCTACCCCGACAACTCGCTGTCGCTGGTCGAGAACTTCCTGCGGATGACGTTCGGGTTCCCGGCCGAGCCGTACGAGATCGACCCCGAGATCGCGCAGGCTCTCGACATGCTGCTGATCCTGCACGCCGACCACGAGCAGAACTGCTCGACGTCGACGGTGCGTCTTGTCGGCTCGTCGGACGCCAACCTCTTCACCTCGATCTCCGGCGGCATCAATGCACTGTGGGGCCCGCTGCACGGCGGCGCGAACCAGGCTGTGCTGGAGATGCTCGAGCAGATCAAGAACTCGGGCGGCGACGTCAACGAGTTCGTGCGCAAGGTCAAGAACAAGGAAGACGGCGTGAAGCTCATGGGCTTCGGGCACCGCGTCTACCGCAACTACGATCCGCGCGCCGCGATCGTCAAGAAGACCGCCGATTCGATCCTCAAGAAGCTCGGTGCAGGCGACGAACTGCTCGAGATCGCCATGAAGCTCGAAGAGGCCGCGCTCACCGACGACTACTTCATCGAGCGCAAGCTGTACCCGAACGTCGATTTCTACACCGGACTGATCTACCGCGCCATGGGCTTCCCGGACCGCATGTTCACCGTGCTGTTCGCGCTGGGCCGCCTGCCGGGCTGGATCGCGCACTGGCGTGAGATGCACTCCGACCCGACCCTCAAGATCGGGCGCCCGCGCCAGATCTACGTCGGCCACACCGAACGCGACTACAAGGGGATCGATCTCCGCTGATCGTTCTTCTCGCGGTGTGCCGCGACGACTGCCATCTCGACAAGGGAGAGACCTGTGAGTAAACCGGAGATCGAGTTCCAGGAGGGCCCGGCGCCCACCGAACTGGTCATCAAGGACATCACGATCGGGGACGGTCCCGAAGCCACGCCCGGTGCAGTTGTCGATGTGCACTACGTCGGTGTGGAGTTCGACACGGGCGAGGAGTTCGATTCGTCGTGGAGCCGCGGCGAATCCATTCGTTTCCCGCTCTCCGGTCTCATCGCCGGCTGGCAGGAAGGCATCCCCGGCATGCGTGTCGGTGGGCGTCGTCAGCTGACGATCCCACCGGAACTCGCATACGGCCCGGCCGGATCCGGCCACCAGCTCTCGGGTAAGACGCTCGTGTTCGTCATCGATCTGCTCGACGTGCAGGTCCAGCCCGAACCGCCGGTGATCGAGAAGTCGGAGGGCCCCGCGCCCACCGAACTCGTCGTCGAGGACATCACCATCGGTGAGGGCCCCGAGGCGCAGCCCGACGCGACCGTCGATGTCCACTACAAGGGTGTCGAGTACGAGACCAACGAAGAGTTCGATTCGTCGTGGAGCCGCGGTCAGTCCGTCGCGTTCCCGCTCGGCCGGTTGATCCCGGGCTGGCAGCAGGGCATCCCGGGTATGCGTGTCGGTGGCCGCCGCAAGCTGACCGTGCCGCCCGAACTCGCATACGGTCCGGCCGGTTCCGGGCATCCGCTCGGCGGCAAGACACTGGTGTTCGTGATCGACCTGGTGGGACTGCCGTAGAAATCCGTTCGTGAGGACTGCGATCCTCACGCCCCACAAGGGCCCGAGACCGGTGGTATGCCGGGCTCGGGCCCTTGTGCATCGGGGTGTATCCGTAAGCGCGGGTCGTCCGTCGCTGTCAGGCTGGGGCAATGGCAGCAGGAGTGCGGGTGCCGGCGGAACTTCTTCCGCACCTGCGCCGTGCGCGGGATGTCGCGGACCGCGATTTTGCAGAACCACTCGATCTCGGGGCGCTCGCCGCCAACGCCGGGGTGTCCGAGTTCCACTTCGGGAGAGTCGTTCCCGCACTGAGCCTTTGGGTACCGCCCCGCTTAGGGCGACGGGCGCGTCGCCACTGTGTCTTCTGCGGCTCGCGGTAGTCGGTGGCTCACGGTCGTCTAAGGCTCGCGTCGTCGCGTGCGGGGGAGACGGATGACGAGACGCGCGCCCCCGAGAGGGCTCTCGTCCAGGTACGCGTCGCCGCCGTGCAGGGCTGCCTGCTGCGCGACGAGTGTCAGCCCGAGCCCGGACCCCGTCTGACGGGCATTGGATCCGCGCCGGAACCGCTCGAACACCGCCGAGCGTTCGGCGGCGGGGATGCCCGCGCCGTCGTCGTCGACGATCAGGCTGGTGGATTCGTCGTTCGTGGCAACGGTGATCCGGACGAGCGATGCGCCGCCGTGCCGCACCGCGTTCGTGATCGCGTTGTCCACCAGAAGGCGCAAACCCGCCGGTAGACCGCGCAGGACCTGCCCGGCGTTTCCTCGGACGTCCACGTCGAGACCCGGATACCGTCGCATCGCATCCGCTGCGGCGGTGTCACAGATCTCGACGAGATCGACATCCACGAAGTCGCGGTCGGTGGACAGGTCGCCCCGCGCGAGGCGTTCGAGGTCGTTGAGGGTCGCCTCGAGTCGTGCCTGGGTACGCGCCAGGTCCGCGAGTATTTCGGAACGGTCGTCGGCACCGAGGTCGTGGGTGCTGAGCACCTCCACGTCGGTGCGCATCGCGGTGAGGGGGGTGCGCATCTCGTGTGCCGCCGCCGCCGCGAAATCCCGTGCCGTCGCCAGTGCGGCATCGGTATCCGCCCGAGCGCGAGCCACGTCGTCGAGCATGGTGCCGACGGCCGAGGCGAGTTCGTCGGCCTCCCTGACTCCGGACGGGCGCGGAGAGAGATCGCGGTCGCGGGCGACGATCCGGCGCGTGAGGTCGACGAGTGGACTCACCGCACCGCCGCCGAGCAACCAGCCGAGACCGGTCGCGGCCGCCACCGCGACGACACCCGCGATCAATACCTGCCGGTGCTGGTCGGTGGTGACGTCCTGTGCTTCGGCGAGCAGCACGGCCACCGACATCAGCCCCCGGTTCGATTCGATGGGGGTGGTGTACGCGCGGTACTCGATACCGTCGACCGTGACGGTCTGCGCACCCGGTTCGAGGACAGGAAGCTCCGTGGGGGTGCTCGCCCGTAGCGCGCCGTCGGGTTCCGCTCGGATGGTCATCGCGAACGCGCCGCCATCGCCGAACACCGGCAGGAACAACTCTGCCGCAGCGGCATTGGCTGCCAGCACGTCGGCTGCGAGATCGAGACGGCGATCCAGCTGCGCAAGATTGTTGTGCGAGATCGCCAGCGCCACGATGACACCGAGTATTCCGACCACGATGGTCGTGCCCAGCGCGGTCGCGATGGCCACCCGGGCGCGCAACGAGAAGGAGCGCGGCATCTCACGGCTCCCGCAGGACGAAACCGACCCCACGAACCGTGTGGACGAGCCGGGCACGTCCACCCGATTCGAGTTTGCGCCGAAGGTAGCCGACGAACACGTCCACGACGTTGGTATCCGACGTGAAGTCGTAGCCCCACACGAGCGATAACAGGCGGTCGCGGGAGAGGACGATGCCCGCGTTGCGGGCGAGGACTTCGAGCAGTTCGAATTCGCGTTTGGTCATGTCGACGGGTTCACCGTCGACGAACACCCGACGACCCCCGGGTTCGATGCGCAGTGCCCCGACGCGCACCACCTGATCGTCGACCGGCGCGCGCCGGCGCAGCATCGCGTTGATACGCGCGACGAGTTCGGCCAGCACGAACGGTTTGGTCAGGTAGTCGTCGGCACCGGATTCGAGCCCCGCGATGCGGTCGTCGACGGTGTCGCGCGCGCTGAGCACGCAGATCGGGATGTCGTCACCCGCACCCCGCAGGGTGGTGATGACGGCCGTCCCGTCGAGACCGGGCATGTTCATGTCGAGCACCATCACGTCGGGACGCTCGATTTCCACGACTTCGAGGGCTTCGGCGCCGCCGGCCGCGGTGAGCACCGAGAACCCGGACAGGCGCAGGCCGCGGTGGAGGGAGGCGAGGACGTCCGCGTCGTCGTCGACGACCAGCACGGAAGGGGATCCGGTCATGAAGGGCAGTATTCCCGCATTCGGGGCGTCGGTGCCAAGCATCGAGGGGTAGCGTGCACCCACGGGTGCCACCCCACCGGTCGACGGCCGTGCCCGGATTGCTCTACTGGGTGCGCGCTCGATCGGTACGCCGCCGAAAGGACCCAGCCATGCCCGCTCCCGTGTTGTCCCGTCGCGACCTGGACTTCCTGCTGTACGACTGGCTCGACATCGAGTCGCTGACCACGCGTTCCCGGTTCGCGGAGCATTCTCGCGAGACGTTCGACGCGGTGCTGGACCTCAGCGCGGACATCGCCACGAAGCATTTTGCGACGCACAACAAGAAGGCCGACGCGCAGGAACCGCGCATGGACGAGGACGGGCGCGTCGAGATCATCCCGGAGGTCAAGGCCGCACTCGACCTGTTCTCCAAGGCGGGCCTGATCGCCGGCGGGTTCGACGAGGCGCAGGGCGGCATGCAGTTGCCGATAACGGTGCTACGGGCATCGATGGCCTGGTTCCAGGCGGCGAACGCGGGAACCTCTGCCTACCCGTTCCTCACCGCGGCCAACGCGAGCCTGCTGGTCGCGCACGGCGACGACGAGCAGATCGCGACCTTCGTGCCTCCCATGCTGGAGGGACGATTCTTCGGCACGATGTGTCTGTCCGAGCCGCAGGCGGGTTCGTCGCTCGCCGACATCACCACGAAAGCGGTCCCGGCGGGCGACGGCACCTACCGGCTCACCGGAACGAAGATGTGGATCTCCGGTGGCGACCACGAACTGACCGAGAACATCGTCCATCTCGTGCTTGCCAAGATTGCGGGCGGCCCGGCGGGCGTCAAGGGCATCTCGCTGTTCATCGTCCCCAAGTTCCTCGTCGAGCCCGACGGCACGCTGGGCGACCGCAACGACGTCGCGCTCGTGGGTCTCAACCACAAGATGGGCAACCGCGGAACCACCAACACGCTGCTGAACTTCGGCGAGGGCGTCCACACACCCGGTGGTGAGGCGGGAGCCGTCGGCTATCTGCTCGGCGAGCCGCACAAGGGCTTGTCCTACATGTTCCACATGATGAACGAGGCACGCATCGGGGTCGGTTTCCTCGCCACGTCGCTCGGCTACGCCGGGTATCTCCAGTCGCTCGACTACGCACGCACCCGGACACAGGGGCGCCCCCTCGGCGCGAAAGACCCGGCCTCCCCGCAGGTGCCGCTCGTCGAACACCCGGATGTGCGCCGGATGTTGCTGGCGCAGAAGTCCTACGTGGAAGGTGCACTCGCGCTGGGCCTCTACTGCTCCAAGCTGGTCGACGAACAGCGGACCGCACCCGACGAGCAGGTCCGGACGCGCGCGGGACTGCTGCTGGATCTGCTCACCCCGATCGCCAAGTCGTGGCCGTCGCAGTGGTGCCTAGAAGCCAACAGCCTTGCGATCCAGGTGCTCGGTGGATACGGGTACACCCGGGAGTTCGACGTCGAACAGTATTACCGGGACAATCGGCTCAACCCGATTCATGAAGGCACCCATGGCATTCAAGGCATGGACCTCCTCGGCCGCAAGGTGATCATGCAGGGCGGGGCTGCGCTTGCCGTGCTGGGGGAGACCGTCGGTGAGACCGTCACGCGGGCGCTGGACGCGGGCGGGGACGCCGCTGAATATGCACAGCAGTTGCAGCGCGCCGTCGTCCGGGTGGGGGAGACGACCACCACTTTGTGGGCAACCGGTGATCCTGCTGTCGCCCTGGCGAATTCGACCGTGTATCTCGAGGCAGTCGGGCATGTGGTGGTCGCGTGGATCTGGCTCGAGCAACTCCTCGCTGTGGGCGAGCGCGACGGCGCGTTCTACGACGGAAAGCGCGCGGCGGCCCGGTACTTCTTCCGATTCGAACTTCCGAAGACGGGGCCGCAGTTCGATCTGCTCGCGAGCCTCGACCGCACTACGCTGGACGTCGATCCTTCCGTCTTCTGATCCGGTGCCGCCGTGACAGCATCGCTGTCACGGCGGCGGCACGTCAACGACGGGCAGCCAGACGAGTGATCGTGACGCCCGCGACCACGCGACTTTCGATGGGATCGAAGAGATGCGGTTCGAAGTCCGCGCGGAACAACGGGATTCCGTTGCCCGCCACGATCGGACTGACTTTCAAGACGAGTTCGTCGATCTCGGGTAACAGTGCCCCCGCGAGAGATCCGCCCCCGCACAACCAGATTCCTCCGCCGTCCTGTTGCTTCAACTCGCGCACGTACGCGAGCGGATCGCTGGCGACAAGTGTGACGGTGTCGTCCGGCGCTTCGCTCATCGTGGTGGAGAAGACATATTGCTTCAGATGTTGATACGAACTCGTGACTCCGGCATCGAGGGACGGCTCCCACGTGCGTCTGCCCATGACCACCGCGTCGAAGTTCTTGTTCGGCGGGTCGATCCCGAGATGCGCACGCGCCTGGGTGGGGATGGTTTCCGGGAATTCCTCGACGATGGTCGATATCAGCTCGTCGGGTACCGGAAAGAAATCGAACCCGCCCGAGGGGTCGGCGATGAACCCGTCGAGCGTGGTCGCCACGTAGTAGGTGAGTGTCCGCAAGAATGCTCCTGCCCGTCGAAAGTCAGGCCTGCGCCCGATCGACGAGCAACGTTAGAGCATGGCGCACCGTCCGGGCGAGGACTTTTTGGGGGTCACCGTCGAATTGCTTTACCTCGCAGCGGGTTCCCTCCGGCCCGGTGGTGGCGAACCAGACCGTGCCAGGCGGGCGTCCGTCCTGCGAGTCGGGTCCGCCCGCTCCGCTCACGGCGACCACGATCTCCGCTTCGAGCAGGCGCGAGGTGGACTCGGCCATGGCACGGACCGCCTGTTCGCTCACGACCGGCCCTTCGGGAACGCGCAGGAGACCGTGCTTTACCTCGCGTGAGTACGCGACGATGCCGCCGCGAAACCACTCCGAACTTCCCTTCGCAGCACCGATGCGGGCGGCCAGCGTGCCCGCGGTGAGCGACTCCGCACATCCCACCGTGAGACTGCGCTCGGAGGCGAGGTCGGCGAGTCGTTCGATCAGGTCGTCGGAACGATCGGTTCCTTCGACGATGTCGTCATCGGCCACTGGAAGCTCCTTCTCTGTCGTCTCGAATCCATCGGGTGAGCAGGGTGCCGTCGTCGTCGGCGAGCAGGTGGGTTCGTCGCATGGGGGTCACCACGGGGGTCGGCGTCGAAGCGATGCGCCCCGCGGCGCCGGCCGCGAGGACGGGGGCGAAGGTCAGGCACAGGTCGTCGACGATGTCGGCCTCGATCATGCTGCCGAACAGTTGCGGACCTCCTTCGCACAGTACGCGCGTCCATCCGGCTTTCGTGACAGCGGCGAGCAGGGCCGCGCCGTCGATGGTGTCGTCGGCGATCACCCGCACGTCGGCACCGGCGTCCTGCGCCGCGCGGCGGTTGGCGACAGGGGCGCTCGCACTGGTGAACACGATCGGCGGCACCGTCGTGTCGGTGAACAGCCGCAGATCCGAGGGGAAGTAGCAGGACGTCGTCACGACCGCGATGGGAGGTACGGCTTCGAGGCCGTCCGCCTCGCGACGCGCACGAAGCGTCTCGCTGGTGCGTGCACCCCCGTAGTTCTCGGTGCGCACGGTGCCCGCGCCGACGAGAACGACGTCTGCGAGTTCCCTGAGCAGCCCGAAGACCTTCTTGTCCGACGGGGTGCCGAGCGCACCCGACCGTCCTTCGACGGCGACAGCACCGTCGAGAGAGGAGACGAAGTTGACGCGCATCCACGGGCGTTCGAGCCCGTCCGGATATGCGTACAGCTGCCGGAGCCGGTCGTCGTCGACTTCGGCGGGGGAGGCGGGGTCGTCGAGTTGATGCATGCACCCGATCAGATCACGGCGGTTCGTTCGCCGCCATGTCACGCGCCGTGGCCGGCCTCCATGTCGCTCACGTCGCGGAAGGTCAGCAGCTTGTTCAGCTTCTCGCGCAGTTCCCCCACCTCGGGATCGAGCAGGAACCCCATGTGGTCGCCGAGATCGAACCTGTCGAGTACCCGCCCGACGAACCAGCCGGCAGCGCTGTCGAGGATGGGCAGGCCGTGCGGCCCCTCGCTCCACTCGCACTGTGAGAACTTGTCGATCTCGTCGCCCGTCTGTTCTCCGAAAAGCTCCGAGATCGGGCGGTTCTCGGGCGAGAGAACGTGTACTGCGAGGTACTCGGCGTCCTGAGCCACACGGAACGTGTGGTTCTTGTTCGAGATGGCCACGAGGAAGCGTGCCGGGTCGATGCCCGTCTGAGTCGTGAACCCGACGAGGCACCCGCTGCGTTCGTCCCCGGCGCGCGTCGTGACGATGTACATCGGGTAATCGAGCTGGGACATGATGTCGGCGAATCCCTCGGAAGAGCCGCGGACTGCATCGGTGTCGGACATGCTCCGATCGTACGTTTTAGGTAGTGCCGATACGGTTTGGTGCGGCGGTGCGTGCGGTACCCGGGGGCCATGACGGACCAACACGGCGGGGACGGTGCTGCGGGCGCAACCGTGGCACCCGACGATTCGCGCAAGCCGGACTCTCCGACGGACATCGAGAAGCCGTCATGGAAATACGTGGTCAAAAGGACCGTGAGTGAGTTCAGCCGAGATCAATGCACCGATCTGGCAGCGTCGCTGACCTACTACGCCATCCTCTCGCTGTTTCCGGCGTTGCTGGTCGTGGTGTCGTTGCTCGGCGTCTTCGGGCAGGGCCAGGCCACCGTGGACGCGGTGCTCCAGATGGTCGAGGATCTTGGACCGTCCTCCGCGGTCGACACCTTGCGAGGCCCCATCGAACAGTTGGTGGACGCACCCACCGCCGGCCTCGCACTCGTCGTCGGTGTTCTCGGTGCCCTCTGGTCGGCCTCCGGCTACGTCGGTGCATTCGGTCGCGCTATGAATCGCATCTACGAGATCGAAGAGGGACGTCCGATCTGGAAGCTGCGCCCGCAGATGCTGCTGGTCACGGCCCTCGTGCTCGTCTTCGCGGGCGCCACGGGCCTGATGCTCGTGGTGAGCGGACCGATCGCCCGCACCATCGGTGACGTCGTGGGCCTGGGAGAGACCGCGGTAACGGTCTGGAACATCGCGAAGTGGCCCGTGATGCTCGTGCTCGTCATCGTCATCGTGGCGGTGCTCTATTACGCCACGCCGAACGTCAAGCAGCCCAAGTTCCGGTGGGTAAGCGTCGGTTCGGTCATCGCGATCCTGGTCTGGATCCTCGCGTCGGTGCTGTTCGCGGTGTACGTCAGCAACTTCGGAAGCTACAACAAGACATACGGTTCGCTCGCCGGCGCGGTGATCTTCCTCTTGTGGCTGTGGATCACCAACCTGGCACTGCTGTTCGGAGCCGAATTCGATGCGGAACTCGAACGTGGCCGTCAGTTGCAGGGTGGAATAGAGGCTGAGAAGACCATCCAACTGCCCCCGCGTGACACCCGGGCGAGTGAGAAGACCGAGGCGAAGCACCGAGAACTCATCGAACGCGGACGTCGCCTGCGTGGAACGTCCGGCGACGAAGAGGAAGGGAAACGAACATGACGGAACCGACCGGAGGCGATGCCCGGCACGTGGCGGCCCAGCCCTCCGCACTGTCCACTGTCGAACTCACCGAACGGCTTGCCACACAGGTCTCGACACTCGTACGGACCGAGGTCACGAGCGCCCTCCACGAAGTGAAGTCCAAGGGCACGCGGATCGGGATCGGTGCCGGGATCTCGGGCGCCGGTGCACTGTTGCTCTACTTGGGACTCGCCACCCTGATCGCAGCCGGCGTGCTGGGGCTCGCCACGGCACTGGACCCGTGGCTGGCAGCACTGATCGTCGCCCTGGTGGTGCTCGTGATCGGCGGCATCCTGGCGGCGGTCGGCGCCTCGAAGGCGAAGAATGCGGCACCACCCGTGCCGCAACACACAGCCGAAAGCGTCCGCGCAGACGTGGCCGCGGCGAAGGGAGCACTGCGATGAGCCGACCGGAATCTCAGGATCCCTCGCCCACCGCGTCGACCCCGAACGGGTCGGGCAGCGGAACCGAAGCCGATATCGCGCAGCAGCGCGCCGAACTCGCCGCGACTGTCGGCGAATTGACCGACCGCCTCGACGTCCCGACCCGCGTCAAGCACGCAGCCGACGAGCGGGTCGAGGCAGTGAAGAACCGCCCCGACCTCGTCGCCGTGGCCGGGGCAGTTCTCGTCGCTGTCGTGCTGGTGGTCGTCTGGCGTCGCCGCCGCTAGCCCCTCGCGGGTCAGCCGCCCAGTTGCGCCCGAAGCGCCTCGAGGACAGCCGGATCCTCGATGGTCGACGGCACCGTGTACTGCTCGTTGTCGGCGATCTGACGCATCGTCTTGCGAAGGATCTTGCCGGAGCGCGTCTTCGGGAGCGCCTGCACGACCGTGACGTCGCGGAAGGTGGCCACCGCGCCGATCTGGTCGCGCACCATCGCCACGAGTTCCTGACGCAGCGTTTCGGGGTCGATCTCCACGCCGGCCTTGAGCACGACATAGCCCGACGGGCGCTGCCCCTTGATCTCGTCGCGGATCCCCACCACCGCGCATTCGGCCACAGCCGGGTGCGATGCCACGACCGCTTCCATCGTTCCCGTCGAAAGCCGGTGTCCGGCAACGTTGATCACGTCATCGGAGCGTCCGAGCACGAACACGTAGCCGTCTTCGTCCACATAACCGGAATCACCTGTGAGGTAGTAGCCGGGGAACGTGTCGAGATACGACCTGCGGAAGCGGTCCTCGTCCTGCCACAGCCCGGTCAAGGTACCCGGCGGAAGCGGCAGCCGGACGACGATGTTGCCTTCGGTGTTCGCCTTCACGAGATCGCCGTGCGCGTCGACGATTTCGACGCGATATCCCGGGACGGGGACAGTCGGTGAACCGGCCTTGAGCGGCATCGGATCGAGACCGCGCAGGTTCGCGGCGATCGCCCAGCCCGTCTCGGTCTGCCACCAGTGGTCGACGACCGGGCGTTCGAGAACCCGGCTCGCCCATTCGTAGGTGTCGGGGTCGAGACGCTCCCCGGCGGCGAACAACGTCTCCAACGTGTCGATCGAGTACTTCGTGAGTTCCTCGGCGTCGGGGTCGGCCTTGCGGACCGCGCGGATCGCGGTCGGCGCCGTGAACAGCGCTTTGACATTGTTCTCGGAAATGATGCGCCAGAACGCCCCGGCGTCGGGCGTGCCCACCGGCTTGCCCTCGTAGAGCACTGTCGTGGCGCCTGCCATCAACGGGCCGTAGACGATGTACGAGTGGCCGACCACCCAGCCGACGTCGGACGCGGTCCACCACACGTCGCCCGCATCGATGTCGTAGATGTTGCGCATGGACCACGTCAGCGCGACCGCGTGCCCGCCGTTGTCGCGGACGACACCCTTGGGCTTACCCGTGGTGCCGGAGGTGTAGAGGATGTAGAGCGGATCGGTCGCGGCGACCGAGACCGGTTCTGCCGGCGACGAGTCGGCGACGAGTTCGTCCCAGTCGAACCACGCGGCGGTCGAGGCCTTGTAGTCGGCTGCGGAACCGGGGATCTGCTCCCGATCCTTCACGATCACGGTGTGCGGGGGAGTCTTCGTCAAACCGAGGGCCGCCTCCACCATGGGGAGGTACTCGACCGTGCGGCCGGGCTCGAGCCCGCCCGACGCGGTGACGAGCACGACCGGACGGGCGTCGTCGATGCGGGTCGCGAGTTCCTTCGCCGCGAAGCCGCCGAACACCACCGAGTGCACGGCACCGATGCGGGCGCACGCGAGCATCGCGATCGCGGCCTCCGAGATCATCGGCATGTAGATGATGACGCGGTCGCCCGCCACGACTCCCTGATCGCGCAGAACTCCCGCGAACGTTGCAACCTCGTCGAGCAGTTCGGCGTACGTGTAGGTCTTCTTCGCCGGCACCATCGCCGAATCCCAGATCAGGGCGGTCCGGTCACCCGCGCCCGCGGCGACATGCCGGTCGAGCGCGTTGACGCTGGTGTTGAGAGCGCCGTCCGGGAACCATCGGTACGAGGGTGCTTGCGTGTCGTCCAGTGCGCGGGTGGGCGCTGTATCCCAGTCGACGGCCTTCGCGGCCTCGAGCCAGAACGACTCTGGGTCCTCAACGCTCTGGCGGAACGCCTCCTCGTACGAGCTCATCGCTTCATGTCCTTCCTCGCACTGACAGTGGTGACCGCGTCACCCTATGCGACCGTTTTGTGCCCGGACGGCAATGTGCGACAGGCGGCAGTGGTTGGGCGACGAGCGGGGGTGACGGTTTGCTCTACGGCGCATCTACTCCGAATCCCTACCGCCGACCCAGCCACGCCTTGATCTCGGAGATTCGTTCGGGCCGTCCGCCCTTCGCCGTTGTGCCCGCTGTTAACTGCGGTCCAGGTCGGTTGCCGAGTCCGTCTCGGAGGCGAGGGTGAAATAGTTCTCCTCCTCCTGCACGAAGTGCAGACGTAGTAGCGCCGATAAACCGTAGAGGTCGGCGAGGAGTTCCTCGCACTGGTCGGGGTGTAGACCCCCGGCCGCATCGGCCTGGGTGAGTTGCGCCCGCAGTCGATGGCTGAGCCGATCGATCTCGGCATGCATCCTGCTCATCGTCGCGGTCGCTTCGCCGCTGCCCAACGGTTCCGCGAGCGCGGGATACAGCTCGGTGTCCTCGGCGCGCTCGTGCGGCAACAGGGTGCCGAACAAAAAGGTGTCCACCCGCCGTAACGCCGCGTGCGCGGCGACGAGATCACCTTCGGCGAGCAACTGGGCGGTGTCGCGCAACACCGACAGGCGGTCGCGCAGTACCTCGTGTTCGGCCGAGAACCGGTGCAGCATCGCCTCGGTGTCCTCTCGCAGCTCCGGGGCACGGGCACGATCGCTGCGCAGTGCCCGCAGGGCATTGATGATCACCGCGACGTCGATGCATTCCTGCAACAGGGCCCCCACTGCTGGGGGCAGATAGCCGAACGCGGCGAAACCCATCGCGATCAGCGACAGGCTCATCCCGATGACGGCGCTCTGCACGGCGATGCGCCGCGAGCGTCGGGCGATGACCATGGCGTCGGCGAGCCGGTCGAGGCGGTCGGCGGTGAGCACGATGTCCGCGGCCTCGGAACTGGCCGTCGAACCTCGTGCGCCCATCGCGACTCCGACGGTCGCCGCGGCGAGGGCCGGCGCGTCGTTGACCCCGTCACCGACCATGACCGTCACGGCCGACCGGCGTTCAGCGCGGACGCCGGCGACCTTGTCGGCCGGAGTCTGCTCGGCACACACCGCGTCCAGTCCGAGCACTGCCCCGACAGCTTCGGCAGGCTCATGCCGGTCCCCGGTGAGCATCACGAGCCGGTTCAGCCCGGCGCCGCGCAGCCGCCGCAGGGTGCGGGCAGCGTCGCGCCGCAGCGGATCCACGAGCAGCAGCGCGCCCGCGAGATCCCCGTCGACAGCGACCCAGGCGATCACGGCGCCGTCGAGTGCGGCTCGGTTCGCCACCGTCCGCGCCCAGCCCGGGGCGTCGGCGGGCAGTGGCAGGGCACCGACGCTCACACGGTGACCGTCCACGGTAGCGGTCACCCCGGTGCCGGCCTGCTCGATGACGTCGGTGGGCATCGACAACGTCAGCCTGCGTTTTTTCGCCTCCTGCACGATCGCCTCGGCAAGGACATGCGGAGACAGTTGATCGGCGGAGGCGGCCAGGCGCAGCAGTTCCACCGCGTCCTTTCCGGGGGCGGTGACGATATCGGTTCCGGTGGGGCGACCGCTGGTGAGTGTGCCGGTCTTGTCCATCACCAGGGTTTTGGCCTGTCCGAGATTCTCGAGCGCACCGCCGCTTCGGATGACCACACCCAACCGGGACGCGCGGGACAGTCCGGAGACGATGGCGACCGGTGCTGCGAGCAGCAAAGGACACGGGGTGGCCACCACCAGCACCGCGACGGCCCGCGTCGCCGAGCCGCCTGCGAGCCAGGCGAACGCTGCGACGATCAACGTCAACGGCAGGAACCAGGCGGCGACCTGATCCGCGATGCGCACCACCGGGGCACTCTCGGCGGCAGCGTCACGAGCGAGTCGCACGATGCCGGCATAGGTGCTCTCCTCGGCGGTGGAGCGGGCGGTCATCTCGAACGCCCCGCCCGCATTGACGATTCCGCTGCGCACCGACTCGCCGACCCGGCGCTGCACGTGCATCGGCTCGCCGGTGAGCACCGACTCGTCGAGCACCGCGAGGTCGGAAGCTACCCACCCATCGATGGGCACCACCTCACCCGGCCCCACGACGACCCTGTTTCCGGGAACGATCGCCTCGAGAGGTACCACCTCGAGTTCATCGCCCACCCGACGACGAGCGGTGCGGGGAGCATGCTCGAGCAACGCCCTGAGATCGGTGGTGGCACGGCGTTCGGCAGCAGCATCGAGTGCCTGTCCCGATGCGAGCATCACCGCGATCAGCGCCCCGGCCACGTACTCACCGATCGCCACCGTGCCGACCAGCGACAACACCGCGATCAGATCCACCCCTACCCTGCCCCGTCGCAGTGCGCCGATTACCCACCAGGTCGCGGGCACAATCGCGATGACGGTGCCGACGATCCAGCAGACGTCGGCAGCCGTACTACTGCCGAGTATCCATGCCAGGCCACCTGCAACCAGGGCGGCAACGGTCACGACGAGAAATATGAACTCCGCCCGTGCACGCAACCGCGCTGTCCACGAAGGTGTCGGTGACGCTTCAGTCATTGCGCCGATCCTGCTTGTCTGGGGCTTCGAACTCCGGATATCACCGACGCTAGCGAAATGCGCGGCGCCTCGACGGGTATCCGGCGGTCGTGATGAACCCGATCGGCATCGGTAAGAACGTCTCGGTGCCTCTCCGGATTCTCAGGACCTTCTGCTCGATTCCTCAGAAACCGCGAATACTGTGAAACATGGCGAAGCGTCGACATGACCGCTTTCGTCTCGGCCGATTGACGCTGTGTGCGCACATGTCGACAGCGGGCGGCCTGTGAACCTGCGAACGACATCTGCGACCGCCACGAAACGAGAGGTGAGAGCCATGCACGGTTGGTATGGCGCCGGAGGGGGCGGTGTGCTGCTGATGGCGGTGATGATCGTCCTGCTCTGGTCGGCAATAGTCCTCCTCGTCGTCTACGGCGTCTATCTGGCCCGCAGACTTTCCACGACAGGCCGTCCCGAACTGGAACGTCCGGATCATCACGACGCCGAAGGGATCCTCGCCGAACGGTTCGCGCGCGGTGAGATCGACGAGGACGAGTTCCTCGCCCGGCGGGCGGCACTGCGGCGTAGCTGACGACCATCCGCGGGTTCGGTGACACTGGTCAGCCGCGGTCGAGACGCGGGAAGAACACTTCCTGTGCGAGCAGGTGCACTGCGGCGGCGAACGGAATCGCCACCAGTGCTCCCACCAGACCCAGCAGCGACCCGCCGATCAGGACGGCGATCAAGGTGCTCAGAGCCGGTACCTCGACCGACCGTCCGATGATCTTGGGAACGAGCAGATAGTCCTCACCGAGCCGGAAGGCGACAAAGAACACGATCGTGGCCACGCAGACCGGCACCGAAACCGTCAACGCTACGGCCGCCACCGCGATGCCGGCGATCGTCGAGCCGATCAGCGGCACCAGGTCGAGGACGGCGACGAAAACTCCCAGTAGAAGCGCGTAGGGCACGGAGAATGCGACGAGCCACACGAAGGTGGCTACGCCTGCGATCACCGAGATGATGACGTTGCCGAGCACGTACGAGCCGACCTTCGCGAAGATCTCGTCGCCCAGCAGGATCGCCCGGGGGCGCCGGGAGTGCGGGACGAACCGATACAAGGTGGCACGTAAGCGGGGAAGATCGGCAAGAAAATAGATCGTCAGCACCGTGACGATGAGGGTGTCGGTCAACGCGGTGAACACGGCCTCTCCTGCCGTGACGATTTCTCCCAAGACCGATGTGCCCGCGCCGCCCGAGAACTGGGTCAACCGGTGCTGCAAGTCGAAGCGGGCATTCAGGCGACCGACCCACGACGACGGCTCGGTGAGTTGTTCGAAGTAGTGCGGGGCAGCAGCGATCAATGCCGATGCTTGCTCGGTCAGCGGCGGAACCGCCGCAGCCACCAGTGCTGTGAGCGCGGCGCCCCCGACAACGAATACACCGGTGACCGCCGCCCATCGCGGGACCCGGCGGGCAGTTACCCACCGCACCAGCGGTTCGATTCCGAGAGCGAGGAAGAACGCGACACCGATCAGGATCAGGATCGACTCCACAGCCCGTGCCGCAAGCACGACCGCGACGGTGGTGAGTGCGCCGGCCGCGGCAGTCATCCCCGTGAAGAAGGGGGAGTGGCGATCGAATCGGGGACCGAGCGTGCCGCGAGGAGAGCCGTCGCTGCTCAGCGCGGCCGCAGTCCGTTCGGCTGCGGCGATCGGGTCGGTATCCGGGACTCGCTCGGGATCGGAGTGGGTTGGTGGATCACCGTCTGAACCGGTCATGACCAGAGCCAGCGGATCACGAGGTCGTAGCCATCCGTGGTATGCCGATAATTGTTGTCGACGTGGGGTTCCCGCTGAGTGGTCGCGTCCGAGTACGCCGCGACATCGCCCCACACCGCCCGTGAACCCGATTCACCGACACGGTAGATCTGCACGATCACGGCGACGGCGGCGACCAGTGCCAGAGCAGCCGCGACCACCCTGAGCACCCGAGACGGTCGTGCCGTTCGCTCTCTGAGATGGAGTGCGGCAAGAGCCAGGGCGGCGATGAACAGGACCGCGGCGAAGTACAGCATCGTGTCGCCCAGTTCGGTGTGGACCTCCACGGCCGCAGACCGATCGACATGCTCTTCGAGCCATTCACCGGCCTCGATCGTCACCGGAGTCAGAGCCAGTACGACGGTCGCGAGAACGAGGGTCGGCCAGACGAGTCGACGTCGAGCGGCCGGCCATACTCCGCACACTGCGACCAGGATCGCGGTCACCGGCGCAAGAACCACCATGAAATGGACGAGCAGTACATGTGCAGGAAGCCCGCTGATAGTCGACATGAACTCAATATTCGAGTAGGTACGCCGATGTGGAGAGGAGTTCGGAAGTATCCACGAAAATGGAACCTTCTCAGTCGACCGCCGGCATTCTCAGCCGGTTAGGAAGATGTCTTTGTCGGGCGCACAAGTGAGCTTTCGGATCACGGCCGAACCGTGGTGTGAACCGCCGCACCGAGGAGGACGATGGGAAGTGGTCGCGGGACGGATCCCCCGGTCCGGCGACTCCAGAAGGGCAGGTCACGGCGGTGAACGTGATGATGATGATGGACCAGGCGCACATGTTGCTACACCACTTGATGATGTGGCTGCACCAGATGGGCGGGATGCCCATGATGCACATGCCCATGTAATACGAGACCCTCGTTCCGTCCCATGACGCCGTGAGCTGTCGGGTCGGCACACGCCCCCGCCCATCGATGGTGTGGGTGTGCTCGATCTGCAGATTTAGCGCACCATCCGTCGACGGAACTGTTCCTTGCGCTCCTGTCCCGACCTGGTCGACCAAACCGCCAGGCGGAGGACACGTTTCATGCCCGCCTCGAAAGCCGGATCTTCCGGCATATAGGTGGTCGTCACCGGCGCGACGGGCAACGTCGGCACCGCTGTGGTTCGAGCCTTCGGGGCAGAGCCCTCCGTGGCCACGGTTCTGGGTGTGGCTCGTCGCCCGACCGAGTGGGATGTTCCGAAGGGGCAGTTCGCGGCGTCGACGTGGCAGAGGACGACCTGGTCGCGACGCTGCGCGGCGCCGACGCACTACTCACACTGTCGGGACGCCCAATCGGCGATACCGGTCGATTCGCCGGCTGTACCGCTCGCCCGCGGGTTCGTCGGCAAGTTCGGCGAGTTCGCGCGCGACGGCCGCCCCGACTCGCTTCACGAACTCCTTGGGTTCCTCAGTGGCGTCGGGTCGCTCGGGAATCACCCCGTCCACGATTCCGTTGCGAAGCAGGTCCCGCGCTCTGATTCCTTGCGCTTCCGCCATCCGCGGGGCGTGGGTCGTGTCGCGGTGCACGATGGCACTCGCCCCCTCCGGGGGTAGTGGGGCGAGCCAGCCGTGCTGCGCGCACAGCACACGGTCGGCGGGCAGCAGTGCCAGCGCGCCGCCGCCGGTGCCCTGGCCGAGCAGCACCGACACCGTCGGAGTCGACAGTGTCACGAGATCGGATATGCACCGGGCGATTTCCGGTGCGAGTCCGCGCTCCTCGGCCTCCTTGGACAACGAGGCGCCGAGGGTGTCGATGACGAGAACCAGCGGAAGTCGAAGCTCTTCGGCAAGCCGCATTGCGCGTCGCGCTTCCCGTAGCGCGCCGGGACCCATCGTGCTCGACGCGGACTGCCCGGTGCGGTCCTGCCCGAACATCACGCACGACACCCCGCGAAACCGAGCCAGCGACAACAACACTGTGCTGTCGGACTCGCCTTCCCCGGTGCCGGACAGCCTCACCTGAGCAGAGGCCGCGTGCCGGAGCAGTTCACGGATCCCCGGCCGCTCGGACCGGCGGCTGAGCATCACCGACTGCCAGGCCGGAATATCGGGCACGTCGTCGACGGTGGTGACGGCGCGAGAGGTGCTGTTATCGGGGCGATCCGGTTCCACGAGCACACGCAGAAGCCGGTGCACGAGTTGCCGGACGCCCTCGAGCGGAACGACTCCGTCGATCACGCCCTTGCGGTAGAGGTTTTCCGCCGTCTGTACGCCTTCCGGGAACGGCTCGTTGTAGAGCGCTTGGTAGACGCGGGGCCCGAGAAATCCGACGAGTGCGCCCGGTTCTGCGGCGGTGACGTGCCCGAGCGATCCCCACGACGCGAACACTCCGCCGGTGGTCGGATTGCGCAGGTACACAAGGTAACCCAGATGTGAAGCTTTGTGCTCGGCGACGGCGGCGGCGATCTTCACCATCTGTACGAACGCGAGCGTCCCCTCCTGCATTCGAGTGCCTCCGGAGGTGGGGGAGGCGAGCAGGGGGAGACGCTCTTCGGTGGCGCGTTCGATCGCGGTCACGATGCGCTCGGCCGCCGCGACGCCGATCGACCCTGCGAGGAAGGAGAACTCGCAGGCGATCAGCGCCACGCGGCGTCCGTGCACGGTCCCGGCACCGGTGAGAACCGACTCGTCGGTGCCGGATTTTTCGGCGGCCCGCCGAAGTTCCGCCCGATAGTTCTCGTCGGCCGGGACGTCCACCGGGGCTGTGTCCCACGAGGTGAAACTACCCGGGTCGATCACGCCGTCGATGAACTCCTGCGCGGAGATCTTGTTGCCCGCCACGTCGCCTCCACCTGTCGATCATGCTGTGGAACGAACCTATACGAGACGGGCAGGCGACTCGCTGAACCGTGCGCCCACGGCTACCGGCCGATCGCTTCCTTCCACGTGACCGTGCGGCCGATACGCAGGATCGAGCGTTGGTAGATCTTGGCGGCAATGACACTGAGCAACGCCGTCGCAGCAAGCATGAGAAGGACGGTGCCGACGATCTGCACCGGAGTCGCGACACCTGCGGCGATGCGGAGCGGCATGAGAATCGCCGAGAACGGCGGTATCCAGCTGAGGGTCGTGCTCCACGAGGCTTCCGGGTCGTCGACCGAGGAGAACGCCGCGAGGAACATCGCGATGATGACGACCATCAATGGTCCGGACGTGGAGTTCACGTCCTCTTGGCGCGACACCATCGACCCCGCCGCGGCGTAGAGGACGGCGAAGAAGGCGAAGCCGAGAATGAACCAGCCGATCGTGCCGGCCAGCACGCTGAGGGCTGTGCCCGTGACGGTCAGTGTCCCCGTGGCGAGCGCGGTACCGACACCCACGACGCCGTACGCGGTGAGCTGGAGCAAACCGACGGCACCGATGCCGAGGATCTTGCCCCACAGCAACTGCAACGGGCGGAGCGTGGAGAGCAGCAGTTCGACGACGCGCGAGGATTTCTCCTCGACCACGCCCATCGCGACGTACGTTCCGAACAACAGGATCTGCATGTACAGCAGGACCACGGCAAGGATCGACAGGATGATTCGCTGGCCCTGCTCGGGGTCGGGGGGATCGATGGCTTCGACGACCACCGTTGCGCGTGCAGCATCGGCAGCGACCTCCGCAGGGTCGACGCCACGAGTGGTCAACGCCGCGGACTGGGCTTCCTGCGCGACCGCAGTATCGATCAGCGTCTTGAGACCGGCGTCGATCTCGGATTCGGAAATCGCGGTGACGGTGCCGTCCGTGCCCGGAACGAGGGCGACGTCCAGGCTGCCGCTGCTGACCTGCTCACGTCCGGCGTCCGCGTCGGGCACAGTCGAGATTTCGATCGGCATGCCCGCGGCGTCGCCGATGGAGCCGAGCGTGGTGCCGAGGGAATAGCCGGCTACGACCCCGACGGTAGGTTGTTCGTCGTCGCCTCCGGAGAAGATCGATGTTGCGACGATGCCGACGACGATTGCGATCAGCACGAGGGCGTTGCTGATGACAAAGCTCTTCTTCTGGACCTGGGTGAAGAATTCACGTCGGGCGACGAGCCCGATCGCACGCGAGTTGCTCAATGGGGCGCTCATGCGGCCACCACCTCTCGGAACAGATCGGTCAGGGACGGTTGCTCCAAGGAGAACTCGTGGACCGGGCCGGTGGACAGTGCGGTCTTGAGGATCTGCTGGTCGTCGGCGCCGGGTTCGACCGCGAGCGTGGTCCGGCCGTCGAGATACTCTGCGTCGGAGACACCCGGCAGACCGTCGGCCCAACCCACCGGGGCATCGGGCGCGTGCACGACGAGGTGAGCACTTCCGCTTGCGCGCAGTTCGTCGACCTCGCCGACGACGCGCATACGTCCGTGGACGATGATGCCGACTCGCTTGCAGAGCCGCTGCACGAGATCGAGCTGGTGGCTCGAGAAGATGACGGGAACACCGGTGTTCGCCTTCTCGACGAGCACCTCGCTCATGACGTCGACGGCGACGGGGTCGAGGCCGGAGAACGGTTCGTCGAGGACGAGAACCGCCGGGTCGTGGATGAGCGCCGCGGCGAGCTGAACCCGCTGCTGATTGCCGAGAGACAAGGAGTCGACCGTGTCGCCGATCCGCTCGGCGATGCCGAGCCTCTCGGTCCACCGCTGCATCGCCGCCGTGGCATCGCGCTTCGAAAGACCGTGCAATTGAGCAAGATAGGTCAGCTGGTTACCGACCTTCATCTTCGGATAGAGGCCGCGCTCCTCGGGCATGTACCCGATCGTGCGGCGGACCTCGAGGTCGACGGGCTTGCCGTCGAGCCGGACCTCACCGCTGTCGGCGGCGAGAACACCCAACGCGATGCGCATGGTGGTGGTCTTGCCGGCACCGTTGCTGCCGACGAAGCCGAACAGTTCACCCGGCCTCACCTCGAAACTCACGCCGTCGAGAGCGACAGTGCTTCCGTAACGTTTGGAGAGATTGTCGATCGTGAGAGTCATATCTGGTCCTCCGGGTCGTCGTCGGGCCGGGTCCACGCCAGCAACACTGCCGGCAGGCATCCGCTGAAAAGAATTGCGGCGAGCGCGAATCCACCTGCGGAGTAGCAAAGGGCCCGGTGGTCGATGAAATCGAAAGGCGGGCTCCACAATAGTGCGAAGATCGGCACGATAAGCAGGCTTTGGGCTACCGAGAGTCCGATCGAGCGGGCGCTGTTGCGCTCGGCGATCTCGCGCTCGTCCAGCGCATGTCGCGGGGCGTCGGATTGCCGTCCCGACACGATCTGCAGGCACGTCCATGCGGGCAGGAACGCGAACACCACCAGAAGCCACACGAGCGCGACGGCGGGGAAGAAGTAGGTTGCAACGGAAATGACGAACATCGCCGAGATCAGCGCGATGACGGTGCCGGCGAGGATGCGGCGACGGTGCTGTCTGCGCCACCCCGGAAGCCAGCGTCCGAATGTGGCTTCGTGTGTCAGGAACCGGCGCGTGCGGTAGTCCTCGTACCGGTCGATGAGCGACGCGGTGGACATCTCATGCCTCCTTGGGGTGGCGTCGGTAGAACTCGGTCGACAACGGAGTGAACTCGGTGCGTGAGAAGACGGCCTCGACGGGAAGGCCGAAGACGTCACAGATGCGGAAGGCTAGATCCAGGCTCGGGTAGTGGTCTCCGCGTTCGAGGGCACCCACGGTTTGGGGGTTCACGTCGATGAGCTCGGCAAGTTGTGCGCGGCTCATCCCGCGTTCCGCACGGAGAACGCGGATGCGGTTGAAGATGGGGAGCGTTTCCCCACGGCGTACCGGACTCATGAAACGAAGTGTTGTAAAAACACAACGATTTGTCAAAATTTACGTCATCCGGTGTCTCTGGAGGCACCGGGATGCGTGCCGTCAGAGAGGGTCGAGCCGAGTCTTCAGCAGGCAGAACTCGTTGCCCTCGGGATCAGCCAATACATGCCATTGCTCCGCGCCCGTCTGGCCGATGTCGGCCGGTACCGCACCGAGGCTCAGCAGACGGTCGAGTTCGGCGTCCTGGTCGCGATCGGTTGCGTTGACGTCGATGTGCAAGCGCGACTTCCCCGGCTCGGGCTCATCTCTGCGACTCAGAATGATGGTGGGCTGCGCGCCGCCGAACCCTTCGCGTGGCCCGATTTCCAGCGACCCGTCGTCCTCACGATCGAGCACGACGAAGTCCAAGACCGCACACCAGAACCGGGCCAACACCTCGGGTTCTCTACAGCCGAGCACCAGTTCACTGATACGACACGCCATCGCCGAACCTCCGTCCCCTTCGGGACTGCCCGGGATGCTGCCCCGAGATCGCCGGCACCCGGCAGTCGATGGCGGTGATCGTAGCGAGCAGGCCCCGGACCGGCGAGGGCATTGCTCGATGACGTCGACCCGGTCGGTCAGTCTTCGCTGAACCCGCGGATCCGGTCGAGTTCGCGGCGGTCCTTTTTCGTCGGCCGGCCCGCACCGCGATCGCGGATCGGGATCGCCGCGAGGATTTCCTTCGGCGGCGGCGGTGGGCTGTGATCGATGTAGGCGGTGGCCGCGATGGGCGCACCCACCCGCTTGTTGACCAGTTGCGTTACCTCGACGATCTTTTCGACGCCGTGCGCCCGCACTCGGACTTCGGTGCCGATCGTCACCGGTGTCGACGGCTTGGCTGTGACCCCGTCGACCTTCACGTGGCCGGCGCGACAGGCCGACGCCGCAGCCGACCGCGTCTTGAACAGACGCACCGACCACGTCCAGCTGTCCGCGCGAACGCTTCCGCTCATTACAGCAACTCCTCGCTCAACCGCCCGTCCTCGAGGCGCCACCGCCGCGTGCTTCGCGTCGTCTCCAGCATTCTGCGGTCGTGCGTCACCAGAAGGAGCGTTCCGTCGAAGCTTTCCACTGCCTGCTCGAGTTGCTCGATCGCCGGAAGATCGAGATGGTTGGTGGGCTCGTCGAGTACGAGCAAGTTCACACCGCGCGCCTGCAGGAGCGCCAATCCGGCACGGGTCCGCTCGCCCGGCGACAACGATGCGGCGGGCCGCAGAACGTGGTGGCCCTTGAGCCCGAACTTTGCGAGCAGGGTGCGCACGTCGGCGTCCGGCCATTCGGGCACCTGATGCCCGAACGCTTCGACCAGCGGCTCGTTCCCCTCGAAGAGACCGCGCGCCTGATCGATCTCGCCGACCTGTACTCCCGAGCCGAGCGTCGCCCGCCCCGAATCCGGAGTGAGGGCGCCGAGGAGCAGCCGGAGCAGGGTGGTCTTCCCGGCGCCGTTCGGCCCGGTCACGATGATGCGATCACCCCACTGGACCTGCGTGGTCACCGGGCCGAAGGTGAAGTCACCACGCTGGACGACAGCGTCGTCGAGCGTCGCCACCACCGTGCCGCTGCGGGGCGCCGCAGCGATCTCCATGCGCAACTCCCACTCCTTGCGAGGTTCCTCGACCACGTCGAGACGCTCGATGCGGCGCTGTGTCTGACGTGCTTTCGCGGCCTGCTTCTCGGTGGCCTCCGCGCGGAACTTCTTGCCGATCTTGTCGTTGTCCTTCGACTTGCGACGCGCATTGCGGGTGCCGTGCTCGAGCCAGTTGCGCTGCATCTGCGCGCGGTCTTCGAGCTGCGATTTGGTGTCTGCGAACTCCTCGTACTGTTCGCGTGCGTGCCTGCGCGCGACTTCCCGCTCGACCAGGTACGCGTCGTATCCGCCGTCGTACACCGAGATCTGCTGCTGGACGGGGTCGAGTTCGACGATGCCCGTGACGGTCCGCGCGAGGAATTCGCGGTCGTGGCTCACCACCACGAGCGCGGTGCGAGTCTCCGCGACGAACCGCTCGAGTTGCTCCAACCCCGCAAGGTCCAGATCGTTGGTGGGTTCGTCGAGAAGCAGCACGTCGTAGCGCGACAGAAGTAGCGCCGCGAGCCCGACGCGCGCTGCCTGCCCGCCGGACAGGCCGGTCATCGGCGCGTCGAGACCGACTCCGAGACCGAGATCCGCCACCACTTTTTCGGCGCGCTCGGCGAGATCGGCACCACCGAGCGCGAGCCACCGCTCGAGAGCGGGTGTGTATTCGTCGACTGTGGAGTCGCCGAGGGCCTCCGCGGCCGCGTTCATCGTCTCTTCCGCAGCGGTGACCCCGGTGCGGCGACCGAGGAATCCGAGGACGGTCTCACCCGGAATGCGCTCGGGTTCCTGCGCGAGGTAGCCCACCGTGGCGTCGGGTGGACTGAGCACGATCGATCCGGTGACGTCTGCGTTCCCCACCCCGGCGAGGGTCGTGAGCAGCGTCGACTTTCCTGCACCGTTGGCGCCCACCAGTCCGATCACGTCACCCGGCGCGACCGTCAGATCGAGGCCTTCGAACAGGGTGCGTTCGCCTCTCGAGGTGGACAGGCCGCTGATACGTAGTGTTGCGCTCACATCTCGAGTATCCCCGCTGCGATGAGTCAGGCCGTCGGCCCGGGTAGGCACCGGGCAGGAGCCGTGACCTGACCCACACGTGCCACCGCCGACACGAGGTTGTCGTCTCTCAGGAGCCCAGCGTCGCCGCGAGATCCCGAACGGCCACCCGGGCCGCGGCCAGACTCTCCGCGGCCTGGGCGGCGAACGGGGCCAACGGCGGCAGACGGTTCGCCAGCGTGAGATCCACGGTCACCACCGACACCGACATGCCGAGAGAGTCGCCCAGTACCTGCCGGAGCGGAGGAACGACGAAATCTCCACTCGCGGAGGCCGTCCCGGGTGCGTAGTTGTTGCCCCTGGTCGACACGATCGTCACCGGCTTGCCGGCGAGCGGCTTTCCGCTTCCGTCGACCGGCACGGTGGTCCCGACGACGTGGACGAAGTCGATCCACGCCTTGAGCGTGGAGGGCATCGACGAGTTGTACATGGGCGCACCGATCACCACCGCGTCCGCTCCCGTCAACTCACCGATCAACTCGGCTTGCAGGCCCTCGGCCGCCGGGTCGGGCCGCTCGGAGTCGGTGCGCAACTGCGGCGCGTAGTGCAGTCCGGCGTCGGGGAGGTGCGGCAGCGGCGAGCGGTGCAGGTCCCGTTCCACGACCGCGTGGCCGGGGCCCAGCCCGCGCCAGGTGTCGACGAACAACCGTGTCAGCTCGCGCGAGACGGAGGTCTCGAGGTCGGCGGACGAATCGAGGTGCAGTAGTCGAGGCATGTGCTCTCCCGGTTCGGTGATGATCTTCCCAACGTACGGTCTTCCGTGGTCAGCGCACGGGTCCTTCCTCGAGGACGACCTCGGCGCTGCGGGTACGGCCGTCCGCGTCCTGCCATTCGATCGGTACCGCGTCCCCGGGTTTGCGCATCCGCAGCCGCGATTCCAGTTCCGTCGTCGACGACACGCGGTCGCCGCCGAACGACACCACCACGTCGCCGATTTCGATTCCGGCGTCGTAGGCGGGCGTGCCGAACGACACCCACAGAACCTCGGCCCCCCGATCGGCACCGTCGGCGCGCGCGGTGGTGACGCCGACACCCAGGCGCGGTGTGGGCCCCACATGGACGGTGTCCGTGCCGCCACCGGTTCGCACCTGTTCGACGACGGCGAGGGCTTCGCCGATCGGTACGGCATACGCCTCCGGTGGCGAGTCCGCCGCTTCTTGTGGGCCGTCTTCGATCGCTCCGGCGGTGTTGACGCCCACGACCGCGCCGTAATGGTCGACGAGCGGGCCGCCCGAATCTCCCGGGCGGATCGGGGTGTCGGTCTGGAGCATTCCGGTGAGCCGCTTCCGGGAGCCCTCGGTGGAATCGCGGACCATCACGCTGCGGTCGGCGGCGACGACGGTGCCCGGGGCCGCGACGACGACACCCCCACCGTCCGCGTTGCCGAACGCGGTGACGGGTGTGCCCGCCGCGGGGAGATCGTCCGTGACGGGTGCCACCGGAAGGCCGCTCGCGGCGGCGAGTTGGAGCACGGCGATGTCGAGCGCGCTGTCGTAGCCGACGACTTCCACGTCGTAGATCAGTCCGGTCGCGGCGCTCACCGCTGTGATGTCGGTGGCGCCACTGACCACGTGGTGGTTCGTCAGCACCGTGCCGTCGGGTGTGAGGACGATTCCGCTCCCGGACACACCCGTCCAGCCCCGGCTCGCGTCGATCGTCACGACGACGGGGACGGTGCGGGCGGCGAGTTCGTCGGCGGCCAGTGGCGCCGGCGGTGCTGCCGGTACCGGTGGTGGCGGGGGAGGCAGCGCGCTGTCGATGACTTCCGGTGCGGAGGCGAGAAGACTGGTGGCCACTGCGAAGGCGACCAGCAGGACAGACCCCCCGCGTCGCGTCACGGCGCCGCAGCTCCGGTGGTCAGGTGGTCGACGAGTTCACGCGCTGCCGCCCGTCCCGCCCGGTTGGCGCCGATCGTGGATGCGGAAGGGCCGTAGCCGACGAGGTGGATTCGCGGATCGGCCGCGACCTGCGTCGCGAGGCGGCCCGTCATGGTGATTCCCCCGCCGGGGTTGCGGAGCCCGAGCGGGGCAAGGTGATCGAGCGAGCTTCGAAAACCTGTGCACCACAGGATCGCATCGACATCGAGAGTGGTGCCGTCGGACCACCGGACCCCGGTCTCGGTGATCTCGGAGAACATCGGCTTCCGGTCGAGGACACCGCGCTCGCGTGCCGCTCGGATCGTCGGGGTGACGGGGATACCCGTGACCGAGACGACCGAGCCCGGAGGTAATCCCTGGCGCACTCGGTCCTCCACGGCGGCAACCGCTGCGCGGCCGAACTCGGGTGTGAATTCCTTGTCGCGCCAGACCGGTTCGCGCCGGGTGACCCAGGTGGTCGTGGTGACGCGCGAGATCTCGTCGAGCAGTTGGACCGCGGAGATTCCGCCACCGACGACGAGGACGTGCCGTCCGCGAAACTGTTCGGCGTCGCGGTAGTCCTTGGTGTGGAGTTGCTGCCCCCGGAATCGTGCGGCACCCGGGTACCACGGGACGAACGGATGTTCCCAGGTTCCCGTCGCGTTGATGATCCCGCGCGCGAAGTAGATTCCCTCGTCGGTTTCGACGCGCAGTCGCTCGCCCCGATCGCACACCACCGTGACCTGCACCGGGCGGTGTACGGGAAGGTCGTATTCCTTCTCGTAGGCGCCGTAGTACGCGGGAACCGCGGAGGACGCCGGCACCTCACCCGACCGGGTGTGGACCACGTCCGAGAAGGCGTAGCCAGGCAGGTCGTGCAGGCCGTTGACGGTGTTCAAGGTGAGGGACGGCCACCGGTGCTGCCACGCGCCACCGGGTCCGAACGACCGGTCGATCACCACGAATTCGGCTTCGGGTTCGAGGCCGAACCGTCGCAGATAGTAGGCAGCGGACAGCCCTGCTTGGCCCGCCCCGATCACGACGACGTCCACGTGCGTCGCGTTCTCGGCTGTTTCGTCCGACGTCATCCCCGGCCTTCCCTCGGATGGTTGTCCTCCATCATGCCGCGACCGCGGGAGGCGTGCGCTGTGAACAGGAAGCGGCCCCGATCCAAAAATGTGATATCACTTTGACATCACGTTCGCATCGGCGTTCGTGACGAAAGGGAGAGTCATGGAAACTGCACAGTCCAACACCTCGTCGGAGCGCCCGGGACGTTCGTCCAACGGCTGGCCCGTGCTCGGCGTCGCACTCGTCGCGCTGGCGGTAGCCACCGGGCTGATCGTCTGGGGAGCGGTCGAGGTGAACGTCCCGCTGGTCGTCGTGGGATCGGTTGTCGCAGTCGTCGCCGTCGTCTTCCTCGCGGGTCTGATTCTCGTCGAGCCCAACGAGGCCCGCGTGCTCCAGCTGCTCGGCGGTTCGTATGCCGGCACTCTGCGTGAGCCCGGCCTGCGCTGGATGAACCCCCTCAACTCGCGCCGCAAGATCACCACACGCATTCGCAACCACGAGACCGCCCGGGCCAAGGTCAACGATGCCGACGGCAACCCCATCGAGATCTCGGCGGTGATCGTCTGGCAGGTCGAGGACACCGCGCGGGCCGTATTCGATGTCGACGACTTCGAAGAGTTCGTCGCCGTCCAGACCGAGGCCGCTGTGCGCCACATCGCAGGCAGTTACCCGTACGACGGTGCGCTCGAATCGATTTCGCTGCGCCAGAACGCCGACCAGATCACCACCGAGCTGTCGGCGGAGGTGCATGCTCGCGTGCAGTCGGCGGGCGTCCGGGTGATCGAGACCCGCATCAACCAGCTGGCCTACGCGCCCGAGATCGCCCAGGCGATGCTGCGCCGCCAGCAGGCCGGCGCCGTGATCGCCGCGCGAGAACAGATCGTGCAGGGCGCCGTGTCCATGGTCGGCACCGCGCTCGAGCGCCTCGAAGCGGAGCACACCGTCTCGCTGGACGAGGACCGCAAGGCCGTGATGGTCTCCAACCTGCTCGTCGTCCTGTGTGGTGACCAGAGCGCCCAGCCCGTCCTCAACACGGGGTCGTTGTACCAGTAGGGAATTCGGCATGCCCGAACGCAAGAAGGTCCTGCTGCGGCTCGACCCGGCGGTCCACGACGCGCTCGCGCGCTGGGCCGCCGACGAGCTGCGCAGTACCAACGCCCAGATCGAACTGCTCCTGCGTCGCGCCCTGGCCGACGCCGGACGGACGCCACGCGGCGTCGGCAGGATCCGCGGTCCCGGACGACCCCGTGCACAGGAGTCGCGCGGCGAGGACGAGACAATGGAATGATCGCTGTGCAGTGACGAAAGGTGCCACATTCATGATCGGGATCAACCGCGACGGTGAGGTCGTCACGCTGGAGTTGCAGCGCGAAGAGCGCCGGAACGCACTCAACTCGCAGCTGTGCGTCGAGATCCGCGAGGCGGTAGAGCAAGCCGTGGACGACGACGCCCGGGTCATCGTGATCACCGGTCGCGGAACGAGCTTCTGCGCCGGAGCCGACCTGTCCGGCGACGTGTACGCCGCCGGGTTCCTCGACAACCTCGGTGACATGCTGCAGACGATCGAAAACGTGCCGATTCCGGTGATCGCGGCGATCAACGGCCCCGCCATCGGCGCGGGCACCCAGCTCGCGCTGGCTTCCGATCTCCGGGTCGTCGCCCCGAATGCCAGGTTCGCGGTGCCCGCGGCCCGTCTCGGAATCTCGGTGGACCGGTGGACTGTACGACGACTCGCGTCGCTCGTCGGCGGAGGCCCGGCCCGGACGGTGCTCCTGGCCGCCGAGCCCATCGAAGCCGAGGAAGCGCTGGCCCGCGGACTCGCCAACAAGATCGGCGACCTCGCAGCCGCACAGCAGTGGGCGCAGAAGATCGCGAAACTCGCACCCCTGTCGCTCCACGCGCAGAAGTTGTTCCTCAACGACGACGGCACCCGCGACGACAGCACTCCCGAGCAGACGGCAGCGCTGGCCGCCGCATGGCTCAGCGAGGACGCACAGGAAGCCAGGCTGGCCCGCGCGGGCGGCCGCGACCCGATCTTCCGCGGCCGATGAGGGCCCGGCAGGCCGCATCGTCCGCGCTCGCCGGTGCGGGCGCGCTCTGGTTCGCACGAGCTGCACGCGGTCTGCCGAGCTCCATCGGAGCATCGGTCGGCGATATCCGCCCCTATGCCGCGGGATCGCCCAACTACCGCGACGGCCGGTTCCACAACCTCGACCCCGCGTCAGTACTCGGTCCCGAGGACGGCGGGGGGCTGCTGAAGGACATGCTGACCCGCGGTTCCCGCGGAACGCCCCGTAGCGAGGTCCCTCTCGCTCCGGCGCTGGCCCCGGTCGACGCAGCAGAGCTCGCCGTGACCTGGTTCGGGCATTCGAGCGCACTCGTCGAAATCGACGGCTACCGCGTGCTCTGTGACCCGGTCTGGAGCGAACGCGTGTCGCCGTCGCCGACCGTCGGGCCGAAGCGGATGCACCCGGTACCGATCGAACTGCAGGCGTTGCCCGCCGCCGATGCGGTCCTCATCTCGCACGACCATTACGACCATCTCGACCGGGACACCGTCGAAGCCCTCGCCGCACTCCAGCCCGATGTCCGGTTCGTCGTGCCGCTCGGCATCGGCGCCCACCTGAGACGGTGGAAGGTCGCCGAGAACCGGATCGTCGAACTCGACTGGGATCAGCACGTGGAGGTCGAGGGGTTGCGCATCACGTGCACCGAAGCCCGGCACTTCTCCGGGCGCGGCCTGCAGCGCGACATCACGCTGTGGTCGTCGTGGGTCATCGCCGGGCCGACGCGCCGAGTCTTCTTCGGCGGCGACACCGGTTACACCCCGCGCTTCGCCGACCTCGGCGACAAGTACGGACCGTTCGATCTGACACTGCTGCCCGTCGGCGCCTACGACCGGCGCTGGCCGGACGTCCATATGGACCCGGAGCAGGCCGTACGGACGCACCTCGACCTCGGCGGCACCGACCGCCGCGACAGTCTGCTGGTCCCGGTCCACTGGGGGACGTTCAACCTCGCACTGCACTCGTGGTCCGAGCCGATCGCGCGGCTGGTCCCGGCCGCTCAGGAGTCTCGCGTCGCGACCGCGGTACCGATGCCGGGGCAGCGCATCGACGCGCTTCACCCCGTCCCTCGCGAACCGTGGTGGATCCCACTGGGCTGACCTGCATCCAGGGGAACAGGGCCGCGACCGGGTGGAATACCCTTGTCAATCATGGCAGGAGAAGAGCCCACCGCGGTGGTCGAGACCGGTGATGCGCTCGCGCATGACCCCGCATTTGTCGAGCGTGGGCTGTCCACCGAGCAGGTGGCCGAGAGGGTCGCCCGCGGGCAGACCAACGACGTACCCGACCGTGCTTCCCGCTCGGTCAAGGACATCATCCGGGGGAACGTGTTCACCCGGATCAACGCGATTCTGGGCGTGCTGCTGCTGATCGTGCTCGCGACCGGTTCGATCGTCGACGGCATGTTCGGTCTGCTCATCGTGGCCAACAGTTCGATCGGCATCATCCAGGAGGTCCGGGCCAAACGGACCCTCGACAAACTCGCGATCGTCAGCCAGACCAAACCGGTCGTGCGACGCAACGGCGCCGGCGGCGAGTTGGCGCCCCGCGAAGTGGTGCTCGACGACATCATCGAACTCGGTCCGGGCGACCAGCTGGTCGTCGACGGCACCGTCGTCGAGTCCGTCGGCCTCGAACTCGACGAATCACTGCTCACCGGCGAATCCGAAGCTGTGCACAAGGATCCCGGCACCTCCGTGATGTCGGGCAGCTTCGTGTCGTCGGGTACCGGTGCCTACCGCGCGACGAAGGTCGGGCGCGACGCATACGCGGCGCGGCTCGCGGAGGAAGCCAGCAAGTTCACGCTGGTCCACTCCGAGCTGAACGCCGGCATCAACAAGATCCTCAAGCTCATCACCTACCTGATGATCCCCGCGGGTCTGCTCATCATCTACAACCAGTTGTTCTCCAGCGGCGAGGCGCTCGGCCCGTCGCTCAGCGGCATGGTCGCCGCGCTGGTGCCGATGGTCCCCGAAGGTCTGGTCCTCATGACGTCCATCGCGTTCGCCGTGGGCGTGGTGCGACTGGGCCGTCGCCAGTGCCTCGTGCAGGAGCTACCCGCCATCGAGGGGCTCGCACGGGTCGACATCGTGTGTGCGGACAAGACCGGAACCCTCACCGAGAACGGCATGCGGCTCGCCGACGTCGAACTCGTCGACGGTCCTGGCGGTACGACGCTCGAAGCGGCTCGCACCGCGCTGGCCGCTCTGGCCGGCAACGACCCGCGCCCGAACGCGAGCGTGCTCGCACTGTCGGAGGCATTGCCCGACGATCCCGGCTGGGGTGAACCCACCGCGGTCGCACCGTTCTCCTCGGCCAAGAAGTGGAGCGGGCAGTCGTACGGGGCACACGGCAACTGGCTGCTCGGTGCCTGCGACGTGCTCCTCGACCGGGACACACCTACCGCCCGCCGCGCCGAAGAACTCGGAGCCCAGGGGCTGCGCGTGCTGCTGCTCGCACGCAGCGACCGTCCCGTGGACGACGCGCTCGCACCCGGGACCGTCGCCCCCGTCGCCCTGGTTGTCCTCGAACAGCGGGTGCGCACCGACGCGAAGGCCACGCTCGAGTTCTTCGCGGAACAACACGTCGACGTCAAGGTCATCTCCGGCGACAACGCAGTCTCCGTCGGTGCGGTCGCGTCGTCGCTCGGTCTGCCGCAGGGCGACAGCCCGATCGACGCGCGCACACTGCCCGACGATCGCGAGCAACTCGCCGACATCGCAGAAGCGTCGACGACGTTCGGGCGCGTGCGGCCCGACCAGAAACGGGCGATGGTCGGTGCGTTGCAGTCCCGCGGCCACACGGTCGCGATGACGGGCGACGGGGTCAACGACGTCCTAGCGCTCAAGGACGCGGACATCGGAGTCGCGATGGGCTCGGGTAGCCCGGCGGCACGGTCGGTCGCGCAGATCGTCCTGCTCGACAACAAGTTCGCGACGCTGCCCTACGTGGTGGGTGAGGGTCGCCGGGTCATCGGCAATATCGAGCGGGTCTCGAATCTGTTCCTCACCAAGACCGTGTACTCGGTGCTGCTCGCCTTCTTCATCGGCATCTCGGGCGTGCTGGCGACGGTGTTCGGCTTCGATCCGCTGCCGTACCCGTTCCTGCCCAGACACGTCACGATCGCGGCGTGGTTCACCATCGGCATTCCGGCGTTCCTGCTCTCGCTCGCCCCGAACAACGAGCGCGCCCGGCCGGGATTCGTTCCCCGGGTGATGCGGCTGGCCATCCCGTCGGGTGTGATCGTCGGAGTCGCGACGTTCGTCTGCTACCTCCTCGTCTACGCCGGTCCGGACCAGACCGAAGTGGAGAAGGTGCAGGCCGGAACCTCGGCGCTCATCACGCTGATCATGATCGCGCTGTGGGTACTCGCGGTGGTGGCGCGGCCGTACCAGTGGTGGAAGATCGCGCTGATCGTCGCAGCGGCACTCGGGTACGTGGTGCTGTTCTCCGTGCCGTTCCTCCGAGAGTTCTTCGCGCTCGACCCCTCGAACCTCGCCTACACCGGCATCGCCTTCACCTGCGGGGCGATCGGGATGGTTCTCGTCGAGGTCAGTTGGTGGGTCACCGGCAGGATTCACGGCGAGCGCCGCCGGGTGTTCGCTTCCCGGGAGGATCTGCACGCGGCGCCGTGACCTGTGGCACGCTGGTCGTAGTCCAACGGAAGGACACGCCATGGGACTCATGGACACCGTGAAGGGACTCCTCGGCAAAGGCAAGGGGTACGCCGCGGAACACTCCGACAAGATCGACGGCGCCATCGGGAAAGTCGGCGACGTCGCCGACTCGAAGACCGGTGGGAAGTACTCCCAGCACATCGACAAGGCGCAGAACGCCGCGCGGAAGCACCTCGGCACCGACGCGGCGCCCGGCACACCGCCGCCGAATCCCGACCCTGTCGTCCGGCCCGATCCCGAGCCCGGTCCGGACCCCCGGCCGGAGGGCGGCCCCGGACCGGCCACCCCGTCGGGGCCCGCCCAGTAACGAACCGACCGGCCCGCTCGCTGGTCCGGCCGACGCTGTGACACCCTTTTGTTCGCTCGATCGGAATGACCCGATCACCGGACAACAGGGGTTTGCGCGTGGGATTCATGGACAACGTCAAGGGCATCGTCGACAAGGGCAGACAGTTCGCGGCCGAGAATCCGGAGAAGGTCAACCAGGTCGTCGACAAGATCGGTGACGTCGCGGACAGCAAGACCGGCGGCAAGTTCGCCGGACAGGTCGATTCCGCGCAGGGTGCGGTGAAGAAGGCGCTCGGCACCGACTGAGTCCGGCAACCCACTGAGCCCTGGACTGCTCGGCCACGGTCCTGCGTCGGCTCGGCGGTGACAGGCTCACGACGGGTAGTGGAGGGGGAGAATCGGTCCCGTGAACGGGACCATGATCCTTCTCGTCGTCATTGCGGCCATCGCTGTCACCGGCCTTGCGAATCGGAGAAACCTCCAGGCCCCATTGGTTCTCGTCACCATCGGTGCGATCGCGTCGTTCCTCCCCGGCCTGCCGCGGCTCGAGCTGGAACCGGCCGTGCTGCTCGGGGTCGTCCTGCCCCCGTTGCTGTATTCGGCGGCGCTGAAGTTCTCCGTTCCCACGTTCCGTCGTCATCTTGCGCCGATCCTTCGGCTCGGGATCGTCACGGTCCTCGCGACGGCGTTTGCCGTCGCGTTCTTCGCCAACTGGCTGATCCCCGAATTGACGTTCGCTGCGGCGCTGGTGCTCGGGGCGGTGGTCGCTCCGACCGATGCGGTCAGCGCGGTCGCGGTGGGGAAGAAACTGGGGCTCCCCAAACGGGTGATCGCCATTCTGACCGGCGAAGGACTCGTCAACGACGCCACCGCCCTGACCCTGTTCAGCGTGGCGATCGCTACGGTCGCCGGAACCCAGGTGTTCGGCGACTCACCGGTTCTGTTCTTCGGTTACGAAGTGGCAGGCGGAGTCGTGATCGGTCTGGTGCTCGCGGTGATCGTGCACTGGGTCCGCGGCCGCATGTTCGATTCACCGCTGGAAACGGCGGTGGGGCTGGTCCTTCCGTTCGCGGCCTACCTCGTCGCCGAGGAAATCCACGCGTCCGGAGTGCTCTCCGTGGTCGCGGCGGGCCTCTACATGGGGCACCGCGCCACCGACACCACGGTCACCACCCGGTTGCAGGAACGGTTCGTGTGGGAAAGCGTCGACACCCTGCTCGAGATGTTCGTCTTCGCATACATGGGACTGCAACTGAAGTTCGTCCTGGACGAGGTGGCCGACACCGGCCTGGATGTGCTGCGGGTTCTGATGTACTCCGTCTCGGTGCTGGTGGTGGTCATGCTCGTCCGTCCGATCTGGGGTTTCTTGAACTGGGGTCGCAGGCGGGTGGTGCGCACCGCCGGGCTGACCCGCCTCGGCCGCGACCCCTTGAGTTACCGCGAGCACATCGTGGTGTCGTGGGCCGGGATGCGCGGGGTGGTCACCCTCGCCGCCGCCGGTGGTGTGCCGGCGGTCCTCGGGTCGGGCGAGCCGTTCCCGGGACGCGAGATCATTCACCTGGTGGCGCTGGTGGTGGCGGTGGGCACGCTGCTCATCCAGGGAGCCACCATGCCGTTGCTGATCCGGCGACTCGACGTCGTCGACCCGTACGAACGTCTCCGTGACGAGGAGCAACGGGAACTCGCCCGCACCATCACGGTGAACGCGGCGAGAGAAGAGATGGGCAGTCTGGAGAAGGACCCGCCCCGCGGGTTCGACCCGGAAGCCGTGCGCCGCATCCTCGAACGTGTCCGGCGATCGCTCCAGGCGCGCGTCGACGCGAGGCAGGTCGAGTCGGAGGACGACACCGACCCTGGCATCGACGCCGGCGCACTGTTCGACGAGTTCCGCCGCGCCGTGCTCCGGGCCCAGCGCACCGCCCTGATCGCGGCGCGGGACGACGGCACGCTCGACGACGAGAGCCTGCGCGTCGAACTCGAGAGCCTCGACATCGAGGAGGCGGCTGCGGAAGAGCGCGTCGAGCGCCGCGCCAGATACTGACGGAACCCGCCCGGCCCGCAGGTGCCGACGGATCGACGCACCCGCCGCCGGTGGTCGCCGTAGCGTAGGCCCATGATCGAATCGCCGGACTCCGTGAGCACAGCAGAGAGCGCGGACGAGACGTGAACGCAACCGTCCTCCTCGCCTTCGCGGCGGTGACCACGCTGGTCGTCGTCGTGTTCGCCGTGGTGTGGGCCCGGACCCGTCGAGTGGTCACCACGCCCGCCGAGCGCGCCGTGCACACCACCTTGCACACGGCGTCGCTCGCCGCGCGGCCGTTGCGCCGCGGCCTCGACGCATCGTCCGCCACCGAGGCCGCCGTCCACCTGCGGATGTTGCTTGCAGAGGCACAGGCTGTCGCTCTCATCGACCCGGACGGCACCCTGCTTGCCTGGGATGGGCCGTTCGGCGGGCTCGCGGACCAGATGCAGGAGGCCGCGGCCCGCGCCGTGGCCGAGGAACGGCGGGTACTGGTCGGGCACCGTGACCTCGTGCCCGGCGTCGGCGATCTCGCTGCGCGCGCACTGATCGCTCAGCCTCTCGTGATCGAGGACGTGGGGGTGGCCGGGATACTCGGGGTGGTGACGACCACGACGCCCGGCCCCGCGTTGCTCGGCGCGATCACCGAAGTGGCGCGCTACGCGTGCAGCCAACTCGAACTGGCCGAACTCGACGCTTCCCGGGCCAGGCTCGACCGGGCCGAACTACGGGCATTACGCGCGCAGATCAGCCCGCACTTCATCTACAACGCCCTCAACACCGTCGCCTCGTTCGTGCGCACCGACCCGGACCGGGCGCGGGAACTGCTGCTCGACTTCGCAGACTTCACCCGATACTCGTTCCGCGCGACGGGGGAGTACACACTGCTCGCCGACGAACTGCGGAACATCGACCGTTACCTCACGCTGGAACGGGCGCGGTTCGGCAATGCGCTCGAGGTGCGGTTGCAGGTCGCGCCCGAGGTGCTCAACGTGACGCTGCCGTTTCTCGCGTTGCAGCCTCTCGTCGAGAACGCGGTGCGTCACGGAATCGCCGGGACGGCCACCCGGACCGGCACCATCACGATCACCGCGGCGGACGAGGGAACCGACTGCGTCATCAGTGTCGAGGACGACGGCGTGGGCATGGACCCGGAGTTGCTGCGCTCGGGCACCCTCGACTCGATTGCCGAGAGCCGGCACGGCAGCGGCGTGAAGGAATCTGCGCATGTCGGGCTCGCCAACGTGGACGACCGGCTGCGGGCCGCGTTCGGCAACGACTACGGGCTGGTCGTGGAGACCGCCCCGGGCGCGGGCACGAAGGTGAGCATGCGGGTGCCCAAGTTCCGTGCGGGTATCCGGCCGTGACGGCCTCCCGACGTGGCACGATAGGTCCGCCGTGAACGACAAAGCAGAGACCCTCACCGTACTGGCCGTCGACGACGAACCGCCCGCCCTCGACGAGCTGGCGTACCTGTTGCGCGCCCAGGACCAGATCGCCCAGGTGCACACCGCGAGCGACGCGACGACCGCGCTGCGGTTGCTGCGCGACGGCGGGATCGACGCGGTTTTCCTCGACATCAACATGCCCGGCCTGGACGGGCTGGAGATCGCCGGCATCCTCCGCAACTTCGCGACCCCACCGGCGGTGGTGTTCGTGACCGCGCACGACGACCGAGCGGTGTCGGCGTTCGACCTCGGAGCCGTCGACTACGTGCTCAAGCCGCTGCGGGAGGAGCGGCTCGCGCAGGCCGTGCAGCGCATCGTCGACCGTCGCAGGTCAGGTGCGGCCCGCACGACGGAGACGCCGCCGGGAGACGAGGTGATTCCTGTCGAGCTGGGTGGGGTCACCACCCTGGTGCCACGATCGTCGGTGCAGTGGGTGGAGGCAGACGGCGACTATGCGCGACTGCATACCGCGACAGGTTCGCACCTCGTGCGCATCCCCATCTCGACACTCGAGAACCGCTGGGCGGACGCCGGGTTCCTGCGGGTGCACCGGTCGTTCCTCGTCGCGTTGCCGTTGGTCACCGGTATCCGCAGCGTCGGTTCCGGGCTGGTGGTCTGCCTGAAGGGCAACGGCGATGCCCCGCCGGTGGAGTTGCCGGTCAGTCGTCGTCACACCCGCGAGCTCAAGGATCGGCTGATCCGTGGCCCGATGCAGTCCTGGACGTCGCGGTGAGCACCGCCGCGGGTGGGCCGCCGCCACCGCGGCAGCGCGTGGTGCTCGCGCAACGACGTGGCGCACGCATCGTCCGTACCCGCACGGAGGTGCAGCAGCAGACGGAAGTCGGCGACGCGATGGTGCGTGGTCTCGTCCGTGCTCAACTCGGCCTGGCCGTCCGGGTCGGCCTCGCGACGGTTCTGCTGCTGGGCGCGATCCCGGTGTTGTTCCACCTTGTGCCGCGACTGTCGGAGGTGACGTTGCTGGGGGTGCGGCTGCCGTGGATCCTGCTCGGCGTCGTCGGCTATCCCGTACTGCTCGGCATCGCGTGGGTCTACGTGCGGCTCGCCGAACGCAACGAGCAGGACTTCACCGATCTGACCGACGACTGACGCCATGAGCGAATCGGGTACCGCATGACCGAGCCGATTCCCGTGGCGACCCTGGTCGGCCTCGTCGCAGCAGCCGTCGCGACCGTCGCGATCGGGGTGTACGGAGTCCGGATGGCGCGCACGACATCCGATTTCCTCGTCGCGTCCCGCAGCGTGGGGCCGCGGTGGAACGCCGCCGCCATCTCGGGGGAGTACCTGTCCGCGGCATCCTTCCTCGGTGTCGCAGGGCTGGTCGCGAAGTTCGGGGCCGACGCGCTCTGGTACCCGGTGGGGTTCACCGCCGGGTATCTCGGGTTGTTGCTCTTCGTCGCGGCACCGCTGAGACGCTCCGGCGCGTACACGGTGCCGGACTTCGCGGAGTTCCGGCTCGGTGAGCGGTGGCTGCGCACCCTGTCGATGATGGTGGTCGCCATCATTTGCGTGCTCTACCTCGTGCCGCAGTTCCAGGGCGCGGGACTCACGCTGAATATCCTTCTCGGCGTCCCGGACTGGGTGGGGGTCGCAGTCGTCGGCATCATCGTCGTCGCGAACGTGGTCGGTGGCGGGATGCGGTCGATCACCTTCGTGCAGGCGTTCCAGTACTGGCTCAAGCTCACCGCGGTCGCGATCCCCGCCCTCGTCCTGATCCTGCATTTCGTCGGTGATCATCGCGCGGTGGATGCGCCTGTTCCCCCGACCGTCACCGAAACCACCACCGTCGACATCACCGTGGATGTCATCGTGCAGGTCGCCGACCCGCTCGACGTGACGGTCCGAGGCGACGTGGACGGTGTGCCCGTCTTCGGCGTGATCGAGCTTGCACCGGGCGAACACGAATTCGGGGCCGGAACCCAGCTGGTGCTCGAGGCGGGGTCGCCGGTCCCGGTGGTGGCGGGCGCGCCGTCGGACAACGACACCTGGGCGGCTCCCGGCGCGGGAATCGGAGCGGGGGGTGCCCACCCGCTGTTCCAGGTGTACTCGCTGATGCTCGCGACGTTCCTCGGCACCATGGGGTTGCCGCATGTACTCGTCCGCTTCTACACCAACCCCGACGGACGTGCGGCGCGCATGACCTCGCTCGCGGTGATCGGGTTGCTGGGGGTGTTCTACCTGTTCCCGACCGTTCTCGGCGTCTTCGCCCGGTTGTACGTTCCGCAACTGCTCATCACGGGCCGATCCGATGCGGCGGTACTGCTGTTGCCCGGTTCGGTGCTGTCCGGGTGGGGAGGTCAACTCGTCGCCGCATTCGTCGCGTCGGGGGCGATCGCGGCGTTCCTGTCGACGTCGTCGGGTCTGCTCGTCAGTGTCGCGGGTGTGCTGTCCACCGATGTGCTGCGGGGGCGGGTTCGCGACTTCCGGATCGCGGCGGTCCTCGCGGGGGTCGTGCCGTTGGTGCTCGCGTTGTCGGTGACGTCCCTGGACCTGTCGAGGTCGGTCGGTCAGGTGTTCGCGATCGCCGCCTCCACGCTGTGTCCCTTGCTCGTCCTCGGAATCTGGTGGCGCGGTCTGACGGCGATCGGTGCCGCCGCGGGCATGATCGTGGGCGGTGGGGTCGCCGGGGGTGCGGCCATGACGTCGATCCTGGTGCGATTCGATCCGGAGACCGCGCACGGCTGGCCGGCAGTGCTGTCGGAATACCCGGCCGCAGCAAGTGTGCCGCTCGCGTTCGTGACGATGATCGCCGTGAGTCTCGCTACGCGAGCACGGATCCCGGCCGACGTAGGCCGGACGTTCTCCCGAATGCACGTCCCCGAGCGACTGGGCATGGGCCGGGATCGAGAGCTGGGTGCATTCGGCGACCGCCGCTCGTCGCGGTGAGGCGACCGTTCGGCGCATCGCTCCGCAGTTGAGCGTGCCACCGACGCATGCCCCTTCTCTGTGTGACCGCCGTCTCATTAATGTGTGTGACCACCACACATCACACGTACGACCAAGGAGTCGGCAGTGACCACAGCACCTCCCAGCGAGAGTGACGTACCCCAGCGGCGTGTTCCGACGCCGCAGGACTTCGTCGACATGCAGGAAAGCCCCGAGTTCCAGGAACTGCGCAGTCGGCTGCGCCGGTTCGTGTTTCCCGTGACGGCCTTCTTCCTGGCCTGGTACGCCCTGTACGTTCTGCTCGCCACCTACGCCACCGACTTCATGGCCACCAAGGTCCTCGGCAACGTCAACATCGGGCTCCTGCTGGGTCTGGCGCAGTTCCTGACGACATTCATCATCACCGGGGTGTACGTGAAGTTCGCCGGTCGTGAGCTCGACGACCGTGCCGCCGCGATCCGTACCGAGCTGGAAGGACCGCAGCAGTGAGCGTTCTCGCACAGGGCACCACCGACATCGGTAACCCGCTTCTCAACATCGCGATCTTCCTCGCGTTCGTCGTCGTCACGATGGGCCTGGTGATCCGCGCCAGCCGGACCACGAAGAAGGCGTCCGACTTCTACACCGGCGGCGGGCAGTTCTCCGGCCCGCAGAACGGTTTCGCCATCGCCGGCGACTACCTGTCGGCAGCGTCGTTCCTGGGTATCGCGGGCGCCATCGCGGTCTACGGCTACGACGGCTTCCTCTACTCGATCGGCTTCCTGGTCGCGTGGCTCGTGGCACTGCTGCTCGTCGCCGAACTCCTGCGCAACACGGGACGTTTCACGATGGCCGACGTGCTGAGCTTCCGGCTCAAGCAGCGGCCCGTGCGTATGGCCGCCGCGTTGTCCACACTCGCGGTGTCGCTGTTCTACCTGCTCGCCCAGATGGCCGGTGCGGGTGGTCTCGTCGCGCTTCTCCTCGACATCGAAGGCAAGACGGGTCAGGCCGTCGTGGTCGCCGTCGTCGGTGTGCTCATGATCGTGTACGTGCTGATCGGTGGCATGAAGGGCACGACCTACGTGCAGATGGTCAAGGCGGTGCTCCTCATCGCCGGTGCCGGCGTGATGTTCGTGCTCGTCCTGGTCGCGGTGCGCGGCAACTTCTCTCAGCTTCTCGCCGATGCCCAGGCCATGGTGTCGGGTTCGGCGAGCGAGGCGGTCGCCCAGCGCGACGTGCTCGCCCCGGGCGCCAAGTACGGCATCAGCGACATGTCGCGGATCGACTTCATCTCGCTGGGTCTCGCACTGGTCCTCGGCACCGCCGGCCTGCCGCACGTGCTGATGCGCTTCTACACGGTGCCCACCGCGAAGGAAGCTCGTCGCTCCGTGACGTGGGCGATCGCGCTCATCGGTGGCTTCTACCTGTTCACGCTGGTTCTCGGTTACGGCGCTGCCGCACTGGTCGGACCGGACGTCATTCTCAACGCCCCGGGCAAGGAGAACGCCGCAGCCCCGCTGCTCGCCTTCGAACTCGGCGGCACGGTGTTCCTGGCCGTGATCTCGGCGGTCGCGTTCGCCACGATTCTCGCGGTGGTCGCGGGGTTGGCCATCACCGCGTCGGCATCCTTCGCCCACGACATCTACGCGAGCGTCATCAAGCGCGGCAACGCCACCGAGGACGAGCAGGTGCGCGTCTCCCGGATCACCGTCGTGGTGATCGGCCTGGTGTCGATCGTTCTCGGCATCCTCGCGATGGGACAGAACATCGCATTCCTGGTGGCACTCGCCTTCGCGGTCGCCGCCTCGGCGAACCTGCCGACGCTGCTGTACTCCCTGTTCTGGAAGAAGTTCAACACCACGGGTGCGCTGTTCAGCATCTACGGCGGTCTGATCAGCTGCCTCGTGCTGATCATGTTCTCGCCCGCCGTGTCCGGCAGCCCGTCGTCGATGTTCCCCGACGCCGACTTCTCCTGGTTCCCGCTGTCGAACCCCGGCATCGTGTCCATCCCGCTCGCCTTCCTGCTCGGCATCGTCGGCACGTACCTGGGCCGCGGAAAGCCGGAGGACCCGTACAAGCAGGCCGAGATGGAAGTTCGTTCCCTCACCGGCGTCGGCGTGGAGAAGGTTGTCTCCCACTGACTCTGCGTTACACCGTCACCGAGATCCGGAGGCCCACCCCACGCGGGGTGGGCCTCCGGGCTGTGCGGGGCGCCTGGTGACTCCCGTCGTCTAGGCTGCCGATCATGGCGAAACTCGAGGTGTCGACAGAACTCCCCATGGACCCGCACCGCGCCTGGGAGAAGGCATCCCGACTTCAGACCTTCGACGAGTGGCTGACCATTCACGACGGCTGGCGCAGCGAATTGCCGGACACGCTCACTGCGGGCACGACCCTTCACTCGGTGGTGTCGGTCAAGGGCATGCGCAACCGGGTCAGCTGGACCGTCGTGGAACTCGACGCCCCGCATCACGTGGTGCTCCGCGGAACAGGCAAGGCGGGGACGAAGTTCTCGATGCGACTCGCCGTCACGACCGCAGGTGACCGATCCCGTCTGACGATGAAGATCGACCTCGGGGGAGCGCCGCTGTTCGGCCCGATCGGAGCCGGGGTGGCACGCGCGCTGCACGGTGACCTGCAGACATCGCTCGACAAGTTCGCGCAACTCTACGGCTGACCGGGCACGCTCCGTCCTTTTTTTGCGACGCCCTCGGTGCGCGGCCACACGTACTTACTTCCGCCGCTCCAGCCGGCGCGCTTCCTCGTCGCCGGTCACGATCGCTTCGTCTGCTGCCCCGTTGTTCTTCGCCGATCATGCACGCCACGCGCTCCGTGCGGGGAAGCTTGACAGTGCAAGGAAAGGAGCGAGAACACATGAGCATCCTGAACGAGACCTACACGCTTTCCAATGACGTAACCATCCCCAAGCTGGGACTGGGCACCTGGTTCATCGACAAAGACAAGGCCGCAGACGCCGTGCGAGCCGCGATCGAGATCGGCTACCGCAACATCGACACGGCGCAGGCCTACGGGAACGAGCGCGGCGTCGGCGAGGGTGTCCGCACCTCGGGAATTGCCCGCGAGGAACTGTTCGTGTCGACCAAACTGGCGGCCGAGATCAAGGACTACGACGCTGCCTCGGCTGCGATCGACGGCTCGCTGAAGGCGCTCGGCCTCGAATACATCGACCTGATGCTGATCCACAGCCCGCAACCCTGGAAAGACTTCCGCGGCGGCGACTACACCGACGGCAACCGCCAAGCGTGGCGCGCGCTGGAGGGCGCCCACAGGGCAGGCAAGCTCCGGGCGATCGGCGTCTCGAACTTTCTGCAGGAAGATCTGGAGAACCTCCTGGCGGGTAGTGCTTCGGTCCCGCACGCGAACCAGGTGCTGGTACATGCCGGGAACACGCCGAGCGAGCTGATCGCCTATTGCGAGGACAGGAACATCCTCGTCGAGGCGTACTCGCCGATCGCGCACGGCGAGATCCTGCACAACCCGGATGTACAGGCGATGGCCGACAAGTACGGCGTTTCTGTTCCGCAGCTGTGCATCCGGTACACGCTGCAGCTGGGCACAGTGTCGCTGCCGAAGACGCAGAACCCCGACCACATGCGCTCCAACGCCGACGTCGACTTCGTCATCGCAGAGCCGGACATGACTGCGCTTCGCGAACTTCGTGCCCTGGACTACGGCGCGTCGAGCGTCTTCCCGGTATACGGCGGAAAATAGGAAAGACGCCGCCAACGACTTCTCACAAGGTTCAGGAGATCGCAGCGGAGGCCTTCGCGGCGACGTTCACCATCGTCGCGTTCACCGCGGCGTTGCCGGTGAAGGTGTCGGTGACCGCCGGATCGTGCAGCAGGTTGACGTTGGCACCGGGATGCGCGGCGGCGGTGAACCAGCCGACACCCTTCTCGTCGTGACCCCAGCCGTGCGGGACGGCGACGGTGCCGGCCCGGATCTCGTCACTGACCTCGACGGGCACCACGATGCTCCCGATTCGGGAGCGTACGGTCACCGGCTGACCGTGAACGAGGGAGCGGGACGCCGCGTCGTCGGGATGCATCAGGACCGTGCACCGGTCTCGGCCCTTGACCATCGTCGGGATGTTGTGCAGCCACGAATTGTTCGATCGCAGATGGCGTCGTCCGATCAACCGGAGATCGAATTCCTCGTCCCGGTAATCGATCTCGGCGTCGGCGGCCAGGCGACGTGTCTCGTCGACGAACTCCGGCGGTGCCACGTGCACGCGGCGATCGCGCGTCGACACCAGGGACCGGAGCCGTGGTTGCAGCGGTCCGAGATCGATTCCCCCGCGGGCGCGCCGGATCCGCCCGAGTGTCAGACCTCGACGTCCGCGGCGCAGGACTCCGTGCGGTCCGGTCAGGACGCCGAGCGCACCCAGCCGCAGTGGGCTCAGTCGATCGAGCAGGGCACGGACGGGACGAGCCGACCACGTTCGGAACGGAAGCGGCAGCACCTCGAGGGTCAGGCGCGACATGATCTGCCAGTCCTCGAGCGCGTCGGCAGCAGGCTCGAACACGCGGGCACTGAACCGTGCGTTGTTCCGGACGGAGAAGACCGGGAACAGGAAGTCGAACTCCTCCCGTTCGAGGTGGGATACCGGCGGAAGGATCAGGTCTGCGTGCCGGGACGTCTCGGTGAGGTACATGTCGACCGCGACGAAGAAGTCGAGGCTGTCGAGGGCCTCGTCGAGACGGCCGCCCTGCGGGGTGGACAGCACCGGGTTTCCGGCATAGGTGACCAGCGCGCGCACCGGACCGACGGAACCCTGTGCGTCACCGAGCATTTCGTCTGCCATACCCACCACCGGCAGTTCCGTGCGGAACGACTTGTACTCGCCGGTGCGACTGCTCCACATGCCGTATCCGGAACCGAGTCGTCGCATGAGACGTGCCACGTCGATCGGCGGCGAGGAGAACATCTGGCCGCCCGGCCGGTCGAGATTCCCGGTCACGGCGTTGAGGGTATTGACCAGCCAGTGGGTGAGGGTGCCGGTGACCTGATGGCAGACACCGATGCGGGCGTACGCGACCGCCGACCGTGCCGAGTTGTGGTCGCGGGCCAGGCGCCGGATCGTGTCCGCGTCGACCCCGGCGCGCGGCGCCATCTCCTCGGGTGTGCAGGCTGCGACCAACTCGGCGAGATGGTCCATGCCGGTCAGTGGCACGGTGGCGGGTTTCTGGTGGATACCGTCGGCGAAGATCGTGTGCAGCATGCCGAGCAGAAGGTACGGATCACCGCCCGGACGTACCGCGACGTGTTCATCCGCCAGCCGCGCGGTCTCGGTGCGCCGCGGGTCGACGACGACCACCGAGCCGCCGCGGCGACGGATCGCGGCGATGCGTCCGCGGGCGTCGGGCATCGTGGTGACCGAACCGTTGGACACTGCGGGATTGGCCCCGAGAATCAGCAGGCGGTCGGTGCGATCGACGTCCGCTATCGGCATCAGCACGTTCGAGCCGAACATCTTCCACGCTGCGAACTCCTGCGGGAACTGATCGATCGAGGACGCCGAGTAGAACTTCCGGGTGAGGAGCGCGACGCGAAGGGCGATCCCGTAGAGGACCGACGAGCTGTGTGCGGCCGGGTTGCCCAGGTACATCGCGACCGCGTCACGACCGTGCCGTCGCTGGACGGCGCGCAGCCGGCTCCCGGCGAGGGCGAACGCCTCGTCCCAGTCGATCTCCTCGAAGCTGTCGCCGACACGCCGCATCGGGCGGCGCAGCCGGTCCGGGTCGTGGTGCAGATCCGCGAGCGCGGTGGCTTTCGGGCAGATGTAGCCGTGCGAGAGCACGTCGTCGGGATCGCCCTCGATGCGGGTGACCCTGTCGTGGTCGACGGTGACGAGGATTCCGCAGTGCGCCTCACACAGGGTGCATTGGCGAGCGACGGTATGGGTGGACACGGCGGTTTTCTCCGCGGTCATGTGCGAAACGTAGCACTGCCGCGAGTCGCGTGTGAACGATCGCGGCGGACGACAACCGCCCCGGCGCTCGCTTGTCCGGAATCGGGGCCTTACGCCGCGGTCGGGGAGGGCACCGCTCGGCCCCACGCAGCACCCGACCCTGCGGTCGGTGCAGAAGCGGCCTTTCAGCGATGTGCGGTGGACGTGAACTGGTGAGTTGCCGCGTCGACGATCTCCTCGGGAGTGATCGCGATTTCGTCGTTCAGCCAGGCGGTGACCAGTTCGGCGAGGCCGCCGACGAACAGCAGTCCGTTGATTTCGCCCTGGTGCGGTGGCCAAGCGCGGTCCCCGTACATGAGCGTCGCTTCGTCCGCGACCATCTGGGCGAACCCCCGCAGCGCCGCACGACGATGCGTGCGGAGGGGTTCGAAGGCGGCCGACTGGATCATCGCGACCCGCCCCTTGCGAGGATCGTCCGTGAGGATGGTGACGAACGCCGTGATCGCGTTGCGCACCCGGTCCTCGAGGGGGCCGGTGCTCGTCCGCAGTGCGTCCAGTCCCGCGTCACGGATCTCGTCGGCGATGCGGTCCAGCACCTTTTGCAGCAATTCGTCTCTGCTGGTGAAGCTTTCGTAGAAGTATCGTTCCGTCAACTTGGCCTTTGCGCAGATCGCCGTCATGGTCGCGCCGCTCCTGCCTTTCGCCGCGAACAGGTCGAGTGCCGCCTCGAGCAAGGCCTCGCGCCGTACTGCTGCTCGCTGGTCGCCGGTCATGCCCGCATATCGACGCGGCGTCGGGGAAGTCATACGCCGATCTTGACAGACGGGATCGGTGTGACTCACACTACAGGCATCTGACAGAGGGTCCTGTCAGATCAACTTCGGGAATGAGGGTTCATCGTGACGAAGATCCTGGCCGCTCCACCCGCCGACTCGCAGTTGCGCCCGATCCCGGGCCACGCGGGGCCACCCCTCGTCGGGCACGCCCTCGAATACATCCGCGATCCGCTGACGATGATGCAGAAGCGGTGGGACACCTACGGCGAGCTCTCGTGGTTCACGATGATCGGCCGTCGCTGGGTGGCTGTTCTCGGCCCCGACGCATGCCAGGAAGTGCTGCAGAACAAGGACCGGGCATTCGTGAACAGCGACGGCTGGTCGGCGCTGATCGGCCCCTTCTTCCACGGTGGCCTGATGCTTCTCGACTCGGACGAGCACCTGCGGCACCGGCGGATCATGCAACAGGCGTTCACCCGCTCCCGCCTGGAGAAGACGGTCGACGCGCTCCATCCGGCCATCGATGCCGCGCTCGACTCCTGGACGCCCGCCGATGGATTCCGGGCGTACACCGAGCTGAAATCGCTCACCCTCGACCTTGCCACGGACATCTTCATGGGCGGTGCCGAACACAGCACCGAACGCGAGATCGAAGCCGTGAAAACGGCTTTCGTCGACTGCGTCCAGGCGGCTACTTCCGTGATCCGGTATCCGGTTCCCGGTACGCGGTGGAAGCGGGGACTCGACGGCCGGCGACTGCTGGAGGAGTTCTTCCGCCGGTACCTCCCGGCTCGTCGAGCACACGAGACCGACGACCTGTTCTCCGTGCTGTGCCACATCGAATCCGAAGCAGGACAACGCTTCAGTGACGACGAGGTCGTCGATCACATGATCTTCCTGCTCATGGCCGCGCACGACACCTCGACCATCACGCTCTCCACCATGATGCAGTACCTGGGGCAGTACCCGGAGTGGCGGGAGAAGTGCCGGGCGGAGTCGCTCGCGCTCGGCACGTCGACACCCGGCTACGCAGACCTCGACGGCTTGGTGAGCCTGGATCTGGTCATGAAGGAATGTCTCCGCATCGTCGCGCCGGTACCGGTCATGGCGCGCCGCGCGGTGTGCGACACCGAGGTGCAGGGGCACTTCGTTCCCGCGGGAACCTACGCTGCGGTCGCACCCCACTTCACCCACCACATGTCGCAGTACTGGCCCGATCCCGAGCGTTTCGATCCCGAGCGCTTCGCAGAGCACCGGCGCGAAGACAAGGTGCATCGCTATGCCTGGGAGCCGTTCGGCGGCGGCGTGCACAAGTGCCTCGGGATGCACTTCGCCGGCGCCGAGATCAAAGCGATCATGCATCACCTCCTGCTGCGTTTCGACTGGCACGTCGACCCCGGCTACGTCGCACCTCTGAACTTCACGTCCCTGCCGTTCCCCTCCGACGGCCAGCCCGTCGATCTGCGCCTCCGGGACTGAAGTCGCCCGCATTCCGGCCGGTCCACGGCCGGGCACGGCATCATGAGGTGATGCCGACACGCACAGTCGACGGGCATCGGATCACTCTCACCAATACGGACAAGGTGCTGTATCCGAAGACCGGGACGACGAAGGGTGACGTCATCGCCTACTACGAGGCGGTCGCCGACGCGATGCTCCCGCATGTCGCCGGCCGGGCCGGTACGCGGAAACGCTGGCCCAACGGCGTCGACGAACCCGCGTTCTTCGAGAAGAACCTCGCCGAACATGCCCCGTCGTGGATCGACCGGCGAACGCTGCACCACAAACAACGCAGCGTCACCTATCCACTTTTCGATTCGGCCGCGAGCCTCGTCTGGCTCGGACAACAGGCCGCTCTCGAACTCCATGTGCCGCAGTGGCGTTTCGACCGCGACCACGCCGGCCCCGCCACCCGGATCGTGTTCGACCTCGACCCGGGGCCCGGCGCGGGCCTGCCCGAATGCGCTGTCGTGGCCCGTTACGTCCGCGACACCGTCGCCGAACTGGGCTGGACGGCCTATCCGGTCACGAGCGGCAGCAAAGGAATCCACCTGTATGTGCCGCTCGACCGGATCCTGAGCACGTCCGGGGCGTCGACCGTCGCCAAGCAGGTCGCGACCAACCTGGCGGCCGCGTACCCCGATCTCGTCACCGCGACGATGTCCAAATCGGTGCGGCCCGGCAAGGTGTTCGTCGACTGGAGCCAGAACAACGGAGCGAAGACCACCGTCGCGCCGTATTCGCTGCGCGGTCGCGAGGAGCCGTGGGTGGCGGCGCCCCGCGCATGGGACGAGCTGGACGACCCGAACCTGCGGCACCTCCGATTCGAGGAGGTGCTCGACCGCCTCGGCGAATCCGGCGACCTGCTCGAAGGTCTCGACCCGCCACTCGATACCCGCCCTGCGTCCGACGCCCTCGCCTCGTATCGAAGCAAGCGCGACGCGTCGCGCACTCCCGAACCCGTTCCGCGAAGTGTCGCGCGCGACGGTTCCGGCGACAGGTTCGTCATCCAGGAACACCACGCCCGGCGGCTGCATTTCGACCTCCGGCTCGAGCGTGACGGCGTCCTCGCCTCGTGGGCGGTCCCGAAGAACCTGCCCGACAGTCCCGGCCACAACCACCTGGCCGTCCACACCGAGGACCACCCGATCGAGTACCTCACCTTCCACGGCACGATCCCGAAAGGTGAATACGGCGGCGGGACCATGACGATCTGGGACACCGGCACGTACGAGACGGAGAAGTGGCGCGAAGACGAGGTCATCGTGCGCCTGCACGGAAAACGGATCGACGGACGCTACGCGTTGATCCGCACGGAGAAGGACCAATGGCTGGCGCACCGGATGAAGGAGCAGTCGTCGACCTCCCACGCATCGACGTTCCCGCGCGACATCGCACCGATGCTCGCCACCCCGGGCGAGGTGGCCGGGCTGGACGCCGAGCGCTGGGCGTTCGAAGGCAAGTGGGACGGCTATCGCGCGGTCGCGGAGGTGTGCGGCGGCGAGTTGCGTCTGCACAGCAGATCGGGTCGCGACATCACGCGGGAATACCCCCCGCTCGCTGCACTCGCGGATGTTCTCGAAGGGCACGACGTGGTGCTCGACGGAGAGATCGTGGCGGTCGATCCCGACGGAGTGACCAGTTTCTCGCGTCTGCAGCAGGGGGTGAAGGCCGAGTACCGGGTGTTCGACATCCTGTATCTCGACGGGGTGTCGTTGCTGCGCAAGACATACGACGATCGCCGCCGGGTTCTCGATGCCCTCGCGGCGGCGACCGGCGGTTTGCTCGTTCCCGGCCAGTTGCCCGGCGACGGCGCGGAAGCGCTCCGTCGCAGCAGGGACGCGCGATGGGAAGGCGTGATCGCCAAGCGGCGAGACTCGGTGTACCTGCCGGGAAAACGGGGCAGCGCCTGGATCAAGGAGAAGAACTGGCAGACCCAATCGGTCGTCATCGGTGGTTACCGGAAGGGACAGGGAAGCCGATCTGCGACTTTCGGGTCGCTGCTGCTCGGGGTGTTCGACGACGACGGCCTGGTCTATGCCGGGAAGGTCGGTACCGGCTTCGACGAGCGCACCCTCACCGAACTGGCGAATTCGATGGAGGGCATGGAGACCTCGACGAGCCCGTTCTTCGACGAGGTGCCCCGTCCGGAGCGACGAGATGCGGTGTGGTTGCACCCGGAGCTGGTCGGCGAAGTGCGGTTCCAGGGGTGGACCGACGGCGGCCGGTTGAGGCACACCAGCTGGCAGGGTCTACGCGACGACCTCGATCCGGCGTCGGTTCGCAGAGAAAGCCCGTACTGATGCGGGCTGATACCGTTCGTTCGGCATACGACATCGGGCAATCGGGAGGGCTGTGATGGCCGAACGTTCTACTCCCGTCCGCCGGATCGGACTCGTCGAAGATCACGAGTCGGTGGCTCTGGGACTCGCGGCGATGCTCGCCGACCAAGCGGACCTGGAACTCGTCTGTGCTGCTCCGACGGTGGATGCGCTGCTCGCGCAGCACGACGATCTCGACCTCGCGATCCTGGATCTGCGGCTGTCCGACGGGTCGTCGCCGAAGTGCAACGTCGAGCAGTTGCGGGCCGCGGGACTCGAAACCCTCGTGTTCACCGGAGCGGAGAACGCCTTTTTCGTGCGCTCCGCCGCGCGGGCTGGAGTCCTGGGCGTGGTCCGTAAGTCGGAACCGGCCGCGGTGGTGGTCGACGCCATCCGGATCGCCGCCTCGGGCGGGCAGGTCGCGAGTACCGAGTGGGCTGCGGCGATCGACGGAGATCCCGAACTCGGGGATGTGGGCCTGAGTCCCCGGCAGCTCGAGGTGCTCGAACTGTACGCGTCGGGGGAGAAACTCGATCGTGTGGCGCGATTGACCGGTCTCGCTCCCCAGACCGTCAACGACTACCTGCAGCGGATCCGGGCCAAGTACGCCGAAGCGGGCCGGCCCGCCCCGACCAAGACCGACCTGTACAAGCGTGCGATCGAGGACGGGTGGTTGCCGATTCCGGAGCGCGAGGATGCCCGTCGACGTGCCTGACCGGAGTTCCGGCGGCGGGACCGCGGCGGCAGATCGCCTGCTGCGAATGTTCGCGTGGTTCATCGCCATCGGATACATGTGTTACCTCCTCCTGGTGGCTCCGGCGATCGTCGGGCAGGCCGGGCTGACCGCATCGTGGTGGACCCCGACCGCAGCGGTGATGATCTTCGGGTCGTGCATCGCCCTCGGCCTCTCGGCGTCGTTCTGCGACAAGCAGGAGATGAAACGAGTCGCGGCGGTGAACGCGCTGCTCTACCTCGGGGCCGTCGCCCTGTGGTTCCCGGCGTGGAACGGTTCGGTCGCACCGCAGGACGAGTCGTTGTGGTTCAGCTTTTTTCCCGGTGTGGCCTCGTTCGCCGCCGCGGTGGCGTGGCGGCCACCGTGGGCGTTCCTCCACATGGTGTGTGCGGTCCTGCTTGCGCAGGTCGCCGACCACACGGTCAGGGATGCGCCCTTCACGCAGAGTTTCGTGCCGGACGTCGCGTTCGGAATCGTCTTCTGCACGCTGTTTCTCGCCGCGGCAGTGGTGGGCCTGGGTACGGGTCGCATGCTCGACGAGACCGTTGCCGCGACTCACGAAGCAGCGGCAACGTCTGCCGCTCTCGAAGCCCGCAATGTCGAGCGTGAACGTTTCGATGCTCTCGTCCACGACCGGGTGATGTCGACGTTCCTTGCCGTTGCGCGTCGTGCGCCCGACGACTCCGTCGTTCCTCAGGCCGCCCGTGCGCTGGCCGAACTCGACGACCTCCGACGGCGTGAGGACGACGAGCCGTTGATGGACGCCGGCATGGTGGTGTCCCGATTGCGTGCCGCCGCCACCGAAGCGGACGAGGAGATCGCCTTCTGCCCGAGTGTCTCGCGCGAGGCGGAGACGGCAGGATTTCCCGCGGAGCCGGTCCGGGTTGCCGCCGCCGCTCTGGCGGAGGCCGTGCGCAACAGCGTTCGGCACGCCGGACCCGATGCGGCGAGGTCGGTCACGGCCGAGGTGCGGCAGGGCAGGCTCGATGTGCACGTCGTCGACGACGGGTGCGGATTCGAGCCGCGCGACGTGGCCGAGGACCGCTTGGGTGTCAGCGTCAGTATCTGCGCGCGGATGAAGCAGCTGGCCGGTGGAACGGCGGAAGTGCGCTCGGTGCCCGGTGCCGGAACGGCCGTGCACCTCTCGTGGCGGGAGCAGCGGTCATGAATTCTGGGAACGCGACGATCTCCGACCTCTTGCGGATGCACAGCAAACCGGCTCGCGCCTTCGCGGGCCTGTATGCGGCGACCTGTGTGCTGCTCGCTGCCTACAACGTCGACCGGGTCGAGAACGTCTGGCCGATGGTCGTGTCCGTCGTTGTCTGCATCGTGGCTGCGTTCGTGCTCGTCGCAGTCGAACGAGATCCGCTGCCGCTCGGTCCGGCGCTCGCGCTGATGTGCACAGGGGCCGTCTCGTGCGGCGCCCTGTTCAGTGTGGTTCCGACCGGACCCACCGACCGGCCGGTCCAGCTGTGGACTTTCGGGATGTCCGCAACCGTCCTCGTCTTCATGTGCATCCGTGGCCGCACCCTGCTGGCGTGGATCGGGTTCATCCTCATGGTCGCGACCTCGGTCGGGTGGGCGCAGGTGACCGGTGCCGGTGCCGGTTACGGCCTGAGTGTGTCGTTGATCAATGCCGGTCCGGTCCTCATGGGCACCGTGTTCGCGTACACGATCCGGCCGTTGGCCGGGTCGATCTACCGCCTGCGGGCGCGGTCGACCCAACGGATCGCCCGGGAATCCGCTGCCGCAGCCCTGCTCGACGAACGCGATGCCCAACTCGCTCGGCTCGACGCGCTGGCGCGACCGATGCTTGCCCTCATAGCCTCCGGGGAGCCTCTGCGGGACGAGGATCGCATGAGGTGTGCCCTCCTCGAGGCCGGCCTCCGCGACATGTTGCGGGCTCCGGCGCTGCAAGATCCTGCGGTCGTGGAAGCCGCGCAGGCGGCGCGACTTCGCGGCGTGGAGGTGGTCATGCTCGACGACAAGGGAATGGACGATGCGCCTCCGGAGGTGCACCGGCGCGTCCACCGAGCGGTCGTGGATTGTCTGGACGAGATGTGGAGTGGAGCGGTGACCGTGCGTGTTCTTCCGCCGGGCCGTCATTCGCTGGTGACGATGCTTTTGCGCGATCACGCCGAAGTGCGCCGCATCGAACTCGACCACAGCGGGTCCGTGCTGGACAGGCCGCTGCCCGCTGCCGTCCCGTCATCTACTTAGCTGAGCTGACGATGCCCCTTGTTTCATGGGCAGGGGAATATGGGGCTGGGGGTTGTGGGTGCGCCACGGTAGCGTCGTCGCGACCGGGACGCATTCGTCGGGGGATCGTGCTCGGTCGATCGTTGCCTACAGAGGGATTCGCTATGACCAGCATGCTCGACAAGACCCCGACATACCGGAAGCCGGTGCTCACGGCCCGTGAAATCGAGATCCTTCGTGAGTGGCTTGTGTGTGAATCCAAGTCCGAAGCGGCCTCGCGCCTGTATGTCACCGCAGCCACCGTGAGCACTCATATCGTGCGGATCCGTGAGAAGTACGCTCGCGTCGGCCGGCCCGCGCCCACGAAGACGTCCCTGCTGGCACGCGCGCTGCAGGACGGCGTGGTGTTTATCGACGAACTGTGACCGGCGTCCGGGCGTGAGTCCGGTACGTCGGCGTAGCCCGTGGCCGGGTGAGCGTTAGAGTCCGGCCGTGACGATCCTGAAGTCTCTGTTGTTGTTCGCCGTCGCCGCGTTGTTCGAGATCGGTGGCGCCTGGCTCGTGTGGCAGGGGGTCCGCGAACACCGGGGATGGATATGGGTCGGGGCGGGCGTGATCGCGCTCGGCGCATACGGTTTCGTGGCGACCCTGCAACCGGACGCGAACTTCGGGCGCATTCTCGCCGCCTACGGCGGTGTGTTCGTCGCCGGGTCCCTCGCCTGGGGCATGGTGGTCGACGGGTTCCGCCCCGATCGCTGGGACGTCTCCGGTGCGCTCGTGTGTCTGGTGGGCGTCGCGATGATCATGTACAGCCCTCGCTAGGACAGTGGCGTCTCCGGTCGGTCTCTGCAGGGCGGTGAGGTTTCGGTCCCTCCCCACCGGGAACCCGAATCCCGATCCGCTCACCCGACTGCAGGACTGGAGATTCGTATGCCCAACGTGGCCGACGGAATCGTGGACCGGCTCAGAGCCTGGGGTGTGCGCCGGGTGTTCGGCTACGCCGGGGACGGTATCGATCCGGTCCTGGCGGCACTGGACCGCGCATCCGAGCACATCGAACTCGTGACGGCCCGCCACGAGGAGATGGCGGCGTTCATGGCCACCGGGCACGCCAAGTACACCGGCGAGGTCGGCGTCTGTCTCGCCACGCAGGGGCCCGGTGCGATTCATCTCCTCACGGGTCTCTACGACGCGAAGCTCGACAGCAAACCGGTCGTTGCCGTCGTCGGCCAGGTGGTCACATCCGCGCAGGGGAGTGGCTACCAGCAGGAGGTCGAACTCGCCACGTTGTTCAAGGATGTCTGCGCGCAGTACGTGCAGAGCATCGACAGCGCCGAGCAACTCGGTCCCGCACTCGACAATGCGTTCCGCACCGCGCGAGCCACCTCGAGCCCCACATGTGTGATCGTGCCGCACGACATCCAGCAGGCGGACGCGCCCGAGCAAGAGCACGAACACGGGTTCGTTCCCAGTACGGCTCTGTATGCGACGCCGCGGGTGATTCCCGCGGAGGCGGATCTCGACCGGGCCGCGGAGGTGCTCGCGGCGGGGGAGAAGGTGGCTCTGCTCGTCGGTCAGGGTGGTTACGATGCCATGGCGGAAATCGCCGAGGTGGCGGAGCGACTCGGCGCCGGCGTCGCGACGTCGCTGCTCGGTAAGCCGGTGGTGGACGAGACCCAGCCGTGGGCGTGCGGGGTGATGGGTCACCTCGGGACCACCGCATCCGCCGACCTGATGGCCGGTTGCGACACTCTGCTCATCATCGGAAGCAACGACCCGTGGACCGAGTTCTACCCCGCACCCGGCCAGGCGCGAGCCGTCCAGATCGACATCGAGTCGCGCAACATCGGATCGAAATACCCTGTGGAAGTGGCACTTCCGGGGGATGCGGCCGAGACGTTGCGGGCCTTGCTCCCGCGGCTACAGCAGACCGAATTGCCGTGGCGCGGGGAGGTCGCGACCATGGTGCAGGAGTGGCGGCAGATTGCGGCGGCGCGCTGCTCCGAAAATTCCGACCGGCTCAACCCCCAGGCTGTCGTCGCTGCACTCTCGGATCATCTGCCCCCGGACGCGCAGGTGGCCGTCGACGTGGGGTCGGTCGTGTATTGGTATGCCCGGATGCTCCGCCTTCCCCGGGATGTTCCGGCGCATCTGTCCAGCACGCTCGCGTCGATGGGTTCGGCCCTTCCCTACGGGCTCGCCGCCAAAATGGCCCGTCCGGATCGGCCCGTGATCGCGCTCGCCGGCGACGGCGCGATGCAGATGGGCGGTAACTCCGAACTCGTGACGGTGGCCCATCACTGGCGCAATTGGGCTGACCCGCGTTTCGTCGTACTGGTGCTGGACAACGGCGACCTTTCCGAGGTGTCCTGGGAGCAAAGGGAAATGGAAGGTGATGCCCGGATCCCGGCCTCGCAGGACGTCCCCGCCTTCCCGTACGCCGACTACGCCCGATTGCTCGGACTCGAAGGCATCCGCATCGAGCGCCCGGAGGACATCGAGGACGCCTGGCGCAGAGCGCTCGCCGCCGACCGCCCCGTGGTGATCCAGGCCGTGACCGACCCGTCCACACCGCTGTTGCCGCCGCGGGCGCCGGATACGAAGGTGGACAGGATGTTCGGTGCGCTCGAGCACGAGGGCGCCGACGACGCCGCGCGGCAACTGCAGCGGCAGCGGAAACACGAGAATCCCGACAGCTGACGCTCGCGTCCCAGCCGACGGCGTGTGCCCGATTCTCCGTCACGGCCGAGCCGCAGCGCCTCCGGCTTCGAGGGTCGCTTCGTACCCGATGGTGAGCCAGTAGATCGTGCGATCGAGCGTGGGCATGATGTCGGCGATCGTGATGTCGCCGTCGCGGCAACGGCCGACCAATCCGTAGACCATGCTCGACAGGATCGATTTCAGTTCTGCGACGAAGTCGGGGTCGACCCCGGACAGCACGGCCATCCCGACGGGCACCACGGGATCGAAACCCCGCTTGTGCAGTGCGTCACCGCCGGGAGCAGCCCGCACCCGGAAGTAGGCGAGCAGCATCTGGGGGTGCCTCTCCCACGGGTCGAAAATCGCCCGCATCACCCGCATCATCGCCGGGTGCAGAGCTTCGCCGGGCTCGCGTACCAGCGGACCGAGCGCCGAGTGATTGACCTCCATCCAGCGCTCGATCGCGGCAAGGATCAGCTCGTCGCGCGTGGCGTATCGCTTGTAGATGGTGGACAGAGAGATGCGCGCGCGACGGGCGACCTCGCGTAGCTGGACCGCGTCGAAACCGTCCTCGTCGAGCAACTCCACAACGGTGTCGAGGAGCTTGTCCTCACCGGTGCCCGATACGGTGTTCTTCATTTTCGTGAATTTCCTTGCCGTAGTCGAATAACAGGGTTACCGTGACGCCGGTAACACCGTTACTACCGTATAGCGGACGGCGACGAGGCCGAGTGGGTGTCCTCGCCGTCCGGGTCCGCCCTCTCCCTTTGGAGTGCCCGATGACGGGACCATCGAAGGGCCTGCACATCGATCGCGATATGTGCGAGGCCCACGCATTGTGTATCGAGATCGCGCCCGAGATCTTCGACCTCGCCGACGACGACATCGCGACGTGCGACGAAAGTCCACCGGAAGCGTTGTGGCCCAAGGCGCTAGCAGCAGCGAGTGCGTGCCCGCGCGCCGCCGTCGTCATCCACGAAGACTCTTCCGCCGCCCCTGTCAGTTCCCCGAAAGGTCAGTGACCGATGACCGATCTCGCCTCAGCCGACTATTTCTCCGACGGTGATCTGGCGCAAAGCCCCTTCGACTATTTCGACCGTCTCCGGAGTCGGAACCCGGTATTCCGGGAGCCGAACTACGGCGTCCTGATGGTCACCGGTTACAACGAGGTCGTCGAAGCCTTCAAGAACTCCGAAGCCCTCTCTTCGGTCAATGCAATCGGAGGCCCGTTCCCGCCGTTGCCCTTCGAACCCGAGGGTGACGACATCACGGAGCAGATCGAAGCCCATCGGCATCTGTTCCCGATCGCCGAACACATGGTCGTCATGGATCCCCCTGATCACACCCGGGCTCGTTCTCTTCTCGGTAGGCTCCTCACGCCCAAGCGGCTGAAGGAGAACGAGGAGTATCTGTGGTCCCTGTCGGACCGGGTGCTCGACGAGTTCTTCGACGACGAGCAGTGTGAGTTCCTCGGCCAGTACGCCAAACCGTTTGCGACGCTGGCCATCATCGATCTGCTCGGAGTTCCGGAGGAGGACCGCGAGGAGTTCCGCTACGCGCTCGGCGCTGCCGAACGGTCCGGCATCCCGGTGGGCGCGCTCGACCACCGCACGGTAGCGGTGAACCCACTCGAATACCTCGACGACCGCTTCGCCGGTTACCTCGCAGATCGGCGCCGCGAGCCCCGGGGTGACATCCTGAGCGGCCTGGCAGCAGCCACATATCCGGACGGAACCACGCCCGAACTGCTCGAGGTGGTCCGGCCGGCGACCTTCCTCTTCGCCGCCGGTCAGGAGACGGTGACGAAGCTGCTCAGTTCGGCGCTGCGGGTTCTCTGCGAACGACCGGAGTACCAGAAGATGCTGCGCGAAGACCGCAGCCTCGTAAAGCCTTTCATGGAAGAGTCGCTGCGCTTCGACAGTCCGACCAAGGTCGATTTCCGTCTCGCGAAGAAGACCACCACTATCGGTGACGTCGAGGTCCCCGCGGGAACCGTGGTCATGCTGAGCCTGGCGGCGGCCAACCGCGATCCACAAAAGTTCGGCGACCCGCACGAGTTTCGGCTCGACCGCAAGAACGCGCACGATCACATCGCATTCGGCCGGGGCTTGCACACGTGCGCGGGCGCCCCGCTCGCGCGGATCGAAGGCCACGTCACGCTCAACAAATTGCTCGACAGAATGAGCGATATCCGGCTCAGCGACAGCGCGCACGGCCCGGAAGGCGACCGCAAATTCGCCTACGAGCCGACGTTCCTGCTTCGAGGGCTTTCCGAGCTGCACATCGAGTACACGAGAAATCCCTGATACCCGAACGTAATCCGGTCTGATCGGTCCCATGGATACCGCATCGTGCTTTCGCTCGGTGCGCAAAGAGAGAGGTAGTTCATGGCAGGAAGAGTTGAAGGCAAGGTCGCATTCGTCACCGGTGCCGCACGCGGTCAGGGACGTTCCCACGCGGTGCGGCTGGCACAGGAGGGCGCGGACATCATCGCCCTCGACATCTGCGGACCGATCAGGGACAACGCGCTGATCGAACCGTCCACCCCCGAGGACATGGCCGAGACCGTCGAAGCGGTCAAGGGGCTGAACCGCCGCATCGTGACGGTGCAGGCAGACGTCCGCGATTTCGATGCCGTGAAAGCGGCGGTGGACGACGGCGTCGCGCAGTTGGGACGGCTCGACATCATCGTCGCCAACGCGGGCATCGGAACGGGAGGTACCCCGCTGCACGAGACCGACGAGTTCGACTGGCAGGAGATGCAGGACATCAACCTGTCCGGCGTCTGGAAGACGGTGAAGGCGGCCGTACCCCACATCATCGAGGGCGGAAAAGGTGGATCGATCATCCTGACCAGTTCGGTGGGTGGCCTCAAGGCCTATCCGAACACCGGCCCGTATATCGCCGCCAAACACGGCGTCGTCGGACTGATGCGCTCGTTCGCCGTGGAACTGGGTGAACACTTCATCCGCGTCAACACCGTCCACCCGACGAACGTGAACACTCCGATGTTCATGAACGAAGGGGCCATGAAGATGTTCCGCCCCGATCTGGAGAATCCGGGACCCGACGACCTGAAGGTGGCCGCACAGTTCATGCATGTGCTGCCGATCGGCTGGGTGGAGCCCGAGGACATCAGCAACGCGGTCCTGTTCCTCGCGTCGGACGAGTCCCGGTACGTCACCGGCCTGACGCTGACTGTCGACGCCGGTAGCACGCTCAAGTAGCGGCTCACCGTACGAAGCGATCCGTCGCCGGTCCGGACCCTCTCGCGAAGGGGGGCGGGCCGGCGACGGATCGCTTTTCTGTGCCCCCGGCAGGATTCGAACCTGCGACACCCGCTTTAGGAGAGCGGTGCTCTATCCCCTGAGCTACGAGGGCGCGCGCGAGAGGCGGCGGACCGGATCATGGCGCGCTGTGAGTGTAGCGGGCGGCAGGTCCCGGCGGCGAAGCGAACGGGTTGCCGCCCGGTTCTGCGCGACCGGATCGGGTTGTCGTCCCGCACCCTGAGATAAAGCGAAGGTCACGCTGGCGCATCTCTATATCGTTTTGTTACCTTGGGTCGCCAGGAGCGGCCGGACCACTTTGGTCCAGCTCGAAATCGGGACGACGAACGGGAAAATGACTGTGGGACGGCACCAGCTCGCACGTGAAGAATCTGCTTTCGAAATCGACTTCTCCTTTGCCCCGTCCGGCTCCGGTAAGGGTCGTCACCGCGTCGAGCCCACCGGTACGTCCGCTCCGGTGAAGGCCGCGACCGTGGCCGCAGCCACCGGCGCATTCTTCGCCGTCGGCGCCCAGTTCACCGCGGGCACCGCCGCCGCGCATCCCGGTCACGAGGCTCCGGCCCACACCGAGGCGCCGACCACCGGCACCCTGCCGTTCGAGCTGCCCGAAGGTCTGCTGCCCGCAGGTGTCGAGATTCCCGGTGTGACCACGCAGGACGCGCCGCCGCTTCCGGCCGAGATCACCCAGCTTGTCGACCAGTTCGCCAGCGGAAGCAACTGGCTGGACAGTCTGAACCCGATCAAGCCGAGCACCGTGCAGCCCGTCTCCGGCACGCTCACCTCCGATTTCGGCGCTCGCTGGGGCGCCCACCACGGCGGCATCGACGTCGCCGCGCCGATCGGCACCCCGATCTCCTCCGCATCCGACGGCACCGTGCTCGACGCCGGTGCGGCCTCCGGATACGGACAGTGGGTGCGCGTGCTCAACGACGACGGCACCACCGCCGTCTACGGTCACGTCGACACCTACCAGGTTTCTCCCGGTGAGCGTGTCGCCGCCGGACAGCAGATCGCGACCGTCGGCAACCTCGGCTGGTCCACCGGTCCGCACCTCCACTTCGAGGTCTGGGATCAGGACGGCGCGAAGGTCGACCCCAACGCGTGGCTCAGCAACCGCGGTGTCGTCGCCGACTGGGACAACTTCCGCGCGGTCTGATCGCTCGATTCCTGCGGGCTGCCGTCCGAGCGTTAGGCTTGTCCCGAGACAGACGTCGGCGCGACCGGGGGTTCCATGGGTACCGAGATTTCGGCACGTTCGTTCACCGGCGCGGACCGGCGAGCGTTCCGCCGCAAGGTACGCGACTGCATCGGCGCGCTCGAGCGGATGCTGCGCGACGACATATTCGTGGACGTGCACTCGTCGCCGGAACCACAACTCGGCATGGAGATCGAGTTCAACCTCGTTCAGGACGACATGGCTCCCGCGATGTCGAATATCGAGGTGCTGCAGGCGATCGACGATCACGCCGTCTTCCAGACCGAACTCGGCCAGTTCAACGTCGAGATGAATGTCGAGCCGGGACCGCTGAACGGTGACGCCACCCTCGAACTCGAAGAGTCTCTCCGGTCTTCGTTGCGGCGGGCCGCCGACCGGATGCACCGGCACAATGCCCAGCTCGTGATGATCGGGATGCTCCCCACTCTCGAACTCGACCACCTCGGACGAGACCGCATCACCGCCAATCCGCGCTACGAGGCTCTCAACGAGCAGATCTTCGCGGCACGCGGAGAAGACCTCGAACTGGACCTGGACGGCGTACCGCTTCCGGGGACCGACGAAGTGGAATCTCTTCGCGAGGACATGAATTCGGTCGTCCCGGAGGCGGCATGCACCTCGTTGCAGTTGCATCTGCGGGTCGCGCCCGAGGACTTCGCACCGCACTGGAATGCGGCGCAGTGTCTCGCTGGCGTCCAGGTTGCGCTCGGAGCCAACTCGCCGTTCTTCGCGGGCAAGTCTCTGTGGCACGAGAGCCGGATCCCGTTGTTCGCGCAGGCCACCGACACTCGCCCGTTCGAGTTGAAGAACCAGGGCGTGCGGCCGCGAGTGTGGTTCGGTGAGCGCTGGATCGAATCTCCCCTCGACCTCTTCGAGGAGAACTCCCGCTACTTCACAGCCCTGCTGCCCGAGGTGAGCGATTCGGATCCGATGACCGAACTCGACGCCGGCCTGATTCCCGAACTGCGGGAACTGCAGATGCACAACGGCACGATCTATCGCTGGAACCGTCCGGTGTACGACATCAGCGACGGGCAGGCGCACTTGCGCATCGAGAACCGCGTGCTGCCTGCCGGACCCACGGTGCTCGACACGATGGCGAACGCCGCGTTCTACTACGGCGCCCTGCGCGCGCTCGTCGACGCCGACGAGCCGCTGTGGCGCGAGATGAGTTTCGACGCGGCAGAGAAGAACCTGGTCCTCGGCGCGAAGTTCGGGCTCGACGCCAGGCTGTACTGGCCGAAGATCGGCTGGGTGGGTTCCGACGAACTCGTCCTGCGATGCCTGCTTCCGCTGGCGGACAAGGGCCTCGAGACGTTCGGCCTGTCGTCGAAAGCCCGCGACCGGTATCTCGGGATCATCGAGGGACGTTGCATCAATCGGCGCACCGGCGCGGCGTGGCAGCGCGAACAGGTGGCCGGGCGCGAAGCCGCGGGAGAAGACCGGCGTACCGCGCTCCGGGGAATGATGAGCGACTACCTGGCGAACATGTTGCAGGGCAATCCCGTTCATCAGTGGGACTGACCAGCGTGGGATTGACCAGCGTGGGATTGATCAGCGTGGGATCGATCGCGGCCGTGTAACCGACCGGCGCCGCGCTCAGATCTCGAGGGAGCGCGTGACAACGACGACAGGTTGCACCACCACCCGATCCGTCGGCGGCTGGTAGCCGGGAACCACCGACAGGTCGCCGGAACGATCGGCGACGCGGACACCGAGCCGGTCGGCGAGGACACCCAGGGTGAGCGTGACCTCGATGCCGTTCGGTCCCGGCGCCCAGAACATGAACCCGAAGTCGGAGGACGGTTCGGCTCGCTGACCGTCGACGGTCGCGCCGTGCACGGTTGCCGTCGTGTCGTCGATCCACAAGCCCACGGCGGGAGCCCCTCGGGGTGACGACAAGCGAAGGCGCAGTTGTCGTGCCCCGCCCGCGCTCCTGTCTTCGAGAACCTCGATGTCGGGCGGGACCAGATCGGCCACGGGCGCCGGACCTTGCGACAACCGCTGGTCCCCGCGCCACGGGAACAGTTCCGGGAGCGGCGACGCGGGCGCGGAAAGCAGGGCCTTGCTCCACGTGGAGCGAGGTGCGTCCGGCGACGCCCAGGTCGCGCTGCCGCCGTCGGTGTCGAGGGCGTACCAGAGGTATTCCTGACGGGGGTCCGTCGCTCCGTCCCGATTGACGAAACCGGCCGCCGTCGTGCACACCGCGACGAGAACCACGGCCGTGGCCGCAGACAATCGGACAGTCGTCGAACGCAGTACGGGCTCCCAGAGCGGCGACGTAGCAACGAACGTGATCGCCACGAATATGCCGGCAGCCGGCGCTCCTGCAACAAGTCCCGCATCGAACGACAGGAGTGCCCCACGAATGCTGAGCACTGCTCCGGGAAGCGCGCCGACCGTGAGCACGGCGAGACGCCGGCCGGCAGCCCCGGCGGGCAGGGCAAGCGTGACGAGCACGGCCACCACGGTGGGAAGGACGGGCATCACCAGCGTCGACGCTACCCCGGGAAAAGGTGTTCCCAGCAGCGCGAGCACGGCGACGGTGACGAAGAACCCGCAGATGAGCGCGGGCCCGGGCACGCGTCGGCGCAGCGCGACATAGAGCACGACGAGAACTCCCAGTGCCGCAAGGACAGCCGCGACCTGGAACGGTATGGGGCGGTAGGGCTCCTCGGCAACAGCTGACGCCATCCCCGGCGACACCTGCTGCGCCAGCCACCACGGGAGCCAGGCGACACCGGCCGCAGCTATTGCTGCTACGAATGCGAGCGCGCCTGTCGCGAGAATCCGGCCGGGCGTCGCTTCGCGGCGACGGACCCGTGCGACCACCAGAACGGCGACCCCGAGCGCGAGGAGGATCGCACCGGCGATCTCCACCCAGCGTGGATAGTGGATCAAGCCCCAGGGCACCAGCGAGACGACTTCGTTGCCTGCGTCGTCGAGCGTCACCAGGTCCGTGTCCGCGAGAATCCGGGCGGTGGACAGGGAAGTCTCGCCCATCTGCTGGAGCGACTGCCGGCTCAGTCGGTCCGGGGTGTCGAGCGGGCTGTGGTAGTACGCGGAACCCGCCGCGATCGCGGTGTCGAACCCGGAGAAGTCCGCGGCGGTGAAGTTGCGGAAGTCGGTGTCGTTCGGAAGCGCCTCGAATGCCAGTTGGGTGAGTGAATCGGCCTCCGCCCAAGGAGACCGGGTGAGTACGTCGAGCAACTCGCCGTTCGGGGAGGTCATCCGGAACGTCGTGGGGGTCCCCGTGTTGCCTCGGGCCTCGTGGTTGAGTACGACCGTCGGGCCGAGTGCCGGCGAACGCGACCGGGTGAACACCTGAGAACCGAGCAGCCCGTTCTCCTCACCGTCGGTGATCAGCACCATGATGTCGTTGCGCGGCGTGGGTCCGGCGCCGAGAGCTCTGGCCGTTTCCAGCGCGGTGCTCACACCGATCCCGTCGTCACCTGCCCCGGGCGACCCGACCACCGTGTCGTAATGCGCCGCCAGCACAACGGTTCCCGTCGGATCGGAACCGGGGATCATCGCGACGATGTTTCCGACCCGGGCTCCGCGCTGTCCGGGCGGATCGTCGCTCGTGGTCCATCCGACGCCGGACTGCACCGATGTGCGCCAACCGAGTTCCTGGAGGGTCGAGACGAGGTAGTCGCGGGCGGCGGTGTGCTCCGGGGTGCCCGGAACACGTGGCGTCGCAGCGATCGTGTCGATGTGGGCGGCGGCGCGTCCGGCGCTGAATACGTCGGCGGGAGCGTCGGAATCGAGTGGTGCGGGAGGAGACGGGATTACTGCGGCGGCGAAGCCGATGAGCAGGATGCCCAGCAGTGCGATCAGACTTGCGCCTCGGGGCAGGCTCGGCGATCGGTCGACGCCTGTATCCATGGCGCGAGCCTAGCCCGGGACACGGCACCGTGTGTGCGACATGACACCGACCCGCGCGCAAACCGCTTGCCTGGAGGGGGTCCGGGCCTGCGGCGCAACCGATTCAGGGGCAAGTGCCGGTGACGCGAGGTCAGCGGCGCAGTAGCCGGGACAGCAAACGTCCGCTCTGCTCGAACGAGAGGTTCGGCAGATACGCGTGGCCGATGGCGATTCCGATGGACGGCAGGGCGGTGGCATCGGGGAACACCATGTAGAGGGGCCGGTACCGCGGCTGGAACTTGGCCTTGAAGGCCAGCAGCGAGCGGAAGCCGTACACGGGCTCGAGGGTGCGCCCCAGCAGATCGAGCAGCGCGTCGAGAGCCCCACGGTCGACGCCGGATTCGCCGCCGTCGGCGTTCGCGAGCGGCGCTCCCGACAGACTGAGAAAACCGATACCTTCCTGCTGGGCGAGCAGCGCCGCCGAGGCGATGAGGAATTCGATCGCCACCGGAAACCCGTCGGAGCGACGACGCATGAAGTCCAGCGTCAGGCCGACGAGTGCGCCGTCGCGGTAGACCGGCATCCACGACGTCACCGCGTGGACGTGTCCGTCCGGCCCGATCGCCGGCAGCAGGCGGACCTCCGGATCGGAGAGTTCTGCCAGTCCGCCGAGCGTGAACCCCATTTCCGGCAGTCCCTTGTCGGCGACCCACTCCTCGGAGATGTCGACGATCTGCTCTTTCACCGACAGCGGCGCCTCGGTGAACGTCGTCCACTGCGCCTCGATTCCCTGTTTTTGCGCACGATTGAGCGCGGTGCGCACATCCTGGAACTTCTTTCCTTTGAAGGCGAGGTCGGGAAGATCGACGACGGTTTCCTCCGCCACCTGCAAGTGGCCCCAGCCGTGCTCGTGCGCGATCGAGGCGATGTCCTTGCCGACGGAGTAGAAACACGGAGTCCACCCGTTGCCGAGGCAATAGGCTGCGAACTCGTCGACAGCCGTGCCGAGGGAGGCGTGGTCACCGATCGGGCCTCCCGTGGTCAGAGCGACGCCGGAGTGCACGCGATAGGCCACGGCGTGGCGTCCGTCGGCGGTGAACCAGTAGCTGTTTCCGGGCCAGGTGCTCATCCACGACATCGAGTCCCCGCCGGGAGAGTGCAGCAACTCCCGGACCTTGTGCGCGCCGCCGAGATCCTGCCCTGCCGGGGGAGCGAGGAAACTACGGAGTACGAGCAGGCAGAACGTTGCCCAGACGACCACGCCGATCCACTCGTACAACAGCGTGGCCCCGGCGGTCAGTGGCATCACGGGTGGTTCGAAGAGTTGGAGATAGACCGGGGGCAACAACCGCCTCGGGGCGTCGCGCAACAACGTCCCGATCCCGGGGTCGCGGTCGAAACCGTCCGAGAGAACCGTCCCCACGACCAGGTAGATCACCAGAGCGGCGACCGTCGCCGCGATCGTCCCCGCCCATACACGTCTGTATGTCCCGCGTCGGGCGCGTACGTCGAACAATCGCCGCGTGACCAGTAGCAGCGCGAGCACGGCGAGCAACGGAAGCAGTGGAATCCATTCGCCGTAGATCGAACCGTGGCGATGGATGCCGTACAGGATCGACCGTGCCTCGTCCTGCTCGGTGATCCGTACGAGCACGCTCGCGGCCGTGACGGCAACGAGCGCGAGATGCCCGTAGATCGACAACAGCCACGCGGCGCGCCGGCCGCGACGCAGACCTTCGGCCGCGACGAGCAGCAGGAGCGAGGGCATCAGGTTCATCACCACCGGTCCGATCCCGGACAGGCGCAGAGCTTGCTGTCCCTTCCTGCATTCGTCGTACAGTGCCGGATCGGCACACACGTCGAGCAGTTCCCTGGGGCTGTAGGGCACCTGGTCGAACAACTCGCGTAGTGCGGACAGTGGACCGATGGCATGTGGGGAGAACGCGGCAAGGATCGGGCCGAGAACGCCGGCAGCGACGACGAGCGCGACGAGTGTGCGGCGTTCTCGGATGGTGCCGCCGAGCACGGGGCTGCGTACGGCGCGCCCGAAGAGAACGGGGCCGATCAACAGACCGGCTACCGCGGCGGACAACCGGGTGAGGTCCTGCAGATGCCCGGCGAACAGGACGGTCGTCACCAGAATCACCAGCACCAGGGTGCGGATCCGACGTCGCCACAGAGTGTTCATCGCCGCGGTCGCGGCGAGCAGTGCACCGAGGATCCAGGGAAGTGGGTCCTGGGTGAGATGAGTGTGCAGTTCCGAACCCCACGAACCGGAGACCTGCGACACGAGCAACGCCACCGCTACGGCCAGTGCGGTACCCGCTCCCTGTGAGACGAATGCAGCGATCGCGAAACGGCGGCTGCCGATTCGATATTCGACGGGGGCCGCGATCACGAGGACGGAGAGGCCGGCCAGCAGGTATTCGGTGAGCCCCGACGCGAACAGTCCCGAGGTCCACAGTGTCCACACGCGACCGTCGCCGAGGCTGGGTACACCGGCGGAGATCCGCGAAGCCAGTTCGGGTGAAGGTCCTTTCGTCACAGAGCCGGTGATCACCGCGAGAGACCAGATCACACCCAGCAGAGCGAGAGACACCGGCGCCTGGCTCAGAGCCGAGCCCACACTCTTCAGGAGGGGTCGAGGCCGAGTCGATGGCAGAGCCACGGCACCTCCTTCTCGAGACCGGCCGACCACACCGAGAAATCGTGGGCGCCCGGCACTTCGGTGATGTGGACGTCCATCCCGGCCGCCGTCGCCGCCGCCGCCAGCTGCTCGAGACCGCTGCGGTAGTCGGTGTCGTCGCGGCCCACCACGAATGCACCTGCGGAGTCGGGATACCGATTCTTCGCGAGCAGGTCCGCGGGATTGTTCCGCGCGAACGCCTCGGCGTCACCACCGAATACGTCGCGGATGGTGGTTTCCCTGTCGCCGAGGGTCGGCTCGGCCTGTCCCGACAGGTCGAGGAAGGTCGGATACACGTCGGGTCGGGTGACGGCGAGTTGGAGCGCGCACGTGCCCCCGTAGGACAGGCCGCCCACTGCCCAAGCTCGCGGATCCGGGTTCACCTGCAGATGGGAGCGAACCCAATCGGGCACATCGACGGCGAGATACGTTGCGGCGTTGCCCAGGTGGGAGTCCACGCAGAGCGGGTTCGCGAATTGGCCGCCGGTGCCGTCGGCGAGCACGACGACCGGCGCCAAGCCTCGGTTGCCGGATGCGTAGGCGTCCATGGTCCGGGTCAGTTTCCCGCCGACGAGCCAGTCTTCGGTGCTCCCCGGCTGCCCGGCGAGGAGCACGAGTACCGGCAGGTCGGGCCGCGGGGTGGCGAAATATGCGGGCGGAAGATAGATCCGCGCAGCGCGGGCGGAGAACCCCGAGACGGCACCGGGAACATCCGCTTCGGTGACGGCCCCGGTGGTCGGCAGATCGGCGGGTGGAGACCAGCTTCCGGGATTCGGTGCACCCCCGTCGGGTTCCGGTTGCGGTGCCAGCGCCGCATCGAACGGGACGGTCCGGTAGTCGCTGATACCCAGCGCAGCGCGCACCGTCGGATAGGCGTCGAACTGTGCGTTGATTCCGCCCGCCGCGCAGATGCACACGAGGACGGCAGCCAGTACAAGGCCGGTGACGACCAGTGGACGCCACCGGTCGCGGCGCCGGACGACGAAGCGCCCGATCAGCAGTGCGAGTGCCAGGACGGCCGCGCCCGACCAGGCGTAGACGATTTTGGGCAGTGGGTCCGGGAACGGCCGCCACACCACCTCCACCACGACTGCGGCGAGTACCACCACCGCCACGGTGACCACCGATGCCGTGGCCGGACCGAGGAGCAACCAGCGACGATTCCGGCGCGCGGCGAGAACGAACAGGCCCGCCACCGCGGCGGCGGCGAACAGCACGACTGCTGCCGTCGTGGTGATGTGCAGGTCGAGCACTCTCCCGGCGAACCCGCTCCACGGCATGACGCCCAGTATGGAATAACCCGGTGGCCTGGACGCGGTGATCGGCGGGTCGACCTGTGGGGAGCGCGGGTCCGCGTCGCGCGGTCACAGCACCAGCCACAGGGCGAACACCGCGCAGGCCAGCGTCGTCGGTACCGTCATCAGGCCCAGCCGGGTGAAGGTGCCCAGGTGCGGGGGTTCGCCGACACGGGTGACGACCCGCCGCCAGAGCATCGTCGCCAGCGATCCTGTGTAGGTCAGGTTCGGTCCCAGGTTGACCCCGATCAGCATCGCCAGCAACAGCCCTGTGGACGGGGACGGGCCCAGTGCGGCAAGCAGCAGCAAGGTCGCGGGCAGATTGTTCACGAGGTTCGCCGCGACCGCCGCGATCGCGGCCATCGTCAGGAGCGCAGGCAAGGACTCGCCCGTCGGCAGGACGTCGGCCAGCCTGTCGCCGACGATACCCGTCGCGAGCGGTGCCACGACCACCCCGAGGGCGAGCACGAACAGCAGGAAGAAGGGGGCCGAGGCGGCCAGCAGAGACCGGGGACGGGTGCGTCCGGCGCGCAGTGCCGGAACCGCCAGTGCGACTGCGCCGGCCACCGCCACCCAGACCGGGCCGACACCGACGAACTCGGACAGGGCGAATCCGGCCAGCGTGAGCGCGAGTACCGCCAGCGCCGCGCGGGGCGCAGGCACCGCGCGCACCGCGGCCGGCTCGGCGGACGGTTGCGCCGGTGGCCGCAGGTCGCTTGCGAAGAACGCCCGCGCGATCGCGAACTCGACCCCGATCGCAGCGACCCACGGCAACGCCATCAAGACGGTGAAGTGGGCGAACCCGATCCCGGTGGCGGAAAAGACGAGGAGGTTGGTGAGGTTGGAGACCGGCATGAGGGTCGAAGCGGAGTTGGACAGGTGCGCGCTGGCATAACTCGCAGGACGTCGTGAGACGCCCATGGCCGAGGCTGCGGCGAGCACGGCGGGAGTGAGCAGCACGACGGTCGCATCGAGGCTCAGCACCGCGGTCGTGGCGGCACACGCGACGAAGACCCACGCAAGCAACCGGACGGGGCTTCCCCGCGCGCTGCGCCGGAGCATCGAGGCCACCCACCTGAACACTCCGTGAGCGTCGGTCGCATGTGCCAGGACCAGGATCGCGGCGAGGAAAACGACGGTCGGAGCGAGGGCGCGCAACTGATCCAGTGCCTGCGCCGGCGTCAGCGCCCCGATCACCGTCAACAGAAGTGCGGCCGGCCCGGCCACCGCGACCTCCGGCAATCCGTGCGGTCGCACGACGGCGGCGACGAGCACCAGCACGATCAGCGCAACCACGACGACGATCACCGCGTCATCATCCCCTGACCGCCGGGGCCGGAGAACGAACATTCGGCCGCATTCCTGCGCCGACGCTGCAATGATCACGGGTACGCCTGTCCGCCACGAGACCGCACGGCCGGCACGGGCGAAAAGGCGTTCGACGTTACGGTTTCGAGACGAGCGAGATCATGCCGACCTCACCCAGTACGACGACAGCGATCGCGACCGGAGGTGCCCGCGAGGGCGAGGCGGCGGCAGACCCGGGAATTGTTCGTCCGGTGACATGATCGGCAAAGGCGCACAGCAGGAACAGCACACGGCCGGATCGTCAGGCCTGGCGATCTGCGACGCCGCTGCGCTTCCGGTCGACGAGGTGCTGGCCCGCCTCGGATCCTCGTCGTCAGGGTTGAGCGCCGCAGCCGCCGCCGAGCGGCTCGAGACTGTCGGACCGAACGCCGTACGGAGCTACCGGGTGCGCGCGTGGGCGGTCCTCGCACGACAGTTGCGGAGTGCACTGCTGCTCCTGCTCGCCGTCACCGCGGTCGCATCGTTCTTTCTCGGCAACCGGAGCGACGCCGTCGTCATCGGCATCATTCTCGTCGCCAGCGTAGGCCTCGGGTTCTTCAACGAATATCGAGCCGAGCGTGCGACCGCCGCGCTGCATTCGCAGGTGCGGCACAACACCGTCGTTCTGCGGGAAGGGGAGGCAACGCGGGTCGACGTCACCGAACTCGTACCCGGTGACGTGGTGCGCCTGGTTCTCGGGGACGTCGTGCCGGCGGACCTCCGGTTGTCCGAGGTGGTCGATCTCGAGTGCGACGAGAGCGTGCTCACCGGTGAATCGGAACCGGCGGAAAAGAACACCGATGTGGTCCCGGAGGGGACGGCCACCGCGGACCTGACGGGTTGCGCATTCATGGGCACGATCGTCCACGCGGGGACCGGCACGGGTGTGGTGGTCTCGACGGGAGCGAACGCCGAATTCGGGCGGATCGCTCGTGGACTCGGTGACAGAGAACCGGAAACGGACTTCCAGCGCGGCCTGCGAAGCTTCTCGGTGCTGTTGCTACAGGTAGCGCTGGTGCTGACCTCGATGATCGTCGTGATCAATCTGCTGCTCGATCGTCCGCTCATCGAGTCGCTGCTGTTCGCGCTCGCGATTGCCGTGGGCATCACGCCCCAGTTGCTTCCGGCCGTGGTCAGCACTGCGCTGGCGTCGGGATCCCGTCGCCTGGCGGCGCGAAAGGTGCTGGTCAAACGACTCGTGTGCATCGAAGACCTCGGCGATGTCGACATCCTCATCACGGACAAGACCGGCACCCTCACCACCGGGCGGATCGCATTCGTCGAAGCGGTGCCTCTCGACGGTGAAAGCGCCGAACACACCGTGCTGCACGGCCTGCTCGCGACCGAGACGGAAGTGGGCGGTTCCGGAAAGCGGATCGCGACCAATGCGATGGATACGGCACTGTGGGAATCGGCGGGAGAGACCGGGCGGCAGGTCGAGCGGTACCGGCGGGTCGACGGCGTACCGTTCGACCACAGTCGGCGCATGACGTCGGCGCTGGTCGCCACCCCCGGCGACGACGCGAAGTTTCTGGTGGTCAAGGGCGCACCCGAATCCGTGCTGGGGCGTTGCGTGGAGGCGAGTGCAGCAGCACGTGAGACGCTGGCACAGCTGTTCGACCGGGGGCGCCGGGTCGTCGCGGTGGCCGCAAAGGATCTGGATGCTGCCCGGACCCGGGCCGGAGCCGACGACGAGCGCGACCTCCACTTGACGGGTTTCCTCGTCTTCTCGGACGAGCCGAAGGAGTCGGCACGACAATCGCTGGGCCGGCTTGCGGAACTCGGCATCACCGTCAAGGTCGCGACCGGCGACAACTCTCAGGTCGCGGAGAGGGTCTGCACCGAACTGGGCCTCACCTCCGGCGGTAGCGTCACCGGCACCGAACTCGCACGGCTGGACGACGAACAATTCACCGAAGTTGCACGGCGTGCAACGGTATTCGCTCGGGTCTCCCCGGAACAGAAGGCCCGCCTGGTGCGGGCGCTGCGAGGAGAGGGACGGTCGATCGGGTTCCTCGGCGACGGCGTCAACGACGCTCTGGCGCTCCATGTCGCAGATGTCGGAATCTCCGTCGATTCGGGCACGGATGTGGCGAAGGACGCCGCGGATGTGGTTCTTCTGGAAAAGGATCTCGGCGTGCTGGCCGACGGCGTCACCGAAGGCAGGCGGACCTTCGCCAACACGATCAAGTACGTCTTGATGAGCACGTCGAGCAACTTCGGCAACATGTTCAGCGCCGCCGCCGCGTCGGCCGTGCTCACCTTCCTGCCGATGCTGCCGAGCCAGATCCTGCTCAACAACCTGCTCTACGACTCGAGTCAGCTCGCGCTCCCGGGCGACCGGGTCGACCCGGAGGAACTGCGCGCGCCGTCGCACTGGGACATCGCGTTCATCCGCCGGTTCATGCTCTTCTTCGGCCCGTTGAGTTCACTGTTCGACTTCGTGACCTTCGGCCTCATGCTCGGGGTGTTCCATGCCGGACCGGAATTGTTCCGCACCGGATGGTTCGTCGAATCGCTTGCCACCCAGATTCTGATCGTCTTCGCGATCCGCACTCGCCGCACGCCGTTCATCCGCAGCCGGCCGAGCCGTACCCTGATTGTGACCGTGGCCGTGGTCCTCGCCGTGGGTATTGGCGTGACCTTCTCCCCGTTCGCCGACGACCTAGGGTTCACGAGACTGCCGCTCGGGTTCTTTCTCATGCTCGTTGTGCTGATCGTCGCGTATCTGGTTCTGATCGAGTTCGCCAAACGGTTGTTCTACGCAGAACCGTTGCACCGTCTTCCGCCTTCCCCGCGACGTGGACGGAGGCATCGCCTGCACCGCCGCGCAGCCCACTTCAGCACCGCGGCCCACCTCCCGCCGCTCGTTCTCCGGAGAGGGTCCTCGGCGGGTACGTGACGGACGCGGAAGACCGGCTGGTCGTGCGTTAAACGGTTGGACGCGTGGTGAGGCCGTGTCGTACGGTGCGCCCGTGGGAAATACGAGCATCGCGAGGATCAGGTTCCGTCTCTCCTGACGGAGAGCGAATTTCGACAACGCTCAGCCGGTTCAGCATGTCTATTGCCGTGCGGCGTCTTTGCGCTGCTGCGGCCCGTACCGATGCCCGGAGTGAGATACCCATGCCTACCTACCGTGCCGGCCGCCACGAGCTCGGCCAGAACTTCCTCACCGACCGTAATGTCGTCGACACGATCGTCGGTCTCGTTTCTCGAACGGATGGACCGATAATCGAAATCGGCGCCGGCGCAGGGGCGTTGACGCTGCCTTTGCAGAAGCTGCGTCGGCCGATCACCGCAGTCGAGATCGACCCGCGACTTGCGCAGAAGCTCCGCGACCGCGTCGGCCCGAGCACGACGATCGTGCACGGTGACTTCCTGCGCTACCGGCTTCCCCGAACGCCGCACACCGTCGTGGGAAACCTGCCGTTCCACCACACCACCGCGATGTTGCGATGCATCCTGAACTCTGGGAACTGGACGACGTCGGTCCTGTTGGTGCAGTGGGAAGTTGCACGCCGCCGCGCGGCGGTCGGCGGGGCCACGATGATGACCGCGCAATGGTGGCCGTGGTGCGACTTCGGCCTGGTGAGCCGAATCCCCGCATCGGCATTCACACCGCAACCCGGAGTCGATGCAGGTCTGATGACCGTCACCCGGAGACCCGTCCCGCTCGTCGACCCCGTGCTACGACCCCGATACAGCGCCTTCGTGCACGCCGTCTTCGTAAGCAAGGGGCACGGCCTGCGCCAGATCCTGGCGAGGACGGTCGGGGCGCCGGTGAGGTCGTCGGCTGAGAAGTGGCTCGCCGCCCAAACACTCCGAGGCACGCCGTTGCCGCGTGATCTCACGGCCGATCAGTGGTCCGAACTCTTCGCGATTGCCGATCGATGCTCCCCGCCTTCCGATCGAAACCGGGTAGCACGCCGATGACGCAATACTCCGACGACCCCGTCGTCCTCTGCGACACGAACGCGCCTCACCCGCCGGGTTCTCCCGGCAGGTGAGGCGAGCTGTCAGGACGCAGGGCTCCAGCTGTCCGGACCGAACACCTCGTAGCGGATGTTCTCGGCCGGCACGTTCCGCGCGATGAGCGCCTCACGGAGCGAAAGCATGAACGGCAACGGACCGCACAGGTATGCCTGCGTAGTCGGATCGAGTGGGAGGTCCGAGATATCGGCGCGGCCGACCCGGATGGTCTCCAACGGCTGCCGCGCACCGAGATCCTCGTACCAGCGGTACACCGAGGCGGACGGGATCCGCTCGACGAGGGTTTCGAGTTCCCGGCGGTGGGCGTGGCTGGCGGGAGACCGGTCCGCGTGCAGGACCGAGATCGGGCGTCCGTCACCCGATTCGGCGAGGTGATCGAGCATTCCGATCATCGGTGTGCATCCGATGCCCGCAGAGGCGAGGAAGATCGGATTGTCGTCCTCCGGAAGCACCAGATCGCCGAACGGCGTGGTCACCTCGAGGGCGTCGCCCTCGAAGACATTGTCGAACAGGAAGTTCGAGACCTCACCGGCGGGGAGCGCTGTTCCGTCGACATCCGTCGTCGCGGCGACACGCTTGACGGTGATGCGCCAGTGGTCCTGTGACGGCGCGTTGGACAGGCTGTACTGACGGATCTGGCGAGCCCCGTCGGGAAGGTAAACGCCGACCGAAAGATATTGTCCCGGACGGAATATCGGCAGAGGAGAGCCGTCCTGTGATGCCAGCGTGAAGGAGACGGTGTCAGCCGACTGATGGCTTCTGCCGATCACCTGCACAGTCCGCCAGACGTCACCGGTCTCGACGCCCGCAGCGGCATAGAGGTCGGCTTCGAGGGCGATGAGGGTGTTCGCCATGAGCCAGTACAACTCGTCCCACGCAGAAGCGACCTCGGGTGTGACGGCCTCGCCGAGAACTTCGACGATGGCTTCGAACAGGTGCTTGTGGACGATCCAGTACTCGTCGGGCTTGATCCCGAGCGATGCGTGCTTGTGCGCGATACGGGAGAGAATCGACTCGACGCGTGCCGGGTCCGGATCGAGTTGCAGCGTTGCGAACGCGGCGATGGAACCGGCCAGTGCCTTCTGCTGCTCACCCTGCTTCTGGTTGCCGCGGTTGAACAGATCGCGTTCGAGGTCGGGATGGGCGTCGAACATCTTCCGGTAGAACAGCGGCGTGATATCGCCGATGGCGGCGCCGACGGCCGGCAGCGTCGCGGCGATCACTTCTCTGGAAACGGGCGAGAGCGGCATGTTTTCTCCTCGTGGTAGTCGGGCGGCGAGGTTCGCAGCCCGGGAAGTGGGAGTGCGGCAACGTTCCTGCGGGTGGTCAGGTCTGCGACGGTGAGCGTGTCGAGCGCAGAGTAGAACGCGTCCTGGGCGGCGCGCAGTGCAAAGCGGAGAGCACAGTTGCCCCGGAGCGGACACGGCGACGGCCCCTCGCAGTTCACGACGTCGCCTTCCCCTTCGAGCTGACGCGTGAGCCATCCGATGGTGGCTGTCCGGCCGAGTTCGGTGATGGCGAGACCGCCGCCGCGTCCGCGTCGTGCGCTGACCACACCGAGTTCCCCGAGCCGGGTGACCACCTTGGCGGTGTGTGCGTAGGACATCTCGAGTTCTTCGGCAACGAGAGCGGTGTTCGGCAGGTCCGTCGTCTGGGCCGAGGCCAGATAGGTGACAACTCGGAGTCCGAGATCGGTGAACCGGGTGAGTTGCATACTCGGACGATATAAATTGGTATCCGAAATGACAATTAAATTGTGATGCGAGTCGCCGTTGGAATCCGTTGTGCTGACCAATTTCTCGAACCGGAGGGACCAAAGTCCCCGTCGGCTGCATATGAATGCGTCTACGCTCGACGTGTGACGACTCCGAGCGCAGCAACGCACGATCGCAATCGGGTGACGGTGGGGGTCGACGGCTCCCCGCCGTCGGAAGGCGCTGTGCGCTGGGCAGCCACGACCGCTGCGGGGCGCGGCCTCACCCTCCACCTCGTTCACGCCGTCGATTTCTCCCCGGCCTCGCTGCTCACGCCGACGCCGTCGTCGGAACTCCCCTTCTTCCGGCCCTCGGAGGCGTTCGAATGGGCCGAGGAAGACGCCAACGCGTTGTTGACGGCCGCTGCGGAGACCGCGCGTGCCGCGGCTCCCGACGTGCACATCACGACGGATATTGCCCTCACAGGGAGCGCGAAGTGGCTGGTAGAGCTGTCGCACCGGTCTGCGATGGTCGTGCTCGGCGCCACCGGCAGCACCCGGCTCGGCGAATTGCTCGTGGGATCGACACCCGTCGCAGTGGTCGGCCACTCGGCCTGCCCGGTCGTCGTCGTGCGCGGCGCGGCGCCCCCGGTACCGGACGATCGGCCCGTCGTGGTCGGGGTCGACGGCAGCGCGCTGAGCGAAATGGCCGTGGAGGCGGCGTTCGAAGAGGCGTCGTGGCGCGGGGTCGACCTCGTCGCGGTGCACGTGTGGACCGACATGCGGCCGGGTGACGTCGAAGCGTCGCCGCACTGGTTCGATCCGGTGGCGTTCGAGGAGAGCGAGCAGGCGCTCGTGTCCGAATGTCTCGCCGGATTCGGCGACCGATTCCCGGACGTCACGGTGCACCGTAAGACCTACGTGGACGGCCCGCGGGCGCATCTGAAGGCATGGAGCGAGAAGGCACAGCTCGTGGTGGTCGGCAGCCGTGGGCGCGGCGGTTTCGCCGGGCTTCTCATGGGTTCGACGAGTAATACGCTGCTGCGGGAGGCAGCCTGCCCCGTGATGGTCGTGCGACCCGAGGCATCGTGACGGCGGTAGTGTGCGATGCACTAGCGACGAGCACGTCCGCGCGGCTGCGCGGCAGGAGTAAGGGTGGCGCATGCGCATCGGAATGGGACTGAACTACAGCGGAGGATTCGCTGAGACCGCCGCGGAGGTCGCGGACCTCGAGCGGGCCGGACTCGACATCGTGTTCGTCCCCGAGGCCTATTCTTTCGACGCGGTGAGCCAGCTCGGTTACCTCGCTGCGAAGACCACCCGAGTGGAGCTCGCATCCGGCATCCTGCAGCTGTTCACCCGCACACCCACGCTCACGGCGATGACGGCCGCGGGGCTCGACTACGTCTCCGGTGGCCGCTTCGTACTCGGCATCGGTGCATCCGGCCCGCAGGTGATGGAAGGATTCCACGGCGTCCCCTACAATGCGCCCCTCGGCCGCACTCGCGAGATCGTCGACATCTGCCGTCAGGTGTGGCGCCGCGAGAAGGTCGAACACCAGGGCAAGTACTACCAGATCCCGCTCCCCCCGGAGAAGGGCACCGGTCTCGGCAAGCCGCTGAAGCTCATCAATGAGCCTGTGCGCGAAAGGATCCCGGTCGTCATCGCCTCTCTCGGGCCCAAGAACGTCGAGATGACCGCGGAGATCGCGGAGGGCTGGCAGCCGATTTTCTACTTCCCCGAGAAGGCCGCAGGCGTGTGGGGAGACTCCATCGCCAAGGGCAAGGCCAAGCGCGATCCCGCCCTCGGCGAGCTCCAGATCTACGCCCAGGCTCCGCTCGCCATCGGTGACGACGTGGAGTACATGCTCGACTGGGTCCGGCCGATGGTCGCGCTCTACGTCGGTGGCATGGGCGCCAAGGGCAAGAACTTCTACAACGACCTCGCGATCCGCTACGGGTACGAGAAGGAAGCCGCCGAAATCCAGGATCTGTACCTGGCAGGCAAGAAGGAAGAAGCCGCAGCCGCGGTTCCCGTCGAACTGATCCGCGCGGTGTCGCTGATCGGGCCGGAGGGATTCGTGCGCGAGCGGGTGGCCGCGTTCGCCGAATCCGGCGTCACGACCCTCAATGTCACCCCGCTCGCACCCGACACCGCCGGGCGTGTGCGATTGATCGAACAGCTGCGGCACATCTGCGGCTGAACCAACCCGAGAAAGGTCCCCGCCACCGATGAGCGAACCCAACCCGATCGTCGTCGCCGTCGACGGATCCGAGGTGTCCACCACCGCGGTGATCTGGGCGGCACGATCCGCGGCAGCTCGTGCGATGCCGCTGCACATCGTCACCGTCGTCCACATCCCCGCCTTCTATTATTCGGAGCCGTACCTCGCGCAGAGTTTCCACGAGGAGATGAAGGCGACGGCACACGATCGGCTCGAAAGCGCAGCCATGATGGCCCGGCAGATCGTCGACGACTCCGGACGCGTCGAGGTCACCACCGAGCAGCTCGAGGGCAAGGTGGCATCCACCCTGGTCGGGGTCTCCGCGAAGGCCGATCGTCTCGTCGTCGGTTCGCGCGGCCTCGGCGAGGTCAAGGGCCTGCTCGCGGGTTCGGTGTCGACTGCAGTGGCATCGCACGCGGTGTCCCCGGTGGTCGTGGTGCGCGGACGCACCCTCGACGGAGCGCCGCCGGCCGAGGGACCGGTGGTCGTCGGTATCGACGGGTCCGAGTCGTGCAAGGCCGCTGTGGAGGCGGCATTCGCCGAAGCGTCCGCCCGCGGTGCGACCCTGGTGGCCGTCAACGTGTGGAGCGACGTGAGTGTGCAGCCGTCGCTCGGCGCGGTGCCCGAAGATCCGCACTGGAGCCGCATCCAGACCGGTGAGGAGATCGTCCTGGCCGAACGCCTCGCGGGATACCGGGATCGTTACCCGGACGTGGTGGTCGAACGGGTGGTAGCCCGTGACCGTCCGGTGCGCGTGCTCAGCGAGTACGCCGAACGCGCTCAGTTGCTCGTCGTCGGTACTCGTGGCCGGGGTGGCTTCAAGGGGCTGCTGCTCGGTTCGACGAGCAACGCACTGATCCAGACCGCGGACTGCCCGGTCATGGTCGTGCGGTCCGGGGTAGAGGACTGACGGCTCCGGCCACAATCCAGCGACAACGCGAGCAGGGTGTCAGCCGAATTCGTCGACACCCTGCTCGCGTAGTTCGTTCCAGGCATCCGCGGGATGGACACCGCGGGCGATCGCGCCGTTCTCGATGAGGACGCCGAGCATCTGGGACATGAGAAACGCGACGTCGTCGAACCGGCCGCAGCTGTAGCGGGACGCGAGCCAGCCGGAGACGTTACCGGCCTTCGCTGCCTGCGCCATGTCCAGCGCCGCGTGGAAAAGCTCCGTTGTGGGGGCCTGAACGGGATCGCCCGTGGGTGCGCTCACCGCCTCCTCCTGTCTGTGTCGAGTCGTCGTGCCGGATGGGTTTTCGATGATTCGGACTGTAATCGCCTGGCGGGCATGTCAAAAGCCGAGCCGCATGATCAGCTGGGGTGGGGCGGGGAGTTCGAGTAGATCGGCGAGCCGGGAGGCCGCGTCGTCGACGCGCAACGGGTGCGTCAGCACCGAAGCGGACAGACGCGCATCGACCGCGGCGAGCCAGGCGCGTTGCGCCGCGATTCCGACGCGCACGAGGCCTGCGGGGTCCGGCGAGACCGGCGTGAACAGCAGGACCGTCTCCCGGGCGATGCGTTCGGCGAGGGTGGAAACGTCGGGTACACCCGTGGTGATCAGAGCCGCACCCGCGGCGCCTCGCTCGTCGAGGCCGGTGTTCCACGTCGCGACCTCTTCGGAGTTCCCGTCGGGCTGCCAATGCGAGGTCCACGAGAACATTTCCCGCTGTAACCGCTGGTTGCGCCGCTTGGCTTCGGCCGCGTAGGTCAGCGTGCCGGCCAGCGCGCTCGCTTCGTCCGAGGCGAGAAGCTGGACGTGGATTCCGGGTACTTCGGCCGCCGCGGAGATCACGTCGGCGACGGTCTCGGCCGGTACCGGGATGTCGGCGAACGATTCGCGGTGGCTGCGCCGGTGCGATATCCCGGCGTAGAGCCGAAGATCCCAATTCGACGGCGTGGCCGCATCGATCGCGTCGACTCTCGCGACGAGCGCGGGACGGTCGGCGTCGGGAAACAGGACCGTGCGGGTCCGGTACCCGAGTACGCGTACGGCGAGTTCGAGGTTCGCCACGGCGGTGCCGCACGAGATCGTCCGATCGGGCCGGAGGGGATCCGTACCGGTCTCGGCGAATTCGCTGCGCTCTTCGAGTTCGGCGGACTGCCCGGGAAGGTACAGGTTCCACGGCTGGGTGTCGTGCACGCTCGGGGCAGAGACGACCGCGCGTGCGATGATGTCCGTGCCGCCGGCGGTCCAGGTTTCGAAATCGACAGACACCGTCGCCTCCTCGTTTCACGGTCACCCGCATTCGGACGCGGTGCCGACACGCACGTCCGCATACGTAGCGTCGCTCACGAGACACCCGTCGCGCGTGGGGCGAAGGTCCCGGACCTGCTCGTCGAACGGCCCGGAGACAGGTTGCGGACGCCATGCCTGGGACAATGGGGGCGAATGCCCAAGGAAAGGTGCGTGACATGCCCCGCGTATTTCTCGTCGACGACCACGAGATCGTCAGGCGCGGTCTGGTCGATCTGCTGAGTAGCGTCGCCGACTTCACGGTCGTCGGAGAGGCGGCATCCGTCGGGGAGGCACTGGCCCGGGTGCCCGGTAGCGGCGCCGACGTCGTGGTGCTCGACGTGCGACTCCCCGACGGCAACGGAGTGGAGTTGTGCCGCGAACTGCGCAACCGGATGCCCGGCCTTCGCGCCCTGATGCTCACCTCCTACGCGGACGACGAAGCGCTGTTCGACGCGATCATGGCGGGTGCGTCCGGTTTCGTGCTCAAGCAGATCCTCGGCACCGACCTGGTTTCCGCGATCCGCACGGTGGGCGAGGGCGGGTCCCTCCTCGACAGTCGCGCGACCACCGCACTGATGGAGCGGATCAGGGCCTCGCGCAGCGCCGACCCGCTCTCGGAACTGTCGGAGCAGGAGCGCGCGGTGTTCGAACTGATCGGTGAGGGCATGACCAACCGCGAGATCGCCGAACGCCTGTTCCTCGCGGAGAAGACCGTGAAGAACTACGTCTCACGCCTGCTGTCGAAGCTGGGCATGCAGCGCCGCACCCAGGCAGCGGTGCTCGCTACCGAACTCCGCAAGGAACGCGGGCACGACAACACCTGACCGGTCACGACCGGGTTCAGAGCGGGGCGCTCCACACGAGCCGGGTGCCTCTGCTCTCGTTGGACTCGATGCGGAACGCGCCGCCGCACTGCTCGGCTCGTCGTTCCAGGTTGACGAGGCCGCTGCGCCGCACGGTGGCAGGGAGCCCGGTCCCGTCGTCGACGATCTCGATCCGGAAGTCCTCGAGCGCCGACACCGAGACGGAGATGTTCTCGGACTGCGAGTGCCGCAGCGCATTGCTCAGCCCTTCTCGCAGCACCGCCTCGGCCTGGGGGTGGATGCGGGCGGGCACGAGCGTGTCTATCGGACCGCTGAACTGGATGTTCGGCGACACGGGGGAGTGCACGCTCAGATCTCCGACCACGTCGAGCAGTCGCCGCCGCAAGCTCGTCGACGCTGCGGCGCCGGTGGTGTGGAGATCGAAGATGGTCGTGCGGATCTCGCGCACCGTCCGGTCGAGTTGTTCGACCGCGTACTGCACCACTTCCGCCATCCGGTCGCCATCCACGCCCGCCGCCATGGTGCTCTGCAGACTCATGCCGGTCGCGAACAGGCGCTGAATCACGTTGTCGTGCAGGTCCTGTGCGATACGGTCGCGGTCGGCGAGTACGTCGAGCAGTCGTTGTTTGCGTTGCTGCTCCGCGAATTCGAGTGCCACGGCCGCGAGGTTGGCCATCGATTCGAGGCGGAGGACGTCTTCGTCGCCCCACGGTTCGCTGCCCTGCGGCCGGGTCGCCACGAGCGCGCCGGTGATGGCGGAGGTGGCGGAGAGCGGGAGAACCACCGCGTGACCCGGCTCGTCCGGATTCGAGGCGAGAAGCGATGCGGTGGGGGTGTGTACCGGCTTGCGGGTTCTCAGTGCCCGCATGATCGATGATCCGGTGAGATCGACGCGTTTCGGCGAACCGCCGGGCTCGGCTGTGGCCGACGCCCGCACCGAACCCTGTACTCCGTCGGCCAGGACGACGTAGACCCCGGAGCACAACGCGAGTTCGCGGACTTGGCCGACGAGGAGGGAGAGCGTGTCGTCGACCGAACCACCCACCAGCAACCGGGCGTTGATCGACGCCATTGCGGTGAGCCACCGCTCACGGGTCAGGGATCCCTCGAACAGCCACGCATTGTCGACGGCCATACCGGCCGAGGTGGCGAGGACTTTCAGAAGGATCTCGTCTTCTTCGGTGAACTCGGGGGCGCCGAGCTTCTCGGTGAGATAGATGCTTCCGAAGACCTTGCCGCGCACCATGATCGGTGTTCCCAGGAAGCTACCCATCGGAGGATGGTTCTCAGGGAAGCCGATCGACCCGGGATGCTTGGACAGATCCGCGAGGCGCACCGGCCGGGGGTCGTTGATGAGCAGACCCAGCAGGCCGCGACCCTCGGGAAGATGGCCCATGGTTTCACGCTGCGCGGGATCGATACCGACGTAGACGAATTCCGAGAGTCCGCCGTCCGCGGCGCGCACCCCGAGGGCGCCGTACCGGGCGCCGAGCAAAGAGGTCGCGGCGGACACGATGCGCTGGAGCATCGAATCCAGCTCGAGGCCCGAACCGACGACGAGTACGGCCTCGAGCAGCCCTCTCAGCGTTGCGGGGGTGACCGTCTCGTCCAGTCGCTCACGCATCTCGGACAGCAGGGTGTCGATCACGGCGTCGGTGAGTTCGCTCATCGGGCCTCGCCGTCCGCAAGGGCTACGACCGCGCGGACGGCCTCGTCGGACGGATCCGTTTTTGCGCGGCTCAGGTCGTGCGCGGCGCCCTCGACGGCGAGGAGGCGGGTCGGCGCCGGGACGAGCGTGAGGGCGTCTCGCAGTTCGTCGAGCGTGCCGAACGGATCCCGTTCTCCGTGCACGAACACCGACGGCACGGTCAACGAGGGAAGATGCTCGGTCCGCGGCTTGTCGGGCTTGCCCGGCGGGTGCAGGGGATAGGACATCAGCAGCAGTTCGTCCGCGATCTCGGGTTGCGCGGCGGCGAGCATCGTCACCTGGCGTCCCCCGTACGACACCCCGCCGAGAACGAGTGGTCCGTCGCCGCGTTCCCGCAGCGCAGCGGCTGCGGCGGCGATGCCTGCGCGGTCTTCTTCGGCGCGTGAAGGCTGTGGCGGACCTTTGGGTCGTCGTCGCCGGAACGGCAGGTCGTACCGCAACGCGAGGAAACCGGCCGCGGCGAACCGGCTGCACATGAGCCGGAGGATCTTCGTCTCGCAGTTTCCTCCGGCGCCGTGCGTCAGGGCGACGAGTCCGCGCGGTGACCCGGCAGGAAAGTGCAGGTGACCGAACACGTGCTCGGTGTCCACGTGCTCGGTCTCGGCGTCTTCGGGTGCGGGCGTCACACGGATACGGTAGCCGCATCCTGCGAGTCCGCCCTCGGAGATGCGGCCCGGCCGGTCAGCCGACGACCGCGGTGGCTTCGACCTCCAGCAGCAGTCCCTCGCCCGCGAGAGCGGCCACGCCGATGCCGGTGAACGGCGGGAGTGGCGCGTCGATCCCGAGGCGCGCGGCTGCGCGCGCCACGCCCTCGAGGAAGGGCTCCATCTTCTCGGGCGACCAGTCGACGATGTAGACGGTCAGCTTCGCGACGTCGTCGAAGGTCGCGCCGGCCTCGGCCAGAGCGGTGGCGACGTTGAGATAGCACTGCTCGGTCTGGGCGGCGAGGTCGCCGGCGCCGACGAGAGTGCCCTGTGCGTCCACGGATACCTGGCCCGCCGTGAACACGAGCTTCGAGCCGGTTGCGACCGACACCTGCCGGTAGAGATCGACCTCGGGCAGGCCTTCGGGGTTGAGCAGGGTGACGGGCATGGTGCTCCTCTGTCCGGGGCGTCCGGGTCTGCGGCCGCCGAGAGGGTTAATATAGCAGTGCAATGTTATGTATCGTTTCGGGCATGGTCAGGCCCAGAGATCCCGCGGTGCGCGCGCTGCTTCTCGAGCGGGCAGCGCACATGCTCCGCATTCGCGAACCGATCACCCTGCGTGCACTCGTGGCGGGGACCGGGGTCTCGACGATGGCCGTGTACACCTATTTCGGCAGCATGGACGGCTTGTGGAGTGCCCTGCGCCAGGAGGGCTTCACCAGGCTGGAGACCAGCTTTTCGACCGTGGAGATCACCGACGATCCGGTGCGGGACCTGACCGCGCTCGTGGTCGCGTACCTGCGCAACGCCCTCGACCAACCGGACCTGTACCGGGTCATGTTCGACGCGAGCGTCGACCTCGAAGACCTTCCAGCTGCCGACGCCACCCTCGAACACCTGGTGGAGACGGTCCGCCGGGGCGAGGACGGCGGCCGGTTCACCGCCGGCACCGTGCCGCTGGATCTGGCGATCCAGAGTTGGGCGATCGCCCACGGACTGGTCTCGCTCGTCGCGAACGGGCCGTTGCCCGAGAACACCCTCGAACACTGTGTCCCGATGCTCACGGCGCTGTTCGTCGGAGCGGGTGACGAGCCCGACCGGTGCCGCGCGTCGGTCGCACGCGGCTGGACTCGACCCACGGTGGCTTTACGAGCATCCTCGACTACTTGAGCAACCTCGACAACCGGCGGTCGGCCAGGACCTTGCCTCCGGTCTGGCAGGTCGGGCAGTACTGGAAGGAGCGCTCCGCGTACGAGACCTCCCGGACGGTGTCTCCGCACACCGGGCACGGCTGACCGGTGCGGCCGTGCACCCGCATACCGGAGCGCTTCTCGCCCTTGAGCCGGGCCGCGTCCTGACCGACCGAGCGGGCGACGGCGTCCTCGAGCACCGACCGCATCGCGTGGTACAGCCCCGCGACCGCCGCGTCGTCGAGACGGCCCGCCGTCGCGAACGGTGACAGCCGGGCAACGTGGAGGATTTCGTCGGAGTACGCATTGCCGATGCCCGCGAGCACCGACTGGTCGGTGAGGAACGTCTTGAGCCGCGCGGTACTCCCGGCGACCAGTGCGGTGAACTCGTCGGCGGTGAGCTCGAGGGCGTCCGGTCCGAGGCGGGCGAGACCGGGAACCTTCCGGGGGTCGTCTACCACCCAGACCGCGAGCCTTTTCTTGGTGCCGGCTTCCGTGAGATCGAAGGCCGGGGTGGTCGCATCGGGTGCGAACAGGTGAACTCGCAGGGCCAGCGGCCCCTTTCCCAGTTTCGGCGGCGACTGCGACGGTTCGTCGAGCCACCGCAGCCACCCGGCGCGGGAGAGGTGAGTGACCATTTGCAGGTCCGAGCATTCGATCGCCAGGAACTTGCCGTACCGCGCGGCGCCGGTGATGTCGCGGCCCTGCAACGCGGTGATCGGCGGGTCGGCCGTCTGCAACACGCTCAGGGCGGCCACATCGATCCTGCCCACTACGGATCCGACGGCGTGCTCACGCAGGAACACGGCAAGTGCTTCCACTTCGGGCAGCTCCGGCATGGCACTCAGATTACGGGTCGAGCGCGCTCGCCGAGGCTCCGGCGAGCGAAACGGAAAACGGGCGACGCCGTAGACTGCCCACGTGACTGTGCCGACGTCGACTCCCTACGAAGACCTCTTGCGACTCGTCCTCGAGACCGGCGCCGAGAAGAACGACCGTACCGGGACGGGCACGCGGAGCCTGTTCGGTCACCAGATGCGCTTCGACCTCGCCGAGGGTTTTCCGCTGATCACCACGAAGAAGGTGCATCTCAAGTCCATCGTCTACGAGCTGCTGTGGTTCCTGCGCGGCGACTCCAACGTCGGGTGGCTACGTGACCACGGCGTGACGATCTGGGACGAGTGGGCTCAGCCGGACGGCGACCTCGGTCCCGTCTACGGGGTGCAGTGGCGTTCGTGGCCCACGCCCGACGGACGGCACATCGACCAGATCTCGCAGGTGCTCGAGACTCTTCGCAGCAACCCCGACTCGCGCAGGATGATCGTCTCGGCGTGGAACGTCGCCGACCTGGACAAGATGGCGCTGATGCCCTGCCACGCGTTCTTCCAGTTCTACGTCGCCGACGGCAAGCTCAGCTGCCAGCTGTACCAGCGCAGCGCCGACCTGTTCCTCGGAGTGCCGTTCAACATCGCCAGCTACGCGCTGCTCACCCACATGGTGGCGCAGCAGACCGGCCTCGAACCGGGCGAATTCATCTGGACCGGCGGGGACTGCCACATCTATTCCAACCACATCGAGCAGGTCACCGAGCAACTCGCCCGCGAGCCCTACCCGTACCCGACGTTGCACCTGAACAAGCGCGACTCGATCTTCGACTACACCTTCGACGACGTGAAGATCGTCGGATACCGGCATCATCCCGCGATCAAGGCGCCCGTGGCCGTCTGATGGGTGAGATCAGCCTGATCTGGGCGCAAGCACGCAACGGTGTGATCGGCAAGGACAACTCGATCCCGTGGCACATTCCCGAAGACCTGGCGTTCTTCAAGGACGCCACCATGGGCAAGCCGGTCGTGATGGGCCGGCTCACCTGGGATTCGCTGCCGCCGAAGTTCCGGCCGCTGCCGGGCCGGCGCAATGTCGTCGTCACTCGTGACCCGGAGTGGTCCGCCGAGGGCGCCCACGCGGCGTCCGGTCTCGACGAGGCATTCCGACTGGCAGGCGACGGCGATGTCGTGGTCATCGGCGGTGGCCGGATCTATGCACAAGCGCTGCCACGCGCGACCCGGCTGCTCGTCACCGAGGTGGACCTCGACGTCGACGGGGACGCGGTGGCACCCGAGATCGGACCCGAGTGGTCGGCGACCGAGACCGGCGAGTGGCAGTCGTCGGCGAAGGGCATCAGGTTTCGCTGGATCAGGTATTCGCGAACCTGAGTGTCGCGTCGGCAGGTACGCCATACTGCGCTACATGGACAAGCTCTCCCTGACCGCGCTGGCCCGGCAGCAGCTGAAACTGGCGGCGACGTCGAGCAGCGGCCGTAGCTCGCAGACGGTTCTCGGCGGGCACACCAAACATCTCCGGCAGACCATGGTCGCGCTGCTCGCCGGGCACGAACTCGCCGAGCACGACAGCCCCGGTGAAGCCACGTTGCAGGTCCTTCATGGCCAGTTGCAACTGATCGCCGGCGACGATCACTGGAAGGGTTCGGCAGGGGATCTCCTCGTGATTCCGCTGATCCGGCACAGTGTCCGAGCGATCGAGGATGTCGCCTTCCTTCTCACAGTCGTGAAGTAGCGAGCGGACCCGACCTGTACCCGCCGTAGCCTTCCCACGCGACGCGGCGGTCCCGTCGCGGATCCGGTTCCACCCGCTGCGGAACATCGAAGATCATTGTGGCGCGGGTGTTCTCGTCGTAGAGGGGCCAGGACGGGAGCGTCTCGCCGTGCCGCGCGAAGTGGGTCCACTGCCGCTGCATCGAGGCTGCGACGGTGCGCAGGCCCCGTCGTCCGCCGGTGGTGGTGAGCAACCGGCCGAGCGGTTCGTCGGCCTGATCGAAGACCGCGAGCAGGTCCACCGCGTGGGTGGCGTCGAGGCCGGTCCACCGCAGCAGGCGCGGCGCGTAATCGAACCGGTACATGTACGTGGGGGCGAAGCGGGCGTGCGCCTGCGCGATCTGCACTGCGGGGTACCAGAACGTGAAGTCGCCCCCGAGATCGATCGCGGCCTTCTCGTCCGGGTAACCGGCATAGGCCGCGGTGACGCGGTCCTTCGCGTCCGGATCGGTCGCTGCGAACAGACGGTCGATGCGTTCGGGACTGGTGGGCAGCCCATCGAGGAACTTCGGGAACAGCGCGCCTTCCCGATCGTTGGTGCCGATCACGAGGGGCACCGGATGCGCCGCGCCTGTCTCGAAGGCTTCGAGCGGGGGCAGCGGCACGAAATCGCCGTCGACCACCGGACCGAACGGGTGGAGACCGGGGGTTTCCCGAAGTGTGTGGGCACCCAGTCGCGCACCCGCGCGTCCCAGGTCGGCGGGGGAACCGCCCGTGAGTGCCTCGACGGCGGATTCGGCGTCGGCCCCGAGCAGTTCGACGAAGACCCGACTCCACTGCGCGGAGTTGTCGGCGGTGTTCACCAGGTTCGGAGCGGGGCTCTGGGCGATCGCCGCGGAGAACAGTCCGCGCGCTGCGGGTGTCGCGAGCAGCGTCGTCACCGACGTGCCGCCGGCGGATTCGCCGAAGATCGTCACGTTGTCCGGGTCGCCACCGAACGCGGCGATGTTGCGCTGCACCCATTCGAGGGCGGCGACCTGGTCGCGCAGACCGAGGTTCGAGTCGAACCGGGTGGTGCCGTCGGAGAATCCGCTGAAGTCGAGGTACCCCAGCGGGCCGAGGCGGTAGTTGACCGATACGTACACGACGTCGCCGCGCCGCACGAGCGACTCTCCGCCGTACATCGACAGGGCCGTGGTGCCGAGTGTGAAGGCACCGCCGTGAATGAACACCATCACCGGACGCGGCTTGTGCACCCGGCCGGCCGGTGCGAGCACGTTGAGGGTGAGGCAGTCCTCGTCGGGCCGTACCCGCACGCCGCGGCGTCCGGTCACCACGCCCCGCGGGTGCTGGGGCGCCGCGTTACCGAATCGGGTGGCGTCGCGTACATCCGTCCACGGTGAGACGGGCTGTGGGGCACGCAGGCGCAACGCGCCGACCGGCGGTGCCGCATACGGAATTCCGCGCCACGCGACGAGGTCGCCGGTTCGGGTACCGCGAACGGTGCCGTCCGCATATGTGACCAGGGTCTCGGACGTCATGCTTGGCACTGTACGGGACGACTCGTCGTCATCGGTGGGCTGCGCGCGCCGGGGTCCGGAGTGTGGCCGCGAGACGTCATAGGCCCACGCCCCCGAGGTCGTCGGTGTCGTGGTCCGTACGGTCCGCGGCTGCTCAGGTACGAATCCGTCGCGGAGACCGGTGGACATGCCTGTCATCGCCTCGATCTGCATGTCGGACACGCCTCGACCTGCTGTCGGTGCTCCAGCGGGGAAGGGAGTGGCCGGCGGCTGTCCTCGCGACCCGCCTCGGGGTCAGCCGACGGACGATTCGCCGCGACGTCGGCCGGCTTCGTCGGCTGGGGTACCGGGTGGACAGCCGGCCCGGTCCCGCGAGCGCGTATCGGTTGAGGCCGGGTCGGTCCGTCCCGCCGTTGCTGTTCACAACCGACGAGGTCGCGGTCCTTGTCGCGGGAGTGCGGCTGATCGCGCCGCGTCTCGCAGACGCAGCCGAGGTGGATGCAGTCCTGGCGAAACTCGAAAACGTCCCGCCACCCTCTCTGCGCCGGCGTGCCCGTTCGGCACCGACTTCGGAAGAGACACCGGCGCACCCGGTCACCAGTAGGTGGCGTGCAGCCCTCTCTCGGCGAACTCCGCGTCGATGAAACCGCGCAGCGCTTGCGTGTCGGGGAAGCGCTCCTCGTCGAGCGCGACGACCGCGAGCGTGTACCGATCGTCGCGGCTGCACAGGTAGGTCGACAGACGCGTGGACGTCGTGGCGTCCCTCGTTCCGAGGCCGGGGTGCATGGCGCGCATCGCCACTCCCGTGGTGCGGTGCGGCCCGAACGCATCGAGAACGGCGGGGACGCGTCCGATGTTGGAGCACAACATGTCTCGCTCACCGGCGCCCTGCGTCATGCGCGCCGCGACACGATCGGGAACGAGTTGCACGATCTCCGCGGGGATACCGTGCGGGGCGCCTTCGCGGGGCTGCCGGTAGGCGAGGGCGGCTTTCGCGCGGAGGGTCGCGACGGTGTCGTCGGCATCCACGGTGATGCCGGTCATCGACACCCCGTTGGAGACGGTGTTCGAGTCGCGGTCGTCGACAGGGATCGAAATTCTCAGGGGCAGGGGGATTCCCGCGCGACGCGCGATACCGGTCGCGATCGCGAGCATCAGGGAATTCGCGGTCCCGTCTCCGACACCGGCGGCGGTGTCCCACTCCTCGCTCGGCACGTCGATCAAGGCGGTGCGGGGACGCAACCCCACCGACAACGGTATCGGTGGTTTCTCACGGGTGCGGGTTCGGCGCACGCCACGCAGGCCGCGCGCGACCGTACGGGCGACGTGCAGCGCATCGCGGAGGTCGGAGGTGTGCGATTCGTCGTGCGGCTCGGTATTGCCGGCCAGGGCCTCCGCGACTGCGTCGATCAACCCCCGCGCGTCGGTCAGCACGTGGGAGCAGACGAGGGAGACGAGGGTGCCACCACCTGCGAGATGTGCTGCGACGAGAGACCACCCGGGTCCGCGTTCCGGATCGAGGTCGACCTCCGCCTGGGCATCGGCCCATTCCACGATCGCGTCGTCCGCGACCTTCTCGGCGGGGTAGCGCAACGGATACGAATGCGTGCTCGGTACGAATCGCGGTCGGGCACCCGGTATGCGGGCGCGAACCACCCGGCGGCCCAGCGGGCCTTGCGACAACGCGTCGTGGAGGGAGATGAGCAGGGGGGCGTGGACGGTGTCGTCGGTGCGCCACACCCCCTGCATCACCGACGGCAGTCCGGAACCGCGGTGTCGGTGGAGGAACATCTCGTCCACCACGCTCAATCGAGTCATGGCTATGACCGTAGCGCGACCGCAGTGCGAAACCCTGTTGACTCAAGAGTTGAACCGGAGTTCAATCCTTGGTGTGCCCTACCGGCGGACCCCGGCGGTCCAGCAACGCCTCGATGCCCAGCGCGACGCCATCGCCGCCGCGGCGGTCGCATTGGTCGCCGAACACGGATACCGGGGACTGACGATCGCGGCCGTCGCCGGTCGCGCCGGCGTCGCGACCGGCAGCGTCTACCGGCATTTTGCCGACAAGTCCGACCTGATGGTGCAGATCTTCCGGCGACTGTGTGGCAGGGAAGTCGACGCCGTCGCGTCCGCCGCAGCGACCGGATCGGCGGTCGCACGCATCACTGCGGTCGTGGAGACCTTTGCCTTCCGTGCCCTGCGCAACCCGGTGCTCGCGTACGCCCTGCTCGCCGAACCTGTCGACGCGGCTGTGGACGTCGAGCGATTGGTCATGCGCAGAGCGTTCGCCGCGGCGTTCGAGGGCGCGATCCGCCACGGCATCGGCACCGGCGAGTTTCCGGAGCAGGACCCCGATCTGGCCGCTGCTGCGCTCGTCGGTGCGGTCGGCGAGGTACTCATCGGCCCACTGCAGTCCGGCGGAGCCTCGGCCGAGACCGTGCCTGCCCTCGTAGCCCTCTCCCTACGCGCGTTAGGAGCGTTCCCATGACTTTCCCCGCGACGCACACCGTGTCGAACCAGGCCCCCGACCTCGTGCCCTACAGCGCGGCACACGACCGCGCCCTGATCGAAGGGCTGCACCGCGAAGGCGCAGGCTGGGCGGACGACGAGGTCCACGAACTCGGGGCGCTCGCCGGAGGCGCCCGAGCCCAGGAGTGGGGTCGCCTCGCCAACGAGTACCCGCCCGTCCTGCGCACCCACGACAGGTACGGCAATCGCATCGACGAGGTCGAGTTCCATCCGCACTGGCACGACCTCATGACGGTCGCGGTGGAGCACGGCCTGCACGGGGCACCGTGGCGCGATCCACGCCCCGGAGCGCACGTCGCGCGCGCCGCCAAGTTCTACGTGTGGGGCCAGGCCGACGCCGGACACATGTGCCCGATTTCGATGACCTATGCGGCGATCCCTGCGCTGCGCCACAATCCGGCACTGGCCGCGGAGTACGAACCGCTCCTCGCCGCCCCGCACTACGACTTCGGTCTGCGCACACCGGCGTCGAAACGTGGCCTCATCGCGGGAATGTCGATGACCGAGAAGCAAGGCGGGTCGGACGTCCGCGCCAACACCACCACCGCGACGCCGAACACGGACGGCACCTACACGATCGTCGGGCACAAGTGGTTCACGTCCGCGCCGATGTCGGACGTGTTCCTCACCCTCGCGAACACCGATGCCGGGCCCACCTGTTTCCTGCTGCCACGGGTGCTTCCCGACGGCAGCCGTAACCGCATCCGCATCCAGCGGCTCAAGGACAAACTGGGAAACAAATCCAACGCGTCGTCGGAGATCGAATACGAGGGCGCCGTCGGGTGGATCGTCGGGCCCGAAGGACGTGGTGTCTCCACGATCATCGACATGGTCAACATGACCCGCCTCGACTGCGTGATCGGTTCGGCAACGGGAATGCGGATGGCGACACTGCGGGCGGTGCACCACGCGCGTCACCGAAAGGCTTTCGGTGCGCTCCTCGTGGATCAACCTCTCATGCGCAACGTTCTCGCCGACCTCGTCGTCGAATCGGAGGCGTCGACCACCATGATGATGCGGCTCGCCGGCGCCACCGACCGCGCGACAGGTGACCCCCAGGAGTCGGCGCTGCGGCGGATCGCGCTGGCGGTCACGAAGTACTGGGTCTGCAAGCGGGCACCCGCCCACGCCGCCGAAGCTCTCGAATGTCTCGGCGGGAACGGTTACGCCGAGGAGTCCGGCATGCCGCGGCTCTACCGGGAGGCGCCGCTCATGTCGATCTGGGAAGGCTCCGGCAACGTCGCCGCGCTCGACGCGTTACGCGCTATGGTCAAGCAACCCGACACCGTCGATGCGTTCTTCAGCGAGGTGCGCCTCGCCGAGGGCGCAGATTCGCGTCTCGACCAGGCCGTTGCCCGCGTCGGGAAAGAACTGGCAGACCTGGAGAACATCGAATACCGCGCGCGGCGGATCGTCGAGTCGATGGCACTGGTCCTGCAGGGAGCGCAACTCGTCCGGCACGGCTCCCACGCCGTCGCCGACGCGTTCTGTGCGAGCCGGCTCGACGACGACTGGGGGATCGCCCTCGGCACATTGCCGACCGGAGTGGACACGGAAGCGATTCTGTCCCGGATCTGAGACGGATCACCTCTGCGCGCCCGAGGCATACTGGGGTCGTCGGCGAATCCCGCACCTGAAGGGAGATCGTCATGATCGGTAGCAGCCGCTGGCGGGAGTGGGGGCGCGACGTCGTGCTCGCGGTCACCGAACCGCGCGCGCTCCGCCAGGCAGAGGAGATCGTCCGCTCGGCGATCGGCATGTCCGAGGCTGCGTGCGACCTGCGACGCGGCGACGCGGAACTCCACGCCGTCAATCTCGGGCAAGGGGTGCCCGTCCGGGTGACTCCACGCTTGGCCGCGCTGCTCAGATCCGCGATGCGCGCCGCCCGGATGACGAACGGCGCGGTCACGCCCGTCGGCGATCGTGTCGACACCGAATCCATTCCGCCGGTTCATCCCGCGCCCAGCTACCTCGACGTCCGCATCGAGGACGGCACGGTTCTCGCGCCGTGGGGCGCTAGCCTCGACATCGACGAGACGGCCCGCGCCGACACCACCGACTACGGCGCTGCGCTCGCCGCAGACAGCCTCGAATGCGGGGTCTTGCTGCGGATCGGCGACACCGCGGCGACCGCCGGCACGCGTCCGGCCGGTGGCTGGCAGGTCGCCTTGCCGGGGAGCGACGACGTCGAACTCCCGGCCGGCACGGCGATCGCGTCCCGCAGTGCCGCCGACCCGGGCGAGGACAGTTGGCGTGTGGTCACGGTCGTCGCGCCCGACGCGGTGTGGGCCGACGCTGCGGCACTGACCGCACTGCACTGCGAGATAGGTGCTGTCGCATGGCTCGAGCAGTACGGACTCGCTGCCAGACTCGTCGACCGGCAGGGCCGCGTGCACACCACCGCGGCATGGCCCGACGCCTGCGCTGCTTGACGTTCTCCGCCTGGTGCGCAGGGTGATTCGGCTCTACTGCGCGTCGCGCATGCGGCGGTAGGTGCGGATCAGATTATCCGTCGACCCATCACCCGACCCCGGATCACCCACACCCCCCAACACCGGCCCCAACACCGACGCCTGCTCCTTCCCCAACTCCACACCCCACTGATCGAACGAATCGATCCCCCACACCACACCCTCGACAAACACCTGGTGCTCGTACAACGCAATCAACTGCCCCAACGACGACGGTGACAACACCGGCGCCAAAATCGTCGTCGACGGACGACCCCCCGGCATCACCTTGTGCGCCACCAACTCCTCCGCCACCCCCTCCGCCCGAATCTCCGCCGCCGACTTCCCGAACGCCAACACCTTCGCC
>NZ_BDAM01000007.1 GCF_001895045.1 Rhodococcus coprophilus NBRC 100603 | reverse complement strand
CTGGTTTCTGGCGAAGGACCGGCCGATATCGTGCAACTTCGGAGGCGACGGCACCCGTCTACGCAGAGAAAGGGGTGCCTGCATGCGCCTGGCATCGCCGGCTCGTCCCCTGAGGAGCTGTCTGTATAGATAGGCCGAGATACATAGACCGAGATACATAGACCGAGCTCCACGCGTGTTCCTGCGTCGGCTCACAGATCGTCGTACTACTCGAGTAACGTTCTCGCTGAGTTGAGCGAGGAAGGGTGCCGTGACGTCGTCGGGGAACATGGTGGGGCTGTTCGCCGGAATCGGCGGTCTCGAGCTGGGGCTCGGGGAGAACGGGTGGAACACCGAACTCCTCTGTGAAGTCGACCCCGGCGCGCAAGCGGTGCTGCGTGCCCGGTTCCCCGATGTTCCCCTCCACCCCGACGTGACCCAGCTGCGCTCACTGCCGCAAGGAACAGAACTCGTAGCGGCCGGTTTCCCTTGTCAGGATCTGTCGCAGGCAGGCCGCACCGCCGGCATCACCGGAACCAAGTCGAGCCTCGTCGACGAGGTGTTCCGTCTGGTTCGGCGGAAGAACGGCCCCCGATGGCTGGTCATCGAAAATGTTCCGTTCATGCTCCAGCTCGGTCGCGGCGCCGCGATGCGCCACATCACCGATGCTCTCGAAGACCTCGGATACGCCTGGGCCTACCGGGTCGTCGACGCCCGGGCGTTCGGTCTTCCGCAGCGCAGGAACCGCGTCCTCATGGTTGCCTCCCGTACCGACGATCCCCGTGCTGTCCTGTTCGGGCAGGACGCGGGCCTGCCGGTCGACGGCAATCCGGACCTGCACCCGTGCGGTTTCTACTGGACCGAAGGTGTGCGCGGACTTGGCTGGGCAGTCAACGCCGTGCCGACCCTCAAGGGCGGTTCCACCCTCGGTATCGCCAGTCCGCCGGCCGTGCGCTTGCCGTCCGGCGAGATCGTGACGCCGGGACTGACAGACGCCGAACGGCTCCAGGGATTCGATCCCGACTGGACCGCACCCGCCACCCAGGCAGTGGGTGTGCGCACCGGACACCGCTGGCGACTGGTCGGCAATGCGGTCAGCGTCCGGATGGCGACCTGGGTGGGACACCGGCTGAGCCATCAGATCGACTACACCTCCGATCACGAGACACCTCTCGAACCCGGCGACGCCTGGCCGACCGCCGCCTGGGGTGCCCACCGCAAAGCGTTCCGCGTTCACGAATCGCAGTGGCCCGTCCACGAGCCCTACGAGGACCTCGGCGGATTCCTCGACGACGCGCGGTTGCTGTCCGCGCGCGCGACCGCCGGCTTTCTCCGGCGCGCTCGGTCGGGCAACCTGCGGTTCGTCCCCGGCTTTCTCGACGACGTCGAGAACCACCTGGACCGCATGGGCGGCTTCCCACAGGCTGCGGCATAACGGGAAGGGCACAGGAGTGGAGATGCATCCGTCCGATCAGCCGCGGCCCGCACGACCGCAGACAGACGCGCGCACCAGCGCACGGATGAGCCGTCAACGTCGGCGGGACACCGCTCCGGAAGTCGCCTTGCGTCGGGAACTCCATCGTCGCGGTCTGCGCTTCTACGTCGACCGGGCGCCGCTTCCGGGGGTGCGCAGACGCGCCGACCTGGTCTTTCCCCGGCGCCGGGTCGCGGTGTATGTGGACGGTTGCTTCTGGCACCGATGCCCGCTGCACGCGACCGATCCGAAGAACAATGCCCGGTGGTGGGCCGACAAGCTTGCCCGCAACGTCGAGCGCGACCGCGACACCGATTCCCGTCTGGCCGCAGCGGGGTGGACGGTCGTCCGGATCTGGGAACACGAGGATCCGATGACGGCGGCAACGCAGGTCGCGGATGCGCTCGCGCCGGTCGCACCACCCGCCGAGGACTCCCCGCCGGACGTCTCCGAGGAGGACTCCGATACCGATTGAGCAATTCTGCCGATGCGGCGAGCGGAGCTGCTGCGCTTCACTGGAGACATGTTCCAGCAGAAAACACACGCCCGACCGCTGCTCGACGACTCGATGACCAGCAAGTCGGACCTGATTCTCGTTGCCTCCATGGCCGTGATCGCGGCGATATGGTGGCTGCTGCTCTGACGCTCCCTCGGCGCCTCGTCCGCGTCAGGCCCTGGTGAGTTCTGCGTACCGCGCGACGTGGTGGTCGGCCGTACCGAACTCGTACTCGATTGTCGTCAGCCGCTTGAAGTAGTGCCCGACAGCCAGCTCCTCGGTCATCCCCATCCCGCCGTGCAACTGGACAGCATTCTGGCCGATGAAACGTGCCGCGCGACTGATGGTCGCCTTCGCGGCCGACACGGCCCGGGCGCGGGCCGGGCCGTCCGCGTCGAGATGCATGACCGCCAGGTATACGGCGGAGACGGCCTGCTCGAGTTCCATGTACATGTCGACCATGCGGTGCTGCAGCACCTGGAAACTGCCGATCGGCTGGCCGAACTGCTGTCGTTGTTTCGTGTACTCGACAGTGTCGGCGAGAACCTTTCGCATCAGACCCACTGCTTCTGCCGCCACCGCGGTGGTCGCTTCTTCGACAGCGCGCGACACGGACGGCCACGCACCACCTTCGTCGCCGAGCAGAGCGTCCGCGGGGAGGCGCAGGCCCGTGAAGGCCAGATCTGCCGCGCGTCGATCGTCGATCGTGCGATACGAGTGCATCTCCACTCCGGCCGGCGGGTTCGCAGGATCGAACTCGACCAGGAACAACGACACCCCCTCGGTGTCGCGCCGGTCACCGGAGGTGCGGGCCGTCACCAGCAGGTGGGTCGCGAGCGGCGCACTCGTGACGACGATCTTGGCACCGTCGACGACCCATTCGTCGCCGTCACGGCGCGCGGTGGTCATCACATCGTGGAAGGCGTAGCCGCTCGTCGGTTCGGTCGCCGCGAATGCCGTGACGGCGTCACCGGATGCGATCGATTCGAGGACGCCCTGAGCGCGGGACCCGCCGGCACGTTCGAGCATGCCGCCACCGAGAACCACCGTGTCCACGAAGGGCTCCACGACGAGGGCGTGCCCGAGTGCTTCGGCCACGACCATCAGTTCGACCGGGCCTCCGCTCATGCCCCCGACGTCTTCGGGAAGAGTGGCGCCGAGGATCCCGAGTTCCCGGGCGAAGGCGCGCCACACATCCGGTTGCCAGCCCTCGCCCGTGGTCACTGCCTTTCGGCTCCGGGCAAGGTCGTACCGGCTCGCAAGAAACTTGGTGATCGAATCACGAAGGAGTTCTTGTTCTTTGCTCAAACCGAAGTCCATCAGAGCCCCAATGCTGCTTTGGCGAGAATGTTTCGCTGAATCTCGTTGCTGCCGGCGTAGATAGATCCGGCACGGTCGTTGAAGTAGCGCAGCGGCGCCACCGCCTGCCATTCCTCACCGCTGACGTAACCGTCTGCGGGGGGCTCGTAGTCGGCGACGGGGCCACCGGGTGCGGTCACGTGCGGCTGGTACACGCGGCCCCGCGGTCCGGCGGCTTCGAGCGTCAGTTGTGTGAGCGTCTGGCTCAGCTCGGTGCCGAGCACCTTGAGCATGGACGACGCCGGGCCCGGGTCCTTGCCCGCGGACAATTCTGCGAGGGTGCGGTATTCGAGGATTTCCAGCACATCGGTGCGGATGCGAGCATCCGCAAGCTTTGCGGCGAATGCGGGATCGTCGACGAGCGGGCGGCCGTCGGGGCCGGGTTGTCCCGCCGCGGCAACCGCGATTCGCTCAGCCAATACCTGGAGGGCGGGCGCAGCAGCAGCTCCGCCGCGCTCGAACACGAGCAGGTATTTCGCGACCGTCCAGCCCTGGTCGATTTCGCCGAGGACGTTCTTCTTCGGCACCCGGACACCGTCGAAGAAGACCTGGTTCTGCACCTCTTCGCCGGAGGTCATCACGAGGGGGCGGATTTCGATGCCGGGTGAGGTCATGTCGATGAGCAGGAAAGTGATGCCCTGCTGCTTCCGCCCGGTCTTGGAGGTGCGCACGAGCGCGAACATCCAGTTCGCCTCGGTTGCATGGGTGGTCCAGATCTTGCTGCCGGTCACGACGAGGTCGTAGCCGTCGTCGACAGCACTCATGCTGAGCGAGGCGAGATCGGAACCGGATTCGGGTTCCGAGTAGCCCTGGCAGAAGAAGACATCACCCGTAAGGATGCCCGGCAGGAAGAAATCCTTCTGTTCCTGGGTGCCGTAGGCGACGATCGCATGCGCGACCATCCTGATGCCCATGGGCGACAACGACGGTGCGCCTGCGAGGATCGATTCGCGGCCGAAGATGTAGTGCTGCGTCTGTGTCCAGTCGCATCCTCCGTACTCCACCGGCCACGCCGGTGCAGCCCAGCCTCGCTCGTGGAGGATCCGCTGCCATTCCATGCTCGCCTTGTGGTCGGAATAGACGCTGGTGGCGAGTCGGCCGGCACGTCTCAGTTCCGGGGTGAGTTTCTCGTCGAGAAACGCGCGCACCTCGTCTCGGAAGGCGGCGTCGGCGTCGGACCACGCAAGTTCCATGTCTTCTCCCCCGCAGCGCGCGACCACCAATTCTCGGTAGATCGTGCGAATCATCGTTAACTTCTGGGCACTGGTGCGGAATCTACTGTCGTACGGCCAAGCTCGTCAATAGATCTCATTTACCCGGCACTACCGGCTTGATCGGCGTTTACGCCCGAATCGGACGGAAGCAGGCGACGGGGCGACTCCGACAAAAGGTGGTGAGACGTCGCATTCACTCGTGTGTGACAGGGGAAGATAGCCCTCACGACCATTGGTGACTGTCGTCACAACATGCTGTAGAACAAGCTTCTGGATAATCGACAAGATCACTCTCGGATTGGATACCCATGTCTCTCACACGACCCCGGTACACGGAGGTAGCCCGTTGAAGTTCTGGACCGGAACCGCATTCATGAAAACGACCGAGATGCCGGCCGTAGCGACCATGCTCGATCAGGCGGGATTCCACGGCGTACTCGTCTCGGACCACCTGATCTATCCGAAAGAGATGAAGACCGTCTATCCGGGGCACGAGAGCGGAAAGATGTTCTGGCACCCCGAAACCGACTGGCCCGACGCGTGGGTGCTCATCGGTGCGATGGCAGCGGTCACGGAGAACCTGCACTTCGGGAACAACGTCTACATCGCCCCGTCGCGGCCCATCCTCGAGGTCGTCAAGCAGGTGGGCACCGCCGCCGCGATCTCACACGGCCGCGTCTCCATCGGCCTCTCCGCCGGTTGGATGCGCGAGGAATTCGAGTTGCTGGGCCAGGACTTCGACAACCGCGGGCCACGCCTCAACGAGATGATCCTGGCACTGCGCGAACTGTGGAAGGGCGGATGGGTCTCCTTCAAGGGCGACTACTACGACATCCCCGAGATGACGATCGAGCCGCATCCGCCGTCTCCCGTGCCGATCCTGTGCGGAGGAGAATCCCCCGCCGCCCTCAAGCGTGCGGCCCGCTACTGCGACGGGTGGGTCGGCACCGCCTACACCATCGACGACGCGGAGAAATGGATCGAGCGGATCAACGGCTACCGCCGCGAATTCGGACGTGAGAATCAGCCGTTCGACATCATCGTCGGTCTACGCGACCAGCCGTCCACCGAGTTGTACAAGCGCGCCGAGAAGATCGGCATCACCGGCGTGATGTGCTCGCCGTGGGCGAACTGGGAAGCTACCCACTCCGGCGACCACGACCACCTGCTCGGAACTGCGGAGCGGTATCGCGAGCCCATCGAGCGTTTCGCGGAGGACATCATCGCGAAGCTGGTGTGACGAAGCCGGTGTGACAGCGCCTCTATGCGAAACGACCTCGCCGAGCTTCCGGCGAGGTCGTTTCGTGAGTGCGCCCGAAGGGATTCGAACCCCTGACCTTCCGTTATGAGTCACGTCATTTTCCGATCGATTCCGATGGACGCCGAGTAGTAGCAATCGATAGCGCCTACCAGCCCGTGATGCTCGCTGCTCACGCCGTGGCCCTGGTCGGGGTCACGGCGTTGATCGTCTTCGTCGAGACCACCGTGCACCGGTGTGGGCGCTGTGCCCGGCGGATCCGTAGCGCGCTGACGTATGTACCGCGGCGGTCCGACGTCACTTTGTCCACGGCGCCGGCGCCGGTCCCGGTCACCGGGTACCTCACAGGGGCATTCGGGACATCGCACTGTCGACCGGGCCGACGTGCGTGGGATAGGCCGTCAGCGCTGGCGGGCTTTGAACCGCGGATTGTGCTTGTTGATCACATACACCCGCCCGCGGCGGCGGACGACCTGGGAACCGGGTTGGTTCTTCAGGGACTTCAGTGATGCGCGGACTTTCATGTCGTGCCTCCTGGCCGGGGAATACTGCCTACGGGGCAGGTGTGCCCTCGTCGGCGTGGTGTCTTCGAGGTACTCAGCGGTGGGTGCCGGTGTACGGTCGCCTGCGTCTTCCTTTCAGGTCCTCGTTCGGGTGCCATCGTCGAGCGGGTTACCAGCTCGACTTGCGCACGCCGGGCAGATCGCCCCGGTGCGCCAGTTCACGCACCCGCACCCGCGAAAGGCCGAACTTGCGGAGGTGGCCGCGGGGGCGCCCGTCCGCGGCGTCGCGGTTGCGCACTCGCACCGGGCTGGCGTCGCGGGGCAGGCGCTGCAAGGAGGCCTGGGCGGCAGCTCGTTCCTCGGGGGTGCTCGCCGGCCGTCGCACGATCTCTTTGAGCTCGGCGCGCCGGTCAGCGTAGCGGGCCACGACCAGCCGGCGCTGCTCGTTGCGGGCGATCTTCGATTTTTTCGCCACGGCTATTTCTCCTCGCGGAACTCGACGTGCCGGCGCAGCACGGGGTCGTACTTGCGCAGCACGAGGCGGTCGGGATCGTTGCGGCGGTTCTTGCGGGTGACGTACGTGGTGCCGGTTCCGGCGGTCGAGCGCAATTTCGCGATCGGACGGATCTCGTTGCGGGCCATCAGATCTTCTCCCCTCGGGCGCGCAGTCGGGCGACGACGGCATCGATGCCGTCCCGGTCGATGGTCTTGATGCCCTTCGCCGAGACGGTCAGGGTGACCCGTCGCCTCTCGGAGGGCACGAAGTATGTCTTGCGCTGGATGTTGGGGTTCCAGCGCCGGGTGGTGCGGACGTGGGAATGAGACACGGTTTTTCCGAATGCGGGTATACGCCCGGTGACTTGGCAGTGCGCCGACACGGTGTCCTCTCCGTCGCCATCAGCGTTAGCGACAATCGTTTTCGACAAGCGTCGACCGGGACTGTACGCTCACCAAAAGCAAATGACAATCATTATCGAAAGGATTCCCGTGACGAGCCGGACACCGCTGATCCTCGTCGCCGGGTGGCGCGGACCGACCGAGCAGACCGCACACTCCCTGTTGCGACCCGGCACGATCGTCGTACGACACAACCTGGCCGACCTCCACGAAGGCATCGTGCGCCGCACCCTGACCACGGCCGACGACGAACGCGAAGAAATCCTCGAACTCACGCACGGCTGCGTCTCCTGCACGCTGCGCGAAGACCTGCTGCCGCTGCTGCGTCGCCTGCACGACCGCAGCAACGTCGACCGCATCGTGCTGCTGCTCGATCCCCTGATCGAACCCGAAGCACTGTGCTGGGCGATCGAACACCTCGTGGTCGCAGACATCGTCGGCCGAGTCGACGCGCCGGCCGCCCACGATGTGCGCATCGATGCCACGGTGACCTGCGTCGACGCCGACACCTGGCTCGCCGACGCCACCGGAGACGACGAACTCGACGACGACCGCACCACCGCGCAGGTCGTCGTCGGTCAGGTCGAGTTCGCCGACGCCCTCGTCGTCCGGCCGGGAGCCGACGGATGGCACCAGGCACGGCTGCACGCGGTCCTGTCGCGGCTCGCCCCCGATGCGCCCGTGATCTGGGGCGAGCACGGCGATGTGGAGAACCTGCTCCGGCGCATCCCGCCGACCGCACGGCGTGGAGCGGTCTCCGACGCGCACTCCCCCCTGCTGCGCGGCCAGCCACCGCTCGGGGAGGACTGCGGGATCGAGCTGTTCGAATTCTCCGCCCGTCGTCCCTTCCATCCCGGACGACTCCACGAGGCAATCGACGTCCTGCTCGACGGCGTGGTCCGCGTCCGCGGCCGGGCCTGGGTCGCCACGCAACCCGACAACGCCCTGCTCCTCGAGTCCGCCGGGAGCGGACTTCGCGCGGCGCACGCCGGGCCGTGGCTCGCCGCCATGACACCGGAACAACTCGACAAGACAAGTCCCGAACGGCAAGTCCTGGCGGCACTGCGCTGGGACGAGAACTACGGCGACCGCGACACCTCACTGGCGATCCTCACCCACGACGCCGATCCCGACGCGATCCGCACCGCGCTGCAGTGGGCATTGCTCACCGACACCGAATTCTCCCAGCCCCACCTGTGGGCGAGCTGGCCCGACCCATTCGGCGAATATCACGAAGACCCTTGTGAACCAACGACTCACACCGAACCGGAAACGTCACTGACCGAAGGAGAGCAACGCCGATGAAACCCGGAATCCACCCCGAGTACCACCCTGTCGTGTTTCAGGACGCCAACACCGGAACCGCATTTCTCACCCGCTCCACCGCCCGATCCGATCGGACGATCGAATGGTCCGACGGGAATACCTACCCGCTGATCATCGCGGACGTCACCAGCGCCTCGCACCCGTTCTGGACCGGAACGGCCCGGACACTCGACACCGCCGGCCGCGTCGAAAAATTCGAACGCAAGTACGGCCGCCGCCGTCCCTGATTCCGTCTCTTCGAAAGGAACTTGTCATGGCTGTACCCAAACGCCGCACCTCCCGCGCCAACACCCGCTCCCGGCGCTCCCAGTGGACCGCGGCCGTCCCCGCCCTCGTCCCGGTAACCGTCGACGGCGCCGTCCACCGGGTCCCACGGCGCCTGGTGAAGGCGGTGCACGCGGGCTTGCTCGACCCCCGGGAGCTCTGACCTGAACGGGCGGTGCGCCCGGTAGTCGATCGGGCCGGGTCCCGTTCCCGGTGACCGGATCGGTTCGATCTGCCGGTCAGCTGAGCGGCAGACCCGCGACCCGGCGGCCGGCCCGAAGGTCGGGAACGAGCAGATGCACCGGCGCGTCACCGTCCGCAACAGTCACGATCTCCGGAACGCAGTTGCCAGGCAAAAATTCCGACGGCGGCGGGCTGCCGCGACAGCCGTGTCGTCGGCACTCCTTATCACGACACGAGAAAGCCCCTCGTCAGCATTGCTGCTGATGAGGGGCTTTTCAGAGTGCGCCCGAAGGGATTCGAACCCCTAACCTTCTGATCCGTAGTCAGATGCTCTATCCGTTGAGCTACGGGCGCAAGTTATTCAATTGTCGTCAGTGACGGTACACCAACTGGCGGAGGCGAGAGGATTTGAACCTCCGGTCCCCGGTAAGGGGGACAACTCATTAGCAGTGAGTCCCATTCGGCCGCTCTGGCACGCCTCCTCGGGGATTCGAAGCTCTCGAACCGCCGGGACGAAAGATTACACATGGTCCGGCCTGAAACGCAAAACGGCTGGTCAGCGCAGGTGAGTGTCGAACCAGTCGAAGATGCGGCGACGCGCGTCGAGGATCGCCGCTTCGGAGGTGTCCGTCTCCGGATCGACCGAGTCGGTTTCGATCGGCGGTTCGTCGGGCCGGTGCGCGAGCCCTTCGTAGCTGACCACAAGCGCCGGGGCGTCCGACCGCCCCGCCGCTTCGCGCAGAGCATCGACCTCGGCCGGCGGCGTCTCGGGATCGTCGTCGCCGTACAGGCCGAGCCACGGCGCCCGCAGCGACCTCACAACGTCGACCAGAGGCCGGGCACCCTCCTTCACCGGTCGCACGATGCCGCGTGACCCCACGCTCACCACCGCGCCGACGACCCGTTCCGTGGCGACGTAGAGCGCAGCGGTGCCCGCGTCGTCGAATCCGAGCACACCGATCATGTCGGGGGCGATCCCCTGCTCCCTGATCCACTCGAACGTCGCGTCGGCGTTCGCGTAGAACAGCTCTCCGAAAGGCTCGGGGCTCGCCGCCTCGGGAGCATCCCGCGTGGGCTCGGGTGCGACGACGAGCCAGCTGTCGTCGGCGAGGCTCTCCATGAATCGGAGCAGAGTCGGTGGAAGCCGCTCCGAACGGTGCAATACCACGATGCTGCCGCGCGGCCTCGAATCCGGACGAATCACCGTCAGTGGTACATCCCCTGTACCACCGCTTTGCGGCGCAGCATCGTTGCTGATTTCCGGCATGCTGTCCACGATGACACGCCCACCGGGTACCCGCACGCAATCGTCGGGAGCATAATCGGCTGGTGACCCCTCGGACCCGACCCGATCTCGCCTCGATCCCGGCCTACGTTCCCGGACGCACGTTTCCCGGCGCTGTGAAGCTCGCCAGCAACGAGACGACATCCGGTCCGTTGCCCTCCGTGCGCGAGGCAATCCTCGAATCCGCGCTGGACGTGAACAGGTATCCGGACAACGGCGCGGTGGAGCTGATCGCGACGCTGTCGGAGCGCCTGCAGGTCCCCGCGGAGAACATCGCGGTGGGATGCGGGTCGGTGAGCTTGTGTCAGGAGCTCGTTCAGATCACCTGCGAGCCCGGCGACGAGGTGATCTTCCCGTGGCGATCGTTCGAGGCGTACCCGGTGGTCGTGGCCGTCGCGGCAGCGACGGCCGTACCCGTGGCGAACACCCCCGAGCACGGACACGACCTGAAAGCGATGCTCGCGGCGATCACGGACCGCACGCGTCTGATCTTCGTCTGTAATCCCAACAACCCGACCGGATCCCTGATCGGCAGAACCGAGCTGGAAGAGTTCCTCGACGCGGTTCCGGCGGATGTCGTCGTCGCGCTCGACGAGGCGTATTTCGAGTACGTTCGGCCCACTTCGAACGTCGACGTCGCGGACGGTCTCGAACTGGCGAAGAACCGCGACAACGTGGTCGTGCTGCGCACGTTCTCCAAGGCCTACGGACTCGCGGGTCTCCGGGTCGGGTACGCGGTCGCCGCTCCCGAACTCACCACGGCTCTGAGCAAGGTGCACACCCCGTTCTCGGTCAACACGATCGCGCAGAAAGCGGCGGTTGCGTCCCTCGCGGCCGCCGATGAACTGCTGGCGCGCACCGAGAGTGTCGTCGCCGAGCGGCACCGTGTGCGCGACGCGTTGCTCGAAGCCGGCTACGACGTACCCGGGAGCGGCGCGAATTTCCTCTGGTTGCCTCTCGGCGACCGGTCTGCGCCGTTCGCGGAGGCAGCGGCCGAGGCAGGCGTGATCCTGCGGAACTTCACCGGCGACGGCACGCGCGTGACGATCGGCGACCCGCACGAGAACGACCGCTTCCTCGCATTCGCGACGGGACCCGGCCGCGCGCTCGCAGGCATCGCGTGATCTGTGACGAGACCCAACCGTTATCCCCAGGTATCGGTGACGTGACCCTGCGCTGACACACTCGGGCGATTGGTACGAACCCGACCCCGGAGGCTGCTGCATGATCGGAGACAAGGCACGACGTGCCCTGTCCGCATGCGCTCTCACTGCAGCCCTATGTGCGGGCACCGCCGTTACGCCCGCCGGTGCCGCGTCCCAGAACACGGTGCCCGTGCGCATGATCGCATTCGGAGATCTCCACGGCAATCTCCTACCCCCGCAGGGGTCACGCAGCGAGGTGGTCCGGTCGGACGGCGCGTCAGTCGCCGCAGGTGGGGTAGCCCATCTTGCGGCCTACGTGCGCCAGCTGCGCGGCCAAGCAGAGCACTCGATGCTGTATGCGGTGGGCGACACCTGGGGTTCGTCGCCGCTCGAATCCGCGATGTTCCACGACGAACCCACCATCGAACTGCTCAACAATCTCGATGTCACCGCAGCCGCTCTCGGCAACCACGAACTCGACAACGGTTACGAGGAGCTCCAACGATTGCGGGACGGCGGATGCCACCCCGACGAAGGATGCCGGTACAGCGAGACGTTCGAGGGAGCCCGATTCCCTCTCCTCGCCGCGAACCTCACCAGAGCCGACGGAGCGCCCGCCGCGCTCCCGTTCAGCGTGAACTACGCCGACGGCATCCCGGTAGGCGTCATCGGCGTACTACCCAGCAACACACCGGAGTTCATCCGATCCGATGCCATCGCGGGCCTGAATTTCGGCGACGAGATCGAGGCCGTCGATCGGACCGCCGACATTCTCGATTCGCTCGGGGTCCGCGCGATCGTGCTGCTCTACAAAGGTGACATCGGTACCGGCGGAGAGAGCAACCCGTGCAATCCGGCCGACGGCCCCGCGAACGTCGTCGCCACCACCGTCTCCCCGAAGGTCGACCTGATCGTCACGTCCGACGGCGACAAGCATTTCAACTGCACTTATCCCGATCCTCTCGGCCGGCCACGCGCGGTCGTGCAGGGCGCCTCCCACGGACGCATCATCTCCGTCGCGGATCTGATGATCGATCGCGAGACCCGCGACGTGCAGCGGGATCACACCGTCACCTTCACCCAGGTCATCACCCACGACATCGAGCCGGATCCGGAAACCCAGGAGTTCGTCGCACGCGCGGTCGAGCTGTCCGATGAGGTCGCCGGACGCCGCGTCGGGTCTGCAGCGGACGACATCACGCGTGAACCCGGGCCCAGCGGCGAATCCGCACTGGGAAATCTCGTCGCCGATGCTCAGCTCGCAGCGGCCCGTTCGGCGGGAGCGCAAGTCGCCCTGACCAATCCGGGCGGTCTTCGCAGCGACCTCATGTGCGGCGAGAACGGAATGGTCACATACGGACAAACTTACGCAGCACAACCGTTCGGTAACCGCCTCCAGGTCCTCGAACTCACCGGCGCACAGCTGGACGAACTTCTCGAACAGCAATTCCAGACGACGGCGACCGGAGCACCCCTCGAATGGATCCTCGCGCCGTCATACAACTTTCGATACACCCTCGACCGCATCGCTCCACGAGGCGAACGCATCCGCGACATCACAATCGACGGTGAGGAAATCGATCCCGATCAGCACTACCGCGTCGTGGTCAACGATTTCCTCGCCGAAGGTGGAGACGGCTTCGACGTCTTCACCCAGGCGCGACATCGAACCGGCGCGGGTGAGGAACTCGATGCCCTCAACGCATACTTCGCGACCCAGGACCCGGTCGCCCCTCCCTCGACAGACCGCATTCACATGCACTGATATCGATTTCTACAGCCGGAGAGCGTTTTTCAGCGTCGGCCACGCCGTCTTTATGTCGTTCTGCCAGTACTCCCACGAGTGCGTGCCCCAGGGCCGATAGACGACGTCCGCCGGGATATCCAATTGCCGCAGGCGACGATCGAAAGTGATCGTGCACGCCAGTGTTCCGAACTCGAGCGGCGTCCCGCCGGACAGCAGATCTTCACCGAATCCGAGGTCGTTCGGTCCGACGAGACCGTTTCCGGTACTCAGGAAAACCTCTTTGCCCCTCAGCCGCTCGGCAAGGAGATACGAATCGTGTTCCTCCCAGACCGGGTCACCGGGTGGTCCCCACATGTTGTCCGGATTCCCACCCTTGTAGGCCACGGTTCCACGCACCGAATCGCGAGACGACTCGCGTGAGGTGTCGAAGCATCCGCTCAGTGCCGCAACGCCTCGATACAGGTCGGGGTGCCGCGTGATCAGGTTCATCGCGCCGGTTGCCCCCATCGATAATCCGGCGATCGCGTTTACTCCGTTGCCGTGGAACCGTTCGTCGATGATCGGGGGCAGTTCTTCCGTCAGGAAGGTCTCCCAGCGGTTGATACCGAGTACCGGGTCCGCAGTCCGCCAATCCGTGTAATAACTCGCGGTGCCACCGACCGGCAGCACGACATTGACGTTCTTGTCTGCGAAGAACTCCTCGATGTCGGTGCGCTGAGTCCACGTGCTTTCGCGGAACTCCGACTCCTCGCCCGCGCTGACCCCGTCGAGCAGGTACAACGTCGGACGGGGCCCGTCGCTCACAGGATGGAGCACCTGCACCCGGACGACGCGCTGCATGGCGGGCGAGAACACCTCGACGTCCGTCCGCCGGTCGCCTACCGGTGCTATCTGTTCGATCGCTGCGACGGCCGCCGGCTGGGCAGCTGCATACGACGGAAATCCCAACGTCGACAGCAAAACCACACCGAATGCAGTGGTGATTCTTTTCAGCATCGAACTCCCCGTCCCCCGACGATACGGATCTTGACCCCAGCCCGGACGCAGGTAGCGGCCAACCCGACTGGGAGCTGCCCAAGCCCCTTCCACGGGGATCGTGACACGTCCCGGGGGCAGCCGCAGCCGTACGGCTGTTGCATTCATGTTTCCCCGGTTCGTCCACGGGGAAACCCCGAAAGCATGACCGTACTCGTCGTAGCCGGGAGCAACCGAGGAGTGACTCATCAGGTCGCGGAGGTGATCGCAGAGTCGCTGGGCAGACGCGATATCGAGGTCACGCTGGGCGAGGTGGGCGATCTCGACCGCGTGGTGGAGTTCGAGGCCGTCATCATCGGGAGCGGAGCGGAGAGCGGTAAGTGGCCGGCCGAAGCCGGCGAACTGTGCCGGCGCTACGCGGACGCGCTGACTCAGCAGCAGGTGTGGTTGTTCTCCGCGCCGGTGGAGGAGAACAGCGCCATCCGCGGCGAGGTGGAAGTGCCCGAACTCCTGGCGGCTCTCGCCGCGCGCGATCACAAATACTTTCCGAGTCCTGATCCCGACGAGGTCATGGCCTGGACGTCGTTCATCGCGGACGAACTCGAGGGAAACAGCTGATACGCGCGGTCGATACTCCGTCCGCCCGTGCAGGCGGCCCACACCGTCCGACGACCGAGATACAACGAGCCCCCCACCTGTAGTCGCAGGTGAGGGGCTCGTCCGGCGGAAGCGGAGGGATTTGAACCCCCGTTGGTTTTACCCAAGCTCGCTTTCAAGGCGAGTGCATTCGGCCGCTCTGCCACGCTTCCGTCGCAAATCCTAACCGCATCGCGGGGGCTAGTGGTCGGCGAGGGCTTCGTCGATCCGGCCGAAGATCTGCGCGAGTGCCTTGACCTGGCTCTTGGAGAGCAGGCCGATGAGATTACAGCGCACATCGCGGACATGGGTGGGAGCGGCTTCGGCGAGCCGTCGGCGCCCTTCATCGGTGACGGAGGCCAGCACACCACGACCGTCGTCGGGGCACGACCCGCGCACGACCAGCTTCTGCTCCTCCATGCGGCGGATCTGATGCGTCAGGCGGCTACGCGACGAGAGGACACCGTCGGCGAGTTCGCTCATGCGGAGCGAGCCGTCCGGCGCCTCGGAAAGCAGGACCAGGATGCGGTACTCCGCCAACGACAATCCGTGTCGCTCCTGCAGATTTCGGTTGAGCACATCCATCAGGCGGGCGTTGCCGTCCATGTAGTTGCGCCAGGCGGTCTGCTCTTCCGCGGTCAACCAGTCCGGCTCGTCCTGTTCGCTCGTCACGCGGAAAGTCTAATCGCGCAGCCCGGTCGCAGGGTTCGCCGCGCGACGCGACGGGCACGCGGAGAGGGAATGACCACCCGCGGTGCGTACACGCTAGCGTCGGGGTCATGCACGCAATCGTCGTTACCGAACCCGGTGGTCCCGAGGTTCTCCGGTGGACCGAATATCCCGACCCCACGCTCGGCCCCGGCCAGGTCCTCCTCGATGTCGCAGCGACCGCAGTCAATCGCGCCGACCTTCTGCAACGTCGTGGTCTCTACCCGCCGCCTCCCGGCGCCAGCGAAATCCTCGGGCTCGAATGCTCGGGTGTGATCGCAGAACTCGGTGAGGGCGTGAGCGGCTGGAACATCGGCGACCACGTATGCGCGCTCCTGTCCGGAGGCGGTTACGCCGAACAGGTCGTCGTCTCGGCGGCCCAGCTTCTGCCGGTGCCGGCCGGAATCGATATCGCTGTGGCGGCGTCTCTCCCGGAGATCGCCTGCACCGTGTGGTCGAACGTGGTGATGACGGCGGGACTTCAACGCGGTGACGTGCTGCTCGTCCACGGGGGCGGCGGAGGTATCGGCACCCACGCGATCCAGGTCGGTAAGGCGCTCGGCGCAAAGGTCGCGGTCACCGCGTCGGCAGGGAAGCTCGACCGGTGCCGGGAACTCGGCGCGGATCTTGCGATCGACTATCGCAGCCAGGATTTCGTCACCGAGGTGCGCAACGCGTTCGGTGGTGCGGACGTGGTGCTCGACAACATGGGCGCCGCGTACCTGTCCCGCAACATCGATGTGCTCGCACCCGACGGTCGGCTCGTCGTGATCGGTATGCAGGGCGGCACCAAGGGCGAGATGAACTTCGCCAAGCTTCTCGCCAAGCGCGGGCACGTGATCGCAACGGGTCTGCGCGGTCGGCCGGACACAGGAAAGTCGGGCAAGAGCGCAATCGTCGCGTCGGTCCGCGAACACCTGTGGCCGCTGATCGAAGAGGCGAAGGTGCAGCCGGTGGTGCACGCGGAACTTCCCATCACGGAGGCGGCGCGAGCGCACGAGATGCTCGACGGGCCCGACACCGTCGGCAAGGTGGTACTACGGGTCGGACGAAGCTGACTCGTCAGAGGTTGCGCAACTCGCGGACGAGCTGGTCGATCTCGAAAGTGGTGGTGTAGGGCGCAAGGCCGACGCTGACGGCCCCGCCTTCGTCGCTCACTCCGAGCGAGTCGAGCAGCCGGCTCGTGCCGCGAGTGCTTGCCATCGTCTCGATCCGCCGGTCGGCCAGGTGTGCCGCGACCTTTTCCGCGGGCACACCCTCGACGGTGAAGCTGAGCGTGGGCACCCGGCTCGACGCCCTGCCCAGCACCATGACACCGGTGAGACTGTCGAGTTGCCGCAGCAGGCGATCGAACAGACCGTCCTGATAGTCCTGCATCGAGCTGATCGACGTTTCCAGACGGCTCCGGCGACTACCGGAGGCGGTGTCGTCGAGCGAGGCGAGGAAGTCGATGGAGGCGGGCAGTCCGGCCAGCAGACCGAACTGGTGCCCGCCGACCTCGAGCCGCTCGGGACCACGGGCATGCGGGTCGAGCGACATCGCGGGCACGCGATCGAGGTGGGAAGGGTCCCTGAAGACGAGGGCACCGAGTTGCGGGCCGCCCCACGCCGCGGCATCGACGGTGAGGATGTCGGCCCCGAGATCTTCCATGTCGATGTGGGCGTAGGGAGCCGCTGCGGCCGCGTCGACAACCATGAGTCCGCCGACTTCGTGGACGAGATCCGCGACCACCCGCACGTCGGGCGCCGACCCCACGATCGACGACGCCGCGGTGAGCGCGACCAGCCGGGTGGTCGACGTGATGAGTTCCTCGTATTGCCAGGTCGGCAGATCGCAGGTGTCGATCTCGATCTCCGCCCAGCGCACCCGCGCCCCGTACCTGCTCGCGACACGCAACCACGGCGCGATGTTCGCTTCGTCGTCGAGGCGGGAGAGCACCATTCCGGTACCGAGGCCGAGCTTGGAACTGAGTGCTTCGGCGAGCCACGCCAAGAGAACGGAATGACTGGGCCCGAGCACGACACCGTCGGGGTGGCCGCCCACCAGGTCGGCAATGGCGACGCGCGCGGCCTCGAGGATGCCGGCGCTACGGCGGGACGACGCGTGCCGTCCGGCGGCCGAAGACGAAGCATTCCGGAAGGCAGTCGACACCATGCGCGAGACCGCATCCGGGATCTGCATTCCCGCCTGCGGGTCGAGGTGAATCCAACCGTCGCCGAGCGAGGGTATGAGCCCCCGGATCCGGGCAACGTCGTAAGCCATGGCTGACACTCTAAAACCCTGTGTCAATCACCGTCGGCGCCGCCCGGGGTGCATACGGCCCCCGGGTGCCCGAGATCGGGTCCTCACGCACCGACGCGTGTCGGCACCGGACGGGAGATTTCCGGCGAGAACCATTGTGCCGTGACGATCGTCGGTGCGAGGGGACAGAATGGAGCCATGACGAATCCGGACAGCGACCAGGTTCTTGTGATCGGCCCCGACGGCCAACCCGTCCGTGTGCCCCGACTGGAAGCCCAGAGGGCCGACCCCGAGGCGGCGAAGGACGGCGAGGAAGGGAGTGGCGAAACCCTCGCCGACATGGTCGAACAGCCCGCGAAGGTCATGCGTATCGGCACGATGATCAAGCAACTTCTCGAAGAGGTCCGGGCCGCGCCGCTCGACGACGCGAGCCGTACCCGGCTCCGGGAGATCCATCGGTCCTCGATCCGTGAACTCGAACAGGGGCTCGCGCCGGAACTGCGGGACGAACTCGAGCGCCTCGCGCTGCCCTTCACCGACGACTCGGTCCCGTCCGATGCGGAACTCAGGATCGCGCAGGCCCAGCTCGTCGGTTGGCTGGAGGGGTTGTTCCACGGAATCCAGACGGCGTTGTTCGCCCAGCAGATGGCAGCCCGCGCACAACTCGAGCAGATGCGGCAGGGCGCGCTTCCTCCAGGGCTCGCCGGAGCGGTCGCCCGCGGCGGCGACCAGCCGGGTCCGGGCCCCGGGCACCCCGGCACCGGGCAATACCTGTAGGCACGCGGGGTACCCTCGGTACCCGTGTCAGCCTCTGGAGCCGCATCGTGACCCGTGTCAGCATCGAAACGCGCGACGCGTGCGTCGACTTCCCGATCTTCGACGCCAAGACGCGGTCGCTGAAGAAGGCGTTCCTCGGTAAAGCGGGCGGTGCGATCGGTCGCAACAATTCGGACGTCGTGGTCGTCGAGGCGCTCCGCGACATCACGATGTCGCTCGAGGAAGGCGACCGCGTCGGGCTCGTCGGGCACAACGGTGCGGGCAAGTCCACGCTGCTGCGCCTCCTGTCCGGCATCTACGAGCCGACTCGCGGATTCGCGCAGGTAAACGGCCGTGTCGCGCCGGTCTTCGACCTGGGCGTCGGCATGGACCCGGAGATCTCCGGCTACGAGAACATCATCATCCGCGGCATGTTCCTGGGCATGAGCCGCAAGAAGATGCTCACCAAGGTCGACGAGATCGCCGACTTCACCGAACTCGGCGACTACCTCAACATGCCGCTGCGCACGTATTCGACGGGGATGCGCGTGCGGGTCGCGCTCGGCGTCGTCACCAGCATCGATCCGGAGATCCTGCTGCTCGACGAAGGCATCGGCGCAGTCGACGCGGAATTCATGAAGAAGGCCAGGGTCCGGTTGCAGGATCTCGTCGCGCGCTCGGGCATCCTCGTCTTCGCAAGTCACTCGAACGAGTTCCTGGCGCAGTTGTGCGACCAGGCGATGTGGATCGACCACGGGCAGATCCGTGAGCGCGGCGACATCGAGCACGTCGTGCGGGCATACGAGGGCGACGAGGCCGGTGACCACGTGCGCACGGTCCTGCACGAACTCGAGCGTGAACGCGAAGCAGGCGGCGCACTGCGAAACGGCTCCGATGCGGCGGCTACGTCAGGCACCAACAGTGCCTGACGAATGCATCATCGGCGTCGTCGTCACCCACCGTCGCCGGGAACTGCTCGCCGAGTCGCTGAAGGTCCTGTCGACCCAGACCCGCCCGCTCGACCATCTCGTCGTCGTAGACAACGCCGACGAGGACGACGTCCGCGAACTCGTCGAGTCGGCCGACGTCCCCGCGACCTATCTGGGCTCCAAGCACAACCTCGGCGGGGCCGGCGGGTTCGCCCTGGGCATTCTGTACGCGCTGTCGCTCGGAGCCGACCGGGTGTGGCTCGCGGACGACGACGGTCGTCCCGAGGGACCCGACGTGCTCGCGACTCTCCTCGATTGCGCTCAACGCAACGGACTGGCCGAAGTATCGCCGGTGGTGTGCGACATCGCCGAACCCGATCGCCTGGCATTCCCGCTGCGACGCGGGGTCGTATGGCGGCGGTGGCGTCACGAGCTCGGTGACGAGGATCTGCTTCCCGGCATCGCGTCGCTGTTCAACGGGGCGCTGTTCACCGCCGCCGCGATCGACGCTGTGGGCGTGCCCGATCTGCGGTTGTTCGTCCGAGGCGACGAAGTGGAGGTGCATCGTCGCCTCGTCAGGTCGGGGTTACCGTTCGGTACCTGCCTGCAGACCGCATATCTGCATCCCGACGGCGCCGACGAATTCAAGCCGATTCTCGGCGGTCGCATGCACACCCAGTACCCGGACAACGAGACGAAGCGGTACTTCACCTACCGCAACCGCGGGTACCTGCTGTCCCAGCCCGGACTCCGGAAATTGTTGCCACAGGAGTGGATTCGTTTCGGCTGGTACTTCTTGGTGACGCGTCGCGACCCGGCGGGTCTGCGTGAGTGGGTGCGGTTGCGCAAGCTGGGACGGGAAGAGAAGTTCGAGCACCCAGCCCAATAGCGCTACCCCACAACGAATTACACGGTTTTGCCCACAGGCGTCGGCAGCTGGACCTACAGTAGCCGCCACCGTCTCTGGGAGCCTGCGATGACATCTCGTCTCGACTCACCGTCCACCCTCTGTGCCGCTTTTCAGGCCACAGCCGCGTCCTATCCCGATCACGTTGCCGTGCGGACTCCGGACAACTCCGTCCGTTACACCTGGCGCGAGTATTCCGAGAAGGTTCGCGCCCTCGCTGCCGGTCTCGCCGGTCTCGGTGTGCAGGCCGGCGACACCGTCGGCATCATGCTGACGAACCGCCCCGAATTCCATCTCGTCGACACTGCCGCCTTCCATCTCGGCGCGGTGCCGTTCTCGATCTACAACTCGCTGACCGCCGAGCAGATCGCCTATGTGCTCGGCAACGCCGGGAACCGCGTGATGATCTGCGAGGAGCAGTTCGTTCCCGTCTTGCAGCAGGCGATCGGCGACACGAAAGTCGAGCATCTGGTGTGCGTCGACGCGCAACCCGAGGGCACGCTGTCCCTCGAAGACGTAGAAGCAGCCGCCGACGAATCGTTCGACTTCGAGGCCGCGTGGAAGGCCGTACAGCCGTCCGACCTGCTCACTCTCATCTACACCTCGGGAACGACCGGCCCGCCGAAGGGCGTCGAACTCACGCACGCCAATCTCCTCGCCGAACTCGCCGCCACCACGACGTTCCTGCCCACCGGCCCCGACGACCGGATCGTGTCGTACCTCCCCGATGCCCACATCGCCAACCGCTGGGGCTCGCACTACTCGAGCATCTACAGCGGCATGCAGATCGTCACGCTCGACGACCTCAAGATGGCCATCGCGGTGCTGCCGAGCGTGCGACCGACGTTGTTCGGTGCGGTCCCCCAGGTCTGGTACAAGGTCAAAGCCGCGATCGACAAGACCCTCGCCGAGGAATCCAGCCCCGTGAAGAAGCGGCTCGCGCTCTGGGCGATCGACGTGGGACGCAAGCGCGCGCGACTGCAGTCCGACGGCAAGCCCGTGCCGAGGACGCTCGAGATGCAGCACGCCATCGCCGATAAACTGGTGTTGTCGGCCGTCCGCAAGAAGCTCGGGCTCGACGAGGTCCGCGCCGCGGTGACGGGTGCCGCCGCGATCTCCCCCGAGGTGCTCGAGTTCGTCCTGGCGCTCGGCATCCCGTGCTCCGAGGTGTGGGGCATGTCGGAGACGTCGTGCGTGGTGACGATGAACCCGCCCGAGAAGATCCGGATCGGCACTGTCGGCCAGGCCGTCCCCGGCGTCGAGATCAAGACCGCAGAGGACGGAGAGCTCCTTGTCCGCGGCCCGCTCATCATGCGTGGATACCGCAACGACCCGGTCAAGACCGCGGAAGCCGTCGACCCCGACGGCTGGCTGCACACCGGTGACATCGCGAGGATCGACGAAGACGGTTACGTGACCCTCATCGACCGCAAGAAGGAACTGATCGTCAACGCGGCCGGCAAGAACATGTCGCCCACCAACATCGAAGGGGCATTGCGGGCCGCGTGCCCGATCCTGGGTGGCGCTGCCGTCATCGGCAACGACCGTCCCTATATCGTCGCGCTGCTCGCACTCGACCCTGATGCGCTGCCCGTGTTCGCCGAGCAGAACGGGATCAGCGGGACCCACGAAGAACTGGCCCAGCACCCCGTCGTCCTCTCCGCAGTCGAAATGGCGGTGAAAGAGGCGAACGGCAAACTGTCGCGAGTCGAGCAGATCAAGAAGTACACCGTGCTGCCGACGATCTGGGAGCCGTCGGGCGACGAACTGACGCCCACGATGAAGCTCAAGCGCAAGCCGATCGACGCGAAGTATGCGGTGGAGATCGACGCGCTGTATGCGACGACATGACGTGAAGGGCATGTGATCGTCGCGGTGAACGGGGATCTACGCGTGTAATTTCGCGCGCGGATCCCCGTTCACCGCGCAAATGCCCGCGGCGTCAGACCGAGTTGCCGGCCGGCGCATTCGCGATCCGGTCGAGGACGGCCCGCGCGAGCCACCTGTTGTGGTGCTCGTCCGCGCCCTCCCCTTCGAGTTGTTCGGCCAGCCGGCGAATCGGTTGGCCGCTCTCGGAGAGTTCTTCGAATGCTCCGAGAGACGACTCGTCGAACAGATCCACGACTACGTCCACGGCGTCCGACGCCGCGGACTCGTCGGGACGGAAGCGCACGGCGGGAAGAGAAGCCGCCAGGGTGTCGAGCGACGTGCCTGCTTCATCCGCGAGCGCCGAGCGCGCGACGGCGACAGACGCGAGGCAGATCACCTGCCCGTCGGCACCCTCGGTGGGTTTCGCGAGCCGGAGGACTTCCACAGTCCCGACAGCGAGGGAGAACAGCGGCGCCTCCGCACCGTCGTCGGGAAGACAACTCACCGTCCATCGCTCGACCTCGCCGGCTGCCGGATCCTCGAACGCCGTGTCCAGGTAATAGGCGAGCAGGTCCAGCGACATCTCGTACAGGTCTTCGTCGCGTCGAAGCTCCAGGAAGTTCTCTTCCGACGCGGCCGGGTTGATAGCCATCGTTCTCCTGCTCATCCGGATTGATCCCCCGAGACTACGAGCCCACGACGCCGTGAGGCACGGCACGCTGACGCCGCCGGGTGCCCCCAACGGCGAATCGGGCCCACACGTGGTGGGAGCGGATCACCGCGCGGGTAGGCTCGGGCCCTGTGTCTGCACCCACCCATGTCGACGAACCGCTGGGAAAGTCTTCTCGGACGTTCCGGCGCGCGTTCCAGGATCTGCGCGACGGTTTCAACCACCGTGAGTTGTGGCTGTTGCTCGGCTGGCAGGACATCAAGCAGCGGTACCGGCGGTCCGTGCTCGGGCCGTTCTGGATCACCATCGCCACCGGTGTCTCGACGATCGCGATGGGCCTGCTGTACGGCACGCTGTTCAACCTCGACATCGCCGAGTTCCTGCCGTACGTCGCGCTCGGCTTCATCATCTGGAACCTGATCCAGGGGTCGATCCTCGAGGGTGCGGACGTCTTCATGTCCAACGAGGGGCTGATCAAGCAGCTCCCGACACCGCTGAGCGTGCACGTCTATCGGCTGGTGTGGCGACAGATGATCTTGTTCGCGCACAACATCGTGATCTACATCGGGATTTTCATCGTCTTCCCGCAGAACTTGAGCTGGACAGCCCTCGCGGCGATCCCCGCCCTCGGACTGATCGCGATCAACGCGGTGTGGATCTCGCTCGTCTTCGGCATCCTCTCCACCCGCTACCGCGACATCTCGCCGCTGCTCGGCAGCCTCGTGCAGTTGCTGTTCTTCATGACGCCGATCATCTGGACGGAAAAATCTCTCGCGGGCACGGGCAACGAAGATCGGGCGCGGATCGCGGAGATCAACCCGCTCTACCACTTCCTCGACATCGTCCGGACTCCTCTCCTCGGCGGCGACCAGCAGGTCTACCACTGGGTGATCGTGCTGATCATCACGGTGCTCGGATGGGGACTCGCGCTGCTCACCATGCGCAACTACCGGTCGCGCGTCGCCTACTGGGTGTGATCCCGCTCGAGTTCGACGAGCTGTAACCGGTTGACGGCCTCCTGGTCGGTGATCGAGAACCCGGCGTCGGCGAGCGCCCGATACGTTTCGGTATCGGTGAACCGGTATCGCTCGAACCGCCACCACACGTCGTTGGGATGCCACACCGTGAAGGGCGTGCCGCGGTCGCGATCCGCGATCACCCACAGCCTCGAGCACTGCGTTGCCGCCCGTTCGGCCAGTACCGAGGGCGGTACATCGGACGACCACAGGCTCACCCGCTCGGCGGCGGTCTGATCCAGCCCGACGTCCACCAGATCCTCGACCGCGTCGGGGCGTGCATCGGCGACCGCGCGCGGCGAGGTCGGCTGCCACGACACCGACGGCTCGAACGCGACGCAGTCGCCGGGCCGGGACATTTCCTTCAGCTTGTCCGCGACCACGCTGTAGTCCATCCCGCCGGCCTTGCCGAACGGCTGCCGTTGCGCCATGTACGCGGGAGCGGCGGCGAGCGCGACGGCAACCAGCAACACGAGCATCGTCCACCACCGGGTTGCTACGCGACTGGCCGCCCACCCCAGAAACAGCGTCATCGCGGGCACGGTGAACGACAGGTACCGGTCGAGATACATGTTGCTCGCAAGCAAGGAGTACGCCAGCAACAACGTCATGGGTACGGCCAATCCCGGCAACGCGAGCCACAGCAAGGTGCGCTCACCCGGCCGGACGCCCCGTACGGCGGCCGTCACCCCGCCCGCCACCGCGACGATCCAGCACAGCGCCGCCGCCCACGGTGCTTCCGGAAACCATTGCCCGACGATGATCGTGTAGACGACCGTCTCGTCGACCGGCGGAATCCACGACACCTGCTTCACCTGCGAGTAGGCCAGCACGAGGAACGGCAGCGACAGCACGATTCCGGCAGCGGCCGCGAGCACGAACCGCAATCGGTCACCGCGTCGCGACGCGCGGCCGCGGGTGACCGCCCACGTCGTCACCAGATGCCCGGCGACCACGGTCGCGGTGTAGACGAACATCATCGTCGCCACGGCTGCCACCACCGCGTACAGCACCCACCAGCGCGTCCGGCGACGCTGCAGGGCGAGTATCAGCACCAGCGACAGCACCGCCGCACATCCCACGGCAAACGCGTACGACCGCGCCTCGGTCGCCGCCCAGGTCACCCGCGGAAGAATCGCGAACAGCACACCCGCTGCCACAGCTGCGAGACGGCCGGCGAGAAACTGCGCAGTCGCCGTGACCGCGGCTGCCCCGACCCCGAGCGCCAGCGCGCCGGGTACGCGAGCGGCGAATTCACCCGTCCCGACGACAGCGAACCAACCGTGCAGCAGGATGTCGTGCAAGCCGTGCACGGCGTCCCACTCGGCGAGCAACTCCAGCAGATCACCGAAGGGCCGGTCGGCAGCCGAGACCGTTGCTGCCTCGTCCCACCAGAACGACGGAACCCACGAAAACGCGGCACCGACGAGCACGGTCACTCCCCCGATCAACAAGGGGAGCGACCACGCTTTCATAGGTCAGTCGTCGATGCCGTACAGCCGCGCCCAATTCTCGCGGCTCGTGAGCTTCGGCATCGCTTCCTGCCACACCGTCTTCATCCGGGGCGCTTCCTTGCGAAGCTGCCAGCACACCTTCGCGGCACGCTTGGCGAGGTCGAGCGCGGTGTCCTTGTCGCGGCGACGCACCCGCACCGCGTTCTGCGATGCGTCGGTGACCACAGCGCCGCCGAACAGCGAGACGTGCCACCAGTCGGCATAGTCCGCGGGGACGGTCACCGGGCGACGATCGACCCTGCCCGCGAGTTGCTGCACCGCCCGCTTGAGGAGCACGAGCCCCTCACGCTTCTTGTCTGGTTCGAAGTCCCACACCGACATCTGCGTGTGCGGATCGGATTCCTTCCCCACCTGCGACGCGGGAAGGGGCTTGGTTTCCGGGTAGCGGTCGCGCAACTCCCGCAGTTCCTTCAGGACCGATTGCCCACCGTCGTACAGGAAGTCGGGACCGGCCAGGAAGTCCTCGGCCGCCTTGATGAACGTCGCGGCCAGGCCGTACTGCATCGAGACGATGAGTTCGCTGATCTTGCGGAACAGGTACTTGGAGATGCCGGGTCCGTCGAAGCGCCCGTAGATCGCCGACACCACAAGACCGTTGCGGATGCTGAAATACCGCGCCCAGTCGTCGTAGTCCTTGAGGTAGAAGTCGGCGTGCCACACGCCCGCGTTCGGCAGAGTGACCGTCGGATGCCCGGCGAATCGCGCGCGGATGCCGTACTCGATGTCGTCCCACTGGAAGAACAACGGAATGGGCAGCCCGCAGTCGGCAATGATCTCGGCGGGCAGCAGGCACGTCCACCAGCCGTTCCAGCCGGCGTCGAACCGCGGATCCTGCTTCTTCTTGGTCAGGTCGACGCCCATCTTGGCGCCCGGAGTCAGAGCACCGGCTTTGATTTCGTCGAGCACCTCACGTTCTGCACTGACGTGCAGGACCTGGGGGTTGCTCAGCGACAGCATCTGGGCTCCGACGATCGTCGGCTGCACCGTCATGTTGGCGAACGCGTTCAGCCGCAACACCGACTCCGGCTCGCACAGGATGTCGTCGTCCATGACGATGACGTTGGCGTGCGCCGAATTGGCCGAGCGGGTGATCTCGTACATGCCACGGGAGAATCCACCGGCGCCACCGAGATTGGGCTGCGTCAGGTAGATGAGTTTGCTGCCGAGCTTTTCGGCGACCTCGTCGAACGCGGGACGCGACCGAACCTGATCGGTGCCCTGGTCGACGATGCACACCGCATCGATGTCGGCCATCGCCCCGTCGTCGGACGCCAGCGTGCCCACCGTGACGGTGCAGTCGTCGGCGCGGTTGAACGTGCAGATCACTACCGCGGCGGGTCGCAGGTGCTCGGGCGCCGCGACCGTCCAGCGTGCGTCGGAGACAAGCACCGAACCGTTGCTGGCCTCGGCCGCGAACCAGATCGCGCCGCCGTCGACGAAGCGCTCGATCGGCACCTCGAGGTCCAGTTCGCCCGAACCGGAAACGGTCTCGACGGTGACGACGCGCTCGCGGCCGCGGGCGTCGGACGCGTGTACGACAATTCGGGCACTACCCGAACACCCGTACGTGAGCTGCAGATTCACAGTCTTCACATCGGTCCAGCGCTGCCAGAAGCTGGCGGGGAACCTGCCGAAGTACGTGTTGGTATGAGCCGTCGCGCCGTCGGCCAGCTGGAGACCGTAACGGTCGGTGGCAGCGTCGCCCTTGGTGACTACGTACATCTTTCCGGGCACCCGCGGCGAAAGCGACGCGAAGACACCGCGTTGCACGATCAGCCGATCCCGGTGCACCGGTTCGCTGAGGGCGCCGTCCAGCGCGTCTGTGTTGCTTTCGATCGCTGTCGTGTCGCCGGCAGTTGCCTGCTCCATCGAGCTACTCCCCGCTAGTGGTCGATCCTGTTACGGATGCGACAGTAGCAGCGCAAATAGGTGTCATTACGGCACGTACACACACCTCGCGCGATTCATCCCGTTCGAACCTTTTGCCCCAAACGCGAAAGAACTGCAGGTCGCTCAAGCGCCGAGGATTCTTTCGTTGCGTTCGTACGCGGCCTCGGTGGCCGTTTTCTGTGGCATCCACCACGTCTCGTGCGTCCGGTACCACTCGATCGTCGCCGCCAGTCCCGCCCGGAAATCGCGGTAGCGCGGCTCCCACCCCAACTCAGTCCGCAGTCGCGTCGCGTCGATCGCATACCGCAGGTCGTGGCCGGGCCGGTCGGTGACGAAGTCGAACGCGTCCTTGTCCTGGCCGCACAACTCGAGCACGGTCTCGACGACAGTCCGGTTGTCGCTTTCCCCGTCCGCGCCGATCAGATAGGTCTCCCCGATCCGGCCCTTCTCGATGATCGTCCACACCGCACTGTTGTGGTCGTCGACGTGAATCCAGTCCCGCACGTTCGCGCCCGTGCCGTACAACTTGGGTCGCACCCCGGTCAGGACATTGGTGATCTGACGGGGAATGAACTTCTCGACATGCTGATACGGGCCGTAGTTGTTCGAGCAGTTCGAGATCGTCGCCCGCACCCCGAACGAACGCACCCACGCGCGCACCAGCAGGTCGGAGCCGGCCTTCGTCGACGAATACGGGCTCGACGGGTTGTAGGGGGTCTCCTCGGTGAACCTCGCCGGGTCGTCGAGTTCGAGATCGCCGTAGACCTCGTCCGTCGAGATGTGGTGATAGCGCACGTCGTACCGGCGGACCGCCTCGAGCAACGTGAAGGTGCCCACCACATTGGTGTGCACGAACGGAGTCGGGTCGGTCAGCGAGTTGTCGTTGTGCGATTCGGCGGCGAAGTGCACCACCAGGTCGGCGGTCGCGACGAGACGGTCGACGAGTTCGGGGTCGGCTATATCACCGTGGACGAAGGTGATCTTGTCCGCGACCGGATCGAGAGACGCACGGTTGCCGGCATAGGTGAGCTTGTCGAGCACCGTCACCTCGACGTCGGGGTGGTCGGCGACAGTCTGATGGACGAAGTTCGCGCCGATGAATCCGGCGCCGCCGGTGACGAGCAGCCTCATTCGCCAAACCCTACCGACAACTGCGCGTCGTCTCTCCGACATGGAACACTTGCCCGCATGCGCGGAATCATCCTGGCCGGCGGGACCGGTTCGCGACTGCACCCCATCACCCTGGGCATAAGCAAGCAGCTCACGCCCGTCTACGACAAGCCGATGATCTACTACCCCCTCTCGACGCTGATGCTGGCGGGCATCCGAGAGGTCCTCGTCATCACGACCCCCCACGACCTCGACCAGTTCCGGCGACTGCTCGGCGACGGGTCGCGGTTCGGGATCGAGCTGACCTACGCCACACAGCAACGGCCCGACGGGCTGGCTCAGGCCTTCGTGCTCGGCGCCGACCACATCGGCACCGAGTCGGTGGCACTGGTGCTGGGCGACAACATCTTCTACGGACCCGGCCTCGGTTCCCAGCTGACCCGGTTCGCCGACATCGACGGAGGCGCCGTATTCGCCTACCGTGTCTCCGACCCCGCGGCCTACGGGGTGGTCGAGTTCGATTCCGCCGGTCGCGCGCTGTCGCTCGAAGAAAAGCCGGTCGACCCGAAGTCGCCGTACGCGGTGCCGGGGCTGTATTTCTACGACAACGACGTCGTCGAGATTGCTCGCGGGTTGCGGCCGTCCCCGCGTGGCGAGTACGAGATCACCGACATCAACCGCACCTACCTCGAGGCGGGAAAGCTGCACGTCGAGGTGCTGCCACGGGGCACGGCGTGGCTCGACACCGGCACCTTCGATTCATTGCTCGACGCGTCGAACTACGTCCGCACCATCGAACAACGGCAGGGCCTGAAGATCGGCGCTCCCGAAGAGGTCGCGTGGCGTCGGGGATTCGTCACGGACGACGAATTACGCGCCTTGGCCGAGCCGTTGGCGAAATCCGGATACGGGCAGTATCTGCTCGATCTGCTGGAACGAGGAAGGGACTTCTAGGCGATGCAGTATCGCGAGTTGAAGATCGGCGGGGCGTGGGAGATCACGCCCGTAACGTTCGGCGACGAACGGGGTCTGTTCCTCGAGTGGTTCAAACAAGCAACCTTTCGCGAGGCAACCGGCCGGTCGCTGGAATCGGCCCAGGCGAACTGCTCGGTTTCGGCGGCCGGGGTACTGCGCGGCATCCACTACGCGGATGTCCCGCCGGGACAAGCGAAGTACGTGACGTGTGTGTCGGGTTCGGTACTCGATGTGGTCGTCGACCTGCGTGTCGGGTCGCCGACGTTCGGGCAGTGGGATTCGGTACTGCTCGACACGGCCGATCGCCGCGCGATCTTCCTGTCCGAAGGCCTCGGGCACGGTTTCCTTGCCCTGGAAGACAATTCGACGGTCATGTACCTGTGCTCGACGCCGTACGCCCCGGACCGGGAGCACGAAGTGAATCCGCTCGATCCGGAGATCGGGATCGACTGGCCGGTCGTGGGCCGGGACGGCAGCCCGCTCGAATACGAACTGTCGGCCAAGGATCGCGCCGCCCCCACCCTCGCGGAGGCACGCACTGCCGGGCGACTGCCCCTTCTCTGACTTCCTTGGTGGGATTGCGCCCGCTGAGCGGGCACTATTCCACCAAGGGCGAACCGCACCGGAACCTCTCGCACCCACGCCGCGTCGAACGAGGCATGGACCGCAAAGAGATCCACGCGATCATGGCCAGGCAGGACGGCGTGATCACCCGTACCCAGGCGCTCGGATGCGACATGAGTTCGACCTCGGTGGGCCGGGCCGTCGCTACAGGTGAATGGACGACGCTGGTGCCGGGCGTCTACCTGCGTTCCGACCGGGAGCGCACCGACGCCGTCGAACTGCGCGCGGCGGTGTACGGAGCCGGACAAGAAGCCGTGGCGTGGGGCCCGAGCGCGGCGTGGTGGCACGGATTGCTGGACCGGCCACCTGCCCGGCACTACGTCACCGTTCCCCACCACCGGATACGGTCGTGCACGCGTAGCACTCGTGTACGTCGGCGGGACCTGCACTGGAAAGACACCGTGATCGTCCGGAACCTGCCGTTGACGGCGTTGCCCCTCACCGTCCTCGAGGCCGCGACCGAGATGCCGAGCGGGTCGGTACTCATGGATCGTGCGCTTCAGCGGCACACCTCGCTCGAGGTTCTGCAACAGGTACATCGGCGCAACTCGGGACGGCACGGCGCTCGCGCGGCGTCACGCCTGCTGTGTTCAGCCGGTGACGGCGGGCATTCGGAGGCCGAGCGCACCCTGCACCGACTCCTGCGCGACGCGGGTCTGACGGGGTGGCGGGCACACGTGTGGAGTTGCGGGTTCGAGATCGACGTGGCGTTCGAGGCCCGGCGGGTTGCTGTCGAAGTGGACGGCTGGGCGTGGCACCGCGACGCTCATCGTCATCGCCGCGACGCCGAACGACAGAATGTACTGGTCAACGCAGGCTGGCACGTCCTGCGCTTCACCTGGCACACCTTGATCGAAGATCCCGACGGCGTCGTCCGGCAGATTCGGTCGGCTCTCGATGGCCGCCAGTGAAACCTCGGTGGGAAAGTGCCCGCCCAGCGGGCATCGACTCACCAAAGATCAGCGGATGCGGAAGATCACCACTCGCTGCACCACGAAGTTGATGACAGTGGCGGTGCCCTGCGCGACGACGAACGCGAACGGGGTGACCCACCACTGGTCGCCGAGCGAGTCGTTGAGCAGGCCGTTGATGCCGACCTGCGCGGCGAACGTCACGGCGTACAGCGCCACGACCGCGGCGAAGCGCACCTTGCTCGGTTCTGCCTTGAACGTCCATCGTCGGTTGATGAGATATGCGGTGGTGGTGCCCGCGACGAACGACAGCGCCTTGGCGCCGTCGCGAGTCACGCCGAGCGCCATGAGCAGCACGTACAGGCCGTAGTCGACGATCGCCGAGAGCCCACCCGTCAGCACGAACCGCACGAGTTGTGTCTTGAGTCCCAGCGCGTCGTCGGCTGTGGAGTCGGTCAGCGGCAATTCCGGAGCGAGCGGGGCGTGGTGTTCCGGCAACGGCTGCACGTGGTCATGGGGTTCGGGCACGCAGACGAGGGTAACGCCCGGACCGATCCGGCTGTTGACCTCGAGCCCGCTCGAGGTTGCACCATCGGATCCATGAGCATCGCACTGAACCACACCATCGTCCACGCAACGGACCCGAAGCGATCCGCGGTCTTCTTCTCGGAGATCCTCGGTCTCGGGTCGCCCACCCCTTACGGGCCGTTCGTCGTTGTGCAGGTCGACAACGATGTCTCCCTGGACTTCATGGCCGACCGCGGACCCGTCCGTTCGCAGCACTACGCCTTCCTGGTGGGGGAACAGGAATTCGACGACATTCTCGCCCGGATCCGGTCGCGTGACCTGGATTATTGGGCGGACCCATCGCACCGGACCAGGGGCGAGATCAACACTCGCGACGGAGGGCGCGGCGTGTACTGGGAGGATCCCGACGGCCACAACCTGGAAATCATCACAAAACCGTACGGAGGCTAGCCCCGCTCTTGCAGGGTGGGCCAGGCACGCGGGTAGCCTTTGTCCTGATGTCCACGACAGCTGCAGAGCAGGCGAGTGAGCCTCTCCCCACCCAGACCCGCACCCTGACCGGCTGGGGGCGCACCGCGCCGACCACCGCAGAGGTGCTCACCACGCCCGATGTCGAAGTGATCGCGCAGGCAGTCGCGCGCGTCGCGGAAGACAACGACTCCAAGCCGTCGCATCTGCGTCGCGGCGTCATCGCGCGCGGCCTCGGCCGCTCGTACGGCGACCCGGCCCAGAACGCGGGCGGCCTCGTCATCGACATGACGGCGCTGAACAAGATCCACAGCATCGACCGCGAATCGCGGCGAGTGATCGTCGACGGCGGCGTCGATCTCGATCAGCTGATGCGCGCCGCGCTGCCGTTCGGCCTGTGGGTACCGGTGCTCCCGGGAACACGACAGGTAACCGTCGGTGGAGCCATCGGCTCCGACATCCACGGCAAGAACCACCACAGCGCGGGCAGCTTCGGCAACCACGTGCGCTCGCTCGAGTTGCTCACCGCCGACGGGCAGATCCGGACCTGCACCCCCACCGGCCGCAATTCGAAATTGTTCTGGGCCACCGTCGGCGGCATGGGCCTGACCGGCATCATCCTCCGCGCGACCATCGAGATGACGCCCACGGAAACGGCGTACTTCATCGCCGACACCGCGCGCACCGAAAGTCTCGACGAGACGATCGCGCTGCACAGCGACGGTTCCGAGGAGAACTACGACTACTCGAGCGCCTGGTTCGACGCGATCTCCGCGCCGCCGAAGCTCGGACGCGCAGCGGTCTCGCGCGGTTCGCTCGCCACCCTCGACCAGCTGCCCAAGAAGCTGCAGAAGGATCCGCTGCGATTCTCGGGTTCGACGCTGCTGACCTTCCCCGACATCTTCCCCAACGGGCTGGCGAACAAGTTCGACTTCTCGATCGTCGGCGAGCTGTACTACCGGAAGACCAAGAACGCGACCGGCCAGATCCAGAATCTGACGCAGTTCTACCACCCGCTCGACCTGTTCGGTGAGTGGAACCGGGCCTACGGCTCCAAGGGCTTCCTGCAGTACCAGTTCGTGGTGCCGCCCGAGGCCGTCGAGGAGTTCAAGAAGATCATCTTCGACATCCAGCAGTCGGGGCACTACTCGTTCCTCAACGTGTTCAAGCTCTTCGGTGAGGGCAACAAGGCGCCGCTGAGCTTCCCCATGAAGGGCTGGAACGTCTGCGTGGACTTCCCGATCAAGGACGGGCTCAACGAGTTCGTCCGGGAACTCGACAAGCGGGTCCTCGAGTTCGGCGGCCGCCTCTACACCGCCAAGGATTCGCGCACCACGGCCGAGACGTTCCACGCCATGTATCCGCGCATCGACGAGTGGCTCAAGGTGCGCCGTTCGGTCGACCCCACCAATGTCTTCGCTTCCGATATGTCCAGAAGGTTGGAACTGCACTGATGATCAACGCCGTAGGTAACCCCCAGACCCTGCTGCTGCTCGGTGGCACCTCCGAGATCGGCCTGGCCATCGTCGAGGAATACCTGCGCAAGGCGCCGGCCCGTGTGATCCTTGCGGCGCTGCCCGGCGACTCGCGTCGCGAGGACGCGGTCACCCAGGCGAAGGCCGCGGGTGCGACGTCCGTCGACCTCATCGATTTCGATGCGCTGGACACCGCGAGCCATCCCGAGGTCATCGACCGGGCGTGGAGCGGCGGCGACGTCGACGTGGCGATCGTCGCGTTCGGCCTCGACGGCGATGCCGAGGAACTGTGGCAGGACCAGCGCAAAGCCGTACAGGTAGCGGGGGTCAACTACACCGCCGCGGTGTCGGTGGGCGTGCTGGTCGGACAGAAGATGAAGGCACAGGGCTTCGGGCACATCATCGCCATGTCGTCGGTGGCCGGTGAACGTGTCAAGCGCGCGAACTTCGTCTACGGCTCCACGAAGGCCGGACTCGACGGGTTCTACCTGGGCCTCGGCGAAGCTCTGGCGAAGTTCGGTCCGCGCGTGACGGTGGTGCGCCCCGGACAGGTGCGTACCCAGTTCAGCGCCCACGTCGACGAGGCGCCTCTGACCGTGAACAAGGAAGACGTCGCCAAGCTCGCGGTCGCGGCCTCCGACAAGGGCAAAGAGATCGTGTGGGCACCGGGCCCGTTCCGGTTCGTGATGATGATCCTGCGTCACGTCCCGCGCGCGATCTTCCGCAAGCTGCCGATCTAGTAGCCCCAGGGGAAGCCACGGGATCCCTGCACCCGTCGGGTCTCGTCGAGCCTGTTCATTAAGCTCGACAACCGTGACCGACGCGCCCGTGAGCTCCCCCGCCCTTCCCGTCGCTCCGTTCCGTCGGATCGCGGGCACCGTCGGCCGGATGGTCGCCGCGGTGCTCGTCGCGGCGGTGGTGTCGTCCGTCGGGTTGTTCGCGTTCGGCCGGGTGCAGTGGCCGGCGTTCAACTCGTCGAACGTCACCCAGGCGGTCACCACCGTCATGCAGGTGGCGGCGCTCGCCGCGCTGGGCCTGTCGATCTATCTGTTGCGTCGCCGCAGGTTCGTCCGGGGTGCGCGGGTCCTGTCGTGGGCGGCATTGTCGGGACTGGTCACCGCGACTCTCGGCATGCCACTCGCCGCGACCCGTCTGTATCTGCACGGCATCTCGGTCGATCAGGAATTCCGTACGGAGTTCCTCACGCGCCTGACCGACAGTCCGGCCCTGCGCGACATGACCTATGCGGATCTGCCGCCGTTCTACCCGGCTGGGTGGTTCTGGATCGGCGGGCGTGTGGCGAACGTTCTCGGCATGGACGGCTGGGAGGCGTTCAAGCCGTACGCGATCGGTTCGATCGCCGTCGCCGCGGTGCTCGCGCTGGTGCTGTGGTCGGAACTCGTCCGCTCCGATCTGGCGGTGCTGGTCGCGACGGCAACCACCGCGATCGTGCTGGCCTACGGATCCCCGGAGCCGTACGGCGCCGTGATCGCCCTGCTGCTCCCGCCCGCCCTCGTACTCGCGTGGGGGGCCCTGGCGCCTGTCGGTACCGGTCCCCGCAAGAACACTCGGCAGGGGTGGGGTGCGGCTGTCGGGACGGGGTTGTTCCTCGGGGTCGCTGCCACGTTCTACACGCTCTACCTGGGGCTGGCCGCGTTCGCGGTGACGGTGATGGCGGTCGCGGCGGCGATCCTCGCGCGCCGCGCCGGCGGATCGTGGCGGGCTGCTCTCCCCGTGCTGACGAAATTCGTCGTCATCGCCGCGATCGCGGCCCTCGTCGCGCTGATCGTGTGGGCACCGTTCTCGGCCGACGTGCTGACCGGCAAGACTCCCTCCGGATCCGGCACGGCGACCCACTACCTGCCCGAGGCCGGCGCGAAGCTGCCGTTGCCGATGTTCCACGCTTCGCTCGTCGGGTTGCTGTGCCTGCTGGGGACCGTCTGGCTGGTCGGCAGAGCGACGTCGTCGCGTCGTGCGCAGGCACTCGGACTCGGGGTGGTCGCCGTCTACCTGTGGTACCTCGCGTCGATGGCGTTCACGGTGCTCGGCAACACACTGCTGGCTTTCCGGCTCGAAGTCATCCTGCTGGTGTTGCTCGGCTCCGCCGGTGCGTTCGCGTTCGTCGACTTCTCCCGCTGGATCAGCCTGGCCACCAGTGACAATCCGCGCGTACGCCGTGTCCTCGTCGCGGTGGGCGCGCTCGGTGCGCTCGCCTTCGCGCAGAACATCCCGCAGGTTCTGACCCCCGAGATCAACCTCGCCTACAGCGACACCGACGGCAACGGTGAACGCGCCGAACAGCGTCCGCCCGGTGCCGCGTCGTACTTCGGTGAGGTGGACGAGGTGCTCACCTCCCAGCTCGGACCGGAACGCAGCGACTGGGTCGTCCTCACCGCCGACACCTCGTTCCTCGCCTACTACCCGTATTTCGGCTTCCAGGCGCTGACGTCGCACTACGCGAATCCGTTGGCGGACTTCGCCGGTCGCGCCGCTGCGATCGAGAGCTGGGCGGAACTGGGCTCGGCCGACGAACTGCTCGCCGCATGGGACGCGTTGCCGTGGCGAGCCCCCGACGCCATCGTGTTCCGGCAGAGCGCCGAGGGCTACACGCTGCGACTGGCCGAGGACGTGTATCCGAACGACCCCAACGTGCGTCGCTACACGGTGACCTTCCCCGAGGAGTTGTTCGACGACCCACGATTCACGGTCACCGAGGTCGGTCCGTTCGTGGTGGTCACGCGCGACGCAGGGGCATGATCGCCCGAACGCCGGTATCGCGCAGCCACAACGCGCCCCACACGAAGATTCCGACGTAGATCGGGAACAGCGTCGTGCTGACGATCGGCTGTTCGGTGAGCATATTGCTCGCCACCGCACCGCCGAGATAGCCGGTGAGCAGCACGGCGCCGAGGATCGACGTCACCGGCACCACGTAGAGCACCAGGCTTACGAGCAGTACGGCCCCGATCACCCTGTTCAGGCTCGGATCGAAGCCGAGATCGGCCATTGCGTCGCGCACCTGCGACGTGTTCATCAGATGAATCACCGAGTCGAACAGCAGTAACGCCACCACCAGTGCGGTGACGATCAGACCGGCGATGCGAGCGGACTTGGACGCGGCACCGTGCGCGGTGCTCGGAACTGAGTGCGATGTGATGGTCATGAGAGTCTCCCGTGGTAGATACGGCGACGATTCGGATGGTATTCCTACATCGACCCGCTCCACCTCCGGAATTCATCGCGACGGGAGACGCGACGCCAGAAGTTCGGCCAGATGAGTCCCGCGACGCGACGTCAGGTCGCCGATCTGAGTGCGGCACGAATACCCGTCGGCGAGCACGATGGTGTCGTCGGAGGCCGCCTCGACGGCGGGAACGAGCTGGGCACCGGCTATCGCGACGGAGACGTCGTAGTGCCCGCGCTCGACGCCGAAGTTGCCCGCCAGACCGCAGCACCCGCTGAGGCGCTGCACCTGTGCGCCGGCGTTCCGCAGCAGTGCGGCGTCGGCGCCCCACCCCATGACCGCGTGGTGATGGCAGTGCGGCTGGGCGACGATTCTGGTGCCCTCGAGCGACCGCGGCGTCCGGTCGCCGAGGAATTCGGCGAGGGTGGAGGTGCTTCCGGCGACGATCCGGGCCGGTTCGGAGCCGAGCAGCTCGACCGCGTCCGAGCGCAGCACCGCGGTACACGACGGTTCGAGCCCCACGATCGGCGTGCCGATCCGGAACAGTTCGGAGATGGTTCGGCCCAGTATCTTTCGCGCTGTTCCGAGCTGCCCGGTGGTGATCCACGTCAGCGCGCAGCACTGCTGCTCCTCGGTGATCAGCACCCGATGTCCGGCAGCTTCGAGCACCTCGACCGCCGCCACACCGACTTCGGGGGTGAAGTATTCGGTGAACGTGTCGACGAACAGCACCACCGGACGGCCCGCGCGCGACCGCTGCGCTGCGGTATCGGCGAACCAGCGGCGAAACGTGCGGGCCGCGATCACCGGGACGGTGCGCCGCCGGTCCATTCCCGCGAGCACGAGTCCGGCGGCCGCGACACCCGGAACCCGTGTGACGCTGTTGACCAGGCGTGGTGCGCGAGAGGCCAGGGCGGCCCAGCGCGGTAACCGTCCGAGACTGTAGTGCGAGATCGGGCGGCGTCGACCGCGATACGTCTGGTGCAGCACTTCGGATTTCCACGTTGCCATGTCGACGCCGGTCGGGCAGTCCGACAGGCAGCCTTTGCACGACAGGCACAGCTCGAGCGCGTCGTGTACTTCCTTCGACTTCCACGAGTCCGTGACGAGCGTGCCGTTGAGCATCTCCTGCAGCACCCTGGCCCGGCCACGCGTGGAGTCCTTCTCCTCGCGGGTCGCCAGATAGGACGGGCACATCACCCCGCCCGTCCCGCTGGTGTCGGCACGGCACTTGCCCACACCGGTGCAGCGGTGGACTGCCTGCGTGAAGTTTCCGCCGTCCTCGGAATAGCGGAACCCCAAGAGGTCGTTCACTTTCCGGGCGGCCGGTACCCGCAGGTCGACGTCGAGAGGTTGCGGATCGACCAGGACGCCGGGATTGAGCACGTTGTCGGGGTCGAACACGGACTTCACCGCACCGAACATCCGGATCGCCGCCGGGGAGTACATCAGCGGGAGGAGTTCGCTCCGAGCTCTGCCGTCACCGTGTTCCCCGGACATGGACCCGCCGTATTCGGCGACGAGTTGCCCCGCAGCGAAAAGGAACTCGCGGAACATGCCGGGAACCTCGAGCGGCACGTCGAGACGGATGTGGATGCAGCCGTCGGCGAAGTGCCCGTAGGGGTAGCCGGTGATGCCGTAGCTGTCGGTCAGTGCCTGGAAATCGCGCAGATATCCGCCGATGCGCTCCGGCGGCACGGCGGCGTCTTCCCACCCCGCGTGCGCGGGCAGACCCCGCGGGCTCCGCGCCGACAGTCCCGAGCCGTCCTCCCGGATCCGCCACAGCGCGTCCGCCCGCGCCTGGTCGTCGACGTGCAGCGTGTCCACCGCACCGGCCGCCTTCACGATTCCTCGCGCGCGCTCGCGCACCTCGTCGGCGTCGTCCCCCGCCAACTCGACGAACAACCACGCAGCACCGCGCGGCAACGGCGGCACCGCGTGCTGCCCACGACGCGCGCGAACGACGTCGACGATCCGGGAGTCGAGCCCCTCGCACGCCGTCGGGCGGAAACACAACAAGGTATGGGCCGCATTGCCGGCCGCAACGATGTCCGGATAACCGAGCACCACCATCGTGCGCACCGGCGGGTCCTCGACCAGGCGCAGCGTCGCCTCCGTCGTGATGCCGAGCGTTCCCTCGCTTCCGATCAGCAGGCCGCGCACGTCGAACCGATTTTCGGGCAGCAGGCATTCGAGCGCGTAACCGGACACCTGGCGCCCGAACCTGCCGAATTCGGTACGGACGGTCGCGAGATCGCGCGCGACTATCTCGCGCAGCGGTTCGAGGATCCGGTCGGTGCCGGGCAACGACAGCGGGTGCCCGGTGCCCGTGAGCACCTCGAGCCCGACCACGTTGTCGGACGTACGGCCGTACCCGAGCGCACGGGCACCACACGCGTTGTTGCCGATCATCCCGCCGATCGTGCAGCGATTGTGAGTGGACGGATCGGGGCCGAACCGGAGTCCGTACGGCGCAGCGGCCCGCTGGACCTCGGTCTGCACGACACCCGGCTGCACGCGGGCTGTGCGAGCGTCGGGATCTATCGACAGCACTCGGCCGAGATGCCGGGAGAAATCGAGCACGACGCCCGGGCCGACGGCGTTGCCCGCGAGGGAGGTGCCGGCACCGCGTGAGGTGATGGGCACGCCCTCGCGCCGGCACACGTCGAGGACGGCAGCGACCTCGTCGATCGATCGCGGACGCACCACGGCCTGCGGGGGCACGCGATAGAGAGAGGCGTCCGACGAATACATCGCTCTCGTGGTGGTGTCGTCACGGACCTCTGCGATCCCCGCGCCACGCAGCGCGCGGCCGATAGGCGTCGCAGTGTCCATGGTGTCCGATGCTAGTGGGGTCGGTGATGCGCGGGACCAGGTCGGAAGAACGCGCCACGCCGGAATGCTCGAGCAGTGTTGCAGCGGGCTCCTGATGCCTCTCGCCTAGCATCGAGCCTTGTGCCAGTCGAAACCCGAGCGCCCGAAAACAGATCTTCGCCCGATCCGACGTCGGGAATCCGCACGGCGCGAGTAGTCGCCATCGTGACGGGTCTGCTCGCTTTCGTGCTGGCAGTGAGCCTCCCGTTCCTCCCGGTCCGGCAGGAGACGACGAGCCTCGAGTGGCCGCAGAACGACTCGCTCGAGAACATCGAGGCGCCGCTCGTCTCGTACACGCCGCTTTCGCTGCGGGTGAGCGTTCCGTGTTCCGCGGCGGGTCTCCTCGGACCGGAGGGTGGCACCCTCATGTCCACCGTCCCCCCGAACGCGCCCGACGCGACCGACACCGCGCTCGTCATCAGGGCCGTCCCGGGCACGGACGGTAACCCCGGCGCGATCGAGGCCGTGTTGCGGAACCAAGTGCTGGTATCGACTCCTCTCGACGCGGCGTGCACTGCGGTCACTGTCGCGTCGAACTCGGAATTGACCGCCGCGTCGATCGTCGGCGCGGACCCGGCCGTGACCGTGGAAGTGACGGGCGATCTCCGCCCGCAGATGGTCGGCGTGTTCAGCGACCTGAACGGATCGTCCGAGGCCCTCACCTCGGGTGAGGCCGCTGAGCGGTTGTCGTTACGCGCCGAGATCGACACTCGATTCACATCGACACCCACGCTGCTCAAACTCGCCGCGATGATCCTGTGTGCCCTGTCGACGGTGGTGTCGCTGGTCGCGTTGCACCGCCTCGACAGCGTCGATCGGCGGCGCGCCCGCCGGTTCTTCCCGGCGCACTGGTGGCGATTCACCGTCGCCGACGGCGTAGTCGTGGGAACGCTGCTGGTGTGGCACGTCATCGGCGCCAACACCTCGGACGACGGCTACATCCTCAACATGGCCCGCGTGTCGGGCGACGCCGGGTACATGGCCAACTACTTCCGGTGGTTCGGTGTCCCCGAGGCACCCTTCGGGTGGTTCTACGACGTACTCGTCCTCTTCTCGCAGGTGTCGACGGCCAGTGTGTGGATGCGCCTGCCCACCCTCGTCGCGGCGATCCTGTGCTGGATGGTCATCAGCCGTGAGGTCATCCCGCGACTGGGCAATGCCGTCCGGCACAGCAAGGTTGCGTTGTGGACGGCGGGACTGGTGTTCCTCGCGTTCTGGCTCCCCTACAACAACGGCCTGCGTCCAGAACCGATCATCGCGGTCGGCGCGCTGCTGACGTGGTGCTCCATCGAACGCGCCGTTGCGACCGGCCGCATGCTTCCCGCCGCGATCGCCGTTCTCATCGCGGCCTTCTCCCTCGCGGCCGGGCCCACCGGGGTCATCTGCGTCGCCGCGCTCATCGCCGGCGCCCGTCCCCTCGTGAAAGCACTGGCGTCACGACGCCACCTCGTGGGGTGGGCACCGCTCGCACCGATCCTCGCGTCGGGCACGGTGGTTCTCATCGCGGTGTTCGCCGATCAGACTCTCGCGTCGGTGCTCGAGGCGACCCGGGTGCGGTCCGCGGTCGGTCCGAACGTGCCGTGGTTCGACGAACGGCTGCGCTGGGACGCTCTGCTGACCGTGTCGCCGGACGGTTCGGTCGCCCGCCGGTTCGGTGTCTTCGTGATGCTGCTGTGCCTGGTCGTGTGCGTCATGCTGATTCTCCGCAAGGGCCGCATCCCAGGTACCGCCATCGGTCCCTCGCGCCGCATCCTCGGCATCGTCTTCGCGTCGCTGCTGCTCATGATGCTCACGCCCACCAAGTGGACCCACCACTTCGGCGTCTACGCCGGACTCGCCGGGTCGATCGCCGCGCTGGCGGCCGTCGGGGTCGGCGCCGTCGGTATCCGTTCGCCGCGCAACCGTGCTCTGTTCACCGCGGGAGTGCTGTTCGTGCTCGCGATGGCGTTCACCGGCCCGAACGGCTGGTGGTACGTCTCGAGCTTCGGAGTTCCCTGGTGGGACAAACCGCCGTCGATCTCCGGGTACGCCTTCTCGACCGCGTTGCTGGGCCTGACCGTGGTCGCACTGCTCGTGGCCGCGTGGTTCCACCTGCGCGAACCGTTCGTCCCGCCCCGGCCCGAGCGCAACGGCCGGATGAAGGCACTCGCGTCGGCGCCGCTCACTCTTGTGGCAGCCGCCGTGGTGCTGTTCGAGATCATGTCGTTGCTCAAGGGAGCGGTCGCGCAGTACCCGGCGTATTCGATCGCGAAGTCCAACACCGCTGCTCTCCGCGGCGACAGCTGTGGCCTGGCAAACGAGGTCCTCGTCGAAACCGATCCGAACGCGACGATGCTTTCGCCGCTCGAGGGTTCGGTCGCCGATGCGCTCGGCGGCGGAACGTCGACGGGGTTCACACCCGACGGCGTCGCGTTCGACCTCACCGCCGACGCCGAGACGTCCACGACGGGTGGAGCGAACACCGTCGACTCCGAGGAGGGCGGCACCACCACCTCGACGGGGGCGGGCACCGGCGGTGGCCGGAGCGGCAACGAAGGGGTCAACGGCAGTACCGTGCGCCTTCCGTTCGGACTCGACCCGGCCACCACCCCGATTCTGGGCAGTTACCGGACCGGCGTGCAGCAGGCCGCCGAACTCGAGTCCGGCTGGTACGCGCTTCCCGAACGCACCGGCGACACCCCGCTGCTCGTCGTCACCGCCGCGGGCCGCGTGCACTACGTAGACCCGGACGGCGTGATCACCCCTGGACAGGATGTCCAGCTCGAGTTCGGTGTCACGTCGGGCAGTGAGGTGGCGCCGGTGGGCCGGATCTCCCCCATCGACATCGGCCCCTCGCCGTCCTGGCGAAACCTGCGGGTGCCCATGGACGCGGTCCCCGCCGACGCGGATGCCGTCCGCATCGTCATCGACGACGGCAACCTGGCGCCGGACCAGTGGGTCGCCGTCACGCCTCCTCGTCTGCCGCGGCTCGAGACACTGAACGAGGTCGTCGGGTCGCAGGCCCCGGTACTGCTCGACTGGTCGGTGGGCCTAGCCTTCCCCTGCCAGCGTCCGTTCGGTCATCGCAACGGCATCGCCGAGGTCCCCGAGTTCCGTATCCTGCCCGACCGGGTGGGCGCGGATGCGACGAACGGCTGGCAGGACGACATCGGTGGTGGCCCTCTCGGCTGGATACCGCTGCTGCTGACCGCCGAGACCGTGCCGACCTATCTGAACCACGACTGGGACCGCGACTGGGGTTCGCTCGAGCGGTATCGGCCGATCGCTCCCGCGACCGGTGCGACCGTCGAAACCGCCGAGGTCACGCGGTCCGGGTTGTGGAGTCCGGGGCGCGTCCGTGACGGGGTGCCTGTCCTGCTGGAATGAGGGCGTGTGCCGTCACACGTCGGCTGCCGATACCATCGGAACCCGTGCCCGACGACGTGACGACCGCCCCCGCTCCCAGCGCGACCCCGCTTCGGTCCGTCGGCGAGGATCTTCGTTCGCAGTACCGGACCGCGCGACTCGTCGCCGCTGTCGCCGGACTACTCGGTATCGTCCTCGCCGTAGCGACGCCGTTCCTGCCGGTGCGCGTCACCGAAGCGACGGCCACCTGGCCGCAGAACGGCTCTGTCACCGATATCGAACTGCCGCTGATGTCGCAGGTCCCGCTCCGGCTCGAGGCGACGATCCCGTGTGCGGCCGTCGGTGAACTCCCCGACTCGGGCGGCATGTTGCTGGCCACCGCACCCGCGAACGGGCAGGATGCCGCGCTCAACGCGATGTTCGTGCGGGTCGGTGAAGAGAACGTCGACGTACTCGACCGCAACGTCGTGGTCGCGACGGCACCGCGTGCCGACGTCGAGTCCAGTGCGTGCACCGAACTCCGCATCTACTCGGACGCCGACCGCACCACCGCCGAATTCGTCGGACTCTCCGACGAGAACGGCCTCCCGCGCGCCGGCGAACTCGGCGGCGACCTCCGGCCGCTCGTCGTGGGCGTATTCAGCGACCTGACCACCGCGGTGCCGGGGCTCGAGGTGAACGTGGACGTGGACTCGCGCTTCACGTCGTCACCCACCCTCGTCAAGTCGCTCGCGATGATCCTCGCGGTTCTGTCCACGGCGCTCGCACTCGCCGCACTGGCGAAGCTGGACGGCACCGACGGGCGCGGGCACCGACGCTTCCTGCCCGCCCGCTGGTGGAAGTTCAGCGGCGTCGACATCGTCGTGATCGTCACCCTCGTCGGCTGGCATTTCTTCGGCGCGAACACCTCCGACGACGGCTACCTCCTGACGATGGCCCGGGCGTCGGAGCACTCCGGATACATGGCCAACTACTTCCGGTGGTTCGGCGTCCCCGAAGCTCCGTTCGGCTGGTACTACGACGTCCTGGCCGCGTTCGCCAAGATCTCCACCGCGAGCCCGTGGATGCGACTGCCCGCGCTGCTCGCCGGCATCGTGTGCTGGATGGTCATCAGCCGCGAGGTGGTGCCCCGCCTCGGACGCGCGGTCCGCGAGAACCGGATCGCGCTGTGGACAGGCGGCCTGGTGTTCCTCGCGTTCTGGCTCCCCTACAACAACGGCCTGCGCCCCGAGCCGATCGTTGCCGTCGGCGCACTGCTCACGTGGTGCTCGATCGAGCGTGCGATCGCCACCGGCCGGTTGCTACCCGCGGCGACGGCCGTGATCATCGGCGCGTTCACCTTGGCGGCCGCGCCGACCGGACTGATGTGTATCGCCGCGCTGATCGCCGGTCTCCGGCCCATGACGCGCATCGTCGTCCGCCGCCACCGCGAAGTCGGCACGCTGCCACTGCTCGCTCCCATCGGCGCGGCGGGAGTACTGGTCCTGGTCGTGGTGTTCTCGGACCAGACCCTCGCAGCGGTCCTCGAGGCCACCCGCGTGCGCACCATCATCGGACCGAACGAAGAGTGGTGGAACGACTTCCTCCGCTACTACTACCTGATGGTGCAGACCGTCGACGGTTCGCTTGCCCGCCGCTTCGCGTTCCTCGTGATGCTGCTGTGCCTGTTCACGACGTTGCTTGTGCTGCTGCGCCGACGGAAGATCCCCGGCGTCGCGATGAGCCCGTCGTGGCGTCTGCTGGGCATCGTCTTCGGAACCGTGTTCTTCATGATGTTCAACCCCACGAAGTGGACGCACCACTTCGGGGCGTACGCAGGCATCGCCGGCTCGCTCGCCGCGCTGACGGCCGTGCTCGTCTCCGCGAGCGCCCTACGCTCGCGACGGAACCGCACGATCTTCCTCGCGGGTCTGCTCTTCGTTCTCGCGGTGTCGTTCGCCGGCATCAACGGCTGGTGGTACGTGTCGAGTTACGGCGTGCCGTGGTTCGACAAGACCGTCTCGTTCCAGGGCACACAGTCGAGTTCGGTGTTCCTGATCCTGTTCGGCGCGGCCCTCGTCCTCGTCGCGTGGCAGTACCTGCGCGAAGGTTATGCGGCACCGCCCGAGAAACCGACGACGCGCAAGGGCCGCCGTATCCGGATGTTCGCGGCCGCGCCGCTGACCGTCGTCGCCGCGGTGATGGTGCTGTTCGAGGTGCTTTCGCTGCTCAAGGGCGCGGTGGCCCAGTACCCGGCCTACTCGCTCGCACGCTCCAACATCGGTGCGCTCACCGGCGACACCTGCGGCCTCGCCGGCGACGTGCTCGTCGAGATGGATCCGAATCAGGGTCGGCTAGAACCGATCTCGGACCCCGCCGCCCCGCCCGCCGGTGGCGATCCGCTCGCCGGGTCCTCGCCGCGCGGTTTCAGCCCCGACGGCGTGCCGTCCGACCTGACCGCCGACTATGTCGAGGTCAAGCCCGGACAGGGCAACACCGACAACCAGAGCGTCGGCCCGACGTTCGAAACCGGTTCCGGCGGCGGCACCACCGGCGGACGGGGCGCGCAGACCGTCAACGGCAGCACCGTGCGCCTGCCGTTCGGACTCGATCCGGCCGTCACCCCGGTGCTCGGCAGCTACCAGCAGGGCATCCAGGAACCGGCGAGCCTGACCTCGAGCTGGTACCAGCTTCCCGAGCGCGCCGACGAATCGCCGCTGATCGTGCTCTCCGCTGCCGGTCGCGTCTGGTCGTACGACGACACCGGCGCGCTGAACTACGGACAGTCGCTGCTCGTCGAGTACGGCACGCGCCTGCCCGACGGAACAGTCGAGGCGAAGGGCACCTACCTGCCGCGTGACATCGGTCCGGCACCGTCGTGGCGGAACCTGCGCGTGCCGATCGCGGATCTGCCGGAGGACACCGACGCGGTGCGGGTCGTCGCAAACGATCCCAACCTCACCGGCGACCAGTGGCTCGCCTTCACGCCGCCGCGTGTGCCTGTGCTCGACACGCTCGACAACGTGATCGGATCCGAGCAACCCATCCTCCTGGACTGGGCTGTGGGCCTGCAGTTCCCGTGCCAGCGGCCGTTCGACCACTGGGCGGGTGTCGCCGAGATGCCGAACTACCGGATCCTTCCCGACCGGCCGCTCGCGGTGTCGTCGACGGATACCTGGCAGGCTGCGGACAACGGCGGACCGCTCGGATTCACCGAAGTCCTCGCCCGTCCCGAGCAGATCCCCACGTACCTGAACAACGACTGGGCACGTGACTGGGGTTCGCTGGAGCGGTACGTCCCGAGCTACCCCGACGCGGTCCCTGCGGACCTCACGACCACCGAGGCGAACCGTTCGGGGCTATGGAAGCCCGCCTCGATGCGCGTGTACGAGTAGCGTCCACCGGCCTCGCGGCGAAAGTCGCGGGGCCGTCCGGAACTGCGTTCCGTACACCTAGAATGCGGGAGTGAGCATCGAGAACTCCCAGGACGCGTCGACGCTGTCGCCCCGAGCGACCCAAGCGGTGAGGCGGAGCCTGACCCCGCGTCAGGAGGCCGCGAGTCGCGACGTGGATCGGTTGATCCGCGCCGGCCGCGAGCTGATCACGCAGGGTGCCCCTGCACGCGTGGCGGACATCGTCACCGCCGCAGGGTTGTCGAACGACGCGTTCTACCGCTACTTCCGCAGCAAGAGCGACTTCGTCGACGCGGTGGTCGAGGAGGGCAGCCAACGTCTCCTGAACTACCTGCGCCACAAGATGAGCGCGGCGCAGACCCCGGACGAAGCGCTCCGGGCGGGCATCGCAGCGGTCCTCAATCAGGCCGTGAATCCCGAGATCGGCGCCGCGACCCGCAATGTCGTCGCGGCGGGTGGCGGGCGGTCTCATGCTCCGAAGGTTCGCGAAGACCTCGAGTTCGCCCTCGCGGACGTCCTCGCCGGCCCGATCCGCGAACTCGGCTCGACCGATCCCGAACGGGACTCGCTCGCCACATCCATCCTGCTGCTCGCGTCCATGGAACACCTGCTCTGGCGCGACATCTCCACGTTCGATGCCGACGCCGAAGTCGAGCACATCGTCGGCTACGTGCGGCGCGGGCTCGCGACCTAGCGGGCAGACACGAATGCCGTAGCGGCTGCACGGAAAGTGCAGCAGCTACGGCATCGTCGTCACGAGATGCGCTCGATCAGAGCGGCAACAGGTGGTGCTTGCGCGGGTTCTTGAACACCGTCTTGTCCCGCAGCAGATTCAGCGCACGCCGGATCTCGAGCCGCGTCGAAGCCGGGTCGATGACCGCATCGATGTAACCGCGCTCGGCCGCGATGTACGGCGTCGCGACATGCTCGTTGTAGAAGTTGATGAGCTGCCGGCGGACGGCGGGAGCGTTGTCACCGGCCTCCGCGATCTGCTTGCGTCCGATGACGGCAACAGCCGACTCTGCGCCCATCACCGCGATGCGGGCCGTCGGCCACGCGAAGTTGATGTCGGCGCCGAGTTGCTTGGAACCCATCACCGCGTAACCGCCGCCGTACGACTTGCGCACCACGACAGTCACCTTCGGCACGGATGCTTCCACGTACGAGAACAGGAACCGGCCGCCTCGCTTGATGACGCCGATCTTCTCCTGCTCCACGCCGGGAAGGAAGCCCGGGGTGTCGACGACGAATACCAGCGGGATGCTGTAGGCGTCGCAGACCCGCACGAAATGCGCTGCTTTGTCGGCTGCGGCCGCATCGAGCGCACCCGACAGGAACAGAGGCTGGTTGGCGACGACGCCCACCGGACGGCCGTCGACGCGGGCATACCCGGTGATGATGTTCGCCGCCGTCTGCGAACGCACTTCGAAGAAATCGCCGTCGTCGAAGATCTTGAGCAGGATGTCGTGCATGTCGTAGCCGGAGTTGTCGGCGTCGGGCATGAACGAATCGAGTTCGAGGTCGTCGGGCGTGATCTCCGGTTCGAGACCGGGATTGACGACCGGCGGCTTCTCCTGCGCGTTCGACGGCATGTAGCTCAGGTACTGGCGCACCCAGTCGAACGCGGCCTTCTCGTCCGGCGCGACGTGGTGCACGTTGCCGTATTCGGCTTGCTTACGGGCACTTCCGAGTTCGTGGAGGCTGACGTCCTCACCGGTGACGGCTTTGATGACGTCCGGCCCGGTGACGAACATGTACGCCTCTTCGGTGGCGACCACGACGTCGGTGTTGATCGGCGCGTACACGGCACCGCCGGCGCACTTGCCGACGATCACCGAGATCTGCGGGCACAGGCCGGACAGCGGCTCGGTCCGCTTACCGATCTCGCCGTACCACGCGAGCGAGGTGACGGCGTCCTGCACGCGGGCACCGCCGGAATCGTTGATGCCCACGACGGGGCAGCCGATCTTCAGTGCGTAGTCGAGGACTGCGGAAACCTTGCGGCCGAACATCTCTCCGACGCTGCCGCCGAGAACGGTCTGGTCGTGCGAAAAGACGGCGACGGGACGTCCATCGACGGTGCCGTGCCCGACGACGACGGCGTCGCCGTAGAAGGCGTCCTCGCGTCCGGGCGTCTTCATCAGCGCGCCGATCTCGACGAAGCTTCCCTTGTCGAGGAGCATGTCGATGCGTTCACGCGCGCTCGGAATGCCCTTCTTCGCGCGCTTGGCGATTGCGATCTCGCCCGCGGGCTCCTGTGCGATCTCCAGTTTCTGGCGCAGCTCGGCCAGCTTTTCTGCCGTGGTGGTGGTCACTACTCGTTCAGCTCCTCGAGGCCTCGATGGCGGCCAGCTTACGGGTCAGGTCTGCTCCCACCTTGGCGATGTACGGCTCGTCGACAATCTGCAGGTGATCGCCACCGACAGACACGATCTCCAAGTTCGCGACGACGTCTCCCCAGCCACCGTCGGGCTGCCGGGTGCCGAACGCCGGCTCGAGATCGATGGCGTCGTCGTGGTAGCGGTCGGCCATGTAGAGAACGACATCGCCGTCGTAGGTGTCCAGCTCAGCTGTCTGGATCGCACGGTTGTCGAGCCACGAGGTGCGCTGGTGTTCGATGATGCCCCCGGGGATCTCGACACCGCTCATCTCGAGCAGGCCCATGAGGATACCGATCTGTTCCTCGTCGCTCTCGGCCTCCGCCAGAAGGTCGAACGGCAGCGGTGCGTCGATGCCGTAGGTCTTCTTCGCGAACCGCGCGTAGCGCTGCCAGCGTTTTCTGATTTCGTCGGGCGTGTTCTCGACCTTCTCGCCCGCCATGACGGTGTCGATCAGTCCGACGACACGCACGTCCTTGCCACGCTCGCGGAGCAGTCGCGCCACCGCGTAGGCGAGAACGCCGCCGAGCGACCAGCCGTACAGCACGTACGGGCCGTCACCCTGGATCTCCTCGATGAGCGGCAGATAGACCTTGGCGCGTTCCTCGATCGGTCCCTCGGTGCGCTCGAATCCGTACATCGGCGTGTCGGCGGGAAGCCGCTTGAGCAGCGGTTCGTACGCCACGGTCGAGCCACCTGCGGGGTGGAACACGAAGACCGGCACCGCAGCCGAACCTTCGGGGCGCGGCCGCAGCGCACGCACGAGTCCGTCGATGCGGTCGGAAGATTCGAGATATCCGCGCACGACGTCCGCGAGTTTCTCGATGGTCGCGGCGCCACGGACGTCCTCGACGGTGATGGCGCCGCCGGAACGCTCCGTCAGACGGGCGGCCAGCTTCTCGGCCTTCTCGTCGTCGAGCACGGGAAGCGTGTTGAAGATGCTCTTCGCGGACCGGCCGGTGACGACCGCCCACGACGCGAACGTCAATCGTTCCGCGGCGTCACGCGGAGGTACGTCGACGCCACCGTCGTCCGTCGTCTCCACCGTCGCCGTGTCGGCTGCGGCGGTGGGCGCGGTCTCCGGCTCGGCAGTCGCTGCGTCTGCCAGGATCTGCTCGGCTTCGGCGAGGACGGTCGTGTCCTCCACCGAGGGCTGCGCAGGCTCGCTGTCGGCTGCAGCGTCTTCCGTGGCCGCGTCTTCTGCGGCCTCGGCCGCACGCTCGGCAGCCTTGTCCGCCGCCTGCTGCTCGGCGAGAGCCGCGACCTCTTCGCGGTTCTCCACCGCGTACCGCAGATACTTCGCGACATCGCGCAGGCTGGCGTCCTTGACCGCCGAGATCTGCAGCTGAGGAATGTCGAACTCGTACTCCACGCGGTTCTTGATCCGAACCGCCATGAGCGAATCCAGGCCCAGCTCGATGAGCGGAATCTCCACCGGCAGGTCTTCCGGGGCGTATCCCATCGACTCCGCGACGATCAGCGCGAGCCGATCCTCGAGGGTCTGCGAGCCGGCCGGATCCCATTTGTCGCCGGCAGTGTCCGCGATCTCGGCGCTGTCCTCGTCCGGGCGGGCCGCTGCCACGGGCGCGGCGACCGGCGCGGACAAGACCTCACCGGAGGTGACGACACCCTCGTGGACGAGCGTGAACCCGTCGTCGCCGAGGGCGTGTACCTGGAGCGACGCGCCACCGGGATGACAGGTGAGCGTGGTGGTGACGGTGCCTGCTGCCGGAACCGGTGCGTGCGGCATCGACGCGGTGAGCGTCACGTCCGCGAGCACCTGCGAGGCTGCCGCCACGACCAGAGCGGCGGGGTCGGTGACGGCCGAAGCCTGGACCTCCCACACGTGCCGGCCGTCGGGAAGCGCGACGTGCGCACCGGGGACGCGGCTGTTGCCCGCCGAACCGATGCGGGCCTCGACCCAGTACGGCTTGCGCAGGAACGCGGTCCGCGGGATGTCGGCGTAACCGCCCGCCGGGAGCAGGCTCCCGAGGTCCACGGAGTGCCCGTGCACGTACAGCTGCGCGAGTGCGAGGAGTACGCCGAGCGACTCGTCTTCCTTGCGCTTGAGCGTCTGGATGAACTGGCCGTCCTGCACACCCGCATCGAACGCGGTGGACGCGACGGACATGAGCGTCGCGGGGTTCGCGTTCAGCTCGACGAAGGTGGTGTGCCCGTCGGACAGTGCCTGGCGCACCGCCTGCGTGAAGTACACGCTGTGGCGCATCCCCTTGGTCCAGTAGTCGACGCCGTGGATGCCCTCGTGCCCGGGCCGGTACAGCGTCTCCTGGTCGACCGAGGAGTACACGGCGACCTTCAGCTTGTGCGGCTCGATGCCGGCGAGCTCGGCGGCGAGCTCCCCGAGGATGGGGTCGACCTGCGAGGTGTGGCTCGCACCCTTGGTCTGGAGGACCCGGGCGAACTTCTCTTCGGCCTCGGCCCGGGCGACGATCGTGTTGACCTCGTCCTGCGGGCCACCGATGACCGTGTGCGTCGGCGCGGCGTACACGCACACCTCGAGGTGCGGGAAGTCCGAGAGCACCGCGGTGATCTCGTCGGCGCTGTATTCGACCAGCGCCATCAGCCGGATGTCGTCGCCCTCGAGCTGGCCTTCCGCTTCGCCCATTAGGCGCGAGCGGGCGCAGATGACGCGGACCGCGTCTTCGAGCGAAAGGCCACCCGAGATGTAGGCGCCGGCGGCCTCGCCCATCGAGTGCCCGACGATCGCGGCGGGCTCGGCGCCGTGGTGGCGCAGGACCGCAGCGAGGCCGATCTGGATGGTGAAGATGCCGACCTGGGCGGTCTCGACGTCGTAGTCCTGGCTGTCGTCGAGGAACTTCTCCGTCATGGAGTAACCCGACTCGTCGACGATCAGTTCGTCGACCTCGTCGACGGCGCGGGCGAAGACCGGGTTTTCGAGGTAGAGCTGCTTGGCCATCTTCCGGTGCTGGGCACCGAACCCGGACAGCACCCACACGGGCCCGGCAGAGGCCGGCGCGTCGGCGGTGAACACTCCCTGAGCCGGCTTGCCCGCAGCGACGGCGCGAAGACCGGCGATGGCTTCGGCGCGGTCGGCGGCGACCACCACTGCGCGGGAGCGACCATGGTTGCGACGCGCGAGCGTGCGCGCCACGTCGGCGAGCGGCGTCGTGCTGCCCTTCTCGGTCTCGAGCCAGTCCGCGAGGTCGGCTGCGGCGCGGCGGCGACGCGACGGCATCGGAGCGGACACCGCGAGCACGACCGGCAGTTCACGAGCCGGTTCGGAGGGGACCTCCGCTGCCTCGGGGACGGCGTCGGGAACGATCTCGACCTCGGCCTCGGCTGCTTCCTGCCCCTGGGGACCGGTGTATTCGCGCACGACGACATGCGCGTTGGTGCCACCGAATCCGAAACCGGAGATACCGGCGACGGCCCGGCCCGAGTAGCGGGGCCACTTCGCACCCTCGGGGATGACCTGAAGATGTGCCTTGTCGAACGGGATGTACGGGTTGGGCGCGGTGTAGTTGAGCGTGGGAGGAAGCTCGTTCTCCTGCATCGCGAGAACGACCTTGATCAGTCCCGCAGCACCGGCGGCCGACTCGAGGTGACCGAAGTTGGTCTTCGCCGAACCGAGCAGCACCGGCTTGTCGGCGTCGCGGCCGCGGCCGACGACCCGTCCGAGCGCGTCGGCTTCGATCGGATCACCGAGCACCGTGCCGGTGCCGTGTGCCTCGATGTAGTCGACACCCGACGGCAGGATCTGTGCATCCCGGTACGCCCGGCGCAGCACGTCGACCTGCGCCTCGGGGTTCGGGGCGGCAAGACCGTTGGAACGGCCGTCCTGGTTGACGGCGGTACCGGCGATGACGGCGAGGATGTCGTCACCGTCGCGCTCGGCGTCCTCGAGGCGCTTGAGCACGACGAGACCGCCGCCCTCGGCACGGATCATGCCGTCGGCGTCGGCCGAGAAAGCCTTGATGCGACCGTCGGGTGCCATCACGCCGAGTTCGTCGAAGCCGAGAGTTCCGGCCGGTGCGAGGAGCATGTTGACGCCACCGGCAAGTGCGACGTCGGCCTCACCGCCGCGCAGGGCACGGACCGCCTGATGCACCGCGACCAGCGACGACGAGCACGCAGTGTCGAGGGTGACCGAGGGGCCGTGGAAATCGTAGAAGTAGGAGACGCGGTTGGCGATGACCGCAGTCGACGTGCCCGTCAGCGCGTACGGGTGCGCAACGGAGGGGTCGACGGACGCGAGCAGCATGTAGTCGCTCGCGGAACTGCCGATGAAGACTCCGACCGAACCACCCTTGAGGTCACTCGGCGGAATGTGCGCGTGCTCGAGCGCCTCCCACGTCAGTTCGAGCGCGAGACGCTGCTGCGGGTCGACCATCTCGACCTCGCGCGGCGACATCGCGAAGAACTCGGCGTCGAAACCCTTGACGTCGTCGAGGTAACCACCGCGGGTGTTGGCCTTGCGGATCGAGTCACGCACGGCCGGATCGCCCTCGAACTCCGACCAGCGGCCCTCGGGCAGATCGCAGATGGCGTCGCGGCCGGAAGAGAGCAGGTCCCACATTTCGTCGGGGGTCCGGATGTTGCCCGGGAAACGCGTCGACAGACCCACGATCGCGATGTCCTTGGACATCCCGGTGGGCCGCACCGCATAGCTCGCGGCGTCGTCCACGTCCTCCGGTCGTTCCGGCTCCCCCTCGATGATGCGGGTGGCCAGCGACGCGATGGTCGGATGCTGGTACGCGATCGTCGCGTTCAGGGTGACGTCGAGGAGTTCCTCGATCTCACCGCTCAGGGCCACGGCGTCGCGGGACGACAGCCCGAACTCTTCGAGCGGACGGTCGTCCGTGATCTGCGAGACCGGCTGGCCGGTCGTGTCCGCGATCCAGTTCCGCAGCCAGTCGCGCAGTTCCGCAACGGTCATTTCCATGTCAGCCATCAACCCACCACGCTACCCGGGAACGAGAACATCACTTCACACGCTGTCGGGGAACGCCTGCTGCTGGTGTCCCCCACGCAGCGTTCCCTCGATGTAGGCGGCCTTGCAGGCACGCCGTGCGATCTTTCCGCTGGACGTACGGGGAATCGACCCCGCGGGAACGAGCAGTACGTCGCGGGCGGTCACGCCGTGGCGGGCCGAGATGGCGGCGCGCACCGCATCGGCGACCGGCTGCGGATCCACCTTGCCCGCACCGGGTGCGCGCTCGGCGACCACGACGAGCTGTTCGGACGAATCGTCGGCATCGAACTCCAGACCCGACGCCGAGTTCTCGAACACGACCTGCGGGAGCTGGTTGGCCGGAACTGCGAACGCTGCCACGAATCCGGGGCGCAGCGCGGGGCTGGCCTCCTGGGCCGAGTATTCGAGATCCTGAGGATAATGGTTGCGGCCGTCGACGATGACGAGGTCCTTGACGCGACCGGTGATGTAGAGCTCACCGTCGACGTACACGCCGTAGTCGCCTGTGCGGAGCCACATCGCGTCGTCGGGTGTGCCGTCGGCGTGGCTGCCCTCGGGAAGCCGCTGTGTGATCTTGTTGTGGAAGGTCTCGTCGGTTTCGGTCTTGCGACCCCAGTAACCGATGCCGATGTTGTCGCCGCGCAGCCAGATCTCGCCGACGTGCTCGTCGGGCACCTCTGCGCCGGTTTCGGCGTCGACGATCGCAGCCCACTGGCTGATCGACACGAACCCGCACGAGACCTGGGGGATCGCATTCGCGGTGTCCCGGTCGACGCGCACGATGCGTCCGGCGTTGAGTTCGTCGCGGTCGACGTAGATGACCTTCGCTTCGTCACTGTGCTTGGTGGACGAGACGAACAGGGTGGCCTCGGCCATCCCGTAGGACGGCTTGATCGCCGTCTTGGGCAGGCCGTAGGGCGCGAACGCCTCGTTGAACTTGCGCATCGACGACGTGGTCACCGGCTCGCTGCCGTTGATCAGACCGATCACGTTGCTCAGATCGAGGGTCTCGCCGTCCTTCGGCAGGCCGCGGGCGGCGGCGTGTTCGAAGGCGAAGTTGGGCGCGGCGGCGAACGTGCCGGCACCGTCGGAGACCGCTGCGAGTTCACGGATCCAGCGGCCGGGCCGCGCGACGAACGCCCGCGGGCTCATGATCGTGATGTATTTGCCGCCGATCGCGGGCAGGATCACCGTGAGCAGTCCCATGTCGTGGAACAGCGGCAGCCAGGTCACGCCTCGGGAGGTCTCGTTGAGCTCGATCGAGTCGGCCATCTGGATGACGTTGGTCAGCACCGAACGGTGGGTGATCTCGACACCGGCGGGAACACGGGTCGAACCGGACGTGTACTGCAGGTAGGCGATGTCGTCGGTGGAGACGTCGGGGCGGGTCCACGAGTCGGCCAGCGTGTCCGGGATGGCGTCGACGGCGATCACGCGGGGGCGCTGCGCGGCCGGAAGCGGGCGGAAGAACTGCCGGACACCTGCGGCCGACGAGGTGGCGGTGAGGATGGCGCTCGGGGTGCAGTCGCCGAGAACGGCGTGCAGGCGGTCGGTGTGGCCGGGCTCGTCCGGGTCGAACAGCGGTACGGCGATGACGCCGGCGTAGATCGCAGCGAAGAAGGACACCACGTAGTCGAGACCCTGCGGTGCGAGGATCGCAACGCGGTCACCCGGATCGGTGACCTGCTGCAACCGTGCGGCGATGGCCTTGAGTCGGACGCCGAACTGGTTCCACGTCAGTTCGTGGACCTCGCCGTCCCGTTCCCGTGAGTAGTCGATGTAGCGGTATGCCGTCTCGTCACCGTTGGAGGCCACGTGCTGCTCGAGGTGATCGAGCAGCGTGTTCCCCTCCGGCAACGTGATGCGGCCGTTTTCATCGATGAACTCTTCGAACCCGACGCTCAATTCCTTCTCCCTGTCGAAGCGATCCCACAACCACTCGACATGGTTGCGCCCCTAACTCGTCCTTGCGCTGCCAGATCATCGAACCGAACATCGACAACAGCGTCTGCGTGCGACCCACCGAACGTGTTCATCGGTCCGAGATCACGGATATGTTACAGATCGGCATCGCTCGCCCACCCCGCGAATACCGAAATCGACGCGACCAGTGCTTCCGCCTTGTCGGGGAAGTCACCAACATACGACATCGTCGGCCCACCGCGCACATTCGGCGGTCGGTGGACGCCATGTTCCCATGTCGCGTTCGGGCGCCGGTGCGATTCGCACACACGCGGCCTGCCCGCTGAGCCGAGGTTGCCGGTGCGGGAACGACCCGTCGCGGGGCGGGCTGCTGCCGCTCCGTCGCTGGCTCCCATCGAACCTCTTCTCATGTGGCGGTCGTCGATCACCGCGAACTCGGGCCGGCCGGGCGTGCCGGGCGGGATGAGTCTAGAGGCCGATGGGCGGGCGACCGAACCCGGTGGTGACGACCGACACTACCGGTGAGTAACTCTCGAGTCGTCTTACTCCTCGGCGGGGTGGGGTGCTTCCTCGATCAACTCGGTCGCCCACGACGTGATCCACTGCGTCGCGGTGGTGCCGTTCTCGTCGACCACATACGTGTTGTACTGCGCGTGGATCGGATTGTTGACGTACTCGAGAATCCGGGGAGCGGCAGTCGCCCAGTTGGACGGATTGAACGCATTCGGCGGAGCATCGCAGATGCTGTCTGTCGGCGCGCAGATCTGGATCGTGCGGTCGTCGAGCGAACCGAACCCGCCTGCTCGTGCGCCCGTCATCGTGATGCCCGGCAGCCGCAGTCCGTCGAGCGACAATTCCGCGCCCACTCCTGCGACGGGCTGTCCGATGTCCGTTCCCGACGCACCGTCGCGACGGCCGTCAGCGATCAACGCGACCCCCAGAACGCGATCGGCGGGAACTGGGCCGTTGCCTGCACCGATCTGCGAAGCGATATCACCCACGATGACCGCGCCCTGCGAAAAGCCTGTGAGCACATAGTTCGTCAGCGGGCATTCGGCGAAGCGCTGCGCCAGGATCTCCGTGGTCGCAGCCGTGCCGGCACCGCGACTGTTGTTGTAGGACTGCTGACCGTCCGGCGGGATGGCGATCGGGTTCGAGAACTGGGCGACGTACGGGACGGTGTAGACGTCCGCGCGCTGGGGATCGAACTGTTCCTGGAGCGGACGCGTCACGTTCAGCATCAGCGACATCGGATTGGCGGCCGGATTGTAGGGATCGTCGCCGATGGCGGATTCCCACGTTCCCGGCACAGCCACGACCTGCACATCCGGGCACGAGGCCGGTTGCGACTGCGTCTCGTCGGTACCCGGAGGCGTGGGAGTCGGACCGGGCAGGTCCAGGCGCCCGGCAAGCAGGTACCAGAGCACCAGCACGACGGCCAGGAGGAGCAGTGCCCCCAGGACCACGATTCTGCGTCCACTACGACGCTGCTTCGTCCTGACCATCGTGCCGACCCTTCCTAGCTGCAGTACGTGTCGCCCGCGACGGCGATGTAGGTGTCCGCCGTTGCCGCGGCCTGCTCCTCGGTGATGTCCCCGCCGGAGGTTACCGACTCGCTGCCGACCAGCGCAGTGACGAAGGTCTTGACCTCGGACGGGGATCCGCCCTGCGTCTGGGCGCTGCAGATGTAGTCGGCGATGCTGATCGCCCCGGCATCGTCGGAGGGCTCGACGCCCTCGGCGCGCAGCGCGGCGAGGAATTCCTCGCCCTTCGCGTTCGGAGCGGCCGCTCCGCCACCGGGGGCAGGTTCTGCGGCGGCCGGAGGCGCGGACTGCTCACCGTCGGCTGCGCTGGAGCTTGCCGTGGTCTCGTCCGAGGTGGTCGCATCCGTGTCGTCGGCCGCGGACGTCGTGCTGGTGGACGTCGTCACGCTCGTCGTCGTGGCCGGTGTGCTCGTTGCGGTGGAGTCGTCGCTTCCGCAGGCGGACAGAACTGCGGTGGCGGCCATTGCCGCGGCGAGTGCGCCGAAGACGCGGGTGGAGCGCGAGCGGGTCCGTGCAGGCATGGGGTGGTGTCCTCACATCCGGTATCGAGCAGAACTGGAACAGGGTGCGACCCAGGCTACATAGCGCACGCGCGGCCGTACGGAGCGCCTGGCCCCGCCGGCCGCGCGTGCGGCAGCAGTCTGCGATTCGCTACGGGGTCAGCGTGACCTCGCCGCCGTCGACGGTGACGAAACCGTTCTGGAAATTCTGCTGGATGCCACGTCCGCTCTCGGCCGGGAACTCCTCGCCGACCGGGTACCCGAACCGGCCGTTCTCGGCGCCCTCCGCGTCCCACGCCTCGAGCACCTTGCCTCGCACCGGCCAGGCGCCGGTGGGCTCGCTCCAGTAGATGCGCCCGTTCTGGAAGTTGCCGACACGGCCGTTGTCCTTGGCGACCTGTTCGCTCGAGGTCGGGTAACCGAGCACTCCACCCTCGTAACCGAGGCGGCTGTACCGGTCCATGATCATGCCCAGCACCGCGTGTGCGCCGGTCTGCTCCGACCAGTACATCGCACCGATCTCGAAGCCCTGCACGACACCTCGGCCGTCGGGGGTTCTCGCCTCGTCGAGCACGGGGTACCCGAGGGGACCGCTCTCCCAGCCCTGCCGCTTCCACTCCTCGAAAATGGCGCCGCGCACCGGGTGCGCACCGTGTTCGGGGGTCCAGTAGATCGCACCGTTGCGGAAGTGGTTGAACCGGCTGCGGCCGTCCGCGGTGCCGCGTTCCTCGGTGGTCGGGTAACCGAGCACCCCCGCCGGTCCGCCGTTGCCCTGGTAGACGCCGCCGATCGCGCCCGCGACCGGGACGGTCACTCCGTCGGACGAGAAGACGCGCCCGAACCTGAAGTCCTGCACGGTGCCACCGGCGACCGGGTATTCCGCGGTGAGGCAGTCGCCCAGCCACGGGCCGGCACCGGCAACGTCTGCGATGGCTCCGGCGGGCGCACATGCCGGCTTCTCCACCTCGACACCGAGTGTGTTCGCAAGCTGCGGCCACAACTGGTGCAGCTCGAACTCCCAGTACTTCCACGTATGAGTGCCCGACGGCCGGTACACGATCTGCGCCGGGATGCCGATCTTCTTCAGCTTGGTCGCGAACGACTGGGACGTCAGGCGCGACAAGATCTCGAGGCCCATGCCTGCGTAATTGGTGCTGACGCCGGGAACGCTCGACGGGTCGTCGTACGGACCGGCACTACCGCTTCCGCTCGACACGTACAGGCTCACGCCTCGCAGTTTGTCGGCGAGAAGATACGGATCGTGGGCTTTCCAGCCCTCGCCGCCGGGCTCACCCCACATCGCCTCGGAGTCGAATCCGCCCGCGTCCTGCATCGCATAGTGGATCGCCTCGGGCATGCCGAGCGTCGTGGTGGTGAGAATGCCCGAGAGCGACGCCGCGAACTGCGCGAATCCGGGATTGCGCGCCGGCAGGAACATCGCCGCCGTTCCACCCATGGACAGGCCCACGACACCGCGCTTGTCGGTGCTACGCCAGTCCTTCTCGAGAATCGGCGGGAGTTCCTTGGTCAGGAACGTCTCCCACTTGTAGTTCTGGCCGTTGTTCTGGTCCACCCAGTCGGAGTAGAAACTGGACTGCCCACCGACCGGAAGGACGACGTTGACGTTCTTGTCGGCGAAGAAAGCCTCGGCATCGGTCTCGAGGGTCCAGCCGCTCTGATCGTCGCGGGCGCGCATGCCGTCGAGCATGAAGACCGAGGGGAATCGCTTCTCGGGCGCGATGTTCCAGTCGCGGGCGAGGAGCATCTGCACCTGGATGGGCGTACCCATCGACGGGGAGTCGATCCAGAGCGCGACACGGCGATCCGTGAGCCAGTCCACCGCGCGCACCGTCGCACCGGATGCGTTCTGGCCGACGGGGTCGGCTTGTGCCGCGAGCGGTTCCGCGGATGCGACCGAGACGGTGGTGGCCCCGGCGGCCAGCGGTGCCACGAGCGCGGCGGCGAGCAAACCGAGTGCGCGCCGCTTCGCGAATCCCACGGATCGTCTTCCGCCACTTTCGGGACGCGCGCTGCCGCCCGATCTTCTCCGGTGACCGCCAAGCTCGGTTCGCATCTGCATCGCTCGCTTCCTGCGTTGCCGGGGCGCCCGCGCGGGCGCTCGCTGTGCCGGATGACCCCCGTCCCGAATCTTGTTTGTACACGTAAACGAGTTGATCGCGGGGGTGCCGCGCTGTGACTGATGAGAAGATTGTGGCAGAAAGCGCAGCGCCGCCCATCACCTTTCGGTGATGGGCGGCGTTGTGCGAAGCAGTGCTACCGGATAGCTACCGGGAGATCAGAAGGCGTTGAGCGCCTCGAGGATCTGCGGGCGAGCCTTCCACAGCTCGTCTTCCCAGTACTTCCACGCGTGGGTTCCGCGCGACGGGAACTCGAAGGTAGCGGGGATACCGAGGGTTGCCAGCTTGACCTGGAAGGCGCGGGTCTGGACCAGCGAGAGTGCCTCGAGGCCCATGGCGTTGGCCGTGTTGTAGAAGCCGGCGAAGCCTTCCGGGTTGTCGTGCTGGCCGGGCAGGCCGCTCGCCGCCGAGATGTAGAGGGACAGGCCCTCGAGCTTGGGGGCGAACACGAACGGGTCGTTGCGCAGCCACGACGGGCTCCACGGCGGGCCCCACATGGCGTCGACGTTGAAGCGTCCGGCATCGAGCATCGCGACGCGGATGGCCTCACGCATACCCGGAGCCGACAGGTTCAGGTAGCCCGACAGCGACGACGCGAACTTGAACTGGTCGCGGTGGTAAGCAGCCAGCGTCAGAGCGGCGGAGCCACCCATCGAGAGGCCGAGGATGCCGTTGTTGCTGCGCGAGACGCCACGGGTGGCGAGGTAGTCGGGCAGCTGCTGGGTCAGGAACGTCTCCCACTTGTAGGTGATGTCCTGGCTGTTGAGATTGCTGGGCGAGTACCAGTCGGTGTAGAAGCTCGCCTGGCCGCCGACCGGCATGACCAAGCTGACGTTGTCGTTGGAGAACTGCTGGAGAGCATTCGTCTCGAACGTCCACGCGTTGGCGTCGTCGCGGGCGCGCAGTCCGTCGAGCATGTAGAGCGCTGCGTCACCGCCACGGGCGGCCCACTGGATCTGGACCTTGATCGGGCCCATGTCGGAATCGACGAAGACCTCTTCGAATCCTCCGGCCGGCGCACGGTGCGAGACCGGGGCGCTCTGGGCCGGTGCGGCGACAGCCGCGGAGGTTCCGGCAACACCGGCGGCAACGGGCAATACCAGCGCCACGGCGGCGGTGCCGAGCAGGCGCCTACGAAGGCCCTGCGACAACCTGGGGACAAAACGCATGAACAATGCTCACTTTCTCGATCAGCGGCGTCCGCGTTTCGCGTCCCCCGTGAATACCCGGCGTTCGACGACCGCGGGCGGTCGCCACAAGTCACACTGCGGTCAAGACTGTAAAGGACGGCGTGATCTCTGACAAACCCTGAATTCTGAGGTCCTGGGCTTGCGTCGAACCGCCGTCCCCGGCGGCGGTTGCCGCCGTTATCCGACCGTAATCTGCCGTGATACTAGCGAGACCAGGGAGTCAAGCCAACTCGGTCATCCACCCGGGGGCGGGATCGGTAGATCGCACCGCTGGATTTCGTACTCCGGCACCCGGTCGATCCGGTACCCCGCGTACTCGAAGGCGTTGCGCAGGTTCCGCTTGAACAGCGGCCACGTCAGCTCGGCACCGGACGAATCCAGCAATTCTCGCGTCTCCGGACAGGTGAGCGCGAGTTTGGCATTCGCCACCCACTCCTCGTCGAGGTACGGAGGCAGCCACGGATACCTGTCGACCATCCCCGATTCGGCCACAACCCAGTCCGGATACAGGATCTTGTCGTGCCCGATCCGCCCGTCCTCGAGGCGTTCGGTGTGCGCGGCGAGCGGATATGCCAGGCCCATCTGGTCGACCACCCGGACGTCTAGCCCGACATTCATGCTCGTCATGCCCAGGTTCAGAAAAAAGACCGTGTGCCCCGCTCCGCCCGGCGGAATCGGTTCCGGGGGTGGAACGACATCCCACGCGTCGTACGCCGGTGTGGGCAGCAGGAGGCCCCCGTTCGGTGTGTTCGCGATCGTCGAGACCATCGCGCGCATCCGCGGGTAGTCGAGGTAGTCCTCGGCCCGGATCGGGTGGAGATGTCCGGTGTTGAGCGAATAGAAGGCTCGCTCGTCGACGATGCCCGATCGGCCGACGACAGCGCCCTCCGGCATTCCCGTCGTGTTCGACGCGAAGAAAGCCCAGAGCACCGTGCCGGCCCACAGCACCGCGACCGCGGCGGCGATGCGGGTCGGGCGATTGTTTCCGAGTCCGGAGCGGTCGGGCACCTGGAGCGGTATCACCGCGATCGGCAGCAGCAGGCAGAACAGGGGCGGGAGCAGTACCCGGCCGTGCATGAAGTCGCCGCCGACACGCAGCGAATACAGCATGAGCAGGACGCCGCACACCAGAATCAGTACGACGACGGCGGTGGGGGTGCGCAGGGCCTTCCGGCCCGTCGAGACCAGAGTGCGCATGTCGGTGCCGCGTGCCGGGAACCTCGCGCGCACGCCGCGACCGCTACCGGTAGACAGCAGCACCACCGCGGCAACCGCGACAAGGAAGAGCAACGGGAGCCAGAGCAGGTACGGCAGGGCCAGGTTGCCCAGATATTCGAAGCCCTGCGACCACTTCGCACCGCCCGCGTCCTTCGAGACCGCGGTGTTCGGGTACGGCAGACCGTAGTAGCCCATCCGCCAGATCTGATAGACCACCGGGACCGCGCCGGCGACCGCAACCATCGCGACGCGCACACGCCACGTCAGTCCGTCCGCGAGGAACAGCACAGCGAGGGTGAGACCCGCGACGATCGCCAGTTCGGGTCGCACCAGGGGGCCGAGTCCGGCGACGAAAGCAGTGCCGAGGATTCCCACGGTGCCGGGCAGGGCGCGCTCACCGGCCGGGTCGGGCGTCGCCCACCGGACCATGAGCAGCCACACCAACGCGAGCCAGCAGATCACCAGGCACGTCTCGAGCCCGGACGTCGCGAAGTCCCGGGCCGGGGGCACCGCGATGTAGACGAGCGCACCGGCGGGCAGCAGCAGGACCGTGCCCGTCGCTGCGCGCAGACGCCACCGGTACAACCGCGCCGCACCGAGCATCGCCAGGACGACAGCGGTCGTCGACAACACCAGCGCGAGTCCGAGCACGACGTATTCGAGCCGGATTCCGGTGAGCCACCCGGTGCCGTAGACGATGTAGGTCCAGGCCGTGGAGGTGTTGGCCTCGACGCGTTCGCCCGCGTTGAAGACCGGGCCGTATCCCGCGAGCAGGTTCCGCACCGTGCGCAGGACGATGAGCCCGTCGTCGGCGATCCACCGGCGCTCCCACGCACCCCAGAACATCAGCAGCGCCGAGAGAGCCACGCCCCCGGCGAACACTCCCCGCGCGACACCCCGCGGCAGGCCGGGCCGGTGTACATCCGACCTGGCCACCGCGTTGTCGTCGACGTCGTTCACGACGTCAGAAGAGGTAGACAGCACCACCGACCACCAGAATCCAGGCGATCGCCAAGAACTGCAGGACACGGTCCTTCAGCGCGATCTCTTCCGGTTCCCCGGCTTCACCACCGTCGACGTCCACCGCGTACCGGAGGATCGCCACGACGAACGGCACCATCGAGATGGCGTACCAGTTCGTGTCGGCGCGGCTGTCCTGTTCGAACGCCCACAGGCCGTAGCAGAGCACGACGGCCGTTGCGGCCACCGTCCACACGAAGCGCAGGTAGGTCTCGGTGTAGTACTCGAGCGACTTGCGGATCTTGGCGCCGGTGCGGGCCGCGAGACGCAACTCGGCGTACCGCTTGCCCGCCGCCATGAACAGCGATCCGAACGCCATGATCAGCAAGAACCACTGCGACAGCGGGATCTCCGCGGCGACACCGCCCGCGATGGCCCGGATCAGGAAGCCCGACGAGACGATGCAGATGTCGAGGACGGCCTGATGCTTGAGGCCGAAGCAGTACGCGAGCTGGATGCCGATGTAGACGGCCATGACGACCGCGAGCTGCCAGTTCGCGAGGAACGACAACAGGATCGAGGCGACCAGAAGGACGACGGCGATCATGTAGGCGAGTCGCACCGGCAGGATGCCGGCAGCGATCGGGCGGAACCGCTTGGTGGGGTGTGCACGGTCGGCTTCGACGTCCAGCGCATCGTTCACCAGGTAGATGCCGGACGCTGCCATGCAGAACACGACGAACGCGAGCGCGACGGGCAGCAGCACGTCGAGCTGCGTGACCGATCCCGCAGCCATCGGTGCCGCGAGCACCAGGACGTTCTTGACCCACTGCCGCGGGCGCACTGCCTTGACGATTCCCGCAGGCAGGGTTTTCGGGGCCTCCTTGACGGTGACCGGTTCCTCGCTCATCGCTCTCCAAACTTCTTCTCTGCCTGCACCACAACGGCTGCGGACGCCGCACCCAGTGCCGCGCCGGCCAGGACGTCCGTCGGATAGTGCACGCCGAGAACGAGGCGCGACAGCAGCATGGGCGGCACAAGCACCGCGGGAAAGGGTAGCCCGGTGACTCGCGCGAGCAGCACGGCAGCCGCGGTCGTGGAGGTCGCGTGGGACGAGGGGAAACTCAGCCTGCTCGGCGTCGACACGTTGACCTGCACCGACGGGTCGGACGGTCGGCGACGGCGCACCACCCGCTTGATGACGATGGAGGCTGCATGGGCTCCGACGGCACCGACCGCGACACTCGCCCACTGACGGCGGCGCTTGCGGTCGACCACGGCTCCGAGTCCGCCGACGGCGACCCAGCCGAGCGCGTGCTCACCGAAGTGCGACAGACCGCGCGCCGCCGAGATCGCGGCCGGGGTGCTGCCGACGGAAGCCTGCACGGTCTGCAGGATCCGGATTTCGGTGTCGGTGCTCTTCCAGCGACCTGTGCGAGCGCACTCGGCCGGACTCGTCTTGCTAGTTTCCGGCGCCGAAGACACGCTCCCACTCCTCCTTGCTGGTCAGGGCGGGAACCGCGTCCCGGTACCGCTTCTTCATCTCGGGGAACCGGCGCGCAAGCTCACGACGCAGGCGAAGCGCCTCGCTCAGCAGGGCCTGGGCCTGCGCACGGTCGCGCTTACGGTAGACGACGCCCCGTCCGTCCGCGGTGGTGACGGTCACACCGTCGACCTGGGACAGCAGGAACCAGCGCGCGTCGATCGTCGGCACGTTGAGCTGGGGGCGGTTGTGGTGCTCGGCGTTCTCCGGGCGGAGGTTGTGCAGCACCCCCTTGGCCAGACGCTTGACCTTGGCGGCCGCGCCCTCGGGGAGACCGACCGCGCCGACCTCCGCACCCGATGCCATCGGCAGTTCGGTCGAGGAAGGAAGCACCACCGCGTCGGAGAAGTTCTTCCGCAGGGCGTGCACCTCGCCGAGGGCCCGGGGCAGCAGGTCGAACAACTGTTCCGGCCCGGCGAGGAAGTCCTCGATGGCCTTGTTCTGGATCGCGACCGTGGAGTACTCGAGGCACACCAGGTGCTTGACGGTGGCCTTGACGGTGTCCAGGACCAGCGCCTTGGCATCGCCGTCCATGTGCATCGCGGCGACGACCAGCCGATTGCGCAGATGGAAGTACGCCTGCCAGTCGATGGCGTCGTCCTTGTCGCTCCAGGCCATGTGCCAGATCGCGGCACCGGGCATGGTCACGGTCGGGAAGCCGGCGGCACGGGCCCGCAGGCCGTACTCGGCGTCGTCCCACTTGATGAACAGTGGCAGCGGCTGCCCGATCTCCTCCGCGACGACCCGCGGGATCACGCACATCCACCAGCCGTTGAAGTCGACGTCGATGCGGCGGTGCAGCAGCTTCGAGTTCTCGCGATCGTGCAGCGGCTTGGTCGCGAAATCGTGGTCGTACTCGACGTTCGGCGCGGCACTCCACATGAAGTTCCCGCGGTTGACGACCTCGCCCATCGTGTGCAGGTGGCTGCGTTCCTGCAGGTTGAGCATCTGCCCGCCGACCAGCATCGGCTTCTTCGCGAACCGCGACAGTGCCAGCGCGCGCAGCACCGAATCCGGTTCGATCTCGATGTCGTCGTCCATGAACAGGATGAACGGCGAATCGGTGGTCTTCAGCGCCTCGTACATGATGCGGCTGTAGCCGCCGGAACCACCGAGGTTGCCCTGGTCGTGGATGACGAGTCGATCGCCGAAGGGCGCGGCAGCCTCGGCGAAGTCCGCTTCGTCGCGCACCTTGCGGGTGCCCTGGTCGGGGATGATCACCGCGTCCACGACATCCATGACCAGCGGGTCGGACGCGAGGGCACGCAGCGCCTTGACGCAGTCCGCGGGCCGGTTGAACGTCGGGATGCCCACGGCGACGGACGCGCGGCCCTCGGCCTCGACCGGCGAGTACCAGCCGGCCGAGTGCATCGTGACGTCGGTGTCGGTCGTGATGTCGAACCAGATCCAGCCGCCGTCCTCGAAGGGCGCGAGCTCGATCCCGAGTTCGACGAGGACCCGGTCACCGGAGAATTCACTGCCGGTGACATGGATACGGCTCGCGTCGGCCTTGCTGCGGTAGATGTCGACGCGTCCGTGACCGGTGAGCTCGAGGCGCAGTACGACCGACGTCAACGTGCTCCAGCGCCGCCAATAGCTCGCCGGGAACGCATTGAAGTAGGTGCACAGCGACACCTCGGACTCGGCGCCGATCGCCAGCGCGGTGCGGGTCGTCGCGTGCGCGCGCCGTGCGTTGGTCGGCGATTCCTCCAGGTAGAGGGTGCGTACGTCGAGGGGCTCACCCGGCCGGGGCAGGATGATCCGCTGAAGAAGGGTCTTACCGAGCAGGCCCGGCTCGACGGCGCTCACGAAGCGTCACCGGCGATCGGGGCTCCCGATTCGAAGTGCGGCACGAGGACATTGTCGAACATCGACAGGGCGCTGGCGATCGCCATGTGCATGTCGAGGTACTGGTAGGTCCCGAGCCGGCCGCCGAACAGCACATTGTTCTCGGCGGCTTCCTTCTTCGCGAGTTCGCGGTACGCGCTCAGCTTCGCGCGGTCCTCCGCAGTGTTGATCGGGTAGTACGGCTCGTCGTCGTCGCCCGCGAACCGCGAGTATTCGCGCATGATGACCGTCTTGTCTGCCGGGTAGCTGTCACGCTCGGGATGGAAGTGCCGGAACTCGTGGATCCGGGTGTACGGCACGTCGGCGTCGTTGTAGTTCATCACCGGGGTGCCCTGGAAGTCGCCGCAGTCGCTCAGGACCTCGGTTTCGAAGTCGAGGGTGCGCCAGCCGAGCTTGCCCTCGGTGTCGTCGAAGTACCGATCGAGCGGGCCGGTGTAGACGACGGGGGCGTCGGGGCTCGCGGCGCGGATCTCGTCGCGGACGTCGAACCAGTCGGTGTCGAGGCGAACCTCGATGCGGTCGTCCTTCGCCATGTTCTCGAGCCACGCGGTGTAGCCGTCGACCGGCAGACCCTCGTAGGTGTCGTTGAAGTAGCGGTTGTCGAACGTGTACCGGACCGGAAGCCGGGTGATGTTGCCCGCCGGGAGTTCCTTCGGGTCGGTCTGCCACTGCTTGGCGGTGTAGTCGCGCACGAATGCCTCGTAGAGCGGGCGGCCGATGAGGGAGATCGCCTTCTCCTCGAGGTTCTTCGCCTCGGCCGAGTCGATCTCCGCGGCCTGCTCCTTGATCAGTTCCCGCGCCTCGGCCGGCGAGAAGTAGCGGCCGAAGAACTGGGAGACGAGACCGAGACCCATGGGGAACTGGTAGGCCTGGCCCTTGTGCATCGCGAAGACGCGGTGCTGGTAGCTCGTGAAGTCGGTGAACTGGTTGACGTAGTCCCACACGCGCTTGTTCGACGTGTGGAAGAGGTGGGCACCGTACTTGTGGATTTCGATACCCGTTTCGGGCTCGGGTTCCGAGTACGCATTGCCGCCGAGATGGTAGCGGCGCTCGACGACGAGGACTCGTTTGCCGAGCTGCGTGGCGGCCCGCTCGGCGATCGTCAGTCCGAAGAATCCGGAGCCGACGACGATCAGGTCGTACTCACCGGTGGAGGGCTGGGGCGCTGATGCAGCAGTCACGGAGAACCAGGGTAAGCGACCGGGTCGCGAACGTGCCGGTTCGGTCCGTCACCGGACCGGCCGGACGCTCCGCTCACACGTATCGGTGCAGCGTGTCGCGAACGAACGCGGCTCCGTCGGGCCCGCCGTAGGTCGCGGCGAACCGTTCGTCCGCCACGTACATGTCGGCGAGGCCGAGCACGTACTCGCGGCTGATCCCCTCCGCGGTGCCGTAACCGGGGGTACCGGGGACCGACGACAACCACTCGATGTGACGGCGCGCGAGTTCTCTGGCTCGGGGATCGGACGGGTCCACCCCCGCGTCGGCGGCGGCTACCCAGTCCGCCGTCAGTTGCTCGGCTCGGGACTGCCACTCGCTACGCTCGTTCGCGCCCATGCCGCGCCACCAGCGGTCGCTGTCGTCGTACGCGTCCTTGCCCCACCGCTCGATCACCTCGTCCCCGTGTCGGGTGTGATCGAAACCGTCGAATACTTCGTCTGCCATGAGTTCTTCTCCTTGTTCCGTCTTCGTGAGGGTGCTGCGCACCGCGCGGATGCGCTTCTCGAGTTGCCGGCGCTCGTGTTCCAGCAGGTCGAGGTGAGTGCGGAGCGCGGCCGTGGTGTCTTCGTGCCCGTCGAGCACCTCCCGGATCGCGGGGAGTCCCAGGCCGAGATCACGCAGCAGCAGGATGCGCTGCAACCGGACCAGTGCGGCGGCGTCGTAGAACCGCATGCCGTTGCTGCCGGTGCGGCTGGGGGCGAGCACTCCGACGTCGCCGTAGTGCCGCAACGTCCGGCTGGTGACACCCGCACTCCGGGCCAGTTCCTGGATCGACCACTCCTGCGGCATCGTCCCTCTCCTTCTGCCTTTCCCAGCGTGCATCTTGACGCTGCGTCAATGTCAACCCTCGGTCTGCAGACGGGCGGGCGGTCGTCCGGGACGGTCGGGGCGGAGATGCGGAAAGGGGCGGACCGCGACGGTCCGCCCCTTCGTGCCTGCTCGTATCGCTACTCGCTGCTACCCGCTTTCGGCAGCCAGTCCTTCAGGAAACTCGCGTCGATCACCTGCGCGCCGAGTTCCGGCGTCCAGACGATCACGCCCCCGGTGAAGAACCGGAACTTGCCCAGTTCGTCGGGCAGCATCAACTCCGGGCCGACCGGGGTGCCCAGGACACCTTCGACGCCACCGAGTTCGAAGAACTTGGCCTCGATGTCCGAGGCGCCGTTCCCGCTGCCGAACGGATCGATAGCCACCTCGGGACCCGGTTCGGGGGCTGGGGAGCTCGGCGGGGCGGGCAGATCTGCACCTTCGGCGATCGTGAACCAATCCGAACGCAGACCGAGCTTGGCGCGGGCCTCGGCACCCGTCGTCTCGATGGTGCGGTCGCTCCCGACCACGCGCACGCGGGTGACGCGCCCGCCGTCTGCACCGAGATTGTTGCGGGCGAGGACCTCGAACGCCTGGAGTTCACCGACGCCGAATGCGGTGCCGATCTCGCCCGCGGTCAGGGTCTTCGCCCAGGCCCGGTTGGGAGCCACCTTGTCGCCGGCATCCTCGACGGGCGGGAAGGTACCTCCGGCGCTGTAGCCGCCGGTCGACGCGGAGAACTCGCTGCGGACGACGGCACCGTCCTTCATCAGCACCACGCCGCGCGTGGTGCGCACACCGTCGTCGGTGCGGGAGTCTTCGGCGCCCGACCCGGTGTACACCTGGCAGTCGGTGGTGTCGCAGGTCTGCCAGAATTCGTGCCGCTTCTCGGCGAGTGCGTACGAGCGGGCCGCGATCGCCTGGGCGCGCAATGCTTCTGCGCCACCGCTGTCGGCCCAGCCGGGAAGCGCTTCCGCGGGAACGACACTCCGCAGATAGTCCTCGACGGACAAGCGGTTCACCGTTCGCGCCGCCGCTCCGTCGAGCACCACGCCGAGAGCTCCGCGGTACGCGGTGTCGCTCCCGCACAGCTTCAGGTGCTCTCCGGCAGGGCGGTCCTCACCGAGATCGATCGGATCGGCCCACGGCACGTCGGTTGCGCTTTGCCACAGCACTTCTCCGCTGCACCCGGACGTGACGACGACGTTCGCACCGCCGCCCGGGGTGGGTGTGAGGTGGGCGACCTCGCCCGCCACGATCTGTCTTCCGGCGACCCGGAGACCCGAGTCGGAGTACACGTCGAGCGAGCGATCGTCCTGCCCGGTCAGGCGCACCGCGATCATCGAATCGTCGACCGTGCCGAGCGTCGTTCCGCCGTAGTAGTGGGCGATGATGCGTTCGGCCGTCCAGCCTTCCTGGGCGTAGCCGTACGCTCCCCACTGGCCCATGCCGCGGCCGTGTCCGTGGCCGAAGCCCGAGAACGTATAGGGGGTGTCGGCCGAGACCGCTTCCACGACCCCGGGCGAATCGGTCCGACCCTGCTGCACCACGGCGCCGACCGCCGTGCCGACGACCAGGGCCGGCGCGAGCCCGATCACCGCGAGACGCGCGACCGAGGGTCGCCACCCGTTGCGCAGCGGTCGGCCGACGATGATGCGCCCCCGGCGAAACTTTCCCCTGCGACCGATGGATTGTGGTGCCATGGCGTTCCGCTCCCTCGTTCTCGCACTCCGGACGACGCACTACTCGCGGACAACTGCGATCGGACATTTCAGACTGATCCTCAAGCTCAGGTTGAGGCTTAAGGTTTTCGGGGTCTAGTGTGACAAGAGTGACCCACCAAAGCAACACAAGTCACAACAGTCACAAGGGCATCACAAGTTGCATCGATTCGCGGCCATTTCGCTCTCTAGAGACGGTCCGCGATAGAGGATTCCGACCTGTCCGATCCCGTCCGAAGTCCGCAGATCTACACGAACAGGGAGTTGCAAACAGTGCCGCATCGCCGCCCTAAGCCGTCGATCGTCCTGGGTGCCGTCGCCGCCCTGGCCGTCGCCACGCCCTTTGCCGTGTCCGGACTCACCACGGGACCGGCGGAGATTCGCACCACCAGCGACTCCGTCGAATCCGTCAGTCCCGACATCGCGGAGATCGTGCTCGCGTCCGTACCGGACCTGGTCATCCCGCTCGAGGAACTGACGGGGCTCAATCTGCCCGACGTCGGCCTCGGAGAGCTCATCGACGGGCTCCCGCAGATCACCACCGCTCCCGATCCGAACGGGGGTCCCATCGCCCGTGTCGGCGCCACGGTCAAGGAACTCACCCGCGAGGCGCCGTTCAGCCTCGTCGCGCTGGCTGCCGACGACATCGCCGCCACCGACGCACTGATCCGGGCGCAGAACAACGACGGTTCGTGGGGTCCGTGGTCGGCCACCGAACCGCTCGAGTCGAGCCGCAACGACACCGCCGGCGACGCGCGCCGTGGCACCGAACCGATCTTCGTGGGCGCGACCCGCGCGGTGCAGGTCCTGCTCACGCCGCGTCCCGGCCCCGAGCCCGCCCTCGCCGGCGCGGAAGCACCCCCGGCAGAGGCACCCGCACCGGAGACCCCCGACGCCCCCGCGCCCGTGGACGAGGCACCCGTGCCGGTCGCCGAGAGTGCCGGGCCGGCACCGGAACTCGGTTACGTACCCGCATCCTCGTCGAAACCGCTGCGCAGCCAGGATCCCGTGGCCGCGAGCGTCGAAGGTGTCAGCGCAGTACTGATCGATCCGGGTACCGGCGCGGCCGACGACCGGCTCGGCGACATCGCCGCACCGCTCGGCAACTCGGGACTGAAGGTCATCAGCCGGTCGCAGTGGGGCGCCGACGAATCCCTGCGCTGCCAGAGCGCGACGTACGACGACTCGCTCGGTGGCGCCACCGTGCACCACACCGCGGGAAGCAACAACTACTCGAAGGCCGAGTCCGCCGGGATCGTCCGCGCCATCTACGCGTACCACTCGCAGACACTCGGGTGGTGCGACATCGGATACAACGTGCTCGTCGACAAGTACGGCCAGGTCTTCGAGGGCCGCGCGGGCGGTCTCGACCGCAACGTGCAGGGCGCCCACGCGGGCGGCTTCAACGAGAACACCGTCGGCATCGCGATGATGGGCGACTTCTCCAACGCCACGCCGCCGGACGTGACAGTCCAGAACGTGGGCAACTACCTCGGCTGGCGACTCTCCGCAGCCGGTCTCGATCCGAAGGGCCGCACGACGATGTACTCGGAGGGCACGTCGTTCACGCCGTACCCGCGTGGGGCGGCCGTGGATCTGCCGATCATCTTCGCGCACCGCGACGTCGGCAACACCACCTGCCCAGGCGACGGCGGCTACGCGCAGATGAACAAGATCCGCGACATCGCGGCAGCAGCGGCGAAGGGCCGGCCGGCCGCGCCGTCACCGGTCGTCGCGAACAATCCTCCGGCCGGTTCGGCTCCCGGCACCGGAGCGCTGCCGGCCGGTTCGAACGAGGGAACAGTCGAGAACGTCCAGGCACTGGTCGCGGAGTTGACGCGGCTCGCCGAGAACAATCCACTCGCCCGCAAGTGGGTCGCGGAGGGCGGCGAAACCGGTCGCCTCGGCACGGCTGTGTCGTCGATCGCACCCGCCAAGGGCGGCTTCGAGCACGCCCGGTTCGTCAACGGCGCCCTCTACTCGTCCCCCGGGGGCGAGGTGTGGGCGGTGCTCGGCGAGATCTACAAGGCGTGGGAGGAATACGGACTCGACACTGGTGAGCTGGGGTTGCCCACCAGTGACGAGTACCGGGTGCCGGACGGCTGGCGTTCGGACTTCGAGTTCGGTTCGCTGATCTTCAACGAGGCCACCGGGGTCGTCACCAAGGTGCTGCGCGCCTACAACGACGCCTACGAGCAGTCGATGCAGGGTCAGCCGGCCGACGTCGCAGTGCCCGCATCCGAGGATGCGGCGGCGCCTGCGCCGGAACCGGCACCCGAACCGGTGCCCGTGGGCTGAGTCCCCCGGTCTACCGGTAGCAACGAATCACTGCCACCAGCGTTCGAGGATCCGAGCAACACCGTCCTCGTCGTTGGTGGCAGTGATTTCGTCGGCCACCGACTTGGCGTCGGGATGCGCGTTCTCCATCGCGACACCGTGACGGGCCATCGACAGCATCGGAATGTCGTTGGGCATGTCCCCGAAGGCCACGATGCGATCGTCGGGCACCTCGAGATGACGTGCGAGTTCACGCAACCCCGACGCCTTCGTCACGCCGGCCGCAGAAATCTCGATCAATCCGTTGGTCGTCGAATAGGTGACGTCGACGAGCCCGTGGAGCTTCGGCGCGATCGCCTCGGCCATCTCACGGCTCGTCGCGTCGGCCAGCCGGACCAGCAGCTTGACGGCGGGCTCGGCGATCACTTCGTGCTCGGCGAGTTCGGTGTTGTCCGGGTTGAGCCAGGCATGTTCGTAACCGGGAGCACTGACGAACTGTGGGGTCGCGGCGTCGTGCGCGCTCTCGCCCACGCGCTCGGCTGCGAGACCACATCCGGGGAGTACCGCGGCGGCCACCTCGGCGACCCACGCGAGTTCGTCGGCCCGGAGCACCGCCGCGCTGAGCACGCGATCGGTCGCGCTGTCGTAGAGCACGGCGCCGTTCGCGCACACCGCGAGCGGTGCGAACCCTAGTTGCTCGACGACCGGCGAGATCCATCGTGGCGGACGCCCCGTGGCCAGAACGAAGGGCGTCCCGGAGTCGACGACGGCGTGCACCGCAGCCCGCGTGCGGTCGGACACCTGCTCGGACTTGTCGATCAGGGTCCCGTCGACATCGGTGGCGACGAGGCTGGGGCGCTGGGAACTCACTCCGTCATTCTGCCGAAACGCCACGGTCGCCGCTGTCCGGGCCACCGCGCTCGGTCCGCTCGCGTTCCTTGCGGGCCCTGCGTTCCGCCGCGACACGCTCGTCCTCGGCGGTGGCTTCTTCGAGGGTCGGTGCCGATCCACCGAGACGGCGCGGCACCCAATAGGCGCCCGGCTCGTGGTGATACGAGTCCTGCACCTCGTGGAGCATCTGCTCCATCGTCGCGTGCAGTTCCTCGGTCATGGCCGCGGGCGGCAGATACGGCGGGATCGGGGCGCCCACCTTGATCGTGATGGGCGTGTTGGTGCGGCCCAGACGCTTGGGGTGGCCCTTGGTCCACACCCGCTGCGATCCCCAGATGATCATGGGGATGACGGGCACACCCGCCTCCTCGGCCATTCGCGCCGCGCCCGTCTTGAACTTCTTCAGCTCGAAGCTTCGGCTGATGGTCTCCTCGGGGAACACGCCCACCAGTTCTCCCGCACGAAGCGCTTCGACTGCGAGGCGGTAGGAGTCGCCGGCGTCACCACGGTCGACAGGGATGTGCTTCATCGCCCGCATCATCGGCCCGGAGATCTTGTTGTCGAAGACCTCTTTCTTCGCCATGAATCGCACGTAGCGCTTCGCGGGACGGCGGGCGGGCAGACCCGCGTAGGTGAAGTCCATGTAGCCGGTGTGGTTGATCGCGATGACCGCACCTCCGGTCGCGGGAATGTGCTCCTCGCCGGTGACGGAGAATTTCAGTCCCTGGCCTGCGAACAGAGTGCGCGCGATGCCGATGATCGTCCGGTAGAAGGGTTCCACGTCGGCCAGCGTAGCCGGGTCACCGATGCGGTGCCGCACCCGTGGCCCCGGCGGGCTGCCGCATGTCTCCACGGCCTCTCCACTTACCCTGGAGGTACATAGGTCAGCACGTCAGGAGGCAACGAGTGCAGATCACCAGCGTCGGCCACGCCGGGTTCCATATCCGGACCGAGGCGGGCTCCATTCTCTGCGATCCTTGGGTCAATCCCGCTTATTTCGCGTCCTGGGTGCCGTTTCCCGACAACACGAGCCTCGACTGGGACGCCCTCGGCGACGTCGACTATCTCTACGTATCGCATCTGCACAAGGATCACTTCGATCCCGGGACACTGAGGGATCACGTCCGCAAGGACGCCACCGTGCTGCTGCCCGATTATCCGGTGCCGGATCTGCGCCGCGAACTCGAGGCACTCGGCTTCACGAAGTTCTACGAGACCACCGATTCGGTGAAGCACCGGATCAGCGAGGCCGGCATTCGGGACGCGCCCGACGCCCCCCTCGAGCCGGGCGAACTCGACATCATGATCATCGCGATGCGCGCGCCCGCGGACGGCCCCATCGGCGACTCCGGACTCGTCGTCTCGGACGGCGAGACCACCGTGTTCAACATGAACGACGCGCGCCCGATCGACATGGACCCGATGCACGACGCGTTCGGGCACATCGACATCCACCTGCTGCAGTTCTCCGGTGCCATCTGGTACCCGATGGTCTACGACATCCCGAAGAAGACGAAGGCCAACTTCGGCAAGCAGAAGCGCCAGCGCGGCATGGACCGTTGCCGCAGTTACATCGAGCAGGTCGGCGCCACGTGGATCGTCCCGTCCGCCGGGCCACCCGTCTTCCTCGACGACGAATTGCGCTCGCTCAACGACGATCACGGCGACGAAGGCAACATCTTCCCCGACCAGCAGGTGTTCCTCGAGCAGTTGCGCATCCACGGGCGCGACGGTGGCCTGCTGATGATTCCGGGTTCGGTCGTGGACCTCGCCGGGAGCGAGAAGATGACGCTCGCCCACCCGATGCCCGAGGCCGAGGTCGAGGCGATCTTCACGAACAAGGCCGCCTACATCGAGGACATGGCGCGGCGCTTCGCGCCGGTCATCGCCGCGGAGAAGGCCAAGTGGGCGCCTGCCGAGGGGGAACCTCTGCTGCCCGCCCTGAAGGCGAAGTTCGAGCCGATCATGGCGCAGTCCGATCTCATCTGTGACGGCATCGGTTACCCGGTCGGCCTCGTGATGGGCGACGAGACCGTGGTGCTCGACTTCCCCAAGCGCATCGTCCGCGAGCCCGTCGAGGGAGAAGGCAAGTACCGCTACGGTTTCCGCATTGCGCCGGAGATCGTCCGCACCGTGCTGCGCGACGACGAGCCGGACTGGGTCAACACGATCTTCCTCTCGACACGCTTCACCACGTGGCGGGTCGGCGGGTACAACGAATTCCTGTACACGTTCTTCAAATGCCTCACCGACGAGCGCATCGCGTACGCGGACGGCTGGTTCGCGGAGGCGCACGACGACACCGCGTCGATCGAAATGAGCGGCTACGAGATCCAGCGGCGCTGCCCGCACCTCAAGGCCGATCTGTCGAAGTTCGGTGTGGTGGACGGCACCACACTCACCTGCAACCTCCACGGCTGGCAGTGGGATCTCGAGTCGGGGCGGTGCAAGACCTCCAAGGGCCACGAACTGCGCAGCAGCAAGGTCTGACGGGCACCGCCCCGTCCGATCAGCGCACCGCGGCCCGCCGCCCGTGCGCTGCTGCCGGCCGTATCCCGGCCGGCAGCAGCGCCGCGGCCGCGAGCGCGACGGCACCCAAAGCGATCAGCGCATAGGGCCACCAGCGCTTCGCCGCGACCCCGGTTTCGGCTGCGTCCTGTGCGCCGGCCGCGACCTGTTCCGGCGACCCGACGGATGCCTGCGACCCCGGCGCGGGAAGCGCTCCCGTCGCGTCACGCACGTTCTCCGAAATCCCCTTCACGACATTGCCCACCGGCTCGACTCCGCCGACGAGCCGGCCGGTGCCGTCGACCAGCTGACGACCGCCGTCGTCGAGCTGCATCAGGCCGTCGCGCAACTGCCGGGAACCTTCGGCAGCCTGCGACATGCCCGCGACGAATTGTGCTTCCGGATCTGTCAATTCGTAGGAAAGCTGGTTGGCGCCGTCGCGCAGCTGCCCGAGTTGGTCGAGGGTGTCGGGTCCGAGACCCTGAGTGTTCAGCATGTCGACGAGTGCGCGCAGTTCGCCGGCGGTGCCCGCCGAGACGGGATCGCCGCTCGCGGCGAGGGTATCGGCGACGACGGAGAGCCGTGCCGTCACCGATCCCTGCATCTCTCCGAAGCCCGTGAGGCGGGTGACCACCTCGTCGACGCCCGCCGAGATCTGCGAGGCACCGTCCCCGAGTTGCCCGACTCCGCCTTCGAGTTGCCCGAGCCCGTCCGCGAGTTGCTTACCGCCCTCGTGCGCCTGCGTGAGTCCGTCCGCGAGTTGTATTGCGCCCGCGTCGAGTTGTCGGCTTCCATCCGCGAGTTGCCCCACTCCACCGTTGAGCAGCGCGAGCGGGAGACTGGCCTGCTGGAGGGTGCTGCGCGCATCGTCGACCGAGGTCGAATCCGTCGTAGCGGTGGCGTCGGTGGTGCCGGCGACAACCACCACCTGCGAGTCGTCGGTGTAGGCGAACACCGAGCCGCTCCCGATCAGGACGGCGCCGGCCGCGAACAGGGAAACTGGGAGAAAACGGGCATACATGCTCGGTAATGTAGGCCGAGGAGTTAAGGGCTTCCTGAGGGCTCCTCCACCGCGGCGGGAGGCAGCGCCCGGCCGGCCACCGCTCCCAGCACGAGCAGCGGCAGCATCGCACCCGCGACGAGAACCGAGAACGGCAGCCACACCGACCCGAGCGCGAACCCCGCGAACAACGCCACCGACGCGATCTCGCTCGTGACTCCCACGACCGACGACACCGTCGCACGCGCACGCCCCGACATGGACGCCTGGAGTCGTGCTTCGGCCACGATCGCCGTGTGGTGCAGGGCGCCGTAGCCGATGCCGACAGCCACGAAACCCGCGATGTCCCCTGCGAGAGCACCCGCGGCGAGAACGAGTGCGCCGGTCACCACGATCGCACCCAGCGTCCGGCCGCCCATCCGGGCACCGAGCCCAGCCGTGGCCGCACCCACGACCTGTCCGACGACGGTGATCGCCACGAGGACCGGCACGAACTCGGTGGTCGCACCGTCCTCGCGTGCGAGCAGACCGAAGTACTCGTCGAAGGCAAGACACGCCAGCAGCGCAGCCGCCAGCACGACCGCGCGGCGCACGACGGCGTCGGTGCGGACCTCGGCGGCGCCGGAGCGGAGGCTTGCGAGGTACCGGGCCGCGAAAGTGCCGCCCGACCCGCCGATCTCGTCGGCTTCGATCGATTTCGCGGCCGCGGGGAAGGTGAACACGAGCAGGGTCCCGGCGACGGTGATTGCCACCGACACCCAGCCGACGAGCGCGTAACCCCCGAGCCCGAACAGCGGGGCCGCGGACAGGGTCGCGACGAACACGCACACCATCTCACCGGCGCCGGCAAATCCCATCACCGCCGCGTAGCGATGTTCACCTCCGCGCGCGGCCAGTTCGTCGTAGACGAGGGCTTCGAACGTGCCGGACTTCAGCGACTCGCTGATCCCCCACACCGCGAATCCGGCAGCGAAGCCCCAGTACGTCGGCCACACGAGCCACATCGTGAACGCGGCGGTGAGCAGGGCTCCGCTCGCGGCGAGGAGAGCGCGGCGCGAGGCGGTGTCCGCCCAGGCGCCGGACGGCACCTCGGTGACGAAGGCGACCACCGACCACAGGACGAAGAGCGAGGAGATGCTGCCGGCGCTGAGCCCGTGGTCCTCGAAGAACAGGGCGTACAGGCCGTAGAAGGGCACGAGTTCGCGTGTCGAGGCGTAGACAACTGCACGGACGGACACCGCCCGGCAGGACACGGAATCGTTCGCTTCGGATCAACGTCGTCGGCGCATGGTCACAGGGTGCCACGCGGTCCGGCGACTGTCACTCCCCTGCGTGGCATCGGATACGGTCGGACGGTGACCGAGGACAACGCACCCGAGCGTATGCGCAGCTACACCTGGGAGGATCCCGCGCCGACGTCCGCTGCCAACCGCGAGATGCAGGGCCTGGACTTCCTACGGGGAATGATCGACGGTTCCATCCCGCACCACCCGACGGCACGAACCCTCGGGTTCACCGTCACCGACGCCCGCGAAGGGTTCGTCGAGGTGTGTATCGAACCCCGGGAATTCCACGCCAACGCCGTCGGCAGCGTCCACGGCGGCGTACTCGCGACGATGTTCGACACCGCGATGGGGCTGAGTGTGTCGAGCACGCTCGAGGCCGGGGTGGGATACACCACGCTCGACCTGCAGGTCCGGTACATAAGGCCGATCCAGCCCGGACAGTCCGCCGTGCGCGTCCACGGGTTCTGCGAGCACACCGGCCGTCGCACCGCGACCGCGCGGGGCGAGGCGCGCGACGTCGACGGCCGACTGCTCGCCACCGCGTCCTCGACCTGCCTGATTCTGCGCTGAACCCGTCGGAGGCCGGGGCCGCCCGTCAACGGGAGCCACGTCCCCCCGTGCGGGCTCCCGAATTCGAGGACGGTGTCCCCGGGCGGACTCCGCGACTGTACGCACCGCGTCGGCAGCCTGGAGTTCCAACGCCAGCAGTTCGACCCCGCGTGGCTCATCGGGCACGGTATCGTCGTCGGCGAGCTGGGCGAGTCCGCACGCCGGGCAGAGGTCCAGCGCAAGCGGATGCGCGGACTCCTCCGGGCCGGCCGGTGTGCCTGCGGGCGGAAAGTGGTCGGCCTGCGGAACGGCGCCGAGATCGAGGACCCGCACCCCGCCCGCTGCGCGGCACCCCCGGCACCGGCTCGTCATATCGAATTCCTTTGCGGTGGTAGCGGTTGCGTCCATACCGTTCGGTCCGGCACGATGAGCGGGTGCGAATCGACACGACGGGCCTGACCGATGTTCTGGTGCTGCGACCCGAACTCTTCCGCGACGAACGCGGAGTGTTCACGCGCACGTTCGACGCCGCGCTGTTCGACCTCTACCTCGACGAAACTCCCGGTTCTCCCGCAACCCGCGCCAGCGACTTCCTCCAGGATTCGCAGTCGCGGTCGCACCGCGGGGTCATCCGCGGGATGCACGGCCGCGCGGGGCGAGGCGAAGCCAAACTCGTGCGCTGCGCGCGCGGCGCGGTCCACGACGTGCTCGTCGACATCCGGAAGGATTCCCCGACCTTCGGGCGAAAGGAAGCCTTCCTTCTCGACGACGAGGACTTCGCCCACCTGTTCGTCCCGCCGGGGTTCCTCCACGGGTTCCAGGCCCTGACGGAAGCGGCCGATGTGTGTTACCGAATCGACCGGCCGCACGACCCGCTCGAAGACCTGGCCGTCGCATACGACGATCCCGACCTCGACATCGAGTGGCCGTTGCCGGTCGCCGCGATCAGCGCGCGGGATGCGTCGGCGGGCACGTGGCAGGATCTGGTCGCCCGGCTCTGACGCGCGGTGGTTCGGTTGCACCCTCACCCACCCGTCGTCACCGGCTGGGGGTCGCGCTGGACTCGCAGGGTGTCGTCGACGAGGTCCCGGTTCCTCAGCATCTCGAGGTGGGCGAGCCGGATGTACCGCTGGGTGAAGGCGTCACCCGTCATCCCGTAGGCGAGATACGCGCGGTACAGTTCGTCGGCCCCTTCCGGAACGGTCCATCGGACGACGTTGTCTCCGAATGCTTTTCGCATCGCCGAGAAGTCCACCCGGTACGAGCGGGGGTCGGGACCGCTCCCCCCGTGATCAGCACCTCGGATCCCGGTACCGCCTCGGCCACCGCGTCGGCTGTCTCCCGGGCGAAGTCGCTGTAGCACAACGGTTCTGTGACCGCGATGTTCGGCAGGCCGAGCAGCGGCGGGAGCAGAACTTCCCGGACGACGGGGTCGAGATGCGCGGGAAGCAGGCACGAGGTAGGCGTCGGAGCCAAGTGCAGCGACGCCAGATGGGAGGTCAGTCGGCGATAAAACCGACTTCATCCCCCAAATGTGCGGTGCAGCCCGAGCGGCTCAGACGACGGGTTCCAGAACCTCCCGGCCGACGAAGGGAACGAGCGCGGCGGGAACCTTCACCGACCCGTCGGCCTGCTGGTGGTTCTCGAGTAGCGCGACGAGCCACCGGGTGGTCGCGAGCGTCCCGTTGAGGGTCGCTGCGATCTGCGGTTTGCCGTTCTCGTCGCGGTACCGGATGTTCAGGCGACGAGCCTGGAACGTCGTGCAATTCGATGTGGACGTGAGCTCGCGGTACCGCTCCTGGGTGGGAACCCAGGCTTCGCAGTCGAACTTGCGTGCCGCCGACGAACCGAGGTCGCCACCGGCGATGTCGATGACCCGGTACGGGACGTCGATCGAGGCGAGCATCTCGCGCTCCCACGACAGCAGGCGCTGATGCTCGGCGACGGCGTCCTCGGGCTTGCAGTAGACGAACATCTCCACCTTGTCGAACTGGTGGACACGGATGATGCCGCGAGTGTCCTTGCCGTAGCTGCCGGCCTCGCGGCGGAAGCACGACGACCAGCCCGCGTACCGCTTCGGGCCCTTCTCCAGGTCCAGGATCTCGCCCGAGTGATAGCCCGCGAGCGGCACCTCGGAGGTACCGACGAGGTACAGATCGTCCTCTTCGAGGTGGTACACCTCGTCGGCGTGCTGCCCGAGGAACCCGGTGCCCTGCATCACCTCGGGGCGCACGAGCACCGGCGGGATCATCATCGTGAAGCCGTTCGCGGTGGCCTTCTGCGCGGCGAGCTGAAGCAGGCCGAGTTGCAGCAGGGCGCCGTACCCGGTGAGGAAATAGAACCGCGCACCCGAGACCTTGGCTCCGCGTTCCATGTCGATCAGCCCGAGCGACTCGCCGAGCGCGAGGTGATCCTTGGGCTCGAAGTCGAAGGTCGGAAGTTCACCGACGGTCTCGAGGGTGACGAAATCGTCCTCGCCACCGGCGGGCGCACCCTCCACGACGTTGGAGATCGCGAGGTGGGCGCGCTCCCGGGTCTGCTCGGCCGCATTCTGCTCGACTTCGAGTTCCTTGACCTTGGCGGCCAACTCCTTCGCACCCTCGAGCAGTGCGGCCCGCTCCTCAGGGGACGCCTGACCGACCTTCTTGCCCAGCGCCTTCTGCTCGGCACGGGCGTTGTCGCCGGCGAGCACCGCAGCGCGGCGGGCCGTATCGGCCTCGAGCAGGGTGTCGACCAGGCCGGGGTCTTCGCCGCGGGTGCGCTGCGATTCACGGACGACGTCGGGATTCTCGCGGAGGAACTTGAGGTCGATCACGAGGGGAAGCCTACCGCTGCCACAGTTCCAGGTACTCGTCGCGCCCGAACATCTTGGCCGTATCGATCGCAGTGGGATGCCCGAGGTTCGGATCGGCACCGGCTTCGGAAAGCACTCGGACGACCTCGTCGGCGCCCTTGAACACGGCGCCCGCGAGCGGCGACTGCCCCTTGTCGTTGAGCCGGTCGAGGTCGGCGCCCCGCTCGGCGAGCGTCCGAACCGCATCCGCATGACCGTGGTACGCCGCGAGCATCACCAGCGTGTCGCCGGAGTGATTGGTGAGGTTCGCCGGCACGCCCGCGTCGATGTACTCGGCGAGTGTGGCAGCGTCGCCGGCGCGCGCGGCGTCGAACATATGCTGGGCAATCTCGAGAATCTGCGGATCTATAGGCTGTTCGGTCATGATCCGACGCTACCGCCGGCCGCGCGAACGGGCATGATGGACCGTGATGGCCGAAGAACGTAAGCAGCAGCCCGAACGACGTCCGCCTTCCGCGAGACTGACCCGCCGCGCGCTGATATTCGTCGCGGTGGGTGCGGTACTGGCGGCGGTCGCGAGTTTCGTCGTGGCGGGATTCGAGGGCTCGAGCGACGGAGACGGAGACACCGGGCGGCGGGTGGCCCCCACCGGGGCGGTTGCGGGTGAAGCGTTCGGAACGGCCGCCGCGGGTGACTGCCTCACCTGGACGGCCCTCGACGCCAGTGATCTCACCAAGGTCGACTGCGAGCAGACGCACCTGTTCGAGGTGGTCGCCGACATCGACCTGAGCAACTACCCGGGCGCGGAATGGGGACCCGGCTCGAGGTTCCCCTCCGTGATGCGGTTCACCGCCCTGCGCGACGAACTCTGCGTTCCGGCGGCCATGGACTATCTCGAGAGCCGATTCGACCCGGTGGGCAAGTTCAGCGTCGGTCTGATCAACCCCGGCGAGGCCGGCTGGGCCGCAGGCGAGCGCACGCTGCGGTGCGGTCTGCAGTTCTCGTCGACGACCGGCAATCTTCTCCCCATCCAGGGCAGGGTGGCCGACCAGGATCAGTCGCGCGCTTGGGACGTCGGAGTGTGCATCGGCATCAACAACGGCATTCCCGCCGACCCGGTCGACTGTGCGAAGCCGCACGCGTTCGAGGTGGTCGCCACCGTCGATCTGTCGTCGCAGTTCCCCGAGGGGCTGCCGAGTATCGAAGATCAGGACCGGTACCTCGAGGAGACGTGTACCCGGCTGGTCGGCGAGTACCTGGGTGACCCGCAGGCGCTCCGCAACAAGACTCTCACGTTGTTCTGGGACAACCTGGGATACGACAGCTGGCTCGCCGGGAGCCGCAAGGTCAACTGCTCGATCGGCAAGCAGGTCGAGGGCGGGGGCTTCGCGTCCATCACCGGCTCGGCCAAGGGCGACATCCTCATCGACGGCCAGCCGCCGGTCGCGCCGGAGCCGTTGCCGGAGGGCCGGTCGTTGCCGAGCCCGCTGCCGGGTGCCTTCCCCCTGCCGGGGCGTTGATGGGCGTCCAGATGAGCAACGAGCACTTCGAAGAGCTCGTCTCGGAGGCCCTCGACGAGATCCCGGCCGAACTCGCCCGTGCCATCGACAACGTGGTGATACTCGTCGAGCCCAGGCACGACGAGGAGCCGGATCTGCTGGGTCTGTATCAGGGGATCGCGCTCACCGACCGCGACAGTCACTACGCCGGGTCGCTACCGGACACGATCTCGATCTATCGGGATGCGATTCTCGACATCTGCCACACGGACGACGACGTCGTGCACGAGGTGCTGGTGACGGTGGTCCACGAGATCGCCCACTACTTCGGAATCGAAGAAGAGCGCCTCCACCAGCTGGGCTGGGGGTAGGCGCTCTCCGGCCGGTGCGTCCGGGGCGCTACTCGGCCCGTCGCGCGCCGGCCTCGACCAGGTTCGCGTTCTTGGCCTTACGCTGCATGAAATGCGGGTTGACGGTCGAGATCACGAGCAGGATCAGGGTGCCCACGGCCACGACAGCGATCGAAAGCACGACGACGATCATGCCGAAGAGTTCAAACATCCCGGTTACCTCCACTTTCGATGTCACGGCGAGGCACGCGACACGCGCCGCCCCATCGTACCTTAGCCTCCACGCCTGCGCCGGACGGGACCGGGACCCCGAGTGACGTGCTGCCGAAGCCGAGAATGAACAGTCACTGTTGACCGTTTAACTGCCTGACTCTACGCTCGGACCCGACCCCAACCGAGAGGCGAACCACGTGACGCACTCCGCCCGCCCTGCCGCGATCGCCGGTTGGCATCGCGTGGTCGAGACGAACGACCTCGAAGCACTCGACGCGCTCGTCGCCGACGAGGCCGTGTTCCTCTCGCCGGCCGTGTTCACCCCGCAGGAGGGCAAGACCAAGACGGTCGCATACCTCCGGGCGGCATTGACCGTGTTCGGCGGCGACACCGGGTTCCGGTACGTCGGCGAATGGTACGGCCCGAATTCGGCGGTGCTCGAGTTCGTCGCCGACCTCGACGGCATCCACGTCAACGGTGTGGACCTGATCGAGTGGGACGACCAGGACCGGATCGTCCGGTTCAAGGTCATGATCCGCCCCGTGAAGGGTTTGCAGGCACTGATCCCCCGCATGGCGGCACAACTAGAGCAAGCCTGAATCCACCGACCCACAGGAGTTCCGTACATGAGTCTGCCGCCGATCCTGCAGGACCGCCTGCGTCTGCCCGTCGTGGCGTCGCCGATGTTCATCGTCTCCAACCCCGATCTCGTGATCGCACAGTGCGCCGCGGGAGTCGTCGGGTCGTTCCCGTCGCTCAACGCCCGTCCCCACGCGCAACTGCGCGAGTGGCTCACCAAGATCACCGAGACACTCGCCGCGTACGATGCCGAGAACCCCGAGACGCCGTCCGCCCCGTACGCGGTGAACCTCATCGTGCACAAGTCCAACGACCGTCTCGAAGAGGACCTCGCGACGATCGTCGAGTTCCAGGTGCCTCTCGTCATCACGTCCCTCGGCGCACGCACCGATGTCAACGACGCGATCCATTCGTACGGCGGCATCGTCCTGCACGACGTCATCGACAACCGGTACGCGAAGAAGGCGATCGAGAAGGGCGCCGACGGTCTGATCGCCGTCGCCACGGGCGCCGGTGGACACGCGGGCACGCAGTCCCCGTTCGCCCTGGTGCAAGAGATCCGGAGCTGGTTCGACGGGCCGCTGCTGCTCTCGGGCGCCATCGCGCACGGTAACTCGATCCTCGCCGCGCAGGCGGCCGGCGCGGACCTCGCCTACATCGGGTCTGCGTTCATCGCGACGACGGAGGCGCACGCCCAGGACGAGTACAAGCAGATGCTCGTGGAGTCGTCGGCCTCAGACATCGTCTACACCAACCTTTTCAGCGGGGTACACGCGAACTACCTGCGCGGCAGCATCAGCCGGGCGGGCATGGACCCCGACAACCTCGCCACCTCGGATCCTTCGGCGATGAACCTCGGTGACGACAAGAGCGAACCCGGCGGCACCGCCAAGGCGTGGCGCGACATCTGGGGAGCGGGTCAGGGTATCGCCGTCATCGACGAGGTTGCGCCCACCGCGCGCGTCGTCGAACGTCTTGCCGACGAATACGCCGCGGCCCGTAAGCGCCTGGCGCTCTGACGGTTCGAAGACGACCCTGCGGGTTCGTGCGACACGACAGCGTGGCATGCCTCGGCATGCCACGCTGTCGTCTTCGGGGTGCGACTCAGAGGGTCGTGTACTGCGTGAGCTTCGGTGCTCCGGCCAGAAGCGGACCGAGATCGGTGATGGCGCCCTCGCCCGCCCGGAACTTGCGGTACGCGGCATCGTGCTCGGCCGAACGCCACTTCTCGACGACGACCCAGCGCGCCTCGTTGGTCCGGTCCACCAGAATTTCGATGCCGTCGCACCCGTCGAACGCGCGGGTCTCGCCGAGCACACGGTCCATGACCGTCTTCGCGTCGTCGAGCGCATCGGCCTTGAATTCGAGTTCGAGCAGAGCGGTGAGCGCCATGAAGAGTCCTTCCGTACGAGCGTCGTGCATGCGGTACTTACCGAGCCCACATTTCCCGAATGTCGAGAACCGCGCAATACCGATCCGGTAATGGCACTTCCGCTACGAGGGAAACCGGTCAGCGCGCAATCGCCGGGAGCACGAAGTGCTCGAGCAGAGGGGCGAGATCGCCGGGCAGGGGCAGACGCTCCGGGTCCAGCCACCGCATCTCCTCGATCTCCGCCGCGCTGCCTACGATCCCGACGGAAGGGTGCTCGAACACGGTTCCCTCGATCTTCCAGCCGGGTTCGTTGGCCGCATCCGCCAGGAACACCCCGATCGGTCGCAGCGCACCCGAGTCGAGCATCGCCCCGACCTCTTCCGCGCACTCACGCACCGCGGCCTCGGCCGCCGACTCGCCGGGCTCGGGCTTGCCGCCGGGGAGCATGAACCGGGAGGTGTTGCGCTTGCGCACGGTCAGCACCTGCCCCTCCGCGTTCCGGAGCACGACCGCGCTGACACGGATGAGTTTTTCGGGGGAATCGGACACCCGACCATCGTATGACCAGGGCTGCAGGACCGGCTGCGGACTCACGCCGACCATGCTCGCCAGCGCAGCCCGGCGATGGTGATCACCGGTCCCGGTGGTCGTTTCGACTGGTACTGCGGGTATTTGCGTGCCAGCGCATCGAGGCCGGTGACGCCCGCATCGGTGTCCGCCGCGTGGACCGTGGCGAAGCCGTCGACCCGGATCCACCACAGCTGCGACCAATCGTCGCTGTAGTGGTCGACCAGCACACTCACGCGGGGGTTCGCTGCGATGTCTGTGAGGCGACGTAGCCGCCGGGTGGTCTTCGGCTTGTCGTCGACACAGGTGTGGATCGCATCGCCGTCGAGGGCGAACACGATCGGGATCAGGTGGGGTTCTCCGGACTCGTCTGCGGTGGCCAGGCGGGCCACCCGGGCTTCGGTGACGCGCCGGCGGACGTCCATGCGCCTCACCGTAGTCTCCGGCACAGCCGACGGCCGCGGATCAGAACATGCTGTAACCGCCGTCGATCACCGTGGCGCTTCCGGTCTGGAACGAGGAGGCGTCGCTCGCGAGATACACGGCGATTCCCTCGAAATCCTCCGGCCGCCCCCAGCGCCCGAGCGGCACGCGGGCGATGACGTTGCTGTTGAACACGTCCGATTCCTGCAGGGGCCCGGTCATGTCGGTCGCGATCCAGCCCGGAAGCACACTGTTGACCCGGATCCCGTAGCGCGCGAGTTCGACGGCGCACCCGTTGGCGAGTGCGAGCACCGCGGCCTTGCTCGCGCCGTACGCCTGGTTGCGTCCGGCACCCTGCAACGCCCCGAGGCTGGACGTCACGATGATCGACCCTCCGGTCCCCTGACCCACCAGCACCTTCGACGTCTCACGCAGGGTGAAGTACGCCCCCTCGGCATTGGTAGCCATGACCTTCCGGTACTGCTCCGTCGAAGACTCGTGAAACTTCTGCAGACCCGCACCGATTCCCGCGTTCACGATCACCGTGTCCAGTCCACCGAGTTCGTCGACGGTTGCCGCGACCCCGTCCGTCACGGCTTGCTCGTCGGACACGTCGACCGAGCGGGTCGTGACCCGGCCGCCGAGGCCGCCCAGTTCGTCGGCTGCCCGCGCGAGTTTGACTGAGTCGCGTCCCCAGAGTGCGATGTCGGCCCCGGCACGCGCGAGACCCCGCGCCATACCGAGACCGAGCCCGGCAGACCCACCGGTCACCAGCGCACGCCTACCTGTCAGATCGAACATGGAGATCCTCCCCCGTTATGGATTACGCGAACCCGGCCATGACGCCCGACCCGCCGCACTCCTCGGGAACGCCGAGCCTCGTGATCGGCGTCGAACAAAGTGCGCGTCATCTGCCTTCGTCTCCCGGAGTGTCAGGGGCGTATCCCACGATGCGCAGTGCGATCACGGTGTAGCGGCGGGCTACCTCGTCCGGCGTGAGCGGGCCGTCGAGTCGGTACCAGCGGGCGACGGACCGACACATGCCGAGAAGTGCCCGCACCGTCTCCTCGATGTCGTCGACGTCGAACACCCGCGAATCCACGCCGCCCCGCACCAGGCCCAGCATGATCGTTTCGAGGCGTTTGCGGGTCGCGGCATATGCCCGCCGATTGTCGGGCGAAATGTGCCGCACCTCGGAATCGAGCGCCGATCGCTTGGCCCGGTGCGTCATGTCGAGTACGAGCGCGTCGACGGCGTTGGCGAATCGGGCGACCACATCGTCGCGGCCGTCCGCGACTGCGGCGGTGACGCGGTCGACGAGGTCGTTGACCGCGGCGTCGAGCAGGGTGACGAGAACGGCTTCCTTGCTCTCGTAGTGGTAGTACAGCGCCGGTACGGTCACGCCGACCCTGCCGGCGAGGTCGCGGACGGTCGCGCCGTGGAAACCGTTCTCGCTGAACGCGTCCAACGCGTGGGTGAGGATGGGGTCGAGTTCGAGCAGGCCGAACTCCCGCCAGCTCACGAACTGAGGTGCCGTCCGCTCCGCAGAGCCGAGCGCCCCGGATGTCGCGGCCATCGACCCCCCTCCCGTCACGTCGCCCCGGCCGCAGAGCAGCCGGTGAGTTCTTCCGCTGGATTCAGCGCGGGGCCATGCGGATGGCACCGTCGAGGCGGATGACCTCGCCGTTGAGCATCGGGTTGGACACGATGTGCGCGGCCAGCGCGCCGTACTCGGACGGATCACCGAGACGCGCGGGGTGCGGAACCTGCTGGCCGAGGGAGGCCTGGGCCTCTTCCGGCAGCGAACCGAGCAGCGGCGTCTTGAACAGGCCGGGTGCGATGGTGACGACGCGGATCAGGAGCGAGGCGAGGTCGCGGGCGATCGGCAGGGTCATACCGACGACACCGCCCTTCGACGCCGAGTACGCGGCCTGACCGATCTGCCCGTCGAAGGCCGCAACGGAGGCGGTGTTGATGATGACGCCCCGCTCGCCGTCGACCGGCTCGGTCTTCGCGATCCGCTCGGCGGCGAGGCGGATGACGTTGAATGTGCCGAAGAGATTGACCTCGACGACCTTCTTGAACGCGTCGAGCGGGAATGCGCCCTTCTTGCTCACGGTCTTGACGGCGTTGCCGATACCGGCGCAGTTCACGGCGACGCGCAGCGGGCCAAGGGACTCGGCGAGATCGAGCGCCTCGGTGACCGCGGCCTCGTCGGTGACGTCGGCCGCGGCGAAGCGGACTCGGTCGCCGAGTTCCTTGGCGATGGTCTCGCCGTTGGAGGAGGGCAGGTCGATGATCACGACCTGCGCTCCGTCGGCGAGCAGAGCCTTGACGGTGGCGAGGCCGAGGCCGGAGGCACCACCGGTGACGACGGCGACGCTGTCGTTGACGATCATGAAGAACCTTTCGCTGTAGGTGATCGGACCGTGAATTTCGGTACGGGTCAGAGACGTTCGATGACGGTGGCGTTCGCCATTCCCGCGCCTTCGCACATGGTCTGCAATCCGTAGCGGCCGCCGGTGGCCTCGAGGGTGCTCACCAGCGTGGTGAGCAGGCGGGTGCCCGACGATCCGAGTGCGTGGCCGAGGGCGATCGCGCCGCCCCACCGGTTCAGCTTCTCCTGGTCGGCATCGAACTCGTCGGCCCACATCAGGGGGACGGGAGCGAATGCCTCGTTGACCTCGTACGAGTCGATGTCGTCGACGGAGAGTCCCGACTTGGCGAGCACCTTGTGCGTGGCGGGAATGGGTGCGGTGAGCATGTAGAGCGGGTCGTCGGCGGCGACGGCGAACGAGTGGAACCGTGCTCGCGGGGTCAGGCCCAGCTTGTTCGCGGCTTCCTCGCTCATGATGAGGACGGCCGACGCACCGTCGGTGAACGGCGACGAGTTGCCGGGGGTGATGACCCACTGGGCTTCGGGGAATCGGGCGGCGTAGCCGTCGGTGTGAAAAGACGGACGCAGCCCGGCGAGACCGTCGACGGTGGTCGAGGCGCGGACCGTCTCGTCCACGGTGTGGACGATCTTCTCGCCGTCGGCGTTCGTGACGGTGATCGGGGCGATCTCCCGGTCGAAGTTGCCGGCAGCGGCAGCGGCGGCGGCGCGCTGGTGTGAACGCGCGGAGTAGGAGTCGACGGCGTCACGGTCGAAACCCCACTTCGCGGCGATGAGTTCCGCCGAAATACCTTGGTTGACAAGACCTTCGGGATATCGCGCGGCGACACCGGGGCCGAACGAGTCCTGGCCGATCGAGGATGTGCCCATCGGGATGCGGCTCATCGACTCCACGCCGCACGCGATGACGATGTCGTATGCGCCTGCGATGACACCCTGTGCGGCGAAGTGCGCGGCCTGCTGGCTCGATCCGCACTGCCGATCGATGGTGGTGGCGGGCACCGAGTCGGGGAATCCGGCCGACAGCAGCGCCGACCGCGAAATGTTGAGTGCCTGCTCCCCGACCTGCTGCACGCAACCGCCGATGACGTCGTCGACGAGGGCGGGATCGAGGTCGTTGCGCTCGACGAGCGAACGCAGGACGTGTGCGAGGAGTTCGACGGGATGGGTGCCGGACAGCGCACCACCGGGCTTGCCTTTGCCGACGGCGGTACGGACCACATCGACGATGACGGCGTTTGCCATGACGTTCCTTCCGATCGGAAACGATGCAGGTCCGGGCCGAGACTGCGGAGTGCGGAGTGCGGCACGCCCGACGGCTTCGCCCCACGTGTGTACCTATCGATCGCTAAGATGTCTATCACGTACTTAGCGCTCGGTCAACGAATCTCTGTAGCTAGCGCACGATAAGTAGGTCTGATAGGGATGGTCCAGCGATCTTCTGTCGCGTGAACTCTCCGCTCGGCCACCGGACCACGACTCGAGGAGAACCACATGACCACCGAAGCACCGGGCGTCGAATCGAGGATCGACGACGGCATCCTGCACGTGACGATCGACCGGCCCGCCCGCCTGAACGCGGTCGGAACCGCCACCCTGACTGCCGTGGCCGAGGCATTCGACAAGTGCGCCGACGACCCCACCGTGCGCGCCGCGGTCCTCACTGGCAGCGGACGGGCGTTCTGCTCGGGTGCCGACATCTCCGGACGCGACCTGAGCGCTCCCCCCGCGCCCGACACCATCGACGCCGCGAACCGGGTCACCGCGACCATCCGGGACTTTCCGCGACCGGTCGTCGGTGCGGTCAACGGTGTCACCGCAGGAGTCGGTGTGTCGCTCGCGCTCGCCTGCGACCTCACGGTCGCGAAGGAATCCGCGTACTTCCTCCTCGCGTTCACGAGGATCGGCCTGATGCCGGACGGTGGTGCCACGGCGCTCGTCGCGGCGTCCATCGGCCGGGCCCGCGCCATGCGGATGGCGATGCTGGCCGAACGGCTTCCCGCACGGGAAGCGCTCGCATCCGGCCTGATCGCCGACGTCTATCCCGACGACGGTTTCGACGACGCCGTCGGCGAACTGCTCACGCGGCTCGCGGCCGGGCCGTCGGCTGCGCTGGCGTCGACCAAGGAGGCGATCAACGCTGCCACGCTCACCGAGCTCGGTAGCGCGTTCGGCCGTGAACGTGCAGGTCAGCTCGATCTTCTCGCCGGCGCGGACTTCGCCGAAGGCGTAGCCGCGTTCCAGGAGAAGCGCACCGCCGAGTTCCGGCGCTAGCGCACCGCCGAGTTCCGGCGCTAGCGCGGCCCGTCAGAGCGGGGCGCGCCGGGCACCCACCGTCTTGAGCGCGATCGCCACATACTTCTCCGCGACCGCTTCGGGGCTCAGCGTGCCTTCCGCGTGGTACCAGCGGGGGATCGATTGGCACATGCCGAGCAGCGCCCGGGTGGTCTCGGCCGGGTCGTCGACTTCGAAATCGCCCGTCGCCGAGCCCTCCTCGACGATCTCGCGCACCAGCTGCTCGATGCCCTTGCGAACCGCCCGATACCGCTGACGGTTCTCGGGGCTGAGATAACGAGCCTCACCCTCGAGTGCGGCGAGCGCCGAACGCATCGTCATCCGCAACACGATCGCCTCGATCACGTTGGCCAGTCGGCGCACCGGATCACCGGCACCCTCGGCGGCGGCGGCGTGCGCTCGCGAGAGCACATCGCTGGTCGAAAGTTCGAGCAGCGCGATGAGGAGTCCTTCTTTGTTCTCGTGGTGGTAGTACAGAGCCGGCACCGTGACCCCGACACGCCGCGCGATCTCCCGCACGGATGTCCCGTGGAAGCCCGTCTCGTAGAACGCGTCGAGTGCTGCCGACAGGATCGGGCTCAGGTCCAGCGGCTGCAGCGTCCGCCAATCGGCGTGGGCGCTCTCCCCGTCCGGCTCGACACGACGGCCCTCGAGCCGGTCGACGGCATCGTCGGTGGAACCATCCATGTACCGCACCCAACCTACCGATCGTTACTTCATCCGGACGGCTCGACGATACCTGCCGGTTTCGGCCGCGAACGAGCGACACCGCCGCGCGGCACCATCACCGGAAGCACGGGGAGGGCGGACACGAACAGCGGGGATTCGGGCGGATCTACGCGATCTCAGCCCATCGGGTCGTCGGCCCCGGCGCGGTGGGTGTCGTGGAACGGGCCGGTGAACGAGCCCCATCGCACGCACTCCCAGCCACCACCGGGCACCGGCACGAGTTCCACGGTCTCGGTGTTCGCCAGATGGTTGCCGGTGGCGAACCCGCCCGGGACCTTGCCGAGGTACGCCGCGACGAGCCGGATCGCGGCGCCGTGACTGACGACCACCACATCCCCGGACCCCGCATCGAGATGATCGGCGCGCAACGACTCGACCACCGGCACGAACCGATCGAGCACGTCGAGCGCGGATTCCCCGCCGGGCACCCGAGTGCGCAGGTCACCGCTGTGCCATTCCTCGTAGACCTTCATGAACAGTCGGTGCGACTCCTCGTCGCTGCGGTCCTCGAGTTCGCCGGCCTGCACCTCGTGGACTCCGTCGCGGACCTCGGTCGCGAGCCCGACTGCGGGCGCGACCTGCTCCGCGGTCTGCCGCGCACGTATCGCCCGCGACGCCACGAGAAGCGAGGGACCGCGGTCGACGAGGTTACGTCCGAGGGTCCGCGCCTGTTCGATCCCGAGGTCGGTCAGTTCCGCCCCGGGCAGTTTGGTGTCGAGGCGACGTGCGACGTTCGCCACCGTCTGCCCGTGCCGGGCCAGTATCAGTTTGCCGCTCACGGCTACTCCTCTCCGCAGCGCAGTCTTTCCAGCCACTGCGCGTCGTCGTCGTCGGAGACGGGCGGTACCCCGTGCTCGGACACTGCCGCCCACGAACCGAGGAAGCGTACCTGCGCGAAACGGTGCAGAGCCTTGAGTGCCTCCGCGACGAGCGGGTCGTCGATATGGCCCACCCAGTCCAGATGGAAGAAGTAGGTCCCGTAATCCTTGCGGGTGGGACGGGATTCGATGCGGGTGAGGTCGATGCCTCGGGTCGCGAGTTCCGTCATGGCCCGTACCAGCGAACCCGGGACGTTCGGAAGTTGCAGGATCACCGACGTGCGATCGCACCCGGTGCGCTCCGGGATCGGACCCGGGCGGGTGACGAGCACGAACCGGGTGCGTGCACCGGCGAAATCGGCGACGCCGTCCGCCAGGACGGCGAGACCGAGCCGTTGTCCGGCCAGCGCGGTCGCAACCCCGGCGTCGACCTTGCCGGATGCCACGTCCTCCGCGGCCCCGGCATTGGACGATGCCGTGACGATCTCCGCGGCGGGCAAGTTGTCGGCGATCCACTTCCTCACCTGGGCGGCCGCGACGGGATACGCGCCGACGGTCGCGACGTCCTCTGGGGCGACACCGGGGCGGGTGACCACCGTGAAGGCGATGTCGAGTTCGGTTTCCGCGACGATCTGGAGTCGCGCGCCCAGCGAGAGTGCGTCCATCGTCGGGGGGACGGACCCCTCCACCGAACTCTCGATCGGCACGACCGCACCGTCGACCTCGCCGTTGCGCAGCAGTTCCAGCGCGGCAGGAGGGCTGGCTGCCACGACTCGCTCGACGGGCGCGTCGAAGGCGCCGAGGTTCTCGAAACGGTCGAGGGCCATCTCCGTGAACGTTCCCGACGGACCGAAATAGGCGATGCGTGGCACGCCTACGAGATTACGCAACTCGCGTCCGCATTCCGCGGTGTCGGGTGACGCCGCCGTTCAGCCGGGTGACAATCCCAGCTCGGCGAGTTCACGTCCGACCCGGTCGGGGTCGTCGACTTCGATCGCCAGGAGGATCTCCCGCAGCGCAGCCGCCGCTTCCGGGATCAGCCGTTGCAGCCGGGGCACGTCGGGCGAGGCGAGTGCCTCCCGGATGTCGAATCCGCTCAGGGACGCCGCGGTCGCGGACAGCAACGCCACCACCTCGGCGGTACCGGTCGCGCGGGCGACATAACCGGTGTCGGCGTGGGCGAGGACGGCAAGAAAGTCGGAGACCGCACCGCGCCCGTGTCCCGCGGGCAGACCCGGAATATGCCCGGCCTCGGTGAGGGCACGTGCGGTGTCGGCGAGCGATTCGTCGGGTCCGTCCGCGTACACGATCAGCGGCGCGGGGGCGGTGAACTCCAGCACGTGGCACAGGTCGTCGGTCGAGCAGTCGATCTGGTAGCGAAGCGGTCGCCAGCCCGCCGGCTCGGGGCGAGGTCCGGACGTGTCGAGTTCGACGACGAGGTCGCGGGACGGTGGGGCCGTGATCGTCCCGGCCGGGACGATCGGGGCACCGAGCAGCGGCCCGGCGGCGGCCTCGGCGCTCTCCGGCGAGTCGTACCGTCCGGTCAGCAACCCGTCGAGCAGTCCGCGCGGCTCGTCGCGGGAGGGCGGCATTCCGAGAGGAAGGGGGATCGGCACAGATCCCAGATTAGACCCCGGGCTCTTGCGGCCACGATCCCCGTGACTTAGGTTTGCCTCACCTACTTGCAGGAGGGTTGCCATGCACACCACCACGTCCACCGCCGTCCCCGCGCCGACCACGGCCGAACGCGTGCGCACCGCCCTCATCCGCGCCGACACCACCCACCTCGCCGTCGACGGCTGCGATCCGATTCCCACCACGGTCCACCACCTCCACACCGACGACGACGTCGCGATCGTGGTGCCCGCGAACAGCACCGCCGTCGCAATGGCCCGGCGAGCCGCCACCGGGCTTCCCGCCGTCCTCGAACTCACCGACCATTCACCGCTGGCCCTCCGCAACCCCGTGCGCTCCCTCATCTGGCTCAGCGGCATCCTGCACACCGTCGAGGAACCCCGTCTGCTCGCCGCGGAAATCGCGGAAACCCTCCCGCACCCTGAACTTCTCGACGTCGGCCACCGATCCGAACTGCTCCGGTTGAGCCTGAGTTCCGTCGTCGCCGCCGACACGACGGGTGCCGAAGCCGTGAACGTCGTGGACGTGCTCGAAGCCGCACCCGATCCGTTCGCCGCACTCGAGACCGCATGGCTCGAGCACCTCGAGGCAGAGCACGCAGACCTCGTCGTCCGAATCGCACGTCGTATCCCGGAAGCGCAGCGCGGCGGACGGATTCGCCCACTGGGCATCGACCGTTACGGCGTCCGCCTGCGCATCGAATCCGGCCGGGGAGATCACGACGTGCGCATCCCGTTCGGCGAACCCGTCGCCGACCCGTCCGCGCTGAGCCGGGCATTGCGCCTGCTTGCCGGATGCCCGTTCCGGAACGGACTGCACATGCGGTCCTGAACGAAGAAACCCGCCCGGGAACTCCGGCGGAGGACTTCCGATCACGCTGACGCAAACTGTGGTTACCCACGCGCCCGAACTCGATGATGATCCACAGCCCCCGGCACCGGCCGGCCGGCATCAGCATCGATTCTCCGAGCCCGAGGGAAGTACATGTTCCGCCTACGTCACGCCGGATTCACCACCGCCGCCGCATTCGTCCTGACAGCGGTCGTTGCGTGTGGGTCGGGGCCCACGGGCGGCGGCCTCACCGCAGACAGCCCGCTTCCGACCGGCATCCCGGCCGGGACGAAGATCGTCATCGCCGACCAGAGCGAACGGCAACAGGTCGCACTGGCTGCGGCCGGACAACTCGACTCGCTTCCGTTCGACTACGAGTTCGCGACCTTCCAGGGCGCACCGTCGATTCTCGAGGCGTTTCGTGCCGACGCCGTCGACGTCGCCTGGGCCGGCGAGATCATGGCCGTGCAGTCGCTCGTCGCGGGAGACGACGTGCGGGTCGTCGCCGCGGTGCAGACCGACAACAGCCTCAACCTGGGTATCGCGCCGGGCGCCGACATCGCGTCGCTCGCAGACCTGTCGGGCAAGCGGATCGGTTACGCCGAGGGCACCTCCCAGCAGGCCTTCGTCCTGCGCGCGCTCGACAAGGCGGGCCTCGAGGTCGACGACGTGGAACTCACGCCGATGGCATTGGCCGACTTCCCCGACGCACTGCGATCCGACCAGATCGACGCCGCCCCGATGAGCGAACCGGTGTTCTCCCGGTACATGCAGACCGACGGCGCCACCGCACTGCCCCGCGAGGAAATCGCCGACCTCAGTGACGGCATCTCCTACCTGTACTCGAGCGTGAGGGCACTCTCCGATCCCGCGACGGCAGCCGCGATCCGCGCCTATGTCGGTGCCTACATCACCTCGGTGGACTGGGCGAACGACAACCGCGACGCCTGGATCGACGAATACTTCGTCAAAAGCCAGGGCCTCACAGCCGAAGACGGGCACCGGATCCTGGACGCCAACGGGCCGACGACCTTTCCGCGACTCGACGAGAACCTCGTCGCCACCCAGCAGCACACCATCGACGTGATCGACGCCGCCGGCGAACTGCCGCGCCCCGTCGAAGCCGCCGAAGCGTTCGACCTGCGCTTCGACGAAGTCGTCCAGGCCGCGGTAGCCGAAGCCGGCGCCGGACACGTTCGCAACTGATCTCTCGAGGGGACCTTCTCATGACGCACCGCCAGCTCAATCTCAACGCCTTCATCTACCCGACCGGCCACCACGAAGCGTCGTGGCGGCACCGCGACAGCACACCCGAACGCATCTACGACGTGCGCTACTTCCAGGAACTCGCCCGTGCCGCCGAAGCCGCCAAACTCGATGCGGTGTTCTTCGCCGACGGCCCCGCGCTGCGCACGGAAGTGCGGTACCGGCCGGACTACGGCCTCGAACCGATCACCACGCTCGTCGCGATGGCCACGGTCACCACGCATCTCGGCCTGATCGCCACAGCCTCGACCACGTACTACGAGCCCTACAATCTCGCCCGGCTCTTCTCGTCGCTCGACCACATCTCCACCGGTCGCGCCGGATGGAACATCGTCACCACCGCATCGGACGCCGCAGCCGCGAACTTCGGTCTCACCGACCATCCCGACGTACAGCAGCGGTATGCACGCGCACGTGAATTCGTCGACGCCACAGTGAAACTGTGGGATTCGTGGGAGGACGATGCCGTGGTCGCAGACAAGGCCGCGGGAGTGTATGCCGACCCGGACAAGATCCACCGCGTCGACGTGGAGGGTGAATACGTCAGCGTACGCGGCCCGTTCAACTCCGCACGCTCCCCTCAGGGTCGTCCCGTCCTGGTCCAGGCCGGATCGTCGAACGACGGACGCGATTTCGCAGCGCACTACGCCGAGGCCATTTTCACCGCGCACCAGAGGATCTCGGACGCGCAGACGTTCTACACCGATATCAAGTCCCGTGCCGCCGACGCCGGACGCAACCCCGGCCATGTCAAGATCCTGCCCGGCCTGAGCCCGTTCCTCGGAGCGACCGAAGCCGAGGCGCGGGAACTGCAACAGGAATTCAACGAGCTCACCATCGTCGAGTACGGGCTCGGGCAACTGCAGAAGATGGGCCGGATCGACGTGTCCGGGCTCGACCTCGACACGCGAGTGCCGCCCGAACTGTTCGCGGGGGCCGGAGACATCACCGACAACGACAACAGCAGGCGTCTCGTGTTCGCCAAGATCGTCGAGCGTGAACAGCCGACACTGCGTCGACTACTGCACAAACTTGCCGGCGCGCGCGGGCACAACGTCGTGGCCGGAACGCCCGTGCAGGTGGCCGACATCATCGAAGAATGGTTCACCCGCGGCGCCGCCGACGGGTTCAACATCATGCCTCCGCAGTACCCGCAGGGACTCGAGGCGTTCACCACCACCGTCGTCCCGATCCTTCAGGAACGGGGCCTGTTCCGAACCGAATACACCGGAACCACCCTGCGCGATCACTACGGTCTGCCCCGGCCCGAGAGTCAGTACGCACGCACTCTCGCGACCGCCGGCACCGCCTGACCCCTTCCGACGAAAGGACAAGCTCATGAGCGTGCCCACCGTCGACGCGCGGCGATTCGGCAGCGGTCTCGCCGGGGACGGCGCCACCGACCAGAAACCGGACCGCAGGGGTGCGCCCGATCTGCCTCCGCGGCGCGGTCGCAGTCGTCTCGCACCCGGACGGCCGATCAAGTTCGGCCTCGCCATCGGGCCCTCGATCCTGCTCATCGCCTGGGTCGTGGCGTCGGCGACCGGGCAACTCGATCCGAAGACACTGTCCGCGCCGTGGACCGTGGTGACCACGGCGTGGGATCTGATCGGCGACGGACGTCTGCAGAGCAATCTGTTCACCTCCGTACAGCGCGCGGTCCTCGGCGGTGTGATCGGTGTCTTCGTCGGCGTCGTGCTCGCACTGATCTCGGGTCTGTCCCGGATCGGGGAGGCACTCGTCGACGGTCCGGTGCAGATCAAGCGGTCGATCCCGACACTCGCACTGATGCCACTGGCGATCCTGTGGTTCGGCATCGGCGAGGAGATGAAGGTCCTTCTCATCGCCCTGTCGGTGTTCGTTCCCGTCTACATCAACACCTACTCCGCGCTGCGCGGCATCGATTCCCGATACGTCGAACTCGCCGAGACGTTGGATCTGTCTCGCGCGCAGTTCGTCCGGCGGGTCGCACTGCCGGGCGCACTCCCCGGATTCTTCACCGGCCTCCGTATGGCAGTGACGGTGGCGTGGCTCGCCCTCGTCGTCGTGGAGCAGGTGAACGCGACGAGCGGGATCGGGTTCCTGATGTTCCAGGCCCGCACCTATGGGCTCACCGACATCATCATCGTCGGTCTCGTGGTCTACGCAATCCTCGGCTTCGGCAGTGATCTGCTGGTCCGTTCGGCGGAAAGGAAGGCGCTGGCATGGCGCAAGACGATCGGAAGCTGACCGTCCGCACCTCGGGTCTGAGCCGGGGATTCGACGGGCGCGCGGTTCTGCGCGATGTGAATCTCGAGATCCGCGAAGGCGAGTTCGTCGCGTTGCTCGGGCGCAGCGGATCCGGCAAGAGCACGTTGCTGCGCGCCCTCGCCGAACTCGACCACGGCGTACCCGGAGCCGGGGAGATCGAGGTGCCCCGCAACCGGGCAGTGGTGTTCCAGGATTCGCGGCTGCTGCCGTGGGCCCGGGTGCTCGACAACGTCATCCTCGGACTCGGTGGTTCCGACGCGACGGAACGCGGCCGGAAGGCACTCGCCGAAGTGGGGCTCGCCGGTCGCGAAGCGGCGTGGCCCAACGAACTGTCCGGTGGTGAACAACAACGTGTTTCGCTCGCACGGTCGCTCGTCCGGGAACCCGCACTGCTGCTCGCCGACGAACCCTTCGGTGCACTCGACGCTCTGACGAAGATCAAGATGCACGCGCTGCTCCAGGAATTGTGCGCGGTCCACCGGCCGGCGGTTCTGCTGGTCACCCACGACGTCGACGAGGCAATCGCCCTCGCCGACCGCGTGCTGGTGCTCGATCACGGGTCGCCGGCTGTCGAACTGTCGATCGAGCTGTCCCACCCCCGAGCGGCACACCCGCTGCAGACAGCCGACTACCGGAGGATCCTGCTCGAAGCGCTCGGCGTCGAGGTCGCAGCCTGAGCTTCCGGCACAGTGACACCGCCGGGGGTCCGGCACAATGACACCGGTGACGACGCTTCGTTCCTGGCTCAGCCCGCCTGCGCAGAACCCCGCCACGCCGCTCGACGCACCTGCACGCCGCGCGCTGTGGATCGAAATCACGATCGTTCTGCTCGTCACGTTCGGGCTGAGCGGTATCTCGTCGATCCTGTCGCTTCTCGAGGCCGCCCTCGCGCCGGAGCCTTTGGCGGACCAGACGATCGCACTGAATGCCCCGCGGTCGTCCCAGGAGTTCATCGATCTCGCACGTCAGCTACTCGGCATCCTCCGACTGGCGGCGTGGGGAGCGCTCGGGATGTATCTGCTGTGGCGAAGCGGCTTCGGCCCGAAGGTGGTGGGGCTGGCCCGGCCGTATCTCCGTCGGGACGTACTGCCGGGTGTGGGGCTCGCCGCCCTGATCGGCGTCCCGGGACTGCTCTTCTACCTCGCCTCGCGCGCGGTGGGCGTGAATCTGACGGTCGCGCCCAGTGTGCTCGAGGACTATTGGTGGCGGCTGCCGACGGAGGTGCTGTGGGCGATCGCCAACTCCGGTGCCGAGGAGATTCTCGTCGTCGCGTACCTCATCACCCGGCTGAGGCAACTCGGCTGGTCGGAGAACGGTTCGCTGGTCGCGTCCGCCCTCCTGCGTGGCAGTTATCACCTGTACCAGGGGCTCGGCGGCGGGGTCGGCAACGTCGTGATGGGCTTGGTCTTCGGGCGGTTCTGGCAGCGCACGGGCAAGTTGTGGCCCCTCGTGATCGCCCACGCACTGATCGACACCGTCGCATTCGTGGGATACCAGGCACTCCGAGGACAGGTGTCCTGGCTGCCGTGACCGTACAGTTGTGCGAGTGAACGGCGATCCTCGCGACTCTCGGAACCGGCCGCGGCCACCGCAGGGACTCCCCCCGCAGGGACCTCCCCCTCAGCGGCCCGCGCCGCTCCGGCGTCCCGCCCCTCCGCCCCGGGCGACGCCGCCTCCCGAGGGTCCCCAGGTGATCCGCCGCAACGGACGGGCCGCGCCGCCGCCGCAGGCATGGTCGCAGGCCCCCACTCCCACCTACCGTCCACCCGCCGGATCGCCTCCTCCGCGTCGGCAACCTCCACCTCCACGCGAGGTCGCGCCGCAGCGGGACGCGGCCCGCAACCGCGACTGGGCGCCGACGCAACGCCCGGAACGGTTCGCCGACGAACGCTCGCGCGGCGGCACTCCGCCGCCGCCCGTCGTTCCCCCCGTCCGGCGCAAGCCCGCCGCACAACCGGAACCGCGACGGCCACGCCCCGGTGGCGGGCGACGTGCGATGCGCCGGCTGGGCGCGGTGCTGGCAATACTCCTCGTCGCGGTGATCGGCGGAACGATCTACCTCGACGGCACGCTCGACCGGGTCGACGCGCTCTCCGCGTACGACGGGCGCGGGGGTGACACCCCGGGCACCAACTGGTTGCTGGTGGGCTCCGACAGTCGCGTCGGGCTCACTCCGGAACAGGAACAGGAACTCGCAACCGGTGGCGACGTGGGCACCGACCGGACCGACACCATCCTGCTCATCCACGTGCCGAGCGGCGGTGGTGAGACCACCATGGTGTCGTTGCCGCGCGATTCGTACGTGAACGTGCCCGGCTTCGGCCAGGACAAACTCAATGCGTCGTTCGCGCTCGGCGGTCCCCAGCTGCTCGTAGAAACCGTCGAGAGCGCCACCGGCGTGCACATCGACCACTACATCGAGATCGGGTTCGGCGGTTTCGCGTCGATCGTCGACGCGGTAGGCGGCGTCGACATCTGCATCCCCTACCCGATCGACGATCCGCTGGCCGGCTTGCGCCTCGAGGCAGGCTGCCAGGAATTGAGCGGGCCCGAGGCCCTCGGGTTCGTGCGTACCCGCGCCACTCCGCTCGCCGACCTGGACCGGATGAACAACCAGCGGTTGTTCCTGTCTGCCCTGCTGGGCAAGGCGACCAGCCCGTCCACGTTCCTCAACCCGTTCCGTTCGGTGCCTCTCGCCACCGGCGCGGCCGGCTCGGTGCAGGTCGACGAGGACGATCACCTCTGGGATCTCGCGCGACTGGCGTGGGCGATGCGCGGCGAGACGTTGACGGCGACGGTGCCGGTCGGCGGCTTCGAGGACGTCTACGGCATCGGCAACGTGCTGTTGTGGGACCGTGCCCGCGCGGTGCCGTTCTTCGATGCGCTGGCGAACGATCAGCAGATCCCCCCGGAATTGCTGACGCCGGGACCCTGATGAATCGGGGTTCCGGAGGAGGATATTCCCGTCCGTCGTTTCGGGGATTTATTCGGCGAGGCAACCCTGAATTGACCAAGGCAAGCCGAAGCTCCGAAGAGTCAGCCTAGCCAAAGCTTGGATGAATTATCGCCTGACCTGCATTAACGTCTTGATCATGACGACAATGGGTGAAACGCACAAGACCAAGTTCCATTCGCTGCTGCACGACCAGATCCGCAACGAATTCAATGCGTCGCACCAGTACATCGCCATTGCGATTTTCTACGACAACACCGATCTTCCCCAGCTCGCGAAGCACTTCTATGCGCAGGCGGTCGAAGAACGCAATCACGCCATGATGATCGTCCAGTACTTCCTGGACCGGGACATGGCCGTCGATCTCACCGGGGTCGACGCCGCCCAGTCGATGTTCGACAATGCGCGCGAACCGATCGCGCTGGCTCTCCGTCAGGAGCGGTCGGTGACCGACCAGATCGTCGAGCTGGCCCGCACCGCGCGCGACGAGGGCGACTACCTCGGCGAGCAGTTCATGCAGTGGTTCCTGCAGGAGCAGGTCGAGGAGGTCGCCACGATGACGACGCTGCTCACCGTCGCCGACCGCGCCGGATCCAACCTGTTCAACCTCGAGGACTTCGTTGCGCGCGAGCTCAACTCGAAGGCCCGCGACTTGCGCGGTAATGCGCCGACCGTCGCAGGTGGCAGCATCTGACCTGTAGCCCTCAGGACCGAATGCCACAGTTCGCCGGATCGCTCCGGCGGCTGTGGCATTCGGCTTCTTCGGGACAAATCAGCCGGTAGACAGATCAGCGCAGTGTGATCTGGCGGCTGCGGATGCCGTCGCGCGAGCGGAGTTCGGCCGACGTCAGCGGTTCGTCCACGGCGAGGGCCTCATCGAGGCGCGCCCCCAGTTCGAGGACCGGTGTCACCCACTCGTCGGGGTGCTTCTCCCGGTCGAGGTCGAACACCGGGACCAGCAGGCCGTGGGTGCGGAACGATCCGGCGAAGCGCGATCCCTCACCGAGGTGCAGGCCACCTGCCGCATGCACCCGCGACATCGCCGCCATGAGTGCGTCCTCGTCCTCGGGCCGAACCCACCGCAGGTGCGCCTTCTCCCCGGGGTCGACCCACCACGCGCCGACCAGGCCTTCGCCCTCGAGACGGGCGGACGGCAGTACCGCACTGTTGGCGTGCTGCACGGTGTGGGCGATGTCCTGGCTCGGCTCGACGCCGGCCGGAATCCACCAGTTGAAGTCGTTGTGCACTGTGATCGGCGGAACGACGGTCGCGTCGAGCAGATCGACCAGCGACGGGGTGTCGTCGTCCACCGTCGCCGTCTGCAGGGAGTTTCCGGGCTCGGCGGTGCGCGCCCACTCGATCGCCGCGGCGAGTTCTCCGGCCGGATCGGGGCCGTACCCGCCGGCGAGTTGCAGGCCGACGTACGCGACCGTCTCGTCACCTTCTTCACGGACCAGCGCCGCGACGCCGCCCGGGAGGATGGTCGCGCCGACGATCTTGCGTCCCGTTTCCGTCAGCGGGAGGTCGACCAGGGCGGACGGGACGAACTCGCGCAGCGCCACCAGGTCGCATTCGAATGCGAGGCCCTCGAACGGCCGCGCGGTCGCGGCAGCGGCCGCTTCTCGCTCCAGGCGTCGCTGTTCGAGCTTGGCGGCGCGGTTGGCGCCGGGCTTGGGTCCGCTGTTTCTCTTGCTCTTCTTGGCCACGGCGCCAAACTACACGCCCGGCAATTTCCCCCGGGCTATACGCCGTGAGCAGCCTCGAGTTGCAACCTCGTACGCCCCGGGTGGTTGGTGGCCACCCATCCGACGCCGAGTTCCCGGCACAGTTCGACGTCGGCGGGGTCGTCGACGGTCCAGCAATACGTCGCGCGGCCGGACGCTGCCGCGCGGTCGACGAGATCGTGGTGTTCCCGCAGCGTCATGATCGACGGTCCGATCGCGGTGGCCCCGACCGTGGTGGCGGCACTGCCCCGGAGGTATCGGGACGTCTCGCCGAGCAACACCGTGGGCAGCAGCGGAGCGGCGCGCCGGACCCGCCAGACCGCGCTGCCGGCGAACGACATCACCACCACGCGGGAGAAGTCGGCAGACGCCGGCGTCGCGAGTCCGAAGCTCGCCAGGGCGTCGAGCAGTTTCGCCTCGACGAGGGCGCCATAGCGGACGGGATGCTTCGTCTCGACGAACAGTTTGACCGGCACACTCGTCCAGTCCATGACAAGTTCGAGCAGTCGGTGCAGGGTCAGCAGTTCCGCCGGTTCACCGGGCTTGCCGTAGTCGAACTGGGACAGCTCGGCGAGGGTCATCTCGCTCACCGCGCCCGTCCCGTTCGACGTGCGGTCGATGGTGCGGTCGTGGATGCACACGAGGTGGCCGTCGCTGGTGAGCCGCACGTCGCATTCGAGGCCGTCGGCACCTTCCGCGAGCGCAAGTTCGTACGCGGCGAGGGTGTGCTCCGCCTTTGCGGCGGACGAGCCACGATGCGCCACGACCCGGGGACGGTCCACGGTGCTCACCTGCTCGCCACCGTTTCCGGTGCGCCGGCGTCCTCGTTCGGAGAGCATTCCGGAGCGGCGGCGGCAGCATTGTCTTCTTCGACGGGTGCGGATGCTGCGCGTGGCACGATCGGGGCGATGGGTGCGTACACGGGGCCGGTGGCGGGCGTGAATCTGCGATGACGCAGCGGCCGACCCCAGAGGTCGGTTTCGTCGAGCAACCGCACCACATACAGGGTTGTCGACGCGACGACCGCGGCCAGCGCCGCAGCGCACGCGGCGAGCAGCACGCCGTCGGCACGGGCCTGCAGCGTGTCGAGCTGACGCCACAACACCATCACCACGAACAGCACCGCGTCGAGCGCCCACAGCGACCACCAGATCCGGATCGCCCGCAGCAGCCGGGGGTCGCGGCCGGCGACCTCGGTGAGAAACACGCCCGGCATCGCGAGGTTGACTCCCGGCACCACGACACCGAGCAGGAGCGCGAGCGGTGGCCGGGGATCCGTCTCTCCACGTTCGGCGAAGATGTATTGACGCAGATAGATCAGCCTCAGAGCGCACGCGACGGCTGCGGCCAGTGCGATGAGCGGTGCAGCCACCTGCGTCGCCCAGACCGCGGCGTCGGATACCGCCAGAGCGAGCGGATCGACGAGCCGGGTCCGGTTGAAGACCAGCAACCCGTAACGGAACGCTTCGGCGAGAGCAGCCAGCCCGAACACGACCGCCGCCCCGACGAGGAGCGTGGGCGCGAGATCGGCGATCGCCTCGCTACGGCTCGGTTCGTCCTCGTCATCGACAGGCACCGGATCGGTCAGACCCCATCGCGGTATCTCGCGGTACGCGGGCGTGGGTCCCATCGGCCGGGTGCGTGTCGAACGTTTGCCTGCGCCGAGCGGCACGGCCGGGCGCGCGACCCAACGGAAGTTGCGGCGCGACGGAGGAACCGGGGCATCCGCCGGGACGGGTGAGAGGAGGACACCGCGGCAGGACGGGCACCACTGCCGGGGTTGGTAGGTCACCGGCCAGCGGTTCTCACAGCGAACGCAGATCTGGTAGGCAGCCATCAATAGATCTTCGCGGGTTCGTCACCGTCGGAAACCAAGGGCAGACCGCTCTTCTGCCACGCCACCATGCCACCGTCGACCTGGATGGCGTCGTAGCCGATGCGGTTGAGGTATTCGACGGCGCCGAGCGAACGTCCGCCCTGGCGGCACACCACGTACACCTCGGCGTCGATATCGATGTCGTCGAGTCGCGCCGGAACGTCGGCCAGGGGAATGTGCACTGCACCCGGGGCATGTCCGAGGGCCCATTCGTCGTCTTCGCGTACGTCGAGGAGCACGGCGTCGGCGCTCGTCTCGGGCACCTCGTCCACAGACACAGACACAGAGGGGACGTCGCAAAAGCTCACGTTCCCAATAGTGGCACGTGCCGTAGGGCGATGCAGCCAAGGACACCACCCCGTGCACTCCCGTCACTTTCCCATGCGGCGTGTGCTGGAGTTATCCACAGTTTCCACAGGTTCATCCCCAGGCTCCACGCCGGGTGGGGATGCCGACTTGGGGTAGGTCACAGGTCGATCGATCGTCGGGACGCCGCGGAAACCGAGGCGCCTGAAATGATGGATCCATGGAACTACGAATCTTCACCGAACCTCAGCAGGGCGCCACGTACGACGACCTTCTTACCGTCGCACAGACAGCCGAACGCCTCGGGTACGGCGCGTTCTTCCGTTCCGACCACTACCTGGCCATGAACGCCGACGGCCTGCCGGGACCCACGGATGCGTGGATCACTCTGGCCGGTCTCGCACGCGACACGTCGACGATCCGGCTCGGCACCCTCGTCACCTCGGCGACGTTCCGTTATCCCGGTCCACTCGCGATCGCCGTCGCACAGGTCGATGCCATGAGCGGTGGCCGTGTCGACTTCGGTTTCGGTGCAGGATGGTTCGAGGAAGAGCACCTCGCCTACGGAATCCCGTTCCCCGCGCTGAAAGACCGTTTCGATCGCCTCGAGGAGTCGCTGGCCGTGATCACCGGCCTGTGGGACACCCCGGTCGGTGAGTCCTTCTCCTACGAGGGCGAGCACGTCCGGATCGAGAACTCGCCGGCGTTGCCGAAGCCGCAGCAGCACCCCCACCCGCCGATCGTGATGGGCGGCGCCGGAAAGAAGCGCACCCCCGCCCTCGCGGCCCGGTACGCCGACGAATTCAACGTCCCGTTCATGTCGGTCGGCGACACCTCGATGTTGTTCGAACGCGTCGCAGGTGCCTGCCGGGACGCCGACCGCGATCCGGCCGAGCTGACGTACTCGAATGCACTGGTGCTGTGCTGTGGCCGCGACGAGGCCGAGATCGCCCGGCGCGCCGAGCGGATCGGACGGGACGTCGCCGAACTGCGGGAGAACGGTCTCGCGGGCACCCCCGAGGAGGTCGTCGAGAAGATCCGGGCCTACGCGGCCGTCGGCTCGCAGCGCATCTACCTGCAGATGCTCGACCTCGCCGATCTCGAACACCTCGAGCTGGTCGCGCAGGAGGTCATGCCGGCGGTGCGCGACCTGTAGTCGCCAACAGCTGCTCGGCCACCGCCGAACTTCAAGACGCGATACGCCCGGCCGCGACTCGCAGCCGGGCGTATCGGGCCGAGCGGATCAGGCTCCGAGGCCGACCGGGCAGCTCACCCCGGTCGCGTGCACGGGGCAGTATCCGTTGGGGTTCTTGGCGAGGTACTGCTGGTGGTAGTCCTCGGCGTGGTAGAAGTCGGTCAGCGGCGCGATTTCCGTGGTGACGGCGCCGTATCCGGCCGCAGCGAGGCGCTCGCCGTACGCTTCGGCCGTCGATTCGGCCAGTTCGATCTGGTTCTCGTCGTACGTGTAGATCGCCGAGCGGTATTGGGTTCCCTGGTCGTTGCCCTGCCGCATTCCCTGCGTCGGGTCGTGGTTCTCCCAGAACTCCTGCAGGATGCGCGCGTACCCGATCACCTTCGGATCGAAGACGACGAGCACCACCTCGGTGTGGCCGGTCCGACCGGAGCACACCTCTTCGTAGGTGGGATTCGGGGTGTAGCCGCCTGCGTAACCGGCGGCTGTGGAATAGACGCCTTCGAGCTGCCAGAACTCCTTCTCGGCACCCCAGAAGCAACCCATTCCGAGCACCGCGGTCTGCAACCCGTCGGGGAACGGAGGCACGATGCGGTTGCCGTTGACGTAATGGGTTTCGGGAACGGCCACGGGCTCGGCTCGCCCGGGTAATGCGTCCTCGCGAGCCACCATCTGCGACTTGGAACCTGCACGGGCCAGAATCTCTTCGAACCAGGACATGTCCCGATGCTACGCGCGAGGTCCCGTGGTGGCCGGTTGCGCAACCACCGCGCGACTCCGGTTGAGCCACCGGGTGCTGATCCATCGTGCTGCGGGGAGTTCCACAGCCCGGTAGACCACCTCGGCGACGAGCCCGCAGCCGATGAGCAGACACACGATCGCTGCGGTCTGCCCGACCACACCGACGGTGTTCTCGTAGATCCGGTACATCACGAGGGTGTGGGTGAGATAGATGGCGTAGCTGCGCGTCGCCACCCAATTGACGGACCGCAGGTGCGCGAGGCGGCCGTCGTAGCGGGAGACCAGCACGACGCAAGCGAAGACCACTGTGATCGTCCACAGGTAGCGGGTTCCGGCCCAGTAGACCTGGGTGTCGGTGGCGAGCACGATCACGTGCACCTGCGCCAGCAACGCCAGGACAAGCCCCCGCCCCGAGATCAGCCCCGCCCACCCGAGGTAGGCGATCTGCCCGAGGAACACCGTCGGAAGCGTCGCGGCGATCCTCGACAGGAACGGCACGCTGTACGGCTCGGGGATGTACAGGTTGTAGACGAGCACCAGCATGCACAGCACAGCCCCGAGCACGGGGATGATGACCGGGTTGGCTCGCAGGAGCGATCGGCCGGCGACGCAGTACAGATAGAAGGTGATCTGAACGGCGAGCGTCCACGTCACCCCGAGCACGGCGACCTGTGGTTGCAGGAAGAATGCGCCGAGGACGAAGCTCAGCGCCGCCTCCGAGTTCGAGATGCCGGTGTGGCCGCTGAACATCCCGTTGATGCCGAGGCGGACCAGGACGATCGCGGCGAGGATGCACACCCAGAACGCCGGGAGCAGGCGCGCGGCGCGGGCGATGAGGAAATGCCGGGGCGACTGCCGCATCGCCGAGCGGGTGATGAGCAGACCGGTGAGCATCATGAACGCCGCGACCCCGACGAAGGACAGGTGCTGGTTGAGCCCCGCTCCCTCGACCAGGACCCGGTACACCACGTCGATCCCCCACCAACCGGTCCCGAGATCGTCGATCAGGTAAAAGGAAATGTGTGAATACACGACCGCGAGCACTGCCGCGAAGCGCAGCAGATTGACGCCTGGCAGATCCACGCGCGGTGCGTCGACCCCGCTCGCGGGTTCGTTCAGGAAGGGCCGATACACCGCCCAATGCTAAGGTTCGGCCCGCCGGCGCCGGCAATCGGTCCAGGTCGACCGAGGTTTCTGCTGGTAGCAGGACTGGTAGCAGAGCTCCCCCGCCCGAAATCTCCGATTCTCGCACCGCGGGTCCGGAGCCGCCTTCGCGCGCGTCCGGGTGACACCCGACGTTGCGGGAGGTGTACTTATGAGTTGGGGTGGAAACCCACACAGTGTTGGGAAACCACACAGTGTTGTGGTGACACCCGCAAAGGCACGGAAACAACCGCACGGGCCCTACCGGGCTCGCAGAGAAGGGACCCTCGTGGCTGAGTACACACTTCCGGAACTGCCCTACGACTACGCTGCGCTCGAGCCGCACATCTCGGCAAAGATCATGGAGCTGCATCACGACAAGCACCACGCGACGTACGTCGCCGGTGCCAACACCGCGCTCGAGAAGCTGGCCGAGGCTCGTGAGAACGGCACGCTGGCGGCTCAGGCAACCAAGCTCGAGAAGGATCTCGCCTTCCACCTCGGTGGCCACACCAACCACTCGGTGTTCTGGCAGAACCTGTCGCCCGAGGGTGGCGACAAGCCCGAGGGTGAGCTGGCCGCCGCGATCGACGACGCGTTCGGTTCGTTCGACAAGTTCCGCGATCACTTCTCGGCGAACGCGAACTCCATCCAGGGCTCCGGCTGGTCCATCCTGGCCTGGGACTCCATCGGGCAGCGCCTGCTCATCGTCCAGCTGTACGACCAGCAGGGCAACATCCCGATCGGCCTGACCCCGCTGCTCATGCTCGACATGTGGGAGCACGCCTTCTACCTGCAGTACCAGAACGTGAAGGCTGATTACGTCAAGGCGTTCTGGAACATCGTCAACTGGGCGGACGTGCAGGCTCGCTTCGCACGCGCACGCACCCAGACGGCCGGTCTGATCGTCTAGACCCCGCAACGCAGGACGGTACGAACCAACGGTTCTGCCACACGAACGGAGGGACGCCGCGTCGCGGCGTCCCTCTTGTCGTTTCGGCACGACCGGCACGCTGGCACTCGGCGCCTCTTGTGTGCCAGCACGAAAAGTCGGCATTCTTCGTCTACCGGCCGAAGGGCCGGAACCGGCTGCAACGGCGCGACCGGACCAGCTCTACCGGCTCAGGAGTGGGTTCGATGACGGATTATGCGAGCGGCCACATCGGTCTCGCCGCCTTCCACACGGCGGGAGCACTACGCGGATTCGTCGTGTCGGGCAGGTGGCCCGAGACGACACGGGAGTGGGCGCAGGTGCTGGCGCTGACGGTGCGGGTGGCGTCGTTACCCGGGTTGCTGCCCACGTCGACCGTTTTCGGGGTCAAGGAGGAGTTGCCGGAGGATCCGGAGCCCGGGACGGTCGGGTTGCTGGTAGCCGAGGGCCCTGTCATCGGGGTCGACGCCGTGACGCCGGAGCGCTTTGCGGACAGGCAGCCGTCGGCGCTGATCATGTTGCATCCACCGTCGGAGACGACGCCGACGCTGCCCGAGAATTCGGGTGCCGCATCCGGGTGTGTACTGCTGCCGGGACTGCCGCATCTCGGTCTCGATCACCGCGCAGCGTGGGTGGAGGCCGAGCCGGACGGAACGGTGACGTCGCTGGTGAGCAGGGTGGGAGTCGATCCGGGCAGCGATCCCGACACTGCAATTCTGGCGATGCTGCTCGCTGCGTGAAGCCCAGCCGCACAGGAGAGTTCGGTTCTCCGAAACCAAGCACGGCCTTTACCGACGGGGTTTGTGTCCGTATCGTTTGCCGTGCGAAGGGGAGTAGCCCCCAATCGCCGAGTCGACATACTGGCTGTCCCGCGTGAGCGGACCGCCCGGCACGGCGAACCGGACCATCGTCCGGTGGGCGAGACCTTCGGCCGTCGGCGCACCGTGCGCTCGGCGTCCGGAGGAAGCCCCATTTTCCTCCAGCGAGTGAGGAGGGAATGCCGATGTGGTCCGCCGTCGTACTGAGCTTCGCGGTCATCTTCGTCGCCGAACTCGGTGACAAATCCCAGTTGATGGCGATGACGTTCGCCTTGCGCTATCGCTGGTGGGTCGTGCTGTCGGGCATCCTGTTCGCCACCACCGCGGTACATCTCGTGTCCGTCGGGGTCGGCCATTATCTCGGCGTCGCCATCCCGTCCGTGGCGATGTCGATCGTCGGGGGCATCGCGTTCCTGTTCTTCGGTTTCTGGACGTTGCGCGGGGATTCACTCGACGACGGCGAGCAGTCCAAGGCCGGGCGGGTCGTGCGTTCCGCATTCCTGGCCGTGGTCTCGGCCTTCTTCCTTGCCGAACTCGGCGACAAGACGATGCTCGCGACCATCACCCTCGCCGCCGACAACGACTGGGTGGGGGTGTGGATCGGATCGACCGTCGGCATGGTTGCGGCGGACGCGCTCGCAATCGTCGCCGGTGTCGTGCTCGGCCGTCACCTGCCGGAGAACGCGATCCGGCTCGGGGCGTCGGCACTGTTCTTCGGTTTCGGCGCGTGGATGCTCGGTGACGGACTCGCCCCGGACTCGCCTGCGATCGGTCCGGTCGCCGGCGTCGTCACCCTGGTGGTGGCCGCGGTGGTCCTCGTCTTCGTCGGTAAGCGCACAACCCGGCGGACCCCCACGGACATTCCGACGCACGTCGAACCCTGATTCGGGGCAGGACGCCCCGAGCGGGCTCGGCGACCCTCTGATCGCTTACGCTCCGAAGAGTATGCTTGCCGATAGGCAAATACTTCGAGGAGCTGAATGACACCACCGACGGGAAACAACCGCTTCGACGACGAAGACCTCCACGGCCTGCGGATCGCCGTGGGCCGGATCGCCCGGAACGTCGGGCGCTCAGCCGCCGACGAGGGGCTCACCCGCTCCCAGTCGCTGCTGCTCACGACAGTCGCGCGACACGAAACCATCGGAGTGCGCGAACTCGCGGAGTTCGAGGGACTCAACCCCACGATGTGCTCACGGATGGTCGGAAAACTCGAAGAGGCCGGCCTCGTCACGCGGTCTTCCGACGCCGACGACAAGCGCGTCGTCCGCATCCACATCACCGCAGCCGGTGCTCGCCTCTCCGACCAGTTGCGCGCGCGACGGACAGCGATGTTCGCCCGGCACCTGGGTGAACTGGACGACGACCGTCTCGACGCGCTCCACGACGCCCTGCCCGCACTCGAAGCACTCGGCGAGCTGATGTGCCGGAGCAGGGAGGTACGTGAGTGACTGTCCTCGACGACATCCGCGGACAGACGTTCGCCGCACTGCGCGGCCCCAACTTCCGTCGCTACATCAGTGGCCAGGCCGTCTCGCTCGTCGGCACCTGGATGCAGATCATCGCCCAGTCCTGGCTCGTCCTCGAGCTCACCGGCTCGGCGACGGCCATCGGCATCGTCCTCGCGCTGCAAACCGTCCCGATGCTCCTGCTCGGTCCGTACGGCGGCGTCGTCGCCGACCGCACCGACAAACGCAGGCTCATGATCGGACTCCAGAGCCTCATGGGCGTCCAGGCGCTCGTGCTGGGCGTGCTCGTCGTCACGGGCACCGTCGAGTTGTGGCACGTCTACGTGCTCGCCGTCCTGCTCGGGCTCAATCAGTGCTTCGAAAACCCCGCCCGGCAGTCGTTCATGCTCGAGATGGTCGGCCCCGACGACCTGCGCAACGCCGTCAGTCTGCAGTCGGTTCTCGCATCGTGCTCCCGCATGATCGGCCCGGCCGTCGCGGGAGTCGTGATCGCCGCCGGCGGTATCGGCCTGTGCTTCCTGCTCAATGCCGCGAGTTTCGTCGCCGTCGTGGCGTCACTGCTGACTCTCGACGTCTCCAAGCTGGTTCCGTCGCCACCCGCCGCCCGGGCTCGGGGGCAGCTACGCGAGGGACTGGCGTACGTGCGCAGCACACCCGACCTCGCCGTGCCGCTGCTGATGATGGCGCTGGTCGGCTGCCTCGCCTTCGAGTTCCAGGTGGTACTTCCCGTCCTCGCCGACCAGACCTTCGACGCGGGCGCCGAGGCGTACGGCCTGCTCACCGCCGCGATGGGTGCCGGCTCGGTGGTCGGCGGGCTTCTCGTCGCAACCTGGGGCCGCACGGGCACCAAACCCCTCGTCGTCACGTCGCTCGCCTTCGGTATCGCCCTGACCGTGGCCGCAGCAGCCCCGACCATGCCCGTCCTGGTGGCGACGATGGTGATCGTCGGCGCTCTGAGCGTGACGTTCACGTCCACCACCAACAGTTCACTTCAGCTCACGGCCGCACCGACGATGCGTGGCCGCGTGATGGCTCTCTGGTCGGTCGCCTTCCTCGGCTCCACCGCCATCGGCGGACCGATCGCCGGCTGGGTCTGCGAGCAGGGCGGTGGACGAGCGGGCCTGCTGCTGGGCGCCGCCGCATGTCTCGTCGCCGCGGCGATGGGCGGCGCGGTGCTGCGCCGACGGGTTGCGCCCGAGCCGACACCTGCACGCTAGGGTTCGTGACGGACCACACACGCGTGCCGCAAGGCCCGGACGAGGAGTTACGAACAGTGGAAATTCAGGGATCTGCCGCACTGGTGACCGGCGCCGCATCCGGCCTCGGCGCAGCCACCGCCCGCCGCCTCACCGCAGCCGGAGCGACCGTCTTCGGTCTCGATCTCGAGCAGTCCATCGAGCGCGTCGGCGATGCGGCGCCCGAGGGCGTCACGCTCATCCCCACCGACGTGACCAGCGGCGAGGAAGTCCAGTCCGCGGTCGACCGCATCGTCGAGTCGGGTCTGCCGCTGCGCACCGTCGTCAACTGCGCCGGCGTCGGCTGGGCCGGCCGGATCCTGTCGAAGAACGGCCCGCACGACCTCGAGCTGTTCCGCACGGTCATCACCGTGAACCTGCTCGGCACCTTCAACGTCATGCGCCTGGCCGCCGACGCGATCGCCAAGACCGAACCTGTCGACGAGGCAGGACAGCGGGGCGTGGTCATCAACACCGCCTCCGTCGCCGCGTTCGAGGGCCAGGTCGGGCAGATTGCCTACTCCGCGTCGAAAGGTGGCGTGCACGGCATGACCGTCCCCGCCGCGCGCGACCTCGCGCAGTACGGCATCCGCGTCGTCACCATCGCGCCGGGCATCGTCGACACCCCGATGCTCGCGGGAGTCACCGAGGAGTACCGCAAGGGCCTCGAGGCCGGTGTGCCGTTCCCGTCGCGCCTCGCACAGCCCGCCGAGTACGCCCAGCTCGTGCAGATGATCGTCGAGCACGACTACCTCAACGGCGAGACGATCCGCATGGACGGCGCACTGCGCATGGCGCCGCGCTGATCTGCTGCGCACTGCACCCTCCGACGACGCGGTGAGGTCACGTTCCGGCGTGGCCCGCCGCGTCGTCGCGTCGGGTCACAGATCGTCGATGTGCGGAATCTCCAGCACCGCTCGATCGGTCATCCACTCCCGCAGGATCTTCGTCGCGATCACATCGTCCTCGTTGTACTCGAGCAGTCGCGTCCGCTGACTCGGATCCGGTTCGCCGTCCAGCCCGGCGGCCTCGCGGTACCAGCTCATCGAGGCCTCTCCCCCGGCCTCGTCGTCACGCCAGTGGTGGCCGGCGATCGGGGCTACCTTCTTCAGTCCCTTGCCGTTGGGGCACACGAACTGGTCGGTGACGGCCTGGTAGACGTCCACCCATTCGGGTGATCCGATGAACGCCTTGATCTCCGACTCCGGCGGTACGCCCGGGAACCCGCGGAACCTCCGTGCCGACGACAGCAGCCACTTGTCCTCGGCCGACCTCGAATAGCAGTACGCGGCGAACGTCTTGCCGCGACGCTCGGCGGTCCGCCGCTGATCCGAAAGCCACGTCCAGAATTCGGCGAACGACCGCGCTTCGTCGTCGGTGGGTACCGGGTCCCAGGTCACGAACGGCCGGTACTCCGACTCCGGCCCGGAGTTGAGCAGCGTTCCCCACAGGTACGCGCCGTGCTCATGGAAGCTCTCCATGTCGATGTCGACCTCGATGTCGGCGCGGTGCACGTGCACGTGCCGGTAACGGCGGACCAGCGGGGCGTCGGCGAGCCACGCCTTCGCGATGACCACAGCATCCTCGAACGGGCCCTGCGGCCAGACTTCCGGCGGTGCGCCCTCCCAGCCGGCGAGACCGTCGATGGTGTGGACCCCGAGTTCGCGCAGCACCTCGGCGCGTTGTCCCGACGCCACCAGCGACACGTCGCGTTCCCGGGTGAGTTCGGCGCGGCAGCGATCCCACCACGGGCAGGTCCGGCATTCCCCGATCTGCGACGGTTTCGTCGGCGTCCGGCCGCGAGCGATCTCCACCCGGTCGGTCAGCCGCGCGTCGTATTCGTCGAGCACGGCGGTGAGGTCGTGCACCAGAATGCAGTCGCCGCCGTACCCGATCGCCCCCGCGACCTGCGCGGGACTGGCGAGACCGTGACGCTCGAGCATCCGGAAGAGATGCGCCACACGCATCTGGTCGCGGACCTGGCTGCGCACCTTGCGGGTCTCGTCCACAGCAGGCTTCCACTCGAACAATCCGCTGGTCGTAGCGCCCTGGCCCGGATCGGTGACCTTGTGGTTCACGACGATCACCGGGATGTAACCGCCGCGGACGGTGTCGCGCAGGAGAATCTCCGACCGGCCCCGGCGTCCGGTGTCGACCTCGACGGGCAGGACCGCGCCCCAGATCCGGTCCGCGCCTGCGCGGCAGGCCGCGAGTGTCTGTTCGGCGCGTTGCGACATCGAGCCGTCCGGGCCGATCAGCACCCACCCCTCCGGATCGGCCTCGAACAAGCGTTGACGGATCGCTTCCCGATGCGCGGTCGCGGCTTCCTGCCGCTGGCGCGCGCCCGAGTTCTCGGCAGCACCTGCCAGCTCGTACGGGTACGTCGCGTCGAGGTACACCCGGTGCCTGCACCGCGTCAGCGCACTCGCTTCGACAGAAACGGGTGTTCGCCGCAATTCACCGGTTGGCTCCACAACGCTCCAGGGTATTCGCTGCGCACGGATCCCCTCGCACCAGCACCGTCACGTTAGGCTGACGCGGGGCGCCGGAGCGTCGTGTCGTACCGAATGGAGGGTGCTGTTCGATGGGGTTGTTCACACGGAAACGTCGCGCCACTCGCAAGGCGGAAGCGAAAGCTCTCAAGCACAGGGCCAAGCTCGAAGCGAAGCTGGTGGCGAAGAACCAGCTCAAGAACGACCGGCGGGCAGCGAAAGCACAGCAGAAGCTGAGCAAGAAACTCGCGAAGTCGCAGGTCAAGCTCGATCAGGAATTGCTGAACTCGCAGTCCAAGATCGAGAAGGAACAGATTGCAACGCTCAAGGCGCAGAAGAAGGCCGCGGAGAGTCAGGGCCTGAACGCCGCCAAGGTGCGCCGGTACCTGGGGGTCGCGCGTCTGCTCGCGCCGGTGCTCGTGCCCATCGTCTATCAGGCTGTGACGGCGTTGCGCGGTCAGCTCGACGCGCGACGCGCCCAGCAACTCGGTGTACCCATCGACGCGCTCGGCACGTACACGGGACACGGTGCGCGCCTCAGTGCCCGCATCGCCGGAGCCGAGCAGTCCCTCACCAAGATCGAATCCCTGCATCAGAAGGATGCCGAGACGCAGAAGTTCGCGACGGCGATCCGCGGTCGTCTCACCGACCTGACCGCAGCGGTGCAGGCGGCCGAACAGATGCCCGGTGCGCGTCGCAAGTCGGCTCACGCCGCGATCTCGTCCGAGCTCGACGGCATCGAGGCCGATCTGCTCGCCCGGCTCGGGGTCCGCTGATCCAGAAGTGAACACGAACCCGGCCCTTCTCGGCAGCACCGCGGGCATCACGACCGCGGCGCTGGCGGTGGCTGCGCACGGTACGGCAGGAGGCGGGGTGCCTTCCGGCCCCGCCTCCGCGCTGCTGATCGCCGTGGCCGCGGGGGTCGGGGTCGTGGGAGCGCAGGTTCCGGCGTTGCCGCCCGTCGCACTTCTCGCTCTCGGGCAGCTCGGCACCCACGCGGTTCTCTCCGCGCTGACGGAAGGCCACCCGCACACGTCGGGGTCGATGTTCGTCGCACACCTCGTCGCCGTCGCCGGTTGCGCGATGCTGATGGTCGCCGCGTCCCGGCTCTTCGGCGCGTGCAGCACCGCCATTCACGCCGTGACGCTACGGCTCGGGGGTGTGCGGGTACCGGCGTCCCTCGTTCCGACGAGGACCACCGGACCGCTGGTCTGGGGCCGCGCTCCCCCGGCCATTTCCCGGAGGGGACCACCGGTCACGGGGTAATGCCCGGCCGTATTCCCTCTCGAGAAAGCTCTACCTATGAAGAATTCTTTCACCCGCGCCATCACCGGCGCGGGCGACACCGCTGCTCCGATGCTCGCGAGTTCCGGCGTCCGCGCAGGTCGGCGCCGTGCTCCGGGGACGGCGCTCACGAAACGCCTTCTCGTACTTCTGGCGACCTTCGTTGCCGCGCTGTCGCTCGCGGCCGGTCCCGCAGCGGCGCATTCCGTCGTGCTGTCGAGTTCGCCGGAGGACGGCGAGCAGATCGCGCAGGCACCCGAGCGGGTCAGCGTGACGTTCAACGAGACCATCCAGGAGCAGTTCGCGAGCATCACCGTCGTCGGTCCGGACGGCAACCTGTGGTCCGAAGGCGACCCGATCGTCGAAGGCTCCACGGTGAGCATCGCAGTGGACGGCCTCGGTCCCGCCGGCGAGTACACGATCGCATTCCGGGTGACCTCCACAGACGGACATCCCGTCAGCGGCACCCGCACCTTCGTCCTCACCCAGGAAGGCACCGGAACCGCCGGTGAACCTGCCTCGGGAGTGGCTGCCGACACCGCCGAGGCCGACGACAGCGACACGGGCGGACCCGCGGTGTGGTGGTTCGTCGTCGCCGGTGCGGTCGTGATCGCCGCCGGACTGGGCTTCGCCCTTCGCAAGCCGAAGGCATGATCGGATGATCTCGGTGCGCCGGCGGTGGCTTCTCGGTGCCGCCGTCGGCGTACTCGCCGGCACCGTCGCCGGAGTGGCATGCGGCTGGATGCTCGCGACCCCGGAGGCGTCCAGCTGGGTTCGGGCGCTGTCGGTGGGCACAGGATCGACCGTGCTCGGCATCGCGGTCCTCGCCGCGATGATCCGCGGTGAACGCCGACCCGGAATCGAACCCGACGACGTGTGGCGCGCGATCGCGGCACTGAGCGGAGCATGGCTCGCGCTCGAATCCGTCCAGCTCGTCCGGGAGGCCGCGTCCGCAGTCGCCGTTCCGGTGGGCGACCTGCGCGCCGGCTTGTTCGCCGAATACGTGGCGACCGCCGGTTCCGGGCGCGTCGAAGCGGCCGCCTGGCTGTGCGTCGCCGCGTGCTGCATCGTCGCGGTAGTGGCGTACCGGCGGTCGGCGTCGTGGTCCACCGCTCCGGTACTGGTCTGCGCGGCGCTGGCGCTGATCGCGCGGCCCGCGACCGGGCACATGGCTCAGCAGACGCTGGGTTCCCTGCTCAATGCCGCGCATGTCCTGGCTGCCGCCGTCTGGTTCGGGGTCCTGGCCGCGCTGGCCCTCCTCGTGCGTAGACGCGGCTCGTGGGCGCAGCTTCTACCGCGCTACTCGTCGCTCGCACTGCGGTGTGTGGCAGTCCTCGCGGCGACGGGCGTCATCGACGCCGCGGTCCGGCTCGGCTCGTTCACCGCGCTGTTCGGCACGGGTTACGGCCGCATCGTGCTGGCGAAGGCCGCTGTACTCGCGACGCTACTGGTGGTGGCGTGGACCTGGCGCCGCACGTGGGTGCCGGCCGCTGCGTCACATCGCGCCACCGCCGACGTGTCGCTGCGCAACGCGGTCGTGGAAGTGTGCGGCATCGCCGTGGCCTTCGGACTGGCCGCCGCCCTCGCCACCGCACCGTGATCCGTACGCCCCGATCACATCCCACAGGTTCACTCAGGTCACTTTCCCCGGGTCGATGCCGCAGCCCGTCGCAGGTCACCGACGAGTGACCGCAGGGCATCGTCACGGCCCGAGCGGGCGCGGAGAACCGCCGACGGATGGATGGTGACAACCACCGCCGGGTCCCCGTTCTCGCGGAATTCGTCGGGCAGGCGCAGTACCTCGCCGCGATGTTCGGTGAGCTTGAAACCGGTGCCCAGGAGCGCCTGCGCCGCACTTGCCCCCAGGCACACCACGACCTCGGGGCGTATCGCTTCGAGTTCTGCCAGCAGCCAGGGCCTGCACGCCGCGATCTGTCCACCGGACGGCCTCTTGTGGATCCGGCGTCGGCCGTTCGCCGAGCGGTCGAAGCGGAAGTGCTTGACGGCATTGGTGGTGTAGACCGACTCGCGGTCGATGCCGGCCTGCTCGAGTGCCTTGTCCAGCAGATACCCTGCCGGTCCGACGAACGGCTCCCCGGCTCGATCCTCCTGGTCTCCGGGTTGCTCACCCACGAGAAGTATTCGCGCGCTCTCGGGCCCGGCACCGAAGACGGTGCGGCCGGCCGCCTTGTACAGATCGCATCCGCGGCAAGTGCGTGCCGCCGCCGCGAGGGCGGGCACGTCGCGGGTATCGGGAAGGTACTCCTCGGCACCTGGATAAATCACCACGCCGACGGAATACCCCCTTCCTCTGCCGACCCGCCACCGCCACCGTCACCGGAGGCGGGTGCGACGTGCGGTCTTCCGGTCGGACCCATCAGGCGGGCACGACCGGTCGATGTCCGACGGTGCGACCCAGACCGACAGCGACCAGAACGGCGGTGATCGATCCTGCCGCCATGATGGCGGCGAGCACCACCACCTGGAATCGTCCTGCCTCCACGGGTGACAGTCCCCCGAAGATCGCGCCGACAAAGGCGCCCGGGAGGGTCACCAGGCCGGTCGTCTTGGTCTGGTCGGTCGGCGGAATCATCGCCGCGTGCACCGCAAGTCGCGCATGCTCGGCGGTGGCCTGTCGCATCGTCGCGCCCAGCGCGAGCCACCCCTCCACTTCGAGCCATCGGTCGGCGACGATCTCATGGAAACGTCGTCCCGCGAGACTCGCGACGGTCATCGCGTTGCCGATGACGATTCCGCCCAACGCCAGCGCGTAGCGGGGCGTGGCCTCCACCGCGCCGCTGACGAAGATCACCACGAGGGCGACACCGACCCCCAGCAGCATGGATCCTGCGACGATGGCGCCGATGCGCACACTGCTCCCGACGCGGCGCGCTGCGGTCCATCCTCCGACCGAGAACATGACGAGGAGAACGACGCCGACCCATCTCGCGTCGGTGATGACTCCGGTGAGCACGACGCTGATGACGGCGAGCTGGAGTCCACCCCGCGCGAGGGCGTACAGGGACGAGAACTTGTGCGGCACCCCGAACAGCCACAACACCGAGGTTGCCACCGCGGCCAGCGCGATGACACCGATCAGTGTGCGGAGCAGCACCTCGGGGTCGTCGATCATCGGGAATGAGCGTATCGACCCGGGCATGCCGGAGGGGCGCCATGCGCGATACGGTCGAAGTATGGCACGCAAGACCGCTGTCCGCCGTCAGGAACCCGGGTCCGACGACTACCTCTACGAGCCCACCGAACGCAGGATCCGGGGGCAATGGTTCGACCGGACGATCGTCGACAGCGAACGCGCATTGCTGGTCTGGGCGCCGGGGAAGCCGGTGCCGTTCTACGCGTTTCCCCGCGACGACGTCCGTCTCGATCTGATCGCGGCGTCGCTGTCCCCGAGTCGTAGTCGACCGGACGTGTGGCAGTGGTACGACGTGACGGTCGGTGACCGTCGTGCGTACGCGGCGGTCTATCAACTCGATGTCGAGGGCCTCGACGATCGTCTGGTGTTCCAGTGGTTCCGCCACGGCGAGACCGGACCGGGCGACGAGGTCGACGAGGGCGAACGCTGGTTCGAGGAGGAATCCGAAGTGTTCACTCATCCACGCGATCCGCATCATCGGGTCGATGCCCTGCGCAGCGGACGCCACGTGCGTGTCGAGATCGGCGGTACCACCGTCGGTGACACGCGCAACCCGGTGCTCGTCTTCGAGACGGGCCTGCCGACCCGCTACTACCTGCCGCCCGGCGACGTCGACTTCTCGGTCCTCGAGGAGTCCGACCGGCGAACGAGTTGCCCCTACAAGGGGACCGCCCGGTACTGGTCGTTCGTCGGACAGCCTCGGGCGGAGAACGTCGCGTGGTCGTATCCCGAACCGTTCGCCGCCGTCGCGGACATCGAGGGCTACCTGTGCTTCTACGACGACGCGGCGGACATCACCGTCGAGGACTGAACCGGACCTTCGGTAATAACGTTCTTATTGGGAGAGAGCTTGGATTGCATCCGAGAATATTTGCACTAATGTAAATCTTCATGACTGCAGTGGGGCCTCGGGCCGTGGAAGCGAAAGGCTCCCATCGCGAGCGCAAGCGAGCACGTACCTGGGCTGCGATCCATCTCGCCGCAGCCGAAGCCGCGGCGCTGCACGACCGCCTCGCAGACGTCACCGTGGAAGCCGTGGCCGAGCAGGCCGAGATCTCCCCACGCACCTTCTTCAACTATTTCAAGTCCAAGGAAGACGCCGTCCTCGGCCAGCAGTCACCGGTGATCCACGACGAGATCGCGGACAGCTTCCACATCGAGGCGGGCGACGACCTCGTCGAGAAGGTCGCGTTCTTGCTGCTCGCCGTGTTCCGCACCTCGGTCCACCGGCTCATCACCTACAGCGACTACGTCGCGCTGCTCGATCGCCATCCCGAACTGTCGCGCCGCCGGCTCCAGCACATCGATGCCGTGGAGGCCCTCGTCGCCGATCTCGTCACCGCCCGGCTCGCCGAGTCACAGGTTCAGGACATCCCCCTTGCCGGGCACGAACGGCACACCGTCGAGGAGACCGCGCTTCTGATCGTGACGGTCGCGGGTGCCGTGATGCGCACCGCAATGCGACCCGTGCTCGACCTCCAGGGCGGCACGGGAGGCGACGCCGATTCGATCCTGCGTCGCACCTGCGCGCTGTTCAGGGAGGTCACGCGCCCATGAGAGCCGACACCGCACCGTCGCGAAACGGCATCGAATTCGACCGCCGGACGATAACTTTCATCTTCGCCGGACTGATGGCGACCATGCTCGTCGCTTCGCTCAACCAGACGGTCCTCAACCCCGCGCTTCCCACCATCGTCGGTGAACTCCACGGGGTCGACAAGATGCTGTGGATCGTCACGGCATACATCCTCGCGTCCACCGTCACGATGCCGATCTACGGAAAACTCGGAGATCTGTTCGGCCGCAAGCCACTTCTGATGACGGCCCTGGCGATCTTCTTGGTGGGTTCGACGATCAGCGCGTTCGCCGGAGACATCACGTGGCTGATCGTCGGCCGCGCAGTCCAGGGCGCAGGCGGTGGCGGGCTCATGGTGTTGTCGCAGGCCACTGTCGCCGACGTCATTCCGGCGCGGCAACGCGGCAAATACCTGGGCATCATGAGCAGTGTCTTCGCGGTGTCCTCTGTCGGCGGCCCCCTGCTCGGCGGGTGGTTCACCGAGGGACCGGGATGGCGGTGGGTGTTCTACATCAACCTCCCGCTCGGCATTCTCGCCCTCATCGCGGTGGCCTTGTTCCTCCGGTTGCCGTCCGGTCGCAGTTCGCGTCCCCGCATCGACGTCGCCGGGATGACCGTACTGTCGCTCGCCACGACGCTTCTCGTGCTCGTCGCTACGTGGGGCGGGTCCAGGTATCCGTGGACTTCTCCGGTGCTGCTCGGTCTCATCGCGGCAACTCTCGCCACCGCGGTTCTGTTCCTGTTCATCGAGAGCCGGGTACCGGAACCCATCCTGCCGCTGCATCTGTTCCGGGACCGCAACTTCGACGTCACCACGCTCGCCGGACTCCTCAACAGCGTCGCGCTGTTCGGCGTCGCGGCCTACATGCCGACCTACCTGCAGATGGTCGCGGGCCGCAGCGCGACGGTCGCGGGCCTGCTGATGTTCTCGATGATGGGTGCGATGCTGTTCACGTCGACTCTGACGGGTCGCCTGGTGAGCCGGACGGGACGGTACAAGGTGACCCCCATCGTCGGCTCCGTGCTGGTCTCGGCGGCGATGCTGTTGCTGTCCCTGCTCACCGTCGACACCCCGATCTGGGTGCTCTGCTGCTTCCTCGCAGTACTCGGAATCGGGCTGGGCGCTTCCATGCAGATCATGGTGCTCGTTGTGCAGAACTCGTTCCCGGTGGAAGAGGTCGGTACCGCGACGGCGGGCAACAACTACTTCCGGCAGATCGGCGCGACTCTCGGCTCGGCGGTGGTCGGCAGTGTGTTCGCGAGCCGGCTGAGTGTCCTTCTCCTCGAGCGCGTCCCGGAAGGGCAGCTCTCGGGAGAAGGCGCCAATTCCCTCACGCCCACCGCCGTGCAGGCGTTGCCCGACGCCGTGAAACAGCCGATCGTCGAGTCCTACAACGATGCTCTGACGCCGATCTACCTGGTAATCAGCCCGCTGGCGATGGTCGCGGCGATACTGCTGTGCTTCGTCGTCGAGAAGCCCCTCGCGACGACCATCACGCGGCGTGCGGACCGGGCCGTCAGCGACCCGGCAGCCAGCCCATCGCTTTGACGAGCGGGGGCAGCATCTTGGCCCAGACCCGCCTCGGAAGACCCCTCGGCCCGTCGAGGTTCAGGATCCGGGTGACGGCCACGGTCTGCGACTCCGTGTACTTCAGCAAGCCTTCGGCACCGTGCCGGCGTCCCACACCGGAGATCCCCATGCCGCCCATCGGAGCATCCATGCTCCCCCACGCGGGTGCGTAACCCTCGTCGACGTTGACGGTGCCGGCACGGACCTTCGCCGCGATCGCCTCGCCCTGCGCCTTGGACGCCGCCCAGACCGAGGCATTGAGTCCGTACTCGGTGTCGTTGGCACGCCGGATCGCGTCGTCGACGTCGTCCACCGGATACACCGACACGACGGGACCGAAGGTCTCGTCGCGGTAGCAGTCGGCGTCCTCGGGGACGTCGGTGAGCACGGTCGGTTCGTAGAACAGCGGACCGAGGTCCGGGCGGGCCTTTCCTCCTGCCACCAGCGTCGCACCCTTGGCCACCGCGTCGTCGACGTGGCCGGAAACCGTCTTGACCTGGGTTTCGTTGACGAGGCAGCCCATCTCGGTGTCGAAGTCGTAGGACGGTCCGAGTGTTATCGCGCGCACCCGGTCACCGAACATGCGCAGGAACTCCGGCGCGATCGACTTCTCGACGTAGATGCGCTCGATGGAGATGCACAGCTGCCCGGAGTTCGAGTAGCACGCGCGCACTGCCGCGTCGGTGACCTTGCGCAGGTTCGCTCCCGCGGTGACGATCATCGGGTTCTTGCCACCGAGTTCGGCGGAGAACCCGATCAGGCGCCGGCCGGCCTGTTCTGCCAGCAGCCGGCCCGTCTGCGACGAACCCGTGAACATCAGGTAATCGGTGTTCTCGACGATCGCCGTACCCACGACCGATCCGGGTCCGGGCACCACCGCGAACACGTCGCGTGGCACGCCTGCCTCGTACAGCAGTTCGGCGACTGCGAGCGCGCAGTAGGGCGTCTGGCTGTCGGGCTTGAGCACCACAGCGTTGCCCGCGAGCAGCGCAGGAATCGCATCGGACACCGCAAGGGTCATCGGGTAGTTCCACGGCGCAATGACGCCGATGACACCCTTCGGATGGTGCAGCACCGTGGTCTTCGTCAGGCCGGGGAGCATGCCGGTCGCGCGCCGGGGCTCGAGAAGTTTCGGGGCGACCCGCGCGTAGTGGCGCGCGGTCATCGAGATGTCGAGCACTTCCTCCTGCGCGGAGGTGCGGGACTTGCCGGTTTCCGCCTGCGCCATGTCCATCAGCTGGGCGCGCCGCTCGTAGACCAGTTCGCGATAACGCAGGATGATCTCCGCGCGCTCGGCGACGGGCACCCGCGCCCATGCCGTCTGCGCTACGCGGGCACGCGCGATCGCGGCCTTCGCATCGTCGGCCGTCCCGATGGGAACAGTCGCGATCTCCCGTCCCGTGAACGCTTCGACGACGGGCCGGGTGGGCCGGTCTGCCGCGTCGGGAATGGCGATCAGGTCGGCGAGCCGTGCGAAGGTCGCAGCGCTCGGAGCAGGCATAAGACACCCCTACCGGTGAGTAGTTCTCGGAGTTACACCAAACGTACCCCTGCACGGTGGTCCCTGTCACAACCGCCGGCCTCGCGCCGAGGCTGTAGGCGTGCCCCGAAATCGGGCATGTTTCCCGACCCGGCTTCCTAGACTGATGAATATGACCACATCACAGGGCATATCCGATGAGAAGGTCGATTGGGGCAAGATCGAGAAGCGGGCGTCGTCGGTAGCCCGGTTGTTTCTCGACCGCGTCACCTCCTCTCCCGACGCGGAGGCGTTCCGATTCCCGATGGGTGCGGACGAATGGATCGGGGTCACGTGGAAAGAGACCGGCGATCGTGTGCGTCTGCTGGCGGCCGGTCTCGTCGCACTCGGCATCGAACCCGAGGACCGGGTCGCCCTCGTCTCGGCGACACGATACGAGTGGGTACTCACCGATCTCGCCGTGATGTGCGCCGGTGCCGCCACGACCGCGGTCTACCCCACGACGAAGGCACCGGATGTCACGTTCATCGTGGCGGATTCGGGAAGCCGCATCGTGATCGCCGAGGACACCACGCAGGTCGACAAGCTGATCCGGCACCGGGACGAACTGCCCGACGTCTCCAAAGTGGTGGTCGTCGACGGCCACGGGGACGGCGACTGGATCATCGGCTACGACGACCTCGAGGACCTCGGACGGGCGTTGCTCGCCGAGAATCCGGATGTGGTGTCCGAGCGCATGGCGAGTATCCGCCCGGACCACCTCGCGACGCTCATCTACACGTCGGGCACCACGGGAAAGCCCAAGGGGGTTCGGCTGCCCCACTCCGCGTGGACGTACGAGGCCGCCGCGATCGACGCCATCGGGATTCTCGGTCCCGACGATCTCCAGTATCTGTGGCTGCCGCTTTCCCACGTGTTCGGGAAGGTGCTGCTCACGCTCCCGCTGCAGATCGGTTTTCCCACCGTGGTGGACGGCCGCGTCGACAAGATCGTCGAGAACCTCGCGGTCGTGCACCCCACGTTCATGGGCGCTGCGCCACGGATCTTCGAAAAGGCTTATGCCCGAATCGAGTCGATGATGGAGGACGAGGGCGGGGCGAAGAAGAGGATCTTCGATTGGGCCGTCGGTGTCGGATCGAGGGTGGGACAGGCACGTCGGGACGGTACGACGCCGGGCAGGCGCGACAAGCTCATGCATCCTCTCGCCGATCGACTGGTCTTTTCCACCGTCCGCGAACGGTTCGGCGGCCGGTTGCGGTTCTTCATCTCGGGCTCCGCTCGCCTGAACCCCAATATCGGGAAGTGGTTCGACGCGATCGGCATTCCGGTGCTCGAGGGATACGGCCTCACCGAAACCGCGGCCGCGTCGTGCGTCAACCGGCCGCACTCCAACCGCATCGGCACGGTGGGCCGCCCGGTTCCCGGCACCGAGGTCGCGATCGCCGCAGACGGCGAGGTGCTCATCAAAGGTCCCGGCGTCATGACCGGCTATCACAACCGGCCCGATGCGACCGCCGAAGCGTTGACCGACGACGGCTGGTTCCGCACCGGCGACATCGGCAACCTCGACGACGGGTACCTGACGATCACTGATCGCAAGAAGGACATCTTCAAGACGTCGCAGGGCAAGTACGTCGCTCCGTCCGCGACCGCCGCGACGTTCAAGGGAATCTGCCCGTACGCGGCGGAGTTCGTCGTGTACGGCGAAGGCCGGCCGTATTGCGTCGCACTGGTGGGCCTGGACCCGGAGACGATCACCGAGTGGGCTGGAAGAAACGGTCTCGAGCACGCGAGTTTCGCCGAGATCTCGCAGGACGGCAAGACAAACGGCCTCATCTCGACGTACATCGATGAGCTGAACCTTCAGCTCAACCGCTGGGAGCAGGTCAAGAAGTTCACGATCGTCGACCGCGAACTGTCGGTGGAGTCCGGTGACCTGACGCCGAGCATGAAGTTGCGCCGGAAGGTGGTGGTGGACACCTTCTCGGACAGCCTGGCGGGTCTCTACGACTGAAGGCTTATGCTGTCGATATGAGTAGCGCACGACCTAATTTGTTTCAGCGTGTCGGATACATGGTCGGCCGCACGCTGCCGCCCGAGATGCGGGAGTGGGTACGCGACGACATCCTCGGACCCGGAGGCGCGCGCCGCTATCTTCTCCGGTGGAATCTGCCGGCCATCCCGCCGCTGATGCTGTTCTTGCTCATCCCCGGTCCGGTGTGGATCCCCTTCGCGATGATGCTGCTGTTGTTCCTCCCGTGGATCTACTTCTCGGCTGCACTCATGCCCGTGTGGCAACAACATCGCCTGCAGCAACACGGAATCGACCCCGAACTGCTGAGCGCGAAGGCCCGCGACCGGGCAGCACGGGAACGCGAGGACTACGAGCGTCGCATGGGCCGGGCGGTCTGAGGCTTCGTCCTCCGAGTCCGGTTCACCGGCTCAGGACAGGACCTCGACGAGTGTGGTCTCGCTGTTGCCCGTCATGAACTTTTCGACGCTGTCGAGGTGGCGGCGCCAGAAAACTTGTGCCGCACCCGGTTCGCCCTTGCGTAGCAATCCGACGAGCTTTCGGCTCGCGCGCAGTGCGGTGGCCGCTCCTGGCCGGTCGGGCTCGGTGCGCGAAGAGATGTACAGGGCCGCGTGCGCGTCCATGATGTCGAGGAGCATCCCGGCGAGGGTTTGCAGCGTCTCGTTGCCGCCGAGTTCCATGACCGTGCGGTGCACCTCGGTGTTCGCCTTCGCGAAGGCGTGCGGGTCGTCGAATACGGCCTCCGCCTTTTCGACGACGCCGGCGAGACGGTCGATCTTCCCCGCCGGGTCGGCCGCGATCAATCCCACCGCCGCGACTTCGATTTCGGTGCGCGCGCGGTAGACATCGGCGAGCGGAACGCCGCGGTACTGCAGTAACAGACCGGCGTAACGGGCGGCAGTCGACCTGTCCGGCGCCTGGACGCGGGCCCCGCCGTGGGCACCGCGCAGAACGGTGATGATGCCCTCCGACTCGAGGATCCTGAACGCTTCCCGCAACGTGGGACGCGACACCCCGAAACGCTCCATGAGCGCGGCCTCGTTGGGGAGAGGTTCCCCGGCCTCGAGTTCGCCGGTGATGATCTGGCGGCGCAGATTCGCCGCGATCAATTCACCGGCTTTGGGCACACGCACAATCGTCGAACGTCCGTCGAGTGGCATGTCCCCGTCCTGTACTCCCGTAGCTGCGTTCACCGGCGAACGTGAACCTGCGTGAAGGATACAAGGATCTACCGAATTGCCTCTCCGAAGAGATCAATCATCCACCTGTTTCGATCGCCGCGACGCATGCTCTCCGGACGGGGCGCGAGGCGTCCAATTATCCTCACCACATGAGCGAAGCCACTGCACACGAATTCACCGCAACCGCCGACCTCGCCGACGAGATCGGCCCGGACATCCGTAGCTGCGACACGCAGTTCATCCAGTTCGGCGGGCGCGCCGAGTTCGCCGGACCCGTCACCACCATCCGGTGCTTCCAGGACAACCTGCTCGTCAAGCAGACGCTGTCCGAGCCCGGAAACGGCGGAGTGCTCGTCGTCGACGGTGGCGCGAGCATCCATACGGCGCTCGTCGGCGACATCATCGCCGGCCGAGGGGTCGACAACGGGTGGGCCGGGGTCATCGTCAACGGCGCCGTCCGCGACTCCGCGATCCTGCGCACCCTCGACATCGGGGTCAAGGCGCTCGGCACCAACCCCCGCAAGAGCACCCAGACCGGATCCGGCGAGAAGAACGTGCCGGTCGAGATCGGTGGCGTGACCTTCAACCCCGGCGAGATCGTCTACAGCGACCACGACGGCGTGGTCGTGCGCGCCGAGAACTGACGACGCCGGGGCGATCGTCAGGCGTCGCGCGCGACCCGCGCGCTCGCCCCGCCGATCTCCACCACATCGCCGACGTGCAGTTGACGGCCACGTCGCACGTCGACCTCGCCGTTCACCGACACCAGACCGTCGGCGATGACCTCCTTCGCCTCGGCACCCGACTCGATCAGGCTCGACAGCTTGAGGAACTGGCCGAGTCTGATCGACTCGTCACGGATCGGTACATCGAAGACATCGGACATGCCGACCATTGTCCCGCACACTTGTTTGATGAGCCGTCCCGCCATCGTCTGGTTCCGCCGCGACCTCCGGCTACGCGACCTTCCCGCCCTGCTCTCCGCCGCAGCCACCGCTCCTCGGGGTGTGGCGTTGTTCGTCCTCGACGATGCTCTGCTCCGCCCCGCCGGGCCGCGTCGGCGCTCGTACCTGATGCGTTGCCTCCACGCCCTCGACGACGACTTGTCCGGGCGTCTTGTCGTCGTACGAGGCGATCCCGCGGACGCGGTGCCGGCGGTGGCCCGCGAGTTCGACGCGTCCGAGGTGCACGTCAGCGAGGACTTCGGCCCGTACGGCAGGCAGCGCGATGCGCGGGTGGCCGAGGCACTCGGAGATGTGCCACTGGTGGCAAGCGGCTCGCCGTACGCGGTCTCGCCGGGCCGCATCGTGAAGGCCGACGGCACGCCCTACAAGGTGTTCTCCGCGTACCGGCGCGCCTGGTTCGATCACGGCACACGTCCTCCCGCTCACACCGGCGCGGAAACGGTGGAATGGCTCGATTCGGCAGGTGTGAAGTCCCGCGTGCCGATTCCCGAACCCGAAGACGTCACGCTTCCGCCCGCGGGTGAGCGGGCCGCGCTCGCTCGCTGGCGAGAGTTCGTCGCCGACGGCCTCGGGCGTTATGCGACCGACCGGGACCGGCCCGCCCTCGACGGCACAAGCCGGCTGTCGGCGCACCTGAAGTTCGGGTGCATTCATCCCCGCACACTGCTCCACGACCTGCGCGACCACAGGGGAGACGGGGCAGCCACGTTCCGCAGCGAACTCGCCTGGCGCGACTTCTACGCCGACGTCCTGCACCACCGCCCCGACACCGCGCGCAAGAACTACAACCGGACGTTCGACGCAATCGAATACGACACCGGTCCCGACGCCGACGCGCTTTTCACCGCGTGGTGCGAAGGGCGGACCGGGTTTCCGATCGTCGACGCCGGTATGCGCCAACTCCTGGAGGAAGGCTTCGTCCCCAACCGGGTGCGAATGATCGTCGCGTCGTTCCTTACCAAGGATCTGCATATTCCGTGGTGGCGCGGCGCCCGGCACTTCATGAGGTATCTCGCGGACGGAGATCTCGCCTCGAATCAGCACAACTGGCAGTGGACCGCGGGGAGCGGTACGGATGCGGCACCGTACTTCCGGATCTTCAATCCCACTACACAAGGCGAAAAATTCGATCCGAAGGGTGATTACGTCCGTCGCTGGGTACCCGAACTCCGGAGTGTCGTGGGCAGACGGGTGCATACGCTGCCGGACGGTCCACCCACGGGATATCCCGCGCCGGTGGTGGACCACGCTCACGAACGCCGAACAGCACTCGAACGGTACGGGCGAATTCGGACGACGAATCGACCCATCCGCCGGTCGGGTGGCTCCGAATGAGAAACGGGCGGACCGTCCGCCTCCGAGGATAAGGAGAGACACCGTGGTGCGAGAATTCGTCGAAGCTGCATTCATGGCCATCCACACCCCGCTGGTCGAGGGATACATGCTCCTCCTCAGCGTGCTTCCTGCCTGACCGGAATGCGGCGCCGGGAGTGCCGGCGCCGCACACCGGATCCCGACAATCGCGGCGCCACAACGGCGGACACCGCGCGCGGGAACGACACCGTTTGGAGGAACAATGGGCATCGAGTACAGCAGTATCGTCGACGCCCCTCGCGACGAGGTGTTCGCGTGGCACACTCGCCCCGGCGCGATCCACCGGCTGATCCCGCCGTGGCAACCGATGAGCGTGGAGTCGGAAGCCGATTCGCTCGCTGACGGACGCGCCGTCCTCCGCCTTCCAGGCGGTCTGCGCTGGGTCTCCGACCACCAGCCCGATTCGTACGATCCGCCCGCCCGATTCGCCGACGCCCTCGGGCACGACGGGCTGACGTCTCTGCCGCCCAACCTGATTCGTTCGTGGCGGCACGAGCACCTGTTCGACGTAGTAGACGAATTCCGCACCCGCGTCACCGATCGGGTGGACACCCCGATCCCGGAACGCGCACTCACCCAGACATTTCGGTACCGGCACCGCCAGCTCGCCGACGACCTCGCGAGCCATCGCCGGGCCCACACCGACGGGGTCTGTCCCCGTACGGTCGCGGTGACCGGCGCCCACGGCCTCGTGGGCAGCGCCCTCACCGCATTCCTGAGCACCGGCGGCTACCGGGTGGTGCGCCTCGTCCGGCACCCCGTCGACGACCCCCGCGAAAAGCAACTGGACCAGGAAAGATACTGGGATCCGATGGATCCCGCCCCAGACCTTCTCGAAGGGGTCGATGCGGTCGTCCATCTCGCAGGTGCCTCGATCGCCGGCCGGTTCACCGAAGCTCACAAAGCGGCGATCCGCGACAGCAGGGTCGCACCGACCTGGCGGCTCGCCGAACTCGCGGCAGGCACCAGCAACGGCCCCGCGAGTTTCGTGTGCGCCTCCGCCATCGGTCTCTACGGCTACGATCGCGGTGACGCCGCACTCGACGAAGGTTCGTCGCGCGGTGCGGGTTTCCTCGCCGGTGTCGTCGCGGACTGGGAAGCGGCGACGCAGCCCGCCGAGAAGGGCGGAATCCGGGTCGTGCAGGTCCGGACCGGAATCGTCCAGACACCGCGAGGCGGCACTCTCCAACTGATGCGACCGCTCTTCGCCGCCGGTCTCGGCGGGAAGCTGGGGAACGGGCGGCAGTGGCTGTCGTGGATCGACATCGACGATCTGGTCGACGTCTACCATCGCGCGCTGACCGATCCGTCCCTTTCCGGTCCGGTGAATGCGGTGGCGCCGCACCCGGTTCGCAACGACGAGTACACCCGTGTTCTCGCGAGCATGCTCCACCGCCCCGCGCTGCTGTCCGTGCCCGGCTTCGGGCCACGGATGCTCCTCGGCGACGAAGGTGCCCGCGAAATCGCCGAAGCGAGCCAATTCGTCGTACCCAAGGCACTCCTCGACGCCGGGCACCGCTTCCGCCGGCCAGATCTCGAGGCGTCGCTGCGGCATCAGCTAGGCCATATCGTGAACGGGAAGTGACGGCCGATATGACCGGCGGACGCGTCCTCGTCACCGGTGCGACCGGATACATCGGCGGGCGGCTCACGCCACGCCTTCTCGACGCCGGATACCAGGTCCGGGTGCTCGCACGCAGCCCGGACAAGCTCCGGGACGTGCCGTGGGCAGACGATGTGGAGATCGTGCGTGGCGATCTCACCGACATCGAGTCGCTCCGCACGGCATGCAAGGACGTCGACGTCCTCTACTACCTGGTCCATTCGATGGGCGGCCGGGACGAATTCGTCGAAGCGGAACGGCGGGCGGCGGAGAACGTGGCGACCGTGGCACGGGAGTCCGGAGTGTCGCGTCTGGTCTACCTCGGAGGGCTGCACCCCGAATCGGGCCGACTGTCACCACATCTGAGTTCTCGCGCGCAGGTCGGACGGATTCTTCTCGAATCGGGCGTTCCCACTCTGGTTCTCCAGGCCGGCGTCGTGATCGGTTCGGGCTCGGCCTCGTTCGAGATGATCCGGCACCTGAGCAACCGGCTTCCGGTGATGACCACACCGCGCTGGGTGAACAACCGGATCCAGCCGATCGCGGTCCGCGACGTCCTGCACTATCTCGTCGCCGCCGCCGACGCCCCCCTCGCCCGCAGCGGTGCCTACGACATCGGCGGGCCCGACGTGCTGCGCTACGGCGAGATGATGCAGGTGTATTCGGAGGTCGCGGGTCTGGCCAGGCGTCGTATCGTCGTGCTGCCCGTACTGACGCCGCGGCTCGCGGGCCTGTGGATCGGGCTCGTCACCCCGATCCCGCCCGGGCTCGGCAGAGCGCTCATCGAATCGCTGGGATCGGACGCGGTGATGCGCAACCACGACATCGACGACGTGATCCCTCCCCCGCCGGAGGGACTCACCGGTTACCGGGATGCCGTACGTCTCGCCCTGAACCGTCTCGAACACGGCGAGGTCGAAACCACCTGGTCGAGCGCCTCCCCCGTCGGCGCGCCGGCTGATGCGTTGCCGTCCGATCCCGATTGGGCAGGCGAGGTGGTCTACATCGACGAGCGTTCGGCCGAGTCGGACACGTCGGCCGATCGGGTGTTCGCCGTGGTCGAGAGCATCGGCGGCGAAAACGGCTGGTATTCCTTCCCGCTCGCGTGGACCGTGCGCGGCTGGCTCGACCGGTTCGCCGGCGGCGTGGGATTGAACCGGGGCCGCCGCGATCCGCGGACGCTCCACACCGGCGACGCACTCGACTTCTGGCGCGTCGAACGCATCGAGCGACCCGAACTGCTCCGGTTGCGCGCCGAGATGCGAGCGCCGGGTGGCGCGTGGCTGGAGTGGCGGATCGAGCGACTCGCGGCCGACCGGACGCGACTGACGCAACGAGCGATCTTCTTCCCCAGGGGGATCGCCGGACGGCTCTACTGGTACTCGTTGTTGCCGTTCCACGGCATAATCTTCCGCGGCATGCTCGAGAACATCGCCGGCAAGGCGTCGCGCTCGGAATCCTGACCGTCGAAACGCACGGAAGGAGGGCCCGCCGTACGGCGGGCCCTCCTCCTCCCCGACCGGAATCAGACGGTGCAGATGGGTCTGGATCAGACGGTGCAGAGTGGCCTGATGTCCTGCATCCCCTCGGTCGTCGGCGAGGTCAGCATCAGGCACGCGTTGTACCCGCTGTTCTCGACGACCCGCCGGATCTCCTGCCATGCAGCAGGATCGACAACCGGAGACCGCGACAGCACGAACCCCGAAAGGCGTGTCGAGTCACCGACGAAGGCCCACGAATAATCGTCTGCCAGATAGGTGACGATGTAGTTCGTCGGTCCGTCCAACGAGTCCTGGAACGGCACACCGGGGAACGACACATGGAGTTGCGCGGTGTCGTTGACCCTGGCATTCCCGACGATCCCGCGACGTTCACCGGTGACCGTGGTGCACGAGTTCTCGACCCGGACATTGCGTTCGTCGAGCAACGTGTAGTTCGCCGTGGTGTCACGTACGCAGTCGATGTTGAACGGTGCCGGATTGGCAGCGAGCTGATACCACTGGCCGACATACCTGTTCACGTCCAGTTGTGGAACGGGCGTGAGCGGAGCAGCCTGCGCCGGTGCTGCGAAAGCGAACGCACCCGCGGCGGCGATGAACGCCGCCGCGAGTCCCCGAACGCCGTTGCGGATTTTCCGCATCGAAACCTGACCTTCCCTAGACGTGTCGGAGGGTGGTGCCTACTGCGGCGGAGTCAGGACACCGTCGATGAGGTAGACGACGCCGTTCTCGGTCTCGATACCGCCACAGATGACGTTGGCGCCGTTGACCGTCCACATATCGCCGGAGCCGGTGACCTCGACGGTCCCGCCCTCGACCGTGGTCTGGGTACCCGCCACGTCATCGATGGTGAGCTCACCCGGAACCACGTGGTAGGTGAGGATGTCCGTCAGCATTCCCGAGTCGGTCTTCAGCGTTTCGATCGTCGCGGGGTCGAGTGCGGCGAAGGCATCGTCGACCGGTGCGAAGACGGTGTATTCGCCGCCGTCCAGCGTTTCGACAAGGTTGACGTCGGGGTTGAGCTGACCGGAGACCGCCTGCGTCAGCGTGGTAAGGACCGGCACGTTGCCCGCGGCCTCGGTGATCGTCTGCGTCGACAGTTCTTCGACGGACGCGGGACCGGTCGGGTTCGCCTCGACGTACGCGGCGCAACCGGGACCGACAGGACCCGCTGCCGCGGCCTGAGCCGAGGTGCTTTCCGTGGTCTCCATTGCAGAACTGGTCGTCGTGGTTGCTGCCGAGGTGTCCGACGAAGAGCCGGAATCGTCGGACGAACAGGCCGCGACACCGAAGGCGGACATCGCACCGATTCCGATGATCGCCAGGCTCTTACGTGTAGCAATCTTCATGACTGAAATTCCCTTCGTAAGCCGTGGCCTGGACGACCACGCCGATCGATGTGTCAGGGGTCATTCGGTACCAGTGTGAAGGCGGATGGGTCGGTGCGTGGAGTTTTTCATCCGACACATCGGACCCATCCATGTTGCGGGCTGCAACGAACAACGGTCATGGAGATTCCTCCGGGCCTCTCGCGAGCCCACGTGCTGGTGTTGCCGGGTGGCCTGCCCGTCGGTACCGAACCGGCGCGTCCGTGGCATCTACCGCAGCTTCGGATGTCCGCGTTCACGCGCACGCTGGCCTCACGCCTTCGCCCGCATCACATCAGCGTGGAGCAGGTGCACTACCGCTACCGCGGGTGGAACGGGACCCATATGAGTCCTGTCCGCGACGCGCTCGAGGCGCTCGACCGCGCGGCCCGGCGAGGACAGACCCGGATCGGGCTCGTGGGCCATTCGATGGGTGGACGGGTAGCGGCGCACCTCGCGTCGCAGGACGGTGTGGAATCCGTCGTCGCGCTCGCGCCGTGGTGGCCGGAGAACGATGCGGAGCAGGTACCCGCCGGCCGGCATCTGCTGGTCGCCCACGGCACCGAAGACCACGCGACCGATCCGCGGGCAGCGCAGAGCCAGGCGATGGCCGCCCGCGACCGCGGTGTGAAGGCACGCTGGCGTCCGCTGCCCGGAGGCGGACATTTCATGCTCACCGACCCCGGCTGGTGGGCGACCACGACCGTCGACTTCCTGGTGTGCACCCTCGCCACCGAACCGTCGACCTGGCCCGGAGACGATCATGCTTCCTGATCTGCGACGATTCCTTCCCTCGTCGTGCGGCGACACGGCCGTCGGCGAGACCGTCGAATCCGTGCTCCGTAGTCCCTGTAATTCACGGAGGTGGCCGTGGTGCTGTACACGGATGTCTTGAGCCGCCGGTTTCGTCCGGCTAGGCTTTCCATCGATGAGCGGACTGAGCCGATGACCGGCGTCGGTAGGGACACCGACACTCTGGGGGCGCTGCTCACGCGTGTAGCCGCGCAGGACCAGGACGCGTTCGCCGAACTCTACGACGCCACTCGTGCCCGCGTTTTCGGCATGGTGCTGCGAGTTCTTCGCGATCCCGGTTACAGCGAGGAGACGACGCAGGAGGTCTACCTCCAGGTGTGGCGGTCGGCCGGAAGCTTCGACGAGAGCCAGGGATCGGCTTTGTCGTGGATCATCACGCTCGCGCACCGGCGGGCGGTCGATCGGGTGCGCAGCGAACAGTCCGGCGCCGACCGTGAGTCTCGATACGGCTCGTCGAGCGTAGATTCGGCTTTCGACTCCGTGAGCGAAGAGGTCACCCAGCGCGACGATCGCCGGCGTGTGACGGACTGTCTGGGCTCGCTCACCGACCTCCAGCGCAAATCCGTCGAACTCGCGTATTACGGCGGATACACATATCGAGAAGTCGCAGAAGAACTTTCATCGACTCTACCGACCGTCAAGTCGCGCATCCGCGACGGACTACTCCGACTGAAGACCTGTTTGGGGGTGACTTCTGATGGCGCTTGAAGACGAACGTGATCTGCTCGAGATGGCGCCCGTGATCGCTCTCGATGCGGTCGCGCCCGATGAGCGGGACGAGGTTTCCGCACAGTTGGACGACGCCACGCCCGAAACTGCGGCCCGTTTCGCCGCCGACGTACGCGATATCCGGGAGACTCTCGCCGCGATGTCCGCCGCGACCGCAACCGAGCCGCCGGCCGGACTCCGGAGCCGGTTGCTCGATCTGGTCGCCGCGGAGACGTCCACGGGCCGTGCCCCGGAACCCGGCGTCCAGGTGAACGCGGAGCGACCGGTCGAGGGTTCGTCCGACGTCGTCTCGCTCGACGAACGTCGCCGGCAGAGCAGGCGACGGAACTTCCTGCTCGCCGCGGCGGTGGCCGTCGTCGTCGCGCTCGGCGGTGTCGTCGTCGCGAACCAGTGGTCGCAGACGACGGACCGCCCGCTCGCCGAGCAGGTGCTCGCGGCAGACGATGTGCGCACCACCACCGGCGTCCTCGAGGGAGGCGGCGCGGTAACGGTCGTCTTCTCCAAGGAAGCCGACGCCGGCGTGCTCGTGATGAACAACGTGGCGCCGCCTGCAGACGGGACCGTCTATCAGATGTGGCTGATGGGGCCGGAGGGTCCGCAGTCCGCGGGCACGATGTCCCCGGCCGATGTGGCCCCGTCGACCACCGCGCTGCTGGAGGACATCTCCGGTGCCACGGCCCTCGGATTCAGCGTGGAACCCGCAGGTGGATCTACCGCGCCGACGTCGATATTCGCCGAACTGCCACTGGGCTGACGACATGTCACCGACGGTCACCGACGACGACCGTGGCGTCGGACTCGTCCGAGAATCGTGTTCGCGCGCGGAAGCCGGCGTGCGCCAGCATCTTTTCCGCGACAGGCGCCTGACTCGCTGCAGTCTCGATCAGCAGATGTCCTCCGGGACCGAGCCATCGATCCGCCTCGGCAGCGAGACGGCGGTGGATGTCGAGTCCGTCCTCACCGCCGTCCAGCGCGACGCGCGGTTCGGAGCACCGTGCCTCGCGCGGCATCGACCCGATCGCGGCCGACGGCACGTACGGGGCGTTCGCGACCAGCACGTCGACACGGCCGCGCAACGAATCGGGCAGCGCCTCGAACAGATCACCCTCGAAGACCCGATCGGGCGGCAGGTTGAGCCGCGCGCATCGTACGGCGACGGGATCGATGTCCGTCGCGTACACCTCGGCCCCGTCGAGCGTCGCGGCGAGCACCGTCGCTACCGCACCGCACCCGCAGCACACGTCCACGACCACCGGATTCGCGGGCGCCGACCGGGCGGCGCATCCGGTCAGGAACTCCGTACGACGCCGCGGGACGAACACGCCGGGCGTCACCGCGATGCGCATGTCGCAGAACTGCACCCATCCGAGGAGATGCTCGAGAGGCTCCCCCGCGATCCGTCTCGCGACGAGAACGTCCAGCTCCCGCTCGGAGTCTGCGGCTTCGGTGAGCAGGAGCGCTTCTTCCTCCGCGAAGACGCATACGCCGCGACGCAGCGCCGTGACGACGGCGGGCGACGGTACGGGCTCGGGCAGGTGCGCCCGAGGTCGATCCGGCTGCGCGAAAGCCATGGTCAACCCTATCGCGCGGCGTCAACCCGTTTCCGGGGGTGGCCCGTGGCCGTCGTGGGTACTCCCGCTCACGTGAGGCGACATGTCCCGGTGCGCGAGGACGATTTCGATGAGAAGTCGGCGCAGCGTTTCGGGGTCGGAGACCGGAACCGGCGATCCAGCGTCGTCGCCGGCGAGACCGTCCCGCTCGAGTTCGAGGACACGCCGGTATTCGGTCGCTCCGGAGTCGGTGATCCGGACGCGCATTCGGCGCTCGTCCTCCGGATCGACCGAGCGGGTGGCGAATCCGCCGCGCACGAGATGATCGACGGTGCGGCTCATCGTCTGATCTGTCACACGACACGCCCGCGCCATTTCTCGCTGCGACATCGGTTGTGCCGCAATCGAATGCAAAGCGATCACGCCGGCATGGGTGAGTCCCCGCCTGCGAAGCCGCTGTTCCCACGCGCGCTCGACGAGCCGGGCGGCGGTCGAGAGCAACCGTCCGGTGGGCCATGCCCCCAGATCGTCGGGTCCTCCATCGTTCAGCACGCTGAATAATTTAGTATTCGATTATTCGTTCACGCCAGGAGGAATCTTGAGCACTGCAACCGCACCACCACGCAAGACCGGTCGTTGGAGGTGGCTGCTGCCCGCGCTCCTCCTCATAGCGTGGCTCGTAGCCGCAGGTGGAGGCGGGCCGTTCGCCGGCAAGCTCAGCGAGGTCGCGTCCACCGACGCGAGCTCGTTCCTCCCGGCCTCCGCCGAGTCCACCCAGGCCGACGAACTGTACGCACAGTTCAGCAGCAGCGACTTCATCCCGGCGATCGTGGTGGCCGAACGCGACGGAGGGATCACCCCGCAGGACATCGAGTTCATCGCCACCGAATCGGCCGGTCCGCCGCCGATCCCGTCCGAGGACGGCGACGCGGTCCAGATGATCGTCCCGATCGACGCCTCGGGTGAGGTCGGGGACGCGGTCGAGGAACTCCGCGGAGCCTTCGAGAACGCTCCGGAAGGACTCACCGTCCATGTGACAGGCCCGGCCGGCCAGGCCGCCGACCTGTCGTCGGCCTTCGCGGGTATCGACGGTCTGCTGTTGCTCGTCGCAGGTGGCGTCGTCCTGGTCATCCTCGTGGTGGTCTACCGGAGTCCCATCCTGCCGTTCGTCGTCATCATTTCGGCGGTCTTCGCGCTCGCCCTCGCGAGCCTGGTCGTCTACCTGCTCGCGGACGCCGACATCATCGCGCTCAACGGGCAGAGCCAGGGCATCATGTTCATCCTGGTGTTCGGCGCCGCGACGGACTACGCGCTGCTGCTCGTCTCCCGCTACCGCGAAGAACTGCGGATGGAACAGGACAAATACACGGCCATGCGGAGTGCGCTTCGAGGCGCGATCGAGCCGATCGCCGCGTCGGCGGGCACCGTCATCCTCGGTGTGCTGTGCCTTCTGCTTTCGGATCTGAACTCCAATCGCGGTCTCGGCCCGGTCGCGGCGATCGGCATCGCCGCCTCGTTCCTCGCCTCCGTCACCTTCCTGCCCGCCGCTCTCGTGTTGCTCGGCCGGGTTGCCTTCTGGCCCACCCGGCCGAAGTACGAACCCGGCATCGACCACAGCGACATCGAGAGCGGTCACCGCTTCTGGGGCCGTGTCGCACAATGGGTGGGATCCAAGCCCCGCCCCATCTGGATCGTGTGCACGCTCGTACTCGTGGCCTTCGCCCTGTTCGCACCCCAGTTCAAGGCCAGCGGAGTCGCATCGTCCGACGTGTTCCTTCTGCAGACCGATTCGAAGTCCGGCCAGGAAGTCCTCGGCGAGCACTTCGACGCCGGAACCGGCTCGCCCACGACCATCGTCGCGCGCGAAGACTCGCTGGACGCGGTCGTCGACGCTACCGCCGGCGTCGAGGGTGTCACCGAAGCCCGCCCCGTCACCGGTCCCGACAACGCGCCTGTCGTCATCGACGGACTCGTCGCGGTGCAGGCCACCCTGTCGGATCCGGCCGACTCGCTCGCCGCAGAGCAGACCGTCGAACGGATCCGTGAGGCGACGCACGCCGTAGAGGGCGCCGAAGCACTCGTCGGTGGTCCCACGGCGGTCGATCTGGACACCAAGGACACCGCGACTCGCGACCGCACCCTCATCATTCCGGTGGTGACGCTCGTGGTGCTGCTCGTGCTCATCGTGCTGTTGCGCGCCCTCGTCGTACCGATCCTGCTGATGCTCACGGTCATCCTGTCGTTCGCAGCGACACTCGGCGTCTCCTCGCTGTTGTTCAACCACGTATTCGGTTTCCCCGGTGCGGATCCGGTTGTGCCGTTGTTCGGCTTCGTGTTCCTCGTCGCGCTGGGCATCGACTACAACATCTTCCTGATGACCCGGGTAAGAGAGGAGACGAAGAAGGTCGGCACCCGGCAGGGCGTGTTGCGCGGCCTGACGGTCACCGGCGGCGTCATTACTTCCGCGGGAGTCGTTCTGGCCGCGACGTTCTCGGCACTCGCAGTGATTCCGTTGCTGTTCCTCGCGCAGTTGGCGTTCATCGTCGCATTCGGCGTATTGCTCGACGCCCTGCTGGTGCGAGCACTCCTCGTGCCCGCACTGTCCATCGACCTCGGCAAGAAGATCTGGTGGCCGAGTGCGCTGTCCAAGCACGAGGCGAACGAAAACACCGACACCGAGGCCGACACGCCCGGGGTGACACCCGCACCCGATACCAGCCGAATCCGATAGGGATGCACTCCAAGTGGCCGCACCTCTGTTCGGTCACTTGGAGGGGTTCCGCCGACGTTCCCGCACCGTAGCGTTACGGTCGGTGCATGTCTGCGGATCCCACCGCGCCGCCCTCGCCGTCGCCCTCCGCGACCGAGGTGCGGCGCCCCCAGGAGCCCCATCGTTCGCTGTCGGCACGCGTGAGCAGCCACCTCACCGCCGTTCCGCACATCGCCGGTCTCGTCCTCGGCGTGTACGCGGCCGCGATGGCCTTGTGGTCGATCTCCCCCACCCTCCGGTTCCTGATCCGCACTCCGCGGGAGTACATCGACGAGTACTACTTCGACGCTCCCGACACCAGCGTCTCGCTCGCGCTGGTCATCGGTCTGCTCGCCGGAGCCGTTGCGGGACGCAAACGTATCGCCTGGTGGATCCTCACGATCTACCTGGGCGGATTCACGATCACCAATCTCGTCACGGCCGTCGTCGACCGCGACGCAGCCCACCTCGTGGCAATGGTTGTGCATCTCGCAGCCGTGGCGGTACTGCTTCTCGCCTACCCCGAGTTCTACACCCGGGTACGACGGGGTGCGGTGTGGACTTCCGGCGCCGTCCTCCTCGCGGGACTGGCCGCCGGCACGCTCGCCGGGTGGGGCCTCGTCGAACTCTTTCCCGGTACCCTCCCGCCCGCCGACCGCTTCCTCTGGGCTTTGAATCGCGTCGTCGCTTTCGGTTTCATCGACAACGATCAGTTCACCGGCCGGCCACACGGATTCGTCAACACCGTCCTGGGTCTGTTCGGCGCGTTGGCCCTGCTCGCCGCCCTCGTGGTGTTGTTCCGGTCGCAGCGATCCGCCAACGCACTCACCGGGACCGACGAATCCGCGATCCGGGGCCTGCTCTCCCACAGCGACGACTCGCTCGGCTACTTCGCTACCCGGCGCGACAAGGCGGTCGAGTTCGCGCCGAGCGGCAAGGCCGCGGTGACGTACCGCGTCGAACTCGGGGTGTGTCTGGCGAGCGGTGATCCCGTCGGAGATCCGGAAGCGTGGCCTCACGCGATCGACGAATGGCTCGACCTTGCGCGTGCCTACGGCTGGACTCCCGCCGTACTCGGTGCGAGTGAAGGAGGAGCAACGGCGTATCACCGTGCGGGGCTGACCGTTTTGGAACTCGGCGACGAGGCCGTGTTGTCCACGGACAGCTTCACACTCGCCGGACGAGATATGCGGCCGGTCCGTCAAGCCGTCAACCGAGCACGCAAAAACGGTGTGACGGTGCGGATGACACGGCACCGCGACCTGTCACCGATCGAGCTGTCCGCGGCAGCAGGCCGCGCCGACGCATGGCGCGACACCGAAACCGAGCGTGGATTCTCGATGGCCCTCGGACGTCTCGGCGATCCGCTCGACGGCGACTGCCTGCTCGTCGAGGCACTCGTCGACGGATCGGTCGTCGCGATGCTGTCATTGGTGCCCTGGGGTTCCGACGGGGTCTCGCTCGACCTCATGCGACGCGACCCGCACGCCCCCAACGGCGTGGTCGAAATGATGGTGTCCGAATTGTGTTCGCGTTCGGACGAATTCGGAATACGCCGGATCTCGTTGAACTTCGCGGTGTTCCGATCGGCATTCGAGGAAGGGGCGCGACTCGGCGCCGGGCCGATCATGCGGCTGTGGCGCTCGATCCTGCTGTTCTTCTCGCGGTGGTGGCAACTCGAGGCCCTCTACCGATCCAACGTGAAATACCGGCCCGAGTGGATACCTCGGTACCTGTGCTTCCGCGAGACCAGAGAGATTCCTCGGGTGGCGCTCGCCGCGGCGGTCGCCGAAGGATTCCTCACCCTTCCCAGCTTCGGCCGTCGTACCAAACGCAGGCACACCGGCACCCATTCGGCGTTCCCGCACGGCGTGGACTCCGGAGAAGCACTGCACGACGACGGAAGTGCGCCCGACACAGCGCCCCAAGCCGAGCCGGCCGACGACCGCGCCGCGAAGGGGCACGAACAGGACCGCGTGCGCCGGGCGACGCTCGAACGCATCATCGAGCACGGGGTGGACCCGTACCCCGTCGCGATCGCCCCGACGCACACGGCAGCCGAAGCCCATGCCGCCCGCGGCGGCACATCCGTCGTCGTCGCCGGGCGGTTGATGCTCATCCGGGATTTCGGAGATGTGCTGTTCGCGGTTCTGCGGGACTGGTCGGGCGACATCCAGATCCTCGTCGACAGCAGGCGCGTCGACGGGCAGCGCTTCCTGTTCGACCTCGGTGACCTCGTGGAAGTGACCGGCCGGATGGGACGCAGCCACAGCGGAGAGATCTCGGTACTGGCCGAATCGTGGCGGATCGACGGCAAGTGCCTGCACCCGCTGCCCGACAAGTGGCGCGGGCTCGTCGACCCCGAAACCAAAGTGCGGCAACGGTATCTCGATCTCGCGATCGACATGCGTGCGCGCGAACACCTCTCCGCACGCAGTGCGATCGTAAGGTCGTTGCGCGAAGAGCTCGAGGCTCGCGGGTACCTCGAGGTCGAGACGCCCATCCTGCAGGCGGTGCACGGTGGTGCCAACGCGGCACCGTTCGTCACCCATATCAACGCCTACGACACCGACCTCTACCTCCGCATCGCTCCCGAGCTCTACCTCAAGCGACTCTGCGTGGCGGGCATGACGAAAGTGTTCGAGATCGGACGCGTGTTCCGCAACGAAGGGGCGGACTTCAAGCACAATCCCGAGTTCACGATCCTCGAGGCCTACGAGGCGCACAGCGACTACGAGAAGATGCGGGTCGTGGCCCGGGAGCTGATCCAGGCCGCGGCGAGCGCGGCCCACGGACGCGAAATCGTCGTTCGCCCAGGGCCGGACGGCACACCGGCCGAGGTCGACATCTCGGGAGAGTGGCCTGTCAAAACGTTCCACGACGCCCTCTCCGAAGCTCTCGGCACGTTCGTCGACGCACAGACACCCGTCGACGTCCTGCGGCGTCTCTGCGACGAACACCGCATCGCCTACAACCCGTCCTGGGACGCGGGAGCGACCGCCCAGGAGATGTACGAGCACCTCGTGGAAGCGCGCACCGAGTTCCCGACGTTCTATACCGACTTCCCGGCATCGGTGTCGCCCCTGACGCGCCCCCACCCGCGGAAACCGGGTGTGGCCGCCAAGTGGGACCTCGTGGCCTGGGGAGTCGAACTCGGCACGGCCTACAGCGAACTCACCGACCCGGTCGAGCAGCGGGCCCGGCTCACCAGGCAGTCCTTGCTCGCGGCCGGTGGTGACGAAGAGGCGATGGAACTCGACGAGGACTTTCTGGAAGCCCTCGAATACGCGATGCCGCCGACCGGCGGACTCGGTATGGGTGTCGACCGGATCGTGATGCTCGTGCTGGGTGGCAGCATCCACGAGTCGCTCGCCTTCCCGTTCGCCAAGCCGCGGCGGTCCTGACAGGCGGTTTCACGTGAAACGGCTGTACCTGGCATCGTGTGGTCGTGCAGCTACTCCTGATCCGCCACGCAGAGCCCGACAACGCGCGCTCGGGGTCCGGCCTTCCGGTCGACCCCCCGCTGACGGACGGTGGGCGCCGGCAAGCCGACCGCCTGCCGGACGCACTCGCCCCGTACCGGATCACCCGGCTGTTCTCGAGCCCGCAACGACGCGCGGCGCAGACCGCCGAACCGGTCGCGGCGGCGCGTCGGCTGGCGGTCGAAGAGGTGGAGGATCTCGCCGAGTACGACTACGGACTCGACCACTACTTCACCATCGAGACGGCGAAGACCGCCGCGTCCGACGCCTACGAGCGCATCCGTGCCGGCCTGCTGCCGGAATTCGTCGACGCGGAACTCTTCCGCACCCGGGTGCTCCGAGGGCTCGACCACGTCGTGGCGTCGTGCGAGCATCCCGACACCGCGGCGGTCTTCGTGCACGGCGGAGTGATCAATGTGGTGCTTGAGCACCTGCTCGATCTTCCCCGACCTCTCACGTTTCCCATCGAGTACACGTCGGTGACTCGCATCCTGGTATCTCGCAGCGGTGCGCGTCGTGTCGCGTCGGTCAACGAGACCGGTCACGTGAGGGACACCCTCCGGGTGTGAATCGGGGCTGCCCGGCGACCGGCTACTGCCCGGTACCGCGCGTCTCCAGGCCCGGCCGCACCGATGGCATCGCTGACCGGCTCGTTCCGGTTGCGGTCGCCGCGAGCGCGGTTGGTACGGTCACCGCCGGAGGTGGCACCGGATGGATGTGGACAGAATCGACGAACTCGTGCAGAACGGGATCGGAACGAAGGAAGAACTCGAAGCGGTCCTCGGGATACCGCATCCGGCGATCGTCGATAAAGCCCGTCCTCATCTGACGCCGCTCATCCGGGACTTCCTGTCCCTCGCCCGCTTCTTCACTCTCGCGACGGCCGATGCCGCGGGTAACTGCGACTGCTCACCGCGTGGCGACATCACATCTTCGGTTCTGGTCCTGGACGATCACACCATCGTCCTGCCCGACCGCCCGGGCAACAGGCGAGCCGATTCCTACCGCAACATCCTGGAGAACCCTCACGTCGGCTTGTTGTTCTTCGTTCCCGGGGACGAAGAGGTCCTCCGGGTGAACGGCCGGGCCACCCTTTCCACCGACGCCGAACTCCTCGAGAAGCTGTCGTTGCACGGGAAGCCGGCCCAGCTCGCGGTGATCGTCAGGATCGACGAAGTGTTCCTGCACTGTGCCCGCGCACTGCTACGTGCAAAGCTCTGGGACTCGTCGGCCTACCCTGCCCGCCGGCTCGTCCCGAGCATGCGCGACATGCACGCCGAACTCGTCTCCATCGAAGTACCTGCCGACGCCGAGCCCGGCAAGGGCGAACTGTATCGCGAGTACCTGTACTGATCTCGGGCCGGAAAGCCGACCGCTCAGCCCTTGGACGCGATCCAGTCCCGAAGCCACCGCGTGGCGGTGGTGCCCCGATCGTCGACGAAATAGTTCGAATAGTCCTGGTGGACTTGTGATTCGTAGAATGCGCGGATCTGCGCTTCCCGGCGCCCGTTGGCGTCGGGCGCGATCTGTAGCTGCAACATGGGGAGGCCTCCCGCGGTCATGATCTCGGCGTAGAGCAGCGCGGCCTCGTCCCGGTAGTTCTCGAGTTGCTCGGGCGGACTGCCCGCCGACATCGCCAGGAAGCCCGCCGCACGCGTCACGAAATCGTCGGGGGGCGTCGAACAGTAGAGATCTCCCACCGCACAGATCGTGCGCACGTTCGGTGACACGAGCCCGAACCCGCCTGCGCGCGCACCACCGGCGCCGTTGCCCGCCACCGGAGCTCCGACAAGCGGATCGAGTTCCGAGCGCCGCGGATCCGACAGCAATCCCACCGCGACGAGCCGGTGCGGACCGACCACATCGAGTCCGGTACCGATGGCGGCGGCGAGATCGCCCGCGGCATCGGCACCTTGGCTGTATCCGACGAGGGCGAAGTTCGTCAGCGGGCATCGTGCGGCGGTGCCGGCGATGATGTCTCGTGCGTTGTCGACCGCGCGATTGCGCGAGGCCGCGTACACGTCGCCCTCCCAGGGAAACGCGGTCGCGGGGTACCGCACATAATCCACCCGCGTCCCGGCGGGCAGGCCGCTCGTGACCTGGGCGAGCATGCCGTTGCCACGCCCGGGTTCGGGAGTACTCGAGGTTTCCCACGTGCCCGGAACCGCGACCACATGGAGTGTCGGACATCCGGACGGATTCGCCGGTGCCGCAGGCGCTGTCACGACGACAGCCGCACATGCCGCGACGACGGTGACTGCCGCCGCCCACCACTTCTTGATCCCCATCGACCCGCCCCCGCTGCCGTCGTACCCGTGCCGTTGCCCCACTCTTGATCATGAGAATGACATACTCGTGAAGCCGACGTGATCTTTCGGCGTCGTGCAGCGATCGGACCGGCAGCACCTGTCACCGGACGACGGTGACGCGACCCCCTCCGATATTGGTGACGAAGACGTTGCCGGTGCCGTAGTCCACGGTGGTGCCCGGCACCGATCGGTCCACGACACTCTGCCCCGTCCCGGCCGGGGGATCGACGACGGTGATGTCGGGGCCGAACAGGTTGGTGACGTACACATTTCCCGTGACCGGATCGGTGACGACTGCGCCCGGCGCCGGAGGAATCGGCGGGGGCAACGGCCCCGGATCTCCGTCCGTCACGGTCACCACGCCGGTACCCACATTCGTCACGAACACACCGTCGGTACCGGCATCGACCGAGATCTCCGGCATTCCAGGCTCCGGTTGGACCTGTTCCGGCGCGACGGGTTCTTCCGTGACCGAGCGACGGTCCACGGCCACCGCGCCCGTCCCGACGTTCGTCACCGCGACGTTCCCTACCCCACCGTCGACCCGCATCTCGACGAAGGCCGTCGAGACATCGTTACGCCCAGGTACCCGGCCCTCCGGGTGACTGACGCTCACCGCACCGGGGCCCACATTGGTGATGCATGCATTGCCGGTGCCGCCCTCGACGCCGAGCAAGCGCGCGCCGTCGAAACCGAACACCGCCGGGACGGGATCTGCGCCGTCCACCGAAACGATGCCGCCGGCGTTCTGGATGCAGGGCCCGCCGGGGTCGGCCGCCGCACTCGGTGCCGTTGCCAGGGCCACCCCGGCGATGCACGCACCCGCTCCGATGAGCACTGAACCCCGCCGCGAAACATTCATGGCCAGAACGCTAAACCGTTCGACCCCTGCCCGAGCGGCAAACGACGGTAACTCAGAGACCCACTGCGTCCTCGGGACGATCGGCGGTTCGCCACCCGGGGATCTCCGCACCCGACGCCCACGTGGAGTGCGTACCGGAGCTGACTCGCTCCGGTAGACGGATCCGGGTGACCGGGCCGTCGGCGAGGCGTTGTGCGTCGAAGACGAGGCACTCGGACAGGTCGCGATTCATGTCGACGGTCATGGTGACGAGGTACCCGTCGTCTTCTCCCGCCGACCCGATCCGCGGCGCCATCACCGTTTCGCTTCCGAACACACCTTCGCCCAGCGGGTAACGCTCCTCCACGCCGGTCAGCGAATCGTGCTTGACGAGGCCGTCGAACAGGAACCAGCCGGGCAGCCCGGTCGCCGCGTACGTGTACCGGTGCGGCACTCCCGTGTGCGCGGGACTGATCATGCCGAATTCCGTGATCCGTTCGGAAAGGCGCTCTTCCGTCACACCGCCGGTGCGCAGGTTCAGGCGCCACCGATGCAGGTGGGTTCCCATCCTGTCGAGTGCCAGGAATCGGAACATGCGCTGGTAGAGCGATCCGTCCCCGGTGTCCTCCGGCTCCGGTGTCTCCTGGTGGAACCCTTCCAGGACGATCTCCTCGCCGTCCTCGTAGGCGTTCGTCCAGTGCAGGACGTAGGTGGGGGCGGCGTCGAACCACATGATCTCGTTTCCACCGCCACGCCGTGGGAGGACGCCGAGACGCATCGGCAGATCGGGATGGAAGCGCGAGACGTACTTGCCGGCCGCGAGGGCCTCCGGCAGCCAGAAGAGCGGGCAGTCGTTGAGGATGGAGTAGTTCTCTGTGAACGCCATGTCGTGGGGCAACCGCGGACCGGGCAACTCGATATCGGTGTAGTGGACGAGCTTGTCGGACGAGTCGACGACGCCGTAGTGCATGTACGGTGCGTCGGTTCCGTAATTGAAGAAGAGCATCTCACCGGTGCGGTGATCGACCTTGGGATGCGCCGAAACTCCGAGGTTCGACGGAAAGTCCCCGCCCCACTCGGCTTTCCCGAGTGTTTCGAGAGACATCGGGTCGACCCGGTAGAGGTCTCCGCACTGCCAGAAACTCGTGAGGGCCACCCCATTGTGCACGGTGACGTCCGTGCTCGAACCGTCCTTCATCCTCCCGCGCGCACCCCAGCCGTCCGTGCGTTCCGACTTCACCGGATTCTCGGCGATGCCCGCCCACAGGGCGCGACCGGCTTCCTGCTCGGCGACGAACCCGTCGGTCCTGACGAAGCGGTTGCGGTAGAACGCTTTCCCGTCCCGGAATCCGACGACGTGCACCATGCCGTCGCCGTCGAACGGGTGGTAGCGGCCCTGCTGCGCAGGGTGTACCGGGTTCTCGGTGTTCCTGATGTAGACGCCGTCGAGGTCGGTGGGCAGATCGCCGATGATCTCGAGGTCGTCGGCACGGTGCTCGGTGGTCTGGGGCCGCCACGGACCGGTGCGGTACGGGTGGTCGTCGTCGGCAGGCAGCGTCGACAATGCGCGGCCGAGAATTTCGAGGTCCATCGATGCTCCTTCGGCTCAGCCGATGATGAGGGAAACGGAAGTGGTGGTGCTTCCACCGAAGTTGAACGTGGCGGCGCGCCGGGCGCCCTCGACCTGATAGGCACCGGCAGCCCCGGTGACCTGACGATGGCCGTCCAGTGCCATGCGGACGCCTGTGGCTCCCACCGGGTGTCCTCCGCCGAGAAGGCCGCCGCTCGGATTCACGGGCATCCGGCCACCGATCCCCAGGTCGCCTGCTTCCACGGCGCGCCAGCTCTCACCAGGTGCCGTGAGCCCGAAGTGGTCGATCGCGACGTACTCGCTGATGCTGAAGCAGTCGTGCGTTTCGATGAGGTCCAGATCGTCGACACCGTCGAGTCCGGCGCGCCCGTACGCGTCGGCGATGGTGCCCGCCAGGTGCGGAAACATCAGGCCGCCACCCGAACTGCGGGCAAGCTTGTCCTCGAGCGAAAGTCCGACGGTGCGGTGACCCCAGCCGAGGATCCGGGACCGGGGCTGCGAATCGAAGTCCGGATGCCGCGCGATGTACCGGTCGCTCACGAGGACCACACCTGCTCCCCCGTCGGTGAGGGGACCGCAGTCGATCTTGCGCAGGTTTCCTTCCACCAGCGGATTCGCGTCGTCGTCCGCCGTGAACGACGCGGGCGAATACGTCCGCGTGCGGGTCTGCGCGCGGGGATTGCTGCGCGCATTGCGGATGTTCAGCTCCGAGATGGCCCACAGGTGCGCCGGGTCGAGCCCGTACCGCGTCGTGTACTCATCGGCGATGCGATCGAACATGTAGGGCCACATGTACTTTGCATCCTGACCCTCGTGGCCCACCCATGCGGCCGGGCTCATGTAGTTGGTGCCGATGTCGCCGGGCACCGTCTTCTCGAGTTCGACGCCGACGACGAGGGCAACGTCGTACCGTCCCGATTCGAGGTCGGACATCGCGGCGAGGATCGCCAGGGAACCCGACGCGCATGCGCCCTCGTGCCGGCTCGCCGGTACCTCCCACAGTTCGGGGATCATCGATGCCGGCATCGCCCCGAGGTGGCCCTGCCCGGTGTAGAGCTGGCCGAACGCATTGCCCACGTGGACGACGTCGACATCACTCGCGGCAATTCCGGCATCCTCGAGCGTGCCTACCGCGACCTCGGCGGTGAGGTCGCCGATGTCGAAGCCCTCCTTGGTGACGTTGCGGGCGAAGTCGCTCTGGTAGCCGCCGGCGATCCACACCTTCGTCGGTGCCATGTCGTCTCGCTTTCGGGGATCGGTTCGACGGGGCGACGGAGGTCTTGCGAGAGTAGGTCCGCGACGGCCGAGCCCGCAGGCCCCGTTTAGTACAGTTATTGAAGCATCTTGGTGTGAGCCACGCAACGGCGAATGCGCACCGGAGGAGGTTGGCTCATGGCCCGACGCGACACGGCGGAGCGCGACCCTTCGTCGACCGTCAACCCGGTTGCCGCCACGCTCGACCTGCTCGGAGACCGGCTCACGCTCGCGCTGCTCGGCCACGCTTTCGTGAGCGGGACGACCCGCTTCAACCAGTGGCTCGAACTCACCGGCGCACCGTCGTCCGTGCTGACCGACCGCCTGCACTCCCTCGCGGCGGCCGGCGTACTGGAGCGATCGCCCCAGGCCGGTTCGGATCGACACGAATACCTGCTCACCGAACTCGGCACCGCCACCTGGCCGATCCTCGTGTGCATCTGGAGCTGGCAGCGCGAATGGACTCCCGAAGGCGCGTGGCAACCGGACCTTGTGCACGACGTGTGCGGTCACCGCGGGCCCGCGGTCATCCGGTGCGGATCCTGTCACAGCGTCGTCACCACGCACGACACGGACATCGAAATGGACGCCGCTGCGATCTGGACCGTGACCTCGGGTGCCCGCCGACGCTCAACACGCGTTCCCGCGGGCAACACCGCCTCGGCAGACATGCAGTTCAATGCGGTGATGGAAGCGATCGGGGATCGCTGGAGCGGCGCGATCACCGGTCTCGCACTCGCCGGTGCCCGCCGGTTCGGCGAGTTCCGGTCGGCGCTCGACATCTCCCCGACGACGCTCACCGACCGCCTCGCGCGCCTGTGCGTCGCACAGATTCTCACCCACCCGTCCGGCTCCGAACGCCAGTACCGCCTCACTCATCGTGGACGCGCACTGTTCGGGGTGTTCGTCTTCCTGATCCGCTGGTCCACCCAGGCATACCCGGAGGCGGCGGGCCCACTTCGCATCCTGCACCGCGACTGCGGCTCGATTCTCGACCCGGAACTCCAGTGCCGCGGGTGCGACGGGCACGTGGATCGGCACACCGCACGCATCGAGCCGATGCTGCCCCATCCCTGACTCGGTCCTCCGGCGCCTGTCTTGACACCGGTCGACGCCACCCGGTATCACTTCGTTAGCTGTAGTGACTCGCGTCACGCCACTCTACGAGTCGGAGCCGACACCTGTGAACCGGAGCAATCCCCCGTACATCTACGACGCCGTACGCCTCCCGCGTGCTCGCGTCCGCAAAAGTGGCGGTACCTTGGCAGGCCTCCGCCCGGTCGAACTGATCGCCCTGCTCCTCGCGGCCCTCGACGAGCGCTCGGGCGCTTCCCGGGTCGTGGAGGACGTGCTTCTCGGAATCAGCACCACTACCGGTGAACAGGCCGGCAACATCACCAGGGCCGCCGTGCAGTGGGCCGACTGGCCCGATCACATCCCCGGCGGAGTCGTTTCCCGGCTGTGCTGCTCGGGGCTCGACGCCATCGAAAGCGCTGCCGCGCGGGTGGCGGCGGGTACGGCGCACGCGGTGGTTGCCGGTGGCGTCGAGTCGATGTCGCGAGTGCCGATGTTCTCCGATACGCCGCCTATCGCTGCTGACCCCGAGATCGGTGAACGATCCGGGTTCGTCACCATCGGTGTCTCGGCCGATCTGACGGCGGCACGGTACGGGTTCACTCGGGAATTGCTCGACGCGTACGCGGTGGCCTCCCACGGACGTGCTGCGACCGCCCCCGACTCGCATTCACTGATCAGCGTGAAGGTCGGTGAGATCGGCTTGGATTCGGACGAAGGTCCCCGTCCCGGCGTGACGATCGAGGATCTCGCCGCACTGCCGGCACTCTTCGGAGAAGATCCCGGATGGGAGCGGGTCGCCCGGCGATTCCCCGATTCACCGCGCCCGGCTGCGGGGCTGCACACGATCGCCACCGCACCCCAGCTGGCGGACGGAGCTTCGGCGGTTCTGATCGGGGACGCCGAAGCCGGCGCCGCCCTGTCCATCCGGCCCCGCGCCCAGATCGTCGGCACCGCGCAGAGTGCGGTCCGCTCTCCGCTTCTCACCGCATCCGTCGATGCCTCACACCGCGCCCTCGAACGTGCCGGAATCACGGCGGAAGATCTCGACGTCGTCGAAGTGAACGAATCCTTCGCCGTCACCCCGTTGATGCTGATCGAGGAGCTACACCTCGATCCCGCGCGGGTGAACGTCCACGGCGGCGCACTCGCCGTCGGCCATCCGCTCGGTGCCACCGGCGGCATCCTCGTCGCCCACGCACTCGATCAACTCGAGCGCACGGGCGGCGAGCACGCGCTCGTCACCATCCCCGCCGCTCTCGGTCTCGGTGCAGCCCTGGTGCTCCGCCGAGTATGAGCGACACCCCGCGCCCGCACTCCCCACCGGACTTCGCGAAAGGCCCCTTCTGATGTCCATTTCCGGTTTCATCCCGCGCGCGACGCGGGCATGTCATCCCGACGCCGTCGTCTCCGAATACCTCGACCGCGGGTGGTGGCAGGAAGACACACTGCCCGGCCTCTTCGCTTCCTGGGTCGAGCGCAGGCCCGCAGAGACCGCTACCACCGACCCGGTCAACCTCGCGGATCTCACCGGCGCGCAGCCGATGTCGATGACATGGCAGGAACTCGACGAGTTCGTGCGCCGGGTCGCGGCGGTTTTCCACGCACGTGGAATATGCCAGGACGACATCGTCGCCGTGCAGATCCCCAATTCGATCGCGCTCGTCGCCACCTATCTGGCGCTGTGGCGTCTCGGTGCCGTGGCGACCCCGATGCCCGCGTCGTATCGGCGTCACGAATTGTCGGGCATCGTCGATGCATGTTCTGCCGTCGCAGTGGTCACGGTCGGCCGGCTCGGCGACCGCTCACTCGCCACCGAAGCGTCGGGACTGCTCTCCGGGCACCCGAGTCTGCGCACGGTCTTCGCCTTCGGTCCGGACGTGCCGGACGAGGCAGTCGAGATCGACACGGCAGCGGTGCCGGCAAGCGATGTCGAGGAGGCCGAGACGTACACGGCCGGGTTGGTGCACACGGTCAACGACCGGGTCACCATCTGCTGGACGAGCGGTACGGAGGCCGCGCCGAAGGGCGTGCCCCGGTGTCACGCCGACTGGCTCGCCGTCGGACGCGGCGTACAGGACGGTCTCGAAACGACCGAGGACTCCGTGCTCGTCAACCCGTTCCCCTTGGTCAACATGGCCGGGTTCGCGGCGGCCCTGCTCCCCTGGCTCCTCGGCGGTGGACACCTCGTCCATCATCATCCCCTCGACATCACTGTCTACCTAAGGCAGATCCAGCATCACCGCGCCACCCACACGACCATGCCCCCGGCGATCCTGACCATGCTGCTCCAGAACGACGTCCTGCGAAAGAAGTTCGATCTGTCGTCGCTCGAGCGCGTCGGGGCGGGAGGTGCGCCGCTTCCGCCGTCGGTCGTGGCCGCGTGGCAGAACGATCACGGGGTCGAAGTGATCAACTTCTTCGGTTCCAACGAGGGTGTGTGTCTTCTCGGCGCGCCGGGCGACATGCCGGACCCGACGATCCGGGCGCAGCACCTGCCGAACTACGCGGCACCGGACCACTCGTGGGTGGTGCGCCTGAGCCGCAGCACCTCGGTGCGCCTGATCGATCCCGTCACCGGTGCCCTGGTCGACACCGTCGGGGGTCGCGGCGAACTCCGGCTGAAGGGTCCTACCGTCTTCGGTGGTTACCTCGAAGGCACCGCCACGTCGTCGCCGTTCGACGAGGACGGATATCTCTGCAGTGGAGATGTTTTCGAGCTGTGCGGTGAACACGGTGAATACCTGCGTTTCGTCGACCGGATCAAGGAGATCATCATCCGCGGCGGCATGAACATCGCTCCGGCAGAGATCGAAGGGCTTCTGCAGGACCATCCGGCGGTAGCGGAGGTGGCGATAGTCGGTATCCCCGATGAGGTTCTCGGCGAGAAGTGCTGTGCCGTCGTGGTTCCGGCCGCCGACGCAACACCCACGCTCGACGACCTGACGGCGCATCTTCGCGCTCGGGACATCGCGTCGTTCAAACTGCCCGAACGCATCGAACTCGTCGACACCCTGCCGCGCAATGCGGTCGGCAAACTGCTGCGGCGCCACATCCGCACCGATCTCCTGGAGTCACTGTGAGCACGACCGCGACACCCGAGATGACGGCTGCGCATCCACTTCCCGCGCGGCTTCGCGTTCCCGTGGTCGCAGCACCGATGTTCCTGGTGTCGGGCCCGGAACTCGTCGTGGCGGCGAGCGCGGCTGGAATCGTCGGATCGTTCCCGACGCCCAACTGCCGCACCTCCGCCGAACTCGATCGATGGATGGGGACGATCTCCGACAGTGTCGCGGCCGCAGGTCCCGACGCCGCCCCCTGGGCGGTGAATCTGGTGACGCACCGTTCCAATCAGCGTCTCGAGGAGGATCTGCGTCTCGTCGCCGAACACCGTCCTCCCGTGGTCATCACGGCTCTCGGTTCCCCGGAGCCGGTGATGGAGACGGTCAAAGGCTACGGCGGGATCGTGCTGGCGGACGTGGTCTCGATCCGGCTCGCCCGTAAGGCAGCCGGCTTCGGGGTCGACGGACTTGCCTGCATCTCTGCCGGCGCCGGTGGGCACACCGGTCACCTGTCTCCGTTCGCCTTCGTCTCCGCGGTGCGTCAATTCTTCGACGGTCTCCTCGTGGTCGGCGGCGGCATCGCCGACGGATGGGGGGTGGCGGGAGCGATCGCGGCCGGTGCCGACCTCGTCTACATGGGCACCCGATTCCTCGCGGCGACGGAGAGCATGGCTTCCCCGGACTACAAGCGGATGGTCGTCGAGCACGGGCCGGACGATCTGATCGTCAGTTCGGGAGTCACCGGGACCGACGCGTCGTGGTTGCGTCCCAGCCTGCTCGCGAACGGGCTCGATCCCGATGCCCTCACCGCACCGGCGACACGCAACTACAACGCCGGCGGTGACGTGCAGGGCCGATGGAAGGACATCTGGGCCGCGGGTCAGGGCCTGGGTCTCATCGACGAGGTGACACCGGTGAAGACCATCGTCGACGACCTCGCCGGCGAATTCGCCGCCGCTACGGATCGTTTCGCCGGTCTGCAGGTCCGGTAGAACCCCGAAATCGAACAACCCGGAATCGAACAAGCGGGGCCGTACACCTTTCGGTGTACGGCCCCGCCCGTCTGCAACGTCAGCGTTGCGGCATCGTGCTGGTGGTGATCGGAACAGGAAGCGCCGTTGCTCCCTCGAGGAACCGGTCCACTGCCGCCGCGCACGCGCGGCCTTCGGCGATGGCCCACACGATCAGCGACTGACCGCGTCCCATGTCACCGGCGACGAACACGCCGTCGACGTTGGTGGACCATTCCTCCGAGCGGGCGACGTTGCCGCGCTCGTTGAGGTCCACGCCCAAATCGGTGAGCAGACCCGGCTTCTCGGGTCCGACGAAGCCCATCGCGAGGAGGACGAGATCGGCTTCGAGTTCGAAGTCGCTACCCTCGACCTTCTCGAAACGGCCGTTCACCATGCGCACCTCGTGCGCCTTGAGACCGGTGACCTTGCCGTCCTTGCCCACGAATTCTTCGGTGTTGACCGAGAAGACACGGTCGCCGCCCTCTTCGTGTGCCGACGACACCCGGTACATCAAGGGATAGGTCGGCCACGGCGTCGATTCGGCGCGCTGCTCCGGCGGACGCGGCATGATCTCGAACTGGTAGACGCTCTCCGCACCCTGGCGGTGCGAGGTACCGAGGCAGTCGGCACCGGTGTCGCCGCCACCGATGATGATGACCTTCTTGCCTTCCGCCGTGATGGTCGGCGCGGGAAGATCACCGAACTGGACACGGTTGGCGATCGGCAGGAACTCCATCGCCTGATGGATTCCGTCGAGTTCCCGCCCGGGGATGGGCAGGTCGCGCGCCACGGTCGCACCACCGGCGAGGACCACGGCGTCGAACTGCTCACGCAGTTCGTCGGCCGTGATGTCGACACCGACATCGACCCCGGTCCTGAAGACGGTGCCTTCGGCTTCCATCTGTGCGAGACGGCGGTCGATGAACCGCTTCTCCATCTTGAATTCGGGGATGCCGTACCGGAGCAGACCACCGATGCGGTCGGCCCGCTCGAACACCGTCACCGTATGGCCGGCGCGCGTAAGCTGCTGCGCCGCAGCAAGTCCCGCCGGTCCCGAGCCGACGACCGCGACCTTGCGGCCGGTGAGCTTCGAGGGCGGAACCGGCTTGACGCGGTTGTCCTCGAAGGCCTTCTCGATCAGCTCGACCTCGACCTGCTTGATCGTCACCGGATCCTGGTTGATGCCCAGGACACACGACGCCTCGCAGGGCGCGGGGCACAGCCGCCCCGTGAACTCGGGGAAGTTGTTGGTGGCGTGGAGACGTTCGATGCCGTCCTCCCACTTGCCCTTGTATGCCAGGTCGTTCCACTCGGGAATCAGGTTTCCGAGCGGGCAACCGTTGTGGCAGAAGGGAATACCGCAGTCCATGCAGCGGCTCGCCTGGGTCTGGACGGTCTCGAGCGGGAAAGGCTCGTAGACCTCCTTCCAGTCGAGCAGCCGGAGGGGGACGGGACGACGGACCGGCGTCTCGCGCGACCCGTGCTTGAGGAAGCCGCTCGGATCACCCACGTGCTGCCTCCATGATCGCCTCGTCCACGTTCGCACCACGAATGGTGGCGTCCTTGATTGCCATGAGCACCTTCTTGTAATCGCGAGGCATGACCTTCGCGAAGTGGCTGACCTGTTGTGACCAGTCGGCCAGGATGCGGGCTGCGACCTCGGAGCCCGTTTCGTCACGATGCCGTTCGACTGCGCCCTTGAGCCAGACGAAGTCTTCGCCCTCGAGATCCTCGAGGTCGACCAACTCGGTATTGAGGTTGTCCTCGAAGTCCTTGTCCGGGTTGTACACGAACGCGACACCACCGGACATGCCCGCACCGAAGTTGCGGCCGGTCTTGCCGAGGATGACGACCTTGCCACCCGTCATGTACTCGCAGCCGTGGTCGCCGACACCTTCGACGACGGCCGTGGCTCCGGAGTTGCGGACTGCGAAACGCTCGCCGGCGACACCGCGGATGAGAACCTCACCGCCGGTGGCACCGAACAGGATCACGTTGCCGGCGATGATGTTGTCCTCCGGCACGAATCCCGGTGCGGTGTCGAGCGGCGGACGCACGACGATGTGCCCGCCCGACAAGCCCTTACCGACGAAGTCGTTCGCGTCACCGTACAGACGCAGCGTGATGCCCCGAGGTACGAAGGCACCGAAGCTGTTACCGGCCGAACCCGTCAACGTGATGTCGATCGTGTCGTCGGGCAAGCCGTCCTTGCCGTACTTCTTGGTGACCTCGTGTCCGAGCATCGTGCCGACGGTGCGGTTCACGTTCGTGATCGTGGTGTCGATCTTGACCGAGGCACCGGATTCGAGAGCCGACTGCGCCTGTGCGATCAGATCGTTGTCGAGCGCCTTGTCGAGAGCGTGATCCTGTTCCTTGGTGCAGTGCATGTCCTGCTCCCCGAAGATCGGGGAGGTGACCTTCTGCAGCAGCGGCGACAGATCCAGCTTCGATGCCCGGTAGTGCTCCACGGCCTTGCGCGTGTCGAGGCAGTCGACCTGCCCGATCGCCTCGTCGAGGCTGCGGAAACCGAGCTCGGCGAGGTACTCGCGCACCTCTTCAGCGATGTAGAGCATGAAGTTCTCGACGAACTCCGGCTTGCCGGTGAAGCGCTTGCGCAGCACCGGATTCTGCGTTGCGATACCCACGGGGCAGGTGTCGAGATGGCAGACGCGCATCATGACGCAACCCGAGACAACGAGGGGCGCGGTGGCGAAACCGAACTCCTCACCGCCGAGCAGCGCTGCGACGACGACGTCGCGGCCCGTCTTCATCTGACCGTCCACCTGGACGACGATGCGGTCGCGCAGACCGTTGAGCATCAGGGTCTGCTGGGTCTCGGCCAGGCCGATCTCCCACGGTGCGCCCGCGTGCTTGAGCGAGGTGAGCGGCGAGGCGCCGGTTCCACCGTCGTGACCGGAGATGAGCACGACGTCGGCGTGTGCCTTCGACACACCCGCCGCAACCGTGCCGACGCCGAGTTCGGAGACCAGCTTCACGTGGATGCGGGCCGCCGGGTTGGCGTTCTTCAGGTCGTGGATCAGCTGAGCGAGATCCTCGATGGAGTAGATGTCGTGGTGCGGAGGCGGCGAGATCAGGCCGACGCCGGGCGTGGAACCACGCACCTCGGCGACCCACGGGTACACCTTGTGCGGCGGGAGCTGACCGCCCTCACCGGGCTTGGCACCCTGGGCCATCTTGATCTGGATGTCGGTGCAGTTCGTCAGGTAGTGCGACGACACACCGAAGCGGCCGGACGCGACCTGCTTGATCGCCGAGCGCCGCCAGTCGCCGTTCTCGTCGGGCGTGAAGCGGTCGGGATGCTCGCCGCCCTCACCGGAGTTCGACCTGGCGCCGAGGCGGTTCATCGCGATCGCCAGGGTCTCGTGGGCCTCCGACGAAATCGAGCCGTAGCTCATCGCGCCCGTGGAGAACCGCTTGACGATCTCGCTCGCCGGCTCGACCTCGTCGAGCGGCACGGAGGGCCGCAGACCGGTCTTGAACTCGAACAGGCCACGCAGGGACGCGAGCTGCTTCGACTGGTCGTCGACGAGCTGCGTGTACTCCTTGAAGACCTTGTACTGCCCGGTGCGGGTCGCGTGCTGGAGCTTGAACACCGTGTCCGGGTTGAACAGGTGGTACTCGCCTTCACGGCGCCACTGGTATTCGCCGCCCACCTCGAGTTCGCGGTGCGCGTGCTCGGACGGACGGTCGAGGAACGCCGACCGGTGACGGGCAGCCACGTCGAGGGCGATCTCGTCGAGGCCGACCCCGCCGAGCTGCGACTGCAGACCGGTGAAGTACTCGTCGACGAGGTCCTGCGACAGGCCGATGACCTGGAACAACTGCGCGCCGGTGTAGGAGGCGAGGGTGGAGATGCCCATCTTGGACATCACCTTGAGCACGCCCTTCGACGCGGCCTTGATGTAGTTGGCGATGGCCTTCTCGAGGGTCATGCCCTCCGGCAGGTCGCCGTTCTGCAGCAGTTCGTCGATGCTCTCGAACGCCATGTACGGATTGACCACGGCCGCACCGAAGCCGCACAGCGCGGCGATGTGGTGCACCTCGCGGGCGTCTCCGGCCTCGACCAGCAGACCGACCTGGGTGCGTGTCTTCTCCCGCACGAGGTGGTGGTGCACGGCGGAGGTGAGCAACAGCGACGGGATCGGTGCGAGGGTCTCGTCGGACTCCCGGTCCGACAGCACGATCAGGCGCGCGCCCTTCTTGATGGCCTGCGTGACCTGCTCGCGAATGCTTGCGAGCGCCCGCTCCAGGCCCGCACCGCCTTCCGCGACCGGGTACAGGCCGCGGATGATGACGCTGCTGAAGCCGGGGAACTGCTTCTCGTCGTTGACGTGGATGAGCTTCTGCAGGTCGTCGTTGTCGATCACGGGTGCAGAGAGCAGGATCCGGCGGCACGAGTCGGCCGTCGGGTCGAGCAGGTCGCCCTCGGGTCCGAGCATCCCGCCCATGCTGGTGACGATCTCTTCGCGGATCGCGTCCAGCGGCGGGTTGGTCACCTGAGCGAACAACTGCGAGAAGAAGTCGAACAACATGCGGGGACGCGAGGACAGCACGGCGATCGGGGTGTCGGTGCCCATGGAACCGAGCGCCTCACCACCGGTAGCGGCCATCGGCTTGATGAGGAGGTCGACCTCCTCGTTGGTGTAGCCGAACACCTGCTGCCGCAGCACGACCCGCTCGTGCGACATGTAGGTGTACTTCGACTGCGGCAGGTCCTCGAGACGCGTGACGCCCTTCTCGACCCACTCCTGGTACGGGAGTTCGGCGGCAAGTTCGCGCTTGATCTCCGAATCTTCGACGATGCGGCCCTTGGCCGTGTCGACGAGGAACATCCGGCCCGGCTGGAGACGACGCTTGCTCACGATCTTCTCGGCGGGGATGTCGAGCACACCGACCTCGGAGGCCATGACGACGAGACCGTCGTCGGTGACCCACGCGCGAGACGGACGGAGACCGTTGCGGTCGAGCACCGCGCCGATGACGACACCGTCGGTGAAGCAGACGGACGCGGGGCCGTCCCACGGCTCCATGAGCGCCGAGTGGTACTCGTAGAACGCGCGACGGGCCGGGTCCATGGCAGTGTGCCGCTCCCAGGCCTCCGGGATCATCATGAGCACCGCGTGCGGCAGGCTGCGGCCACCGAGGTGCAGGAGTTCGAGCACCTCGTCGAAGCGTGCGGTGTCCGAGGCACCCGGCGTGCAGACGGGGAAGATCTTCTCGAGCTTGTCGCGACCGCCGAAGATGTCGCTGTCGATCAGTGCCTCGCGCGCCCGCATCCAGTTGGCGTTGCCGGTGACGGTGTTGATCTCACCGTTGTGCGCGACGCGGCGGAACGGATGGGCGAGGGGCCACGACGGGAACGTGTTGGTGGAGAAGCGCGAGTGGACCAGGCCGAGAGCCGACTCGACGCGCTCGTCCTGGAGGTCGACGTAGAAGCCCTTGAGCTGCGGCGTCGTGAGCATGCCCTTGTAGACGAAGGTCGACGCCGACAGGCTCGGGAAGTACACGGTTTCGCGGCCGGGGCCGTCTTCTCCGGGACCTTCGTGGCCGAGTTCGTGCTCGGTGCGCTTGCGCACCACGTAGGCGCGACGCTCGAGTTCGATACCCGTCAGCGCACGAGCACCCGACGCGACGAAGATCTGGCGGAACGTGGGCATGGCGTCGATTGCCATCGAGCCGAGTTCCGACTCGTCGACGGGCACTTCACGCCAGCCGAGGACCTCGAGTCCCTCTTCCTCGACGATGCGGTCGACCTGGGCGGCTGCTTCGTCGGCGGCTTCCGTGCCCTTGGGCAGGAAGGCCATACCGGTCGCGTAGGCGCCCTCTGCGGGGAGGTCGAAGTCGACGACCGCGCGGAAGTAGGCGTCCGGGATCTGGATGAGGATGCCGGCGCCGTCACCGGTGTTCTGCTCGGCTCCCGCGGCACCGCGATGCTCGAGGTTGACGAGCGCGGTGATCGCCTTTTCGACGATGTCCCGGCTCCGGCGGCCGTGCATGTCGACGACGAACGCGACACCACAGGAGTCGTGCTCGTTCGAGGGGTGGTAGAGCCCTTGAGGCCCGGGGAGAAGAGTCATACCTAGCCTTCGTTGCGTGCGATAGCACCGACGACCAGCAGCGCTGATGGCCATCTACTGCCGTAGACGGGTATCGGCCGGGTGTCCGATACCTTCGACATCGCCAGTATCCGCTCATCCGCGACGATGCGGGTGCCTTTTTTGGGCAGCACGAGCCGGGTCTGACGACCGGTGGGACATCGTGGGCCCACCGTTCTGTTCGGAAACGATATGCCAGGTCACCGGGGGTAATGCAACATAGGCTGCCCTACCTTCACGTTGACCTGCGTAAATGCCCCGGTGACGCGCGTGTGACGCGTTGTTCACATAACAGGCGTTCGTGGCAGGACAGCGTCGAGAACCCTGCCGATGCCGACCTGCGGATCCGTCTGACCGTCGTCCTCACCGTCCGCGGAGGTGAGCCGGTGGAGGATCACCCCGTCGAGGTAGTCCACGACGATCCGGGCGGCGGCCTCCGGGTCGTCCGCCCCGAGCGCCGCGAGGATCCCCGCGCCCCAGTCGCGCAGTTCCCCGCGTCGAGCGCCCACCGAGGCGCGCAATGCGGGGACCGTGGTCGATTCCACGAACAACGCGAGCCTGGCCCTTGTCTTCACGGCGTCCGGCCCGGTCGCGTAGAGCACGTAATCCCGAAGCAGATCCTCGAGGCCCTGCCGGTCGGGTGCCCTGCCCCCGGCCGTGAGGACCGCCAGGTCTCGCCGGTCGGCTTGGAGCAGCCGGTCGAGCACGCCCTCGACGAGAGCGCCGCGGGTCCGGAAGTAGTTCGAGGTCGATCCCGCGGGCACCCCGGCGCGGGCGTCGACCCGGCGGTGGGTCAGGGCGCGCACGCCTTCCGTCCCGAGGACCTCTATGGCGGCATCGAGTACCGCCGCACGCTTGTCGGTCACGGCACCAGCATATGAAATTACTACGGATGTAGTGACATGGCACTACATCCGTAGTAGATTTCGGGCATGTCCACTGAGCACCCAGCCAAGGCGGCGATCCTCGGCGGTGGCATCGGCGGCCTCACCGCGGCGAACACACTGGTGCGGTCCGGCTGGCACGTCGAGGTGTTCGAACGCGCCGAGGGCCTGCCCCCGACCGGCACCACGCTGGGACTGTGGCCCGAAGCCCTGACCGCACTCGAGGTCGCCGGCCTCGGCGGCCGGGCCGAGAAACTCGGCGTACTGCAGAGGTCGGGGTCGCTCCTGCGGTGGGACGGCCGGACCATCGCACACCTCGAGAATCTGCGGCGGTCCGCCGTACTCCTGTCGCGACCACCGCTGCTGAACCTCCTGGCGGACGGATTGCCCGGTGACACAGTGCAGTTCGGTCAGGCCGCGCCTTCGTTGCCCGATCTCTCCGGTTACGACGTCGTCATCGGCGCCGACGGCATCGGCAGTGCGACCCGCGACGCCGTGTTCGGTACCCGCTACCGGCCGGTCTACACGGGCTTCACCGCGTGGCGGGGGTGGGTCGACGGTGCCACCGACTCGCTGAGCGAGAGCTGGGCTCCCGGCTCACTGTTCGGGATCAGCCCACGCGACGGGGAACTCACCAACTGGTTCGCGGCGGTACGCGCGCCGGCCGAGTCGACGGGCGGTGTTCCGGAACTGCGCGAGCGTTTCCAGTACTGGCACCCGGCCGTCGTCGACATGCTCGATCGCCTCGATCCCCCGACGGTGTTGCATCACGACCTGTACGAATCGCCGCCGCTGCCGTCGTACGTCCGCGGGAAGGTGGCTCTCATCGGTGACGCCGCTCATGCCATGGCGCCCAACCTGGGTCGCGGGGCATGCGAGGCGATGGTCGACGCCTCCGTGCTCGCCGTCCTGCTCGCGGAACATCCCGTCGCCGAAGCACTGCAACGCTACGACCGCGCCCGTCGACGTCGCACACAGCGGCTCGTGCGTGCCTCCCGGATGCTTGCGGGCGTAGCCACCGCCACACGCTTCACCTCCGCGCGCAACGCCCTGATCGGCGCCGCATCCAAGCTCGCCTGAGAGCCCGGTTACTCCGAACCGAACCCACGCCACTGCGCTGCGTCGTAGCGTTCGGGCGCATGAGCCCCGAATTGGAAGGACACGGTGGCGACCACGCCGCGGCCGTGGCCCGTGCGCACGGTGTCGAGACGATGTTCACGCTCTCCGGAGCGCACGTCTTCCCCTTGTACGACGCGGTGGTCAAGGGTGAGTCGCGCATGCGGTTGGTCGACGTGCGCCACGAACAGACGGCGGTGTTCGCCGCGGAGGCGACAGGCAAACTCGACCGGCATCCGGGGCTGGCCGTCCTCACTGCCGGCCCCGGCGTCACCAACGGGATCAGTGCCGTCACGCAAGCGCACTTCGCGGGGTCGCCGCTCGTCGTGCTCGGGGGTCGTGCACCCAACGCCCGGTGGGGTACGGGCAGCCTGCAGGAGCTGGACCAGCCTCCCTTGCTGCGTACCGTCACCAAGCTCTCGGAGACGGCGCGGTCCGTCGAGAAGGTCGGCCCGACCGTGGAGGCGGCGTTCACCGCAGCCGAATCCTCCCATCGCGGACCGGCTTTCGTCGACATCCCGATGGACGAGCTGTACGGGCGGGTGAGCGCCCCACGGCCGCGGCAGCCCGTGCGGGTTCGGCTCGAACCGGACGCGGAGGCGCTGACCGAGATCGCGCGATTGCTGACCGCCGCGCAGAGGCCGCTGCTCGTCCTGGGTACCGACGTGTGGGCGGACGGTGCCGAGAACGCCGCGCGATGGTTCGTCGACGAGCTGGGTGTACCGGTGATCACCAACGGCATGGGCCGCGGCATCGTCCCGGGCGGTCATCCACTGCTCGTCACCAAAGCGCGCAGCACCGCGGTCGGCACCTGCGATCTGGTGCTGGTCGTCGGCACACCGCTCGATTTCCGGCTCGGGTACGGACGCTTCGGTGGCCGCGACGGAACGCCGCCCGCCCAGGTGGTGCACATTGCGGACTCCCCCGGTCAGGTGGCGACACATGCCGAACTCGCGGCGTCCGCTTCCGGCGATCTCACGGCGTGCTTCGACGGGATTCTCTCGGCCCTGTCCGCCCGTCCCGATTCACGGGTGTGGGCACAGCGGTTGCGAGATCTCGCGCTCGAGGCCGCCGCGCGGGACTCGGTACTGCTCGCTGCCGACTCGGACCCGATCCACCCAGCCCGCATCTACGGCGAACTCCTGCCGCGTCTGGCCGACGATGCTGTGGTCATCGGCGACGGCGGGGACTTCGTGTCGTTCGCGGGGAAGTTCGTCGAACCGCGCAAACCGGGCTTGTGGCTCGATCCCGGCCCGTACGGATGTCTCGGTGCCGGCCTCGGTGCGGCCATCGCGGCCCGGGTCGCACGGCCGGCGAGTCAGGTGGTGTTGCTGCTCGGCGACGGCGCGGCCGGCATGTCCCTGATGGACGTCGACACTCTCGTGCGTCACGGTCTACCGGTGGTGATCGTGGTCGGTAACAATTCGGCCTGGGGGCTCGAGAAAGGCCCGATGCAGATGCTCTACGGCTACGACGTCGCCGCAGACCTCACCCCCGGCACCCGTTACGACCAGGTAGCAGTCGCGCTGGGTGCCGGGGGTGAGTCGGTCGGCGATCCCCGGGCGATCGGACCTGCCCTGGACAGGGCTTTCGCGTCGGGGATTCCCTATGTCGTGAACGTGCTCACCGACACAGAGGCGACCTACCCTCGCACGACTACGGGAATCTGAACGCCCGTAAACAACAACTGGCCGCAGCGATGAATATCAGCTGCGACCAGAGGTAACGAAAGAATAACGCGGGGCTCTCGAAACCGTAAGTCGCACTTGGGGTGAACTCGGTCACATCGCGGTTCGTTCCCACACTCGGTGGGTACCGAGCAGCTCCAGAACCGCGCTGACGGCATCGGCCGGGCCGGTTGCGGAGACGACACCCGGCGCCGCGACGCCTTCGAACATCGCCAGACCGTCGCCCCAGGCGGCTACCGCCTTGTGGTGACGCAAGGTCTCGTCGGCGAGAATCCGGGCCCGCGGATCGAGTGCAGGGCTCGCGAACAACACCGCGTCGAACTCCACCGAGCGAGCGGTGAGGAACGTGCGAGAGATCGGAACCGTGCCCCCGAGCTTTCCGCCGTGCGGAGCGATGACCAGCGGTACACAATCCGCCCCGTCGATCGCCTGGACGGCAGCCTCGACCTCACCGAGGTCACTTGTGTCGTCGGCGACGATACCGATGATGCGGCCCTGGACCGGCCACGTCTTACCGACCTGCGACAGCGCGGGGCTCGGGGCAGGATCGACGAGTTCGATGGTCGGCGCGGGCGCCTCCAGACCGAGTCCCGCAGCTACCGTCGCGCACAGATCGGCGTCGATGTTGGCGAGGATCTGGAGCTGACGCTCCTTGATCGTCTGCTCGTAGCACTTGCCGAGCTCGAAGGTGTACGCCTCCGCCACGTGCGCTTTCTCCACCTCGGACAGGCTCCTGTAGAACTGACGGACCTGCGAGTAGTGGTCGTCGAAGCTCCGAGCCGCAGCGCGTTCCTTCTGCGCCGCCGGCAGTTCGACGGGGAAGTCGATGAACGCGTCTTCGTCGGCTCCGGCGAAGAACGGGCAGCCACCGTCGAGCGAATTCGGCTTGTACGGCGCCACTCCCTTGTGCACCGCGTGCTGATGGAAGCCGTCGCGCAGCATGTCGTTGACGGGAGCGTGCGGCCGGTTGATCGGAATCTGCCCGAAGTTCGGGCCACCGAGCCGGGTGAGCTGCGTGTCGAGGTACGAGAAGAGACGGCCCTGCAACAGCGGGTCGTCGGTGACGTCGATACCCGACACGAGGTGCCCGGGATGGAACGCCACCTGTTCGGTCTCGGCGAAGAAGTTCGTCGGGTTGGCGTTGAGGACCATGGTGCCGATGATCTGCACCGGAGCGAGTTCTTCCGGCACGATCTTGGTCGGGTCGAGCAGGTCGATGCCCTCGAAGGTCTGTTCCGGGGTATCGGGGAACACCTGGACGCCGAGATCCCATTCCGGGTAGGCGCCCGCTTCGATGGCGTCGGCGAGGTCGCGACGGTGGTAGTCCGGATCGAAGCCGTTGATCATCTGGGCTTCTTCCCACACCAGCGAATGCACGCCCAGGCGGGGCTTCCAGTGGAACTTCACGAGTGAGGTCTCACCGGCATCGTTGATGAGCCGGAAGGTGTGGACGCCGAAGCCTTCCATCATCCGGTACGACCGCGGAATGCCGCGGTCGGACATGTTCCACATCGTGTGCGCGGTGGCCTCGGTGTGGAGCGAGACGAAATCCCAGAAGGTGTCGTGCGCACTCTGCGCCTGCGGAATCTCCCTGTCGGGGTGCGGCTTTCCGGCGTGGATGATGTCGGGGAACTTGATGGCGTCCTGGATGAAGAACACCGGGATGTTGTTGCCTACGAGATCGAAGGTGCCTTCTTCGGTGTAGAACTTGGTCGCGAAACCACGGGTGTCGCGAACGGCATCCGCCGAACCACGGGAACCGAGCACCGTCGAGAAGCGCACGAAAACAGGTGTTTCCGCACCCTTCTTCAGGAAGCCCGCCTTGGTGACCGTGGTCGCTGCGCCGTTGGCCTTGAACACGCCGTGGGCGGCAGCGCCACGCGCGTGGACCACGCGCTCCGGGATCCGTTCGTGGTCGAAGTGTGTGATCTTTTCTCGAAAGTGGTGATCTTGCAACAAGATAGGACCGCGCGGACCGGCCTTGAGCGAATGGTCCGTGTCGGTGAGGCGCGCGCCCTGCGCCGTGGTGAGGAAAGCGCCGCTCTGTGCACGGGCACCGTCCACGTCCACCGGGTTACCCGTGGCCGTCACACCCGCGGGCGCCTGCTGGTCGGGCTTGGCCTCGGGTGGGTCCACAGGCGTGGTCGGCTCGGCCAACTGGGGCTCGAGAGCCGCGGGCGTGCCTGGAATCTTGGGAGGTTTCCCTGCCATATCGACAACTCCGATCGATTGAGCGCAATTGGGTCTCTCGCCGGTTACCCGGCAGGTTTCCGACCAAACGCGCACCCATCGACCGTGCGGTCTCGCTCCTGCGAGCCGCTTCCACTCGGTTCGCTCAGCGGTAGGTTGACGCGCCCCGCATCGTCAACCCTTGGTTGACGCGCGCCTTCTCGGCCCGTTTGCCGCCCGCCCGTTTATCGTCGAGCCCATGACACGACGGGTGAGTGTGTGGGGCGGCGGGTTCTGGCTCAGCGGAAAGACCCGGGAGGCCGCGCTCGACGCGGCCCGTGAACTCGACGATCTGGGCTACGCGCGACTGTGGACGTCGGGAGGATTCGGCGAGGGTGTTCCCCCTGTGTACAGCGAAGTTCTGAACGCGACGACGCGTCTCGGTGTCGCGAGCGGCATCGTCAGCATGTGGCATGCCGAACCGGCCGACGCCGCCGCGACCGTCGCACGGTTCGAGCAGGATCATCCGGGCCGGTTCCTGCTCGGTGTGGGCACCAGTCACGCACCGGTCGTCGATGCGAAAGCGGCGCACACCTACACCAAGCCCTACAGCCACATGGTCGAGTACCTCGATGCGCTCGACGCTGCGGAACCGCCGGTGCCGGCCGAACGTCGTGTGCTCGCGGCCCTCGGCCCGCGAATGCTCGAACTGTCGGCGGTGAGAGCAGCGGGTGCCCATCCGTACTTCGTGCCCGCCGAACACACCGCGCAGGCACGAGAGATCCTCGGAGACGGGCCGATGCTTGCTCCGGAAGTGGCGGTTGTGCTCGAGAGCGACGAATCCACCGCTCGGGGCATCGCCCGCGAATACATGCGCGGCTACCTGTCGCTGCCGAACTACTCGAACAACCTTCGCAGGCTCGGATACTCCGAAGAGGACGTGTCGGGCGGCGGCACCGACAAGCTCATGGACGCTCTCATCCCGTGGGGGGATCTCAACCGCGTTGTCGCCGGCATCGAAAAGCACTACGGCGCGGGAGCAGACGAGGTCGCCATCCAGGTGCTCACTACCGACCAGAGCGCATTCCCCGCAGCCGAGTATCGCCGGCTGGCGGCCGCTCTCATCGAGTGAGCCCGAGCGCTTCGTGTGCTGCGCGTTGTCACCCCGCGCGAACGAATTGCTCCGGGAGCAGAAGGTAGAGACGGTCGACGAGGGCCAGCAGGGCGACCGTGACGCCCGTGACGACGAGCACGCCCAGCGCGAACCCCGAGAGCACGTCGTGCACGTAGTGCACACCCCCGCCGACCCGCGAGAACCCGAGCAGCACCGCCACGGGCGCAACGAGCCAGATGATGCGCGGGGCGGCGAGCACGCAGGCGGTCGCCAGCGACGCGGCGATCACCGAGTGGTTCGACGGCCACGACCAGTCCCCCACCTCGGGGCATTCGAGGACCGTCGCCACGTCGAAGGTCCGGCACGGCCGGGGCTCGGTGATGACCAGTTTGACGAGTTCACTCGTCAGGTATGCCACCACAGCGCCCGCGCCGCCGGCCACGAGGATCCGGAGCGCTCGGTGGTCGTGCAGCCACGACCGGATCGCCAGCACCGAGAACGTCGCGACGAGGACCAGCGGGCCTTTCTCCGCGACGAGACCCACGATCGACGCGAGCGGTGAAGCCTCGATCGCGCGGGCGATCGTGGTGTAGAGCTCTTTGTGAACGGGAACCGCGGCCAGCGCCAGGAACGCCAAGGCGACAGCGGTGAGCAATGCAGGTCGAAGTGTCGTTCGGGACAAGCGCGTACGAACGGCAGGTGAAGACTCCACGAAGCTCATGCCACGACGCTATCGCGGCGCCCGGATGCCACGCGGATCGGCAGGCGACTGCCGCGGCCCGCACGGCGACTCGCATATCTACTTCTGCTCGGTTTCCTCTATGCGCTCGGCCGTCTCCCGCGCGTCCTCCTCGGCGTAAGCCGCGAGCAACTGACGCTCCCTTTCACGCTTCGGGAAGACGAAGAACACGAGCAGAGCACCGAGAACCACGATCACGATCGCGGCCGCATACGCGCGGCTGTCGCCGTCCAGAAAAGCGGTGCGAGCTGCCGACATGATCTGGTCCGCGTACTGCGGGTTTGCCTCCGCGACAAGGAGCGCACCAGCATAGGACTTCTCGAGCGCCGCCTCCGTCTGTTCGCTGATCGACGAGGCGCCCGGGTCGGCGGCGATCGTGGCCGCCCACGAAGCGGTGTATCCCGCCGTGAGCAATCCGCCGAGAATCGACTGCATGATGGCCCCGCCCAGATCGCGCTGCAGATCCGCAGTCCCCGACGCCATGCCCGCCCGCGAGACCGGGACAGAACTCGTGAGCGAGCGGGAGGCAGGCGTTCCCGCCAAGCCGATACCTGCGCCGATCAGCACGAAGACCAGGCCCACCGACCAGTAGTGGGCGTCCTCGTCCCACAGCAGCAGCGCCAGTACCAGCGCGAGCACGATCGGGACGTACCCCGACAACAACGTCAAGCGTGAGCCGTGCGCCTCGACGAGCTTGGCCGACTGCGGTGCCACGATCACCATCACCAGTGCGGCGGGCAATGCCGCCGATCCTGCAGCCAGGGTCGAGTAACCGAGCACGTTTTGCAGATACTGCTGGCTGACGTACATCGCGCCCATCAAGGAGCCGAACACGATGATGCCGGCGACAGCAGCGACCCAGAAAATGCGACGGCGCGCGACCCGCAGGTCGAAGAGAGGGTTCGGCGCCCGTAGCTGACGGAACACGAACACTGCGGCTGTGGCCACGGCGATGACCCCCGCCGATACAGCCGTGGTCTGCATCCCGCTCACCGGCGCGAATGTGATGCCGAGTACCAGTGACCCCACCATCACCACGGACACGATCCCGCCCAGGTGATCGACCGGAACGGTGGACTCGTTGACGTGGCGCGGGACGAACACCACCGTCAGAACGAGTGCGATCAGGGCGAGCGGAATCGTCACCAAGAACACAGATCCCCAGTAGAACCACTCCAGGAGAGCACCGGCGGCGAGTGGGCCGAGGGCGGTGATACCGCCGCCGATCGCGGACCACAATGCGATCGCCCGAGTCCGCGCGGCACCCAACCACAGCGCGGTGATCAATGCCAGCGTCGTCGGGAAGGCCAGGCCGGCCGATATGCCGCCCAATACTCGCGCCAGGAACAGCACATCGGTGTTCGGCGCGGAGCCGGCAAGCAACGAGACCGGCACCGACAACGTCATGCCGATGACCAGCATCCTTTTGCGGCCGTAGCGGTCCCCGATGGCGCCGAGGTAGAGCACCGAGCCCGCCAGGCCCAGCGAATAACCGACGGCGATCAGGTTCAGGTCGGTCTGGCTGGCGTCGAATGCCTTCCCGATGTCGGGCAGGGCAACGTTGGCGACAGCGAGATTCAGATTCGCAACCGCCGCGACGAGGATGAGCGATCCCAGCACCAGCGGCGCTCGGTCGGGCCGATCCCTAGTGGACGGGGGCACAAAAACAGTGTGCGACCGGTGGCGTCGGCTTTGCGGGGTGTTGCGGGAACCCGTTACGCGCAGAAACCCGCCATATCCGCTCCGGAGATGCAAGGAACCGAGAGATTTTGCGAACCGGGCGGTTTGATCGCGACGAAACGGGTATATCCACCTCGGCAAAGAAGCAGTATGGGTTAGTCAACCTCTCGACCAAGTCTCAAGGAAGGACCCGCGCAATGCTCGGACTCGGAATCCTCGGCTGGATCATCATCGGTGGTTTGGCCGGATGGATCGGCAGTAAGGTCATGGGCACTGACGCCCAGCAGGGCATTCTCCTCAACGTTGTTGTCGGTGTGATCGGCGGCCTGATCGGCGGCTTCCTCCTCCAGCTCTTCGGTGTCGATGTCGAGGGTGGCGGCCTGATCTTCAGCTTCCTCACCTGCCTCCTCGGTGCAGTGATCCTGCTGTTCCTCGTCAAGGCTGTCACCGGTCGTCGCGGCGGCGTCCGCCGCTAAGACCTCGGGCTGTTCCGCGAGGCCACGGCGACGAAGCCGTACCTCGAGCGACACACAGCTCACGACCACGAAAATGCCGGACCCGAACGGGTCCGGCATTTTCGTTCTTTCCGCCACACGCCGACGCCGTTTCGTGGCCTGCCACCTCGGGTATTTCCGAAGACATGAGTATCGAAGACGGTCCCGGCGACACCCTCAACCCGAGCGAGGGTCTCGATTCGGACGAAGTACGCAACGACGACGGCGACGAAGTCGTCGACCCGCCCGAAGGGTGGAGTGAAGCAAACAAGTTCGGCACCACCGCCCGAGAAGAAAAAGAAGGTGAGACGCTCGACCAGCGACTCGCCGAAGAAGAACCCGATATCGTGCCCGAACCGCCGCCGGAGACGCCGGTCGCGGTGACGCCCGTCGACCAGTTGACCGAAGACCTCGTGGACGAGGTGATCGACGAAGAAGTGGAAGACGAGGGCACCTTCAAACATGCCGAGGTGGTGGACGGCGTCATCGTCGAAGATTCACGCGTCGACCGTGGTCAGATCGACGGCAGTCCCGAAGACGGGGACTCGATCTTCCCCATCGTGGAATAGCACCGACGAAGACGAGGTCGTGCCACTCGTACCGATAGTTCCGATCACCCTGCACTGAAACGGGTTTCGCGAAAACGGAGCAATCGTACAGAACAGCGGGCCGCCCCCGCAGGTGCCTCAACCCCCGGCGCCCCCGCCGCCGACGAAGTCGCACGCGCTCCGCAATGTCCTGCTGGCGCTGCTCGCGGTGTTCGTGCTGGCAGTCGGCGGATGCCTCGCATTCATAGCTGTCGCGGGGAACGAGGTCAACGAGGCGATCGAATCAGCGGAGGTGGAGGACGCTGCTCCGGGCGGCCCCGACAACCCCCTGACGATCGCTGAGGGGCAGCCGTTCGAGGTCGCCGGATTCCAATATGCGCCCGGATGGTCCGTTACCCAGGACGCACTCGGTGACGTGCAGGTGGAAGGCCTAAGGGTCACCAACAACCGGGATGATTCCGACGCCGCTATCGTAGAGATCAAGTTCATGAACGGAAACGAAGTCGTCGCGTTGGCCAACTGCACGACCGAGCAGATCCCCGTGGGTCAGACCACGTCGCTGAACTGCATCAGTGCCGACGATTTGCCGGCAACGTACGACCGCATCACCATCAACGACACGTTCTGAGCCGATCGCTCGCAGGCACGGCACTGTGCCCACAGCGTCCCGAGTCCGCGCAGGTGACTCGTCGACTCTGCGCAACCCGGGGCTTCACGATCGGTTGCGCCGACTCGAGAGACGACCGAGGTCACGCAGCATGCCGGGCGCACGGCGTGCCATGGTCAGCACTGCCCGGTCGGCCAGAGTGGGGCGAGGCGCCGCCGCCGGCTGGACGAAACGCTCCCCGTTCGTCGCCGCGAACATCCGCACCTGACCGGGGACGCCCTTGAGTCGATGATCACCGAGATCGGTGAAGTCGAGTCCGGCGCCGACCGCGAGATCGCGCACGGTCCGGGAGCACCTCACCTGCCCGGGCCCGGCTGAAGCGGCGATGCGTGCGCCGACATGCACGGTCATCCCTGTCAGCTCGGGACCGGCACGGGTCACCGTCCCGGCATGCACACCGGAACGGACCGACAGTCCAAGGCTCGTCGCAGTCCGGATGATCCGGTGCGCGCATTCGAGAGCGGCCGCAGGACCGTCGAACACACTCAGCGTTCCGTCCCCCGCGAGACCGACCAACCTTCCCCCGCCTGCCTCCACCTCGAAGCGGACCGACCTGTCGTGTGCGGCGAGGAGAGTCGCGAAATGGACGTCACCGACCTCGGCCAGCAGGTCGGTCGAGCGCACGACATCGGTGAAGAGGACAGCGCCCAGGAAGCGATCCGCGTCGACCGGCCTGACGACCCCTGTCGCGAGTTCTTCGACATGGTCGATCACCGGGATCAGCGCCTCACCGAGAGTTGCGCCGGCCGGAATCGGAGGAAGGTCGTGGAACAGACCGTTCGGCACGAGATCGGCTATCCGCCGAACCGCCTCTCGGGCGAACAGGGTGTCGGGCTGGTGCAATGCGACAGTCGGGCATTGGACCGTCGGCAGCACCCACGAGTAGTTCACCTGAAAGGCCCATTCGAGGTGTTGCCGAGCAGTTTCCGGTGTGGCCGAACATCGTTCGAGCAAAGCCATGATGCGGCGGTTGTGTGGACGGTCGAGTGCGGGGTGAGCGAGCGCGGCGAGTTCACCTTGACCCCAGCGTGCATACGCGCGGCGATGGGAGTCGACGAACCGGTCCCTTTCGTCGGACGTCCAACCCGCCGGCGGCCCGTCCTCCCCAGATACCAGCGCCTCGGACCACGGTTGTGCGAGAACAAGTCCGGATATCCGGTCGGGGCGCCGAGCGGCCGCGAGCGCCGCTGCCCCGCAGGTGCTGACCGCTCCGACCATCGTGGCCTGCGCGACACCGGCGTCGTCGAGCACTGCGAGGATGTCGTCCGCCTGCTCCTCGAGTGTCGGGACGTGGTCGACGGGATCGGACAATCCGAAGCCACGGCGCTGGAAGAACAGCGAGCGGGCGAAACTGGAGCAACGTTCGAAGTTGTAGTGCAGATGTGGATCGGTCCACATCAGGTCCGGGTGCATCATGTCCTCGAAGAACCACGCGACCGGGTGGGGTCCTCCCTCCACCACCTGGTACGCCAGTGCGTCACCGTCGCGCTGGATGTATCGCGTCACGGGCGGATCCATGCACACCACGATAGGTGGCGACCCGCCCCCGCCACGATTGAAAACGAGGTCACGATCTCTTTCATGTTCGTGACCTCGTTCTGTGTAGTTCGTGGAACCGCTCCATGTCGTCGACCGGGACCTCGTGCGCCCGCTGAGCGTCGCGGAGCAGGCCGCCCAGCATCCACCAGCGTCGGACGTTCGCCCGGTTCCTGGACATGGCCGCTTCGATGAGAGCGCTGACATCGTCGGCAATGCCGCGGTCGCGTGGGTCGCGGCGTGCGGGCCGTACGCGTGGACGTCAGTGCGGAAGTTCGTGGTTCGCACTTCGCGGACACCGGTCGCCTGGACCCCGCATCGGCCCCGGAGCCGACGTTGCCGGTAGGAACCTACGCGCCTACCGGGTGTGCGGCGCCGACCTGCGCGGCCCGGGTGGAGGACGCGGATCCGTCCTCCGGTTGTACCTCAGCCAACCCCAGATCAACGCCGCCGGGGGCAGCAACAGCACGCGACTCCCCTCGTTCGTCGCCGTCCCACCTGTAGTGGCCGAAAAGGGCACTCGGGGGTCAGATATACACGTAGACGGGGCGAATCGGGTTGGCCAGCAAGCGAAGTTCGTGCGCGACACCGTTCGTGTCGTACTGCACGCAGTCGTGGATCGACACGTAGTGCCCGTCGCCGCGACACTCGATCTTGTGCCTGGCGCCGTACGGGCTCAGGATGATCGGCTTGTGGGCGTTCGCGCCGACCAACGCACCCGGGTCGAACGGGGCGACAAAGTAGTCGGTGCGGTCGCGGATCGCATTGAAGCCGTACGGGTCGTCGGGTGTGTTCGCCGACGCTCCCGACGCTGCTGTCAGCACGGCGCCGAAGGCGAGCGCGGCCGTCACCAGGGTTCGAGTAACCATTCGAGTAAGCACGAGCGTCCTCCTCTGGTGCGGGTGGCCGCACCCTCCCGCTGGTCATCGTTAATCACAATCCGACCGTTACGTTCCGTTCGGTGAAACGTCGCCAGGGTGGTCGGCGCCGACACGGATAGCATCATCGATCTACGGACGAAAACATCCGAAAGCAAGGCTGGTTGTGAGCACCTCCGTCGCCGTCGTCGAACGCGCCGCATCTATTGGATGCACGGTGGCGGCATGATCCTGGGAGACCAATTCTCCCAGTTGGACATTCCGTTGGAATGGCTCGGGGCCTGCGGTGGATCACCGACCACGCCGACGAGCTCGGCGCCGATCCCGATCGCATCGTGGTCGCGGGCACGAGCGCGGGAGGAGGCGCGCCGCCGGTATCACTGATGGTCCGCGACCTCGGCGGGCTTGTGAATCACCGAACAGCTCCTGTGCTGCCCCTGCTCGACCATCGCAACACCAGTACGTCCAGCCGCCCGTACTCGGGCAGACCTTCCGTGCGGACCCGTGAGACCCACGAATTCGCTTGGAACGCAGTCCTGGCCGCGCCCGACATTCCCGGTTTCTCATCGAGCATCGGCTTCGGCGTCCGATAGCGCCGCGCCGCATCCGTTCAATCTGTTTCGCCACAACCGTATCCGAGCGAATCACGCTCACACTTGTACACAGAACGAACCATGACACCCACATCACGGAGACACTGGCGTTTCAGATCCGACTGCTCCGGATACGACGCGCATTCCTACGGGCGGTCACCGAACGAGGATCCACCCGAAGCGACGGCCACGGACCCGGCCTCGCGGCGACGAGACAGAGCGAGCGGCGCGAAGTAATCACACCCTTCCTCGACCTCACCGAAGACCGCTCCTGTGGTCGATGAGGTCGTGGCTAATTCCGATCGGAGCCCACCGGGTGCGGTGCGGCGAGCTCGAGGTCCCATCGAAACGAAAAACGAGGCCCCGATCTCTTTCGAGTTCGTGACCTCGTTCGTCGCAGTTCGTGGAACTGCTTCTGGTGGGCGAAGGGGGACTTGAACCCCCACGTCCCGAAGGACACTGGCACCTGAAGCCAGCGCGTCTGCCATTCCGCCACTCGCCCGAGCAACGCAAAAAACAGTAACACAGCTCCTATTCAAACAACGATTCGCCTGGTCAGGGGCATATCACCGTCTTCCCAACCCTCCGAGAAGGACCGTCTGGAACACGCGCGGGGCGCCGCCGGGTCCAAATGGAGAAAAAGTCGATACCATGCAGTGGCACGATCTGCATCACGACACGCGGAGACCTGAAAGGGGGTCGCAATGGGTATCGCCCAACGATTCGAACGCAAGCTTCAGTCCGCTATCGGCGACGCTTTCGCCCGCGTGTTCGGCGGCGGCGTCGTTCCTCAGGAAGTCGAAGCTGCCCTGCAGCAAGAGGCGACCGACGGCGTCCAGCAGCTCGACCGGGGCCACACGCTGGCACCGAACAAATACGTGATCACCATCAGCGAATCCGACCATGAGGCCCTCGCTGCCGACCGGGACTTGACTGTCAAGGCCTTCGCGCGTCACCTTGATGACTTCATCCGGGAACAGGGATGGCAGACGTACGGTGACATCCATGTCGTCTTCGAGTCGTCGCCGGCACTGCACACAGGGCAGTTTCGGACGCGCGGCTCGGTTGATCCCGATGTGGGGCGCTCAGCGGCGCGCGCCCCGGCTCCGCGGAACCCGCAGAACCGCCCAACAGTGACACCCGAACCAGGAGTTGGCCCCATGACGCAGAACCCCGGCTACGAACCGAGCCGTGACCCCGCCGAGGCGGAATCGCAGTACGCACGCAACGGTCACGCGCACGTCGGCCAGGATCAGCGTTACGCACAGGGCTACAACAACGGCGGGGGTTACGCAGGGAGCCAGGCCTACAGCGACCCGCAGCAGGGTGGCTACGACAGCCCGCCCCAGGGCGGTGGCTACGGCGACCAGGGTGGTTACGACCAGCAGGCCTACAGCGACCAGAACTACGACCCGCAGGGTTACCAGCAGGGCTACTCGCAGCAAGGTGGCTACGAGCAACAAGGTGCCTACGACCAGCAGGGCGGTTACGACCAGCAGGCTTACGGCGCGCAGCCGCAGGCCTACAGCCAGGACTACGGCCGCGACGCCGGCCAGCAGTACGGGCAACCGGGTTACGACGATCGCTACCAGGCCCCGCAGCAGGGCGGCGGTTACGACCAGGGTTACGCCGATCAGGGTTACCAGGCCCAGTCGTACGGCCAGCAGGGTTACGCCGACCCGGCGTACGACCAGGGTTACGCGGGTGGCGGCTACCAGTCCCCCGCTGCCGGTCGCGTGCTGACGGCCACCCTGCAGCTCGAAGACGGCAGCGGTCGCTACTACCAGCTCCGTGAGGGCAGCAACATCATCGGTCGCGGGCAGGACGCGCAGTTCCGCCTCCCCGACACCGGTGTTTCCCGCCGTCACATCGACATTCGCTGGGACGGGCAGGTCGCGATGCTCTCCGATCTCGGGTCCACCAACGGCACCACCGTCAACGGCGCGTCCATCCAGGACTGGCAGCTCGCCGACGGTGACATCGTTCGTGCGGGCCACTCGGAGATCCTTGTGCGCATTCTCTGAGCTGCGGATAACCAGGACCTACGGGGTCCGTCGACACCGTCCGACGCGTGTAATGCGCGTCGGACGCTGTATCGAGTCGACCGTGTCCGTATTGTGAGTGACCGCAGCGAACCGGACGGCAAACGCCGGTCGACCGAGCCGAAGGAGGATGAGCCGTGCAGGGGTTGATTCTGCAACTGACCCGGGCGGGTTTCCTTCTCCTGCTGTGGTTGTTCGTTTGGTCCGTACTGCGCAGTCTGCGGTCGGATATCTACGCGGGAACCGCAAGACCGTTGCCTCGATATTCACCGAAGCAGTCGATGCTTCCGTCGCTGAGCCGGAACAAGACCGCGAAGTATCTCGTGGTGACCCACGGCGCCCTGGCCGGCACCCGGATCACCCTGGGCACCCAGCCCGTGCTCATCGGCCGCGCCGACGACTCGACGCTGGTGCTGACCGACGACTACGCATCGACCCGGCATGCCCGGTTGTCGCCGCGAGGTTCCGACTGGTACGTCGAAGACCTCGGGTCGACCAACGGCACGTACCTGGACCGTGCGAAAGTCACCACTGCTGTCCGCGTCCCTCTCGGTACGCCTGTCCGAGTGGGTAAAACCGTGATCGAGCTCCGCCCGTGACCCTTGTATTGCGTTACGCCGCCCGCAGCGACCGCGGCCTCGTTCGATCGAACAACGAGGACTCCGTCTACGCCGGCGCGCGTCTGCTCGCGCTCGCCGACGGCATGGGCGGGCATGCGGCCGGTGAGGTCGCTTCCCAGCTGATGATCGCCGCGCTCGCGCATCTCGACGACGACGAGCCCGGTGGCGACCTCCTCGGCAAGCTCGATTCGGCCGTCCGCGAAGGCAATGCCTCGATCGCCGATCAGGTGGACGAAGAACCCGAACTGGACGGGATGGGCACCACGCTCACGGCGATCCTGTTCGCCGGAAGCAAGCTCGGGCTCGCCCACATCGGCGACTCCCGCGCCTACCTGCTGCGCGACGACCAGCTCACCCAGATCACCCGCGACGACACGTTCGTGCAGTCGCTGGTGGACGAAGGCCGCATCACGGCCGAGCAGGCCCACACGCATCCCCAGCGTTCGCTCATCATGCGCGCCCTCACCGGCGCCGAGGTCGAACCGACACTCACTGTCCGCGAAGCCCGGGCCGGCGACCGTTACCTGATCTGCTCGGACGGTCTGTCCGATGTCGTGAGCGACGAGACGATCGCCAACACCATGCGCGAGGGCACTCACGACGAGTGCGCCGACCGGCTCATCGAGTTGGCGCTGCGCAGCGGCGGCCCCGACAACGTCACCGTGGTCGTCGCCGACGTGATCGACCTCGACTACGGGCAGAGCAAGCCGATCGTCGCCGGTGCTGCGTCGAACGACGACGACGAGGACGCTCCGCCCCCGAATACCGCCGCGGGACGTGCCGCCGCGATGCGCCCGCCTCGCGCTGTCCCGAAGCGTGTGATCGTGCAGGCGCCCGAGACACCTCCGAAGAGACGCAGCCGATTGTGGTGGCCGCTCGTCATCCTCGCGTTGGTCGCGCTTCTCGCAGTCGGCCTGGTGGTCGGTCGCCAACTCGTGCGCAACAACTACTACGTGGGCGACGACAACGGAGCCGTGACCGTGCTGCGCGGGCTCCCCGGAAACGTATTCGGGTACTCGCTGCAGGAAGCCGCCCTCGTCGGGTGTCTCACCGACGAAGGCGAGCTGACCCTGCGCGCGCCCGGTGACGCGCAGTGTCGCGTCATGCTCGTCGACGACCTCTGGCCTGCCGCTCGCGAACAGGTTCGCGCCGGGTTGCCGTCGGGCAACCTCGAAGACACCAGCGCGCAGATGGCACGCCTTGCCGAGATGGATCTGCTGCCGGTGTGCGCTGTGGAGGAGGCACTGCCGAGCGAACCCGTCCCGGCGCCGCCTGCGACTCCGGCGCCCGGTGTGGACGGCAACGCCGCACCCGCACCGACTGCCGAGACGTCACCGCCTGCGGCGCCACCGGCCACACCTGAACCGGAGGTCGGCGGCCAGCCGGTTCCGGCTCCCCCGTCGGCGACTCCGGAGGTACCGGCGGCACCTCCCGCACCGCCGCAGATACCCGGCCAGAACTGCAGGGTGGGCGCCTGATGTCGGTGACCCATGGCGCGGGGGCCTTTCCGAGTCCCCCGGGTGGCTTCGCTCCGGCACCGGTTCAGTCGACAGGTCGCAACACCGAACTTCTCCTGATCCTGGGTGCGATCGGTATCACCACCGTGTCGCTGATACTCGTCGAGGCGAGCCTTGAGCAGACGATCACTCCCGATCTGCTCAAATACGGCGTCACGTACGCGGTGTTGTTCCTCGTCGCGCACCTCGCGGTACGCCGGTTCGCCAAGTACGCGGACCCGTTCCTGCTGCCGATCGTGGCGTTGCTCAACGGGCTGGGCCTGGTGCTGATCCACCGGCTCGATCTCGCAGACCAGGAGAACGCCCGCTACATGGGGGTGGCGGCGCCGTCACCCGACGCCACGCAGCAGGTCCTGTGGACCGCGCTGGGCATCGGACTGTTCATCCTCGTGCTCGCCTTCCTGCACGACTACCGGCTGCTCGCCCGGTACAGCTACACCCTGGGCCTGATCGGCCTGGTCGCGCTGGCGATTCCGGCCCTGCTGCCCTCACGGTTCTCCGAGGTCAACGGCGCGAAGATCTGGATCAAGCTGCCCGGGTTCAGCATTCAGCCCGGTGAGTTCGCCAAGATCCTCCTGATCATCTTCTTCGCGTCGGTCCTCGTCGCAAAGCGCGACCTCTTCACCACCGCCGGCAAGCATTTCCTCGGCATGGACTTCCCGCGAGCGCGCGACCTCGGTCCGATCCTCGCTGCCTGGGTCCTGTCCATCGGTGTGATGGTGTTCGAGAAGGACCTCGGCACGTCGCTGCTGCTGTTCACCACGGTGCTCGTGATGCTGTACATCGCCACCGAGCGTGTCGGCTGGCTGGTGATCGGCTTCTCGCTGCTCGCACTCGGCTTCTACTTCGCGTACCAGATGTTCGGCCACGTGCGGGTGCGTGTCGAGACGTGGCTCGACCCGTTCGCCGACTACAACAACACCGGCTACCAGATCTCTCAATCGCTGTTCGGCCTCGCGACGGGCGGTGTCGCCGGCACCGGTCTCGGCAGCGGCCGGCCGGTGCAGGTGCCGTTCGCGAAAACCGACTTCATCGTCGCCGCGATCGGTGAGGAACTCGGCCTGATCGGGCTCGCCGCAATCCTGCTGCTGTTCCTGATCCTCATCATCCGGGGCCTGCGCACCGCCCTGGCGGTCCGCGACAGCTTCGGCAAGCTCCTCGCCGCCGGCCTGTCGTTCACCCTGGCGGTCCAGTTGTTCGTGGTGGTCGGCGGCGTGACCAAACTGATCCCCCTGACGGGCTTGACCACGCCGTTCATGTCGTACGGCGGTTCGTCCCTGCTCGCCAACTATCTTCTCCTGGCACTCCTGATGAAGATCTCCCACGCTGCCCGCGAACCCGCGGTTCCCCGAAAGAAGGCCACACCGATCGCCGACGCGCCGACGGAAATGATGGGCCGCGAATGAACGGTCCGCTTCGTAAGGTCGCGATGGCGGTGATGCTCATGGTCGTCGCCCTCCTCGCCAACGCCACGTATGTGCAGGTCATCAATGCCGACAATCTGCGCACCGATCCGCGCAACTCCCGCGTGCTGATCGACGAGTACTCCCGCCAGCGCGGCCAGATCTCCGCGGCGGGGCAAGCGCTCGCCGTCTCGATCCCCACCGACAGCCGCTACAAGTACCTGCGCGAGTACCCGGCGCCGCCGAACCAGCCGATGAGTCCGCTCGCCTACGCGCCGGTCACGGGCTTCTACTCCATGCAGTACGGGAGCACCGGGCTCGAGCGCTCCGAAGATGCGGTGCTCAACGGGTCCGACAACCTGCTGTTCGGGCAGCGGTTATTCGACCTGGTCTCCGGACGCAATCCTCGTGGCGGCAACGTGGTCACCACGATCGACCCCCTGATGCAGCAGGTCGCCTACGACGAACTGACCAGCCGGGGTTACACCGGGTCGGTCGTCGCGATCGAGCCGAGCACCGGCCGGATCCTGACCATGGTGAGCACGCCGAGCTACAACCCCAACCGCCTCTCCGGGCACGACGGTGCCGCCACTTCCGCGGCCTGGGACGAACTCAACGCCGACCCCGACAAGCCGATGCTCAACCGGGCGATCTCGCAGACCTACCCACCCGGCTCGACCTTCAAGGTGGTCGTCACGGCGGCGGCGCTCGAGTCGGGCGTCACCCCCGACACGCAGTTGACCGCTGCCCCGACGATCACCCTGCCCGACACGGCGACCACCCTCGAGAACTACGGCGGTGCCGCGTGCGGCGGCGCGCCGACGGTGACGCTGCGGGAGGCGTTCGCACGGTCGTGCAACACCGCTTTCGTCGAGATGGGCATCGATACCGGACGGGAAGCCCTCGTCGACCAGGCCGAGGCCCTGGGCATCGACGAGAACATGGAGATGCCGCTGCCGGTCGCGCCCAGCACCATCGGTCCCATCCCCGACGGAGCCGCTCTGGGCCAGACGAGCATCGGCCAGCGCGACGTGGCGCTCACCCCACTCGAGAACGCGTCGATCGCCGCGACGATCGCCAACGGCGGCGTGCGGATGGAGCCGTATCTCGTCGAGCGCCTGCAGGGTCCCGACCTCGCCGTCCTCGACGAGACCACGCCTGAATCGCTGGGCCAGGCCATTCCGCCACAGGTCGCCTCGACCCTCACCGAACTGATGGTGGGCGCCGAGAACTTCGCGGGTGGGCAGGGCACGGTTCCCGGTGTCCAGATCGCGTCGAAGACCGGTACCGCGGAACACGGCAGCGATCCCAGGAACACTCCGCCGCACACGTGGTACATCGCGTTCGCGCCGGCGCAGCAACCCACCATCGCGATCGCGGTGATCGTGGAGGACGGTGGCGACCGTGCACTCGCCGCGACCGGCGGCTCCGTGGCCGCGCCCATCGGACGAGCCGTGATCTCGGCCGGGTTACAGGGAGGCTGACATGGCTTTGAGCAGCGGCGCCATGATCGCCGACAGATATCGACTCCAGCGCCTGATCGCCACCGGTGGCATGGGTCAGGTGTGGGAGGGTCTCGACACCCGGCTCGACCGGCGGGTCGCGGTCAAGGTTCTCAAGGCCGAACTCTCCGGCGACGAGGATTTCCTCGCCCGTTTCCGGTTCGAGGCACGTACCACGGCCCAGCTCAACCACCCGGGAATCGCCGGGGTCTTCGACTACGGCGAGACCACCGACACCGAGGGTCAGTCCATCGCCTACCTGGTGATGGAACTGGTCCACGGTGAGCCGCTCAACGCTGTGTTGTCGCGGGTGGGCCGCTTGTCGCTCCCCCACGCCCTGGACATGCTCGAGCAGACCGGGCGCGCGCTCCAGGCCGCGCACAACGCCGGCGTCGTGCATCGCGACGTCAAGCCGGGCAACATCCTCATCACCCCGACGGGTCAGGTGAAGATCACGGACTTCGGCATCGCGAAGGCTGTCGACGCGTCGCCGGTCACCCGCACCGGAATGGTGATGGGCACGGCCCAGTACATTGCGCCGGAGCAGGCGCTCGGCCAGGAGGCGACGTCGGCGAGTGATGTCTACTCGCTGGGCATCGTCGGCTACGAGGTGCTGTCGGGCCGCCGTCCGTTCCTGGGCGACAGCGTGGTCACGGTGGCGATGAAGCACGTCCAGGAGACGCCGGCTCCGCTGCCGAACGATCTGCCGCCCGAGGTGCGTGAGCTCATCGGGATCGCGATTTCGAAGGACCCGTCGCAGCGGTATTCGAACGGCAGCGAGTTCGCCAACGCCGTGGCCGCGGTCCGTTCCGGTCGGCCCGCGCCGCCGCCCGGCAATGTTCCGCCGGTGACCAGCGCAAACCGTGTGCTGCCGCCAGGGGTGCCCGGCACCGGGGCACCGACCGCGGCGACCCGCGCGCTCGACCCGAACCAGTACTACTCTCCGACCGCCTACACCCAGCCGCAGACCGGCGCGATGCCACCGACGGCCGGACAGCCCCCGGTTTCGGGACCGCCGACCACGGGCGGGTCATCCGGTGACGGCGGCGATGGCAGGCGCGCACCGAGCCCGACCGCTCTGGCGTGGGCCGCGGGTGCGGCGATCCTGCTCGCTCTCGTGACGCTGGGCATCGTCTTGTTCGGTGGGAAGGACGAGGGGACGCAGACCCCCGGGCCATCGCCGACCACACAGATCACGACGACGGCCCGTCCCACCACGACGACCACCCGGCCGCCGCGGACGACCACCGCCGAGCAGCCTGCGCCCGCGCCGGCTCCGGTGGAGACGCCGACCTTCGACGCGCCCACCCCCACGACCACCGTCCCGCCCACCACCACGGTGCCGCCGACGACGGAGGCGCCCACCACGACCGTCCCCACCACGACGACCGCGCCACCCGCAACCACCACGACCACGGTGACGGTGCCGGCTGCCGGCGAAACCGACGGTGAGGCGGACGGAGACGCCGACGGCGGGGCCCCAGATCCCGAAGCCAGCAACGGTACGAACAACGCACCGCCGGACACCCAAGGAACGTCATGACCACACCGCGCAAGCTCTCCTCTCGGTACGAGCTGGGTGAGATCCTCGGCTTCGGCGGCATGTCCGAGGTGCACCTCGCGCGGGATACAAGGCTCGGCCGGGACGTGGCGATCAAGGTCCTGCGCGCGGACCTCGCCCGCGACCCCACGTTCTACCTGCGTTTCCGTCGTGAAGCCCAGAACGCGGCGGCCCTCAATCATCCCGCGATCGTCGCGGTCTACGACACGGGCGAAGCCGAGACCGACGCCGGGCCACTGCCGTACATCGTCATGGAGTACGTCGAGGGCGACACCCTGCGCGACATCGTGCGCCGGGACGGCCCGATGGCACCGAAGCGCGCGATGGAGGTCATCGCCGACGTCTGCGCCGCACTGGACTTCAGCCACCGCAACATGATCGTGCACCGGGACGTCAAGCCCGCCAACGTCATGATCAACAAGGCCGGCGCCGTCAAGGTCATGGACTTCGGCATCGCCCGCGCGCTCTCCGACGCCGCCAGCCCGATGACGCAGACCGCCGCCGTGATCGGCACGGCCCAGTACCTTTCGCCCGAGCAGGCTCGCGGCGAGCAGGTCGACGCGCGCTCGGACGTGTACTCCGTCGGATGTGTGCTCTTCGAGATCCTCACCGGCGAACCCCCGTTCAAGGGTGACTCGCCCGTGGCGGTGGCGTACCAGCACGTCCGGGAGGATCCACCGCTGCCGTCGTCCGTCAATCCGTCGATTCCGCCGGAGCTTGATTCGGTCATCCTCAAGGCGATGGCGAAGAACCCCGCCAACCGCTACCAGTCGGCCGCGGAGATGCGCAGCGACCTGATCCGGGTGCTCAACGGTCAACGACCCAGCGCTCCGATGGTGATGACCGACGAGGACCGCACCACCCTCCTCGACTCGGCGGACACGAACCCCGGACGCCACGCACGGGTGGCACCGACCGTTCCGGCGGGCAACGGGCCGGGCGACGACGACTCGGGCGGCGGCGGATCGATCGCCAAGCGGGTACTGTTCGGCATCGTCGCGCTGGTGGTGGTGGGCATCGTCGGTGTGTTCCTGTGGTCGCTCGGTCCCGGTTCGACCGCCGCCCAGGTCGCGGTCCCCGACGTGCGCAACCTGAGTTCGGAGGTCGCGGAGGCCCAGTTGCAGGACGCCGGTTTCCGGGTGTCCATCCAGCAGAAGAACGACCCGGTGGTAGCCAAGGGCAACGTCATCAACACCCGTCCCGTGCCGGGTACGCAGGCCGAAGAGGGTTCGACGGTGACGCTCGAAGTGTCGAGCGGGCCGGAGCAGGTGCAGATTCCGCGCCTCAGCGGGATGACGCAGCAGCGAGCCGCGCAGGAACTCGCGGCCGTGGGCCTTCGTCTCGGTTCGGATGTGCAGCGGGCACCCTCGGAGGCCGACGACGAGGATCTCGTGGTGAGTCAGAGCCCCGCGGCAGGTGCGAGCATCGAGCGCGACGGCGAGGTCACCATCACGCTGGGATCCGGCCCGGAACAGGTGCGCGTCCCCAACGTGGTCGGCCAGGCCACCTCGGTGGCAACCGGCAACATCGAAGGCGCAGGCTTCGAGGTCGTCGTCGAGGAAGTCGACTCGAGCGAGCCCGACGGCACGGTTGTCTCGACGTCCCCGGCGGGCGGCGCATCCGCCGCCCAGGGCTCGACGGTGACGATCAAGGTCTCCAACGGCGATCGCATCGAGATGCCGGTGGTCACCAACCGCTCGGTCTCGGAGGCGTTGTCCGCGCTGCGGAGCGCCGGATGGACCGGCTCCGCGTCCGATCTCGTGCAGACCCGGGAAGCGACACTCTCGCCCGACCTGGTGGGCACCGTGATCACGCAGGCGCAGCCTCCGGGCTCGGAGATCTCCAAGACCCAGACCATCACGATCGGCGTCGGCGTACTCGGAATCCGCTGATCGTCACCGCCTGACGAGAAAGGTCCCGGACATTGCGTCCGGGACCTTTCCTCGTCGAGGGGTCGAACAGGTCAGGCAGCGCCACCGTCGAGCGCGCGAGCCATTTCGGCCTCGAGCTGCGCGACAAGCTCTTCTTCCGGCGCCTCACCGCAGATGCCGAGCCAGTTCGCGAGCATCCGGTGACCACCCTGTGTGAGCACCGATTCGGGATGGAACTGCACGCCGTGGATCGGCAGCTCTGTGTGGCGCAGCGCCATGATCACACCGCTCTCGGTGTGACCGGTCGCCTCGAGTTCGGCGGGCATGGTCTCGGGAAGCACGGTCAGCGAGTGGTAGCGGGTGGCGGTGAACGGACTGGGAAGGCCCGCGAGGACACCGGTGTCGTTGTGCCGCACCACACTCGTTTTGCCGTGCAGCAGTTCCGGCGCTCGGTCGACCGTCGCGCCGAAAGCGACACCGATCGACTGGTGACCCAGGCACACGCCGAGCAGCGGTGTGCTCGTCTCGGCGCACGCCTTGACGAGGTCGATGCTGACTCCTGCGCGTTCCGGGGTGCCCGGGCCGGGGCTCAGCAACACTCCGTCGAACTCGTCGGCGACGCGGGCCAGTGCGCCCGGAGCGGTGAGCCGTTCGTCGTCGTTGCGCCACACTTCGGCCTTCGTGCCGAGCTGGCCGAGGTACTGGACCAGGTTGAAGACGAAGCTGTCGTAATTGTCGACGACCAGGATGCGCATGCCATGAGGTTACCGACGGTCAGCGGGTGGGTGCGCCCCCGGTATAGGCGGGGACAGACATGTCGTCGCCGCTGGTCTGGGTGTAGCCCAGCCCGTAGCGGGTGGCGTACTGCTTGTAGAGCCTGATCCCCGGTTCGGCGTCGAGGGCCGTCTCGAGCCGCGACGGGTCGCCCAGAGCGGTGATGACGTAGGGCGGGGAATACGTGCGGCCGTGGAGCAGCAGAGTGTTGCCGATACAGCGCGGTGCCGACGTGGCGACGATCCGCTGGTCCTGCATCGAGATCGCCTCGGCACCGCCGGCCCACATCGCATTGAGCACGCTCTGGACGTCCTGCTGGTGCACCACCAGATCGTCCGGCGACGCCCCGGAGGGGTATTTTCCGTCGGCGTCGCGCGACGCGTCGGTGAGCGTCACCGTGACTCCCGGCCCGCGCAGCGCGGTCTGTCCCGCCGGGTCGGCGACGGAGGCGAGTTCGTCGAGCACGAATGCGACGTCGTCGTCGGTCGCGGCGACGCGCGCCTGAACCTGCGCAACCTGCGCCGCGAGGTCGTCACGGGTGTTCGCGAGATCCTCGGTATCGGCCTGCGCGGCCCGCACGAGGTCGGACAGGCGCTGCGAGTCGCCGATGCGGAGTTCGTTGCCGTCGGAGACGCCGCGGGTCGTGCCGATCAGCAACCCGCCGACGAGACACACGGCCAGGGTCGCAGAACCCCAGGCCACCCGGCGCAGCCGCCACTCGGACACCTCACCCCTCCGATCCGGCCTTACGTTAGCGTGAACAGGACAGCGTTAGCGTATACAGCACAGGTAGCTGCCCAACTTACTCCGCTCGTCCGGCACAGGCGGAGTCGCAAGAACGAGGACATGATGCCCAAGTCGAAGGTACGTAAGAAGGACGACAGCGCGACGGCCCGGACGGTGAGCCGCACACCGGTGAAGGTGAAGGCTGCGCCGTCGAGCACCCTCTACGTGTCGGTGATGCTCGGCCTGATGATCATCGGTCTGTTGTGGCTGGTCGTGTATTACCTTGCCGCAGAACAGATCTCCTGGATGAATTCGCTGGGGGCCTACAACTTCCTCATCGGATTCGGGTTCATGGTGGTCGGTCTCGTCATGACGATGAGGTGGCGCTGAAAGCGCGCTCGCTCCTGTGGATTACATCTTTGTTATTCATCCCCACCTGGGGATAACCCTGTGCACAAAGCGATATGAGGGCTGACGTGAGCGCCGACAACCCACCACGGTGGTCGACTCCCCCGGGCGCCGTCGTGGCGCTCGCGGTCGGTGGTGTCGCGCTCGCCGTGGCCGCGGTGACGGCAGTCGACGCCGCCGGTCGCGTTCTAGTCGGATTCGCGGCTCTACTGGTGCTCTTGTTCGCAGCCTCGGCGTGGCGCCAGAGACCCCGGCTCGAGGTCTTGCCCGGATCGTCGGGGCTCGCCGTGACCCGGCTGACCGGACGACGTGAGTACCCGGCCGCAGCGCTGCACCGTGTGCGCCTCGTCGAGTACCCCCGAATGGGCCGCCGGGTGCCGATGCTCGAGATCGACACGATCGACGCCGACGGCTCGGAGAATCTGATGATCTTCGGTCGCTGGGACCTCGGGGCCGACCCCCGCGCGGTGCACGAAGCACTCGGCGCGCGGGGGCTGGCACCCGATCACAAGCCCAGCTGAGCCCGTAGTCGCAGTACCGCGAACACGACCGTCACCAGCACGACGACGGCGACCGCGGCGAGCGCGAACCATCCCGTGCGAACGACGCGCTTGCGATCGGTGCCGGCACGGAACGACTGCGGCCCGTACAGCAGTGCGGCGGTGGCGGCGGCACCGGCCACGAGACCACCGAGATGTCCCCAGAGCGAGATCCCGGGGATCGTGATGCTGATGAACACGTTGAGGGCCACGACCGCCAGTACCGGAGCGGGACTGCGGCGAAGCCTCATCAAGATCACAGCCTGTGCCCCGAGCAGCCCGAAGACCGCGCCGGACGCGCCGGCGGTGACGGCTCCCGTCTGCAACAACATCACCGCTGCGGAGCCGCCGAGGATCGAGATCAGATAGACGGACAGGTAGCGAGCACGCCCGAGAACCAGTTCGGTGTCGCGGCCGATGATCCACAGCGCGAACATGTTGACCGCAAGATGGATCACTCCGAAGTGCAGGAATCCGCTACCCAGAATGCGGATGTACTCGCCGTTGACGGCGATCGCCGGAGGCCACAGTGCCCAGTCGAGGAACAGCGGCGACGACCGCTCGTTGTTCATGACACTGCTGGACTGCGCCGCGGTGAAGAGGAAGACCAGAACGTTCAACGCGATCAGCGTGTACGTCACGATCGGGGTGGCCCTCCCCGAGCGGGCCGGCGCGCCCGCGACGGTCCGGGTCTGAGGGGTGGAGCGAGCTGCCTCGGCCACACAATCCACACAGTGCTGCCCGACCGCAGCCGGACGCAGGCACTCGGGGCAATACGGTCTGCCGCAGCGTGTGCAGGTGAGCAGGGTTGGGCGATCGGGGTGGCGGACGCACCGCGGCTGGGGCTGCCGACCACCGTCCTCGGCCGCAGGACCCCAGCCGGGGTTCGTCATGGCACTTCTCTCAGGAGATGGTGATGCTGTTGATGACGACCTCGTCGACCGGGCGGTCGGCGCGATCGGTGCTGGTGGTGGCGATGGCGTCGACGACCTTCTTCGAGTCGGCGTCGACGACCTCACCGAAGATGGTGTGGCGACGGTTGAGGTGCGGCGTCGGGCCGACGGTGATGAAGAACTGCGAACCGTTGGTGCCCGGGCCGGCGTTCGCCATGGCGAGCAGGTAACCGCGATCGAACTGGAGTTCCGGGTGGAACTCGTCGCCGAACTGGTAGCCCGGGCCGCCACGGCCGGTGCCGGTGGGGTCGCCACCCTGGATCATGAAGCCGTCGATCACGCGGTGGAAGACGGAGCCGTCGTAGAACGGTCCGCTGGACTCGCCCTTGGCGTTCGCGGACTTGTATTCCTTGGTTCCCGTGGCGAGGCCGACGAAGTTCTCCACGGTCTTCGGGGCGTGGTTGCCGAAGAGCGCGATCACGATGTCTCCGCGGTTGGTATGGAGTGTGGCGGTTGCTGTCTGATTCGGTGACGTCATTCCCCTATGGTGCCATTCCTGTCTCGGGCGTCCACTGAGTCCTTCCCCCTACGCCCTTTCCCACGACACCCGGCGACGGACGCCGAACAGAGACGACCTTATGGAAGAGTGGAACCCATGAAGAAGGCGAGCGACTCCCGCACCGGCCACGGTTCCCTCCCCGACCTCGTATATCCCCTCGCCCGATCGGGAAGCCTGAGCGACGCGCTGCACGTTGCCGGCGACGGCGCGGCCACGTTGGCGCAGGGTTCTGCGGCGGCAGGCATCCTGCTCACCCGCCAGGGACTGGAACTGACGAAGAATTTCGTCGACCGCGCGCAGGAGGTCCGGCGGGAGAAGTCCGCGGCGCTCACCCCCGCACCCCGTCGGCGTAAGGCACCGTCGCCGGGCCGTAAAGCCCTGCTCACGACGGGTGCTCTCACCGCGCTGGTACTCGGTGCGGTCGCGCTGTACCGGAGTCGTCGGCCGGCTCACCCGCCTATCGCGCCGGAGCCTCCGCGCGTTCGTCCGGTCGCCACGGACGCGACCGCGAGCACCGCAGACTGAACCCGGTCAGCGCGGGGCGGGAACCCCGGGCACCACAGGCGGCACCGCAGGCTCGGGTCCCATCGTCGGCTCGCTCGGTGCACGGCCGTATTCGCGTTCGGCACTGCGGATCTGATGGTCCACGATGCGGCACGAGACGAAGTACAGCAGCGCGACGAGCGCGAGAAGAATTGGTACGGATGCCAGGAATGCCATGGTCGCCTCCGACTCGATCTCGAGGATCGACGAGGATTGACGGGCGGACGCGTCGACGGTGACTACTCGAGCGTAGGCGCGATCCGCGGGCCGAGCATCTCGAGCAGCCGTCGCAATGCTGTGATCTGATTCACAGATCCAGGGTCTTCACAGGCAATTACCCGCCGGTACCATTCCAGCCATTTCTGTGACGCGCAACACACGAGGGTGGATACTCGCCGGTAGGCAAGCCCTTCTGGAGGCAGAAATGGCAGACACCCGCGTCACCGAACAGCAGGCCCGTGAGGTCGCCGAAGAAGCACGGGAGGCGGACTGGACCAAGCCGTCGTTCGCGAAACACCTCTTCCTCGGCCGCTTCACGCTCGACCTCGTCCATCCGTTCCCCCGCCCCACCCCCGACGAAGACGCACGCACCGAAGAGTTTCTGACGTCGCTGCGGAATCTGTGCCGGGACATGAGCGGCCCCGTGATCGAACGCGACGCCCGCATCCCCGACGACTACATCCGGGGCCTCGCCGAACTCGGCTGCTTCGGCATGAAGATTCCCGAGGAGTACGGCGGCCTGGGACTGTCGCAGGTCGCCTACAACCGGGCGCTGATGCTCGTCGCCTGCGTACACCCGAGCTTGGGAGCGTTGCTCTCGGCACACCAGTCCATCGGTGTGCCCGAACCGCTGAAACTCGCAGGCACCCCCGCGCAGAAGAAGCGGTTCCTTCCGCGATGCGCTCGTGGTGCGATCTCGGCTTTCCTGCTCACCGAACCGGACGTCGGATCCGACCCCGCACGACTCGCCACGAGTGCGGTTCCGGTGGAGGACGGCAAAGCGTACGAACTCGACGGCGTGAAACTGTGGACGACGAACGGTGTCATCGCCGAACTGCTTGTGGTCATGGCGCGGGTCCCGAAGAGCGAAGGGCATCGCGGCGGCATCTCGGCGTTCGTCGTCGAAGCCGATTCGCCGGGCATCACGGTCGAACACCGCAACTCCTTCATGGGCCTACGAGGCATCGAGAACGGCCTGACGCGCATGAACAAGGTGCGCGTGCCCGCTGAGAACCTCGTCGGACGTGAAGGTGACGGCCTCAAGATCGCCCTGACGACACTCAACGCCGGCCGGCTCGCCATACCGGCGATGTGCGCCGGCGCCGGCAAGTGGGCACTCAAGATCGCTCGCGAGTGGTCGGGGGTCCGGGTGCAGTGGGGCAAGGCCCTCGGCGAACACGAGGCGGTGGCCGCCAAGATCTCGTTCATCGCCGCAACCACCTACGCCCTCGAGTCGGTGGTGGAACTCTCCGGGCAGATGAACGACGAAGAGCGCAACGACATCCGGATCGAAGCGGCGCTCGCGAAGTTGTGGGCCAGTGAGATGGGCTGCGCCATCGCGGACGAGCTGATCCAGATCCGTGGGGGCCGCGGTTACGAGACAGCCGAGTCGCTCGCCGCGCGCGGCGAGCGGGCCGTGGCCGCAGAACAGATGTCGCGCGATCTGCGCATCAATCGCATCTTCGAGGGCTCGAGCGAGATCATGCGGCTACTGGTGGCCCGAGAAGCCGTCGACACGCACCTTCGTGCCGCCGGCGACCTCATCGATCCCAAGGCATCTCTCGAGACCAAGGCGCGCGCCGCGGCGAAGGCAGGTGGCTTCTACGCCAAGTGGTTGCCCTCGCTGGTGGCCGGCAAGGGCCGTCTTCCCGGAACGTTCACCGAATTCGGCGTTCTCGCAACCCATCTCCGGTTCGTCGAACGGAGCTCGCGCAAACTCGCCAGGTCGACGTTCTACGGCATGGCCCGGTGGCAAGGTGGTCTCGAGAAGCGGCAGAACTTCCTCGGCCGCATCGTCGACATCGGTGCGGAACTGTTCGCGATGTCCGCCTGTTGCGTGCGCGCCGAACGCCAACGCGCAGACGGGCACCCGGGCGCGGACGCCGCGTACGAACTCGCCGATGCGTTCTGCCACCAGTCGCGGCTGCGGGTCGAGGCGCTGTTCGACGCCTTGTGGAGCAACACCGACGATCCCGATCGGAAGCTCACCCGCGGTGTTCTCGACGGTCGCTACAGCTGGCTCGAGAACGGCATCCTGGATGCGAGCGAAGGAACGGGGCCGTGGATCGCGGAATGGACTCCGGGTCCGTCCACAGAGGAGAACGTCGCTCGCCGGATCACGGATACCCGCCACGTCGTGTAGGCGCCGACGGGAAACCACAACGGCCCGCGCTCAAGACGAGCGCGGGCCGTTGCCGTAAGAGGGTCGGTCAGAATGCGCCGCAGTTGGAAGGCGCGGGGGCGTCACGCAGACGCGCATCGAGATACTGGACCGCGACCGGCAGGCCCGAGAACAGCGGCACCGCATGGTTGATCACGAATCCCGGCAGGATCGGTGGCGTCGGATCGGCGTGGAACTGCACGGTCGCACCCTTCTCGCACCAATCCAGTGCGAGCTGACGGCCCTGACCGTACGGGACGGTGTCGTCCTGCGTGCCGTGCTGGAGAAGCACCGGAATCTGCGGGGTCATACGGCCGATCCGCTGTTCGTCGATAGCCTTCTGGACCTGCGGAAGCCGGCCGACCACCACGTCGAGTGGTTCACCGGTACGTGTGAAGTCTGCGGTGCGCTGGAATGCGAGGGTGGCGACGGTTTCCGGGACGCACTGGTTCGCGACCGAGGCGAGCATCGCGCGGCCGCGATCGTTGATCTCGGCGTCCACCTCGGGGCCGATCTCCGGGTAGGCCTCGACCAGTCCGTTGATCGTGTAGCCCACGGCGCCGGTGAGGAGCGTTCCGTCGATCTGCTTCAGGGTCGCCAGCAGGTCTGCCGGAGGAGCGCCGACGTACGCGCCCTTCAGGTTCAGTTCCGGGGCGTAGCTGGGTGCGAGTTCGGCTGCGGCACCGCTGGCGCCACCGCCCTGCGAGTATCCGTACAACCCGACGGGGCTGTCCGGCGTGACACTCGTTCCCGGCAGGTTCAGCGCCGCGCGAACCGAATCGAGCACCGCGTGCGCCTCGGCGGCGCGGTTGACGTACGTGTGGTGACCGGGGGTGCCGAGTCCGTCGTAGTCGGTCACGACGACCGCAATGCCCTGCAGCAGAAACGCATTGATCGACAACAACTCGTACTCGGTGAACAGGTCGAGCGGCGGGTTGTACTGCACGAGCGTTCCGAGATTGCGCGACGGGGCGCACTGGTCGCCCTGACCGTGGGTACCGACCGCCACCGCGACGAGCGGGCGCGGGCCGTCACCGTTCCACGCGACCGTCGGTTCGAGATAGGTACCGCCCACAGCGTTCGGGGCGCCCTTGGCGTTGTTCGACCGGTACAACATGCGAGTCCCCTGTGCGGGGAAGACTCCGTCGCCCGTCGGGACCCGGATCGCCAGATCGGAAGGTTCGCTGCGGAGAACGTCTCCGGGATTCCCGGCAGGCTCCAGCGCGGGGGGCGTGTAGAAGTCGCCCTCGGCGTGCGCGGTTGCCGGCACCGCCAGTAGTCCTCCGATGAGGGCCGCCGACGTCAACGCCGCTGCAGCCCATTTCCGGGTCATGCCCATCCCCATATTTCCTCCACCGCATCCCGGACCTAGGCGTGCCTTCGGTCACATGGTACGGACTGTAACACGTACATTACCGAGCGGTAAGATGCTGCCCTCGCAGTGGAGCCGACGCGAACAGGCCGGATGTGCGCCCCGAGAAGCCGGTCGCGGGTCCTGATACGCCCACTCGACCGGAGGACTCTTGCGCGACACCTGCTGCGTGGTATGTCCTGAACCACGATGATCATGGTCGCGGCGCGGCACAACCACACGGGGTGATCCCGGTAGCAAGATGTACCCGGATCGGCAGACGAGGGGAGAGTCATGGCAATCGGGGTGGGGCTCCGAATCGGCAGGATCGTGTCCACCGCGGTGGTCGCGTCCAACGAACCCGGCACTCCCGACCCGGTCGTCATCGCGCGAGACACCGTTCTTCACATCGGACGGGACGAGTCGACCTTCCTCGGCGGGTCCGCCCGGGCCGACGACGAAATCCGCACGCTCACCGGTTTCCTTTCCCGCGTCGGCGACCCGGCCGGCGTCTCGGCGAGCGACGGCCGTGTGTACCGCGCGGAAGATGCGATGGCTACGGCGATCCACTGTCTGCTCACGGAATGTCATCCGCTGCCGACATTCGGTGGCATGGACAAGGACAGCGACCCCGGATACACCGCGACCTACCCCTCGCACTGGGACCCCGCGACCGTCGCCACCCTGCGCGCGGCACTCGATTTCGCCGATCTCCGGCACGTCGACCTCGTCTCGGACGCCCAGGCGGCTGCCACCTGGTATGCCTCGGAGATCTCGGAGACGCCGGGCCAGCTCGTCGGGGTCTATCATGTCGACGACGTGGGTTCGACTGTGACACTTGTACGTTCGGGTGTGCCCGTAGGGAAGGCGTTCCGGGTTCCCGTCAAGAATTCACCGTCACCGGCGGCGCAGCTCGCCTCCGCACTCGGATCGTTCGGGTGGTTGTCCGACAACCTCGACGCGGTCGTCGTGATGGGTGACGGACTCGTCGCCCGCGACCGGTCGCACATTCAGGAAATCGCCAACAGCCTGGCCACGAAGCTGATGGTGCGCAGTCTCGTCGGACCGGGACCGGAACAGACCGCCGCCCTCGGCGCGGCGATCCTCGCGGCTGGGTTCACTCCGGCGCGCGAAACGAAGAAGACCCGGATCGGTCTGCCCCCTTCGTACGACGAAACCGACGTGCTCACCGGCGGCATCGCACGCCTGAAAGCACTCGACGAGCCGTACGAGACGAAGAAGTCCCCCGCCGCCGTGGTGACCACAGTCGACGCCCACCTCGACTCCGACGTTCCGGACGACGAGCCGTTCGAGGCCGCGGAGGGCAGACCGGACACGATGCGGATCGCTGTCGCCGTGCTGGTGACAGTGCTCCTGCTGGTCGTCGCGGTCGCGTTCCTGCTCTGAACCCGAGCAGTTCTAGGCTCCGTCTCCCCCGTCACCGATCGACGCCAGCTCCGCTGCGTCCTCCGCCCCGAACTTCTCCTCGAGAGATTCGGGTGAGTAGTCGAGGTCGATCTCCTCCACGGGACGACCCCGGGCCGATTCGATGGCACCGAGGCGCCGTTCCGCCCGGTCGGCGGCGTAGGAAACGAATTCGTCGGGATCCAGCCCGTACGGCTGTTCGTCGAATTGATCGTTGACCCAGCCGATCATGCCGAGAGCCATCGGAAGCAACTCGTTCATACGTTGCTGCACCACAGCCCAATTGGAGTCGTCTGCCGCGACGTGCCGACGGCACGTGAACGTACCCCAGGCCATGTGCCTGCGCTCGTCGTCGCCGATCCGCCGGACCAACTCCTGCATTCCGGGAAGTATGCCGCGCGTCGTGCACACTTTCTGCCAGGCGTAGTAGCCGGTGAGCGCGAGACTTCCCTCGATCACGTGGTTGTAGGTGACACTCGCGCGCACCTGGTTGGCCGGCGACGGATCGGACTCGAGCAGTCGCAGCGAGTTCGGCAGCTCGTCGTAGAAGAGCTGCCGGTAGAACGGATTGTCGGCGACATAGGGGTGGAGGTCGGAGGTGAGCCCCACCGAGTCCATCCACAGCCGGAACACCTGAAGGTGCTTGGCCTCCTCGAAGCAGAATTGCGTCAGATACATCTCGTCGCCGATCCGCCCCTCGGCTTCCATGGCGCGCATGAACGGCTGGATGTCCTGGGTGACGGCTTCTTCACCCGCGACGAACTGGGCGACGAGATAGGTCGAGCTGCGACGCTGCTCGGAGTTGAGCGCCTCCCAGTCGGCCGCGTCGCGCGAGAAATCGAGGTCCGCAGGGTCCCAGAATTTCGCGTTGCCCTTCGCGAAGAGCCGGAGCGGGAAGGCGTCCCAGTTGAGACCGCCTTCCCGCAGCGACGCGAACCCGAGACGTGTCTGTGTGCTTCCGGTCACACCCCGAGGGTAACCCCGCCCGGGGCGTCCCGGAAGCATTCGTCACCGGCACGTCCGGCGCGAGTTCACCGGCCCAGGAGCGTGTCGCCCGGATAGCCCTCCGGACCGAAGCCGGGGGGAACGACGAACACCGCGGACCCGATCGGCGTGATCCACTGATTGAGGGCATCGTGCTCGGCGAGCCGTTGCTGTACGGGAACGAACTGACGGTCCACGTCGGCCTGGTACGCCGCGAACAACAGCCCTGCGCCATCGTCGTCGTAGTTGTACCCCCGACGCAGAAACTGCTCGTCGGCGGTCCGCGGACGCGCCCTGGCGACATGCGACTCCGGCGGGATGACCGGGATTCCGTACCTGTCCGTGGCCTCGAAATCCGCGTCGTCGCGCTCCTCGGTGCCCGTGAGCGGGGCCCCGTTGGACAGAGTCCGGCCGACGGTGAGTTCGCGCGCGGGCCGGTCGAGTTCGTCCCACGTGTCGAGTTCCATCCGGATCCGGCGGAACACAAGTGAGGTTCCGCCGCGGAGCCACTCCGGGTCGCCCTGGTTCCACACCTGCCGGTCGAAATCCGGACCGCCGGGTGCCGGATTGACGGTGCCGTCGACCTGACCCATCAGATTTCTCATGGTCATCCCGTCCGGTCTGGCACCCACGGCATGCCGGAATCCCCGCTGAACCCAGCGCACCGTCGCCAGCGATCGCACGTTCTTCGTCAACGTGCGGGTCGCATGGGACACCACCACGGGATCGTCGGCACAGACCTGCAGCACCAGGTCACCGCCCGACCACCGGTCTTCGAGACGGTCCACAGCGAACGCCGGCAGGGGACGCAACCAGGACGGCCGACGGTCGGGCAGACCTGCGACATCGAACGCCGCAGGCCCGAAACCGACGGTGATCGTGAGGCGAGCCGGGTCCACCGCCAGTTCGGGCTCGGTGTCGCCCAGCGCGGGCCGTCCGGCGGCGAGACGCCGGATGTCCTCGGCCCACACCTTCATGATTCCGGTCAGCCCGTCGCGATCGAGCCCGTCCGCCAGGTCGAGCGCGACGAACGACGCGAACGCCTGCGGCGGTGTCTCGATACCGGCCTGGTGAGCGCCGTGGGGATCGACGGTCGCCGAACCCATCCGCTCCGGTGTTCGAGAGGCGACCGCTGCGCCGCCACCGGCCGCCGCGAGTCCGGCGGCGCCTACGGCCACCAGACCGCCGCCGAGCAGACGGCGGCGGCTCAGATCAGCCACCGTGGCCCGACCCCTCGGTGGCCGGTTCGTACTCTTCCTGCGCTCCCGCGAAGTCGCGGACCTGGGCGGTGAAGTCCTTCGTCGAACCGTCCTCGAACTCCAGGGTGAACGTCACGTCGCTGCCCGGCGTGATCGGCTCGAGGATGTCCATGAGCATCAGGTGGTCACCGCCGGGAGCGAGCGTGTGGGTGCTTTCGGCACCGACGACGAGGCCGTCGGCCATTTCGCGCATCACCATCGCGCTTCCCTCGGCCGGAGCCATCTCGTGCAGTTCGGCACGGTCCGCGCTCGGGCTCGACACGGCGACGATGTGCAGGTCGCTGCCGCCGGTGTTCTCGAGTTCGGCGAATGCTCCCGTCATGCCTTCGTCGGCCGCCTTGACCCATGCGTCGGACACGACGAGAGCGTCCGCCGAGGTGGTCGCGCTGTCGCCGGAACCGCACGCGGTGAGGAAGGAGGCCGCAGTTACTGCTGCAGCGAGGATCAAGGTGGTGCCACGGAATTTCGTCATGGTTACTCCAGTGAGGGGTGAGCGCGCACGCGCGCGCCGATCGCCGGCAGAAGCGGCGATTTCGTGAGGGAGAAGTGTGAAGTGTCAGACCGTGACGAGCGGTGGACCGCGCGGGGTGGGCCCCGCGGTCGCGAGTTGGGGACGCAGAACCGGGGGCCGGTACGTGACAGGCATCGTTGCGGCCGGGCGCACCTGGGTAGATCGCCATCCACGCGGGACGAGACGGCCCAGGGCGCTCAGCGCGAGCGCGCAGCCTCGTTCGGCACCGTGCACGAGTGCCGCCGCGATCCCGATCGCCAGCGCGTGTGCCGCGAGCATGCTCGGTTCCGGAACATGGAGATGGCTGCCTGCGACGCCGTCGCCGAGCGAGAGCGCCAAGTGCCCGAGAACCTGCCCACCTGCGAGAAGAACGACGACAGGCAGCCGGGTCCCGCCCGCAGCGATCCCGACCACGACGACCACGGCGAGGAGGAACGTGATCGCATTCTCGCCCGGGTATCCGCCACCGGCGATTGCGTGGGCCGCGATACTCACCGCGGCGGAGGTGCCACCGGCGAAGCCACCGCGCAGCCGCGCAAGCAGTCTCGGGTCGTGTGGCACAGGGTGCATGGTACGCCGAATACTACCGACTGTCGTATATGCCATTGGTCCTGATACGTCGCGGTACCGTGCGATGTGCCCACAATCACCGGCGGGCATCGCTCCGATTCGGCACCGATCGACCAACAACCAGTGGGGACGCGGCAGAAGGTGGGCAGGAACGCGGAGAGGGCGCTCCCCGATTCCCGGGAAACGCCCTCTACCTACATATTTTGTTGTGGAGCCTAGGAGATTCGAACTCCTGACATCTGCCTTGCAAAGGCAGCGCTCTACCAACTGAGCTAAGGCCCCGTACGTCGATTACCGACTGGGTACCTCGTGCCATTCGTCCTCACTGCGCAACATGCGAGCGATTCCGACGACCGCCAGAAATCCAGCTCCCAAAGCGACGAGAACCTTCATTTTCTGGCTGCCTTTCCGGCACGGGGAGTGGGCCTAGGAGGACTTGAACCTCCGACCTCTTCGTTATCAGCGAAGCGCTCTAACCGCCTGAGCTATAGGCCCTCGAACCGGATGGAACACTACCCCACCGACGCCGAATGATTCAAATCGCCTCGGCGGGGCAGCATTCATGCAGGTCAGTCCGGGTCTGCGAGCGTTACCTGAACACCGCCGACGAGATCGGTGCACAGGTTGTAGATGAAGGCTCCGAGCGTCGCGAGGGCGGTCATCAGGACCATATTGGCGAGCCCGATCACGGTCGCGTAGCCGAACACCTGCCCGACCGTCACCAGTCCGTCGCTGCCCGCATCGCTCACGATGTCGGTGAACGCGCTGTTGAGCCGATCCCACACGCCCATGCCTGCGAGCACGGCGTACAGCAGGCCGACCGCGATCATCCAGACGAAGAACAGAGAGACGGAAATCACGGAGGAAATCTTCAGCATCGACCACGGGTCGATACGCCGCAATTGCACCGTCGCGCGCAGTGCGTCACCCGTCGCGACTCCGGCCACAGCGGGGGCGATGGCCGTCGGGCCCACCTTCGGAGTCTCCCCCGTCGCAGGTCCCGCAGGCGTCGGATGCTTGACCGCGGAGAGATCGGGCAGATCCTTCGCGAGATCCTTCCGCTCGATGTGTCGCGTCGGACCGTCGATGACTGCGGCTTTCGCCTTCGCAGCAGCACGATCGTTGCCGCCGTGGTCGGTCGTCCGAGGAGCCGAACCGGACGTGGCCGCGTTCATCGACGCCGCAGCCGTGCCGGTAACGACCGGACGAGTCGGCGGCGCCGGATTCTGCGCTGCGGCGGGCTTGCCGGAGGACGGCTGAGCACCCGTCGACGGGCGAGAACCGGAAGTTCCCTGCCCCGCCGGTCCCGTCTTGCCGAGACCCGGGCCGACCCCGGGCAGATTGGTCTGCGGGGTCTTCTGGGGCGACGAACCGCCCTGCTGCGCATTCCCCTGCGGACCACGCTGCCACGGCGGTGTCTGGCCACCCGGCCGGGCCGTCTGGTTTGCCGGCCGCCCCGGGCGCGACTGGTCGGTGCCCTGCGACGACTGCGCTTTGGCGGCCGACGGTGCCGCACCGTTGTTCACCGCCGGGGTCTCGGGCTGCGGCGACGCCGGCGCCTGACGACCATGCTCCTCTGCCTGCCCCTGCGGCGCAGTCCGCGCCGGCTTGTCAGCCGGGGCGGGCTTCTGGGCGCCGGCCGACGGCTCTTCGGCGGCGGATGCCTGCTTCGGAGGTGCTGCTTTCGCAGCATCTTCCAGCGGCTTCGACGAAGCGTTCGGCGCAGCCTCACCAGCTTTCTGAGGAGGCCCGGCAGGTTTCTCCGGCGCCGCGTTCTGCGGGGCCCGATCCTGCTGCGGCGACCGATCCTGCGGTGCGCGGTCCTTCGAGGACGCCCCCTGCGGAGCCGACCCCTGTGAAGGAGCCGCGCCGGACGAACCGGACGGCACCTCCTGCCCATTGCGATCCTCGGGGCGCGGGCCAGGTTTCCCCTGGCCGTTTCCGTTGGGTCCCTGGGGAGTGCTCACTTACGACTCCTTAGCTCCGGATACGTCTGCGTCGTCCAGCTCGTCGGCATTGCGCGCGATCGCCAACAACGTGTCGCCTTCGGCGAGGTTCATCAGGCGCACCCCCTTGGTCTGCCGCCCGGCCTTGCGGACCTGCTTGGCCACAGTACGGATAACGCCACCGTTCGAGGTGATCGCATACAGCTCGTCATCGTCCTCGACGATCCGAGCTCCGACCAGGGTGCCACGCCGACGGTCGTACTGGATGGTCAAAACGCCCTTGCCGCCGCGGCCCTGGACCGGGTAATCCTCCATCGGCGTCCGCTTCGCGTAACCACCGGAGGTCGCGACCAGCAGGTAGGTGCCTTCCTTGACCACGTTGAGCGACAGCAGGCTGTCGTCGCCGTTGAACCGCATACCCTGCACGCCGGACGTTGCACGTCCCATCGGGCGCAGTGCTTCGTCGGTCGCGGAGAATCGGATGGACTGGCCCAGCTTCGACACGAGGAGCAGGTCGTCGTCGGCGGAGCACAGGACTGCTCCCACCATCTCGTCGTCACCGCGCAGGTTGATGGCCACGATGCCGCCGCTGCGGTTGGAGTCGAAGTCCGACAGGCGCGACTTCTTCACCAGACCGTTGCGCGTCGCGAGCACCAGGTACGGCGCGTCCTCGTAGCTCTGCAGACGGATGACGCCCTGGATCCGCTCGTCCGGCTGGAAGGCCAGCAGGTTCGCGACGTGCTGACCACGAGCGGTGCGGTTGGCTTCGGGCAGCTCGTAGGCCTTCGCCCGGTAGACACGGCCCTTCGTCGTGAAGAACAAGAGCCAGTCGTGGGTGGAGGTCACGAAGAAATGCTTGACGATGTCGTCCTGCTTGAGCTCGGCACCCTTGACGCCCTTGCCGCCGCGCTTCTGCGACCGGTACAGGTCGGTGCGGGTGCGCTTGGCGTACCCCGTCTCGGTGATCGTGACGACCACGTCTTCGCGAGCGATCAGATCTTCGTCCGTCACGTCGCCGTCGGCCGCCACGATGCGGGTCCGGCGGTCGTCGCCGTACTTTTCGGTGATCTCCTCGAGCTCTTCACGGACGATGGCGCGCTGCCGTTCCGGCTTCTCGAGAATGTCCTTGTAGTCCTCGATCTCCCGCTCGATTTCGGCGAGATCGTCGATGATCTTCTGCCGTTCCAGAGCAGCGAGGCGGCGCAGCTGCATGGCGAGGATCGCGTCGGCCTGAATCTCGTCGACCTGGAGCAGATCGATGAGGCCACCACGAGCGATGTCGACAGTCTGCGACCGGCGGATCAGCGCGATCACATCGTCGAGCGCGTCGAGCGCCTTGACGAGACCGCGCAGGATGTGGGCGCGTTCCTCGGCCTTGCGGAGCAGGTAGCGCGTACGCCGGACGATGACCTCGACCTGGTGCACGACGTACAGCCGGATCATCTGATCCAGGCGCAGCGTGCGCGGCACCCCGTCCACGATCGACAGCATGTTGCAGCCGAAGCTCGTCTGAAGCTGGGTGTGCTTGTACAGGTTGTTGAGGACGACCTTTGCGACCGCATCACGACGGACGGTCACGACGATCCGCATACCGACACGATCCGACGACTCGTCGTGGATGTCGGAGATACCGGCGATCTTGCCGTCGCGGACCTGCTCGGCGATCGACGTGATGAGATTGTCCGGGTTGACCATGTAGGGCAACTCGGTGATCACGATGGTGGTGCGACCCTTGGGATCGTCTTCGATCTCCACGACACCGCGCATCTTCACCGAGCCACGACCCGTGGTGTACGCGTCGTGAATGCCCTGCGATCCGGTGATCAAGCCCGCCGTCGGGAAGTCGGGACCCTTGATCCGGTCCATCACCGCGGCGAGGGTCGTTTCCTCGTCGGCTTCGTAATTGTCGAGCGCCCAGTAGATCGCGTCTGCGACCTCACGAAGATTGTGCGGCGGGATGTTGGTTGCCATGCCGACCGCGATGCCACCCGAACCGTTGATCAACAGGTTGGGGATACGGCTGGGGAGAACCGTCGGTTCCTGTGTCCGGCCGTCGTAGTTGGGCTGGAAGTCGACCGTGTCGTGGTCGATGTCCCGCAGCATTTCCATCGCGAGAGGCGTGAGCCGGCACTCCGTGTATCGCATGGCGGCCGCGCCGTCGTTGCCGCGCGAACCGAAGTTGCCCTGCCCGTCGACGAGCGGGTACCGCAGCGCCCACGGCTGCGCCAGGCGAACCAGGGTGTCGTAGATGGACGAGTCGCCGTGCGGGTGGTAATTGCCCATCGTCTCGGCCACGGCGCGCGCCGACTTCACATAGCCGCGATCCGGCCGGAAACCGTTGTCGAACATGGCGTACAGCACGCGACGGTGGACGGGCTTGAGTCCGTCACGCACGTCGGGCAGAGCACGCCCCACGATCACGCTCATCGCGTAATCGATGTAGCTGTTCTGCATCTCCAGCTGGATGTCGACGGGCTCGATGCGGTCGTGCCCCGGCCCCTCCGGAGGCAACGTGGTGTCGGTCATGAGCTCCTTCTTCTACTCGGCTCGAACGTGCGTCCACGGTCTTCCGTCCGACGAACGTCTCGCAACCACCCGAGTCTATAGGTGCAGGTCACCCCACGCCGCGAAGGACAGGCACTTTCCCCAGGCGCCTGCCTCGGGGAGAGGGAGATCACACTTCGAAGCGCCGGGCCGGGGCGCGTCATGTGCGGATCGCCGCGTCGGTCGGGGGGTCGAGAAGCTCGTCTTGCCGGTACTCGTCGCTCTCGGGCGCGAGCACCAATGCGGTGATCGGTGCAGCGAGCACGATGATTCCGAGGATGAAGGCCGGGAACAGAAGCGACAGCACCGCGATGCCGCGAGGGTCGGGCGCTCCGGGATCGATGACCACATGGATACCGGCCATACCGGTGTAGTGGAGACCGACGACCGCGGCGGCCATGACGAACGCCGACAGCAGGCGCACGACGAACCGTTCCGCTGCCCGCGCGAGGGCGAGCGCGACGGTCGAGCCCACCAGTCCGATGACGGCCGATACGACGACTAATTCGAGTTTGTGGTGGATGGTGCCCTGCACCCTGACCGCACTCATCCCGATGTAGTGCATGAGGCACACCGCCAGGCCGACGATCGTCCCGCCGATTCCCGGGCGAACCCCCCGTGGCAGGCGCGCGAGCACCGTGGAGTGCGCGGTGACGAACCAGATGCCGAACATGGTCGTCGCCACCGCGACCAGCACCGAGAGCGCCGTCGGGACGAGTTGGTACCGGATGACGGTGCCCGGCACCGAGAACCCCATCATTCCGATGAAGTGCATGAGCCAGATGCCCACGCCGCCGATGGAGAGGGAAGCCATCAGCAACCACCAGTTTCCCCCGCTACGACCCGTCTCCTCTCGCGTCCGGCGCATACAGGCCAGCCCGGTGTAGGACCCGGCCACCGCCGTCGCATAGGCCAGCAGGAAAACCCACGGCCCCATGGAGAAGAGTTGCACGCCGAAGTTATCGGCTCGGCGACCGGAACGCTTCCGCGTTCCACTCGTCTACTTCACGCTCGAGCTTTGCCGCGACGCGGTCCGGAGCGAGTAACACCGCGACGATAGGAACGACAAGCAGCACAAGGCCGGCGACGAACAACGGGAACAGAATCGAGAACACCTCGATGCCCGCCGGCGCCGGTGTCGTCGCGTCGGGAGTCACCTGGATGGATGCTGCGGCGAGGAAGTGCACGCCCATCACCGCAGCACCGGCCAGCGCGCCGCCGATGACCCTCTTCGGCCACGTGTCCGCTCGCTGCACCTGCCACATGAAACCCGCGGCGGTCACGAACGCGAACAGAACGGCGCCCACGACGAAGAGTGTGTCGAACGAAACTTCGCCCTGCGTCCTGACCGACCACATGATCGCGAAGGGGACGGCCGCGACCCCGGCACCGAGGACGAGAGCGGCCGGCCCCGGTTTCGCGGAGCCACCGTCGGACGGCGTCGCGATCACCAACGCCACGAACGCTGTCACCAGCGCGAGCAGCATCGAGAAGATGATCGTGACGAGGTCGTACCTGACCACGCTGCCCTGGATCGCGAAACCGGCCATGGGCAGGAACTGAGCCAGCCACACGCCGACTCCACCGATGACCAGACATGCCACCGCCAGCCAGAAATTGCGGGCGCGGTCCGTCAGCGAGGTACGCACCTTCCTGACACTGGTGACCCCGACGAACACCCCGATCGCCGAGGTGAGGTACGCCAGCATGATCACCCATGGACCCATGGTGAACAGCTGGAGGCCCTCGACCACTAGGGGGCCACCGGCTGATGAAGCTTCCGCAGCGCGTATTCGGTGACGGTCACCAATGCCTGCTTCGCCGATTCACGGGAACGCGCGTCGATCGACACGATCGGGACCTCGGGCGAGATCGCCATTGCCTGGCGGATGTCCTCGAGCGGGTAGCGCGGCGAGTCGTCGAACTCGTTGATCGCGACGATGAACGGAAGATTCCGAGCCTCGAAGAAGTCGACCGCCGCGAAACTCTCGTCGAGCCGACGCGTGTCGATCAGCACGATGGCACCGATCGCGCCTCGGATGAGGTCGTCCCACATGAACCAGAATCGGTGCTGGCCCGGAGTACCGAAAAGGTACAGCACGAGGTCCTCGGCCAGACTGATACGGCCGAAGTCCATCGCCACCGTCGTCGTCGCCTTCTGTGGCGTCGCGGTGAGATTGTCGACCCCGTCGCTGGCGTTCGTCACGAGCGCTTCGGTACGGAGGGGGACGATTTCGGACACCGCCCCGACCAGCGTGGTCTTTCCGACACCGAAGCCACCCGCGATCACGATCTTGGTCGAGGTCACGCGCTTGGTGGCGCTAGAGTTCGCGAAGTCCACTGAGGACCCTTTCAATCAGCTCACGACGCTCCGCGTCGCTCGAATCGTCTTTCAGCGTGGCCAGGATCTGTACGTGTCCGGCTTCGACAAGATCGGCAACCAGGACGCGTGCCACTCCCAGCGGCACGCCCACCCTCGCCGCGATCTCGGCAACCGAGGGCGATTCCTTGCACAATTCCAAGATCGTGGCGTTGATGTTGTCCAGGTCACGGGCTCGAGGGTCCGTGCCCGGGATCGCCTGGATCAATGCTTCCAACGCCAGTTCGACCGCAGGACTGGTACGTCCCGAAGTCAGCGAGTAAGGCCGTACCAGGCTGGGCTGATCCGGCACCGACTCAGGCTTGCGCGATTCCATGGCCACCTCGACGTCAGGACCCCTGGCCGACCCGCGGAGTTGCCTCGACCGAGGCACCCACCCGGTCCACCAAGAGCGCCATCTCGTAGCCGACCTGTCCGATATCGCATTCCGACGCGGTCAGCGCCGCGAGATGCGAACCGTCACCGACACTCATCAGCAGCAGGTAACCGTGCTGCATCTCGACGACCGACTGGAGGACTCCCCCACCGTCGAACAGCTGCGAGACACCGTTGGAAAGGCTCGCGAGCCCGGAGGTGACGGCAGCGAGCTGCTCGGCGCGGTCGACCGGAAGGTGCGCGCTGGCAGCCATCAGCAGGCCGTCGGCGGATACGAGTACGGCATGCGAGACACCTGGAACTTCGCGCGCAAAGTTGGAAACCAACCAGTCCAGTGGACGGGCCACGTCGGATCCATGATCAATGTTCATCGAACTCCCTGTTCATTGTTCTCGCGATTGCTGGTATACGCCGAGGTGCGACCGTTACGGACGCCCTGCTGGTGGCGACTCAGGTTCGCCCGAATGGCTTCCGGGTCCCGGCGTCGGATCGTCTTGGGCAGCTCCCCGGTGGCGGGAGCCCTCACCGCGCCCGGCACGAGGCGGTGACCCGGCTCGCGCCTCGGAAGGCCGGCCGTGGTGTGTTCTTCCACCGATACTTCTGCTGCTCGCTGCGCTGCTTCCCAACCCGCGTCGGCGGCCGAGCGCCATTCCTTCTTCCTGCGGTCCTCCGGAAGACTGGTCGGATCGACGAGCCAATCCGACATCATGTTGGAGAAGATCGGCGTGTGCGGTGCGGGTTGCGGCCGCAGCCCACCCGCGTCCTGCCGGGGCTGGAAGAACGACGCTGTCTTCGCCGAGTTGGTCCGGTAGCGATGACGAGCAGCGTTCTGTGCGTCGCTCTGCGGCGAGACCGATCCACCGTCGGCAATACTCGCCGACGGGATGGAGGTCGGACCCGACAGTACAGCGGCCGAAGGCTCCGGCGCGCTCTCGGGCCGCGGCGGCAGGCCGGGGGTCGCTCCGGGCCGGCGGCGCGGAAGCCCCGCGGGCGCTGCACCTTCCGGACGGGGTGCAGACCCGCCGGCCACACCCGGTGTGGTTCCGGGACGACGCTGCGGAAGCCCGTTCGGAGCATCCTGTTGCGGCTGCTGGGACGGACGGAGATTCTGCGGCGGCTGCGCCTGAGAATGCTGGGCCTGAGAATGCTGCCCCTGCGAGTGCTGGGGAGCGCGCTGCTGACCCGGCTGCGGTGATGGGGCTTGTTGCGGTGACGGGGCTTGCGGAGATGCACCGCGTCCCTGCAATCCGGGCGTCGCACCGGGCTGGCGCTGCGGCAAGCCCGACTGGCGGCTTCCCGACTGTCCGTCCGAAGGCTGGTCCTGCGAGGCAGGGGCCGAACGGGTGGGCAGACCGGGTGTGCTTCCCGGCCGTCGCTGCGGAAGATTCGACAATCCCTGTTCGCGAACAGGTTCCGGCTGCCGCTGTGCAGACGGCTCGGCCGCGGAATGACTACCGGTGCGCTCGGCCGGGCGGTCGTCGCGCGACGCTTGCCGATCGCGGTCGTCCTGCTGGGGCCGCTCTTGACGGAATTCTTGCTCGGCCTGAGCTTCCCGCTCCTGTCGACGAGCATGCTCGTCCTGCCACACCCGGTCCTGTGCCGGCCGGTTCTGGCCGTGCTGACCACGCGGGGGAAGCGCGGAGACGAATGCGGCTGCAGCGTCGGGCTGAATCCTGCGCGGCGCCTGCTGCGGCTGCGGAAGTCCGGACGTAGCTCCGGGCTGACGAGTCGGCAGACCGGGAGTCGCCCCCGGCTGACGAGTCGGCAGACCGGGAGTCGCCCCTGGCTGACGAGTCGGCAGACCGGGAGTCGCTGCACCCGGCTGACGGGTCGGCAGACCCGATGCCGCCGCACCGGGGTCGCGGGCGGGTACACCCGGAGTCGAACCCGGCTGACGCGGGGGAAGTCCCGGCGCCGCACCCGGCTGGCGAGTCGGCAGACCCGAGCGGTTGCCCGGGCCGCGCTGGGGCTGGCCCGGAATACCGGACTCACGAAGCGCCGACAACTCGTGCGCGCCGGTCGTCTCACGCGGAGCGGATTCACGCGATCCCGGCGGGAAGCCCGGGCGGCCCGAATCTCGCTGACGTTCCTCGTCGCGGGGTGCGGCGGGAGCTGCCGGATCTCGGCGGATCTGACCCGAGTCCTGGCCGTCGCCGGATCGTTCGTCTTGTCCGTAGTAGGACCGGTCGTACGCTTCGATCCGAATCGGCTGCGACTTCGGAGCGAAGTCGTCGCGATCGGGCCGGTCGTACGCATCGGCACGGATCGGCTGCGATTGCGGAGCGGACTGCGGTTGGGGCTGGGGCCGTGGCTCGGGTCGGGCCTGCGGCACCGGACGCGGCTTCGGCTGCGGCGCTTCGTATTCCTTCTCACGAGCAGGCGACGGCAGCTGAGGAGTCTCCTGCGAGGGCTGCGAGGCGGGAGCGGGAAGTGCCTCGGGCTGCGAGTCGGGCTCCGCATCGATGACGCGCGGCTGCGGACCCGTCTGGGACAGCGCGAGCGGCGAAACGAGAAGCACGTCCGGGATGTGAACGCTCGCAGTGATGCCGGGGTTACGCGCGGTGTCGAAGGTCGGGCGGAGCCTGACGGTGAGACCGTGACGCTCGGCCAGTCGCGACACCACGTACAGACCCATGTGGCGGGCGGTGTCGGGCCCGACTGCGCCACCACTGATCAGGCGCTGGTTGATGATCTCGAGTTCTTCGACCGGAATACCGATACCCCGATCGGCGATCTCGACGAGAAGGCCACCGTCGACGGCACGCGCGAAGCTGAACGTGACGGTGCTGTCGGGCGGAGACGCCCGCAGCGAGTTGTCCACCAGTTCGGCGAGCAGGTGCACGATGTCGGTCGCCACCGCACCGCTCAACGCGCCGTCGGGGGTGGAACCGATCTGGACTCGCTGGTAGTCCTCGACCTCGGACATCGCGGCACGCAGGATGTCACCCAGTTGCACGGGTGTCGATTGGCCGCGGCGAATACGCGTACCGGAGAGGATCAGCAGGTTGTCGCCGTTGCGGCGCATACGGGCGGCGAGATGGTCGAGCCGGAAAAGGCTTTCGAGTCGGCTCGGATCCTTCTCCTCGTACTCGAGACGTTCGATGAGCCCGAGCTGCTGTTCGACGAGCGACTTGCTGCGACGCGCGAGCGTCTCGAACATGTCGTTGATCTGGAGACGGAGGTGGGCCTGTTCACCTGCGAGACGGAGTGCCTGACCGTGCATGTCGTCGACCGCACGGGCGAGCTGTCCGATTTCCTCGGTGGTGTGGACGGGGACCCGCGTGAATTCGATGTCTTCGATGCTGTCGCCGACCTTGATGCGGTCGATGGCCTCCGGCAGTTCCTGGCGGGCGACCTTGAGGGTTCCGTACCGGAGCCGGCGGATCGGTCCGACGAGCGACCGCGAGACGAGCAGGGCCAGGATGAGGGCGGCGAGCAGAGCGGCGAGCACGATTGCGGTGTCGCGCAAGGCCGCTGCACGGGTTTCCGCGGCACGATCCTGGATCGTGGTGGTGATCTGCTGGGCAGCGGAGTCGATGATGCCGCCGTAGACATCGACGCTGTGCAGCAAGGACGCGCGGACGTTGAGGATCGGGAGCGGGCCTTCGCCGGCCGCCGCGACCATGTCGGTGCGTTCCTTGACGCCGGCGCGCAGGTCTGCGATCTGGGCGTCTGCCATCGGGTACGAGCGCGAAAGCAGATCGAGCATTGCAAGCTCGCCGCCGGAGGCGGTCACGAGCGAGGTGTCTGGCTTCTCGGGGTTCGCGAGAATGTCGAGGACACCGAGAACCTGGCCGAAGAGATAGCGCTGGGAGTACCAGGCATTGACGAGTTGGTTGCCGTAGTCGAGGATCTCGCGGTCGTCGACGCCGTCGAGGACCGCTTCCACGATCCGGTTGAGGTTGTCTCGAACCTCACTGGTGACGGTGGCGATCTCGGCGATCGAGACCGGCCCGGCCTTCATCTTGGTGTAGAGCGCCTCCGCACTGGCGATCGTGCGGTCGAGGTCCGAGACGAGCGCTTCGTCGAACTCGGGGCTGGCAGCGATCGTCTTCATCGTGATGAAAGTTTCGCCGAGGTGATCCATCTCCTCGGGCGTGATCGTGCCTGCCGCCACGTTGCCTGTGGCTGTCGCGAACGCGGTAGAGAAGTCGACGATGTCGGGCACGACCGCGACCTGATCCGCGGCGGAGGAGAAGTGCACAGCGTTGGTGAGTTCGTTCTCGACGCGAAGACCACCCAGGACCATCGCCACGGTCACGGGGACAGCGAGCACGGCGGTGACCTTCGTGCGAAGACCCCACCCCTCGATGTTCCACCACCGCTGGCGGGGCGGCGACTTGTCACTCATGGATTAACAGCTCTCCTTCCACCCCGTTCGCGCCAGGCGACGAGCGCCAACCGGCGCACCGCTCGAACTGAGTGCGTTTTCGATCGATGCATCGAACGAGACGTTCCTGGGTGAGGGCACCATAGCGGTACATACAGGAAATACGGAAGGCGATCTCTCACATCCTCCTGCAAAATGCACCGGACCCCCTGTACGGCAGCCACACTTGCCGGTGGCCCAATGGACTGTACTAGCGGGTAGCCGCCAAGTGTGACCAGCGTGTCATTGTCACGTGTCACAACATCGGGACCCCTAATGTGATGTCTCTCACAAAAGGGGTCCCGATGTGGCCGGCTTTTACTCAGCGAGCAACGAGCATCCCCGCGTCAGACGTCGAGGAACCGCACGTCTTTCGCGTTGCGGGTGATGAAGCTTCTACGTGCCTCCACGTCCTCGCCCATGAGGATGCTGAACAGTTCGTCGGCAGCAGCAGCGTCGTCGAGAGTGACCTGACGGAGGATCCGCACGGACGGGTCCATCGTGGTCTCCCACAGTTCCTTGGCGTTCATCTCACCGAGGCCCTTGTACCGCTGGATGCCGTCGTCCTTGTTGATCTTCTTACCGGACTCGAGACCGGCCTTGAGGAGGACGTCTCGCTCACGATCGGAATACGCGAACTCGGGCTCGCTCCGCTGCCACTTCAGCTTGTAGAGCGGCGGCTGAGCGAGGTAGACGTGACCTTCCTCGACGAGAGGCCGCATGAACCGGAACAGCAGCGTGAGAAGCAGTGTCGCGATGTGCTGACCGTCGACGTCGGCGTCGGCCATCAACACGATCTTGTGATAGCGCAGTTTCGCGATGTCGAACTCTTCGTGGATGCCTGTGCCGAACGCCGTGATGATCGACTGGACTTCCGCGTTCTTGAGCACGCGGTCGATGCGGGCCTTCTCGACGTTGATGATCTTGCCGCGCAGCGGCAGAATCGCCTGGTACATCGAGTCGCGGCCCGACTTCGCGGAGCCACCGGCGGAGTCGCCCTCCACGATGTAGATCTCGCACTTGCTCGGGTCCTTGGAACGGCAGTCGGCGAGCTTGCCGGGCAGGCCACCGATATCCGTGGCGCTCTTGCGCCGCACCAGTTCTCGCGCCTTGCGGGCAGCCAGACGAGCATGCGCCGACGAAACAGCCTTGGTCACAATGGTCTTCGCGTCGGCCGGGTTCGCCTCGAACCAGTGCGAAATGTGCTCGTTGCACGCCTTCTGCACGAACGACTTGACCTCGGTGTTGCCGAGCTTCGTCTTGGTCTGGCCTTCGAACTGAGGCTCGGCGACCTTGACGGAGATAATTGCCGCAAGGCCCTCGCGGATGTCGTCACCCGTGAGGTTGGGGTCCTTCTCCTTGAGAAGCTTCTTGTCTTTCGCGTACTTGTTCACCACGGTGGTCAGGGCCGCACGGAACCCTTCCTCGTGCGTACCGCCCTCGTGGGTGTTGATGGTGTTGGCGAAGGTGTGGACGGACTCGGAGTAACCCGAGTTCCACTGCATTGCAACCTCGAGTTCGTGGCCCGTGCCCTTGGCCGTGAAACCCACCACCGAGTTGTGGATCGGCGACTTCGTGCGATTGAGGTGGCGCACATAGTCTTCGAGACCACCGGGGTAGTGGTAGACGCGGGTCTTGACCTTGTGGACCTGGGGCTTCTGGGCCTCGAGTTCCTGATCCTCGGCGGTCTTGGGCGCGTCTGCCGTCTCGAGGACGACTTCGTCTGTGACTTCTTCGGGAAGGACGCGCTCGTCGGTGAGCGTGATGGTCAGTCCCTTGTTCAGGAACGCCATCTCCTGCAGACGCCGCGCGACCGTCTCGAAGTTGAAGGTGGTGGTCTCGAAGATGTCCGGGTCCGGCCAGAACCGGACGGTGGTTCCGGTCCTCGTCGTCGGCTCGCCCTGGATCAGCTCGCCGGGCTTGGAGTGCGTGTACGTCTGCTCCCAGTGGTAACCGTCGCAGTCGATCTCGACCTCGAGGGTGGTCGACAGCGCATTCACCACGGAGATGCCGACGCCGTGCAGACCGCCGGAGACGGCGTACGCATCGGAGTCGAACTTGCCGCCGGCGTGCAGCTGAGTGAGCACGACCTCGACGGTCGGCGCACCCGACGCGTGCATCCCGACGGGGATGCCACGGCCGTCGTCGATGACCTGGACGCCGCCGTCCGCGAGAAGGGTGACCTCGACCTTCGTCGCGTACCCGGCCATCGCCTCGTCGACCGAGTTGTCGACGACTTCCCAGATCAGGTGGTGCAGACCACGCTCTCCGGTAGAGCCGATATACATGCCTGGGCGCTTGCGTACCGCCTCGAGTCCTTCGAGGACGGTGATGGACGACGCACCGTAGTTGTTCTTGCTCTTGTTCGCCTTCTGGGCAGCCACGGGGGGGTAGCTCTCCTTCTCCGCCTCGGCCACGCACAACGCGCGCGGCATTCTTCATCCATCCTACGTGGCCGACACCCATATGCCCGGGGCGACACAGAATGCGGTTGTAACCCCGCTGACATGCCCGCAGCGGGCCGCGCGCGCATCGACACAAGTAATTTCGTGCGCCGGTTCAGTCCGGCGCTCTTAGCGGGCGCGGGCGACCTGGATCACCCGTACGTATCGCGAGGGCCGCGCCCCCGGACATGGCGCTCACCCTTGCGCCAACTGGGTGCTGTCGGACCGGTGATCCTCAGTTCCTTCACCACTCCGTGGCCGACCGAGGCGGCGATCTTCGCCAGGATCTGCGACTGCATCATCCGGAGCTGGGTCGCCCAGGCCGTGGACTCGGCCGAAATATGCAGGATGCCGTCGCGCAGCGTCGTCGGCTGGGCGTGCCCGGCGATGTCCTCACCCACCACGCGCGCCCAACTCCCCAGGACGGTGCCCTCCGATACATGGGTCGACCAGCCACGCTGCTTCGAGATCGCCCCGGTCAGCGCGCCGAGGGGCTGAGGGTCACGGTCGTCGGGCCCGGGGCCGGACCAGCCGCGACGACGCCTGCGAGGACGCAGATTCCCGCGCGACGCGCGCCCCTGTCCAACGGCCTTGCCACTGGCTTTGGCTGCGGCTCGAGCTTCCTCGAGCGCGCGCCGCGCCAGATCGACGCCCTTGAGTTCGGGCTCGCCGGGCTGCGGTCCGTCGTCGGGCCGTGGCTGATCACTCATCTGAACTCCCCACCGGTTGTGCATGCGGCCACTGCACGGATCCCAGCACAGAGGTCCGACCGTTTTCGGTGTCTTCGACATCTACCGGGAACCGTGCCCCGCTCAACTCGTCCGGAACGTCCTCGGGAACCGCCGCGGTGATCAGCACTTGTTCGGCCGAGGCGGCCACTTCGGCAAGCGCTGTACGACGACGACGATCGAGTTCGGCGAAGACGTCGTCGAGCATCAGCACCGGATCGGTACCGTCGGTCCGGAGCAGTGCGAACGCGCCGAGTCGCAGCGCGAGCGCGAACGACCACGACTCACCGTGACTCGCGTATCCCTTCGCCGCGTGATCGCCCAGGATCAACTCGAGATCGTCCCGGTGCGGCCCCACCAAGCACACCCCGCGCTCTATCTCCTTGGTCCGCGATTCCGCCAACCGGTGCAGGAACACCGTCTCGAGGAATTCACGGTCGTCGGGGGCGGGAACCCGGCCGGGGTCGGAGAACTCCTCGGGCAGGGCGTCACCGAGACTGCTGCGGTATCGCAGGCTCGCCGGGCGGGATTCCGGTGCGATGGACCGGTAGGCCTCCGTCACGTGCGGTGTGAGGGCGTGCAGCAATTCGAGTCGGGCCGCGAGCAATTCCGAGCCGTGCGCGGCGAGGTGGCCGTCCCATACGTCGAGGGTCGCCAATGCACTCGTACCGTCACTCGAGCGTGTACCGCGTCGCAGCGCACCTCCGGCCGTCTTGAGAAGCGCCGAACGCTGTCTCAGCACCTTGTCGTAGTCGGCCCGCACTCCGCTCATCCGGGGAAACCGGGTGGTGAGCAACTCGTCGAGGTACCGTCGCCGATCCCCGGGGTCGCCGCGCACCAGCGAAAGATCCTCGGGCGCGAAGAGAACGGTCCTCAGGATTCCGAGGATCTCCCGCGGCCGGCGGGCGGGCGACTGGTTGATCCGGGCGCGATTGGCCTTGCCCTCGAGGATCTCGATATCGATGCCCAGTTCACGGCCCGCGTTGACGACCTGGGCAGCAGCGAATGCGCGGGTGGTGCCGGCACGTAGCAGCGGTGCGTCGGACGCGACGCGGTGCGACGACAACGTCGACAGGTATCCGAGAGCCTCGAGCAGGTTGGTCTTGCCGTAGCCGTTACGCCCGACGAAGACCGTCGCTCCGGGCTGTAGATCCACGGAAACGGCTTCCCAGGAACGGAAGTCGCGCAACGAGAAGGTGCGAACGTACACGGCCGTCCAAATCTGGCGCGCCGGTCAGCCCGGCAGGCGCACCGGCATCAGCAGATAGGTGTAATCGCTCTCGGGGGCAGCGAAGGTACCCGAAGCGTCGGGCGACGGTTCTTCGTCGACTGCGGGCCGGAGTACGGCGGGCCGGCTCGCGGTGGTGAAACCGAACGAGACCTTGTCGGTGTGCAGCGAGGTCAATCCGTCGAGCAGGTACCCCGGGTTGAACGCGATGACCAGCGGTTCACCGTAGAACTCGGCGGGATGTGATTCCTCGGCGCGACCGGCATCGTCGCCGCCGGCGGACAGGAGGACCCCGCCGTCGGTGAACTCGAGTCGGACCTGTGCTCCACGCTCCGCAACGAGTGCCACACGCTTGATCGCCTCGACGAGCGGAGCGATCTCGACGGTGGCCATCGCAGTGTGCTCGTTGGGGAGCAACTGGCGGAACTTGGGGAATTCGGCGTCGAGCAGGCGGGTGGTGGTGCGACGGCCGTCGGCGACGATGCCGAGCAGTCCCTCCGCACCCACGGACGAACCACTGCCCAGCGCGAGCTGCACAGGCGAATTCGACGATCCGCCAACAGTTTTCGCAGCCTCGGACAGCGTCTTGGCAGGAACGAGCACTGCGGCCGTGGTGGTGTCGGTGGTGGGCATCCACTCGAGTTTGCGCACCGCGAGACGGAACCGGTCGGTCGCGGCGAGCACCACATCGGTGCCGTCGATCTCGACCCGGATGCCGGTGAGCATCGGGAGGGTGTCGTCCCTGCCTGCGGCAACCGCGACCTGGCTGATCGCCTCGGCGAACAGATCGCCGGCCAGCGAACCGGTCTGCTGAGGCAGCTCGGGAAGCTGCGGGTAGTCCTCGACGGGCATCGTCGGGAGGGAGAATTTCGCGCTGCCACACGTGATGAGCACGCGGGTGCCGTCGAGCACCACATCCACGGGCTTGTTGGGCAGCGAGCGGGTGATGTCGGCGAGCAGCTTGCCCGACACGAGCGCCTGACCGGTGGTGATTACCTCGGCGGCGACGTGGACCTGCGCCGATACCTCGTAGTCGAATCCCGAGACGGTCAATCCCTGTTCTTCGGCTCCGAGCAGCACGCCACCGAGAACGGGCACCGGTGGGCGGGACGGCAGACTCCGGGCAACCCACGCGACAGAGTCGGCGAAGTCCTCGCGAGCAACACGAAACTTCATGCTTCCAAGCTCCATCGCCCGGTGGATCCCTTCGATCGTGGTCTCGACAAGTCGTACGAAGTCTGACACAAGGCCCCGACTCCGTGGGGCGGCGTCGGGGGATGCGGCTCCACGGTATGCCTTCCCGGCCTGGTTGGAAAGCTGAGGACTCGGGGCACACGACTCCTCGAGAGGCCTGTGGACCGACTCCATCCACACAGCTGTTTTTAAATAGTTTTCTCAGAAGAACTCACAGAAGTAGTAATAGGTCCTGTGGAATCTGTGGACGGATCGACGTCTACGCTGGTGGGTGTACTTCTCGAGGGCCACACACTCGAGGATGAACTCGAGGACTACTCGAGGATGAATGTGAATTCCTCGAGACTGTTCAACCTCTGTCCACCGTCCGTCCACAAAGATCCCACGTTGTGCACACCCTTGTCCACAAGTGTGAGTGCCCGGACTTTCTCGAGATGCGGGACGAAAATGCCACAGGGAGCGCCCTGTGGGCACTCCCTGTGGATGACTTTCGGCGGTGTGAACTACCGCTTGGACCTCTGCTTGATGCGTGCAGTCAGTTCCTGAACCTGGTCGTAGACCTTCCGGCGTTCGGTCATTTCCTTGCGAATCTTCTTGTCCGCGTACATAACTGTGGTGTGATCGCGGCCGAACGTCTGACCGATCTTGGGTAGCGACAGGTCGGTCAGCTCGCGGCACAGGTACATCGATATCTGCCTGGCCTGGGCGAGTGGACGCGCCTTGCCCGGTCCGCACAGATCGTCGATGGACGTGCCGAAGTACTCCGCGGTCACCGCCATGATGGTCGCGGCGTTGATCTCGAGAGCCGTAGAATCGGGCATCAGATCCCGCAGCACGACCTCTGCCAGCGTCAGATCGAGCGGTTGCCTGTTGAGCGATGCGAAGGCTGTGACACGGATCAGTGCACCCTCGAGTTCACGAATGTTGCGTTCGATCCGGCTGGCGATCAGCTCGAGGACGTCGTGCGGGACGTTGAGCCCGTCCATCCGCGCCTTCTTGCTGAGGATCGCGATGCGCGTCTCGAGTTCGGGCGGCTGCACATCGGTGATCAGGCCCCACTCGAACCGGGTGCGCAGGCGCTCCTCGAGCGTCGCCAGTTGCTTGGGCGGCCGGTCCGACGACACCACGATCTGCTTGTTCGCGTTGTGGAGGGTGTTGAAGGTGTGGAAGAACTCCTCCTGAATACCTTCTTTGCCCTCGATGAACTGGATGTCGTCGACCAGCAGGATGTCGGTCTCCCGGTAGCGCCGCTTGAACGCGACCTTCCGGTCGTCGCGCAGGCTGTTGATGAAGTCGTTCGTGAACTCCTCGGTGGAGACGTACTTCACCCTCATCCCGGGGAAAAGGCGCTGCGCATAGTGTCCCGCCGCGTGGAGCAGGTGTGTCTTGCCCAGGCCGGACGCGCCCCAGATGAACAAGGGGTTGTATGCCCTGGCAGGGGCCTCGGCGATCGCGACGGCGGCCGCGTGGGCGAAGCGGTTCGACGCCCCGATCACGAAGGTGTCGAAGGTGTACTTGGCGTTGAGGCTGCTACTGCCCATCGACGGCGTTTCGGGTGGCGGCGGCTGCGTGAAGTACGACGGCCACGATTCGCGGACCGCGGTCAGTGCCTCCCGGTCGTCGTCCACTTCCTCATGGTCGCCGGGCTCACCGTCGAGCATGTCGTCGCGTGCCGTGCTGTATCTCCGGCGGAGGTGCCCGATACCTTCACCGGGCGACATGCCGTCACGGGAGGAGCGACCGTCTCGAGGCGAACCCGCATCTCGAGATCCCGCCGGCTCGCGTCGTGCGTCCCGGGCGCGGCTCTCTCCACTGCGGGTATCGACACCTGCTCGTTCCTCGGGCAGACCCTCGAGGGGAAGGGTGTCGCGCGGTTCCGCGTACGGATCCTCTGCGGGGTCGTCGATGCGCTCCCGGGGCTCTACCCGGACTCCGAGGCCTTCGACGCGATGTCCCAGGTAACGGGTGAGGACTCGCAGGATCGGTTCGCGCAGATCGCGCTCGATGGATTGCTGGGCCAACGTGGACGGTACCGACAGCAGGGCGAAGCCCTGGGCCAACGTGATCGGTTTGACCAGCGCGAGCCACGCCTTCTGGCTCTTGGTGAGCACTCCGTCGTCCGCTGTCAGCTCGGCGACGACGTCCGCCCACACATCGGCAAGCGCGTTCGGCTCGTCGTTCACGTAGCTTCCTCCCACAGGGTCGACATGATTTCCACACGATTATCCACAGGTGTGGACAACCGAGTGGTATGGCCCGGTGGATGTGTGCTGGTGATGTGCAACTCTGTGCACGGACGAAGGGGACGAACGAGTTTTCGTGCCGGCTTCTTGCGCTCAGTCTGGCATACGAGGCGCGGTCCGGCCGTTGCGCCTCGGCGCCGGTTCAGGAGCGGTCGTGCGCGACCGGCGGCCGCGCACATCGTCGATGCTCGTGCGGCGCCGGCACGAGAGGGCTTGTGTGCTGCGGGTTCGCGGACGAAGCCATGCGAGAGATGGTAGCCCACGGTGATGTGGCACACACCCGTTGTGAGAGGGCAACTTCGGGTCAAGTTGTCCGGCGTGTCGGGTTGCGCGGACACGGAGGCAGCGGTTTGATTTCGCGTCCCGATCCGAGTAGCCTCGAACAGTCACTCATGCAGAAGTGATAGGTCCGTGCTGCACTCATTGCGCACGGGTCGTGCGAAATCCGTATAAGTTAGACCGATGGCGCCTGCCGGCGTCACATATATCTCGAGGAGTGTTGACCGTGGCTAAGGGCAAGCGGACGTTCCAGCCGAACAACCGACGCCGCGCGCGCGTCCACGGCTTCCGTCTCCGGATGCGGACCCGTGCGGGTCGCGCAATCGTGACGGCGCGTCGCCGTAAGGGCCGCGCTTCACTCACCGCCTGATCCCGTAACGGGAGCTCGGGGTGTTACCTGAGCCGTATCGCCTGCGGCGCCGCACGGACTTTTCCGATACCGTCCGTCGCGGTCGCCGTCAGGGGCGGCGGGACCTTGTGATTCACGCTCTCGAGCGTGATCGGTCCGAGTTCTTGGTGAGTGTCGACGGTCCCCGTTTCGGGCTCGTCGTGAATAAGGCTGTCGGGCCGGCGGTGATTCGACATCGAGTCGCGCGCCGGCTTCGTCATATCTGTGCCTCCCTCGTCGAGCGCGTGCCGGCTGACACCGACGTCGTATTGCGAGCCCTGCCGGGTGCGGCGACCGCGGATTCGCGTGAACTCGACAAGCAGATCCGTACGGGTCTGGCTCGTCTCGGACTTCTCGACACCCCGGATGCCGTCGGTGAGCCGGTTGCAGCCGAGCTCGGGAACCACGCATGACCACCTCGCATTCGACCTGGAACGCGATCCGGTCCGCGCCGGCGCGGGCCCTGGTCTTTTGCATCGAGCTCTACCGCACGTACGTGTCGCCGACCCGCATGCCGACGTGCCGATTCGTGCCCACCTGTAGCGAATACGCGGTCGAAGCGTTGCGCAAGCGAGGGTTCGTGGTCGGAACGGCGCTGACCGTGGTGCGGCTGCTCAAATGCGCTCCCTGGCATCCTGGAGGATGGGATCCGGTACCCGAGCGGAGTCATCGGTCGTCCCACGTGGGTACCTGACCGGAGCGAAGACCTGAGACCGACGCCTCTCCGTGGCGACATGGACGACCCGAGGAGTACATAGAGCCGTGCTCGACTTCATCTACTATCCCGTGTCCTGGATCCTCTGGGTCTGGCACAAAGCCTTCTCGTTCGTGCTTGCGCCCGACAGTGGTTGGACGTGGGCGCTGTCGGTGGTGTTCCTCGTGTTCACCCTCCGCGCCATCCTGTACAAGCCGTTCGTCAAGCAGGTCCGCACGACTCGGCAGATGCAGGAGCTTCAGCCGCAGATCAAGGCACTGCAGAAGAAGTACTCGAACGACCGGCAGCGCCAGGCGCTCGAGATGCAGAAGCTCCAGAAGGAGCACGGCTTCAACCCCCTCATGGGCTGCCTACCGGTTCTTCTGCAGGTGCCGGTGTTCATCGGCCTGTTCCACGTCCTGCGCTCGTTCAACCGGACCGGCACCGGGTTCGGTCAGCTCGGCCTGACGCCGGAGCAGAACGCCCAGGTCGGCAACTACGCGTTCAGCCCGGAAGACGTCGAATCCTTCCTCAGCGCGCGTCTGTTCGGTGCCCCCATCTCGTCCTGGATCACCCAGCCGATCGCATCGCTCGAGGCTTTCGCCCCGTTCGGTGACATTCCGTCGCGGTGGCAGATCGCGGCTGTCGCCGTTCCCCTCATGATCGTGGCCGGCATCGCGACGCACTTCAACGCTCGCGCTTCGGTCGCCCGGCAGAGTGCCCAGGCCGCGGCGAATCCGCAAGCCGCGATCATGAACAAGCTGGCTCTCTACGTGTTCCCGCTCGGCGTCCTCGTCGGTGGTCCGTTCCTGCCGATCGCCATCATCCTGTACTGGGTGAGCAACAATGTGTGGACGTACGGGCAGCAGCACCTCGTCTTCCGGAAGATCGACCAAGAAGAAGAAGAGAAGCGCGCCGCGGCGCTCGCACGCCGGAACGAGAATGCTCCGAAGCCGGGTGCCAGGCCCAACAAAGCGAAGAAGAAGAAGGGCGCCGTAGCTTCGGCAGACAGCGCCCCGGTCGACGATACGAGCGCCGAAACCGGGCCGGAAGTTTCACTGACCAAGAAGGATGCAAGCGAAACCGGCACGACCGGCGACACCACGCCGACCTCCGGTTCGGGCTCGTCGACTCCGAAACCGGGTAGCCGTCCCAAGAACTCCAAGCGCAAGCGGCGCTGACCGAAGTAGAAGAGAGCTGATCATGGCCAGTGACCTGGACAAGGCACAGGAGGACATCGAGGTGACCGGCGAGGCGCGCGAGCCTGCACTCGAAAGCGACCCTGAACTCGACACCGACGTGGTCGACGACGAAGACCTGATCGAAGAGGGCGAAATCGCCGGCGACTATCTCGAGCAGTTGCTCGACGTGCTCGACTTCGACGGCGACATCGACCTCGACGTCGAGGGCGACCGGGCGGTAGTCAGCATCGACGGTGGCAAAGATCTGAGCAAGCTTGTCGGGAGCAACGGAGACGTCCTCGACGCACTCCAGGAACTCACCAGGCTCGCCGTACAGCAGGCGACCGGCGAGCGCAGCAAGTTGATGCTCGACATTGCCGGCTGGCGCGCGGGTAAGCGTGCCGAACTGACCGAGCTCGGCACCTCAGCCGCAAAGCGCGTCCTCGCCGGCGGTGGCCGTGAGGAACTCGCGCCGATGACTCCCTTCGAGCGCAAGATCGTGCATGACGCGGTCGCCAAGGTGGACGGGGTCTCCAGCGAGAGCGAAGGTGCCGAACCGCATCGGCGCGTTGTGATCGTGCAGGATTGAGCCTTCCGCTTTCGGCTCGAAGAGGGACCCTGAATCGTCGGGGTCCCTCTTTTCATTCGATGGGGGCCCGACGGAACGGGTGCCGGTGTCGGTGACGCACCGGCGGCAGGAGAGGATGTTTCACGTGGAACAAGACGAGCCAGACCTGCTTGCGAATGCGCAGCGGATTTTCGGCGACCGATTCGAGCTCGCCGAGCGTTACCATCACTCGTTGTCGACCGACGGGGTCGAGCGCGGACTCATCGGCCCGCGCGAGGTGTCCCGGCTCTGGGAACGCCACATCTTGAACTGCGCGGTTCTGGGTGAACTCATCCAGGAGGACGAAGCCGTCGTCGACGTCGGTAGCGGTGCGGGACTGCCCGGGATTCCGCTTGCGATCGCGCGACCCGACTTGAAGATCACTCTCGTCGAACCCCTGCTGCGCCGCACCGTGTATCTGGCGGAATTCGTGGAGACGAACAACCTCGACAACGTTCTGGTGGTTCGCGGCCGGGCCGAGCAACCGAGCGTGCTCCAGGAAGCCGGTGGCGCCGACGTGGTCACCTCTCGTGCTGTCGCTCCGCTCGCGAAGCTCGCCAAGTGGTCGCTACCCCTGATCCACGAGGGGGGCCGCATGCTCGCGTTGAAGGGCGCGTCGGCTCAGGAAGAGATCGACCGTGATCGCGACGAACTCGCTCGTCTCGGTGCCGGCAATCTCGAGGTGCTCGAGTGCGGGCGCGACATGCTTCCGGTTCCGACACTCGTCGTGAAGGCGGAACGTATGCCGCGGGCCTCGCGCCGGCGAAAGAACCGATAACTGTTCCACGTGAAACGAACCCCTCCCCTCCCCCGCTTCGGGAGGTGAGGGGTTCTTCGTTATCTCGGTGTGCCGGGTCATTTCCGGTGCCGCTGCTTCCACATTTCGTTGGACGCACGACGTGTCTCGAGCTCGAGTCACTCTCTCGAGTATCGGAACGGTGCCCATGGGGACTTTCATCACTCGATTTCTCGGGTATCTCCGCCCCACGTCTATTTCGTCACTGTGACGCTCAATTCCTGGACCGAGGTCGAGGGGTTATCCGAATGCCAAACATCCTGTCGAGCAACCATTTACAGGGCAAGCGTTTCGAAAAGTATTGCGCCGCCCTATATTCGAAATCCAGGATCTCCACCGAGACGTCTTGCCCGCGTCTTTCGTCGACGGCCGGACTGTTTCACGTGAAACGACCGGGTGTGCCGGTTTTGGTCGCGCTGTTTCACGTGAAACAAAGACCCATGTTTCACGTGGAACGTCCTGCGGTGCGATCGCGTGGGTGCCACATAGAATGCGGATGGAATACTGAACCGACCGAGGAAGTGGACGTAAGACCACGCGTCGAAGCTGCGACCATTTCTCCGGATCATGTCTCACCCTCCTCGTTGTCGCGAGCGCGTTGTGCGTCGTGCACCGTGTCCCGGGAACGAAGAGGATGTAGCGTGCGGACAGTGCGGATCAATCGTTTAAGGAGCGTTCTATGACGGGTGGATCTGAATCCGCTGTTTCACGTGAAACCGAGGCAATGAACGACGAATTCTCCCCCGTCCCGTTCGATGGGTTCTCCGGGATCGATACGCCCATCGGCGCAGCCGCCCATCGCGCGAGCCAGGTGCTTCATCCGAGTGAGGCAATCTCCCTCCCGAAGCCACACGAGCGCCGAGTCCTCACCATCGCCAACCAGAAGGGTGGGGTGGGCAAGACCACGACCGCGGTCAACCTTGCCTCCGCACTCGCCGTCCAGGGACTGACCGTCCTCGTCGTCGATCTCGACCCGCAGGGCAATGCAAGTACCGCGCTCGGGGTACCGCACCACTCCGGCGTGCCGTCGAGTTACGAGATCCTCCTGGGCGAGGTGTCGGCCGCCGACGCCGTTCAGCAGAGTCCCCACAGTGAGCGACTCTTCTGCATCCCGGCGACGATCGATCTGGCCGGCGCCGAGATCGAACTCGTCTCCATGGTGGCGCGCGAGAATCGACTCAGGAACGCGCTCACCAAAGAGGCGCTGGGACCGCGCGACTACGACTACGTCATCATCGACTGCCCGCCTTCTCTGGGCCTCTTGACGGTCAATGCGCTCGTGGCCGCGAAGGAAGTTCTGATCCCCATCCAGTGCGAGTACTACGCGCTCGAGGGCGTCGGTCAACTTCTCCGCAATATCGAACTCGTACAGTCGCACCTCAACCGCGACCTTCATGTGTCCACGGTGCTGCTCACGATGTACGACGGGCGCACGAAGCTGGCGGATCAGGTCGCCGCCGAGGTGCGCGCCCACTTCGGCTCCGCGGTGCTGCGATCCGTCATCCCGCGAAGTGTGAAGGTCTCTGAAGCTCCCGGCTACGGGATGACGGTGCTCGACTACGATCCGGGATCGCGTGGCGCGATGAGTTACCTCGACGCCGGGCGCGAATTGGCGGCACGCGGGACACAGAAGAAGCAGGGGAACGAATGAGCGCGACACGTAAAGGCGGGCTCGGTCGCGGATTGGCCGCACTGATCCCGACCGGCCCTCCGGTGGATGTGCCCGCATCGGACACCGCCGGAGCGGCTTCGACGACCACTGCTGCTCCCGCGGCGCCTGCCGCCACGCCGCCCACGAAGCCGGCAGCCAGTCGTCGGCAGGGAGCATCGCCGGGGATGACGCTTTCGCCGTCGGGACTCGGATCCGCCGCCGCAGACCTCATCATCGGGGACAGCAAGATCGCCCCGGCGGACGGGCAAGGCGACGACACCGAATTGGTCGAAGCGGGTTCCGAACCTCTCCCCTCCCCCGCAGGTGCGGTGTATCTCGAGATCCCGATCGACCGGATCGACCGGAATCCCAAGCAGCCCCGCCAGGTGTTCGATGAAGAGGCACTGACCGAACTCGTCCATTCGATCCGCGAGTTCGGTCTCATGCAGCCAATCGTCGTGCGGCGGGCCGAAGGTGATCGCTTCCAGCTGATCATGGGTGAGCGTCGCTGGCGCGCCTCGCAGGAAGCCGGCCTCGACACCATCGCCGCGATCGTCCGCGACACGGACGACCATGCGCTGCTGCGCGACGCTCTTCTCGAGAACATCCACCGTGTCCAGCTGAACCCTCTCGAAGAGGCCGCCGCCTATCAACAGTTGCTCGAGGAGTTCGAGGTCACCCACGAGGAACTGGCCACGCGTCTGGGACGCTCTCGTCCGGTCATCACCAACATGATCCGGTTGCTGAAGCTGCCCATTCCCGTCCAGCGTCGGGTCGCCGCGGGTGTGCTGAGTGCCGGACACGCGCGTGCCCTGCTCGCGCTCGAAGCCGGTGCCGACGCCCAGGAGGCGCTCGCGATGCGCATTGTTGCGGAGGGCATGTCCGTGCGGGCGACCGAGGAAGCCGTCATGCTCGCGAACCGGAGTGGCGCGCCCGATGCGCCGTCCCCGGCGCGACGGAAGCCCATCCAGATGCCTGGACTGCAGGACGTCGCCGAGCGGCTGTCCAACTCGTTCGACACCCGCGTGACCGTGAGCCTGGGTAAGCGCAAAGGCAAGATCGTGGTGGAGTTCGGCTCGGTGGACGACCTCGAACGGATCGTGACGATGATGCAGACCCAGCGCGTGACCGACCAGGGCGCTACGAACGAGACCCGTCCGTCTTGACTCCCGGCCGGGGCAGGACAACAGTCTGCTAGAGAAAGACGTGGAGGCGAAAGTATCCCGTGTCGACGCGAGTCACGCCGCTGTCCCTGAGTGCGATCGAGCAATTGCCCACGCACCCGCGCAGGTGTGTGTTCTGGGAAATGGATCCGGCGCCCGAAGGCCACGGCCGCGACTTCTGCGACCCCGAATTCGAGAAGGAAGCATGGCTCTCGATGGTCATGCTCGAGTGGGGGTCGTGTGCGCAGGTCGCCTCGTTCGGCGACTCCGACGACAAGATCGCTGGAGTCGCGTTCTATGCGCCGCCCAACATGGTGCCCCGGGCACGGCTCTTTCCGACCTCACCGGTCAGCGCTGACGCGATCCTCCTCACGACGATGCGGATCGAGCCCCACGCGTCCGACTTGGATGTGGGCGCCGATCTCATCCGTGCGGTCGTGACCGATCTGGTCCGCCGCAACGTCCGGGCTCTCGAGGCGTTCGGATTCCGTCGTCAGGAAGACGACAGGCCCTCGGCGGGGTACGTGCCCAGCACCACGTCGGTGCGCGAGTGCTCCCCGGCCGAGTGCATGATCGGCGCCGACTTTCTCGAGGACATGGGTTTCGAAGTGGTGGCGCCGCATCCGCGCTTCCCTCGGTTGCGACTCGAACTCGATCGCGATCACGGGTGGAAGGAAGAGGTCGAAGCGGCTCTCGAGCGCCTGATCGAAGCGGCGTCGCTGACCGTGGAAGACGTCACCGGGCGCACCGCGCTGGCGGTGCCGTAGACCGATCGCACCGGGCGGCCCCTGCCACGGCACGGGCGGGGCGGGGGCTCAGCGAGTCGGCCGGGACACGGGACTCAGCGAGTCGGCCGGGACAGGGGACTCAGCGAGTCTCGGTGATGGACAGTTCCTCGGCGAGCAGTTCGGCGAAGGTGTAAGTACCGGTCGGTTGATCGTCCTGCCCGAGCAAGTACAACCGCTTCACGGCGACGAGAATCGCCTCGGCGATCACGTCCCGAGTCTTCGGGTCGGCGAGCAGCGATGCGTCGTGCTCGTTGGTGAGGTAACCGAGATCGATCTGCACGGTCGGCATGTTGGTCAGGCGAAGCAGGTCCCACGTGCGACCGTGACTCCGGCAGTCCTGCAGCGACGTACGTGCGACGATCTCGCGCTGGATGAAGCCCGTGAGAACCTGCCCGATCATCGACTCCGAGCCGTGCGAGTTGCCGTAGTGGAAACTCGCGATGCCGCTCGCGTGCGGGTTCGAGCTCGAGTCGCAGCGCAGCGAGATCATCAGGTCGGCACCGAACGCGTTGGACGTGCCGGCGCGCTCCACATCGGTGGGATCGGCGTGATACGGACGCGAGAGGAACGTCTCCATGCCGGTGGCCGCCATCCGGCCCTCGAGCCGCCGCGCGAGATCCCACAAGATGTCGGCCTCGGAAATCGGACCGTGCTCGCTCGGCACGATGATGCCGTGGTCGCGCCCGCCGAGACCGGGATCGATGACGATCCGCTTCCCGCTCAGCTGAGGACCGGACCGTCGTACGATCTCCTCTTCGCTGATGGCATGCGGCGACCCACCAGACACCCGGGTACCGAGCAGTTCGAGCGACCGCAAGGTTTCCGGACCGCAGATGCCGTCTGCGGCGAGACCGATCTCGCGCTGGAACGAACTGAGCCCCTCATGGGTCTTCTGCCCGAAATAGCCGTCCACCCGGGACACGTAGAAGCCGAGATCCTGCAGCCGGGTCTGCAGCGCCGCCACGTCGTCGCCGTACAGCGGTGCGGACAACTGGTACATCAAGGTGCGTGCGCCGAGCCGATACGACGCTTCTTTGAGAGAGCGGTACGTCGCAGGGCCGACGATCCCGTCGACGAGGAGACCGCGCTGCTGCTGGAAGGCACGCACTGCACCGTCGAGCTCACGATCGAAGACGACGTCGGAGCCCATCCAGCCGTCAGAGGAGTCTGGACGAGCGTTGAGGAAACCCAGGCCGGCGAGAGTGCTCCGAATCTCGGCGACTGCCGGGCCATGGTCGCCGTGACGAAGAGGGCGCATGCGTTGGGCCTTTCCGTGCTGACCGGATTGCGCCCAGCGCGGGGCAGGGCAGCATCGAACGGAATTATCTCAGATGCGCCGGGAGCCTGGGCCCCGGGCGCATCCGAGAATCGATCCTCGGGACCGTACTACAGGACGTCCGCGAGGTCCCGGAGCAACGCCGCCTTGCCCTTCGCGCCCACGATGGTCTTCACAGGCTTGCCACCGGAGAACAGGATCATGGTGGGAATGGACATCACCTGGTAGTCGCGGGCCGCCGACGGATTGGCATCGATGTCGAGCTTGGCGATCGTCAGCTTGTCGCCGTGCTCACCCGCGATCTCCTCGAGGACCGGAGCGACCATCTTGCACGGACCGCACCACGTGGCCCAGAAATCGACAAGCACGGGCTTGTCGGACTGCAGTACGTCCTCGACGAACGAGGAATCGGTGATGGTAACGGTGTTGGTGTCCTTGACGGCCACGATATCTCCTGTGTCGAGCGGGAATTGATGAGTGAGTGGTGCTGTCAGACCTGGGCGGGCACGACAGCGGGCGGAACCTCGTGGCGCGCGACGAGCCAGCGCTCGGCGTCGATCGCTGCGGAACAACCGCTGCCGGCCGCGGTGATTGCCTGGCGGTAGGTGTGGTCGACGAGGTCGCCGGCTGCGAAGACACCCGGCAGTGACGTCGCCGTGGTGCGGCCGACGACCTTGACGTAGCCCTCGTCGTCCAGCTCGACCTGCCCGGCGACGAGCGCACTGCGTGGGTCGTGGCCGACGGCGACGAAGAGACCGGTCGCCGGGAGTTCGCTGAGCTCGCCGGTGACGGTGTCCTCGACGGTCAGCGACGAGACGCTGTTCTCACCGTTCACCTCGACGACCCGCGTCTTGGTGAGGAAGCGGATCTTCTCGTTCGCCTCGGCGCGCTCGAGCATGATCTTCGATGCGCGGAACTCTTCGCGGCGGTGGACGATGGTCACGCTGCGCGCGAAGCGGGTCAGGAAGGTGGCCTCCTCCATTGCCGAGTCGCCACCGCCGACGACGGCGATGTCCTGATCACGGAAGAAGAAGCCGTCGCAGGTCGCGCATGCGGACACTCCGCGGCCGAGGAGTCGCTCCTCCCCCGGCACGCCGAGGTACCGCGGTTCGGCGCCCATCGCGAGGACGACGGCACGGCTGCTGTAGGTTTCCCCGTTCGCCACGACGGTCTTGACCGGACCGGCCAGGTCCACTTCTTCGACGTCCTCGGTGCGGATGTCCGCGCCGAAGCGGAGTGCCTGCTCGCGCATCTGGTCCATCAGTTCGGGACCCATGATGCCGTCTTTGAAGCCCGGGAAGTTCTCGACCTCGGTGGTGGTCATCAGTTCGCCACCGAACTGTGTTCCCTCGAACACGATGGGCTTCAGTTCAGCGCGGGCCGCATAGATCGCGGCGGTGTATCCGGCGGGTCCCGAACCGATGATGATGAGATCGTGAATGGTGGGCTGGGTCGTCATGCGGCGAAGGCCTTCCGGGTCGGCGGGCGGGACTGTCGTAGCGGCCGCGGGCCGACAAGCGGCTCGGCAGCATACACAGATGTCAACACCAGGGTAAACGGTGTTGTTCCCCTCGCACCGTGCGTCACCCCACAGCGGGTGACCCACCCACCTCCGGACGGTCAGACGGCTCCGGGGACCTCACGCAGGGTTTCCCTGATCACGCACTTGGTTCCGGTGTAGATCGTGGGCATGCACTTGTTGCAGTGGATGCACAGTCCTTCGTCGGCGGTGTGGTTGCGGAACTTGTCGACGAGATACGGGTCGCGGAGCAGTGCTCGGCCCATGGCCACGAACTCGAATCCTTCGTGCAGAGCGTTGTCTATGGTGTCGATGCGGTTGATACCGCCGAGCAGGATCAACGGCAGCGACAACTCCGACCGGAACTGCCGGGCCATCGGGAGGAAGAACGCCTCCTCGAACGGCAACTTCGGGAAGATCTTGGGTCCGTAAACCTTCAGCCCCCACCCGACGACCTTCGGCTGAGACTGCACGAACTCCTTCATCGGGACGTCACCGCGGAAGAAGTACATCCCGTTGAGCAGCGAACTCCCACCCGTCAGCTGCATGGCGTCGATGGTGCCGTCGGACTCGATGAGCTTGGCCATCGGCAGTGATTCGTCGAGCCACAGACCCTTCGGCACACCGTCGGTCATGTTGAACTTGGCGATCACCGCGACCGAGTCGCCTACTGCTTCCCGGATCGCTGCGAGGACGCGTCGTGGGAATGCTGTGCGGTTCGCGATGCTTCCGCCGTAGTGGTCGCTGCGTTTGTTGAGGTTCGGGCTCATGAACGAGCTGAGCAGGTAGTTGTGTCCGAGATGGACTTCGAGTGCGTCGAATCCCGATTCCACGGCGTACCGCGCCGCTGAGACGTAGTCCGCGACGATCGCGTCGAGCTGATCGAGGGACGCGCCACGGACGAGGCCCATGGCGGGCGCGCTGATCCGCGTCGACGGCGCGGTCGTGCTCATTCCGTTCGACAGTTGATTGGCGACTAGACCCGCGTGCCCGATCTGAGCCGACGCGAGCGCACCCTCGCGGTGTACGGCGTCGGTGAGACGGGTGAGGCCGGGCACGGCATCACGGTCGAGGACGAGGGTGTCGCGGTGGACGCGGCCGGCGGGCGAGACGGAGCAGTAGGCCACTGTGGTCAGGGCGGTGCCACCGCGCGCGACCTCGGCGTGGAAGTCCACGAGCTTGTCGGTGACCGCACCCTTGGGCATGACGCCCTCGAAGGTCGCCGCCTTGATGATGCGGTTGCGGAGGGTGAGCGGCCCGAGGCGAGCCGGTTCGAAGACGGTGGATCGCGGCGCAGTCATGACCCTACTTTCGATGCCAGTGGTATCGTAATTTTCCCGACTATAACCCCGATCACACCCCAGGCGCTGTCTGGTCCCACCCACGCGAGATGCCGATGTCTGCTGCACCCACCGGTCGTCCCCGCGACCCCCGTATCGACAGCGAAGTCCTCGCCGTCACCCGCGAAATGCTCGTTCGCGACGGGTGGGACGGTCTGAGCATGCGTGCGATCGCCGCACGTGCGGGAGTCGGGCGCGCGGCATTGACTCGCCGGTGGCCCAGCAAAGCGCACCTGGTTCTCGACGCTCTGCTCGGTTCGGCGCCCGACCTGTCTCCGTACGACGGGATCGACCGCAAAGGGTGGATCGAATGGGTGGTCGCCGGCAGCAACGAACTCTTCTCGCGGCCGGAGGTCCGTGCCGCACTACCCGGATTGCTCGCGGCGCTGCGCGACCACGAGGACCTGCGAAACGCGCTGTGGCGCACATTCAGCGGCCCCAGCACCGCCCTGTTCACCGAGGACGGCGGCGAAGACGCCGAACTCGATGCGAGAGCGGCACTCGTCATGGCCGCCGGGACCGCGCTGTTCACCGGATTGATCGCTGCCGAGGACGACACTCCGGCGCTGCGCGAGCGGATACTTCACCTGTTGCTGACCATCGCCGAGTGACGCCCGGGTAGCTGGCGCCTACCCGATGGTATGAATTGCGAGGGTGGCGGGATCGGTTGCGTCACATTCGGTTCCGACAATCACTGCCGTCAGCTGCGGAGGGTTCGGCCCGCTGAGGAGGAGCAGAACCGCCTCGCGCTCACGGAATTCGGTCTGCCGCGATCCCAGCAACGGAGACGAAGAATCGAATCCGTTCGCCTGCAAGCATTCTCGGAGACGATCCTTGTCCGAGAGGGGACCGAGCGAAGTCTTGCCGACCATCGAACGCAGTTCGGCGGGATCGAACACGGCATCGCTGGGCGGAGCGGCGTAGGCGTCGCTGCCGGTGTCGTCTCCACCCGGTGCCGAATCGATCAGGACCATCGCGAACACAGCGGCGAACACTGCTGCCGCGGCGACACCGGCTCCGGCAATCCATTTCCGGGCAGGGCGTCGTCGGGCAGTTGCCAGCGCGGTGTCGATCCGGGCGGCGACATCCTGAGGAATCGGCTCTGCCGGTTCGCTGTCGCGAAGCCGGCCCAGCCGCGCCTGCACCGCGTCGAGACGTCCGACAACCGCGGCAGCTTCCGGGTCGGCACGTACCAAGGGCCAGAGGCGTTGCGCCACGTCGTCGTCCAGGACGCCCGCATGCAGATCGGCGAGCAGGTCGTGCGAGTACGGCGGACGGGGTATCTCGTCCTCGTTCATGCGCGTTCTCCTCGACGGATCGGGTGTCCTCACCAGAGTAAGACGATTCGGGCTCGTGTTCGGTTCCCTCATTCGCGAAGGTCGCCGAGCACCACCGCGAGTTTGCGGCGCGCCCGCGCGCACCGGCTCTTGACCGTTCCCTCCGGTACGCCCAGTCGAAGGGCTGCCTCACGTACCGAGTATCCCTCCACGTCCACCGCCACGATCGCCGCCCGCTGGTCCGGTGGAAGAGTGAACAGCGCTGTTCTCACATCGAGTGCGAGCTCAGTGTCATGGATGGAATCCCTTACCGCACGCGGTTTCTCGGATTCGTCCGTGAACAGAGGCACCGTCGGCCGAACCTTGTTGCGGCGGATGCGGTCGAGGCACGCGTTGACGACGATGGTGTGCATCCAGCTCCGCACCGCGGCGTCCTGGCGAAAGTTCGCAGCCATCCGATGCGCCGACAACAGTGCCTCCTGCAACGAATCGGCCGCATCCTCGGGTGAGTAACTGGTGCGTCGCGCGACCTGCCACAAATGGTCGTAATGGCGCGACAGCAACGTCGCGAACGCCTCTCGATCGCCGGCGACGTGCGCCGCCAGCAACGCGGCGTCGGACGCCGACGTACCCGAGACTTCTGTAGGCACAGAGTCGTCGGGCACGGCGATTTTTGCGATCCCCCCGAAAATTCGCACGCGCGGATGGTAGCCGATCGCACGGGCGTTGCCCCGGCTTACGCTGGGGCAATCCGATTACTCGGAGCCGCTGAACTCGATCTCGGAGATCGAACTCTTGTTGCTCCCACCGTCGGAGCTCAGGCCCGTGATCCACACCAACACGTGCGAGGTGCCTCCATCGGCCTCGAGCGGAATCTCGGTCTCGCCGGATCCCAGTGTCCCCGAACCGATCAGCTGGGTCTGGTCGAGAGAGGTCGAATCCGATGGTGCGCTCCGGATCTCGACGACCGTTCCGGGCGACGAGGACGTGATCTTCGCCGACGACAGCGTCGCCGAGTCCTCGAGCGTCACCAGGAGGCCGACCCCGTTCTTCAGGGAGGGGAACGGATCGAAATAGGCGTCGGTGCTCCACGACGTAGCAGGATCACCGTCGATTGCCAGCGACGCCGACGCGGGCGAATCGGGGGTGCCCTGCGGGGAGAACACCGCCACCGAAGAGGCGGTGACCGGTCCCCCTGCCGCTGCGGGAGCCGCCGCGGACGGAGGAGCGGACTCGGGTGACGCGGGTGCTTCAGCGGTCGGCGTGAGACCGAATTCCTGACTGGTCAGCGGGGCGTCACTCGTGTCGCCGGCGAGCAGATTCGTGATCCACCAACCGATGAGCGACAACAGCACGACCGTCGTGATCCCCAGGCCGATCAGCGCGTAGAGCATGCGCTGGGAATGCTTCTTCTTCTGCTCGAGTGCTTCCGGATCGGCGAGCGCGTGGGTTTCGGTCATGCTCGCGCGCTGGCCGATCCGCAGGGCGGGAATCAGATCGGTCTTCTGATCGACCACCGACGCCTGATCGAGGATGTGCTGCACGGTGGCTGCGGTACGGATACCGCCGTCGGTGCTCAGCGCTCGCACGGCGACGGCAGAGATCTCGAACGGCACGTCGGGACGGAGCACCTTCGGCTCGACGGGCTTTCCGTCGGCGCCGCGGTCCGCGTCCGGCATCCCACCGATGGTCGCACCGCTGTGATGCGGCGCCGGGGGGCGGCCGGGTGCGGCCGGTTCGTCGAGCGGCCAGCGACCGGTGATGAGCCCGTAGAGGCTCGCGCCGAGGCCGTGCACGTCGGAGACGGCGTCCGAATCCGAGAAGGTCGCGGGGAATGCCAGGACCGCGTCACCGGAGACACTGATCCGGATCCGGTCGGGATGGTCGATCGACAGCGCGCTGCCCGCTCGGTGCGAAGCTTCGGCGGCAGCCGCGAGAGCGCGGACGGCACGCGCGGCGCCCAGCGGCGACGGCTCGGTTGTGGACATCTCTCGCAGCGACCGGCCGGGCGTCCACTCGGCGACGACGATGCCGCCCGAACTTCCGCGGACCACGTCGAGGACACGCGCCAGGCCGGGCGAATTGATCCGGCCGAGCCGGAGCGTGCGGGACAGGATGGCCTGCGGGGAGTCCGGACCGGTGCCGTCGGCGGCACTCTGGTCGGCGTCCACGAAGGTCAGTGCCACTTCGCGATCGAGCTTGACGTCGAGTGCCTGCCAGAACCGCAGGCCGCGCGCGCCGCCGTGGGGCGAGAGGAGACGGTACCGTCCACCGGCGACGGAGGCGCCCGCAATGAGCTCGGGGCCGCGCATCGTGCGGCGTGGCGCCGCACCGGGGACTCGTACGGGCGGGAGCTGCGGCGATCCGATCGGTATGACTCCGGTGTCGTGGTGGGTGTCGCGCGGCGGCCTGGGTGGCGTCGGCCGTTGATCGTTGCCGGCCGGCGTCGAACCCGCCTGCTGTGACGCGTCGATCGTGGACCTTCCGGCAGCGTGGTCGTCGTCGCTCACCCTCACTCCTTCGTTGTCGACTCGTCCACTTCCGGTGCGGAGCCGAGGATCGCCGGTGGGGGCCGCGAAGTAGCGCGGACCACGGCGCCCGTGTCGAATCTGCTGTTGACCAGGGTACGGGAGTTGTTGCTGCGCCTCGCCTCGACGGGGCACGTCTCTGATCGCCGGCATGATCTCGGTGATCGCGTCGTACGGACCGACCCCGTAATCGCCGTAGTCGATGCGTGGCAGGACGACGGTCTTCTCGAGATCCGACTCGGGGTACGCGTCGTAGACGAAGCGCCGGCGGGCGGGAACCACCGCTCCATCGTCCTGCGAGGTACCGGTGGCACCGGCCTCTTCGGATTCAGGCTCGTCTGCACCGCCACCGCGCACCGCGGAGATCTTGCGCCGGACCGCGGCTTCGATCGCCATGACCTCGGGCACCTTGAGCAGGTACATGCCGACCAAGGCGACCAGCAGCATCAGCACACCGCTGATCGCGACGCGCACCATCGAGCCGAGACCACCGAAGCGCTCGGCGAGGGCGTCGAGCTGCAGTAGCCGGTCGGCGACGAGGACGACGCCGGCGGCACCCGCCGACGCGAGCACCACGTGCCAGATCGTCCGGCCCACATTGGCCATCCGCAGGTCACCGAGGGTGCGGTGCAGCAGGAAGCCACCGATGAACGCACCGCACGTGAAGGCGATACCGGTCGCGACGCCGAGGAGGACGACAACCTGCTGGTCGTCGGTCGCGACCACCGGGGCGAGCGCCGACAGGCCGATCTTGACGGCGGTGATCCCGAGGATGATCCAGGTCGGGGTCCACGCCTGCTCCCGCGCATAGAACACGCGCAGGTGGATGAGCACCAGCGAATACGGGATCAGCGTGAAGGCGGACCAGCTCACGGCCTGGCCCAGGAGCGAGGCGTTGCCCGCGCCGAAGTTGCCGTACCCGTACAGCGCGGTGCCGACGTGCGTGCCCGCGATCGTGAGGAACGTGACGATCGGGATGAGCGCGATCATCGTCATGCGCGTCGCTACCGATAGGTCGTCGACGACCGCTGGGGTGTCGCCTTCGGCGGCGTTGCGGCTCAGCCGCGGCATGATCGCCGTCAGCACGGTGACGCCGAGAACGCCGTACGGCAACTGCAGCAGCAGCCAGGCGTTGTTGTAGATCGCCGGGCCGGCAGCGTCGGCACCCGACGAGATGTTGGTCGCGAAGATCATGCCGATCTGGCTGATCAGCACGTACAGCACGATCGCGGCGGCCATACCGCCGAACTGGCGCAGGCGGTCGTCGAGGCCCCACAGCGGCTTCAGATTGATGCCTTCGCGGCGCAGGGCAGGGATCAGGCACATCGCTTGGGTGACCACGCCGAGAAGCACACCCAGACCCAGGACCAGCAACTTCGGCTCGCCCATGCGCACCGGGTCGAGGCTGATCTCTCCGGGCATCAGGTAGTAGATCACCAGCACGACGAGCACGACGACGTTGTTCGCGACCGGAGCCCAGGCGCCGGGCTTGAACACCTGCCGCGTGTTCAGGATGCCGGTGAACAGGCCCGACAGGCCGTAGAACACGATCGCGGGCAGCAGCAGGTACGACAGTGCTGTCGTCAGCGACGTCGACACCTTGCCGGAGTCGTCGAGGAACACATGGGTGGTGAGCAGCGGCGCGGCGGCCACGGCGAGGATGGTGGCACCACCGAGCAGCACCACCGCCGCGGTGAACAGCCGCCGGACGAACGCCTCGCCCCCGTCAGGGTCCTCGCGTTCGGCTCGGACGAGCACCGGCACCACGATCGAGGTGAGCACGGCGCCGAGGACGAGCTCGGAGATCATGTTGGGGATCTGGTGGGCCACGGTGAACGAGGACGCGACACTCGCACCGAGCAGCGTGAGGATCAGAAGCTGCTTGAGGAACCCGGTGATGCGGCTGACCAGGGTGGCGACGGCGATGGAACCGGTCGCGGCGAGCAGGCTCGGAGTCTTCCGGGCGGTGGGACCTGCACCGGTGACGTCCGGTGAAGTCGTCGGTGACTTCACGTCGTCGCGGGTCGCGTTCCCCGTCATTCTCGTTCGTACCCTTCGTCGGCTGGATCCGGTTCCCCGCGGAACCGGTGCAGAAGCCGCCTGCCCGCCAGGAACAGCAGGAGCGCTCCCGCACAGCCCGTGACGATCGCGAGAATCCGGCCATACGCATTGGAACGTACCGTCACGTTGGTCGGACTGCCGAGAGACAGGCCGGAGTCCGTGGTGAGCGAGAACTCGAGCGAGAGCTTCCGCGAGTCGCTGATCTGAGCGGGCACCGTCAGAGTGCGACTACCGCGCGGAGGAAGCTGGGTCGGTCCGATATCGGTGATCTCCATCGCCGCCGGCGCGTCCACATTCAACCGCACTGTGATGCCCACGGGCAGATCGTTGCGCGCTACCAACAGTAGGGGACTCTGTTCGGAAGTCAGGGTGTACACACCGCCCGGTGAGAGGACTGTCACTCCCGCGAACATTCCGTCCACGGCCTCCTCGACTTCCACAGCGCGCAGATCCGCAGCGTCGGCTGCTCCCTCGGGATCTTGACCACGACGTCCCGCGGACGACATCGCGCGCAACAGATCCTCCCGCAGCGGCGCGAGGAACTCCTGCGGTGTCAGCTGAGCCTGGAGATCCTCGACCATCGCAGCCTGGAGGGCGTCGAGTCGCGGTGGCTGTTCGGCAGCGATCGTGAGCACCTCTGCCGACGCCCCGTCGGTGATCGCCTGCTCCGGATAGGAGAGCGCGGACGCGATCGGGTCGTCGGCGGTCGCGGCGGCCGCCGCCACGAACTCGGCGAAGGGACGTGCCGTCGCGGTGCCGGAACGAACCAGGGACGAGACCATCGACAGGGTCGCCGACGCCTCCTCAGGGGACGGTGTCCACACCTGGGGCGGAGCGAACAGCACGGACCGGCCCGCGGGGGGCAGGGGCAGTCCTGTCGCTTCGCTCACGGACGGAGTAAGCGCGGGCCAGGCCAGCGCGCCGAGCGCGTCCTGGAGGCGCGCGGTCGCGGAGTCGTTGCCGAGTTCGTAGCGTGCGGACTTGGTCACGAACGACGGGGTCGACGGTTCGTAGCCCATCCCCGCGAGGGCGGCTGCCGCCGAAGCGTCGAACAGGCCCGCGGTCAGTCCGTCGACTCCGGACACACGGACGGCGTTGCGCGGGGGCAGGCCGCTCATGCCGGCCCTCCCGTCCTCCACCGCGGTATCCGCGAGGAGCGCTGTGACCGGGCCGTTCGCGGCGGCGAGGAGTCCGGCTTTCTCGGTGAGGACTCCCGAATCGGGCCAGACGACGTCGGGGAGAGACGTGGTCCTGAGGATCGTGTCGATGATGGTGCGCGGGGATTCGAGCGCGGGAACGTTCAGCGACGGGTCGTCCAGTTCAGCGAGCGCGGTGAGATCCACCTGGGCGAACGGCACCGCGACCGTGCACATGGACGCAGCCAGATTCCGGATCCGTCCGAGCCAGGCTATCGCCGCGTCGGTGCCCGATCCCGGCTGAGCGTCACCCATCGGATCGGCGGGGTCGTCCACGACGAGGTAGTCCCGGGTCATGTTGGTCACGGTGACCAGCAGGTCGGGGTCGACGGCCAGGCACATCCCTTCCGTGACGCGCGGGTCCGTCTCCAGCGCCTGCTCGGCGGCACGCAACAGCCCGTCGAGCCGTCCTCCGTCGGCGAGCGACGTGGCGAGCACGTCGTCGACGAGGCGCACCGGTTCGGTCACCGAGCCGGGGACACCCGATGCCAGCCGGGGCTTGTCGGCGAGGGGCCACAGCATCGAGACGGCGACGGGACGCGACACGTCGGGAGGTACGGCGGGAAAGGTGTCGGCCGCGCTGCGGGGCGTGGTGCTGCCCGTCCCGCCCGACTCCGCAGCCGCGGAGGTTCGTGGGCCACTGGTGTCCTGGCCTGCGGGTATGCCGAGAACGGGCAGGAGAAAGCGTGCATCGTCCAGCCGGGCCTGTCCCCCGTACTCGGGTGAGCCGTTGACATTGACGAGCAACGGATAGACGCCCGGAGTGTCGATACCGAGCGACGGTTCGGCTTCGGAGCGGAGAGGTAGTTCGATCGTGAAATCGACCCGGTCGCCCTGGCCGAGCCGGTCGGTCACCTCCTCGAATTCACCGACGGTGTCGAACCCCGACTGGTCGAGGGAGAGCGAGGTGCGCAATGCGGCGGGGTCGGAGATGACGGGTGCCCGCTGGAGCCGCACCCAGACGTCCTCGACGTCGCGGTCGCCGACATTGGTGACGGTGCCCTTGACGGTGACCACCGATTCGCTGGTGAGCGACACCACCGATGGGGTGATCTCGTCGATTGCCAACTCGAGGAACTCGGGGCCTTCGGAGGTCGGCTGAGCCGACACGGGTGCCGGAATCGCCACACCGATCGTCGTGAGAACGAGCGCGAGCACGGCCAGAACCGCGGCACCCGCCCGGGAAACCACCACCGTCATCCGAGATGGGCCCCCGGTTCGTCGGTGCGGGGACGCACCTCGGGATGCATCTCCGCAATGAGTTGGTCTGCGACGTCGGCGAGCTTACGTTCGTCCGCGTAGGCGAGTCGTGACCGGAGCTCTCGGAGCGGCACCCATGCGACTTCGGTGACTTCTACGTCTGCGTCCGACAGTTCGCCGCCGAGGTAGCGCAGAAGGTAGTGGTGCACCGTCTTGTGGACCCGGCGGCCTTCGGTGACGAACCAGTAGTCGATGCTGCCGAGCTCGGCGAGCACTGTGCTCCGTACGCCGGTTTCTTCGTGCACTTCGCGCATCGCCGTCATCTCGGCGGTTTCGCCGTGTTCGATGTGGCCTTTCGGCAGCGACCACAGAAGCCGGCCGCGGCGATCGGTGCGTCCGATGAGTGCGGCGCACAACTTGTCGGGTGGGCCACCGAGTCCGTCGACGACGAGCCCGCCCGCGGAGGTCTCCCTGACGGTGCGCAGGCGCGGGACCGGAGCGCCCGGAGCGCCCGGGGCTCCCCCCTGAGCAGCCTTTTTCGCGCTCGTGCCACGACGCCGCGAGCTGCGGCGGTTGCGATTGGCACGTTCGGCGGGCGACACCTAATAGATAGTAGATGTAGCGCCGTCGGTCCCGGCTCAACCACACGAACGCCCTGCTCGGTAAGGTGCAAAGACGTGAACTCACCCACCGCAGATCCCGACCGCCGAACCCGGTTGCTCGCCGGAGCCGACGTCACTCTGCGCTCGTTGTCCGATGTCCTGGCCCCTCTCGGCGCACGGTTCGCCGAGGCCGGCCACGAGCTGTATCTCGTGGGTGGCAGCGTCCGTGACGCCGTGCTCGGTCGGCTGGGCACCGATCTCGACTTCACCACTGATGCGCGGCCCGAGAAGGTCCAGGAGCTGTTGCGCGGGTTCGTGGACCATCAGTGGGACACGGGTATCGACTTCGGCACGGTCAGCGCGGCCAAGGGATCCGAGCAACTCGAGATCACCACCTTCCGCAGCGACGCGTACGACCGCGTGACCCGGCATCCCGTCGTCGAATACGGCACGAGTCTCGAAGAGGACCTGGTCCGACGCGACTTCACCGTCAACGCGATGGCAGTCCGGATCGGCCCGGACGGCGCCGGTGAGTTCGTCGACCCCCTGGGCGGAATGGATGCGCTGCTCGCGGGCGTACTCGACACACCTGCGCGACCGGAGGATTCGTTCGAGGACGACCCGCTGCGGATGTTGCGCGCGGCGCGCTTCGTTTCGCAGCTGGGTTTCACGCTCGCCGACCGCGTCCACACGGCGATCCAGGAGATGGCCGACGAGATTTTGCGCATCAGCGCCGAGCGGGTGCGGGCCGAGCTCGACAAGCTGATCCTGGGAGACCATCCGGTCGAGGGCATCGAGTGCATGGTGGAGACCGGTCTGGCGGAGCGGGTGATCCCCGAGATTCCCGCGATGAAGCTCGAGATCGACGAGCATCACCAGCACAAGGACGTGTACTGGCATTCGCTCACGGTGCTCACGCAGGCGATCGATCTCGAGGACGGTGATCCCGACCTGGTGCTGCGCTGGGCAGCACTGCTGCACGACATCGGCAAGCCCGGCACCAAGCGCAACGAATCCGGCGGTGGGGTCAGCTTCCATCACCATGAGGTGGTCGGGGCGAAGCTGGTGCGCAAGCGGATGCGCGCACTGAAGTACCCGAAGCAGATGATCGAGGATGTCGGCCAGCTGGTGTTCCTGCATCTGCGGTTCCACGGTTACGGCAAGGGTCAGTGGACGGACTCGGCGGTGCGCCGGTACGTGCACGACGCCGGCGACCTTCTCCCCCGGCTCCACAAACTGGTGCGCGCCGATTGCACGACCCGCAACAAGCGGCGCGCCGCCGCCCTGCAGGCCACGTACGACGACCTGGAGGTCCGCATCGCGCGGCTGGCCGAGGAGGAGGGCGTCGCGAAGGTCCGGCCCGATCTCGACGGCAACGCGATCATGGAGATTCTCGGCCTCCCCCCGGGCCCCGAGGTGGGGCGCGCGTGGAAGTTCCTCAAGGAACTGCGGCTCGATCGAGGTCCTCTCGACCGCGACGAAGCCGAGGCCGAACTCCTGAAGTGGTGGGAGCAGCAACCGAAGTCCTGAGGTTGTTTCCGGCACCTCACAACTCCGTGTGTCGCCCGTGAGCCAGATGTCACAGCGTGCTCATCCCGTTTGACGCATCCGAAACACCGAGTCCGCAGCATGGAGAGCGTCGTATCGGCGACGGCACCGGCGGGACCACGGTGCCGGCTAGGAGACTCGGATGCAGGACGCAATCACGACGGTGAAGACCGCCTGCTCCTACTGCGGTGTCGGGTGCGGCATGGTGCTCGACGTCGCCACCGATCCGGAGACCGGAACCCGCAGGGTGGTCAAGGCCTACGGCGACAAGGATCACCCCACCAACAGGGGCCGGTTGTGCACCAAGGGCGCGACGAGTGCGGAGATGCTCGCCGCGGGAGGGCGGCTCGAGACCGGCTTCGTGCGGGACGTCCGAGGTGGAACGCTGTCCCCGGTGCCGGTGGACGCCGCGATCACCGAAACCGCACGCCGATTGTCCGAGATCCTCGAGACCCACGGACCCGACGCGGTGGCGTTCTACGTGTCCGGTCAGATGTCGCTCGAGTCGCAGTATCTTGCGAACAAGCTCGCCAAGGGCTTCCTGCGAACCAGTCGCATCGAATCCAATTCGCGGTTGTGTATGGCGTCGGCGGGCACGGGTTACAAGCAGTCGCTCGGATCGGACGGCCCGCCCGGTTCCTACGAGGACTTCGATCACGCCGACCTGTTCTTCGTATCCGGGTCGAACATGGCGGACTGCCATCCGATTCTCTTCCTGCGGATGATGGAACGAGTCCGGCGCGGTGCGAAACTCGTCGTCGTCGACCCGCGCCGCACCGCGACTGCGGACAAGGCCGACCTGTTCCTCCAGATCGCACCGGGTACCGACCTCGCGCTGCTCAACGGACTGCTCCACCTGATCGTCGAGAACGGGCACGTCGATCGAGCCTTCGTCGACGAGTACACGGAGGGGTGGGAAGCCCTGGAGGCGCTCGTCGCCGAATACCCTCCGGCTCTCGTCGCCGGCATCACCGGCCTTGCGGAGTCCGACATCCGCACTGCCGCGCGGTGGATCGGAGAGGCCGGGGAATGGATGAGTTGCTGGACGATGGGGCTCAACCAGAGCACGCACGGCACCTGGAACACCAACGCCATCTGCAATCTGCATCTCGCAACGGGCGCGATCTGCCGCACCGGCAGTGGCCCGTTCTCCCTCACCGGTCAGCCCAACGCGATGGGCGGGCGCGAAATGGGTTACATGGGACCGGGTCTGCCGGGTCAACGCAGCGTGCTCTCCGACACCGACCGGGTGTTCGTGGAGGAACGCTGGGCGCTGCCTTCCGGCACGCTTCGCCCCGAAGCGGGGACCGGCACGGTCGACATGTTTCGGGAGATGGCGGAGGGAAACGTCAAGGTCTGCTGGATCATCTGCACCAACCCGGTGGCGTCGGTCGCGAACCGGGCGACCGTTCTCGAGGGTCTCGAGAAAGCCGATCTGGTCATCGCGCAGGACGTGTTTCTCGAGACCGAAACCAACTCGTACGCCGATATTCTCCTGCCCGGCGCGCTGTGGGCGGAGTCGGAGTACGTGACCATCGGCTCCGACCGGACCCTGAACCTGTTGCAGCAGGCTGTGGAACCGGTCGGGGAAGCGCTGCCCGACTGGCAGATCATCGCGCGGGTCGCCTGCGAGATGGGATTCGCGGACGCCTTCACCTACTCCTGTGCCGAGGAGGTCTTCGAGGAGATCAAGCAGTTCTGGAATCCGCAGACGGGGTACGACCTGCGGGGTGTGTCGTACGACCGGCTACGGCAGGGTTCCGTGCAGTGGCCGTGCGCCCCGGACACCGGTGACCGCAATCCGGTGCGGTACCTCAACGACGGCAACAGCCGGTCGCTGGTGGTCCGCGAGGACGGATCCGTGCCGCAGCTGGCCTTCGCGACCCCGGACGGGCGAGGTCGATTCTTCGCCCGGCCCCACCTTCCGGCCGAGGAACTACCCGACGACGACTACCCGTTCGTTCTCAATACCGGACGGGTGCAACATCAATGGCACACACTCACCAAGACGGGCAAGATCGCGAAGCTCGGCAAGCTCGATCCCGGACCGTTCGTGGAGATCAACCCCGAGGACGCGGTGCGGTATTCGATCTCCGACGGTGACGCGGTGGAGATCACCTCGAGGCGGGGCCGTGCCGTTCTTCCGGCGGTGGTGACCGATCGGGTGATGCCCGGCAACTGTTTCGCCCCGTTCCACTGGAACGACCTGTTCGGGGACGACCGCGCGATCAACGCGGTGACGAACGACGCCGTGGACCCCGCCTCCTTACAGCCGGAGTTGAAGGTCTGTGCGGTTGCAGTGGCAAAGGTCGCTGTGCCGCCCGAACCGGCACCCGTCACCACGGACGATTCGGTGATCGGGCGGATCGCGGCGGAACTCGGGGTCGCGGATGTGCCGGTCCCTCGGTTCGGCGACGACGAAAGAAATTATCTTGCAGGGCTTCTCGCAGGGCTGCGTTCGTCGAACGTCACGGCCCCGCCGAGCCTGCCGCGTTCGGCGCCGTTTCCGGCGGCCACACGGGCCTGGCTCGACGGACTGCTCGCGGGGATGTATGCATCGAACGGGCCCACCGGCGATGCCTCCGGAACGACGTCGGACGAGGCAGAGGATTCGGAACCTCCCGTCGTGGTGGCGTGGGCATCCCAGACCGGCAACGCCGAGTCCTTCGCGGAGGTCTGCGCCGACCGTGTGCGTGCGGCCGGCCGAGCGGCGACCGTCGTCGACATGTCGGCGATGAACGTCACGGACCTCGTGGATGTTCCGGAATTGCTCTTGGTGACAAGCACATTCGGCGACGGGGACGCGCCGGACAACGGCTCCGCCTTCTGGAAGCGCCTCAGCGGTGACGACGCCCCCGCTCTGGCAGGTACCCGCTACGCGGTCCTGGCTTTCGGCGACTCGAGCTACGACGACTTCTGTGGCTACGGACGCAAACTGGACGAGCGCCTTGCCGATCTCGGAGCGACCCGCCTGGTGCCACGCGTGGAGTGCGAACCTGACTTCGAGGACAAGGCGAACGAGTGGGTCGGTGCGGTGCAGAAACTGGTGGCACGCGGTGAGGTGCCGCCCGCGCCCGCGCTCCAGGTGGCAGCACCGGCGTACACCCGCAAGTCTCCGTTGGTCACCCGGTTGACGCGCAACACGGCTCTCAGCGCGACCGGATCGTCGAAGGATGTGCGGCAGTTCGGATTCGAGCTGTTCGACCCGGAATTCGAGTACGTTGCGGGTGATGCTCTCGGGGTCATGCCGACCAACGGACCCGAGGCCGTCGACGAATGGCTCCAGGTGACCGCGCTCGATCCGGAAGCGCCTGTCGAAACCCCCGACCGGCCCACTGTCGGGCTTCGGGAAGCCGCTGCCCGGTATCTCGACATCACCAGGACCACCACAGAATTGCTGCGCTTCGTACAACGCCAGAGTGGAAGCGCCGAACTCGCCAAGTTGCTGCGACCCGGTAACAAGATCGAGCTGCAGCGGTGGCTGTGGGGGCGGCAGGCGATGGACGTCATCGCCGAATACCCCTTCAAGGCGCCGCTCGAGGAATGGCTCCCTGTCCTCACCCGGCTGCAACCGAGGATGTACTCGATCTCGTCGAGCCCGAAGACGAACCCGCGCGAGGTGCAACTCACCGTGTCGGTGGTCCGATACGGTTTCGAGGGCCGCGATCGGGCCGGCGTGTGTTCGAGCTTCCTCGCCGATCACAGCAAGGGTGTCGACATCCCCATCTTCGTGCAATCCAACCCGCACTTCCGGCTTCCGCCGGGCGACACCCCGATGATCATGGTGGGTCCGGGCACGGGTATCGCCCCTTTCCGGGCATTCCTCCACGACCGCCGCGAATCCGGGCACACCGGCCGGAACTGGCTCTTCTTCGGCGACCAGCGTTCCGACACCGACTACCTGTACCGCGACGAGATCGAGCAGATGCACGCGGACGGGTTTCTCACCAAGCTCGAACTCGCGTTCTCGCGCGACCAGCGTCAGAAGGTCTACGTCCAGGACCGTATGCGGGAGCAAGGCGCCCACCTGTGGAGGTGGCTGGAGGACGGTGCCCACTTCGCGGTGTGCGGCGATGCCGGGCGAATGGCGAAGGACGTCGACGCGACGCTCCGCGAGGTGGTTCAGACGCACGGAAGGCTCGATCAGGACGCCGCTGCGGCCTACGTCGATCAACTCGTCGCGGAGAAGCGGTACGTCCGCGACGTCTACTGACCACCCCTGCTCCGATGGCCGGTGACCTGGGGGCACAGGGGGCACAGCATCTTGCCCTTGAACGACACTCCATATGCGGGCGTTCGGGATGAATCGCCGTGGGAGGTTGATCGACGCGGTAGGCGCGGAGGATCATGACCACGAAGGCTACGTCCGAGTGAGGGGTCGCCATGGGATCTGCCCCACGCGACGCATTCATCGATTGGCAGACGCGTTTCGGCGTCGACGGCGCCGAGATCGTCCGTCGCCTGAAGGAGGCGCAGACCGATCACGGCACCATCGCGCGTTCGGACGTGAGGACTGTTGCGCAAGATCTCGGAATGCCGGTCGCAGCGGTGGCCGGTACAGCAGCGTTCTACGCGGATCTCGCCGTCCCTGTGCGGCAAGAACGGCACGTGCGAATGTGTCGTGGCACGGCGTGCTTCGTCGCCACAGGCGGCAGCGCAGACGAGTCCCACCTCGACGGCGATCCTGGTGGTTCGGCGTCGGTTCAGCACGTCTACTGTCTCGGATACTGCTATGCAGCTCCGGCCGCCATGGACGGTACGACACCCGTAGTGGGTCGTCCTTTTATTGCCGCGAACGCTGTTGACCGGCGCGAGGATGTGCCGGTGATTCCGTTCCGGGCTGCCGACTCCGAGGCGGTGGTGCTCGCCGGACTCACCGGCGCTGCTCGATCGTGGCAAGTATGGCCTGAGGTGGTGAAGACAACGCCTCGAGAGCACATCCGTAACGAGGTTCTCCGGGCGGGACTTCGCGGCCGGGGCGGCGCCGGTTACCCCATCGCGGCGAAATGGGCTGCCGCGGGGGCCGGGGACCCGCCTCGGTATGTGGTCGCCAACGGGGACGAGGGTGATCCCGGCTCCTACTGTGATCGACTGCTCATGGAGTACGACCCAGCGCGCGTGCTGGAAGGCTTGGCCCTCGCCGGTTACGCGGTGGGGGCACAGCACGCCTACGTCCTGGTCAGGTCCGAATATCCCGCTGCGGTCGACGCGATGCGTGCCGCCGTCGACGAAGCCCGGCGCGCCGGTCATCTCGGATCTGGGGTGCACGGCGCGGATGTCGACTTCGACGTCACGATCCTGGTGGGAGCGGGGTCCTATGTGGCGGGCGAGGAAACCGCGCTCCTCCGATCCGTGCAGGGGCTGCGGGGTGGAGTACAGGCGCGGCCGCCCTACCCGACTGCTCGTGGTCTGGCGGCCCGGCCGACCGCGGTCAACAATGTCGAAACACTCGCCGCCGTGCCGTGGATCGTGCAGCACGGAGGCCCGGCATATGCGGCGCTCGGGCTGCCCGAGGAGAACGGGACCAAGCTCGTCAGCCTGAACGGACTGTTCCGCCGTCCCGGTGTCTACGAGGTCGAGTTCGGCACCTCACTCCGGACGATCGTGGAAACCCTCGGGGGCGGGATGCGGGACGGGCAGACTCTGCGGGCAGTGCAGGTCGGCGGCCCGCTCGGTGGGTTCCTGGGATCGGACGACCTCGACGTCCCACTGTCCGCGCCCGCGCTGGCAGAAGCGGGCGCTGCACTCGGGCACGGCGGCATCGTCGCGATCGGGGACACCGTACGCGGACAGGAGTTACTGCACCATCTGTGGACCTTCGCGGATGCGGAAAGCTGCGGCGCCTGCTCCCCTTGCCGGGTCGGATCGAGGCAGGGACTGGAGCTGTGTTCGGCACCGGATCAACGTCTACCGCCGGAACGGTTGCTCCAGACGATGGAGCGGGGCAGCTTGTGTGCCTTCGGGCGCGGAATTGCAGGCGCTGTGCGCAGCCTGCTCCGTGTCTATGCGGCGGATTTCGGTGGAACGGAGGAGTCGTGAGGGCGATCGTCGACGGCACGAATGTCGAGGTACCGGACGGTGCGCACCTTCTTGCCGCGATTCGTGCCGCAGGCGCCCGTGTCCCGGCCCTGTGCCACGACGACCGTGTCTCGCCGCGGGGCTCGTGCCGGGTCTGTCTGGTCCTTGCCGACGGCGACATCGTCGCTGCATGCACGACCCCGGTTCACGACGGGGTGGTAATCGAGACCGAAGGTACGATCGCCTCGTCGATCGCACGCGGCGCCTTGGAGTTGATCGTGTCCGAGTTGCCGGACCGGGCCCTGCAGATTCCCGTCGATCGCAGCGAATTGGTGCAAGCATGCGACCTGCTCGGTGTGAGCCGGAAGCCCGGCAACGCAGTCGAACGTGGGCGGGGAGTCGACGACTCGCACCCCTACATCAGGCTGGATCGCGACCTGTGTATCGCCTGTGGCCGATGCGTATCGATGTGCGCGGAAGTCCAGGGCACGTTTGCGTTGGAACTGAGCGGTCGTGGATTCGACACCGTCGTGTCGGCCGGAGATGGTGGCGCATGGATCGATTCGCCGTGTGTGAGCTGCGGCAGCTGTGTGGATTCGTGCCCGACCGGCGCGCTCACCGAGCCCGGGTTACGCGATCCGCGTCCGATCACCGGTACGACCAGCACGACCTGTGGCTACTGCGGGGTCGGCTGCACACTGAACGTACAAACCCGAGGAGCGGAAGTCGCCGCGATCACTCCTGCCCTCGACGGACCGGTCAACCGTGGGCACGCATGCGTCAAGGGACGATTCGCGCACGGGTTCCTCCGCGCCGACGACCGCCTCGACACCCCCTTGACGAGATCGGACCGTTCCGGTCCGCTGCGGCGAACCACATGGGCAGAGGCGATCGGGTATGCCGCCGATGAACTCGCCCGGATCCGGGATCGTCACGGTGCGCAGTCGATCGGTGTCATCTGTTCAGCCCGCGCCACCAACGAAGAAAACTACCTCGCCCAGAAGTTCGCCCGAGTCGTACTCGGCACCAACAACATCGACAATTGCTCACGGCTGTGTCACGCACCCTCGGCGGCGGGGCTGACCCGCTCGCTCGGTTTCGCCGGCGGAACCAACACCATGGATGACATCGACCGCGCCGATTGCATTCTCCTCGCCGGCGCCAATCCCACCGAGGCACATCCGGTCGTCGGTGCCCGCATTACCCAACGTGTGCTCGCCGGAGCGAAATTGATCGTGATCGACCCTCGCAGAACTGGACTCGCCGACCTCGCCGACGTCCACATCCAGGCACGACCGGGATCCAATGTGGCCGTGTTCAATGCCCTGGCCCATCTGCTCATCACACACGGTTGCATCGACAGGGACTTCCTGGCCGAGCGAACAACCGGACTCACCGAACTGACCGAACTTGTCAAGGACTACCACCCCGGACGTGTCGCCGACATCGCCGACGTGCCGCAGAATCCCTTGAGGGAAGCCGGACGGCTCTTCGGTGAGGCGCAGCGTCCGATCATCGTCTACGGCCTCGGCGTCACCGAGCACATGCACGGCACGGACGGCGTCCGCACTCTCGTCAATCTGGCGCTTCTGCGCGGCGCGATCGGCACCGACGGGTGCTGCGGCGTCCTCCCCCTGCGCGGGCAGAACAACGTGCAAGGCGCATCCGACATGGGGGCGCTACCCGATCTGCTGCCCGGATACCAACCCCTCACGAACGATGCGGCCCGAAACCGTTTCTCCGATGTCTGGAACAGTCCGGTACCACCCCACCCGGGCCTTCGGATACCACAGATGTTCGATGCCGCCTGCGCAGGCGAACTGCGCGCCCTCTATGTCATCGGCGAGGATGTCGCCGCATCCGACCCGAACACCGAGCACGTCCGGAAAGCATTGGCATCATGTGAGTTGCTCATCTGCCATGACCTGTTTCCGTCCGAGACGGCGCGTGTCGCAGACATCGTGTTTCCGGCCGCATCCTTCCTCGAGAAGGACGGAACCTTCGTGAACTTCGATCGGAGATTCCAGCGTGTGCGACCCGCGGTCGCGCCGCCGGCCGGGGTCCGGACCGATTTCGACATCATCGCCGGTGTTGCTCGTGCGATGGGCGCCGACCTCGGTTGCGTCACTCCCTCGGACGCGATGGACGAATGCGCTCGGGTCGCGCCGATGTTCGCCGGCATCTCGCACCGCCGCCTCGACCTCGCGGGCCCGCTGCACTGGCCGTGTCCCGACCGCGGGAAACCCGGGCAGGCCGTCCTGTATCTCGAGCGGTTCGCCACCGGCGACGGCCGGGCCCATCTCGCGGCCCGGCCCTACCTTCCGCCGGGTGAAGCCCCCGACGCCGATTACCCCTTCGTACTCGTCACCGGCCGACGGCTGACGCACTACAACACCGGCTCGATGACCAGGCGCACACCCGACATCGACCTGACCCCGCGCGAATCCCTCGATCTTCACCCTCACGACGCTGCAGCGATGGGTGTGCAGACCGGCGGCACCGTCGAGGTCCGCAGTCGGCGTGGCACCGTGTGCCTGACCGTCACCGTCACCGACGACACCGCTCCCGGGACAGCGTTCTGCGATTTCCATTTCCCGCACGCACCGGTGAATACCCTGACCTCCGCTCGTACAGACGAAGACACCGGGTGCCCGGAGTACAAGATCACCGCCGTGGCGATTCGCCCGGTCGGTCGATAACCGGTCGGCCTTCTCCGTACTCATGTGCTCGAAGCGGGGCGATTCGTCGATGCGGTCGCTGCACACAACCGTGCGGACTGTGGGGACGGGACCGCCAGGAAGGCGCGCTCGCCTACAGGCTTGAATCATCCGCATCTGCGGAAGTATGGTCAGCTGCATGACTCGTATGCGGACGCATCGGTGACCTCCTTCCGTATCCGCGATGCTGCGGGCCTGCTCGGCGTCAGCGACGACACCGTCCGCCGCTGGATCGACCAGGGCGCGCTTTCCGCGACCAAGGACGACGCGGGCCGCAAGGTGATCGACGGACGGGAACTTGCCGCGTTCTCCCGTGAACAGGCCGATGCGGCGCCCGACCTGCTCGGCGTCGGCAGTTCGGCCCGCAACAAATTCGTCGGTCTCGTCACCCGGGTGGTGTCCGATCCGGTGATGTCGCAGGTCGAGATGCAGTGCGGTCCGCACCGCGTCGTCTCGCTCATGAGTACCGAGGCGGTGCAGGAACTCGGCCTCGAACCGGGCAGCGTCGGGGTCGCGGTGGTGAAGGCGACGACCGTCATCATCGAAACTCCCGGAGGTGCCTCGTGAAGCGGGCACGGGCCGCATCGATCCTGGCGGCGGCCGTCGCTCTGGCCTCCGTTTCCTGTGGAACGGACACCGGTGCCCGCTCCGACGGTACGAACGGTTCTTCCGCCGGGGAGACGCTCACCGTTTTTGCGGCGGCGTCGCTGAAGGACACCTTCACGGAGATCGCTGCGCAGTTCGAGGAAACGCATGACGGCATCACGGTCGATCTTGCGTTCGCGGGCTCGTCGGACCTGCTGGCCCAACTGTCGCAGGGTGCGCCCGCCGACGTGTTCGCCCCAGCCGACACCGGCACCATGAGCCGAGCCGGAGACGACGGTCTCGTGTCGGGCGACCCCGTTCCGTTCGTTACCAACACCCTCACGATCGTGACCGAGGCGGGGAATCCGAAGGGCATCGAATCGTTCGACGACCTGACTCGGTCGGGGGTGACGGTGGTCGTCTGCGCTCCGCAGGTGCCGTGTGGAGCGGCCACCGTTCGCGCGGAAGAGGCGACCGGCGTCGAACTCGAGCCGGTCAGCGAGGAATCCTCCGTCACGGATGTACTCGGCAAGATCACCTCGGGACAGGCCGACGCAGGACTGGTCTACGTCACCGACGCCCGCTCGGCAGGCGACAACGTCACCGCCGTGCCGTTCCCCGGGTCGGCAGACTCGGTCAACACGTATCCGATTGCGGTGCTGGAGGATTCTCAGAACCCGGATACTGCACAGATGTTCGTCGACTACGTCGCCGGTCCGGAAGGCCGGAAGATCCTGGCCGACGCCGGGTTCGACGTCCCGTGACGGCAGCCGCCCGCACTCCGACCGGCCTGCCGGCCTGGATCTACGTTCCGGCGATCGTCGGCGGAGTGTTCGTGGTGCTGCCGCTGGTCTCGATCGTCCTGTCCGTCGACTGGCAGCGATTCCCCGAGTTGGTCACCTCCGAGGCGTCCGTCCAGGCGCTCCTGCTGAGTCTGCGGACGGCGTTGACCAGCACCGTGCTGTGCATCGTGTTCGGTGTGCCGATGGCCGCAGTCCTCGCACGCAGCACCGCACGCGTGATGCCCGTGCTGCGCTCACTGATCCTGTTGCCACTCGTGCTGCCCCCGGTGGTGGGCGGTATCGCACTGCTCTATACCTTCGGCCGGCGCGGACTGATCGGTGAACACCTAGAGGCGTTCGGGATTCGAATCGCTTTCTCCACCACCGCCGTTGTGCTCGCCCAGACATTCGTGGCGCTGCCGTTCCTGGTGATGAGCCTGGAGGGAGCACTGCGTACCGCCGGCCGGCGCTACGAGGCCGTGGCCGCAACCCTCGGTGCTCGGCCCACCACGGTGTTCCGCCGGGTCACCCTGCCGTTGGTGCTGCCAGGACTTGTGTCGGGTGCGATCCTGGCGTTCGCCCGGGCACTCGGGGAGTTCGGCGCGACACTCACCTTCGCAGGCAGCCTCCAGGGCGTCACCCGCACCTTGCCGCTCGAGATCTACCTCCAGCGCGAAACCGATCCCGACGCCGCCGTCGCGCTGTCGCTGCTGCTGGTCGTCGTGGCCGTGCTCATCGTGGTGGCCGCTCGGGGGCGGCGGACAGGCGGCGAGCTGTGACGGGTCTGCGCGTGCGAGCGCGGGTCGACGCAAGGTCGGTGGACCTGGATCTCGAGGTGTCGCCCGGCAGCGTCGTCGCGATTCTCGGACCCAACGGCGCCGGGAAATCCACGCTGCTGAATCTGGTTGCGGGACTTGTGCAGCCGGATGACGGACATATCGAGCTCGGTGGTCGCGTTCTCACCGACACCGAAACGGGCGTGGCGGTGCCGCCGCACCGAAGGTCGGTTGCTCTGCTCGCGCAGCAGGCACTGCTGTTCCCACACCTGACCGCCGCAGGCAATGTGGCGTTCGCGCCGCGTAGTGCCGGGATGAGCCGAGGCGCCGCGCACGCGGAGGCACTGCGCTGGCTCGAGGCCGTCGAGGCCCTGGAGTTCGCCGACCGCAAGCCCCATCAGTTGTCGGGCGGCCAGGCACAACGGGTCGCCATCGCCCGTGCTCTGGCCGCCGGCCCCCGACTGCTCATGCTCGACGAGCCGATGGCAGCACTGGATGTCGCTGCGGCACCGGCGATCCGGTCGCTATTACGACGGATTCTGCGCGAGGAGCAACGTACCGCGCTGCTGGTCACGCACGACCCTCTCGACGCGCTTGCCCTCGCGGACCGCGTCGCGGTCGTCGAGTCCGGGCGCGTCGTCGAACACGGCACCGTGCGCGACGTTCTCACTCGCCCACGTAGTACCTTCGCCGCGCGAATCGCGGGAACGAACCTGATTGCCGGCACCGTCACGAGCGACGGACTGCACGCCGAGGTGGGCACGGTACGAGGGGTCGTCGACGACGAGTGTGTGGAGGGCGATGCCGCTGCGGCCGTGTTCGCCCCCGCGGCGGTCGCCGTGTATGTGGAAGAGCCGCACGGAAGTCCGCGCAATGCGTTCGAGGTGATCGTGACCGAACTCGAAGTCCGGGGGGCGACGGTACTGGTGCGCGCTGCGGGCGGTCTCGCCGCCGAGGTGACCCCCGCCGCGGTTGCCGACCTTGCTCTCGAACCGGGTTCGAAAGTGTGGTTCGTGGTCAAGGCGGCGGAAGTACACGTCCATGGTGCCGCGCTTCCGGAGCGTGCGATGCGCGACTAATCACGCATCCGCCTCGAGGCGAGTACGGCAGCGAGCGCACATGCGTAGATCAGACCACCGGCAACCGCGAGTGCCGGCGAGTGACCGTCGGGCGCGATGACGAAGGCCGACGCAGCAATGGCGGTGAGGAACGCGAGATTGAACACCGTGTCCTGCAATGCGAACACCTGCCCGCGTCGCGCGTCGTCGATCTCGATCTGCATCGCGGCGTCGCCGGTCAGTTTGATGGTCTGGCCGGCGAGTCCGAGGAGGAACGCGGCGACCAGCAGGAATTCGATCGTCAAGGGGGTCACGAACGCGAACTGCACGACCGTCGCGGCGATCAATCCCATGATCACCGTGCGAGGGCGTCCGAGCCGGGGCAGGAGCACAGGTGTGAGCACTGCCGCGACGAGCATGCCGGCTGCGGTGCAGGCCACGGCGACGCCGAATCCGACGAGTCCGCCGGAGCCATCGGAGGTGGTCTCGGCTGCGCGCAGGACGAGCAGGGTGATGAGGGTGTTCAGGCCGAACACGATGCGGTGGGCCCCGATACCGAGCATCGCGGCGGCGACACCGGGATGCTCGGCCACGGCGCCGGCGCCGGTACGCAAACCCGCGAGCACCGCGCGTACCGGGGACCGGGGACGTGCGCCGTCGGGTCCGAGCGCGTGGCGGGCGAACCCTCCGGCGGCGACCGCGCCGACGATCGAACCGCTGACGCCGAGCGCCACCGCGACACCCGACCCGGTGTCGCCCGCGCCGACGGCACCGATCGTCGTGACCGCGACGGCGGCGCCCGCAGCCGCGACCACCGAACCGGCTGTCGCCAGAACGGAATTGACCGGTACAAGCCATGATCGGGCCGCGACGTGAGGTAGTGACGCCGACACCCCGGCGAGAACGAACCGGCTCACTCCCACGGCGGCCAGTGCGAGCAGCATGAGCGGCAGTTGGGGTCCTCCGGCGAGCAGCACCGCCGCGGCGGACGCGACGAGCACGCCGCGCGCCGCGTTGGCCCACAGCAGCACGAGCCGGCGATCCCAGCGGTCGAGCAGTGCTCCGGCGAATGGGCCGATCACCGAGTAGGGCAGCAGGAGAACCGCGAACCCCACGGCGATGTCCACCGGGTTCGTGTGCCGTTCCGGGTTGAAGAGGATCGCTCCGCCGAGGGCCGCCTGGAACAGCCCGTCCCCGAATTGCCCGGCGAAGCGCACCGCGGTCAGTCGCGCCAGCCCCGGGGAGTGACGCAACGCCGTCGCGGTCGATCGCCAAGCCTGCTTCCGCGAATCCCGCACACCTCGACCCTATCGACCGCGCAGGTGGCGGTTCTTCCCGCACGGTCGTGAGCGCCGCTCACATTTGTTTGCGGTGCTCGCGGTAAGGCACGCTGGGAAGGTGACGACACCCCGCGCCCGTGCCCGCGCTCGCACCCTGGCAGACATCGTGACCATCGGCCGTAAGCATCTCGCAGCCGGTGGGGCCGAGGCACTCTCGTTGCGCGCGGTAGCCCGCGACCTCGGGGTGGTCTCGTCGGCGGTATATCGGTACGTGGCCAGCCGCGACGAGCTTCTGACACTTCTCGTGATCGATGCCTACGACGATCTCGGCGATGCCGTCGACGCTGCGGTCGCGGCTTCGGACCCCGACGACCACCGGGCGCAGTTCATTGCTCTGGGCCGCGCGGTGCGCGCGTGGGCGCTCGCAGAGCCCGCTCGATACGCGCTGATCTTCGGCACCCCCGTGCCCGGCTATCACGCGCCCGCCGACCGGACCAACGAACCGGGCACCCGCGTCGTCCTGCGTCTCGTGCGCATTCTGGACGAGGCGCACCGGGCAGGGGCGCTGGAGGCGTCGGCCGGGGTGGAAGTGACGGCCGGACTCGTCGCAGATCTCGACCGTATCCGCGCAGAGATCGCCGCGGACCTGCCCGACGAGGTCCTGGCGCGGGGATTGTTCGTGTGGCCGACGGTGTTCGGCGCCGTGAGTTTCGAAGTGTTCGGCCAGTACGGCACCGGCACGTTCACGGACCCGGAATCGGTATTCGACTACCACCTCGCATTGCTTGCGCAGGCCGCCGGGTTCCGCCCGGCATCGGGGCGAGCACGGTGACAGAATGTTTCCCGTGGCGCAGCACCAGGAGGAACCCGAGGACCGCACCGCACCTGTGACTCCGAGGGTGCGGCCCGGAAGTCTCCTGGTCGCCGCCACCGACCTCACCGAACCCACCTTCCGCCGCAGCGTCGTCTACATCGTGGAGCACACTGCTTCCGGCAGTTTCGGTGTCGTGCTCAACCGCATCAGCAACACCTCCGTCGATGCGATGCTGCCGCGCTGGACCCGGCTCTCGGCGGCGCCGAAGGCGTTGTTCGTCGGCGGACCCGTCCACCGGAGCTCGGCGCTGTGTCTGGGCACGGTGCGTGTCGGGGCGACCGTCGACGGCGTGCCCGGTATCCGCCGTGTCGACGGCCGTGTCGTGATGATCGATCTCGATTCGGATCCGGCCGTCATCGCCCGCCATGTCGAGGCGGTGCGGATCTTTGCGGGGTACGCGGGGTGGAGTGCGGGCCAGCTCGATCGGGAGCTGCGCAACGACGATTGGATGGTCGTCTCCGCACTCCCGTACGACATCTTCGCGCCCGCTCACCTCGACCTGTGGGCGCGCGTGTTGCGTCGCCAGCCGCTACCGCTGGCACTGCTGGCAACCCACCCGATCGAGATCGAACGGAACTGACCTGCCCACCCTCAGGAGGACGGTTCGGTCAGCCCGGTGGCGTCGGTGGGTGCGTTCGCTCCGCGGCGATCCGCGAGTGTGTTGAGTGCCCCGGCCAGCTCGCCCGCCCGCGCCGAGGTGACGGTGAAGACGTGGCCCGACGCGATCGTCACCACCACGGCGGGGCCGCTCGTGGTGACGAGGCCGTACCTGCCGCGCCCCTTCACCCGCAGACCCCAGCCTCCCCAATCCTGGAACGGGCGGGTCTCGGTGACGTCGGCCCCGACGATCTCGTCGAGGTCGTAGAGCACCGCATCCGTCGCGAGATTGCGTACCCGGATGCCGTCCTCGTCCACGATCACGGTGAAGCGCAGCAGACTCACGACCAGCACGGCGAACGCAGCGACGAGCACCGACGGCCACCAGCTGTCGGCGACCGCACACACCAGCACGGTCGGCACGAGGATCAGGCCCAGGAGGACGACTGTGGTGCCGGCGCCGATGCCGACCCGGTCCACGAGCGGTGACTCGACCGGTCCGCGCGGCAGGTCGGGTGCGGGAGGCTGTGTCGCGGGTATGCGTTCGCGGCCGTCGCGGAGCAGGGCGGCACCCAGCCATCCGACCGCGGCACCCGCGATCGTGCCGACGGCGATCGACCACGTGGGAAATGTCGTCTGCGCCGCATCCGCAACGTCGAGTTGGCTGCCGAGCACGGCGACGTACGTCGCGACCATCAAACCCGTGACCCCGAGACCCATGACGAGCATGTAGCGACGCATCATCAGCAACGACCGGGCGAGCGCCGCGATCGCACAGCAGCCACCGCCGACCAGCACGACGAGCAGCGCCATCGTCCAGGCCGAGGATTCGACCGGGCCGAAGGAATCCGGGCCGGAAACACCCCAGTGGGTCGCCACCTCGTCGGGGAGCCGTGGCTCCCAGAGGTGGGCGAGGAAGAGCATCGAGGCGGCGGCAAGTACCGGAAGTGCAACGCCGAAGAGAACACCGACAGGATCGATCACGCGGGTCTGCGACACGGCCTCACCCTAAGGGCCCGAAGTCTCGTTCGCGCGTGGAGTTGGTCGAGTGGAGCCAGCGACCGTCGTCGGAGTCGAACATCGATCCGGTGGGAGTTGGTGGCGACGAGGGTGTTGCCTTCGCGGCAGGCGGCGAGTGCTTCGCGCAGACCGGGCCGGTGTCGATTGCGTCCGGTGTAGCCCTTGTCGGTATAGATCCGTGCGTCGGGGACTCCGAGGCGTTTGAGCGCTGTGCGTTGCGCTCGCAAATCTTGGCCCGCGGCGTTGCATCGGGCATAGCCGATCAGGATTCCGTGCATGCGGTGGTGATAGTGCTGTTTGGGTCAGCTATACGAGACCGGCATACAAGACAGTTAAACAGGACGGCCGGGCGGCCGTCTTCCCCAGGACACGATCGAGTGCCGGGCCGCTTCGCGTGTGCTGTTTGAGGATCGTTAAACAGCACACCCTTCCCGCCCGGCCAATCCAACCGCTATCCTGTGATTAGTTGTCATTTTTGTTTAAAGATTATGATCAAATCATGGATAGCTACAGCGAGTTGAGGTCGGCGGTTGCAGACTCCGGAGTGCACACCACGACGATGGAGACCCTCAAGCGGATCCAGGACGCGGGACGACTGGGTATCCACGTCCGGTCCGCCATCAGCCGGGCCCTGGCGTCTCACGGGATCGGTCACCTTCCTGCAGAACTGCCGCCCAACCAGGACGACGAGGTCCGCCTCTACCTGTTAGGCACCCCCATTGCCGATGTGGTGAGCGCGGTCCTGACCCCTAGTGAGCGTGGGGATGCGATGTTGCGTTCCGTGGGTTCGTCCGATGCCCAGGAGAAGCTCGCGTTGATCCGGGACATCGTGTGCGGTTCCCACAAAGAGGGGATCTGACGTGCTCGTACCTGACAGGGATCGAGGGGTGGGTCGTGCACGCCTTCATTGACGAGTCGAAGCGCGGCGACTACATCCTGTGCGCGGTGACTGTCCTGCCGGCGGGCGTGGACGAGATGCGAAAGCGGATGAGGGACCTGTGCCCCAAGGGGAACAGCCGGATTCACATGAAGTCAGCAGGGAAGGCCGCATCGAAGATCGTGACCGAGGTCGCGAAGTTGGACGCCGAAAGTCGCCTGTACGTGGTCAAGTCGCCGAAACTTACCGAGCGTGAAGCACGGGACCTCACGCTCGAGGCTGCGGCTTACGACTTGATGGAACTGTCGGCAAGTCGCGTCGTCATCGAGTCATGCGACCAGGACAGGGAAGATAATCGGGCGATCCGGAAGGTGGTAGGCCCTCAAGCTCCGTTCGAGTACCTTCACGATCGACCGAGCAATCCGTTGCTGTGGCTTCCGGACGTTCACGCGTGGGCGTGGGGCCGGGGTGGGTCCATGCGCCGCAAGATCGAGCATCGCATCGAAGTCGTGACGCTTTGAGATACGCGAAGGTCCCCTCCGGATGGAAGGGACCTTCTACGTGTGATGGGCACGCAAGGCTGGAAACCATTAGGTGGAGCTGCCCACGAATGGGTACTTACGCTCCGGAGACCTCCTACACGTACCGCTTCCCTTGACTACTGTCTCGGGCACCTACGACTGTAGCACTTCAGTACCGTTCCAGTACTACCTCTGTACTAGTACAGCACCATCTCTACAGAGCTTGCGGGCGCTCAAGTCAGCCGTCCTGAGCCCCGCTTGGCCGATGCGGATCAGGTCGTCGGTGGTGCGCATCGGATTGGCGAGGAAGGCTCTGAGATCCTCCGATTGGGGCCAGTTGGTTACGCGCGCCTCAAGCAGCAGCGTGAACGCCATTCTTGGCGATTTTTACTCTGACCTGGGGTTTTGCCGGAGATTTTGGATAGACTTGTCCCTCCCTCAGAAGTCAGGCGTTTTTTGCCCGGCCTACTTGCTCTTCTTCTTCGCCTTGACAAGGCGGACTGCGCGCTTGTTCACGCGATCCGACACCAAGGGAAGAAGCCGCAGTACGAAATTTCCGACTGCGAGGAGAGCAGCAGGGACGGACAGATGTTCCGCGATAGTCGCGAGCATCGCCGCACCTCCGCTTCTGGGGGATGACACCGACCAAGGCCAGTGTTTTGTGGGCCGCAGCGGGATTTGCTGCGGAGTTCGAGATGCCTTTGGGCATAGAAAAACCCGCTCCGGTGGAGCGGGTTCGAGGTTGTTGTGGAGCTGCTTACCAGCGACGCGTGCGGTTCCTGGCACGATCGTCGGCGGCGATCATCACGAGTCCGATCTTGAACAACCAGCCGCGATTGCCACGGCGAACGGGAGTCAGATGACCGCGGCGGATCCAACTGCGAACGGTCGAGGGGGCGACTCCGAAGAGCACGGCTACTTCATTGGTGGTGATGAGTCGGTTGTAGTAGGCGTCCGAGATTCCCAGTTTGGGAAAAACCTCGGGATCTTTTGTTCTGCTGCGTGTTTCGCTCTGCGCTCGCATCAGGTCGTCTCGATCGTAAAGGGTGGCGCGACCACGTTTTCCCTTGCCTTGTATATAGCCGCGTGAAGCCCATTGGCGAATCCGGTCGGGGCGGATGCCCAGGATCTGTCCAGCTTCGACGGCGGTGATCAATTGGCTCTGGGCCACGGCGGGCGTGCGTTTGTTCGGAGCCGGGGGACGCGGTCGCGGAGGCGGTTGAATCGGCAACGGATACGGGGGCCGGCCACTGGGCGGCGCCATCCGCATCCGTTGCACCACCTCACCCCTGAGGGTTGATGAAGCCGACTTCACGAACTCGCCCTGGTGCCGAAGCTGCGCAAGTAGGTCTCTGCTGGGGATGCCCAGTTCCTTGGCGAGTTCGTGGACCCGCATCTCATTGCTCAATCGGGCCTCGTGGTGTCGATCAAGTGTGACGGTGCATCAGTTCCGAAGTTTACGCGCCACCGCTCGAAATGCATCCGAGCTGATCAAGGCATAAAAAAACCCTCCCGGGAAACGGAAGGGCATTGATTTTGGGCGCAAAAATTCCGCCAACGGCAACAGTACACAATTTTGGGAGGGGCGTCAATCGGTGGACCATGTGTGGATCTCCCAGTGAAACCCCAGAGAACATCCCCGGTGAAGTCACCAGGAATGTTTCTCAGCTGAGGTCTCGGTGGCGTCCCCCGCTCGCGGGGGGCGGTGCAGCGATCATCGAGATTCAGTGGGGACGTGATGGATCCGGCCGGTGGTGGTCGAGGAGTTCGGCGACGTCCAGGGGTGGTGGCGCGCAGGGCGGTGATGTGTCCGTCGGTGATCCACACGGTGCCGTAGCTTGTCGATGGTGGCATCGGGTGTGGGTGTGTGGATTTCGGTGCGGGCGAGGACTTCTCCGGTGGGGCCGACCATGACCCCGAACAGATCCGCGTCCTGATCGGGCGGGAGCCCTCAGATTGGGGTCCTGTTGACGATCGTCAAACAGCACACTCAGGAATCCGCCCCAACGAGCCATGCGGACTTCCGCCGCGAGTCGAAGATTGCCCATTTTGCGTTTATTTCGTTTGCTGCGTATATTTCACTTAGAGGAGGTGGGGTATGTCCGCGATCGAACATCCCAGTGCCGTGGAGCAGGAACAGGCACGACAGGCGCTCAATGCCCTCCGGGACGTCAAAACCGGTCCCGACACGCTCGACGTCACCGTCGCCGGGGCAACCGAGTCCGTGCACCTGCCGAGTGCGGCCCTGGAGTTGATCAAAGACGTCTTGGCCAACATGGCGGCCGGCCAGGGAGTGACCGTGGTTCCCGCGCATGCCGAGCTCACCACCCAGCAGGCCGCCGAGCTGCTCAACGTCTCGCGCCCGCACGTGATCAAACTCCTCGACCAGGGCCTCATCCGGTATCGACTGGTGGGCCGGCATCGCCGGATCCTGGCGTCGTCGCTTCTCACGTACCGGCGCACCCAGCAGCGCGACGCGCGTGGGGCGGCGGACGAACTGGCCGCGCTGTCCGAGGATCTCGGACTGTACTGACGTGACCCCGTAGAGTTCGCCGCTGATGTTCGGGTCGGCGTCGACCAGTTGCGCTTCGATCGGCACCGCCGCCCACGGGGCGTCGACAGCGGTACGGATGAACCAGTCGCGTTGGGCGTGGCTGATCCGGGAGCGCACCTTGTGTGTGCGGGCAGTATCGTCGGCTGATCGCCTGGGCGGGTCCGGGTCCGGGCAGGTCGTAGCGGGCGGCCACGGTCACTGTCGGATAGGCATGGGCCTTTGCGGTCGCGGTGTCGATGTCGCTGCTGCGGCCGGCGATCACCAACATGGTGGCCCCGGCCTCGCCTCCGGCGCGGTTCACAGCTCCTGCTGCCCGGGCGGGTCCGGGTCGGTGTCGTCGTCGCCTCCCGGATCGGTGCGTTGGAGTCGCAGCGGACGTGCCTGCGTTCGTCACAGTACGGATTTCCGTCGGGTCCGGCCGGCTCGAGGTGCGGATCGTGCGAGCAAGGGCGCGCAGCTGCTGGAGCGATCGGATTCCGTCCGGGACGCTGCCGTCGCCGGGTGGCCGTCCCCCTCGGGAGCAGGCGCGGAAGTCCTCAGTGCCGGTCTCGTTCATCGCATCGTGGAGGTCTTGCGCTGCGGCGATGCACTCGGCGCGGTCCTGTTCGGCGAGCGAGCCGAGGTACCTCTTGCCTCTCCGGCGCGATTCGGTGGCCGGTGCGTCAGCTGTGGGTCGATCGTGTGCGGAATCGGCCGCGTGGTGCGGGTGAACATCGTTCCCCTCGGTGCGTATTCGGTGGTCTCTCATCATGCACGCCACCTGACGGCTCGACCGCGCATCGGCTCTGGACGGATGCGATCACACTGCCCCCGGGCACAGGTAGGTTGCCCGGCGGACCGGCAGCGGGATAGGAAGAGGTCAGGCGCTCGGCTCGCACGCCCCGCGAAGGCTGCACGCACCGCATGACGAGCCGCACCCGTCGGATTCCTCGGGCTTCGTGGCTGCCGCGACCCGGGCACCGACAGCGCCACCGGCACCGGCGGTGACGAGCGCCGCGACGACGGTGACGACGATCGCGATGACCGCCGCGACGGTCGGCAGCGTCAGGGACGCGATTCCGCCCACACCGAGGAGGGCAGCGGCACCGAGCATGCTGGGGGCAGCGACCTTGTTGGCCAGCGCGAATGTGGCGTCGTCGCGCATCGAGTCGGGGGTGCGCACGCCGGCCCAGCGGTTCCGCGGCAGCTTCCCGGCCAGTGCTGCGGCACCGACCGCTCCGACGACGAGAGCGAGCAGGAAGAGCAGAAGGGCAACGATCAGCACCCGGTAAGGATACGCGCCGGGCGAAGGCACCGGTCGGGTCGGGTGCGGGCACGTTCTACCCTGGTAGGAGCCCACAAACGCCGGCCGAGTAGATAGCGATCAACGTGACCCGTCCCGATCAGACCCCCGCACAGCCGCACACTGCTGCTCAGCAGTCGTCCGACGCCACCCCGAAGCATCGGTACACCGCCGAACTCGCGGGGCAGATCGAGCAGCGCTGGCAGGAGCTGTGGCGCGAGCGCGGTACCTTCCACGCCCCCAATCCGGTAGGTGCGCTGGCCGGCGACGTGCCCGCCGACAAGCTGTTCGTGCAGGACATGTTCCCGTACCCGTCGGGCGCGGGTCTTCACGTCGGTCACCCGCTGGGCTACATCGCGACCGACGTGTACGCGCGCTATCACCGCATGCAGGGCCGGAACGTGCTGCACACTCTCGGCTACGACTCGTTCGGCCTGCCGGCGGAGCAGTACGCCGTCCAGACAGGAACCCACCCCCGCACGACCACCGAGGCGAACATCGCCAACATGAAGCGCCAGCTCGGGCGTCTCGGACTCGGGCACGACGAGCGCCGGTCCATCGCGACGACGGATGTCGACTTCTACCACTGGACGCAGTGGATCTTCCTGACCATCTACAACGCCTGGTACGACCGGGCGGCAGGCAAGGCCCGCCGGATCTCCGAACTCGAGGCGGAACTGGACTCGGGTGTCCGCTCGCTCGAGGACGGGCGGGACTGGTCGAGCCTGTCCGACACGGACAAGCAGGCGGTTCTCGACGACCACCGGCTGGTGTACCGCTCGAATTCGCTGGTCAACTGGTGCCCCGGGCTGGGTACGGTGCTCGCGAATGAGGAGGTCACGGCGGACGGTCGTTCCGAGCGTGGGAACTTCCCGGTGTTCCGGAAGAACCTGCAGCAGTGGATGATGCGCATCACCGCGTACTCCGATCGGCTGATCGACGATCTCGAGTACCTGGACTGGCCCGAGAAGGTCAAGTCGATGCAGCGTAACTGGATCGGCCGCAGCAACGGTGCGCAGGTGAAATTCGCTGTCGCCGGCCATGATTCGGATATCGAGGTCTTCACGACCCGCCCCGACACGCTGTTCGGTGCCACCTACGTCACCCTCGCACCCGAGCACGCACTGGTCGACGAGATCGTCGCCGCGTCCTGGCCGGAGGGCGTCGATGCCCGCTGGACCGGGGGCGCAGCCACTCCCGCCGAGGCAGTGGCCGCGTACCGGGCGTCGATCGCGGCGAAGACCGACCTGGAACGGCAGGAGAGCAAGGAGAAGACGGGCGTCTTCACCGGTGCGTTCGCCGTCAATCCCGTGAACGGCGAGAAGTTGCCGGTCTTCATCGCGGACTATGTCCTCACCGGGTACGGCACCGGAGCCATCATGGCGGTTCCCGGCCACGACCAGCGTGACTGGGAGTTCGCGACCGCGTTCGGTCTGCCGATCCGCGAGGTCATCGCGGGCGGCGACATCTCGGTGGAGGCGTACACCGGCGACGGTGAACTGGTGAACTCCGGCTACCTCGACGGCATGACGGTGCCGGACGCGAAGAAGGCGATCATCGCCGAACTCGAGAAGTCCGGCGCGGGAGTCGGAAAAATCCAGTACAAGTTGCGCGACTGGCTCTTCGCGCGCCAGCGCTACTGGGGCGAGCCGTTCCCCATCGTCTACGACGCACAGGGTAATGCTCATGCGATCCCCGAATCGATGCTGCCCGTGCAGCTTCCGGAGGTCGAGGACTACGCTCCCGTCTCGTTCGATCCCGACGACGCCGATTCCGCGCCGTCGCCCCCGCTGGCGAAGGCCGTCGACTGGGTGAACGTCGAACTCGATCTCGGTGACGGTCTGCAGCACTACACCCGCGACACCAACGTGATGCCGCAGTGGGCCGGAAGTTCGTGGTACCAGTTGCGGTACATCGATCCGCTCAACCAGGAAGAGTTCTGCGCCAAGGAGAACGAGCAGTACTGGACGGGGCCGCGTCCGGATCTGTACGGGCCGAACGACCCGGGCGGTGTCGATCTCTACGTCGGCGGTGTCGAGCACGCCGTGCTGCACCTGCTGTACGCGCGCTTCTGGCACAAGGTGCTCTTCGACCTGGGTTACGTGACCTCGTCCGAGCCCTACCGTCGCCTGTTCAACCAGGGATACATCCAGGCGTACGCCTACACCGATGCGCGCGGCGTCTACGTTCCGGCGGACGAGGTCGTCGAACGCGACGGCAAGTTCTTCTGGGCCGGCCCCGGTGGTGAGCAGGAAGTCGCCCGCGAGTACGGGAAGATGGGCAAGTCGCTCAAGAATTCGGTTGCGCCCGACCAGATCTGCCACGACTACGGTGCCGACACGCTCCGTGTGTACGAGATGTCGATGGGCCCGCTCGACCAGTCGCGCCCGTGGGCGACCAAGGACGTCGTCGGTGCGTCCCGGTTCCTGCAGCGTGCGTGGCGCTTGGTCGTCGACGAGGAGACCGGCGACGTGCGGGTCACCGACGAGACGCCCGGGGACGAGACCTGGCGCGCGCTCAGCAAGGCGGTGGCCGGTGTCTCCGACGATTACGCGAACCTGCGCGACAACACCGCCGTCGCCAAGCTCATCGAGTACACCAACCACCTGACCAAGCAGTATCCGGCGGGTGCGCCGCGTGTCGCGGTCGAACCGCTCGTGCTCATGCTCGCTCCGGTGGCACCGCACCTCGCAGAGGAACTGTGGTCGCGGCTCGGGCACACCGAATCGCTGGCGCACGGGCCGTTCCCCACCGCCGACGAGAAGTGGCTCGTCGAGGACACCGTGGAGTACCCGATCCAGGTCAACGGCAAGGTACGCAGCCGCATCACGGTGCCGGCGGACGCGAAACCCGATGCGATCGAGGCCGCAGCGCTGGCGGACGAGAAGATCGTGGAGATGCTCGCCGGTGCGGCGCCCCGCAAGGTGATCGTCGTGCCCGGCAAGATGGTCAACGTCGTCAAGTAGATCGAACAGAGCAACGAGTGCCCGGCGGCCGGTGGGCTGCCGGGCACTCGCCTGCTTCGGCTACTGCGACTTACGCGCCGACTTCTCCGCGTCGGCGAGGTTGCCCGCCTTCTTCGCGTGCTCCTCGGCCTTCTTGGACTCCAGCTTCTTTGCCACGGCATCTTCGAGCGCGATCTTGGCCGGCTCGGATGCCTGCTTCTCGGCCTCCCGGACGACGGCCTGCTGCTTCCGCTTGGTCGCTTCGGCGGACTGTCGTTGCTTCTCGGCCTGCCGCTCGGCCTGTGCGGTCTGGGCGGCCTTCTTCTGCGCCGCTTCCTGCCCCGCCTGCTTCTCTCGCGCGGCGCGCTGGCTGCGTGCCTGCTCGACTTCCTGTTCGCGTTTCCGGCGAGCGTCCTCCCGCTCGTCGGCCGCGCGTTCGTGTGCGCGCCTGAGTTCCTCGTCTGCGGCACGTCTTTCGTCGGCAGCCTTCCTGTCGAGTTCTTCGGCGCGGATCACGGCCTGGGCGCGTTCGTTGGCGAGTGCCCCGCGGGTCGCGATGTCTTCGTCGCCGACGACACTGCCGACGATTCCGTCGAGCATCCCGAGGCCTCGCTCGTACATCAGCCGTGGCATCGCATCGGGCGGAAGGATCCGCAATTGCCGTTCGATCACTCCGAGTGGGAAGCGGACGACCCGGTATTGCAGTCGCAGAACGCTTTTGGGTAAGGCGATCAGGTCCATGGGCGCATCTCCAGTCTCCGGTTCTGTGGTCCGTACGAATCCGAGGTCACGGAACACGGGTAGCCGGGCAACAGCCCGGTCAGCGGTCGTGTTCTTCGAGCGTTTCTTCGAGTGCCTCGGCCCTGCGACGTTCCTGTTCTGCTTCCAGTCGGGCGCGTTCGGCGTCGCTCACGGCTGCCCCGTGTTCGGCGTGGGCCTCATTCACGTCGGCGGCAACGTCGGCAGCCTCGGCGTTCTCCCGCACGCGGGCGCGCTGCTCGTCGATTGCCGCGTCGCGTGCCGCCCGGGCCTGCTCGCGCGCGACATGTTCCTGCCGTTCGCGTTCGGCCTGCTGCTTTCGCAACTCGGCTTCCTGCTGGGCACGTGTTTCGGTGGCGTCGGCGCGGCGCTGCGCCGCCTCACGTTCCTGGCGGCCGGCGTCGTGCACGGCCTCGAGGTGTTCGGTGGCCTGTTTCGCCTCGGCTTCGGCCATCCGCGCGGACGTGTCCGCTTCCTTCAGTTTCCGGGCCTCCTCCTGTTCGAGGCGGCCTTCTGTTGTCAGGGAATCGTTGCGGGTGAGCGCACCGGTCACTTCCTTGAACTTGCCGACGACGGATTTCCTCAATCCGTCGCGGGCCTTGTGTGATGCATCCTCTTCGGCCACGGGAACTCCCTTCCGATGGATCCACGAGAAAGTGGTTCTCGGGGGGATATCCGCAGAAGGGGTGCTTCAATCCTCGACGGGCCCTCGATCTCGGCCGATCGGGAATCGTCGCGGCCGTCAAGCCGGAGTGCGAGTGTCCTCGAGGTTGCCGTGCACGAAATCGAGCACGTCGCCCAGCACTTCGTCGTGGTTGGTCTCGTTGAAGATCTCGTGCCGCGCGCCGGGATAGATCTTCGACGACGCTCGGGGGCCGGCCAGGGTGGCCCAACCGGCCGCGGTGCCGTCCAGGGGCACGAGCCGGTCTTGTTCTCCGTGCAGCCAAAGCACCGGCACGGTGTCGATCGCACCGGCCGAAGTGATGAGGTCCAGGCAGGACTTCAAGGCCTGGAGGGTGCGGCGCTCGAAGGGGCCGTGCCACACGAGCGGATCTTCGACGTACGCGCGACCGACCTCGGGATCGCGCGAAAGTGTCGCGGGATCGATAGGGGCGTCGGGGATCTCGTCTGCGGCCAGCAATTCGTCGACGACGGCCCAGGTGCCGAGGACCGGGCCGGAGAGAACGACCGCTGCGAGTTCGCCTCCGAATCGCTGCGCGTACCGGGCGGCGATCATGCCGCCCATCGAGTGCCCGATCAGTGCGACGGGAAGCCCGGGGTTGTCGTTGCGCGCCGTGAGATCGAGGAGACGGAAGTCGTCGACGACGCGCTCGAAGTCGGACACGACTACACGCTCACCGTCGCTGAGGCCGTGACCGGCATGGTCGACGGCGTACACCGCGGCGCCGTCGGCGACGAGTCGGGCGGCCACGTGGTCGTAGCGTCCGGCGTGCTCGCCGTAACCGTGACACAGCAGTGCGATATAGCGGGGCGACGCCGTCTCCCATCGTCGCGCCGCGAGTGTTCCGGCGTGTCCGTCGAGGGTGAAGGCGAGGGTCTCGGGCATCGGGCTCCTGGCGTCGCGGGTGAAACCGTCGTTGGCGGGGGTAAGCATGGCACGCCCGAGGGCTGGATCGGCGCCTTCACGGTCTGTCGGGAATGCGCGTCGTGCTCTAACCTCCAAGGTGAAACACGTTCTAGAAACGAAGGGGCACACCTATGGCACCCACCCGTGACGCGATTCGGACCACGGTCGAGAACTATGTCCGCTCGGTGGCGAAGGGAACGGTGGACGACGTGCTCGCCCTCTACGCACCCGGCGCGACCGTCGAAGACCCCGTCGGTACGCCGGTGCGCACGACCGAAGCGGAACTGCGCGAGTTCTACGGGGTGATCGAACCCATGACGCAGACGGGCGAGGTGCTCGAACTCAAGATCGCGGAGAACAACGCGGCCTTCCTCTTCCGGCTCGTCACCCACCTCGGCGAACAGGATCTCGTCATGGAGGTCGTCGACGTCATGACGTTCGACGAGGAGGCGAGAATCTCCAGCATGAAGGCATATTGGAGCCAGGAGGACATGAAGACCGTCCCGGCGTCCTGATGGCGACCCGCACCGTCGAGGTCGACGGTTTCACGTGGAACATCCACGACGACGGTGAGGGCCCCGCCGTGGTCATGTGCCACGGCTTTCCCGGCCTCGGCTACAGCTTCCGGCACCAGAGCGCCGCCCTCGCCGCCGGCGGCTTCCGGGCGCTCGCGCCCGATATGCCGGGCTACGGGGGGACCGGGCGACCGCAGGCGGTCGAGGAGTACACCTCGGTCGCCATCGCCGACCGTCTCGTCGGCTTGCTCGACGCACTGGGTATCGACAGGGCGGTGTTCGTCGGTCACGACTTCGGTGCGCCCGCAGCGTGGACCGTCGCACTGCGTCATCCTTCGCGCGTTTCCGGTCTCGTCCTGCTGGCGGTGCCGTACACGCCGGACAGGTTGCCCGCGCGCCCGACGGAGTTGTATCGGAAGATGGCCCGCCGCCATTTCCTGCACCTGCACTACTTCCAGGAGCCCGGCGTCGCAGAATCCGAACTCGATCCACGGGCACGAGAGTTTCTGCATCGACTGTTCTTCGCGCTCTCCGGCGACTACCGGTATCTCGACGTCTGGAATCACCCAGCGGAAGGAAACGGTTACCTCGACGTCCTCCCCCAGGCGCCGGATCTTCCGTGGGGGTGGCTCACGGAGGAAGAACTCGACACATACGCCGCAGCGTTCGACCGGACGGGATTCGGCGGCGGATTGTCGTGGTACCGCGCCTACGACGCGAACTGGATCGCTTCGGCGCCCTACGCCGGGGCCGCCGTCACCGTGCCGACCCTGTTCGTTGCGGGCGACCGCGATCCGGTGCTGACGATGTCGGGTACCGAGGCGCTCGATCGAATGGCCGCAGCGGTCCCCGACCTGCGCGGTGTCCATCTCCTCGCCGGAGCCGGACATTTCGTGCAGATGGAACGGAAGGACGAGGTCGACGCTCTGTTGCTGCACTTCGTAGGCGAAGTCGGTTCTGCTACCGGAAGTTCCGAATAGCCGATCCTCCGATGGCCGGCGCCCCTAACATGACGACGTGGCCACCGACACAGTGCGAGGACTCGGACTGGTGCTCGCACTCACCGCACTCGTGGTGGGTGCGTGTGGCTCGGGCGGCTCGCAGGAGCCCGCGACCGTTCGGCTCCAGGTCGCCACATCGCAGGGCGAGTATCCGTGGACGGGCCCGCTGCTCCCACCTCAGGCACCGGTCGCCGTTCCCCCGCCCGCACCGGACGCCGTCGAAGAGGCCGGCGACCCGGTATCGGCAGACGGTGCGGTTCCCTCGGTACCGGGCGACCGGGCGGCGCTCTACGGCGGAAGCCTCGAACGAACGCTGTGCGATCGGAACGCGATGGTCGACACCCTCGAGGGGGATCGTTCCAAAGCGGATGCCTGGCGCGGCGTGCTCGAGGTCGCCGACATCCGTGGCTACATCTCGAAACTCAGTCCGGTGCTGCTCCGCGCCGACACCCGCGTCACCCTGCACGAGTACCGCGACAACGCGGCGAGTCCCGTGCAGGCCGTGCTGGAGACAGGGACGATCGTGCTCGTCGACAACCGCGGAGTCCCCAGGGTGCGGTGTGCGCGCGGAAATCCGTTGTCGTCGCCCGTGATGACGGCCGATGCGGAACTCGAGGGCCGGACCTGGCCGGGCTTGAATCCGGAGCGACTGTTCGTCGTTCAACCCGCCGAAAAACCTGTCGAGGAGTTGCGGGTCGTCGACATCATGACCGGCGGCATCCTCCCGGTCCGGGTCGGAGAGGGTAAACAGGCGCCCGCGCCACCACCCCCACCGCCGCCGATCGAGACGTCGACGGAAAACCCGCAGTCTCCGTCATCGGAGGAGCGCCGCGCTCAGGTGCAAGAACCCGCACCCGTCCCCGAACCTGCCCCCGCTCCGGCACCAGCGGCACCGCCGCCGGAGTTCGTGCCGCAGCCCGCTCCGGCTCCGGCTCCGGCCCCCGAACCGGCGCCGGCCCCACCACCACCTGCGCCTGTCCGGCCGCCCGCTCCCGCACCGGCGCCTCCGCCACCTCCCCCGCCGCCGCAGATTCAGATCCCGATCCCGGGCGCACCGCCGGTCGTCATTCCCCTACCGTTCTGAGGTTTTTCCGCTCACCACGGTCGGAGGACTATCTCGGTGGGCTGTGCGTCGCGTGGCGTCTCGACTGCTTGCCGCACTGCGCGGGCCACGGTGCCCGGCTTCAGGAAACGCTCCGGGTCGTATTCTCCGCCCTCCGTCGCAACGATCGCGCGTTGCATGTCGGTGTCGATCCGGCCCGGATGCACGGAGGTGACCCGCAGCGACGGCTCCTCGAGCCGGAGTGCGTCACCGAACGCACGCAGTGCGAACTTGCTCGCCGCATACGCGCCCCATCCCGCGTTCGCGCGTAACCCGGCGCCCGAATTGATGAGCACCACATGCCCGCTCGCTGCCCGAAGGGCCGGAAGCAGCAACCGGGTGAGTTCGACGACCGCGACGACGTTGCTTTCGAAGGTGTCACGCCACTGCGCCGCATTCGCGTCGGCGATCGTTCCCAGGTCCGCGATTCCTGCGTTGTGCACGAGGACGTCGAGGCGGTCGATATCCGCCGTCGCCGCGGCAACGGCGTCGTGATCGAGAAGGTCGACGGGCCACGCGGTCGCACCCGGAAGCTCGGCGAGCACGGCGTCGAGAGAGTTGCGGCGTCGTCCGCCGAGAAGAAGATCGTGGGTGGGTGCGAGTTCACGGGCGATCGCGGCGCCGAGACCGCGGCCGCCGCCGGTGATGAGGGCTGTTGGACGCATGGCGTCCACACTATGAGCTGCGGCGCGGCATCGACACCCGCGGACGGGCGTCAATGCACGGCGAGGATTTCGGCGAGCCTGTCGTCGGGCGGGGTGCTGACAAGCGGATCACGTGGGAACCGCAACTCCAGGAACGCCTTCGGCCGTGAGAGCAGGAATTCGCGAAGAAGATTGCGGACGCGGGTGCTCACACGGACGTTCCCGCCCGCCCGGACCCCGGTGATGTCGATACCCGCCCGGCGGCACAGAGCGACGGCGCGGGAAAGGTGGAACGACTGGGTCACGACGAGCGCCTGCCTCACCCCGTAGGTCTCCACCGCGCGCCGTGCGGTGTCGTAGGTGTCGAGCCCGTAAGGATCGGTGACGATTCGCTCGCGCGCGACGTCGTGGGCGACGAGGTACCGCACCATCGCTGCGATCTCGTCCCCGGATCGGCCTGCCGCGTCGCCCGACACCAGCACGGCCTGCACGCGCCCGGCGCGGACCAGTTCGATTGCGGCGTCGAGACGTCCCCTCAGGTACGTCATCGGCAGACCCGCGCGCACCCGCGCCCCCGGCACGATCACCACGGGTGCGGCGGGCGCGTCGGTGAGGTCCACCATCCGGTCGTCGGCCTGTGCGGTCACCTGCGACGACACCCAGGCGAGCACGGATACGGCGCCACCGGCGGCGACGGTGAGGACAATCGGACATTTCGGCATGATCTCCACGGTACGGGCCCTCGCGGGGACGATCTCGCGGCCACAATGGAGTGATGGATCCGGTCACAGCTCTCAGTGAGGTCGCGTTCTATCTCGAACGCGAACACGCCGCCACCTACCGCGTCCAGGCGTTCCGGCACGCGGCCGATGTGGTCGCGGACCTCGACGACCTCACGCGCGCGTCGCGGCGGCGGAGCGACAACTGGACGGAACTGCCCGGTATCGGACCGAAGACGGCGGCGGTCATCCGGGAGTCGTTCGACGGTGTTCCCGACTATCTCGTCCGGCTTCGCGAAGAGGCCGAACCGATCGGCCTGGGTGGACAGGAGTTGCTGGCTGCGTTGCGGGGAGATCTGCACACTCACTCGGACTGGTCGGACGGCGGTAGTTCCATCGAGGAGATGCACAGTGCCGCGTCCTCGATGATCGGACACGAATACTTCGCGCTCACCGACCACTCCCCGCGCCTGACGGTCGCGAACGGGCTGAGCGCCGAACGCCTGCGCACACAACTCGACGGCGTCGCCGAGATCAACGAGAAGGGCGAGGGCGCAAGGATACTCACCGGTATCGAAGTCGACATCCTCGACGACGGCACCCTCGACCAGGACGAGGGCCTTCTTGCGGAACTCGACGTGGTGGTGGCCAGTGTGCACTCCCACCTCCGTGCCGACCGGGACGTGATGACGAAACGGATGCTCTGCGCCGTCGCAAATCCTCACGTCGACGTGCTGGGCCACTGCACGGGCAGATTGGTCACCGGCGGCCGTGGGCAGCGTCCGGAATCGAAGTTCGACGCAGAGAAGGTGTTCGCGGCCTGCCGTGACCACGGCACCGCGGTGGAAATCAACTCGAGGCCGGAGCGGCGCGACCCGCCGTCACGCCTGATCGATCTTGCACTCGAGACGGAATGCCTGTTCTCCATCGATACCGACGCGCACGCGCCCGGCCAGCTCGCATGGCTGGGTTACGGTTGCGAGCGCGCAGCCGAGCGGGGCGTCGAACCGGATCGGGTGATCAACACGTGGCCGGCCGGCGACCTCCTGGCCTGGACCGAAGGGTAGGAAACGGTGGAACATGTCGATGTGCTGATCGTCGGAGCCGGACTCTCCGGGATCGGTGCCGCCTATCGCCTTCGGACGCGGTGCCCGGATCTGAGCTACGCGATCCTCGAGGGTCGCGACGCGATCGGTGGAACGTGGGATCTGTTCCGTTACCCGGGAATCCGCTCCGACAGCGACATGTACACCCTGGGGTACCCGTTCCGCCCGTGGCGAGGTGAGAAGTCGATCGCCGACGGAGCGGACATCCTCCGATACGTGCGCGCCACGGCCGCAGAGAACGGCATCGACAAGCGAATACGATTCGGCCACAAGGTCACCGAGGCTTCGTGGTCCACCGAGCAGGCCCGCTGGACCGTGCGGGTCCGCACCGCGGACGGGATCACGGAGTGGACGTGCTCGTTCCTCTATCTGTGCAGCGGCTACTACAGCTACGAATCCGGGTACCTTCCCGAGATCACCGGGCTGGACGATTTCTCCGGCACCGTGGTGCACCCCCAGTTCTGGCCCGACGGTCTCGACTGGCACGACAAGAAGATCGTGGTGATCGGCAGTGGAGCGACGGCGATGACTCTGGTGCCCGCGCTCGCGGAACACGCCGCGCACGTGACCATGCTGCAGCGCTCACCGTCGTATGTGATGTCCCTTCCGGCCCGGGACCCGTTGGCGCGTGGGCTCCACCGGTACCTGCCCGGTGCCGTCGCCCATCGTGCGGTGCGAGCCAAGAACGTGATGACCAATCTCGGCTTCTACCAGTTCTGCCGTCGTGCACCGTTTCTCGCGAAGCGGGTGCTGCACATGCTCACCGAGCGTCAGTTGCGCGACGATGTGCACGTCGATCCGCACTTCACTCCTTCGTACGATCCGTGGGACCAGCGGCTGTGCGTGGTGCCGGACTCGGACCTGTTCCGGACTCTGCGGGCCGGTACCGCCGAGGTCGTCACCGACCACATCGACACGGTCACCGAGAAGGGCGTCCGATTGCGTTCGGGCACCGAACTCGAGGCCGATATCCTGATACCCGCGACCGGTCTGCGCCTCGTTCCGGCCGGCGGGATCTCGATCACCGTCGACGGCGAACCCGTCGATCTCTCGACGAAGGTCATCTACCGGGGAACGATGCTCGACGGCATCCCGAACGCTGCACTGTGCATCGGTTACACGAACGCGTCGTGGACCCTGCGTGCGGACCTCGCATCGCTCTACGTGTGCCGCTTGCTCGGCTACATGCGCCGGAAGGGATACCGGATCGCAGTACCGTCCTACACCGGGAACGGGGAGCGCAGACCGCTGCTCGGACTGAACGCGGGATACATCCACCGTGCCGAGAAATCACTGCCTGCACAGGGTTCGCGCAGTCCCTGGCTCATGCGCCAGAACTACCTGCTGGATCTGCCCGCCATGAGGCTCGGCCGAGTCACCCGGTCCATGCATTTCGAGTGACGAGGGTTCGAGTGACGAAGGCGGGAGGCGGTCCCGTCAGGGAGTTTCGAGCTTCCCGTCGGGGTAACGGGCGAAGCGTCCCGAATCCGCCGGATGGACCGGGCCGTCGGAGTTCCACGGCCAGCCACCGAACCCCGTGCGCCGGTAGTCGTCGAAGGCTTTGCGCACTCCCGCTTCGTCGTTGAGGACGAACGGTCCGTACGACACGACGGGTTCGCCGATCGGGCGACCCTGCAACATCAGGATCTGCGTCGCCTCTCCGCCGCCCCGGAGCACGACCGGCGCGGACGCGTCGACGAGCGCACCGTGCCCGGCCTCCACCCGGGTGCCGCCGATATCGGCTGTGGAACCGTTGTAGACGTAGAGAACCCGCCGGGTTTCGGAACCGGCGGCGGGCGGAAGAGTCCACTCCGCGCCGGCCTCGAGGTCGATGTTCCAGATCGCGACGTCGGCGTCGGGCCGGGACGCCCAGGAGGCCGGCGGCGGCGACGGCGGGACGGCGTCACCGAGGGCCCCTGCGAGCACCCGGACGTGCGTGGCGCGTCCCGAGGCGTCCGTCGACGCGACGGTGGGCGTCGCCTCGCTCCACAGCATCGTGAAGTGCGGGTCTGCGGTCTTCGACTCGCGGGGAAGGTTGAGCCAGATCTGGAACAACTCGAGGGGATTGGGGCGGTCTCGGTGGAGAAGCGGGAACATCTCGCTGTGCACCACGCCGTTGCCCGCGGTGAGCCACTGCGTGTCGCCCTCCCCGAAGCGCGCTGTGGCACCCACCGAGTCGGAATGATCGATGATGCCCTCGCGCACGAACGTCACGGTCTCGAAGCCGCGGTGCGGGTGCTGGGGGAAGCCCGGGACGGTCGTCCCGTGGTACATGTTCCAGCCCTCGGGGTTCCCGAAGTCCTGACCGATGGGCCGCCCGGTGAGCGGAGCGTCGGGACCGAGTTCGGAGTTGCCCGCCGGATACGCGTCCACGTGGTGGGCGACGAAGAGGAACGGATCGATCGTCTGCCAGGGCGAACCCAGAGGAAAAACCTGCATTACGGGCGAGTCCACGGAAGTCATGACTCCTGCAACCCCTGCGGCTTCCCATTTGTTCCGCCCTCTGCCGGTGTGGCGGGCTTCCGTACGGGGGCTTCACTGTCGTCGATCACGCGGGAACCCGCCGCGAACCGTCGCACCTGGGTGTCGTCCCACAGATGTGCCGGGACCGCCCCGCCGAGCAAATCCCTTGCCAGAGATGGGTTCCGGTCCAGCGGAGTGTCGCTTCCGGCGATGATGATGTTGCCGTAGCGCCGGCCCTTGAGCATCGCGGGATCGGCGATGACCACCAGGTGCTCGAACACGGACCCGATCGTGGCGGCTTCGCGTCGCGCGGTCGTCAGGTCGCGGGTGTCCCCGCAGTTGACGACGTAGATGCCCCCGGGAGACAGCACTCGCCGCGCGTGCCGCGTGAACTCGACGGTCGTCAGGGCCACGGGCGTCTTGTTGAAAGCGAAGACGTCGCGGACGATGAGATCTCTGCTGTCGTCCGAGAGGGTGGTGAGCACCGCGCGAGCTTCACCGACTCGAATCCGGAGCAGGGGCGCGCGGGGCAGGTCGAACCACTCCCGGACCAACTCGGCGAGCCGGCCGTCGATCTCCACGACCACCTGACGAGCGTCGGGGTACACGGCCGCGAAGTACCGTGCCATCGTGCAGGCTCCCCCGCCGAGGTGCAGGGCGCGGATCCGGGCGTCGTCGGCGAACCTGCTCTCGACGAGCATCGCGATCCAGCGCATGTACTCGAATTCGAGCAGCGTCGGGTCGCCCAGGTCGATGTGGGAGCTGGGTACACCGTTGACCTCGAGCACCCAGCCGTCGGGCAGATAACGGTCCTTGACCAGCTCACATGTACCGGTGTCGATGTCGTACATACCTTCGACGGGGCCCTTCGGCTCATCCGTCGTTTTTCCCCGGCGCGGCGTCGATGCAGCCCGGCCACCTCGCTGCCTGCCCATTCTTCGAGCCTAGTCCCGCGTGTATCGCGCGTGTTACACAGTCCGGCCCGGCGTGCGGATCGGCGGGGAAGCCGGAGAATGAGACGATGCCGGACCGAGGATTCACACCCACTCAGCTCGCTGCGCGCGCCGCCTACCTGCTGCGCGGCAACGACCTGGGCACCATGACCAGTGCTGCACCCCGGCTGTATCCGCACATGTGGAGCTGGGACGCCGCCTTCGTCGCGGTCGGGCTCGCACCGCTCAGCGTCGAACGTGCCGTCGTCGAACTCGACACCCTGCTGTCTGCCCAGTGGAAGAACGGCATGATTCCGCACATCGTTTTCGCGAACGGTATCGACGGGTACTTCCCTGGGCCGGCGCGCTGGGCGGTGTCCGATCTGGCAGCCCACGCCCCTCTCGGAGTCGAAACTTCGGGCATCACCCAGCCGCCGGTGCACGCGATCGCGGTGCAGCGCATTCTCGAGAACTCGCGGCGGCACGGCCGCAGCACGCGCGCCGTCGCGGAGGAGTTCCTCGACCGCCGGTGGGCCGACCTCGTGCGCTGGCACCGGTGGCTCGCTCATGCCCGTGACCTGGACGGGAACGGCCGCATAGCGCTGTACCACGGATGGGAGTCCGGGATGGACAACTCGCCACGGTGGGATCTGGCATACGCGAACGTCTCAGCCGGCGAGGTCCCGCTCTTCCGGCGGGAGGATCTCAACCACGTCGCCGATCCCGCCGAGCGGCCTACGGACGGTGAGTACGCCCGCTACCTGTGGTTGCTCGAGGAAATGAAGGTGGCGCGTTACGAAGACGACGCACTCGCCAAGACGATGAGCTTCGCGGTGGAGGACGTGTTCGTCAGCGCGGTGTTCTCCCTGGCGTGCGAGGTCCTCGCCAACATCGGCGAAGAGCACTCCCGGCCCAACGCCGACGTGCGCGAACTGTACGGCTGGGCCGAACGGTTCCGGCACGGCGTGGTCGCCACCACCGACCCACGCAGCGGCGCGGCGAAGGACTTCGATCTGCGCAGCGGACGATGGCTGACCACCGACACCCTCGCGATGTTCGCTCCCCTGCTGTGCGGCGGACTCGACCGGCAGGCGGAACGAGCGTTGATCCGCACGTTCGAGGGCCCGAAATTCTGTGGTCACCCCGACCTGCGATATGCGGTGCCGCCGTCGACCTCGCCCGTTTCGGGTGCCTTCCGGCCCCGCGAATACTGGCGCGGGCCGGTATGGCCGGTCATGACGTGGCTGTTCTCGTGGGCATTCGCTCGCCGCGGCTGGGCGGAACGGTCGAACATGTTGCGGGCAGAGGGGTTACGACAGGCGAGCGACGGTTCGTTCGCGGAGTACTACGAACCGTTCACGGGTGAGCCGCTGGGCAGTATGCAGCAGTCCTGGACCGCTGCCGCGGTGCTGGACTGGCTGGGGTAGCGAGGCGAGGGAGGTGCTCAGCCGCCGAAGATGAACGGGTGATGAGCGTTGTGCCATCAAGATCCGTCCGGTACGACACTTTCGGCCACGCCCTCGTCGTTCGTCTCGGTCGCGCCGGGACGCGAGTCCAGGAACGGAAGTATCCGGCGCGTGATCGCCTCGTTGTAGGCGGCCGGAGCCTCGATCGGGTTCGCATGCCCGATGCCGTCGAGCTTCGACACGAGCAGCGTGCCGTCGGGTCCGCCCGACTGGTCCACCAGGATCTGTTGCGTGTACTCGACGTCCACGACCGGGTCGGCGGGTGCGTACCGGGGACGGAGGAACACCATGGCGGGGCGAGCCTTGTCGTCGCGTTCGTCGGCGAGCGCTTGCAGATTGTCGACGGCACCCGAGGCGACGATCGCGCGGAACTGCGATTCGATCATTCCGTTGCTCGGGGCGTCATCGGACAGGATCTTGTCACGCAGCACTTCCTCGATCACGCCGCGCAGTTCGGCGGTGTCGATCCGCAGGTACCAACGGTCCGAAGGGACGACGAACCGTTCCTGACGTGCCGCGATCTCCACCGACATCCGCATGATGCGGCTCTCGCGGGCGCCCGGGATCCAGCCGGCCCAGCGGAGCATCTCTTCACCGGCGTTGCGGCTCTCGGCCCGCACCGCGTGGAGGTCGACGGGAGTGCAGTCCAGCACCACGCCCGTCACCTCCAGCGGGGTTTCCTCGTACAGGTGCTGTGCGACCTCGAGGGCGATGATGCCGCCCATGCTGTGTCCGACGAGGACGATGTTCTCCACGCCCGACCACCCGGCGCGCTCGAGGATCAGGTCGCTCACGACGGCGGTGTCGAGACCTCGGTTGTCGTATTCGACCGCCCACACCTGGCCGATCTCGCTCAGCGCGGACAGAGACTCGGCGGTGGCGGTCGCATCCAGATTGCCGAGTCCGACGAGATCGACCACCGCGGTGTCGAGCGCGCCGGGTGGGGCGTCGTGGACCTGGTGGATCCGCGGTTGCGTCAGGGCGAGTTGTTCACGAACGGGTGCGACATCCCACGACCAGTACTGGGCGGCCAGTACGACCAGTGGGACGAGCAGATAAGCGATGCGGGCGAGGGTGCGGCGTGCCGGCCCGGCGTTCGGCGAATGCCCCAGCCGGGTGTCGCGCAGGCGCCGCCTCCGGCGATCGTCGTCCCAGTCGCCAGGGCTGCACGGTGGAAGCATCGGTACATACGGCATGCATCATCGATGGTAGGTGCCTGCGTGTTTCGCCCGCATGAGGCACCTACCACCTGAGGTTTCTCAGGCGAGCCCGGCGCTCGCGTCACGCCAGGCGATCGCCTCGACCAGGCGAGCGAGGTCGTAGTCGGGGCCCCCGATTCCGACGGTGAACTGGGTGATGCCCTGTTCGACGTACACCGCGGCCTTGTCGACGCCCGGCCAGTCCGTGGAACGCTCGATCTCGTCGGGGTTACGGCCCAGGTCGGCGCAACGCTGCGCCAGGATCTCGGACTTCTCGACGTGCGTCTCGAACTCACCGAAGCTGTGCCAGATGTCGGCGTACTTCGCGACGAGCGGAAGGGTCTTCTTCGGTCCGCCCCCGCCGATGAGGATCGGGATGTGCCGCGTGGGCGGCGGGTTCAGTTTCTGGAAGCGCGACGTGATACGGGGCATGTACTCGGCGAGCAGGTCCAGGCGGGAACCCTTCGTGCCGAAGTCGTAGCCGTACTCGTCGTAGTCCTTCTCGAACCAGCCCGATCCGATGCCGAGGATGAGACGGCCGCCGCTGATGTGATCGACCGTTCGCGCCATGTCGGCCAGCAGGTCGGGGTTGCGGTAACCGCCTCCGGTGACCAGCGCGCCGATCTCGATGCGTTCGGTCTGCTCGGCCCAGGCACCGAGCATCGTCCAGCATTCGAAGTGAGCGCCGTCGGGATCGCCGTAGAGCGGAAAGAAATGGTCCCAGTTGAAGACGATGTCGACGCCGGCGTCTTCGGCGCGGAGCACGGTGTCCCGGATGACCCTGTAGTCGGGCTGTTGCTGGGGCTGGAGTTGGAGTCCGATGCGTATGGTGCGCGTCATGGTTCCACCGTAGGACGCGGGCGTCCACTCCGCACCGCTTGGCGAGGTAGTGCCCGGCCGGTGGCGTCACATTCGTGCCGGTTCGTCCGGGAGGCCGGGGTATTTGTCCTCGAGCCCGCGCAGGAACGATTCCAGCAGGAGTTCGAAGCTGTCCACGTCGATCTCTGCCGCGTACTCGCGTAGCCGATGAGCTTGGGAGAGGTGTGGATAGCGGGAGTTGTAGGTCTCGATGTGGTCGTCGAAGCTGCCCGCGAACGACGTGATCGCCGAGCCGATGACGATGTACTTGATCGAAGCGCCGATCAGGGTCGCCAAGCGAGGGGGCCAGCCCGCGCGGGTCAGTCCGCCGTGGACGGCGTCCGCATGATGCAGGGCGGTGGGACGCTGTCGTGGGCTCGACGCCAGGAAGGGGACGAGGTTGGGATGGACGGCGAGCGCGGCCCGATACGAGCGCGCCCAGATCCGCAGTCCTTCCTGCCAGTCCTCGCCCTCGAATCCGCTCACGTCCACCGTCTCGGCGATGCCGTCGGCGATGTCGTCGAACAGCTCTTCCTTGTTCGCGTAGTGGCTGTAGAGCGAGGGTGCGCGCACGCCGAGTTCGTCAGCGATCCTGCGCATGGACACGGCAGCTAGGCCGTACTCGTCCACGAGCGAGAGCGTGGTGTCGCGAATGAGCGACCGGCTGAGCAGGGGCGTGCGGGGTCGTGCCATGGAGGGTCCTTTTCGGCGCCGATCTGGACGAACTAACGATGTAAGGTTAGTTTTGCATTGTGTTGGGCGCCACAATCCGCAAAACGCGGATCCGGGCGCTCATGAGCCATTGCCACCACTCGTGACGGAAGGCCCCCATGAACCTGAAGCTCACCGAGGAGGAGCGCGCATTCCGTGACGAGATGCGCACCTTCTTCACCACCGAGATCCCCGCCGATGTGCGCTCGAAGGTCGCTGCCGGCAAATCTCTCGGCAAGGACGACTTCATCGCGACTCAGCGTATTCTCCATGCTCGGGGCCTAGCCGTCCCGAACTGGCCTGTCGAGTGGGGTGGTCAGGATTGGACCCCCATGCAGCGCAATATCTGGCTCAGCGAGATGCAACTCGCGTCGGTGCCCGAACCGCTGCCGTTCAATGCGTCGATGATCGGTCCTGTCATCGCGCAGTTCGGCTCGCAGGAAATGAAAGAGCGCTTCCTCCCCGCCACCGCCAACCTCGACATCTGGTGGTGCCAGGGATTCTCCGAGCCCGAAGCCGGATCGGATCTCGCCTCGCTCAAGACCCGCGCGGTGCGCGACGGTGACGATTACATCGTCAACGGACAGAAGACCTGGACCACCCTCGCGCAGCACGCCGACTGGATCTTCTGCCTCGTCCGCACCAATCCGGACGTGAAGAAGCAGGCCGGTATCTCGATGCTGCTCATCGACATGAATACACCCGGGGTCACCCGTCGGCCGATCAAGCTGATCGACGGCAGCCACGAGGTCAACGAAGTGTTCTTCGAGGACGTGCGTGTTCCCGCAGAAAACCTTGTCGGAGAAGAGAACACGGGCTGGACGCAGGCCAAGTTCCTGCTCGGCAACGAACGCACCGGGATCGCCCGTGTCGGCGCAACCAAGGTCAGGCTCGCTCGCGCCAAGAGCCTCGCGGCCGACATATCGGTCGGAGACGGCACTCTGCTGTCGGATCCGCTCTTCGCCGCGCGTCTCGCCGAACTCGAGAACGAACTGCTCGCTCTCGAACTCACACAGCTGAGAGTGGTCGCCGGATCCGCCGATGGCAAGCCCAATCCGGCATCGTCGCTGCTGAAGATCCGTGGCTCCGAACTGCAGCAGGCGGCGACCGAGCTTCTCGTCGACGTTGCGGGACCCGACTCGCTTCCGTCCGGCGCCTCGGACATCGATTCGCCGGTGTGGGCGCAACTCACCACTCCTGCCTACCTCAATACCCGCAAGGTGACCATCTACGGCGGTTCGAGCGAGGTACAGCGTTCGATCATCGCTTCTTCGATTCTCGGACTGTGAGGCCCAGGACATGAATTTCGAACTCGACACCGAGCAGGATCTGCTCCGTAAGACCGTCCGCGACATGCTCACTGCGGCGTACGACGTGGAAGCCCGCAACCGGGTCTCCGACAGCGACCTGGGGTGGAGCCCCGAGGTGTGGAAGCAACTCGCCGAACTGGGAGTGCTCGGACTGCCTTTCGCGGAGGAATACGGAGGCATGGGTGCCGGCCCGGTGGAGGTCATGGCGGTCATGACCGAAATGGGCCGCACGCTCGCACCCGAACCGGTACTGGCCGCGGTGTACCTGCCGGGCGGTCTCGTCGCCGAACTCGGTAGTGAGGCACAGCGTTCCGAACTCGTACCGCGGTTGTCCGAAGGGGATCTCCGGTTAGCTTTCGCGCACGACGAGCCCGGTAGCCGGTGGCCCGCGATCGACGTCGCCACCACCGCTACCCGCGACGGAGACCGGTGGGTCCTCTCCGGCCGTAAGAACCCTGTGCTGCACGGCGATTGCGCGGAGATGCTCGTGGTGTCCGCGAAACTCCCCGACGGTGGTGTGGGCCTGTTCCTGGTCGATGCCGGAGCAGACGGTCTCACACGCACCGTGTATCGCACGAACGACGAGCGACGCGGCGCGCAGATCGTGCTGGACAGCGCCGCCGCGCAACCCCTCGGTGACGCCGTCGACGCGTCCTCCGCGATCACCGCTGCCGTCGTCCGCGCGCAAGCCGCGCTGTGCGCCGAAGCGGTCGGAGCGATCGATGCGTCGGTTCAGCTGACGACGAGTTATCTCAAGCAGCGCAAGCAGTTCGGCGTGCCGCTGTCGATGTTCCAGGCGCTGACGCACCGCGCCGCCGATATGTACGTGATGTACGAACTGGCGGCCAGCATGAGCCTGTACGCGACCATGGCACTGGCGGACGGCATCGTCGATCCGGTCATCGCTTCGCGGGCGAAGTTGCAGGTGGGCCGCACCGCACGCAAGGTCGGGCAGGAAGCGGTGCAGATGCACGGCGGCATCGGTGTCACCGCCGAACACTCCATCGGCCACTACCTGAGCCGGCTCACCGCGATCGAGCACACGCTCGGCACCATGGACGACCACCTGCGGGTGCTTTCCGGCGGGCTGACGTCGTACGACCGGGTGGAGATCGCCGGAGTGTGAAGCACTCGAAGGTGCAGCAGGTGCGAAAGCGCGCCCGGCGAATTGTTCGTCAGGCGCGCTGTTCGCTCCCGTTGATCCCGGTCGCCCGGAGCACGAAAGCTGCTTCCGGACCGATTATCTCACCCACCAACGTGAGGAACCGATCGACGAAGCAGGCACCGTGGGCGGCTTCCGTCGGGTCGTCCGGATCCTGGGGATCGAGATGGTGCGCAAGTTCGTGCAGGACGACCAGTTCCCGGAAGGCCCACGCACGATTGGCGTGGTGCTCGGGGAGTGCGATCGTGGCGCAATCGTTTTCGTAGTGCGCGGCGGTGTTTCCTCCGCGGGCCCGGATACGGACGGGTACCGCGGCGCGGGACCAGCGGGCCCGTACCCAGTCCAGTGCCAGAACCGCGTCGACGTACCGCTGCACGGAGTCGAGAGACGCGAAGCGCCGTTCGACGGGCAGCGTGACACTCGATCCGGCCACGTCGACCGTCCGCAGGCCGCGTTCGTCGGCGAGATCGAACATGCGGCGCACCAACGACTCCGACTCGTACACCGCCGACTTGTGGATGTCGCGAACCCGGGTCATTCCTCCAGCCTCCTCGGCGACGACGGAAGCTCGGGTGCCGTACCCAGGCGGGCCGCCCGACCCGCGCGGTCGCCGGCCCGCTGCGCATCGGTCGAGCGGGCAGACGGGGCACGGTTGCCCCGCCAACTCCCCCGCGCCTGCGACGTACTGCGGTAGAAGTCACGCAACTCCAGGGCCTTTCCGCGGAGCACCAGGTCGGTTCCAGGCGATGCCGACACGGCTTCCTTCTCGGTCTCCTGCTTGGTTTCGGCCAGTCGCGCTCCGATACGGGCGGCGAAGGCCGACTGGAAATTCAGCCTCGCCGTCACGGGAGCGATCGGTTTGCGCACCCGCGTCCGCACCTCGCGCCCGCCCCGGCGCTCTACGACGGTGCGGACCGTCGATTCGCTGCGGTAGGTGCCGGAGCGCAGGTACGCGTCGGATGCTCGGACCATCTGCACGAGCAACGACGAGTACAGCGCCTCGCACACGTCGATGTCTTCGGCGAAGCCGTACGCGAAGATGACCGTCGACGTCGCAGTGATGTCGCACTGCACGTCGTTGGCGGCGGCGATGGCCAGGAACAGTTGCGCGTACGTGCGCAACCCCTTCTTGCCGACCTCGCCGATGGTGACCAGTCGCTGCACCGGTCCGGCTCGGCGTTCTCTCGCGCCCGTGTGGGCCCGCGCCATCGCGAGATCGACGGAGGCAGCGGTGGCGAGGCGCTGAGCGGCAGCCATGAACGCGTCGGCTTCGTGGGCATTGTCCGTGGACTCGGCCTGTCTCAGCAGGCCACCGATCCGGGTCAACATCTTGTCCGAGCTCACCAGAAAAGGGTAGGTCTTCCCACCGACGCGGTGTGCCCGGGTGAAAGCGCTGCGGGATCTCCGTGAACAGCCCAGGATCGGCAGGATGGACGTCGCAGTCGATTTCGTCACCGAACTCAACGACCGGTTCTGGTACGCCGTGATCGCGTTGCTCATCGGATCCGGCCTCTACTACACATTCCGGTCCCGGTTCATCCAGATCCGGCTGATCCCGGACATGCTGCGTTCCATCGTCGAGAAACCGTTGGACCTGCCCGACGGGGAGCGCGGAATCTCCGCGTTCCGGGCGTTCTCGATCTCGGCGGCGTCCCGCGTCGGTACCGGCAACGTCGCCGGGGTCGCGATCGCGATCAGCCTCGGAGGCCCGGGCGCGGTGTTCTGGATGTGGGCCATGGCGCTCATCGGTGCGTCGACGGCCTTTCTGGAATCGACCCTCGCGCAGTTGTACAAAGTGCGGGACAAGGGTGCCTACCGCGGCGGGCCCGCGTACTACATGCAGTACGGCCTCGGGAAGCGCTGGATGGGAATGATCTTCGCGGTGATCATCACGATCACCTACGGACTCGTGTTCAACGCGGTGCAGACCAACTCGATCGTCGATGCGGTCGCCGGTTCGGTCGGTGAGAAGACCTTCGGTCTGCAGGTCGTCGTGGGGATAGGAGTCGCGTTGTGCGTGGCCGCAGTGATCTTCGGTGGCGTCCGGCGGATCTCGTCGGTGTCGCAGATCGTGGTTCCGGTGATGGCGGCCGCGTATCTGGTGATCGGGATCGTGGTCGTGGTCCTCAACATCGGCGAGGTTCCCGGGATGTTCCGGTTGATCTTCGAGAACGCGTTCGGGCTTCGCGAGATCGTCGGCGGCGGATTCGGTGCGGCATTCATGAACGGCATCCGCAGGGGCCTGTTCTCGAACGAAGCGGGGATGGGATCGGCACCCAACGCCGGCGCCACCGCCTCGGTATCGCACCCGGTCAAGCAGGGACTCGTGCAGAGCCTCGGCGTGTATTTCGACACCTGGCTCGTCTGCTCGATCACCGCGTTCATCATCCTGTTGTCCGAACCTCAGTTCGGTGGAGGGATCGAGGGTGCGGCCATGACCCAGAACGCGTTGTCGCTGCAACTCGGCGACTGGACCGTGCATTTCCTCGCCGTCATGATCTTCTTTCTCGCGTTCACCTCGGTCATCGGCAACTACTACTACAGCGAATCGAACATCGAATTTCTCACCGGGAACCGCAGAGCGCTGCCGTATCTGAGAGCCGCGGTGGTGCTGTGTGTGTTCCTCGGCGCGATCGGGTCGGTTCCCCTCGTCTGGGCGCTCGCCGACCTGTCCATGGGAGTGATGGCGATCGTCAATCTCGTCGCGCTGATCCCGCTCTCGGGTATCGCCTACGCGATGTTCCACAACTACACCGCCCAGCGGAAGCAGGGGCGTGACCCTGTGTTCCACCGCGGGGACGTTCCCGGAGTGCGCGGCATCCAGGTCTGGGGCGACGACGACGAGTTCACGCCGAGTACCGGAAATACGCGACAAACACGGTAGATTCCCGTACCGCACGTGCCTGTGTTCCGCTTCGGAAAGGATCTGCGATGGCCTCGGTGACCTTCGACAAGGCGGTCTGCCTGTTCCCGGGCTCGAGTACACCCGCGGTCGATTCGCTGGATCTCGAGATCGAGGACGGGGAATTCCTTGTTCTGGTCGGGCCCTCGGGATGCGGGAAGTCCACCTCCCTGCGCCTGCTCGCGGGGCTCGAAGAAGTGCACAGCGGCCGCATCCTCATCGGCGACCGCGACGTCACCGCGCAGGACCCGAAGGAACGCGACATCGCGATGGTCTTCCAGAACTACGCGCTGTATCCCCACATGTCGGTCGCCGAGAACATGGGGTTCGCGCTCAAGCTCGCGAAGCATCCCAAGAGCGAGATCCGGGAGCGGGTGGTCGAAGTCGCCAAGATGCTCGACCTCGAGCCGTTTCTCGACCGCAAGCCCAAGGCACTGTCCGGTGGCCAGCGACAGCGTGTCGCGATGGGCCGCGCGATCGTCCGGCAACCGCAGGTATTCCTGATGGACGAACCGCTCTCCAACCTCGACGCCAAACTCCGCGTGCAGACCCGCACGCAGATCGCGCAACTGCAGCGCCGGCTGAACACCACCACCGTCTACGTCACCCACGACCAGGTCGAGGCGATGACGATGGGTGACCGCGTCGCAGTGCTCGACAAGGGCGTGCTGCAGCAGTGCGCGTCGCCGCGCGTGCTCTACAACAAGCCCGCCAACGTCTTCGTCGCCGGATTCATGGGGTCGCCGGCGATGAATCTGTTCCGTCTGCCGGTGATCGATCGCTGCGTGATGCTCGGCGATACCCGGGTGCCGGTGCCCCGCGACGTGGTCGGTCAGGTCACCGAGTCCGAAGTCACGCTCGGTATCCGTCCCGAGCATCTCGAGATCTCGAGCGAGGGCATCCCGATGGACGTCGACGTCGTCGAAGAACTCGGTTCCGAGGCGTACGTCTACGGTCGCGCGGTCGTCGGTGGCCGTGAACAGCAGCAGATCGTCGCGCGGAGCGACTGGCGGAGCCCGCCGCAGAAGGGCGAGCGCGTGTATCTGCGGTTCGATCCGGAGCGGGTCCACATCTTCAAGGCCTCCGATGGAGCACGTATCGGCTGACTTTCGCCGGGGCGGTGGAGGGGGCCGAACCCGACACCGGACCGGTCCAAGATGGGCGGAATGCCGACTTTTCGCGGTGGCGCGTGCCACAGTAGTGCCCTGTGTCGGTAACCCCCGTGTTACCGGCGAGTTTTTTCCGACCTCGAATGGGGAGATTGTTGATGATTCTCAACACGAAGGCGATGCGTAGAGCCGCGATCGCCGCGACGGCGGCCACAGCGCTCGTCCTCGCAGGGTGCTCGTCCGACGACAACGCAGGCAGCGACGACGGCGACACCAGTGCCGCAGCGGCCGGCGGCCGCGGACCGATCACGATCGTCGAGGGGCAGGATCCCCTGAACACGGCGCTCGAGAGCATCATCGCCGACTGGAACGCCGACCATCCGGACGAGCAGGTCACGTTCAAGCCGCTCGCAGCGGAGGCCAACGACCAGTACGACGACATCGCGCAGCGTATGCAGGCGCGCAGCGACGAGTACGACCTCATCGCCGTCGACGTCACCAACACCGCGGAATTCGCCGCCAACGGATGGCTGCGCCCCCTCGAGGGCGAGTACGCGATCGACACCGAGGGTCTGCTGCCCGCCACGGTCGAGTCCGCCACCTACAACGGCACCCTCTACGCGGCCCCCAAGAACACGAACGGTGCGTTCCTCTACTACCGCACCGACCTCGTCGACCAGGCACCCACCACGTGGGACGAGCTGAAGGCCGAATGCCCGAAGGCAGAAGAAGCGGGCATCGCGTGCTACCTCGGCCAGTTCAAGAACTACGAAGGTCTGACGGTCAACGTCACCGAGATCGTCAACGGCTTCGGTGGATCCTTCGTCGGTGAGAACGGTCTCGCATCGGCCATCGACGAGCAGACCGCAGAGGGCCTGCAGTTCATCGTCGACGCGTTCGAGGACAACATCATCCCGGCTGCTGCCCAGACCTACAGTGAGGGCGAGTCGCAGACCGCGTTCGGCAACGGCGAAGCGATGTTCCTGCGCACGTGGCCGGGCTTCTACACCGACGGTGAGAGCTCCTCGATCGCCGGTAAGTACGGCATCGCCGTCCTCCCGGGTGTCGACGGTCCGGGCGCGTCCACGCTCGGCGGTTACAACGTCGGCATCAGCTCGTTCAGCGATGCGCCGGAGACCGCTCGTGACTTCCTCGAGTTCATGCAGACGCGTCAGTCGCAGCTGTACTACGCCGAAGCCGGTGGCGCTCCCGTCCTCGCCGAGGTCTACGACGATGCGGCGATCATCGAGCAGTACCCGTACTTCACCACGCTGAAGGAAGTTCTCGAGGCTGCCAAGCCGCGTCCGGCGTCGCCGTACTACTCGGCCGTGTCCAAGGCGATCTCCGACAACTCCTACGCCGCGATCCGCGGTGAGAAGACCGTTCAGCAGGCGCTGGACGACACCTCGGCCGGCATCGCAACCGCCGGCAACTGATGCTCTAGGAGCAGTACACATGGCAGAACCGCAGGTCGGTATTCCCGCGGATCCGCCACACGACGCCGCGGTCGGGACCATGCCAGGTCCCGACCGCGGGCGTGTCGGTGGACGGCATCGTGTGCCCAACACGCCCGTACCGGTGGTGAAGAAGCGCAGCACGATACCGATATGGATGTTCGTCGCTCCGTCGATGATCGTCCTGGCCGTCATCATCTTGTATCCGCTCGGACGAGCGGTGTGGATGTCGATGCACGGTGACGCGAAGACCCTCGATCCCGAGACCGGCCGGTTCGTCACCGGTGGCTTCGTCGGAATCGAGAACTACACGCGCTGGCTCACCCAGACCTGCGGGACGGCCACCGGCACGATCCCTTGCCCTCCGGGGACGCTCGGCTCCCAGTTCTGGCAGTCCATCTTCAATACGTTCTTCTTCACGGGCGTGACCGTGACGCTCGAAACCGTGGTGGGTTTCGCGATGGCGCTGGTGATGGCCAAGTCGTTCCGCGGCCGCGGACTGTTGCGCGCTTCGGTCCTGGTGCCGTGGGCGATTCCCACGGCCGTCACCGCCAAGCTCTGGTTCTTCATCTTCGCCAACGACGGAGTCGCCAACAAACTGCTCGGCACCGACATCATGTGGACCGCCGATCCGTGGCCCGCCCGGTTCGCCATCATCGTCGCCGACGTGTGGAAGACCGCGCCGTTCATGGCGTTGCTCATCCTCGCGGGCCTGCAGATGATCCCGTCCGACGTGTACGAGGCCGCGAAGGTCGACGGCGCCAACGCGTGGCAGCGCTTCACGCAGATCACGTTGCCGCTGGTCAAACCCGCGCTGATGGTGGCGATCCTGTTCCGCACCATGGATGCGCTGCGCATGTACGACCTGCCCGCGATCATGATGGGCTCCAACCCGGCGACGTCCACGATCTCGGTGCTCGTGGTCGACCAGATGCGGCAGGGCGCCAATTCGGCGTCGGCACTGTCGACGATCACGTTCCTCATAATCTTCGCGTGCGCATTCGTCCTCGTCCGGTTCCTGGGCGCCAACGCGGTCAGTACCCAGGAGAAGCAGCGAAAGGGAGAGGTCGCATGACCGCCGCGCGCACATCCAGGACCCGGTGGCGGTCACTGGGCACCTATCTCGGGGTCGCGATCATCGTCGTGTGGGGCCTCGCACCGTGCTACTGGATGATCGTCACCGCACTGCGGGACCCGAAGGACACCTTCAGCACGTCCCTGTGGCCGTCGAACCCGACGTTGCAGAACTTCGCGGACGCACTCGATCCCGCGGCCAAGGTGAACTTCTCGCGTGCGCTGCTCAACAGCGTGATCATCGCGGGCGCCACCACCGCGGTGGCTTTGCTCATCGGTGTGTTCACGGCCTATGCGCTGTCGCGGTTCGAGTTCCGCGGCAAGTACTTCGTCACCGGCATCATCCTGGGCGCCTCGATGTTCCCGGTGGTCGCGCTCGTCACGCCGCTGTTCCAGTTGTTCACCGACATCGGCTGGATCGGCAGTTATCAGGCGCTGATCATTCCGAACATCTCGTTCGTGCTGCCGCTGACGGTGTACACACTCACGTCGTTCTTCTCCGATCTTCCGTGGGAACTCGAAGAGGCCGCCCGGATGGACGGTGCCACGCGCGGGCAGGCGTTCCGTCTCGTGATGCTGCCGCTGGCCGCCCCGGCGCTGTTCACCACCGCGATCCTCGCGTTCATCGCGACGGTCAACGAGTACCTGCTGATGTCGCAGCTCTCGAGCGAACGCACGGCGCCGGTGACGGTCGCGATGGCCAGGTTCACCGGCACCGACCCGTACGTCACCCCGTATGCGTCGATCATGGCCGGCGGCACCCTGGTCATGGTGCCGCTCGTGATCATGGTTCTGCTGTTCCAGCGGCGGATCATCTCGGGTCTGACCGCGGGTGGCGTCAAGTCGTGAAACGCGTTCCGAGACGGCAGCAACTGGAGATGCTGCTCGGCTTCCTCAGCATCTTCACCGTTTTCGCGGTGATCGGTGCGGTAGCCGAACTGATGTCACCGGCGCCGGGCATCGTCCCGTCGCTGGTGCTTCTCGGCTTCGCCGTGGCCTGGTGGTTCGCGTTCCGGGCTTGGCGGCGCACCGGTCCATGACCTGTTCGTAGATCAATGGGGTCGGGCACTTTCCGTATCATGCGTTCGGCGGTGCGATTTGCCCGTCCCGGACTCCGGAGAAAGCGGTACGTGTGACTTCCTCGAAACGCCCGACAGCCGGCAGACACGGTGCTGCTGCCGCGTCCGCGAAGGCCCGCCGGTGGCGGGTAGCGCGATATGTGGTGCTCGCCGTCGTCGCGCTTCTCGTGATCGTGCCCGCAGGCTTCTTCATGTCGTCGTATTCGTCGGTGGAGGTACCGCGTCCGGCCGACCTCAAGACCAATCAGATCGCGCGGATCTACGCGTCCGACGACACGACCGAGATCACGCGGGTCGTGCCGCCCGAGGGAAACCGCGTCGAGATCACCATCGACGACGTGCCGGAGCATGTCCGCAACGCGGTGTTGTCGGCGGAAGACCGCGATTTCTACACCAACCCGGGTTTCTCGATCACCGGTTTCGCCCGCGCTGCTCGCGACAACGTCATGGGCAAGGAGAGCGCGGGCGGTGGTTCCACCATCACGCAGCAGTACGTCAAGAACGTTCTCGTCGGTGCCGACCGGACCCTCGACCGGAAGATGCGCGAACTCGTCATCTCCACGAAGATGGCGCGCGAATGGTCGAAGGACGAGATCCTCGTGGCCTACCTCAATACGATCTATTTCGGGCGCGGCGCGTACGGAATCGCAGCGGCGTCGCAGGCGTACTTCGGTAAGTCCGTCGGCGAGTTGTCGGTGGCCGAAGGCGCTGTGCTCGCGGGCGTGATCCGGACGCCGTCGACGCTCGATCCCGAATACAACCGCCTCGCTGTCGAGCAGCGCTGGAACTACGTGCTCGACGGCATGGTGGGCATGGGAGTGCTCGACGAATCCGAGCGCGCGACACAGGTTTTCCCCGACACCGTGCCGTCGAACACGCTCGCTCTCGCCAGCCAGGCGACGGGTCCGGAGGGCCTGATCCGTACTCAGGTGCTGCGCGAACTGTCGCAGGCCGGAATCAGCGAACAGGTGCTCAACACCGAGGGACTGCGTATCACCACGACCATCGATCCCGTCGCCCAGCAGGCCGCGGTGGATTCTGCGCGCGGCACGCTCGAGGGTGAGAACCCCGAGTTGCGTACCGCGGTGGTCTCGATCGACCCGCGCTCGGGCGCCGTGCGGGCGTACTACGGCGGCGAAGACGGTGCCGGTTTCGATTACGCGCAGGCTCCGCTGCAGACCGGTTCGTCGTTCAAGGTGTTCGGCCTGCTCGCCGCTCTCGACGAGGGAATCGGGCTGAATGCGAAGTACGACAGTTCTCCCCTGAAGATCGGCAACCTCGAGATCGGCAACGTCGAGGGCGAATCGTGCGGGCGCTGCACCATTGCGGAGGCACTCAAGCGGTCGCTCAACACGAGCTTCTACCGGCAGATGTTGTCTCTGCAGGACGGTCCCCAGAAGATCGCCGACATCGCGCATCGGGCGGGTATTCCGAAAACTATTCCAGGAGTGGAAGGTACGACGCTCGGAACCACCGACGGGCCACCGGAGGGTGGCATCGTGCTGGGCCAGTACGAGTCGCGGGTCATCGACATGGCATCGGCTTACGCGACGCTCGCGGCGTCGGGAACGTTCCGCGCGCCGTACTTCGTGCAGAAGGTCGTCACGGGCGACGGTGTGGTGCTTCTGGACCGGCCCGCGTCCCCCGCCGAGCAGCGCATCGATCCTGCCGTCGCCGACAACGCTACGCAGGCGATGCTGCCCATCCCGGCGCATTCGCGCGGGCACGGTCTCGCGGGCGGCCGGCCGGCTGCGGCGAAGACCGGCACCACCCAGCTCGGCGAGACCGGACTCAACAAGGACGCATGGATGGTCGGTTACACGCCCTCCCTGTCGACCGCGGTCTGGATCGGAACTCCCGACGCGGGCCCCATCACGAACCGCTCGGGAGGATCGATCTACGGATCGAGCCTGCCGGCGGACATCTGGAAGGGCACGATGGACCGGGCCCTCGCGGGCACCGAGATCGAGAGCTTCCCGTGGCCGGCTCCGATCGACGGTCAGGCCGGTGTGCCCGCCGACCCGGGCATCGAACCGCCGAAGGAAACGCCCCCGCCCGGACGCCGGCTTCCCGACTTCTCGAACCTTCCGCCCATCATAATCCCGGCACCGCCGGTTCAGTTGCCGGTGCAGGTTCCGCCGCAGATCGAGGTCTTCCCCGGGGTCACGATCCAGATTCCGGGTCTGTGAAACCGTCGGCCGGTGTGAGGACCGGCGGCAGGAGCGTGCTCGCGTAGTCGACGACGTCGTCCACGGAGAGATTCGGTTCGCGTAACCGGTCGATCGCGAGCGACTCGACCATCGACCACCATCCGCGCAGCCGAATCCGGGTGAGCGGGGTGTCCGGGCAACCGAGTGCCGCGATCACGCGGTCGACCAGCGTGTTCTTCATCGAGCCGTGGATCTCCCGGATCTGCGGGTCGGAGCCGTAGCCGCCGTGGAAGCAGGCTTGATAGTTGTCGCCGTGGCGGTCGACGAACGAGACGAAGGCGCGCAGAACGGCCCGGAGAGGGTCGGGATCGCCGGGTGCGGGGACCGCCGCACGCAGCAGGCGGCGCGCGGCCGATCCGACGACCGCGACGTAGTAGTCCTGCTTGGTCGGGAAGTAGCGGAACAGCAGGCTGCGGGAGATCCCGGCGAGTTCGGCGACTCGGTCGATCGAGAGCGCGTGGATGGGACGCGCGGCAAGTTCCTGCAGACCGATGGCGACGAGTTGCCGGCGTCGCTCCTCGGGTGGCAGCCGGCGTCGTCTGCCGTCCTCTTGTCGCGGGGTGCTCATCCGGTTAGCCTAACTGAGCATTGCTCATTTACCGCCCTACGGAAGGCGCACATGGATTTCGGACAGTCCGACCGCAGCCGCGACTATCTCGAGCGGCTCCGTACTTTCATCGCCGACGAGGTTGCTCCTGTGGAAGCCCGCCTCCATGCCGCCCGCGGTGTCGCGCAGGCCCAGCGTCAGGACACCTCCGGTGCAGACACCTGGGCAGTGACCGACGAATTCCGCGAGCTCCAGCGCGCCGCACGCGCCCAGGGTCTGTGGAATCTCTTTCTCCCCGATCCGGAACTCGGGGCCGGTCTGTCGAACGTCGAATATGCCTCCCTCGCAGAAGAAATGGGACGCTCGCCGTTCTACTCGGCAGTGTTCAACTGCTCCGCTCCGGACACCGGCAACATGGAGGTGCTCTACCACTACGGCAGCGAAGCCCAGAAGGAGCAGTGGCTCCGTCCCCTGCTCGACGGTGAGATCAGGTCTGCGTTCTGCATGACCGAACCGGGCGTCGCCTCGTCCGATGCCACGAACATGGCCGCGACCGCCGTGGTGGACGGCGACCAGGTGGTGCTCAACGGACGCAAGTGGTGGAGCACCGGCATCGGGCACCCGGACTGCAAAGTCCTGATCTTCATGGGCCTGACCGATCCCGAAGCCCACAAGTATCAGCGACATTCGATGGTTCTCGTACCCGTCGACACCCCCGGCGTAACGATCGAACGCATGTTGCCGACCATGGGTTTCTACGACGAACCCGCGGGCCACGGCGAGGTGTCCTTCACCGACGTGCGACTGCCGCTCGACGCGATCATCGCAGGACCCGGCCGCGGATTCGAGATCGCCCAGGGCAGGCTCGGTCCCGGCCGTATCCACCACTGCATGCGACTGGTCGGTCTCGCCGAACATGCTCTCGAACTCGCGTGCCGGCGCGGACTCGAACGCACCGCGTTCGGCAAGCCCGTCATCGACCTCGGTGGTAACCGTGAGCGTGTCGCCGACGCGCGCATCGCGATCAACCAGTTGCGTCTGCTCGTCCTTCACGCGGCGTGGTTGCTCGACACGCAAGGTCTTGCCGGCGCCCGGTCGGCGGTATCGGAGATCAAGATCGCTGCGCCGCGGGTGACGCAGCAGATCGTCGATTTCGCGATCCAGATCCACGGCGGCGGAGGGCTGTCCGACGATTTTCCGCTCGCCGGCGCATGGACGGCGGCGCGGTCGCTGCGCCTCGCGGACGGGCCGGACGAGGTTCATCAGAGTCTGGTCGCGCGGGGCGAGCTCGGAAAGTACAAGCAGGGTGGGGTGCGGCAGAAGTGACCGCTCTTCCCGACAACGCACGCGAAGTCCGTGAAGAGGATGGGTTCGACGTCGCGGCGGTCGCATCGTGGCTCTCCGAGCATGCGGGCATCGGCGGCGTACCCGAGGTACATCAGTTCGCCGGTGGGGCTTCCAATCTCACGTATCTGCTGAGGTATCCCGACCGTGATCTCGTACTGCGGCGACCGCCGGTGGGGGCGAAACCGTCCTCGGGTCACGACATGGTCCGCGAGTACCGCATCCAGTCGTTGCTGGCGCCGGTCTATCCGTACGTGCCGACGATGATCGGACTGTGCACCGACCACAGCGTCCTCGGCAGCGATTTCTACGTGATGGAGCGGGTACGCGGAACAATTCTGCGCACGAATCCGCCGGCGGACCTCGCACTCACCCCCGAAGAGACCCGTCGGCTGTGCCTGCGGGTCGTCGACCTGCTCGTCGAGTTGCACAGCGTCGACCCTGCGGCTACGGGATTGGACGAATTCAGCCGCGGCACCGGATATGTCGCCCGGCAGGTCGCGGGATGGTCGTCCCGGTACGAGAAGGCCCGCACCGACAACGTTCCCGACTTCGATCGGGTGCGGGTGTGGCTCGAGGAAGCGCAGCCCGCCGACGTGGCGCAAACCGTCATCCACGGCGACTTCCGTCTCGACAACGTCGTCCTCGACGAGAACGACCCGTGTGCACCGCTGGCGGTGCTCGACTGGGAACTCGCGACCGTCGGCGACCCCCTGATGGATCTCGGTTCCTCGCTTGCCTATTGGGTGCAGGCCGACGACGATCCGTTGCTGCTCGCGACCAAGCGACAGCCCTCGGACCTTCCGGGAATGCTGACGCGGCAAGAGATCGTGGACTACTACTCCGAGAAAACCGGCCTGCCGGTGAACAATTGGGGTTTCTACGAGGTCTTCGGACTGTTCCGGCTCGCCGTCATCGCGCAGCAGATCTATTTCCGCTACTACCACGGACAGACCACGAACCCGGCGTTCAAGGACTTCTGGGTGATAGTGGGCTACCTCGATACGCGCTGCAACGCGCTGATCGACCGAATCGAAAGCGAAGTGTGATGGCTCGACCGGAACGACAGAACATCCTGATCACGGGCGCGAGTTCCGGTCTCGGCGCCGGGATGGCGCGTGAGTTCGCAGCGCGGGGACGCAATCTCGCGCTGGCGGCACGACGTGTCGAGCGGCTCGAGGAGTTGCGGTCGGAGTTGCTCACCGAACACCCGCACATCACCGTCACGCTGCGCGCTCTCGACGTCGACCGGCACGAGGACGTCTTCACCGTCTTCCGCGAGTTCGACGAGGAACTCGGGGGAATCGACCGGGTCGTCGTCAACGCGGGGCTCGGTAAGGGACAACCGTTGGGCACGGGCTACTTCCGGGCGAACGTGCAGACAGCGAACACCAACTTCCTCGGCGCCCTGGCACAGAGCGAGGCGGCACTCGAACTCATGAGGCCGCGTAATGCGGGCCACGTCGTGCTGATCTCGTCGATGAGCGCTCTGCGCGGGATGCCGAGAAACATGACCACATACGCGGCCTCGAAGGCGGCGGTGGCGTCGCTCGGCGAGGGGATGCGGGCGGACCTGGCGGACACCGGAATCGGCGTGAGCACGATCTACCCCGGCTTCATCCGGTCGGAGATCAACGAGAAGGTCAAGAATGTGCCGTTCATCGTCGACACCGAAACGGGATGTCGCGCACTGGCGGCGGCGATCGAGAGAGAGCCTGCCCGCGCCTACGTGCCTGCGTGGCCGTGGTTCCCGCTGGGCCTCGCGATGAGGGTGCTGCCGTTGTCGGTCGTCCGCCGGATGGCCTGACCGCTCTTCCGGAAACAAAAAACGGATGTCACATTCGGGCAGTACGAGCACTGCCCGAATGTGACATCCGGTGGAACGAGGCGCGAATCAGGCGTCGGCGCCGATGATGAAGGCCTCGAGCTCGGTACGGGCCTTGTCGTCCGCCATCTGGACCGGCGGGGACTTCATCAAATACGCGGAAGCCGGCAGGATCGGTCCGCCGATGCCGCGGTCCTTGGCGATCTTCGCCGCACGGATGGCGTCGATGATGATGCCGGCGGAGTTCGGCGAGTCCCAGACCTCGAGCTTGTACTCGAGGTTGAGCGGGGCGTCACCGAAGGCGCGGCCCTCGAGGCGCACGTACGCCCACTTGCGGTCGTCGAGCCACTGCACGTAGTCGGACGGGCCGATGTGCACGTCGCGGTCGTGAACCTTGCCGGCGAGCGGGCCGGTGAGGTTGGACGTGACGGCCTGGGTCTTGGAGACCTTCTTGGACTCGAGACGCTCACGCTCGAGCATGTTCTTGAAGTCCATGTTGCCGCCGACATTGAGCTGGTAGGTGCGGTCGAGCACGACACCGCGGTCCTCGAACAGCTTCGCCATCACGCGGTGGGTGATCGTGGCACCGACCTGCGACTTGATGTCGTCGCCGACGATGGGGACACCCGCGTCGGTGAACTTCTTCGCCCACTCGGGGTCGGATGCGATGAACACGGGCAGTGCGTTGACGAACGCCACACCGGCGTCGATGCAGCACTGTGCGTAGAACTTGTCGGCCTGCTCGGAGCCGACGGGCAGGTACGACACGAGAACGTCGACCTCGGCGTCCTTGAGTGCCTGCACGACGTCGACAGGCTCGGCCTCGGAGACCTCGATGGTCTCGGAGTAGTACTTGCCGATGCCGTCGAGGGTGTGGCCGCGCTGCACGGTCACGCCGGTCGGCGGTACGTCGGCGATCTTCATGGTGTTGTTCTCGCTCGCGAGGATCGCCTCGGACAGGTCGAAGCCGACCTTCTTGGCGTCCACATCGAATGCGGCAACGAACTTGACGTCGCGCACGTGGTACGAGCCGAACTCCACGTGCATCAGGCCGGGGACGGAAGCGGTGGCGTCCGCGTCCTTGTAGTACTCGACGCCCTGGACCAGGGACGAGGCACAGTTCCCCACGCCCACAATGGCCACGCGCACCGAGGTGCTGTTCTCACCCATGGTCGGGTTCTCCTTCTTTGTTGCGTGCTGCTGTCGACTGCTCGGCGGCGATCAGTTCGTTGAGCCAACGCACTTCGCGTTCGCTCGACTCGAGGCCGAGCTGATGGAGCTGACGGGTGTAGCGGTCCAAGGTGCCGCCGGCCCGTCCGATCGCGTCGCGGAGCGCTTCACGGCGCTCCTCGACCTGGCGGCGCCTGCCCTCGAGAATCCGCATCCGCGCCTCGGCGGGGGTGCGGCTGAAGAAAGCGAGGTGCACACCGAATCCGTCATCGGTGTAGTTCTGGGGTCCCGTGTCGGCGACCAGTTCGGTGAAGCGTTCCCGCCCCACCGGTGTGAGCCGATACACGCGCCGGGCACGTCGTTTGACGGTGCCGGGTACTCCCGAATCTTCTTCGATGAGCCCGTCCGCCTGCATGCGCCGCAGGGTGGGATAGAGCGACCCGTAGGAGAAGGCACGGAACGGCCCGAGGAGCCCGGTGAGACGTTTACGCAGCTCGTACCCGTGCATGGGCGACTCGAGAAGAAGGCCGAGGATAGCGAGTTCAAGCACGAGTCACCTCCTTGTCCGAGCGAACCAACCGATTGATACGACACAAAACTATATCGCGCCGATATAAACGACGATACGCCTAGGGCGGAATTGTGGGAGCAGGCCGTACACCCGGAACGGGCTCCCGTACGTGGTCTGTGTATCGCCGGGCCCTCCGGCGTGACCCAGATCGCCGTGCGTCCCATGGTTGCTGTTACCACTCCGCACCCACCTGTCGGCTCGGCGCACGTACTCTGGGGTCCGTGCGAATTCAGCGGCAGGTGGTGGACTACGCGTTGCAGCGTCGGTCGCTGCTCGCCGAGGTCTATTCGGGGAGGCGAGGGGTGGCAGAAGTCTGCGACGCCGGCCCCTACCTGCTGCGGGCAGCGAAGTTCCACGGCTTGGGCAGCGACGTCACCTGCCCGATCTGCCGGAAGGAGCAGGTGACCCTCGTCTCGTGGGTCTTCGGAGAGAAGCTCGGCCCGGTGTCCGGGTCGGCCCGCACGCCCGAAGAGCTGACCCGTCTGGCTGCCAGCCAGGAGGAATTCTCGGTCCATGTGGTCGAGGTATGTCGCACGTGTAGTTGGAATCACCTGGTGCAGTCGTACGTGCTGGGGTCGCAGCCGGCCCCGAAGCGCCCACGTCGCCGGTCGACGGGGCAGGACCGTCGCACCGCAAGCGAGTGAACGGGCCCCGGACGACGTGAGCGAACGCTGCCCGATGAAGTTCCTTCCCGCATACCGCCAGCACGATCGAATCGTCGTGTGCCCGTCTCCGGACGGGCATTCGGAGATGCGGCGCCATCCGTCGCGCAAACAGTTGGAGATGAGTACGTGAGTTCCCCCGACAACGAACCCGAGGGCAACAGGTCGAACCCGCCTCACCGGGACAACCCGGGAGGTCCGCCGCCGCAGCAGCGACCGGCGCCGCAAGGGGGACCCGCCCAGGGACGACCGTTGCCGCCTCAGCCGCGCCCCCAGGGCCGGCCCGGCCAGCCTCAGCCGCCGCAGCCCGGCGGCCGTCCGCCGTACCCTCCCCAGCCGTACCCACAGCAGGGCCGGCCGCCCCAGGGGCAGCCGTATCCCCCGCGTCGCGGTCCTGTGCCTCCCAACCCGAACGCTCAGAACCCGAACGCCCAGCCGCCTCGCGGACCGGGCGCCGGTCCGGTGCCGCCGGGAGCGAACCCTCCGCAGCGCACGCAGCAGTTCCAGCCGGGTGCCCCCGGCGGCATGTCCCCGGCCAGGGGTCCCCAGCGGCCGCCGCAGGATGCGGCTCGTGGTCCCCAGGGCGGTCCGTCCGATCCCGGTGCGGCGACCCGCCGCGTGGCGACCCCCGCCGGCCCGCCGTCGCGCTCTGCGCAGGACTCGCGTCCGACGACCGCCGTCGCGGGTGGTCCTCCCGGGACGCCGCCTCCCACCGGCCGTAAGGGCGGTGGCGGTCGTGGTGGCAGCGGAGGCGGTGGCCGTAAGAACACGCGCTGGCGCACCATCCGTCGTATCGGTTACGGCGTGGTCGCGGCAGGCATGCTCGTACCGTTGCTCGCCTTCATGCTTGCGTACGTGGCGCAAGATGTGCCGCGCCCGGGTGAGCTCGTCACCAATCAGGCTGCGACGATCTACAACTCCGACGGAACCGGCGTCATCACCAAGGTGATCCCGCCCGAAGGCAACCGCAAAGAGGTCGCACTCGATCAGATCCCACTGCACGTACGGAACGCCGTGCTCGCAGCGGAGGACCGCGACTTCTACTCCAACCCCGGGTTCTCCGCGACCGGTTTCATCCGTGCCGCGCGCGACAACATCCTCGGACGTGAGAGCGCAGGCGGTGGTTCGACCATCACGCAGCAGTACGTCAAGACCGCGCTGGTCGGCAACGAGCGCAGCCTGACCCGCAAGATGAAGGAACTCGTCCTCTCGGTCAAGATGGCGAACCAGTGGTCCAAGGACGACATCCTCGCCGCATACCTCAACACCATCTACTTCGGTCGCGGTGCGTACGGCATCTCGGCCGCGTCGAATGCGTACTTCGGCAAGCCGGTCAACGAACTGACCATCGAGGAAGGCGCGGTTCTCGCGTCCTCCATCCAGTTGCCGTCGCTGCTCGATCCCGAACAGAATCCCGAGGGCGCGAAGTCCCGCTGGACCTACGTGCTCAACGGCATGGTGGACGCCGGCACCCTCAACTCCGCCGACCGCGAAGGTATGGAGTACCCGGCATACGTTCCGCTGGCAGAACTCGACAACGGCGATCAGTCCTCGGGCCCCGAGGGCTTGATCAAGGGCCAGGTGCTGCGCGAGCTGGCAGCCGAGGGGATCGACGAGACCCTGCTCAACACCGCCGGTCTCGAGATCACCACGACCATCGATGCAAAGGCGCAGTCCTCCACGCTCGACGCAGTGAGGAACACCCTCGAAGGCGAACCGGAGGAACTTCGCACCGCCGTCGTCTCGGTCGACCCCCGGTCCGGAGCCGTGCGCGCCTATTACGGTGGTGAGAACGGAATCGGGTATGACTTCGCGAATGCGGGCCTGCAGACGGGTTCGTCGTTCAAGGTATTCGGTCTCGCCGCGAACCTCGATCAGGGTGTGCCGCTGTCCAAGACTTACGACAGCGGTCCGCTGACCGTCAACGGCATCAAGATCGGCAACGTCGAAGGCCAGTCGTGTGGCGAGTGCACCATCGCCGAGGCGCTCAAGCGATCGCTGAACACGAGCTTCTACCGGATGATGCTCGAGATGGACGACGGCCCGCAGGCCATCGCCGATATGGCGCACAAGCTGGGCATCCCCAAGGAAGTTCCCGGCATCGGTGAGACGCTCACCGAGCCGAACGGCGCCGGCCCCAACTACGGCATCGTGCTGGGCCAGTACCAGTCCCGTGTGCTCGACATGGCATCTGCCTACGCGACGCTGGCGGCATCCGGCCGGTACCACGAGCCGTACTTCGTGCAGAAGGTCGTCACGTCCGAGGGTGAGGTCCTGCTGGACCGGGGCAGCCCTGTCGGCGAGCAGGTGGTCGACGAGGTCGTCGCCGACAACACCACCGCCGCGATGATGCCGATCGCCGCCTACTCCAACGGGCACGCGCTCGCGGGAAGCCGTCCGTCCGCATCGAAGACCGGTACGGCGCAGCTCGGTGACACCGGCTCGAACAAGGACGCGTGGATGGTCGGTTACACCCCGTCGCTCTCGACCGCGGTGTGGATGGGAACCGAGGAAGGCCTCCCGCTCGAGAACAGCTGGGGCGGGATGATCTACGGCTCCGGGCTTCCGTCCGACATCTGGAAGGAGACGATGGACGGTGCGCTCGAGGGCACCGAGGTCGAATCCTTCCCCAAGCCCGGAGCGATCTCGGGTGTCGCGGGTGTGCCCTCGTGGACGGTGTCGGAAACGGCGAAGCCCACCAAGACGGCGCCCGAGACCACCCGCACCATTCCGACCATTCCGGAGATCCCGGAGATCACCACCCAGAACGTGGAGATCTTCCCGGGTGTCACGATTCCGGTACCGGGAGTCGCGCCGCAGACCACCCGGCCGACGGTGCCGTCGCGTCCGGACTCCGGAGTGGAAGAGGAACAGGAAGAATCCGGCGGCGGGGTCAGCGGCAACGACGAGGAGAACTCGCCGTCGCAGCAGACCACGCAGAACCGTGTACCGGGGCAGAACGAGCAGCAGACGATCCCCGGCGCGCAGGGGCAGATTCAGCAACTACGGCCTGAACTCGCGCCGGCACGGTAAACAGGTCGCGTGATCGACGAAGGGGAGCACACAAACCGGGAACCGGTGTCTCCGGGACCCCTCGCCGAGGATCGCCGATCGGTGGATTGGCGCGACACCCCGGGTCGTACCGACCCGATGGTGTCGCGCCTGACCACGTTGATCGGCGGTCCCGTCGGTAGGCACGCCATGATCGGCCGGGCCCGCTTCTTCACTCCCGTGCGCGCGATGCTTCTGCTCGCGGTGGTGTTTCTCGCCTTCGGCTGGTTCACGAAGGCGGCGTGCATCCAGCAGGCGCCGATGGGGCCCGCGGGCGAACTCGGCCTCGACTGGAGCGACAATCGCCAGTACGTGGCGATGTGCTACTCGGACATCGTGCCGTTGTACGGGGCGGAGCGTCTCAGTGAAGGCGCATTCCCCTACAAGACGTCGTGGGAGGAACCGGGCCCCGACGGGCAGATGCAGACCCGGTACATGGAGTATCCGGTCGTCGCGGGTCTGTACCAGTACGCGTCCATGCGGATCGCGAAGGCATGGGACGCGACACCCTGGCTCCCCGGCGGCCTTCAGGTGGCGCTCTATTTAAATGTCGTGGCCTGGGGACTCGCGCTGGCGTGGCTCGCGACCGTGTGGGCCACGGCCATGTCGGCGGGCCGGCGTGTCTGGGATGCTGCGCTCGTCGCGGCCTCTCCGCTCGTGATCGTCCACGCCTTCACCAATTTCGATGCGCTGACCACTGCGTTCGCCGCCGGTGGATTGCTTGCGTGGGCGCGACGCCGGCCCGTCCTCGCGGGTGTGCTGCTCGGCCTCGGAGCCGCCACGAAGCTGTATCCGCTGCTGTTGCTCGGACCGCTGTTCGTCCTGTGCCTGCGCACCGGGAAACTCCCTGCGTTCTACCGGACGGCGGGCGCGACGGCGGTGACATGGCTGCTGGTGAATCTGCCGATCATGCTGTTGTACCCGAAGGGCTGGGCGGAGTTCTTCCGCTTGAACTCCGAGCGAGGCGCCGATCCCGACTCGATCTACAACGTGCTGCACTCGTTCGTCGGGTGGCCGGACTGGGCACCGTCCACTCTCAACACCGTGTCACTCGTGCTGTTCGCCGCAGCGTGTGCCGGCATCGGGTGGGTGGCGCTCACGGCTCCGCGCCGTCCGCGGCTGGCCCAATTGGCTTTCCTGGTCGTCGCGGCGTTTCTGCTCACCAACAAGGTGTGGAGTCCGCAGTACTCCTTGTGGCTCGTCCCTCTCGCGGTGCTTGCCATTCCCCACCGCAGAGCACTGCTCGCCTGGATGACTGTCGATGCCCTGGTGTGGGTACCACGCATGTACTACTACCTCGGTCCCGCCCACAAGGGGCTACCCGAGCAGTGGTTCACCGTGACCGTCCTTCTTCGTGACGTCGCGGTGGTGGCACTGTGTGCCGCGGTGCTGTGGCAGATTCGGCGGCCGACCGCCGACCCGGTCCGATACGGGTTCATCGACGACCCGGTGGGCGGCGTCCTCGATCAGGCGCCGGACACGCCGCCGTCCTGGCTTCCGGACCGGCTGCGCCCCGCTCATCAGCGGGTGAGACAACCGAAATCATCCGAATGGATTACGGCTTCTGGCGCCCCGGGGTCCTAGGCTGGAAGAGGAAGTGAGGGGGTTGTGTGACGACGGACGGACGAGCATCGGGTCTGGGTGTCGGAGGTACGTCCTCGGGCTTCATGGCGTGCGACCTGGCGCGCTCGGTCGCAGCCGGTGACGCCGCTGCGCTCCCGCTGCTGCTTCGTGACCTGCACCCTGCGGTATCGGCCTACAGCCGGGCGCGGGCGCGCAACGTCGGGCACCCGTTCTCGGAGGCGGATCGTCTCGCCCTCGACGCGTGCCGTTCCATCCTCGCCGCGCTGGCCTCCCCGTCCGGTGCCGACCTGCCGTTCCTGCGTCTTGCGTACTCCCTGGCGGCCGAGACTGCCGACACCCGCTTCGCGGTCCGGCGCGACGCGCCCCTCACGCGCCTCCAGCAGGACATTCTGATCCTCCGCACGATCGTCGGCCTCGATCCCGAACAGACGGCGGTAGCCATGGCTCTCAGCCCCCGCCGTGTCCGCGTCGAGCAGCACGCTGCACTGTCGTCGCTACGCGCGGCATGACGTTTCTCCCGTGCTTCGGACAGGTCAGATACGCAGGGCGGTGAACGGCGCGACCGGAATGTTGCGCACGACGAACCACAGCGCGATCGTCACCAGCGCGATCCGCGGAGCCCACCGGGAGCGGCCCCATTGCGGTCCCGTGGTGCCTCGCACGCGGCCGACCGTCCATGCTGCAAACGCCACCACCGCGATCGCCACCGCCACCACGCCCAAGGCGTTGTAGTGCAGCGCGGCCTGGATATCCAGGTGCACAAGCGAATACAGCATGCGAGAGAGTCCGCACCCCGGACAGTAGATGCCGAAGATCGTGTAGGTCGGGCACGGTGGGATCACGCCGCCCGGAGTGGTCGGGTCGGCCCACACGACTGCCGCGCACACGCCCGCCGTGCCCGCCGCGACGAGTGCCGGGGTTCTCAGGCGCGTGAGCGCGGGGCGCAGGGTGTCGCTCATCCCGATTTCCCCGATTGTTGCTCGGACCGAGCGACCCGGTGCCCCTTCGGACGGTACGTCCGCCCGAAGCTCCGCGGACTGTCCTCGTAGATGTCGATCAGGTCCCAGTCGAGTCGCCGCCCGCCCGGCGCGACGAAGACCTGCAACTCGTCGATCAGGTCGTGCTCGAGCGCCTGCCGGGCGATGTCGGCACTGATGATCTGCACATCCCTGTCGCCCGCGTCGTACTCCGCCCTGCCCGAGATGATCACCGCGACGTCTCCGGCCATGCGTTCCGTCGTGCCCTCGGCAAGTGGCTCTGACGCCGACAACCAGCTCATGTCGTGACCGGGTCCGGCGATGAAGCCGTCGATCGAGCATGTGAATCCCCAGGCCACCTTGCCCATCTCTACTCCTTGCCGGTCGAAGGTGACGACGTCATCGGTTCAGCCGTGCTTCCAGCCGCACCCGCGCGGCGGGCCACTCGTCGTCCGTCATCGAGAACAGGGCAGTCGTCCGCCAGCTGCCGTCGCGTCGCCGCCGGTGTTTGCGCAGCATTCCTTCGTGGTGGGCGCCGAGGCGGGCGAGGGCGTCGCGGGAACGAGTGTTGAACTCGTCGGTGTGCCACTCCACGCGTACCGCACGGAGGTCTCCGAAGGCGCGGCGCAGCAACAGCAGTTTCGCTTCGGTGTTGACGTGGGTGCGCTGGACCGTTGTCGACAGCCAGGTGTGCCCGATCGTGAGTTTCCGGTGTTCCGGTTCGAGCAGGTAGTACGAGGTGGAGCCCACGACGGCGCCGGTGTCCTTGTCGATCACCGCGTAGGGCTGCCGGTCCGGATCGTCGACGGCGCTGCGCACGAACGATTCCGCTTCGGTGGGGTCACGGATCACCGCGTTCGACCAGCGGAAGATGTTCTCGGGATCGTCGGCGGCGGCCAGCAGCCCGGGCGCATGTGCGGCGGTCAGGGGATCGAGCCGCACGCGCGCACCGTCGAGAGGCGGGTGTTCGGACCAGATGTCGCTCATCGAACGCTTTCCGTGCCGAGGGCTTCCCGACCGTGCTCCGCGGGTGGGATGCCGGGCGGCGGCCGCCGCGGTGCGCGCAGGAAGACGAAGAACAGCACGACCAACAGTATCGCGCGACCCCACACGCCGATGGTGGTGAGAACGAGCGGTAGTTCGATGTCGATCGCACCCCCGGTCGCGTAGAACCAGCGGAAGACACCGATGCCTATCGCGAGGTCGACGACGAGATATGCCGCGACGAGCCGCCACGGAACCCGCAGCAGGACCAGCAGCGGCAACAACCACAGCGTGTACTGAGGCGAGTGGACCTTGTGGAAGAGCATGAAGCCGCACAGCATCGCCGCTCCGACCGAGAGCCACGGGTAGACGCCGTCGCGGAGATACCGCCGCCGGCCGAGCCACAGGGCGAGAACGAACGATGCGGCGATGAGCAGCGGCGACACCCAGGCGACCACCGTGTTGAACTCAGGTGTCACAGCGGTGCCCTCGTAGCCGCCCAGCAGTGGACGCAGACCCCAGAACCAGATCGTGTTGCTCGTCCCGTCGGCCGCGCGGTTCTGCTGGAACGTGAACGACGCGCGCCACCCCTCGTAGCCGACGACAGCGAAGGGAAGGTTTATCGCGATCGTCGTCGCCACTGCGGTCGCGGCCACCGCAAGCGCGCCGCGAACGTCACGCACCGTGCGGGGCGCACGACCGCCGGTGAACACGTAGATCATCAACGGCAGCACGAAGATGCCGGGATAGATCTTCAGACAGAACCCTATTGCGAGGAGCGCCGCCGCGAGGACGCCGCGCGTGCGCAGCGACCAGCGTTCGACGCCGACCACCGCGATAGCCAGGACCGTGACCGCGACGACCGGAAGTTCCCAGTTGAGGAACGCGTAGAGCACCAGCGGCGGTGTCGCCGACCATGCGAGGGCGGCCCATCCCGCGAGGCGCGCGAGTAGCCACGCGGTGAGGAGACCGAACGGCGCGAGAAGCAGGGCGGACTGCAGCAGGAAGTCCGCGTCGGTATGGACGCCGATGGCGCCCAGCCACATCAGCAGACCGCTGAGCACGGGATATTCGACGGCGCCTCCGACGAGATTCCCGGCCGCGTCGATGCTGCCGTCGACGAAGGGGAACTGGTGGAGATTGATGCCACGTCCGAGCCACAACTGCTGGATGTCGGAATAGCAGACGTGCGCGTCCTTGATGTCCTCGAAGCGGATCGTGCGACCGAGTTCGTCGAACGGTGGACCTGCACAGCGGGCCTTGTTGAGGTATCCGAGCCAGAGCGCCACCGCGCACGTCAGCACCGCGACGAGCGAGATCGTCCTGGGGCTCGTGCGCATGGAATCACCCTAGGTCAAATCTTCTGTTCGGGGCGGTGGTCGATTTCCCTGGTCAGGGCTGGCTCATGTACCCTTCTTGGGTTGCTGACGCAACGACCCTCCTGTCACGGATCGTCCGTGACCGTTCACAGTCCATAGGAGGTGATGAGGTCTTATGCGTCATTACGAATTGATGATCATCCTGGACCCCAGCCTGGATGAGCGCACTGTTGCTCCCTCGCTGGATACGTTCCTCAATGTTGTTCGCCAAGAAGGCGGCAAGGTCGACAAGGTCGACGTGTGGGGTAAGCGTCGTCTCGCATTCGAGATCGCGAAGCAGAGCGAAGGCATCTACGCGGTCATCGACATCAGCGCGACGCCCGCCACGGTTGCAGAGCTGGATCGCCAGCTCGGTCTGAACGAGTCGGTGCTTCGCACCAAGGTTCTGCGCCACGGCAAGTGAGCCTGTCGGCGCCTGGCCGTAGGCTCTGGCGCATCAGGTCTCCACACACAGCAGGAGGAACCACATGGCAGGCGACACCGTCATCACCGTGGTCGGCAATCTGACCGCCGATCCCGAGCTGCGTTTCACCCCGGCGGGAGCTGCGGTCGCGAACTTCACCGTCGCGTCCACTCCCCGTATCTTCGACCGTCAGTCCAACGAATGGAAAGACGGCGACGCTCTGTTCATGCGCTGCAACATCTGGCGCGAGGCAGCGGAGAACGTGGCTGAAAGCTTGACCCGGGGCTCGCGCGTAATCGTGCAGGGCCGGCTCAAGCAGCGCAGCTACGAAACGCGTGAAGGCGAAAAGCGCACTGTCGTGGAGCTCGAGGTCGACGAGATCGGCCCCTCGCTCCGTTATGCAACCGCCAAGGTCAACAAGGCCGGTCGCGGTGGCGGCGGAGGCGGCTTCGGTGGTTCTTCCGGCGGATCAGGCGGTTCACGCCCTAGTTCCAACGCGAACGTCGGCGGCGACGACCCGTGGGGCAATGCTCCGCAGGCCGGTTCGTTCGGCGGTTCCGGGGACGACGAGCCCCCGTTCTGATCCGACCTTCGATCGGAACATCCAGAAGTACGGAGAAAGACCATGCCTAAGTCGCCCGCGCGCGAGAAGGTTTTGAAGAAGAAGGTCTGCACTTTCTGCAAGGAAAAGAACACGCAGATCGATTACAAGGACACAACGCTGCTGCGTAAGTACGTCAGCGATCGCGGCAAGATCCGCGCTCGCCGCGTCACCGGCAACTGCGTGCAGCACCAGCGCGACATCGCTGTTGCTGTCAAGAACTCCCGTGAGGTCGCTCTGCTGCCTTACGTCTCGACGGCTCGCTAGGAAAGGGAGGGAACACGATGAAGCTCATCCTCACCGCCGATGTGGACAACCTCGGTGCGCCTGGCGACACCGTTGAGGTCAAGGACGGCTACGGTCGCAACTACCTGCTGCCCCGCGGCCTGGCGATCGTTGCCACCCGTGGCGCCGAGAAGCAGGTCGAGGGCATCCGCCGTGCGCAGGAAGCCCGCGCAGTGCGTGGCCTCGAGCACGCCCGCGAGCTCAAGGCCGCCATCGAGGGCCTCGAGAGCGTCTCGCTGAGCGTCAAGACCGCCGGCGACTCGGGCAAGCTGTTCGGCTCGGTTACCGCTGCCGACGTTGCCGGCGCGCTCAAGGCTGCCGGTGGCCCGGTTGTCGACAAGCGTGTCGTCGAGCTGCCCAAGGCTCACATCAAGGCGACCGGCAAGCACCAGGTCGTCGTGAAGCTGCACCCGGACGTCGTCGCGAAGTTCACGCTGGACGTCGTGAGCGCCTGATTTCCGGTTCGAGGAGCCCCGCGCGATCGTTGCGCGGGGCTCCTCGGCGTCTGTGCACAACCTGTGGATTACGGCTGTGGGTAAATCCAGCCTTGTGATCGGGGTCATATCGTTTCGGGAACGAACTGATGAACACGCCCGGGCGTGCTTGTTACCGCGACACGCCGAAAAAGTGTTCTTCCACAGGTGTGAACAGTGATTTTCCCCGGATAACCTGCACCGTTATGGAATGTGAGATGCATCCTCCCCAGGTTATCCACATCAGGTGCACAACCCTGTCCACCTGATTCCACAATTTATCCCCAACTGTGTGCACAACCCGATTTGGTCGCGTCAGGAATCGTCCCTAACGTCGAGCGCGCAACTCTCCCCTCGGGGGGGGGCGTCGCGCGTCCCTACGCGGTGTCGGTGGGGACAGGTAGAACGTGGATTGATTCCGGTGGCGCTCACCGGGAGTCGGTACGGGAAACGGCCGGCGAACCACCGGGCGACGGTATTGGAACGGAAGGCGGCATCACGTTGGCTGTTGTGGACGATCGTGGCCATTCCGACTATCCGGGGCCTTCCGACGAAGAGCCCGGCGGCGATTTCGGTCGCCAGCCTCCCCAGGACATGGTCGCCGAACAGTCCGTCATCGGCGGCATGCTGCTGAGCAAGGACGCAATCGCCGACGTTCTCGAGGTTCTGCGCCCCGGAGATTTCTACCGTCCCGCGCACCAGGCCATCTACGACTCGATCCTCGACCTCTACAGCCGCGGCGAGCCCGCCGACCCGGTCACCGTGTCGGCAGAACTCGATCGCCGCGGCGAGCTCAAGCGCATCGGCGGGCCCGCATATCTCGTCACCCTCACTCAGACGGTGCCCACCGCCGCGAACGCCGGTTTCTACGCGGAGATCGTCGCGGAGAAGGCCATCCTGAGGCGGCTCGTCGAGGCGGGCACCCGCATCGTCCAGTACGGCTACGCAGGCTCCGACGGTCAGGACGTCGCCGAAGTCGTCGACCGTGCGCAGGCCGAGATCTTCGACGTCTCCGAACGACGCACCACCGAAGACTTCGTGGCTCTCGAAGAACTGCTGCAGCCCACGATGGACGAAATCGATTCCATCGCCAGCCGCGGCGGTATCTCGCTCGGCGTGCCCACCGGTTTCGCCGAACTCGACGAACTCACCAACGGTCTGCACCCGGGCCAGATGATCATCGTCGCCGCCCGCCCCGGTGTCGGCAAGGCGCTGGCGCTCGACACCCCGCTCCCCACGCCCAGTGGATGGACCACCATGGGCGAAGTGCGCGTCGGCGACGAACTGCTCGCCCCCGACGGCACTCCTACCCGTGTCGTCGCGGCCACCGAGGTCATGCACGACCGTCCCTGCTTCGACGTCGTATTTTCGGACGGCACGGTCCTCGTCGCCGACGAACAGCACCAGTGGCGCACCTCGGACGGCGTGGTGCGCACCACCGGCGAACTCGCCACGACCGTCGACGCCGGGCACACCGTCCCCCACACCGAGCCCCTCTCGCTCCCCCCGGCCGAGTTGCCTGTCGCGCCGTTCACGCTCGGTGCGTGGCTCGGCGGACCGCCGTCCGACGCAGAAGTGAACATGCGTGTCGAGGGCGAGGGCGGGTTCACCGAAGAACTGATGTCGCTCGGTGCCCACATCCCCATCGAGTACCGACGCGGGTCGATCGAGCAGCGCCGCGACCTTCTTGCCGGACTTCTCGACGCCGGAGGCCGCGTCGACGACGACGGCACCATCCGATTCCCGACCGAGCGTCTCGCCGACGACCTCGCCGAACTCGTGACGAGCCTCGGGTACGCATGCACGGTCGACGACGGTGTGGTCTCGTTCTGCGCCGACGACGATGTATTCGTGCTGCCGAGCAAGGCAGTGCGCCACAAGGAATGCCGGCAGACCGTCGTACGCGAGCGGAGCATCGTCGCCGTGCGCCCGGTCCCGTCGGTGCCCGTGCGCTGCGTTGAGGTCGAGGGCGATCACATGTACCTCGCGGGCCGGGCGATGATCCCCACCCACAACTCGACTCTCGGCATGGACTTCATGCGGTCGTGCTCGATCAAGCACGGCATGGCATCTGTGATCTTCTCCCTCGAGATGGGAAAGACGGAGATCGTCATGCGCCTGCTCTCCGCAGAGGCGAAGATCAAGCTCGGCGACATGCGCTCGGGTCGCATGACCGACGACGACTGGACTCGCCTCGCGCGGCGCATGAGCGAGATCAGTGAAGCACCGCTCTACATCGACGATTCACCGAACCTGACGATGATGGAGATCCGCGCAAAAGCGCGGCGGCTCAAGCAGAAACACGACATCCGCCTCATCGTCGTCGACTACCTGCAGCTGATGACATCCGGAAAGAAGGTCGAGTCGCGACAGCAGGAAGTCTCCGAATTCTCGCGTAGCCTCAAGCTTCTCGCGAAGGAACTCGAAGTTCCCGTCATCGCGATCTGTCAGCTCAACCGTGGTCCCGAACAGCGCACCGACAAGAAGCCGATGGTCTCCGACCTCCGCGAGTCGGGATCGCTCGAGCAGGACGCCGACATGGTCATCCTGCTGCACCGCCCCGACGCATTCGAGCGCGACGACCCGCGCGGCGGCGAAGCGGACCTGATCGTCGGTAAGCACCGTAACGGTCCGACGGCGACGATCACCGTGGCCCACCAGCTGCACCTGTCGCGGTTCGTGGATATGGCGCGAGGCTGATCTTCTTCTGTACGTTCCGGATCTAGTTGGCCATTTCCGGAACTACATGTCCCACACTTGTCATAAATCCCACCTGTATGTCCTAAACGGCCCCCGATTGATAACGGGCTGTGAGTTGAGTCCCGGATGATCGTGTAACGCGGTCCTCGTCCTCGTCGGCGGATTCGCCCGCGAGACACGGCCACCGCGTGAATGTCGATCTGGTCGACCTCACCATGGTGCATGAAGGGCAGTTGGTCGAAACCGAGCCGAGGATCTGACCCTTTTGTCGGCCGGCGCCGTTCGTGCGTCAGGTGCTCACCTGGGGATGCCCTCCAGAGGGCTCAGCGCCGGGACGGTCATCTCCTGCTGCATCTTCGAGCGGACCATGGTGCGGAACATGTTCATCTTGTGCAGCACGGTCTCGCCGACCGGGGTGTGGCCCCAGATCGAGATGCCCTGGTAGGTGGACGGCTCCCAGGTGGCCTCGACCTCCGGGGTGATCAGGACCGGGTTCCAGCCCACCTCCAGCTCGAACCCCGATGGGGTGACGCAGTAGAAGGAGAGTTCCCGGTCATTGGTGTGCTGGCCCACCGCCCACATCATCTTGAAGCCCTCGGCGGTAACCCGTTCGAAGGCGCCGACCATGTCGTCGAGTTCGGCAACCTGGATGTTGACGTGCTGGACGTCGGAGGGGATGGGGTTGACGGCCAGACCCTTGACGTTGGCGAGGGCGATCGAGTGGTGGCGCTCGTTCACTCGCAGGAACCGGATCCGCAGGGAGATCGGCCCTACTCGTTCCTCGATGAAGTCGGTGAGACGGGCGTCGAACACCTCGGAGTAGTAGCCGTGCATCTGCATGGCGTCCTTGGATGCGATGGCCACGTGTCCCATGCCGCTGGCACCGGTCACGAACGCCGAGTTGAGCATCGTCAGGGGCTTGCTGGTGGTCCGTGGCGTCGTGAAGATCTCGGTGGCAATGCCTTTGGGGCCGGCGAAGCGCCACAGTCGCTCCACGCCGCGCAACGCGCACTCCTCGGGAGTGCCCTCGGTGATCGGGATGCCGGCCTTGACCACTCGGCCCAGGATCACGTCGAAGGTTTCGTGGTCGTCGACCTGCCAGCCGAGGGCGGTCACGTCTTCCCGGTCGCCCTTCTGGATCAGGAACCGGCATTCACGGTCGTCCAGTCGGAAGCGGGTCACGTCGGGGCTCAGCACGTCGATGTGCATGCCGATGGCGTCGCGGCCGAATCGCTGCCACTCGCTCATCCTGCGTGACTCGACCACCAGGTAGCCCAGGTGGACGGAACCGAAGACGTCTGTCATGCCTGCCCCCCGGTCGCAGAGGCGCCCTCGGACAGGAAGAGTTCGGCCAGCGCCCGGAACCGGGAGGCCTGCTCGATCTGGACCCAGTGGCCGGCGTGCGGCAGTACGTGCAGCTGGGCGTTGGGCAGGTGCTTGGCGTAGTAATACGAGGCGTCGACGCTGATGATCGAGTCCTCGCGGCCGTGCACGACGAGGACCTCGTGGTCGACCTCGCCGAGTTGCTCGGCGGTGAAGAACAGCGGGGTGGGCTCGGGGGTGAATGTCCGCTCGTGCGAGCGGCGGATGTCGGACCGGGCGGCGAACTCGGCCCGCTCCTTGGCCACCTCGCGCAGGGTGTCTCCGAAAGACGACGTGTCGTGCATGAAGTGCTGGAGTAGGTTCTCCATGGCGTCGGGTGACTCGTTGGTGTAGTAGAGCACCATCTTGATGAGGTTCTCGCTCGGCGGCAGCGGTGCCCCGGCGCTGCCCATCAGGATGACTCGGTCGAACCGCTCGGGCTTGCGCTGGAGCATCAGCATCGCGAGCATCCCGCCCAGCGAGTTGCCGACCACGTGCGTCTTGTGGACGTCCAGGGCGTCCAGCAGAGCGAAGAGGGAATCGACCCGAGTCACAGAGGAGGCGCCGACACCGGCGGGCAGGTCCTCGGGGTGCTCGGAGTCGGCGAAACCGAGGACGTCCGGGGCGATGTGATGGTAGTCGGGCATGGTCTCGACGAGCTCGGCCCAGTTCGAACGGGCGCTGACACCCGGTCCGGAGCCGTGCAGCCACAGGATCGCGGGCGCCTCGGTGTCGCCGGCTTCCAGGACGTTGAGTCGCCAGGCCTCAGCCTGGACGTCGCGGGTGGTGATCGTGTTCATGTCACTTCTCCTTGAGGTTGCCGCGGGGGGCGGGGACGTCGAGGCCGGTGGCGTCGGTGGCCGCGACGAGGCGGTCGGGTCGGACCACGAGCACTCGGGCGTCGAACTTCGCTGCCCAGTCGCCGAGCAACCCCGTGTGGTCCACCAGGGAGTCGGGGTCGGTGGCGGTGTCGGTGGCGGGGTGAACGGTCAGGAACCGGGCGCCCAGAGCACTCCAGGCCTGAGCCTGGGTCGGGGACATTGCGTGCCGGGGGTTCGTCCCCAGGCCGAATACCAGGAACCCGCGCCCGGCCAAATCGTCCAGCAGACCGGTCGTGCCGGAGGCGTCGGTGACCTGGGGCTGCGGGATCATCCGCCCGACGGCGCTGCGCCGACCGGTTCGGCCGGTGGCCCATCCGTCGACGAAACGGTTGGTCTCGTTCTTGGGACGCAGTGCCTCGATGACCAGCTTCACGTTCTGCAGCTTCGGGGCCAGCCAGTTCCTCAGGCCGACCGCCCAGCCCTTCTCCATCTCGATGAATCGGCCCAGCCGCAGGGAGATGTCGGTCATCTCCTTGACGTGCATCCACCGCTCGGACTGGACGGTGTCGAGGATGTCCTCCCCGACCCGGCCGTGCACGAGCGCTTCGATCTTCCACGCGATGTTCTGCGCGTCGCGGATCCCGGACTGCATGCCCTGGCCGGCCCACGGCGGCATCAGGTGGGCGGCGTCACCGATCATCACGACGCGCCCGGCGCGCCACTTCTCGAGATGTCGCACGTGGTGGCTGTAGAACGCCCATCCCTTGATGGTCACGTTCTCCTCGGTGATGCCCAGCGGTGCCAGGCGCTCCCAGACTCGTTCCTCGGACTCGTAGTCGTCGTCCCGCTCGCCGTCGTTGAGCGGAATCTCCCAGCGGTGGTTGCCCTTGGCCAGCGGGATGTCCACGACCGGCCAGGTCTGGTCGGACCAGAAGACCAGCTCGTCATGCCCGGGCCAGGGCTTGCGTACCGCGCCGTCGATAACCAGCCAACGGCGTGGCTTGGTATCGCCGACCAGAGAGTAGCCCGCGGCCTCGCGGACCCGGCTGCTACCTCCGTCGGCACCGATGACGTACTTGACCCGCAAGTCGTAGGGGTTGTCGGCGGCGTCGGTTGCGATGAGCGTCACGCCCTCGGAGTCCTGGGACAGTTTGGTGAAGGCGTGGCCGAATCGGAGGTCGAGCGACTCGTGCTGCGCGCAGTTGTTCCGCAGCTCCTGTTCCATGTCGGGCTGGTAGATCATCATGGCCGCCGGCTGTCCGAGCTCGCCAGGGTAGACGTCGAGGTGGAAGACCGTCTGGCCGGTGTAGGTCTTCCAGGTCATGCCTCGGGCCGGGTCCATATCCTGCTTGACGCGTTCGGCGACTCCGAACTCCTGAAAGATCCGAAGCGTCCAGTCGTTGACGGTGACGGCGCGGGCGCGGCTGTAGAGGTCTTTATCCTTCTCCAGGACGACGGTGGAGATCCCCGCCATGCCCAGGTAGGTGGCGGCGATCACGCCGCTCGGTCCGTAGCCGACGATCGCGACGTCTGCGTCGTAGCCGGTGTGCTCGGGTCTGGTCATTCGAAATTCTTTATCCTCTGTGATCGGAACCACTTCTGGATGGATCATTCCAGTCAGTCGGGATTCATGCAATGCTGCGAGGCGGACGAGCGAGTCGGGAAGGGAGTGCGCAGCGGCCTAGACTCCGGGGCTATGGCCGGACGAAACCGTACCGAGATCCGCGGCGAGCAATCCCGCGACGACGTCCTGCGCGCCGCTGAGGAACTCATGTCCCGCCGCGGTTACCGGGCCACGAGCATGGCTGAACTGATCCGTGAGTCGGGGGTGCCGTCGAGCAGCATCTACTGGCACTTCAACTCCAAGGCAGGGGTGCTCGCAGCAGTCATGGAGCGCGGTGCCGAGGCGTTCTTCGCCAGCATCTCCGCCGACGCGCCGGACAACGGTGCAGTAGACCCCCGGGAGGCGCTCGAGCGGGTATTGCGCCGCAGTATCGGTGCCGCCGTGGACAACCCCGGTTTCCTGACTCTCTACCTGGACTTCCTACTGCATGCGGAGGATGAACCGGCCATCGCCGACCAGGTGGCAGGGGTCCGGCGGATGGCTCTGGAGACCGTGCGCACCAACCTTCGGTTGGGGTATGCCAGCTACGGTGAGGAACGGGCTGCTCGCGTCGCGGACCGAATCGCGCCCTTGGCGGTGGCCTTCTTCGACGGCATGTTCGTCGCCGCCAAGTCGGTGGACCCGCCGGACGTCGAGCAGGCCCTGGTCGACGTCGCGCGGTCCTTGCACTTCGTGGCTGAAGCCACGCACTGACTGGATGGCCTGTGGCCACGACACCGCGCAGTCGCATGGACTGGACACCGTGCTCGGCTAAGGCAGTGGCGATCCTGCGGGCGCTTCACCCCCGAGGACTGGTCGACATGAGCACCCATCGACCTGTCGATGTCCTACCGGATCGGCGAGCCGACACTGTGACCGAGTGGCTGACGACGCATCCAGGCGCTCGGGTGATCTGCCGCGATCGCGCCGGCGCTTACGCCGAGACGGTTCGTGCCGGTGCACCGGAGCCGATCGAGGTCGCCGACCGCTGGCATCTATTGCACAACCCGGCCGAGGCGGTGGAGAAAACCGTTGCTACTCATCACCATTGTTTGCGATCTACGATCGCCCCGGAGCCGGGCGTCAATCGGACCAATATTGAGGAGCAACAGCAGGCCGCAGACGAAATGATCGCGGTACGCCAGAAGAACGCGCGCCTCGCCGAACGCACGGAGTGTCGTTTCGCGGACGTATCTGCCCTCAAGCTCCAAGGACTACCCATTTCGGCGATCTGCCGGGAGCCAAGCCTGGCACGCAACACGGTCAGGCGGTTCTACCGCGCTGCCGATGTCACCGAACTACTCGCCGCTCCGGCGGCGAAAGTCTCAATTCCTGGATGGCCGCGGTCAGGGCGGATGATCTGCCCCTGCTGCACCGCTTCGTTCGTGGCCCGGAAACCGACCGTGATGCACCCCGAAACGGACTCACCCTCACCCTACAGTTCCCGCGCCGTCGAAGGTCACGTCAACCGTATCGAGATGCTCGAACGGCAGACGCAGACGTATGGTCGTGCCGGTTTCGATCTGCTCCGCAAACGAATTCTGCTCAGCCACTGACACCCAGAAGCCGTCACGGAAAGTGGGCCAGAACCAGTTTTCACGTGCCGTCGGCACGCGTCATTTTGGACTGCACGGCGACATCTTCCCCGCCGCGGTGTCGTCGGGGCCTTACGGCCCGAACTCTTTCCGGGTTGGGAGACACATGATGGCTTCTCGGGTGACCGAAATGTCCGTTCATAGGTAGTCTCCTGGTCCGTGTCTGCTAATCCGTCTCCGGCTGAGGTGATCGACGGTGCATGCAAAGTCCTGCGCGCCTACAAACTCGACGCAGTGGCGGCGCGCGCCGAACAGAAACTGTCCGGCGACTCCCGGTCCCATGCGGTGGTCGTGGTGGGAGAGATCAAACGCGGGAAGAGCCTGCTCGTCAGTGCATTGATCGGCCGCGACGGTACCTCGGTCGACGACGTGGAGAACTCGACCGCCGTGGCGATCCGGTTCGTCGCTGCGGACGACGAGTTCCCGGAGGGGACCGCCGAATTGGTGTTCGCGGATGCGCGACGTCGCATCGACCGGTCCGAGCTCGCGGACTGGACTGTCACCGGTGGCCGGAAGGTGCGGGACCCATCGGTCGAGGCGTTGCCGATCGCCGCGATCGTGCCGGTCGCATCACCTCGCCTGGCCGAGGTCGCCGTCGTCGACACCCCCGGCACCGGAGGTCTCGATCCGCGGCATGCGGCAATGGCGGCCCAATCGGTCGACAAGGCAGCGGTATTGGTCTTGGTATGCGACGCGTCGACACCCCTCACCGAACCGGAGATGCGGTTTCTGCGGGAGAGTGCGTCAGGCGTCGAGAACGTCGTCGTGGTGGTCACCAAGACCGACAAGAACCTCACTCGCTGGCGTGAGGTCGTTGCGGAGAACCGAAGGGCGATCACTGCACATGTCGGGCGGGACATCCCGGTTGTCGCCGTTTCGAGCGTACGGGCGTTGGCTGCCTACCAGTTGCGCCCCTCGCCAGCCCGTGACCGCGCTCTGGCCTGTTCGGGGCTTCCGGAATTGTGGTCCCTACTCGACGAACGTCTGGCCGCAGCGCAGCGGTGGCCGGTGACCGACGCGCTGCGCACCGTGCTGGAAGGTTTGCGCCAGGTCGAGCGCACCATCGAAGAGGATCTCACCGTAGCCCGCGACGGAGAAAAGGCTCTCCCCGATCTGACGGCCGAGGTGGAGCGCCTTCGCGGGCTCAAAGACGAAGTGCAGCAATGGGAACAGCATCTGCAGCGGGATTTGACACTTGCGCGTCAACGTGCGGTGGCCCGGCTCGACGAGGCTCTCGCCGAGGTCCGCGAATCGTGGACGACGCGGATCAACAAATCGTCCATGGAGGTGCTGCGCCGTTCACCCCAGGTGTTCACAGCGCGCATCCAGGCGGATCTACTCGCCGCGATGTCCGTCACGGCGGAGGTGTTTCTCGACGATCTCGAACAGATCGTCGCCGGGCTGTTCGAGGATGGTGAGGAGTGGGAGCGTATCCGCGAGATCACGGTCACCGCACTGCAGGCCGAGCCGCTCACGGTCGGTGAGGTCGCTTCCAAACGGCAGGGCTTGCTGGATCCGAGTGTGCTGACCATGGGCATGATCGGCACCACGATGCTCGGTGCGGCGATCGGAGCCGGTGCGATCGCCGGGGTGGCGTGGGTAGCGGTCAACCTCGGATTCAAAGCGATGCGGGCCGGCAAGACGAACCTGCTCACCTGGTTGCGCGAGACTATCGCGACAGCGCGCACCGCCACAACGCGGATGCTCGAGGCCGCGATGGCAACGACTCGCCCCGAGATCGTGCTGCGGCGTCGCCGTTGTCTCCAGGACCGGATCACGGAGTTGCAGAGCCGGATCGAAGAAGCCAAGCGTTCCGCTCAGGTCGACGCGGCCACACGCACGGCGAATGTCGAACGGCTGGAGAAGAACCTGCGCATCACTCGCGGCAGAATCACCCCCGTCGAAACCGCTCTGGCAGCCGCAACGGCGGCGGGAGCTGCCGCATGAGTACCTCCCACCGCCCCGCTGCGGCCGGTGCTGTCGATCCGGTCCATCACCGCATCGACGGTGCGTTGCACCAGCTCGCGTCTCTCGGCGGAGATCTGGTCGGACACGCCAACCGCATCGGTGCGATTCTGTGGTCGCCGCCGCGGGTCGTGGTGACAGGTCGGCTCAAAGCCGGCAAATCGACCCTGGTCAACGCGCTGATCGGGGCACCGGTCGCAGAGACCGCGGCCCTCGAAGCCACCAACGTGGTCACCGTCTACGAGAACGGCGCGCCCTCCCGGGCGGAGGTCGTGTTGCTCGACGGTGACCGACGGCCCGTGCCGCTGTCGCTCGGCGCGACCGTGGACGTGGGTGTCCCTACGGCCGAGGTGGCTTACGTGCAGCGCTATCTGCCCTCTCACGCGCTTGCACGCATCACCCTCGTCGACACCCCTGGCCTGGCGACGCTGACGGTCGCCAACGCCGCCGCGACCGAGCGGGCGCTGATCGACGGATTCGAGCAAACCCGCTCGGCGTCGGTGGACGCCGATGCGGCCGTGTTCTTGTTCGACTCGATGCCCCGCACCGACGAGGTGGACTTCCTGCAACGCTTGGGGTTCACACCGTTGAACACGCTCGGAGTGCTTTCCCGCGCAGACGGATTCGGCCGGGGCGTTCTGGGTAGGCGTGATCCGCTCGGGCACGCCGCCGAACACGCGGGTGTGCTGGCGCGGCGGCTGTCCGGCACGGTCGGGACCGTGGTGCCGGTAGCCGGGCTGTTGGCTCAGACCGCGCACACCGGCGCGTTCACCGACGCAGATGCCCGGGCACTGGCAGCGCTCGACCCCTTCGCGCCGCTCGAGTTGTTCGATCTGCTCGATGCCGACCCGGGTGCGCTGCCGGTGCCGCGAGATGTGGTGTGGCGATTGCTCGAGCTGATCGGTGAGTACGGGGTGGTGCACGCCCGCGGCCACACGGCCGGAGGGGCACACCAGGTCAACGAGTGGCTGTCTTCGGTCTCCGGGATCGGTCCGTTGCGGTCCGTGCTGGACCAGTCGGTGCGGCGGTTTGCGGTGTTGCACCGCGCCGGCAGGATCGTGTCCGAACTGGACTCACTGGCATATACCCATCCCGCTCGGGATTCGATCCGCCAGATCGTGTCGGCGCTGCGCACCGACCCGGCTCTGACGCCGGTGGGTCTGCTCCGTGCGCTGCGCTCGCTACTGCAAACCGACCCGGCTGCGCCGGTGGTGGAGGAGCTGACGCAGGTGCTGAGGGGAACCACAATCGCCGAGTCCCTCGGGTGCGACCCGGCTTCCCCTCCCGACCGTCTTCGAGCTGTAGCGCGGGAGCGCTTGGTAGCGGTGCAGGCCCAGACGCTGAGCACCCGTTCGGCGGGTGAAGACGCGGCGCTGGCGGCACTGACCCAGGCCTACACGGTGGTTGCTCGCGGGCAATGACGCGAGCCGGGTTTACAGATCCGGACCGGCGTCGCCGCTGTCGGTGCCGGCCGCAGGATCGGGAAGCTCGGGTTCGTCGAGTTCCGCGAAGTCGCTGGGGGCGATGTCGACATCAGCATCGGTGGCCCCGCCCTCGGTGCCGGGAGCGGCTCCGAGATCGTCGGCCGTGAAAACATGGAGGTCGAGGTCGAGGTCATCGGGCTCGTCGACCGGGATCAGAACCCCGCCGACTGCCGCCGTGGCGGGGTCGGTGGCGACGTCGAGCATCTGGTCCCACGACTGCTCCGGCAGCTCCGGGAGGCCCGCGAGCACGTCGATGCCGAGCAGCTCCCCCAACGGGGGTAGCGGATCGGTCTCTCCGGTTGCCATAGCCACTTCCTTCTTCCGGGTCTGCACCCACCATCGTGCACCTTCATCCACTTGGATGGGTGCAGAGCCCGCAATGTTCCCGTCGATCCGAGCGGAGCGATCAGGGAACGAGGTCCGCAGGATCGAGCCGCGACGGATCCAGCAGTCCGACGAGCTGCATGCGCCCCCGGCTGATTCGGCTCTTGATCGTCGCCACCCCGACATCTTGATGTTCGGCGATCTCGGCGTAGGTCAGCTGCGCATACTCACGCAGCACGACCGCGACCCGAAATTGCTCGGGTAACTGCGCCAGCGCGCGCCGGACCGCGTCGGCGTCGACAACGCCGTCCGCCAGCGCGGGACCGGCGGCGCGCTCCGCGAGGCCGGTCTCGTCGACGGGGAGCTCACGGCGCTTGCGCACGATCGCCAGTGCCGCATTGCTCGCGATGCGGTACAGCCAGGAGGAGAACTGGGCGGTGCCGCGGAACTTGTCGAGGTTCTGCCACGCGGCGATGAGCGTGTCCTGCAACGCATCTTCGGCGTCGTGCCGGTTGCCGGTGACCTGCACGCACACCGCCCACACCCGCGTCCGGGACGGTGCGATCAGTGCAGCGAACGCGGCCTGGTCACCTGCCCGGCAACGCTCGATCAGTTCGGCTTCCTTCATGACGGCCCCCATCTGTCCGGGCAGTAACCTACCTGTTGCCGTCAGTCAAGCGCGAGGCATGGAAGGCCAGATCGACAGCGCCCGAGATTCCTTGCCGATCGGGCACGCCGATCGGCCGGCTCGGATGTCGTCAAGGCGTCGATACGGCAGTGGCTGGAACGGGCCGCGGGCGCCGGCACAGAGCGCACCCCGGCCGCCCGGCGAGCTCAACCTCGTTCAGTTCTTGCCCAGCCCTACTTCGTCGGCGCGGACGAACTTGGTGTACTGCGCGCCGAGACGCTGCGGCACAGTGCGCAGGGTGTCCTTGTCCGGATCGGTGTTCCCGATCGGCCGATGGCCGGACAGCTCGGCCATGTAGCGGTCGTGGACCATCAAGCAGAACGCCACCCGACCCTGCGTCGTGTCGCCCGACCAGCAAGTGGTTCCGGGCAACTCCTGCGTGATCGACGTGTCTTCGATCAGGTCGGGGTACTCGCCGAGGAAGATCTCCGCGATACCGTCGCGCAATTCCTCAGCCGCAGCATTGCTGCCGGCGCGGTACACATTGGAGTTGTGCACGGCGACGCGGTCGACACCGGCGGTGTCGAAGATCTTCTGCGTCGCCACAGGGTCGATCGTGAAGTGCAAGAACCCATCCGGGCCGTAGACCGCGGAGTCGGAGTTGCGGGAGTTCTCGCTCTCGACGAACCCGACCGAGCGGGCAAGAACCTTGTCCACATCCACCGGTAGTCTCTCGATCTCCTCCGTCGGGGTGGGGGGAAACCGATCGAGCAACGCCATCTGTTGCTGTACGGCCGTCTCGGTTGTGCTGGTGAGCCACGCGGTATCCGCGTCGGCGTCACGGGCGTAGGTGGAGATCACGAACATCCCTTGGGGAGTGAATGTTCCGACGTCCTCGGTACCGGTCTCCCACAGGTGGGTGGTCGCATAGGTGCCGGGCAGTCCATCCAGTGTGAGCGGCGTCTGCGGCCCGCTGGAAAACGCGCTGTCTTCCGGATCGAGGGCATTGAGGTACAGGGCCTCGGCAGCTCCGGCGGCGTCGGCCTCGCTGGGGAAACGCCACACCGCGATGCCCAATTCCCGGGTCTGCTCGGGGTTGTCGCGGAAGCTGTGGAAACCGCTGATCAAGCCGTACTGCACGATGGTGTCGTCGGCACCGGCCTGTAAGAACGAGCCGACGCCCCCCACGCTGACCCCGTTCCGGACTCCGCCGGCGACGAGTGTCGGGTCGACATCGTGGGGATGGACGACGAACTCGGCCAGTCGTTGGCCTTCGACGGCGGGCCCGAAGTCCCCGGCAAACTGTCCTTCGGCCACGAAATCACGCGGTTCGGTGTTGTAGTCACCTGTGTCCAGTGAATTCAGGTCGAGTGCCCCACCGGCCGTCTCGGTGCTGGTCGCGGAATTGTCGATCTGACTGTCGGCGTCGGTACCGGAAGTGCATCCGGCCACTGTCACAGTGGCGACTGCTGCCAGCGCCAGGACGGCGCGCGGCGTGCGGGAAATAGGCATGGGAGAACAACTCCTTGTGAGTACGGAAAATCAGAAGAAGGCGGCGGATGGAGGAGCGCTCACACGTCCCAACCGAGTTCGGCCAGTAGGGATGAACCCTGGTCTACTTCGTCCATCGAGAAGCGCACGTTCAGTCCCGTCGACTTGTCGATGAAGGTGAAGCTGACGTCGGTTTCCGCCTCGTCGTAGTCGACGATCCGGCTGCCGTCGGGCGACACGGCAGTGGTGTGCCCGTCCTTCGCGTCTCGAAGGCGGATGAACATCGATCGTGCGTACTGGTCGTCACGCCAGGCGGTGACCGAATAGTAGTCTTGGCGCTGCATTCCGACTGCCTTGCCGAGCGTCGAATCGGGATTGATCAGGCACCGCACCTGAAGTGCTCCTTCACCCGAGAAGCCGGATTTCTCGCAGGCGGTGGAAGAAGTGAGCAGTTTCGTCGGCAGCAGCACGAGCACGTCGTCGGTGGCATCACTGCGGTAGTCCGAATCCGCTGTGGCCGCGGGTAACCTACCGTCGGAAACCGCTGTGTCGCCTGGTGCAGGGGATTGCTCCAAAGCGGCCGCTGCGGAGGCGGGTGTGCCGGAATCTCCGCCGTTCGCGAAGGTGAAGACCACGCCCGCTGCGACGATCCCCGCGAGCACCACACCGGCAACCACCAGCGGCGTGCGGGACTTCGCCGACCGTTCGCCGGTGCCGGTGTCGGCGACGGTTCCTGGGTCGAGCGATCGGGACGCCACGGCCTGCTCTGCCGGCCGACCCGGTCTCGGTCGCAAGACCTCTGTGTCCAGTACGGCCGACGGTTCTGTGCCGCGTCCTCCGGCAACAAATCCGGCTGCGCCTTTGGCCACCACCGTCTTCGGGTCGTCGAGGGTCGCGATCGGGCCGAGTTCAGACAGACGCCGGTGGACGTAGGGTATGCGCGACGATCCGCCGGTCAGATAGAGCGCTTGCAGCGTCGAACGATCTACACCTGCCTCGCGCAATACCTGTGCGGCAAGTCGCACGCCGCGGGTGATCTGCGGTTCGATCATCTGCTCGAATTCGTCACGGGTGAGCGTGAACACCATGTCGGCACCGTTGCCGGTGACCCGGATCGTTGCCGAGGGATGCTCGGACAGCAGTTCCTTCGCCCGGCGGATCTGGTCGTCGAGAGTGCGCCGGGTGTCGAGCCCGGCCGGGCTGCGCAACCATGCCATCAGATCGGGGTCGTCGTCGCGCAATCGATCCTCGACCCAGCGAGCGATCGTCGCATCGATGTTCTTCCCGCCCAGGGAGTTGTCCCCTCCGGCACGGATCACTTCGAAGGTCCATTGGCTGGTTGCGGTGAGCACCGCGATGTCCAGTGTCCCACCGCCGAAGTCGAACACCGCGATGGTCGAGCCTTTGACGATCTTCGCGTCGTGCTGACGCGAGTAGTAGAACGCCGCCGCCCGTGGCTCGGAGATCAGGGACACCGCCCCACCGAGACCGGCGAGCGAAGCGGCCTCACGAAGCACCGCGAGTTCGCGCTGCGACCAGGCTTCGGGGTGTGTGAGCACCACCTCGGACGGTGGTTGATTGTTGTGACGTTGGAGGGCTTGGCCGTACACGGTGCGCAGTACCGCCGCGATTGTCGCAGCGACGGCGATGTCTTGGCCGCGCACGAGTAGCCATCCCGCCGCGACGTGCATCTTCGGCGCGATGATGAAGCCGGAAGGATCCACGGTGGCCTGGTTGATCGCCACGTCCCCGGTCGTGATCGAGTGGGGGCCGTCGACATACACCGACGACGGCATCAGGTTGCCGGCGTGGGTGAGCGGCAGCGATTCGACCCTGTCCGGGCCGATGCGGTGCGCCGCAGACGTATTGGACGTTCCGAAATCGACCGCCAGAACCCAGCTCATCGGAACATCCTCCCCTCGAACACGATGCGGCCCGACGACCGTGTTGCCTGCACCTCGCCGGAAGTAGCCGCCGCGGGGCTCGGCGCGGACTGCGCGATGTGCGATATCACGACGCCCCCGGCTCCGGGCAGCGAGACGGCGGAACCTGTACCCGCACCTCGACATACCGCAGTATCCGTCCGCCGTGGCGCCAGCCCGGCCGTACCGTGGCGGCGATCAGGTTTTCCTGTCCGGGCGTGGACACCGGCACCACCGCCACCGCCCGATGGATGTTCGGGTCGAACCTGGAACCGGTGTCGGCGACCAGTCGCTCGACGCCGAGCGCAGCCAGTCGGGCCACTGCCTCGGCCCGCTCGGGTCCGTCCGCGGCAACATCGGCCGCGGCGACCAACTCGTCGATCTGCTCGTCCACCCGGGGATTCATCGCATCCACCTACTCTCCAACATCGTCCTCCGAACTTGCAGTGGCACAACAGTCGGACGAGCTCAGACCATGTCGGCATCGACGGAGCCGGCATCGGTTCCGTAGGTGGAGACGTCGACGTAGTCGTCGGCAACGCCGTCGCCGTCGTAATCGACCGCGCCGGAATGCAGGTCCACTACTGCGTCGACCAGTCCGTCGCCGTCCTGGTCGTACACGGCGACATCCAGCAGGCCGTCACCATCGAAATCTCCGGCAGCGCTGTCGACCTGGCCGTCACCGTTGGTATCCATTTGGATCAGGTCTGCTACCCCGTCACCGTCGGTATCGGCGACCACCGCATCGATCTGTCCGTCCCCGTCGAAATCGAACGCGGACAGATCGACCTGTCCGTCTCCGTCCATGTCGATATCGGTGACGTGGGTGCCGTCCTCGAGCGTGTACTCGTCGAGCACGACAGGCTCGCTCTCACCGGCGACCGCGGGCGTCGGGGGCGCCGAGGTCGCGGAGGTCGAAGCGGAGGAAGACTGCGCGTTTTCCGAAGCCGCACGATCCGCCCGATCCGAAGCCGAGGACGACGATCCCAGCGATTCGGTAGAGCCCGAGCTGCTCGCCGAGCCGTGGGACGAGTCCGAGTTCGACGACCCGGACGAGTCGTAACGCTCGTAGCGTTCGTACGACTCGTAGCTCGTCGACCCCGACTGCGCCGCCGACGACGATCCGAACGAGGAGTCGTTGTCGTGCGACGCCTGCGATTCGTACGACGAATCTGCACGATCGCTGGCGGTGGACTCCGACGCTGCGCGGTCGGTGCTGTTCGAAGCGGTGTTTCCGAAGAACGACTCGGTAGCCATGCTGGTGCTCTCTTTCGACGTCTGGGGATGACGCAGATAAGAGACGCGGCGCGTACGAAAGGTTCCCAACGAATCGAAAAATTTCTCGACGGGCGCGCCCGGTCGCCGGCGCTCGTGCGCAATTGTCGGCTGGGGAACTTGCCCCGCCTTGAACTGCCGGGTGGGTCACGGTGCAGGTGCTGCCCGGCCGTACCGGGCGACGTAATGCCACACCTTCTTCAGATCTTGTGGATCGACACTCCCTACCCGAGCTGGTCCGAGCGAATACGGCGTGATCCACTCTTGCCGGGCGACCGAGCGAGCCACCTCGACCACCGCATTCCCTCGGTACTCCGGATGAGACTCGACCTGCTCTATCGCGAGTCTGTAGCCGGCGTGCCACAGAACAGCGCAGGGCATCGTCCTTGCGACGTCCTCGAACCGAGTGCCTCGGTAGCTCGGGTCCAGAACGAGTGCCTCGACATCACATTCGATGTTGATGGGCCCGTGCACATGGGCCTCGATGTAGTGGTCGAGCGGATCGTCGAACTCGGCAACCGCAGCGGCCTCCATCAAATGGCTCGATGTCTGCGCGGTCCCGAACAAGTGTGGTTCGTGCACGCTGTCGGGAAAGCAGAACGTAGTGCGCTCGAGAGTGTGTTCAGCCAGCACGAAGTACGACGACCCGAACCGCGGCGAACCCCCGTAGCCGTCGCACCGACGGTCGAGGGAACCGTATTTGGGACGATCCGACGCCGGGCGTGAGTCGTAGACACCGCCGAACATCCGGCTTTCCCACCGCCACCGATCACCGCCTTCGAACGCCGTGAGTCCACCATTGCCAGTGTTCGTCTCGAACTGTGAAAGATAGGCGCCACGATGGGCAATTGCGGACAGCGTCGACCGCCCACGGTACGGAGCATCCGGATGAAAATGCATCGTGACCCGCATCGACCCGCTGATGCTCTCCCCCACAGCCAACGCACGTACGTGGGCAACTGCAGCCTTTGCCGAATCCACCAGCCTCTCCATCGCGCACTCTCCCGCTATGCGACGCAACACTGCAACCACGCGGTCGCCACACCGCATTCTGCCTCGAACTGCCACCCGCACGTCGATTGAACGGTAGTTCTGCGACCGCGGTGCCCGGCAGTGCTTCGTGAAAGGCCTGAAGCATTCACTCGCCGAGGCGTTTCCATTCCATAGGCGCATCCCGATGCGTGCCACGCAGGCCACCGTTGGCGTGCTGTTCGAGCATGAACAGCACGTAGTCGCGGAAGCCTTCCACGGCTGCGTCAACGCCTGCTCCGCGGCCTCTTCGGTGCGGTCCGCATAATGCCGCATCTTCTCTTCGAGTACGACGGCGGCGAGTTCCTGCGCCGATGAGAACCTGCGGTAGATCGTCCCCCACGCCGACACCGGCAACGTCCGCAATGTGTTCGAGGGTTACGTCGGTTCCCTGCTCGGTGAACACTGAGGCGGCTGCGCAGATGATGGCGCGCCGGTTGCGTTCGGCGTCGGCTCGCCGCGGTCGATCCTGGTTCATGGTGCGACCCGGACGAGAGCACGACGTCGAGCCGGGGGCATGGTCTTCGCGGGTGGTCCCGACGAGGTTGCGAGCCGAATCCTCCACCTACACAGCCTTCTCGGAAACGATCGTCGGATCCTGCAGATGGATGTCGGTGGCATGTCGCAGGCGGAGGTGCTTCGCAGCATCGAACTTCTGGGCACCGAGGTCCTCCCTCGAATTCGCCGGGAGGTGGGCTGAGGCCGGCAGAACATGTAAGGCCGGGACCTCCGGTCTTCGAGTTCGTCACTCCGCCCGTGGAGCACGAGCCGTGCCGAGCAGTCGGGTATAAGCGGACCCTCCTGTAACGACCCCGATTGGGCATTCGGCGGCGTCAGGTGCAGCAGTTCGGATCCAGTACGACGCGCAGCGCTTCGAGCGCGTCCGTTCGTACGCGGTGGTGGACGTTCATTCCGTTGCGGGTGGATTCCACCATCCCCGCCTTGCGCAGCTGCCCGAGATGGTGACTGACGGTGGATTCCGACAGGTCGACCGCCGTGGCGAGGTCGCATGTGCAGACTTCGCCGGCGGGGTCCGTTAGCAGGATCGACATCAGCTGGATGCGGGTCGGATCGGCCAAGGCTTTGAGGCGGAGTGCCACTTCGAGTGCAGCGTCGGCGCTCATCGGGGCGGCGGCCACCGGGTCGCAGCAAATCGGTGTGGTGATGTCGACGACGGGCAAAGCCTTGGGCATGTGACTATTCTGCCGACCTCCTTGACATATGTCAAAAAGGTGGACCACACTGGAACTCTCTAATTCGATGTATGTCTCACACGTGGAGGTTCTCATGTCCCGCGCTCAGCTAGCCCTCAACGTCGACGACTTGTCCGAGGCCGTTGCGTTCTATTCGAAGTTGTTCGGTGCCGAACCGAACAAGCTCAAGCCGGGTTACGCGAACTTCGCGCTGTCGGAACCGCCTCTCAAGTTGGTGCTCCTCGAGAATCCCGGCAAGGGCGGCTCGCTCAATCACCTGGGCGTCGAGGTCGAATCCAGCGAGAAGGTGCACGAGGAGATCGCCAGGCTCACCGACGCCGGGTTGTTCACCGACGAGGAGATCGGCACGACGTGCTGTTTCGCCACGCAGGACAAGGTGTGGGCCACCGCTCCGGACGGAGAGAAGTGGGAGGTCTACACCGTGCTCGCGGACAGCGACACCTTCGGCACGAGCCCCACGCTGCTCGCGGACGAAAACTCCGGTGGGGCAGCGTGTTGCGGGACGGCCGCCTCGTCTGCCGCTACCGAGCCCGACGGCGACAACCGCACCGCTGCGGAGCAATCGACTTCGTGCTGCTGACACCTCAACCCCCGTCCTCCCGGGTGGATATCCGGGAGGACGGGGCTCGGTGAACTGCCGATTCCCTTGCCGCTCAGGAGGCGGTGGAGGTGGACGCTCGGGCGAACCGCTTCCGCAGGGCAAGCGAGACGTACACGAGCGCAACAAGTACGGGCACCTCGATCAATGGGCCCACTACTCCGGCCAGGGCCTGCCCCGAGGTGACGCCGAACGTCGCGATCGCCACTGCGATCGCCAGCTCGAAGTTGTTTCCGGCGGCGGTGAACGCCAGGGTCGTGGTGCGCTCGTAGCCCAGGCCCACGGCGGCACCGAACAGGTAGCCACCGCCCCACATGAGAGCGAAGTACGCCAGCAGCGGCAATGCGATCCGCCCGACATCCCAGGGCTGCGACGTGATCCGATCGCCTTGGAGCGCAAACAGAATCACGATCGTGAACAGAAGGCCGTACAGCGCCCACGGGCCGATCTTCGGGATGAAGGTGTCCTCGTACCATGCGCGGCCCTTGGCCTTCTCGCCGAAGTGTCGCGTCAGGAAACCGGCGACCAGTGGGATGCCGAGGAAGATCAATACCGATTTGGCGATCTGCCACGGCGAGACATCGAGAGTGGTCTGCTCGAGTCCGAGCCACCCGGGCAGCACCGACAGGTAGAACCAGCCGAGTACGGCGAACATGACCACCTGGAAGACGGAGTTGATCGCGACCAGCACTGCCGCGGCCTCACGATCACCGCAGGCGAGGTCGTTCCAGATGATCACCATCGCGATACACCGCGCCAGTCCGACGATGATCAAGCCCGTGCGGTACTCGGGTAGATCCGGGAGCAGTAGCCACGCAAGTGCGAACATCAGGGCCGGGCCGAGCACCCAGTTGAGGACCAATGACGAGATCAGCAGCTTGCGGTCGCCGGTGACGGTGTCGAGACGGTCGTAGCGGACCTTCGCCAGCACCGGATACATCATGATCAGCAGACCCAGCGCGATCGGCAATGAGATGCCGTCGATCTCGATGACACTCAGCGCATCTCCGAGTCCGGGGATCATGCGGCCCAGGAGGAGACCGGCGACCATGGCGACGCCGATCCAGACGGGCAAGAATCTGTCGAGGGTCGACATCTTGCCGACGACCGGCGGACGGCCGGTAGTGGCGGTCACGAGAGTGTCTCCTGGGAAGTTGCGCTCGGGGCACAGTACGAGGCGGGTAGTACCCCGGATTCGATGGCCAGCACCGCGGACAGTTCTTCGAGAGCAGCGGGGACGACTCGGTAGTACACCCAGGTGCCGCGGCGCTCGCAATCGAGCAACCCGGCTTCGCGCAGCACTTTGAGGTGGTGCGAGATGGTGGGCTGCGCCAGATCGAATGCGGGGCTGATGTCGCAGACACATGCCTCGCCACCCCGGTGACCCGCGACAATGCTGAGCATTCGCAAGCGCACCGGATCGCCGAGGGCTCTGAACACCCGGCTGAGGTCGGCCGCCCGCTCGGCGGACAACGGCTCACGCCCGATCGAGGGGCAGCAAGGCGCGACCCCACTCGACAGCTGATTCGACATACGTCTATATTGACGCTTGTCGATACAATGCGTCAAATGGGCCTCACCGGAAAGGGCCATCCACCGTGTCAACTCCTTCGGTGCTGTTCGTCTGCGTGAAGAACGGCGGCAAATCCCAGATGGCCGCCGCGCTCATGCGTAAGTCCGCCGGTAACCGCGTGGCCGTCCATTCGGCCGGAACGGCCCCCGGATCGTCCCTCAACGCCCTGTCGGTGCAAGTACTCGACGAGGTCGGTGCACCGACCGACGGTGAACACCCCAAGCCGATCGATCCGCACCTCCTCAGCGAGGTGGACCTGGTCGTCACTCTGGGCAGCGAAGCCCGCGTCGACGCGCCCGCCACTGTCGTCGTGGAGAACTGGAACACCGACGAACCGTCGGAACGCGGTATCGACGGGATCGAGCGCATGCGTCTGGTTCGCGACGACATCGCCGCCCGCGTCGAGGCACTCGCCGTCCGATTGCTCGCGGCCGCGGACGGACGACAACCCGCTTCGTTCCCAGAGGTCACTCGCGACAAGCGTGAGTGAAGTCTCTGTCTTTCCGCCGCCCGCGCGCGTTAGGGTTCGCCCGTGCGCAGGAGATTCAGAACACCGCCCCCTCGTGCGCTCGGGGTCACCATGTCGGTGTTCGACACGACTGCGCAAGAATTGGGCTTCGCTCTCGACGCCGCACAACAGCGTGCGGTCGCAGTCCTCGCGGGCTCCGATCGGAATGTTTATCTGTGGGGTCCGGTAGGCCGGGGCAAGAGTTGGCTGATGGCAACGTATTTCGCCGCAGTGCCGACCGACCGGAAGAAGCGCATCCACTTCCACGAGTTCTTCCGCGATCTGCATCTCGCCATCCGGCGACATCGCAGCAATCTTTCGGCTGCCCTGGACGAACTGCTGAGCGACGTGGACCTGCTGTGCTTCGACGAATTCCACGTCCATGACCCGGCGGACGGAAAGTTCATCGCTCGGTTGGTGCCCGCGCTTCTCGAGCGCCGCATCCGGGTAGTCCTGACCTCGAACTACCCGCCCTGGTCCTTGCTCCCCAACCCGCTGTTCCACGATGACTTCCTCCCCACGATCGAATTGATCGAGAGTTCCCTGACGGTCGTCGCGATCGACGGTGCTCTCGACTACCGAACCACCTCCCGCCACGAAGGTGGATTCGCCGCAGGATGGTGGGTCACGCCCGGTACAGCGGAACAGCGTGCTCATCTTGGGCTCTGCCCGCCGGATCACGGCGAACGGACAATCCTCGTCCCGGCCGGCCATGCCGTGCACGCCCGCCGCGTGACGGAGCATTCCGTCTGGTTCGACTTCGGCGACCTCTGCGGAACCACCACGGCACCGGCCGACTATCTCGCGCTCGCGACGAGCCATCGGGAGTGGGTGATCGACGAGGTGCCCGACCTTCGCACCGCAGGACGGGAAGCGGCGCAGCGCTTCGCCAATTTGGTCGACGTGCTGTACGACCAGGACGTGACGCCCGTTTTTCTCGCAGCCACACCTGTCGCCGATCTCATCGCAGGCGCTCGGCTTCGCCTGGATATCGCACGGATCGCGAGCAGGCTCGGCCAACTCGGAGCTGTCGAAGCGGAGGAAGGCTCGCGACCTGAGCCGAACCGTGCCTCAGTTCCGATCGACTTTCCCGAACGAGGCGACCGCTGATGCCGGATCGTTTACCGTCGAGCGATGAACGGCGACACCAAGCGGTCCGCTGCGGTCCGGGTCCGGGACGCATTCGAGAATATCCTGGGTATTCCAGTGCCCGTGCGGGTTCGGTGCTGGGACGGTTCCGTGAGTGGGCCGGAATCGGCTGCGACGGTGGTGTTTCGCAATCGCCGCGCGATCCGCCGGGTGTTGTGGTCGCCGGGCGAACTTGGACTGGTGCGCGCGTATATCGCCGGTGACCTCGAGATCGACGGAGACGTGTACGCGCTGCTGTCACTGCCCGAGCTCGTGACCCGGGTCGGGGCGTTCGACGTCCGAGACGCCCGCCGGGCGCTCGGCGGTGTGTGGGAGTTGGCCCGGCTCGGTGGCGTCGGGTTGCGGCCGCGACCGCCCGAGGTCGAGGTGTCTCGGCGGCGCGGCATCAAGCACAGTCGCGCCCGCGACGCGTCGTCGGTGTCGCATCATTACGACGTCGGCAACGAGTTCTACCGGATCTTCCTCGGGCCGAGCATGGTGTATTCGTGCGCGTACTGGGACGAGACGGCAAAGGATCTCGACGCCGCCCAGCATGCCAAGCTCGACCTGGTGTGCCGCAAACTCGGTCTGCGTCCGGGGATGCGACTGCTCGACGTCGGCTGCGGGTGGGGGTCGATGGCGATCCACGCTGCGCGCCGCTACGGCGTCGACGTCGTCGGAGTGACGCTGAGCCGCGAACAGGCGGCGTGGGCACGAAAAGCCGCGGCGGAGGCGGGCCTGTCGGATCGGCTCGAGTTCCGGGTCCAGGATTACCGAGATGTCGACGACGGGCCGTTCGACGCGATCTCGAGCATCGGGATGTCGGAGCACGTCGGTGATGCCGCGCTGCCCACCTACGCCGCCGCACTGCACTCACTGTTGCGGCCGCAGGGCAGGTTGCTGAACCACGCTATCGCCGCGGTCCGCACACGAGATCCCGGTGGCAACGACAAGCCCGGCCTGATCCAGAACTACATCTTTCCCGACGGGGAGATCCTGCCGCTGAGTCGCACCGTGGACGCGTTCGAGCAGGTCGGTCTCGAAGTGCGCGACAGCGAGGCATTGCGGGAGCACTATGCGCTGACGCTCCGCGAATGGGTGCGCAGCCTGCAGGAATCCTGGGACGATGCTGTCGCCTCCGTGGGCGCGGAGCGCGCACGCACGTGGCTGCTGTATCTCGTGGCCAGCGCGCTCGGATTCGAGGAGCCCGGCAGGCTCACCATCCACCAGGTGCTCGCCGTGCGCCCCGCCGACGACGGAACGAGTGGTGTTCCCCGGACGCGATCACAGTGGCTCGCCGCGTCGAAGACGCGTGAGCTGGACGCCGCAGAAGCCCCCTGAAGCACGTCCGGGACGGTTCGGGGCGCTCACGCAGGCGGAAACCCGCCGGTGGCGACCGGTCCCCAGCGTTCGATCCGAATGCGGATCAGCGACTTGTTCTGACGAGCCATGGCCTCGCGATATTCGTTCCAATCCGGGTGCTCGCCGGCGATTCCCCGGTAGTACTCGACCAGTCCGTCGAGGGCCTCCGGCATGTCCAGCACCTCTGCGCGACCATCGACCTGCACGTACGGCCCGTCCCAGTCGTCCGACAGCACACACACCGAAACGCGGGGGTCCCGCCGGGCATTGTGGGACTTGGCTCGTTGCGGGTAAGTGGAGACGACGATGTTCCCCTCGGCATCGAGACCGCAGGTCACAGGAAACATCTGGGGACTCCCGTCCGCGCGGAACGTGGTGAGTACCGCCCGGTGCCGTGAACGGAGAAACTCGAGAAGTTCGTCGCGATCGACCTTGTCGGCGGTGGCTGTGCGGGGCATGTCGGACCTTTCAGTCGGGTGTCGTCACACCGTGAATTCTGTGCCGGAAAGTATTGATATGCAAGTAGATACTTGCCTATAGTGGGGACGTGGTCACCGTCTATCGTGCGCTCGACGACGAGACGCGGCGCATCATTCTCGACGAATTGGCGGCGAGCGACGGAAAGACCCTGTTCGAAATCTGTTCCCGGCTCACGATGCAACACGGACTCGGCCTTACGCGCCAGGCGATCTCGCAGCACCTCGGCGTTCTCGAGGCGGCCGGGCTGGTGGTGACCGAGCGCCGGGGCCGGTCCAAGTTCCACTACTTCAATTCGGAGCCACTCACCGAGATCACCAGGCGATGGCCCATCGGGGAAGGAAGAGAACCATGAGACTCGACATGACGAGCGTGTACGTCGACGACCAGCAGGCAGCCCTCGCGTTCTATACCGAAGTGCTGGGATTCACGAAACGCCACGAGATTCCCCTCGGTGACGACTGGTGGCTCACCGTCGTCTCTCCCGATGCTCCGGACGGTCCCGAACTGCTGCTCGAGCCGTCTGATCACCCCGCCGTGAAACCCTACCGGGATGCACTGGTGGAGGACGGAATTCCCCTGGCGCAGTTCACCGTCGACGATGTCGACGCCGAGTTTGCGCGGCTGACCGCACAAGGGGTGGTCTTCACGCAGCCGCCGACCGATATCGGCACGGTAATCGTCGCGGTCTTCGACGACACCTGCGGCAATCTCATCCAGATCGTCGCGCCGAAGCCGGAACCGGTGGGTGAAGCATCTCTTCCGCAGTGATCACTGCACCCCCAGTCGCACGGTCACCGGCCAGGTGATCCGCCGTCTCCGGGTCGGCTCCCCCCAAAGGCGGCGCAGGTCCGCCGCGAAAGAGTGGAGCAGCGGCGTCCGCTGGGCGGCTTCGACGGCACGCACGGCAGACCACGTCGAGATATAGCCGAGTGTGTCGTCCACGGTCCACTCTTGGTGGATCTCCATCGGCGGTGCCTGGACCTCCGTGAACGGAAATTCGATATCGGCGTATCCGCTGTCGACGAGTTGCCGTTCCGGAGGCCAGTACCGTCCGATCTCGAACCGGTAGAAGTCCTGGAATCGCGCGTCGAGGTCCGGGCCGAACTGCATCACGCCGTAACTGACGAGCGCGAGCACCGCCTGATCGGCCGCGATCCGGCGCACCTCGGAATAGAATGCGCGCCGATCGAACCAGTGTGCCGCCTGCGCTGCCGTGATCAACGCGGTGCTCCGGTCGAGAATCGGCATGTTCTCGGCGGCAGCGACGACATACCGAACCCCCTCGGCCTCACGAGCATTGCGAAGTTGATCGACGCTGGGGTCCGACCCGACGACCGTGTCGAAGTACGGGGCGAGCTGTGTTGTCAGCTGGCCGTTTCCGCAACCGGCATCGACCGCGAGCCCGTACGACGGAGCAAGGGACGCCAAGAACCTCGCCAGGTCGGCTGGGTACTCGGGACGGAACCGTGCGTACGCCTCGCCGCCCCGATCGAACCAGTTCTTCGGTGGCCCCTCCTCTGCCTCGGACACGCTCGTCCCCTTCCGTGGGTGGCCGGCGTGCCCACCAGCCACTAGTCGACCGCCCGGGCTGTGCGCCGTAAGGAAAACGTCAGGAACGGTACCTCGGGGCGTCAGGATTCCGCATGGATCCACGTCGCCGGCCCGGAGGAGTGCCAGCGTGGTCTGCGGGCGCCGACCGGCGCTCACTGCGCCGACGACAGGGGAAGACGACATGGCAGACACCGCGTATGTGGTGCTGATCCTCGCAGGATTCGTAGCGTGCTCGCTGGTGCTGCGCGCTCTGCGGTCGGATGGTGAAAGCCGATGACCTGGGCCGGAGCGACGAGCGTCGGGCTCGTCCTGATCGTCGCGGCACTGGTGATCTATCTACTCGCAGCGCTGCTCGACCCCGAGAGGTTCTGACCGTCCGATGAATCCTGCTATTGCCGCGGCACTGCACATCGCCCTCGTCGTGGCTGTTCTCGCACTGGCATACGTTCCGCTCGGTGACTACATGGCGCGGGTGTACACCACCGATCCCGATCTCCGTTCCGGAGACGGGCGGGTGGAGTCGCTGATCTACCGTCTGGGCCGGATCGATCCGCGCGCCGAGCAGACCTGGTACGGGTACGCGGGCAGCGTGCTCGGGTTCTCGCTGGCGAGCGTTCTGGGCTTGTACCTGCTACAGCGCACCCAAGGACTTCTGCCGCTCGACCACGGCCTTTCCGGGGTCAGCCCCGCGGTCGCGTTCAATACCGCGATTTCGTTCGTCACCAACACCAACTGGCAGTCCTACGTTCCGGAAACCACGATGAGCCCAGTGACCCAGTCGGTCGGGCTCGCCGTGCAGAACTTCGTGTCGGCCGCGGTGGGCATGGCCGTTGCGATCGCCCTCATCCGCGGCATCGTGCGCACCGTACGGGGTGGCGAAATCGGAAACTTCTGGGTCGATCTCACCCGGGGCACGCTCCGCATTCTGCTGCCACTCGCGTTCGTCATCGCTTTGATTCTGCTCAGCCAGGGCGTCATCCAGTCCTATCGCTCCGGGTTCGACGCGGTCGGTGTGGACGGCAACGGATTCACCACCGCCCTCGCGCCCGTCGCATCGCAGGAAGCCATCAAACTCCTGGGCACCAACGGCGGCGGCGTGCTGGCGGCAAACTCGGCCCATCCGTTCGAAAACCCTACTCCGGTCAGCAATATCGTCCAGATCATCGCGATCCTGCTGATCCCGGTGGCGCTCACCCGCACGTTCGGCACCATGGTCGGGAACAGGCGTCAGGGATTGACGGTGCTCGGGGTGATGGCGCTGTTGTTCGCGGCGATGCTCGCATTGGCTTCTGCTGCCGAGTCCGGTACCCGCGGGGCGGCTGCCACGGCGGCCGGCGCAATGATGGAAGGCAAAGAGGTCCGGTTCGGTATCCCCGGATCCGTACTGTTCGCGGTGTCGACGACCGGTACCAGTACCGGCGCAGTGAATTCGGCACACGACAGCATGTCACCTCTCGGCGGCGGCACCGTGCTGCTGAACATGCTGCTCGGCGAGATCGCCCCCGGTGGGGTGGGCAGTGGCCTCTACGGGATCCTGGTTCTCGCGGTGATCGCCGTATTCGTCGGTGGCTTGCTCGTGGGCCGTACGCCGGAATTCCTGGGCAAGAAACTCCGCAGACGCGAAATCACCCTCGCCGCTCTGACGGTTCTGGTGATGCCGGCACTGGTGCTGACCGGCACGGCCGTCGCCGTGATCCTGTCGTCCACCACCGGCTTCATGGGGAACTCCGGCGAGCCGGGTACGCCCGGGGCGATTCACGGATTCGGGGAAGTGCTGTACGCCTACGCATCCGCCGCCAACAACAACGGCAGTGCCTTCGGCGGTCTCACCGTGACCAGCGACTGGTTCCAGGCCTCGCTCGGGATGTGCATGCTCTTCGGGCGCTTCCTCCCCATCCTGTTCGTGCTCGCTCTGGCCGGGTCGTTCGCGGCGCAACGCCGGATCCCCGCGGGCGCCGGAACGCTTCCCACCACCGGCGTCGCGTTCGCGGGCCTGCTCACCGGCACGGTGGTCCTCGTCGCGGCACTCACGTTCTTCCCTGCGCTGGCGCTGGGGCCCATTGCCGAGGCCCTGCAATGACTTCGGCGTTCCGTCCATTCCGCTCCATCACGACTTACACCCTGGAGATGTCTCGGTGACCATCGAACTTCGACGCCCTCGGGAGGACGACGTAACCGCGCCCGCCCCCCGCATCGCCGACGGTCTGTTCTCGCCCCGGCAACTGATCGAGTCCCTGCCGGGTGCAGTGCGCAAACTCGATCCCCGGCACATGGCACGCAACCCGGTGATGTTCGTCGTCCTGGTCGGTTCGGCGATCGCAACCGGTGCCGCGATCGTGGAGCCCACCGTGTTCTCCTGTCTGATCGCGCTGTGGTTGTGGTTCACGGTGCTGTTCGCGAACCTGGCCGAATCGGTCGCCGAGGGGCGGGGTAAGGCGCAAGCGGCGAGTCTCCGGAAGGCGAAGCAGAACACCGTCTCTCGCCGCTTGATGCCGTCGGGCTCGGAAGAGTCCGTACCGGCCACCGAATTGAAGGTCGGAGATCTCGTCGTCGTGGAGGCCGGTGAGACGATCCCCGGCGACGGCGACGTCATCGAAGGGATCGCAACCGTCGACGAGTCCGCGATCACCGGCGAATCCGCGCCGGTCATCCGTGAATCCGGCGGGGATCGTTGTGCGGTCACCGGAGGCACCACCGTGTTGTCGGACCGTATCGTCGTGCGGATCACCGCTCCCGCGGGCCACACGTTCGTGGACCGCATGATCGCTCTCGTGGAGGGCGCGTCCCGGCGGAAGACCCCGAACGAGATCGCGCTCGACATCCTGCTTGCGGCACTGACGATCGTGTTCCTGTTCGCCGTTGTCGCTATCGGGCCCATGAGCGCGTACGCGGGCGCCGAGCAGGGCCCGGTCGAGTTGATTGCGTTGCTGGTCTGCCTGATCCCCACCACGATCGGTGCGCTGCTGTCGGCGATCGGTATCGCGGGGATGGATCGGCTCGTGCAGCGCAACGTGCTGGCGATGTCCGGGCGCGCTGTCGAGGCTGCAGGAGATATCGACACCCTGCTTCTGGACAAGACCGGGACGATCACCTTCGGCAACCGCCGCGCGACCGCGCTGCATCCCGCGCCCGGAGTGACGGAGGCGGAGGTGGCCGGCGCCGCGCGACTGTCGAGTCTTGCCGACACGACACCGGAGGGGCGCAGCATCGTGGAACTGTGCGCCGAGCAGTACCGTCTCGATCCCGAACCCACCGGGGTCGGCGCCGACGCGGAGTTCGTGCCGTTCAGCGCGCACACCAGGATGAGCGGACTCGACCTCACGGACGCGGAGGGCACGGCGGTACGTATCCGCAAGGGCGCCGCCGACGCGGTCGGCCGCTGGACCGCACAATTCGGGACGACGGTGCCGGCCGCCGTCACCGATCTCGTGACGGACATCGCCCGCAGGGGCGGCACCCCCCTGGTCGTTGCCCGGGTGTCGGGCACGACAGCCTCGGTGCTCGGCGTCGTCGAACTGTCCGACGTGGTCAAACCCGGTATGTCGCAACGTTTCGCACAGCTCCGGTCGATGGGTATCCGCACCGTGATGGTCACCGGGGACAATCCGCTGACCGCGAAATCCATCGCGGCAGAGGCGGGTGTGGACGACTTCCTCGCCGAAGCGACCCCGGAGGACAAACTCGCCCTGATCCGCTCCGAACAGGACGGTGGCCGCCTCGTCGCGATGACGGGCGACGGCACCAACGATGCGCCCGCACTCGCGCAGGCCGACGTGGGCGTGGCGATGAACACCGGCACCTCTGCCGCCAAGGAAGCGGGGAACATGGTCGACCTCGACTCCGATCCCACCAAACTGATCGACATCGTCGAGATCGGCAAGCAACTGCTCATCACTCGCGGCGCTCTGACGACGTTCTCGCTGTCCAATGACCTTGCGAAGTACTTCGCCATCCTGCCGGCGCTGTTCAGCGGCATCTACCCGCAGTTGGCAGCGCTGAACATCATGGGGCTCGCGACGCCACAGTCCGCGATCCTCTCGGCGGTGATCTTCAACGCGCTCGTCATCGTCGCGCTCATCCCGCTCGCACTGAAAGGCGTGCGGTACCGCCCCGCCGCCGCATCGTCGCTGTTGGGGCGCAACCTGCTGGTCTACGGCGTCGGCGGCGTGGTGACGCCCTTCGTGGGCATCTGGCTGATCGACCTCGTCGTTCGTCTCGTTCCGGGAATCGGGTGAATGTCATGAGTCAAGGAAATTTCGTGCTCGGTTTCGTGCGGCAACTGAAGGCAGGAGTCATCGTGCTGGTGGCCCTCACCGCGATCGTCGGCCTCGCGTACCCCGCGGCAGTGTGGGCAGTGAGCCGGATCGACACCCACGCCGCGGAAGGATCGCCGCTGGCCGATTCGGCTGGGTGCGTCGTCGGCAGCGAACTCATGGGAGTCGATCCTCAGGTGGCTGCCGGGGAACCCGATCCCTTCTTCCACCTGCGTGTCGTCGGTTCGGTCGCGGACGGCGATCCGTTCGCTCCCGGCGATCCGGCCGCGGCTCTGCCGTCCAACCAGGGGCCCAGCAGCGAGGTGCTGGCGCGGTTCGTGGACGAACGACGCGCCGCGATCGCGGTCCGCGAGGGTGTTGCTCCCGAGGATGTCCCCGTCGACGCGGTCACGGGCTCGGGTTCGGGCGTCGACCCGCACATCTCTCCCGCGTACGCCGCGATCCAGGTACCGCGAGTCGCACGAACGCTCGGTATTCCGGAGGATGACGTCCTCCGCGTCGTCGCCGATCACACTCAGGGACGTCAACTCGGGTTCCTCGGCGCCGAGCGCGTCGATGTTCCCGCCCTCAATGTCGCGCTGGGCTCGACCGCCCCGGACTGTGCCGGTGACACACCGGGTGGATGATGGCGAGATGACCGGTTCCGACCACACAGCATTCCCCGGCGCATCGCGGCGGGGAATGCTGCGGATCTACCTCGGTGCCGCTCCCGGTGCCGGCAAGACCTACGCCATGCTCGATGAGGCGCATCGGCGTCTCGCGCGCGGTGGCGACGTGGTGGTCGCGATCGTCGACACGCACGGCCGCGCACATACCGCCGAGAAACTGGAGGGGCTCGAGATCGTTCCGCCTCGCCGGATCACATATCGCGACAGCGAGTTCGAGGAACTCGATCTCGACGCCGTGCTGGCGCGGCGGCCCGCTGTCGCGCTGGTCGACGAACTCGCCCACACCAACGTGCCCGGTAGCCGGAATGCCAAGCGCTGGAAGGACGTCGAGGAACTGCTCGCCGCGGGAATCGACGTGCTCTCGACCGTCAACATCCAGCATCTCGAGTCCCTCAACGACGTCGTGGAGCAGATCACCGGTGTGGTGCAGCGCGAAACCGTCCCCGACGACATCGTCCGCCGCGCCGACCAGATCGAACTCGTCGACATCACTCCGCAGGCACTGCAGCGCCGGCTCGCACACGGAAATGTGTACGCGCCGGAGAAAGTCGACGCCGCACTGCACAACTACTTCCGCGAAGGCAACCTCACCGCGTTGCGGGAACTGGCACTGTTGTGGCTCGCCGACCAGGTCGACCTCGCACTGGCGAAGTACCGGGGTGATCACGCCATCACCGCCACGTGGGAGGCACGCGAGCGGGTCGTCGTCGCCATCACCGGGGGCCCCGAATCCGAAACGCTCGTGCGACGCGCCAGCCGTATCGCAGCGAAATCCAGTGCCGCACTGATGGTGGTGCACGTCGTGCGGGGCGACGGCTTGACCGGTGTGTCCGCACCCCGGATGGGACAGGTCCGTGAACTCGCCGCGAGCCTCGATGCGAGTCTGCACAGCATCGTCGGCGACGACGTCCCGAGCGCACTGCTCGACTTCGCCCGCGAGGTGAACGCGACCCAGCTGGTGCTCGGGACCTCTCGCCGCCCGAGGTGGGCGCGCATTCTCGACGAGGGTATCGGCGCCGCCGTGGTCCGGGACTCCGGAAAGATCGACGTGCACATGGTCACCCACGAGCACACCTCGTCGGTGCCGGGGCTGGCGCTGGCCGGCCGGCACGACCGCCGGCTCCTCTCGTGGGTCGCGGCCCTGTTCATCCCCCTCGCTGCCGCTGGCATGATGATGGTCCTCGACCGGGTCACCGGATTCACCGACCAGAACATCCTGTTCTTCGTCGTGGTCCTGGCGGTCGCGCTGTTCGGCGGTATCGGCCCGGCGATCGTCGCGGCGTTGTTGTCCGGTCTGCTGTTGAACTTCTTCTTCACCGACCCGCGTCACAGTCTTCTCCTCGCGGACCCGGGGAACTTCGTCACCACCGGCGTGCTGCTCGTCGTCGCCGTCGCGGTGGCGGCGCTCGTGGATGCGGCCGCCGCGCGCAGCAGGGAAGCACGTCTCGCGTCCCAGGAGGCCGAACTCCTCGCATCGTTCGCCGGTGCCGTGCTGCGTGGGGCCGATGTACCGGCGCTGCTCGAGAAGGTCCGGGAAACCTATGCGCAGCAGGGCGTCGGATTCGTCCGCAGCGAAGGGGACGGCTGGGAGGTGCTCGGATCCGCGGGAGCAGCGCCCCCGTTGTCGATCGACCAGGCCGACACCGTCTGCCGGATCGACGACAAACCGTACGTGCTGCTGCTGTCCGGCCCACGCCTCCGCGCGCGCGACCGCAGGATCCTCACCGCGGTGACGGCACAGGCCGCAGGTCTGGTCCGGCAGGAAGAACTCGCCGTGGAGGCTGCGCAGGCGGCGACGCTCTCCGAAACAGACCGTATGCGCCGGATGCTGCTGTCGGCGGTGAGCCACGACCTGCGCACTCCGCTCGCGGCGGTGAAGGCCGCGGTATCGAGTCTGCGCAGCACGGATGTCGCGTTCTCCCCGGACGACACCGCCGAACTGCTCGCGACCATCGAGGAGTCGGCCGATCAGCTCACCCGCCTGGTCACCAACCTGCTGGATTCCTCCCGGCTCGCCGCCGGGGTGGTGGCGCCGGCGTCCGAGCGGGTGTATCTGGATGAGGTGATCCATCGAGCCCTGGTCACCCTCACGAGCAGTGGCCCCGGCACCGCCCGCTCGATACGTGAGCGTGTCGAGGTCGAGGTGGACGACTCTCAGGTGCAGGCAGACGCCGCGCTTCTCGAACGTGTCCTGGCCAACCTCCTCGACAACGCGCTGCGGTACGCACCGACCGGCCCGATCCGGGTCGGTGCGACCTGTGCGAACGACCGGGTGACGGTGACGATCGCCGACTGTGGGCCGGGGCTCGCCGACAGCGAACACGACGACGTCTTCTCCACGTTTCCGCGATCCGGCGATCAGCGGGCGGCGGGCGGCGCGGGATTGGGGCTGACGGTCGCCCGCGGTTTCGTCGAGGCGATGGGCGGCACGGTCACCGCCACCGGCACTCCGGGAGGTGGCACAACGATGATGGTCGAACTCGCCGCGCCGCACGAGGACCCCCGGTGACCCGCATCCTCGTCGTCGACGACGAGCCCCAACTGTTGCGCGCCCTGCGCATCAATCTGACGGCACGGGGCTACGACGTGATCACGGCCGCCGACGGACGTACCGCCCTGCTTGCGGCGTCCCGTCATCATCCGGACGTGATCGTCCTCGATCTCGGGCTGCCGGATCTGGACGGCATCGAAGTGCTGGCGGGCCTGCGCGGCTGGAATACCGCACCCGTCATCGTGCTTTCCGCCCGGACCGATGCCGCCGACAAGGTGGCCGCTCTCGATACCGGTGCAGACGACTACGTCACCAAGCCGTTCGGAATGGAGGAGTTCCTCGCCCGCATCCGCGCCGCCGTCCGGCGCGCGGCGACGCTGCCCGATCTGTCCGACCCGGTGGTCGTGACCGATGCGTTCACCGTCGATCTCGCGGCGAAGAAGGTCGTGCGAGACGGGGCCGACGTCCATCTCACCCCCACCGAATGGGGCATGCTCGAAATGCTGGTGCGCAATAGTGGGAAGCTCGTGGGCCAGCGTGAGCTTCTCACCGAACTGTGGGGACCGTCCTATGTCGGCCAAAACCATTATCTGCGTGTCTATCTGACGCAATTGCGGCGCAAGCTCGAACGAGACCCGACTCGTCCGCGGCATCTGATCACCGAGTCCGGGCGGGGTTACCGGTTCGAGCCTTGACCTGCACCTCCGGGCGAGTTCCGGGCGGTGCAACCGTTGACCGGGACAACGCTGTCGCCGGGATGTGCCGTTAGATTAGCGTGGCCGGTATGACACCTGACCGCCTCGTAGGGCGCGGACCGCGGATGGCGGCCGCCGGACGCCTCCGATGACTCTGCGCCTCGGCATCACGAGCCCTATCGTGACTCGGGTGCCCGGAGTCGCCGGGGACTGGGAGGCCGACGCGGGCGTCGAGGACCTCGTCGCGATCGCGGAAGCCGCCGACCGTCTCGGCTTCGACCATCTGACCTGCAGCGAACACGTGGCCGTACCGGTAGATGTTGCTGCGCAACGAGGTTCGACCTACTGGGATCCACTCGCGACGTTGGGATTCCTGGCTGCGCGCACGCGGAACATCCGGCTCGTCACGCAGGTACTCGTGCTCGGGTACCACCACCCCCTCGAGATCGCGAAACGCTACGGGACCCTCGACCGAGTCAGCGGTGGGCGACTCGTCCTGGGCGTCGGTGTCGGCAGTCTCGCAGAAGAATTCGAACTCCTCGGAGCTCAGTTCGCAGGACGTGGCGAGATCGCCGACGACGCGCTCCGCGCCCTGCGTTCGGCCTGGGGCCGCGAACGACCGTCGTACTCCGGTGCGCATTTCGAGTTCTCCGACATGGTCGTGGATCCCCACGGTGTCCGTACCGAAGTACCCGTCTGGGTCGGGGGCCGCACACCGCGATCTCTTCGGCGTGCGGTGGAACTCGGTAACGGATGGGTGCCCTTCGGCCTCGATCTCGACACCCTCACCGAGATGTTGTCGCGTGTCGAACCACCCGCCGCTTTCGACGTCGTGCTCGGCACCGGCCGGCCCGTCGACCCCATCGGCGACCCGGTGCGGACCGCGGATCGGCTCAGACGCATCGGCGAGGCGGGTGCCACCGTGGCGGGCGTGACGATCGCCGCGACGTCGTCGGAGCATTACCTCGATCAACTCGAGGCACTCGCGGCGCTGAACCGGCAGGAATGAATTCTCACAGGTCGAAGGACTCGCGGACTTCCTCCGCCTTCGCCAGGAGCACCGCACGCTCTCGTTCGTTTCCGGTCAGGCGTGCCGCCTCGAGCAGCTCGCCGCGAGCCTCCACCCCGCGGCCGACCCGGCGGAGCAATTCGCCCCGGACACTGGGCAGCAGGTGGTACCCGGCGAGAGTGCCCGACGCGGCGAGCCTGTCCACATGTTCGAGCGCGACCGCCGGGCCTTCGGCCATCGACAACGCGGCCGCATGGTTGAGGTCGACGACCGGGGACGGCGCCACCCTGGCGAGGATTTCGTAGATCAGGACGATGCGGTCCCAGTCCGTGTCCTCGAAAGTGAGCGCGCGGCTGTGGCATTCGGCTATCGCCGCTTGAAGCCCGTACGGCCCCCGGCCCCGCCCGATTGCGTCGGCGCGGGCGAGTGCGGCAATGCCGCGATTGATCTGGGCGCGATTCCACCGGGTGCGGTCCTGGTCGGCGAGAAGGATCGGCTCGCCGTCGGGGGTCGCGCGGGCGGCGAACCTCGACGCCGTCAATTCCATGAGTGCGACGAGTCCGTGCACTTCGTGTTCTTCGGGGAGAAGCTCGGCGAGGATGCGGCCCAGTCGCAATGCTTCGTCGGCGAGGTCGGCGCGGATCCAATCGCCACCCGAACTTGCGACGTAGCCTTCGTTGAAGATCAGGTAGATCACGCCGAGTACGGCACTGAGCCGGCTCGGAAAGGCCTCTCGGTCCGGCACTTCGAAGGGCACCCGGGCGGCGGTGAGGGCCTTCTTGGCGCGAACGATCCGCTGCTGGACAGCGGTGGTGCGGGTGAGGAAAGCCTTCGCGATCTCGTCGGTGCTCAGGCCCCCTACGACGCGGAGGGTCAGAACCACCTGGGCGTTGCGGTTCAGCACCGGGTGGCACGCAACGAACATCAGCCGCAGCACGTCGTCGTCGATCCGGTCGGGATCCCACGCGTCGGTGTCGAACTTCGATGCGTCGTCCCTCAACTCGCGTGCCAGATAGGCATAACGCTCGTCGAGCCGGTCCCGGCGCCGCCACCCGTCGATCGCTCGTCGGGTGGCCACCGATGTCAGCCACGCCGCCGGATTGCGCGGTACCCCGGTTCCCGGCCACTGCTCGAGTGCCGCGAGCAGTGCCTGTCCAGCAAGATCTTCTGCGAGATCGAGATCACCGACGGTGCGTGTCAGGGCCGCAACGATCTTCGCCGACTCCATGCGCCACACGGCCTCGACGACGCGGCGTGCGTCGTCGAGGCCGTGCGGCCGCGTCTCGCTCATCTCGGTCAGCCGACCACCGGCTTGTCGGTGCCCAGTTGCTCACGCCATTCGGCTTCCTTGCGGACGTATTCGTTGTTCTGATCGAAGTCCTCGGCCGCGGTGACGCGACGTACTTCGAGCTTGGAACCCGGTCCGAGGGGGCAGCGTTTCGCCCACTCGGCGGCTTCCTCCCTGCTCGAGGTCTGGATGATCCAGAAACCGTTGAACAGTTCCTTGGTCTCCCCGTACGGGCCGTCGGTGACCAACGGAGGATCGGAGTCGAAGTCGACGACGAATCCTTCCTCGGCGTCGGACAGGCCTTCCCCCGCGAGAAGGACACCAGCTTTGATCAGATCCTCGTTGTACCGGCCCATGGCGTTGACGATCTCGTTGAAGTCCATGTTCTTGGAAGCTTCGATGGCGGCGTCGGTGGACCGCATCACCAGCATGTATTTCATGGGATTCCCCTTCGTGTCGGAGACCGCGATTCGATCTCTCCTATCTACCCGTCGAACGGGCCGATCGGCGATCGACATTCCGGAGAGATCTTTTTGCCGGGGGTTGCTCGTAATTACCTGTACCCGCACCCGGTATTCCATCGTGGCCCGACGCCTCACGGGTTGTCTACGAATCCGCCTCCTCATTTCCCCGAGGGAACGCCCACGACCGGCGGTATCCGCAATGAGCGACGATGGACCGATGCGTTCACCTCTGCCGGATTACCTGACCGAAGTTCTCTCCGTCTGTTCGAAAGGGGCAGGCGCGACGTCAGACCACATCCCCGAATTGAAGAATGCGGATCCGGACCGCTTCGCGATTTCGCTGGTCACCGCGGAGGGCGTGACATATTCGGTGGGTGACGACGAGACCGAGTTCAGCATCCAGTCGATATCGAAGCCCTTCGTCTACGGTCTCGCGCTCGAAGAGCAGGGCTTCGAGAAGGTGCTCGACAGGATCGGTGTCGAACCGTCGGGTGAAGCCTTCAACGAGATTTCCCTCCAGCGAGATACAGGTCGTCCCCTCAACCCGATGATCAACGCAGGCGCCCTCACCGCACACGCACTGGTGTGCGACAACGCGACGGCAGAGTCTCGTGTCGAGGCCATCCGGAGCCTGTTGTCGTCGATGGCGGGGCGTGAACTCGAAGTCGACGACGCGATCGCAGCCTCGGAACTGAACGCGTCGTTCCGAAATGTCGCTATCGCGAACCTGCTGCGCAACTACCAGAGCTTCCCCGACGATCCCGACGACGTGGTCGCCGGATATGTCGGGCAATGCTCGGTGAAGGTGAATACGGTCGATCTCGCGATGATGGCCGCCACGCTCGCCGGCGGAGGTGTGCAACCGCGCACCGGCGAGCGGATTTTCTCCCGTTCGGTCGTGCGGCAGGTGCTGTCGGTGATGGCGACCTGCGGAATGTACGACGCGGCAGGCGACTGGCTCTCCACCGTCGGCATTCCCGCGAAAAGCGGCATATCGGGCGGGATCATCGGAGTTCTTCCGGGCCAGTTGGGTATTGCGGTGTACTCGCCCCGGCTGGACGAGCACGGCACGAGTGTGCGCGGCGTCGAGGCCTTCGAGCGGTTGTCGCACGACATGAACCTCCACCTCATGGAGGCACCGATCGTGTCGCAATCGGTGTTGCGCCGCCGTGCCGTCCAGGGAGAGGGCGATGAGGCCTTCACCCTTCTCGAACTCCACGGCGACATCCACTTCACGAACGCAGAGGGGATCGTGCGGGCGATGGTGGAGGATCCCGCCGAAACTCCGGGCGTGGTGTTCGATCTCACGTTGGTCCGGGCGGTTCTTCCGGTCGGACGCAGGATGCTGCTCGAGGTGATCCGGCGCCTTCACCGCGACGACATCGAGGTTGCGCTGGTAGACCCCGACGGACGCCTTGCCGACCCGGACGCCGGTGACGGCTATCGTCCACGAGTCGTCTCCTCGGTCGACGAGTTGCGGCAGGGAGTCACCGGCTCGCCCCAGTGACGCCGTGGTACCGGAGTGACGCGAGGGACGCGCGCGCCCGAAGGCCGGAGTGGATGCTGGCGTGGGCCACAGGAGTGAGCTACGGTGTCGTCCGGTGTGCCGCAAGGTCGGCGAAGAGTTGTCGTGCCTACGAGAGAAGATTCATCCCATGCAGTTCACCTGTGAACATGTCGTCGTGCCCGGTTCGGCCCGGGTTGTCGGGTGATTCGGATGCTCACCCGATCCCCCTACCGCTGCCCCGGTGACGACAGCGTCATTCATTCTGCGTGCGCGGGCATGCTGTCGCACTGGGCAAGGCCGGTCGACGAGCACATCGCACGCACGTCGCTGGGCGAGACCTACATCCTGAGTATCGGCGAGGCCACCGCCCGGCCGATCGTCGTCCTGGCCGGTGGAGACCTCCCGGCCGCGGGACTGCGACTCCTCGCGGAGGAGTTCGACAACTCCAGCCGCGTCATCCTGGTCGACCTGCCGGGCCTGCCCGGTGGAAGCGCCCGCACCCGGCCTGCGTCCGAGATTCACGCGGCCTACGGTCGCTGGTTCGTCGAGGTGCTCGACGCACTCGGACTTCCGAGCGCCTCGGTGATCGGACTGGGCTGGTCGGCGTCTGTCGCGGCCGCTGCGGCCGACGTGGACCGCGTCGACAAACTCGTTCTCGCCGCGCCGCTGGGTCTTGTGCCTCGCGCGCGGTGGCATCGCGCCCTCATCCCCGGCCTCCAATGGCGGAACGAACCGAATCTCGAGAACACCCAGCGATACCTGCAGGCGCTGGCCGGCAGTGGCTATCAGCCCGACGATCCGACGCTGCGCTGGTCGTGTCGCGTCGGTGCGTACTGCACCTCGCTGACCGGCCTGCCGCGGATCGGTCGTTCGGTGCTCCAGCGCTGGCGGGGCCGCCCGGTCGAGATCGTGGTCGGTGAGCAGGATCCGCTGGTGCAGGTCTCGTCGCTGCGCAAGCTCGCCGAGGACATGGCGATCGATCTCCAGGTGGTTCCGGGCGCCGGACATCTGCTCGCGGTCGAAGCGCCCGCCAGGCTCGCAGAAGAGGTCTTCGCCCCTCGGGCATGAGCCGTTCTTGCGCGGCACCGCGAAAGTGTGAGCTACGTCGCGTTCAGAACCGTGGTATCCGGTGGTACACCCATTAGGACATACGGCACGGACGGAAGGTCGACGATGCTCTTTTCTTCGCTGTATCCCGTAGCGGGCCGTGTCAAGCCCGATTCGGGCGCGGCCGAACCTGTGAATCCGGCGCCGTCCGAGGATTCGCTGAGGACGACGGTCTCCGCCCTGCGCGCGTGGGGTGCGGATGATTCGGGTGCGGGCACCACAGGTCGCTCGTAGCGCACCGAAATCGGTGGGTGTTCCGGTGGCAAATGCGGCGCCGGACTCCCCCGACGGGCGTGCCTCAGTCCGGCGCCGCAGTTCGCAACACGACACGTCGTACCACAACGTGAGGGTCCCCGCCGAGCGGGCTGTGTAAACCGTAATGGAAGATCACGAAAAGGTCACGCGAAAGCGACACTCCTCGTAGGTCGACGTCTGCCGCGTCGATCGCGTCATCGCTTCCGCACCGCCGCGTAGGCGTATTCGTGCAGGGCACAGCCACCGAGAGGGCTCCGGTACGGGGATTCAGTCACCCCGGCGAGGCCCTCAGGCCTTCCGGCACCAGCACGCGGCGCAGCACCGCGAAGATGCCCAGCACTACCACGGAGCACACCGCCGCGAGAGCGGCACCGCCCACCACGAGTGCGTAGTCGCTACGCGCGAGACCGTCGACGATCGGCCTGCCCACTCCGCCGAAACTCACTGACGCCGCGATCGTCGCGGTAGCCACGATCTGGACCGCCGCTGTCCGCATCCCTACCAGGATGAGCGGCATCGCAACGGGTAGTTGCGCGCGGAGCAGCACCTGGACGCGGGTCATGCCCATACCGCGCGCCGCATCCGTGAGAGCGGGATCGACGTTGCGGATCCCCTCGTAGGAGTTGAGCAGCACGGGCGGCACCGCCAGTGCCACGAGCGGAACCAGAATCGGCACGAGTCCGATGCCGTAGAGCACCACCAGCAGTACGAGCAGTCCGTAGGTCGGAAGTGCCCGCGCGGCGTTCGCGAGGAGGGTCATCAGGATTCCGCCGCGGCCCGTGTGCCCGGTCCACAGCCCCAGAGGCAGCGCGAGCAGGACGGTCAGCATGAAGGCCAGGAGCGTGTAGCCGAAGTGTTCGAGGAGGCGAGCCGGGATTCCGGACGGTCCCGACCAGTTCGCGGCGTCACCGAATCACTCGACGAGATAGTGCCACAACGTCGTCACCGGGTTGCTCCCGCAGACCGGTGCAGCCACGGTGTGGCCAGCCACTGCACGAGCACCAGCACCGCGTCGGCGACGAGTGCCATCACGACTGTGATCGCGACTCCGATCAGCGCGAGATCGAGCCGGTCCAGTTGCACCGACGCGGTGAAGAGCGACCCGAACGCACCCATTCCGATCAGCGCACCGACACTGACCAAGCTGATGTTGGCCACGACCGCGACACGCAACCCCGCGAGGACCGCGGGAAGCGCGATCGGCAGATCCACGATGAGCAGCCTGCGGGGTTCGGAGAATCCCATCGCGATCGCGGACTGGCGCACGCTGTCCGGGACTCCACGCAGTCCGTCGACCACGTTCGGAACGAGGCCGGCGAGGGCATACACGGCGAGCGGCAGGATCACGGTCGTCCGGCTGATGCCGGTGAACGCGATGAGCAGGACGAAGAAGGCAAGCGACGGAATCGAATACAGCACACTCGAGATCGCCAGGACGGGAGGGTACGCCCGCGGCCATCGCACACACACCAGGCCGAGCGGCAGCGCCACCACCAGTCCCAGGAAGGACGCACCGAGAGCCATCACGAGGTGGTCCGACAGCAGTTCCCAGAACGTACCGAGGTAGCCCGGGATTCGGAGGTTCACGGGCGACCCTGCGCCGGTTGGGAATCCGCACGGCGTCGATGCCTGCTGCGAATTACCGCGGTCACTTCTTCGCTGCTGACGACTCCGATTGCCCGCCCTCCCTCGTCGACTGCGACCGCGAACCCGGACGGCGACAGTACCGAGGCGTCCAGAACGCCACGCAACGTGTCCTGTCCGGGCACGAAACCCCGTCCGGCCGGCGCGAGGGCCTCGGGTGCCTGCGGGTCGCGCCAGCCGAGGGGCCGTTTCTCGTCGTCGACGACGAGTAGCCAGCGGTCGTCGCCGGCCCGGCCGGACACGTCTCCGGTGGTCGTGATCCGATCGGTGTGCAGCGGAAGATCTGTTGTGGAGAAGAACGAGAGCAGCCGCACTCCCCGGTCGACCCCGAGGAATCCGGCCACGAAGTCGTCTGCCGGATCGCCCAGAAGCTCTTCGGGAGTGGCGTATTGGGCGAGCACCCCACCCGGACGAAGTACGGCGACGCGGTCGCCGAGAGTGATCGCCTCGTCGATGTCGTGGGTGACCAGCACGATGGTCTTGGCGAGGACCGATTGCAAGCGCAGCAACTCTTGCTGCAACTCCTTGCGGACCACCGGGTCGACCGCCGAAAACGGTTCGTCCATCAGGAGTATCGGCGGATCGGCGGCGAGGGCGCGAGCCACGCCGACGCGTTGCTGCTGCCCGCCCGACAGTTGTGCCGGGTATCGACGGGCCAGTTCCTCTCCCAGTCCGACCCGGCCGAGCACCTCCATGGCGGTCGCCCGGGCCTGCTTGCGTGAGGCACCCATCAATCGTGGCACCGTTGCGACGTTGTCTACGACGGTCCGGTGTGGGAACAACCCGGCGTGCTGGATGACGTATCCCATCCCCCGCCGGAGCGTTCGAGGATCCTGGGTGCGCACGTCCTCACCGTTGACCAGCACGCGCCCGCCGGTCGGGTCCACCATCCGGTTGATCATGCGGAGAGAAGTGGTCTTACCGCATCCGGACGGTCCGACGAACACGGTCAGCGTGCCGGTGGGCACCTCGAGCGACAAGCCGTCGACCGCCACCGTTCCGTCGGGATACTGCTTCTCGACGTTGTCGAAAGTGATCACATCACACCGGCTTTCATTTCAGGCCGTTGCTCTGCAACCATTCTTCGGCGACGACGTCGATGTCACGTCCCTCGGTGACGACCTGTCCCACCAGTTCGATGAGAACATCTGTGGTGAGGTTCTGCGACACGGCGTCGAGTGCTGCGACGTCCTCGTTCGTCAGGTCTTCGCGGTGAACGAGTGGAGTGACATTCTGCGCTCCGAAGACCGATTCCGGGTCTTCCAATGCGACAAAGGGTTCGGTGCTGAGGGAGGGATCGGTGGTGAAGATGTTCGCGACCTGGATGGTGTCGTCGCCGAGCGCACGGATGGTGATCGGTCCGCCCGTGTCGGTGGGCACGAACTCTTCGAACTCGACGCCGTAGACGTCGCGGAGGCCGACGACACCCTGGCGTCGAGTCTCGAACTCCGGCGGTCCGCCGAGGGCGAGTTCTCCCGCCACCGGTGCGAGGTCCGCGATGGTCGTCAGATTGTAGCGATCCGCGGTCTCCGTCGTGACGACCAAGGCGTCCTTGTTCTCACCGGGCGCGGAGGTAAGGATGGTCAGCCCCTCGGGAAGCGACTCGGCCAGAGCCGAATTGACCTCGTCGGTGGTCGCGGCAGTGTTCTCCGGGTCGACGCGGGCGAGCAGCGCACCGTTGTACTCGGGCAGCACGGTGATGGCCCCCGACGCGACCTGGTCGTAGTAGATTTCCCGGCTGCCGATGTTGAACTGGCGTGTCACTTCGGCGCCCTCGGCTTCGAGCGCCTGAGCGTAGATCTCTGCGAGCAAGACGTTCTCGGGGAAGTTGGCAGAACCCACGACGATGGGGCCGCCCTCCCCGGCGTCGGCTGCGAGTGGATCATCGGCGTTGTTTCCGGAGCATCCGGCCACCACCAAAGCGGCGGTGGCGACAACTACGGCGGTGCGCACGAAACGTTTCACGTGTTTCTCCCTCGGCGTCGGCGTGTCGACTCTAACGCGCTCATCCGGGGGATACGCCTGATTTGTCGCCGATCTGCGCCCCGATGCAGGTGATGCCGCCGGGGACCGAATGGTCGCCCTGCGGCATCACCTGCATAGGTTCAGCGCCGGATGCAGGCTCCGGCTGTCGAGCCCGGGCTCACACCGTCGAGGCGGAGGAACCGGTCACTCACCGTTGTTGCGTGAAACCCAGCGTTCGTGCAACTGTCCGCGCCGGATTCCCGGACTCGTTCCGGGAGCGGGTCCCGGCGGGTTGCTCGGCGGAAGGGGACGCTCCCACGGATTCTCCGCCGGTGCGCCGTTGTTGTACGAGTCGTTGCCGTTGCGGTCGTACCCGTTGTTGTACGAGTCGTTGCCGTTCTGGTCGTACCCGTTGTTGTTCTGCTCGAAGGAGCCGTACGAGTCGTCGCCGTTCTGGTCGTACCCGTTGTTGTACGAGTCGTTGCTGTTCTGCTCGTATCCGGCGTACGAGTCGTTGCTGTTGCGGTCGTACCCGTTGTTGTACGAGTCGTTGCCGTTCTGGTCGTACCCGTTGTTGCTCTGCTCGTAGGAGCCGTAGGAGTCGCTGCCGTTCGCGGACGCGTCGCCGCCGTTCTGGCCGGCCGAGGCAAACGCTTCGTTGCCGTTCTGGGACCCTCCGGCATACGACTCGACGGCATTCTGACTGTAGGAACGAGTCTGGTCGTACTGATCGGTGTACTCCGACGAAGTCTCCCCGGCCGGCGTCGGAAGTCGTCGGGGCCGGTCGATCTGGAACGGATCGGACTGGCTCCCGGTGCCCTTGAGCAAGCGGATCGGCAGGTACAGGCTCGCGGTGACGCCGGAGTTGGTTGCGGAGTCGAACGTCGGGCGCAACCGCACCGTGATGCCGTGGCGGGCGGCGAGACGGGCGACCACGAACAGACCCATGCGACGAGCCGCACCGGAACCTGCTTCGCTGTCGGTCGCCAACCGTTCGTTGATCTCGGCGAGTTCGTCTCCGGGGATGCCGATTCCGCGGTCGGCGATCTCGAGGAGCAGACCACCGTCGACTGCGCGCGAGAACGCGAAGGCCACGGTGCTCTCGGGCGGTGAGGCGCGCAGCGCGTTGTCGAGGAGTTCGGCAACCATATGGACGACGTCGGTCACCGCGGTACCGACGAGGGAACCTTCCGGGGCGTTTCCGACATTCACACGCTGGTAGTTCTCGACCTGGGAGACTGCGGCACGCAGAACGTCGCCGAGCGGGGTGTCCGGGATCCGGCCCATGCGCTGCCGGGTGCCGGCGAGGACGAGCAAGGAGTCACCGGTGCGGCGCATACGCGCTGCGAGGTGGTCGAGTGCGAACAGGTTCTGCAGACGTGTGGGGTCGCGTTCTTCGTGTTCGAGCGAGTCGATGAGCGAAAGCTGCTGCTCGACGAGCGTCTTGTTGCGGCGGGCCAGCGTTTCGAGCATCTCGTTGACCTGGCGGCGCAACTGGGCCTGCTCGCCGGCCAGGCGGAGCGCGCCCTCGTTCATCGTGTCGACAGCGCGGGCGACCTCGCCGACTTCTTCCTTCGAGTGCACTCGCACGGGAGGAAGCGTCACACTGTCGATCTCGGCGCCGTCCTTGATCGCGGCGATGGCCTCGGGCAGGCTCTGTTCGGCGGCGAGCAGCGTGTCGTTTCGCAGGCGGCGGAGGGGGCGCACGATCGACAGAGCCACCATGACGGTCAGGCCCAAGGCGACCGCCAGCACGACGGCAATACCGATGGCGTTCTTGAGTGCCTCGGTACGAGCTTCGCTCGCATGCTGGTCGAGGAGGCCGACGATGCGGATCGAGGAGTTGCGGACTTCCTCGATGTACACCATGAGGCTCGTGAAGATCGAGTTCCGCAGTGCTGCGGTGTCGCCGGAGCCGCTGTCGAGGCCGGCAGTCAGTGTTCGGCGGTTGTCGAGTTCGGCGGTCAAGGCATCGAGGGAGCTCGTGTCCGTGATGCTGGGGTTGGCCTCGACGGTCTCGCGCAGGATCGACACCTGGGCGGCGTCGGTGCCGAGCGCGTTGCTCCACATCAGGAGGGACCCTTCGGTCCCGTCACCGAGCGCGGAGAACGCCACGACCTGGTCGAGCAGTGCCCACTGGGTCGTCCACATGTCGAGCAGGGTCGCGCTTTCCTGCAGGACGTCCGGTTCCGGCGCGGTCGACGCGGCGGCGCGGAAGACCGAACTGACACGGCTGATGAATGCCTGTGCCCGTTCACTGGCGACCAGTGGTGCCATCGACCCGGCGACGGCGCTGTCGAGCAGGCTGTTTCCCTCGGCGAGCACCTTGTTGAGCGCCGACTTGATCTCGGGCTCGAGGCTGATGTTCGCCATCTGTTCCGTCAGGACCCGCTCGGCTTCGCGCGAGGTTGTCTCACCGTTGTCGGTGGGCAACCCGATGATCGTCGCCGCGGCGGCACCGGCGACGCCGGTGCTGTACTCGGCGAACATCGGAAGAATCGAGACCTGCTCGGCAGCGGTGGCGAAGTGGCGCGAGTCCTCGAACAGGGTGTAGACGCGGAGCGATCCGAAGAAGGCGGCCGCGATGATGGGAACCGCCACGATTGCGGTGACCTTGCGCCATAGGCGCCAGTTTTCGGGGGAGTACTGCCGGAACTGTTGCTTGAGACTCATCGTGTTCGGCCCGAACCTCTCTTGTACGTACACCGGTCGGCCGGCCGAAGCGGATGACAAATCACATGGGCCAGGGCGAAACACGGGTCCGCCGCCGTCAGGACGTGGGTCAGCGTAAGTGTCGTTCGACCGGCTCACAAGATCGAAAAGTAACTCGGATAGCTGCTATACATCTTTGGGTATAGGCAGCGGTGGTGGGATACGATCCCGCCGGAATTTACCGTTACGCCGGGTTCCGGAAAGGTGGTGCCGAGTGGACTTGAGGCGGGTGGATCTCAACCTGCTTGTCGTCCTCGACGTGCTGCTCTCCGAATGCAATGTGACCCGCGCGGCCGAACGACTGAACATGTCGCAGCCGGCGACGAGTACGGCCCTCGCCCGGCTGCGGAAACAATTCGACGATCAGTTGCTGGTGAAGAACGGTCGCAACCTGCGACTCACCCCACGGGCGCAGGCACTCGTCGGACCGTTGAGGAGCGTGCTGCACACGCTGGAACGTTCCATCCTGACCGAACCCACATTCGACCCGACCGTGGATTCGCGTGTGTTCACACTGCTGACCGGCGATTACACCGAGGTCGCGCTGCTCCGCATGCTCATGCGACGAGGGCATCCGGCCAACGTCAGGTTCGATCTGCGCCCCCTCAGCAAAGCGTCCATCGCGGCCTTCCATCGCCACGAGGCAGATCTTGCCGTGCTGCCCGAACAACTGCTCGACGCACCGGAATTCGAACGGTGCCACCGCAGGGCCGTGCTCACCGACCGCTATGTCGGTGCGGTATGGACGGGGCATCCGTACACGGGGACGGAACTGAACCGCGAAGTGCTGTCCCACTACCCGTTCATGTCGTACCTGCAATACGACGACGACACGGCCCTGGGCCGGTCACTGCTGCGCGCGGGGATCGTCGCGCGTACGGGGGCATCGACGACGAATATCGCGGTGCTCCCCTACGCACTCGAACACACGGTCTTCGTCACGCTCATGCCCGAACGGATGGCGGAACGGATGGCCGCGGTCGCATCGCTGCGCATCCTCGAGCCGGCGTTCGACCTGCCTCCGCTCTGTGAATACGCGGTCTGGCACGAGGAATCCGAATCGGATCCCGCTCACATATGGCTCCGTAGCCAGATCGACCCGTCGCTCGTCGAGCGCGTGCCGGTCTCCCAGCCCGGCTGACCGCGCCGCGACGCCGGTCCGGCGTCACCGGAGACGGCTTTGTCGGATCATCCAAGGAGTGGGTAACGCTCCCCGCGAACTTTGTAGCGCGTCCGGTACCGGCAGCTCCTTCCATCCGCCATCGTGGGGACAGGAGAGAGGAGTCCCGTGCCGTATACCTGTGCCGAGTTCGATGCGCTTCCCGTCCCCGACGCAGACGCGATCCTGTCCGAGTGCTGCTCGAGCAGGACGTGGGTAGGTCGACTCGTCGACGGACGCCCCTACGGTGCCCGCGCCGAATTGCTGCGCGCATCCGACGAGGCAACGGCTGCACTGGCTCGCGACGACGTCGCCGACGCCCTCGCCGGGCATCCCCGGATCGGGGAGCGTTCGGACCACCCCTCGTCGCGACGGGAGCAGGCGTCGGTGGGAACCGCCGATGCGCGCATCCGCGATGCGCTCGCCGAGGGCAACCGGGAGTACGAGGAGCGCTTCGGGCACGTCTATCTCGTGCGCGCGTCGGGGCGATCCGCCGCCGAACTCCTCTCGATCCTGCAACGCCGCCTCACCCATGACCCCGAAACCGAATGGAACGAGACCAAAGCCGCTCTCGCCGAGATCAATCGCGTGAGGCTCGAAGTGCTTGTCGCCGACGACTCGGCCGGTCCCGGAAGGAAAGGTGTGTAGTGACCATCCTGAGCACGCACGTCCTTGATGCGACCACCGGAACACCCGCAGCGGGTATCGAGGTGATGCTCTCGTCCGGCGGAGCGGAACTCGCGCGTTCCCGCACCGACGACGACGGACGGATCACCGAATTCCCCTGTCCGCCGATCGAAGCCGGGACCTACACGCTTACGTTCGCGACAGGTGATTACTTCGCGCATCGGCGAACCGAGACCTTCTATCCCGAAGTCGTCATCACATTCCGGATACCCGAACAGCGACCGGATGCCGCACCGGACGAAAACCGGAAATTCCATGTACCGCTGCTCTTGTCGCCCTATTCCTATTCCACCTATCGAGGGAGCTGACCGTGAGTGAACTGACCGGAAAGATCGTGCTCGGCTCCAATCGCTACGGCAAGGCCGAGAACCGGGTCGTCCGGATCCAGCGGGACACCCCCCGCCACGAGATCCGCGACCTCAACGTCTCGACCTGCCTGCGGGGCGACTTCGACGCCGCACATCTGGCCGGCGACCAGGGCGCCGTGCTGCCCACCGACACCCAGAAGCAAACGGTGTACGCCTACGCGAAGAGCAAGGGCGTGGAATTCGTCGAGACCTATGCGCTCGACCTCGCGCGGCATTTCGTCGACGATGTCGAACCCGTGCGCGCAGCCCGCGTCGAGATCGACGACTACGCCTGGGAGCGGGTGTCGATCGACGGCGTCGAACACGATCACACGTGGACCCGCACAGGTCCGGAGGTGCGCACCGTCGCGGTGACCGTCGAGGGAACCGGGGCCGAGCGACAGGAATGGGTGATCGGCGGAGTCAAAGATCTCGTCGTGCTCAAATCGACCGGGTCCGAGTTCGCGGGCTTCCTCACCGACCCGTACACGGTGCTCGAGCCGACCTCCGACCGTGTGATGGCGACCAGCCTGGTCGCGCAGTGGCGTTTCACGACCGTGGCCGTCGACTGGGACACCACCTATTCCGGGATCAGGGCCACGATGCTCGAGCGCTTCGCGAATCTGCAATCGAAGGCCCTGCAGCAGACCTTGTTCGAGATGGGCCGGGCGGTGCTGGAGAAATACCCGGTGATCGCCGAGATCCGCCTGTCGGCGCCCAACAAGCATCACTTCGTGTACGACCTCGAACGGTTCGGTCTCGAGAACCCCAACGAGGTGTTCCACGCCGACGATCGGCCCTACGGGCTGATTCAGGCCACGGTGGAACGGGAAGATGCACCCGACGCCGGAATCGCATGGGAGCGATTCGTCGACTGGATGTGACGGCCGGACGACTGTTCGGGACGTGGTGGTGTGCGCCTGCAAGCCCGGCGCGCGCCACCACTTTCGTGTTGCGGGGGTGAACGGGGAACTTTTTCGGTCCCGTACCCATCCGCACCTACCCCGGCTCCGAATCGCAGGCAGACGGTAGAGGACCGTCTCCGTCCCGAAACGTGTCGGCACGGTGACCGCGAGACGAGGTGGCCCACATGCGCGCGCAGGTAGAAGCAGGTTTCCTGGCGATTCATACTCCGCTGGTCGAGTCCGGCACGTGGCCGCTCAGCGTCGTGCCGATGTGAGGCGAGATCTGATGTCTCCTCCTCCTGCCGCCGGCTCCCCCCGGCACCACGGCCCGTACTCGTCGTCGGGTGTCGGATTTCTGCAGATGTTCATGGATGCCCAGCGGGTAGACTCCGCGGTGTCGAGCGATTCACCCGAGGAGGTGGCGCACGACGCCGACCCCACGGACGAGCGGCTGCAGCGATGAGCGTGGTCCCGCCGCACCACACGCCGACCCGGTACGCGCGCCGATGACGCGCGTGGTGTGGGCGATCGTCGCGGGTGCGGTGCTCGCCCAGATCGCTTATCCGCTCGCGAGCGATGCTTCGAGGGATGTCGTCACCGTCGCGGTCGTGCTCCTTCTCACGGCTGCGTCGCTGGTACATGCCGCCATCACGCGGGGCCCGCTCTGGACCGTGGTCCTCTTCGCCTCGACTGCCGGACTCGGTCTCCTCTCGGAGGTCATCGGTACTGCGACGGGTTTCCCGTTCGGAAGCTACTTCTACGCCACCGGTCGACTCGGTCCCGAGATCGTGGGCGTTCCGGCGGTCGTGCCCCTGGCGTGGACTGCCGGCTTCTACCCGATCTGGTGCGCAGCAACCTTCGTCCTCCGGCGAGCAGGGATATCGGGAGAGAGACGGGCCTTCGGGCGAGTGCTGATGGTCGCAGTGGGGATGGTCGGATGGGACCTGTACCTCGACAGCCAAATGGTGACCGACGGGCAGTGGACCTGGACCTCCGGCAACGCCGGGCTCCCCGGTATCCCCTCCATTCCGTACACCAACTACCTCGGCTGGTTCGCCGTCGCGCTCCTGATGGCGATCGTCGTGGACAGGGTGGGAGGGCTGACCGAGTCGCGCAGGCCGCGCGGCCGGAGCATGTCGGATGCCGCGCCGCTGGTTCTTTTCCTGTGGACGTGGCTGGGGTCGGGTTTCGCGCACGCATTCCTCTTGGAGGGTGACGAAATGCGCTTTTCGGCTGTCTACGGTTTCTGCGTCATGGGGGTCGTAGGGTTCCCCTTGGTGGCCTTATGGATTCGGCAACCCGGAAAGGTCACGGTGAAGACATGATCGCAACGAAGACGTCCGCTCCACGAGAAACGAGCCGGGAAATGAGCACATTCGTGCCGCACTGCGTCGTAGCCACCGTTGTCGTCGCCACCGTCGTTGCGAGCGGGGGCCGGTCATGAGGTCGGTACCCGGTGACGTCGACTCGGTCGTGGTGGTGGGAGCGGGCCTCTCCGGTCTCGCCGCCGCGTTGCATCTCGCCGGCGCGGGCAAGCGCGTCACCGTCCTCGAGCGCGACAGCACGGTCGGTGGACGGGTGGGTACCTACCCGGTATTCGACGACGCAGGCCGGCCGCTGTACAGGATCGACAACGGTGCCAGCGTGCTCACGATGCCGGAACTCATCTCCGACGCGCTTTCTGCCGTCGGGGAGTCGTTCGCGACCACCACTCCCAGAGTCGAACTGAGCAAGCTCTCTCCGAGCTATCACGCCCGCTACGCCGACGGAACTTCCCTGAACGTCCACTCGGATCCCGCAACCATGTATGCGGAGATCGAAAGGGTATGTGGCCCAAGCGATGCGGATGGATATCGCAGGCTGCGGGACTGGCTGGAGACGATCTTCGACACGGAGTTCGATCGCTACATCGCCTCGAACTTCGATTCACCGCTCGACCTCGTGGCGTCGCGTGCAGCCCTGCGCGACACGGTGAAACTGGCCTTGCTCGGGGGTTTCGGGCGGCTCGGCCCCCGGATCGCGTCGTTCGTCGAGGACGACCGGCTACGCCGGATCTTTACTTTCCAGTCCCTCTACGCGGGCGTTGCTCCGTCGAAGGCGCTCGGCGTGTACGGCGCCATCGCACACATGGACACCTCGCTCGGAGTCTATTTCCCCGCGGGTGGAATGTCCGCGATCGCGGAAGCGATGGCGGACGCGCTGACACGGCACGGCGGCGCGTTGTGCACCTCCGCCGAAGTCGCCGAACTGGAAATCCGGAACAAGCGAGCGACGGCCGTCCGGACGACGGACGACCGCCGCTTCCCCTGCGACGCGCTGGTGCTCACGGCCGACCTTCCGGTCGTCGACGGGTTGCTGGAGCAGGCCGGCGTGACGGCCCGGGGCAAGAAGCGTGGATACGGTGTCGTGTCTCCGTCCGCGGTGGTGTTCCACGGCACGGTTCCCACCGAGGTCACGCAGTCGTGGCCCTCCGCCTCGCATCACACGATCGACTTCGGCGAGCAGTGGGCCGAGACGTTCGCACGTATCACTGCAGGACGCGGGCGTGGACAGTTGATGGAGGACCCGTCCTTGCTCATCACCCGGCCGGCGGTCAGCGACCCCTCCCTGCACATGGTCCGAAACGGTGTCCGGAGCGAGCCGGTGTCGGTGTTGGCACCGTGTCCCAACTTGGCGTCCGCTCCCATCGACTGGAACCGCCGGGCCGTCCCCTACATGCGGGAAATCCAGATCGTTCTCGAACAGCGTGGTTACCGGGGGCTGACCGCCGCGATGGTGATCGATCACCTCGACACTCCGCAAACCTGGCTCGAGAAGGGCATGCTCGACGGAAGCCCGTTCTCCTCGGCGCACGTTTTCAGCCAGACCGGCCCGTTCCGGCGCAAGAACATGGTCGCGGGCGTCGACAACGTGGTGCTGGCGGGGTCGGGTACCACACCCGGTGTCGGGGTGCCGACCGTCCTCGTCTCCGGGCGCCTGGCCGCCGAGAGGATAATCGGATCGTCCGGGAACGAGAGGTCTCGGCAGCCTGCCGCCACACGGCCGGGACTCTCCGAGGGAGTAGAGCATGGGTGAACTCGCCGGGATCGACCCCGGACTCCACGAGGCGTATCGTGTGTGCCGCGAACTGAACGAGCAGCACGGGAAAACGTACTTTCTCGCGACGCGAATCCTTCCGGCGTCCAAACGCGCAGGCGTGCACGCACTCTACGGATTCGCGCGGATGGTCGACGATGTCGTCGACGTCGAAGGCGGCTCGGATCGTGCGGCCGCGGCGACGGTGGATGCGTTCGAGGAACACATCCGATCCGCCTTCGCCGGAGGACCTCTGGGACGGAGCCGATCCGATCTCGTGCTCGCAGCGCTCGTGGATACCACTGCGCGATACGATATTCCGCACGATTACTTCTACGCCTTCCTCCATTCGATGAGGATGGACATACCGGGAACGCCGATGTTCCGCTCTCGGTACCGCACGATGGACGAGTTGTCGGAGTACATGTACGGATCGGCCGCGGTGATCGGCTTGCAGATGCTTCCCATCCTCGGCACCGAAGTCGATCGCGAGGAGGCATCGGGCCCGGCTGCCGCGCTCGGGGAGGCTTTCCAGCTCACGAACTTCATCCGGGACATGGGCGAGGATCTCGATCGAGACCGGATCTACCTGCCCACATACGATCTGGAAGCTTTCGGAGTCGATGAGGACCTGCTCCGATACTGCCGGACGACGGGCCGTAACGATCCCCGGCTCGAACGTGCGCTCGCCCACCTGATCGCGCACACCCGGTCGGTGTACCGCACCGCCGACCCCGGAATCGACATGCTCGACCCTCCGGTGCGACCGGGCATGCGCACGGCGTTCGTGCTGTACCGCGACATTCTCCGGGAGGTGGAAGACAGCGGATATCGCGTACTTCATCAACGGGCCCGCGTCTCCCGGCGGCGTCGCCTCGCTGTCGCTGCGCCACGCTTGGCGGAGGCGGGATGGACAACCTTCCGTACCCGGGCGAAGACGGCCAAGAGCGTGGGTCAGGCGTAGTGACCGGCCCGCCACTCCCAGAGAAACGGACAGACAGGAACACCATGGAGCATGTAGTGCTGCTCGACGATGCGGGCCGCGCCGTCGGCACCGAACCGAAGGCCAGCGTGCACACTGCGACGACACCGCTGCACCTCGCGTTCTCGGCGTACGTCTTCGACCAGGACGGAAACCTGCTGATCACGCGGCGTGCCCTGGAGAAGCGGACGTGGCCCGGCGTCTGGACGAACAGTTGTTGCGGTCACCCCGCGCCGGACGAGCCACTCGAACTCGCCGTCCACCGTCGGCTGGGCCAGGAACTCGGCATCGAGATCGACGACGTCGGCATCGTCCTGCCGTTCTTTCGGTATCGGGCGGTGATGGACAACGGCATCGTCGAGAACGAGATCTGTCCCGTGTACCGGGTTCTGTACCGCGGGTCGCACCCGGCTCCCGATCCGGACGAGGTGTGCGGAGTCGAATGGGTGGATTGGACGACGTTCGCGGATGCGGTGGTGAACGGAACCCGTGACGTGTCGCCGTGGTGCTTGGAGCAGGTGCAGCAGTTGCGGAAGCTGGGGCCCGACCCTCTGCTCTGGCCGGTGGCACCGGTGACCGATCTGCCCCTGGCCGCGCCCGATCGCCCGGACGAGGACCTCCACAGCCCCGCCTAGGACTGCTGCATGTGCAGCGACCGGAGCGCGAGATAGACGTCCAGCTTGTCGTCCAGCCGGGACAGATCCCGGCCGGTGAGCTTCTCCACCTTGCCGATTCGGTAGCGGACGGTGTTGAGGTGCACGTGGATCCGGTCCGCGGTGCGTCGCCACGAACCGCTGCATGCGAGAAACACCTCGAGTGTGGGAAGCAGCCCACCGTCGTTCGAGAGGTCGTGATCGAGCACCGGGCCCAGCACGCGTCGTGCGAAATCGTGACGCAACCGGTCGGGAACCGCCGAGAACAACTCTGCCGCCGAGTCCATCGCGGCGACGCGCACCGATACCGGCTCGGGAAGGTCGCCGTCGTCCGCGGCCAGTGCGGTTGCGGTGGCGATCGCACCGGCCAGCGACCCGAGTGTGCAGGTCGCGCTGACTCCGATGCGTAGGCCCGTGCCCTCCGATGCCGGGACGATGCGTGACAGCCGCCGGCGGAGCAGCATCCCGACGTCGGTGTTCTCACCGGCGACGGTCAGGACCACTCGGTCTCCGTCCAGAGCACTGACGCTTCCCGGAAGAGCGTCGCAGAGTACGGCGCGAAGGGAATGCAGGCGATCGGTGGTCACCACCCCGGCTCGGGGATGGACCGGCACCCGGCGCGCGACCACCGTGACGAGCCTCCGCGATGCGTCGAAAGCCGTTGCCGCACCGGCAACGACACCGGTGGCGTCACATGTGTCCCACGTGGAACGCCTGCGCTCGTCCCGACGGACACGGTCGAGTGCGGCGACTGCCGCAAGCTCGCCGAACGCGTCCAGGCAGTCCGCACGGCCAGGACCGGTGTGCCGCACCACGAGCAACCACGAGGATGCGCGGTCGCGCAGGCCGGCACCCACGGAGAGAACGGTGTAGTCGCCCGTCGTGTGGGGAAGGCGCTCGGCCGTCAAAGCCGACTCTACGAGGTGGTCCACGGTGTCCTCGTCGAGGTGCTCGTCGCCTACGAGACATACTCCGGTAGCGGTCAGCAGCCAAGCATCGGCACCGAATTCACTTGCGGTGCGGGCGAGTAGATCGTCGATGCTGCGGCCGTCGGCCACCGCCTCGAGGAGACGCCGCTGCCGCGCGAGCCCGTTCTGCAGACGGTCCATCCGCGCACCGGACATGCGTGCCGTGAGGCGCTCGATGATCCGGCTGAACGGCATGTCGGCGGGAACCGAGACCAACGGCAAACGGTGCCGTATGCACGCGGCCACCACGTCGTCGGGCACCGCCCCCAGCAGCGCCTCTCCCGCGGCGAGAGCCGTCACGCCCATGCGCGCGAGGTGCTTGACGAACAGGTCGGAGTCCTCGGCGGACTTGTGCCACACCAGCCCCGAGAACACCAGCGACCCCGCGCTGACATACCGGGTGGGATCGGGCATGTCCGTCGTACACGTCCGGAGCACCGGACGGTCGAGCATCGCACGGTCGCCGTGCAGGACCCTGATCCCGAGTTCGGCATCGTCGAGTACATCCTGGAGAAGCACTGCACCACCTCCGTGCGTCGATCTTTGGACGATCGCACAATACGAAGCGGTCATTTCGTTGCGGTTTCGTACACGGTGCCCGGGGTGTTGCGTCTCGAGCAGGAGTTCACTGGTAGGTGTCCGCCTACGTGAGGAGCAACCGTGCACACTCGCCCCACCACCCGCCCCACCGTGATCCGCGGTGCACACGTGGTCACGATGGATGCAGGACGTGCCGAATACCGCAGCGGTCATGTCGTGGTCGAAGGGAACCGGATCGTCGCCGTCGGCGACGGCGAACCCGTCGGGTACGACGACGCGCGGATCGTGGACGGCACGGGATGCCTCCTCACCCCCGGACTCGTCAATACCCACCATCACCTGTATCAATGGATCACTCGCGGCCTGGCGGTGGATCACACGCTGTTCGAATGGCTGACCACCTTGTACCCGATCTGGGGTGGCATCGACGCCGACATGGTCCACGTGGCCGCGACGGGTGGCCTCGCGCATCTGCTGAAGACGGGATGCACGACCAGTACCGACCATCACTACGTCGTCCCGCGAGACGGGGGTGATGTCTTCGGGGCCGAGATCGCCGCCGCAGCAGAGGTCGGTATCCGGTTCCACCCGTGCCGCGGGTCGATGGACCTCGGCGCGAGCGCGGGCGGTCTGCCGCCGGATCACATCGTCGAGGATCTCGACGCGATCCTCACAGGAAGCCAGGACGCCGTCCGGCAGTGGCACGACCCGTCGTTCGATTCGATGCTCCGGGTCGCGCTGGCGCCCTGCTCGCCGTTCTCGGTCACGGGTGAATTGCTGAAGCAGTCGGCGGTACTCGCCCGCGACCTCGGCGTCCGGATGCATACCCACTTGGCGGAAACCCTCGATGAGCAGGACTTCTGCATGGAGAAGTTCGGGTGCAAGCCCGTCGAGTACATGGAATCTCTCGGGTGGACGGGCCCGGACGTCTGGTACGCCCACGCGGTGCATCTCGACGACCGCGACATCGGGGTGCTCGCCGCGTCGGGAACAGGTGCGGCGCACTGCCCGACGTCCAATGCGCGCCTCGGTGCCGGCATCGCCCGCGCGGCGGATCTCTACGCTGCCGGGGTCCCGTTGGGCCTCGGTGTCGACGGCGCCGCAAGCAACGAGTCGTGCTGCATGCTCGAGGAGGCCCATCACGCGGCACTGTTCGCGCGGGCACGCAGCGGTCCCCGTGCGATGACGGTCCGGCAGAGCCTCGCCCTCGCGACCATCGGTGGTGCCCGGGTGCTGGGGCGCGAGAACGAGATCGGGTCCCTCGAGGTGGGCAAGCTCGCGGATATGGCTCTGTGGCGGCTCGACACCCTCGCGCATTCGGGGATCGCGGATCCGGTGGCGGCTCTCGTCCTGGGGTCGCAACCACCGTTGGATCTGCTCCTTGTGAACGGTCGGGAGGTAGTGCGCGACGACCGGGTTCTCACCGTCGACACCGAGGTCGTCGCGCGTGGTGTAGCCGGCGCGCACGATCGTCTCGTCGCCAAAGCGGGGTGAGGACAATGGATCTGCACACGGTGGCCGATTACACCGTCGCGCGGTCGCGGGACGATCTCGCCTGGGGGCCGGGTACGGCGTTCGTCGGAGGCGGGACGTGGTTGTTCTCGGAGCCGCAACCACACCTGAGGCGCCTCGTCGATCTCTCCGGATTGGACTGGCCCGCGACGTTGCACGGCGACGCCGGTCTCGAGATCGCTGCGACGTGCACCGTCGAGGAACTCTCGGCACTGTCCGATACCGAAACGTGGACTGCGGCACCTCTTTTCCGGCAGTGTGCGGATGCCCTGCTCGCTTCGTGGAAGATCTGGAAGCGCGCCACGGTCGGTGGCAACATCTGCCTGTCGCTCCCTGCCGGTGCAATGATCTCGCTGGCAGTCGCGCTCGACGCCGACGTGGTGATCTGGAGCCGGGACGGCGACGAGAAGCGGGTACCGGTGGAGGAGTTCGTCACCGGGGCGGGCGAGAACATCCTCCGTGACGGAGACATCCTCCGCAGCATCCGAATCGCACCGCGCCTTCTCGACTCGCGCACCGCCATGCGGAAGATCTCGTTTTCCCCACTCGGGCGTTCCGGTGCGGTGGTGATCGGCCGCCGCGACAGCGACGGTGCGTTCACCTTGTCGATCACCGCCGCCACGACCCGCCCCTACGTATTGCGATTCCCCGGCGCCCCGTCGCCGGCAGACCTCGAAGCCGCACTTGCCTCGCACGTACCCGCCGACGCCTACTACGCGGACGTCCACGGCACCCCGAGCTGGCGTAGAGCGGTCACACAGGTTCTCGCGCAGGAAGTCCGGGAGGAGTTGTCATGAAGCTGACAGTCAACGGCAGCGAGGTCGACGCCGCGCCGCGACCGGGACAGTGCCTTCGCACGATGCTGCGGGAACACGAACACTTCGAGGTCAAGAAGGGCTGCGACACCGGCGACTGCGGTGCGTGCTCGGTGCTCGTGGACGGCGAGGCGGTGCACTCGTGCGTGTATCCCGCGGCCCGGGCGGAGGGGTGTGCCGTGACCACGGTCAGTGGTTTGGGTACACCCGACGAACTCCATCCCCTTCAGCGACGGTTCGTCGACGCGGCCGGATTCCAGTGCGGATTCTGCACCGCGGGCATGATCGTCACCGCATCCACCTTCACCGAATCCGACCTCGACGACCTGCCGCGCAAACTCAAGGGAAACCTGTGCCGCTGCACCGGATACCGCTCGATCGACGACGCGCTGCACGGTGTCACCAACGTCGAACGGTCGTGCGGAAAGCAATTCGGCGCTTCACATCCCGCGCCTGCCGGTCCCCGCGTCGTCACCGGCACCGAACCGTACACGTTCGACAGTGTGGTCGACGGTGTGCTCCAGATCGCGGTACTCGGCAGTCCGCACCCACATGCCCGGATCGTCACGATCGACACCACTGCGGCCGAACAGTTGCCGGGAGTGCACACCGTCCTGTGCTGGCGCGACGCACCCGAAGTCGCCTATTCGACCGCGCGCCACGAAAACCGGGAAGAAGACCCCGACGACACCTACCTCTTCGACCGGACCCTGCGATACGTCGGTCAGCGGGTCGCTGCGGTGGTCGCCGAGACCGAAGCCCAGGCGCAGGAAGCTTGCCGGCTTCTCGAGGTGGAATACGAGATCCTGCCGTTCGTGCTCGATCCGGACGAAGCCGCTTCCCCCGGCGTCCCGCTGCTGCACGGCGACAAAGGCCCGCAAGCACGGATCGCCGACGTCTCCCGCAACCTCATCGGCGAGGTGCACGGTGGATGCGGTGACGTGGAAGCGGGGATCGCCGCGGCCGCGGCGGTCGTGCGAGGGCGCTGGCAGACCCAGCGGGTCCAGCACACCCATCTCGAAACGCACGGAGCCGTCGGATGGCTCGACGACGACGGTCGCCTCGTGATCCGCAGTTCCACCCAGGTGCCGTTCCTCGTCCGCGACGAACTGTGTCACATCTTCGGACTCGAACGGCACCGCATCCGGGTGTTCACCGCCCGCGTCGGCGGCGGGTTCGGCGGAAAACAGGAAATGCTCGTGGAGGACGTCGTCGCGGCTGCCGTCCTGCGCACCGGCCGTCCCGTGCGCTGGGAGTTCACGCGCTCGGACCAGCTCACGGTCGCGCCGTGCCGACATCCGATGCGGGTCGACGTCACGGTGGCCGCCGATGCCGAGGGCATTCTCACGGCCATGGCAATCGATGTCCTCAACGACGGCGGCGCCTACGGCAACCACTCGGCGAGCGTGATGTTCCACGGGTGCGGCGAGTCGGTCGAGGTCTACCGGTGCCCGAACAAGCGAGTCGACGGCCGGTCCGTCTACACGAACAACCGGCCCTCCGGCGCCTTCCGGGGCTACGGTCTCGGACAAGTGATATTCGCGGTCGAGTCCGCCATGGACGAACTGGCCGTCCGGTTGGATCTCGACCCGTACGAACTGCGACGACGCAACGTGGTGGTGCCCGGCGACGAACTGGTTGCCGCCCACCCCGAGGGCGCCGACCTGGGTTTCGGCAGCTACGGCCTCGACCAGTGTCTCGAACTCGTGCGCACGGCGATGTCGAGTGGGCGAGGGCTTCCCGAACCGAGCGGGCCCCGATGGCAGATCGGGGAGGGAATGGCACTTGCGATGATCGCGTCGAACCCACCGGGCGGGCACTTCGCCGACACGTCGATCGAACTTCTCCCGGACGGAACGTATCTCGCACGTGTCGGCACCGCGGAGTTCGGCAACGGCACGACCACGGTGCACACGCAGATCGCGGCGTCCGTGCTGGGGACCGATCCGGAACGGATCCGCGTCGAACAGTCGGACACCGATGTCACGACGCACGATACGGGTGCGTACGGATCGTCGGGCACCGTCGTCGCCGCCAAGGCTCTGCTGGCCGCTGCCGGAACGCTGCGCGAGGAGATGGCGAAATGGGCGGCCGAACTGGCAGGAGGATCGCCTGACGACGTCGAGTTCACCAGCGACGTCGCGCAGGTGAACGGTACGGAGGTGTCGTTCGCGGATCTGCTGGAGGCCGCCGGGGGGACCCTGCGCGCGGAAGGCAGCCACGGGGGACTTCCCCGGTCACTCTCGTTCAATGTGCAGGGGTTCCGCGTCGCAGTCGACACCGGCACCGGCGAGGTGCGGATACTGCAGTCGGTGCAGGCCGCGGACGCCGGCGCCGTCGTCAACCCCGAGCAGTGCCGTGGACAGGTGGAAGGTGGTGTCGCGCAGGCCATCGGGGCCGCCATGTACGAGGAACTCGTCACCGACGCCGCCGGCACCGTCGTGACTTCGACCCTGCGGAACTATCACATTCCGCAGTACGCGGACGTGCCCCGTACCGAGGTGTACTTCGCGGACACCTACGACACGCTCGGTCCGATGGGCGCGAAGTCCATGAGCGAGGCGCCGTTCAATCCCGTCGCACCTGCGCTGGCCAATGCAATCAGGCGAGCCATCGGAGTCCGGCCGCACGAACTACCGCTGTCCCGCGACCGGATCTGGTCACTTCTTCCGGCGCCCACAGGCCCCTGAACGACGCCCGCATGCATTCGAACGGCGCCCGCAGGACGCCGAACGGCTACGGTTGCGCCGCCGGACGGTGCGGCTCGACACCACGCCCACCACGATCGCCACGACGGCCACCACGGCGATCGGGACGAGACGCTGGATGACCGAACCCCGCGCGAACTCCATGAGGTCGAGAGGTTCGGTCTCGGGCTGGGGTTTCGTCCCGGAGTGCGCGGTGCCGGTCCCCGTCGATTGCGCGGTGGCCGCAGAGGGCGGGGCGGGTGCGGTGCCGTCGGGTGGCGTGGTCGCCGCCGCCGGCGTACCGGACGGAACCTTTTCGTTGGGGACCGATTCGGCTGCAGCCGGTTCCGCGGCTTGGGGTCCGAGCTTGTCCGACAGGCAGGACGCGAACTGTTGGAGAATCTTCCCGCCGACATCGGAAATCATGCCTCGCCCGAACTGTGCGGGCTTGCCGGTGACCGTCATGTCGGTGTGGACCGTACCGTCGGTGCGGTCACCGTCGCCGGTGAGAACGATCGTGATGGTCGCGCTGACGGTGCCGTTGCCGCGCGTGTCCTTCGCGTTCGCCTCGATCACGGCCTTGTGGTTCTGTTCGTCCGACTCGACGTAGCGGCCCGTGCCCTTGAACGTCAGCGCCACGGGCCCCAGTTTCACCTTCACCGTGCCGGTGAAGGTGTCGCCCTCGACTCCGGTGAGCTTCGCCCCGGGCATGCAGGGGGCGACCTTCTCCGGGTCGAGCAGGGCCGTCCACACGACATCGACGGGCGCCGGTACGGACAGGGTGTGATCGAGTTGCATTGTGTCCTCTCAGTCTTGGAAGATTCCGGAAATCAGATGCCCGCGGCTGTCGTCACGGCCCGGCGCGTGAGGACCCGCGCCAGATGGCTTCGATACTCCGCGTCGGCGTTTCCGTCCGTCATCGGGTCCGTTCCGTCCGTCGCACGTTCCGCGGCTGCCCGGATAGTCTCCGCGGTGGCGGGCTGACCCACGAGAGATTCTTCGACGCCGTGCGCCCGGACCGGCACCGTCGCCATATTCGTCAGCGCCACCTTCGCCCGTTCGATGGTGCCACCCGCGACCGAAACAGTCGCGGCGACGCCGACTATCGACCATTGTTGTGCTGCGCGATGGAACTTTTCGTACCTCGCCGCCCAGTCGGTGTGCTTCGGAATGCGTATCTCCGCGAGGATCTCCCCGGCGTCCAGGGCAGTGGTGAAGTAGTCCTGGAAGAAGTCCGCCGCAGCCACAGTGCGGATACCCGAGGGGCCCACCACCCGGAACGTCGCATCCAGTGCCATGGTGGGAGCAGCGAGATCACCCGCGGGATCGGCATGTGCGAGTGATCCGCCGAGGGTTCCCCGATGCCGGATCTGTGGATCCGCGACGGTCGCGGTGGCTTCCGCGAGCAGTCGCGCATGCCGGGCGACGAGAGGGTCGTGGAGCACTTCGTGGTGCGTCGTGGTCGCGCCGATGACGATGTCGTCGCCGTCCTCGCGGATGCCCCGCAACTCGGCCACGCGACCGAGGTCGACGAGTGCCGACGGCGCCGCGAGACGTAGCCGCAGCACCGGCATCAGGCTCTGACCCCCGGCGATGATCTTGGCGTCCTCACCGGCGTCGCGAAGTGCCGTGACGGCCCCGTCGAGGCTGGTGGGGGCGAAATACTCGAACGCTGCCGGAATCATTCCGTTCCTCCCTGGCTGGAAACCGCACCGTTGCCGTCGGCTGCTCCGCCGCTCTGCGCGGAACGAATGGCATGCCACACCCGCATCGGAGTACACGGCATCTCGATGTCGCGAACTCCGTACTGCCGCACCGCGTCCAGCACCGCGTTTACGACGGCCGGCGTCGACGCGATGGTCCCGGCCTCACCGACACCCTTGACGCCCAGAGGATTTCCCGGTGCCGGTGTGTCGGTGCGGTCCGTGGTGAACGACGGCAGGTCGACGGCGGTCGGCAACAGGTACTCGGCGAACGAACCGCTGAGCAGAGTGCCGGACTCGTCGTGCACCGCTTCCTCGTAGAGCGCCTGTGCGATCCCTTGGGCAAGGCCACCGTGTACCTGTCCCTCGACGATGAGGGGGTTGACGACGTGGCCGATGTCGTCCACGCAGACGTATTTGCGGATGCGTGCGTGACCGGTGTCGGTGTCGACCTCGATCGCACACAGGTGGGTGCCGTGCGGGAACGAGAAATTGTCGGGGTCGTACGTCGCCTCGGAGTCGAGGTTCGGTTCGATTCCGTCGGGCAGATCGTGCGCGGCGAACACGGCCAGCGCGATGTCGGTGAGTCCTACCGATTTCGCGGTTCCCTTGACCCGGAACTGCCCGTCGGTGAAATCGAGATCGTCCTCGGCGCATTCCATGAGATGAGCGGCGATCGGTCGTGCCTTGGCGACCACTTTCTCCGCGGCCTTGACGACGGCGATGCCGCCGACGGCGAGCGACCGCGACCCGTAGGTGTCGAGGCCCCGCGGTGACGACTGGGTGTCGCCGTGCAGGACTTCGATGTCCTCGAACGGAATCCCGAGCCGATCGGCGACGATCTGGCTCCACGCGGTCTCGTGTCCCTGCCCGTGCGCGGACGCTCCGGTGACCACCTCGACCTTGCCGGTGGGCAGCATGCGGATGGCGGCGTGCTCCCAGCCACCGGCGCCGTACGAGAGCGATCCGAGGACCCGGGACGGCGCCAGACCACACATCTCGGTGAAGGTCGACACCCCGATGCCCAACTGCACCGGGTCCTTCCGCTCCCGGCGCTCGGCCTGCTCGCGTCGCAGGCTGTCGTAGTCCAGCAGTTCGAGCGCCTTGGCTGTGGCCGCTTCGTAGTTGCCGGAGTCGTAGGTCAGGCCCGCGACGGTGTCGAACGGAAATTCCTCGTGCCGGATCCAGTTCTTCTTGCGCAGTTCGATCGGGTCCATCGACAGTTCGACGGCGAGTTCGTCCATGATGCGTTCGATCGCGAAGGTCGCCTCGGGCCGGCCCGCCCCCCGATACGCATCGGTGGGCACCTTGTTGGTGAACACGTTGGTGCAGGTGAATCGGTAGGCGTCGAACTTGTAGATGCCGTTGAACATGAACGCCCCGAGGATCGGCACGCCGGGCGTGACGAGTCGCAGGTACGCGCCCATGTCTGCGAGCAGATCCACTTTCAGGCCCGTGACGGTCCCGTCGCGTCGCGCCGCGATCGTGATCTTCTGGATCTGGTCGCGGCCGTGGTGCCCGGCCATCATCGACTCACTGCGCGTCTCGGTGTACTTGAGAGGCTTCCGCAACCGCCGCGAGATCAGCAGTGTGAGCACCTCTTCCGGTGTCACCTGGAGTTTGCCGCCGAATCCGCCACCCACGTCGGGGGCGATCACCCGCAGGGTGTGCTCGGGGATACCGAGCGTCATCGCAAGCATCAATCGCAGAATGTGCGGCACCTGCGTGGCCGACCACATCGTGGTCTGGGCGGCAGTGGGGTCGACGACCACCGACCGCGGTTCCATGAACGCGGGAATAAGGCGCTGTTGGCGGAAGGTCCGCTCCACGACTACTTCCGCGTCGCGGATGGTGTCGTCGACGTCGCTCCCACTGCCCGCTTCGGCGGAGTCGTACACCCACGTCGCACTGCGGTTGGTTCCGAGGTCGGGGTGGAGGACCACGGTGTCTTCGGCGGCGGCCGCGAGGTCGAGTACGACCGGCAGGTCCTCGTAATCCACATCGATCGCGTCGAGTGCGTCGTGCGCTTCGTAATAGGTGCGGGCCACCACCACGGCCACGGCCTCCCCCGCGAACCTGACCGTGTCGACGGCGAGCGCCGGCGCGGGTGGGGTCAGCATGTCTTCGGTGATCTGCCACGCGCACGGCAGACTTCCCTGCTCCTCTGCGAGATCCGCGCCGGTGTAGACGGCGACGACGCCCGGTTGCTTCTTCGCTTCCTCGACGTCGAGGTGGGTGATGCGGGCGTGGGCGAAGGGGCTACGCAGTATCGCGGCGTGCAGCATGCCGGGAAGGACGATGTTGTCGGTCCAGCGGGTGCGGCCGGTGATGAGATGTTCGTCTTCCTTGCGGCGGCGTGCCCTGCCGAGTTCGGATTCGGTGCGTGGTTCGGCGGTGCTCGTCATCGTGTGCCTCCCTGCGTTTCCGCCGGTGCCTCACGAAGGCGCTGGGCGGCGTCCTGCGCGGCAGCGACGATGTTCTGGTATCCGGTGCAGCGGCAGAGGTTTCCTTCGAGGCTGTGCCGGACCTGTTTCTCGTCGGGATCGGGGTCCTCCGCGAGCAGATCGATCGTCGCCATGATCATCCCCGGCGTGCAGAACCCGCACTGAAGCGCGTGTTTCTCGCGGAACGCCTCCTGGACGGGGTGCAGCGAGCCGTCGAGTGACAGTCCTTCGACGGTCGTGACCTCTTGCCCGTCGACCTGGACTGCGAGTACGGAGCACGATTTGATGCTCCGGCCGTCGAGCAGGACGGTGCATGCGCCGCAGTTGCTGGTGTCGCAACCGACCACCGTCCCCACTTTGCCCAGTCGGTCTCTGAGGTAGTGCACGAGCAGAAGGCGGGGTTCCACCTCGTCGGTATAGGGCGTTCCGTCGACGGTGACAGTGATGCGCATCGAACCTCCAGTTTCATGCCGCGGGCGATTCCGGTGATACAGATCACTGACACTGTGCGTCACGAGAGGGGGACGATGGCCTGAATCGAAGAAATCGGTCGCCGCGGCTCGGGTGAACCACGAAGACGAGGGGCTCGCTGATGGGAATCGCGGCAGTGATCGTCCCCGAACGTGCCCTCGAAGTGACCGAAGTCGACTGGGGGCCGTGCGCACCGGGCGAGGTACGTATCGAGGTGGCGTACTGCGGAGTGTGCGGGTCGGATCTGCATCTGTTCTTCGATCCGCCGGACCCGCTCACAGGGCATGTCCTCGGGCACGAGTTCTCCGGGATCGTGAGCGAGGCAGCAGCGGATGTGGAGGGATGGAACCCCGGCGACCGGGTGGTGGTCCGGCCGATCGACGACTGCGGAGACTGCACAGCGTGCCGGAGCGAGGACGGTGTCTGCCTCACCGGTCTGGTTCGAGGGCCCGGCCTGGGACGTCCGGGCGGGCTTGCGGAGTCGGTGACCGTTCCCGCCGGAATGCTGCACCGGATACCCGAGGACCTGAGCTTGCGGGACGCCGCTCTCACCGAACCGCTCGCGGTGGCGGTGCGCGCGGTTGCGCAGTCCGAGGTCGTGCCCGGCGACGGGGTCGTGGTGTTCGGTGCCGACCCGATCGGCCTGCTCGTCGTCGAGGTGCTCCGGGCCAGGGGCATCACCGACGTTCTGGTGATCGAACCCAACGACGCGCGACGTGCGCTCGCGAGCGGATCGGGCGTGCGGACGGCCACGCCCGGCCGGGTGCGTGAGGAAGCCGCCGCGTTCGCCAACGGTCCCCGCGCGGTCCTCGAGTGCAGCGGTCACCCGGGGTGCGCACAGAACGCCGTCGACCTCCTCGGCTATCGCGGTCGTCTGGTGATCGTCGGGATCTCCTCCGTTCCCTCCGAAGTCCTGTTGTCGCAGGTCTCGATGTTCGAGATGACGATCGTGGGCTCGACCGCCTACAGCGAGCGAGACTTCGACGAGGCGCTCGGCCACCTCGCTGCCGGACGCATCAGGGCCGACGCCCTCGTGACGTCCGTCGTCGGTCTGGACCGTGTCGATGCGAAGTTGCGCGAATTGTCCGACGGCACCGGACCGGACATCAAGGTCCTGGTGCAACCGACCGACCCCGGGTCACACGACCCGAGGAAATCGACCTGAGGAGAACAGTCCGTGAGCCGATTCGACGGCAAGATCGCTTTCATCACCGGTGTGGCCCGAGGTCAAGGGCGGGCACATGCCGTCCGGCTTGCACGTGAGGGCGCGCGCATCGTCGGCGTCGATATAGCGGGCCCGCTGCCCGGGGTGCCCTACGAGTCCGCAACGCTCGCCGATCTCGACGAAACGCGCCGTCTCGTCGAGGCCGAAGGCGGGAAGGCGCACTTGGTGCAGGGCGACGTTCGTGATCTCGAGGTGCTGAAGGAGGTCGCGCAGGAGGGCGTGGCACGATTCGGTGGCCTCGATGTCGTCGTCGCCAATGCCGGAATCTGCATCCCGGAGACGTGGGAAGAGATCAGCCCCACCAGTTTCCGCGACACCCTCGACATCAACGTCACCGGCACGTGGAACACCGTCACGGCGACTGCACCTCATCTCATCGAGCGTGGCGGTGGCTCGATCATCCTCATCAGTTCACTGGCCGGGGTGAAGATGCAGCCGTTCATGGTGCATTACACGACCAGCAAGCACGCGGTGACCGGGATGGCCCGCGCGTTCGCAGCAGAGCTGGGCCGGCACAACATCCGTGTCAACAGTGTTCATCCGGGTGCAGTGAACACACCGATGGGCTCTGGCAGCATGCGCGAACGGATCGCCGAAACCGCGGCGACCAACCCCAAGCTCGCGTCGATGACCACCCCGTTCCTCGAGAAGTACATGGCGGAACCGGAGGAGATCGCGGATATGGTGGCGTTCCTTGCCTCCGCCGATTCGACGTTCGTCACCGGACAGCATCTCGGCGTGGACGGCGGTGCTCAGTACTTCTGATCGGGCACCGGTTCGGTCATCGAAGTGCTCGTGCGACCGGTTGGGCGGGCTTACGACGCCTCGCGCATCGTGAGCCCGCCGAGTTCGACCGTGTACGTCTGCGCCGCTTCGTCCCACCGCACGGCGTAGGTGGTCGGGTAGAGGCCCGCGCGCTGGTACGCGGCGGGCTGAGGCAGTGGCTCCTCGATCGTGGGCCGGGACGCGAGCCACTCCCGGGTCATCATGGGTTCGATGAACGCCTGCTTGCCGTCCCACGACCCGTAGAGCACCCTCTCGGTGAAGTGGTGCTCGGTCTCGGTGGTGTCCAGCCAGTGCAGTCCCATGCCGGGGACAGTCGCTGTCAGCGGATTCCCGTCCGGTTCGTACCCCCGGGGCATGTACGGGGGGTCGGGCACGCGGGACGCGGCCTGGATGTAACCCGGGGCGAGCGGCTGGATCGCCTCCACCGTGGCTCTGTCCAGTAGATAGAAATGCACGTCGAAGTGCGGAACGTCGAAACCGTGTTCGGGGTTGTGGCCCCGGGAATTCCAGTCGATCGTGACGTGGTCGAACGGGGTGGTGTTCGCCTGCTCGGGTAGGTCGAGCACGTAGGCCTCGGTGATCGGCAGCAGCCCGTCGGGCAGGTTGTCGAGCGCGGCCGCGTCGAGTCGCACACCGAGCGCGGCAGGCGTGCCCTCGGCGTCGAGAGTGACATACGTGCGGGCCGAGCCCGCGCCGACCGGGCGGGCCGGCCCGTCGGCCGAGACGGGGACACCCTCGCCGGCCACGGTTGCCGGGGCGGCGAATACGCTGAGGAATACCGCAGCGGCGATCACGGAAACTGGCCGAAAACGTGGACGAACAACCATCTGAGGCCCTCGATTCGGTCGCCGGGCAGCATCGTCTCGGATCGTACCGAGGTACCGCGGGCGACGAGACGGACCGGATCGATTCGTGATGTGCGGGGTAACGGGATTTCGGTGCGCGCTGGGGAGAAAACGTGTTGTCTCCCGTGCGGTCGCACTGCTTCGATCGGTGTTATGAGCGAACGAACACGGCTGACTCGCAAACCCGAACGAGGCAACGACGATCCGGGAGTCCTGCATCGCCTCCTCGACGAGGCGCGCGTGGCCCACGTCGGGTTCGTGCGTCGCGGCTGTCCGGTGGTGCTTCCCATGGCCTTCGGCCGGGACGGCAATCGGCTGTTCCTCCACGGGTCTACCGGCGCCGGCGCGTTCCTCGATTCTCGTCAGGGGCTGGAGGTGTCGGTCGCGGTGACTCACCTCGACGGACTCGTGTTCGCGCGGTCCGCATTCGACAGCAGCATGAACTATCGCAGCGCGGTGATCTTCGGGCACGCAATGCCTGTACCGGCCGAAGACAAGCAGGACGCGCTGCGGGCGGTCACCGAACACCTCATGCCAGGCCGCTGGGAGGAAGTCCGTCCGCCCACCCCGAAGGAACTCGCGGCGACGACGGTGCTGGTGCTTGCGCTGGACGAGGTGAGCGTCAAGGTGCGCGCGGCCGGTCCCGGCGAGGATCCGGACGACGGCGAGGACCGGTCGGTGTGGGCCGGGGTCGTCCCGATACACACCGCCTTCGGCGCTCCGGAGAGGTCGCCGCTCACCGATCCCACACTTCCGTTGCCGAGGTCGGTCACCGCGCTGCTCTGACGGCCGCTCACATCCGGCCGGGCTCAGATCTTCCGGGCGGCACTGCCCACGGACCGAACCGGTTCCTCATGGGCATGGATCGGTCCGTCGGTCTCGCCGAGTCGCTGCCCGCGACCACCCCACCGCAACGCGATGATCTCGGCGGCGATGGACACCGCGGTCTCCTGCGGTGTCCTGGCCCCGAGATCCAGGCCGATCGGTGACGACAACCGGGCGAGGTCGTCGTCCGTCATTCCCGCTTCCCGCAACCGGGCCATCCGGTTGTCGTGCGTACGACGCGAACCCATCGCCCCGACGTACGCCACGTCGAGTCGCAGCGCGACCTCGAGCAGTGGAACGTCGAACTTGGGGTCGTGGGTGAGCACGGTGATCACCGTGCGCTTGTCGATCCGGCCGGCGGCGGCCTCGGCGGCGAGATAGCGGTGCGGCCAGTCCACGACGACTTCGTCGGCACCGGGGAAACGCGCCGCGGTCGCGAAGACGCCCCGCGCGTCGCACACCGTCACGCGGTAGCCGAGGAACGCACCGAGATCGGCCATTGCGGCGGCGAAATCGATTGCGCCGAAAACGATCAGCCGGGGAGGTGGCTGGAACACGTTGACGAACACCGACATTCCCTCGCCACGGCGTTCACCGTCGGTGCCGTAGTGCAGTGTCCCCGAACGTCCGACGTCGAGCAAGCCGCGCACGTCGTCGGTGACGGCGTCGTGCATCCGCTCGGACGGCAGCGTCCCGGCGTCACGATCGGGCCACACCACGAGGCGTTGCCCGAGTACCGAGGGATCGGGATGTTCGGTGACCGTCGCGATCGCCACGGGCTCGCCGCTATGCACCGAATCGACGACGTCGCCGAATGCGGGGAATCCGGTGGTGTCGATCCGCTCGACGAACACGTCGATGATTCCGCCGCACGTCAATCCCACGCTGAACGCGTCGTCGTCGGACACCCCGTACCGCTGCAACACGGGTGTGCCGTCGCCCATCACTTCCTGAGCGAGTTCGTACACCGCGCCTTCCACGCATCCACCCGACACGCTGCCGGTGACCGTGCCGTCGCCCGCGACCAGCATCGATGCTCCCGGCGGGCGCGGAGCAGAACGGAACGTCGACACCACGGTGCCGACGGCGACGGTCTCGCCGGCGCGATAGCGGCGGTCGAGTTCGTCGAGAACCTCACGCACGATGAACCTCCTCGAGCAGTGTTTCCAGTGTCGCAAGGCTGTGGCCCGCGAGCAGACGATCGACGTGCGGCAGCGCGGCGGAGATGCCCGATTGGATCGGTTCGTATCCGCTGTGCCCGGCGTGCGGGTTGACCCACAGGACAGCATGCGCCAACCTGCGCAGCTGAGCCATCTGCTCGCCGAGGAGTGCCGCGTCGCCGCGTTCCCAGCCGTCGGAGAAGATCACCACGACCGCACCCCGGGCCAGTCCGCGCCGGCCCCAGCGGTCCAGGAAGGCACGCATCGTCTCGCCCAGTCGCGTGCCGCCGGACCAGTCGGGCACGGCACGCGCGGCGGCGGCGAGCGCGTGGTGCGGGTCGCGGGCGCGCAGGGCACGGGACAACCGCGTCATGCGCGTGCCGAGCGAGAACACCTCGGTTCCGGCCGGGTGGGATCTGGTGACGACGTGCGCGAATCGCAACAGCGCATCGGCGTAGGGGGCCATGGACCCCGACACGTCGATCAGCAGCACCACCCGGCGTGGCCGCGTCGCCCGGCGATGACGCACGGGGCTCACCGTCTCGCCGCCTGCCCCGAGCATTGCCCGCAGCGTTCGGCGTGGATCGACGTCGCCGCGCCGGGAGGGACGCCTCCGCGCGGCCGCACGCCGTGGCGGGCGGGGTCGCAGTCGCGTGAGCATTTCCGTCAGGTGGGCTTGTTCGGCGGGGGTCAGCTCCGCGATGTCGCGGTGCCGCAGTACCTCGGTGTCGTCGGCTGCGACCTGCAGCTGCGGCGTCTCTTCGCCGGAGTCGTCGCCCGCAGGCCCCCGTGTGCTCGCCAGTGCGGCGATCCGAGCGGTGCGGGTGCGGTGGCCCCGGGTGCGGGAGATCGCCGGCACATCACCTCCGAACCAACTGCGAAATGCGGCGTCGTAGCGGGGCAGGTCGTCGGGTTCGCGACACAGGGTCGCCCGTCCTGCCCAATAGACCTGCACCGGATCGCCGAGGTCGATTTCGCGGAGCGCCCGGACATATGTGCCGGTCGCGTCAAGGGCCACCGGCATGCCGGATTCGGCGAGTGCCCGGGTGAACCCGGCGAAGCCCACCAGCGTGCCGTGTCCGCCGGCCGAGGTCATCCGGCGAGGACCCGGTCGAGACCCGCGCGCATCGCGCGCTCGAAGTCCTCGCGGTATTTGAGGACGGCACCGAGGGTCGCGGCGGCGGTAGCCGCGTCGAGCACGTCGCGATCGAGTTCGTGCAGCGCACGAGCCCAGTCGAGCGACTCCGCGACGCCGGGTGGTTTGAGCAGGTCGTAACCTCGCAGGGCCTGGACGGCGTGCGCGACCTGCGAGGCGAGCCGGGCATCGATCTCGGGCAGTCGGCGCCGCAGTATCGCGATCTCGCGGTCGAGGCCGGGGTGCTCGACCCAGTGGTACAGACACCGCCGTTTGAGCGCGTCGTGCACCTCGCGGGTGCGGTTGGACGTGAGTACCACCAGCGGCGGCACCGCCGCACGGATCTCGCCGAGTTCGGGAACGGTCACCGCGTTCTCGTCGAGTACCTGGAGCAGCAGCGCCTCGAATTCATCATCCGCGCGGTCGATTTCGTCGACGAGCAACACGCACGGAGCTCCGGTGAGGGCTGCGAGCAGCGGCCGGGCCAGCAGGTACCGCTCGGTGTACAAGGAACGCTCGGCGGTGTCCGCGTCCAATGCGCCCCCGCTCGCGGCCTCGAGCGTGCGCAGGTGGAGCAATTGCCGGGGAAAGTCCCAGTCGTAAAGCGCCTGCGACGCGTCGATGCCTTCGTGGCACTGCAACCGGACGAGCGGCAGGCCGAGCGCCTCGACGAGCGCCGTCGCGAGAGAGGTCTTCCCGGTGCCGGGTTCGCCCTCGCAGAACAACGGCCGTCCCATACGGATCGCGAGGAACGCCGTCGTCGCGAGGCCCTCGTCGGCGAGGTATCCGGTCGACTCGAGCGCCGCTACGAGATCCCCGGGGGACTGCACTTCGGTCACCGCACCTGCCATGGGCTGAGCCTAGGACACCCGGGCGCGCGGCGACGGCGACTCGAAGTCACGGGGTGCCCGGTTCTGTGAGGCGCCCGTGCACGCGTAGCCGCGAGATACCCCCGTCCGGATACACGTCCAGTCGCACGAACGACATCGGAGTGTTCGCATCGATGCGGAACCGGTGACGGCAGTCGGGGAGCAGAGCGGTTTTCGGAAGCAGTTCGACGAACGCCGATTCGTCGGTGGCGTCCGACCCGGCGGGCAGGCCCGACAGTCGCGCCCATCCCGGCGCATTGCCGACGTAGTACGACGTGTCGATCTCCACGTGGTCGACCAGCGAGGTGCCGGCCAGGCGCACCGTGACGTGGTCGTTTCCGTCGTCGCGGCGCCGTGCGTTCTCCCACCCTCCGCCCATGTTCGCGGCTCGGCCGGGGGCGATGATGTTTCGCGGCGAGGAGTAGAAGTGGTTCGAGCAGTCGGCGATGTCGGCACCGTTCTCGAGCGCCGCCACGTCGATGGTGCCGGTGAGGAATGCCGGGTCGGGACGAACCTCGCCGTGGACGCGCAGTCGGGCTACGCCCCCGTCGGGATAGATGTTGAGACGCACGTGGGTCCAGCGTCGTTCGCTGTCGACGGGGAAGGCGTTCGCAGTGTCACCGAGCAGCGCCACCTTGCCGACGAGGGGTTCCCAGGGCGCTTGCAGCAGTTCGGCGGCGTCGGGATATCCGTCGGCACACACGGCCTCGATCGACGCGAACGGCGGGTAATTGCCCGTGAACCATGCGGTGTCGATGACCACGCCGCGGATCACGCCGGGGGCACCGAGACGCACGATAGCGAAATCGTGCCCGGGTTCGCGTCGCCTGCGGGTCTCCCACCCGTCGTACACCTTGCCCTTGTGCCCGAACGCGGACAGGTCGTGCTGAGCCGCACCGGGAGCGATGAGATTCTCACGCTGCGCGAACAGTTCGTCGTTGGCGTACATCACCGAACCGGTCAATTCGCGGGAAGCGAGATCGGGGAGTTGCCGGAAATCGAGTGACGTCATCGAGTGTCCTTCCGGGACAGCAGTTTCGCGCGGGGCGCAGGGGCGGGACTGTCGCCGGTGGCGACGGGGGCGGGACTGTCGCCGGTGGCGACGGGGGCGGGACTGTCGCCGGTGGCGACAGGGAGGGGTTCGCCGGCCAGCCATGTCTGGCGCACCACCCCGGCGAGCGCCATTTCGGCATAGGGGGTGACGGCGTTGCGGTGATGGAGCTTTTCGGGAAAGACCACGAAGGCGTCGTCGGGGGCGAGGACGCACAGGTCGGCGGTGTTGCCGACGGTGATCTCGCCGCGGCCCGCCAGTCCCGCCACGGCAGCGGTGTTGCGGGCCATCCAGCGGACCACGTCGGCGAGCGAGTGTCCACGTCTCCGTGCTTCGGACCAGACGATCGGCAAACCCAGTTGGAGGGAGGAGATGCCGCCCCAGGCTTCGCCGAAGTCACCGATTCCCAACTTCTTGAGTTCGGGTGTACACGGTGAATGGTCGGACACGATGCAGTCGATCGTGCCGTCCGCCAGGCCGCGCCACAGACCTTCTCGGTTGGTGGCTTCCCGGATGGGTGGGCAGCATTTGAAATGTGTGGAGCCGTCGAGGATTTCCTCACTGAACAGGGTCAGGTAGTGCGGGCAGGTCTCCACGGTGATGCGGACGCCGGCCTGCTTCGCCGCCGCCACGAGCGGCAGGCTCCCGGCGTCCGAGAGGTGGAGAATGTGGACGCGGCAACCTGTTTCGGCAGCGCCGTCGATCACCTGGGCGATGGCTCGTTCTTCCGCGAGGCGTGGTCGCGAGTGCAGGAAGTCGGAGTAGCGACGGCCCGACGGTGCCTGCTGGGCGTCGAGCGTGGGTCCGTCCTCGGCGTGGACGATGAGAAGGCCGTCGAATCCCGCGATGATCCGCATCGCTGCGACCATCTGTTCGCGGTCCAGCGGCGGATACTCGTCGAGTCCGGAGTGTGCGAGGAAGCACTTGAATCCGTATACGCCTGCGTCCCAGAGCGGTTCGAGATCGGCGAGGTTGCCGGGGACGGCACCGCCCCAGAAGCCGACGTCCACGACCACCTGGGGTGCGGCGACCTTCTTCTTGACCTCGAGCGCAGCTACATCGACGGTCGACGGAATCGAATTGAGCGGCATGTCGATCAGCGTGGTGACCCCGCCGGCGGCGGCGGCGCGGGTCGCGCTCGCGAACCCCTCCCACTCGGTCCGGCCGGGGTCGTTGACGTGCACGTGGGTATCGACCAGGCCGGGAAGCAGCGCTTCGTCGTCGGCCAGGACGACCTCTCGTGCCCCGGGAACCGGTGTCGCGTAATCCTCGACGGCGACGATCCGTCCGTCCCGGATGATCACTGCGCACGCCCGTTCACCGTCGTCGACGACGGCGCGGCGGGCCCGGATGACGGTGGTCACTCGAAATGTCCTTCCTGACGGGTGAATCCTGCCAACTCACCCAGTCGGCCGGGCGTGACGCCCGCGCGCTCGCGGACCTCGGAGTCGGTGAGGGCTCCGCATTCGAGCCCGCGATGCAGGAACGACGCGAGTGCCCGCACGGTTGCGGGTTCGTCGAGGAACCCGCCCTCGGTACGCGCGAGATACGTCGAGATCCGTGCGGCGGCGGACTCGAACGAACGACGGTAGAAGGCGAATGTCGCCGCATAGCGGGTCGGTAACTGGGCGGGGTGCAGGTCCCAGCCCTGGTAGAAACCGCGGCGCAAGGACCGGTCGACGAGCCTGGCGTGCAGTGACCAGGCAGCGCGGATCTCGTCCGCCGCGCCGACCGGGAGTCGGTTGGTCGAACCGTCCGAGAGCAGCACGCCGGTGCCCGCCGCGGCGACCTGCATGGTCGCCTTCGCGTGGTCCGCGACCGGATGGTCCATCGCCTGGTATTCGGCCGCGATACCGCACGCCGCCGAATAGTCGTAGGTTCCGTAGTGCAGACCCGAGCAGCGGCCCTGTGCGGCGTGGATCATCGACGCGACCTGCGCGGTCCCGTCGGGTCCACAGACGGACTGGGGTGTCTCGATCTGGATTTCGAAACGCAGCGGTGTCGTGAGTCCGTGGTTGCTCTCGAGGTATTCGCACACGGTGACCATGGCGGCGACCTGTTCGGATGCTGTCACCTTGGGCAGAGTGACGACGAATCCCGCAGGGAGAGAGCCGTTGTCGGCGATCTCGGCGAGGAACATGTCCATGGTGCGTACTGCGCGTGCCCGAACTGCGGGTTCGAGGCACTTCACGCGGATGCCCGAGAACGGCGTCGGGTTCGGGGTGGCCCGTAACGCTCGAGCCGCCCGCACGAGGTGGGCGTCTTCGTCGGCGTCACGTCCGCCGGGTGCGATGCCGGCTTGCGGGAACCCGTCTTCGAAGTCGATCCGCAGATCCTCGATCGGCTCTGCGGCGAGTTTCGCCTCCACGAGCGGCAGAACCTCGCGGGCGAGGGTGGGTTCGATGCCGACGATGTCGGCGAGGTCTTCCGCTCCGGAGACATATCGGGAGAACGTGTCCTGCGCCTGCGCACCCCACGAACGAACCGTGTCGGCGTCGTATCGATCGACGGGAACGTAGACGGTATGTACGGGTTGCCGTTCCGCGCGGAGTCCGGGATAGGCCGCGGCGTACCGGGCATCGACGGCACCCAACGCGACATCGAGCGAGTCGAGCAACCGCTCGCGTCCGTCTGCCATCCGATCTCCCGTGTCTGCTCGGGGTGTATTCACCCTTGTATACGTGCTCAGGGGGCAGACGGTAGTGCTCTCGCGTCAACCGATTGATTACTCCGGGTAACGACTGCGTTACGTGGCCTTCGGCGCGCCGGGACGGACGGTGAGGATCTGCGACATCGTGCCGATCGGTCCGGACGTGTCGTGGAGCACGGTGCTCGTCAGACCGACCCCGTCGCCGCCGAACGAGACCGAGGTGTCGAAACCGATCCAGTCGCCGCGGGGTTCGGCGAACAGATGGACGGTGAGGTCGAGATTGGGAAATGCCACCTCCCGCGGATCTGCCCGCACGGTCATGCCGTTGGCGATGTCGAACAACCCTGCCGCGGCCGCGAGCGGGCTCACCTTCTCACCGTCGACGAGCGGGACCGGCGTCCGAACCCAGAACGACGCCCGCCCCGGCTCCTTCTGGTTGCGGCGGACCTCCACCGATTCGATGAAGCCGCCGGGCCAGATCGTCGTGGGGTCCCACGGAGCGCACCGGTCGGGTGCGGCGATGCGGGGCAACGTCGTCCCCTGGATCTCGGCGGTGGGCTGGGGCTGCATCAGCCAGGCGCGTGCCCGCACCACTGCCCGCCCCGCGTAGGTCAACGTCGCTTCCACCAGTTCGATGGTGCGGCCAGGGCGCAGTACGTCCACCGTCACATCGACCACATCGACCGGAACCGTTCCCAGGATGTCGTACGACAGGCGGCCGATCACCAGTGCGTCGTCGCGGCGAGCGTCGCGGTCGCACTCGATGACGTGGGCGAGAAGCCCGAGTGCGGGTGCGATGTGCTGCTCGGTCTCTTCCCATGCGCCGCCGGCACGCGGGGTCGCGCGATACGAGGCCGGCCCGAGTCGTTCGAAGTAGCTCATCTGTCCTCTGTGCTGGTCGTCGGTCGGTTGTTCGCCGGTTGCAGTTGGGGGGCCGCGGCAAGTGCCGACAGGGCCATCAGTCGAAGGACGGCGCGGGTGCCTTCGGGTGAGCGCGGGTCGGCGCTGTGGGGGGTGGAGTTGATCAGTCCGAATGTCGCGTGGGCCATCGTGCGCGCGTCGGACTCGGCCAGATCCGGGGTGATGCGGCACAGGATCCCGACCCAGATCTCGACGTACCGCCGCTGGGTGAGCCGTACTTCGCGCCGAGCGTCGTCGGGCAGCGAATGGAGTTCGCGGTCCTGGACGCGGATGAGGTCGGGGTCGCCGAGGGCGAAGTCGAGGTGGAAGTCGACGAGTCTCTCGAGCGTGTCACGCGGGTCGGTGGTGTGGGCGACGACCGCGGTGCCGCCGGCGAGCAGCCGCCGGCTGATGTCGACCAGGAGTTCGACGAGCAGGGCGTCCTTGTTGGGGAAGTGCCGGTAGACGGCGGGGCCGCTGATACCTACCGCCGCACCCAGATCCTCGAGTCGGACCCCGGCGAATCCGCGCTCGGCGATCAGCCGGGCGGCGGAACGAAGCAGTTGGGCACGACGCTCGGCTTTGGCGCGACTGCGCCGCGTCGTCGCGGGTGGTGCCGCTTCGGCCGGCTCTTGCATGCGGGAAAACTCCACTCGTCTGTGATCTGGACAACTCGGTTAATCATAACTAACCTAGATTTCAGTTAATGGCGATTAGTTCAATCAACCGAGGATGGTGTCCGTGACGACCGCCCAGGCGATCTCGACAACCAGCCGCGACCAGCACGAACAACTGGTCGGAGAGCTCCGCGACAGGCTTGCCGCGGCAGCGCTCGGCGGCAACGAAAAATCCCGTGAGCGGCATGTCTCCCGCGGCAAACTGCTTCCCCGCGACCGCGTCGACGGTCTCCTCGACACCGGAAGCCCCTTCTTGGAGCTTTCGCCGCTCGCCGCCGCCGGCATGTACGACGACGAGTGCCCCGGTGCCGGCATCATCACCGGTATCGGCCGGGTGGCCGGGCGCGAATGCGTGATCGTCGCCAACGATGCGACCGTCAAGGGCGGCACGTACTACCCCGTCACGGTGAAGAAGCACCTGCGGGCGCAAGAGGTGGCCTTGCAGAACAACCTTCCCTGCCTCTACCTCGTCGACTCCGGCGGCGCGTTCCTTCCCCGGCAGGACGAGGTCTTCCCGGACCGCGAGCACTTCGGCCGCATCTTCTACAACCAGGCGACGATGAGCGCCAAGGGCATTCCGCAGATCGCCGCGGTGCTCGGATCGTGCACCGCCGGCGGCGCCTACGTGCCCGCGATGAGTGACGAGGCCGTCATCGTCCGTAACCAGGGCACCATCTTCCTCGGTGGCCCGCCGCTGGTGAAGGCCGCGACCGGTGAGGTGGTCACCGCGGAGGAACTCGGCGGCGGCGACCTGCACTCCAAGGTCTCCGGCGTGACCGACCATCTCGCCGACGACGACCGCGACGCCCTGCGCATCGTGCGCAACATCGTCTCCACCTTCGGACCTCGCACGGAACGGCCGTGGGACGTCGAGCCCGCCGTCGAACCCGAGAAGTCCCCGGAGACCCTGTACGACGTGGTCCCCACCGACTCGCGCATCCCCTACGACGTGCACGAGGTCATCGCCCGCATCGTCGACGGCGCCGGCGCCGGCCCTGGATCCAGCAGCTTCCACGAATTCAAGGCGGAATACGGCAAGACCCTCGTGACCGGGTTCGCTCGCATCCACGGACACCCGGTGGGCATCGTCGCGAACAACGGCGTGCTCTTCGGCGAATCCGCAGTCAAGGGAGCACATTTCATCGAACTGTGCGACAAGCGCTCGATCCCGTTGCTGTTCCTCCAGAATATTTCCGGCTTCATGGTCGGCCGCGACTACGAGGCCGGTGGCATCGCCAAGCACGGCGCCAAGATGGTCACCGCCGTTGCGTGCGCCCGCGTCCCGAAATTGACCGTGGTGATCGGCGGGTCCTACGGCGCCGGAAACTACTCGATGTGTGGGCGGGCGTATTCGCCGCGATTCCTGTGGATGTGGCCCAACGCGCGCATCTCCGTGATGGGTGGCGAGCAGGCCGCGTCGGTCCTCGCGACCGTCCGATCCGACCAGCTGGACGCCTCGGGCAACCCGTGGACCGCCGAGCAGGAAGACGAGTTCAAAGCCCCGATCCGCGCGCAGTACGAGGCGCAGGGCAATCCCTACTACTCGACGGCTCGGCTCTGGGACGACGGAATCATCGATCCTGTCGATACCAGAAAAGTTCTCGGACTGGCACTTTCGGTGTGCGCCAACGCGCCCCTCGAGCCGGTCTCCTACGGCGTCTTCCGGATGTGAGTGACATGAGCGATACGAATCGGATCGATACGGTTCTGGTAGCCAACCGCGGTGAGATCGCCGTGCGGGTCATCCGGACCCTGAAGGATATGGGACTGCGCTCCGTCGCGGTCTTCAGCGAAGCCGACCGCAACGCGCGGCACGTGCGTGAGGCCGACACCGCGGTTCTGCTCGGTCCTGCGGCGGCACGCGAGAGCTACCTCGCGATCGACAAGGTCATCGACGCGGCAGTCGCGACCGGCGCGCAGGCCATTCATCCCGGATACGGGTTCCTTTCGGAGAACGCGGCTTTCGCTGCTGCGTGCGCCACCGCGGGTATCGCGTTCCTCGGCCCGTCTGCGCATGCCATCGAGACGATGGGTGACAAGATCACCGCGAAGAGCGCGGTGTCGGAATTCGGAGTCCCCGTCGTACCGGGCATCTCCCGGCCGGGACTGACCGACGCGGACCTCATCGCGGGCGCCGAGGAAGTCGGCTTTCCCGTACTGGTCAAACCGTCCGCCGGTGGCGGCGGTAAGGGCATGCGCCTGGTCACCGATCCGTCCGATCTGCCGGCCGCACTGGTGTCCGCGCGACGTGAGGCGGCATCGTCGTTCGGCGACGACACCCTGTTCCTCGAGCGGTTCGTCCAGCGGCCACGCCACATCGAGGTGCAGATCCTCGCCGACATGCACGGCAACGTCGTCCACCTCGGCGAGCGCGAATGCAGCCTGCAACGCCGCCACCAGAAGGTCGTCGAAGAGGCCCCGTCGCCCCTTCTCGACGCTCAGACACGCGCGCGTATCGGCGAAGCCGCGTGCAACACCGCCCGCAGCGTGGACTACACCGGCGCCGGCACCGTCGAATTCATCGTCTCCGCGGACCGGCCCGACGAGTTCTTCTTCATGGAGATGAACACCCGCCTGCAGGTGGAGCACCCGGTCACGGAAATGGTGACCGGCCTCGACCTCGTCGAGTGGCAGGTCCGTATCGCCGCCGGCGAGCCGCTGGGCTTCCGTCAGGACGACATCACCCTCACCGGCCACGCCATCGAGGCGCGCATCTACGCCGAGGATCCGGCCCGCGGCTTCCTGCCCACCGGCGGGCACGTCGCCGACGTCGTCGAGCCCTCCGGCCCGGGAGTGCGCGTCGACTCCGGCGTGCAGGCCGGCACGATCGTGGGCAGCGACTACGACCCCATGCTCGCCAAGGTCATCGCCCACGCCGGCGACCGGGCCGGTGCCCTCCGCCGCCTCGACCGGGCACTCGCCGACACCGCCGTTCTCGGCGTGGTCACCAACGTCGACTTCGTGCGCTTCCTCCTCGCCGACGACGAGGTCGTCGCCGGTGCACTCGACACGGGACTGCTCGACCGGCGCCTCGAGGACTACGTCGCGACGGGGACGTCCGACGCCGCTCTCGTTGCCGCTGCCGCGTACCGCTGGTTGCAGCGCTGGCCCGGCTCGAACTGCGACCCGTGGGCGGTGCCGGACGGCTGGCGTGTCGGCGCCCACCTGCCCACCAGTTTCCGGTTCACCTCCGGCGACCGCACCATGCACGTGCGCCTGACCGGAACCCCGGCCGAAGGCTCCGCGAGTATCGAAGACGGCGAACGTAGTTCACTGTCCGCGACCCTCGACGGATCCGTCCTCGCCGTGGTGCTCGACGGCCGTCGCCACGTCTTCCGGGTCGCTGAGTCCGACGGCGCGATCTGGCTCGCCGACGGCCACGGCAGTGTCTCGGTCCGAGACGTCGAAGAGGCCGGTGTCCGCGGGGACGACGCGCACGCCGGTGACGCCGACATCACCAGCCCGATGCCGGGAGCAGTCATCGCCGTCGCCGTCGAAACGGGGGCCGAGGTGACTGCCGGGCAGGCGATCGTGGTCGTCGAAGCCATGAAGATGGAGCATTCGCTCACCGCGCCGGTCGACGGCACCGTGGAGCTCTTCGCCTCTGCGGGTGAGCAGGTCAAGGTCGATCAACTTCTCGCGCGGGTCACCCCGCACGCCGAAACGAAAGAGGCAACGGAATGACGGAATACCTGGCAACCGGCGGGCTTCCCGACGAGTACGAGCAGCTGCGCAAGACCGTTGCCGACTTCGCGCGTACCGTCGTCGCCCCGGTCGCGGCCGAGCACGACGCCGCACATACGTTCCCGTACGAGGTCGTCGCCGGCATGGCGGATATGGGCTTGTTCGGTCTTCCCTTCCCCGAGGAGTACGGCGGAATGGGAGGCGACTACTTCGCTCTGTGCCTTGCGCTCGAGGAACTCGGCAAGGTCGACCAGTCGGTCGCGATCACCCTCGAAGCCGGTGTGTCCCTCGGTGCGATGCCGATCTACCGCTTCGGCACCGACGCCCAGAAGGAGGAGTGGCTGCCCCAGCTCGCCTCGGGCCGAAATCTCGCCGCGTTCGGGCTGACCGAGCCCGGCGCGGGCAGCGACGCCGGGGGAACGAAGACCACCGCGAAGCTCGACGGCGGCGAATGGGTCATCAACGGCAACAAGCAGTTCATCACCAACTCGGGTACCGACATCACGTCGCTCGTGACGGTCACCGCGGTCACCGGCGTACGGGACAACGGGAAGAAGGAGATCTCCACGATCCTCGTTCCGGCATCCACCCCCGGTTTCACCGCCGAGCCCGCCTACAACAAGGTCGGCTGGAACGCGTCGGACACGCATCCGCTGACGTTCGCCGATGTGCGCGTGCCCGAGGAGAACCTGCTCGGTGAGCGCGGACGCGGTTACGCCAACTTCCTGCGGATCCTCGACGAAGGCCGCATCGCGATCGCCGCGCTCTCGACCGGTGCCGCACAGGGATGTGTCGACGAGTCGGTCAAGTACGCCAAGGAGCGCGAGGCGTTCGGCAGCCCGATCGGCAGCAATCAGGCGATCGCATTCAAGATCGCTCGCATGGAGGCGCGAGCCCACACCGCCCGCACCGCCTACTACGATGCCGCAGCGGCGATGCTGGCCGGACGGCCGTTCAAGAAGCAGGCTGCCATCGCGAAACTCGTTGCCTCGGAGGCAGCCATGGACAATGCCCGCGACGCCACCCAGATCCACGGTGGCTACGGATTCATGAACGAGTACGCCGTCGCGCGGCACTACCGCGACAGCAAGATCCTCGAAATCGGCGAGGGCACCACCGAAGTGCAGCTCATGCTCGTCGGACGGGAGCTGGGCCTGTGAGTGGGGCGGCACCCGCGGAGGGTGAGAAGCGAATCACCCAGCGGGGACTGTGGTTCGAGGAATTCGAGCTCGGCGCGGTCTACGAACATCGGCCCGGACGTACCATCACCGAGGCCGACAACGTCCTGTTCACCACCCAGACCATGAACACGCAGGCACTGCACCTCGACGCCGCGTACGCCGCCGGCACTGCCTTCGGGGAGCGGCTGGTGAACTCGATGTTCACCCTCTCCACCATGATCGGACTCTCCGTCGCGCAGCTGACACAGGGAACGATCGTCGCGAACCTCGGGTTCTCCGAAGTCGCGTTCCCGAAGCCGTTGTTCCACGGCGACACGCTGTACGTGGAGACGAAAATCCTCGACAAGCGCGAATCGAAGAGCCGGCCGGGCGAAGGCATCGTCACCCTCGAGCACACCGGGCGCAACCAGCACGGTGACGTCGTCGGGATCGCAGTCCGCCAGACCCTCGTACAGAAGAGGCCCACGACATGACATGGACACTTCCCGGCCCGGCGTGGCTGTTCTGCCCTGCCGACCGACCCGACCGTTACGCCAAGGCTGCTGCACGCGCCGACGTGGTGATCATCGACCTCGAGGATGCCGTCGCGCCTGCCGACAAGCAGGCGGCCCGTGATGCGCTCGTCGCCACGCCGCTCGATCCCGAGCGCACCGTGGTGCGGATCAACCCGGTCGGCACCGAATATCACGGACCCGACCTCGAGGCATTGAGCCGCACCGCGTACACGCGGGTGATGCTGCCGAAGTGTGAGAGCGGCGATCAGGTGCGATCGCTCGCACCGCTCGAGGTGGTCGCTCTCGTGGAGTCTCCACTCGGTGTGCTCGAGGTCGCGGACATCGCGAAGGCCGGAAACCTCATCGGCATGATGTGGGGCGCGGAGGACCTCGTCGCCGGATTGGGTGGCAACTCCAGCCGGGGGCCGGACGGCCTCTACCGGGGGGTGGCGCAGCACGCCCGCGCCGTCACCTTGCTCGCAGCGAAGGCACACGGTCGGTGGGCGCTCGACTCGGTGTACCTGGACATCAAGGACACCGACGGCCTGCACGACGAATCGCTCGACGCCGTAGCGGTCGGATTCGACATCAAGGTGGCGATCCACCCGGGCCAGATCGATGTGATCCGCCGCGCCTACGCCCCGACGCCGGACGAAGAAGCATGGGCACGGCGGGTACTCGACGCGGCACAGTCGCAGCGCGGCGTGTTCGACTTCGAAGGCAAGATGGTCGACGCCCCGGTGCTGCGTCACGCCGAGCGGTTGCTCCAACGTGCTGCGGCGGGTGCACCTTCGTGATCGGACCGCGTCACCGGGTGCGGTGACGCAGTAGCTGAGTGAGGCGGTGTGCCCCACTGAGCAACAGGGCCCCGACGTGGGGTGTGCGATCGGCTCGGAAGCGACTTTCCACGCCGGTCAGGCTCAACGCCCACGTCGGGGCTCCCCTGTGGTCGAACACGGCCGCACCCATTCCCCAACTGCCCTCGACGACGAGTGCGGGATTGACGGAGTATCCGGTCAGGCGTGTCGCCGCTATCCGTTTCTCGACGGCGGCGCGAGAGTGAGCGTCGCCCCATGCGGCGGTCAGGTCGACGCGGGACAGGTATTCGTCGATGTCCTTGTCGGACATGTGCGACAGGATGGCGAGCCCGGCGGACGCAACCCCGAGCGGGAACCGGATTCCGATGTGCAGAACGTGCGACCGCAATGGGAAGCTGCCTTCTTCGCTTGCCACGCAGACTGTTTCGTCTCCTCGGCGAGCGGTCAGAAAGGCGCTTTCCCCGGTTTCGCGGGCGAGGTCGCGCAACACGTCGCCGGCGAGGTCGGTGATGTCGTATCGCGTCGCTGCCACCGAGCCCAGCAAGTACAACTCCGGCCCGAGCGACCACCGGCCCGACTTCGGGTCCCGGTCGACGAGTCCCTCCTCGGCAAGCGAGCCGAGAAGGCGATGGACAGTCGGCCGGGCCAGGTCGGTCGCGCGGGCGAGATCCGACGTGGTGGCCCCGTCCGGTTCGTACGACGACACCGTCCGCAGTAATGCGCCCACCCTGCCGACCAACTGTCCCTGTGCACTCACGGCCCCAACTCTACGTCCACCCAATGAACAGATTCTCGACAGGCGTCCGGATAGCGAGCAATCACATCGGACTCGGCGCGCTCACTTGTGATTCTCACCTGCACCGATTTAGTTTGACGAGACGAGACGGTGGCGTTCATCCAATGAACGTCCCCCGGCCGAACTGGTCGGGGCCGACTGACCCGAGAGGTGTGCATTGGCAACGAAAGTATTCCGGTCCGCGACCGAAGCCGTCGCGGACGTCACCGACGGTTCGTCCCTGGCGGTCGGCGGGTTCGGTCTGTGCGGTATCCCCGACATCCTGATCCGGGCACTCGCCGAGTCGGGTGTCACCGACCTCGAGGTCTTCTCCAACAACTGCGGAGTCGACGGTCACGGGCTGGGAATTCTGCTCGGCGACAGGCGTATCCGCCGTGTCACCGCGTCGTACGTGGGTGAGAACAAAGAGTTCGCGAGGCAGTATCTCTCGGGAGAACTCGAGGTCGAGCTGACACCCCAGGGCACGCTGGCCGAGAAACTGCGTGCCGGTGGCGCGGGTATCCCCGCCTTCTTCACTCCCGCAGGCGTCGGGACGCCGATCGCGCTGGGCGGACTGCCGTGGCGCTACGACGCCGGCGGAGCAGTCGCGGTGGCATCGCCGCCGAAGGAGGTGCGTGAGTTCCGGGGCAAGAAGTACGTGCTCGAGGAATCCATTACCGCGGACTTCTCGCTGGTACACGCGCTGAAGGGGGACACCGAGGGGAATCTGGTGTTCAACAAGGCCGCGATGAACTTCAACCCGCTCGCGGCGATGGCCGGTCGCATCTGCATCGCGCAGGTCGAGGAACTCGTCGAGCCGGGCGAGATCGACCCGGGACAGGTACATCTGCCGGGGATCTTCGTCGATCGCATCGTGCACACCGGCGTCCAGGACAAGCAGATCGAGAAGCGCACCGTCAGCGCCGGCAAGGAAGGGTGATCATGAGCGTCGAGGTCGAACGGGCAGTGGGCTGGACACGCACGCAGATGGCGGCGCGCGCGGCGCAGGAACTGGCGCCGGGTGAGTACGTGAATCTGGGAATCGGGTTGCCCACCTTGATACCGAACTACTTGCCTGCAGGCGTACGGGTCACACTCCACAGCGAGAACGGCATCCTCGGAACCGGGCCCTACCCTGTGGAAGAGGCGATCGACGCCGACCTGATCAATGCCGGCAAGGAGACCGTCACGGTCAACGCGGGTGCCGCATTCTTCGATTCCGCGCTGAGCTTCGGCATGATCCGCGGCGGGCACATCGATACCGCGGTGCTCGGGGGGATGGAGGTCTCCGCGACCGGTGACCTGGCGAACTGGATGGTGCCGGGCAAGATGGTCAAGGGCATGGGCGGTGCGATGGACCTGGTGCACGGTGCGCGCAAGGTCATCGTGCTGATGGAGCACACCGACAAGTCGGGCAATCCCAAGATCGTCGAGCGTTGCTCCTTGCCGCTGACCGGTGAGGGCGTCGTGCACCGGATCATCACCGACCTCGCGGTGATCGACGTGACCGGCGACGGATTGGTCCTGCGTGAATTCGCACCGGGAGTGACCGAGGAACAGGTGCGCGCGGCCACCGGCGCGCCTCTCACCGTCAGCCCGGCCTGACACTCTCCGGTGGTTCTGCACCGTCACCCGGCGCGGAACCACCGGAGGAACCGGCGCTTCCGTGCCGGTCGCGCGCGGCTGGAGGGAGGATCGGTGCGCCCTGGCTGAGCTGCCTGCAGCGCGCGCCGCGCTTCCTCGCGCCGCGCCTGGCGTCCCGCTTTCCAGGTCTCGACCACTTCGTCGGCATTCGCCTTGTGGATCGGGATCGGTAGCTGACCTGGAACGAGCATGCATTCCATTACCCGCCGGTTGAGTCGGGCGACTATCTCCCGCACTGTTTGTTCGGACGGTACATTCGCTACGGTCTCGGGCAACCGCTCGATCTCCCGGCGCAACTGCAGCGGCAGCGGGAGCAGTGCCTCGGCCGACAGTCCTTGCCGCGCGAGGTAGGCCTTCACCCACCACAATTCGTCGTCGCCGTGGTCGGGAATCGGTTTTCCCGCGCCCGGGAGATCGTCGAAATCGCCGCGCTCCTGTGCGGCGCGGATCTGCCGTTCGATCCACGTCTCGAAGGTGATGTCCGGTCGTTTCCGCTCGGTCACCGATCCAGAATGCCACTGCGCCCCGGTGGCGACGCAACGTTCCCTGCCGTCCCAAGGACGTCCGAAGCCGCTGCCGTCCGGTGTTGCCGGTGGCATACCCTGTGGCACATGGAAGGACAGCGGCCGACGCGCCGGGCGGCCGACCCGCCCGTGGACACTTCGACCGTGCTCGGCAAGGTCGTCACCGTCCTGCACGCGTTCACCGCCGACGACCACGGAGTGTCGCTGGCCGAACTCGGCCGCCGGACGGGTCTGGCCAAAGGCACTCTGCACCGCGTGGTCAACGACCTGATGAACGTCCGGTTGCTGGAAAAGGACGCGTCCGGATACCGCCTCGGTGGTCAGATGTTCGAACTCGGTATGCGTGCGTCGGTGGAGCGGCGACTGCTCGAGGTCGCGATCCCGTTCATGGAGGATCTGTACGAGCGCACCCACGAAACCGTGCACCTCGGCGTCCCCGAGGGCACCGAGGTCGTCTACGTCTCCAAGATCGGCGGTCATCGACCGGCGCCGGCGCCGTCGCGTGTGGGCGGACGAATGCCCATGTACTGCACCGCTATCGGCAAGGCTCTGCTCGCCTTCTCCTCGCCGGCGCTGTTCGCGGACGTCGTCGCCGACGGGCTCGCCCGCAAGACGCCGCGCACCATCACCGCGCCGGGCCGGTTCCGCGCGCACATCGATCGGATAGCCGAGACGGGCGTCGCCTTCGAATACGAGGAGTCGGCTGTCGGCTTGGTGTGCGTCGCCGCCCCGGTGCTCGTGGGCGACGACGATCCGGTTGCCGCGATCAGTGTCACCGGGCCTGCGACGCGGTTCCGGCCCGAGAAACACGCTGCTGCGGTGAAGGCGGCCGCGGCGGGTGTGGCAGCAACGCTCGGTCGTCGCGCGGCGCTGCGAACACCCTGAGCGGGACTGCTGGGGATTTGTGCCGGGTCGTTCCACTGAGCGGAACCTACGGCTAGGTAAGCGGTACTCGTACCCCCACGATGGAGTTACCCATCGATCGACGAGGACCTGATGACCACTACTCCGAACCCCGCCGGCGAAGCCGCACACCTCGAAACCGTCAGCGCAGCAGCCACCCGGCTCATCGACGCGACCCGGACCGCGGTGCCGTGTTCCCCGGTACGGGATCTTCTCGGCGAAACCGACATCGACCTGGCCTATGCGGTGCAGCAGCATCTGACCGAGCACAAACTCGCGTCCGGTGCCCGCATCGTGGGACGGAAGATCGGCCTCACCTCGCCGGCCGTTCAGCAGCAACTCGGCGTGAACCGCCCCGACTTCGGGGTGCTGTTCGACGACATGGACGTCACCGATCTCGCCGAGGTGCCCAGCGATCGCCTGCTCCAGCCCAAGGCCGAAGCCGAGATTGCATTCGTGCTGAAGGCGGATCTCGACGACGACGATCTCGACCTCGACGCCGTCCGGGCGGCCGTCGACTATGCGGTCGCGGCGCTGGAGATCGTCGACAGCCGGGTGGCCGGATGGGATATCAAGATCACCGACACGGTGGCGGACAACGCCTCGAGCGGCCTCTACGTGCTGGGTTCCCATCGCGTGCCCCTGGCCGACTTCGAGCCGATCGACGCAACCATGCGGATGTACGTCGACGACGAACTCGTCTCGGAGGGCACGGGCGCAGCCTGCCTCGGCGATCCGCTGAACGCACTGCTGTGGCTCGCGCGCACCGCACGCGAATTCGGTCAGCCGCTGACTGCCGGTCAGGTAGTGCTGTCCGGTGCGCTCGGCCCCATGGTGCCTGCTCCCCCCGGTGTGACCGTGCGCGCCGAGATCTCGCCGCTCGGCACCGTCACCGCCCCCTTCTCGTCCTCACCGACTTCGGCACAGGAGAACTGACATGACCACGACCAAGGTCGCCATCATCGGGCCGGGCAACATCGGCACCGACCTGCTCATCAAGATCAAGAGGCTCGCCGACAGCGAACTCGAGACGATCGCTCTCGTGGGCATCGATCCCGCATCCGACGGCCTGGCCCGCGCCAAGCGACTGGGCATCGACGCGATCTCCACCGGAGTGGAGGGTCTCATCGAGCACCCCCGTTTCGACGAGATCGAGATCGTCTTCGACGCCACCTCGGCGAAGGCGCACGAGTACAACGAGAAGATGCTGCGCCCGCACGGCAAGATTCTGATCGACCTCACCCCCGCCGCGATCGGCCCCTACGTGGTGCCTCCCGTGAACCTCGACGAGCACCTCGACGCGACGAACGTCAACATGGTCACTTGCGGTGGTCAGGCCACCATCCCGATTGTTGCCGCCATCTCGCAGGTCACGCCCGTCTACTGGGCCGAGATCGTCGCCTCGATCTCCTCGAAGTCGGCCGGCCCGGGTACTCGCGCCAACATCGACGAATTCACCGAGACGACGTCGCAGGCCATCGAGAAGATCGGTGGCGCCGCACGCGGCAAGGCGATCATCATCCTCAATCCCGCAGAACCGCCGATGATCATGCGCGATACGGTTCTCGCGCTCGTCGGCGAAGACCGCAAGGACGAGATCGTCGCATCGATCGAAGCGATGGTCGCCAAGGTTTCCACCTATGTGCCCGGATACAAGCTCAAGCAGGAAATCCAGTTCACCCCGATCAACGAGACCGTCGGCACGCTGACCGATCACACCGGTCCGATGTGGAAGGTGGCGGTGTTCCTCGAGGTCAAGGGCGCAGCACACTACCTGCCCGAGTACGCGGGCAATCTCGACATCATGACGTCCGCTGCCCTGCAGGTCGGCCGGGCAGTCGCGGCACGCAAGAAGGAGCAGGTTTCGGCATGAGCGAGACGATCACGAGTGACGCCCGGCAGCGCGAATACGCGACTCACGGTGCCGCCCTGTACATCCAGGACGTGACCCTGCGTGACGGCATGCACGCCATCCGCCACCGCATCACCCCCGACGACGTTGCAGCGATCGCCGGCGCACTGGACCGCGCCGGTGTCGACGCGATCGAGGTCTCCCACGGCGACGGCCTCACCGGGCACTCCCTGACCTACGGTCCGGGCAGCCACACCGACTGGGAATGGCTCGAAGCCGCTGCCGGAGCGATCAATTCGGCAATTCTCACGACGCTGCTCCTCCCGGGTATCGGCACCGTCCACGAACTGAAGCGTGCCTACGAACTCGGTGTGCGGTCGGTGCGTATCGCCACCCACTGCACCGAGGCCGACGTGTCCGCCCAGCACATCGCTGCGGCAAAGGAACTCGGCATGGACGTCTCCGGCTTCCTGATGATGTCGCACATGGCTCCTGCGGAAGAGCTCGCCCGACAGGCGAAGCTCATGGAGTCGTACGGCGCCGACTGCGTCTACGTCACCGACTCCGGTGGACGGCTGACCATGGACGGTGTCCGCGAACGTGTCCGCGCCTACCGCGACGTTCTCGAAGACACCACGCAGATCGGTATCCACGCGCACCAGAACCTGTCGCTGTCCGTCGCGAACTCGGTCGTCGCCGTCGAGGAAGGCGTCATTCGCGTCGACGCGTCGCTGGCCGGGCAGGGTGCCGGAGCGGGCAACTGCCCGATCGAGCCCTTCGTTGCTGTGGCGGACCTGCACGGCTGGAAGCACTCCTGCGACCTGTTCGGTCTGCAGGATGCCGCCGACGATCTGGTTCGTCCGCTCCAGGACCGGCCGGTCCAGGTCGACCGCGAGACGCTCACCCTCGGTTATGCCGGCGTGTACTCGAGCTTCCTCCGGCACGCCGAGACGGCCGCGGACATCTACGGACTCGACACCCGCGAAATCCTCGTGGAGATCGGCCGTCGTGGACTGGTCGGTGGCCAGGAGGACATGATCACCGACGTCGCGCTCGACCTCCGCAACCGCGCGGGTCACTGACGATCGTGTGCTCGCGTCGGCGGCGAGTTCAGTCGGCGAGATCCTGATACTCAGGATGCTTGGCGATGAAATTGTCGACGTACGAGCAGATCGCCACGACTCGCTTGCCGCGCTCACGCACGTCGTCGAGTGCGAATCGGACCAGCTTGCCGGCGAGGCCCTGACCGGAATAGGCCTTGTCGACCACGGTGTGGTCGAACACGAGTTGGGTGTCGCCGTCGGGGTGGTACTCGGTGAATCCGATGACGGAGCCGTCGTCGACGAGTTCGTAGCGCTGCCGGTCGGCGTTGTGAACTACGTGCACGGACGAGTCACTCACGGTGTCCCCTCACTGTCGAGAGCAGATTGAACGAGTACACCGTACATACCGCGCACGAAAAGACGGGCCGCGACAGATGTCGCGGCCCGTCTTCGTGACTGCGGGGAACCGTTCGGCGCCGTGCCGGCTATTCCGAAGGCGAGATGTGCTGGGCGATGTAGAGCGGTTCGCCCAGCTGTGCCAGCAGGTCGAGCTGGGTTTCGAGATAGTCGATGTGTTCTTCCTCGTCGGCGAGGATCGCCTCGAAGATGTTCGCGGAGGTGATGTCGCTGACCGACCGCATGTATTCCGATCCCTTGCGGAGCCGGTCGCGGGCTTCGATCTCGACCTGGAGATCCGCCTCGAGCATCTCCTTCACGTTCTGTCCCAGGCGGAGCGATCCGAGCCGCTGATAATTGGGGAGTCCGTCGAGGTAGAGGATGCGGTCGGTGAGAGTCTCGGCGTGACGCATCTCGTCGAACGACTCCGCGCGGGTGTGTGCCGCGAGCTTCGACCATCCACGGTCTTCCTGCATCTTCGAATGAAGGAAGTACTGGTTGATCGCGGTGAGCTCCGCCGTCAACTGCTCGTTCAGGTATTCGATGACCTTCTTGTCGCCCTTCATGGCACCTCCCGGGGTGAACCATCAGGTTTACCGCCGGGCAGGGGCTGGCTACACGGCGGTCTCGAGCTCGATCGTCTCATTCCGTACGCGAGCCTGCCGGATGATCGCAGAGATGTTGCGTACGCAGTTTCCGCAGTCGGTCCCTGCGCGGCACGCCGCGCTCACTTCGCGGGTGCATCGCGCACCTGCGGCCACCTCTTGCTCGATGTGGTGGTGGGTGAGGGCGTGGCAACTGCAGACGATCATGTGAAGTCACCATCCTGGAGGTTGTTAGGTTGCCCAAACCTTACCTCTGGTTAGGCCCGCCTATCCTGTGAGCGTAGTCACAATTCGGTTGAGTCTGATCCGGGCTATGCCCGGTGTCGGCCCAGGGTCCGGTGCGGGAGTTAGCTCTGTTGCAGCTGTTGCGAAACGACCTGATTGATGCGCTGCAATCCAGAGGGCGACAGGCCTGGAATTTGATTTTCGAGGGTTCGCACCAGCGATGAGTCGTCGATCACCTTCTCGCTCGACTGGATCAGCACCGTCCCGGCGCCGGTGAAGTCGAACTGGCGTTCCTCGCCCGACTGCACCCCGAAACGTCGCGCGCCGGCGGACACGAATCCCGTGATCCACGATTCGTCGTAGTGGTGGCTCGGGGACGGGCAGTCGGCCCAGCCGACCAGTGCTTCGGGATCGACGCGCAGCGGCGGTTCGGCGAACATCACCGGACCGTTCGACGAGGCGAGGAACCTGCCCGTTCCGATCAGAGTGAGGAAACCCGGCACGATCGACTGGTTGAGCGACAGGCCCGGCTCGAAGGCCAGCAGGTTCGACTGCCGGATGGTGAGGTTGCCGTCGTCGAGGTCGTAGGAGTTGATGTCGTACCCGCGGTCCCCGAGGATCAGCTTCCCGAAGCCGTCGGCCACCACGTAGTCGCCGAGATACATCGGCGCCGAGAATCGCCGGGCCACCATGTCGAGCAGTCCGCCCTGCAGTCCGTGGGTGAGGGCGGAGAACCGCACTTGCCCGTAGTACGCGATCATCGCGCCCTTCGACAGGAACCACGGCGTCTGCAGATCGATGCAGTAGGCGTAGCTGTTTCCGGGAACGTTGTCGCTCCCGGTGAAACTCGAGGGATTGAGGACGACGCTCACAGTTTCTCCTCCGATGCCTGCACGTAGACGATGCCCTGACCGGTGCACTCGAGTTGCATGGACTCGCCACCGCTGCGGCCGACGTTGCGCCAGCTCATCGACGATTTCAGTTCGGTGCGGACGCCTCCGCTCGCCGCGACGAAGGCTTGCGGATCCACGATCACGGGCGCAGGCCCACCCACACGAAGTTCGAAGACGCCGCCGTGCGCGAGCAGCACCACCGCGCCGTACCCGGACAGCTGCGTCGTGAACATTCCCGTTCCGGTGACCGCGCCCGTCGCGGCGCCTCGGAGTGCGCCCAGCAGGCCGCCTCCCCCGCCCGCCTGTGCCGCGCCCGACGACACGACGGTGCTCTGCAAGCCGACCGTGTTCGCGAGCAGCCGGGACGCGTCGACGCGAAGCTCCCCGCCGGCGGACATGTCCACCACGTGGGTTTCGAGGCCCCGGAATCCGTAGTGCACCGTGCCGGTGCCCTGCGCGATCATCGTTGCCTCGTGCTCGCCCTGAAGTATCCGCCCGGCCATGCCGGCGAGCCCGCCGAAACCGGGAGCGCCCCCGGCTCCGCCGGGTACACCGTGGGGAGCGAAGCGGACGTCGCCGGTGTAGAAGAGCATCGCGCCCCGTCGGGCGATCACGGGACCCGAACGGTTCAGGTCGACGCTGACGACCTTGCTGTTGACCTTGGTGAATGCCACTGCCGTCCCTAACGTTCCGCGGGCTGGATGGAGACCACGCCCGTGCCGTCCCACTTCAGAGAAAAGGCTTCTCCGCTGCCCTGCCCGACCATCGAGCGCCACGACACGTCGGTGACGAAGGACTGTGTCAGTTGTCCCTTGGCGCAGACGAATGCGTCGGGATCGACGACGAGGGGGTACTGCGGCGACACCTCGAGATGGATCAGGGGACCGCCCGCGGAGAGCAGCGCGACCTGGCCGGTTCCGGTTACCGTCGTGGTGAACAGGCCCTGCCCGCTCATGCCGCCTCGCAATCCTGCGAACGTCACGTTGGTGTTCAAGTTGCCGTTCAGCGCGAGCAATTGTTCGGACTCGACCTGCAGGGTCTCGTTGTTCAGTTCGAGAATCGTGACGTCCTGCCCCTGATGTGCGAGGTAGACGACGCCCGTCCCGGTGCATTCCATGAGCGACAGGCCCTCGCCCGTGGCGCGCTGGCGCAGACCCGCGAGGACGCCCTCACCTCCACCGAAGCCTGCCGATTTGAATGCGACCTGTCCCTCGTAGGCCACCATCGAGCCCGAGAGAGCCCTGATTCCGGAGTTGCTCAACTGGGCCTCGATGACCCGTTTCGATTTCACGAGCAGTCGCATGTCGCGAACGATATCGGGTGTGCGCACGCACCGCGCAGCCGCATTCGCGAACAACGGCGCCACCCGCTCCGAGAGCAGGCGGCGCCGTCGCGGGACTCGTCCTACAAGCCCAGATCCTTCGCGATGATCGTCTTCATGACCTCGCTGGTACCACCGAAGATCCGGGTCACGCGCGTGTCTGCGTACAGACGCGCAATGGGGTACTCGGTGATGTAGCCGTAGCCGCCGTGCAACTGCAGACACTTGTCGATGATGCGACCGGCCGCTTCGGTGGCGAAGAGTTTGGCTCGCGCGGCATCGGCCACCGACAGTTCGCCGCGGTCGTTGAGTTCGATGGCGTTGTCCACCATGATCTGCATCGCCTGCAACTCGGTCGAGCATTCGGCGAGCACGAACTTCGAATTCTGGAACGAGGCCACCGGCTTGCCGAACACCTTGCGTTCCTTGGTATATGCGATCGCGTGGTCGATCGCGGCGGCCGCCGTCGCGGCGGCACCGAACGCGATGGTGAGCCGTTCCTGCGCGAGATTCTGGGTCAGGTACGAGAACGCTTCGCCTTCGTTGCCGAGCAGATCGGTGACGGGGACCTTCACGTCGTCGAACGACAACTCGGCGGTGTCGGAGGTCTTCAGCCCGATCTTGTCGAGTTTGCGTCCGACTGCGAACCCTTCGCTCGTGGTGTCGACCACGAGCATCGACAGTCCACCGCGGCGGTTCTCCGGGTCGAACGGTGAGGTCCGGCACACCAGGAGGATCCGGTCTGCGAGTGCGCCACCGGTGATGAACGTCTTCGCGCCGTTGACGACGTAGTGGCTGCCGTCGTCCGAAAGTTTTGCGGTGGTGGAGATGTTCGCGAGGTCGGAGCCGGTTCCCGGTTCGGTCATCGCAATCGCGAACATCAGTTCACCCGAAGCGAATCCGGGCAGCCAGCGCTGTTTCTGCTCTTCCGTCGCGTGCTGCATGATGTACGGCAGGATGAGGTTCGAATGCACCGAGTACGAGCCGAATGTCACGCCCGCAGCAGCGGTTTCCTCCGTCACCACGACGTTGAACTTCAGCGACGACTCACCGCCACCGCCGTACTCCTCGGGAGCCTGGATGCCGAGGATTCCGAGGTCACCGAGACGGTTGTAGAACTTGCGGGGAGGATGGCCGTCGGCCTCCCACTCGTGGTAGACGGGTGTGACCTCTTTCGCGATGAAGTCGCGGACCGTCTGACGGAACGCTTCGTGGTCCTCGTCGAACACCGTACGTTTCACGCGGATTTCCTTCCGAAGATGAAGTGGTGCAACGCTCTACAGGCTGTAGTCGCGGAGTACGCCTTTGCTGATGATCGTCTTCTGGATCTCGCTGGTGCCTTCTCCGATGAGCAGGAAGGGTGCCTCGCGCATGAGACGCTCGATTTCGTACTCCTTGGAGTAGCCGTAACCACCGTGGATGCGGAAGCTGGCTTGGGTGACCTCCGAGCAGTACTCGCTCGCGAGATACTTCGCCATTCCGGCAGCGACGTCGTTGCGTTCGCCCGAATCCTTCAGACGCGCCGCGTTGACCATCATCAGGTGCGCCGCCTCGACCTTGGTGGCCATCTCGGCGAGTGAGAACGAGATCGCCTGGTGTTGTGCAATCGGCTTGCCGAAGGTGCTGCGCTGCTGCGCATATTGGGCGGCGAGTTCGAACGCGCGGATCGCCACGCCGCAGGCGCGGGCGGACACGTTCACGCGACCGACTTCCACTCCGTCCATCATGTGCGAGAACCCGCGACCCGGGGTGCCGCCGAGGATCGATTCGGCAGACGTCTTGTAGTTGTCGAAGACGAGTTCGGTGGTGTCGATGCCCTTGTACCCCATCTTGTCGATCTTGCCGGGAATGGTGACGCCGGGGACGACTTCGCCGAATCCCGCGGGCTTCTCGACGAGGAAGGTTGTCAGGTTCTTGTGGGGCTTGTCGGCGCCTTCGTCGGTCTTGACGAGCGCCGCGACGAGAGTCGAGGTGGCACCGTTGGTCAGCCACATCTTCTGTCCGTTGATGATGTAGTTGCCGTCGCTGTCGCGCTTGGCCTTGGTGCGGATCGCCGCGACATCCGATCCGAGTTCGGGTTCGGACATCGAGAAGGCACCCCGCACCTCGCCGGTCGCCATACGCGGCAGGAAGTGTTCCTTCTGGGCCTCGGTGCCGTGCTGACGGATCATGTACGCCACGATGAAGTGTGTGTTGATCACGCCCGAGACGCTCATCCAGCCACGGGCGAGTTCCTCGACGCACAGCGCATAGGTGAGAAGAGACTCGCCGAGACCGCCGTACTCCTCGGGGATCATCAGACCGAACAGACCCATCTCGCACATCCGGTCGACGATCGCCTGCGGGTAGGTGTCGGAGTGCTCGAGTTCCTGTGCGGTAGGGATGATTTCGCGATCCACGAACGTGCGTACGGTATCGAGGATCTCGGACTGGACATCCGTGAGTCCGAGCGTCTGGGCGAGGCGGGTCATGCGGGGTCCTTCTGCTTGGTACGGACGGCGCCGGCAGCGGCGAGGGCATCGATCTCGTCACCGGTCAGACCGAGATGCTCCGAGAGGACGGCGGCGGTGTCGTCACCGTTCGCGGGTGCGGGCCGAACGGTCGGGTGGACACCGTCGAACGACATCGGGGTGCTCGGCGCGAGATACTCCCCGATACGGGGCTGATCGAGTTTCTGGAACATCGGGTTGTCGGTCACGCGCGGGTCGCGGGCGAGTTCGGCGAAGGTGCGATACCGCTCGTGCAGGATCGACGTGGCAGCGAGCGCTTCTTCGACGTCGGCGGCGGTGCGTTTGCCGAACCACGCGCCGAACAGGCTGTCGAGCACGTGACGATGCTCGAAACGGCTGCCTTCGTCGCGGAAGTCCACGTCGAGTGCGGCCTCGAGTGCGGTGACCGCATGGGTTGTCCCGGTGAGTTCGGTGAGATCGCGGAAGTGCCGGGGCGTGAGGGCCACGATCATGAAGCGGATGCCGTCAGCAGTAGTGAAGTCGCACCCGTAGGTGCCGTAGACGGCATTGCCGATGCGGCGCCGTCCCGGTCCGCCGAGTTGTGCCTCGGCGATGTACCCGAGGTTTCCGACGGTCGCGAAGGCGACATCTTCCAGCGGAAGGACGACTCTGGTTCCGGCGCCAGTGATTTCGCGGCGGTACACGGCGGATACGACCGACAGTGCGGCGTACAGACCACACGACACGTCCCACGCGGGGAGGACGTGGTTGACCGGATCGGACAGGTTCTCTGGACCGGTGACCTGAGGGAATCCCGCCGCGGCGTTGACGGTGTAGTCGACGGCACCGGTGCCGTCGGCGCGGCCGAGGACCTGGACGTGGATCAGGTCGGGGCGGATCGCGGCGAGTTCGTCGTAGTCGAGCCACTCGCGGCCCGCGGCATTGGTGACCAGGATTCCCGCGTCGAGGACGAGGTTGCGGATCAGCCCCTGCGCTTCGGGGTTGCGGAAGTCCGCGGCGAAGGATCGCTTGCCCTTGTTGAGACCCGCCCAGTAGATGGACTCGTTGTCCTCGGTGAGGGGCCAGCGCTTGTAGTCGGCGGCACCCCCGATCGGATCGACGCGGATCACCTCGGCGCCGAGCTGCGCGAGCGTCATACCGCACAGGGGTGCGGCCACGAAGCTCGACACCTCGACCACGCGCACGCCGGCGAGGGGTGCGGTGGACGAGGGCAACTCGTCGGTGGAAGCGGTGGGGTTCATGCCTGCTCGCCTGTCCTGGTCGCGGGTCGTCCGGACACGCGGCCCGAACACGGTGCACCGCCAGCATGCAACAGGTATTCCCCGGGGACCAGAGCGGTTCGGCTATCGATCGGTTAGCGCAGACCAATACCGTTCGAGCACCGTTCGGGGGCGGCCGCTGTTCCGCCACTCTCGCCGGCATAGCTTCCACCTAACGAAAGCTTCCGCCGAAAGTCTTTCCTTCACCGTCGTGCGCGTGGTCCCCTCGACGGTGAGAACAACGCACCCCGTCTGCACCAGCGAAGGAAGTCTCATGCGTGATGCCGTGATCGTCGACGCCGTCCGTACACCCATAGGACGTCGCGGGGGTGCCCTGTCCGAGATCCACCCCGCAAATCTGTCGGCGCACGTGCTCACGGCCCTCGCCGACCGCACCGGGCTCGACCCGGCGATCGTCGACGACGTGGTGTGGGGCTGCGTGAGCCAGGTCGGTGAACAGGCCGGGATCGTCGCTCGCACCGCGGTCTTTGCGGCGGGCTGGCCAGTGTCCGTTCCCGCGACCACCGTCAACCGTGCGTGTGGGTCGAGCCAGCAGGCGGTCGCATTCGCCGCGGCCACCGTGATCTCGGGCCAGAACGACGTGGTGATCGCCGGTGGGGTCGAGACCATGAGCCGCGTCCCCATGGGTAGCGCCGCCAAGAACGGTGAGCATTTCCCGCCGAACGTGCTCGAGCGGTTCGGAGTCGAAGGCTTCAGCCAGGGAATCGGTGCCGAGATGATCGCCGAGAAATGGGGCTTCTCCCGGACCCGGCTCGACGAATATTCGCTGCGCTCGCACGAACTGTCCGCAGCTGCCACCGACTCGGGGGCCTTCGAAAAGCAGCTCGCACCCGTCGCGGGCCTGACCTCGGACGAAGGCATCCGGCGCGGCGGCACCGTCGAATCGCTGGCGAAGCTGAAGACCGTGTTCAAGGAGAACGGCGTGATCCACGCCGGAAACTCCTCGCAGATCTCCGACGGTGCAGGCGCACTGCTGGTCACGACCAGCGAGTACGCCGCGGCACACGGCTGGACACCGATCGCGCGGATTCACACCACCGTCGTCGCTGCCGACGACCCGGTCATCATGCTCACCGGTCCCATCCCCGCCACGGCGAAAGTGCTGAAGCGGGCCGGCCTGTCGATCGACGAGATCGGTGCCTTCGAGATCAACGAGGCGTTCGCCCCCGTACCCCTCGCATGGCTCGCCGAGACCGGCGCGGACAGCACCCGCGTCAATGCGCTCGGCGGCGCGATCGGTGTCGGCCACCCGCTGGGCGGGTCCGGTGCGATTCTCATGACCCGCCTCGTGCACCACATGCGCGACAACAACATCCGCTACGGTTTGCAGTCGATGTGCGAGGCCGGCGGAATGGCGAACGCCACCGTCCTCGAACTGCTCTGACCACGCACTCGCACTTCACACAAGGATCGAGACACCATGGAACTCAAGGATCTTTCCGTCGCCGTGACCGGCGGCGCTTCGGGCCTCGGACTTGCGACGGCCCGTCGTGTGCTCGCGGCCGGCGGTACCGTCACCCTCATCGACCTGCCGTCGTCGGACGCCGCGGACATCGCCACCGAACTCGGTGACGGCGCGACCTTCGCGCCCGCCGACGTCACCGACGAGGAACAGTTCGCAGCCGCACTGGACGTCGCACACGAGCGCGGCGGTCTGCGGGGCGTCGTGCACTGCGCCGGTGCCGGTCGCAAGATGCGCATCCTCGACAAGAACGGCAAGGCCGGGTCGCTCGAGGATTTCGAGTTCGTGATCCGGCTCAACCTGACCGGTTCGTTCAACGCGCTGCGACTCGGCGCCGAGCGAATGGCCGAACTCGAACCGATCGACGGAGAGCGTGGCGCGATCGTGATGACGGCATCCGCTGCCGCGTTCGAAGGACAGATCGGGCAGATCAACTACTCGGCGTCCAAAGCCGGCATCGTCGGAATGACGATCGTCGCGGCCCGCGATCTCGCGAGCAAGGGTATCCGCGTCAACACCATCGCGCCCGGCATCATGGACACCCCGTTGCTGGCGCGACTGCGCGAGGACGTGCGCAAGTCGCTCGAAGCGACCGTGCCGAATCCCGCGCGGCTCGGTGACCCCGACGAATTCGGCCGTCTCGCAGTCAACATCCTCGAGAACGGATACCTCAACGGCGAGACGATCCGTCTCGACGGAGCTATCCGCATGGCACCGCGCTGATCGGGGGCGCGGCAATGACTTCCGGCAGTTCGACGTGGACGTCGACGAGCCTGTCGTACCCGCAGACATCGATGGCGGTGTGGGCGCCGAGCATGGCGGCTACATACGGCGACCGGCCGGCGATCGTCGACGGTGAGCGCGTATACAGCTACCGCGAACTCGACGAACAGTCGGCACAATTCGCGTGTGCGCTTGCTTCCACGGGTGTGGAACCGGGAGACGTCGTGCTCCTCCACCTCGGGAACTGCGCCGAATTCCACGTCGCGTACTACGGTGCGCTCCGCGTGGGTGCGGTTGTGTCGCCGGTGAATCCGCTGCAGCCCGAATCCGAATTGCGCCGCCGGATCGAGGAGACCGGTGCTGTCGCGGTGGTCACCGGCCGGCAACAGTTCGAGATTCTCCTGCGCGCCCAGATCGATACGACGGTCGGTCTGATCGCGGTTGTCTCGGACGAACCGGTGCGCGGCGGCAACCCTGCGACGATGCGCTTCAGCGATGTGATCGCCGGGCAGCGCAGCTCGTTCAGGCCCGCGACCGTATCCCCCGACGATGTTGCACACATCGCGTACACCGGCGGAACAACGGGCATTTCGAAAGGCGTGCGCGTTCTGCACCGCAACGTCGTCGGAAACATCACGCAGATGTGCGGGTGGCGTGCCGGGCATCGCTTGGTGACCGGCCGGGACGGGCTGGTCTCTCTCGAACCCATCGACGGGAAGGATGTCGACGGCGTGGTCCCGGGGGTGGGCTCCACGATCGTGGTTGCCCCGCTGTTCCACGCGCACGCACTGATCAACACCTCGTTCCTCCTGATGTGCGGTCTCACCCAGGTGCTGTCGGGCCGCTTCGACCCTGCTCGCGTACTGGAGGAGATCGAGCAGCACCGCGTCTCGTACATCACCGGAACGCCGGCCATGTGGCACGCGCTGGTCACGCACCCGGACGCGTCCTCACGCGATTTGTCGTCGGTTCGCGTGGTGTCGTCCGGTGCGGCGCCGATCGACCCGGGGACGCTCGACAATCTTCGGCGCGCATTCACCGCCGCGCGGGTGGTCGAGGGATACGGGCTGACCGAGGCCACATGCCTGGTGACAGCCGCACCGCTCGGCGTCGATTCGGAGTGCCCCGTCGGGAGTGCCGGGCTGCCGGTGTTCGACACCCAGATACAAATCCGCGCACTCGACGACCCGGCGACAATCCTCGAGGAGGGTGAGCGCGGCGAACTGTGGGTGCGTGGACCCCAGGTGACCGACGGCTATCTGGGGACTCCCGAGATGACGGCCCGCCAGTTCGTCGACGGATGGCTCGCCACCGGCGACATCGCCTACCGGGATGCCGATGGGTTCGTATACATCGTGGGCCGGTCGAAGGACATGCTGATCTACAAGGGCTACAACGTGTATCCCCGTCTGCTCGAAGAAGTTGCCGCGTCGCACCCGTCCGTGTCGACGGTTGCCGTGGTGGGCAGGGACGTCGGCCCGGCCGGTGAGGAACCTGTCGCATTCGTCGTTCCGGCGGGCGATGCGACGACAGACAGTGACGAGCTGATGGCGTACGTCGCCGAACGAGTACTGCCGTACGAGAGGATTCAGGAAGTGATGTGGGTCGACGCGCTGCCGACCTCCGCGGAAGGGAAGATCCTCCGGAACGATCTGCGGGAACGTCTCCGGGTGAAGCCTGTTCTCTCCGAGTAACGTGTCACGGGCGGCCGCGAGACCTGACAGATCGCGCTCTGTACTCGATGCCGTACTCGCGGACCTTCCGGTAGATCGTCGCGCGCGACATGCCGAGAGCCTTTGCTGCGGTGGCCTTGTCACCGTTGTGGAGAGCGAGGGCCTCGACGACCGCGTCGCGCTCGAGCGACTCGAGCTTCGTCAGCCGCCGACGGGTGGTCGATCGGCATTCCGCAGGAAGATCCTCGAGTTCGATCGTTCCGGACCGCCGTCGCCTGCAGATCTTCTCCAGCACCGATTTCAGGTGGGTCACATTGCCGGGCCACGACAACCGCGCGAGTTGGTTCACCGCCGCCGGGGACAACACGAGTCTGCCGGCTTCCATGGTGTCGAGCAGGAATCGGGACAATTCGGGAAGATCTTCGACGTGATGCCGTAGCGGCGGCACCGTCACGGTCTTCGGGAACATACGCAACAAGGGATGGGTGTCGGCCGGCCCGTCGCTCGCGTGCAGCGTGATCGCCACCCAGGGGCCGTCCGTCGCGGAGTTCGAGCACACATCGAGTAGGAGGTCGCCGATCGCGTCGATGTCCTCGCCGTCGAGATGGTGGATCTGCCGGAGCAGAAGGTCGGAACCTTCGTCCACCGCGGTGACGACCTGCTCGAGTACGCTCTGTGCGCTCGACGCCGTCGCGTCCACCGAGACGAGAATCCTTCCGTTCCTGACGTGGTCGTGCACGGCCCGGACGAGGGCGGATCGACCGGCGCCGGGTTCGCCGTCCGCGACGAGCCACTCGTTGCGCGTGCAGGCGTCGATCATCTCCTCCACGGTTCGGGTCCAAGTAGCACTCGTTCCGGCGACGGAACGCAGAACAGGTGCCCGGACGCGAGCGCGAGGACGTGTTCGCCGACGATCCACCTGTTCCCTCACGTGCACGATCCCGCCCGCGAGCCTGTCGTCGACGAAGGTGGGGCGATACGACAACCGCGCGGTCACGCCACTCGGGAGGTCGGCGAGCAGCGTGAACTGTTCGGTTCTGCCTCGCGAGTCCCGCGTGTGGTCGATGATCGCCGCTTGATCTCGCGAATCGAACACTCGTTGCGTGAGCTGGTTGATCATGAGAACTTCCTCGCCGATCGCGATGACCGGCCGACCGGTGTGCTGACACGCGAGGTGGTAGTCGCGCAGCAGCGCCCGATCGAGTTCACCGGCCTCCTCGAGGATCTGTTCGCGGATCCGTTGCGCGACCATCTTGGCGAACGACAGCAGGAGCGCGTTGGAGTTCTCCGCCAGTGTGGTCAGATCCACGGCCCCGAGCAGGGCGCCGGTCACCGGATGTGTCACCGGAGCGCCCGCACACGAGAAGCGGCGCAGACGTCCGTTGTAGTGCTCGTCCCCACGGATGAGTAGTGGAGCACCCACCTCGAGTGACGTCCCGATACCGTTCGTTCCTACGTTGCTCTCGGCGTACCGGAATCCCGGAGCCAGATGAACACTGTCGAGTGCAGCAGCGAGACCCGCGTCTCCGAGGCGACGACGCAGCACGGTTCCCGAAGCGTCGGTAAGGATGAGCGACACCGGTTCGTTGTCAATCTCCCGGGCCATCGCATCCAGCACCGGTGCCGCCGCGCGGGTCAGCACGGTGTCCAGCGAATCCGGGTCGATGTAGTCGGCGCCCGGCTGATCGGGGTCGACGTTGGCCTGTTGCGATCGTTCCCATGACACGCGCAGCCAGTTCCGCGTTCGCCCCCGGTCACCGGGTCCGGTCGCGCTGATTTCCGGTTCGTCGCGCGTCGCTGGGCGTTCGGATGTTGCGCCCGGTCTCTCTGTACTCACCGTCGATCCCCCGGATTCTCGTCGCCGCGGGTCACTGTGCGGATGGATTGCCGTCACTTTAACGCGACCGACTGTGATCCAAGTCTCACATTGAGACAGATTGTGCGTCGCTTCCGCGGTTGTATCGCAGAACCCCGATCTCCCGACGGCCGGTGTCAGCCGGCTCCCGATCCAGGAGGCACACATTGAGCAGGCAGAGCCTCACCAAGGCGCATGCGAAGATCACCGAACTGTCGTGGGAGCCCACCTTCGCGACCCCAGCGACCCGTTTCGGCACCGACTACACCTTCGAGCGGGCGCCGAAGAAGGATCCGCTGAAGCAGATCATGCGGTCGTACTTCCCCATGGAAGAGGAGAAGGACAACCGCGTCTACGGCGCGATGGACGGCGCGATCCGCGGCAACATGTTCCGTCAGGTCCAGCAGCGGTGGCTCGAATGGCAGAAGTTGTTCCTGTCGATCATCCCGTTTCCCGAGATTTCGGCGGCGCGTGCCATGCCCATGGCGATCGACGCCGTACCGAATCCAGAGATCCACAACGGGCTCGCGGTGCAGATGATCGACGAGGTTCGTCACTCGACGATCCAGATGAACCTCAAGAAGCTTTACATGAACAACTACATCGATCCCGCGGGATTCGATATCACGGAGAAGGCGTTCGCGAACAACTACGCCGGCACCATCGGCCGCCAGTTCGGTGAAGGCTTCATCACAGGTGACGCGATCACCGCGGCGAACATCTACCTCACGGTGGTCGCGGAAACCGCTTTCACCAATACGCTTTTCGTGGCGATGCCGGACGAGGCCGCAGCCAACGGCGACTACCTCCTGCCCACGGTCTTCCATTCGGTGCAGTCGGACGAGTCCCGGCACATCTCCAACGGCTATTCCATCCTGCTCATGGCCCTCGCAGACGAACGCAACCGTCCGCTGCTCGAACGGGACCTGCGTTATGCGTGGTGGAACAATCACTGCGTCGTCGACGCCGCTATCGGCACGTTCATCGAGTACGGCACGAAGGACCGCCGGAAGGATCGCGAATCCTATGCGGAGATGTGGCGGCGATGGATCTACGACGATTACTACCGCAGCTACCTGCTGCCCCTCGAGAAGTACGGGTTGACCATCCCGCACGATCTCGTCGAGGAGGCATGGAAGCGCATCACCGAGAAGAGCTACGTGCACGAGGTGGCCCGCTTCTTCGCGACCGGCTGGCCGGTCAACTACTGGCGGATCGACGCTATGACGGACGCCGACTTCGAATGGTTCGAGGAGAAGTACCCCGGCTGGTACTCGAAGTTCGGCAAGTGGTGGGAGAACTACAACCGCCTCGCGCATCCCGGACGCAACAAGCCGATCGCATTCGAGGACGTCGGATACCAGTATCCCCACCGGTGCTGGACCTGCATGGTGCCGTGCCTGATCCGCGAGGACATGGTGGTGGAGAAGGTCGACGGCCAGTGGCGCACCTACTGTTCCGAGCCCTGCTACTGGACCGACGCCGTCGCCTTCCGTGCCGAGTACGAGGGTCGTGAGACGCCGAACATGGGTCGCCTCACCGGCTTCCGCGAATGGGAGACGCTGCACCACGACAAGGATCTCGCCGACATCGTCCAGGACCTCGGGTACGTGCGCGACGACGGCAAGACCCTGATCGGGCAGCCACACCTCGATCTCGACCCGAAGAAGATGTGGACTCTCGACGACGTGCGGGGAAATACCTTCCAGAGCCCCAACGTGCTGCTGAACCAGATGACCGATTCAGAACGTGAAGCGCACGTCGCGCAGTACCGGGCCGGGGCGACTCCGCTCTGACGCAACTGGATCCGGCCGGCGCGAATGCACTCCTGCATCTGCACCGGCCGGGTCCTCCCCTCGAAGCACAGGAGGTCTACGGTGGCCGACACTCACCGCATCCACTTCGAACCCGTCGACATAGAGATGGACGTCGACGAGGACGAGAAGATTCTCGACGCGGCCTTCCGGCAGGGCATCCACCTGATGCACGGATGTCGTGAGGGGCAGTGCTCGGCCTGCAAGTCCTACGTCCTCGACGGCGAGATCCAGATGGATCGGTACTCGACGTTCGCGTGCAACGACTCGGAGGTGGAGGAAGGTTATGTATTACTCTGCCGCGCACATTCGTACAGCGATTGCACCATCGAGCTGCTCAACTTCGACAAGGACGAACTTCTCGGCGGTGTGCCGATTCAGAACGTGCGCGCCCGGGTGCTCGCGATCGAGCCGGTGACCAGGGACATCGTCTCCCTCGTCCTCCGGCCGCTCGAGCCGGAGATCTTCGAATTCAAGGCGGGGCAGTACGCCGACATCACCATCCCGGGCACGGAGGACCACCGCTCGTTCTCGATGGCCACCGCGCCCGCGACCTCCGATCGTGTCCAGTTCCTTGTCAAAAAGTATCCGGGCGGGGTCTTTTCGGGCCTGCTGGACGGCGGATTGACCGTCGGCGACGAGGTGCACCTGAACGGACCCTACGGATCGTCGACCCTCAAGGAAGGCCACGTACTCCCCGTCGTCTGCATCGGTGGAGGGGCGGGGATGGCGCCCATTCTGTCGTTGCTCCGGCACATGAGTGACACCGGAGATCCCCGGCCGGTCCGCTTCTACTACGGTGCCCGCACCGCCGCCGATCTCTTCTACCTCGACGAGATACGAGATTTCGCAAATACGTTACGGGACTTCGTCTTCGTGCCATGCTTGTCCGAGAATTCGGACTCTCTTCCCGACGGGGTTACGGGAGTGGAGACGGGAATGGTCCCGGACGTCGTGGGAGCCCGCGAGAGCGAACTGCACCGGTGCGAGACATACCTCTGCGGTCCGCCTCCGATGGTCGACGCGACCTTGGACCTGCTCGAGAGCAGAGGCGTGCCCAAGGACCAGATCTTCTACGACAAGTTCACCAGCCCGACCTTCGAGTGATCGAGTTCCCCATTTCGTCCCAGCGACAGGAGAATCCGCAGATGACCGCCACCGCAGATCCCGCGCGGCGCAGTTTCCCCCGTATCGAGTTCACCGATGCCGAGGCCGGCGCCCTGGAGTTCCCGAGTTCGAAGAGCCGCACGTACAACTACTACAAGCCCGCGAAGCTGCGGGCGACAACCTACGAGGACGTCACGGTCGACGTGCAACCGGACCCCGAGCGGTACCTGAGCCAGGGCTGGATCTACGGGTTCGCTAACGGCCCAGGTGGCTACCCGAAGGAATGGACTGTCGCGAAATCGTCGGACTGGCACCAGTTCCGGGATCCCAACGAAGAATGGGACCAATCGATCTACCGTAACAACGCGGCGGTCGTCCGGCAGGTGGACCTGTGCCTGAAGAACGCGAAACGAGCCGATGCGTACGAGGTCTGGAACACTCCCTGGCTCACCTTCATCGCGCGGAATCTCGGTGCATGGATGCACGCAGAGCACGGTCTGGGACTGCATGTGTTCACCTCGATACAGCGGTCCGGTCCGACCAACATGATCAACACCGCGGTGGCGGTCAACGCGGCGCACAAGCTACGTTTCGCGCAGGATCTCGCGCTGTTCAACCTCGACCTCTCCGAATCCGGTGTGCCGTTCGACGGAACGGTGCACAAGGAGGTCTGGCAGTCCGCTCCCGAGTGGCAGGCGACCCGCGAGGTTGTCGAACGGCTGACTGCGGTGGGCGACTGGTGCGAACTGCTGTTCGCCACCAACATCGTCTATGAGCAGTTGGTGGGATCACTCTTCAGATCCGAGCTGATCATGCAGATCGCAGCGCGGAACGGCGACTACATCACGCCGACGATCGTCGGCACCGGCGAGCACGACTACGACCGCGATCTCGCATACACGCGAGCGCTGTTCCGGATGCTCACGCGGGACGAAGAATTCGGAGAAGCGAACAAGGAACTGTTCTCCGCCTGGATGAGCACATGGGTGCCGCGTTGCATCGAGGCGGCCCGGTCGCTGCAGCCGATCTGGTCGCAACCGTCCGACAAGGCGATCACGTTCGCCACGAGTCTCGAATCCGCCTCGACCAAGTTCCGAACTCTGCTCGAGGAGATCGGCCTGGAAGCACCGAAGGAGCTGGAACAGTGACTATGAATTTCGGATCCTCTACCGAGATCTCCGACAGATGCGGTGTGACTCTCATGAATACGCCTATCGGACGTGTCGTCGCGGACGTGATGGGCGCCAAGGAGGGGGTGGACTTGACGGAGTACCCCTCGATGATCCGCGTCGACGGCACGAAGCTTCTCGAGTTCGACTACGACGAACTCACCGACGCGCTCGGCAGCGAGTTCGACGGATCCGTCTTCGAAGAGATCAGTTCCACCCATTACGGACGCATGGTCCATCTCGACGACAGGACCATGTTGTTCGCCAGCCCCGAGGACGCCGCCGAGTACATCGGCTTCGACCTCACCGCGCCCTAGGAATCGAGGACGGTATGTACACCAAAGACGACGAAAACTACTTCATCGTCGATTCGCACGTTCATATCTGGGACGCGCGTCCTTCCAACCTGAGGAACATCCACGGCCAGCAGTTCATCGACTGCTTCTACGACTACCACAAGAATCTCAGTCCGCAGGAGGAGGTGTGGGACTTCGACACCTACGCCTACTACGGCAGCGAGAGGTTCATGAAGGACCTGTTCGTCGACGGTTACGTCGACCACGCCATCTTCCAGGCGACTCTGCTGAGCGAGTTCTACAAAACCGGTTTCGGGCAGACGGAGGAGTGTCTTGCGCTGACCCGCAAGCATCCCGGCAAGCTCACCTACAACCACGCCTACGATCCGCGGAACGGGGAGGCAGGCCTCGAGCAGTTGCGCCGGGACGCCGAGAGCATGAATCTGCAGGGGGTCAAGCTCTACACCGCCGAATGGTTCGGCGACTCACGCGGATACAAGCTCGACGACATGTGGTCACGCCGGTACCTGGAAGAATGTATCGAACTGGGTATCAAGAACATTCATGTCCACAAAGGACCGACGATCCGGCCGCTGGACCGCGATGCCTTCGACGTCGCCGACGTCGACAAGGTAGCTACCGATTACACCGATCTTCGGTTCATCGTCGAACATGTCGGTCTGCCCCGCCTCGAGGACTTCTGCTGGATCGCGACCCAGGAGTCGAACGTGTACGGCGGCCTGGCGGTGGCGATCCCGTTCATCCACACCCGCCCACGCTATTTCGCGCAGATCATCGGTGAGCTCATGTACTGGATCGGGGAGGACAAGATTCTCTTCTCGAGCGACTACGCCCTGTGGACACCGCGATGGCTGATCGAGAAGTTCGTCGACTTCCAGATCCCGGAGGACATGACGGAGTACGCACCCCTGACGGTCGACCAGAAGAAGAAGATCCTCGGTCTCAACGCCGCCGCGCTCTACGACATCGACGTGCCCTCCGAGTTGCGGCTCGCCGAGCCGGCAGGACAGGAAGGGGTCGACGTCGCCGCGGGCGCGCAGGATGCGGTGTCGTCATGACCGGCGAATCGGTGACCTCCGACGATGTCCTTGGGGCGTTGTCGGAGGTCGTAGATCCCGAACTGGACGAGCCCATCACCGATCTCGGGTTCGTCCGTTCGGTGCTGCTCGACGACGAGGGTGTGACCGTGCACCTGCGCCTGCCCACAGCCTTCTGCTCACCCAATTTCGCCTACCTGATGGTCTCGGATGCGCAGGACGTGCTCGAGGGCGTCGCAGGGGTGGGACGGGTTCGGGTCCTGCTCGACGATCACCACGACAGTCAGAAGATCAACAGCGGTCTTGCGGCAAAAGCGGGATATCAGGGGACCTTCGGGGTCGAGGCGGTGGACAGCCTCGACGACCTGCGGCGCACCTTTCTCCGAAAAGCGCATCTCGCGGCACTCGAACGGTGCGTCGAAGCGCTCCTCCGCGAGACCGCACTGACGCTCGATGCCCTCCCGTCGCTGACTTTGCGTGACATCCCGGCGGGCCGGTACAGGTCGGCTCTGCTCCGCCGTCGCCTCGCGATCGGCCTGACGCTGTGTCCGGCCGGGCGGGTATTCGTCGACGACGACGGCACACCGATCGCGCCGGATGCGATCCCGATGCGCCTGCGGTTCGCGAAGTCCGTGCGGATCTCCATCGAAGGCAACTCCCATTTCTGCCGGGGCCTGCTCGCCACCCGCTACGCAGACGACGACGGCACCGCAGGACCACGGATCGTCGACGTCCGATCAACCTCGTCCGTTCCAGTCAGGAGGGTGTCATGAAGGCCGTGCAGGTCGTGGGCTACCACACGAAACTCCAGCTCACCGAGATTCCGGAACCGGAAGTGGAAGGCCCGTTCGACGTGATCGTGCGCATCGGCGGAGCCGGGCTGTGCCGCACCGACATCCACATCCTCGAAGGCCAGTGGGCAGGGAAGAGCGGCGTCGAACTGCCGTACACGATCGGCCACGAGAACGCCGGCTGGGTGCACGCGATCGGCGACGCGGTCACCAACGTCGCGGTGGGCGACAAGGTGATCCTGCACCCGTTGATCACGTGCGGACAGTGCCGTGCGTGCCGTTCCGGCGACGACGTCCACTGCGAGAACAGCGCCTTTCCCGGCATCGACACCAACGGCGGCTACGCGGAATTCCTGCGGACCACGGCCCGTAGCGTCGTGCGGATCGACGACTCGCTCGAACCCGCAGATGTCGCAGCCCTCGCCGACGCCGGCCTGACGGCCTATCACGCAGTTGCCAAGGCGGCGAAAGTGCTTCGCCCCGGCGACACCTGTGTGATGATCGGCGCCGGCGGTCTCGGCCACATCGGCATTCAGGTATTGAAGGCGATCTCGGCCGCCACCCTCGTCGTAGTCGACCGAAATCCCGACGCTGTGAAACTCGCGGCCGAGATCGGCGCCGACCACGCGATCGTCGCGGACGGCACCCACGTGCAGCAGGTCCTCGATCTCACCGGTGGCAACGGCGCCGAAGCTGTCGTCGACTTCGTGGGCGAGGGCGGTGCAACCGAGGAGGGCGTGGCGATGCTGCGACGTGCCGGCAGCTACTACGTCGTCGGCTACGGCGAGAACATCGATGTCCCGACCATCGACATCATCTCGACGGAGATCAACTTCATCGGCAATCTCGTCGGCTCCTACAACGACCTGCAGGACCTGATGGTTCTCGCCGCGCAGGGCAAGGTCGGGCTCCACACCACGAAATACCCGCTCGGCGACTTCCAGCGGGCGATCGACGACCTCGACGCCGGCCGCGTCCGGGGCCGCGCGATCCTCGTCCCCTGAACCGCGCACCGCTCACGGAAGGAATCTGTACATGGCCAAGGATCTGCGGTTCGAGCAGGAAGCCCGCACGCTGCTGGAATACGGAGTCAACGCCCTCGCCGACGCGGTGAAGGTGACACTCGGCCCCAAGGGCCGTAACGCAGTACTGGAGAAACTGACCGGTCCCCCGACCATCACCAACGACGGTGTCACGATCGCCCGCGAGATCCAGCTTCGCGACCCCTTCGCCAACATGGGAGCGCAGTTGGTCAAGGAAGTCGCGATGAAGACCAACGGCGCGGTGGGCGACGGAACAACCACCGCGACTGTGCTCGCGCAAGCCATGGTGCGAGAAGGGCTCCGCGCCGTCGAGGCCGGTGCCAACCCGATGCGTGTGCGTCGCGGTATCGAGCGCACGGTCCCCGTCGTCGTCGATGCGGTCCGCACCCACTCCGTGCAGATCAGGGACCGCGACGACCTCGCTCGCATCGCGTCGCTCGCAGCCGGTGACGACGACTCGATCGGCGAGGTCATTGCCGATGCGGTCGTCCACGCCGGACGCTCCGGCGTCGTCACCACCGAGGAATCGGACACGCTCGGGATGTCCGTGGACGTCGTCGACGGAATCGAGTTCGACCACGGCTACATCTCGGGGTACATGATCACCGACCCCGAGCGGATGGAGTCCGTCCACGAGAACCCCCTGGTGCTGCTCACCAACAAGAAGATCAGCCAGGTGCAGGACATCATGCCGAGTATCGAGGCGGCCAAGCGGGCGGACCGGCCTCTGGTCGTGCTGGCCGAGGACGTCGACGGGCCGGCCTTGCACCTGCTCGTCGGCGGCAACATGCACAAGACGATGCAGTCCGTCGTCGTGCGCGCCCCCGGCTTCGGGCACCGGAGGGTCGCGGAACTCGAGGATCTCGCAGTGGCGCTCGGAGGCCACGTCGTCGCCATGGACACCGGCATCGAACTGTCGGAGGTCACCGCCGATCACCTCGGATCATGCGACCGCGTCACGGTGACCGAGAACGATACGACGATCGTCGGCGGTCACGGCGATCCGAAACTCGTGGAGGCCCGCGTCGCGCAGCTCGAGGCCCAACTCGGTCGCGCCCGGCTCGATGCCGACCAGGACGCCCTACAGCTCCGCCTGGCGCGACTGACCGGAAGTGTCGCCGTCATCAAGGTCGGTGGCGCCACCAGCGTCGAACTCAAGGAACGGATGTTGCGGGTCGAGGACGCGCTCGCCGCGACGCGCGCGGCATTGGAGGAGGGTGTGGTCGCCGGTGGTGGCACCGCGCTGGGGCAGGCGCACCGAGCACTGGCCGGCCTGGATCTTCCGGGGGACGAAGCGGTCGGGCGTGATGTCGTGCGACGGGCGCTCGCCGAACCCGTGCGTCGCATCGCGATCAATGCGGGATTCGACGGCGATCACGTGGTTCAGGTGGTCGAAGGATTGCCGCTCGGTCACGGGTTCAATGCACTCACCGGTGAGTACGGCGATATGTTCGACGAGGGCGTGATCGATCCGTTCAAGGTCACCCGGGCGGCCTTCGAAAGTGCGGCCTCGATCGCGGCGCTGCTCATCACGACCGAGACGGCCGTGGTCGAGGAGGTCGTGGGCAATCCCGGGGCGATCCACGCGCCCGGCTTCGGCGACCTCGCCGAAGGCATGATCCGTCCCTCGAACATCTACTGACCGGAGGCAAGATGATCTTCATCGTGGTCCGCTTCAAGGTGCTGCCCGAGCATCAGGACGACTGGCTCGCCACGACGGCGGAGTTCACGGAGTCGACCCGGAAGGAACCCGGGAACCTGTGGTTCGACTGGTCCCGGAGCGTGGACGACCCGTCCGAATTCGTTCTCGTCGAGGCATTCAGGGACGGGGACGCCGGAGCAGCCCACGTGAAGTCCGACCACTTCCGCAACGGACTCGACGCGATGCGACCGGCCCTCGCCGAGACCCCGCGCATCCTCAACACGGAGATTCCCGGCACGGAGTGGTCGCGGATGGGTGAACTCGAAATCAGCTGAGGGACTACGGGTTCGGTCTGCTACGGGTTCGGGTGTGGAGTCCAGCGGGATTCCACACCCTCCCGTCGCCGGCCCGCGACCGAGGGTCAGCCGCGTTGAGCCTGCTTGACCAGTCCGCCACCGATGATCAGACGCTGGATCTCGCTGGTGCCCTCGTACAGTCGCAGCAGACGCACGTCGCGGTAGATCCGCTCGACCGGCACCTCGCGCATGTATCCGGTGCCGCCGTGGATCTGGACCGCCAGATCTGCGACCTTGCCTGCCATTTCGGTGCAGTAGAGCTTCGCCACCGACGGCGCGATGCGCCGGTCGGTCTCGTCGACCCAGGCCCGTGCCGCGTCGCGCACCAGCGCGCGACCGGCCATCACACCGGTCTGCTGATCGGCGAGCATCGCCTGGACCAACTGGAAGTCGCCGATGGGTGTGCCGCCCTGTGTCGCGGTCGCGGCATAGGCGACCGACTCGTCGAGCGCCCGCTGCGCCTGCCCCACCGACAGGGCGGCGATGTGCACGCGTCCCCGGGCCAGCGACACCATCGCGGCCTTGTACCCCACGTCCTCATTGCCTCCGACCAGTGCGGAGGCGGGAACCCGTACGCCGTCGAAGTGCACGTCGGAGGTCCAGGCGCCTTCCTGTCCCATCTTCGCGTCTTTGCTACCGACCTCGACGCCGTCGGTGCCGGCGGGAACGAGGAACACCGCGATACCCGGGCCGCGGTCGTCGGCGGGACGGGTGCGGGCGAAGACGACGAACAGGTCGGCAAGCGGAGCGTTGGTGATGAACCGCTTCTCGCCGGTGATCACCCAGTCGTCACCGTCGCGCACCGCCTTGGTGCGCAGTCCCGACGGGTTCGATCCGGCGCCGGGTTCGGTGAGCGCGAAGGATGCGACGACTTCTCCGGACGCGATGCCCTCGAGCCACTGCTGCTTCTGTTCGTCGGTGCCGAAGTTGACGAGGACCTGACCGGCAATTCCGTTGTTGGTCCCGAACATCGACCGCAATGCCAGTGTGGTGTAGCCGAACTCCATCGCGAGTTCGACGTCCTGGGCGAGGTTCAGGCCGAGCCCACCCCACTGCTGCGGAATCGCGTATCCGAACAGGCCCATGTCCTTCGCGGCCCGGCGGATGTCGTCGGGGATCGCGTTCGTCTCGGCAATCTCCTGTTCCCGCGGCACGACCACGTTGCGCACGAACGCACGGGTCTGGGTGAGGATCTCGCGGAAGTCGTCGTCGTCGACCTCTGCCGCCTGTGTCGAGAGTGTCATGACCTCCACTTTCCGTCTTGCCTGCGCGGCATGTCCAATACGAATGGCGCCATCGCCGTATAGGCATTGTCGATGGATCGGAAGGAGTGTGAGGCCGTATCCCACCGTTATATTCGACGCATCGACCTGCTCACGGGCGTTTCTCGACCCGCCGAAAGGAAACCTGATGTCTTTGCTGGAGAACCGCACTGCTGTCGTCACCGGTGGAGCACAGGGGATCGGTTTCGCCATCGCCCGCGAATTCGTCGAAGCGGGTGCTCGTGTGGTGATCGGTGACCTGGACCTCGACGCGGCCACCGCGGCGGCGGAAAAACTCGGGAGTCGCGAGGTTGCCCGTGCCGTGCGCAGTGATGTCGTCGTGGCGAAGGACTGGGACGCACTACTGGCAGAGGCTGTCGAAGGGTTCGGTTCGCTCGACGTGGTGGTCAACAACGCGGGCATCACCCGCGATGCCACCATGCGCACGATGACCGAGGAGGACTTCGACCTCGTGATCGGCGTTCACCTCAAGGGCACGTGGAACGGCACCCGGAAAGCGTCGGCGATCATGCGTGACGCCAAGCGTGGTGCGATCGTCAACATCTCGTCGTTGTCCGGCAAGGTGGGGATGGTCGGTCAGACGAACTACTCGGCAGCGAAGGCAGGCATCGTCGGCCTGACGAAAGCGGCCGCGAAAGAAATGGCGCATCACGGCGTGCGCGTCAACGCAATCCAGCCCGGCCTGATCCGGTCCGCGATGACCGAGGCCATGCCGCAGAAGGCGTGGGATCAGAAGATGAGCGAGATTCCGATGGGCCGCCCCGGAGAAGTCGGTGAAATCGCCTCGGTTGCACTCTTTCTCGCGTCGGACATGTCGTCCTACATGACCGGGACCGTACTCGAGGTCACCGGCGGTCGCTTCATGTGACATCCACCCGTCACCTCGTCACTTCCTCCTGAAAGGTCGTCATGCGCGAAGTTGTCATCTGCGAGCCTGTCCGTACCCCGATCGGGCGTTACGGCGGAATGTTCAAGTCCCTCACCGCCGTCGACCTCGGCGTCGCAGCACTGAAGGGGATGCTGGACCGAACCGGGGTCGCCCCCGACGAGATCGACGACGTCATTCTTGGGCATTGCAACGGCAACAGTGAAGCACCCGCGATCGGGCGCGTCGTCGCTCTCGACGCGGGTCTGCCCGTGACCGTCCCGGGCATGCACATCGATCGCCGGTGCGGGTCGGGCCTGCAGGCCGTCATCCAGGCTGCAATGCAGGTCGGCAACGGCGACAACGACCTTGTCGTCGCCGGTGGCACCGAGTCGATGAGCAACGCCGCGTTCTACTCCACCGACATCCGCTGGGGTGGGGCGAAAACCGGGGTGCAGATGCACGACGGTCTCGTACGTGCCCGTTCGACCGCCGGTGGCCGCTTCTATCCGGTCCCGGGCGGCATGATCGAAACTGCCGAGAACCTGCGCGCCGAGTATTCGATCTCCCGCGGCGAGCAGGACGAGCTTGCCCTGAACTCCCATCTGCGGGCGGTGGCCGCGCAAGCAAACGGCATCCTCGCCGAGGAAATCGTGCCGGTGACTGTGCGCAGCCGGAAGGGCGAACAGGTCGTCGACACCGACGAGCATCCTCGCGCGGACATCAGTCTGGAAGCACTCGCGGCGCTCCGCCCGATCATGGGCAAGCAGGACCCGGAGGCCACCGTGACGGCCGGCAATGCCAGCGGCCAGAACGATGCCGCGTCGATGGCTCTGGTCACGACCCCGCAGAAGGCCGCCGACCTCGGCCTCACGCCGCTCGTCCGCATCGTGTCGTGGGGCGTGGCGGGGGTCGCGCCCAAGATCATGGGGATCGGTCCCGTGCCGGCGACCGAGATCGCCCTCGCCAAAGCCGGAATCACCCTGGCCGACGTCGACGTCATCGAACTCAACGAAGCGTTCGCGGCTCAGGCTCTGGCGGTGACCCGCGAGTGGAAGTTCGGTGCCGCCGACTTCGAGCGCACCAACGTCCACGGTTCCGGCATCTCGCTCGGTCACCCCGTCGGCGCGACCGGCGGCCGGATGCTCGCGACGCTCGCCCGCGAGTTGCAGCGTCGCGAAGGCCGCTACGGGCTCGAGACCATGTGCATCGGGGGCGGACAGGGTCTGGCGGCGATCTTCGAACGCGTCGCCTGACCGCTGCTCAGGGCTGGGTCTTCGTGGACCGGACCAGGTCCACGAATGCCCGTCCGGCTTTCGACAGAGAGTCGGGAGCGAAGGCGAGACCGAACGGCCGGGTGAAGGTGGGTTCGCATGCCCGCACCACGGCGACGTCCTGGGCCGACTCGGCCAGCGACCGCTCCACGAACGACCCGCCGAGTCCAGCGAGCACCATCGGCAGTCGCGCTTCTCGGTGTTCCGTCAGCACCGCGATCGGGCGTCGCACTCCCGCGCGGCGCATCGCGTAGTCGATCTCGTCGCTCATCGCCCCGCCGCCGCGCGGCACGAACACCATCGGAATGTCGGGCAACGCGGTCAGGGCCACGGGGCCGGGCGGCAGATCCGTGCCGGGCGGATACACGAGCCAATATTCCTGCTCACCGAGTTCGATGACTTCCAGTCCGACTCCGTCTTCGAGCGGCAGATGCGCCATCACGAATTCGCAGTGCCCGTCCCGGATCACCCCGGCGGCGAGTTCTTCGGACCGGAGATCGCCGAACCGCACGGTGGACTTGGGGTGGGCGCGCCGGAACCGCGCCACCAGGTCCACGATCGGGCCGGTCGCAAGTGCCGGAAACACCATCAGGTCGAGGCTGCCCGTGACGTCGTCGGTGGAGTCCGAGAGCAGTTCCTCCACCGCGTTCACGTCACGCAGGATCTGACGGCTGGGACCGATGAGGCTCTTTCCCGCTGCGGTGAGCACCATTCCACGACCGATGCGGTGGAACAGATTGACGCCGAGTTCCCGTTCGAGGCTGCGGAGTGCTTGGGACACCGTCGGCTGCGCGACACCCAGCGCGGCGGCGGCACCGTTGATGCCGTCGTTTTCCACGACGGCGAGGAAGTACTCGACCTGCCGGAACTCCATGGCTACGCCTCCCGGCCGTCGGTGGTGGCGGACGCGAGGAACGCGGCGGCTGCCGGGGAGGGTTCCCCGGGCCGCAGCACCAGCCCGACCGGCCGCATGAACGGAGGATCCAGCGACCGGACCACAGCACCGGGCATGCGTTGCTGTGCGACCGGCCGCGACACCACTGTCGCCGCGGTGCCCCGCGTGACGAATTCCCAGATGGCCGCCGGATGCGCACAGTCGACGACGACGTTCTGCTCGCCGAGCAGTTCGCCCACCCGAGCCGCATTCGCGCGTGATCCGAGGTCGAGGACGAGCGGAATCGACCGGACACGGGCGCGCGTCACGGGATCGGGAACGTCGGTGGCGAGGTCCGGGTGCATGGCGAGCACCATCTCCTGCTCGAGGAGCGGGACGGTGATCATGCCCGCGTGCTCCACCGACATGTCGGTGACACCGATCTCCGCTTCGCCGCGGCGCAGTGCCGCATGCACGCCCGCCGGTCCGTCGGCATCGGACACGTTCACGGTGATGCCGGGATAGCGGGAACGGAATTGCTGGACGAGCGCGACGACGGGGTGGACGGAGAACGCGGAGAACGTCACGATCTCCACCCGTCCTGCCTCGAGGTCCCGGACGGCAGCGACCTTCTGCTTGGCGCGGTCCACATCGGCAAGGATGCGGCGCGCAGCGACCTCGAGGGCCCGTCCCTCCGCCGTGAGCGTGAGCCGCCGCCCGGTGCGGTCGAAGAGGGTCGTGTCCAGCCGCCGTTCGAGGGTGCGGATTGCCTGAGAAAGCGATGGTTGCGAAATGTAGAGGGCTTGAGCGGCTTTCGTGATCCCACCGTGGTCGACGACAGCCACGAAATAGGTAACGAGATGCAGGTCCACGCCGTCATCGTAGGCGACAGCGGAAACCCGCTGCCGTTCCGTGTGCCTCGGTGTTCAGCTCGGGGGCATCATCGGGAGGCGGTGTCGGACGTGCTCAGAGTGTCGCGGAGCGTGCGCTTGAGGATCTTGCCGCTCGCGTTTCGCGGCAGTTCGTCCACGACGTGGATGCGCTGCGGTTTCTTGTACGACGCGAGACGCCCGGTGGTGAAGGCGACGAGTTCCTGCTCGGAGGGCGGTTCGACGCCGTCGGCGATGCGGACCACAGCGGTGACAGCCTCTCCCCAGCGCTCGTCCGGAAGACCCACCACCGCTACCTCGGCGACAGCGGGGTGCTCGGCCAGCACGGCTTCCACCTCGACGGGATACACGTTTTCTCCGCCGGTGATGATCATGTCCTTCACCCGGTCGGTGACGAACAGGTAGCCGTTCTCGTCGAGGTGCCCGGCGTCGCCGGTCCGCAGGAAGCCGTCGTCGGTGTACAGCGCGGCCGATTCCGCGTCGCGGCGCCAGTAGCCCGAGACGTTGTTGCGGGAACGCGAGACGATCTCGCCCGTCTCGCCTTGCGGAAGCGGTTCACCCGTTGCGATATCGCGGATCTGTACTTCGGTACCGGGCAGGGGCTTGCCGGCCGAACGCAGAAGATGGGTGCGGGTCCCGCGGGGATCGTGGTCGCCGGAGCGCAGCGCGGTGAGCGCGCCCATCGTCTCCGTCATGCCGTAGCGCTGTACCATCCGGCAGCCCAGGGTGTCCATCGTCCGCGCCAGCAACGTGGGAGTGATCGGCGACGCGCCGTACGCGATCACCTTCAGACTCGACAGATCGTAGGTCGAGAGATCCGGCAGTTCGAGCAGCATGCCGATTGCGGATGGCACGAGGAAGGTGTGGCTGACCCGGTGCTCGGCGATCGCAGCCGCCACCAGCGGGGGGCGCAACTCGTCCAGCAAAACCGTGTGCAGTCCCGCCGACAACGACGTGCTGAGCCAGCCTGCCCCCGCGATGTGGAACAACGGCAGGGCGTTCAGCGAAACGGAGTCGTCCTCGAATTCGTACAAGGCGAAGGTCTCCGGGACGTTGTACAGGTTCCGGTGAACAATGACAACGCCTTTCGGTCTTCCGGTGGTTCCGGACGTGTAGAGCTGTAGCAGTTCGGTCTCGGGATCGTCTCCCCAACCGGGATCGGTGTCCTCGCCTGCCGCGACGAACTCGTCCCACGGGCATGCTTCGGCCACCGCGCTGTGGTCACCGACGACGACGATGCGGAGGCCCGGAACAGCCGCCGCGATCGCTGCTGCCGACGCCGCGAAGTCGGACTCGACGATCAAGACCTCCAGTTCGGCGTCCACCGCGATCGCGGCGACCTCGTGGGGAGTGAGGCGCCAGTTGAGCGGGGTGAAAACGAGACCGGCCTTCGCGCACCCGACGAAGGTCGCCACTCCGGGCAAACCCATGCGCAGCAATGCGCCGACGCGTCCCGGCGCCGACGCCAGCGAGGTCAACGCACACGCCATGCGGTTGGTGTACGAGTCGAACTCACCGTAGGTCAGGGTGGTTTCGCCTTCGGTGACCGCCGGTCGATCCCGGCGCTCGACGGCGAAACGACGGATTCGATTCGGAAGGTGCAGTTCGCTCACGTCATGCGCTCCTGATCGGCGATCGCGCGAACGGAGTGATCACGCTTTCCCAGTCCAACACGACCGTGACGGCGGCCACAAGAACCCCGCCGCCGCACGCCCCCATAGGGAGAACCTATGGAGCAGGATCGTCTGGACACCACGTCTTCGGCGATGGCGGGACTTCCCTGGCGTACGAGGAAGCAGCGGATCTGTTGTGGGAGGGCGCAATTACTTCTATGTTCGAGGCCCGCCCGCGCTCGCCGCGGACTTGATTCAGCCTCCGCCGACTTCGAGTGTCGCAACTACCCGGTGCAGAAACTCGGTGTCGCCGGGGAGCGTGTCGGCTGCGAACCGCCAGTCCGTGTTCGTCCACGGGTCGGCAAGATGCCCGTCCTCGGACGCGGGCAGATGCTGCGACGCGTCGTGCAGCAAGTCGTATGCGGGATTGTCCACGACATCGTCGTCCGCACCGGTGATCACAATCGAAATATTCTGTGCCGAACTCATTCTCGCGAGATGCACAATGTTCACCAGATCGATGCTGTCGAACCCGTGCGGCAGGCCCGCGAGCACGATGACGCGTGGTTCGGGCCGGCGCGTGTCGGCACCGGAGGACAGTGCCAGGCCTGTGAGGTCGGCGGCTTCGGCGAGGCCCTTCAGTTTCGGCGCCACCCCGGCGACGTCGTGAATGGGAGGTCCGGCGAGCATCGGGCGTGCCAGTCCGCCCAACGCGCGCAACGATCCGGACGGATCGATGATGTCGAGGCGTGATCCGGGGCGCGCGGAAAGCAGTCGCAGTGCCAGCGACGATGCCACCGCGCCGGCAACTGCGGTCTCACCGTCGATCCACAACGGCCTACCGAGGGGAAGCGGTACGCACAGCGGTAGCCGGAGCGCCCCACGTTCGGGTGCCGACAACTCGCCCACGCGCACACCGTCTCCCGGGACAAGCGTGCCGCGCCATGCGCCCGAGTCCCACGAGGCAAGCGACGCGGGCAGCACCGCATCGACCGTCTCGAGTTCGGCGGTCAGTGTCACGCTGTCGGCGCGATGCCGGGCTTCCGCTGCCGCAACGAGTTCTTCGCAGCGCCGGTGTGCTTGTGCGCGGGCGGTTTCCGCCGCCTCGCCGGTGCGGGCGGCGGGGTCCGCCACCGCCACCGACAATTCGTCGTCGAGCCGATGCTGCGCGTATTCGTGCGCAGCGACGTAGGCGGCGGCCGATCGGGAGGCGTCTTCGAAGATCCGCCACACCAGTTCGCATGACGGAGGGAGTTCGGTTCCGGTCGTCGGTGGTGCCGCATCCGCCTGTGCGGGAGCAGCATCGGCGGGTTCGTCGACGACGACGCCGTGCGCCGTGAACATCTCCGCGAGTCCACCGGCATAGCCCGCACCGAGCGCGCGCATCTTCCAGTTTCCGTTGCGACGGTAGATCTCCCAGCACAGAAGAGCGGATTCTGTGCCCGTCACCGGTGTGATGTGGAAGGACGCGAGGAGTGTTCCGTCGGCGTGACACAGCGTGGTGGACACCGAGGTCGTAGATTCTGCTCCCACAGCGCAAAGCACTCGCGCGCCCGGGCGCACGGCGTCCGGCTCGAGGACGATGGTGTCGCCCTCGACCCGGACGCCCGCGGTGGCCGGCTGGTTGTAGAAGACCACGTCGTCCGAGGTCGCGACCTGCAGGAGGTCGTCCACCACGAATGCGCACAGGTCGAGCTGAACCTGCGCGGACGCAGCGAAGCGCAGCGTGCGGCCCGTCAGCGGGGCGTTCTGCCCCGCTGAGAATTCATGGGTCATCCGCTACGTAGCCAGGAACCGGCCCAGCTGGGGTGCGGCCTCACCGGGATGCTTGGCCTGGATCCCCTCGCCGATCGCTTGCAGCTTCCAGGAGTTGCCCTCGCGGTACACCTTCGCCATCACCATGCCCGTGAACGGCATACCGCCCTGCATGGTGTAGCGGGCGAGTTCGGCGTTGGTGGTGCCGTCGACGAGGCGGCAGAACGCGTTCTGAACCTGCTCGAAGGAGTGGCCCTTGTACGACGTGACGACGAACATCACGGTCGTGATGTGCGCAGGGATGCGCGTGAGGTCGACGAGTACGACCTCGTCGTCACCCGCTCCCTCACCGGTCAGATTGTCGCCTTGGTGCTGGACCGATCCGTCCTTCGACTGCAACTGGCCGTAGTAGGCCACGTCCACGATGTTGTGGTCGGCGAACAGGACGGCGGACGCGTCGAGGTCGACGTCGGCGGAACGATTGCCGAACAGCCCGCGCTTCTCGATCGGATCCCAGCCGAGGCCCATCCGCAGGTACGTCAGTGCCACGCCGCCTTCCTTGCGGAGCGTGACCTTCTGGCCCTTGACGAGGCTCACGGGACGGTTCTTCGACAGGCTTACCTCGGTGGGCTGCGCAGGTGCGGCCGCCGGCGGCGGAGCCTGGTTGAACTGCTGCTGGGGCGCGGGCGGCGGGGTGTACTGCGGCTGCGGCGCCGGGGGCGGCGTCTGGGCAACGCTCGGTGCCGGGGCGTCGTCGACGGACACTCCGTGATCGGTGACGAGCGCCGCGAATCCGCCCGCGTAGCCCTGGCCGACCGCGCGCACCTTCCACGACCCCTGTCGCCGGTACAGCTCGAGAGCGATCACGATGGACTCGCTGGACAACCCCTCGATCCGGTATTCGAACAGCACGTTGCCCGCCGTGTCGGAGACGCGGGCGGTGGGCGGCGCGAAACGGCCGAAACTGCTTGTCGCGTCGTCGAGTGTGATCACCGCGCGCACCTGGTCGATGTCAGCGGGAACCTGCGGCAGTGAGACGGCCAGCGACGAATTCTGTCCAGCCTGTCCGGGTACGAGACGCACACCCGGCCCGGCCGGCTGGTTGAAGAACACGAAGTCGGCGTCGGACCGCACCTTTCCGTCGGCCTTGACCAGCAGCGCCGAGAGATCGGCGGGCGTCGTGAGCTCGAGCGAAACGACGACGTCGGAGACGTTGAGCGGTCCGTTCTGACCCTTGGAGAGCGAAGTCGGCAAGAGATGTGTCCTCACTGTGTCGGCGACCGGGGTTGGCGGTCGCATGCAGTCCTACTCTACGAAGCGCCTTCGACGCGGGCCGACCGGGCGAACCAGGAGAGAATCTCCTCACCGGCCGCGATCCCCGACTGTTCGGTCACCGAGAGGTTCGAATGCTGCCACTCGAGCAGTTCGAGCTCGCCGTGGCGCGGCCGGATCGCAGCGTCCGCGGCCATCAGCATCTCGGCGTCGAGCGCGCCGTCACCGGCCGCGAACACCGGGGCGTCGGCGTCGATCACCCCTTCCTCGGCGAGCCGGCGGTACACCTCGGCGACCGCGTGCGATTTACAGACACTGTCCGGCATCGTGTAGATCTTGCGGCCCTGCTGCGAGGCGTTCCATCCGCGACCCTGGCACCAGGTCTGCCACTCCTCGAGGAACCCGGCGGGTTGCGCGGCGACGTCGACGACGAGATAGCAGAACAACTCGTCGGCGATCCGGAACTTGGTGACCCAGCTCTCGGAGATGCGGGCGCGCAGTTCGGCGGTGACCTCGTCGAGGCCGGCGCCTCCCTCACGTACCGCGGCATCCACGTGCCGGCGCCACTGCTCGTCGAGTTTCCCGTCCGCCAGCAGCGCTCCGCCGTTGCTGGCGATGGCGTAACGCCACGGACCGCCGGGCAGATCGATCCGGCGGAACTGTTCGGGCGTCCGGGTGGTGGTGGGTACGACGGTGTGCGCGGTGGTGAGGTCCTCGAGTTGCCGGGCGGCGGTCTCGGTGACGTACGACAGCGGGGCGCCGTCGAAGTACTCGATGCACCTCAGATTCTCTGTCGAGTACTGCGATCCTGTCATCGCCGCACGCGAGTAGATGAGGGTGCGGTCCAGATCGGTGGCGATCAATGCTGCTGTCATGGTAGGTCCTTGATCAATCCCATACACGAATACGCGAGGTCGGGTATCTCTTCGACGGGCACGTCCCGAGCCGCTGCGAGCATCCGGATGTGCGCGTGTTCGTCGGCGGTGAGGTCGCGCACAAGGACCTTCCACGGGACGCGGCGCAGCAGTACCCGGGTTGTCTCCCCCACACCCGGCTTGACGAAGTTGATGCTCGAGATGCCGTACCGCACGCGGATGCGTTCCACGGACTCCCAGCCGGCCCAGGTGGGTTCCCGGTCGGATTCGAGCAGCGCGCGGGCGCTCTCGAATGCCGATGCGCGGTCGCCGAATTCGGCTGAGACCGTGTCGAGGAGGAGATTCGAGACGTCGTCGCCCGCGAGTTCGGCGTAGAACTTTGCTCCGTGGAACTCGCCGGGACCTATCCAGGCGTCGTTCAGCACCGTGCGCGACACCAGCCCCGATACCGTCGAGTTCAGGCAGGCCGACGCGATGAGGAAGTCGTCGCGGGTGCCGTAGGTGCGCACGCAGTGTCCGGGATCGGCGAGCACGGCGAGGTCGTCCGACAGGACGGGTCCGCCGGCAGCGGAGTACTCCGCGAGGGCGGCGGACAACTCCCTCGCGATCGCCCCCTTGCCGGTCCAGCCGTCGACGAAGACGACCGAGCGAGGGTCATGGTGTGCGGTTATGTAATCCAGTGCGGCAGAGTCGATTCCGCGTCCCCGCACGATCGAGACCGCGTAGTGGGGCAGCGACAGACCGTGGTGACGCTGCGCCCAGCGGCGGATCAGGATCCCCACCGGGGTGCCCGCGCGTGCCAGCGACACGAGGGTGAGATCCGTTCCCCGTTCGGCGATCAGCAGTTCGGTCAAGGTACCCACCGCGTGCGCGAGCCGTCCCGCGGTCGACGCCAGAGCTTTGTCGAACAACTCCCGGTACGGAGCGTCGGGTTGGTACTCGACCGGGAGAGATTCCGCGTAATGCGCGAGACCCGCCTGGATCCGGGCTTCACGCTCGGCGATATCTCCTTCGAGATCGACGTGCGAGAGGTCTTTGAGGAGCCAGGTCGCCTCGTCGGGGGCGTACGAACCGAATTCGGGTCCGGTCAGCGGCGTGGTCATACGGTCTCCCTCGAAGCGCGCAGTGCTGCCGGATCTGTGGCGGGAACGATCGCGACCAGTACGTCCTCGCCGGCGGCGGTCAGGACGTCGAGCGCCCCACCGTCCGCGCGCAGGCGGTCGGTGTCGGCCGGAGAATCGATCACCAGAACCAGCTCCGGTCGTTCGGTGGCAGGCTCGGGCCACCGGGCGTTGTACAGGTACCGGGCCGCCTCGGCTTCGTGTTCGGACGGAATGTGTTCGGGTGCGACGAAAGAGAATCCGCGCCGCAACGGATAACCGGGAACGTCCCGGACGAACGCGGGCGACCGTGTCGTGGTCTGGAATGTGGCCGGGGTTCCGCGGGTCGCGAGTGCATGCGCGAGCCGCAACGGGAGGTACATGAGTTCCTCGTGACCGATCACGATCACCGGGCGGTCCGTGTCCCGAACAGAATCGACGACCTCCGCAGCCGTGGTGATCGCGGAGTCGTAGCCGGCGAAGTCCGCGCGGACCACGCCGTGGCGTCCACCGTCGGGAACATCCGACGGCCACGGAACCTCGATGAATCGGACCGAACCTCGCTGCGGCGCGACGGGATTGAGCTCGGGAACCGGCAGCGCGGTGACGCGGTCGGTGAGATCGGCGGGCAGGACGGTGTGTCCCTGCGCGAGACTGACATGCTCGATCGTCGTACCGAGTTCGAGTTCGGCTGCCGAGGTGAAGCGACGATGTTCGTCTCCGCGCATGTCCACCAGCGAAGCGATCACGTAACGGTCGCGGGGGTGGGAGCGGTGCAATGCACGAATTGCGTCGATCGCGGTTGCTCCGGTAGAGATTTCGTCGTCGACGAGGACGAGCGGTGCGGTATTTGAGAAGAGATCGGGCGAAGTCGGCTGCAACAGGTGCGAGGTCGCGTGCGAATGCCCCTCTTCGAAACCGGCGAACACCTCCGCGCCGGGCACGCGACGGCGCGTCGAATGCAGGTAACACCCGGCGTCCAGGGCTTCGGCGACGCAGTGGCCCAAACCGGTAGCTGTCTCGGCGAATCCCAGGACGAGAGCTTCCCGGGCGACGTCGCCGAGCAGGTCGGCGACGAGTTCGCCCAGGCGCCGTCCGGCGCCCAGCACCACTGCGGGATCGGTGGGAATGTGTTTGCCGAGCACCGTCGACACCAGAAGGTGCGCGCGCCGCGGGTTCCGGCGCAGTCCGGGCTGGACGAGTTCAGGGACGGTGTATCCGGTCGACGTGTCGCGATGCTCGAGTGCGAGACCGAACTCCTCGGTGGCCCAATACTTCTGGAGAGTGTCGGTCATCGGTCCACCAGCGCCGTCAACAGGTCGACGAATGTGACGCCCTTGTTGGTGACCCCGAACACGGAGGCGCGCACCAAAGTTTGTTCCGCCCAGGTGCGGTGCGGTCGGCGTTCGTTCATCTTGTTGCCGTATCCGGACGCGCTCACTCCGCCGGTGTCGCGGTCGAGGATGTCCGTGGCGTCGTGGAACTCCTCGTGCGTGACCGCCGACAGCGCGTGAACCGCCGCGACGTGCGACGGATGGATGACCGTCTTGCCCTGGATGCCGTTCGCGCGATCCAGCGCGATCTCCCGCAGGAGACCGTCGAGGTCCCGGCTCACCAACTGCTGCCGGAACACCACCGCATCCTGCTCCTCGAACGGTGTGGCCCGCAGCATCGGGCGGAACATGCGTTCGTGATCGGCGAAGTACTCCCATACCGGACCGGTGATGACGAATCCGGTGCCGTCGGTGCGACCGAGGTGATTGACGATGTCCGCGATCACGTCCACGACGACCCGCACGTCGTAGATCGTCAGATCACGGTCGCGGCGGATCCCGAATGTCGCGCACATGTCGGTCGCGCCGATCCGGACGGCGAGGATCCGGTCGCGATGCTCGGCGAGCAGCAGGGCGATCGCCCGCAACTCGTCGTCGCGCGTTTCGCGGTGCACCACGGCAGCAGACTCGATGACGGGCATCGCGTAGAGGTGCCGCCCGATCCTGCCGGACGCAGCGGCGACCGCCTCGAGGAATGCACGTCCGGACGTCGCACCGAACTTGGGAAGCACGAACCCGGTGAGCACGCTGTGTCCGGGACCGAGCATCGCGGTGAGCCGATCGACCCCGTCAGGGGTACGGACTCGGACGAACAGCATCATCGGGGGTTCGTCGCGGAGGGCGAGCGCGTCGAGGGTCGCGACGGCGTTGCGGAGCCCGTCCTCGACTTCGTCGTCGGCCACGGCGTCCTCGAGATCGAGGACCATCGAGGTCACCCCCTCGCCGGCGCGTCGCAGGATGGTCGACGTGAGGTCGTGGCGGGTCGCGGGGACGTACAAGGTCGCTCCGAGGGCCATCGCGAGTCGTTCGCGGGCGTCGCTGTGACCGAAGGGCTGAGGGGGGTGGAAAAAGAGTCGGTCCAAGGTGGGCCGATCCAGATGTCGGAAGTGCCGCATTGCGCGCACCTCGGTGAAAGTCGCCCCGGTCATCGGTCCGTGTTCCGTCCTCTCATTCGATTCACCACTCCGGTGATGAACGTCGATACCGCGTCCAGGTCTTTGACATATGCCCAGTAGTCGGGATGTACGCCTGACAGCGCATCGACTGCCCGGTCGATCCGATCGAGCTGGGCGTCGAGGACGGAACCCCATTCTGCTGTGAGTCCCCGCTGTACCGCGAGGTGTTGTGCGTCACGCAACCGAAAGCGCACGTCACGGACCTTGGCGTCGGGATCTGCCTTCACCGCGCGCAACGTGGCGAGCCGCTCGGTCACTGCGTCGACGAGTGCCTCGGCCTGTGCGAGTTCGGCGCGCACCACACCGGCCTGGGCGAGAGCTTGTTCGGGGTTCCCCGCACGGAGTGAAGTCCGTGCCACCTCGAGTTCTTCGGCGGCACGCTCGAGCAGCAGAAGGGCCTGTTGTTCGTTGCCGGACAGATCTGCGGAACTGGCCGCGTTGAATTCGCGCAGCAGTGCCGAGTAGGCCGGCGAGAGTCCCTCCGAACGGGTGCGTACGGCGCCGAGCCGGGTGGTGACGGAGGCGAGGGTGTTGCGCGCCTCGGCTTCGCGTCCCGGCGCTTCGGCGAGCGCTTCACGGAACGCCGCCGTCGTTTCCTCCACCCGGTGGGCGGCGGTGCGCACGGTGCCGGCCCCGACCGCGGAGTCCAGGTTGCGCAGAGCCCGCTGCAACGCCTCGGTGGTCGCGCGGACCGACGGATAGTCGGCGAACGCACGGTTGCCCGGAAGATCCAGCGCCTCCAGGGCGCCACGGGCATCGGCGCCGACACGCTGTGCCAGCTGCGGCGCGGTCTGCGCGACGGTCACCGCGTGCTCGAGGTGGCCTCGGTTGCTCTCGTAGAACTGGTCCAGAGTCCTTGCCGCGTCTGCGATCTGGTGGGTCACCTGCTCGTATGCCGCAGCCGGCGAAAGCTCGTCCCCGGGTTCGGTACGAGCCAGTTGCAAATACGCTTCGGCAGCCAGGTAGCACTTGTGCCTGATCGGTTCCCACACGCGGAGAAGGCCTCGTTCCGGCGCGATCTCGTGGGATGCGACGACGCTCGCCTCCGCAACGGACTGGCGTTTGTCCATGTCGAGGAACGCGGCCACCATCGCGTCATGGGCGCGGAGGGCCGCGGGATCATCGGTGCGCCCGCCGCCGAAGAGGCGGCGCGTCCATCGGCTCGCCACAAGACCGAATGGTACTGGTCGCCCGACCCACGCCTGTCTTCTCGACATTCCCGCTCCGCGCGACTCGGCTTTCAGGGGGTCACCCGGCCCGGAGTCGGCATAGTGGGTAGGGGCGCACCTCACAGAGACCTATTACTGTGGTGGCATACGCGCAACCTGGGCGTGCCCTTCCGGTACGTCGACCCGTAGGAACGATCGAAAGGACCCCGCATGGGCGTCAGCTTGACCAAGGGTGGCAACGTTTCGCTTACGAAGGAAGCGCCGAACCTCACGGCTGTGGCCGTCGGCCTCGGCTGGGACGTGCGTACGACCACCGGTACCGACTTCGACCTCGACGCCAGCGCGATCGCTACGGGTGCCGACAAGAAGGTGGTTTCCGACCAGCACTTCATCTTCTTCAACAACATGAAGTCGCCCGACGGCTCGATCGAGCACGCCGGCGACAACCGCACGGGTGAGGGCGAGGGAGACGACGAGGTCATCAACGTCGATCTGTCCGCCGTTCCGGCGAACATCGAGTCCATTTTCTTCCCCGTCTCGATCTACGACGGCGAGACCCGCAGCCAGTCGTTCGGCCAGGTGCGCAACGCGTACATCCGCGTCGTCGACCGCGCCAACGGCACCGAGCTGGCCCGCTACGACCTCTCCGAGGATGCCTCCACCGAGACCGCCATGGTCTTCGGTGAGCTGTACCGCAACGGTGCCGAGTGGAAGTTTCGGGCCATCGGCCAGGGCTACGCCTCGGGCCTGTCCGGCATCGCGCGCGATTACGGTGTCAACGTCTAGTTCGATCCTCGTGATCCGGTCCCGGCCGCGCCGGGGCCGGATCGCCGCTCTCCGGAGCCTGCAGTAACCACCCTGCACAGCCCCTGACCTCTACTCAGAAAGGCCACGCTTCGTGGTTCTGCGAATATTCGGCCCGTCGCTGGCCGTCACCGTCATCTCTCTGGTGGTGGCGTTCCTCTACGGCGGCCCCCAGGCTCTGTTTCTCTGTGTGATCCTCGGCATCCTCGAAGTCTCGCTCTCGTTCGACAACGCGGTCATCAACGCGACGGTCCTGCGACGGATGAGCGAGTTCTGGCAGAAGATCTTCCTCACCATCGGCATCCTCATCGCCGTGTTCGGCATGCGTCTGGTGTTCCCGCTGCTCATCGTGTGGGTGGCATCCGGACTCGGCCCGGTGGCAGCAATCGATCTTGCACTCAATCCGCCGCCGGACGGCGCCGCATACTTCCCCGACGGCAGCGCGAGCTACGAGACGCTGATCACCGACGCGCACCCGCAGATCGCTGCGTTCGGCGGCATGTTCCTGCTCATGTTGTTCCTGCACTTCATGCTCGAAGAACGTGAGATCAAGTGGCTGCGATGGCTCGAAGTGCCGCTCGCGAAGGCCGGCAAGCTCGACCAGCTCGAGGTTGTCGTCGCCACCGCACTGCTGCTGATCACCGCTACCGTCATCGCACCCGAGGACAAGGTGTCGACGGTGATGATCGCCGGTGCGCTCGGCATGATCACCTACATCGCGGTCAACGGTCTCGGCGAGATGTTCCATATCCCCGAAGAGGGCGAAGAATCCTCGGGCGGACCCTCCGGACTGGCGAAGGCCACCGGTAAGGCCGGGTTCTTCCTGTTCCTCTACCTCGAGGTCCTCGACGCTTCGTTCTCGTTCGACGGCGTCATCGGGGCGTTCGCGATCACGTCCGACCCGATCATCATCGCCCTGGGTCTGGGCTTCATCGGCGCGATGTTCGTCCGATCCATCACCATCTTCCTCGTCCGCAAGGGCACGCTGAACGACTACGTGTATCTCGAGCACGGCGCCCACTGGGCGATCGGCGCGCTCGCGTTGATCCTGCTGTACTCGATCGGCACGCACGTTCCCGAGGTGATCACCGGCCTGGTCGGTATCGCCCTGATCGGCGCGGCTTTCGCTTCGAGCATCTACCGCAACCGCAACAGCAAGAAGACGGACGCAGTCGAAGAAGTGTCCGCCTGACAAGTACGACCGTGAGATCCACAGCGATGGGAGCCCTCTGCCCGAATCTCGGGACGGGGGCTCCCATCGCTTTTTCGTACCCCCGTGGATCTCGCACCCACCACTCCGACGAAAGGCAACCGAATGGCAATCGACTACAGCAAGAAGCCCGAACAGAACACCGGGGGCGTGAACCTCGACAAGATCAATCTCACCAAGGACGCCCCCACCGTCAGTCTGTCCAAGGGCGGGTCCGCGCGGGGCGTCACGCGCGTCAACCTCGACTGGTCGCGTGGCGAGCAGAAGAAGGGCTTCCTCGCGAAGCTGACGGGGGCGAGCAACGGTGTCGACCTCGACCTCGGCTGCCTTTTCGAACTCGCCGACGGCTCCAAGGGCGTCATCCAGGCCCTCGGCAACAGCTTCGGATCGCTGAACACTCCGCCCTACATCCACCTCGACGGTGACGACCGCACCGGGTCGGTGGCCGGTGGCGAGAACATGCACATCAACTTCGAACGGCCGGAACTGTTCAAGCGCGTGCTGATCTTCGCAATGATCTACCAGGGCGCGCCCAACTGGGCCGCCGTCGACGGTGTCGTCACGCTGTCCCCGCCGTCCGGACCGCAGATCGAGGTCCGCCTCGATTCCCCCAACAACGGGGCACGCATCTGCGCCATCGCGATGATCGAGAGCACCGGGCAGGGAGTGACGGTGAACCGGCTGGTGGAGTACATCGACGGCAGCCAGTCCGATCTCGACCGCAAATACGGTTGGGGCATGAAGTGGCAGGCCGGCCGGAAGTAGCACGCCACAAGGACTGCCGGGT
>NZ_BDAM01000006.1 GCF_001895045.1 Rhodococcus coprophilus NBRC 100603 | reverse complement strand
TCTATGGGCTCTGTCACACTGGACGGAGCACCAAAGCTGCGTTTGTGAGGAGTGACGATGCGGGACGATCAACGACGCGATTACGACGAGCAGGAACTCCGTGTCGGAGACCACAAGAACAGTGCGGCCGGCGTCACCGGTGTCGCGGTCGCGTTGAAACGCTCGTTTCGCGAAATGGGGATCGTTCGGTCGGCCGAGACGCTTCGCGAGCTCAACCAGGCGGAGGGCTTCGACTGCATGAGTTGCGCGTGGCCCGATCCCGCTCCGGGGCACCGGCATGCTGCGGAGTTCTGCGAGAACGGTGCAAAGGCGGTTGCCGAGGAAGCCACTCGCGACCGGGTGACGCCCGAGTTCTTCGCGCGGCACAGCATCGACGACCTCGCGCAGCACAGTGAGCTGTGGCTCGGCAAGCAGGGGCGCATCACCCACCCGATGGTCAAGCGTCCCGGCGCCACCCACTACACCCCGATCGAATGGGACGACGCCTTCGCGCTGATCGGCGAGCAGCTGCGGTCGCTGGACAGCCCCGACGAAGCCCTCTTCTACACCTCCGGCCGCGCGTCGAACGAAGCGGCGTTCGTGTACCAGTTGTTCGCCCGTGCCTTCGGAACCAACAATCTGCCCGACTGCTCGAACATGTGTCACGAGTCCACGAGCATCGCGCTGCAGGAATCGATCGGTATCGGCAAGGCCAGTGTCACGCTCGAGGACGTCCACCACGCGGAGCTGATCGTTCTCCAGGGCCAGAACCCGGGCACCAACCATCCCCGCATGCTCACCGCGCTCGAGAAAGCCAAGCGCAACGGCGCGAAGATCCTCGCGATCAATCCGCTCCGGGAAGCAGGTCTGGTCAACTTCCGTAACCCGCAGACCCCGCGCGGGGTGGTCGGCCGGGGAACGGACCTCGCCGACCTCCATCTGCCGATCGCGGTGAACGGCGACCTCGCACTGATGCAGGCGATCGGATCGCTCCTCGTCGAATGGGATGCGCTCGATCACGACTTCGTGCGGGAGTACACGACCGGGTTCGACGACTGGAAGCAGCACGTCCGGAACGTCGACTGGGACGAGGTGATCGCAGCGACCGGGCTGTCGCGGCAGGCGATCACGGAGGCGGCCCAGATGTTCCGCCGGTCGAAGGCGACGGTCTTCTGCTGGGCGATGGGTGTGACGCAGCACCGCAACGCCGTGGCAACCATCAAGGAGATCTGCAATCTCGCGTTCGCGCGGGGAAACATCGGTCGACGGGGTGCCGGCCTCATGCCCGTGCGTGGGCATTCCAATGTGCAGGGCGACCGCACCATGGGCATCTGGGAGCGGCCCCCGCAGCACTTCCTCGACGCGCTCGAGAAGGAGTTCGGGTTCGACCCGCCGCGCGAACACGGTTTCGACACCGTCGATTCCATTCGTGCGATGCGGGACGGCAAGGCGAAGTTCTTCCTCGGCCTCGGCGGAAACTTCGTTCAATCGGCGCCCGACACCGTCGTCACGGCCGAAGCGATGTCCGGAATCGACATGACCGTCCAGATCTCCACGAAACTCAACCGGTCCCACCTGGTGTGCGGGGAGACCGCGCTCATCCTGCCGACGCTGGGACGCACCGAGAAGGACGTGCAGGCGTCCGGTCACCAGTTCGTGTCCGTCGAAGACACCGAATGCTCGGTCCACGCCTCACGTGGCCCGCTCGAACCTGCGAGTGAGCATCTCCGGTCGGAGGTTTCGATCATTACGGGCATCGCCGAGGCGACGATCGGAGACCGCTACGGCCTCCAGTGGAAGGCGATGCGCGACGACTACGCGAACATTCGCTCGCACATCTCCAGAGTCGTTCCCGGTTGCGAGGGTTACGAGGTCAACGTCCGCCGACCCGGAGGATTCATCCTCCCGCACCCGCCGCGTGACACTCGTACCTTCCAAACAAAGACGGGGAAAGCAGAATTCGCGGTGTCCCCGATCGAGGTCGTTCAGGTGCCTCCGGGGCATCTCCTGTTGCAGACGCTGCGCAGTCACGACCAGTTCAACACCACCATCTACGGGCTGAGCGATCGCTACCGCGGTATCGAGGGCGGTCGTCGTGTGGTGTTAATGCATCGTGAGGACATCGCCGCGGCCGGGCTCGACCCGGGCGACATCGTCGACCTGTTCACCCGATGGGACGGTGACGAACGGGTGCGCTGCGCTCATCGGTTCCGCGTCGTCGAGTACGACGTGCCGCGTGGGTCTGCGGCGGCCTACTACCCGGAGACCAACCCGTTGGTCCCTCTCGATTCCACTGCACTCGAAAGCAATTGCCCCACCTACAAATCGGTGGTGATTTCGATCGCGCCCACGGGCACCCGCAGCAGCGACTGCCCCGACGTGGGCGGCATGCAGAAAGTGGGATCCGACTGGTCGCACAAGACGCATCCCCAGCCGGAGCATCTCTCGTAGCGCTGCTTGTGGAGTTCAGAGAATCCCCTCGCGGAGGAGCGTCTCCGCGTCCGCGAATGTGCGGGCGCGGCGGCGGATCGCCGGGGGGCCGGGAGGATTCCCGTTCCACTGATCGAACAGCGTGCTCAGGCTCAGCACAAGGCGTTCCGGCGACTCCCACTCGCGCCACCGGCCGAATTCCGGGCTACGCACGAGTTCTCGTGCCGCCTGCAAAGGTGAGAGGCCCGCGTTGTGCCGGTCACGGCCCGCTTCGTTCACCCATACCCAGTAATCGCGTAGCGCGAGGATCTCTGCGCGGCCGCACAGCGGTCCGTGCCCTGGAACGTAGGTCGCGGCGTCCCACGACATCAATCGCTCGAGTGCAGAGAACCAGTTCTCGATCGGCCCGTGCCACAGGATCGGCGTAGAACCGATGAAGAGCAGATCGCCGGCGAACACGACACCCGCGTCGGGAACATGGGCGACGAGATCGCCGGCGGTGTGACACGGCCCGAGCTGCTCGAGTTCTATTCTGCGGTCGCCGATTTCCACGATGTCGCGTGTGTCGAAGGTGCGGTCGGGCAGGCGTGGGGTGCGGCGCGGCAAGCGAGCACCGCCGCGCACGCGGGCAACATACGCACCTGCCGGGCCGACCGGCCCCGGAAGCCTGCCGAGCACCCCGCCGATCCCCGCCAGCACACCGAGCGCCGCGGGCGGAAGGTCCTCGTGCATGCCTGCCAAGGCGGCCCGGCTCGTCGTGATCCGCGTGGACGGGGGAAGAGTGTCGTTGCCCCACCAGTGGTCACCGTCGCTGTGGGTGTTGACGGCCTCGGTGATCGGCGCGTGCGCGACGAGAGGTTGCTGCACATCCGCCACGCGCCTCGCCCACGCGGTGTCCCAGACCGTGTCGACGACCATCGACGCCGTACCCGAAGCGACGATCAGCCCGGTGTTGGCCTCGCCCCAACCTCCCGACGGACGCACGAAAGCCCATACCCCGTCGCCGATCTGTGTGAGTCCGCTCATCGTCCGCCCCCGTAGTCGTCCCCAGCGTGTTCGCGGGTCAGGTTACTCGCGGCGGTGCCGGGGCGTTTCGAGGCGCGGGAGCCCGGGTAGCCGGTCGGATGCCGCGAGCCGGCCGCCGGCCGGCGCCGAGGGATGAAATCGACAGGAGTCATTTCGCATGAAGCTCACCACCGTCCTCGCCACCGCCGCAGCGACCACCGTGACCGCGATCGTCGGTTCCATCGCTTCACGCGAAACGGACTCGCGGTGGTATCGCAAGCTTCGTAAGCCCGGTATCCAGCCTCCTCCCGCGGTCTTCCCGGTGGTGTGGACGGCGCTCTATGCGGATATCGCGGTGACCTCGGCGGTCGCGATCGACTCGCTGGACGAACGCGGGGATCACGACGGCCGGCGCAAGTACATCACTGCGCTCGGCGTCAACCTGGTTCTCAATGCGTCCTGGTCGTGGATGTTCTTCGCGTGGCACCGCCTTGTGCCCGCGACGTTGGTGGCCGCTGCGCTGGCCGCGAGCACGGTCGACCTCACCCGCCGGACGGCGGCGGCGAACCCGACGGCGGGTGCGGCGCTCGCTCCCTACGCCGGATGGACAAGTTTCGCGACGGTGCTCTCCGGGCGGATCACGCAGCTCAATCGCTGATCGCTCTCACGTGACGGGGGCGGTCCCGCGCGAAGCGACTGCCCGCGTGGGCGATGATGGAACCATGCTCGAAACATCGGTGATCATCGGGATCGGCTCCATCTGCATCGGCTTCGTCTTTTTTCTCCTTGCGGCGACGGGAGCACGGTCACGCTGGGACAGGAAGGTCACGATCACGCTGTTCGTGATCGCCATCGTGTTCATGACGATCATCCCGGTGATCGGTGCCGTCGGCTTCGCCGCCTGACCAGCCTCTGTACCGAATTCGGCTCGACACGGGGATTCAGGACCGAAGCCGACCGCAATCGTTTCTACCGTGGCAGCATCGACGGAATCCGGAAACGAGGAGTGGTCATGAGCCAGAGCACAGTCACCGGTGAACACGCGGACATCCTCGAGATGCTGGCCGAGCAGCGCGAGATGTTCCTCATCACCGTCCGCGGAATCGACAACGAACAGGCCCGCACGCGCTCGACCGTGAGCGATCTGACGCTGGGTGGCCTCGTCAAGCACGTCGCGAACACCGAGCGGTCCTGGATCGAGACGATCCGCGAGATGGACGAAAACTCCGCGGTCACGGACATGGATGCGCTGATGGCGCAGTACTTCATGCGCGACGACGAGTCCCTCGCCGATCTGCTCGAGGTTTACCGCGCGGTCGCGGACGCGACGGAGGAGTACGTCGCGACACTCGACCTGAACCGCCAGGTACCGCTTCCGATTGCTCCGTGGACCCCCACACGGGAATGGATGAGTGCCCGCAAAATCCTCATCCACATCATCCGCGAGACTGCCCACCACAGCGGACACGCCGACATCATTCGTGAATCACTCGACGGCGCCAACACGACGAGACAGCGCGGCGAGGCCGCGGGCATGGAATTCGATTGATCGCCCCGGACTCACGGCGACGGTTCGGTACAGGATGAGCGAGACGTTCGAGGACGCACTGGCGGAGCGACTGTCGACGGTCCTGGGCGCGGCGTGCGTCTTCACCGGCGTCGAGCGGCTCACCGGAGGGGCGAGTCGCGAGACCTGGTCGCTCACGACGAAGTCCGATCCCGCGTTGCCACCCGAACTGATCCTGCGCCGCGACCCGCCGGGCCGAGAGGACCCAGGCCGAATGTCCATGGAAGCAGCGGCTTTCGTGGAGGCGGGCAGAGTGGGGGTCCCCGTACCGGAGATCGTGGACAACAGCGGCGGCGAGCCGTTGCCGGGTATCGGCTCGTACCTGGTGATGTCGCGACTGCCAGGCGAGGCGCTGCCGCAACGACTGCTTCGCGACGAGAGGTTCGGTTCCGTGCGAGCGCGCCTACCGTACGACCTCGGGCGCACGCTCGGCCGACTGCACCGGATGGACCCGGTCGCGGTGCCGGGCCTTCCGGACCACGACCCGCTGGAGTTCCTGCTCGGCGAATACACACGGACCGGAGGCCCGCTGCCCGCGCTGGAAGCCGCGTTCTCCTGGCTGAGAGACAACCGGCCACCCGCAACACGAAAGTCTGTCGTGCACGGCGACTTCCGCAACGGGAACATCCTCGTCGACGAGGACGGCATCCGGGGAGTGCTGGACTGGGAGTTGGCGCACCTGGGCGACCCGATGGAAGATCTCGGCTGGTTGTGCACGAAGACATGGCGATTCGGGTCGCCGCACCCTGTCGGAGGATTCGGGTCACGCGACGACCTGTTTCGCGGTTACGCCGACGAATCCGGGGTGTCACCCGATCCGGACGTCGTGCACTGGTGGGAGGTGTTCGGGTCGCTGCGCTGGGCGGTCATCTGCCGGATGCAGGCGATGCGTGCCGACGACGGCGGAGACAACACCCTCGAACTGCTCGCCATCGGCCGTCGTGTCGCGGAATGCGAACGCGACCTGCTGGATCTGCTCGGTGTACCGGCGAGCGCGACCGGTGATGTCGTACGGGCCGGTGACGATCCGGCAGACGATTTGTTCGGCACTCGGCGCATCGGCGAATTGCTGCGGGCGGTCCAGGATTTCGTCGTCGATGCGTCGGCGGGGGCCGACCCGAGGTCCGTCTATCGATCTCGTGTCGCCGCGCATGTTCTCGGCATCGCCGCGCGTGAGTCGGAGGTCGGATACGCGCTGCGAGAAGAATTTCGCACCCGGCTCGGGGAGCTGGGCTATCGCACGGAATCCGAACTGGCCCTCGGTCTGCGAGCAGGTGATATCACTCTCGAGGAGACGCCGGTCGGCTGCGTCGTCCGAGACCTGGTCGACACGCGGCTGAGGGTCGCCAACCCGCGGTATTGAGCGTCGGCGCGGGTTCTCCTGCCGCACTTGTGGCGGATGACCCGGGTGCCCGGGCATAGGCTGGTCCGGTACCGATCCTCACCTCGAGAAAGGCTCGATTGTGCCGAAGCCTCCGGTTCCTGCCGCCGTTGCCGAGTTCCTTGCTCAGCCCAATTACGCAACCATCAGTACGCTGCGGGCGGACGGGCAACCGGTGTCGGTGCCCACCTGGTACATGTACGAGAACGGACGCATTCTCGTGAACATGGACGAGGGACGAAAGCGGCTCGAATACCTGCGCCACGACCCGCGCGTGAGCCTGTCCGCGATGGATCCCGAGGATTGGATCACCCACGTCAGCATCCAGGGCAGGGTGGTGGAATTCGTGGACGATCCGGATCTGACTGACATCGACCGCATTTCGGCGCACTACACCGGTCGCCCTTACCATCAGCGCGACAGGCGGCGGGTGAGCGCGTGGATCGAGATCGACCACTGGCACGCGTGGGGGCGACTCGCGAACGCCTGATCGGTCGCTATCGGTTGGCGGAGGGCTACCGCCCCAGCCGGGAGGCTACTTGTCGCAGGCGATGCCGTCCTTGTCTCTGTCCAGGTGAGGTGCATACCCGGGTTCGCCTCTGAGGATGGGAGCAGCACCTGCTGCCCTTGCCTCACTGCAGTTCTTGTACGACGCGACCGGCTCCGGCGGCTCCGGCGGAGGTGTGTACTCCGTCATGGGTGGAGGCGTGTACTGCGTCACCGGAGGCGGGGTGTACGCCGGGGCAGCCGGTGGCGTGTATTCCGTTGTCGTGCTGGTTGTCGTTTCGATCTGAGGGACCAACGGCACCGGAGCCTCCGTGGTTGTTGCCGGTGCCGGCGTCGTGGTTCGGAGTGTTGTCGTCGTCGTGGTGGATCGCGCCGTCGTTGTGGTCGGAGCTGCCGAACTGGTCGTAGTAGACACGACCGAAGACGAAGCAGGCGCCGGTTGTTCCTCACCCACAGCTGCTCCGAGGGCCATCAGCCCCACGAATCCGGCGCCGACCGCCCACGGCCACTTCCGGCGCTTCTTTTCATCGCCGGCGGGCCGGTTGCCTCCTGGATCGACGGAACCGAAGACCTGAGTAGGAGTCTCGCTACCTTTGGGCCTGGTTTGCTCGGTCCACTGCGCACCATCCCAATAGCGATCGATGGACGGGTCGAAGGGGTCGGGATGCCAGCCGGCAGGAGGATTCATAGTCGATCCGTTCTGAGGAAGTGTGTTCCGTCAGAACGTCGGGGATACCGGTCGGTTTGTTACACCACAGGGAGCGCCGCGCGTCAGATGACGCCCATCCGCTTCGCGGAGTTGCGCACCTGGAACGCCATCACGATCAGCAACGCACCGAACAGGATCGCGTAGATGCCGACCAGGAAGATCAGGCTCAGGATGCCTTCACCGGGGAAGATGAGAAGGATCAGGCCGAACACCACCGCGAGGACACCGGCGATCACCGACCAGACCCACCCGGAATCCGGGACCTTCCGGAATCGAAGGCCGCCGACGATGCCGGTGATGCCGTACAGGATCGCGTAGAAGGCGATCACGTACAGCAGGACCAACGCGGTGATCCCGGGCCAGACGAGGGCCACGATGCCGGCGACGACGGACACGACACCCATCGCGAGCCACCAGCCCCACCCGGCGAGCGCCGCACGGTCGCGTACCGCGTGGGCACCGAGCACGACTCCGTCGACGATGGCATAGATCGCGAAGACGATGACCAGTGCCCACACCGTGATGTCGGGCCACACCAGCGCGACGATGCCGAAGAGCACGGCGAGAATGCCGCGTATGAGCACCACCCACCAGATTTGCTTGAACAGCGACCTGAACGGGTCGGAGGGAGAAACGGGGTTCGCGGACATGGGAACTCCTCGTGGGGACACCTCGGAAGTCGTGATCTTGGTGTGCCAAGAATAGGCCCGCGGACGCGGTCGTGACCCGAAAACGGTCCCGCTGCATTGCGTGGGTGCGGCCCGTTCGCAGACGGGTCGGTGGCATCGTGAAAACTGATGCGGCAGGATTCGCCGCCGCGACCCCGGTGGACCTGCGACAGAAAGCGAGGCGAAGTACTGTGTGGCCCGACCATTGGCCGAAGACAACCCAGCGGATCGCGTCCGCGACCGACGCGGCTCTCACTGCTGCGAGCGCCGGAGCGAGCGACCTGTTCGGCGACGCACTCGACGATCTCGCCGGCCTGCCGTACGAGACGGTCACCGCGGTCCATGCCGGGATGATGCGTGAGCTGTTCGAAGAACTTCATCCCGACGGCTTGACGGGCGAGGATGTACAGGCCGTACTCACCCGAGCGGTGCGCGACGGTGTGCGGTGGCTACCGTCGATACAGCCCGACGCGGTGGTCGCCGTCGTTACCGGCGCTCTGGGCGTGCAGGACGTCGAGGCGACGGATCCTCGTATCGCACCGGAGCAGTACCTCACCGCCGGGTTGCTGGTACTGACCGATCTTCTCGCCGCGCGGAAGGTTGCCCCCGGTCCCTGTCTGCGCCGGGCAATTGCGGAGATCGAACGGTCGGAAACGATGGAGATGCCCTGATCTCGCAGCGCCGGATGCGGTCACGGCCTGCCGACGATCGGGGTGCTGACCAGGAGAACGTCTGATCTCGACGTCGCGAGCATCTTCATCACGGCAATGGCGCTGCTGCTCAACGGAATCGGTGAATCACTCGGTGTCGATATCGCGCTCGGCCGAGTCGGGGACACACTCATCGGCGTGGTGGTGGGTGTTCGGTCGCCGCGGTGACTATCCACCGCGGCGACCGACATCACCTGTCGTCCTGAACTCAGGAGTGCGCTGCCTCGAAGCGTTCGAGGATGTGGGACGGGATCCGGCCACGCGAACTGACGTCGAACCCCTCGTTGCGGGCCCAGTGGCGGATCGCCGCGAGTTGTTCGGGGGAACGGGTGGACGGAATGGTCTTGCGCTTGCGGGCCGCCCGTGGCCGGGACGGCTTGATCACACGCTCGGTGGCTTCTGCCCGTGCTGCCGGCGTGCGCGTACCCGGGGGCCTCTTCAGCCACGGGCGAAGTACGGCCCAGAATTTGTCCGCGTTGGCCGGGCGGAGGTCGATTTCGTATTCGACGTCGTCCACGGCGATTCGAAACGACTGCGCCAGACCATCGGCGATGGGTTGACCATCGATGTCGTCGAAATATTCGACGCGCACTTTCTGCGCCACACTATTCTCCTTGTCCCCGAATTATTGCGAATGCGACGCTAGTTGTTACTCCGGGGTATGTTCAAGTCGCGCACATAGAATGCGACTCGATCGACGAAATGATCGAAGAAAAATTCCGGTTCCGTCCCGACGACGATGTCGGCGTCCGGATCTCGTCCCCAGATTCCCGACCAATCGGCAACCGTCGTCCCCCGGGTGATCCGCCCGTCGAGTTCGACGTCGACGGTCGCTGGACGCGTCACATACGGGACCGTGCCGAGCGCGACCGCTGCCGCGAACGGATCGTGCACGTGGGCGAGGAACCCGAGGTTCTGATCGCGGTGGAACTCCATGTAGAACCGCAGTGCGTCCGACAGGTGACGCACCACGGGCACCGAGGCCCGCGAACGGCGGCCGCAGGGGTCGTCCTCCGACAACTCTTCCGGGGGAACGCTTCCCGCGAGTTCGGCTATACGTGCCACGTGGACAGGCCGCATCTCGATCGACTCGGTCGTATCCAGCGGGCAGAGCAGTGGACGCCGCCGGGGGTCGAGCCCCGCGAAGGCATCGAACACGACTTTCGCCGCTTCCGGATCGACCGCCACATTCCACTCCGACGTGGGGGTGGTGTTGCCCGGATGGTTGAAGCAGCCTCCCATCACCACCAGCCGGCGGAGGCGGCCGAGCACGCCGGGATCGAGACGCAAGGCCAGCGCTAGATTTGTCAGGGGTCCTGTGACCAGGCCCGTCAATTCCCCGGGCCGCTCACGCGTCAGTTCGACCCACGCTTCTGCGGCGGTGCGTGCGGACGGCCCGTGTGACGCATCGGGCAACTCCGCGTATCCCACTCCGCGCGGACCGTGCGTGTCCTCGGTCGTCATCAGCGGCGCGACGAGGGGCACCGCCGACCCGACGGCGACCTCGATGTCCGACCGGCCGCACACCTCCAGCCACGCAAGGGTATTCGTAGTCACCTGCGCGACCGGAACGTTTCCGGCGGTGCACAGTACCGCGGCGATCTCGGCCTCGGGACTCGCCAGCAGGTACAGCAGTGCGAGGGCATCGTCGATGCCGGTGTCGACGTCGACGATCATCGGGACGGGCCCCGGCGACGGCTCGGGTCGGTGTACGTGCACCGTCTTATCTTCACCCATCGCTCGCGGTATCGGGCGCCGGGGCGTCCCCGGTGAACAGGCTCACACATGCCCTTGCAACAATCCGGGAATGCCCCAGCGCCCGGAACGTGGATTCTTCACAGAAGCCGACGGTGTCTACACGCCGACGAAGTACGCGGCCAGTCCGTGGTCGGACGCGATGCTCAACGGGCCGTGCGTGAGCGGGCTCGTCGCCCGAGAACTCGAGAATGCCCACGCACCGGAAGGATTCGTCCCGGCGCGCTTCACCCTCGACCTGTTCGCACCGGTCCGCAACGAGACGATCACGTTCACCACCACGCGTGTCCGCGACGGAAACCGGATCCGTGTGGCCGATGCGAACCTGATCCAGGACGGGAAGGTGTCGGCGCGGGCCACCATCGTGTACCTGCGCCGGTCGGCGCAGCCCCCCGGCTCCGTCTGGACCCGGGACGAACATCCCGCACCGCCACAAGAGGTGCTCGATTCACCGCCGGCTACCGACACCTACTCCTGGTACAGCAGCGACGGCCGCTGGTCGCGGGGAAGGTCGGAGCACCAGAACGCGGGCCGTAAACGCCTGTGGTCGAGGCAACTTCCGGTGATCGTCGGGGAGGAACAGTCGCCGTTCGTCAACATCGCGATGGTGGGCGAAGGAACCAGCTTCGTGACCAACTGGGGCGACGAGGGTGTGGGTTACATCAACGCGGACGTGACCCTCGCGTTGTCGCGTCTGCCCGAAGGGCTGGAAGTGGGTGTGGAGGCGGACAACCACATCGGCACCGACGGCGTCGCGGTGGGCACGGCCGTGCTGTTCGACAGGCTCGGTCCGTTCGGGACCGGCGTGGTCACCGCGCTGGCCAATGCGCACCGGCAGGTCGACTTCGGCTGACCCGCTCCGCTCCGGTGACCGAGATCGAATGGCCGCGTTTGTCCGAAACGGGTGGAACGGGCTAGCCTTCTCCCTCATGAAAAAACCGGCGGGCTTCATGGTCTCCGCGTTCACCGCTGTCACGATGGCCGCAGGCATCCTCGTCGGTACGGCCACGTCCACCGCCGAGGCGCGCCCCGCCTCCGTCTGCCCGCCCCGCGTGGACGCCGGGGTCATGGAAGAAATCGCGGACGTATCGGCACCCGAGAACAACCGGACCCTGCAGGACGCTCGAGACAACGTCACCGAGATCGCCGAGTTGTGGGGTGACGCGGGAGACCCGCGCGGCGGATTCGCGGTCGTCTACAAGGAGATCCTCGACACCACCGTCCCGTCGATCGAGCGCGGCGACTACGCCGATTCGCAGTGGGCCGAGGACCTGGCCCTCGACTTCGTGCAGCGTTATCTGGAAGGCGTGTACGCGCATGCGACGGACGTGCCGGTGCCCGCGCCGTGGGAGCTCTACTACCGGACCGCGACGGACTGCGAGCATTCCGGCGGACGTGTGGCGACCAGTGGGATGAGCGCTCATCTGCTGCTCGACCTGCCGGCCGCGCTGGCCGCGGTCGAAACCCCTGTTGAGCGGTGGGACGACTTCAACAAGTACGGCGAAGTCCTCGGCGCGGCGACGCCGAACATCATCCGCGAGATCAAGGCTGATTACGGAACCGATCTCACCGAACTCTTCTCGGTGTCGATCGTGGGCGACGTCATCGGCAGCGACCGTGCCGCCGGGATCTTCTTCCAGACGGTGCGTGCGGTGGCATGGATCAGCAGCCGGGCACTGATGTCCCCGGCGACGGAGGACGCGGGCGAGGCCGCGATGTGGGCCGAGTGGCGCGCTTCGGAGGTCGTTCTCGACACCGCGGAAGCCATCGGGATCTTCTGACCGGCCGAGCGTCGACAGTGTGACGGCTCGTCGGCCTCCTCCAGATCCGATCGGGGCGTCAGCCGAGTTGGGTCACCACGACCCGCACCGTCCCGTACACGGCGGTGCCTGCTGTGACGAGCGCGAAGATCGCGATCCAGATCCCGGCCGGTATCCGGGTCAGTCCCCTCAACTGATCGGCGTCCGAGCCGCGACCGCGCCCCTGACGGTGGGTGCGTGCAAGTTCCAGCACCGGACGTGTCGCGCCGAGCAGCAGGACCCAGGTGATCAGGTACGCGGCGATGTAGCGCACCACGGGGTCACCGAAATACGCGGCCGCACCGACCAGGGCGCCGGCGATGACGACGGAGATGAACCCGTACAGGTTCCGGATCAGCAACAACAGAATTGCGAGCGCGGCGAGGATCGACCACAGCACGGCGGCGGGACGATCGAGGGTCAGAAGTGTCGCGGCCGCGAAGCCGAGCACGGCGGGACCGGTGTACCCGGCGAAGGTCGTCGCGATCATCCCGGGACCGCGAGGATTGCCGGACGAGACCATCACACCGGAGGTGTCGCTGTGCAGACGGATCCCGGAGAGCTTCCGCCCGACCAGTGCGGCCACCAGGGCATGCGAGCCTTCGTGTGCCTGCGTGATGATGTGCCGGGTCCTGAGCCAGAGCGGTCGCACCCACACCAGGACGAGGGCTACGACCGCTGTACCCACCACCAGCCATGACGGGGCGGGCTCGTCGACCGTGGAGACGGCCTGCCACGCGGACTGCACGGCATTCGTGAACGAATCGAGGGTGGAGGCCACCGGTCACCTTTCCATCTCGGGCCGCCGGGTGCGGTCCCGTCGAACTCTCCGAGAGCACGGACGCGTCATCGTACGGTGCGTGCGGAGGGCCCTTGGCCCGCCGATAACCTGGGAGCCATGCTCAACCCTCGCACCACGCAGATTCGTGCGGGTATCGCCGACTCGTGGGCGGTCGGCGTCGGACTCGTCCCGCTCGGTCTCGCGTTCGGAGTGGTGCTGACGCAAGGCGGCTTCGACTGGTGGTGGGCACCGATCTTTTCCACCGTGATCTACGCCGGGTCGATGGAATTCCTCGCGATCGGCCTGATCGGCGCAGTGACGCCCTTGGCGTCGATCGCCGCCGCGACGCTGCTCGTGAACTTCCGGCACGTGTTCTACGGACTGTCCTTTCCGCTGCACCGGATCCGAGGTCGTCTGGGACGGCTCTACGGCGTGTATGCGCTCACCGACGAGTCGTATGCGATCGTCGCTCCCAAGGTGCGGGACGCACTGTCGGGAACCCGGATTCTCACTGTGCAAGTGGTGTGCCAAATCGTGTGGGTCGCGTCCGGCACCGTCGGTGCGTTGATCGGAGCGGTGCTGCCCGCCGGCCTCGCCGGCCTCGAGTTCGCGCTCACCGCGTTGTTCGCAGTGCTCGCCATCGATGCGTTCCGGGCCAACCGCGACGTGCCAGCACCGGTCATCGCACTGGTGTGCGGGCTCGTCGCGCTGCTGATCGCGAAAGACCAGATGCTCGTGATCGGCCTGACGCTGTTCGTCGCGGCTCTGTTCGCCCGGTTCGTCTACCGGAACGCGACAACGAATGCCTGAATCGGTGCCGGGCGCCGGATACGTCTTCGCGGCGCTGTTCGTGATGTTCGTGGTCACGGTCGCGCTGCGAGCGGCCCCGTTCGTGGCGCTGTCCGCTCTGCGCAACTCGGCGTTCGTGGATTTCCTTGGGCGCACGATGCCCGCCGGGGTCATGGTGATTCTGGTGATGTACACGTTGCGCGACGTGGGGTCCACGACGTGGCTGCCCGCGACGATCGGGTTGGCGGGAACGGTGGGGATGCACGTGTGGCGCCGAAACGCCGCTCTCAGCACGGTCGTGGGGACAGGTCTCTACCTCGTCGCGTCCACCGTCTGGTCCTGAACCTTCTTGTCCTGAGTGGTCTGGTCCTGGACCGTGCTGTCTCCAGCTGTGTTGTCTCCAACCGTGGGCTGTTCACCGGCAGGGACCGCTTCGCGCGCGTCGGATTCCCCGGCTTCGGGGAGAGCCGGCCGGCGACTGCGGGCCGCGATCACCGCCGCAACGAACACGGCGATCGCCGCGAGACACTGCGAAATGCCGAGTACCTCGAGCAGGAGCTGTTCTACCCACCCTCGCGACGAGGCGTCGCGCAGCAGATGGTTGGGGCCGGCGAGGAAGACCAGAGCGGCGGGGAGGAGAACCGGCCACCAGGAACGGTAGCGGGGCGCCACGAGCAGTGGGACGAGGAGAAGCGCGTACACCCAGTGGTGGGTCACCGCGATGGGGGCGGCGAGCAGCGACGCGAGGCCCACGATCGCGAGCGCGACCACAGGTTCGTCCGCGCGGAGGAAGCGGTAGGCAGCCCAGGCGGTGGCAGCCACTATGAGTGCGGCACCCACCAGCCAGAGCGCCTTGCTGAGACCCTCCGACAAGTCGAAGCGCGCGATGAGTCCGGTGAGCGCCTGGTTCCGGAAGAATCCGGGGTCGCCCGCGCGGTCGGTGGCGAAGAACTCCTCGGTCCAGAAGAAGACGGTCGATTCGGGGCGTAGCCAGTACCCGAACGCGACGGTCGCGATGAACGCGCCGAACGCCCGTGCCACCGAGGGAAGATCACGGCGGAGCAGCAGAAGGAGGCCGAAGGCAGCCGGCGTGACCTTGACTGCGGCTGCCAGAGCGATGCCCACACCCCGGAAACGCTTCGGGATGACGCCGAGGACGTCGGCGACGACGAGTGCCATCAGCACGATGTTGATCTGCCCGAATGCGAAGTTGGAACGGAACGGCTCGAGTGCGAGCACCACACCGAGCGTCGCCGACGCGACGAGACCGGCGCGGGTGACGTCGAGTCGCCGGTAGACGACCTGCAGAATCCACCAGACCAGGGCGATGAGACCGGCCGTCCACACCACTTGGAGTACGGCGCTGCTCACGAGGGCCATCGGGGCGAACAGAAAGGCCGCGAACGGCGGGTAGATGAACCGGAACCCGGAGTGGCTGAAGAAGCCTTCGGTGTAGAGCGGAGTGTGGTGGAGGAACGCCCAGCCGGCATCGCGGAAGACGTCGAGATCCATCAGGTATTCGGTTGTGGCATCGCGCATGTATCCCGCGACGGTGAGGACCGTGACCACGAGACCCGCCGCGATCAACGCGGACTGCACAGGTCGGGAGCGGACTTCGGTCAACAGCACGGGCGGATACCTCCGGGTCGGAAACGGCTGTGGTTACGTTACACAATCGTTGTACTTTCCGTGGAAGGTGAGAACCGCAACCTCGCAACCTCTTTGGTGCTACCCGGATTACCTGTTTTCTAAATGTGACATCAATCACTTGGGCCTGTGGTCTGGGTTTGCGGGCTCGACTCGTCCCGAACGGAACCCTCGTCGGCCACTCGGCACGCCCGAAATCGTTGGTGCGGCGAATTTTCGCGTGCTGTACTGGCGGTTCATCAGAGAGATGGGGGCATGAATGACCATACGATTCCTAAGACGCGCAATCGCAACCGTTGTCGTGGCCGCAAGCATGTCTGTCGGCCTCGGTGTGGGCGCGGGAACGGCGACGGCCGACACTGTCGAGATTCCGATGACCCGGTGCTGGGGCCTCAGCCCCTACATCGTGGATCAGCCCTATGCGCCGGCGCGGCTGTTCGGATGGCAGACCGAACCGGGGAGGATCGAACTCTCTCTCGCCGACGTCTCCACCCTGTGGTTCTTCGCGGGATACCGGTCCGACGTGCGACTGGACTGGCACAACCGCAGTACCGGTGCGCGCGGCACCCTTGACGACTCCGTAACCGTTGCCTACCCGGGAACCGGGGTGGCGCGTTTCGACATACGGTCGGGTCCCGGCGAAGTCGAGTTCACCGTCAGCGCGGTGAACAGCATTCCGTTGTGGAGTATCCCGACCACATCGTGCGGTGGCGTCGTCAACGTCTGGTAGTCGTACGTCTGGGAACCGCAAACGTAGGTTCGGTCAACTGCATCGGGTCCGGAACCGGCCGGGGGAGTCACATCCCCGGCCGGTTGCTCGCGTCGTCGCACGCTGTCCGCAACATTCCGATAGTGAATAGCTTTGTCGCCACAGAGTTTCACAGGCGAGGGCGGCGGCCAGGGCGAATGCGGCGGCGTGCGAGTTGTCCGGAGATTATTCGGTTCTCTAGTTGAAACAGTAGATAGGTGAATAGTTTCCGGATGTCCGCGTACGTACGTGTACGCCTCCATTCCGCTCTCTACGACACGCACTAGAGCAACCCAGAAACCCCTGTGCAGCTCGCTACCATCGATCGATGGATCCGGTCCGCAACCCGTACGCCCCGGGCGCAGGACAACGCCCGCCCGAACTTGCCGGCAGGGAGAAGCAGCTCGCAGCGTTCGAAGTCGTACTCGAGCGCATCTCGCGCGGCCGACCCGAGCGAAGCGTGGTGCTCACCGGACTGCGTGGCGTCGGAAAAACCGTTCTGCTCAACCATCTACGCTCCGCTGCCATCGCCAAGAGCTGGGGCACCGGCAAGATCGAAGCCCGCCCGGACCAGGGCTTGCGTCGACCTTTGTCGTCCGCGCTTCACATGGCGGTGCGCGAGATCGCGGCCGCGCATCCCGATCCCGAATCCGTCGACCATTTCCTCGGCGTGCTGAAATCCTTCGCGCTGCGTGCCACCGCCGACAAGGGAATGCGCGAACGATGGCAACCCGGGATCGATGCCCCCGCGGTGAAAGGCCGCGCCGACTCCGGGGATATCGAGATCGACCTCGTCGAACTTCTCGTGGACGCCGCGGGGCTCGCCCGCGACGTGGGTGTCGGTATCGCACTGTTCCTGGACGAGATGCAGGACCTCGGGGCGGACGACGTGTCCGCGATCTGCGGGGCTTGCCACGAACTGAGCCAGGACACCGCTCCGCTTATCGTCGTCGGAGCCGGGCTTCCGCATCTGCCCGCCGTGCTGTCGGCGTCGAAGTCGTACTCGGAGCGACTGTTCACCTATCACCGGATCGGTCGTCTCGACCGTGACGCCGCCGATCACGCTCTCATTGCTCCTGCTCAACGTGAGGACGTCGAATTCTCCCAGGAGGCACTGGATCTGCTGTACGAGACGGCGGACGGCTATCCGTATTTCGTGCAGGCGTACGGGAAGGCCACCTGGGACGTCGCGGCGGGCACCCCGATCACCGCCGACGACGTGCGGGTCGCGGCCCCTGCGGCGGAAGAGGAACTGGCAGTGGGCTTCTTCGGCTCGCGCTACGAGCGGGCGACGCCCGCGGAGCGGGAGTACATGCGGGCCATGGCCGATCTGGCGGGCGACGACGGACCGGTGGCAACGTCGAAGATCGCCGCCGAACTCGGCCGTAAACCGGCATCGCTCTCGCCGGCGCGCGACGGTTTGATCAAAAAAGGTCTGATCTACTCCGCCGAACGTGGCTTCATCGGATTCACCGTGCCGCACTTCGGTCGATACCTTCGCGCCCAAACAGACTGAGCAACAGGATGATCCGTGTCATTCATGTGCCTCAGTCGGTCACCCACACAACGGTGTCGTCGAGTGTCGCGCGATCGGTGCGGCAGGTATTCGCCGGATGTGTCTCGTCGGCGTACCCGAACGAGATCGCACACACGATGTCGCGGTCGTCTCCGATGCCCAGTTCACGATGCAGTGCGGTGGAGGCCATCGGTACCGCCGCTTGAGGAACCGCCGCGATCCCGAGCGATTCGGCGGCAAGGAGCATGTTCGCTACATAACCGCCGCAATCCACCGCGCCGTACACCCCGAGTGCCTTGTCGGTGGTGACGACGGCGACGTGAGGTGCTCCGAAGAAACGGAAGTTCTCGAGCATCTGTTCGCCACGACGGGCGTAGTCGTCACGGGCGATACCCAACGCGTTGTAGAGGGCATACCCGGCGTTGCGGCGACGATCGGCGTATTCGCCGCGATACTCCACGGGACCGGCGATATCCGGGTCCAGTTCCCCGGACGCACCCTGCGCATAGACCGCCTCACGCAACCGCTCGGTCGCGGCACCGCTGGTCAGATGTACCCGCCAGGGTTGCGAATTGCACCACGACGCCGTCCGCTGACCCATCCGCAGCATGCGTTCGATGTCTTCGCGCGGCACCTCCTTGGACAGAAAGGCGCGGCAGCTGTAGCGGGAGTCGAGCAGATTCGACAATACGTCGGCAGAACCGGTCATCTGCTCACCATCGCATATCGGCGACGTGCCGAGATTCGTCGGCGTATCCATCCGGCCTCGGATCCCGGTCGCGTGCCCGTCAACGAGGGGCCACCGGGACGGCCACCTCGTTGCGACGGCGGAACGGAACGGTCCAGGGTGGGTCGTAGAACCAGGCGACCGGCGGGCCGGTGGCGGTCCACGCGGTGCCTTCCAGCTTCCTCAGCAGTTCTGCGCTCCGCTCTGCTACTGCTCCGCGCCCGCGGTCGCCGGTGAAACGCAGCACCGCCAGCGTCTCGCTCGGGACCTCGACGAGTTCTACGGATCGGTCCATCGGGGTGGGCAGGGTGGGCATCGTCCATCGCGACGGCATGTAGAAGCGGACCACCGACGAATTTCCCGGCCCTCCGGACTGGGATACCGGCGCGGTCATGGCGATCTTCGACTTGTTGTCGTTGGAGCCGAAGATGTACCCGGCGAGGCGGCGGAAGCCTGTGTCGCGGGCACGTTCCTCGTCTGCGGTCACGGTGGTTTCCGCAGCGATTCGCGGGCCGTACCGGCGGACCTCCAGTCCGCGGACCCGGTCGTGGACGTCGTAACGCGGCTCTTCCGTACCGCGGCGGATGCCTACCAGCGAACCGGCTCCCTTTGCTGCCTCGGTCGCCATGGTCACCACACGCATTTCGGCCTCCCGTCGGGTTGTCCAGCCGTCACCTCCACGGTAGGCCTACTGGACCGACGACAGGCTCGGCAGCGCTGCGACCTGGCGCTTTCATCCGTTCGTGCCGCGGGTGCCCGACCTGTCTGGCGAAATCCCTAGATCACCCGATATTTCCCGATCACACGACGTCCTCCTCGTCCCCGGGTGTGACACGTCGTAGGCCTCGGTACGCGTCGGCCGGGCTTCGGTGGCCTCCGACCACCGCTGCCACTTCGGCCGCGATGGGCATCTCGACCCCCACCTCACGAGCCAGTTCCATGACGGTCGGCGCAGTCCTGACGCCCTCCGCGACCTGTCCGAGTTCGGCTACCGCCTCGTCGACGCTCAGTCCGCGTGCAAGCGCTTCCCCCAGTCTCCGATTACGGGACGCAGGACTCGTACACGTGGCGATGAGATCCCCCATCCCGGTGAGACCGGCGAACGTTCGGGCGTGCGCGCCCATCGCCTCTCCGAGGCGCGTCATCTCGGCGAGGCCGCGCGAGAGGACCATGGCGCGTGTGTTGTCACCGACACGCAAACCTTCTGCCATTCCCGCGGCGATAGCGACGATGTTCTTGAGAATCCCGCCCAGTTCACATCCGAGAACGTCCGTATTTCGGTACACCCGAAAGAGTTTCGAGGCGAACAGAGGTTGGAGGGCCGTGCCGACGGAGTCGTCCTGCATCGCGATCACGGAGGCGGCGGCTTTGCCGTCGGCGATTTCGCTGGCGATGTTCGGTCCCGAGAGCAACCCGACGGGATGGCCGGGAAGACACGCGCTGATCACCTGGGTGGGCCGCAACCGGGTTCCGGGTTCGAGACCTTTTGTGAGCGAAACGATCGGCACCCATGCCCGCAGTTCGTGGGCGAGCGGCTCGAGGGCGGCGCGCACAGCGTAAGAGGGCACCCCGACGACGAGCACATCCGCTTCGTGGGCGGCCTCGTTGATGTCCGCCGTTGCGCGCAGGGTCTCGGGTAGTCGTCGATCACCGAGGTAACGGTGGTTGCGGCGATCGATGTTGATCTCGTCGGCGATCTCCTTGTTCCGTGACCACAGGAGCGTCGGCGTGTTCTGTGCGGCGAGACCGGCAACGGTCGTGCCCCACGAACCCGAGCCGAGAACAACTACGCGAACTGGACGTGCCATGGTGCATCCTCCCTTCGAAGGGGTACGTGCGTACCGGTCACCCTGTCATGCCGCAGTGCCTTTCGAGTTGTGGTTCCCGGCCAGGGGCAGGACGAACCCGATATCGCGGCGACTTTGCCGGCGACGGTCCGCGCGGCACCGGGCGTGGCACGATTGGGTGCGTGACCGGAAAGGCCGACACAGCGCAGCGCCTGCGCGACCTCGCCCTGTTGCGACGGGTGCGCGATCGGATCGATCGTGAGTACGCGCAACCGCTCGACGTGGAAGCGCTGGCCAGGGGAGTGAACATCTCCGCCGGGCATCTGAGCAGGCAGTTCCGCCTCGCTTACGGCGAATCGCCGTACTCGTACCTGATGACCCGACGTATCGAACGTGCCATGGCGTTGCTCCGGCGCGGCGATCTCACCGTCACCGAGGTCTGTTTCGAGGTGGGTTGTTCCTCCCTCGGAACCTTCAGTACCCGCTTCACAGAACTGGTGGGGGTGCCCCCGAGCACCTACAGACGCGAAGCACGCCTTGCTGTGGCCGGCTTGCCTTCCTGCGTGGCGAAACAGGTGACCAGACCGATCAGAAATCGAGAAGCACGGAACGTCGAAACCCAATTACCGTAATCGTCATGGACATCAACATTCACAACACCTTCCTTCCCCACACCGACCCGGACGCCTCCCTGGCGTTCTATCGCGACACACTCGGTTTCGAAGTCCGCAACGACGTCGGCTACGGCGGAATGCGGTGGATCACGGTCGGCGCCGCCGACGGCACAGGTCCCTCCGTGGTCCTCTACCCGCCCACCGCCGATCCGGGCATCACCGAGGACGAGGGCCGCACGGTCGCCGAGATGATGGCAAAGGGAACCTTCGCCTCGATCATCTTGGCCACCAAGGATCTCGACGCCACATTCGCGCAACTGCAGAACGGCGACACCGAAGTCGTGCAAGAGCCGATGGATCAGCCGTACGGTGTGCGCGACTGCGCATTTCGCGACCCCGCCGGCAACATGGTTCGCATACAGGAGACGAGCTGACACGACGCCCGGACACCTCGACGAGAACTCGGCACGCTTCAAGCACTCCCAAGGGCCTGATTGTGGTCGACGAACTACCTCGCAATCCCGGTGGCAAGGTCGTCGAACCCGAACTCCGCGCAGCGTACGGCAGTAAGGATGCGGGCTTGATCGACTGATACGGCGAGTGGTTCCGTCACGCGGGGGGCCAGCGCCCGGTGATCATCTCGGTCATCTCGTTCACCCAGGTGTCGTCGAGGGCGGCGTCCCGGCGGATCAAGATGCGGAAAATCGCGGTCCCCGCGACCACCTCCACGAGCATGGGTAATCGGTCGTCGTCGCGACGCTCCTGACCGAAGCGAGACTCGAATGCGGTCAGATTCCCGGCCAATCGCGCGATCATCATGTTGTGCAATTCCGGGTCGGCAACGGTGTCGGCGATCAGACCCGGCAATGCCGATCGCACCTCAGGCCGGTCGAAGATGACCCGGATCGTCTCGACCAGAACCCTGATTGCATTGCGGATATCTCCCGAATCGTCCGGCATGGGAATCGTTTCGGCAGAAAGCACTGCCTCGTGGACAAGTTGCGCCTTGCCCGACCATCGCCGGTAGATGGCAGCGGTGGTGGTCCCGGCGCGCGCGGCGATTGCCGACAACGACAACGCGGAATAGCCCGTATCGATGATCAATTCGCGGGTGGCGGCAATGATCGAGGCATCAATCCTGCTGTCGCGCGGCCGTCCCGGCGACGGCTGCGCAGACCTCTTGCCATCCTTTGGGCTTTCTGCTGTCATGACTTCACCGTAATTCCAATACGATCTGCATCGTATTTGAGGGAGTGCCTGTGAACTTGAGTCCGCTCGACGAGTATCCGATCCATCAGGCACCTCTGCCGTTGACGTGGCCGACCACGTCTGATCGAAACTTCTACGACCGGTCGTATTTCAACGTGCTCGATCGGGAGGGCCGCTTCATGGCGCTCACCGGAGTCGGCTACTACCCGCGCCTCGGCGTGAAAGACGCCTACTTCGTCATCCGCCGCGGCGATATGCAGACCGCGCTTCACCTCAGCGACGCCATCGACGACGACCGCTTTCACCAGAACGTCAACGGCTACTGTCTCGAAGTAGTCGAGCCACTGCAGCAGCTGCACCTGACACTGGCACAGACCGAGGGTATTTCCGCAGACCTCACATGGCGCGGACTGTTTCCTGCTGCGCTGGAGAAGCCGCACGAGATGCTCACCGAGCGGCGAGTGACTCTGCAGGCGTGTCGCTTCGCCCAGGTCGGGTCCTGGGAGGGGTGGATCGATGTCGACGGCGAACGGCTCGAAGTCAGTCATGACACCAGCGTGGCGAGCCGTGACCGATCGTGGGGGATCAGACCTGTCGGTGAGGCTGAGCCAACCGGCCGGCCGGACGCTTCGTTTGCCGGAATGTGGTGGCTCTACCTACCCTTGGCCTTCGACGACTATCAACTCTTCTTGATCCTGCAAGAGGATTCCGACGGCCACCGTAGCCTCTACGACTGCACGCGCCGCTGGCGGGACGGGCGCATCGAACAACTCGACGGAGTGCGCGCCACCATCGACTACCGGACCGGAACCAGGATTCCCCGGGGCGCCCATGTCGAGTTCATGAACCGTGCAGGGGACCGAATTCAGCTGGATGTCGAGTCGAAGTTGTTCGCGCCTATTGCTTTCGGGTCGGGGTACGGAGGCGACTCCTCGTGGGCACACGGCAGCTGGAAGGGTGGCCCCTTCGCCGAACGCGTCAGCTTCGACCTCACGGACCCGGAGGTGATGGCCCGAGCGCCCTTCAGTCTCATCGACCACGTCGGCAAAGCTGTGTGCACTGAAGCCGACGGGACGGTCCGCGAAGGTGCGGGCTTGTTCGAGCACGGTGTGATCGGCCCGCACCACCCGTCGGGCTTCTCCGACTGGACAGACGTCGCGGCTCGGGCGCCGCTTCAGTGAAGATCGTGACAGCCCTGTTCGGGCCCACGGATGCGGTCGAACGCGCGCAAGTGCTCAAGGAAGCCGGTGCATCCGGTGTATTCACCTTCGAGGGACCGTTCGACGTGTTCACGCCTCTGGTGTTGGCGTCTTCGGTCAAGGGTCTCGACGTGATGTCGAACGTCGCGATCGCATTCCCCCGCAATCCAATTCAACTTGCCCACCAGGCCAACGATCTGCAACTGCTCAGCGAGGGGCGGTTCATCCTGGGTCTGGGCACACAGGTGCGGGCGCAGATCGAGAAGCGCTACGGCACACAGTTCGATCATCCGGTCGCGCGAATGAAGGAATTGGTGGGGGCGTTGCGCGCGATCTTCGCGACGTGGAATGAGGGGCAGCGACTGGACTTCCGCGGTGAGTTCTACCGCCATACCTTGATGACACCGACCTTCGTGCCCGGGCCGAACCCGTTCGGTCCGCCGCCGATCTATCTCGGCGCGCTCGGGCCTCGGCTGACCAAAGCCACCGCAGAAGTGGCCGACGGTCTGTTGGTGATGCCTTTCGGATCGAAGCGGTTCCTGCACGAGACGACGCTGCCGGCCGTTCGCGACGGGCTGGCGGCTGCCGGCCGCAGCGAAGACGACTTCGAGGTGGTGCCCGAGGTCATCGTGTCGGTGGGTACCGGACGGGACGACGACCATGCCTCGACCCGGATGCTGCTGGCGTTCTACGGCTCCACCCCGGCCTACCGGCCGGTGCTCGACGCCCACGGCTGGGGCGATCTGCAACCCGCACTCAACGCGATGTCCAAGCAGGGCCGCTGGCGGGAGATGGCCTCGTTGATCGACGACGACATACTGCACACCATCGCTGCGTGCGGAACCCCGAAAGAGGTCGCCGCGCACATCCGTGATCGCGTCGACGGTGTGTCGGACCGGATTTGCCTGTATCAACCGGGTCCTATCGAGGTCGAGGCGCTCGCCGAAATCGTCGACGCATTGGGGGGATCATCATGCCCTTGACCGCAATCGAATTCGACGAGGTCACCGATGACCGCTACGGCGGCAAAGCGGCCGGACTCGCGCAGTTGCGCCGCCTCGGACTTCCGGTACCGGTGGGGTTCGTCCTTGCTGATGCTGCCGAGTGGGTCAGCATCGATGATGTCGGGGAATGGTTCTCGCGCATGGCCGCAGTCGGTGCTGTACCAGTGGCCGTCAGGTCCTCGGCAGTCGGGGAAGACGGCGGCGACCAGTCGTTCGCCGGACAATACGACACCGTGCTGGGCGTGAACTCCGTCGATGACTTCGCCGCGGCCGTGCAGAGGTGCGCTGCCTCCGTGCGTTCGCGACGCGTCGCGGCCTACAGCGGGAAACCCACCGCCACCATGCATCTGGTGGTGCAGCATATGGTGGACGCGCGCGCCGCCGGCGTTGTGTTCACAGCAGATCCGGCGACCGGCCGGCGTGACCTCACGGTGATCGACGCCGTCGCTGGTCTCGGTGAAGCGCTCGTCGACGGTACGGCGTCCTCAGACCACATTGTCCTGGATTCGGACGGTAACCCGGCCGTTCGCGACGTCGGTGAGGTGCCGGTCTTGTCGCCGGATGAGGTCACCGATATCAGGTCCGGTGCCCTGCGTGCTGCGCAACATTGGGGCAGGCCGATGGATCTCGAGTGGGCGATCGACCAATCCGGCAAACTGTGGTGGCTGCAGGCTCGACCGATCACCAACCTGCCCGGCGATCTGGCCGAGATGGATTCGCCTCTTGCGGGCGCAGACCACGTGTACACGCGCTGCAACATCGGCGAGATGATGCCGGGTGCATTCTGCCCGTTGACCGCATCGGTCTCCGGCTTTGCCATCGACTACGCGATGCAGATGACGCAGGTGGTGGCGCGGGCACAGCAGAGCTACGAGAAGCCGTGGCTACAGGTGGGCTACTTCCATGGCCACATGTTTCTGAACCTGACCGAGGGAACAGCTCTGAGCTCTGGACTCCTGGGCAATTCGCTGGAGCAGTTCTCCACCTCGATCTGCGGGCGGGTGGTCGACGAGCTGAAGCCGAAACCCCCGAAACCTTTTGTGCACAGGCTGATCAACACGGTCCGGCTTACCGCTTACGCGTTGTCCGCCGGCCCCGCGATTCGGCGGCTCGAAGATCAGATCGCCGAGTTTCACATCCCGACCAGCGACGACCCACGGCGCGTGATGTGTCAGTTGGAATCTGGCGTGCAGCAATATTGCGACATCACGCTGACACATGTGCGGTCGTCGTCGCGCGCGGCGGTTGCGGCCAACATTCTCGAAAGTGTCCTGATGAGAAGAGCGGTGAAGAACGGACGAACCGAGGACGAGGGTCGTGCCGAGGCAACCCGGCTCATGGCCGGAGCCTCCGATGTCGAGAGCGCGATGATGCTCGTGGAGCTCGACTCGGTGGTACGCGCCATAGCCGCCACCGACGGGGCCGCCGAGCAGTTCGCGGCAGCAGAGCCGGACGCCGCGGTCAGCCAGCTGCAGTCCACACGAAGCGCCGACGGCGCAGCGTTGAGACAGTTCTTGACCCGTCACGGTCATCGCGGTTACCGCGAGTTGTGCATGCGTGACCCCTCCTGGGCCGAGGATCCTGAAGGGCTGGGCGCGATGATGCAGGTGATGGTCCGTTCGGCGCTCGATCCGACTCGTCGTGAATCGGCAAGCACCCACGTCGAAGCACCCAGATCCTTCACCATCAGATTTCTTGCCCGGTTGGCACAGGGCGGCGCGCGCGGGCGCGAGGAAACGAAATCGAAGATGGTGCTCATGGCGCATGCGCTCAAATTGGGCTACCGCCACCTCGGTGAGGTGCTGGCCGAGACCGGGCGACTGCCTGACTCTGATCTGGTGTTCTTTTTCGACCGTGCCGAATTGACACGGGTCGTCGGTTCGGAAGACATCACCGGTCTCGTGCAGAGTGCGCTGAAGCGTCGGGAAGCGCTGGCGTTCCAGAACTCTCTCGAGTTCGACGATGTGTCTGTCGGACGACCGACCCCGCTGATCGCCCGGCCTGCGCCAGGTGTCACGGGCAATGAGATCATCGGCCGACCCGCAAGTCGCGGGACTGTGGAAGGTGTTGTGCGGGTAGCAAAATCGATGTTCGATGCGCGCGAGCTGCAGCAGGGGGAGATCCTCGTGACGCCGGTGACCGACGTCGGGTGGACGCCGTACTTCACCGTCATCGCGGCGCTGGTCACCGACATCGGCAGCTCGGTGTCCCACGGCGCTGTGGTGGCCCGCGAATTCGGCTTGCCCTGCGTCGTGAACACCTTGGTGGCCACCCAATCGCTCGAGACCGGCGACCGTGTACGCGTGGATGGAGACCGAGGTGTGGTCACCCGTCTCGACCAGCCGTGATTCATACGCTGAACGAGGACTGCCTGGAGAACTGAGCCCGAGTCATCGGTATCACGAATATTGCTGCGTCGGGCGGTCATAGGGTGAGAACGGCGGCAGCGACCTGGTCTGCTGCTACGTGCGGCAGGGCGGTACCCATGTCGTCGAGAACGAGCAGTCGCGCGGGTTCCCCCGGGGCGCGCCACACTTTTGCTATACATACGTTAGGCCCCTGGTCCAGGACGCCGGGGTGTCGCCGGACGGATGGAGACCCATGAGCTCTGCCACGCGAGATAAATCCGGTTCGTCCCGGACCCACCCCGCCGACAGCCACGACCGGATCCGCGTACACGGCGCACGCGAGAACAATCTTCGGGACATCAGCCTCGAGATCCCGAAACGGCGGTTGACCGTGTTCACGGGTGTCTCGGGGTCCGGCAAGAGTTCGCTGGTATTCGCGACGATCGCGGCCGAATCGCAGCGGATGATCAACGAGACGTACAGCGCCTTCGTGCAGGGCTTCATGCCGACCCTGGCGCGGCCCGACGTCGACGTTCTCGAGGGTCTGACGACGGCGATCATCGTGGACCAGGAGCGCATGGGCGCGAACCCCCGATCCACCGTCGGTACCGCGACCGACGCGAATGCCATGTTGCGTATCCTGTTCAGCCGCCTGGGCAAGCCCTACATCGGTTCGCAACAGGCGTTCTCCTTCAACGTCGCCTCGATCAGCGGGGCTGGAGCGGTCACCGTGGAGAAATCCGGGAGGACGGTGAAGGAACGGCGGAGTTTCAGCGTCACCGGAGGCATGTGCCCACGCTGCGAAGGAATGGGCAAGGTCTCCGACTTCGACCTGACGGCGCTGTACGACGAGACCAAATCGCTCGAGGAGGGTGCGCTGACCATCCCCGGCTACACCATGGACGGCTGGTACGGGCGCATCTACCGCGGTAGCGGATTCTTCGACCCCACCAAGCCGATCGCGAAGTTCACGAAGAAGCAACTGAACGACCTGCTCTACAAGGAACCGACGAGGATCAAGGTCGACGGCATCAACGTCACGTTCGAGGGGCTCATACCGAAGATCCAGAAATCGATGCTGTCGAAGGACCGGGAGGCGATGCAACCCCACATCCGGGCGTTCGTCGATCGTGCGATCACCTTCCAGACGTGCCCCGAATGTGACGGCACGCGGCTCAGCGAGGCGGCCCGGTCGTCGAAGATCGACGGGAAAAGCATCGCCGACGCATGTGCGATGCAGATCAGCGACCTCGCCGAGTGGATCCGTGGTCTCGACGAACCTTCCGTGGCCCCGCTGTTGAAGTCCCTCGGCGACACCCTCGATTCGTTCGTCGATATCGGTCTGGGATACCTCGCGCTCGACCGTCCAGCGGGCACGCTGTCCGGTGGTGAAGCTCAGCGCACCAAGCTGATTCGGCATCTCGGGTCATCGCTCACGGATGTCACGTACGTCTTCGACGAACCGACCATCGGCTTGCACCCGCACGACATCGCACGGATGAACGATCTGCTGCTGCAACTGCGCGACAAGGGCAACACCGTCCTGGTCGTCGAGCACAAACCGGAAGCGATCTCGATCGCCGACCACGTTGTCGATCTCGGTCCCCGCGCGGGCACGGAGGGTGGCAAGATCGTGTTCGAGGGCACGGTCGACGAATTGCGCTCGAGCGGCACTCTCACCGGAAAGCATTTCGACGACCGCGCCTCACTGAAATCGTCGGTGCGTACTCCGGCGGGCGCGCTCGAGGTTCGCGGCGCCGACACCCACAACCTCCGCAACGTCGATGTGGACATCCCGCTGGGGGTGCTCGTCGTGGTGACCGGCGTCGCCGGGTCAGGCAAGAGTTCCCTCATCCGCGGTTCGGTGGCTCCGCGCGACGGCGTGGTCTCCATCGATCAGGGGGCGATCAAGGGTTCGCGGCGGAGCAACCCCGCCACCTACACCGGTCTGCTCGAACCGATCCGGAAGGCGTTCGCCAAGGAGAACGGCGTCAAACCGGGGCTGTTCAGCGCCAATTCCGAAGGGGCGTGCCCGAACTGCAACGGGGCCGGAGTCGTGTACTCGGACCTGGCGATGATGGCAGGGGTATCGGCGCCCTGCGAGGTGTGCGAGGGCAAGCGATTCATGGCCGAGGTGCTCGAGTACGACCTCGGCGGCAAGGACATCGACGAGGTGCTCAACATGTCGGTCGCACAAGCCGAGGAGTTCTTCGGCGGTGGGCAGAAGGGCAGCGGGGACGGGAAGTCCACAGGTGGTGTCGCTCTTCCGGCAGCGCACAAAATCCTCACGCGTCTCGCCGACGTCGGACTCGGCTACATCAAGATCGGTCAGCCGCTCACCACCCTTTCCGGTGGCGAACGGCAGCGACTCAAGCTTGCCACGCACATGGGGGAGAAGGGCGACGTCTACATCCTCGACGAACCGACGTCGGGGTTGCATCTCGCCGACGTCGAAAACCTGCTCGGCCTCCTCGACAGGCTGGTGGATTCCGGGAAATCGGTGGTCGTCATCGAACATCACCAGGCTGTGATGGCACACGCCGACTGGATCATCGACCTCGGTCCCGGTGCCGGCCACGACGGCGGCCGGATCGTGTTCGAGGGAACACCACAGCAACTGGTCGACGACCGTTCGACGCTCACCGGCAAGCATCTCGCCGAGTACGTGGGGGCGTAATTCGCGAAGCACTATGGGTGGGAGGGGGATTCACTCTTCCCCCCGGAATCGCGCTGCGAGTTCGCTGCGCGACCGGATGCCGAACTTCGAGTACACGCGAGTGAGGTGGTACTGAACGGTCTTCACGGACAGGAACAGTTCGCCGGCGACTTCCTTGTTGGTGTGGCCCGCCGCAACCAGTGCCGCCACAGCGCGCTCCTGTGGAGTGAGGGCGGTCAGGTCGGTGCGATGGTGACCGACCTGCTCCAAGTCCGTCTTGAGTCCGCCGGCTTTGAGTTCGCGATCGCAGCGCTCCACATACGACGTGGCGCCGAGCGTCGCGTAGATATCCCTGGCAGTCCGGATCACGGCGTCGGCGTCGCGTCGTCGCGCTGCCCGCCGCAACGTCTGGCCGTAAGCGAAGTTGATTCGCGCGCGATCGTACGAAAGAGGCAGAGTAGCAATCCGATCCAGCGCGGACTCGAACGACTCGACGGCGGCGTCGATGTCCCCGCGGGAGCCCTGAATCCGGCCCCGTACATAACCGAGGCGCGCCTGCGCCGACAGGTGCCCGCGATCTGCGGCGCGTTCCTCGTGTGGACGGAGGAACGTGTCCGCCTCGTCGACACGGCCGGTCATCACGAGAGCGTTGCCGTACAGGTCCGCCCACGGCCACATCCCGGGTTCGTCGATCGCGTCTCTGTGCTTCATCGCGACAAGGGGTTCGAGGTTCCGCAGGACTTCGGCGTACGACGAGGTTGTCTCAGCGAATTGGGCCGCCGCCAAACATGACGGGACGAGCATCAGGGCGTAGTCGATCGGCCCGGCCCGGCCCATGCGAAGGTGCGCGTGCGCTTCGGTCCAGTTTCCGCGGAGTGCGTGGACCTGGGCGCCGGTCCAGTGCACGAGCGGACGGAGGAGGTCGAGCCCGGTCGCGTCGAGTTGCACCGCCGCGCGGTCGACGGTGCGGATGGCGTCCGACCACGCTCCGAGGGTGAATTGCGTGCGGGCGAGCCACGCCTGTGCCCACAGGGAGATCCGCAGCGATCCGCCGCGCAGGGTGGTCGGCTCTGCTGCTTCCAGTTCACTGCGCGCCCAGTCCGGACGGTCGAGCGCCAGCGCAAGCCATCCCTGGGCCATGCGGATGCGCTGACTCTGCGGGCCGAGCCGGATGCTCTCGGACAGAGACGTGTACGACGAGCGTGCGTCGTCGCTCCGTCCGGTCATCGCCATGCCGAGGCCGCGGATCGCCTGCGACTCGACCACGGGCGGCTCGTCGGCCGGGAGCAGGTTCGAGGCGCGGTCGGCCCACGCAACGACTTCGTCGCCCTGCAACCGGGCGAGCGAATGCAGCACCAGGCGTTGGCAGATCATGGCGGCCAGTTCCGGCTCGGCGACCGCGTCGACCAGTGACCATGCCTCGTTCAGCAGCTGGTGAGCCTCTGCCGCGCGACCACGCTGCACGGCGAGGTAACCGAGGACGGCGTTGCGCATGGGCCCACTGGGCATGCTTTCGATCTCGGGCACGAACGCCTGCGCCTGAGGCAGGTCGGCGGCGCCGGTCAACGCGTCGACGCCGCGAACCATCCGCTGCAGGCGCAGCGTTCTCTCCGGAGTGATCCGGCTTGCCGTAATAAAGGCGTCGGCGGCCTGGGACCAGGCGCCCTCGGCGGCACGTCGCTGGGCGTAATCGTCGAGACGGTGTGCCAGTTCCTCGTCCGCTGTCGGTGTCGCGGACACGAGGTGGAACAGGGCTTCGCCCTCGTCGTCGACGAGCGTCGCGGCGCGGGCGTGGAGCGCATGCCATCGTGCGGGTCCGATCTCGTCGGCGACGGCTGCGCGGGTAAGCGGATCCGGGAAGGTCAGCGACACCACCCCCCGTTGCTCCCGCATCGAGAGCAACCCGAGGGTGTGTGATTCGTCGAGCGCGCCGGTGGGGTCGTCGAGCTCGGCGAGTGCTGAGACGAGCGCGAGCGAATCGGTGCTGTCCAGGACGGCCGCCGATTCGACGAGAGCACGGGTGTCCGGTCCGCACGAGGTCAGCGCGCGACGGACGGCGCCGGTCTGCCGGCGTGGTGCGGGAAGCCGGGCCTGCCACCGGTGCCACTGCTCGCGCGGGGTTTCGTCGAGCAACTGCAACACCCAGGACGGGTTGCCGCGGGTGTGGTCGTGCAACTGCTGCAGAGTCCACGCCGACAGTTCGACGCCGGTGCGGTGCAAGGCGAGGCGCGCCAGATCTGCGGCGGTCAGCGGCCCGAGGCGAACCGTGCGGGTGTGACCGGCGGTGGTGAGCACCTGTGCGGTGGCATCGAGAACGTCGTCGGGCAGGACATCGCGGATGACCCACAGCATGAGCAACGGGCGCTCGCCCGCACGCCTGATCGTCGACGAGAGCGCTTGCAGCGATTCGGGATCCGACCATTGCGCATCGTCGACCACGATGACGGTCGGCCCGTCGATCTGATCTAGATAGGCGTGCGCGACGCCGACCGCGTCGTGCGCGGGGACATCGGTCAGCTGTTCGAGTACCCCCCACCGGTGACCGGATTCCCACGCCGCACCGGAAGCCGTGTGCACCGCGATGTCTTTGTGGGCACCGATGAAATGCTCGACGAGCGTGGATTTTCCGATCCCGGCAGGCCCCTCGACGAGCACCAGTGCGGGAGTCCCCGCCCGCGCATCGGCAAGCAACTGTTCGAGCTGTGCCAGTTCAGGTTCCCGCCCGATCGTCTGTGTGGTGTCGCTCACAGCTCCACGGTAGCGGGGCGGCGGTGGGCCGGTGTCCGGACTCGTTTCATCCCGGCGGAATGCTCCGGTGACGCCTTGGCTCGCCGCGGGCTATCCGAGATCGCCACCGGCGACGGGCAGCACCGTGCCGGTGATGTAGGAGGCCTCGTCGGAAGCCAGGAAGGCGATGGCCGCGGCTTGTTCGTCCAGCGTCCCGTACCTCTTCAACAGGGAGGAGTCGATGGTCTGGTCGACGATCTGCTGGTACCACTGGGTCTCCCGTTCGCCGGCAGGCGACGGGCCGCGGGCAATACGGCGTTCGGGGGCCGTGGTGCCGCCGGGAGCGGTCGCAACCACCCGGATTCCGTATCCGGCCAGTTCGAGCGCGAGTGACGCCGTGACGGCGTTGACCCCGCCCTTCGCCGCGGCGTACGGCACGCGGTTGACACCTCGAGTCGCTACCGACGACACGTTGACGATGGTCCCCGCGCGCCGGTCGATCAGGTGCGGGGCGGCGGCCCGGCACATCCACAAGGTCGGGAACAGTGAACGGCGGATCTCCTGCTCGATCTCGGCCGGCGTGTAGTGCTCGTACGGTTTGGCCCAGATCGTGCCCCCGACGACGTTGATCAGAACGTCGAGCCGGCCCATCGCCTGCACCGAGGCCGTCACCGCGTGCTCCGCACCCTCGAAGGTTTCCAGGTCGGCAGTCACCGACCGCGTTTTACTGCCGGAATCCCGCAGTCGGCCGGCGACCTCGTGAACGAGGTCGGCACGGTCGACGAGCATCACCTCGCCACCCTCCCGGGCGATGCGTGTAGCCACGGCGAGTCCGATTCCTTGTGCCGCGCCGGTGATCGTCAGGCAACGACCGTCGAACCGGCCCGGGAAAACCCGGGATGTGTTCGTCATTTCGCACCTGCTGCGACGCCGTCGGCGATAGCCCGCCGCATCGTTTCCTTGGCGTGCCGGGAATGGGCGACGACGAGATCGCGGGCCGCGCTCTTGTCTCCTCGCTCGAACGCGTCGACGATCTCGAGATGCTCGTCGACGATGTGGGACTCGACCCAATAGGAATCCCGCAGAACCTGTTTCATCAACTGTGTCACTTCGAGCTGGTTGTAGGCCTCGAGCAGTACCGGGTTGGTACAGCACCGGAACAGGAACTCGTGGAAGGCGGCGTTGGTGTCGGTGAAAGCGGACGCGTCGGTGAAGCGGTCGCCTTCGATGGAGGCACCGGAGGCTTCCGCGAGGATCCGGAACTCCACCAGTTGTTCGGGGGTCAGCCGACCGATGGTCAGTTCCACGACGCCGAGTTCGAGCGCCATCCGGGCATCGAACTGCTCGTCCGATTCGGCGACGGGCGGGTGTTCCTCACCGATCTCGTAGTTGCCGGGGGCAGGGTTGTCGAGCACGACGGGACGCCCGGTTTCGGAAGCGGCCTTTTCCGCCGCGGCCCTCTCGGCGTCCGTCGGTCCGGCTGCGGGCGCCCCGGCCGGGGTCGCGGACGCGTTGAACTTCTCGAAGTAGAAGTTCGTCGGTGAGATCCCGTTGTCCGACAGGTGTGTTCGCACCGATTCCACCATGGGTGGGGGGCCGCAGAGGTAGATGTCGACATCCCCGCCGTTGAGATGTTCCGGCTCGACCAGGCTCGTCACATAGCCCTTGTGGGGCGCAGTCGAGTTCGGGTCGGAGACGCAGTAGTCGAAGGTGAAGCCCGGCAGCGACCGCATGTGTTCTTCGAGCGTGTCGAGTTCGACCAGATCGCGGTCGGAGGACACTCCGTAGACCAGGTGCACCGGATGGCCCGGGTCCTCGGTCCGGATCTTCGACAGGATCGACAGCAACGGCGCGAGTCCCGTACCGCCGGCCAGCAACAGCGCCGGACGCTTGCGTTCGCGGAGGAAGAAACTGCCGAACGGGCCGGTGAAGTCGAGCATGTCGCCCACCTGGGCGCGGTCGCGCAGATATCCGGACATCAGGCCCCCGTCGGTGATCTTCACAAGGAACGACAGGGAGTTCTCGTACGGTCCCGCGCTGAACGAGTACGAGCGGGTCGCGGGTTTGCCCGTACCGTCGTCGCTGCCGGGAACCGCGATGTTCACGTACTGCCCGGGTAGGAACACCAGGTCGTCGCGGTTGTCGACGTCGACGTCGAGTCCGACGACCGTTTCGGAGTAGCGACGTAGCCCGGTGACGGTTGCGGTGTACGACGCGGCGGCGGTCTTCGCGACTTCGGACGTGCCGGCGATCTGCACCACGAGGTCGGATTCGGGCATCATCTGGCACGGGAGGCAGTAGCCTTCCTCGGCTTCCTCGTCGGTGAGGGCGTCTTCGATGTAGTCGCCGCCGTCGTAACTTCCGGATTCGCAGAACGCCTTGCATGTGCCGCACGCGCCGTCGCGGCAGTCGAGGGGAATGTTGATGCGTGCCTTGTACGAAGCGTCGGCGACCGTCTCGTTCGGAGCGACCTTGATGAAGCGGGTGACCCCGTCCTCGAAGCTCAATGCCACCTGAAATGTCATGACATCTGCCTCCTTTCGTGTTCGGGGTACATCTAGACGAGATAGATGTCGACGATGTGGTGGATGTAGTCGTTCTTCAGGATGATCTTCTTCTTCCTGATCACCGGGTCGGTGCCGGATACGTCGAGCGTCAGGAAGGTCGTACCGAAGTACGTGTCCGTGGTGTTGTACCGGAAGTACAGCGAGAACCAGTTGTGCCGGACGTCGATCTCTGTGCCGCGCCGCTCGAGGACTTCCACATTCGTGATGTTGTGTCCGGTGCGGGGTTCGGGCAGGGAGGTGGCCGAGGAGCGGTCGGTGCGGATGCGGAAGACACGGTCTTCGAGGCCACCGCGGTTCGAGTAGTAGATCAGCGAGATCTCGGTTTGCGGATCTTCCGTGATCTTGCCGGCGTCGTCCCAGGCGGGCATCCAGTACTCGGCGTCCGGGTGGTAGCACTCGAGCCACCGCTCGAATTCACGGTCGTCGAGCAGGCGTGCCTCCCGGTAGAGGAACCGCTCGACGTCGGTCTGCGTCACTTCGTTCACGACAGTCATGGTTTCGGTCCTCTCAGAGCGTCGCGGTCGAGGTGCCGGCGGCGGCAGGTTCGACTCCGGCGCGTTCGGATTCCACTGCTCTGCGCATCGATTCGAGCCAGTAACCGTGCTGGATCGGATACAGACCCTCGTCTTCGGTCTTCACGCCACTGGAGAGGACCTTCGTCATACCGAGGTCGGTGGCGACCTCGTCCGGCCCGGTCTGCACATGGGTGGCACCGCGACTCATGTCGTTCCACGGTGCCGCCGTTGCCAGGTAGGTCTTCTGGCAGGAGCGGAACTCTTCGAGGTCGTCCGGGGTCGCCATCCCTGTGGCGTTGAAGAAATCCTCGTACTGACGGATGCGGTTGGTGCGTGCTTCGGGGCCTTCGCCCTTGGGCGCGATGCAATAGATGGTCACCTCGGTCTTGTCGACGGAGATCGGGCGGAAGTGCCGGATCTGCGACGAGAACTGGTCCATCAGATACACATTGGGGTAGAGGCAGAGGTTGCGCGATGCGCCCACCATGAATTCGGCTTTCTTTTCGCCGAATTCGGCGGCGAGGGCGTCTCTGCGCGGATACAGCGGACGGTCTTCCGGGTTGCCCCACCACATCCACAGCAGCAGGTGGCCGTGGTCGAACGAGTAGTAACCGCCGCCCTGCTTGCCCCACGTGCCGGCATCCATCGCCTTGGTCTCGTTGGTCGATTCACCGGCTGTACGCCGAGCTGTGGTCGCGGCGTAGTTCCAGTGCGTCGCCGAGACGTGGTAGCCGTCGGCTCCGTTCTCTGCCTGCAACTTCCAGTTTCCGTCGTACGTGTAGGTGGATGATCCGCGCAGAACCTCGAGGCCTTCGGGAGACTGATCGACGATCATGTCGATGATCTTCGTGGTGTCGCCGAGGTGATCCTCGAGGGAGGGCACGTCCGGGTTGAGGCTCCCGAAGAGGAATCCCCGGTAGTTTTCGAAACGCGCGACGGTGCGCAGGTCGTGGCTGCCGTCGGTGTTGAACTGCTCGGGGTAGCCGGCGTCGCGAGGATCTTTGACCTTCAACAGCTTTCCGTTGTTCCGGAACGTCCACCCGTGGAAGGGACACGTGAAGGTCGTGCGATTGTCGGTCTTGCGGCGGCACAGCATCGCGCCGCGGTGGCTGCACGCGTTGATGAGGCAGTGCAGTTCGCCTTCCTTGTCGCGGCTGATGACCACGGGCTGGCGGCCGATGTACGTGGTGAAATAGTCCCCGACGTTCGGAACCTGACTCTCGTGCGCGAGATAGACCCAGTTCCCTTCGAAGATGTGCTTCATCTCGAGTTCGAAGATCTCCTCGTCGGTGAACACATCGCGACGGATCTGGTGGCGTCCGGTGGACGGGTCTTCGACCAGCGCCCCCGTCAACGCTGCTTGCACGTGGTCCAGCGATTCGGTCATGGTTCCTCCAGGTAAGGGGCTTGTGCCGTAGCTCAACGATGACAGAGTGTGGCGCGGGTCACACTGGGCAGATGCCTAGGGATACCTAGGACCTCCGCAGCTCGCGGCGCCGACGCGAGGGGAACGAGTAAGGATTGCAATCCTTATGATGATTGCCATATGGTGCTCACTCCACGAGGTGTGAGGGGCTCACGATGACTCGCAAGCTGACATTCGGCTATCTCTACGACTTTCGTAATCCGCCCGAGTGGGAGCGTCCCTGGAACGACCTCTACGCCGAAACGCTCGACGTCATCGCCTGGAGTGAGACCGTCGGCTTCAGCGGAGCATGGGTGCCCGAGCACCACGGGGCGGACGACGGTTACCAGCCTTCGCCGTTGTTGACGCTGGCGGCCGTCGCGGCGCGTACCAGCACGCTCCGGCTCGGCTCGGCCGTCGCCCTTGCGCCGCTTTACCATCCGGTCCGCTTCGCCGAGGACACTGCGGTTCTCGACATCATCTCGGGTGGCCGGGCAGAGATGGCCTTGGGGCTCGGCTACCGGCGTCGCGAGTACGACGGGCTCGGCCTGGATTTCACCACGCGGGGCAGGCGCTTCGACGAATTTCTGCAGATCGTCCACGCGTTGTGGGCCGGCGAGACCGTGAATTTCGAAGGACGGCATTTCACAGTGAAGGACGCCAAAATCACGCCGTTGTCACCGCGAGGCGCGATTCCGCTCTATATCGGGGGTTTCGCAGACAAGGCACTCGAGCGCGTGGCGAGGTACGCCGACGGCTACTTCGGTAACGAGGAGTTCGGCGATCTCTACGCCGAGAAGTTGAGGCAGCAGGGCAAGGATCCGGCGACGGGCCGTGTCCGCATCCAGGGACTGTTCTTCGTGGTGGCGAACGACCCGGAGAAGGCGATGGAAGAACTCGGGCCCTACTACCACTACATCAACAACAGCTACGGCACCTGGCTCGACGAGGACAAGGCGATCGGAATGAGCGATCCCGTACTCGAGCCCATGAGCCTCGAACAGTTCAAGCGCAGTGGCATCCTGCAGATCGTGACGCCGGACCGTGCCGTGGACAAGTTCCGGAAGATGCAGGAGCGTATGCCGTTCGAGCACTTCATGATGATGATGCCGGCCGGGCTGCCCGCCGAACGATTCATGGAATACGCGGAACTGTTCGCGAACGAGGTGATCCCCGCCTTCCAGGGTGAGGGGCAGGACGTGTGATCGCGCACCCTTCCGGCAGTATCACCTGCGGCGGCCCAGTTCGTCGCTGAGACGGTCAGCGCAGTCCACGAGGCACTTCGCCGCAAGATCCCGGAACGACTCGGCGGAATGTCTGGCCGTCGAAGTGGAACACGCCAGCACTCCCACGACCGCCGAACTCGCGTCGAACACGGGCGCGGACAGGGAGATGAGACCGTCTTCGAGTTCTGCTGTCGCGAGCGCGTACCCCAGCTCGCGGACCCGTTCGAGTTCTGCCTCCAGTTCGTCGGCGCTACCGATCGTGGCGGCTGTGAGCTTGTCGAATTCCGTCGTTGCGACGACCGCGTCGACCGTCTCGCGCGGTGCCCATGCGAGGAGAGCGCGGCCCATCGAGGTCGCGTAGGCGGGGACGCGGGTGCCGACGGAAACGTTGATGCTCATGATGCGACGCACCGGGACGCGGGCGGCGTATACGACGTCGGAACCGTCCAGCACTCCCAGCGATGCCGATTCGTGGGTGTAGTCGGCGATTTCGACGAGTTTCGGCAGGGCGGCGTCGACCAGGGCGTGTGACGAGGTGTAGTGGTTCCCGATGCTCAGCACCCGTGGGGTCAGCGACCAGCGGCTGCCCTCGCCGGTGACATAGCCGAGCTTCTGGAGCGTGAGGAGGATCCGTCGCACCGCGGGCCGCGAGAGCCGGGTCTTGGCCGCGATCTCCGCGAGGCTCGGATTCGGGTCCCGGTCGTCGAATGCGTGCAGCACCGCAAATCCGCGCTCGATGCTCTGGATGAAATCCCGGTCGTCACTCCGGGAGTTGCCTGGGTCTGTATCGGGCATCGGTTCTCCTACCTGCGGATTCTGCATGAGTCTCTCGTGCTCGGTGTTGACAAGCGCTGTGACACCACCCACAGTATGTGTTGTACGCACTGCGGTTCGGCTGTACGCATAGCGTACTCGGTGATCATCTCAGATGACACCGGCGCCCACAGTCGACGCATGTTTGCTACCTCTTCAGGAGAGAGTCCATGACCACGATGGAGAACCCGACCGCGTCCGGATCCGGCAACGCCGCCACCGACAAGTTCAAGGGTGAGCGAGTGTCGTCCGATACGTCGCCCGAGCGCGTCGCCGCGATCGTCAAGGATCTGTTTGCAGCGTTCAACAAGATCGTCCACGAGCACGAGGTCACGTACGACGAGTACCGGGTGCTCAAGCAGTGGATGATCGACGTCGGCGAGTACGGCGAATGGCCGCTCTGGCTCGACGTGTTCCTCGAGCACGAGATCGAGGAAGTGCACTACGACCGCAATCGGCTGGCCGGCACGAAGGGCTCGATCGAGGGTCCCTACTACGTTCCGAACTCACCGAAACTTCCCTCCAAGTGCACGATGCCGATGCGTGAGAAGGACAAGGTGGCACCGGCTCTCGTCTTCAAGGGGCAGGTGACCGATCTCGACGGCAACGGACTGCCGGGCGCAACCGTCGAACTGTGGCACGCCGACGAGGACGGCTACTACTCGCAGTTCGCTCCCGGAATCCCCGAATGGAACCTTCGCGGCACCGTCGAGGTCGACGAGAACGGCCGCTTCGAGATCACGACGCTGGAGCCGGCACCGTACCGCATCCCGACCGACGGCCCCACCGGCTGGTTCGTCGAATCCTACGGCGGGCACCCGTGGCGTCCCGCGCACCTGCACCTGATGGTGAAAGCTCCCGGCAAGCGCGCGATCACCACCCAGTTGTATTTCAAGGGCGGAGAATGGGTCGAGGACGACGTCGCGGCCGCCGTCAAGCCCGAACTGCTCCTCGACCCCCAGCCCAACGAAGACGGAGTCGCCGAGGTGACCTACAACTTCGTACTCGATCCCGAGGCCTGATGTCCGACCCCGAACTGTCGATCGTGTCGGTCGACACCACGATCATCGACATCCCGTTGATCCGCCCCCACAAGTTCGCGACCACCACGTCGGACACCCAGCCGATCCTCCTCGTCGCGGTGACCACGGCAGGCGGCGTGGTCGGCCACGGCGAAGGAGTCGTGCCCGGCGGACCATGGTGGGGCGGGGAATCCGTCGAGACCATGAAAGAGATCATCGACCGTTACCTCGGCCCCTACATCGTCGGTCGTGGCGTGGACGAGATCAGCGGCGTCATGGTCGACATCGAGCGCATCGTCGCGAACGCCCGGTTCGCCAAGGCCGCAATCGATGTGGCGATGCACGACGCGTGGGCGCGCAGCCTCGGAATCAACGTCGCATCGTTGCTGGGCGGCGCCTTCCGCACCGGAGTCGACGTACGGTGGGCGCTCGGTGCCGCACCCCTCGACGAGATCGTCGACGAGGTCACCCGCAGGATGGACGAGCGGCTGAACTTCGCGTTCAAGCTCAAGATGGGTGCTCTCGACCCGGTGGTCGACACCGACCGGGTGATCGGAATCGTCGAAGCATTCGGCGGTGAAGTCGGCTTCAGTATCGACGTCAATGCCCGCTGGGACCGCTTCACCGCGTTACGGCATGTACCGCAACTCGTCGACGGTGGTGTCGAGCTCATCGAACAGCCTACTCCCGCCGAACAACTCGACGTACTCGCCGAGATCAACCGCCGCGTCTCGGCGCCGGTGATGGCCGACGAATCCGTGCAGACCCCGCATGACGCATTCCAGGTCGCCAAGCTCGGTGCCGCCGACGTCATCGCGCTCAAGACCACCAAATGCGGGGGACTGCAACGCAGCAAGGAAGTGGTCGCCGTTGCGAAGGCGGCCGGACTGCGTTGCCACGGAGCAACATCGATCGAGGGTCCGATCGGCACGGCCGCATCGATCCACTTCGCGTGTTCCGAACCGGGAATCGACTACGGTACGGAACTGTTCGGCCCGCAACTGTTCGCGGTCGAACTGCTACAGACCCCGCTCGTCTACTCCGAGGGCCAGGTTCATCTGCCCGAAGGTCCGGGTCTGGGCGTCGAACTCGACATGGACGTCGTCCGGAAATACGCGCGCGGTTGAGCGTCGAACCACGCGCTGTCGAATCCGGCACACGAAAGAGAGAAACGATGGCACTGTTCCACGTCCGGATGGATGTCGACATCCCCCGCGACCTCGACCCGGACCTGCGGGCCGAAACCCTCGCCAGGGAGAAGGAGTACAGCCAGGAATTGCAGCGTCAAGGCAAATGGCCCGAGATCTGGCGCATCGTCGGCAAGTACAGCAACATCTCGATCTTCGACGTGGAGTCGGCCGACGAACTGCACGAAATCCTCTTCGGCCTGCCGTTGTTCCCTTTCATGAACATCGAAGTCACGGCGCTGACCAGGCACGGGTCCGACATCAAGGAATGAGCGCACGACTCCTCACCCGCCGTGCCCTGGCGTACCGGGCCATACTCGGAACATGACTCTTCCACTGCGCGATGTCTACGCCGAGCCCACCCTCGCCGACGTGATGCCGTCGGTACTCGCGTCAGCGGGGGTCCCCGGCGAACGCAACCGGCTCGGATTGACCGACAGCGCGAACACGGTGGTGCTTCTCGTCGACGGCATGGGGTGGGAACTGCTGCAGCGCAACAAGAAAGCGGCGCCTTATCTCACGGACCTCCCTGGGCGTGCGATTCGTGCGGGCTTTCCCACGACCACCGCGACGAGCATCGCGTCGCTCGGTACAGGTTTGCCGTCCGGGCGCCACGGCATCACCGGGTACCAGTCGTATGTCGAGGAAGCCGAGACAGTGGTCAACTGGCTGCACTGGACCGCAGCAGGGACGTCACTCGACCGACGCGAAACGCTGGTGCCCGAGCACGCCCAACCTCATCGCACGGCATTCGAACGCGGGCAGGCCGCCGGGCTGGCGGTCACGACCGTCGTGCCGAGGACGTTCGGCAGGAGTGGGCTGACGCGGGCGGTGTTGCGCGGCGGCAGATTCGTAGGGATTTCCGCGTACGGAGATCTTCTCGCGGAGGTCGTCGCCGCAGCACGCTCCGGCGAGCGCAACCTCGTCTACTGCTACCTCGGGGAGGTGGACGCCCTCGGCCACGTGTACGGGCCCGAATCACAGGCGTGGCTCGCACAACTCACCGTGGTCGATCGGTTCGTCGAACAACTCGCCGCAGCGCTGCCGGACGGGACGCGGTTGCTGGTCACCGCCGACCACGGGATGGTCGACGCCTCCCGGGGCCGCCGCGTGGATTTCGACGGGCACCCCGGTCTCGAAGAAGACGTCGACGTGATCGCCGGTGAGCCGCGCTGTCGGCACATACATACCCGCCGTGTGGACAAGGTGCTCGGGCGCTGGACCGACGAACTCGGCGACGACTTCTGGGTCGGCACCCGCGACGAGGTGTTGACGGCGGGATTGTTCGGCCCCGATCCGGATTCCGCGATCACCGGGCGCATCGGTGACATCGTCGTGATCGCACGCGGGGAGTCGACGGTCGTCCGCAGTCACGGCGAGCGAGCACTCTCGAATCTACCCGGCCAGCACGGCGCGCTCACGGACGAGGAGCTTCTCGTACCCCTTCTCCAGCTCCGGTAACGCCGTCGCACGCACGCGGTGTGCGACATAGTGTGTTCACATGCGCGCTTCCGGTCCGATCACCTGGCACGAACGCACGAGCAGGATCGCACTGATCATCCTGTGGGGAGCCAGGCTTCTGTTCAAGCCGGTCCTGAGCCTCTGGCCGAGCAACGATTTCGGCATCGCGGTTCTCGGCAGGTTGTCCTGGGTGATCGACAAGATCACGCCCACTCCCCGGGCCGTGCACATCACCGCCACCGAACTCGGTGGTGTGCCGGGAGAGCAGATCATTTCGCCGAAGCCGGTGGAAGACCCGCTCGAGAACGCCACCATTTTGTACTTCCACGGTGGGGGATTCGTCTTCTGCGGTCCGTCCACCCACCGGCAACTGTGCGTGCAACTCGCGCTCGAATCGGGTGCGCCGGTGTATTCGATGGACTACCGCCAGGTTCCGGTTGTTCCCGTCGCGGGATCGGTGCAGGACGCGATGAGGGCGTACGAGGCGCTCCTCGAGATCGCCGACGACCCCACCCACATCGTGGTCGCGGGGGACTCCGCGGGCGGATACCTGGCCGCGAAGGTCGCCGAGATCGCGGCCCTCCGCGGACTCCAGCGACCGGCAGCGGTCATCGGCTATTCGCCCTTGCTGAATCTGGACCTCGACCGACACGACCGGGCTTACATGCTCAAAGATGCGTACCTGCCGATCAAGGCGCTCGACAAGCTGCGTCCACGCTGGATCGGGGAGGAGGCGATCGAGGGAGAAATGAATCCCGTCGACGCCGATCCCGCCGTATTTCCCCCGATGTTCCTCTCCGCGGCCGAATACGAGCTCACCCGCCCCGATGTCGAGATCATGACGGGCCGCCTCGCCGATGCGGGCCGTGTTGTCGAAACGCATCTGTGGCGCGGGCAGGTCCACGCGTGGCCGGTCCTCGCGCGCGCATTGCCGGAAGCCGGTGCACTCATCACCCTCAGCATCGTTTTTGCGCGTCGCGCGGTCGTGGCGCTGGGGGACGGCCGCGCAGCCTGAGACAACGTCCGCGCGGCGAACACTACGGATTTGCGTGCGCGAGGCGCGGCTGCAGCCAGTCGACGAGATCGCCGAGCACCCGGTCCTGCTCGGGTTCGTTGAATACCTCGTGGAACAGGCCCTCGTACACCTTCTTCGTCAGGTCGGACGACCCGGCGCGGTCCGCGACCAGATCGGCACCGGCGGGATCGGCGAGCCTGTCGGCGGAGCCGTGCAGGACGAGCAGCGGCAATGTCAGGTCCGGAAGACGCTGCGCGACACTCTGCTCGTTGAGGACGAGTACCCGCGCGATACCGGCGGGGACGAGGCCGTGATGCACAAGCGGATCCGCGTCGTACGCGGCCACCACCGCAGGGTCGCGGGAGACGGCTTTGCTGTCGAGTTTCTGCACGGGCACGCCGGGCAGTACACGGCCGATCAGCTTTCCGAGTTCGACGACCGGCTTGGGCGTGCCCGAGGAGACGACCAGGGCGGGGCCGGACAGAACGAGTGCGGTGAGCCGGTCCTGGTGATCGAGTGCGTACGCGAGGGCGATCGCACCGCCCATCGAATGGCCGAGCAGAAAGGTCGGCAGGCCGGGATGGGCCGAGGTCGCAATGTCGAAAAGCGTGTCGAGGTCGTCCGTGAAGTCGGCCATCGTGCGCGCGTGCAGTCGCTTGCCGCCGGACCGCCCGTGCCCCCGATGGTCCGGTGCGTAGACGACGATGCCGAGGTCCGTGAGCCGTTCGGCGACGTGGTCGTAGCGGCGTGCGTGCTCACCGAGACCGTGTGCCAGCACGAGCAGCGCGGTGGGATCACCGTCCGGCGACCACACGTCGTACACGATTCGCGTGCCGTTTCCGCCGGTGAACGAGGACTCGGTGTGCTGCATGGGGTCTCCTGCCGGGTGGACGACGTGGTGCCTACCGCATCCTCGCACGACAACCCCGTCGGGTTCCGGGCCTCGCCGCAGCGCGAGACCGGTGGAAACGGCCATAAGGTAATTCGATTGACGCCTCGGCGTGCGTCGGTACGCTGAATGGCGTGATTCAGGCACTCCTCTTCCACTGACGCCCGCGGGCCTGCCCTTCCCGCGCGACGGGATTTCGAAGCGGGCTGCACCTGTGTCCATCGGCCGATGATCCGGCCGTTCGTCGGAAGCCGAGCGACTCTCACCCACCACCGTGGGCCGAGGACGCCCGGTACGCGGAGGAAAAATGACTACCGGCATCACCCTGCCTCGCCGTTCACGCGCACAACTCGGGACAGCCGATGTCCACATCGCCCGTGGCGGTCACCCCGTTCTGCAGGGCGTCGACCTGGCCGTCTCGCCCGGGTCCCGCATCGGTGTCGTCGGTGAGAACGGCCGGGGAAAGTCCACGCTCATCCACATCCTCGCGGGTACCCTCGACCCCGATTCCGGTTCCGTCCGGCGATACGGATCGCTGGGTGTCGCGGAACAGGAAATGACGGTCGCGCCGGGGCGGACGGTCGGCGACCTGATCGACATCGAACTTGCTGCCGCCCGCGCGGCGTTGCGCATCCTGGACGACAGTGCCGTCGGACTCTCCGAAGGCCGGTCTGCTGCTGCGGAAACCTATGCACAAGCGCTCGAGGTGGCCGAACAACTCGAGGCGTGGGACGCGGATCGCCGGGTGGACACGGCACTCGAAGCGCTCGGTGCGGTGACCGACCGGTCGCGCCTGCTGTCCGAGATGTCCGTCGGACAGCGATACCGGGTCCGTCTTGCCGCCCTGCTCGGCGCGGAACACGACTTCCTCCTTCTCGACGAGCCCACCAACCACCTCGATGCCGACGGGCTCGACTACCTCACCGAGCGTCTGCAGCAGACGCGCAGCGGTATCGTGCTGGTCAGCCACGACCGGGCGCTGCTGTCCGATGTCGCGACCTCGATCCTGGATCTGAACCCGAGCCGTGACGGACGTCCCCGTCTCTACGGCGGCGGTTACGCCGGCTACCGGGAGGGGCGCAAAGCCGAGTACGCACGTTGGGTCGACGAATACAACCGTCAGGAGGCCGAGCGGGCCCGGTTGGCAGGCGATCTCGAACACGCCCGGGACCGGCTCGTCGACGGGTGGCGACCGGACAAGGGAACCGGCAAGCACCAGCGAGCAACGCGGGCACCAGGATTGGTGCGTTCGGTCCATCGTCGGCAAGATGCGCTCGACGACCAGGAGATCACCACACCGGTTCCTCCGCTGCGGTTCACGATGCCGCCGCTCGGGGCCGAACTGGACCTGATCGAACCCGATACGCCGCTGATCCGGGCGGAGCATGTCGTCGTCGCGGGCCGGCTCGACAGGCCGGTGTCGCTCACCGTGCTCGCGGGCTCGCGGCTGGTCGTGACCGGACCGAACGGTGCGGGGAAGTCCACACTGCTCGCGGTATTGGGGCAGACGGTGACGCCCACGTCCGGAACTCTGGTCGTGGATCCGGTGGTGCGGGTCGGGTTGCTCGCGCAGGAATCGGCGCCACCGTCCGGCAAACGGGTCCGCGAGGTCTACGACACCCATCTCGGCCTTCTCGCCGCCCGAGGGGTGGTGCCGGAGGACCGGACGGTGCCGCTCGAGGACCTGGGTCTTCTCGCCGAGGCGGATCTGGACAAGCGGGTGCGGGACTTGTCGATGGGCCAGCAGCGCCGCCTCGACCTGGCCATGACGCTTGCCGCGCGACCGCACGTGCTGCTCCTCGACGAGCCGACGAACCATCTGTCGATCACACTGGTGGACGAACTGACCGAGGCTCTGGAGGCGACCGACGCCGCGGTCGTGCTCGCAACCCACGATCGTCAGTTACGCAGGGACGTCGCCGGGTGGAAGCACCTGAATCCGAGTGGCGATCCGGGGGAGGACGACGCGGCGTGAGCCGGGGCACGGCACCGATGTCCCGTACCGGTCGCAGGTGGCGTCAGCTTCCGGAGTCGCGCACGCGCGCCGGCGCGGTGGTCGCCGCGGGAACGATGGAGTGGGCGAGGGCCTGGACGAGAAACTCCAGTTCGGGGGTCGGCGACGCGCCGCTCCGCACGACGCCACATACCGGCACGCGCAGTCGGTGATCGGTTTCGCGCATGAACTTCAGGCCCTTGTGCGGGGTGTCGGCCGCCGTGCCCGCGTAGAGCACCGTCCAGGCACGAGGGTTGGTGATGACTTCGAGGGTCGCGGTGTGGTCGCTGGCGATCGGGGGTCCGAGACGGACGCGCCGCCCGACCTCGACGAACGCGTCCTCGACCACGCGATGCAGCAGTACCTGGCTGTTGCGCGGCGGCAGCAGCAGTGGGTAGTGGGCGAGTTCCCCGAGTTCTACGGTGGAGAACGCGGACAACGGGTGTCGCGTGGAGGTGACGATCACGAGGTCTTCGATCCCGAGGCGGATCGCCTCGAGTCCGGGTCGGTCCACATCGCCGCGGATCAGCGCGAGGTCGGCGTCGCCCGATGCGACGGCGTTCACCCGGTCGGTGAAGTCCTTGATGACGAACTCGACGTCGAGGTTCGGGTGGCGCTCGCGTACGCGGGAGATGGCATCGAGGCTCTGCGACGCGAAGCTCATGTTCGCCGTGATCCGGATGCTTCCCCGCGGTTCGTGACCGACTTCCAGTGCGCGTGCTTCGAGGCTGAGCACTTCGGCGGCGATGGGCATGAGCCGCACTCCCGACGGGGTGAGCTTGACCTTGCGGGTCGAGCGCTCGAACAGCTTCGCGCCGACCTCCTGCTCGAGCTTGGTGATCTGATGACTGATCGCCGATTGGGAGATGAAGCATCGTTCGGCCGCTCGCGAGAAGCTCGCCTCTTCACCCACGGCCAGGAAGTACCGCAGTTGCCGGAAATCCATCACGCACCTATTTATGAGCAGAACAGATAACAGTTCCCCGAATATCCCAGGTTACTGGATACCCAGTGGGGGAGATACCTAGGTTGGACTAATACATGAACTCGAGTGGAGGTATCGCTAGCGTGGGTGCGACAGGAAAGGAAGAGGCGGACATCGTCGACCGGACAGAGGTTGTGATCGTCGGCTCCGGCTTCGGAGCACTGGCCGCAGCGAAGAAGCTCGCCAAGGCAGGCAAGCCGTTCGTCCTCATCTCCGAGACCACCGAGCACCTGTTCCAGCCGCTGCTCTACCAGGTCGCGACGGGTGTGATCTCGCCCGGCGAGATCGCTCCTTCCGTCCGCGCGATCCTTGCGAAGTACCCGCATGCCGACGTGCGACTCGGCCGGGTCGTCGACGTGGACCCCGACGCCTCCACGGTTGTGTACGAGGCCGGCGGCATTCGGCACACCCTCGGCTACGACCACCTCGTCGCCGCGACCGGTGCCCGGCAGGCGTACTTCGGCCGCGACGAGTTCGCCGACCTCACGTACGCGCTCAAGACGGTCGACGACGCCGAACGGCTCCGCCGCCAGATCGTGCGCTGCTTCGAAGAGGCGCACACGACCTCCGATCCGGAGCACCGGAAGAATCTGCTCAGTTTCATCGTCGTCGGAGCGGGCCCGACGGGCGTCGAGCTCGCGGGTCAGATCAAGGAACTCGCACAGCGCTACTTCGCGGACGCGATCCACAACATCACCGCCGACGACGTCACCGTCACGCTCGTCGAAGGTGCCGACAAGGTGCTCCCGCCCTTCGGTGGAAAGCTGAGCGAGTACTCGAAGGAATCGCTCGAAAAAGCCGGTGTCGAGGTTGTGCTCAACACCCTCGTCACCGACATCGACGAGCACGGTGCGACCCTGTCCACCCCGACCACCGAGGAATCGCGTCGCCTGACGGCCGAGACGATCATCTGGTCCGCCGGCATCCAGGCCAACGACTTCGCCGCGATACTCGCGGAGCGCACCGGGTGCGAAACCGTCCGGGGCGGACGGCTCCTGGTCGACGAGGACTTCACGGTCGGCCGCGCCGACAACATCTACGCCATCGGCGACATGGTCACGCTCGACAACCTGCCGGCGCAGTCGCCGTTCGCGATGCAGGGCGGCCGGCACGTCGCGAAGATGATCCTGGGCAAGACGCCCGCCGGTACGCCCTTCCGGTACAAGGACAAGGGCAGCATGGCGATCATCAACCGGTTCCGTGCCATCACGCGCGTCGGGAAGATCGAACTCACCGGCTTCATCGCCTGGGTGCTGTGGCTCGCCGTGCACCTCGTGTACCTCGTCGGCTTCCGTAACCGCTACATCGCGGTGATGTCGTGGTGTGGATCGTTCCTCGGCCACCGCCGTCCCCACTTCTACTACGCCCAGGAGCCGACCCCGGCCGCCGCGCCCGAACAGCCGGTCGCACCGGCCGAGGGCGAGCCGGACAAAGAACCGGCACGCGCCTCCGCCTGACTGCTCGTCGGTCGCCAGGACCCCGCCCGTCTCCACGGCCGGGGTCCAGGTGTCTGTGAACCGGGACACATGCGGGCGCGGGGCATTGAGTTTGACACGCGCGCGGCTCTAGAGTCACGTCGAATTGTGCAAAACGGGCGTTGACGCTCGTGGGGGCATGTTCGAAAGCGCACAACGTCGGGCGGAACCTGGTGACTTCTTCCGAAGCTGAGGTAGGCGAAGCAGTTCGACCGTTGCCGGTCGTCGCACCCCGGAGGAGTAACCCATGACCGTTCGACGAGGAAACGTGGCGACGCCCCGGATCGGGTGCGATGTGGTGACGGTCGCCGACGTCGCCCGCAGCATCGACCTCTTCGGTGACAGGTACCTCCGGCGCATCTTCACCCCGCACGAACTGTCGGTGTGCACGGGGGCCGCCCGCACTCAGCGCCTCGCCGCCCGGTTCGCGGCGAAGGAAGCCGTGATGAAGGTACTGCGGCCGCGAGACGAGGCGATCCCGTGGCGTTCGATCGAAATACGGCGCGAACCGTGGGGTGGATGTTCGGTGCAACTGGACGGTAACGCTGCTGCACGCGCGTCGGATGAACAGTTGACCGATTTCCAGGTCTCGCTCTCCCACGAGCCCGAATACGCCCTCGCAACCGTGGCCGCGACCCGTACAGCAGTGACAGAAAGAGAACAGGCATGACTGAACAGGCAATCCGCAAGGTGCTCGACGAGCACGCAAAACTGTCGGTCGACGCCACCGATCTCGATCTCGCTGCGGATCTCTACGAACTCGGATTGACCTCCCACGCCAGTGTCAACGTGATGCTCGCGCTCGAGGACACGTTCGACGTCGAGTTCCCCGACGAACTCCTGCGCAAAAGCACCTTCGCGAGTGTCGATTCCATCCGTTCGGCACTGACGGAACTGGGTGTCGGGTGAGCGTCGTCGATGCGTCGTTCGGCAGTGCGTCGACACGTCTGTCGCTGCGCGAGCGAGCGGAGATCGTCGGCCGCGACGTCGCCGCTGTATGGGCGGACGAAGTCGACCGCGACGCCCGGTTCCCCCACGAGGCCGTCGACGCCCTGCGCTCCCACAAACTGCTCACGTGCGCCGTTCCGGCGGAGCACGGCGGCGAGGACGCGTCGCTGAACGACCTGTGCGAGATCGCGCGCATCCTCGGTCGCTACTGCGCCTCCACCGCGATGATCTTCGCGATGCACCAGACGCAGATACTGTCGCTCGTGCGGCATTCGTCGCCGGGTGTAAGCGCATTCGTCGCGGACGTCGCGCAGCACGGCTATCTCATCGCCTCGGCAACCACCGAACTCGGCACGGGCGGTGACGTGCGCAGCAGTCTCTGTGCCGCCGAACGAGTCGACGATTCGGTCTCGATCGTCAAGAACGCGCCCGTCATCTCCTATGGCGAGTACGCCGACGCGATCCTCGTGACGGCACGCCGCACCGCAGTGAGCCCGCCGAGCGACCAGGTTCTCGTCGTGTGCCCCCGCGACGGCATCACTCTCGAGCCGACCGGACCGTGGAACACCCTCGGACTGCGCGGCACCTGTAGTCCCGGATTCGTGCTCACCGCAGCGACTTCCGCCGATTTGATCGTCGGCACGCCGTATTCGGAAATCTCTTCGCGCACCATGCTCCCCGTCTCGCACAGCGTGTGGTCGGCGGTATGGCTGGGTATCGCCGATGCGGCCATGGAAAAGGCCCGCGCCTACGTGCGATCTGCCGCGCGCAAGCAACCCGGCGTCACGCCGCCCGGCGCGCTGCGGCTCGCCGAAGCTGCCGCCGTGCACCAGCAGTTCGCCGATCTGGTGTTCTCGGCTGCGCAACGGTTCGACCGGGCCGCCACGGCGGAAGCAGGCTCGCCCGAGGCCGAATCGCTGACGGGCATGGGATTCTCGCTCGCGATGAACAACCTCAAGGTCAGTTCCTCCACCGCCGTCGTCGATCTGGTGAACCGGTCGATGCTGATCTGCGGAATCGCGGGCTACCGGGAAGACAGTCCGTATTCGCTCGGCAGGCATCTGCGCGACGCGCACGGCGCCGCGGTGATGGTCAACAACGACCGCATCATGAACAATTCCGCCCAGATGTCGATCGCATACCGAGGGACGATATGAGCAGCACGACCGTCGGCGACCTCACCGAACTCGAACAGGCGCGCCTGGACTTCCAGCAGCAACTGCTCGCCGCCGGCCTGCTCATCGAGACCGCCGTGCCCGGATTGTACGGTCGCTCCGGTGAATTCGAAGATATCGTCGACGGAATCGACCGGGTCGTTGTCGCGGCGGGCCCGGGTGCAGCGGCCACCCGTTTACGCTTTCCTCCGGTCTTTCCCCGCACCAGTTTCGAGCGAACCGACTACATCGCCTCGTTTCCGCACCTGACAGGCGCGGTGACGACCTTCGCGGGAACCAACGCCGAACACGCCGAGTTGCTTGCCGCCCGCGCGCGTGGCGAAGCCTGGGATTCGTGGCTCGAGCCCGCCGATACCGTCCTCGTCTCGGCGGCGTGTCATCCCGCGTACGCGAGGTACACCGGCACCTTGCGCGACGGCGGCGAACTGCTCGACGTCTACGGCTACTGCTTCCGGCACGAACCTGCGGTCGACCCGGCTCGCATGCAGGCATTCCGTATGCACGAGTTCGTCTGCCTGGGAACAGCCGACGCCGCCGAACAGCACCGGGATTCCTGGATCGGCCGTGGCCTCGACGTCCTGGATTCGCTCGGACTCGACGCCACCGCTGTGCCGGCCAACGATCCGTTCTTCGGCCGAGCAGGACGCATGCTCGCCGCGAACCAGCGCCACGAGAATCTCAAGACCGAACTGACGGTACGGCTCTACGGCGACCTCGACGAGGGCACCGCGGTGGTGTCGTGCAACTGCCACCGCGACCACTTCGGGGACACCTTCGGAATCACCACCGCCGACGGAGAGGTCGCGCACAGCGCCTGCGTCGGTTTCGGGATGGAGCGCATCGCGCTGGCGATGCTCCGCACACACGGCACTGCCGTCGACACATGGCCGACCTCTGTGCGCAACAGGATGTTTCCGTGACCCGACGCCTCATCGACGTCCAGGTCGAAGGGTATGTTCCGCACGCGATCCACGGCGCCGACCGAGTCTGGACCGAGACCAACTGTTATGTGGACCTGTGGGTCGAAGTGCTGCACGCCCTGGGTCTCGACCCCGTTCCGGCCGCCGCGTGCGCCTTCTCTGCCCGCTTCGACGGCAGTCAGTGGACCTTCCTGAAGTTCAAGCCCGAAGATCTGTTCGCGTTGTACGGCATCGAAGTGGCGGAGATGAACGTCTGGCGCCGCCCCGTCGAACATCTCGAAGCCAACGCCGAGGCCGGCCTGCTGTCGACGGTCGAGGTCGACGCATTCTGGCTACCCGATACCGAGGGAACCGGTTATCGCACAGAGCATTCGAAGACGACGATCGTGCCTAACCTCATCGACGGCGAGTCGGAAGTTCTCGAGTACTTCCACAACAGCGGCTATCACCGCCTCGCCGCCGACGACTTCCGCGGCGTGTTCGGACTCGACGATCCGCTTCCCACGTGGCCGCCGTATATCGAGCAGGTACGTCTCGGTGTGTCGGTTCCGGAGTGCGATGCGTTCGACGCCGTCGTGCGCCGTCATCTCCGCAACCGGTCGACCGTCAATCCGGTGCGAGCGCTCGCCGAACGCGTCCTCGAAGACGTCGACCAGTTGAGCACGGGCGGCATGGAACTGTTCCACCGGTGGACCTTCGGCGTGCTGCGTCAGTGCGGGGCGAGCGCCGAACTCGCGGCCGACGTATGCGACTACATGGAGAACCACGGCTATCCGGGAACGGCGAAGGCAGCGCCCGGCTTCCGGTCGGTGTCCGAGGCGGCGAAGAGTGTGCAATTCCGGATGGCCCGCGCAGCGCGGGGCCGCACGGTCGACCCCGGTGAGCAACTGGACCGGATGGCCGACGCGTGGGACGAGTCGATCACGGCAGCAGCACGCGCTGCAGGATCGCGCTAGGGAACGCCGCCCGAACATGGATCTGCTTGCCGGAGCGCAGTGGTTCTGCATCGCGGTGGACCCCGGTGCGGTGCGCCACCCCGACGAACTCGGTGCGATCGAGGGACGATGGCTGCCCGCGAACGTCCCGGGCACCGCTGCCGGGGCCGTCCGCGACGCCGACGGGACGAATGCAGCACGCAGGGCGCAGACCGACGCGAGCGACTGGTGGTTCGTCACGGATGTGGCGACGGCCGGCAACGGACCATGGCGCCTGACCTTCGATGGTCTGGCGACGTTGTCGGAGGTGTGGGTCGGGCCGGAGCGAGTCGCGTCGTCCGACTCGATGTTCCTGCCGATCGACGTGGTCCTGGGCGACCTCGCGCCCACCGTGCGGATCGCGCTGCGCTTTCCGTCTCTCGACGCGGCGCTGAGGACCCGGCGGCCACGGGGCCGGTGGCGGTCGTCGCTGGTCTCCGCGCAGGGTCTTCGCTGGTTCCGCACCACTGTGCTCGGACGGGCACCCGTATTCGCCGGGGTGCCGTCCCCGGTCGGACCCTGGCGGCCCGTCCGTCTTCTCGGCGGCGACGACCATGTGGTGCTGTCCCGCCGTATCCGCACCGCGGTCACCGGGCCGGACGGTTCGGCAGAGATAGAGGTTGCGGTCGCAGGCCCGGAGATTTCGTCCGCCGTCGTCCGGATGGGCCGGTACGAGGCTCGCGGAGAGATCGTTTCGATGCCGGACGGTTCCCGGTCGGTGCGCGCTCGAGTCACCGTGCCGGCGCCGCAGTTGTGGTGGCCGCACACACACGGGCACCCGGCCGGGTATCGCGTGGAACTGGACCTCGACGGCACATCACTCGATCTGGGAAATGTCGGCTTCCGCTCCGTCACAGGAGGTTACGAGGACAGTGGGTTCTCGCTGCGGATCAACGGAATCGACGTGTTCTGTCGCGGTATCGTCTGGACGCCGTCCGACCCGATCGGGCTGAACGACGCCGCGCAGACCAGGAAAGTGCTCGAACAGTGTGTGGACGCCGGTATCAACATGATCCGGATCCCCGGTACCACGCTGTACGAGCGTGACGACTTCTACTCCGATTGTGCGGAACTCGGCATCATGGTGTGGCAGGACGTCATGCTGGCGACGACCGATCCACCCGACGACGAGGAATTCCGCGCCTCGCTGGAACGAGAGTTGCGGACGCTCACGAGCAGGCTTGCGGGAAACCCCGCGCTGGTGGTGTTGAGCGGCGGGAGCGAAACCGAACAACAACCCGTCATGCTCGGGTTGCCGCGCCCGGTGATCCCCGCGATCGACGAACTCCTTCCTGCGGTTGCTGCTGCGGAGGCTCCCGACGTCGTCTGGGTGTCGTCCTCGCCGTCGGCGCCACCGGGCTCCGAGGCGCTGCCCATCGACGTGGGTTCCGGTGTGGCGCACTATTTCGGCGTCGGGGGTTATCGTCGGCCGATCTCCGATGTCCGCGCAGCAGGCGTGCGCTTCGCCGCGGAATGCCTCGCATTCTCCATCCCACCCGGGAACGACGCGATCGAAAAGGAATTCGGTAGCGTCGCCGCTGCGGGTCACCACCCGAAGTGGAAGGCCGCAGTTCCCCGCGACAACGGAGCGTCGTGGGACTTCGAAGATGTGCGGGATCACTACGTACGCACCGTGTTCGGAGTCGATCCGGCGACGGAGCGATGGTCCGACCCCGAACGTTACCTCGATCTCGGGCGCGCCGCCGTGTGCGAAGCCTTCACCGAGGTGCTCCAGCATTGGCGCCGGCCCGACTCGGGGTGCCGCGGTGCCCTGGTGCTGGCGGCGCGAGATCTGGTACCCGGAGCAGGGTGGGGCGTTCTGGACCATGCCGGTGTCCCGAAAGCCCCATGGTTCGTCCTCCGTCGTGTTTTCTCCCCTGTCGCAGTGCTTCTCGTCGACGACGGACTCGACGGGCTACAGATCGTTGCGTTCAACGACGACGCCGGACCGCTCGATGCCACGTTGCACCTCCGTTCCCACACCCCCGCGGGTGCCGTGCCGACCGATGTCGTCGTACCACTGCACCTCGGCGCCCACGACGCGAAAACCCTGTCGTGGAATGTAGCCACCGCAGGTTTCGCGGATGTGAACCATGCATATCGTTTCGGGACAAGGACATTCGACGCTGTCTCGGCTCAGTTGGTCGACGCGACCGGCGCGGTAGTCGCCGAGAGTGTTCATCTCGTCGGAGGTGCCGCGCGTCCGGTAGAGCGAAGCGTCGGCCTTCGTGCCACCGCACGCCGCTCCGCGGAAGGCTGGTCGGTCACGGTGGAAACCGAGTGGACAGCCCAGTATGTGCGCCTGGACGTGCGCGGCTTCGAAGCCGCCGATTCGTGGTTCCATCTGCCTCCCGGCGGTTCTCGCACCGTCGAACTGAGAGCGACGGCCGGCCACACCGCGCCGTCCGGTCGCGTCGCGGCCCTCAATTCGGCCGTCACCGCCCCGATCCGTGTCGTGGCAGAGGATTAGCGAAACTTCGACATCTCAACGGGTCGAGTCGACGACACGAATAAACATCGGTACCGACGCGTGCGTTGTGCCCCGCGAGGGGGTATATGTATTCGCAGGGGGTCGCACACCCGCCGCGTCGTACGTGGTGGCGTCAGGTAGCGCCTCTCTCCCAGGTTTCCGAGAGGAGTCGAAGTGTCTATTCGATCCACATCCAACATGTCCCCGGTGCGCAACGAGCAGCCGTCGCGGCAGGCTCGTCGCGTCGAACCGGACGGACCGTCCTTCACCGAGGTCGTCCATTCCCGATTGTTCTCGAGCTACGTGCCGCCCCGCGGGGAAGCCCACCGGATCGCCTGAAGCCGTCCGGCGGGGTGCGGCACACTGGGGTGATGAGTGCATCCACATCGACCCAGAGCACCCGCATCGTTCTCGCATCACGCCCGGACGGCACGCCCACTCCCGACAACTTCCGTACCGAGGTCGTGGACCTACCCGAGGTCGGCGACGGCCAACTGCTCGTGCGTGTCGTCTATCTGTCGCTCGACCCGTACATGCGTGGGCGGATGAGCACTGCCAAGTCCTACGCGGCGCACGTCGAACTCGGTGACGTCATGGTCGGAGGCACCGTCTGCCAGGTCGTGGAGTCGCGTGCCGCCGGTGTCGACGTCGGGGACTACGTGCTGGCGGGAGCGGGGTGGCAATCGCACGCGGTGGTCGACGCCGCGGCGGTGCGGAAACTCGATCCGCAGGCGGCCCCGATCTCCACCGCACTCGGGGTTCTCGGAATGCCCGGTTTCACAGCGTATTCCGGATTGCTGAAGATCGGACAGCCGAAGCCCGGTGAGACGGTGGCGGTCGCGGCTGCCACAGGTCCGGTGGGCTCCGCGGTGGGGCAGATCGCCAAGCGGAAGGGTGCCCGGACCGTCGGTATCGCGGGCGGGCCCGAAAAGTGCCGTGCACTGACCGAGGAATTCGGATTCGACGTGGCATTGGACCATCGCGATCCCGAGTTCGCGAAGAAGTTGAAGGACGCGGTTCCCGAAGGCATCGACGTGTACTTCGAGAACGTCGGTGGTGCCGTGCAGGATGCGGTGTGGCCGTTGCTCAACACCTACGCGCGCATCCCCGTGTGCGGCCTGGTGGCGCAGTACAACGGCGTGGTCGAGGAACGGGCGGACCGCCTGCCGGGATTCTTCTCGTCGGTGCTGACCAAGAGCTTGACCATCCGGGGCTTCATCCAGACCGAGTTCGTCAAGGAGATGTACGGCGACTTCCTGCGCGACGCCTCCGCGTGGGTCCGCGACGGATCACTGAAGTACCGGGAAGACATCGTCGACGGGTTGGAGAACGCACCGACCGCGTTCATCGGGATGCTGGCGGGCAAGAACTTCGGAAAGCTCCTGGTGCGCGTCTCGCCCGAGGAGTAACCGCGCGTCAGCGACGCGGCGTGCCGGTGCTCCACAGTGCCCACGCGATGAGCACCGGCTGGAAGAACAGCCTCACCAGGCGTTTCCGGTCGGTGTCGAGACCGAACGCGCTGCGTCGCCCGCGGTACTGCGCAACATTTCCGGGGAAGACCGCAGCGAAGAACAACGCGGCGATCCGGCCCACCCGCACGCGGTCGCGGGTGAGAACGGCGAGCCCTGCCCCGAGCATGATCTCCACACCGCCGGACGCCACCACGACGCCGTCCTTGTCCATGGGAACCCAGTCGGGTACCTGCGCCTGGAAGTCCCTGCGCGCCCAGAAGAGGTGACTCAGACCGGCGAACACCAGCGCGGACGCGAGCAGGAGCCGCGCGACGGTGCGGGGACGAGTGGTAGGCGGGGTGGCCGTACGAAGATCACTCATGGCCCGATGCTACTGGGCAGGGCTGCGGTCGTGGAGAGATCAGGCGATGCGCTCGAAGACCGCCGCGAGCCCCTGCCCGCCTCCGATACACATCGTCTCCAGCCCGTAACGGCCCTCCCGACGGTCGAGTTCGCGCAGGAGGGTCGCCAGAATGCGTGCACCCGTCGCACCCACGGGGTGGCCGAGCGAGATCCCGGAACCGTGCGGGTTCAGCCGTGCATCGTCGGGTTCGATTCCCCAGACACGCATCACCGCGAGCGCCTGCGCGGCGAATGCCTCGTTGAGTTCGATGACGTCCATGTCGGCGAGGGTCAGACCGAGCCGGCCGAGTGCCTTCTCGGCGGCAGGGACCGGACCGATCCCCATGGTCCGGGGTGGAACCCCGGCCACGGCCCAACTCGCGAGACGGGCGAGCGGGCGCAGCCCGAGTTGTGCGGCCTTCTGCGCGGTCGTGACCACCGCGAGTGCGGCACCGTCGTTCTGCCCGCTGGCGTTACCCGCGGTCACCGTGGCCTCCGGATCGATCCTGCCGCGAATCGGGCGCAGCTTCGCCAGTCCTTCGAGAGAGGTGTCCGACCGCGGGTGTTCGTCGGTGTCGACCGAAACCGGATCCCCCTTGCGCTGTGGAACATCGACGGGCACGATCTCCTCGGCGAAGACGCCCGATTTCTGCGCCGCCACCGCACGGTGGTGCGACTGCACCGCGAGCGCGTCCTGGTCCTCGCGACTGATGGAGTACTCCGCGCGGAGGTTCTCGGCGGTTTCGATCATGCCGCCAGGTACCGGAAAGTCCCGGCCACCCGCGGTGACCCGGGCGCGCGCGAGTCGGTCGTCGAGCGAAACGGCCTCGCCCCGGACGCCCCAGCGCATCCCGGTCGCATAGAATTCCGCTTGGCTCATCGACTCGGCTCCGCCGGCGAGGACGAGATCGCTGCCGCCGGACTGCACCTGCATGACGGCCTGGAGCACGGCCTGGAGTCCGGAGCCGCAACGACGGTCGACCTGAGCGCCCGGTACCTCCACTCCCAGTCCGGCATTGAGCGCGGCGATGCGGCCGATGGCGGGATTCTCCCCGCTCGGAGACGCCTGTCCGAGGATCACGTCGTCGACGTCCGATCCGCCGATTCCGGTCCGCGTCACCAGTTCCCGGATCACGGTGGCGGCCAGGTCCTCGGGGGCGATGTCCTTCAGGGCGCCGCCGAAGCGGCCGACCGGGGTGCGGAGGGGTTCACAGATCACTACGTCGTTCATGGTGTCCTCGTGGAGGTTCAGTGGGTGCGGGTGCTGACCAGGTCGCGCGAAATCGCGTCGGCGGTGGAGATCAAGGCGGGGACGAGCACGTCGTGGACGGTATCGTCCGGATACCGCCCGGCGTGGGTGGAGATGTTCATCGACGCCACGACCGCGCCGGATTCGTCGCGGATGGGTGCGGCGAGGGAACGCAGTCCCTCTTCCAGTTCCTGATCGACGATCGCATATCCGTCGGTGCGCACCTTCTCGATTTCGGTTCGCAAGTCGTCGATGGTGGTGAGCGTGCGGGATGTCATCCGTGTGAGTTCGGCTCGCGCCAGGTATTTTTCGAGTTCCTCCGGCTCCAAGCCCGCCAGCAGCACCCGCCCCATCGAGGTCGCGTGCGCGGGAAACCTGGTGCCGAGAGTGATGGACACCGTCATGATGCGACGAACGGGTACTCGGGCGATGTAGACGACGTCGTCACCGTCGAGTACCGAGACCGAGGTCGATTCCTCGACCTGTTCGGCCAGCGACTCGAGGTGTGGTCGTGCGACATCCGGCAGGGAGAGCGCGGAGAGGTAGGTGTAGCCGAGTTCGAGCACCCTCGGGGTGAGCCAGAACTGCGAGCCGTCGGTGCGGACGTAGCCGAGTTCGACCAGGGTCAGCAGGAAGCGGCGCGCGGTGGCGCGCGTGAGCCCTGTGGTGCGTGCGACGTCCGACAGGCTCTGTCTCGGGCGCTCGGCCCCGAATGCCTTGAGCACCGACAGGCCACGCGCAAGTGACTGTACGTAATCGGTCGGCGCGACAGGATTCGCGCGCGCGTCGTCGAGGTCCGAGGTGCTCATGAAACTGTGCCTTTCCGGGTGGCGCCGCGTGCCGGACTTTGCATGTGCGGTGTGTCCTGGGCTGCGGCACGGTCCTGAGCACGGGAGATGTGCTCGACGAGCAGGGTAGTCACGAGGTCGGGCTGTTCAACGTTCGCGAGGTGCGCACCGGGGTCGACGACGACGAATTCGGAGCCCGCGACGGTGTCCGCGAGTGCCTGCATGGTGGACGGGGGAGTCGCGGGGTCCTGTGCGCCGGCGATCACGAGTGTCGGGGCGACGATATGTGCGGCGTCGGCGCGACCGTCCCAGTTCGCCAGAGCTTCGCAGCATGCGGCATAGCCCTCGTCCGTCGTCGCTTCGACCATGCGGACATACCGGGCGAGAACTTCGGGATGGCGCTCGGCGAACTCGGGCGAGAACCAGCGGGAGACGACCGCCTCGGCGATGGAGTCGACGCCCTCGGTGCGTACTGCCGCGGCGCGGTCGAGCCACGGACCGGACGGCGGAAAGGCGGGAGCGGTGCACAAGAGAGCGAGGCTGCGTATCCGCTCGGGGTGGTGCGCGGCGATCCATTGGCCGATTGCGCCACCGAGCGACAGTCCGATGTAGTGCACCGCGTCGAGGCCCAGAGAGTCGAGCAGCGCGATCACGTCGCTCGCCAGGTCGGCCATCGCGTACGGGCCGTCGGGCGGGGGAGAACTGTGGCCGTGCCCGCGATGGTCGACGGCGAGGACGTGCCACTTCTCCACCAGCGCCGGGATCTGCGGCACCCACATCGTCGAATCCGAGCCGAGTGAACCGAGCAAGAGAACGGTCGGGGCGGCCGGATCCCCGTGCTGCGTGTAGTGGAGCGGGACGGTCATCGGCGGTCTCCTCTGCGGGTTGCTGCGGGGAAGTATGCCGGTGGCATGTTCGCCATGTGGACGGATGAACGCTATGCGAACACAGTAGGGCGGCCGTCGCGCCGCCCGCAAGCTCTCCCGGCAGAATTGTTCGCGATGCGTACGTGGGTTCACAATGCGTACGGAACGGGTTATCCTGAGACGCATGGACAAAGTTGTTGCCTCCGCGGCCGATGCCGTAGCCGACATTCAGGACGGCGTCACGATCGCTGTCGGAGGGTTCGGCCTGGTCGGCATTCCCGAGATCCTCATCCAGGCGCTCCTTGATCAGGGCGCCACCGATTTGGAGACCGTCAGCAACAACTGCGGTACCGACGGCTTCGGCCTCGGGTTGCTCCTCGAGAAGGGGCGGATCCGCCGCACGATCTCGTCATACGTGGGCTCCAACAAGGAGTTCGCCCGGCAGTACCTCTCCGGCGAACTCGAAGTGGAACTGACTCCGCAGGGCACACTCGCCGAACGCCTGCGCGCCGGAGGCGCGGGTATCCCCGCTTTCTTCACGCCCGCGGGTGTCGGTACTGCTGTGGAAGAGGGCGGTCTTCCGCTGCGCTACGACGGGCACGGTCACATCGCCGCCGCGTCGGAGCCGAAGGAGACGCGCGAATTCGACGGTCAGACCTACGTTCTCGAACGCGGAATCGTCGCCGACTACGCCCTCGTCCACGCGTGGAAGGGCGACCGCCACGGCAACCTCGTCTACCGCGCCAGCGCCCGCAACTTCAATCCGCCGGCTGCGGCCTCCGGCCGGATCACCATCGCGCAGGTCGAGCACCTCGTGGAACCCGGCGAACTCGATCCCAACCAGATCCACACACCCGGCATCCACGTTCAGCGCGTGGTGCACGTCGGCCCGGTCGAGGTCGGCATCGAGAATCGGACGGTACGAGCATGACCAAGGCAGATATCCGCAGGCTCACCCGCCAGGAGATGGCGGCTCGCGTCGCCCGGGAACTGGCGGACGGTCAGTACGTCAACCTCGGTATCGGCATGCCCACCCTGGTGCCGAACTACCTGGACCCCGGCATCGAGGTCATCCTCCACTCGGAGAACGGTGTCCTCGGCGTCGGACCGTACCCGACCGAGGACGAACTCGATCCCGAACTCATCAACGCCGGCAAGGAAACAGTCACGGCGATCCCGGGGGCGTCGTATTTCGATTCGGCCGCGTCGTTCGGGATGATTCGCGGCGGCCAGATCGACGTCGCGGTCCTCGGGGCCATGCAGGTATCGGCGACCGGCGACATCGCGAACTGGATGGTCCCCGGCGCCATGGTCAAGGGGATGGGCGGCGCGATGGACCTGGTCCACGGTGCCGAGCGCGTGATCGTGATGATGGAACACGTGACCAAGAAGGGTGATCCGAAGATCGTCGAGGAGTGCACGCTGCCCCTCACCGGACGACGCTGCGTTCAGCGCATCATCACCGACATGGCGGTCATCGACGTCACCGACGCAGGTCTGGTTCTGCGCGAAACCGCACCCGGAGTGACCGTCGACGACGTGCTCGCAGCCACCGCCGCTCCGCTCACGGTCTGACACCTCCCGTCCGGTGGGACGCTGATCACCCGTCCGTCGGCACCGTGCGGTCAGCATCCTGCCGACGCCTGACCGACGGAGGAACACAGTGGTGGACTGGGCCCAGGAATGCGACGTACTCGTGGTCGGCTCGGGGGCGGGTGGGTGCTGCGGAGCGTACACCGCTGCCAGGGAAGGCCTTTCGGTGATTCTTGTCGAAGCATCGAAGCATCGAAGCATCGAAGCATCGAAGCATCGAAGCATCGAAGCATCGAAGCCGACGACAACTTCGAGTTCCAGGTGCTGCCTTGGCCCGACTACTTCGGCAAGGCGCCCAAGGCGAGTGCGACCGGCCGACACATCTGCGCGGCCCCGCTCCGAGTCCGTGACGACCTCGAACTCAACGAGTCCATCCGCGGACCTCTGGGCCGCGAACGTGCCGGAGAACGACTGCGCAGCACCCTCATCGGTGGAAGGGCACTCGTCGGCCGCTTTCTCGTCGCATTGCGCGGGTACCCGAGCATGCTGTTCGCCCACCTCGCCGCACGCGACCTGGCTTCACGGTCCTGATCCTTCGTCGGGTCGACGGGTGTCGCCGGGATCGCCGTCGGCTTCAGGCGGTTCGGTCTCGGGCGGACCGGCAATCTCCGGAACGAGTTCGTAGCGACGTCCGAACGTCTCGGTCAGCGATTGGATCACCGCGATCACCGGAACCGACACGAGCGCGCCGACCGGGCCGAACAGGGATGCACCGACGATCACCGATCCGAACGCCATCGCCGGATGGATCGAGACCGTGCGCGCGGTGATGCGGGGATGCAGCAGGTAGTTCTCGATCTGCTGGTACACCGTGCCGAACACGACGACCCACAATCCGTTGATCGGGTGGGCAGTGGCCGCGATGATCGCGGGAAGCCCGATCGCGAGATAGGTGCCGAGTGTCGGCACGAACTGCGAGACGATGCCTGTCCACAACGCCAGTGGGAGCCAGTAGGGCACGTCGAAGATGACCAGGAACACCCCTGTCGCCACTGTGCTGAACGCCGCGAGGATCAGGCGGGAGACGACGTATCCACCGGCCTTGTCGACCGAGATCTCCCAGACCGTCGAGATGACGCGCTGCTGCCGGGCCGGGAACCAGCTGGCGACGGTGCGGCGCAGCGCCGGCCCTTCGGCCGACATGTAGAACGCGAACAGCAGCATCGTCAGCAGTTGGAACAGCACCTCGAAGAGGGAGGTCACCACTCCGAGCACGCCGGGAGTGAAGCGCGCGGCAAGCTCGCGCAGTGTATCGGGCGTCACCTTCAGATCGTCGGAGTTGACGGAGAAGTCGGTGTCGAAAGTACGGTTCGCCCACTGCGTCACCGACGCCAGCGACTCCGGCAACGCCGTGACGAGCTGGGCGAGCTGTTCGGCGAGCAAGGCGCCGAACAGGGACAGGAACCCGATCACCAGGAGGATCAGCCCGAACAGAACGATCCCCGCCGCCAGCCCACGACGCATCCCGAAACGGTCCAGGCGGTCGACCACGGGCTCGACGGTGACGCTGAAGAGCCAAGCCAGGAAAAGCAGTCCGAGGAAGCCCTTGAGGTTGTGGAACAGCCAGCCGGACATCTGGTACGCGGCGATCGCGAACAGCACGTAGAGGATCACCGGGCGGAACCAGCGTGGAAGTCCGGAGCGCTGGACGCGCCGGGCACCGCCCCGCTGCGTGCGCTCCGGTTCCGGGTCGTCCACGTCGTTCATGTTGCTCCCGCGGCCGGTACAGATACAGGCACAGCGAATCTACCGTGGGCAAAGCAAAACCGGCCCGGACTCGTGAGAGTCCGGGCCGGTGGTGGTAGCGGGGACAGGATTTGAACCTGCGACCTCTGGGTTATGAGCCCAGCGAGCTACCGAGCTGCTCCACCCCGCGTTGCCTGACCAACGATACACGACTTTCGGAGACGATTTCACCAGGGTGTCGGTCGGCGGCGATAGTGTGAGGCGGACCACAGACGATGCGGAGGAGCCCCATGCGGATCGCACTGTTCGGCACCTGTCTCGGAGACACGCTCTTCCCGAGCGCACTCCAGGCAACCGCGGTCCTGCTCACGAGGCTCGGCCACGAGGTGGTGTTCCCGCCGGGGCAGACCTGCTGCGGCCAGATGCACATCAACACCGGTTACCAGCCCGACGCGCTGCCGCTCGTGGAGAACTTCGCCGACGAATTCGGCGACCCGGCGATCGACGCGGTGGTGGTGCCGTCCGGGTCGTGTGCCGGGTCGATCCGTCACCAGCACCACATCGTCGCGGACCGCTACGGTTCTGCATCCCTCCGCGAGCGTGTGGAGGTGGTGAAGGCCAAGACGTACGAACTGTCCGAACTGCTCGTCGACGTCCTGGGCGTCACCGATGTCGGGGCGTCGTTTCCGCACCGCGTCACCTACCACCCGACCTGTCACTCGTTGCGGATGATCAGGGTGGGCAACAAACCCCTCAGGCTACTGCGGGAGGTGCGCGACATCGATCTCGTCGAACTCCCCGAAGCCGATGTGTGCTGCGGGTTCGGCGGCACATTCGCGCTCAAGAACGCCGAGACGTCCACGGCGATGCTCGCGGACAAGATCAGGAACGTGGCCGTCACCGATGCCGAGATCTGTACCGCCGGCGATTCGTCGTGCCTCATGCACATCGGCGGTGGCATGTCGCGCCTGCGGATGGGAACACGCACAATGCATCTCGCGGAGATTCTCGCGTCCGTTCGCGAACCGGCCCCGGCGGTGCGCTCATGACCACCGCTTCGCTGGGGATGCCGCCGGTCCCCCCGCGCGGCACCGGAAACATACGCGGAACCGAAACATTCCCCGCCGCAGCACATCACGAACTTGCCGACGCGCAACTGCGGCGCAACATCGGTAAGGCGACGCACACGATCCGTGGCAAAAGGCTCGCGGTCACCGAAGAACTACCCGATTGGGAAGACCTCCGCGTTGCCGGCGAGGGCATCAAGAACGACGTGCTTGCGCGACTGCCCGACCTGCTCGAGCAGTTCGAGGCGGCCGTGATCGCACGTGGTGGCGTCGTGCATTGGGCCGCCGATGCGGACGAGGCCAATGCGCTCGTGGCTGGTCTGGTGCGCGAAGCCGGCTCGAACGAGGTCATCAAGGTGAAATCCATGGCCACCCAGGAGATCGGCCTCAACGAGTATCTCGAGTCCGAGGGCATCACCGCGCACGAGACCGACCTGGCCGAACTCATCGTGCAACTCGGGCACGACACCCCGTCGCACATTCTCGTGCCCGCCATCCACCGCAATCGGGCCGAGATCCGCAGTATCTTCCTCAGCGAGATGGACGGTGTAGATCCGGACCTCGATGCGAACCCGGCGCACCTCGCCGAAGCATCTCGAAAATACCTGCGCCACAAGTTCATGACCGTTCCGGTAGCGGTATCGGGAGCGAACTTCGGTATCGCCGAGACGGGAACCCTCGTGGTGGTCGAATCCGAAGGTAACGGACGAATGTGCCTGACGTTGCCCCAGACTCTCATCACCGTCATGGGAATCGAGAAGCTGCTGCCCACCTACCGTGATCTGGAGGTGTTTCTGCAACTGCTGCCACGTTCGTCGACGGGCGAGCGGATGAACCCGTATACCTCGATGTGGACAGGGGTCACCCCCGGCGACGGGCCACAGAATTTTCACGTGATCCTGCTGGACAACGGACGCACCGCAACCCTCGCGGACGCCGTGGGCCGAGCGGCGCTCCGCTGCATCCGTTGTTCTGCCTGCCTCAACGTGTGCCCGGTATACGAACGCACCGGCGGTCACGCCTACGGCTCGACCTACCCTGGGCCGATCGGCGCTGTCCTCACGCCGCAACTGGCCGGCATGGACGAACCCCACGATCCGAACGCCACCCTGCCGTTCGCGTCGAGCCTGTGCGGTGCGTGTTTCGACGCGTGTCCCGTGCGCATCGACATTCCTTCCCTGCTCGTCGAATTGCGGCACCAGAAGGCAGAGCACGCACGACCGGGAGCGGAGGCCGCAGCGATGAAAGCAGCGTCGCTGGCGATGTCGTCGGCTCCGCGCTGGACCAAAGCGCAGAAGGCAGCGGGGATCGCCCGGCTGCTCGCGGGCAGGAAGGGAAGGATCACGGCGCTCCCGTGGCCGCTCAGCGGGTGGACCGCCGCCCGCGATATCGCCGCACCTCCGAAACAGACGTTCCGGCAATGGTGGGACACCGACGAACGGCGGGAGACCCTCGAACGTGCGAGGCGGTCGGGGGGCACCTCGTGAATTCGAGAGACGTTGTACTGGGCCGTATCCGGGATGCATTGACGCTCTCGGAGTCTGCTCCGGTGGAGGTCGTCCGCCGCTATCGCACCGGGCGTACCCTCCCCGACGACCATCGCTACGAGTTGTTCGCCGACCGGGTGCGTGACTACAAGGCAGAGGTGCACTGCTACTCCGCCGCTGATCTGCCCGGTGCGCTCTCCGAACTTCTCACCGGACTCGGCGTGCAGAGTCTGGGGGTGCCCGCCGGACTGGACCGCTCGTGGCTCGCAGAATTCGGCGGACGGATCGTCGTCGATTCGCCCGAGGTGCCCGCACCCGACCTCGGGCAACTCGACGGTGTACTCACCGGATCGGCTGTGTCGTGCGCGGCGACCGGCACGATCTTTCTCGACGGAAGCGCAGACCAGGGCCGACGTGCCCTCACCCTGGTGCCCGACCTTCACATCTGCGTCGTGGGCCTCGACACCATCGAAGTCGGTGTGCCCGAAGCTCTCGCGAGGCTCGTGCCCGACCGGCCGACCACACTGATCAGTGGGCCGTCCGCGACCAGCGACATCGAACTCGAGCGTGTCGAGGGAGTGCACGGACCGCGGACTCTCGTGGTGGTCGTCGTCGACTGACAAGGCCGGAACTCACAGGCCCGCGACGAATCCGTGAGTCTCGCGGGCGGCCCGGCGGTGTCCGTCGTCGATCGCGGGGAGTGTCAGTTCTGAAGCTTCCACGACGCCAGATCGATCGCGGTGGCCACCGATTCGGTCAGCACCTCCAAGCGCTCGGCCGGACCGGGCGTCGAAAGCACCGCATATCGATCGGCTTCGCCCATGGGAACATGACGCGCGATCGCGAACAAGCGTTCGCCGGGATCGTCCGGGAGTTCCGAGGGTGACGGCGGCGGTGGCGCATTCCCCTCGGTCAATCGGTCGAGGAGGTCGTACAGGCGTTCCAGTGACCCGAGCAGCGGAGACAGGTCGACGGGCCCGGACCCCGTATCCGGCCACGCCTCCACCTCGGCGCGCGGGTACGGATCGTCGGGAAGCCACGAGACAACGCGAATGCGTTCCTCTGCAACACATTCCAGAACGTGGCGTCCGTTCCCGATCTCGGTGTCGAGAAGAATCCGCGCGACGGTACCCACATCGTTACGCTGCTCGCCGCCGCCGACCTCGCGTCCCCGTGCGATGAGCACGACCCCGAAACGCGGGCCGTCGGGTGCAGCCATGCAGTCGTGCACGAGCTGCTGGTAGCGCGGCTCGAAGACGTGGAGCGGCAGGCCTGCTCCCGGCAGCAGAGCGGTACCCAGCGGGAACATGGGAAGAATCGGCATCAAGGCATCCTCAGTATGGGGATCGGGGGCGCATCCGTGGGGTCGCCTCGGTCGATCTGGGTCAGGAGATGGTCGGCCCACGCGGACAACCCGTCGATGTCGAGCCGGTACGGCGGCACATCCTCGTAGTGACGGATCCGCGCCTTGCCCTGCCGCAACAGCGAGGCCGCACCCTTGGGGTTTCCGCGCAGCAGGTGGGTCATGCCCACTGCGAGCTGCGCGAGGCCCTGCCACAGCGGGCGCTCTTCCGGCGGAGCCTTCCTCCACATCGCCTCGAACACTTCGTGGGCGTGGAACGGGTACCCGTGATCGAGCAGTCGCTGACCCTCCGAAACAGTCTCCTCGATATCGAGATCGAGGTCTTCGGGAACGCGTTCGACGCCGTCTTCACCGGGTGGCAACGGACGGCCGAGCGCATCCCGCGGACGCGCGTTCCGGGGTCGGCCGTCGGGTGTCCGGTCCCGCTCCGTCATGGGCTTCAGGGTAGACGACGGTCAGCGTTCGTGGATCGCCGCGGACAGTCCGTCGATGCGGCGTCGCGGTTGCCCGGTGCTCGCCCGGCGTGCGGAACGCGCCGCGTTCAACTGTGACGACACCTCCTCGCGCAGCACATCGGTCGTACCGGGGGTTACGCGAGTGTCGGTTCCCTCGGCGAACAGATACCGGCCGTCGTCGACGACGTCGAACCAGCCGACACCCGACACCGCCCGGGAGGCGGTCCCGGGGGCGCCGAGAAAGAACCGGACGCTGCCGGTCGCAGTTCTCTCGCGGAGCAGGAGACCGCGGATCGCGTGTGCGGCGCTGCCTCCTTGCGGCAGGCGCACGGCGTCGCGATCGACGGGATCGAGGATGTCCCGCGCCGGAGCCGTCTGTCGGCTCATCCGGCCGGGCCGGACGACAGGGAGGAATCCGGCGACGGCGGCGGCCAGCAGATCCGCGGGCATCCAGGCGACTTCGATGTCGCCCGCGTTCTCGTACTGCCGTGCCAGGACTGCGGATTCACCGAGGATGGCGCCCGAAGCGAAGACGGATTCACCGGGATGGCAGGAACTTCCGTAGACCTCGATCGAAATTTCACCCATGTGCAAGGTGCGGACCGCGTGTTCCAGGGCGGGATCGTCGAGACGCCGCCGCCATTCCCCGGCGGCGCGCAGGTCTGCGACGTACTCGTTCTCCCAGGCGGCTGTCGAGCGGTACCGGAGCGGGAACGGCACCTCGTCGCCTCCCGCAGCAGTCCACAGCGACAGGAACCGGTCGGGCGTCAGGCGCCGGCTCATGCGGGGTCGGCTCCCAGAACGGGCGGTGCGGTGTCCGGCATCGAGCCGATGAGTTCGTTGCCGTGGTCGTTGGTGACGAGGTAGCTGGGCACCCGCCGCTGCTCGTCGCTGCTCTGCGTCGCACCGGGTGGCACCATGCCGGGATACATCCCCATCGGCCGGGCAACACCGTTGCGTGATCCGGCCGCCGCGGTTTGACCCGGGCGGTCGGTACCGGTGGATACCGGTGCGCCGCCGGCGAGTCCGCCGAGGCTCGAACCCCAGGGCGACGAGACGCCTCCGCCTCCACTTCCGGTGCTGCCGATACCTGCATTGCCGGAGGTTCCGAGGCCGGCGGGAAGACCGGACTGCGGGGAAGCCGACGTCTGACCGGGCAGTGGCGTGGGCCCCGCTGCTCCGGCCGGGGTGGTCGTCGCCGGGCCGGAATCCTCGAATGCGCCGGGCGGTGCGCCGCCTTTGCTCGTCCGGGGAGAGGTGTTCGCCGCATTCTCGCCGGGGCTGTCACCCGTATTCGACGGCCCGGTGCCGGGATCTGCTCGCTCATCCGCGTCGAGCCGACTTGCCACGGGAGTGCCCGTTTCCGAGGCGCGCGCACCGGTCGTGTCGTCGAGCCGTCGTGCGCCGTGGGCGTTCTCTCCACCGGCACCCGTGGCCGCCACGTAGGGGGGAGGGAGTACCGGTACCGCAGCACCCGAATCCCGGTAGTACGGCTTGTACAGCGACTCCATCACGCGAACCGACTGCACGCGAATCGCTTCCGCCTGCCGCACGGCCTCCGCTTCCGTCACCGGATTCAGCGCGGCGACCGCCGACGGAATCCGTTCCGCAGGCGGCGGAATCGACGACTTCACTCGTTCCCCGACGTCTGCCGCGATGTGCAATTTCTGGGACACCGCCTGCGCTGCGTCACAGAGTTGCTGTGCGGAGTCGCCGAAACGCGCGGTGGCGGTGAGCGCGGCCGTTGCTGCGTCACCTTCCCAGTGTCGTGCGATCCGGTCGCGGATCATGACTGTGCCGAGAGCGATCGCGAGACTGAAACCCTTGCCCAGTTTGGCCCACTCGCCGGCAAGGGTGGTCATGGCGACAGGGCTGATGGTCTGGGCGATCCGGTAGATCTCGGCGTGCTCCATGCTGTGGAAATTCTCGAAGTCCCGGATGTATTCGGGGTCGACGCCCGCGTCGAGTCGCGCGGCCAGTTCGTCGTGCCGGGCCTGTCGCCGCGTCACCGAACCCGGCGCACCCGAACCCAGAAGTGGCTGCAGGAGTTCTTCGACCGGGTTCTCGTCGTTCGACATCCGGCTACCGCCCGCGTCCGACGCGAGGACAGCGCGACGAACACGTCAGCGCCTGAGCGCCCCTCGACACGACATGACGTTCCCCCACCACAAGACCCCCCGATCTGTCGGTGGCGCGATGCTAGCGCACAGCACCCACCAGGCGCAGCGCGAGATCGGCGTAGAGCGTGCTGATCGCTTGGGGTTCGTTGTAGCGGCCGGACGGGTACCAGCGGCAGATGTCCACACACAGAGACATGAGTGCGAGGGTGACGCCCTCCGCGTCGGGCACCGTGAACTCACCCGACTCGAGCCCGGCGTCCACCACATCCCTGACGACCTGCGTGGTCTGCCGTCGAAGCCCGGTGATGGTGCGGTAGTGGTCGCGTGCCAGGGCGTTCAGTTCGTACTGGATGACCCGGGCGCGCCGGTGGTGCTCGGCTTGCCATTCGGCGAATCGGCCGATGACGGACTCGAGCCGGGTGGTGGCGTCGGCGCCGGGGATGTCGGCGTTCCGCGCGACCTGCAACGCGAGGTCGTGCCCCTCGTAGGAGATGGCGTAGAGAAGTTCTTCCTTCGACTTGTAGTGCGGATACATCGCGGCGGGGCTCATATCCAGCCGGGTCGCGATCTGCCGGGTGGTCGTACCGCCGTAGCCGTTCTCTGCGAACGCTTCGATGGCGGCTTCGCGTAGACGCGCGGCTGCCTTCGAGGTGCTGATGACGCCGGGGTTCGGTGTGGTCACGGTTTCTCCAGTTCCTGCCCTGCTCGTGTGGTTGACAGGCTCACCACAACGCCTCATCATAAGCGAGTGCTTAGAAAATAAGCACTCGCTTATTTGTTTGAGGAGCAGTTGATGCGACGCACCCTGTACGGTCCCGATCACGAGGCCTTCCGCGAGTCCGCCCGGGAGTTCGTGAATCGGTTCGTACTGCCCCGCGCAGAGGAACTCATCGATCGTCACGAGATCCCCCGTGACATCTGGCTCGAAGCCGGCAAGGCAGGCTTCCTGGGCCTCGAGATCCCGGAGCGATTCGGTGGCATGGAGGCCGGCGACTACCGCTTCAACGCGATCGTTGCCGAGGAATTCGCGCGCGCCAACATGGCGTTGTCGTCCTCGATGGGTATCCATTCGGACATCACCGTTCCCTACATCGTCCACCTCGGCAACGAGGAGCAGCGCGAGCGCTGGCTGCCCCGCTGCGCGACAGGTGAACTCATCTGCGCCATCGGCATGACCGAGCCGTCCGGAGGGTCCGATCTCGCGAACCTCAAGACCACCGCGGTTCGTGACGGCGACGACTGGATCCTCAACGGCGCCAAGACGTTCATCACCAACGGATACAACTGCGATCTGGTGGTCGTGGCGGCCCGTACCGACCCGTCGAAGGGCGCGAAAGGTATCTCGCTGCTCGTCGTCGAGCGCGGCATGGAGGGCTTCGAGAACGGTCGCAAGCTCGACAAGGTCGGGCAGCCCGAAGCCGACACCGCCGAGTTGTTCTTCAAGGACGTCCGCGTACCGGGCAAGAACCTGCTCGGCGAAGAAGGTATGGGCTTCATCTCGATGATGAAGTTGCTGCCCCAGGAACGCCTCGGCTCGGCCGTCAACAATGTCCACCACGCCAAGCACATCCTGTTCGAGACTCTCGAGTACTCGAAGGAACGCAAGGCATTCGGACAGGCCATCGGCACCATGCAGTACAACAAGTTCCTGCTCGCCGAACTGGTCACCAAGATCGAGGTCGCCGAAGCGTACGTCGACCAGGCCGTCGAAGCCCACGCCGACGGCAAGCTCACCGCGGTCGATGCCGCCAAGGCCAAGTGGTGGAGCGCGCAGACCCAGTCCGAGGTCCTCGACGCGTGTGTTCAGATCCACGGTGGGTACGGCTACATGAACGAATACCGTGTCGCGCGGGCATGGAAGGACGCCCGGGTGACGAAGATCTGGGCCGGAACCAACGAAATCATGAAGGAACTCATCGGCCGCGATCTCGGCCTGTAGTTCCGACAGCGAATCCGAACCCACTTTCTCGAAGGAGCTTCCGATGCCCGAAGCAGTGATCGTCTCAGCAGTACGCTCGCCCATCGGGCGTGCGATGAAGGGGTCGCTCAAGACCCTCCGGCCCGACGACATGACCACGCAGATGGTCGCGGCGGCGCTGGCGAAGATTCCCGAACTCGATCCCACCGAGATCGACGACCTGATGGTCGGCTGCGGCCAGCCCGCGGGCCAGTCCGGCTTCAACATCGCGCGCGTCGTCGCGGTGCAGCTGGGCTACGACTTCCTGCCCGGCGTGACCGTCAACCGCTACTGCTCGTCGTCGTTGCAGACCACGCGCATGGCGCTGCACGCGATCAAGGCCGGCGAGGGTGACGTGTTCATCTCCGCAGGTGTGGAGTCGGTGTCGAGCTTCGTGACCGGCAACGCAGACGGCCTGCCGAACACCAAGAACCCCTTGTTCGCGGACGCAGAGGCGCGGACCGAAACTCTTGCCCAGGGCGGTACGGCCTGGACGGATCCGCGGTCCGAAGGAACCTTGCCCGACGTCTACATCGCGATGGGCCAGACTGCCGAGAACGTCGCCTCCTTCACCGGGATCTCCCGCGAAGACCAGGACCGGTGGGGCGTGCGGTCGCACAACCGGGCCGAGGAAGCGATCAAGTCGGGGTTCTTCGAGAAGGAGATCACCCCGGTCACGCTCGCCGACGGCACTGTCGTCTCCACCGATGACGGCCCGCGTCCCGGCACCACCTACGAGGCGGTCAGCCAGCTCAAGCCGGTGTTCCGTCCCGACGGTACGGTGACCGCGGGTAACGCGTGCCCGCTCAACGACGGTGCGGCGGCGCTGGTGATCATGTCCGACACCAAGGCGAAGGCTCTCGGGTTGACGCCGTTGGCGCGGATCGTCTCGACCGGGGTGTCGGGGCTGTCGCCGGAGATCATGGGTCTCGGTCCGATCGATGCCACTCGTAAGGCGCTGGCCAATGCCGGCATGGGGATTTCGGATATCGATCTGTTCGAGATCAACGAGGCGTTCGCGGTGCAGGTGCTCGGTTCGGCGCGTGAGCTGGGGATCGACGAGGACAAGCTCAATGTCTCCGGTGGTGCGATCGCGCTGGGTCATCCGTTCGGTATGACGGGTGCGCGGATCACGAACACGCTGCTGAACAATCTGCGTGAGCAGGACAAGCAGTTCGGTGTGGAGACGATGTGTGTCGGTGGTGGTCAGGGTATGGCGATGGTGCTCGAGCGCCTCAGCTGATCTCCCCATAGGTTCGAGCTATCCCACCGTTAGGCCGCATGTCTGAAAAGACATGCGGCCTAACGTTTTTCAAACATGCATTGTTTGTGCAACCGCCTGAACTCGGCTATACATCTTGTGTAGGCCCCGTCACACCGAGGAGATCATCGCATGTCCGTGCTCGACACATTCCGTCTCGACGACCGAGTTGCCGTCGTTACCGGCGCATCCTCGGGTCTCGGTGTTGCCTTCGCTCGGGCGCTGGCCGAAGCCGGAGCGGACGTCGTCCTCGCGGCGCGACGCGTCGACAGGCTCGAGCAGACTGCCGAACTCGTCCGCGCCACAGGGCGCCGGGCAGTGACCGTCGAAACCGACATCGCCGAGCCCGAGCAGGCGCAACACATGGTCGACGCGGCCGTCGAACAACTCGGCAAGGTCGACATCCTCATCAACAACGCCGGCATCGGTACCGCCGTACCGGCGACGAAGGAAACCCCGGATCAGTTCCGGCGCGTCATCGACATCAACCTCAACGGGTCGTACTGGGCGGCGCAGGCCGCCGCGCGCGTGATGCAACCGGGAAGCTCGATCCTGAACATCTCGTCGGTTCTGGGGTTGACCACTGCGGGTCTTCCGCAGGCCGCCTACGCGGCGAGCAAAGCCGGCATCATCGGCCTGACCCGCGACCTCGCACAGCAGTGGGGAGCTCGGAAAGGCATCCGCGTCAACGCTCTTGCGCCCGGGTTCTTCCGGACCGAGATGACCGACGAATACCAGCCCGGTTACCTCGACGCCATGAAATCCCGAATCGTTTTGGGCCGCACCGGAGACCCCGCCGAAATCGCCGCCACCGCGGTGTGGCTGGTCTCGGGAGCCGCTGCCTACGTGACCGGCCAGACCATCGCAGTCGACGGCGGCCTGACCATCAACTGATCGCTTTGCTCGTCCCCGACAATCCATCCCACCACGGAGGTTTGCAGTGAGTTCACCAGTCCGCACCGCCATCGTCACCGGAGCCGCACGCGGTATCGGTGCTGCCGTCGCCAAGCGACTCGCCCAGGACGGCCTTCAGGTTGCTGTTCTCGACCTCGACGCCGACGCCTGCGCCGACACGGTCTCTGCCATCGAGGCTGCCGGTGGCAAGGCGCTCGCAGTGGGTGCGAACGTCGCCGACGAAGAATCGGTTGCTGCGGCAGTGGAGAAGATCGCCACCGAACTCGGCGAACCCACCGTGTTGATCAACAACGCTGGGATCACCCGCGACAACCTCCTGTTCAAGATGACGGTCGAGGATTGGGACGCCGTCATGGCCGTCCACCTGCGGGGCGCGTTCCTCATGGCGCGCGCAACGCAGAAGTACATGGTCGACAACAAGTTCGGGCGGATCGTCAACCTGTCGAGCACGTCGGCGCAGGGCAACCGCGGTCAGGTCAACTACTCGGCGGCCAAGGCGGGCATGCAGGGCTTCACCAAGACACTGTCCATCGAACTGGGCAAGTTCGGCGTCACCGCCAACGCGATCGCGCCGGGCTTCATCGAAACCGAGATGACCGCTGCCACCGCCGAGCGCGTCGGCGTGCCGTTCGAGGACTACAAGAAGGCCGCTGCGACCCAGATCCCGGTCGCGCGCGTCGGCAAGCCCGAAGACATCGCGCACACCGCGTCGTTCCTCGCGTCCGAGGGCGCCGGGTTCGTCTCCGGCCAGGTCATTTACGTGGCCGGAGGGCCGAAGGACTGATCCCCTGATCGCCGACCGGCGCCGCGACACCCGAAGCCTCGGGGTCGCGGCGTCGTCGTTGGGTCGGGTCCCCGTGGATGACCTTTCGTTCTGGTGAAACAGCGGTCGAATCAGGGGCCGCTTCCGTACAGTCGTAACGACAATCCCGGCCGGTCCGATTTCAGACGGTGAGGGTATGCGCGGCGCCTACTGCGGAAACATCCGTGGTACGCGTCAACGCCTGCCGCAACTGTCGCGTTCCATCGGAGGAAGCATGAATGTCGTTGTCCCGCAGTGCAGGGTCCGATGAGAATGCGTTCGGGCGTGCGAGCGGCCATAGTCGCAGCTGTCGCGGCAGTGAGCATGGTGTGGCCCGGATCGGCAATGAGCGACACGGTAGTGGATCCCGGTGTCCGATACGTCGCGCTCGGTGACTCACGTGCTGCGGGACCCTATCTCGACGCCGCTGCCATGATCGGGGGATGCGCCCGATCCGATGCCGGATACCCATCGGTGGTGGCACACGCGCTTCGTGCGGCGTCGTTCACCAACGTGTCGTGCGCGGGGGCCCGCACGGACAATGTCACGAGAATTCCGCAGGATACGAAGACCGGGCAGGTACCTCGGCAGATCGATCTGCTCGCACCGGACACGACCCTGGTCACCCTCAGCATCGGCGGCAACGACGTCGGATGGCGTGACCTGGTTTCCGCCTGCTTCACCGACTTTCCCGGGGGAGACGCGCAGTGCCGCAACAACCCGGAAACGGGTGCTCGAGCGACCGCGGCACTCGACAGTCTCGCCCCGAAGGTCAGGGCGACCCTGACGAAGATCAAGCAGAAGGCGCCCGGCGCACGGGTCCTGCTCGTCGGGCACGGAGGTGTCGTCGGCGACCGTGGGTGCTGGCCGAACATCCCCACCAGCGACGCCGATGCTTCCTGGATCAAGGGATTCTTCACCCGGATGAACGGTGTGCTCGCCGGTGCAGCGGCGAGCACCGGAGCCGAATTCGTGGACGTCGCGAGCGGCGCGGTCGGGCACGACGCATGTGCGTTCCCCGACCAACGCTGGTTCGAGGGACAGCAGTCGTTGTCGCTGGCTGCCCCGATGCATCCCACGGCGGCTGGGATGCGGCATATGGCGAGTCGTGTGGTGGCGGCGTGGTAGCCGGGCAGGCGGCAGCACCGCATCGAGAAGTGCCCGTGATCGCCCGGAACGACTGATCCTCCTCGCATGTTGGCCGACCGGTGGGGAGTGACCGACGACGAGGTTGCCCTCCGCTACCCGTGCGACGACTTCGTTCCCGCTCCGAGTCTCGAGGCGTGGAGAGGCGTCACCGTGCATGCGCCTGCTGCTGTCGTCTGGGGCTGGGTCGCCCAGATCCAGGTGGCGCCCTACTCCTACGACTGGATCGACAACGGTGGGCGCCGTTCCCCGCGACGGCTACTCGACCTCCCTCCACCGGAGCCGGGCCGACATTTCACGAGAACGGCGGGCATCCCCCAAGGGCGTTTGCTTGCTGTCGAACCGCAGGTGCATTACACCGGTCGCATCATGGGTGCCGTCGTGTCGTACATGCTCGTCCCGTCGGCGACCCATACGAAGTTGTTGATGAAGGTGATCATGGGCGGGCCGGGTTGGCTGGCACTCGCGGTGTCCGTCGGCGACCTCGTCATGGCGAGAAGGCAACTGCTCAACCTGAAACGGCTGGCCGAAAACACTCCGTCTCGATGATCTTTGGTGCGATAGCGCCCGCTATCCGGAAACTATCCCACCAACCTTCATTGTCGACGACATCTCGAAGATCAGTGACGCCGAACTGTACCGGCGGTTGCTCAGCGAATTCCCCGACTGGCCGACCACCGCGAAAGGTGCGGGAATCGTCGGCTGAAGCCGTACTGCTACGGGGACGGTACGGCGACTCCGAGGGACAACGCGCCCAAGGGTCTCGGGACGTGGTCCTCGTAATAGGTGTCGAGTTCCCGGATATCGAACCCCGCGCCGAGGACGAGACTCGGTATATCGCGGGTGAGGTGACACCCTCCCGCGACCCTTTTCTGGATCGGTTCGAGCCGATGCTGCCACCGCCGGACGTTTTCGTCGGGAGCGAGGCCGTGTTCGACGAAGTGCAACGTGCCGCCCGGTGCGAGGACGCGGCGGACTTCGCGGAGTGCGGCACCCGCGTCGGGGATCGTGCAGAGCGTCCAGGTGGTCAGCGCGCTGTCGAAAGTGTCGTCGTCGAAGGGCAGCGATTGTCCGTCCAGGCCCGACCTTTCCACGGGAATCTGCGTCTGCGCGAGCCGCGACCGGGCGAGTTTCCATCCGAGGTCGGCGGGTTCGATGGCACTGACAGATCGGATCGTGTTCGGGTAGTGCGGGATGTTGAGGCCCGACCCGAATCCGATTTCCAGGACCCGTCCGTTCAGCCCGGTACATACGCGGCTACGTGACGCTGTCGTCAGGGACGAACCGCACGAAGCGTTCACCAAGTGCGGAAGGATGCGCTCTCTGTAGAAACCCATGACAGCCCTTCGTCGGGTCGGCGCCGGGTACGCCGCATTACCGTTCTACCTGCCGTGGGGCCGGTATGCGGGCGCCTTCGCGGACCCGCTGGGTTCGAGTGTGCGCAACAGCGGCATCACTCGGAACGGCACGACCTGCGACAACACCATCACGCTGGTGGACCGCGTGATGATCGACGACCGGTTCAGGTCGATGAGGGTCTGCTGTAAGCCGAGATGGGAGTCGGCGGCGATACGGCACAGAATATCTCCGGTTCCCGTGGTGGCAAACGCTTCCAACACCCCTGGAATCGATTCCAGCGCTTCACGTATCGTCTCGAGCGCCCCTTGTGCGATCTCCATTGTGACGAAAGCCTGCACCACGAACCCTGCGGCGGCGAGGTCGAGTCGTGGCTCGTACCCAGCGATCAGGCCGCCGTCCTCGAGCCGCCGCAGGCGGGCGGATCCGGTGGCACGGGCGACGCGGAGTCGCCGCGAGAGTTCCAGTACCCCGATCTTGGGATCGGTGTGGAGGACTTCGAGTAGCGCGAAATCCAACTCGTCGAGTTGCAGGACCTCGCGCATGATCATTCCTTCCCGGCAGGTTTCGGAATCTGTGCCGATTGTATAGCTGAACCGGTGAGGTGCTTGTTTTTCGAGTCTGCTCGTTCAGTTCACCGACACGAGATTGCATCCTCCTCCGCGAGGGTTTCTCCTGGTCGTATCCGACGAAGATCACCAGCGCGCTCGCGGCAGGAGAAGGCCATGACTCTCGAACGGGACCTCACCGACACCGAGCGACTCGCTCGTCTCGACCCGGACGAATTACGCAGGCTCGTCGGGTCGATCGAGTACGACGCCGCACACGATCCCTTCCCGGTGAGCGGCTGGGATGCGGTCGAGTGGGTGGTAGGGAACGCGACGCAGGCCGTGCACTTCTACCAGTCCGCGTTCGGTATGGAGTTGGTCGCGTACTCCGGGCCCACCACAGGAAACAGCGATCATCATTCCTACGTGTTACGGAGCGGCGCAGTGCGCTTCGTGATCAGCGGAGCAGTCGATCCGGACAGTCAGCTGGCCGACCGTCATCGGCTGCACGGAGACGGTGTCGTCGACATCGCGCTGCAGGTCCCGGATGTCGACGCATGCATCCGGCATGCTCGCGCACAGGGCGCGACCATCCTGGACGAGCCGCACGACGTCACCGACGAGTACGGCACGGTTCGTCTTGCCGCCATCGCGACATACGGCGACACCCGGCACACGCTCGTCGATCGATCGCGGTACTCGGGCGTCTACCTGCCCGGATACGTCGAACGCACCTCCTCCTTCGGGGGGCGTGGAGACACGGCGACGCGGATGTTCGAGGCGCTCGATCACGTTGTCGGAAATGTCGAGCTCGGGCGTATGGACGAATGGGTCGATTTCTATCGCCGCGTCATGGGTTTCACGAACATGGCCGAGTTCATCGGCGACGACATCGCCACCGACTACTCGGCTCTGATGAGCAAGGTGGTGTGCAACGGCAATCACCGTGTGAAGTTCCCGCTCAACGAGCCGGCGTTGGCGAGGAAGCGCTCGCAGATCGACGAGTACCTCGACTTCTACCGGGGTCCCGGAGCCCAGCACCTCGCATTGGCGACCCGCGACATCCTTGCCGCGGTGGACCGTATGCGCGATCAGGGCATCGAATTCCTCCCCACGCCTGATGCGTACTACGAGGACCCGGAATTGCGCGCACGGATCGGGGCCGTCCGGGTTCCGATCGAGGAGTTGAAAAGCCGTGGTGTCCTTGTGGATCGCGACGAGGACGGCTACCTGCTCCAGATCTTCACCAAACCGGTGGGCGACCGCCCGACGGTGTTCTTCGAATTGATCGAGCGACACGGTTCGGCCGGGTTCGGCAAAGGCAACTTCAAAGCTCTGTTCGAGGCGATCGAGCGGGAGCAGGCGGCGCGGGGGAACTTCTGACGACGCCTGCGAGACGCTCGATCACGGAGGCGGAGCTGGGGGTGGCTTCGAGACGACTCCGCGCACCGCGAGTTCGAGCGTGTGCACAGCCAGTGGGTCGGCGACGCTGTCCGCCCGGAGCAGCAGCGCGGCGGGAAGATCGACCACACAGTATTTGATCACCGTGACCGCGGATCGGTCGTCCCTGCCCCAATGCTCGTGTGCGAGCCGGGTGAGCAGCGCGGTGAGAGTCCGCTGCAGTTCGACCAGTTCGTGGCGGCGCGACTCGGCAAGGTCCGGGGTGACGAGGTCGTCGAGTGTCACCGCGAGCAGTAGTTGAGCGCCCAGTTCGTCGCTCGCCGCATAGGTGGCCGGCGCGGTTGCCGCCGCGACGACAGCGTCTGTCGAACCCGCTGTGACAAGGCTTGTTTCGACCGCATGGCGTTGGAACTCGAGGAACCTCGACGCCTCGCGTGCCCACACGGCCGCGAGAAGTCCGTCCCGTGAACCGAACGCGTTGTAGATGGCCCCGTTCGAGACTCCTGCGGCGTCGCTGAGGCCGCGGATGGTCACCCCGGCGGCGCCTCGGCGAACCCACAACTTCCGCGCGTGATCGAGCAGTTCGTCGAGATCGTGTCGGCGAGGTCGTCCCACTGTGCCCCTGAAGGTCGGTTGTCTCTGGTGCTGCCGCGGCGCACTCAGCCCATCGGCTGCCGAAGTGCCTCGACCACGGAGCTGAACATCGTCTGCTTGATCGCACCGAGGGTATTGCGGTCTTTTCCGGCGAGTGGGCGCACGATGTCGGACGCGGCGGACTGCAGAGTGTCGAGGTCGGCGGTGGCGTCGACGAGACCGTCCTCGTGCGCTTGCGGCCCGGGATAGCGATGCCCGGTGGTCATCGCGGTCAGTCCCGTCCGAGGGGAAAGCTTGCTGGTGATCAGAGCAGACATGCCGGGCGTGAACGGAATGTGGATGTCGACCTCCGGGAAACACAGGTAACCGCGGTCGTCTCGCATGACCCGGTAGTCGTGTGCGACGGCGAGCATCGCGCCCGCGCCGAAGGCATGTCCGTTGATCGCGGCCACGGTCGGAAAGGGGAGGGTGAGGACGCGCGCGAACAATGCGTGCACCCGGTCGACGTACGAGGCGTACTCGTCGAGGTGCTGTCCGAGCCAGTCGAGGTCCAGGCCGTTCGAGTAGAACTTGCCCTCCCCGACGGTGACCAGCGCGGCGGGTTCGGTGGTGCCTTCGAGTTCGTCGAGGCACTCGCTGACGGACGTGAGCCACTCCGGACCGAAGCGGTTCTCGTCGTCTCCGAGGTTCAGGGTCCAGATCGGACCTTCTCGAACGATCGATGGCATGGCACGACTCCCTTCCGTAGGCATGTTCCCCACTGGGTGACGGAACACGGAGACAGTAACAGAGCACACGCTCTGAAACTGCTCGCCGCTACGACCGTGGGAGCCGGCTGAGCTGAACCCGAAGTGCCCGTTCGGTCTCCCGGATCGCGGTGTCGACGATCGGCTCGATGAGTTTGCCGAGGGCGCGTCCCGCGAGACCGCCCGGAAGTTGATAGGCGAAATCGACGTCGAGGCGCGAGGTTCCTCCGCTGATCTCGGCGAACGTCCACGACGATGCCGACCGGATGCCGGCAACGGACTCCAGCACGATGGAACGCCCGTACTCCCATTCGACGACCTGCACCCGGGAGTCGAGGCTTCGGGGCCCGAGACGCATGGAGGCGTCGAAGAGTGCACCCAGGCCGCTGACCTGCTTACCCACCGGCTGGAAGCGGGTGACACCGAACATCCAGTCGGGGACGGTGCGGTGATCGTCGACGTAGGTGAACGCACGGTCTGCGGGTATCTCGGCGGTCGCGCTGTGGCGGAGGTGGATCATTGCACGGGTCCTTCGAGGAGTGAGTGCGACGGAGGGTACGGCTTTGCGTATCGCCGGGACGGGGGGAATCCCGAATTCGCTGCCCGATCGCGGTAACAGTGCTTGACTTCGGCGTGACGCATATCACAATTATCCTGCGCAGGAGGCCACAGTGAAGACGAAAGCGGCAGTGATCAAGGGAATCGACCGCCCGTGGGAGATCGAAGAGATCGATCTGGGTGACCCGGTGGCCGGTGAGGTGCAGGTCCGGCTCGCGGCCTCCGGGCTGTGTCACTCGGACGAGCATCTTCGCACCGGCGCGACCCCGCTTCCGTTCTTTCCGGTAGTAGGCGGGCACGAGGGCGCCGGCGTCGTCACCAAAGTGGGGCCGGGCGTGACGACCCTCGAGGAGGGTGACCATGTGGTCCTCGCGTTCATCCCTGCATGCGGCCGCTGCCGGGCATGCGCCAAGGGATTGCAGAACCTCTGCGACGAGGGAGCAGGGTTGCTTACCGGGCAGGCGATCTCGGACAAGACCTATCGCGTGGGCTTGAACGGCGACCCGGTGTTGCAGATGTGCCTGCTGGGGACGTTCGCTCCGTATGTCACCGTCAACGAGGCTTCGGTCATCAAGATCGAGAAGGATATTCCGCTCGAGAAGGCCGCGCTCCTCGGCTGTGGTGTGGCCACCGGGTGGGGTTCGGCCACCGAGATCGGTGGTACCAAGCTCGGCGACACCGTCGTGGTCGTGGGTATCGGGGGCGTCGGCATCAATTCGGTGCAGGGCGCAGCCCACGCGGGTGCCCGATTCGTCGTCGCGGTCGATCCGGTCGAGTACAAGCGGCAGAAGGCCAAGGATTTCGGCGCCACGCACACCTTCGGGTCTCTCGAGGAAGCGGCGCCGGTTATCGGCGAGATCACTTGGGGTGCAATGGCAGACGTCACCATCATCACCGTCGGTGAGATCCACGGCGACATCATCGCGCCCGCACTCGGGGTGACGGCGAAGGGCGGACAGGTAGTCGTCGTAGGCATGGGCAACGCTGCCGACACGCAGGTGACACTGAGTCTGTTCGAACTGACTCTGCTTCAGAAGAGGTTGCAGGGAGCCATCTTCGGCGGCACCGGGCCACGCTCGCAGATTCCGAAGCTGCTCAACCTCTACCGCAACAAGCAACTCGACCTCGACGGCCTGGTCACCGCTACCTACAAACTCGAGGACATCAACCAGGGTTACGCCGACATGCGTGACGGCAAGAACCTGCGCGGCGTCATTCTGTACGGCGACGACGACTACTGACCTCTCCCGTCCGGCGTAGGTGCCGGGGACCGTCCCTTACGGTGTTGTCCATGGACATGCACGAGGATCCGGTCTCCGGCGACGTCGGGTCGTGGCGTCACTACGGGCCACCGACTCTGCCGAAACCTCTTGCGGCAGCCCTCGAGGCATTCGCCGAACGAGGCTACGACGGAACCTCGATTCGGGAGATCGCGTCGCGGTCCGGATTGTCGGTCCCAGGTCTGTACCACCATTACCCGTCGAAGCAGGCGTTGCTCGTCTCGCTCACCACTACGGTCATGCACGACCTGCTCGACCGGAGCCGGCGCGCACTCGCCGAGGCCGGCCCGACGCCGTGGGAACGATTCGACGCCGTCGTCGAATCACTGCTGCGTTTCCATATGGTCCGTCGTGACCAGGCGTTCGTGGCGTCCACCGAGATGCGCAGTATGGAGCCGGCAGCTCGTGCGGCATTCGTCGCTCTGCGCGACGAGCAGCAGCGCATGATGGACGAGATCGTCGCGGACGGTTTCGCCGTCGGGGTGTTCACCACTCCGTTCCCGAAGGACGCGAGCAGGGCGGTGACGACGATGTGCGTCGGTGTTGCGGGCTGGTACCGCCCGGACGGCCCGCTTTCTCCCGACGAGATCGTCGATCGGTATCTGGTCATCGCCCGGAACACCGTCGGGGCGCGGTAGGAGGGGGTTGACCCGATTCACGCGGTATGCCACGGTGACATGCACCGAGCGATCGTTCGGTCGGTGGTGGAAGGAGTTCAGTATGGCGGTAGACCTGTCCTACCCGGAGCACGTCCAGGATCTCGTCACCCGAACCGAGGCGTTCGTCCGCGGCGAAGTGCTTCCCTTGGAAGACGCGCACCGGGGCGATATCGCGGCGGCCGGAGGCGACGCTGCACGGGCGACGTTGCAGGCAGCCGCCAAGGCGGCCGGTGTGTTCGCGCCGCACGCTCCGGTCGAGTACGGCGGGCAGGGCCTCGGCATGGCCGACCGCGCCCCCGTGTTCGAAGCGGCGGGCTACTCGCTGTTCGGTCCGGTCGCGTTGAACATCGCCGCACCCGACGAGGGCAATGTGCACATGCTCGCCCATATCGCCGACGACGAGCAGAAGCGCCGGTTCCTCGCGCCGCTCGCCGCGGGTGACGTACGCTCCGCTTTCGCCATGACCGAACCGGCGCCCGGCGCAGGCGCCGACCCGAACGCGCTCACCACCCGCGCCGAGAAGGTATCCGGTGGCTGGAAGATCAACGGGCGCAAGCATTTCATCACCGGTGCCGACGGTGCCGGATTCTTCATCATCATGGCGCGCACCTTCGGGGAACCGGGGCAGCGGGGTGGCGCCACGATGTTCCTCGCTCCTGCGGCTTCCGGCGGACTGAAGGTCGGCCGCCACATCGACACTCTCGACAAGTCGATGATCGGCGGCCACTGCGAAGTCGACTTCGAGGACCTGTTCGTTCCCGACTCCGCCGTGCTCGGCGAGGTGGACCAGGGTTTCGCCTATGCCCAGGTGCGACTCGGCCCGGCCCGTATGACGCACGTGATGCGCTGGCTCGGCGCCGCGCGGCGCGGCCACGATACGGCGGTGCGGTACGTTGCCGCTCGCGAAGGTTTCGGTTCGAAACTCGGTGACCTCGGCATGATCCAGAAGATGGTCGCCGACAACGAGATCGATATCGCTGCGACGCGTGCGCTGCTGGTCCGGGCGTGCTGGGAACTCGATCAAGGGTCTCACGCGGCCGATGCCACCTCCATCGCCAAGACATTCGCTGCCGAGGCCATCTTCCGTATCGTCGACCGCTCGGTACAGATGTGCGGCGGCCTCGGCGTCTCCGAAGATCTCCCTCTCGCCAGGCTTTCGCGGGAGGTCCGCCCGTTCCGCATTTACGACGGTCCGTCCGAGGTGCACCGTTGGGCGATCGCCAAGCGGGCCATCGGCGCCGCTCGCAAGGCAGCCGCAGCTCGAGGCGTCGCCCGATGACCACGGCGCACAGAGGGCTGGATCTCGTTGCCCTCGATCGCTTCCTGAGAGACAACGGCGTTCCGGTCGACGGAGAACTGCGCGCAGAGCTGATCTCCGGAGGTAAATCGAATCTCACGTACGGCATCCTCGACGGGACATCCCACTGGGTGCTGCGTCGCCCGCCCACCGCGGGACTGACTCCGTCGGCACATGACGTCGCTCGTGAATATCGCATCACCTCGGCTCTCCAAGGCAGTGCGGTGCCGGTCGCGCGCACCATTGCACTGTGCGAGGACGAATCGGTGATGGGCGCGTCCTTCACCGTGGTCGAGCACGTGAGCGGGCGCGTGGTACGCAGCAAGGCCGACCTCGATTCGCTCGGTGACGATGAAGTCGTCCGCTGCACCGAGGAACTCGTGCGCGTCATCGCCGCCCTTCACGACGTCGACTACGAGGCTGTAGGGCTGAGCGGATTCGGCCGTCCCGACGGTTATGTCACCCGCCAGGTGAAGCTGTGGGCCGGTCAATGGGGCAGGGTGAAGACACGCGAGCTATCGGACGTCGACCGACTGCACGCCGTTCTCGCCGACTCGATTCCGGCATCACCCACCGCGTCGATCGTGCACGGCGACTACCGCATCGACAACACCATCCTCGACTCCCACGATCCCGGACGAGTTGCGGCCGTGGTCGATTGGGAACTCTCTACGCTCGGCGATCCGCTGACCGACCTCGCCATGATGTGTGTGTACCGCCACCCCGCGCTCGATCAGGTACTCGGATTCCCGGCCGCGTGGACCAGCGATCGACTGCCGTCCGCAGACGATCTCGTCCAGCAGTACGCGGTCGCTTCGGGACGCGAGATCGCGCACTGGAACTTCTATATGGGCCTGGCGTACTTCAAGCTGGCCGTCATCGCCGAAGGCATCAATCACCGCTGGCGGGCGGGCGCGACCGTCGGAGACGGTTTCGATCGTGCGGGCGAGGCTGTACCCGCGCTCGTCGCGGCCGGACTGGAATCTGTAAAGGGGCCGGCCTCGTGACCGCGAGTGCGCTGGTGACAGGAGCGACGAGGGGGATCGGGCTCGGGGTCGCCACCCGTCTGGCGGACCGCGGTGTCTCGCTGACCGTTTCGGCGCGTCACGCCGAACGGCTCGCGGAGGTCGCGGTGCAACTCCGCGAAGCGGGAGCGAAGGAGGTGCGCACGGTCGCGGCCGATCTTGCGCACCCGGAAGCGCCGGCCCGGATCGTCGCTGCCCACGCGGAAGCCTACGGATCGATGAAGGCGCTGATCCTCAACGCCGGCGTCGGGACCGCCGGTGCCATCGCGGAGTTCCCGGCACGCCGCTTCGACAAGACCGTGGCCGTCAACCTCAACGCGCCGTTCGCGTTGATGCAGGCGGCGTTGCCGTTGCTGCGGTCCGGCGCAGCGGCCGATCCCGGACGCGGCGCCAAGGTGATCGCGCTCGCGTCGATCGCCGGCGTGTATGCCGAAGCCGGACTCGCCGCGTACGGTGCGACGAAAGCCGGGCTGATCTCGCTGGTGGAGACCCTCAATGCCGAGGAATCGGGCAACGGTGTCACGGGCTCGGCGATTGCCCCCGGCTACGTCGATACCGACATGTCCGACTGGATCAAGGACCGCATTCCGGCAGACGAGATGATCGAGGTAGGTGATGTCGTCGAACTCGTCGATGCCCTGCTGAAGCTGTCGTCGCGCGCGGTGCTGCCGCGACTGGTGGTGAGTCGCGCGGGGGCGAGTCTGTACGGCGCCTGATCGGGCAGCCGAAGCGAAAACTGCGCGCGCGTAACGGGTTTCTCGTGCAAGATGTGCGTTATGCCTGCAGCCGATTCTCGGAATTCCCCTCTGAAACAGGTTCGTAGAACACTTGTTTTCGCCTCGGTCTGCATCGGCTCGGCATTGGCGCAATGTGCCGTCGCCGCCGCGTCGGTGACCATCCCGTTCCAGATCGATCCTGCCCCGTTCGGGAATCCGAACGGAAGCTTCGACGTGCCGCCGATCCGATGCGCCGCGGTGGTCGGCGAACAACCCGGCGCAGTGACGATCACCGGCGGGAAGGAGGGGCGGTGGGGGTGCCCGCTGTCTTCCACCGTGAACTGGCTGAATCTGTCGACGGGCGCGTCGGGCTCCGCCCAGTTGTCGGACGGGCTGCACGGATTTCCTGCCCAGGCGACACTGGAGACCGGGTCCGGGCAGGTTGCGGTCACCGTCATACCCGGGCACGGGCTCGCGACGCCGGGTGTCGCGGCGTTCTACGTTCCGTAGGTCGGGCGACGGGTTCCGAGTCGACCTGCTGTGCGGCGGTCTCGCGCTCGTCGCCGGGGAACTCCCGAGTCTCCGGACCGGTCGCGACTTACTCCTCCGTGTTCTCCTTCTCTTCGCCGCGCCGACGGAGGAAGTCGAATCCGGGCACTCCGGTGATGGCCTGCCGGAGGTCCTTGACGACGCCGAGCAACTCGTGGATCTCGGGCGAGACGGTGTCGAGTGTCCCGAGAATCGGCATGATCATGTTCATCCGGTCGGCCAGTTCGGGTAGCCGATCGAGCATGACGATGGCCGCGTGTACTTCTTCCGGCGACAGCTCTTCGACGAACTGGGAAGCGAGTGGCGCAGCCTTCCGCGCGAGGGGTTCGTAGGTGTCGAGTAGTTCGCCGGCGAGGTCGGCGCTGCGGCCGGCCGATTCGATGATCGTCTGGGCCTGGGTAGCAACCGTGCCGACTTCTCCGACGATGGTGGTGGCCTGGGTAGCGACCGTGCCGACCTGCCCGACGATGAGCTGGGCTTGCTCGGCGACAGCGTCGGCTTGTGCGACGACCGAGCGCGTGGACCCGATGATCGCGTTGGCTTGGGCGACGGCATCTGCGGCCTCGGTGACCACCGCATCGACCCGGCGGACGAGTGACTCGACGTTGTCGAGCAATGCCTCCGCGCGGGCGGGCACGGACACCGCGAAGGTGGCTGTAGCGACCGTCCGCTCGACCACCGTGCGAGTGACGTCCAGAAGGGATCCGACGAGAGGGACAACGGGTAAGGCGATCATCAGGCCATCCTTCACCACGGCATACCAGGCGGGCCAGCAACCTCACGTTTCGGTCGCGCCGAGCGTCTACTCGATGTGAACCCCGCACCGGATGAAAGGATCGAACCCGTGACCGCATCGCGCACGCACGTCTTGATCGACACACCGATCGGTGAAGTGACGTTGGTGAACACCGACGGTGTTCTGTCCGGTGTGTACATGGCGGAGCACCGCCCCTCCCCGGACCGCACCTCCTTCGGCCCCCGGGTCACCGAAGGATTCGACGAGGTACGGACGCAATTGGGCGAGTATTTCGCAGGTGAACGCACACGCTTCACGTTCCCCGTCGCGCCCGCCGGTACCGAATTTCAGCGGGAGGTGTGGGCCGCATTGGCAGAGATCGAGTACGGCACCACTCGCACCTACACCTCCATTGCGGCGGCGGTGGGACGCCCCACCGCGGTCCGCGCGGTTGCTGCCGCGAACGCGCGGAATCCGCTGTGCATCGTGGTCCCGTGTCATCGGGTGATCGGGAGCAGCGGCAAGCTCACCGGCTATGCAGGTGGTCTCGAACGCAAACGGTTCCTGCTCGAGCGGGAAGCGGAAGTCCGGGAGGCGCGGGCCACTCATGCCCCGGTCTGACGCAACCGAGCGAGGGCCTCTCCCGCCGTTCGAACGGTTGGTTGCCGACCACGGCCCGACGGTACTGCGGGTGTGCAGGGCTCTGCTCGGTTTCACCGACGCAGACGACGCGTGGTCCGAGACGTTCTTGGCCGCGTTACGTGCGTATCCCGATCTGCGCCCGGGCAGCAATATCGAAGCGTGGCTGGTGACCATCGCTCACCGCAAGGCGATCGACGTACACAGGCTCCGTGGTCGCACACCCGTCCCGACGGAGACCGTCCCCGAGCGTCCCTCGACAGCAGGGCTACCCGGATCGGGGGACGACGAATTGTGGTCGGCGGTCGCGGCGTTGCCGTTCACGCAGCGCGCGGCGTTGGTCTATCACTACGTGGGCGGATTGCCGTACGCCGAGATCGGCGCGATCCTCGGCAACAGTACCGATGCGGCTCGCCGAGCCGCCGCGGACGGCCGCGAGTCACTTCGTCTCTACTATCACGCCGAAACAGGAAGTACGACATGAACTTTCCGATTCCTCCGGTAGCGACATCCGACCTGGCGTGGTTGCACGAGAAGCTCGTCGTCGACGCCGAGGCCGCCGGACTGCTGGATGTCGCGTACCGCGTCGTCGATACTCCCGTGGGCCCGTTGTTGCTGGCGTCCACCACTGTGGGGCTGGTGAAGGTGGCTTTCGTTGCGGACGGTGCAGGCGGGGTGCTCGACGAGTTGTCGCAACAGATCAGCCCTCGCATCCTCGAGGCACCTGCGCAGCTCGACGATGCGGTCCGGCAACTCGACGAGTATTTCCACGGGTCCCGAACTCGTTTCGATCTCCCTCTCGACTTCCGCCTCGCCAAGGGTTTCCGGCGCGAGGTGATCTCACACCTGAGCGACATCGGATACGGACGCACCGCCAGCTACGCGGAGGTCGCCGCGTCTGCGGGTAGCCCGCGAGCGGTACGCGCGGTAGGCACTGCGTGCGCGAAGAACCCTTTGCCTGTGCTCGTCCCGTGCCATCGTGTCGTCCGCACCGACGGAGGAATGGGCCAGTACGCCGGCGGCACCGAGGCAAAACGAATTCTGCTCCGACTCGAATCCGCTGTGTGATGGCGACGCTCCGGCTCCCGGTAGCGCTGCCGTTCGCGGTGGAGCCCTTACTGGCGACGTTGCGTCGACATGCCGTGCCGGGACACGAGCGTCACGATGCGCCGGTCGGCGCCCACTGCATCGCGATACGCACGTCGCGCGGTTCGGCGTATGCGGCAGCGAAATTGCGCCCCGATGCAGAAGAGGTGATCCTTCGCGTCGACGCTACCCACAGGAGCGACATCGAGGAAGTCGAAGCGGCAGTGCGGCGTTGGCTCGATCTCGACACCGATCCCGCGCTCGTCGACGCCGCGTTCGCGTCCGATGCGGTCCTCGCCCCGCTGGTACGGGCGCGGCCCGGACTGCGAGTCCTGGGGAGTACCGACTGGTTCACCACCGCCGTCGGCACGGTGCTGGGGCAGCAGGTGAGCGTCGGGGCAGCCGCTACCTTCGCGGGCCGCCTCGTCGCAGCCTTCGGCGACGACGCGCCGGGCGGGTTGCGTTGTTCTCCGACCCCGCAACGCCTCGTGTCTCTCGATCAGGAAGAACTTCGTGCGACGATCGGTACCACCCGATCGCGCGCACGCACGGTGCACGAGTTGGCCCGGGCCGCATGCGACGGGCTGGATCCGGAGTCGGCGTCCTTCGGTCGGGACCTCCTCGCACTACCCGGAATCGGCCCGTGGACCGTCGACTACTTGGCGTTGCGCACCGGCGACCCCGACGCTTACCCGGCCGGCGACCTCGTGCTGAGGAGGGCTCTCGGCGCCGAAACGACGCGTGAAGCTACCGCGCTCGCGGCGCAGTGGCGACCCTGGCGCGCCTACGCGGTCGCGCATCTGTGGGCGCACGCCACGTCGGATCCGGCGCCCTGAAGCGGATCAGTCGAGCGCGAAGACCGGGAATCCGGGTGCTACAGCTGCTAATTCGTCGTCTGTGGAATCCTTGGTGACACCTTCGAAGAACCGGCCCACCTCCCATCCCCAACGCTTCAGGTACTCGCGGAGTACGGGAATCTTGTCCGTGTCCGCGACTTCGGTGGCGCTGAAGGTTTCGACGCGGCGCCCGAGCCGGAGTTCTCCGGTGCCCGATGCCCGAAGATTGCGGACCCACTGCGTGTGGCCGCGCGGGGCGACGAGATAACGCGCGCCGTCGGCAGCGGTCAGAACATTGACCATGGTGGTGCGCCATTCGCCGCTCTTTCGGCCGCGCACGGCGAGCAGGCGAGAGCCGGCGACGCTGATGCCGAGCCTGGGAAGTGTGTTGAAGAACCGGTTCATGACCGAGTCCAGTCCTTTGGGGCCGATGTAGCGGGTGGAGGCATCCATGACGATTCCTTCGGCTAGTTCCGAGAGCGGTGCTCTCGAATTGATACCAGTGTGCGCGACTGCGAAGGGACAGTCAAGAGCAGTGCTCTCTGAATGGCGGCGTTGGGGCGCAGCGATCTCCGCAGCAACGAGCGCTTATTCGGAATCGTCGGCGTAGGTCGTGCGAACAGCCGTCTTCATGGGGAACCGGACCCGGGTGTTACCGAACATCAGTCGTGTGGCGACCTCCACCGAGGCGGTGATGTGCGCTGCCGCGAGCGACGGATTGCGGGTGTGCACCACGACTTCGTCGTGCTGGAAGAACACGAGTTCACCTGCGCTCGGATCAGGATCGGTGGACAGTCGCCGTCGCAGTTCAGCGAGCAGGCACAAGGCCCACTCCGCAGCGGTCGCCTGCACGACGAAGTTGCGGGTGAAACGCCCGCGAGCACGAAGGTCACCCTCGGACTGGAAACTCGACGGTGCCGGTGGGCATGCCCGTCCCAGCCAAGAATGCACGACCTCGCCGCGCTCACCCGCGCGTGCTGCGCGTTCGACGAACTCAACCGCGTCCGGGAAGCTCTTGCGGAGAACGGCGAGCAACGAGCGAGAGTCGCCGGAGGTCGCGCCGTACAGCACACCGAGCACCGCGACCTTCGCCTTCGCGCGGTCGCCGGAAAAGGCAGTGGCCGCGACAGGCGCGTAGAGGTCGTCCTCGCCGGCGGCGGCAACCATCCGGCGATCACCGGACATCGCCGCAAGGATTCTCGGTTCGAGTTGCCCCGCGTCGGCGACGACGAACGTCCATCCGGGGTCGGCAACCACGCTGGTGCGGAGTGCCTTGGGGATTTGGAGCGCGCCACCACCGCGGCTCGCCCAGCGCCCCGAGACGACGGCACCCGGAACGTAGACGGGCCGGAACCGGTTGCCGTGCACCCAGGTGTCGAGCCAGTGCCATCCGTTGGTACTGAACAGCTTCGACAGGTCGCGGTGCCGCAGCAGTAACGGTACGGCGGGATGGTCGACCTCACGCAGGATGTGCTTGCGCGTCGACGAGACGTCGATGCCTTCCCGTCGGAAGGCGTCGAGCACCTCGGTGTGCGACGCAGGATTGATCGGACGGCCGAACACCGCGCTGATTTCTTCGGTCACTTCGGCGATCCGCGCAGGCATCTCGTAACCGGTGGGCCGAGGGCCGAGTGTGCGTTCGAGGAGGCGGCGGTGGGATTCGGCGGAGAACGGCAGTCCACCGAAACCCATCTCGGCGGCGGCCAACGTCCCTGCCGATTCTGCGGCGACGAGGAGTTCCAGACGGGGATCGCCGGTGATGCGCCGACGCTGCTCGGCAAACCGCGCGACGACGGTGTCCACGTCGAGGGCGGGCGCGGCGTCGAACAGTCCGGGCCGTTCGTCGACCGGGTCGTCGGAGGGCGCGACCGGCACGCCGTCGCGCATGCTCAATATCGCGCCCGTCGTTGCCAGGTCGTGGCATCGCTGGACGCGCACACCCGCGCGGAGAAGTTCGGGGTATACCGACGACGTCGAGGTCCAGACCCATCGGGGGTGATCGGCGGCTTCGATCTCGTGCACCGCGGCAGGGAGGTCGCGGTGGTGTCGCACCGGAGCGCCGGGTGTTCCGTTCTCGTCGACGGTGACGGTACTGGCGCCGCGCACGGCACCACCACCGGCGGGATGGGGGACGACGACGGTGCGCACCGCTCAAGTGTGCCCCCCGTCGAATGCGGCTTCCACGCCGCCCGCCGACCGGTTCGCCGGGGGACCCAAGATCGGCTTCACCCCTGGTTTCACCCGGTACGGGCCGGTCGAGGGGTGGCCGCCGCGACTACGGTGATCGTGCGGAGCCCCGCCGCAACCCCGACATGCGGTGGGGTTCCGTTGCGCCGACTACCCGGTGGTGACGGTCGAGAGGGTGCGAGTGGTCCCGGGTGCATCCGGAATGCGGTGGAAGCCGCGCCGATCGTAGATCCACGTCACCACGATCCCGAGCAGCAGACCGACTCCGAGGCCGACGAGGGTCATCTTCGTGCCCTCGGCGAGGCCGGCGGAGAGATTTCCGTCGAAGTAGAGGATCGCGCGAACCGCGAGGTAGATCTGGTGCATCGGCTCGAAAGTCGCAAGCCATTCGAACAGCGGCGGCGACGCCTCGATGGGGATCGTGCCTCCCGACGAGGGGAGGCCCAGCACGACGAACAGCATCAGGTTCACGAGCAAGCCGGCCGGTCCGAACACGGACATCACCGCGAGCGAGGTGACTCCGACAGCCGTGATGGCAAGCGCTCCGTACTCCCAGAGCAGCAGCGGTCGCGCCACCGGCATCCCGAGTGCGGTGCCGATCCAGAGGTAGAGGGCGGAGACCACCAGGGCGAGCACGACCATGATGGCCCATTTGAGGAACAACACCCGCAGCCGCGACATCTTCGTGGTTTCTTTGGTGATGTAGAGCGGGCCGTACTCGGTGGGCACGAATCCCAGCGCGGAATCGACGATCGAGCTGACGATTGTCGCGCCCGTGAAACCCGCGAGGATCAGGAGGAGCGTGTAGTAGAAGGCAGACAATCCCGAACCGGTGTGCGCCGGCAGGGGTTTGTGCTCGACGGAGAGGACGTTGATCGGTTCCGCGAGGGTGAGCTTGCTGCCGCCCGAGAGCTGGAGATCGGGTGCGGTCTCCGCGAGCGTCGCGGTGACAGTTTTCGTGAGTTCTGCACCGACGGAGGTATTGACCGTGGTCATGGCTTCGTCGCCGATGATCCCCACGATTGCCGACGCGAAGGTTCCGGTGCGTGGGTTGCTGTAGACGGTGATGACGGGCTTCTCGATGTCACCGGGGACAACGCTGGCTTGCGCGAGGATCGAGGTGCGCTTGGTGAAGTCGCTCGGAATGACGATCGCGCCGTAAAGGTCGCCGCTGTCCAGCCCCTGGTGCGCAGCAGCGATTCCCATTTCCTGCAGATCGATCCGCTCGGAATCGATGCCGTCGAGAACAGCTCCGGTGATCTCTGTTCCGAGGTTGCGATGGGCGTCGGAACCCGGCATGACGTCGCCCACGTCCTGGTTGACGATCGCCATCGGGAACTCGCGCAGGTTTGCGGATGGTTCGAGCATGCTGCCGAGATAGAAGTAGCCCAAGGCGGCCATCACCGCGGTGACGACTACGAGCGGCGCCAGCCAGAAACGGGGACCGCGCAGCGTGTGCCGATGCGGATCGACCGAGGTATCGGGAAAACTCACTCCACGATTGTGCACACATGTGTGCTGATTCGTGGAACCGAGTGCTCGAGCGCACACGGGGGTGCCCGACGAGGGCTCACACGCATATGCGCTGTCGACGAGCGTCCGGCCGGACGCTGGTCAGCGGAGCAGGTCCCCGAGCGTTCGCGCTGCTGTGGTTACCGCACCGGCGAGCCGTTCTTCGTCGGTCGCGTCGAACACCGAGATACCGATCGCGGCCTGGGTGCTGCCGGGGCGCCTGGACAGCGCAGCGGAGATGCCTATCGTCGCCGAGATGATCTCGCCTGCCGAGATCGCATATCCGGCACGGCGAGCCTCGGTCACCTCGCGCCGTTCGCCTTCCTTCGGGGGTTGGGCCGCGAGGATCGCCATACCGGCGGAACCGCGGTCGATCGGGTCCAATTGACCGGGCCGAAACGCGATGTGTACGTCGGATCGCCGGGGCTCGACCACCATCATCGCTCGCACATGGGTGTCCGATTCCCGGACCACGAGGTGTGCCGTCGCTCCGACGGTGTCGGCGAGTTCTTCGAGGATCGGCCGGGCGAGTGTGCGCAGGTCCTGCTCGACCGATTCCGCCAGAGTGACCAGGCTCGCGCCCAGTGAAATGACCTTGTGCTCGTCGCGCCGGCACAACCGGTGCGCTTCGAGAGTGCGGAGGAGCCGGTGTGCCACCGTGCGGTGTACGCCGATGCCCTCGGCGATTTCCGTGATCGACATTCCGTGCGGGTGGGCGGCGAGCAACTCCAGGATCGAGAGACCGTTATGAAGCGTCTTCGACATTCCTGCATCGAGTTCCACGGGGGATCGCCCCAGTGCCTGCGGTTCTACGGTCTGTTGCCCTGCACCCGACATGTCCCCGGTTACCTCCCTTGACGTTTGTGAACTGTAACACTTACCATCATCATTAATCGCACATTGTGTGCGATTATCGCACACAAGGACGGTCCCAAGGTGGTCTCACGCAGTTGCCAGGAGGTCTCCGCGACAGTGCTCGCGGAGGTTCACCAGCTCTACGGCCGGCAGAGTCACCTCATCGACGGCGGATCGGCGCGCGAATGGGCAGAGACATTCGTAGCGGACGGGGAGTTCCACTCGCCCAGCTATCCGGCTCCCGTCGTCGGCACGGACGAACTCACGCGCTTCGCAGAGCTTTTCTTCGAGCGTGCGCGAGACGCCGGAGAAGTCCATCGCCATGTGATCACCAATGTCGACGTCGTTGCCGTCGACGACGAGACCCTGGACGTACGCGCCTACCTGCAGATCGTGGCGACGGCGCGTGGCGGAGACTCCCGTCTGGTCAGATTCACCACGATCGCGGACCACCTTGTCCGCCAGAACTATTCATGGCTCATTGCCCAACGCACCGTCCGGCGCGACGACTCCTGACACGTCCCTGTGCGCGTCGGACCACAACCGTTTCACTCTTTCGAAGGATCACGCATCATGACCGTTGACGCTCAGAACCCGGGCCGCACCGTTACCACCCCCATCGCGGCCGCGTACCCCGAGATGGCCGGTAAGACCGCCGTCATCACCGGGGCCGCGCGCGGCATGGGCGCCCAGTTCGCTCGCGGTCTGGCGACGCGGGGCGTGAATGTCGTCGGCGGCGACATCAACGACACTCAGATGAAGGAGACCGCCCAGCAGATCAACGCAGAACTGGCGACGGAGTCCCTCGTGGCCCAGCCGGGTACGGTCGTCGGTGCCCGCGTGGACGTCACCGATCCCGACGAGCACGAAGCGCTTGCGCAGGTTGCACTCCGAGAGTTCGGCCGGATCGACTTCTGGATCAACAACGCCGGCGTCTTCCCGTTCGCCCTCGTCGACGACATCACCCGCGAGCAGATCGCCTTGACCTTGGACGTCAATGTCGAGGGTGTGCTGTTCGGCGCGCAGGCGGCGTCGCGGCACATGGAACAGGGCGGGGCGATCGTCAACATGTCCTCGGTCTCTGCCCTGCGTGTCCGTAAGGGTCGTGGTGCGTACTGCACTTCGAAGGCGGCCGTTGCTCACCTCACCGAATCGTTGGCAGTCGAACTGGGCGACAAAGGTATTCGCGTCAATTCGATTGCGCCCGGGTACATCGACACCGAGATGACCCGCTGGGTCCAGGAGGATCCCGCCGCATTGGCACGCGCTCTAGACTCCGTCCCGCTCCACCGCCTCGGTGCTCCCGAAGAGGTCTTCGGCCCACTCCTGTTCCTGCTCTCGGACAGTGCGCGTTACGTCACCGGTCACTCCATCGCAGTGGACGGTGGGTCTCGGCATGTCTGACACAGTGGCGGACGCTACGACCTACCCCTCGGTCGTACTCGTCACCGGTGCGGCAGGAGGCATGGGCGCCAACCACTCCCGCGCGCTCGCCGCCCGCGGTGTTCATGTGTGCCTCGCAGATGTCGTGGATGCGGAGCCCGTAGCCGAAGAGATCAGATCAGCCGGAGGGTCCGCGTCGGCGCACACGCTCGACGTGACCGATGCCGCTGCGTGGGACCGTGTGGTCGGCGAGATCCGCTCGCTGCGTGGCGAACTCGGTGGTCTCGTCAACAACGCCGGGATCTCGCGCAGACTCGAGTTCATGGACACCCCGGACGACGTGTGGGAAACCACCATGCGTATCAACCTGTTCGGCCCCTTCCACGGGATCAAAGCCGTCGCACCCCTGATGCGCGACGGAGGCGGCGGTGCGATCGTCAACATCTCGTCGATCGCAGGGCAGATCGGTTACTTCTCTCCTGCCTATTCGTCGAGCAAGTGGGGACTGCGGGGATTGTCGAAATCCGCAGCCGGCAACTTCGCAAAGTGGGGTATCCGGGTGAACTCGGTGCATCCCGGCCTCGTCCGCACGTCGCTTCTCGAGGGTGCCGACGCATTCGTCGGCGCGGCTCTCGAGAGCATCCCGGCGGGACGGATGGCTACGGCCGACGAGGTGACCGACGCCGTCCTGTTTCTGCTGTCCGACCGCTCCAGCTACATGACCGGGAGCGAACTCACTGTCGACGGCGGTCTGACCTCGAACGGGCTGTACCACCGCATCATCAAGGAAACGGGAGACCAACTGTCATGATCGACGACGACATCATCGACGTGGTGGTGATCGGCGGCGGCGGCGCGGGGCTGGCCGCAGCAGTATCCGCGGCCGAGGCCGGCGCGAGCGTGTTGCTCTTCGAGTCGGAGACGGAGTTGGGCGGCTCGACGCAGCTGTCCGCCGGGCTGTTCACTGCGGCAGGCACCAGCGTGCAGCACGGGCTCGGTATCGAGGACAGCGCCGAGAAGTTCTTCCAGCACTACATGGATCTCAATCACTGGGTGCTCAACCCAGGCTTGGTTCGCGCCTTCTGCGACAACGCCGGTCCCACCCTCGAATGGCTTCTCGGCCTGGGACTGGAGATTCCGGCGCGGGTGTCGTCGAACGCCCACATGCCCGGGCTGTGCCAGGCCGGGGTCGAGGACGTCTGGCGCGGCCATGTCCCGAAGGACCAGGGATACGGCTTGGTGCAGACCCTCGATCGTGCGCGACGCGCACAGGGGGTCGAAGCGATCCTCGGCACCCGAGTGCAGCGCCTCCTCGTCGACGACGGACGTGTGGCCGGCGTCGTCGCGGACGACATCGAAGTGCGGGCGCACGCTGTCGTCGTCGCGTCCGGGGGTTTCGCCCAGGACCCGGACCTGCTGCAGCGTTACTACCCGTATGCCTTGCAGGCCGGCGAATCGCTATTCGTTGTCGCCGCGCCGGGTAGTCGCGGTGACCACCTGCGTTTCGGTGAGCAGGTCGGTTCCGCGATCGCCGGTGACGGCTGGGGATTGATGCTCCCGACCGCGTACTTCCAGCATCTTCACCACTGGCAGGCGGGGTTTCCGCCCAAGTCCCGGCTCTACGTCAACAAGGCGGGCCGGCGGTTCATGGACGAAGACGCGTCCTACGCGGTGTCCGGCGGCATCATGGACCTTCAGGACGGGCCGGTGTGGGCGGTATTCGACGAGAAGGCCCGTACGGAACTGCCCACCGGATACGCGGACTGGGATGCCGACCGCATCGCCGAAGAGGCGGACGCCGGGCGAACCCTGCGCGCCGATACCCTCGAGGAACTCGCGCGGCTGACGGACGTGCCGGCCGCAGCATTGGCCAGGACGGTGGAGCGCTGGAACACCCAGTTGCCCAACGGTATCGACGAGGATTTCCTGCGGAATCGGACACTCGCGAACAAGGGCTCGACGTCACATCCCGACCCGATCGCACACGCTCCCTTCTACGCAGTGCGGATGCTCCCCGCCGAACTCGTCTGCACTCACGCAGGACTCGAAATCAACAGCAATGCGGAAGTTCTCGACACAATCGGGAACGTCGTACCCGGCCTCTACGCGGCCGGTGAAGCGGGAGCCGGGATCCTCGGTCTCCGCTACGTCGGCGGCGGCAACGCCATCGCCAACGCCCTGACCATGGGCCGCATCGCCGGCCGCAACGCAGCAGGCGCCTCTGCCGCTGCTACATCCCCCGAACTGGGCGCAGTCGGCGTCTGACGCCGGCCATCCCCCGAATCACATAAGGACACACCATGCTCGGATCCGACACGGCACTTGCCGTGGAAAGTCCCCCGGTCGCAGAGCCCGCGCAGCCCAAGCAGTCGACGGCGAAGGTCATCCGCGCCGCCGTGGTCGGCACCGTCGTCGAATACTACGACTTCGGTATCTACGGCTACATGGCGACGATGGTCGCCACCCTGTTCTTCGTCTCCGAGGACGAAACCGCAGCACTGCTCGGAACGTTCGCGGCATTTGCCGTCGCGTTCTTCCTCCGGGTACCGGGTGGAATCTTCTTCGGACACATCGGCGACAAGTACGGCCGGAAGACCGCGCTGTCCTGGACGATCCTGCTGATGGTCGTGGCCACCGCAGCCATGGGCTTGATGCCCACTTACGCGACACTCGGCGTGTGGGCCACGGCGCTGCTGGTGCTCGCCCGGTGTCTGCAGGGCTTCGCCGCGGGCGGCGAACTCAGCGGCGCCAACGCGTTCGTCTCCGAGTCCGCCCCGGCTCGCTGGCGTGCGACGCAGACATCCCTCGTCAACAGCGGCACGTATCTCGGTTCCCTCGTCGCTTCCCTTGTCGCCCTTGGTATCACGTCGGTTTTCACCGAAGAGCAGATCCTCGAATGGGCGTGGCGTGTCCCGTTCCTGCTCAGCGTCGTCATCGGTGTGGTCGGTGTCTGGATCCGGAACCATCTCGAGGACACGCCGCAGTTCGAGGAACTCGCGGACAAAGGTGAGACCAAGAAGCTTCCGTTCGTCGAACTGCTGAAGACCTCGGGTGGCAGCGTCGTCAAGATCGTCATGCTCGGCGCGCTCATCGTCGGTGGCTACTACATCGCCTCGGTGTACGCGGCGACCTACCTGCAGACCGAGGGCGGGCAGACGAAGTCGGTGTCCTTCCTGTCGACTTCGCTCGCACTGGTACTCGGTGTGATCACCCTCCCGATCGCCGGCTACATGGCCGACAAGTTCGGACGCAAGCCGGTGCTGTTCGCGGGTAGTGTGGCTTCGGCCGTGCTGGGCGTTCCGATGTTCATGTTGATGGCGGGCGGAACGATCTGGCAGGCCGTGCTCGGCCAGTCGGTGCTGTTCATCTGCGTGTCCGTCGTGAACGGTGCCTCGTTCGTCGTCTACGTCGAGATGCTCAAGGCCTCCGTGCGCTACAGCGGTATCGCGCTGGGCAACAACATCACGAACATGTGTCTCGGCGGCACCGCGCCGTTCATCGCGACCTACCTCATCGACCTCACCGGGAATTCCTTGGCGCCTGCCGGGTACTTCGTCTTCTGTGCGTTGCTCACTCTGATTGCGGTCTTCACCATCAAGGAGACCAAGGGAATCGAGTTGCGGACCGATTGACGGATCGACTCGAACGCCGGCATCCACCTCGGGTGCCGGCGTTTCGCCGTCGAGTTGATAAATATGTGAACTATATGCCGCCTGAGGTACTGTAACCGCATGTCAGCTCCCCGGGACCTCGATTACTGGTCCTTCGTCGAACTCGCGCAGGAGCGTCTGAACAGCAAGTTCGGCGATCACCATCGCAGTGCGACAGAGGTGCTCCTCACGCTCAACCGTGCGTCGGACATCGTCACCTACGATCTCGAATCCACCGTCCATCGGCCCCGTGGGCGGTCGTGGTCGGCGTACCGGCTCATGTTCGTGATCTGGCTCGCCGGTCCCATCGAGCCGAACACTGCGGCGCGGCTGACGGGCATGAGCAGGGCCGCGGTATCGAACCTCGCGAAACCCCTGGTAGAGGCCGGTCTGCTGCAAAAGGCCGCGGTCGCTCACGATGCGCGGTCCGTGCAGTTGTCGCTCACTCCCGAAGGGGAGGACGAAATCGTCGAGGTCTTCGCCGCGCAGAACGAGCGCGAAGCGGCATGGGTCGATGTGCTGTCCGAAACCGAGCAACAGATCCTCGTGATGCTCTTGAACAAGCTGATTACGAACCGCAGCCAGTTCGACGTGCGCGGACGCAACTGAGCGAGGTATCCGGCTTCTTTGTGGTTGCGCTCACGATCTGCATTTAGTTAATGTATTTACTAATAGCGGTGCAGTCGCTCGCGACAGCTCGAGAACATGCGAGGAGCTCGAACCATGGCGTTCTACCGACAGCTCGGTGTCATTCCCGCCAAGCGTCACACCCAGCACCGGGACGACGACGGCAATCTCTACTACGAGGAACTGATGGGTGAGGAAGGTTTCTCCTCCGACTCGTCGCTGCTCTATCACCGGTACATTCCGTCGGCGATCGTCGAAGCTACGAAGTGGGAACTCGGTGACCAGAGCACGACGCCGAATCACCCGCTCGAACCGCGGCATCTCCAACTCCACAAGCTCTTCCCCGAGGCGACTTGGTCGGAAACCGACGTGGTCACCGGACGCCGCCTGATCCTCGGGAACCCGGACGTGCGGATCTCGTACGTCGTATCGGCGAAGGAATCGCCGCTCTACCGCAATGTCGTCGGCGACGAGATGGTGTATGTCGAGTCCGGAACTGCCGAAATTCAAACGGTTTTCGGCACTCTCATGGCTGAGCCCGGGGATTATGTGTTGCTCCCCATGGCCACCACGCATCGCTGGGTCCCGACAGGCGACGAACCGCTGCGCGCCTACGTCATCGAGGCGAGCAGCCACATCGTTCCGCCGAAGCGTTACCTGTCGAAGTACGGACAGTTCCTCGAGCACGCCCCCTTCTGTGAGCGCGACCTGCACGGTCCCTCGCAACTCGTGCAGGTCGAGGAGGAGAACGTCGAAGTTCTCGTCAAGCACCGCACGTCGAACGGCATCGTGGGCACGCGTTACGTAGTACCGAACCATCCCTTCGACGTCGTCGGGTGGGACGGATGCCTGTATCCGTACACGTTCTCCATCCACGATTTCGAGCCGATCACCGGCCGTGTCCATCAGCCGCCACCGGTGCACCAGGCTTTCGAGGGCAACAACTTCGTGATCTGCAACTTTGTGCCTCGCAAGGTGGACTACCACCCGCTCGCTGTTCCGGTGCCGTACTACCACTCGAACGTCGATTCGGACGAGGTGATGTTCTATTGCGGGGGCGACTACGAAGCCCGCAAGGGATCGGGCATCGGGCAGGGGTCGATCTCCGTCCATCCCGGTGGACACGCACACGGTCCGCAACCCGGTGCCTACGAGCGGAGCATCGGTGTGGACTTCTTCGACGAGTTGGCGGTCATGGTCGACACGTTCCGGCCTCTCGAACTCGGTGAGGGAGCACTCGCGTGCGAGGACCCGTCCTACGCGAGCAGTTGGAACCGAAACCGATGAGCGTCGGATACGGTCCGCTCCTGGCAGGACTGTGTGACGATGCCGCACTGTTCCCACCCGGAAACGCACCCCTCTCCGAAGCCGTACCCGCACACGCAGAACATGGGAAATCCTCCCACGCAGACCTTGTCGGTTCGTTCGTCTTCCCGGAAGGGCGACTCGGGGAGCTCGCAGACTTCCTCGCGCAGTTCCCGTACCCCGGAGAGCTGGTGCTGAGCTTGACGGTACCGCGCCCGTCGGCGATGCTGCCCGCGCTCGAGCGCGCGGGTGCGCTGGATGCGGTGATCGTGGCCGCACTCGAAATCGTGGTGCCCACCGAGTGTGGCGTCGACGAGTTGTTTTCAGCGCTCGACGAGGTCTCGGCGTTGCACCCGGATATCGCTCTGTTCGTGGAGGTTCCGCGCGACGCGCGGCGTACGGCGATCCTGGGACGGCTCGCAGGGAGCCCGTATGCGGCGAAGTTTCGCACCGGTGGAGTGGTCGCCGAGGCATACCCCGACGAGGCCGAACTCGCCGAGGCGATCACCACGACGGTCACCGCGGGGATACCCTTCAAGGCGACTGCCGGACTGCACCATGCGGTCCGTAACACCGCGTCCGGCACCGGGTTCGAGCAGCACGGATTCGTGAACGTACTGGCGGCGGTCGCGGCGGCGCTCGACGGTGGAGACACACACGCTGTCTCCTCTGTCCTCGCCGAGAGAGACGGTGCCGCGCTTGCGACTCGGCTCGCCGGACTGGCCGCCGACCGAGCCGCCGAGGTCCGCGCCCGATTCCTCTCGTACGGGACGTGCAGTATCGCCGAACCGCTCGCCGACCTCCGTGCACTCGGCCTCGTGCCGTCGACCGACTCCCCGACCTCGGAAGGAACACCCGCATGACCGTCATCGCAATCCCGGAGGGCTCGCTCTTCGGACCCGGCAACCTGCCCTACGGGATCTTCTCCACCGCGGACACCGAGCCGCGCGTCGGTGTCCGCGTGGGTGACTCGGTTCTCGACCTGAGCCGGTTGTTCGACGACATCGTCTTCGCCGAACCGTCGCTCAACGCGTTCATGGCTCAGGGGCGCGCGCGGTGGGACGAGGTTCGTGCCGCAATCCAGGATGCGATCACCGGCGATCTCGACGAAGACGCGGTGTTCTCCATCGACGACGTCACGTTGCACCTTCCCATCGAGGTGGCCGATTACGTCGACTTCTACGCCTCCGAGAATCACGCCTCGAACCTGGGCCGGCTGTTCCGTCCACAGAATCCCGACCCGCTCATGCCGAACTGGAAGCACCTGCCGGTGGGGTATCACGGCAGGTCGAGCACCGTTGTCACCTCGGGAGTGGACATCGTCCGCCCGTGCGGTCAGCGCAAGGGCCCGAACGACGAGGTTCCCGTCTTCGGCCCCTCGGTCCGCCTCGATATCGAGGCGGAGATGGGTTTCGTCGTGGGTGTCGGTTCGCCGATGGGCTCGCAGATCGCTCCCGACGACTTCGCCGATCATTGCTTCGGTGCGGTGATCCTCAACGACTGGTCGGCCCGGGACATCCAGGCGTGGGAGTACGTGCCGCTGGGTCCGAACCTCGGAAAGTCGTTCGCGACGTCCATCTCTCCGTGGGTGGTACCGCTTGCCGCTCTCGAGGCCGCGCGGATCGACACGCCGGTGCAGGATCCGGAGCCGCTGCCCTACCTGAGGGGCGACGAGAAGTGGGGTCTGGACATCGATCTCGCCGTCGAATGGAACGGTCACCTCGTCTCGCGGCCGCCGTACGCCCAGATGTACTGGTCGCCGGCGCAGATGCTCGCGCATACGTCGGTCAACGGTGCGGCGACGCGTACCGGTGATCTGTTCGGTTCCGGGACGATCTCGGGCGTGGAGAAGGACCAGCGCGGCGCGTTCATCGAACTCACCTGGGGTGGCGCAGAACCCGTTCGGGTCGGCGACGAGACTCGCACGTTCCTCGAGGACGGCGACGAAATCGCCATCTCTGCCACGGCCCCGGGCCCGGACGGCACCCGGATCGGATTCGGTGAGGTCCGCACGCGCATCCTTCCCGCCACGGGTACCGGGATCTGAGGAGTTTCGTCAGCCGGCGTGCCCGTCTGTGTCGGGTTCCTCCTCGAGCGAGAGAAGCTCTCCGACAGTGCAGTTCAGTGCACGGCACACTGCGGTGAGCGTGGAGAACCTGATCGCGCGGGCACGCCCGTTCTTGAGTACCGACAGGTTGACGACGCTGACGCCGACCTGTTCCGCGAGGTGTGCCAGGGTCATTCCCCGGGCGGCGAGCAGGTCGTCGAGGTGGCACCGTACGGCGTGGTCGGTATCGGGTGGCATCAGACGAGTCCTTCGTTGTCGCGTGCCACCCGGCTACCGATGCGCAGTACGACCGCGACGGCAGACAAGGCCATGCAGAAGACATAGGCGTACCAGAACTCCGGCCCGATGCCCTGGGCGTCGACGCCGTTCTGCCATGCGAGATCTCGAATGGCGAGATTGGAGCCGAGAACGCGTGGAAACGTCGGCGCGACAATGGTGACGACGGCAGCAACGGACGCCGCGGTGACTCCGCGGATGACACCTCTGTCGAACAACCGTCCGCGTGCGAATCGCACCATGACCCAGGTGAGAAGGGCCAGAACCGCCAGGTAGCCGATCGTCTCCACCGCGTCGGCGCTGCGGAGGAACCCGACGGTCACCGGTGATACCGCGTCGGTGGGGATGTCGATGTTCGACGTACCGGCGACGGAAACGGGGGTTCCGTTGGGGGAGAGCATGGTCGGTGGAGGTGTGTGTTCGAAGGAGAGTCGCGCCGTCACGGTCCGATTCTCCAGGTCGTGTAGGAGTCCGACGACGTAGTTGACGACGACGACGAGGGCTGTGGCCGCGAACACCGTGATCGACGCCCAGAGGTCTCGGCGCTCCTTTTTCGACGTCTCGGTGGGAGTGATCGGGGGTACGTCTTCGACCGTGTGCATGGGTCCTCCCGGCATAACGAAAGTCGATAATATCGATATTCGTTGTACACATCGAAAATCGATATGTCTACGGCGCGGTCCTACCGGACGTCGATCGCATCTCCTACCGCGATCAACCCGCATTCCGCCACGTCGGCATACACGCCGATGCAGGCACCGGGTTTGTCGTCCGCAAGCCCGGTGGCGATCGGCCGCGACATCACCGTCCGCAGCATGTCGCGTCGCGCGGGTACTTCCTGATGCCCGAGCGTCACCATCACGCACCGTGAGGTGAGCTTGCTCGGTACCACGACTGCGGAACTGATCCCGATGCGTCTGCCGACCCACTCGTCTTCGGGAAAGCCCCTGCGTCCGGGAGACTCGACGACGATCTGGGGCCGGAACCTGCGCAGGGCGACCGCCGGCGCGTCGCCCGTCTCCAGGGCCTCCACTGCCGAGGTGGACAGGAGGTGAAGCGGCGCTTCGTCATACGTGCGCGGTCGTGCCTCGAGCCGGACGGGCCGCCCGGTCGCATCCGACAGCAGATCCGCCACGGCGGCGTCGTTGCCGTGGACGACGGTGCCGTCCGGAAGCGTGATCTCGAGTGCGGCAGGGTCGCAGGGGTCGGTGTCGTCGAGCAGTCGCGCCCGGCACGACAGGAGGGACCCCCACCGCCGGAACCGTTTCGCACTCGCGACATCGCCCGTCTCGGGATCCACGATCGCCCACACGTGGTCGCCGCGGAGGCCGTCCGATTCGACGGTCGCCGCGTCCAGTCGCTCGCCACCGAACGACTTCACCGGATAACGCCACAGCTGACCGATTCGCACAACGTGCCAGCATACGGCGCGGCCGGGGCAACCTGGGAGGACAGCGCGCCGGGGTGACCGGGCCCACATGGTGACTAAGGTGTCCGCCATGACGGACAAAACGACACGGCGGTGGGGACTCACCATTCCGCTCGACGGCATCTCCTTCGACCAGCAGCGGCGAGTGATAGAGGAACTGCCCGATCTCGGTTACACCGATGTCTGGTCGTCCGAGGCGGGCGCCGGGGACGCCTTCACACCCCTCGCGCTGGCGAGCACCTGGGCTCCGTCGCTCCGGCTGGGCACCGCGATCGTGCCGGTCTACACCCGCGGGCCCGCGACGCTCGCGATGTCGGCCGCGACTCTGGCGGCCGCAGCTCCGGGCCGGTTCGTCCTCGGCGTCGGCACGTCCTCCGACGTCATCGTGGAGAAGTGGAACGGTATCCCGTTCGAGGAGCCGTTCAAGCGCGCCCGCGACACCCTGCGGTTCCTGCGGTCCGCCCTCGCCGGTGAGAAGGTGAGCCACGAGTACGACACCTTCTCGGTCCAGGGTTTCCGCGCGGGTCTCGTTCCGGACCCCGTGCCGCCGGTCCTGCTCGCAGCACTGCGTCCGGGCATGCTCAGGCTGGCAGGCAGGGAAGCAGACGGTGCGATCGTCAACTGGCTGTCCGCCGACGACGTGCGCACTGTTGCCCCGTATGTGAACGAAGGCGGCGCCGGTAAGGAGATCGCCGCGCGAATCTTTGTGCTCCCCGGCATGGACGCGGACACCTCCCGTGCTATCGGGCGCCGAATGATCGCCGCGTACATGAACGTTCCGGTCTACCGCGCCTTCCACGAATTCCTCGGACGCTCCGACGATTTCGCCGCGATGTGGCGACTGTGGGCCGAAGGCGACCGCAAGGGCGCGCTCGAAGCCATTCCGGATCATGTCGTCGACGATCTCATCGTTCACGGTGCTCCGGAGAAGTGCCGCGAGCATGTCGAGCGCTACATGGACAACGGCGTGACGACCCCGGCTATCGCGCTGCTGCCGTCCGAGGATCCCGCACCGATGATCAGGGCGCTCGCGCCGCGCTGAATTCCCGTACACCGATTCCACCGGTCTCGTCGACGCGGCATGTGGGTGTCGCGGTGGTGCGCGCCGGTCCGGTCCGGCAGGCTGGGACCATGACCGACACCAGTACCGCACCAGTACTCGTCGCCGTGGACGAGGCCAGTGGAATCGGCGTACTCACGCTGAACAATCCCGGGCAGCGCAACCCGCTGTCCGTCACCACGATGCGTGAGGTGATCGCGGGGCTGATCGCACTGTCCGCGGATACGAAGGTGATCGTGATCCGTGCCGAGGGTCCGGTCTTCTCGGCGGGCCACAATCTGCGGGACATGATCGGGCGCACCCTCGAGGAGGAGCGCGCCATCTTCGACACCTGCAACGAGATGATGAAGACCGTGCAGGCGATCCCTCAGCCCGTGATCGCGTCGGTGCAAGGCCCGGCGCTGGCGGCGGGCTGCCAGTTGGTCGCGGCGTGCGACCTCGCGGTGGCTGCCGACGATGCGGAGTTCGGCACGCCGGGCGTGCGGATCGGACTGTTCTGCTCGACACCGATGGTCGCGGTCAGCCGCGCCGTCGGACGTAAGCGCGCGCTGCAGATGCTGCTGACCGGCGAGGCGATCGATGCCCGGACGGCGGCGGACTGGGGACTGGTGAACTTCGTCGTGGAGGCGGCGGCGCTCGACACCGAGACGACGGCGCTGGCGGCGAAGATCGCGTCCGCTTCTCCGGCCACGCTGCGGATCGGCAAGGACGCCTTCTACCGGCAGATCGACCTCCCACAGGACGCCGCGTACGAGGCGATGGCGGAGACGATGGCGAGCAACGCGGTTCTCGACGACGCGCAAGAAGGCATCTCCGCGTTCCTCGAGAAGCGCGCACCGGAATGGACGGGCCGATGAGGGTAGCGCTTATCGAGCGCTAGGTCTGGACCAATTGTTGGACGTCCTATAACGTGACCGGCATGAGTTCCGATCCCCGTGCCGACACCGTCGACGGCGTACTCCACCGTTCCGCTGCCAGGTTCCCCGAACGCGTCGCGCTGCGTTTCGCGGACCGCAGCCTCACCTACCGCGAACTCGACGACGCGGTGTCGCGGACGGCGGCGGAGTTGTTGTCCCTCGGTCTCGCCGCGGGTGACCGGGTGGCCGGATACGGGACCAACTCCGACGCATACGTCCTCGGTTACCTGGGGGCGGCGCGCGCCGGTCTCGTGCACGTGCCGATCAACTACGCGCTGCGCGGTGAGGAGTTGTCCTATCTCCTCGGCCAGTCCGGTGCCGCGGCGGTGCTCGTAGACCCGGCGCTGCGAGGCGAACTCGACCGCGTGCTCGACGACGTTCCGGCCGGACACGTACTCGTCTTGCGTGACGCGGACGGGTCCCTGCTCGACGAGGCGACGAGCGGGCCGGTGCCCGAACTCGACACGACCGTCGCGGCTACCGATCTGGTGCAACTGCTGTACACCTCGGGAACGACGTCGAAGCCCAAGGGCGCCATGATGACTCACGGCGCGCTGGTGCACGAGTACACGTCGTCGATGATCGCGCTCGACTTGCGCGCCGACGACAACCCGCTGATCTGCATGCCGCTGTACCACTCCGCGGCCATGCACGTGTTCCTGCTCCCGTACCTCGCAGTCGGCGCGACGATCACCCTGATGCCGGCGCCGGACATCCCGGAGATCCTGCGGCTGATCGAAGCCGAGCGGATCGGCTCGCTGTTCCTCGCGCCCACCGTGTGGGTCCCGCTGGCCAACCACCCCGACCTGGACACCCGCGACCTGTCGTCGCTGCGCAAGGCGCAGTACGGCGCGTCGATCATGCCCGTCACGGTGCTGAACCGGTTGCGCGAGCGGTATCCCGATCTCGGTTTCTACAACTGCTTCGGACAGTCCGAGATCGGTCCCCTGGCCTGCGTGCTGGGACCGGACGAGCACGCCGACCGCCCCTCGTCGTGCGGGCGTGCCGTGCTGTTCGTCGAGACCCGTGTCGTGGACCCCGACGGAAACGATGTTCCCGACGGGGAACCCGGTGAGGTGCTCTATCGCTCGCCGCAGTTGTGCCTCGGCTACTGGGAGAACCCGGACGCCACCGCCGAAGCCTTCCGCGACGGCTGGTTCCACTCGGGTGACCTGGTCACTCGCGATTCCGAGGGCTACATCACCGTCGTCGACCGGATCAAGGACGTCATCAACACCGGCGGAATCCTCGTCGCTTCCCGCGAGGTGGAGGACGCCATCTACACGCACGGATCCGTAGCGGAGGTGGCCGTGATCGGATCCCCCGACGACAAGTGGATCGAGGCCGTCACCGCGGTCGTAGTTCTCAAGGACGGTCACACCGTCACCGAGCGCGAACTCGTCGACCATGTCAGGGCCCGGCTTGCGCCGTTCAAGGTGCCCAAGATCGTCCGTTTCGTGGATACTCTCCCGCGCAACCAGAGCGGCAAGCTGCTCAAGCGGGAACTGCGCGCCGTGTGACCCGGTGCCGCGTCGGCGCAGCGAAGATCGAGCGACTGCGGCGCCGGGGGTGTCAGGGGTCAGGGCATCAGGAACATCGGGCCGCCACGGCCGGAGATCGACGAAGGGAACCCATGAAGAAGAAGCACGTGCCGTCGTGGCACGACGACGAGGTGCGGGCACTGTCGGAGCTGGCCGGTGACTTCTTCGAACGCGAGGTCATGGCGCATGCCGAGAAGTGGGACGAGCAGCGTCGCATCGACCGCCACGTGTGGCTCGAGGCAGGCAAGCTGGGGCTGCTGCTGTGCTCGATTCCGGAAGAGTACGGCGGTGGCGGCGGTACGTTCGCGCACGACCTCGCAGTGTTCGAGGCGCAGGGCTACGCGGGCGATCTCGCGCTCGGCATCTCCGTGCACAGCGGCATCGTCGCGCACTACATCCTGGAATACGGGACCGAGGAGCAGAAGCGGACCTGGTTGCCCGGCATGGCAACCGGCGAGATCCTCGGGGCGATCGGCATGACCGAGCCCGGAGCCGGCTCCGATCTCAAAGCGATCAAGACCAGCGCGATCCGCGACGGTGACGAGTACGTCGTGAACGGGTCGAAGACCTTCATCACGAACGGCTCGTCGGCCGACATGATCGTCCTCGCCGTCAAGACCGACCCGAAGGCCGGCGCCAAGGGTGTGTCGCTGCTCATCGTCGACCTGCGCGACTGTGAGGGCTTCGCGGTCGGGCGCGTGCTCGACAAGGTGGGCCAGCACGCCGCCGACACCTCGGAACTGTCGTTCACCGACGTGCGGGTGCCGGTGTCGAACGTGCTGGGCGAAGAAGGACAGGGCTTTTCGCAGCTCATGGCACAACTGGTGCAGGAACGCCTGATCATCGGAGCACAGGCGGCGGGCGCCATGCAGCGCGCTGTCGACGAGACCGTCCGCTACACCAAGGCGCGACAAGCGTTCGGCCACAGCCTCTTCGAGTTCCAGAACACGGCCTTCGAGCTTGCCGAATGCCAGACGATCGCCCGCACCAGCCGCATCTTCCTCGATCATTGCATCGAGCAGCACCTGCGCGGTGAGCTCGACCCCGCCGACGCGGCGATGGTCAAGTACTGGCTCACCGACAAGCAGTGCGAGGTCGTCGACCGGTGTGTTCAGCTGCACGGCGGTTACGGCTACATGCGTGAGTACCTCATCGCGCGGATGTACGAGGACGCCCGCGTTCAGCGCATCTACGCGGGCGCGAACGAGGTCATGAAGGTCCTCATCGCCCGTTCCCTGTAGGCGTACCCGCCGGATCCTGCCTGTTCAGGCAGCGAGACGTTGCGCTGCGTACCTCACCACGGCCGACTCGTCGTGAGGTACGCAGCCATCTCCTGGCTCTGGCGACGGTGTGCGCGACGATGCTCGGCGCGCACCTCACCGGACTCGTTGAGCTTGCGTTCCTCGTCGGATTCCGGAATCACCGGGGGCACTTGCGTGGGCCGCCCGCCGTCGTCGATTGCCACGAAGGTCAGGAAAGCAGTAGCGGCGATGCGACGGTCGCCGCTGCGGAGGTCTTCCGCGGTCACCTTCACGAACACTTCCATCGAACTGCGGCCGGTCCAGGTGACGAAGGACTCGAGGCACACCGAGTCGGACTGGTGCACGGGTGCGAGGAACGCCACAGAGTCGGTGGAGGCCGTTACGACGGATGCACGGCTGTGGCGGGTGGCCGAGATCGAGGCGGTCATGTCGATATCGCTCATCAGCTTCCCACCGAACAACGTGTTGTGATCGTTGACGTCGTTGGGAAAGACCCTACTGGTCTTGACAACTCGTGATTCGCTGCAGGTTCTTGCTTCCACGGGGATCCTTTCGAGGGTGGGACCTGCAGGATCTCTGCCGATCGCACCCGTCCAGCGTACGACGGTCGCCGGGCAGCGCGCCGCTACGACCGCCGCTCGGATGCCCGGGTGTGGTGGGCGATGATCTTCGTCAGCATGGCGACGAGTTGCTCGCGTTCGCCGTCGTCGAGTGGGGCGAAGGCTTCGTCCTGTACCGCGGTGAGCACGCGTTCCAACTCGGCAAGCCGGTCGCGCCCCTTGCGGGTGAGGCTCACGATGTTGCGCCGTCGGTCCTGGGGGTCGGGGGCGCGCCGCACGTACATCCGGTCGGCCAGTGCGTCGATACACGCCACGACGTCGCTTCGGTCCAGGCCGCACCGGCGCCCGAGTTCCACCTGGCTGGACGAACCGAATTCGTCGAGGGCGGAAAGCATCCGGTAGTGGTGGCCGCGGGCGCCGGCAGCGTCGAGGCGGCCGAACACCACTCGATGCACCCGCATCGCCGACTGCGTCAGCAGAAAGCTGGGTAGGTGATCGAGCCGGGTCGGCACCGGAAAGTCGTCGGGCTCGGACATTGGTGGATCTCCCTGATGTCGGTGTTGATGGGGGCGGGGCGGCGCCGGGAGTTGTCGCCGTGCGGTGGCGCAGTGGATCAGTGGCGGTGGGTCGAACGGCAGGGTCGGATCGAACGGCAGGGTCGGATCAATGGCGGCGGTGATCGGTGACAGCGGTGCGTGGACCACGACGCGGGACGGCCGAGTAACCTCCGGTTTCGACGAGGAGGCGTACCGCTCGATACCGGTGCGGGCGAAGGGGTTCGAGGTATTCGATCATGCCGGCGTCGTCGAGTGGGGAGCCGAGCAACGCCCAGCCCACGACTGTGGCGAGGTGGTAGTCGCCGACCGACAGGGCGTCGGCGTCGCCGAATGCGCGCTGTGCGACCTCGGCGGCGGTCCACACTCCGACACCGGGCACGGTGCGCAGGGCACGTCGCGCTCGAACGGCGTCGCGGTCGACGAGCCGCTCGAGCGAGTCGGCCGACTGTGCGCACCGCACGATCGTCTTGGCCCTGGCGGGGTCGACGTTCGCGCGATGGAATTCCCACGACGGAATCCGCCGCCACACCTCCGCACTCGGTGGCACCCGCATGCCGTGCGGGGCAGGTCCGGGCGCCGGCTCTCCGAACCGCGTCACGAGGTGGCGCCACGAGGCGAATGCCGCGATGCCGTGCACGCGCTGTTCGAGGATCGCGGGAACGAGCGACTCGAGGACACGACCGGTGCGAGTGATCCGAAGCCCGGGCATCCGGCGGTGCGCCTCGGCGAGCGCGGGATGAGCAGGAGCGAAGCCCGAGGGGTCGTCGTCGGCGCCGAGCAGCGCGGGCAATCGATCGAGGAGTTCACCGGACCCGGGACCCCACGCGAGGCAGTGGACGGAATCGGGTCCGGCCTGGGTGATCCGGTAGGTCACCGGCCCGGACTCCATCCGCGACGCCCGCCACACGGCGCTGCCGTCGCGGCGGTGACACGGGTCGCGGGGGCCGTGCTGCAGTGGGCGTAGGGTTTGTGCGACGTCGACGGGCCCGGGCACCCTCACCAGAGTGTCGACAGGTGCGGCATCGTTGACGGACGCGGTCACCGACTTACCGTACTCCGGTACCTGCAAGTCTTCTGTGACGGCCGTGACAGTTTCCCGGTGTCGGACGGAAAGGCTATGGTCGGCAACATGATCATCGTGAGCACCGACGGATCCTGCCTGCGTAATCCGGGCGGCGCCATCGGATGGGCGTGGGTCAATCACGAAGGGCCGAGCGCATCGGGGGGTGAACGGTCGGGTACCAATCAGATCGCCGAACTGCGCGCCGTACTCGAGGCCCTGCGCGCACATCCAGGGGCCGAGCCCATGATCATCGAATCCGACTCGCAGTACGCCATCAAATGTGCCTCCGAGTGGCTGCCCGGCTGGAAACGCAAGGGCTGGAAGACGTCCACGGGGTCACCGGTGAAAAACATCGAGCTCGTACGGGCGATCGACCGCGAACTCGTCGAGCGCACCGGGCCGGTCCGGTTCCGGTGGGTACGTGGGCACGTGGGCAATCACTTCAACGAAGTTGCCGACACGCTGGCCGGCGAGGCTGCGCGCGAGATCGCAGCCCGTCCCGGACCGATCGAGATTCCCGACCCGCTTCCCCGTTCGGTGGCGCGGGCCGGCACCGCGAGATCCCAGGACGCCGAACTCACACTGTTCTGACGGGCCCGCCGCGGCGCCATCACCTTCCGGCAGGCTCGGGGTACGGTCACGGGCATGAGCGAGGTTGACCGGATCGCGCGCTTCCGGCGGGAGCACGGCCTCGACGCGCTCGTCGACGTGCATACCCACTTCATGCCCGCGAACGTCATGGACAAGGTGTGGGCGTATTTCGATTCGGCGGGGCCGCTGCTGGGGCGGCACTGGCCGATCTCCTACCGGAGCAGCGAGGACGAGCGAGTCGCGCAACTACGCGCGTTCGGGGTGCGGTTCTTCACCTCGATGGTGTATCCGCACAAGCCCGACATGGCGGCATGGCTCAACTCGTGGGCGGCCGGGTTCGCCGCGCGCACTCCCGGTTGCCTCCGCACCGCAACCTTCTACCCCGAGCCCGGGGCGGACGCGTACGTCGCTTCCGCGCTCGACGGGGGTGCGAGAGTTTTCAAGTCGCACGTGCAGGTCGGCGACTACACGCCTCTGGACCCGCTGCTGGCCGAGGTGTGGGGACTCCTCGAGGACGCCGCGGTGCCGATCGTGGTGCACTGCGGATCGGGGCCGGCGCCCGGCACCCACACCGGGCCGGGCCCGATGGCGGAACTGCTGCGCCGGTACCCGCAGCTGACGGTGATCGTCGCGCACATGGGGTTGCCCGAGTACGTCGACTTCCTCGATCTTGCGGAGAAGTACGAGCGGGTGCACCTCGATACGACGATGGCGTTCACCGATTTCGTCGAGGAAGACTCACCGTTTCCGCGCGATGCCCTGCCGAGACTCGACGACCTGCGGTCGAAAATACTTCTGGGAAGCGACTTTCCCAATATTCCCTACAGTTACTTTCATCAACTGGAGTCGCTCGAGCGGGTCGCACCGGATTCGGGCTGGCTGCGCGCGGTGTGCCACGACAACGCGGCCGCGCTGTTCGGGATCGATCAGCGCGACCGCTCGTCGGATGCCGGGTGACTGCCGCCCCCCGGGCTCTGCTGTGACTACACGTTCACCTCGCGGCGCCGGATCTTGCCGGTGGCATTACGCGGCAGCGCGTCGCGGGTGATCCGCCAGTGGGCGGGCACCTTGTAGTACGAAAGGCGCTCCGCACAGAAGTCGCGCAATTCCTGTTCGCTCGCGTCGTGGCCGGGATGCAGCACGACAACCGCCGCCACTTCCTCACCCAGATCCTCGTGGTCGACCCCGATCACCGCGCATTCCTGCACGGCGGGATGCTCGTCGAGAACCTGCTCGATCTCGGTCGGATAGACGTTCTCCCCGCCGCGCAGGATCAGATCCGACCGGCGTCCCGTCAGCCTGAGCCGGCCGTGTTCGATGATTCCGAAATCACCGGTCCGCAACCAGCCACCCTCGGTGATCGCGGCGTCCGTGGCGGCGTCGTCCTCCCAGTAACCGAGCATGACGAACGGGCTGCGGACGCAGACTTCGCCTTCGACGCCGTCGGGGACCTTTTCGCCCAGGGGGTCGCGGATTTCCATCGCGACGGTGAGGATCGGGCTCCCGAGAGTGCCGGGGAAGGCTTCGAGTTCGCCTGCGGTGGCGACCGCGATCGCGGTGCTGCATTCGGTGAGGCCGTAGCTGTCCACCAGAGCCCGATCAGCGAAGGGGAACTTCTCGCGAAGCCGCTTCTTGAACGCGGGAGAGGACGGAGCGGACGCCAATGCGAACGCGGTGAGAGACGACAGGTCGTAGCGGTCGGTGTTCTCGTGTTCGAGCATGCGCGCGGCCATGGTCGGCACCGCGCCCCAGTTGGTGACCTTCTCGCGTTCGATCAGTCCGAAGACCTGATCGATGTCGAAGCGGCCCTCGGTCATGACGACGGCGCTGCCCGTGGCAAGGCGGGGCACAACGAGGTTGTGGAGACTCGCGATGTGGAACAGCGGTGAGGTGAGCAGGTACCGGGCGTCGCTCGGTGCGGAGTCGTCGTAGGTCCGGCCGTACATGTGCGCGACCATCGCGTCGGAGTAGCGGTGATAGTCCACCACGGCGAGCAGGTTGCGCTGCGAATGCAGCGCTCCCTTGGGGCGACCGCTCGTCCCGCTCGTGAACAGGATGACTGCGGGATCGTCCTCGTCGACGTCGGCTGTGGGGAGGTCTGCTCCTGCCCCCGTTGCCACCAGGCGGGGCAGGTCGTCCTCGACGGTGAGAACGGTGAACCCCGAGACCTGCGCTTTGGCGAGCAGTTCGGCTCGCTTGGCGTCGGCGACGACGATCTTCGGCCGCACCTTGCCGATGCCGTACTCGAGTTCGGCGGGCGTCCACCACGAATTGAGTCCGACTGCGACGGCGCCCAGACACTGTGCCGCCCAGAACGCGATGACCCATTCGGGTGTGTTTGCGCCGAGCAGTGCGACCCGGTCTCCCTTTTCGATGCCGTACTCGTCGCGCATCGCGGTTGCGACCGCGGCGACGGCGTCGGCATGCTCGGCGAACGAGATCCGGCGATCGAGGGTGACCAGGTAATCGCGGTCTCCCCATGCCTTCGACGCAGCAACGAGGTCACCGACCTTCCGGTCGCGGTTGCGGATCACCGGCATGCGGTTTCCGCGCACCTCCTCCTCGACGAGTTCGAATCGTCCACCGGGACCGGTGAGTTTCGAAGTCACCTGGATCAACATCTGCTGGAGGTCTGCTGGCGCTGTCATGACGAGCCTTTCCGGTTACCGACAACTACTCGTGTCACGTGACGCACAAGATGCCACGTCGCCAGGGGTATTTGGGGTGACCCGTGCCACTGGCCGGAAGACCCTGTGGTGGCGGTCACTTTCAAGTCCCACTCACCGGGAGTACTCGTGGTGGTTCAGGTCACCCTGGCTACCTTCGCGTCACCCGATACGCCGATGTGATGCTTCGGCCCTCGCCGTCCACAGTATTCGAGCGGGGTTCGGTTGAGACCAAGGAGACCTCGCAGTGAAACGTAGCTCTACTACGAAGTTGGTGGCGGCATTGGCCGCCGTCATGGTGGTGACGTCCGCTTGCGCGTCCGATCGGGAAGGCGACGCGGTCGTGTCCGCCGGAGCGCCCGGCGCTGCCGCCGCGCCGGTGCAGGCGTCCGACGCGACCTTCGGGACACTGGAATCCCCCTGTGGTGCGGGCGATGCCAGTGGGGCCACCGATCAGGGGGTGAGCGACACCGAAATTCGCATCGGTTACGGCGACGACCGTGGCTACGCGAAGAGCCCGGGCCTGAACAAGGAGATGGGCGACGCCGTCTCGGCCATGATCGACTGGTGCAACGAGCAGGGCGGAATCAACGGCCGCCGAATCGTGGGCACCCTCTTCGACAGTGCCATGACGCAGGCCAACGCGGTCATGCAGAACGCGTGTGCCTCCGAGTTCATGCTGGTGGGACACGGGTTCGCGATGGATCAGACGTCGGAACAGACCCGCGTCGCCTGTAATCTCGCGGCCGTCCCGGCATTCACCGTCTCGCCCGACGCGGCGAACGGTCCGATGACCTATCAGGGCGTTCCGTTCCCCGTCGACTACGCGAACGGGTCGCAGTGGTTCCAGATGGCGGAGATGTACCCCGAACTCGTCAACGAGTTCGACGTGGTCGACAGCACGATGCCCACGATCATCACCGCGAACACCAAGGCCCGCTCGATCGCCGCAGCGGCCGGCTTCAACCTGAAGAACTGCGGCGTCACGCTCAACTACGACGGTGAATCGAGCTACGTCCCGTTCGCCGAGAAGATCAAGCAGTGCGGCGCCAAGGGCCTGTGGACCTCCCGTTCGCCGGTACCCGCGGAGTTCAACTTCGTGAAGGCACTCGACCAGGTCGGTGTCGATCCGATCCTTCTCGGCGAGGCCACCTGGTACGCCAACGCTGTTCCGGCCTGGAACGGTGAGACCGGCTTGCTCGACAACATGCACGCGGGCATGACCTTCCAGATGCTCGAGAACGCCGACGTCGTCCCGGCGGTGAAGAAGTACACCGAACTCGTCGCCGAAGCCGGCGGCAAGACCGCACTCCTCGGTATGCAGGCCACCTCGTCGTTCCTGCTGTGGGCGACGGCCGCGAAGGAATGCGGATCGGACCTGACCCGCCAGTGCATGATCGACGAACTCTCGCAGATCCACGAGTGGGACGGCGGCGGGCTGCATGCTGTCACCGATCCGGGCAACAACATGCCCGCCACATGCGGACTCGTCGTGTCCCTGAAGGGCGCCGAGTACTCGCAGGCATTCCCCGCGGAAGCCGCGGAGTTCAAATGCGACGACCGGTATCTCGTCGCCACCGACGCATCCACGTGGGGCACGGAACTCGGACCGGACCGCATCTCCACGAAATACCTGAACCCGAACGTCATCAGGCCGAACGCCTGATCCGTTCGACCGGTGCCGGCGGCGTGAATCGCGACCGCCGGCACCCTCGAGCAGAGGTACTTGTATGGATACCTTCCTGACCTTCACGATCGTGGGGTTGGTGCTCGGATCGGTGTACGCCATCGCCGCATCGGGCCTCGTTCTCACCTACAACACGTCGGGCATCTTCAACTTCGCGCACGGTGCGCAGGCCATGCTGGGCGCGTTCGCATACTGGCAATTCCGCTACGGCTGGGGACTGCCCACCCCGGTGGCACTGATCCTCGTGCTCGGAGTCCTCGGGCCGCTGATGGGACTGCTGCTCTACGTCCTCATCATGCGCGGCATGCGCAACACGGCAGAGGTCACCAAGATCGTCGTCACGGTCTCGATCCTGCTCGGCATGCTGTCGGTGTCGCACTGGTTCTGGCATCCCGAGCAGGCCCGGACGATGACGATGTTCTTCGGAGACCAGGCCAAGATCGACATCTTCGGAGTGGGAATTCGGTACCACGAGCTGATCTGCATCGCGGTCGCTGTCCTCATCGCGATCGGGTTGCGGATCATGTTCACCCGCACACGCTCCGGTGTCGCCATGCGCGGCGTGGTCGACGATCCTGATCTGTTGCGGCTCAACGGGCACGACCCGGACCGGCTCGCGGCGCTGTCGTGGGTCATGGGTTCGACCCTGGCGGTACTCGCCGGCATCCTCGTGACACCGATCAACGGCGGCACGCTGGAAGCGAACATGCTGACCCTGCTCGTCATCGATGCGTTCGCGGCGGCGATGTTCGGCAGACTCCGGAGCATTCCGCGCACCTTCGCCGGTGCCTTGTTCCTCGGCCTGACCGCGACGTATGTGCTCGCGTACTTCCCGACGGCCTGGACGTGGACGTCGAACCTGCGGGTGTCCCTGCCGATGATCGCCCTGTTCGTCGTGCTGATCGTGCTGCCGCAGGACCGTTTGCGCGGAGCGGTGACCCGGACCCGGGAGCGCTACCACGTTCCGTCGGTGCGCAAGGCCGTCGCGTGGGCGGTGGCGCTGGTCGTGATCGTCTACGCGATCCGCTTGTTGATGGTCACGTCGGCGATCACCACGCTCACGATCGGAATGACCTTCGCGATCATCGCGCTCTCGCTGACCCTGCTGACGGGCTACGCCGGCGAGATGAACCTGGCACCGGTGTCCTTCGGTGCGATCGCCACCATCGTGGCTTTCCACTTCGGGATCTCCGGCACAGGACTGGCGGCCCATCTCAACCTGTGGGGCGTCGCGCTGGGGGTCGCCGCGACCGCGGTGGTCGGTGGCCTCATCGCGCTCCCGGCGCTTCGGCTCCGAGGGCTCTATCTGGCGCTGGCCACCATGGCATTCGGAGTGTTCCTGTCCAACATGGTGTTGCGCGACACCACCGTGCACGAACTGTTCGGCATCAAGTTCTCCATTTTCACCGACGGGAACATCGCGATTCCGCCGCTGAAGGTCGGACCGCTGGATCTGCGCAACGACACCGTCTTCCTCATGACGGTCACGGTGATCTTCGCGGTGCTCGGCGTCGGTGTCATCGCGTTGCGCAACAGCGGTTACGGACGCCGCCTCGCGGCGATGAAGGACAGCCCCGCCGCGTCGGCGATGCTCGGGCAGAGCCTCGTCCGGCTCAAACTCGGCGTGTTCACGCTCTCGGCCGGTATCGCGGGCCTCGGTGGTCTGTTCATGGCGAGCGCGATGGGGTCGGTGTCCAACGAGAGCTTCTCGATCATGGTCAGCCTGTCGTTGCTGATGCTCACCGTGGTGGCCGGTATCGGCTACGTATCGGGCGCCCTCTTCGGCGGCCTGATGTCGGGGGTCGGGTTCGCGGTCATCATGACCTCGTTCGCGAATCTCGCGGCAGACCAACCGGAACTCGCGGGAATGTGGACGTTCCTCGGCCACGTCGCGGCGGTGAGCCCGGCGCTGATCGGTATCGGTGTCGCGGCCAACCCCAGCGGCAGTGTCCACCAGGTTGTCGAGGGCTACCGCCATCTCGCCAATGCGAAACCCGTCCTGGTGGGCGGCGCCGCCGTGGTCCTGGTGTCGTACGTGCTCGCACTCGTGGGTGTGCTCGACAACTGGTGGTTTGCGTCGATCACGATCGTGACGGTGTTCATGCTCCCGGTGATGGGGCAGTGGTTGATGCCCGAAGCGGTGCTCGGTGAAGAAGAAGCGGCGCGGCGCCGCCCGCTGATCCCTGAACGGGTGGGTGTCGACGAGCCGTACAGCGCGGCGGTGCGCGACGAGATCGATCGTGAACTCGGTATCTCCGAGTACCTGTCGACCCAGCCCGCCCGGACAGACAAGGAGCTGGTCACCAATGGCTGACACGCCGATTCTCGAAACTCGCGGTATCACCGTGCGTTTCGGCGGCCACGTCGCGGTCAAGGACGTGAGCATTCAAGTGGGACGTGGGACCGTCACCGGTCTGATCGGGCCCAACGGTGCCGGCAAGACCACCCTGTTCAACACGATCACCGGATTGCAGAAACCCTCTGCGGGCAAGGTGTTCATCGACGGCCGGGACGTGACGACGTTGCCGCCGTTCAAGCGGGCCCGGATGGGACTCGCTCGCACCTTCCAGCGTCTCGAGTTGTTCGTGTCGCTGTCGGTGCGGGACAACCTGCGGGTGGCCGGCGACATCCACAACGCGAACTCGCGCAATCGAGTCGACGTCGAAGCGGAAACCGATCGTCTGCTCGAGCTGACGGGCCTCGGCGACATCGCCGACCGAGACGTGTCCGACATCCCCACCGGGCGGGCGCGTGTCGTCGAGGTCGCACGAGCACTGATGACCGATCCGCAGATTCTGCTGCTCGACGAACCGGCGTCCGGTCAGACGGAACAGGAAACCGAGGAGTTCGCCGCACTGCTGTCCGGTCTCGCCGCCGGCGGACTCGCGATCTGCCTTGTGGAACATGACATTCCGCTGGTGATGAAGATCTGTTCCACGATCCATGTGCTCGACTACGGTGCGGTGCTCGCAAGCGGGATCCCCGACGAGATCAAGAACGATCCCGCTGTGATCAACGCCTACATCGGAACCGAGAAGGAGGCGGTATGAGCACCGAACCCCTGCTCGAATTGTCCGGCGTCCGTGCCGGATACGGTTCCATCGAGGTGCTCCACGGGGTGGACATCGCGCTCCCACCGGGGGCGGTCGTCGCCCTTCTCGGGCCGAACGGAGGCGGCAAGACGACAACACTGAAGGTGTGCTCCGGCATCCACCCTGTGTCGTCCGGGGAGTTCCGGCTCGGGGGACACGTCGTCAACGGAGCCTCCGCAGCCGAACTCGCACGCCTGGGCATCTGCTCGATCCCCGAGGGGCGAGGCGTGTTCCCCAACCTCACGGTGCGCGAGAACCTGTGGATCGCGACCGGCACGGGCGTCTCACTGGCAGAACTCGAGGACGTGGCCTACACCCGCTTCCCAATTCTCGGAGAGCGCCGGACACAGCTCGCCGGATCGATGTCGGGCGGCGAGCAACAGATGCTCGCACTGTCGCGGGCGCTCGGAACGAACCCGACGGTGCTGCTGCTCGACGAACTGTCGATGGGCCTGGCCCCGCGTATCGTCTCGCAGATCTACGACATAGTGGGAGAACTTGCGGCGGAGGGGGTGTCGATTCTCGTTGCCGAACAGTTCGCCCGGGCGGTCCTGCCCATCGCCACCAGCGCTGCGCTGATGCTCCAGGGACGAGTCGTGCGCACGGGCGATCCGGCGGAGATCGAAGAAGAACTGTCTACCAGCTACCTAGGAGGATGACGATGACCACTGCGGTCGACGAACGACGTGAACAATTCAAGCAGGATGTGGCTGCACTGGGGCTGGGAACCGCGGAGAGCGGATCCGGCGGGAAGAGCCGGATCGTCGGCATGGTGCTGATGATCGTCGGTGCGGTAGCCGCCTTCGTCGTCTACATCGCGTCGCTGACCTTGTCGGACCTGCGCGACCTCGTGTCCTACCAGCTGCTGAGCACGGCCTTCGTCGCGGTGACGCTCGTCGGCGCGGCGGTCTACATCGCGTCGGCGGTGTCGAAGGTCCTGAAGCTGTGGCTGGTGCGTCAGTTGCTCGAAGGCAATGCGCAGACCGAGCGGATCGTCGAGGCGCTGTCGCGCGACAAGATCTGAACGGACGTCCGGTGTATCCGGATCCGAAACGGCAGGCCCGGCAACGACTTTCGTCGAGGCCGGGCCTGCCGTGGTTCGAGCCGAAGATGTCAGGAGGCTGCAGCCTCGAGTCCGGTGGTGATATCGGCGAGGATGTCGTCGATGTTCTCGATGCCGACAGCCAGGCGGACCAGTCCGGGGGTGACGCCGGCCGCGAGCTGCTCCTCCGCGGTGAGCTGCGAGTGGGTGGTCGACGCCGGGTGGATGACCAGCGAGCGAACGTCACCGATGTTGGCGACATGGCTGTGCAGGGTCAGCGCGTTGACGAACTTCTTACCGGCATCGATCCCGCCCGCGAGTTCGAACACGACGATGGCGCCGGGGCCCTTCGGCGTGAGCTGCTCTGCACGCTCGTGCCAGGGCGACGACTCCAGGCCCGCGTAGGCGACAGAGAGAACCTCGGGCCGCGCCTCGAGGAACTCGGCGACTTTCTGCGCGTTGGACACGTGGCGTTCCATCCGCAGGCTCAGGGTTTCGATGCCCTGGGAGATGAGGAAGGCATTGAACGGCGAAACCGCCGATCCGAGGTCGCGGAGCAACTGCACGCGTGCCTTGAGGGCGTACGCGGGAGCGCCCAGATCGGCGAACACGACACCGTGGTAGCTGGGGTCGGGAGTGGTGAAGCCGGGATGGCGGCCCTGGGTCCAGTCGAACGTGCCGCCGTCGACGATGACGCCCGCGATCGCGGTGCCGTGACCGCCGAGGTACTTGGTGGCCGAGTGCACCACGATGTCGGCGCCGTGCTCGAGCGGGCGCAGCAGGTACGGGGTGGCGACGGTGTTGTCCACGATCAACGGCAGCCCGTTGTCGTGGGCGACTCCGGCGATGCCGGCGATATCGAGGATGTGGTTCTTCGGGTTGGCGATGGTCTCGCCGTAGAACGCCCGCGTGTTGGGGCGCACCGCCGCGCGCCACTGCTCGAGATCGTCGGGATCCTCGACGAACGAGACGTCGATCCCCAGCTTGGGCAGCGTGTAGTGGAAGAGGTTGTAGGTGCCGCCGTAGAGGTAGGGGCTCGACACGATGTGGTCGCCGGCGGAGGCGAGATTGAGGATCGCGAACGTCTCGGCGGCCTGCCCGGAGGACAGGAGCAATGCGGCGACACCGCCCTCCAGCGAGGCGATGCGCTGCTCGACCGCGTCCTGGGTCGGGTTCATGATGCGGGTGTAGATGTTGCCGGGCTCGGCGAGCCCGAAGAGCGCCGCGGCGTGGTCGGTGCTGTCGAATGTGTAACTGGTGGTCTGGTAGATCGGCAGCGCGCGGGCCTTGGTGTCGCCCCCGGCGGGCTGACCGACGTGGATCTGCTTGGTCTCGAAGCTCCACGACGCGGTGGGATCGACGGCTTCGGGGGTGTTTTCGCTCATGGGTCTACTGCTCCGGATTCGGTGAGTGGAACGGGTCGTCGAGACGCTGACCTTGCGGCCCCGCGCGCGACGCCGCTGAGAGGGCGGTCCGTAAGGGGCTGGGGGTGGGTGCGGGCGGTCAGCCGGCCGGACACCCGCACATACACAGGAGACAGGCATGACGGCGCGGCCGCTGTGCCGACCGCTCGTACGTCTTGCTCACGGCTTCGACAATAACGGCTCGCGGCGATTCCGACCAGGCCCGTAGGGAATCGGGGGCGGCGGGACGGCGCGCGGGGTCGGGCAACCGTACCTACAGGCTGTGTGTTGCTCTTCCGTCGAAGTGTGTGATCCTGCTAACGTTCTGGAACAGATTCTAGTTTCGTGGGGCGCGCAAGGCCGTGGCCAGTGCTTATGGAGGTAAATTTGACCGCCGTGGACTTCTCACTCGAGCATGCCGGCAGCCCGGTGAAGCGCGAACTCCCTCCGTCGATGATCGATCGGATGACGCTCATCCTCGAGAGTTTCGACAGCAGGGGAGCGCTCACACTCGAAGAGGTCACTTGCCGTTCGGGCCTGCCCCGCTCGACGGTGCACCGCATCCTCGACCAGTTGGTCGGACGCGGGTGGATCGATCACGCGTCGTACGGATACTGCCTGGGTGCACGCGCACTCGGCCTCGGCGGCAGCGACACCGGTCACCGGCGCATCCGCGAGGCCGCTGCCCCGCATCTGCACGAACTCGCTCTGCAGACGGGCGCGATCGTGCACCTGACCGTGCTCGACGGCAACGAGGTGCTCTACCTCGACAAGGTCGGAGGGCAGTTCGCGTCGAGTGTTCCGTCACGGGTCGGTGGGCGCTTTCCCGCCTATGCCACCGCGTGCGGCAAAGCGATCCTCGCGTGGCTCGAGCCCGAGCGCGTCGACGCGCTCTACGGCAAGCGCCTGCCGCCGTGCACCGAGCGCACCATCGGCGACAACGCTGCGCTCCATCAGGAACTCAACCGGATCCGCAAGCGCCGCGGCGTCGCCTTCGAACGTGAGGAGGCTGCGCCGGGCATCGGCTGTGTCGGTGTAGCGCTGCGCGGGGTGGACGGCCCGGTCGCAGCGCTCTCCCTGGCTGCGGACGCGCGGTCGACCCGGCTCGAATGGGTGGCGCCGATCGTCGCCGACGCGGCCCGCAAGATCACCCGCACGCTCTTCCCGGACCAGGACCGCGACGACGCCGTGCCCGGTACTCCGATGGCGACGACCGCGCCGCTCGGCAGCGTCGTCTCCAAGGCTGCCGGCGGCCGCTAGTCGCGATCGGACGCGTCACGAGGTGCCGGCGGAAGATCCGCCGGCACTTCACATTTCGGGGTGCAGAGCCATGTACCGCGCGGGCAGTTCGCCGCCGCCGTGTACCGCGAGATCCGCCCCGTTCACGTACGAGGCCAGGGGGCCGGCGAGGAACATGCACGCCCCCGCGATATCGGACGGCACCGCCATACGCTGCATCGGCAGTGTTCTCGTCACGGCGGCACCGCCGTCGGCGCCGTACACCTCGGCGGCGGCTTCGGTGCGGATGAGGCCGGTGGTGATGTGGTTGACCCGCACTTTCGGCGCCCACTCCAGGGCGAGAGCCTTCGTCAGCGCGAGCAGTCCGGCCTTCGCGGCGGTGTAGGCGGCGGTGCCGGGTTGCGGATCGTGCGCCGACACGCTCCCGATGTTGATGATCGAACCGCCCTCGTCCTGCCCACACATCACGGCGTTCGCAGCCTGGGCGACGTAGAACGGGGCGAGCAGGTTGAGAGCGACGATCTTGTCGAAGAATCGCGTCGACACCGTCGCAGCATCCGAATCGGGTGAGCCACCGGCATTGTTGACGAGAACGTCGAGCCGTGCGAACTTCTCCACGGCCGTCTCGACGAGAGTCTTCGCCTGCTCGGCGTCGCGGATGTCGACGGCAGCGAACTCGGCGGAGCGGCCGTCGGCCGTGGGCAACCGCTCGGGCGAGGTCCGCCCGCACACCAGTACCTCCGCACCGGCGGCCAGGAAGCTTTCGGCGATGACGTACCCGATGCCCTTGGTGCCGCCGGTGACGAGGACCGCGCGACCGGTGAAGTCTGCAGGATTGTCGAAGAACATGCCGCGGAGGCTATGCCGAAACCTTCGACGGTGCACCGACGTTCCCGCTCAGCAGATGCCTAGAGCAGGTGCACCTTCTTGAAGAGGAACTTCGACGGCCCGCCGATGAGGCCCACGGTGTCGAGGAACGTCATGAGCTTGGCGCCGGACTTGCGCACCCGGTCGTGGTGGTAAGTGTTGTTCCGGGCTTCGGCGAGAGCGCGTTCGGTGTCGAGGCCCGCGTTGGCGTAGACGTCCGGGTGGATCATGCTCTTGACGACGAAATACACGACCACCGCGGTGTTGATTCGTTCGATCGCGAGCCGCAGGCGGCTCGCACCGTTGAGGCGTCGTCCCACTTCTTCGCGAGCGAACCGGATGTGGCGCGCCTCCTCGAGGACGTGGATCTTCGAGACCGCACGTGTGACGGGCTGGACGCGTTCGTCGCGCATGAAGTCGCGCTGCATCATGTCGAGGATTTCTTCTGCGGCCATGACCGCGGCGTACGCGTTGGCGCCCTTGAAGAAGTGACCCCACAGACGGCCGAGGTGGTGGATGTAGCGGGGCGGGCCGTAACCGGGCATGTTCAGCCGTTCACCGGCGCGGGCGAACATCACGGAGTGACGGCACTCGTCGGCGACTTCGGTGAGCGCGAACTGCACGTGCCGGCTGTGCTTGTTTCGGTCGTAGACATCGCGCAGGAGCATCTGCATGAGCAGGATCTCGAACCACAAGCCGGTGCTCGACACGCTCGCGGCCTCGTGCTTGGTGAGCTCGATGCGCTGCTCGTCGGTGAGTTCGTCCCACAGTGCGGTGCCGTAGAGGGTGCTCCACTCGGGGGTCATGCCGAACTTGTCGTCGGGGACGGGCGCTTCCCAGTCCACTTCGACGACCGGGTCGTACGACTTGCGTGCGGACGAAGCGAGTAGACGACCGGCCGTTTCCTCGCGATCGGAAAGCCGGATGCCGGGTACGAAACCCTTGCTGGATTCGCGGGTGAGCGATGCGGTCATTGTCTCCACCTTTTAGTGTGACGACGGGTAACTGTTAAGTCAGGTTAGCGTGAGCGCGGGCACAGCACAACGCCTACGACAAGAGTGTTCTGTCGAAGGCGGAAGCAGCGCAGGGCAGCTACGAGCGGGCAGGAGCCCACAGCGCCGATGCGACCGCACCGACCAGCAGGATTGCGGCGAGCGCCCACATGCCCTGCTGCATACCCGCGAGAAAGGCGTCCCGGGCCACGTCGGCGAGAGCGTCACCCTGCGGACCCGCAGCTTCGGCGACCTGTACGGCCGCGGCGAGCGAATCCTGCACGGCGCTGCGCGCCGGTTCTGGAATCGACGGCGCTACGGGATCGATCCGGTGCCCGTACGCGGCGGCGAGCACGCTGCCCGCGACAGCCACTCCGATGGCGGCACCCACCTCGCGGGTCGCGTCGTTGACCGCCGACGCGACACCGAGCTGGTCTTCCGGGGTATTGGTGACGATCGCGTGCGTCGCGGGCGCGGTGCAGACGCCGATCCCTACACCCGCGATCGCCATCGCGAGCGCGACGTCGGTGTACGACGAGTCCGCGTCCAGCAGGCCCATGACGATCAGCGATACCCCGATGAGTGCGAGCCCGGCACTCATGAGGACACGGAGGCCGAACCACCGCAACAACATCGGCATCCCCACCGAGAGTGCCATCACCACCAGGAAGATCGGGGTGAGGGCCACCGCCGACATCAGCGGCGAATACCCCAGCACCAGTTGCAGGTATTGCACGATGAGGTAGAAGACGCCGAAACCGGCGAGATACTGCAGCGTGAGGCTGCCCGCTCCGACGGCGAACGCGCGCTGGGTGAAGAGCCGTACGTCGAGCAGGGGTGCTGGTGAACGCCGCTCGACGAGTACGAACACCACTCCTGCGACCACCCCCGTGACCAGGGATCCGACGGTGAGCGGGTCGACCCATCCCCGTTGGGGGCCCTCCATCACGCCGAGGACGAACAGCCCGACCGCAGCGACGACGAGCACGGCTCCCAAGATGTCGAACCGGGCCGGTTCCGCCGCACGGGAAGACCCCACCGTGGCACCTGCGATGACGAGCACAACCGATATCACCGCGAACCCCGCGAAGATGACCTCCCACGACCAGTACTCGAGAATGACGCCCGATGCGAGCATGCCGATGACCGCGCCGGATCCGGCTACACCCGCCCAGATTCCGATGCCCCGGGACCGATGCTCCGCGGGGAACGCAGCGGTGATCAGGGACAGCGTCGCAGGCATGACGAGCGCGGCGCCCACCCCGGCCACGGCGCGAGCGGCGATCAACCAGGTCGGATCGGAAACGAACAGGGGAAGCGCCGACCCGATCCCGAAGACGACGAGCCCCGCCAGCATGACGCCGCGCCGCCCGAACCTGTCTCCGAGCGCGCCCGCCGGGAGCAGCAGCGCCGCGAGCGCGAGGGTGTACCCGTCGACGATCCACGTGAGCTGGGCCTGGGTCGCCCCCGTCTCGACCGCGATATCCGGCAGTGCCGTGTTGAGCGACGCCATTGCCGCGATCACGGTGGCGACCGCCGCACACGCGACCGTGAGCAGCCACACCTGCGACCGTGTCATACGGGTCTTCTGGGCCGAAGTGGCTGTTTCGGACACGGGTGCCTTCCGGACGAAGGTGGTACCGGAGCATGGGCGAGACTGCGCGCATCGTAACCGCTGGTGTTCGGCCCTGCTCGAATTCTCCGGTCCTGCCGGAGATCACGCAGCAGGATCGGCTGGCGCCGCGGTTCCTGCAGGGGGAGGCGGGGTCTCGTTGCGTGCGTCCCCGCTGGGGTGCCGCGAAGGGCGCAACACATAGGCACGGGAGTGGCGGAAGTCCTTGACCCGCAAGTTCCGCACGGCGTGGAGCCGGAATTCGTCGTGGCCCTCGAGCGCGGCCGCGAGTTGCTCGTCGACCAGGACGGAACCGGGGCGAGCGGCACCGGTCAACCGTGCGGCGATGTTGACCACCGAACCGAACAGGTCGCCGAACCGGGCCAGCGCCGGGCCCGAGGCCAGACCGATCCGCAGGGCGGGTGTGTCCTCGAACGCCGCGAACGCCTCCTGCAGTTCGAGCGCGATCCGCGCGGCGTCGACCGCATCTTCGGAGGCGAACATCACCTCGTCGCCTACGGTCTTGATCACCCAGCCGGCGTGCCGGGTGATCACGCCGGACACCGCGGCCTCGAAGTGATCGAGCAGCACGTTGAGTTCGTCGGCATCGATACGCCGCGTCAACTGGGTGTACCCGACCATGTCGGCGAACCCGACGACGAGCGGACGGGTCTGCGCGTCACCCTCACCCTGTGCCCGGACGGCCGTGCGGTTGGTCGTGGCAACCAGGTGCCGACGCCACATGTAGCCCTGGAGGCTCTCGGCACGGTTCGCCACCCGGCGGAGGATGTCATCGACGAACTCGCGGATCTCCTCGTCTTCCGGGGGCGTCGACGCGGTGCCGTATGCGGTGGAGAGCTGGGAGACGACGTGGCTGCTCAAGAGGGCGAACTGCCATTCGCTCAGCCGCGACATCGACTGTCCCAGCGAACGCGCCGCGGATATCTCGGCGGAGGGGTCGACGGCGCCGCTGCCGAGAATCGCTGCGATATTGCGCAGGGCGCCGAGATCCCCGTCGGTGAACATGACCGCGCCCGGGTCGGAGTCGACCGTGAATCCCAGGGCCTGCCACAACTGGCGGACCCGGGTCGGCTCCAGCCCGGCGAGGTCCGCGACCTCGCGCAAGGTGTATCGGCGAACGCCCAGCAGGGTGCGTTCGAGCTCGGCTCGGATCGTCGCAACCACCTCGGGGGTGGCCTGCGATCGCTCATCGGACGGGGTCACGAGACCATCCTTACCTGTCCTCCGGTTGCGGGGGCTGTAGATTCCGCCCCCGGCGCTCGGTGTCGTGTCGTACACATGTGCGACAGTTGGCGTCGAAAAAGCGCCGGACAATCCAGCGAGCCGAGAAAGGACATGCATGTCGCCCCGCACACGCGCGGACCATCTGACGGAGGAGCAACTCGGCGAGTTGAGTGATGCACTCGCGGAGGGTCGTCGCGCGACTGTATATCTCATCGACGGCATCCCGAGCCTCGGCATCGAACCCGGCGCGTCGGCGCGGGTGATCTCGGTATCCGGCACCACCGTCATGGTGCGGCCGAAAGGGGTCGACGACGAGTTGCCGTTCGAGTCCGACGAACTCCGCCTGACCCGGCAACCGGCCGGGGCGCCGGCGAAGAAGGCGGCGGCCACGAAGTCCGCTCCCGCGAAGGTGGTGGCGTCGACGTCCCAGGCTGCGGCCCTTTCTGCCCCCAAGCCTTCTGCCCCCAAGCCCGCTGCACCCCAGCCTGTTGCCGCCGGTCCCGCTGCCGCCCAACCCACGTCGAGGTCGGCGGCTTCGGTGCGTGGTGCCCAGACCAAGAGCGTCGAGGAGACGAAACCCGTGAACGACACGACCCCCGGTTCCGCCGCGCCCGCGTCGCCCGCCAAGCCGAAAGCCCCGGCCCGCAAGGCGAAGAAGGCGCCCACGATCAGCATCACGATCACCATCGACCCCGAGAGCGAATGGACCGTCGGAATCGCGCACGGCACACGGAAGGTCGGCAAGCCGTCACCCGTGGCACCCGATGCCGTCGAACGGGCAGTCAAAGAACTCGCTGATCCCGGTGCCGTCGAGGCAGTCCAGTCCGTGATCGACGCGGCCCGAAGCGCGGCCGAGGAACGAGTCGCGCTGCTCAGCCGTGAACTCGAGGAGGCCCGAAAAGCCCTGGAAAGTCTCGGCGCAACCCCGAAAACCAGCACCGACCTCTAGTACCCTCACAACGAAGGTCGCCCGCCGCGCGAGAGGGACACGATGTTCAGAAGGCTCGCTGTACTGGCCGTAGCAATGCTCGCTTCGGCGGGCGCCGGGATGGGGATTGCTACCGCAGCACCTCCTGTCACCCTCGGTGGGGGTTCGGGGATCACTCTCGGCGACGGTGGTCAGGACATCTACGACTGCACGCTCACCACCATCGGAAACGATGCCGCTGGTCGTCTCGTCGGCCTGACCGCGGCGCATTGCGGTCTCCCCGGCATGACCGTGAAGGCCGAGTACGACCCCGCGGCCGGTCCCGTCGGCCGGATCGTCTCCGCGAACACCGTGCTCGACTACGCGGTCATCGAGTTCGATCGAGGCAAGGTCGTGCCGGTCAATCGGGTGGGAAACACCACCATCACCGCATTGGGATCGCCCGCCGGCTTCCCCGACGTCGCGTGCAAAGAGGGCCGCACGACAGGCAACACCTGCGGTGTCGTGTGGGGCGACGTCTTCGGCTCGCAGGAAACCTGGACCCAGGTGTGCGTGATCGAGGGTGATTCGGGCGCACCGCTCGTGGTGGGCACGACCCTCGTCGCGATGGTCAACGCCTACCTGTTCGCGCCGTGTGCCGGCCCGCAGGTCGGAACGAACATCGACGTGATTTTCGCCGACATCACCGCTCGCGGAGGTGCAGGAACTGGCTTCCGGCCGATCTAGCCGGAAGCCCTTCCCGCACAAGGTGAATCGGCGTTATTCGCACACCGCGCCGTGCGACGCGGAGCCGACCAGTTTTGTGTACTTCGCGAGCACGCCCCGTGTGTATCGCGGCGGCAACGGTTCCCACCCTTGCTGCCGCGCCGCCATCTCGTCGTCGCTCACCAGCACGTCGAGGAGGCCGTTCGCCACGTCGAGTCGAATCCGGTCGCCGTCGCGGACGAAGGCGATGGGTCCGCCGTCGACGGCTTCGGGTGCGACATGCCCGACGCACAGGCCGGTCGTGCCACCGGAGAAGCGCCCGTCGGTGAGCAACAGGACGTCCTTTCCGAGCCCCGCGCCCTTGATGGCGCCGGTGATCGCGAGCATCTCCCGCATCCCGGGCCCACCCTTCGGGCCTTCGTACCGGATGACCACGACGTCGCCCACCGTGATGGTGCCGTCCTCGAGCGCGTCCATCGCCGCACGTTCCCGCTCGAATACCCGCGCGGTGCCTTCGAATACCGACTCGTCGAATCCCGCCGACTTCACGACCGCACCGCCGGGAGCGAGCGTGCCGCGCAGGATGGTGATACCGCCGGTGGGATGAATCGGGTTGCTCAGAGCGCGCAGCACCTTGCCGTCGGGATCGGGCGGGGCGATGCCCGCGAGATTCTCCGACAGCGTGCGGCCGGTGACGGTGAGACAGTCGCCGTGCAGCAGTCCGGCGTCGAGCAACGCCTTCATGATCACCGGTACGCCGCCGATGTGGTCGACATCTTTCATGACATGGGTGCCGAACGGTTTGACGTCGGCGAGGTGCGGCACCCGCGCACCGACGCGTACGAAGTCGTCGAGGGTGAGTTCCACCTGCGCCTCGTGCGCGATGGCGAGTAGATGAAGGACCGCGTTGGTGGATCCACCGAACGCCATGACCACGGCAATCGCGTTCTCGAACGCTTCCTTCGTCAGGATGTCGGACGCGGTGATCCCGCGGTGCAGCAGTTCCACCACCGCTTGCCCGCTACGCCGCGCGAATCCGTCGCGCCGGCGGTCGACGGCCGGCGGCGACGCGCTCCCGGGCAGCGACATGCCGAGGGCTTCGGCCGCACTGGCCATCGTGTTCGCGGTATACATGCCTCCACATGCGCCTTCTCCCGGACAGATGGCCCGCTCGATGGCACCGAGGTCGGCTTCCGACATAAGGCCCCGCGCGCATGCGCCGACGGCTTCGAACGCATCGATGATCGTCACATCGCGTTCGGTGCCGTCGGAGAGTTTTGCTACTCCCGGCAGGATCGATCCGGCGTACAGGAACACCGACGCGAGGTCGAGGCGGGCGGCGGCCATGAGCATGCCTGGCAGCGACTTGTCGCACCCGGCCAGCAGCACCGATCCATCGAGTCGCTCGGCCTGCATCACCGTCTCCACACTGTCGGCGATCACCTCCCGCGACACGAGGGAGAAGTGCATCCCCTCGTGCCCCATCGAGATGCCGTCGGACACGGAGATGGTGCCGAACTCGAGCGGATACCCCCCGGCGGCGTGCACGCCCTCCTTCACGGCCTGCGCCAACCGGTCGAGCGACAGATTGCACGGGGTGATCTCGTTCCACGACGACGCGACCCCGATTTGCGGTTTGTCCCAGTCGTCGTCGCCCATGCCCACCGCGCGGAGCATGCCGCGGGAGGCGGTCTTCTCGATTCCGTCGGTGACGTCGCGGCTGCGGGGTTTGAGGTCGGGGACGTGCTGCTCGGGCCGATCGGTCATGACGCTCCGTGCCGGCGGGGGTCGCGTCCGGTGAGAGCGAGCAGGCGGTCCTGCACGGAAGCATCGGTGCCGACAGGCACGGGATCGGCGAACAACCCGCTGCCTGCCAGCATGTCGGTCTGCGGCTCGAGGTCCTTCCAGATGGCATCGACGAGAACCGGATCGAGTTGCTCGTCCGATCCGGTGGCCCGTGCGAGATCCCACGCGTGCACGGCGATGTCGCCGACCTGCTGCCTCAGATAATCGATGCACGGCACCGCGCCGTAGGACAGTTGGACTTCCTGGTCGGCCGGCGTCGCGGCCCACGCCTCGGTCGCCTGCTCGGAGAATTTGGCCCAGTCGGCGGCAAGGTCGTCGCCGAGCGGTTCGAGAGCAGCCTCGGCCTCCTCGAGTGTGCGTCCCGACAGCAACGGCGCTACCCAGCGCTGTTCGTCGACGACGTGCCGGACCAGAGCGGCAACGTCCCATTCGGTGTCGGGGGTGGAAGCGTGCCAGTCGGTGATCCGCGCGACGCGACTGTCGAACTCGCGCCGAGCGGTGCGTTGTAGGGAAACCCAGTCGTTCGCCATGGTTCCCACCCTAGACACGGCCGGGGTGCGCTCATGGCGATTTCAGCCCGGGCGCCCGTGCCCGCTCGCCGCGAACGTGTACGGCAACGGCACCGGTGGAATCGTGGTCGGGGAGTTGCGCTCACACCGGCCCGGATCGCGCGACTCGATCTTCCCGCCGACAAGATCGAGCGTGGGAGTAACGTTCGTCCATCATGAGAGCGTGGCTGGTCTGGAGTGTCGGAGTATTCGCCTATGTCGTGGCGGTCCTGCACCGGACGGCCTTCGGCGTCTCAGGACTCGCCGCGACCGAGCGTTTCGAGATTTCCCCTTCGGTGCTGTCGGGGTTCGTCGTGCTCCAGCTCGTCGTCTACGCGGGCATGCAGATCCCCGCGGGAGTGCTCCTCGATCGGTTCGGTTCGCGCTGGGTCATCGCGATCGGTGCGGCGGTCATGGCGGTGGCCCAGTTGGTGCTCGCCACCACGGAGTCGTTGCCGATCGCCTATATCGCCCGGGTCTTCGTCGGCGCGGGCGATGCGCTCACGTTCATCTCGGTTCTCCGGCTGGTGCCGGTGTGGTTCGCACCGCGACGGGTGCCCCTCGTCTCGCAGCTGACGGGGATCCTCGGCCAGATCGGGCAGGTGCTGTCCGCGGTTCCGTTCGTGCTGGTGCTGACCGATGTGGGATGGACGGCGGCGTACGGCAGCGCCGCGTCGATCGGTGTGTTCGCCTGCATCCTCGTCATCGCGACGGTGCGTGATGCGCCGTACGGGGACGCGCCGGCGACACAGCCGATGGGTCTTCGCGAGTTGGTCGCACAGATCGGTGTGGTGTGGCGGCGTCCGGGTACCAAGCTGGGCTTCTTCACCCACATGGGCACCCAGTTCTCGGTGACGACCTTCGCGTTGATGTGGGGTGTTCCCTATCTGGTCTCCGCGCAGGGGCTGTCGGCAGCCACCGCCGGCACGATGCTGACTGTCTCGGTGGTCACCGCGATCGCGGCGGGACCCGTCCTCGGCATCTTGTCCGGCCGCTTTCCTCTGCGGCGTTCCTGGATGGTGCTTGCCATCATGCTGGCGAACGCGACGATCTGGACGGTGGTGCTGGCGCTGCCCGGTCCGGCGCCGATCGCGTTGCTCGTGCTGCTCATCGTCGTCATCTCCGTAGGCGGCCCGGGTTCGATGATCGGGTTCGATTACGCCCGTACGTTCAATCCCGGCTCCGCACTGGGGACCGCGAACGGCATCGTCAACATCGGAGGGTTCCTCGCCACCCTGCTCGTCGTGCAGACGATGGGTCTCGTCCTCGAACGGCTCGGCGGGTACACCTTCGACGCGTTCCGTGTCGCGTGGCTCGCGCAGTATCCCGTCTGGGTGATCGCGATCATCGGTGTTCTTGTGACGCGCGGCCGTGCGCGCCGCGAGGCGGGTGTGCATCCGCGCAGCTCATGGCAGGTTCTGCGGCAGCGGACCGCAGCGCGTCGCGGGGAACTGGCAGACTCGGAGGAGAACACCCCGAGGAGGACGAGCAGTGACACCGACGGTGGGCGACCCTGATCCGGGCGCCCCGATTCCGGAACCTCCCACGGACGGACAGAGCGCGATGTCGCTCTCACCTCGCGAGCTCGCCAGGTTCTTGATGGTGTACAAGTTCGGCATCGACGAGATGATGACCAAGATCAACATCTTGCGGGACGAATTCACCTACGCCCACGATTACAACCCCATCGAGCACGTCAAGTCGCGCCTCAAGACCCCCGAGTCGATTCTCGCGAAGGCCGCTCGCAAGGGCATCGATCCCACGCTGGACGGCATCCGCGTCAACCTGCGCGACATCGCGGGAATCCGCATCTCGTGCAGTTTCACGTCCGACGTGTACCGGATCTCGGACATGATCACCCGGCAGCGCGATGTGCGGGTCGTCGAGGTGGTGGACTACATCGCGCACCCGAAGCCGAACGGGTACAGCAGCCTGCACGTGATCGTCGAGGTCCCGGTGTTCATGTCGGACCGGGTGGAACCGGTGTTCGTGGAACTCCAGATTCGCACCGTCGCGATGGACTTCTGGGCCAGTCTCGAGCACAAGATCTACTACAAGCACGACCGTGCAGTGCCGAGCGATCTGCGCGAAGAACTACGGCTCGCCGCTGAAACGGCCCGTGCACTCGATGTACGGATGGAAGCGCTGCACGAGCGGGTTCACGGCCGGTTCGACGACTGACGCGGTTCAGTCCTTCTCGAGCTCGGCGTCCTTTCCGTCGCCACCCGCGGCAGCAGCGGTCTCCGTAGGAGCAGCGGTCTCCGCAGGAGTATCGCTGTCGGCGGTCTCGCCGCCGTCCGCGTCCTGACCGTTTCCGCCGACGGTCTCGATGAGCAGGCCGTCCTTCCCCGCATCGACGCGTACCGTGTCGCCACCGGACAGCGTGCCGGCGAGCAGCAGGTTGGACAGCTTGTTGTCGAGTTCCTTCTGAATCGTCCGGCGCAACGGACGCGCCCCGAACTCCGGTGCGAATCCCGCATCGACCAGCCAATTCACCGCGCTGTCGGTGATCTCGAACTCGACGTTCTGCGCCCGCAACAGCCGCTTGGTTCCGCCTAGGAGCAATCCGACGATCTGGTGCAGTTGTTCCTTCGCGAGCCTGTGGAACACCACCGTCTCGTCGATCCGGTTGAGGAACTCCGGCCGGAAGTGCGCGTGCAGACGTTCCATCAACTGCGGGGTCAGGGATTCGATGTCGTCACTCGGGTGGGCGAGGATCATGTCCGACCCGATGTTGCTGGTGAGGATGACGATGGTGTTCTTGAAATCGACCGTCCGTCCTTGGGCGTCGGTGACGCGCCCGTCGTCGAGAAGTTGCAGCAACACGTTGAACACGTCCGGGTGCGCCTTTTCGATCTCGTCGAACAGGATCACCGAGTACGGCTGACGACGCACCTTGTCGGTCAGCTGCCCGGCCTCTTCGTACCCGACGTAGCCGGGAGGAGCACCCACCAGGCGCGACACGGTGTGCTTCTCCTGGAATTCGCTCATGTCGAAACGGATCATCCGGTCTTGGTCACCGAATACTGCCTCTGCCAACGCTTTTGCCAGTTCCGTCTTGCCGACACCGGTGGGTCCGAGGAACAGGAACGACCCGATCGGGCGATCCGGGTCGGCGAGTCCGGCGCGCGCCCTGCGGACGCCCTCGGCGACCGCCGTGACGGCCTTCTCCTGGCCGATGACCCGCGAGTGGAGTACGTCCTCGAGGTCGAGGAGCCGCTGCCGCTCTTCCGCCGTCAACTCGGACACCGGAATGCCGGTCTGCCGGGAGATCACCTCGGCGATGTCGATGACTTCGACCTGCGGGGTGGATTCGGTTTCTCCGACTCCGGTGCGCTCCTCCAGCGCGGTGATCGCCTTCTTCAGTTCCCCCGCCTTCGCATAGTCTTCGGCAGCGACGGCGGAGTCCTTCTCGCGTTCGAGCCGTGCCAGCTCCTCTTCGTGGGAACGGGTGTCCGCGTCGGGAGTTTTCGTACGCAAACGCACGCGCGCGCCGGCCTGGTCGATCAGGTCGATGGCTTTGTCCGGCATGAACCGGTCGGTGATGTACCGGTCCGACAGTTCGGCCGCGGCGATCAGCGCCTCGTCGGTGTAGTGCACCTGGTGGTGTTCCTCGTAGACGTCGGCGAGCCCGCGCAGGATTTCGATGGTGTCGTCGACCGAGGGTTCGACCACCATGACCGGCTGGAACCTGCGTTCGAGCGCAGCATCCTTTTCGATGTACCGGCGGTATTCGTCGATCGTGGTCGCGCCCACCGCGTGCAGTTCCCCGCGGGCGAGAGCGGGCTTGAGCAGGTTCCCGGCGTCCATCGACCCCTCGCCGCCGCTGCCTGCGCCGACGATGGTGTGCAACTCGTCGATGAACAGCACCAATTCTTCGGAATGATCGCGTACCTCGTCGAGAATCTTCGTCAGGCGTTCCTCGAATTCGCCGCGGTACTTACTGCCCGCGACCAGCGACCCCACGTCGAGCGCGACCACTCGACGGTCGGCGAGGGTGGAGGGCACATCTCCGTTGACGATCCGCTGCGCCAGGCCCTCGACGATCGCGGTCTTACCCACCCCGGGATCCCCGATGAGCACGGGATTGTTCTTCCTGCGCCGGGAGAGGATCTCCACCGTCTGGGCGATCTCGTCGGAGCGGCCGACCACCGGGTCCACATTCCCGGCTCGTGCTTCCGCGGTGAGATCCCGGCCGTACTGGTCGAGCGTGGGGGTCGTGCTGGGCGAGGTGTCGCGCTTACCGCCGGTGTCGAGTTTGGCGCCCGCGAGCACGTGGGCGGCAGGGTTCTCGCTGTTCTCGGCGATCCCGTAGAGGATGTGCTCGGGCCCGATGTAGCTTATGCCCGTCTGTGCCGCCTGCTGCTGGGCGACGCGAAGTGCACGCTTGGCTGCCGGACTCAGGACCGCTGTCTCGCCCCCGCTCTCGCCCTGGCCCGCGATCGACCGCATCTGTTCGGCGACACTGTCCGGGTCGAGTCCCAGGCTGCTGATCACGCCGCGCGTCGGGTCGTTCAAGGTTGCGGCATAGAGCAGATGTTCGGGCGTCAGTTCCGAGTTACCCCATTCTGCTGCGGCATTTCGGGCATCTGCGACAAGCCTTTTGGCGTCGTCGTTGAGCAGTCGGCTCAAATCGACGCGCTGGACCGGTGGTTGGCGCAGCCCGCCGGGTCCGAAGAATCGATCGAAGATGTCGTCGAACGGATCGCGCGAAATCCAGCTGTCGGTCATCGTCACTCCAGGGTGTTCGGACCTCAGTTTCCGACAGTCACCAGTGGTGCAGCGTATTCGGGTCCAGGGATGCGCCCATTGATCCGGGGTTCGATGAATGTCGGCCGATACGCCGATCGTAGTTGCGCCGACGAGATTTGTACGTCGCTCGGGTACTTCCGGTCTCGGTGGCGTTCGGCTCGCACTCCACTCGATTGCGAGTCACGGCTATCGCCCGAATCCGGCGGATACCGTGGAATCGCAAGGATCGCAAGGGTGCCCGTTCGGCGGGGGGACGACGACGCCCCCTCGGTCCGGAACGAACCGAGGGGGCGTCGCGAGTGTGGCTGCCGGTGCCGGCGGGGTCTCTACTTGTAGTTGTAGAAACCTTCGCCGGTCTTACGTCCCAGGCGGCCGGCGTCGACCATGCGACGCAGCAGTGCCGGGGGAGCGTAATGCGGCTCTGCGAATTCCTCGTAGAGCGACTGCGCTGCATTGAGGGTGATGTCGAGGCCCACCGTATCGATGAGGGTGAGCGGGCCCATCGGGTATCCGCAGCCGCCCTTCATCGCGGCGTCGATGTCTTCCTTTGTGGCATAGCCCGATTCGAGCATGCGCACGGCCGAGCACAGGTACGGGATGAGGAGCGCGTTGACGATGAAGCCGGCGCGGTCGCCCGCCCGCACGGCGGTCTTGCCGAGCGTGTTCTGCGCGTAATCGAAGACGGTGTCGGCGGTGTCCGCATCGGTGGTGAGCGCGGAGATGATCTCCACGAGCGGCATCACCGGCACCGGGTTGAAGAAGTGCACGCCCACGACCTTGCCGGGCCGCTTCGTCGCCTGCGCCACCTTGATGACGGGGATGGACGACGTGTTGGTGGCGAGGATGCCTTCCGGCTTCACGATGCGGTCGAGTTCGGCGAAGATCTCGACCTTGAGGGCCGCGATCTCCGGTGCCGCCTCCACGACGAGGTCGCGGTCGGCGAACTCCTCGATGTCGGTGGTGACCCGGATCCGGGCGAGCACCGCGTCCGCGTCGTCCTGGGTGATCTTCCCGGACTTGACGCCCCGGTTGACCGACTTCGCGAGGCGCTCACGGGCAGCCGCAGCGAATTTCTCGGTGGTCTCCCGGACGAGGACGTCGCTTCCGGCCTTCGCGCACACTTCGGCGATTCCGGCACCCATGGTGCCGCCGCCGATCACGCCTACCTTTTCCACTGTCACTACGAGTACTCCTGATCGGTGTGATGGTTCAGCGGTGTCAACCTACGCGTGCTGCTCAGCGGAGCAGCGCGCGCGACATGACCACACGCTGGATCTGGTTGGTGCCCTCGTAGATCTGGGTGATCTTGGCGTCGCGCATCATGCGCTCGACGGGGAAGTCGGTGGTGTAGCCGGCGCCACCGAACAGCTGGACCGCATCGGTGGTGACCTCCATGGCGACGTCCGAGGCGAAGCACTTCGCCGCTGCGGAGATGAAGCCGAGGTTGGGCTCACCGCGCTCGGCGCGGGCCGCCGAGGTGTAGACCATGAGGCGGGCGGCCTCGACCTTCATCGCCATGTCGGCGAGCATGAACTGCACGGCCTGGAAGTTGGAGATCGAGGTGCCGAACTGCTTGCGGTCCTTGGTGTACTCGATCGCGGCGTCGAGTGCGCCCTGCGCCAGCCCGACGGCCTGCGCGCCGATGGTCGGGCGGGTGTGGTCGAGGGTCGCGAGTGCGGTCTTGAAGCCGGTGCCGGGCTCGCCGATGATGCGGTCGCCGGGGATGCGGCAGTTCTCGAAGTACAGCTCGGCGGTGGGGGAGCCCTTGATGCCGAGCTTCTTTTCCTTGGGTCCGACGACGAAGCCTTCGTCGTCCTTGTGGACCATGAACGAGGAGATGCCGTTGGCACCCTTGTCGGGGTCGGTCACGGCCATCACCGTGTACCAGGTGGACTTTCCGCCGTTGGTGATCCAGCACTTGGAGCCGTTGAGGATCCAGTCGTCGCCGTCGGCCTTCGCGCGGGTACGCATGGACGCGGCGTCGGAGCCTGCCTCACGCTCGGAGAGCGCGTAGGACGCCATCGCGCCGTTGACGATGTCGGGAAGGACCTTTGCCTTGAGCTCGTCGGAGCCGCGGAGGATCAGGCCCATGGTGCCGAGCTTGTTGACGGCCGGGATCAACGACGAGGAACCGCAGACGCGGGCAACTTCTTCGATGACGATGCAGGCTGCGACGGAGTCGGCGCCCTGACCTTCGAACTGCTCGGGGACATGGATCGCGTTGAAGCCCGAGCGGTTGAGCGCGTCGAGGGCCTCCTGCGGGAAACGGGAGTTCTCGTCCACGTCTTTCGCGTGCGGCGCGATCTCCTTCTCGGCAAGGGCGCGGATCGCGGTGCGCAGTTCGTCGTGCTCGTCTCCGAGCTTGAAGAGATCGAAGTCGGGATTGAGGGCCACGGTGGCAAACTCCTAACGGCACGCGGTGCCATTAACTGGGGCGGATCTGCACTACCTTCTCGGCTTCAAAGGTGTGCGACGTCACGGAATCTCTCTATTTTACCCCCGGCACTGAGTGCCAAGTCAATGGTGGGGGAGGTTCGTCACGGAGACGGCGGGTCTTCTTCCAACTGGCGTCGCACTTGCTCGGCCACCTCGGCGGGTGAGGACCCCACCGGAAAGGTCACCACCGTCACCGCGCGCTGCGGCGCACCCCGGCCCTGGCCGGCGCCGGAGTCCGTGGCCGACGGCACCACGCCGAAGGTCCGTCGCACGTCGTAGAGGGCGCGGTGCAAGCGCTCGGCGGTCGCGGTCTCGTCCCCCCGGATCATCGCCCGGAGGAGATAGTTGTGTGTCGCCGTCATCGCGGCCGCGAAGCTCACGGTGCGCACCGGCTCGGCCGACGGCACGGCAGCGCGCAAGAAATCGGTGAACAGTCGCTCGTAGCGGTAGGTCGTCACGAGTTCGCGTTCCCGCAGCGCAGGCACTCGCTGCACCACGCGGTATCGCCAGACTGCCAGTTCACGCCGGTCGCGGAAGTGACCGAACACGAGTTCGGCGGCATCGCAGGCGGCGAGCCACGGATCGCCGAAGCTGCCCGACAGATACTCGGCGACCCGCTCGAGCAGCGACTCGTGGTCGGCGAAGATAACGTCCTCCTTCGACCGGAACTGCCGGAAGAAGGTTCTGCGCGACACTCCTGCCGCCGCCGCGATCTGCTCGACGGTGGTCGACTCGTATCCGAACTCGGAGAACAGGCGGATCGCCTGGGTCACGACGTGCACGCGGAACTGGGCCGGGTCGGGGCCAGCCGGTTCGGTGCGGCGCGGGGTGCCGGTGCCTGACGTCATGACAGTCGAGTATCCAGTGCCGGTCTGTCGCGGACGACGGCTACCTCGGGCCGACGACGCACACCGGGCACATCGTCGCACTGGCGGGCACAGGACACGGTGGACACAGACACCTCCGGGTGGTCGCGCGACCGGCGTTGCCTGTGATCGTCCCAACCCCGAACGGTACAGAGGTGACAAATCGCCGAATCGTGTCCTTCGGGCGCCTCACCGTGTCGCGTGCGTGTCCGGCGCGCGGCGGAAGACGCCGCGCAGGCGCAGGAGGATCCGGCGATGCCACGCCACACGCGCGACCGCGGGCCGGTCGAGCATCCCGCCACCGACAGGCTCCGGCCGGCGTACCGGCCAGCCGTCGTCGACATCGGTGACGTCGCGGCCGAGACCACGGAGGTACTCCGCGAAGCTGCGCTGGCGCTCCGCGTGCCATGCGGCCTGGTCGGCCATGATGTCGAGGTCTGCGAGCTGTGGGTACCGCTCGACGAGCGCTCGCGTGAGGTGCCCGGCGGCGAGGGCATCGGCTTCCGCTTCGTGGGGGTTCGCGAGTTCGACGCCGTACGCCTCGCATACCGCCTGGAGGGTGCGTCTACCGCTGCGCGTTCGGTCCATCTCCCGGTCGATGACGTAGGGATCGACGACCGTGCCGATATCGAGTTCCGGAAAGCCCAGTCGGCGGCCCTCGGCGTCGAGGATCGTCAGGTCGTAGCTCGCATTGAACGCAACCACGATGTGGCCGCGCTCCCAGGCATCGCACACCGCTTGCCGGATCTCGCGGTAACCGGTGAGATAGTCGACGCCCTCGGTGCGGGCCCGTTCGGTGGTGATGCCGTGCACAGCCGTCGTTTCCTGCGGAATCGGGATCCCGGGGTCGAGCAGCCACGAGCGAGACTCGATCCGGTTGCTGTCGAACGTGGCCACACAGGCAGCGACGATGCGCGCGGTGCGGGGATCGCGGTCGGTGGTCTCGAGGTCGAATGCGCAGATGGGTCTGTCTGGCCAGTGCGTCATCCGGGTCCTCGCGTTCATGTGATCGGTCAATGCTGCCTACAGCCCGCATTGTTGCCGGGGGCACCGACACGACCGCTCGTGCGACGAGACCACCCTGTACATGTCAGAACGAATCGCTGCACACCACGAAGTTGCGTTCCCGGTACTCGTATCCGGCATCCGACAACGAGCAATCGTTCACATCAGCGGTTCCGGTGAGGATTTCGGTGACCTTCTCGCCCTGGATCGCCGTCGCGGAACAATCGATCCGCTGGGGATCCTCCCCACCGACGTCCATGCAACCGCCGACTTCCCAGTCGACGTCGAGGCACAAAGCGCCGACCTCGACGCCACCGAACGATTCGTAGTACGTCTGGTCGATGTCGCCGGCACACTCGTCGGCCGACTCGACGACGTCGACGACCTTGTAGTTCGAGGTGCTGCTGCCGCAGTCCGCGTTGTCGATGGTGGCGGCGTCCACGGTGCCGCCCAGCGCGACACAATCGCCGGGTTCGACGTCGATTTCGAGATCGACGTCCGCGGCGGCCGGTGTCGTCGTGCCGGCAGCGGACGAACGCGTGGTAGCCGGAGCCGAATCGGATTCGGTCGCGGCGACGGCGGCGGGCATCGCGCGGCCGTCGGTCTCGGTTGCGCATCCGGCGAGCGCGGCCGTCGCTACCACTGCCAGGAAGGCGAGGCCCGCCCGCCGGAGAAGGATCATGTGTGGAGGGTACGGAATGTCTGATTCCGTCCGTTCGTCCAGGTGGCGGATTCCCTCGATCCTCAGCGCGGAGAGCACCGCGGGGTGCAACCATGTGCGCATGGACCTCCCCGTGGTTCCGCCCCTGGCCCCGATGCTGGCAAAATCTGCCGCCGCGGTCCCGCCACAACCCGACGACGGAAACCCCGTGTGGTCGTACGAGCCCAAGTGGGACGGCTTCCGGGCGATCGTGTTCCGCGACGGCGACGAGGTGGTGTTCTCGTCGCGGGGCGGCAAAGATCTCGCGCGGTATTTCCCGGAACTCGTCGAGGCAGTCCGGACGGAACTGCCCACCCGGTGCGTCGTAGACGGCGAGATCGTCGTTCCGCGGGAGCGTGACGGGTTCGCCCGGCTGGACTGGCAGGCGTTGTCGGAGCGCATCCACCCAGCGGCGAGCCGCGTGGCGCTGCTCGCGGAACAGACACCGGCCCAATTCATCGGTTTCGACCTGCTCGCGCTCGGCGACGACGATCTGATGAAGGCTCCTTTCTCCGACCGTCGTGCTCGGCTGCGCACCGGGATCGGTGGCGGGCCGAGTTGTCATGTGACGGCGTCGACCACCGACGCGGAGACGGCAAGGCGATGGTTCGAGGAATTCGAAGGCGCCGGACTCGACGGTGTGGTCGCCAAGCGGCTCGACGGCATCTACCGGCCCGACAAGCGGGAGATGATCAAGCTCAAGCACGCCCGGACGGCGGATTGTGTCCTCATCGGGTACCGCAAGCACAAGAGTGTCGACGGCGTCGGATCCCTTCTGCTCGGCCTGTACCACGACGGTGAACTCGCGATGGTCGGTGGCGCATCGGCTTTCACCACTGCGCGACGCAAGGAGTTGCTCGCGGAACTGGAGCCGCTGCGCGTCGGTGAAGATGTCGTCGCCGAGGGGGAAGCGACCCGCTGGCGGTCCGGGACGGATCGCTCGTGGGTGCCGTTGCGGCCCGAGCGTGTCCTCGAGGTGGCCTACGACCAGATGGAAGGGACTGCCGGAGCGGGAATGCGCTTCCGGCACGCCGCGCGGTTCCAGCGGTGGCGACCCGACCGGGACCCGAAGAGCTGCACCTACGATCAGCTGGACGTGCCCGTGCGATACGACCTGGCCGACGTGCTGGACCGGACGGAGGACTGACTGTGGCCGCTGCCCAACGCTCACCCGCGGAGGAACTCGACGTCGACGGAGTTCCGGTGCGGTTGTCGAACCCGGACAAGGTCTACTTCCCGGAACTCGGCTCCTCCGGCGGCACGAAACGGCACCTGGTGGAGTACTACCGCACGGTCACCACCGAACTCGGGGCCCCACTTCTCGGGGCGCTGCGCGACCGGCCCACTCACCTCCAGCGGTTCCCCGACGGGATCGGCGGCGAGGAGATCTATCAGAAGCGGGCGCCCGCGAAGCGACCGGACCACGTCGCGACGTGCGAGATCACCTTCCCGTCGGGCCGTACCGCGGACGCGCTGCGGGTGCGCAGCGCCGCCGACGTGGTGTGGGCGGCGAATCTCGGCACGGTCACCTTCCATCCCTGGGCGGTGCGCTGCGGCGACGTGGACCGGCCCGACGAACTCCGCATCGATCTCGACCCGCCGGACGGGACGGGCTTCGCCGATGCGCGCACCGTCGCACTCGAGGTGGTGCGACCGCTGTTCGACGAGCTGGGGCTCACCGGATTTCCGAAGACCTCGGGAGGTCGTGGGCTGCACATCTACCTGCGCATCGTGCCGGAGTGGGATTTCGTCGGCGTGCGTCGTGCCGGAATCGCGCTGCTGCGTGAGATCGAGCGTCGCAGCGACGGTCGTGCGACGACCTCGTGGTGGAAGGAAGAGCGGGGGGACCGCTTGTTCCTCGACTACAACCAGAACGCGCGCGACAAGACGATCGCGTCTGCCTATTCGGTGCGCCGCACCCCGATCGCGACCGTATCCACTCCGTTGACGTGGGACGAACTGGCGGACGCCGAGCCCGACGATTTCACCATTGCGACGGTGCCCGACCTGCTCGCGCGCCGCGGCGATCCGATGGCCGAGCTCGACGACCACGCGCATTCCCTCGACGTGTTGCTCGAGATGGCGGATCGGGATGCCGCGGACGGTCTCGGCGATCTGCCGTATCCGCCGACTCATCCGAAGATGCCAGGTGAGCCCAAGCGGGTACAACCGTCGCGCGACACGGACCGAAAGATGACGAGCTGAGAATTCCGGTGCGCGAGGCGGTTTCACCGCAGCGAATTGCTCCCCGGTCGTTACCTCGCCGGAGTACGGGTTCTTCGCGGCGTCCATAGACTGTCCGGAAAGCTCTTCACCGGAGTGTCAGGAGGATCGTCACAGTGTCTCGTGCGTGGATGTCGGGTCGGCTGTTCGGTGCCGGTGTGATCGGTGCTGCCGTCGTCGGGGCGGGCCTGATCGTCCCGGGGTCCGCGCTCGCCGCCACCACGTGCGCGGCCCCGCCGGGTGCCCCCGCCGAGCTGACCCGGGTCCAGGACGCCGAGGCGTGCGGGTCGACGACGGACGGTACGGGCGGGGCGTGGAGCCTCGGCGCGGGCGGCGTCGGATTCGCTGATGCCGTGGACGGTGCGACCGTCGCGGCCGCGGGTTTCGACGGCGGAGCCGGGGCCGGTGAGAGCCGCGCGGGACGGCTCCTGGCAGTCGGGTACGGAGCAGACTCCCTCGCACTCGGAATGCTCGACGAGCCCGGTATCGCGGTGATCGTCACCGGACCGGCTTCTCAGGCCTTCGTCGGTGATGCCGATGATCCGGTGTTGTGCGAAGGGAACCTCGCCGCGGCGTTCAACCTCACGGCGGGGTCGGGTTGCGTTCTGGCCGGTGCGTTCCGTTACGTGACGCCCTCACCCTTGTGACCCGACCGCCCTTGTGACCGTCCGTGGCCTCGGTGCGCGTTCTCGGGAATACAGACAGCGTGTACGCAACCCCTTCCGTTCGGTGGTGTCCGCACGTAATCTTCGTCACATGTCCGAGGGAGTGTGTCGATGACGACCGGAGCAGTGCTGACCGAAGAGGGCTACGGCGCCCTCCCCTCACGGACCGAGATGCACGTCCATCCGAGCTTTCTCCCCCTGGCGGACAGGTTCTTCGCGCTGTATCGCCAGCCGCACCACGGCGGCGGCGCGCTCACCGCCTACTTGCACGGGGAGAAGGTCCTCGACGTCTGGGCGGGCTGGGCCGACCGCACGCGCCGATGGTCGCAGGACACGATGGCGCTGTCGTTCTCGACGGGCAAGGGCGTCGCCTCCACGGTCGTACACCGCCTGGCCCAACGCGGACTGATCGATTACTTCGCGCCGGTTGCTCAGTACTGGCCCGAATTCGCGGCGGGCGGCAAAGAATCCCTCACCGTCGCAGATGTCATGACGCATCGGTCCGGGTTGCATCGCGTCCGGGGACTCGTCCCCGGCAAGCGCGGCATTCTGGACTACGACGCGACGGTCGCCGCTCTCGCGGCCGCCGTTCCCGATCGTCGCAGGCACTCGGGCTCGGGGTATCACGCGGTCACGTACGGCTGGCTCGTCGCCGAGATCGTCCAGCGCGTGACGGGCCTGCCGTTCACCGAAGTCGTCGAGCGTGAGATCGCGCGTCCACTCGGGAGTTCCGACTTCTGGTACCGGGTCCCGCACGACGAGCGTGGCCGCATCGCCCGCTTGTTCCCGCGGATCAACCCGGTGGGTCTCGACTGGGGTGTGAGTGCCTCGGTCCTGTCCCGGGTCGGGCCGACGCGGGGACTGGTCGAGGCAGCGATGCCCGCCGGGTTCGACGAACTCGTTCGCGATCCGGCCGTGCACGATTCGGTGATGCCCGGCTGGAACGGGGTGTTCACCGCACGCTCGCTCGCGCGCATGTACGGCGCGATCGCGGCCGGCGGCACGATCGACGGCGTGAAGTTCCTCGATCCGTCCACGATCGCGGCGATGGACGAGGTCCGGGTGCGGAGTCGCGACTACGTGCTGGGAGTGCCGATGGCGTGGCGTCTCGGCTACCACCAGCCGATCTTCGCCAGCCGGGAACGTCCACGCGGAGCGTTCGGGCACTACGGGGTCGGCGGTTCCGGCGCATTCGCGGATCTCGATTCGGGGATGTCGCTCGCTTTCGTCACCAACCGCCTCGGTACCGGGGCGATGCCGCTCGGCGACCTGCGACTCGCACGACTCGGCGCGCTCGCGCGCGATCTGGCCCGCAAGGCGTGAGTGCGGCTGCCCGGCCGTCGTAGCGACGTTTTTTGCTGAATCGGGCACGGGGACCTGGCGTGCGCGGGAGTATCCGAACCAGAACACGAATCCGTGTTCGGCGGTGAGCCCGAGGAGCACGAATGAACCACGTGTATCGAGTGATCGAGGTGGTCGGCTCGTCGACCTCCGGAGTGGACGATGCGATCGCCAAGGCGGTGGCGCGGGCCGCGGAGAAGACTCGGCATCTGGAATGGTTCGAAATGGTCAATGTGCGGGGTCACATCGACGACGGAAAGGTCGCGCATACCCAAGTCACGCTCAAGATCGGATTCAGGATAGAGTCGGGAAACGAGTTGGCCCGGTAAGGTTATTCTCAGGAACTGAAATGCCCTGCTAGAGTGACGATAACGGCGTTCTCGACCAGAGTTGTAACGTGTTATAGTCTGGGGCTCGATCGTCGTACCCCACCGGCACTTTCAGGCAGGTATCCACTGTGGCTTATGTGATCACCCAGGCATGTTGCAACGACGTCTCGTGTGTCGAAGTCTGCCCGGTCAACTGCATCCACCCGACGCCCGATGAAGCGCCGTTCGCTACGACGGAAATGCTCTACATCGACCCGGAGACATGCATCGACTGTGGTGCGTGCGTCGACGAATGCCCCGTCGACGCGATCGCCGCGGACAACGAGCTCACCCCCGCCCAGGAGCCGTACCTCGAGATCAACGCCGAGTACTACCGGCGTTACCCGATCGGACCGGACTGGCCGGAGTTGCGGTCCCGCCGCAAGATCCCCGCCGACCTCGGAACCCTGCGGGTCGCGATCGTCGGATCCGGGCCTTCGGCGTGCTACGCCGCGCAGGAACTGACAACCCATTCCGCCGTGCAGGTCGACATCTTCGATCGGCTCCCCACGCCCTTCGGCCTGGTACGGGCCGGCGTCGCGCCGGATCACCAGAGCACCAAAGGCGTCACGAACGTCTTCCGCAGCGCGATCGGCCACAAGAACACCCAGTGCTACTTCAACGTCGAGGTCGGCACGCACATCACCCACGACGAACTCCTCGCACATCACCACGCCGTGCTCTACGCCGTCGGTGCGTCCAGCGACCGGCGTCTCGGCGTCCCCGGTGAGGATCTGGCCGGCTCGTTCGCTGCCACCGAGTTCGTGGCCTGGTACAACGGCCATCCCGACTACGCCGACCGCACGTTCGACCTGTCCGGCGAACGCGCAGTCATCATCGGCAACGGCAATGTCGCTCTCGACGTGGCCCGCGCTCTCGTGATGAACCCTGACGAACTCGCTCGCACCGACATGGCAGAACACGCCGTCGAAGCGCTGCGCAACTCCGCGATTCAGGAAGTGGTGGTCGTCGGGCGGCGTGGACCGGCGCAGGCGGCCTACACCAACCCGGAACTGCTTGCCCTCGGCGCCCTGGAAGGCGTCGACGTCATGGTCGATCCTGCCGAGGTCGAACTCGACCCTGTCAGCCGCGCACTCGTCGACGATCCCGAAGTCGAACCCCGCATCGCGCTCAAGGTGCGCCAGGTCGCCGATTTCGCGCAGCAGAGCCCGACGCCCGGAAACAAGCGGATCGTCCTGCGCTACCTCGCTTCACCCATCGAGATCACCGGCGACGACGCCGTCAACTCCATCACCCTCGAGCGCAACGAGCTGGTCGAGGTGGACGGGCGTCTCGAAGCCCGGCCCACGGGTGAGACCGAAACTCTCCCAACGGGTCTGGTGCTGCGTTCGATCGGCTACCGGGGCACCGCGGTGGACGGTCTTCCGTTCGACGAACGTCGGGGTGTGTTGCCGAATCAGCTCGGCCGGGTCGTCGATCCCGAGACCGGTGAGCCGATGCCGGGTGTCTACACCGCCGGATGGATCAAGCGCGGACCGACCGGCGTCATCGGCACCAACAAGCAGTGCTCCAACGAGACCGTCGAGCAGATTCTCGACGACTTCATCGCAGGAAAGCTGCCCGAACCCGTCGCCGATCGCGAGAAGCTTGCGACCCTGGTTGCCGAGCGGCGACCCGAGTACGTCGACTACCGCGGATGGCAGCAGATCGACAAGCAGGAGAAGGCTCGCGGTTCGGCCGCAGGACGATCACGGCTCAAGTTCGTCTCGGTGGAGGAAATGCTCGCGGCGTCGCGTACCGGCGCCTAGGCAGTCGGCGGCTCTACCGCTCTGACCTGCGGTAACGCAGGTAGTATTTGTGCTCGAACTGCCCGGTTCGAATACACTTGTGTCTGATGAGCAGTAACGAAAGTGTTACGGCGAAGATTTCGGCGTCGTAACACACCGTCGATGATGGGTTGTGGAATGGTCGAAAAGCATGTCTTGTCGAACCGTCGCCGCCGCGCTGGACGCCGGTCCGTACGCGTAGCGATGGCTTTCGCCGGTGCCGCCGCAGTCGCCCTTACCGCCGCAGGTCCCGCCGCCGCGGTGCCGTTGTGGCCGGGTGGTCCGGAGGTGCCGAGCGTCGAAGACGTCATCCAGAGCGTCGTCCCGCCGGGTCCGGGGGCACCTCAGTTGCCGCCGCAGTTGCTGCCCGAGCAGCCGGCACCGTTCTCCGCGCCGTCGGTGAACCCGTCGAACGGCGAGACGGTCGGTGTCGCGCAGCCGATCATCATCCGCTTCAACGAAGCGGTCGACGACCGCGCCGCGGCCGAACGCGCCATCAAGATCACCTCCGAGCCCGCCGTAGGCGGTCACTTCTACTGGGCGTCGAACACCCAGGTGCGCTGGAAGCCGTTCGAATTCTGGCCGGCGAACACCTCGGTCACGGTCAAGGCCGGCGACACGCAGTCGTCGTTCACGATCGGTGACGCACTCGTCACGGTGGCCGACAACAACACCAAGACGATCACCGTCACGCGCAACGGCGAGGTGGTCAGGACCATGCCGACCTCCTTCGGCAAGCCCGGTTACGACACCCCCAACGGCACGTACATCGTCGGGGACAAGTTCCGCGAGATGTACATGGATTCGTCGACCTACGGGGTGCCCGTCGACAGCCCGGAGGGCTACCGCACGTACGTGGAGTATGCGACCCGCATGTCCAACAGCGGTATCTTCCTGCACGCGGCGCCGTGGTCGGTGGACGCGCAGGGCAACACCAACGTCAGTCACGGCTGCCTCAACGTGAGCACCGAGGACGGCAAATGGTTCTTCGAGAACTCCAAGAAGGGTGATCCGGTGATCGTGCAGAACACCGCCGGCGGAACCCTCAACGGTTGGGACGGTCTCGGCGACTGGAATCTCTGAGTCTTCGTCTTCACGCGAACAACGCCCGACGCCCCCTTCTTCCGGCAATGTCGACCGGATCGGAAGGGGGCGTCGGGCTTTCGCGTCGATGAGGTGGTGGGCCGTCAGGCAGACGGAAGTGGCTCGGCGACGACGAGCGCCGGACCGTAGGCGTCGCGCTGCTCGGTGCTCAATCCGGAGTCGGAGATCAGGGTGTCGATGTCCTCGACCGCAGTGACTTTCGCGAGTGCGCGATGGCCGAACTTGGAATGATCGGCGACGAGGACGGTGCGCGCCGCCGCCTCGATCAGAGCCCGCTTGATCGGAACCTCGAGCGTGTTGGTGTTCGTGACGCCCGCGCGCGGATCGATCGCATCGGCACCGAGGAAAGTCCAGTCCGCAGAGTACGAGGACATGAAGCGCACTGCGTGGTCGCCGACGAGAGTGAAGACCGACCCGAGCAGTTCACCTCCGGTGACGAGTAGGCGCACTTCGGGGAAACTCGCCACATACTTGGCGATTCGCAGGTCGTTGGTGAGCACGGTCAGCGACGAGTGGTGACGAAGTGCCACGGCGACCTCGTAGGTGGTCGATCCGCTGTCGAGGACGACACTGTCGCCGTCGGACACCATCGCCGCCGCTACGGCGGCGATTGCTGCCTTTTCGGCCCGCCGCACGTCTTTCTTTGCGGCATAAGGCACTTCGGGTCCCGCGCCTTCTACGGGACGCGCGCCGCCATGGGTGCGTTCGATCTTTCCTTCACGGGCCAGCGCATCGAGATCTCGCCGGATCGTGGACGCGTCGACTCCGAGGTCGCCGGCGAGAGTCTTCGCGTCGACATAACCGTCGGCGAGCATTCGATGGAAGATCTCACGTCGCCTGGCATTCGCGGTCACGAATTTCCTCCGGGGTTCTGCTGACGTCCAGCACTTTCGGGATGTCCGTGGGTACGGCTTCCGCGGCGATGCGCGACGATAGCGCACCCACTCCAATATGTGCACAGATATTGACACAAACGCTCCGAAATGTGCATTATTTCGTGCAGTATATGCGCGAATTCGCGTGATCATAGTGAGCATCACCAGAGTCGCCGAGGCTCCGGGCGCCGACTTCGCGATGCCCCTCCTCCGCGGCGAGGCGAAATGTCGATATGGAGACGAACAGACATGCTGAAGTTGGGATACAAGGCGTCGGCGGAGCAGTTCGGACCGCGTGAGCTGGTCGAACTCGGGGTGCTCGCCGAGGCGCACGGGATGGATTCGGCGACGGTGTCGGATCATTTCCAGCCGTGGCGGCACAACGGCGGGCATGCCCCGTTTTCGCTGGCGTGGATGACGGCGGTGGGGGAACGCACGCAGCGGTTGCAGCTCGGTACGAGTGTGTTGACTCCGACGTTTCGGTACAACCCGGCGGTGATCGCGCAGGCGTTCGCGACGATGGGGTGTCTGTATCCGGGGCGGGTGTTTCTGGGTGTGGGGACGGGTGAAGCCCTCAACGAGATCGCGACGGGTTATGTGGGGGAGTGGCCGGAGTTCAAGGAACGCTTCGCCCGGTTGCGGGAGTCGGTGGCGTTGATGCGTGAGCTGTGGGGTGGGGATCGGGTGGATTTCGAGGGGGAGTTCTATTCGGCGAAGGGGGCGTCGATCTATGACGTGCCCGAGGGTGGGATTCCGGTGTATGTGGCGGCGGGGGGTCCGGTGGTGGCGCGGTATGCGGGCCGGGCGGGTGATGGGTTCATCTGCACCTCGGGTAAGGGGATGGAGTTGTATACGGAGAAGTTGTTGCCGGCGGTGGCGGAGGGTGCGGCGAAGGCCGAGCGTGATGTGGCGGGGGTCGACAAGATGATCGAGATCAAGATTTCGTACGACACCGATCCGGGCAGGGCGTTGGAGAATACGCGGTTCTGGGCGCCGTTGTCGTTGTCG